>OZ245888.1:0-2709642 GCA_965229565.1 Gammaproteobacteria bacterium | reverse complement strand
AGGACACCGACTTTACCGGCAGCTTGCCGACCAACGATCCGGACGGCCTGCCGGCGACGGGTGCCTTTGCCGAAACCACGGCCCCGAGTAACGGCACGCTGACCCTGGATGCGGACACCGGCGCCTACACCTACAGCCCGAACGCGGACTTTAATGGCACCGACACCTTTGTGGTGACGGTCACCGATGCGGACGGCGACACCTCCGACGTCACCGTCACGGTCACGGTCAACGCGGTCGATGAGACGCCGACGCTAAACAATCAAACCATTTCAGTAGATGAAAACATTGCAAATGGCACGTCTGTGTATGACGTGAACGATGCTTCGACAGGCACTGACCTCGACGTTGATGGAGACGCGATCACTTACAGCATTACAAATGGAAATACTGGAGGTGCTTTCGCTATTGACCCGGTTACCGGCGTGATATCAGTAGCAAACTCTGGCGCGCTGGATTTTGAGACTAATCCCACGTTTACGCTGGAGATAACCGGTAGTGATGGCAGCTTGAGCGATACCGCTACAGTGACGATCAATCTAAATGACATTGCCAATGAAAACGCACCGGCAATATCTGATGCGAATGTGACTATTGATGAAAATATTGCAAACGGCACAAGTATCATCAATCTAAATGATGGTACGACATCAACGGACACAGATGCTGATGGCGATACCATCGCATACAGTATTGTCGGCGGGAACGGTACGGGGCCAGGTGCTTTTGCGATAAACAGCAGTACCGGTGAGATCACTGTTAACGATAGTAGTCAGCTTGATTTCGAAACGAATCCTAGCTTCAACCTTATTATTGAGGCTACAGCGGGCGGGGATACAGATACAGCAACGATCACAATCAACCTGAATGATTTAGATGAAATTGCACCGGCAAACCCGATCATCGACGTGATTGCCGGTAATGATTTGATTAATGCTGCAGAAGATGACGCGGTGGTTATCACCGGGACGGCCGAGGCTAACAGCACCATCGATCTCACTGTGAGTGATGGCACCAACACTGTCACACGCACCGTCACGACAAATGGCGCAGGCGTGTGGACTCTGGCAGGAAATGAAATTGATTTAAGCGGTTTCGATCAAGGTGGCATTACTATCACGGCAACCGCGACAGATGCAGCGGGTAATACCAGTGGCGTGACAACTGCGACGCCGGTTCACGATTCAATCGCACCGTCAGCACCGGGACTGAATACCATCAGTCTTGATAGCGGAACTCCGGGAGACCTGATTACAAATGATAACACCCTGATCTTTACCGGTAATACAGAAGCCAATGCCACGGTAGAAGTCTTTGTTGATGGTATCAGCGTCGGCACGACCACTGCCGATGGTGCAGGTAACTGGTCATTTGATTATTCGGGTACGACATTGGCGGATGGCACTTATGCCGTCACAACACAGGCCACTGATACAGCCGGTAACACGGGGGCGCTGTCAACCGCGACGAATGTCACTATTGATACCACTGCGCCGTCGTCATCTGCCAATTCTCTGCTAACGAATGACCAGAGACCGCAACTAACCGGTACCGTTGATGATCCCAATGCGACAGTCGTCATCGATGTCGGCGGTCAAACAGGGCTGGTTGCCACCAATAATGGCGATGGTACCTGGACACTGCCTGATAATACGATTAACCCGGCATTGGCCGAAGGCTCATACGATGTCACGGTGACAACCACCGACGTGGCGGGCAATGTTGACAATAATACGATTAGCAATGCGCTTGTCATCGACACCACTGCACCTGTACCAACGATTACCGTCGATCCGGTTACAGCCGACAACATTATCAATGCCAGCGAAGCTGGTGGTACTGTCAATGTAACAGGTACTGTCTCGGGCGAATTTAATGCCGGAGATACCGTTACCGTGACAGTCAATGGCAATACTTATATTTCTACTGTCACTGCTACAGGTCTGTTTACGGTGAGTGTTTCAGGCAGCGATCTCGCTGCAGATACTACCGCTGATATCAGTGTCACAACCACGGATAGCGCGGGCAACGTTGGTGGCGGTGCGAGTACGCATACTTACGTTGTTGATGTCACGGCCCCGGCGCCAACGATTACGATTAACACGGTTGCCGGTGATAATATTCTCAGCGCCGCCGAAATTGGCGGTCCTGTCAATGTTTCAGGAAGCGTCGGCGGTTCAGGATTCAGCGCGGGTGACATCGTTACCATCAAGGTTAATGGCAACACCTATACTGGTACGATTGATGCGGGTGGTAATTTCACTATCAGTGTTCCGGGTAGCGACGTGCAGGCAGACCCTGACGTCGAGGCAAGTATCACGCTGACAGACACAGCTGGCAATACTGGCATCGCAAACCAGACACTTACAGTAACAAGGGCCAGTGCTCCGGCCACAGATAATGGTTCCGGAGACGATGTAGAACCGGTTATTGAGAACAACAACTCGGTCACATCAGCCAACTCACAGGCCAGACCATCTCAAAATATCCTGGGTGCGCAGCAGGGTGCTGTTATCGATACGGTTTCCAGGGCATCCTCGCTTGGAACAACGAACGCACTGTCTGCCGAGGGTGCGGTACTGGATGCGGTCGAGGGTGCAAATCTAAGTCGTCAGGGCTTTGGTCAAAATTTTGATGACAACCTGGCCGATAACGTTGGTCTATGGGAATCCGAAGGTGTTAGAGGGTTTGCTGTCAGCTTTTCATTGACTGAAGTAGGACGAAGCTCAGATTCACTATCCAGCCTGTTTCCATTACGACAGGGTATCGAAGACGTTAATGCTGAAGACCAGCTTGTCGTGAAATCGATACTCAGAGACAGAACGATATTCCTGGAAATAGATTACACCATTGAGAGCGATCCAAACCTGTATGCCAGTAACGTAAGAGTCACTATGCTGGACGGTAGTGCGCTCCCGGAATGGCTGCGAGCCGATGACAATGGTACATTGCTAAGTGGCGAACCACCGGTAGGCCAGGAAAAACTACAGTTGCGTATTCAGATCACGTTGAGTGACGAAACTGTTATTGTGCGCTACGTAGATGTGAACGTTGATAGTGGCGAGATTGCATCACTGCAACATATCAGTGAACAACATGTTGTCGGTTCCGGTTTATTCGAGGATAAACTGAAGCTGGAAGCAAGCAAATTTGATAGCGCAGCCGATGTTGTTACAAAATCATTTTTCAACTAATGTCCTTCTAGTATAATTGCTACGGATGATCAAGGGGTTTTTGAGCCAGGATATTGCCTGGTTCTTTTATGTAATACTTTGGAAAAGAATAATTATAAATTGAGGGGATCCTATAGTGGCAAGTCGTGCCTGCTATTATTCATTCTTTTTATTTTATCAGGCTGTGCCATCACTCCAGTACCCATTGAAGAGGAACTGATCAGAGAGCAGGCAGAGCTGGATCGTCTTGCCGTCGTGGCGAATCAGGAGGAAGTCGACGGCACGATTACCCTCTATGAATCAATTGCCCGCGCTCTCAAGTATAACCTTGACTACCACCTGGAGTATGCCGAGAGGGTCCTGGCACAAACCCAGCTGGATATTTCCCGTTATGAATTATTACCACAACTGGTTGTGAATGCCGGCTATGACGGACGTGATAACTTCAGTGGTTCCGCAAGTCGATCATTACTGACCGGTGTGCAGTCGCTGCAGTCATCCACTTCCTCGGACCGTGATGTCTATACCGGAGATTTAAACCTGAGCTGGAACGTGCTGGATTTTGGTCTTTCCTACATCCGCGCAAAACAGGCTGCCGATCAGGTGCTTATCGCCGAGCAGGAAAAACGCAAGGTTATCAATCGAATAGTGCAGGATGTCCGAACGGCATATTGGCGTGCCGTCACGAATGATCGCCTTATTGATCGAATTGATGACTTGCTCGTCCGTGTTACCAGCGCGATTGAGGAATCAAAGCAGGTGGAAACCCAACGCCTGGACCGACCGCTGACGGCATTGACGTACCAGCGGGAGCTTATAGGAATAAAACGTGAGCTGGAAGAGCTGCAGCGTGATCTCTCTGTCTCAAAAATCCAGCTCGCTGCATTGATGAATATCAAGCCTGGTGAAAGCTACCAGTTAGAGATTCCTGAGCGTAAACAGGTTGTGAGTAAAGTAGATATCTCACCGCAAACGATGGAGCAACTGGCATTGCAAAATCGACCGGAATTACTTTCCGTTTCCTATGAACAGCGTATTAATCGCCAGGAAACACGTGCTGCCATTCTGGAGTTGATGCCGGGGCTGGATATCAATTTTGGAAAGAATTACAACTCCAACACGTTTATGTTCAATAATAACTGGTTGTCTTATGGTGCCAGGGTCAGCTGGAACCTGTTAAATGCCTTTAAATTGCCCTCCAGGAACAGACAGATAGAGGCACAGGAGAAAGTACTGGAGGCGAGAAGACTGGCCTTAAGTATGGCTGTTATGACACAGGTACACGTGAGTCTTGCCCAGTATGAACACTCGCTACGGGAGTACCGTACCGCAGCTGATTACTTCCAAACCCAGAAAAAGATACTTTCTCAAATTGAATCAGGCGTAGCTGCAAAATCTGTCACCGAACAATCCCTGATACGCGAACAAATGAATATGATGGTTGCCGAGGTGAAGTTTGATATCGCATTTGCCGAAGTAGAAAATGCCTATGCAAGTATATTTGCTGCTCTAGGTATTGATCCCTTGCCAATAGACACAGAAATGGGATCGCTTGAAGAATTAACAAATTCTATTCAGGAACACTTTGAAGATTTGTCTTTACAAGAACAGATATATTCAATGAAAGTACAATAATGGAGAGAATGATGCGTATGAAAATGTTCAATCGTTTAATCTTTAGCGCATTGTTATTTCCTAGTATCGTATCTAATGGATATGCAGAGGATGATCTGGATTTATTATTGAGTGGAAACAATAAAACTGAAAATTCCAGGAATGCCGAGAATGTCAGGGGTTTGATCAAACCAGTTGAAAAAGCAGTAATATCCAGCCAGATATCCGCGCAAATTGAACAGATACCAAACAAGTCCGGTGAGCGATTCAAACAGGGGGATATCCTGGTTAAATTCGATTGCTCATTTTATCGTGCTGATTTGATGTCTGCGGAAGCGGCCTTTAATGCAAAGAAAAATGTCTACGAGAACAACAAGCAGTTACTGGCCTTGAATGCGATGAGTGATATTGACGTGTCAATCGCTGAATCTGAAATGGAAGTTGCACGTGCGGAACGCAGTATGCGTGCTATCAAGGTGAGTCAATGCGAAATCAAGGCGCCCTACAGTGGCCGCGTAATCGAAATTAATGTCAATGAACATGAAAACGTTCCAGCAGATACAGAATTGTTATCAATCCTGAATGACAAGGAACTGGAAATAGAATTAATTGTGCCCTCCACGTGGCTAACATGGATTAAAGCCGAAGAGACATTTCAATTTCTTATTGATGAAACCGGGGAAACGGTTAATGCCCGCATCAGTAAAATCGGTGCAGTTGTAGACCCCGTGAGTCAAACGGTGAAATTGACAGGAAAATTCACAGAGCAACCCCAGCGCGTGCTTTCCGGCATGAGCGGTACCGCACGATTCAATAATTAGCCCGACAGGAACACGTGGTAGAACAACAAGGAAAAAGTAACGAATTAACAACGATCTCCAGGCTACTTCAGCTGGAATCGATGGCGCGTGCCGCACGTTCAAAGGAAGCATTGGGCTTCATGATAGTGAACGAAACCAGGCGCCTGGTTTCTTTTCGACAGGCTTATCTATTCCTTTCACTACACCCGATACAACGTGATTGTGAAATGTATGCTGCATCAAGTGTTGCCGTCATAGATGAACATTCACCGCTGGTACACTGGTTCAATAAAATGGTGTCAAAGCTTTTTAATAGTACATCTATCGGCAAGCTACAACAGTTGGATGAGTCGCAATGCCCAGCGGATCTAAAAGAAGGTTGGCACGAATTCTCCTTACCATTTGTGCTTTGGGTTCCATTGAAATTACCGGATGGCACCTTCATAGGTGGTTTATGGTTAACACGAGAAACACCCTGGCGAGAGAATGAACAAGCATTATTAAAGCACCTGGGCGGAACTTATGCACACGCATTGGTGGCGGTTACCAGCAGGCGCATGCTCTATAAACAGCCCAAGGTAGTGAAAATTGCAATCTGGGTTATTTTGCTATTCATGTTTGCTGTATTAATCAAACCCACACAGTTAAGTGCGCTGGCCCCGGTAGAAATATCAGCGGTGGAACCAACCATTGTGAGTGCGCCCATGGATGGGGTTGTTGCTGAAATCTTTTTCTCACCCAATACCCGGGTGGTGAAGAATGAAGTGTTGTTCAAACTCGAAGATTCCGAGTTACGAAATGAGTACAACGTTGCCGAAAAAACGCTGGCAGTGGCAGAGGCAGAATTGCGTAAAGCGGAACAGGATGCATTCGGTGATTCAAAAAGCAAAGCGCAACTCTCGTTACTTAAAGCAGAAGTCGAATTACAACGAACAAAATTACGATACGCCCGCGAACAGCTGGAAAAAGTAAATGTAGCAGCAGGCCAAAGTGGTGTGCTTATCTATTCGGATAGATCAGACTGGATTGGCAAACCTGTTATGGTTGGTGAGCGAATCATGGAGATTGCTGAACCGTCACGAATACAACTGAAAATAAACTTGCCTGTTGAAGATGCTATCGTACTGGAAAACAATGCCAGTGCAGATATATTTCTGGATGCCGATCCATTAAATCCACTGCCCGCGACAGTGATAAGTACCAGTTACCGACCATATAAAACCGAGCAGGATGTCATGAGCTATCGTGTCTATGCAAATTTTGACGAATCAGTTGATACGAACAATTTGCGCATTGGTTTACAAGGCACTGCCAAGGTATATGGTGAAAAAGTGTCGCTATTTTTCTATCTATTCCGCCGACCTATTTCTACCCTTCGTCAATTTTTGGGAATATGAATGAAGCCGAAGAAGATTTTGCACTGCCCGAACTGCGCAGCGATTTACAATTAATTGAGGGGCCTGTTGCGCTGGATGGATCGCCCAGTTGGTTAATCGTTGATCCGATCCGGAATAAATATTTCTCCATAGGCTGGGCTGCATTTCAATTATTATCAAGATGGTCGATTGGAAAAGCCAGCGACCTGCTGGCAGCGATAAAGTCGGAAACTGCGCTTGAGTCTGACCAGGAAGATATAAAAGAGCTCATCGCGTTTCTATATCGTAATAGCCTGACCCGGTATTCTGCCTCCGGTACCAGCGATGATTATATGGAACAATACCAGGCCAGTAAGCCCTCGTTCCTTTTCTGGCTGGTACATCACTATCTGTTTTTTAAAATCCCGCTCGTGCGTCCAACCCGTTTTTTAAGGCGCACCCTGGTATTTGTCGAACCCATATATACGTATACATCAAGGTCTTTTATCTTACTATTAGGATTGATTGGCCTGTTCATGGTTAGCAGGCAATGGGAAAGCTTTGTCTCTACTTTCCTGTACTTTTTTAATATTCAGGGCATGTTATTTTATTTTCTATCACTTGTTTTTATCAAGGTGATGCATGAACTGGCTCATGCCTACACGGTGATTCGTTATGGTTGTAAAGTTCCAACCATGGGTGTGGCATTTCTTGTCATGTTTCCTATTCTTTATACAGACACTTCTGACACCTGGCGCTTAAAATCCTCATTGGAACGTATCCATGTCGGTGCTGCGGGTATGCTGATGGAGTTGTATATCGCGTGTTTAGCAACTTTCTGCTGGAGCTTTTTGCCTGAAGGTTATTTGAAAAGCGCAGCATTTATTCTGGCGACAACAAGTTGGATATTGTCACTGGTTATTAACCTGAACCCGCTGATGCGCTTTGATGGTTATTACATCCTCTCAGATTTGCTTGGGATACAAAATTTACAGGCGCGTGCTTTTGCTGTAGGTAAATGGCGTCTAACCGAGTTGCTGTTTGGATTAAAACTCAATCCACCGGAAGCATTATCACGTAACAACTTACGTAAACTTACTATCTATGCCTGGTGCGTCTGGGTATACCGTTTCTTTTTGTTTATTGGTATCGCGTTACTGGTTTATCATTTTTTCTTCAAAGTACTGGGTCTGGTATTGTTTGCGATTGAGATACTTTGGTTTATTGTATTACCGGTGGTGGGTATGTTTTTAAGGTGGTGGGACTTGAAAGGCAAGATTGTTAAAACACGACGTTTCTATATTACATTGACTATAATCGTGTTGTTGTTTTCGCTATTTCTTATTCCCTGGCAATCTTCAGTAACAATGCCAGCCATGTTGCAGAGCGGCAAGAAAATTACAGTGTTTGCACCCGCACCAGCCTACATTGAAGCGAATTTTCTTTCAGAGGATAAGTGGGTAGATAAAGATGATGTATTAATAAAGCTAAAGTCCCCGCAGATCGAAAGAGATATCGATCTGACCAGGCAAGAAATAGAATATTTAAGATTACAGGCAAAGCGAATTGCTGCCAGTGAGAAAGACCTTGCTAACGTACAGGTGATTATTCAACAGTTACAGGAGAGTCGTTCCAAGCTGGAGGGCTTGATATCACAACAGCAACAACTGTTAATCAAGGCGCCTTTTAGCGGTACGATTCGCGATGTTGAACCGTCATTACACCAGGACCGTTGGATAAACAAGAAGCTCCCACTTGCCACTATTATCAGGCCTTATGCAGCTGTAATTGAGGGCGTGATGCAGGAGAGTGACCTGAAGCGAGTAAATGTACAGGCGCCGGTTAAATTCATACCTGATAGCCCGGAAGAGAATGCCATACTGGGCTTTGTCATTGACATTGAGGAAGCAAACCTGAAGGTACTGGATCTTGAGTCACTTGCGTCAGTATACGGTGGCAAGGTACCGAGTACTTTAAGCCAGGACAATAAGCTGGTGCCTGATCGTTCGTTTTACCGCGTTCGTATGAGAGTGAGTGAAGTTGAGAATCTACATGTAGACCAGGATCGGCGTGGTGTTGTGCATATCGAGGCTGAGTCAGAAAGTTTACTGGTGCGTACGTACAAGCTTGTAGCCTCAGTCCTGATTAGAGAATCAGGCTTCTAGAGTACAACAATGTGTCTCCTTTTTCGTCCACTTCCTGACGCGCAATTCTACAACAGATACTTCACAAAAAATGATGCAGTGAAGCAAAATCAGGGGAATTAAAAACTTACAAACCCTGATTTCAGGAACAACATTTTTTCTGGAAGCTCCTGTTTTTATCGTCTATGCTTTAATTGTATTACTGGCTATAAAGCATGCTTTTGGCGAGTAATATTTAATTATTACATTTAGTAAGTAGGGGAGTTGTTAAGTATGATTAGTGGTAAAGTAAAATGGTTTAGTGAATCAAAAGGTTATGGATTCATCGAGCCGGAGGGAGGTGGCGAAGATATCTTCGTACATTATTCTTCTATTAAAGCAGACGGTTTTAAAACCTTAAACGAAGGTCAGGCTGTATCATACAATGCAGAAAAAGGACCTAAGGGAATGCACGCGGTTGAGGTAGAAGTCGTTAACTGATAATAAATTGTATATCCAACTAAAAAAACCCTGCTCTGCAGGGTTTTTTTATTTACATGGACGTAATGTATGCCGGTCTTGCAGGAGCAAAAAACCGGCGAATGTCTCTTTGGCTCGTAGCATGAATGTACATGGAAGTAATGAACTGATTACTATCCCTCCAGAATAAACCGCTCTGCATTCAACAATGCACCGGGCCTGCCTTCTATCACGACAGTGTCACCAGCCTTGAACATGAAATCATCCGCTATGTTCTCGAGCCGGTTTGTACCCCTGCGTACCGCGATTAACGTCGCGCCCAGGGTATCGAGCCCTAGATCTGCGGGTGTTTTATCTATGGCATAACAATCAGGCAAAAGGGTAATGTTATGGAAGCGCAAGGCCTGCGTTTCATCAATATCAAAGGCCTCTTCGCCACGGAAAAAACCTCGTAGTTTCCTGTAATCATCCTTGCGCGCCTGGTCGACAAAGGCCATGCAGCGCGTGGCTGAAATACCGAGGTGCTGGAGCAGGTGAATGGCCAGCATCATGCTTGCCTCGAAACTTTCCGGAACCACGTTGGAAGCACCCTGGTCGTGCAGGTGATCCATATGCCGATCGTCCTTGCTACGTACAATTACCGGGATCGTCTTGTTCAGGGTGCGCGTTGCAACAATGGCCTGCTCGGCGATGTGTGGATCGTCAAACGTAATAATCAATGCACTGGCACGATCCACCTCGGCTTTCTTAAGTATCTCTGTGTGGGTACTGTCACCGTAATAAACATTCTCACCGGCCTCCCACGCCTCGCGGATAATACTGTTATCGAGATCGAGCGCAATATACCTGATATCCATTTCCCTCAGTATGTTGGCCAGGTTTTGGCCGATACGACCGAACCCGCAAATAATGACATGGTTATTTATGGTTTCGCATGCCTGTTCCAGGTACTTTGGCGGGACATTGGCACCGGTGACATAGCTTCCCTTGAACAGGCTTTCTGCAAGTTGCCTGTTAAACCGAATCAGCACAGGGCTGATAACCATGCTCAACAGGGCGGCGGCAATGATTGGCTGTGTTTCCTGCAGGCTTAACAGTTCATTGCTTATGGCCAGTACCAGGATGGCGAAACCAAATTCACCAGCCTGGCCAAGTATCAGGCCGGTACGAAAGGCAACCGGTGGTTCATATCCAAACAAGCGTGTGAGTAACATGATAACCACGCCCTTGCCGACGATGAGTCCAGCAGTTAACAGGCCAATCCAGTGCCAGTCCTTTAACAAGACAGACACATCAAGCTGTGCACCGACACTGATAAAAAACAATCCCATCAATACATCGCGAAACGGGCGAATATCTGCTTCTATCTGGTGCTTGTACTCGGTCTCACTCAACATTAGTCCCGCCAGGAATGCGCCCAGTGCCAGGGACAACTCCAGTGCATGTGTTAACCAGGCAGCAGCAAGTACCACCAGTAGCGTTGCCAGCGTGAATATCTCAGACGAGCGCGTACTGGCAACCAGGTGGTAATAAGGCCGCAGCAGGTGCCGACCAATTTGAAACAGGACGACAAACGCCAACAAGCCCTTTGCCAGCGCCAGTAATATCGGCACGGTCATGGATTGATTGCTGTCCACGGCAAGGATAGGTATGACTACCAGAAGCGGTACAACCGCGAGATCCTGGAATAACAGGACGCTGATAGACAAGAGGCCGTGACGGCCTTGCATTTCGAGTTGATCAGAAAGCTGTTTCGCAACGATGGCCGTTGATGACAGTGCCAGGGCACCACCCACGACCAGCGCGGCTTTCCAGTCTATGCCTGTCATCCAGGCAATGGCACCGCCAGACGCAGTAGAGATAATGACCTGGATACTGCCAAGGCCAAACACGGTACGGCGCATGGCCACAAGGCGCGAGATAGAAAATTCCAGGCCTATCATGAACAACAGGAACACCACGCCGATTTCGGCCAGCAGCTGTATGCTTTCCAGCTTTGGTAGCCAGCCCAGCGCATTGGGTCCGACCAGGATACCAACGAACAGGTAACCCAGTATCGGTGTAAACTTGAGCCTTTTCAGTATCCATACAAGCAATACCGAGAGTGACAGCAATATCAGGCCATCATTAAGTGGGCTATGATCCATCTGGAATATCTCTACTGATAATCCTAAAGTGTAAAGTAATCGGTATCATGCTTGAATAGTTTGAGAATGGCACAATCTAATAATAATGGTTATGCGTTAAATCAATAAAACAGGAGTTAGCTTTTATTATGTCAACCTGGGAACAAGTGCTGGTCGGCATCGCCGCCGTTGCGATACTTTTTTTCTTCTGGCCGGGCGCAAAAAAAATGCTGGAACAAAGCCAGCAGGCAGAAAACAGGGACTGGAAGGGCGCCCTAATGCCCATCGGTGTCGTGGTACTATTTGTCATTGTACTCATCGCACTCGCGCGAGGATAGTGAGCGGCTGGTGGAACCCTTTCCATTTCTACACCTCAAAAAATATTCCTGCTAATCGTTCTCCTGTATAGTGCGCCGGTCGCTGTCCTCGGGAACGAGTAGTGATAAACTGAACATAGCCACACAGTGGCAACCAGAGGAATTACAATGACTTATTTCACCAGATTATTAACCATACTTGCCGTTGCCGTAGCGCTGGCAAACCAGCCCGCGTTCGCCGAGGAAGAGGAATTACTGACTGCCGGTGAATTACTGAACAGTTGCAATGATGGCTACAGTCCGGGTTCGCCGACCGCATTTTGCATGAAATACGTGGGTGATTTCGTATTCATGATGATGGCCATTCAACAGGCTGAGCAGAGTCCACCTGTCTTTTGTATCAACCCGCAGTTGCATGCATTGCCAGATGTTACTGAAAAGGTGCACAGTTATCTGCGCGCTAACACCTCGCGCTCGAATGACGCTGCACAGGACCTGGTTGTTGAAGCATTAAACAAGGGTTACCCCTGTTCGTTAAGTAACCAGACCTGACACTATGGCTGCGCCCGCCCGGAAAGAGAAGTACAACCAGAACAAGTTGCACAAGCGCTTGCGTCGAAACGTTGGCCAGGCCATCGCCGATTACAACATGATCGAACACGGTGACCGCGTGATGGTATGCCTGTCCGGTGGCGCGGATTCCTATACCATGCTGGATATATTGTTAAGCATGCAAAAGACAGCCCCGGTGGATTTTGAACTGGTTGCGGTCAACCTTGATCAAAAACAGCCGGACTTCCCGGAGCATGTCCTGCCTGATTACCTGGAAGGACTGGGTATCGACTATCACATCATTGAGGAAGATACCTACAGTGTCGTCAAGCGGGTCATCCCCGAGAATAAAACCTACTGTGGACTTTGTTCTCGCTTGCGTCGCGGGGTACTGTACCGGTTTGCAAAAGAGCAGGGCTTTAGCAAGATTGCCCTGGGTCATCACCGCGAGGACATGATTGAAACACTGTTCCTGAACATGTTTTACGGCGGCAAACTGAAATCCATGCCGCCCAAACTGAAAAGCGACGATGGCGACAATATTGTTATTCGTCCACTGGCTTATTGCGCAGAGAAAGACATCAAGGCCTATGCCGAGGTACAGGATTTTCCGATTATTCCCTGTAATCTCTGTGGTTCGCAGGATAACCTGCAACGCCAGGCCATCAAGCAAATGCTCACCGAGTGGGGTCGCAAACACCCGGGCCGCGTTGAAACCATTTTTACCAGTATCCAGAACATCGTACCCTCACACCTGCTTGATACCGATGCCTATGACTTCAGGCATTTCCAGGTAGACATGGCGCCGACACCGGGTAGTGATGCCTGGTTACTCGGTGAACGAGAAGAGGACTAGCCTCCTGTCGCAATAATGCAAGACCTTCCTGTCTTCTATCAAATCCTGATCTGGAGCTTGCCGGTGTTGTTCGCTATCACGCTGCATGAAGTTGGTCATGGCTGGGCTGCCAAACAGCTGGGTGACCCGACCGCAGAACAAATGGGCAGGTTGACGCTCAATCCATTTAAACACATTGATCCCATGGGCACCGTGGTGGTACCACTGGTCGCATTTTTTCTCAGTGGTTTTATCTTTGGCTGGGCCAAGCCGGTGCCGGTCAACTGGGGAAAATTACGCAACAGAAAACGTGACATCGCACTGGTTGCATTGGCCGGACCGGGTGCCAACCTGGCCATGATCGTCATCTGGCTATTACTGGCAAAAATGTTTATGAGCGGTGCCGAGCAGAATAATATCTTTGCGATGGTCGTCGTCTGGATGGCGTGGGCCGGTATTATTATCAACAGTCTGTTGATGATACTGAACCTGTTTCCCATTCCGCCCCTGGATGGCAGCCGCGTTGTTTATTCGCTGTTACCGGATAAAGTCGCCTACCAGTACCTGCGGCTGGAACCGTTTGGCCTGATCATCCTGGTGGTATTACTGGTCACGGGTATCCTGTTCAAGGTAATGGGGCCGATCCTGCTCGGCTTTCAGCAGCTGATGTTCCAGATGATCTGATCCTTGTGCCGGAACACAGGGCCGGTATGAATTAATCAAAATTCTGCTGGTCACAAAGTCATTACCTGACTTGAGAAAAACGATGCCCAGAAAAATAACCTGTATATCCCTGCTGTGCCTTTCCCTCTCTGCCGCTGCAGTCGACTACGACAGCGTATATAAAGCCTACGAGGAAGGAGATTATGCAACCGCCCTGTCCGGATTTACCGAGCTTGCCGGCCAGGACCATATGAAGGCGCAGTTCTATCTTGGTACCATGTACCGTGAAGGCTACGGCGTGGAAAAAGACTACGCGCAGTCACTGGAGTGGTACAAGAAGGCCGCCGACCACGGTGAGCCCAAGGCCATGCACAACGTGGCCCTGTTCTATCACAATGGAATCGTTGTGAATCGCAGTTTTCCCATCGCTGCTGAGTGGTACGAAAAGGCAGCCGAAAAAGATTATGTGCCGGCCATGACCAACGTTGCACGCCTCTACTACAAGGGCGATGGTATCAAGAAGGATGTGCCGCGCGCGGTCCACTGGTGGCAACGTGCTGCCGAACTTGGTAGCAAGGGTGCACAGCATAATATCGGGTTGATGTATTTTCTCGGCGAGGGTGGTTTTGAAAAAGACTATATCAGGGCTGCAAAATGGTATCGCAAGGCCGCCGAGAACGGTTCCAGGGAAGCACAGAATAGCCTGGGTGCCATGTACTTCGATGGCAACGGTGTTGAAAAAAACATGAACGAGGCCTATGCCTGGTTCAGGCTGGCGGCACGTGCCGAGTTTGAGCAGGCCATCCTCAATGTTTCTGTAATAGAGGCAAACCTCGATAAAGAAGAGCTTGCCGCGGCAAAAGCAAAAGCCGAGGAGTACCTGGCGAAATATCCCGCCGAGGAATAGTCCCGAACCTGGCGATATCCTCCCTTTCGTTTAACATGAATGTAAATTTAAGTGAAGCAGGCGAGCTCTTTTCTTCTGATATACCGGCGTAATAGAAGGTCTTTGTGGAGCCACCCTGGTGATTTGTGTTGTTAAGCTCAGCGATGTTAAGGTTCTTTTTTACATTAATCACCGATCCACAACGAGTTGTGACAACAGGAAAAGAATTATGAATAAACTGGTTAAAACTACCGCGCTGTTATCAGTATTGGCGCTAACTGGCGGTGTGCAGGCGGAAGAGTCCACATCCCCCACCGAGTTGCAGCAGCAGGCCCAGGCCCTGCAGCAGAAAATCGTGAGTATTCAGCAAAATGCACTGCAAGCGAACCCGGAGCTTGAAGCACAGCGCGCCGCGTTGGAGAAGATGGTATTGGCTGCCATGAGAGAACAGGGAGCCTCGCCCCGGCAGGACGGCAAGCGGCTGGATGAGCTTCAACAGCAGATCAGTCAGCCAGGTTTGACGGATGAAAAGCGTATGCAGATTGCCCAGGAGGCCCAGGCGATTCAGAATCGTTTGCAGCAAGCCCAGCAAAAAGTGATGCAGAATCAGAATTTGCTTGAGGCCCAGGAAGCTTTTCGTGAAAACATGATGATTGCTATGAATGACGAAAACGCCAATACCGAGAACCTGATGGAGGAACTGCAGCAGGTCGTGCAGCAATTGCGCATGCAGCAGATGCAGCAACAACAATAGCAACAGAAAGCGGCCGCTGATACACCGCTGTTCAGGCGGTGGGTCGCGCTTGGCTTAATCCTGGTCTTTGTGCAGTCACATAATTAAGCGAGTACTGTTTATGAAG
Source organism: Gammaproteobacteria bacterium (assembly GCA_965229565.1). Classification (GTDB taxonomy): domain Bacteria; phylum Pseudomonadota; class Gammaproteobacteria; order Eutrophobiales; family Eutrophobiaceae; genus JANQNX01. The sequence continues at coordinate 2,693,858 of OZ245888.1, read as the reverse complement.
GCTTGATACAGTGGCTGATATGATAATCTCAAGAAAAACTGCCCTGCCATGTTAGAAACAGGAGAATATAAATGACTGTCTACGTAATTGCTGAAATTGAAGTAATTGATGATTCATGGATTCCCGAGTACGCAGAAAAAGTGCACGATATCGTTCACAAGTATAAAGGAAAGTACCTGGCACGAAGTGCAAATATTCAAAACCTGGAAGGTGAGTCGCTTCCAACCACTTTAATTGCAATTATTGAATTCCCTGATGCAGAGTCGGCAAAGTCCTTTGCTACCAGCCCGGAATACGCGCCTTTTGGCAGAGCCAGGCAGGCTGGTTCCAACAGCAGGTTTCGCATGATAGACGCGACTGATGTAGCGGGGACTATTTCCTACCTTGCGAAAGGCTGATTATAAACGCTGAAACTTTTTAGTGTGTAATGCATTGCTATCAAGCGCGCATTTCAGAGCTTGTTATCCAGCTGATTTATCAACTATAGAAAACCTGTTTGTTTCTGTATTCTCAAATTCCGAAGGAAAACAGGAGGGCGAGTTGATTGGTAACCTGGTGAGGGAATTGACTACCATTACTGGCAGCCGCGATCTCTATGGCTTTGTAGCTGAAAATCAGCGAAAGATAGTCGGCGCTATTTTCTTTAGTCGATTGACCTTTGAGCAAGATACTGGTTTGGATGTGTTTATCTTGTCTCCCGTTGCTGTTCATTCTGACCATCAGGGCAAGGGTATAGGGCAGGCATTGATCACGCACGGCCTGAAAGAAATGAAAAAGAAGGGTGTAAGTATCGTAACCACGTATGGAGACCCGGCCTATTATTCCAAAGTCGGTTTCCATCAACTCTCGCAGGATGTCATCAAGCCACCGCTTGAGCTTTCGCAGCCAAGGGGATGGTTGGGACAATCACTTACCGATGCTGCCATAGAGGTCATACCCTATCGCTGTACCTGCGTGCAGGCATTGAACAACCCGGTATATTGGTGAGAACCAGTATTGGCAGGGCAATAGTGAATAATTCAGACATAGAAATGCTCAAATCCAGGTTACTGGATATGCAGGCCGAGCTTGAAGAGCTTGATTCCATATCCAGGGGATCGACGGACACGGTTATCCTGGATCAAAGTAGTGTGGGTCGTTTATCTCGCATGGATGCCATGCAGGGTCAGCAAATGGCCCTGGAAACGGAACGGCGGCGCAAGCAAACGCTGCTACAAATCAAGGCTGCCCTGGCACGTATAGATAATGGCGATTTTGGTTATTGTGCTTCCTGTGAAGAAGAAATCGCCGTGGGTCGGCTTACTATCAACCCGGTCGCCACCCGCTGCGTCAAGTGTTCGGAGTAAGCGTTACAACTCGACATAGCTTTCCTTGATCGCCTTGTTTAGTGTAATTGTGCGAGTCTGCTTGCGTTTGCGTACCTGCATATTGAGTACTTCCACCATGACCGAGAAGAACATGGCAAAGTAGATGTACCCCTTGGGTACATGTACATCGAAGCCCTCGATCATCAGGGTCAGGCCGATCATGAGCAGGAATGACAATGCCAGCATCTTGAAAGTCGGGTTCTCATCCACAAAATTACCGATGGGTTTGGCCGCGACCATCATGACACCAACAGAAATGACGATGGCGATGACCATGATGGAAATATGATCCACCAGGCCTACGGCAGTAATCACCGAGTCCAGCGAGAAGACAAGGTCCAGCAGGGCAATCTGGGTAATCACCATCAGGAAGCCACTTCTGGCAGCACTGGTCTCGTGCTCTTCGATGATCTCAAGACTGTTGTGGATCTCGTGCGTGGATTTCACCATCAGGAACAGGCCACCGACGATCAGTATAATATCGCGGCCGGAGATCTCTTTTCCGAACACGGTAAACCAGGGTTCGACCAGACCCATGACCCAGACAATGCTGAACAACAGTGCGAGGCGAAAAATCATGGCCATTGCCAGTCCGATCTGTCTTGCCTTTTGCCGCTGCCCTTCAGGCAGTCGACTTACAAGTATTGATATAAAGATGATGTTATCAATGCCGAGTACGATCTCGAGCATAAGAAGTGTACCCAGGGCAATCCAGGCTTCCGGGCTGGCGATCCATTCAAACATGTCTATGTCTCCGATGAGTAATCTTTACGGACTGTTTGATTTACAATAACAAAAATACTATAAACAAACGAAACTAATTACACGCACCATGCATATCTGGATCGATGCCGATGCCTGCCCGGTAGTTATAAAGGAAATCCTGTTTCGCGCCTCCGAACGTACCGGTGTTGCGGTAACGCTGGTGGCCAACCAGTCCATTCCGCACCCGAAGTCACCACTAATCAAAATGCTGGTTGTGCCCCATGGTTTTGACGTGGCCGATAACGAGATCGTGCAACAGGTAAGTGCAGGCGACCTTGTCATAACCAACGATATCCCGCTGGCAGCCGAGGTCATCGCCAAGGGGGCACTGGCACTAAATCCCCGTGGTGAAATGTATACGGCCGATACGGTCCGGGCACGGCTGACCATGCGTGATTTCATGGATACGCTGCGTTCCAGTGGTATACAAACGGGCGGGCCATCGGCATTAAGCCAGCGCGACCGACAGCAATTTGCCAATCAACTTGATCAATGGTTACAGCAAACCGCGAACAGGTAAGACATGGAGATAATTGATCTCAGGGATCAACCCGGGCAGATTCCGTTACTGGCCGCGTGGCACCATCACCAGTGGCGCGACATCAATCCCGGGCAGACCCTGCAACAGCGGATAGAAAAAATGCAGGCCTACCTGCGCGATAAGCTGGTGCCCAGTACTTATATCGCTATGGAGCAGGAAGAAGTGTTGGGTTCTGCCGCTATTGTCGAGTACGACATGCGCATTGAGGGTTGTACCCCGTGGCTGGCCAGTGTTTACGTACATCCTGAATTCAGGCGACAAGGTATTGGTTCCGCGCTGGTCAAACATGCCATGGAGCAGGCGAGGGCCGCCGGTATCGAACATTTGTACCTGTTTACCCCCGATCAGACACGGTTTTACGAACGCCTGGGCTGGGAGGTAATGTCGGAAGAAGCGTACCATGGCCAGAATGTCTCAATCATGAAACTCAATTTACAGGCAGCAATGCTATAGTCTGGAAAACATAACGAGGATTAAACATGACCACTGCCATTTACGCCTGCATACTGGCCGTACTCATTTGTCGATTGTCCATGAACGTGATCAAGGCAAGGCGCAGTAACAGGGTTGCCCTGGGCGATGGTGATTGCAAGGAGCTAATCATTGCACGCTCGGCACAATCCAACGCCATTGATTACTGTCCGATTGCGTTAATACTCATGTTATTCCTGGAATTGAACGGCGGACACCTGGTACTGATCCATATAACAGGAGTGCTGTTTGTCACCGGCCGTATCATTCATAGTCGCGCAATCCTGCGTGAAGACCTGAGGGGCAGGGTGCGCGGTATGCAGCTGACCTTTTTCATGATTTATGCACTGGTAGCATTGAACCTGGTTTACTTTCCCTGGCTGAAATTAATCCCGGCCTGACTAGAAAATAAAAAAGCCCCGCGCTGCGGGGCTTTTTGCAGGTAAGTACTACTTATTTCTTTTCTTCGTTGTAGACATGCACGTCGCGTTGCGGGAACGGGATGGAGATACCTTCCTGGTCGAACGTGGTCTTTACTTTCTCGGTAAAATCAAACTTCACCGGCCAGAAGTCACTGGCATTGACCCACGGCCGCACAACGAAGTTGACGCTGCTGTCTGCCAGTTCCGAAACGGCAACCACCGGTTCCGGGTCTTTCAAAATACGGTCGTCTTCCGCGATGAGTTTGATAAGGATGTCCTTGGCTTTCTTGATGTCGTCGTCATAGCCAATCCCAAATACCATGTCGACACGGCGCGTGTCCTTGGCAGAATAATTGACGATGTTACCGCCGATGATACTGGAGTTCGGGACGATAATTGCCTTGTTATCTCCGGTACGCATTTGCGTTGAGAAGATCTGTATGCCTTCCACGATACCGGCCACACCGCCAGCCTCGATAAAGTCACCGACCTTGAACGGTCGGAAGGCAACAATCATTACGCCCGAGGCAAAGTTGGAAAGCGAACCCTGTAATGACAGGGCGATGGCAAGGCCGGCGGCACCGATGATAGCGACGAACGATGTTGTCTGGATACCGAGTTTGCTTAACGCAGCAATGACAACAAACGCTACCAGTGCCACGTAGACGATGTTACTTAAAAATGAGCTGATAAGTTCATCGACACCGCGCTTGGTCATGGTCTTGGCAACAATGCCTTTAAGCTTCTTTGAAATCCAGATACCGGCAAACAGGATGACGGCGGCAATGGCAATATTTATTAAAAGAGTGGTTACTGATTCACTCATGGTCTCTCCTTGGCTTTAAATGGATTGTTTTTTGACTATTCCACCTTCAAAGCCGAAGAAATGCAAGTTACTGCATCCGCCTGTCCTTCATTGTTGACGCTGTGGCCTAGCAGTGATTCAGCAGGTCCTGCAGGCGTTCCGTGCTGTAAACAGGGCATGAACGCAGGCCATCGACCTCCACCGTTACCCTGTCCTTGTCACCGCGCTTGAACAGCAGGCGCTTGTACCAGCCGGGATGGCGCCAGGCAATATCCATGAACGGGTTATTAAAGGTATCCAGCTCGGACGATTCAATATGAAAGGTCAGCGGTGGGACTTGCAGCTCCTGCTCCAGTAACAATATACCGGCTTCTTCCATGCGTGACGTGGCGACCTCGAATATCGACAGGTAACGGAACGCGTGTTCGGCCAGCGTGCGATAGCGTGTGTCCCCAGTATAGTGAAATACCAGGTTGGCAAATCGCGCCAGCGAGATATTTTCATCGATTTGCCTTGGCGTATGCCGGGAGGCGTTAACGGCACTGGTAATAAAGCCGCTATCGGGATGCCTGAAACGCCGGTTGATCGCCAGCAGTGTCTTGCCGGCATGTTCCAGGAAGGTTTGATCAAACGTAACCCGGTGCAGTTGTAACAGTGCCCGACCCATGGCGAGTTGTTCCGCCAGGTGATTGGCCGACTCGGCCATGTCGCTGGCCAGCCAGTTTGCCGCTTCACGCCGGCAGAGCAGGTGGATGCGGCGAAAGGCCTTCAGGGCCATTAACAGGCTGCAATAGTCACCACCGAATTCATACAACGTGGCCAATGCCTCTATCGCCCAACCGTTTTCACGCGTGCGTATACGTTTGTCAACTTCAGGTATACCGAGACGGCGTCGTTCAGGATCGTTTAATGAAAAGTAAAACCGTGGATCCATGCCTGGCACGTTATCCGACTGTCCCGCGTAGAAGGCCCCGTCGTCGCGGGTCAGGAAGCGGGCAATATAGGAGCGTATGGCCCGCGCGACGGCCAGGTATCGATCCTGTTGTAACCGGGCATGTGCCAATGCATACAGGCGCAGATGTCCGGCCTGGTTGGCCATGGTCTTCTGGTGATGCGGGTTGTCCCAGCGACCCCCGGTAGAATACTGGTACACACCGCCCCAGACAGGATCCAGTAACGCCAGTGCCCTGTCCAGTGTCAGTCGTGCCATCCCTGTTTCGCTATGATCGTTATCGCCTGCCTGTACCAGGGCATATTCAACACTGTCACGGTCGATGAACTTGACCGGCGATTGAAGTCCACCCTGGTCCCAGTCGAAACTGTTGATATGCATACTGCGCAAGCGTCGTCGGCAACGTCGGTCTAGCGCATTGTCATTTTCCTTTGCAATGCCGGTGACCGCCTGTAATTGAACGGGTTCTTCATTCGTGGTTTTTAACAAGCTGTGCATGGTGTTCTCCTTCATGTCATCACAACGGGTTCGGCCTCGGCGATCACGACGTAACGTAATGGCCCACCGGCCCGCACCGCGTTGAATGGGTAACAGGTAATAAGCATGAGTTGATCGTTGTTGGTTGCAGGGATAAACGGGTGCGTATCTTTGTTCACCACCAATCGTTGCCTGACGGTGTAGTGGCGTCGTTGCTGGCCGCGCGTTTCCAGTAACAGGCGGTCGCCATCCCTTAGTTCTTCAAGGAAGGCAAAGTGCGTATCACGATGACCGGAGATGACAACGTTACCGTATGCGCCGGGCTGACTGCTGTTAAAAAGATGTCCTGGGCCGAAAGCCAGTGTTGCACCACTGGCCCCGGCCAGGACAATGTGGTCAATGTCCAGGCGGGGAGCACTCAGACGTGCGACTGGCCAGGTATCCGCCCACGGCCACGGTTTTACCTCCTGTTCGCCGTGTAGCGTGTTGGTCCATGCCGTCTCAAGGAGGAGTTGTGCCAGGGTTGCCTTGGCATGGATGTAGGCGCTATTACCCACAAACCACAAACCACTAAAAAGAATAAGCAGTAGTAAAAAATTTCGTTTGCTTGGTAGCTTCGCTCGCACCTTGACCAGGAAAAAATTGACACAGCGGGTACTTGTCATCATTAGTGAGCACCTGTCGTTCTACGCTGTGTAATGAGGAAATACAGGGACAAAAACATCAGTATCAACCCGAATAAAAACTGTGAACGCGCATCGGTGGCCGTCGCGGGATAGGCCTGACCAAATACCTTGTTATAGTCCCAACCCTCTGGCAGGTGGGTAGGTACGGCATGACTATCCATCGATTTATCAGCCGGGCGCACGGGCGTGACGTCGACGGCAACCAGGCTCGTGTACTTGCTGACCAGGTGATGTTCGAGTGCGGTTGTAATAATCGTTTGCTTGATGGAATCAAATTCGGCATCTCTTTTTGCCTGCATCAACGCTGCAATTTTCTTTCGTGCCCACAGGATGGAAATACCCGGCCGGTCCTGGCCACCGCTTAATGCGATCTCGGATGCCCAGGGTTGGCTACCGATACGACCGCTGATCTTTATTTTGGCGGGTAACTGCTGGCTGCGGGCAGTGATGACAAGCGGCTCGCCACGGTACAGGTCGGTAATCTTTTGTGGCCACATTTCGACGTCGGTGGCTTCGTCCCAGTCAATCACGATGTCTTTCAAGACAGGGCTCTCAATTTTGGCAAACAGCTTGTCCATGCGCGTTTGCACTTCGTCCAGTTTGCCTATGTAGGTATAGGTGCCGCGGCCATGACTGGCCGCGCGTTGCATGAAGTAAGCATTGGGGGCAGAGCCGATTCCCACGGTAAATAAACGGCTTTGCCCCAGTTTGTCCTGGATGATCTCGAACAGGGCCTGTTCATTACCAATACTGCCATCGGTCATGAAGATCACCTGCCTTAGTAATTGAGTTGTTTCCTGGTTGGCCAGTGCCGCCTTCATTGCCGTTGCCATTTCGGTGCCGCCATCGGCATCGAGCGAACGGACATAGCGTAACGCCTTTGCCAGCGTCTGCTGGTTGACCGGTTGCGAGCGCCCGAACAGTTGTGATGTGAAGGAATTAAACTGGATGATATTAAAGTAGTCGCCGGGCCTGAGACGGGTTAACGCAACCTCCAGCGCAGCGCGTGCCTGCTTGATGGACTGCCCGCCCATGGAGCCCGAGGTGTCGATCACATAGACCAGTTCCCGCTTGATCGTCGTTGCCTGTTCCGATTCCGGCGGCAGCAACATCATCATGGCGTAGTGCCTGTTATCTTTTGTCTCGGTAAAAAATGCGGCTCTCGGTGCCACGTCGGGACGCGGTTGCCAGGTCAGTTCAAAATCACGGTTAGCCAGTGTCGGTCCGTCCTTGAGACTGATGTGATAGCGTAATGGCTGCTTGTCGATGTTGACCGGGTGGTAGGTGCTGTTGATTCTTTCCAGTGCCAGGCCGGCATCCAGGTCGATATTGAGCGTGATCTTGTTGCGTCTTGGGTTTTCTTCCCGCATGACCGGTGGTGTAACTCGTGCGGCATCCGGGACCTCGCTGGTATTGGTCGCCCAGCCGCTACCGGCAAAGCCGGTGATCTTTTCCTGGCCCGGTATGTAACGGGTACCGACGACCATGGGGAAACGCAGTGAGAATATGCCACTGTCATATTTAACAAGCTGCTGGTACTCGATCTCGACGATGACCGATTCCTGTGGCGGAATATTCGCCACCGAGGTGGTAAACACATTCGGTCGTTCCTGTTCGGTCAGTGCCGCCCGTTGTCCCTGTTGTTTGGCCTTTTCATAGGTTTTCTTTGCTTCCTGTCTTTCTTTTACCTGGCCTTCAATGATGCGGTTGCCAACGCGCAGGCGCAGATGATCAACGGCCGCATCTTCCGGTAAAGGAAACACGTAGACACCTTCTTGCCACTGGTCAGTGTGGTTGCTGAATTCCTGTACCAGCGTGACACGGTTAATCATCCCGGTGATTTCCATGTTGACGTGTGTATCCAGCAGGGGAGCCTGTTGAAATGCATCGGCATGTTTGAACAGGAGACTGCCCTGTCCAATTTCGCCCAGGTCATGCACCAGGCTGGTCTCTTGTTCGGGTTGTTCCGGGTTGGCCTGCGCGTCACTGTTATGTAGTACCAGCAAAGTGAACACCAGTATTTGTACCAGGCCGAGGAAGCCGGCGATGGTCAGGCAGGACCTGACCTCGCCGTTGCGTAGCCGCTGTTTGCCACGCATGATTACACCTCGCGGTCGAGTGTCAGGTTAATCGTGACGCGGCGGTCAAACACGTAACCTTCGTTATCGCCCTGTTTTGCCGTGGCCTGTTTTTCACCAAAGGCGTGGGTCTGGATTCGACCTGGCTGGATACCGGCATCAATGAGTGCAGCACGAACCTGCTCAATGCGTTGTTTACTCAGTGCCAGGTTGTAGTCATCGCTGCCGCGTTCATCGGCAAAACCCTCAATTCGTATCTGTATCTCGGGGTAGGGTTGAACCAGCGCAGCCAGTTGCTGGATACGTGGCATCACGTCAGTGCGTATCGTTGCCTCGTTGGTTCGATAGTAGATGACATAGGAAATACCCTGGCTGAGTTTCTCCAATGCCTGGATTTCACGGTTGAGCATGACCTTTTGAAACTCAGCCTCGAAACCGGCACGGGTTTTCTCGAGTTCATTCTGCTGGTAGGCAAGCTCGATACTTTTCGCGTTTAGCGTTTTCTCAAGTTCAGCAATCTCCTGGTCTTTCCTGTCATGGCGATCACCAATGACAGCACCACTGGCAGCACCGATAATCAATCCCGGTGGTCCTGCCAACAGACCGCCAACCAGGGCACCAATACCAAAACCAAGGCCGTTGTTCGTGCCCGGTTCACTGTCGTTTTCCCCGGCGGCACTGACGAAAGGATGAAACATCAGTAAACTGATTAGCAAACCTGTCTTAATGTTTTTCATGGTGGATTCCTCCTGTTTTTGTCATGGCTTATTAAAGCGCGGAGAAATGGCACCGGCGGGCAGGAATCAGGGCAAGTTGCTGATGAATTATGGCAACAATATGGCAATTGCCGTGCTGGCAGTGTTCATCGCCTCGGCACGGTATTAAAGTACTGAAAACAAAGCAGGATGAGACATGGCAAAACAGGTCGTACTGGTCGAGGATGAGCCCATACTTTGTGAGAATTATGCAAAAGCGCTGCGGGCACAGGGTTACGAGGTGCACGCGGCTACCAGCAAGGAACAGGCGCGGCAGTTATTTCACAAGAAGCTGCCGGACCTGGCTATCCTGGATATTGGCCTGGATGATGATATGGAAGCAGGCTTTGATCTTTGTCGTGAACTTCGGGCGAAGTCGTCAACCTTACCGATTATCTTCCTGACAGCACGGGATTCCGATTTCGATACCATCTCCGGGCTCAGGCTGGGCGCCGATGACTACCTCAGTAAAGACACCAGCATGCCGCACATCCTGGCGCGCGTGGCGGCGTTATTTCGACGTATACAGGCTTTGCAAACTACCACTGAGCCAACCGAACAGATCCGGGTTGACCAGTTGTTACTGGACACGCAGCGATTTCGCATCGAGTGGTCAGGTACCGAGGTAGACCTGAGCCTGACCGAGTTCTGGATGGTGCATTCGCTGGTGCAACGGGCCGGGCATGTAAAGAACCGTGAGCAACTGATGAATGATGCCAATATCTTTGTCGATGACGGAACCATTACTTCGCACATCAAGCGTATTCGAAAAAAATTCAAACAGCTCGACCAAAACTTCGATCATATCGAAACCGTCTACGGCATTGGCTACCGCTGGAAGGTCTAGAGATGCATGACGACCAGTAAGGCAAATCTGTTTTCACTCAAGTATAAGTTGCTGCTGGTATCACTGGCGGTACTGGTGATCCCGTTCATGGGTTTCGATTATCTGCGCCAGATGGAAAGCTACCTGCGTGACACCCTTGAGTCGACGCTGGTCGATACTTCCTACGCGATAGCAGGTGGTTTGAATAACCAGGACGAGTTGTTCAATGTCTATGCCGTGCAACAGGACAACAGTCTTTACATCCACGAACTGGACCACACGGTGCAAATGGATGGTTATACCGATGATTGGATGTCATACCTGGACTGGGCAGACACCTATCGCTCGGAGAACGATATTGACAGCTTTCGCCTGATCGTCAGTAGCAATGAACGTTACTATTACCTGTTCATGCAGGTGAATGACAGTTCACTTGTTTATGCCGGTGCAGACAGTGCCGACAAGATCGAGGCCGATCACCTGATCATGGTCTTTACCGATGCCGCCGACGTATTACACCAATATTACTTTGTACCAACCGGTCCCGGTCAGATACGTCCGTTTCGTTACGAGCTGCGCTTTGATGAATACGGGATTGAAACCCGGGTGCAGCGAACGATCAATAATATTTCCGCTGTCTGGCAGCCGGTAGAAGGTGGTTACAACATAGAGATGAGGATCCCTTCTTACCTGGTTGGTGATCACATGGGATTCATCCTGAGAAATTATAACGGTAGCGAATATAACGACATTTCCACGGCCGGAGAGTACACCTATCTTTACCCGAACCAGTTGTTACGTTCATCGAAGCGCATTGAAAATATTATATTGACGCAGGGGCGTAGCGAGGGACGCAGGACCTGGGTGCTGGACAAGTTTGGCCAGGTGCTGGCGAGTGACGGTAGCCTTAAGCGCGAATTCCCGGATAACGCGTTCAATATTCTTTACACGTTATTATTGCCGCCCGCCCACGATCATTTTACCGATGACCTTGCTGGTGCTTCACGGCTTAAGGGTAGTGAAGTCAATAGTGCATTGTCAGGCCAGACTGATACGCGTTGGCGCTCGTCACCGGATGGCCGCGCTGTCATTGTTTCAGCTGCGACACCAATCTGGTTTGATGACCGGGTAATTGGTGCTGTCGTCGTCGAGGAAACCACCAACAATATTCAGCTCATGCAACGCCAGGTGTTGTCCAACCTGTTTAATAAAACACTGTTGATCTTCGTCGTGGTGGTGCTGTTATTGATATTGTTCGCCGGGCGCCTGTCGACACGATTGATCAGGTTAAATCGTGAAGCCTCGTCAGCAATCGATGAATACGGCAGGGTCAAGGGAATGTTCAGACCCAGTGCTTCGCGCGACGAGATAGGAGAACTGTCAAGAAGCTTTAGTGATATTCTCGAACGGCTGCAGCAATATCATCATTACCTGGAAGGCATGGCTGGCAGCCTGTCGCACGAGTTGAAAACGCCCATGGCTATCGTCCAGTCCTCCCTGGAGCAACTGCAGGAAGATGACAGTCCGGAGAACCGTAAAAAATCACTGGAATCAGCAGCGACCGGGTTGCAACGACTGCAATCTTTACTTACCCGGTTAAGCGAGGCGGCCAGTCTCGAGAACTCGTTGCAGGAGGCTGAAAAGGAAGCAACCGATCTGAACGGCTTTCTTTCGAAATGCGTGGATGGTTACAGGCTGGCTTACCCGGAACAGGAGTTTGTATTGGTATTGCCGGAAAAGACTGTAATGCATGAAATTAGTCCTGAACTTTTCTACCAGATGCTGGACAAGTTCATCAGTAACGCGGTTGATTTTTCCAGTTATGATAAACCGATCACTATCGAGATGCAGTGCCGGTCCGGGGTCACGCTGATTCACGTCATCAACCATGGACCTGTGTTACCAGCCGGTATGGCCAACGAGTTATTTAACTCCATGGTTTCTGTCCGCAAGGAACGGCGCAAGCAGGGGCCGCATCTTGGTCTCGGTTTATTCATTGCACGCCTGATTGCCGACTATCACCAGGCCCGCCTGTCAGCACACAACCTCGAAGACGAAAGTGGTGTGTGTATCACACTTCAATTGCAGAACAAGCCTTGACGCTCGCCATGCCTGTACTGACAATCATAATCAATCCCGCCAAAACAATCTGAATGAATGTTTGCAAAAGTTAAACGCGTATTTTTTTTCCTGGCCACCTTGCTATTCATGATGGTCCTTGTTGTCCTGGCAGTGTCATTGGCTTTTCAATCACTGCCGAAGGTAATGACCACGCGCCAGTTTCAATCGACCTTTACCCAGTTGCATTACATTGCGAAGACTGATGAATACGTGGTTGTAGAAGAAAGTAACAGCGTTACCATGGGTCTAGAAGCAACACGGATGTTAATTGAACGCTGGCCTATTGGTGAGGGCCAGGCAGAACTGGTGGTCAGTGCCACATTCAAATACTTCGTTAAGCTCTCGGAACTTCGTTACCAGCTGGAAGACAGGGTACTTGAGATACGCGTACCAAAATTATATCTCTCTACCCCGGTGGCTTTTGATACAGCGAACATAAAGAACCAGAGTTCAAGTAGCTGGTTGGGACCATCAAGTGACGCCATGCGCGACGAGCTGATGAAGAAGGTGTCCGACAACCTGCGCTTGCAGGGAAAAATGCAAATCGACAATGTCCGTGACAAGGCCGCGGAATCGCTGGCCGAGAACCTGAATAGTTTCTTCAGTAACAATAACGCATCGGGTTACTATGATCGGATCAAGGTCGTGTTTAAAGATGACAGGCAGCAACTGGTACGGTTGTTTGAATTCAACAACAGTTTTTGCGGGGATAAAGCCTGCGATTTCATGCTGGAATTACCCGACAATGCCACGCTCATTTTTGATTAGCGCGTATTATGTTTTGATCATTCCGTCACTGTATCTATTTGTTCCTGCTGACAATTAAGCACTATCATGTATACTCATAGGGAATAAACGAGCGCCGTCAATCCCTGAGACCGGTCTCCCGGCAGCAGCGCTAAAGCAGGGCCGATTGACACCCTTAACATTGGCTCATAAATAATAGGGAAAGCATGTCCGCAGACGAAGAACAACTACTTGAATCTATTAGGAATTTTGTTCCCATTAATGAACTGACCGCGAATCTTGCCAAGCGGTTACTTGATCGGTCCAAAGTCCTGGATTTAAAGAAAGGCAAAACCCTGTTCAAGCAAGGCGATACCGACAGCTTTTCCTATTACCTGCTCGACGGTGAAATCGAGTTTTTTGCCGACAAACAGTCAAACAGCATCATCCAGAGCGGCTCTGACCGGGCCCGTTACGCACTTGCACAGTTACAGCCGCGCCAGTTTACTGCCAAGGCCAAGACCATGATCAAGTACCTGCAGGTTGAGCGTGCAGAGCTCGACAGGATCATGATGGTTGCGAACGAAACCACCTCTGAACTCAGCATGGGTTCGATGGAAGTCGAGGTTGAAGAAATGGATGGTGCCGATGATGACGAGGACTGGATGAGCGCCATGTTGCAATCGGAGTTGTTTGCCACCATGCCGATGCAGAATATCCACCAGTTATTCGCCATGCTGGAACCGGTTGAGTATTCTGCCGGTGACGTGGTCATCCAGCAGGGTGACCCTGGCGAGGACTATTTTATTATTTCACAGGGTACCTGCGCGGTATTCAGGAAGCCTTCACCCAAGGCCACCGAGGTGAAACTGGCCGAGTTGTCATCAGGTGACAGCTTTGGTGAAGAAGCACTGATATCTGATTCAACCCGTAATGCCACGATCAAGATGCTGACCGATGGTGTATTGATGCGCCTCGGTAAGGATAGCTTCGTAAACCTGATCAAGAACCCCACCCTCTCGTCCGTCAGTTTTAGTGAAGCTGAACAACTGATCGAAGCGGGCGCAAAGTGGCTGGATGTACGCTATCCAAATGAACATGAAGAATCATCTATTGATGACAGTATTAATGTGCCATTAAATTCACTGCGACTGAAAGCAGATAATCTTGATACCTCGGTTAAATACATTCTTTATTGTGATACCGGTGTGCGTAGTTCTACCGGTGCGTTTTTACTGGCCGAGCGCGGTTTTGATGTTAGTTACCTCACTGGTGGCCTGGTCAATAACCCGGAGGCCGTCGGCGTACAAACCGTTGTACCCAAACCTGCTCCCACTGCACCTAAACCCGAGCCAAAGCCGGCCGCACCTGCGGCAGAGGCGAAACCGGCTCCCAGCCCTGAACCGGAACAGGTAGATGACGAGGAGATCGATGCCGATGTAAGGGTTGAGATGCTCAATGCCGAACTGGAGACGACTGATTTCAGGCTCAAGCAAACCCAGCAGCAAAGCGAACAGGACGAGGCAGACGAGACCAAGAAAAAAGAGCATGAACAAAAGCTGAAACAGCTTGAGGCAGAGCGCAAGAAACTCGAGCAGGAAAAGAAAAAGGCCGAGGCAGAATCACAGAAGCGTGCAGCACAGGAAGAAGCACGTCTGAAAAAGCTCAAGGAAGATAATGAGAAGAAGATGCAGGCCGAGAAGAAGAAACTCGAGGATATCTATAACAAGAATACCAAAGAGATGTCCAAGCTGCAGAAGCTGAAGGAGGAGTCAGAGGCCAAACTGGCAAAAGAACGTGAAAAGCTGGAACAACAGGCTGAACTTGCCAGGAAGCAGATGGAAGAGGCCGAGAAACTCAAGGAACAACAACAGGAAGAAGCCAGGAAGCAGATGGAAGAGGCCGAACGCCTGCGCAAGGAAATCGAGGAATCCAGGCGTCAGTTGGAAGAACAGGCCGAAAAGAAAAAGCAGGAGGAAGAGCAACGTGAAAAGGCCTTGCAGGAAAAGGCAAAGGCCAAGATAGCAGCCGAACGCAAGAAACTGGCCGAGCAGTATGAGCGCAATAACAAGGAATTCGAGGAAGCGCAAAAGCAAAAAGCCGAGGCCGAGGCCTTGCGTAAGGCAGCCAGGGAAGAGGCGGCCAGGATGATCGAGGAATACAAGAAAAGCCATGACCAGGAACGCGAAGCGGAAAGGGCTAAACTGGAGGCAGAGCGTAAAAAACTGGAAGAAGAAGCCAGGCATATCAGGGAGACCATGCAACAACTCGAGCAGGCCAAGCAGGAAGCAGAAAAGATCAAGCAACAGGCATTAAAGGAAGCCGAGGAACTGCGACAAAAACAAACAGAATCTACCGGTTCCCAGTCACTAAGAGACAAGCTGGAAGCCGAGATTAAGGCAGCAGAGCTGAAGGCAAAGGAAGCCGAACGCGAGATCGAAGATGCCATGCATAAAACAAAATTGACGGAATCGGCACAGCAGGAAAATGAGGCAGACATGCTGCGCAAGAAACAGGAACAGGCAGCTATTGCAGCGCAGATATCCAATGACCTGCAGGATTTTGAGCAGGAGCATCAGGATGCCAAGCCCTCGAAAACACAGATGCAAATGCAGGCCGAGATGATGAAGCGTATCAAGGAAAAGGCAGCTGCTGCCAAAGCACAGGCCAAGAATAAAAACGAGAGCCTGATTGATGAGATTTCAAAACAGCTGGGGCGGGATGATTGACCAGCACCAGTTTTAAAAAGATAACTGTTTTAACTGTTATCTTTTCTTCTATTTAGTTAATCCATAAAAAACCAGGAGTAAGAGCTATGAGTGATCGTATTGTTATGCGTGTCGGCGAAGCGCTTGTTGCCGGTGGCCCACCCGGGACTGCCGCCGAGCCGGAAGTTGTTATTGGTGAACTGGACGGGCCGGTAGGTACCGCGTTTGCGACCCTGCTGGGTGACCAGGTCAAGGGACATTCACGCGTTCTCGCCATTATGAATACCGATATCATGGTGAAACCTGCCACCATTTGTGTGAGCAAGGTCACTGTAAAAAATGAACGTTATACTAATATCCTGATGGGGACGGTACAGGGAGCCATTGCCAACGGCGTACTGGATGCAGTCAGGAACGGCGATATACCAAAAGAGAAAGCCAATGACCTTGGCATTATTGTTTCGGTCTGGCTGAACCCGCTGGTGGCAAAGGCCGATGACCTGGACCACAAGATCCTGTTTGATATTCATCGCAAGGCTACGACCGCAGCGATTCACAAGGCTATGAACAATGAGCCTGATATCGACTGGCTACTGGAAAACCAGGAAGAGATCGTACATAAGTACTACCAGATGGGCCTGGATGGTAAAATCTAGTCTGTAAAACTACTGTGTTCGTGAGGTTTTACAACACTATATCCACCAGGAATTTGAAACATTAACAACAGGCGGTATGTTATGAATCCAGGCTTAATTCGTTTCATGGCATGCTGCCTGTTTGTTCCTGCTTGTTCCGTTTCTGCAAACGATCATCAGCCGGTTATTAATTCAAACCAGGTCCTGGAATCCGACTACCTTTCTTCCACCTACCATCGCGTGGAGAACGTCGAGTTTGTCAACGGCTTCTACCTGTTCAACGTGGAATCGGATTTTGGTCACATGGAAATCGTTTCCAAGGCACTGTTAAAAAAGCGCGTTGACGAGATACAAACGCTGGGTGAGGCCATCAGCCTCTATGAAAGGGAAAACCAGCAATTATCAAACGAGTTACGTAGTGAACTCTTTGTTACTGGCAATTCGGCCATGGATATTATTGCCAATCCGTTCAACACGGCATCCCGGTTGGCGAGCCAGTTGCGTGACAATCTCGGTGATACCCTGGCTGGCAAGAACCCGTTCATGGAAGAATACGCGTTACGCTACTCGTATTCGGAACCTACTGATCCCACTACCGCGGCACACAAGCGCAATACTGCCTACCAGATGCAGCTGGATCTCTACTCGGGTAATTTCCGCGTGCAATCACTGTTGAACACCATTGCCAATGCCCGTGCGGCGGGCAGGGTATCTGCCGGTGTCGGGGTAGGGCATGGTTTTTTCAATACCGGCAGGCAGAGCGCGCTGGATCAAAACATCCGGTTAACGCTGAAGAATAAAAACCTGGAACAGCTGAATGAGCTGCATCGCGATTTACTCAATAACCTGGATACCAACCTGCTGCAGGCAGACGCCTTCATGGAACAGCCGTTCCTGTCTCCCACCAACAGGACGGTTATGTTGTCTTACCTGAACCAGTTAGCGTCGGTTGACAACCTGGACCGCCTGATAGAACTGGTAAACAGCACCGATAACGAGGTAACAACCCTGGTGTTCGAGCGGCTGTGTAAGGCCCTGTATTTTTATTACAACCGGGTAGAACCTTTTGACCGTTTCATGCTCTTTGAAAACCAGCCGGCAGTGATGACTGCATCAGGGGAACTGGTTCTGTTCGAGCACAAGGATTTGCTGGTTTGGGCCGATGATAATAAAAATAAGTATGAACAGCTGCTGATGCAGGCAAGGGACCAAGGCTACGAGCGAGTGAGATTAGTGTCGTTAGGCAGCCTGTCTGATATGGCAGCGACTAAACTGGCAGAATTGGGATATCAACCAAGACAAAATTTCCTGTCTTCGCTTTCCGACTAGTAAATAGGCGCGAAGAAGCACCGCCTTATTAATTATCCGCAACTGCTTCGGACAGGTGTTATTGAAAGAAAAATCGCGATCAACCTGGTTGGCAATACGTTATAAACCAGTATTATGTAAGTGGTTTGACGCACCCTGTTTACAACGAAGTGCAATTCTCAATTGGTATGGATGTCAGTTTCTATAGTTTGATATTGAAATAACCGAGTGTGATCAGCATCAGCCAGTAACAACTCACCGTGACCAGTATGGAGAGGCTCATGCTCAGGTAAAAATGCAGCCCCTGCTTTAGCAGTACTGGTAAAACAATAAATAGCGCCAGTGATGGTATTACCAGCCAGAATACACTGATAGATAACTGCGAGATTTTATCTATATTTTTTGTTTCCACGTAAAGCCAGATTATGGCCAGCACCGACACCAAGGGTATTGATGCCAGCACCGCGGCAAACAGGGAACTGCGTTTGGCTATCTCGGAGATGAGTACAACCAGTGTTGTTGTGATTGCAATCTTGAACAGGTAGTAGCCCATCTTTGCTCCCTTGATTAAGTAGCTGTTTGCCGCTCACGGCTGAAGATACGGTACAGCGCCGGTAACACGAACAGCGTCAGCAATGTCGACGAAATAATACCACCGATGACCACGGTCGCCAGCGGCCGCTGCACTTCTGCACCCGTTCCCACATTAAGTGCCATCGGTATGAAACCTAGACTGGCAACCAGTGCGGTCATCAGGATGGGTCGCAATCGGATCAGTGCACCCTCGACAATGGCTTCATGCACTGGCTTGTTTTCCGCGATAAGGTCCCGGATAAATGTCAGCATAACAACGCCATTAAGCACGGCAATACCGGACAGGGCAATAAACCCGACCACCGCCGAAATAGATAATGGCAAATCGCGTAATGCCAGTGCCGCGATGCCGCCAGTCAATGCCAGTGGTACACCGGTAAAGACAATCAATGCATCCTTGAACGAGCGAAATGCCATTAACAACAGGCCAAGGATAACAAGCAGTGTCATGGGCACGATTAATGTGAAGCGCTGGGTAGCCGAGATCAATTGTTCAAAGGTGCCACCGTAGTCCAGCCAGTAACCCTCGGGTAGGTCTACCTGTTGCGCAACGGCCTGTTGTACCTCCTCGACAAAAGAGCCCAGGTCTCGACCGCGGACATTGGCCGTGACAAAGATGCGGCGTTTACTGTTTTCCCGACTGATTTGACTGGCTTCTGTAGTATCAATTACTTCCGCAACTTCGCCAAGCGGGATAGTTTGGCCACCGGGTAAATCAATCCACAGTCTTTCCAGAGTGGTTACATCATTACGCAGCATTTCTGGCAGGCGTACAACCAAAGGGAAGCGTCGATCTCCCTCGAAGACAAGCCCGGTTTCTTCGCCAGCCATTGCGATTCGTAATGTGTGCTGGATATCTTGCACATTTAGGCCAAAGCGTGACAATTTGTTTCGGTCGGGCAACACGGTAACGGTTTTTAAGCCGGTTGTTTGTTCCGTGCGTACGTCAGCCGCGCCTTGGATCTGTTCTACTACCGCTTTTATCTCGTCTGCCTTACTTGCCAGCACATCAAGGTCGTCTCCATAGATTTTTACCGCCAGGTCGGCACGAACTCCCGAGATTAATTCATTGAATCGCATCTGTATGGGCTGTGTAAATTCATAATTATTTCCAGGTAACCGGGTTACAGTCTGTTCAAGTTCTTTTACGAGAGTAGCCTTTGGTTTTTGTGGATCCGGCCAGTTTTTTCTATCTTTCAACATGATAAATGTATCTGCCACGTTTGGTGGCATCGGATCGGTGGCTACGTCAGGCGTGCCTATCTTGGTGAATACATTTGATACCTCTGGCAAAGTTTGTACATACTTCTCAACCATGCTCTGCATTTCAATCGACTGGGTCAGGCTGGTACCGGTGATACGTAGCGCATGCATGGCAATATCACCCTCGTCGAGGTTGGGTATGAATTCCGTCCCCAGGCGGGTGGCTTGCATGCCTGCCAGTAACACGGTGCCGCTGGCAAGAATGACGATGACAAATCGAAACTTTAATGCCCGGCGCAGCAGGTATTCATATGTCTGGCCAAGCAGGCGCATCAACAGATTGGGTTTTTCATCGATCTTGCCGCTAATAAACAAGGCAATCGAGGCCGGAATGAAGGTCAGAGATAATACCAGTGCAGCTAAGAGGGCTGTGACCACGGTAAAGGCCATCGGATGAAACATCTTGCCTTCAACACCGGTCAAAGCAAAAATAGGGATGTAGACGATGGTGATAATGATCACGCCAAATACGCCCGGCCTGATGACTTCCAGTGTGGCTTTCTTAACAATCTGTAAACGCGTAGTCAGGTTCGGTAATGTCTTCTCCTCATGCTGATAAAGTGATAATCGTCGCAGACAGTTCTCAACTATGATGACAGCGCCATCGACAATCAAACCAAAGTCTAGTGCACCCAGGCTCATCAAGTTCCCGGAAACCCCGGCCTCGACCATACCCGTGATCGTCATCAGCATGGCCAAAGGGATGACCATGGCTGTAATCAACGCGGCGCGCCAGTTACCCAGTAACAGGAATAGCACGACGATGACCAGTAATGCCCCCTCCAGCAGGTTCTTTTGTACGGTTGCGATGGTTTTGTCGACCAGGGTGGTGCGATTATAGAGCGTGTTAACTTCTACGCCCTTGGGAAGGGATTGCTTGATTTGCTCCAGTTTTTCACTAGCCGCTACTGCTACCTCGCGACTGTTTTCACCTATGAGCATCATTACCGTGCCTAACACGATCTCTTTACCATCCTGTGTGGCGGCACCGGTACGCAATTCAGTTCCGAGATCGACGCTGGCAATATCACGGATCCTGATCGACAATTCATCTTTCATGGCAACCGGAATATCAAGGATCTCTTCAATGTCCTTTACCCGACCTGGTGAACGCACGACGTACTGACTGCCAAATTTTTCAATATAGCCCGCACCCGTGTTTAGATTATTACGTTGTAATGCCTGCACGACATCTGCAAGCGTCAGGTTATAAAAAAGTAATTTTTCTGGGTCTGGCTTGACGTGGAATTGTTTTGGATAGCCACCAGATGTGTTGACCTCAACGACGCCAGGCGTTAACTGAAGTTGCGGTTTGATGATCCAGTCCTGCACTGTGCGCAGGTACATGGGATCGTGTGCCGCCGTATCGGTGGCGTTAACGCTATACATCAGGATCTCGCCGAGTCCGGTAGCAATTGGGCCCATCGTAGGCGAAATTCCTGCTGGTAAACTGTCTTTTACCGAGTTAATGCGCTCTGCGATCAATTGTCTGGCCAGGTATATATCAGTACCTTCTTCAAATACAACGGTTACCTGCGATAATCCATAACGAGAGATAGAGCGTGTATAGTCGAGACCTGGTAATCCCGCCATGCTGTATTCGACCGGGAAAGTGATAATTTGCTCGGCCTCCAGCGGCGAGTAGCCCGGTGCCTCGGTATTGATCTGCACCTGCACGTTGGTTATATCGGGCACAGCATCAATGTTCAGGTTCTGATAGTTATAGATACCAATGCCAGCAAGTATCATCGCCAGGAACAAGATGAGCCAGCGCTGTGCCAGTGAGAACTCTATGATTAAATTAAACATGGTCTCTCCTAGTGGTCGTGGCTGGCGCCGTCTTTTTCAATATCGGCCTTGATCAGATAGCTGTTCTCGACCACGAACTCCGTGCCAGGTTTAATCCCGCTCAGGACTTCGACGTATTCATTATCAGCGCGGCCAGGTTCGAGCATGCGTACCTCGTACTCGTCGTTAAAACGGGCAAACACCACCTTTAAATCGCGGAAGGACTGGATGGCGGCATGCGGTACCGCAATCGCGACTTCGTGTTCGTCAATATAAATCACGCCAGATATACGTTGTCCCGGGAAAAATTCTCCTGGTGTATTTGGCACTGACGCGATCGCCCTGAAACTTTGGCTGTTTGTGCGTACTGTTGGCCAGATTTGTTCAAGCGTCGATGTAATTTTTTGGCCGGAGAAGGTCTCCAACTCAATGGTTTGACCGGTTTTTACCTTATTAAAATCCTTGCTGAAGATGTCGAGTTCGACCCAGAGTTGATCCAGGTTAGCAATCACGAAGAGTACCTCGCCGTTCGTGCTCTCGCCCTGTTGTACGTTACGCTCAATGACGACCCCACTGATAGGTGCCGTGACCGTGTAGTTTTGCAGGCTGGAACTGTTTTGAATGGTAAGCAGGTGGTCGCCCTTGCTGACACGTTCACCAATACGTTTCGACACCGATTTAACAATACCGGGATAGGCGGCGCGTACGGATGATTGCCTGTCTGGTACCTGTACCAGGTGACCGGTTACCGGCAGGTACTCGGTGATAACGCCCGGTCCAGCCGGTGCGGTTTTGATACCTGCTTCGGCTGCTATGTCTGCAGGTATCTGTGTGCGTCCTTCAATACTGTCATATTGCCATTCATAGCTCTTGCCTTCATATTGTGCATTCACATGTACGATGAAGGAGTGCGGTTCGGTAACGATACCTTCGCTGCGGAGATAATCGTTTTTTGCCTTGAAATCAAAGCGGTCAATCTCGCCATCAATACGTTCCAGGTCAATGGTGACATCGACCTGGGACGGATCCAGTGGTTGTTGCTGTTGGTAGGCGTAAACGCGAAACTCCGGATCGACACCGTTCTCGAAGATCGTGATCTCGATGACGAAGTTCTTCTTGCTGAGCAGCCTGCCGCCATTAGGCCCTTTTGGCTGTTCTTGCATAGCGTGGTCGTCTTGTCCTTGATGGTCACTGTCATGCCCAGCGTGCTGTTCTTCGGCAGTACGATCATGGCCCAGGTACCAATAGGCAGCGGCTGCTACGGCAGTCAATGCCAGTAAGGCAGAAATGAGTTGGCGAATCATGAGTGATCTCCTGTCAGTATGGAGGCGCCGGTCAACCTTTCCAGGTTAATGCGCAGGCGATGAAAACGTGCTGCGGCTTCTATAAGCTGGAACCGGGCCTGCAACAAACTACGCTGTGACTCGAGCAGTTCAAGCAGGCTGTAGCGGCCGGTATTGTAAAGTTTTTCGTAACTGGTCAGTGCCTGCTGCGCCGATGGAATAATACGCTGCTGCAAGGTTTCCACGGCAATGCGACTGTGTTTGATTTCCTGGTAGATCTCGAACAACGTGGCATGCAATGTCAGTTTCTTTTGTTCATACTCGAGCGGATCAATTTGCCCGAGCAACTCTTGTTCTTGTATGGAACTTACGGCACGTTCGGCCGTTCCCAGTGGGATCGTGGCAGACAGGACAAACGCCATATCATCGCTTCCCGCGAAATAGCGCATGCCACCGCTCAGCTGGAGATCGGGTTTGCGTGCTGATTGTGCGAGCTGCAGTTTTGCAGAGGAGAGCCGTTGCCGGGTCGCAAGTCTTACCAGGTCAGGGTTACGTTCCAGCAGATTGGCATAGGCGGGGAAGGGTTGTAACGCCTCTAGTTGAAACAGGTCTGCCCGGGCCGATGTGAAATCGGGTATGGGCATGCTCCACAGGCTGGATAAATATACCTTTGCCGCTTCCAGTTCATGGTCGGCGTGTTCATATTCCAGCTCCAGTCGAGCAAGTTCGATATCAATACGATGCAGTTCCGCCTCGGGCGACAATGCCGCGTCGACTCGTTTTTCAACACTGGCTTTAGCCTTATGCAACAGCTCCATTGCCTGTTCGGCGAAACGTAAGCGTTGCTGATCAATGATTACCTCGATAAAACGGCTGGCTGCTTCGGCAATGAGGTCTAGTCGCGCAGCGTCATTGTTATCCTGCAATACGTAACTCTCTTGCCGAACCACATTGGCGCGATAGTCGGCCTTGTTTCCGAGTTCCAGTACCCGGGCAAAACTCAGCGTGGTCTCCACGCCTTGCAGGTAGCGTCTGTCACCCGTGCCGCCGAGATTTTCCATTTCGACCCGGATTTCATCCGCGGGTCTGAGCGCAGCCGTTTTTATACGTTCGGCAATGGCCCTGGCCTTGTAATCATTGATTACAAGCTTCGGGTTATTTTCCAGCACCCTGACGATAGTTTCGTCTAGCGTAATCTCATTGTTGATTTGTTCGACTGCCTGGATTGAATGCGAATGCAGTAACAATGCCAGGCAAATGTTTAGATATCTTGTCATGACCCACTCCCGGGTTCAGTCTTGCTGTAATCACAGCTGTTAGGCCCTGTCGAGCCGTAAGGTTATTCAGTTGTTAGGTTAAGGTTCAGGAATGAACCGGGGGAGCGCGTAACGGGGGATTGTTGAAGTGAGAACGTAGTGGGATAAAGCATGATGAAACACGTGGCAACCTGCCTGTTACCTGTAACAACAACGGTACAAGCAGTAGCACACAAAGTAGTGCAACTAGTGGCTGGCTGTCAGCATCTGACAACTTCTTTATGATAAAACTGGTTTCGCCATCAATGACGTGCATGTCGTCAGATAGATTGCCTGCAATATGGTTGCCGCTGTGTGTATTAGCATGAAAATGATTCGCCAGTTCCTGGTGAAAATCTGTAATGTGTTCACCGGTATTGGCGTCATGATGTATATGGATGTGTACCGGAAAGGAGACAAAGGTAAACAGGAATAACGCCATGAGTGTGGCAATGGCTTTTTGAAAACTCTTTATTGTCAGGACACGTTTCATTAAATACTTACATGTTACTTTCATTGAATAATATCTTATATAATTATACTTGACCAGAAACCAATACGATTTTTTTGTCTGTAAATGGTTCAGAATGGCATATACCTTAAGATATGACTTTCATCGAAGCGCTGATATTAGACTATTTTAATAAAATGACAAAACAGGAAGAACAATCTAAACATTTACACAACAAAGACGGTAAAGGTATTAGGCGATTAATGCTTGCGCTCTTTGTAAACTTGTTGCTGACCGTTGTGCAGGTCGCTGGTGGGATCATTTCCGGAAGTCTGGCACTAATTGCGGATGCACTTCATAACTTTAGTGATGCAGCCGCGCTCCTAATCGCGCTTATTGCCAGGAAGTGGGCCGGAAAACCTGCGGATGAAAACCGCACCTTTGGATATAAACGTGCTGAATTAATCGGGGCAATGATTAATTTAACCACCCTGATCTTGATTGGGGT
Organism: Gammaproteobacteria bacterium; assembly: GCA_965229565.1. Lineage (GTDB taxonomy): Bacteria > Pseudomonadota > Gammaproteobacteria > Eutrophobiales > Eutrophobiaceae > JANQNX01. The sequence continues at coordinate 2,669,033 of OZ245888.1, read as the reverse complement.
TTATCTTCTATTTGAGGCTATTATGCGCGTTTTTGAACCTGAACCAATAGCCGGTTGGATTGTGATTGTCATTGCATGTGTTGCCCTGGTTGTTGATGTCATCACTGCAGCACTTACCTATGTCATGTCAAAGGACAGTCTTAATATTCGAGCAGCCTTTTTACATAATGTGGCTGATGCACTCAGTAGTGTCGCCGTCATTATCGCAGGCACACTTATCATTTTTTATGAATGGTACATTGTGGATACGATTTGTACTTTTCTAATTGCGGGTTATGTTCTTTTTCATGGTTATATCGAAATCAAATCCGTAATCAGGATTTTGATGCAAAGTGTACCGGCCGATATTGACATCAATGAAGTGACCAAGAGTCTGGAGGGGATTGAAAATATAAAAGAAGTTCACCACTTGCATGTATGGGAATTAAATGAACATGAACGATCACTCGAAGCACATGTTGTTATTTCTGAGTCTGGATATCAGGATGCGGAAATGATTAAAGGCCAGATAAAAGATGTCTTAAATGAATCATTTCATATCTCGCACTCAACCATTGAATTTGAGTATGAAAGCCAGTCAGAAAATAATAATTGCTGTGATAAATCAATCATCACTCCTCACTAGCTATATTAATTGATTTTCTTCTTGCCAGTTATCATCGCCTTAATAAGATTTTCATTATGATATTTGCTTGACACAATTACACCGATAATATGAAGGGCGATTAATAATAAAGTAAAATTTGTTGCCCCTTCACGTATTTCTTCCCAGAACTCTTCTTCCTCATCATGGTCTTCTTTGCTCTCATATTCGTATTCACCGCCATTAGCATAAGAATCGCTGATTAATGTTAATTCACTAGAAGAAGCCAAAGGACCTTTGCCTTCTTCTAAAGCATAAACTTTTAGTCCACTCACGGATACAACAAATATACTAGCTAATAAAAGAAGCACCATCCACCCACCTGCTGGATTATGACCGAGATAGTGTTTTGGGTGTTTTATTAACAGACCTTTAAAGTATTGAAATACCGTTTGTGGTGAATAAATAAAATCAGAAAATCGCGCGTGTTTTGTCCCGATAAAACCCCATATAACACGAAATGAAATTAATCCTAAAACAGTATAGCCGGCATAGATGTGCCAGTTATTTTCTTCTTCGCCGGTAAAGTAGGCGATGAAAAAAGCAATAACTAATGACCAGTGGAAAATTCTAACAAGTATATCCCACACTTTGATTTCATTTTTTTGATCCATATCAGTTCTCCATATTTAATACATAAAACCTGTCTATTAATTCACGGGTATTTAGTTGTAATATGCAGACTTATCTGGAATATCACTATCCTGCATTTGTGAATGTTTATATAAATTAAGATGTTAGATTTGAATGAAATAATGTTTGAAGGTCGTTTTCGACTGTTCTTGTTAGGTGCTTTTATATTTATCGGTATTTTGGCAGCAATTGATATTCTTGCTGATATCCAAGAAGGGACTGAAAGTGCGCATATTGTGATAGAAGGGATTGTATTTGCAATTTCAATTTTCACTGCATTAGTAATTTCTTTACGTTTATTAAATGAAGCAAAACAGTCTCGCCAGCTGGTTAAAGTAATGGCGCAGGAATTACAGAAAAATAGAGAGGAAGCAACAGAGTGGCGAAATGAAACTCAAGCATTATTACAGGGATTAGGTGCTTCAATAAATAATCAATTTGAGCGATGGAACCTAACACCTTCAGAAAAAGAAATAGCGTTATTTCTGTTAAAAGGATTAAGTCATAAAGAAGTTGCTTATTTTAGGGGAGTGAGTGAAGCGACTGCCAGACAACAGGCTCGTTCCATTTATAAAAAAGCAAATCTTTCAGGCCGACACGATTTGGCAGCCTTCTTTTTAGAAGAACTAGCATTGCCTCATAATGAATAATAAAATTACCCCGGCCGATTAAATACGACAATTAGAAATGTAACTTTTATGAGTAATTGCGGTTGTCATGACGAAATAGATCCAAAGAACCAACGTAATCTCTTAATCATTGTATTAGTGATTAATGGGGTTATGTTTTTATTTGAATTTGGGTTTGGATTGTATGCTGAGTCAACGGGCTTACTCGCTGATTCACTTGATATGTTAGCGGATGCAATGGTATATGCATCGGCATTATACGTCATAGGTAAAACGGCATTGGCCAAAGCGAATTCAGCCATGTTGAGTGGTATGTTTCAAATGCTACTTGGATTTGGCGTGATTTTAAAGCGATAAGTCACTCATATGGCGGCTAACCGATGGCTACACTACCAAGAAAGTCATTTCATAATTTTCTTTGCTACAAAAAACTTAATCACATTGATAAATTAATCAAATCTAGCTATTATTAGAATAATTTATTGAAATTTGTTCTCTGATAATACATATTATCAAGAATGCGAATTCGAATAGCAAAGATATTGTTGGTGCTGATGACCCTATCCGGGATCATCATTCCGATTTATGCCTATGCTCATGAATTGGCAAATTGTCCTGATGATAGATTAATCGATGTTAATAATGATTTTAATAGTAATGAAATAGTCTGCGACCATTGCTGTCACTTCTCATCTCATTCATTAGGTTTGATGTTAACGAACAAGCGTATTGCCGATTTAGTAATTAAGGGTACTTCACCTTTCCAGAGACAAAATTACGCTTCTTATAAACAACCTCCCCCTTACCAACCTCCAATAGCTTAATTTCTCTCTGCCGCAAGGCAGTTTTCAAAAATATCAAACTCTTTTTGCTTAGGCACGAAAGAGAAATCGTTTTTTTATTAATGAGATTTTAAATGGCTATTAAAACACTAGTATTTGCTATTGCATGCCTCATCCATGCGACCGCCATGGCGGTTGGCGATGAACTTATACTTCCACCGGTAATAGCGAAAAGCGAAGCGGAAATAACTGATGAATCCCAGCTGCAGGGTGATTTCCGTGATCATGTCTCTAACCAAACATCACCATCGTTGACTCAATTTTATTTGCAAGTATGGGAAACGCATCCATCAGTCCAGGCTGCTAAGGCTACAGTCGATGCCGCTCGAAGTCGTATGAACGCTGCGAGTCAACCTTTATATAACCCGGAATTAGAAATAGATGCTGAAAGAGCTGAAACAGATACAGTCGCTATCGGACTCAGTCAGACGATAGATTGGGCAGACAAGCGATCAATGAAGTCAAATATTGGTAAATTTGAATTGCTAGTTGCAGAAGCTGATTTAGCTTCAATACGTCAAAAAATTGCTGCGCAAGTTAGCGATGCATTGGCTGGATATTATACAGCGAATGAGTTACACAATCTTTCAAAATCCCGAATCAAGCTTTTAGAACGGTTTTTCAATATCGCGAAAAAGCGATATAAAGCAGGTGATATTGGACAGGTTGATTTGGAACTTGCAAAACTTGCATTATCCACATCACATTTACAAGCGGCTTCAACAAATACTGACCTCATTAGTTCAAAGCAACTATTGATAACAGCAACTGCGATTACTCAGGATGTTTGGCCCGCATTACCAAGGCAGTTACCAAATATTGATAATAATATTCCAGACCCCAATACATTACTTGATAAGTTACCTGAGCTACGCGCACTTCGTGCAATGACAGAGGCATCAAAAATGCGTATCAACCTCGCTGAACGTTTTCGCCAACCTGATCCAACCGTCAGTTTACGCGGAGGACGTGAAGAATCTGATGTCCTTGTTGGCTTAAATCTATCTATCCCGCTTTTTATCCGTAATACATTCAAGGCAGAAGTGAATGTTGCCTCTAATGAATCAATACAGCAAGAAAAACTGTTGCAGGATGCCTTCCTTCGTGCACGGACACGTTACCTCATGTCGAATGAAGGATACCGTTTAGGTTTAAACGCCTTGGAAAAATGGCTTACTAGTGGGCAAACCACACTGGTAGATCGCGTCAAGCTGCTACAACGTTTATGGGAAACAGGAGAATTAAATGCGCCTGATTATCTGATCCAGGTTCGTGAAAGCCTGGATGCTGAGATTGCAGGAATAGAATTACGCGGTAAAGTTTGGCAGTCATGGTTTGAGTGGCTGGATGCTTCTGGCGAAATTGAGACTTGGTTAGGTTTAACAGGAAACTAAATAAATACACTCCCAAGGATTTTTAAAATAAATAACACAAATATTCGGAGTAATGTAATGGATATTAAAAATTTCTGGTTAGCAATGATCTTTTTTCTTGCATCAATGCCAGTTATGTCTGAGGTAAACCAGCCTGAAGAAACAGACACAGAGCAAACAGGAAAAATCAATAACGAAGGTGGCCATGAAGAAGGAGAAGAAGGGACACTTAAGATGGATTCAGAAAAGCGCCTTTCCGTCGGTATTATGACAGACGTCGTTAAAAAACATGCATTAGCCGAAGAAATCCTGGCGCCAGGTGAGGTGGTTTTAAATACCTATTTATCATCTAAAGTTTCACCTCGTATTTCGGGGCAGATAGTCGCACGTCATACTCGTTTGGGGGATACCGTAAAAAAAGGGCAACGGCTGGTGACGCTATCCAGTGTCGAGATGGCACAGGCCCAGGGTGATCTGGTTGTTGCCACACGTGAGTGGCAGCGTGTCAAAAAACTGGGGCGTGAGGTAATCGCTGAACGTCGTTATGTTGAAGCACAGGTAGCACATCAACAAGCCTATGCAAAAGTACGTGCTTTTGGCATGACATCAAATCAGGTAACAAATTTACTGAAACAAAGTGACGCCTCCAAGGCAACAGGTTCTTTTGATCTATTGGCGCCTCAGGATGGTGTTGTTATCAGAGATGATTTTATCGTTGGCGAGGTAATCGAACCCGGTCGGGTTTTATTTGATATTACCGATGAATCCAGAGTATGGATAGAAGCCCGTCTGCGTTCTGAAGAGGCAAATAAAATAATCATTGGAACAACAGCACGAATTATTAGCAATAGCGGGGATGAGGTTCAGGGAAAAGTCCTCCAGATTCATCATATGCTTGATGAAACTACACGTACCCGTTCGGTTCGTATTGAAGTCGATAAAAGTCATAATGAATTGCACCCCGGTCAATTTATTGAGGTTGCAGTAAAAATAGATGAAGGCGTTCAATCAATCGCCGTTCCCAAACAAGCCATCGTTTTAATGGAAGGAGCTGCCACAGTTTTTACCATAGAGGGTAATGAAATTCGTCCTAAAGTCGTGGAAACAGGTGAGGCACGTGGACAATGGACGCAAGTTATTGCCGGATTGAGTGAAGGGGAAGAGATCGTAACCCAGGGTGCATTTGTCATCAAATCACTGCTCCTTAAATCCCAGATTGGCGATAGTGATTAGGAGATAAATAAAATGTTAAATAATTTGGTAGAAGCCTCATTACGCTATAAATTTCTGGTTATTATAATTTTTGCCGTTGTTGCCTTTATGGGTTGGCGTGCCGTAAATGAAGTTCCAATTGATGCGTTCCCCGATGTTACGCCAGTTCAGGTTAATATTTATACCGAGTCTCCCGGTTTAGCGGCAGAGGACGTTGAACAGTTACTGACCTTTCCTGTTGAGTCTGGTATGGCAGGCCTTCCCGGAGTGCAACAAATACGTTCAGTCAGCCTGTTTGGTCTGTCCTATGTTGCCGTCTATTTCGAGGATGATATGGATAACTATTTTACCAGGCGGCTGGTAATGGAACGCTTGCTAGAGGTCGGCGACCGAATCCCAGAAGGCTATGGCACTCCGGAAATGGGGCCTAATACCTCGGGTCTTGGGCAGGTATTTTGGTACACTATTGAACGGGCAGATGAAAAACTTAAGACCTTTAGTGATATGGATTTACGTACCTTACAAGATTGGTCTGTGCGTTTAATCTTGCGTACAGCTCCGGGTGTGGATGATGTTATGTCATGGGGCGGACAAGAAAGACAATTTCAGGTAATCATAGATCCATTATTGCTGATCAAATATGAGTTAAGTTTTCGTGACGTGATTGATGTTATAGAAACGAACAACCGCCAGGTTGGCGGACAATATATTGATTTAGGTGCAGAACAATATCTAGTGCGCGGTCTTGGTCTGGTGGCCAATGAGCAAGACATTGGTAATATTGTCGTGAAGGTAAAGGATGGTACTCCCGTTTATCTCAAGGACGTTGCCAAAATTGAGCAAGGGCCTTCTTTGCGTTTTGGTGCAGTTACCCGTGATGGTAAAGAGGTCGTTTTAGGCATGGCGCTTTCGCGAATTGGTGAGAATGCCAAAAATGTCGTCGATGCAGTTAAGCAGAAAATAGACATCGTCAGATCAGCATTACCTGATGGTGTGACGTTACGCCCCATTTATGATCGTACTGATTTGGTAGAGAAAGCAGTCAGTACTGCGACTATGGCCCTCATTGAAGGCTCAATCCTGGTTGCGATTGTGCTGTTTCTATTTTTAGGAGAATTGCGTTCAGCGTTTGTGGTGATCACTGCATTACCGCTTGCCATGTTAATTGCATTTATTTTTATGAATGAAGTTGGACTATCTGCAAATCTCATGTCATTAGCAGGGTTGGCGATTGGCATCGGCATGATGGTCGATGGTGCCGTTGTCATGGTGGAAAATTCTTTCAGAATTATGGCAGAGCGGCGTGCCGAGGGTGGTAAGGTGGACAAAACTGCAGCCGTGTTAACGGCAGCACGCGAAGTGGCAAATCCGATTTCATTTGCGATTATTATTATCATCGTTGTCTTCATGCCCTTGTTCAGCTTACAGGGACTGGAAGGAAAGTTGTTTAAACCGATGGCTTTCAATATCAGTTTTGCCATGGCAGGATCACTCCTCCTCACACTGACGATCATTCCTGTATTGGCAGCAATCATACTGAAACCCAAAGAAGAGCGTGATACGTTATTAGTGCGATTTATTAAATGGATTTACCTGCCTACGTTGTCCTTTTTTCTGTCATTCAAGAAAACAGTTCTCATGGTTGCAATCGTTGGACTTGTCTCTAGTCTTTCATTGTTTACCTTATTGGGTAAGGAATTCATGCCTCAGTTACAAGAAGGTTCAATCATGTGGCGAGTAACATCCATTCCTTCAACGTCTCTGGATCAGTCGATTGAAATATCGAAAAAAATAGAAAATGCACTTTCAGAGTTTCCGGAAGTAAATACGACTGTGGCCATGATTGGTCGGGCCGAGAAGGGGGAAACTGCAGATGTGAACTATATGGAGATCTATACGGAGCTAAAACCTCAAGAAGGATGGTCAAGCAATCATTCATTTGAATCTTTAGCCGATGAAATGCGTGAGACTCTGGAGGAAGTGGTACCAACGTCTGTGATCGCTTTCACGCAACCTATTCAGATGCGTGTTGAAGAATTGATATCAGGTGTCAGGGCAACGCTGGCGGCAAAAATTTATGGTGAAGATCTGGTTGAATTGGATCGTCTAAGCCAGGAAATAAAAAATACCGTTGCTCTGGTACCGGGCGTTGCGGATTTATCACTGGAGGCTAACATTGGTAAACCACAGATAAGGATTCAAGTAAATCGCAGTCGATTGGCACGTTATGGTTTGAATGCCGATGAAGTCCTCACTGTAGTGCGTTCCGGTATTGGAAATGAATCTATAAGCACTTTGATCGAAGGAGTAAAGCGTTTCGATATTACTGCACGCTTACAGGACTCATCTAAAGCGTCAATAGAATCAATTCGGAATATTCCAATTCGTACATTAGATGGCGCCATCATCCCGCTTTCTAAAGTTGCGGATATTTCAGTTGCGGAGGGATATTCATTTGTTCGTCGTGAACAATTGCAGCGTTATGCTGTGATCCAGATGGACGTGAGGGGCCGAGATATCGATGGATTTGTAAATGATGCAAACGCGTTGATTAAACAACAAATCAACTTACCATCCGGTTACTGGATTGAATGGGGAGGCGCATTCGAAAATCAGCAAAGAGCACTCAAGCGATTATCAATCATTGTCCCGTTGACTATTTTCTTTATTTTTGTGTTGTTATACACCGCCTTTAATTCGGTGAAATACGCCACAATGATTATCGCCAATGTCCCGTTTGCGGCGACAGGTGGGTTGATAGCGCTTTATATCACTGGCCAGTACCTGTCTGTGCCTTCGGCGATAGGGTTCATTGCCGTGTTTGGTGTTGCCATGCTGAACGGTATTGTCTTGATCAGTTTTATAAATGAATTACGCGAAAAAGGACTTCCTGTCAGCGAAGCAGTGCGAAAGGGTGCGGAATTACGTTTGCGTCCTGTGTTAATGACGGCAAGTGTCGCCATTCTGGGACTTGTCCCGATGCTACTTTCCTCCGGTGTTGGTGCTGAAACCCAGCGACCATTGGCATCAGTTGTTGTCGGAGGATTGTTCTCATCAACATTACTCACATTGCTCCTGCTACCAGTAATCTATGAATGGGTTGAAAACAGGAGCGAAAAAAAAGAGGTAAAACGTCATGATTGAAATAAAAGCATTCATCCGCCGCGCACGAGCAGCAGATGTTATTCGTGGTCTAATAAAAGCTGGTTTTTGTAAGCTCACGGTTATAGATGTCAAGAGCATATTGAAGTCACTAGACGATAAAGAGCAAGATTATTCGATCGAATTTGGAGAAGAGATAATTACAGAAACGAAACTGGAATTAGTTTGTGAAGATAATGACGAAGCAGAAGTAGTAAAAATCATTCGAAAATACGGTCGCACCAGTAAGGAGAACTCAGGGTGGATATATGTTTCCAGCTTAAGCAATACTTACGTGATCGATGGTAAATGATGATGAAAAGTTTGTGGGGGACCGACGCCGATTGCCAAACCTTGAAACACTACAATTTCCGAATGCAATTGCGTGAATGTGGGTGCTGCCGGGTGGGTATTCTCTCCGATAACTTAAAGGCAAGCGCTAAATAATGGCTTATCCAGGCTGTGATACCGTTGCCACTGGCCAACCCATGCCACCGCCCTGGCGTAATCTTCAGGTTGTTACTTCGACATTATCTGGCTTATTGCTGGCAATCGGTTTTTTCGGTTCCATGCTGGGCCTGCCATCCTTGCTGGAAACCAGCCTGTATCTGCTCGCGGTGGTTATTGGCGGCTGGTATTTCATCCGCGAGGGTATTGAAACACTGCTTGAGGAGCGGCAGGTTGGCATTGAAATATTGATGACCGTCGCCGCTATTACTGCGGGACTTTTAGGGCAATGGGCCGAGGCGGCGATGCTGGTTTTTCTGTACTCTATTTCAGAGGCAGCCGAAGGGTATACTGAAGAACGCACCCGTAATGCGATTCGCGCATTAATGGATCTGGCACCCAAAACAGCATTGGTATTGCGCGATGACAAAGAAATAATAATTCCTGCAGAAGAACTTTGTGTCGGAGATCTTTTTGTTGTCCGACCAGGTGAAGCTGTGGCCACGGACGGAAAAATCGTTGAAGGTCACTCAAGCCTTAATCAGGCGCCCGTTACTGGTGAGGCCGTACCTGTTGAAAAAAATATTGGAGACAGTGTCTTCGCCGCCACTTTAAATGGTGAAGGCGCACTGACCATTCGTGTAACTAAAACCACAGCGGATAACACCCTGGCGCGGATTATTCATCTGGTGGAAGAAGCGCAGTCCAGTAAGGGAAAAAGTCAGCGCTTTATCGAACGTTTTGGTCGCCATTATAGTCCGGCTGTTCTGGTCGTGGGTGTTTTGTTGGCGGTCATGCCGCCACTTTTCTTTGCTCTGGAATGGCAGGAGTGGTTGACGCGAGCCACCGTGTTTATCGTTGCGGCTGCCCCCTGCGCTTTGGTGATTTCCATTCCTATTACGTTGGTTGTCGCCATAGGCACCGCAGGCCGAAACGGTATATTGATTAAAGGTGGTGTACATCTGGAGAATTTAGCTAGGGTGCGAGTTATCACTCTGGATAAAACCGGTACATTGACTTTAGGGCGACCTCAGGTGAGTAAAGTTATTACCTACAATGGCGTAACGGAAAAACAACTGCTGGCCTCGGCAGCTGCACTGGAATCCCGCTCACAGCATCCACTGGCCAGCGCTATTATCAATTATGCGGCAGATGAAAATATTGAAGTGACGCCGGCAGATGATTTTCAGTCGCTCACCGGTGCCGGAGCTAAAGGCCGAATTAATGATGAGATGGTCTATATTGGCAAACCAGCTTTGTTCGCCAGCATGAGAATTGATTTAAATCCGATTCAGGCACAAATCAGGGAATTACAGCAGGCCGGTAATACCGTCATATTGCTGGGCACCGAGCAACAGGTGCAGGGATTGATTGCAATAATAGACCCACTAAGACCTGGAGTGGCCGATGCGATGAGTGAGCTGCGAAAGGCAGGCATAGAAAAGATTATTATGCTGACAGGAGATAACCCACTGACTGCCAACACTATTGCGGTCAGAGCTGGTATTGATGAAGTGTTTGCCGAGCTTAGTCCTGAGGATAAAAAACACAAAGTTGAAGAATTGGATCAGCAATATGGTCGTGTGGCCATGGTCGGCGATGGTGTTAATGATGCACCGGCACTGGCGGCTGCCCATGTCGGTATTGCGATGGGGGCCGCCGGTACGGATGTGGCGCTGGAAACGGCTGATGTTGCATTGATGGCGGATGATTTGTCACGCTTGCCCTATCTCATCCGTTTTAGCCGTCGTAACTGGAGTATTATTCGTCAGAACCTGATGTTATCGGTGTTGGTCATCGGCACGTTGGTGGTGGGTGCAGTGGCGGGTGTGTTCTCGCTGCCCATTGCTGTGCTCGCGCATGAGATCAGCGAATTTGTGGTGATTGCCAGTGGGCTGCGGATGCTACGAGCTTAGCGTATGAATATGAAATCGACATCGGGATATTACCGCGAGGCATGCAACCGCCTGGACTGGGTGCTCGCGGTACTCTGAAACATGAATCGATGATACCCATAGACAACATGAACCAACTTTTTTGGAGATAAACACGCATGAAAAAACGTAACCCCACCTTACTGAGCGGTACTACAATTGCACTGGTTGCTTCAGCTTCATTGACCTCGATGCCGGCCCTGTCCACCGATGAGAATCCCTTTCAGATGCGCGAAGTCCAGCGGTTAACCGCCAACGACCAACGACTGGCTCAGGGCATGTGTGGCGGCAGCTGGGAAGGCCGCTGCGGCGGCATGATGGGTGGCATGCCGCCTGCCGTCGGCCCGGCCGAATTGCCGGAACCGGATGTCGCCGGGGCGCAGCTTCTCACGCAGTACTGTACCCAGTGCCATGGCCTGCCCAGCCCCAAGCGGCATAGCGCATCCGGCTGGCCGGCGACGGTGGCGCGCATGAACATGCGCATGCAATGGATGAGCAAAAGCAACAGCCCGATGAACATCAAGGCGCCGAGCGGCGATGAGCTGCGTACGCTCACGGCCTATCTGGAGAAGCACGCAGCGGACCCGGGGGCCACGACGGCCCCGGATGGGCAGCAAGCGCCGCGCGCGGTCCCGGCCGGGAAAACAGCCACCGAGATTCTTCGCGAGCGCTATGCCCGCGGTGAAATCGATCGGAAGGAGTTCCTGCAACGGCTTGAGGATTTGAATAAATGAGGTAGTCCCAAGACAAACAAGGCAGCCTGGGCGACCGCCGGGCTGCTGCCGTGAGATTAACAACCTGATGCGGGAGGCGACTATGTATGATTGCGATTTTTTTCCCTTCTTTGGTATGCCCTATGGTTTGGGGTGGATTTTCATGATCCTGTTTTGGATACTCATCATAGTGGGTGTCATCGCTATCGTGCGCTGGCTGGCTGCGGGTACTGCGAGGCAAGAGCGGGACATGTCTTCGCCGGTGCACAAAACAGCCATCGAGATTCTCCGTGAGCGCTATGCGCGCGGCGAGATTGACCGCGAGGAGTTCCTGCAACGGCTTGAGGATTTGAACAAATTAGGTAGCCCCTAGACAAACAGGGCGTTCTGATAGTCGCCGGACTACTCCGTGAAAATAACTTACTATTGGAGATCAATATGTATTACCAAGATTTTTCCCTTCTTCGGCATGCCATATAGGATGTGCTGAGTGTTTATGATTCTGTTTTGGGTGCTGGTCATTGCGGGTGGCATCGATATCGTTTGCTTGGTTGACTGGAGTTCGTCGAGGCAAGCGCGTGTTACGTTATTCACCTGTTAGCTGGGTAAAAAATAAGGAATAATGATGCATCAACCTTCTGAACCGAAATACGTACCAGCATTGGGCTACCATTGGCTTACTCCCTACTACGATGCCGTAGTCAGTACCACTACTCGTGAGCGCAGTTTCAAGCAGGCTCTTATCAAACAAGCCCGCTTTGCCCCAGGCCAAAACGTACTTGATCTGGCTTCTGGAACAGGCACTCTGGCAATCTGGATAAAACAACACCAGCCACAAGCCAACGTCACGGGAGTGGACGGTGATCCCGCCATATTATCCCTTGCTATCCGCAAGGCGCAAAAAGCCAATGTCTCGGTACAGTTCGACCATGCACTGTCCTACAGCCTGCCTTATTCGGCGACGCAATTTGATCGGGTGGTTTCGAGTTTGTTCTTTCACCACCTGTCATGGGAAGACAAGGAACGCACAGCACGGGAGATATTCAGGATTCTTAAACCAGGAGCAGAGTTGCACGTCGCCGACTGGGGGCGCGCAGACAACGCTCTGATGCGAGGGTTGTTTCTGTTCATACAACTTCTTGATGGCTTTAAGAATACACAAGACAATGTGTCGGGCAAACTCGTCATGTTATTTGAGCAGGCCGGGTTTGTTGAAGTAACGCAGCGACAAACTTTCAGCACCATCTACGGAACAATGGTGCTTTATAGTGCACACAAACCCGGCTAACACAGCGTGCAATCTGACTCGCCACTTCGGCGCTTCGCGTCATGTAGTTCGCAGGACAGCTTGGTGATACAAGTAAATCTCAAAAGTGCAATTTATAAAGAAGTTCGATCAGCGGTAAAACTCGACAGTTTCCTCGCTAAGGTAAATTACCAATACACTAAAAACAGTTGAACGAAGAAGAGTGATACCTATATATATGTATATGAATACGGGAATACTATTATGATATTTCGTCAATTATTTGAAGAACTCAGTAGCACTTATACTTATCTGATTGGTTGTGAAGAAACGGGCTTGGCTGTATTAGTTGATCCGGTCTATCCTGCATGGGAAAGGGATCTAACAGAAATCAATAGGCTTGGTTTGAAACTGAAATATACCATTGAGACCCATATTCATGCCGACCATATTACCTCTGCTCTCAAATTAAAACGGGAAACCGATAGCCAAATGATTTTCCCGGTAACATCGCAATGCGAGTGTCCAGATGTAAGGGCGGAAGAAGGCGTCTTCATTACATTCGGAAGCATTAATCTTAATCCGATGTTTACTCCCGGACATACTGACGATCATTTCTGCTATCAAATAGGTGAAAAGCTCTTAACAGGAGATGCGCTTTTGATCGATGGCTGTGGGCGAACTGATTTTCAAAATGGCAATGCAGAAGAACTTTATAAAAGTGTGAGGGAAAAATTATTTACTCTGCCCGGGGATACCCTGGTTTATCCCGGTCATGACTATAATCAACGACATGTTTCTTCAATTCTGCAGGAAAAACAACGCAATCCAAGATTGGGTGGTGATCGCTCTCTTTCAGAATTTACCGAGATCATGAACAAGTTGAGTCTACCCTATCCTAAATTTATTGCGCATGCAGTGCCGGGTAATCAAATATGTGGCGTCTGTCCCTCTAATTTGTCCGAAGAGATGGCGGCCTACTGTGAACAGATGACTGACAGTCCGCAGGGGTAGGCCATGTTAACTATTCTCTATTCTTATGGGTGCTCTGGTTGGTCTCGCTCTCGGTCTTACCGGGGGTGGCGGCTCAATCTTTGCCGTGCCTCTTTTGATCTATGTATTGGATATACAGCCCCAGTTAGCCACAACCATGTCGCTGGCAGCCGTTGCTGCCATGGTCGGTTTTGGGACTATTGAAGCCAGTATTAATAAAATGGTGGAATGGCGTACCAGTCTGATTTTGGCTCTTGGTGGAATTATATGTGCCCCGTTGGGGGTAAATATCGCCGGTCGTTCCAATGAGAGTTTTATCGTTATCGGCTTTACCATTCTTATGCTGTTGGTAGCTGTATCAATGTGGTATCGGGCAAGCAGGCGGCCTGATCAGGCTGCCGTTGTGTGGGTCAATTATCGGAACCGTAATGAAACCGATGGCCAATATGCCAGTTAAATGACAATCAGGAATTAAGACTTTCTGCGCCCTGCAGTGCTGTGTTGCTGTTAAGTGGATGTGTCACTGGTGTGCTGTCCGGTCTGTTTGGTGTGGGCGGAGGCTTCCTGATCATCCCGGTGCTTACTACGGTCACACAGCTTGGCATTCACCGGGCGGTTGCTTCTTCTCTGTTGATTATTGCCCTCATTGGTATCTCTGGTGTAGGGGCTGCTTTTTTACAGGGCAGGACGGTGGAACTCACAATAACCGGGTTGTTTATTCTTGGTGGTCTGATTGGCATGCTTGGTGGGCGGCTGATAGCAAAACAGATACCCTCTATTATTGCTACAGAAAATTATTGCTACAGAAAGTTTTCTCGCTGGTTATTTTTGTTACTGCTGTGATTATTCTGTTCATCAATTATTGAGAAAATCAAGCTCATGAATTTTTATTCATAAGCAACCTTCCAGGAGATTTTTTCATGTTTTATTTTTGTCATTAATATGGAAGCCATAATTGTATTTTCATTTGCTCAAGAGTGACGTCGGTTCTTTGTTTAGAGTGCGATAATTCATTTGAATATATTCTCTTTTCTTTTTTTTTGAAATTATTTTTATTATTTTAAATTAAACTATTTTGACTTCTATTACTAACACAACAAAGAGTGAGCAGCGGCTGATATTAGCATTATTTGTTAATCTTATTCTGACTGTCGTACAAGTTATTGGTGGAATCATTTCGGGAAGTCTTGCACTAGTTGCGGATGCACTTCATAACTTTAGTGATGCAGCCGCGCTCTTAATTGCATTGATTGCCAGGAAGTGGGCCGAGAAACCTGCGGATGAAAACCGCACCTTTGGATATAAACGTGCTGAATTAATCGGGGCAATGATTAATTTAACCACCCTGATCTTGATTGGGGTTTATCTTCTATTTGAGGCTATTATGCGCGTTTTTGAACCTGAACCAATAGCCGGTTGGATTGTGATTGTCATTGCATGTGTTGCCCTGGTTGTTGATGTCATCACTGCAGCACTTACCTATGTCATGTCAAAGGACAGTCTTAATATTCGAGCAGCCTTTTTACATAATGTGGCTGATGCACTCAGTAGTGTCGCCGTCATTATCGCAGGCACACTTATCATTTTTTATGAATGGTACATTGTGGATACGATTTGTACTTTTCTAATTGCGGGTTATGTTCTTTTTCATGGTTATATCGAAATCAAATCCGTAATCAGGATTTTGATGCAAAGTGTACCGGCCGATATTGACATCAATGAAGTGACCAAGAGATTAGAGAATATTGCAAATATAAAGGAAATTCACCATTTACATATGTGGGAATTAAATGAACATGAGCGATCATTCGAAGCACATGTTGTTATTTCTGAGTCAGGGTATAAGAATGCAGAAATCATCAAAGGCCAAATAAAAGATATCTTAAATGAATCATTTCATATCTCGCACTCAACCATTGAGTTTGAATATGAAAACCAGTCAGAAAATAATAATTGTCGTGATAAATCAATTATTACCCCACATTGATATATTGGAATGTAAAGCACTATGAGTAAATGTGGTTGTCAAGCTGATATAGATCCAAAGAACCAACGTAATCTCTTAATCATTGTATTAGTGATTAATGGCGTTATGTTTTTATTTGAATTTGCATTTGGTTTGTATGCTGAGTCAACGGGGTTACTCGCTGATTCACTCGATATGTTAGCGGATGCAATGGTATATGCATCGGCATTATACGTCATCGGTAAAACGGCAATCGCCAAAGCCAGTTCAGCCATGTTGAGTGGCATGCTTCAAATGCTACTTGGATTCGGAATAATATTTGAAGTTATTCGACGCTTCTTATATGGCAGTGAACCAATTTCTACCGTTATGATTGTTATTTCATTATTCGCCTTAACCGCCAATGTTGTTTGTCTCATATTACTAAATAAACATAAACAGGGTGAGGTACACATGCGTGCCACCTGGATCTTTTCGAAAAACGATGTGATTGCCAATTTGGGTGTGATTACTGCTGGAATACTGGTGGCGTATTTTGAATCAGCATTACCTGATTTAATCATTGGCGCAATAATTTCATCGGTTGTGCTATATGGAAGTTATCAAATCTTAAGTGAAGCAATGAGTTCTCGTTCATCAAACTAGGGTAACAATATATATTTTATTGACCACTCTTGACTCTATAGTCTACTTCAGGGCTTATACTTAACTCATCAATAACAGCAGAGGCGTTATACCCATGTATTCCATAGGATAGATTGCCAAAAAATCCGGGATTAGCGTTGAGACAATCCGCTACTATGAAAAAGAAGGATTATTGGAGAAGCCACAAAGGAAGGAGAGTGGTTATCGTCAGTATAACGGCGATGCGATAGATAGGCTCTTTTTTATACAGCAGGCAAAGGAGCTTGGATTCTCTTTAAAAGAGATAGCTGAATTACTATCCATTAAATCTGATGCAAGCACGGTATGTAGCGATGTTAAACATTTGGCTGAAGATAAATTAAGCGATGTAGAAGTTTTCAAAAAGAAAACTGGTTTTTATATTCAAAGGCTAGAAGGCAACATACCTAATGAGGGAGTATTAGATCATGAAGGATGTTGTATAAGATAAGATTTGTAACAATTATCAAATGAACGTTATTGGTAGCTTCCTGACTAGTCGCATATAACCCATAAATTGTCATTACAAATATTTCGATCTAGTTCATAACCGCTTGTTTTGTAATAATTAAATGCTTTCTTTTTATAAAATTAAAAAGCATCGACTGGAAGGCTTGTAGCTTTTACAAACTGAACGATTAAGCGGAACTCTAATGTCTTGTTTATAGTCTTGTATATATTATGAGTATAAATCCCAGGGTTTGGCCTATAGTAAAGAAAAAATAACAGTGGTTTAATTAGGAATAAAGTTTAAGATTAATAATATGAGGCTCTTTCATAATAATCATTTGCGCCGCGTGATTGTGGCTATATTTCTTTTTGTCTCCATGTTAGTTCAGGCGCATACGGTATTTGCCTGTGACTTGATGGGCAATATGCTACAAACCACTTGCTGCTGTGAGGAACAAGCAGTAGAAGCTTGTGGAAAATTCGATGACTGTAAAGAGGACAAAAACATTGAAAAATGTTGTGATGTTGATGTCTCGTTGACCACCGGCGTTAGTATTATCAGCTCATATCAGGGGAATGTACCTGATATGACTATTGCGGTAACACCAGAATATTCACCATTCATTCCTTCACTATACGTTATTGCCGTAACGCCAGATTCAGATTTTGTTCATCTTTATTCAGCAATCGATACTAATTGGTATAACGGTTCTGACACCTATTTATTAACACTCCGTTTCCGGGAATAAACACCTCCTTTCGTTTTGTGTCTAGCATAGGTTTGTAGTACCTGTGCTTACTTTAATTCGAACTCCTTTGGAGGAGGTGTGGTGTGTATAAACAATTTAGCTATAAAGAAAATCGAACAGTGCTTTGCTTACTTGCTGTTCTAATATTGTTCTGGCATTCGACCATTGTTGCGGAGACAAGCAACTCAGTTGTTGGAACCGAGTCATTATCTCAAAAACAATTAGTTGAGTGGGTACTGGAAAGAAACCCTGGTCTTGAACAACTGCAGGCGGCTATAGACGAAGCAGCATCCCGTATAGTACCGGCAGGATCACTGGATGATCTGCAACTAAGTTATGCCTTTGCACCAGAGACTATTGATGGTTTTCGTCGTGCTGATGGCATGGCCAGAGGTTTTAATCAACGTATTGAATTGACCCAGTCAATTCCCTGGCCGGGTACCCTGGATATTCGTGAAGAACAGGCACGCAGTAAAGTAACCGCAGCCGACCAAATACTTTCTGACCGCCGCTTACAGATTATCTCATCCATAAAGACCGGCTTTGCGGAATGGTATTACGTTCACCGTGCCATGCAGGTTAACAAGGAAAATCAGGAGTTGCTTCTGCAGTTACGGCATGTTGCGGAGGCACAATATGCCGCCGGGCGTGCCGCCCAACAGGATGCCTTACAAGCGGAAGTGGAACACGCCGTACTTCAAGATCAAGCATTGGCGTTGCAACGCGAACGTCGCTCAATACAAGCGCAACTGAATGCATTAATCGATCGACCAGCCCACTATGTCTTACCCCCACCAGGTAAATCGCCGGGTCAGTCTATACCTCCGTCCTCTGAAGAACTGCAACAAATTGCCATTGCTAGTCATCCATTATTGAAACAAATTGAAGCCAATCTTGAGGTTAATGAGGCATCCATTAGCCTTGCTGAAAATAAGTATTACCCTGATTTTAAATTATTTGCAGGTTACAACAGCCTTTGGGATGAAGATGATAAACGCTTGTTAATAGGAGTATCAATTAACTTGCCGCTGGATCAAAGTAAGCGTAGTGCAGCCGTCAGCGCTGCTAGGGCCGGTAGAATGAATACTCATTGGCAACTTGTCGATCGCCGAAACCAGATACTGGCGGAAATCGAAAGTTCACATGCCGAAGTAGTGGAATCATTTGATGCTATCGCATTGTATCGGAACAGGTTGGTGCCACTGGCCGAAGAAAACCTAGCGGCAGCAGTAGCCGATTACCGGGCCGGAGCCGGGGATTTCCTGAATGTTATTACAGCCGAAAAGCAGAAGCTTAAAACACAACTCCGATTAGAGCGCGCCTATGCCAACTATATTCGTCGTCTTGCTCAACTGGAACGATGGACTGGTAGCTCTATGCCCCTGAAAGACATAACCCAATTGAGGTAATCATAACAATGAAAAGTAAACGCATCATAACCATTCTGTTGGTACTCATTATTATTTCTATTGGTATATTCGCGGGCTGGTATTTTTCCACGCGTGGCACTTACAACACCCTGCAAGGGATGACTGAGATAAAAGCGATGAATGAATATCGTTCAGGCCCTTATCGCATTGGTATCAGCGTTAATCCAGAAACACCCAGGGTCGGAGAAAATCAACTCAGCCTGAGTGTAAAAGATCAACAAGGCAACCCGGTGACCGGCGCGGATATCAAAGCCTACGGCGAGATGGCTGCTATGGGCGCCATGCAGGCAATGCGCGCCCCGGCGGAACTGAAAGAAACGGCACCTGGAATGTACGAGGGCCCATTCGAATTACAGATGACTGGCACCTGGCCGTTGACGGTGAATATTCAAAAACAAGACATGGGAGCAACACGACTGAATTTTGACATGGCCACCGGGCGCGATGGTCTGGCAATCGCTTCCGGGGGAACCGCCATTAATGGCATGCAAGAGATGGGTGACGCCAGCATGTCAGGCCATTCAATGCCAACACAAGACAGCAGCGGGATTATCACCACGGGCAACTATCGCGTGTTGATCATGACGGATCCCGAGACGCCCATCGTCGGTAAAAACACACTGAAACTGGATGTTATTGATAAAGACGGTAATCCCGTTGCTGATGCCCGTGTGCGTGCCGTTATTCAACAACAGAAGAATGATGACATGTCGGATAACAAGATGATGGGGGAAAAATCCGGCATGAAAGATATGTCTGGCGACATGAGTATGGACAAGCAGTCTATGAAAGATAAAGACACCATGATGGCGTCTTCTGAAATGGCAGACATGCAAAAAATGAAAAAAGGTCAAATGGAGATGGCGTCCGATAACAATACAGAAGATTCCATGATGTCTTCCAGCATGAACGGCATGAAACCAACGAAAGATGCTATGAAAAACATGACTGACTCAATGAGCATGGACAAGCAGTCTATGAAAGGTCAGCGTTATGAATCCTTTATTGACATGCAACAGGTCGCCGCAGGCAGCTATAGTGGACAGTTTGAATTGCCTGTAAGCGGCAACTGGACACTGGCGGTTGATATCCAGAAAGAAGGTTTGGGCCACGGTGATCTGGTGTTTGATATGTCCACCCGTCAAAAGGGGTTGCAACTGGCCACCACAACGCCGGAAGGTGTCGCCTACTACACTTGCTCCATGCACAGTTCAGTAAGGTCTGCGGAGCCCGGACAGTGCCCGATTTGCAGCATGGATCTGGTGCCGGTTACACAGGAAGAAGTCACCACCGGCACGATTACTGTGGATAATCGCCGCCGGCAGCTTATAGGGCTGAAAACCGGTATTGCCAAATCACGCCAACTTATCAGTGACATCCGCGCTGTCGGTGAAGTCATGTATGACGAAACCCGCTTGTCGGATGTCAGCCTGCGTTTTGATGCCTGGGTCGGTGATCTCAAAGCCGATTATGTCGGCAAGGAAGTACGCCGCGGCGATATGCTCTTTTCTGTCTACGGTCCGGAATTACTGGCCGCCCAACAAGAGTACCTGGAGTTACTCAAGCACCGCAGCGGCAAGATGAGCAGCTTCATCAAGGCCGCGGAAAAGCGACTGTTATTGTGGGACATGACTCAGGGACAAATCAAACAACTGCGTGAACGCGGCCAGCCACTCGATTATGTGCCGATCATGGCGCCGCGAAGTGGCACTGTCATGGAGAAGTCAGTCGTCGAAGGAACCTCGCACAAAGCCGGAATGACTTTAATGCGCATTGCCGATCTGGGTCGGGTATGGATTGAAGCAGATGTTTATGAGTCGGAATTAAATCTCATCAAGGAAGGCATGGAAGCGTTGGTGACGCTGCCTTATATGCCGAATCAACAGTACCGGGCAACGGTGGACTATATCTACCCTTACCTGATGAACAACACCCGCACCGGACGTATTCGACTTAGCATCGATAATAAAGAGGGCTCCCTTAAACCCGAGATGTATGCTGAGGTTATGCTGAAAACCGATCTGGGTGAACGTCTTTCAGTACCGGAAGAAGCGGTGCTGTTTGCGGGTGAATCACGAATCGTCTTTGTTGATATGGGCGAAGGCAAACTGAAACCGAAAAAAATCAAGACCGGCGTCAGAAACCGCGACTATATCGAAGTGGTAGAGGGATTGAGTTCAGGTGACCGTATTGTGACTTCCGGTAATTTTCTCATCGCCGCCGAGAGCCGGCTCAAATCGGGAGTGAACCAATGGTAGACCTAGCTAACAAGGACAACCCTGATTTTATTCAACGGCTCATTGCTTGGTGTGCGCATAACTGGTTATTGACCCTGATGGTCGTGATCGCAGCCACTTTCTGGGGTTATCGCTCACTCATGCAAGCACCACTTGATGCTATTCCTGATTTATCAGATGTGCAGGTGATTGTCTTCACAGAATGGCCGGGCCGTTCACCGGATCTCGTGGAAGATCAAATCACCTATCCCCTGACGACAACACTCCTTGCCGCACCCGGTGTTAATTTTGTTCGGGGTCAGAGCTTCATGGGACTCTCATTTGTCTACGCCATCTTTGATGATGGCACCGATATTTACTGGGCCCGTTCACGCGTACTGGAATATTTAAATAGTGCGCAGCAAGACTTGCCCGAAGGCGTCAATCCGACACTCGGCCCGGATGCCACGGGTGTTGGCTGGGTTTACCAATATGCACTCGTGGACAAATCCGGCAAGAGAAGTCTCGCTGATCTGAGAAGCATTCAGGATTTCAATCTGCGTTACGCACTGGAATCCGTTGAAGGGGTTGCCGAAGTTGCTTCGATTGGGGGGTTTGAAAAGGAATACCAGGTCAATATTGATCCCAACAAACTTGCCTCTTTTGATATCCCGATAAAAAGGGTGATTGATGCGGTACGCGAATCCAATAACGATGTCGGCGGGCGCATCCTTGAAGTCTCCGGGCATGAGCAGTTCATTCGTGGGCGCGGTTATGTAAAATCCGTTGATGATCTGAAGACTGTCGTTTTGAAAGTGAGTGACGAAGGTGTACCGGTACGTGTTGCCGATGTTGGTACCGTGAGCCTTGGCCCGGCACTACAGCGCGGTCAGGCAGAACTGAATGGCGAGGGCATCACAGTGGGTGGCATTGTCGTCATGCGGTACGGGGAAAACGCACTTAACATTATCAATCGGGTCAAACAGCGCATAGATGAAGTCAGTCAGAGTTTGCCTGAAGGCGTTGAGATTGTGCCGGTCTATGATCGTTCCAGTCTCATCAATCGGGCCATCGAGACGTTAAAATTCACCCTGACAGAAGAGATGATCATTGTATCACTGGTCATTATCGTGTTTCTGTTACATATTCGTTCCGCGCTGGTTGCTATCATCACCTTGCCAGTGGCGATCCTGCTGGCATTCATTCCCATGTATTACCAGGGGCTCACAGCTAATATCATGTCACTCGGCGGCATTGCCGTGGCCATTGGCGCCATGGTCGATGCGGCAATTGTAATTATTGATAATATTCATAAACGCCTGAACATTTGGCAGGATAATCAGGATTCGGACACAGAGAAAGTACAAACACGCACACAGGTCATCATTGGGGCCATGCAGGAAGTAGGGCCCAGCATTTTTTTCTCATTGTTGATAATCACGGTTTCATTCCTGCCGGTGTTTGTTCTTGAAGGGACAGAGGGTCGGTTGTTTAAACCACTGGCTTTTACCAAGACCTACTCCATGTTTTTTGCAGCACTTCTCTCCGTTACCCTGATCCCGGCACTGGCTGTCCTGGTAATCCGCGGCAAAATACGCGGCGATAAAAGCTGGCTCAATCGTGCTCTAGTAGCCATGTACCGGCCGATAGTCTGGCTGGTTATCAAGTTACGCTGGTTGATGGTGGCTCTGGCCATCGGTACACTGGTCATAACTGTACCGATATACAAGTCTCTCGGGACAGAATTCATGCCGCCATTACATGAAGGCAGTATTTTATACATGCCCACCGCTCTGCCCGGCATGTCGATCACGGAAGCCACGCAGACACTGCAAACCATGGATCGGGAGTTGATGAAGTTTCCGGAAGTAGAACGGGTCTTCGGCAAGGTGGGCCGTTCCACATCACCTACGGATCCTGCGCCTTTGTCCATGATTGAAACCAACATCATGCTGAAACCGCAAAGCGAATGGCGCGAAGGGATGACCTGGGACAAACTCATCAGCGAAATGGATGCGCAAATGCGTTTTCCCGGTATGCCGAATATCTGGTGGATGCCGATTCAAACACGCACGGAAATGCTGGCTACCGGTATTCGTTCCAGTCTCGGCATCAAGGTTTTTGGTTCAGATCTTTCAACCATAGAAACCACAGCAGTTGATATTGAACGGGCATTACAGGAAGACGAACGAACATCTGCGTATACTCGCAGTGCCTTCGCAGAGCGTACAACCGGCGGTTATTTTCTGGATTTCGATATTGATCGGCAGGCAGCAGCCCGTTACGGCCTGAATGTGGGTGATGTGCAGGATGTAATTGTCGCAGCCATGGGCGGCCGCGCTGTTTCGCAAACCGTCGAAGGACGTGAGCGGTATAACATCTTGGTGCGGTATGCGCGTGAGTATCGTGACAATATCACCGCCCTGGAACGGGTGTTGGTGCCGACAACCAACGGCGCGCAAATTCCCATTTCCCAGGTGGCGGATCTCAACTTTCGCACAGGCCCACCCATGTTGCGTAATGAAGACGGTCAACTGGTCGGCTTTGTTTTCGTCGATGTCAATGAAGATATTGGTATTGCCGATTACGTCGATATTGCAAAACAGGTCGTTGCAGAACGCGTTACAGTCCCTGCTGGCTACCGACTGGACTGGGCGGGACAGTTCAAGTACTTCGAACGGGCCAAGGCAAAATTGAAAATAGTATTACCACTGACCATATTCCTGATATTTTTTATGTTGTTCATGCACCGGAAATCCCTGATAGAGACTCTCATCGTAATGCTGGCATTACCATTTTCACTGACGGGTGCCGTTTGGCTGCTCGCCCTGCTTGAGTATAAACTCAGCATCGCCGTGGCTGTCGGTACAATTGCCGTAGCTGGACTGGCCGTGGAGCTGGGATTGCTCATGATGCTCTATCTGGATATTAGTTGGCGGCATTACAGGGACGATGATCGCATGCAGAGCAGGAAAGATCTTGAGAAATCGATAATCGATGGTGCCACACAACGCATCCGGCCGATGCTGATGACCGGCCTGGCGTTGTTTATGGGACTGATTCCCATCATGTACAGTACGGGGACCGGTGCCGATGTGATGAAACGAATTGCCGCACCCATGCTGGGTGGAGTTTTGTCCTCTTTAATATTAGTACTACTTGTCTTCCCTGCAATATTCACGATATGGAAAAGTAACTACTTAAACAAGGTAACAAAATGACAAGTAGCTAAACATCATCGATTATTCAGTGATTAGAGATCGAATTTTACTAGTCGCAAATTAGCTAAGCGGATGTAGGCTCTAATCGGTATGTTTAGCCACTAACATTCGAAATATAAATTAAATATTTCATGCATAGAACTTGACTCTATAGTCAACTTCAGGGTTTATACTTTAATGTATCTTAATGAGGAATACGGTATGGCTCTATATTCTATTGGTCAGGTTGCCAAGCAATCTGGCGTCAATGTTGAAACGATTCGCTACTATGAAAAAGAAGGATTATTGGAGAAGCCGCAAAGGAAGGAGAGTGGTTATCGTCAGTATAAAGGCGATGCGATAGATAGACTCTTTTTCATACAACAGGCAAAAGAGCTTGGATTCTCTTTAAAAGAGATAGCTGAATTACTATCCATTAAATCTGATGCAAACACAGTATGCAGTGATGTTAAAAATTTGGCTGAAGATAAATTAAGCGACATTGGAAATAAGATTAAAATGTTACGGCGAATGGAAAAAAGTTTAAAGAAATTAGTTGATGCTTGTCCAGGCCAGGCACCCATCAGTGACTGTCCCATCCTCGATTCATTAGGGAAGAGGAGTGCATAACGTGCCATTAGTAGAGTTCGTGTACGAGAAAGGCTGTCCTAATATTAAGCCAACTCGTCAGTTGTTATTGCAAGCATTTTCAAAAATTAATACGAAACCTCATTGGCAGGAATGGGAAGTGAACAACTCGTCATCTCCAGAATATGTACGTCAATATGGATCGCCAACCATTCTGGTTAACGGAATCGACATTGATGAATCAAAAGATTCAAACAATGCTAAGCAATGTCGATTATATGCACAATCTGATAATACATTCAGTGGTGTTCCACCTCTGAAGAAAATCATCAGTGCAATTCAAAAAGCAACAACGGTAGAACGTGGTGCCAATCAAATTTCGGGATCAAGTTTAAAAATAACAGCAATACCCGTCATGTTGCTTGCTTTATTGCCCAAGGTAGTTTGCCCATTTTGTTGGCCGTTGTATACCGGCATGTTAGGTGCGATAGGTGTAAATTTCATTAATTACACACCGTACCTATTTCCGTTGTTAACCTTATTTTTAATATTAACCATTGCAGGTTTAGTAATTGGTGCGAAGGGTAACAAACAATATAAGCCAGTTTATCTTGGCGTACTTTCTTCTATTTTTATTTTACTTGGAAAAACTTTATTTGAAACGAATGTACTAATTTACTCAGGCATTGTTGGATTAATAGTGTCTGTTATATGGCAATCAAGAATCAAATCATCGGGTAATCGTGATTCCTGTTCTGCCTGTGAAGTTGAAACGAAATCGATTACCTAAGGAGATATAAAATGACTAAACGCAAGGTTGAAATATTCAGTGCAGGTTGCCCGGTTTGTCAGGAAACGATCGATTTAATTAATGAGTTAGCTTGTGCATCCTGTGAGATAATTATCCATGATACACATGATGCTGATATACAATCCCGTATAAAAGAACTAGGTATAAGAACAGTTCCCGCTGTAGCTATTAATGGCGTTCTGGCTGATTGTTGCAAAGAAACAGGAGTGGATGTGGAAGAACTTAAAGCTGTTGGACTGGGGACTCCTTAAATTAAGTTTGTGAATTTCAATTTTCAGAAATTATCATCTATTGATATAGATCAATAGGTTCATTTTCCGATTTTATATTATTTGCATATGAAAACCATTTTCTTTTTCTGTGTTTCCTTTTGAACTGAAAGCCACAAACAGGCTCAAATCTAAATCTTACATAACAACTATCTGAAAACCTGTAATGCCGACACATGAATATAACGAATCAGAACTATCGCGGATTATCGAGATGGCCTGGGAAGACAGGACACCATTCGAAGCCATTGAGCGAAGTTTTGGTCTTAGCGAACAGGAAGTGATAAAGCTCATGCGCAACAACCTGAAACAGTGCGCCTTTAAAAACTGGCGTGCGCGCGTGAGCGGGAGAAAAACCAAGCACCAGGCGCTCAGGTCCGAAGATGTAAGCCGGGCCTACTGTCCCACACAGTACAAGCAACGCTAGACGGTTTTCAGGACCAGCACTGCCAGACAGGGGTCAGTCCTTCCGGTAGTAGAGATAGCTTACCCAACTGGGCCCAGGGTGTTTGTTCATTGTGAAAGTCAGAGCCTGTAGATGCGGCCAGTTCATATTGTCGTGCATAGTTTGTTGCCAACTGGATTTCGGCTGAATCATTGTGTCCGGTCACGACCTCGATTGCTTCACCGGCATTGTCTTTAAAGGCCGTGATTAAACGGCGTAATTTGCTGGCAGTTATCTTGTAGCGTAACGGGTGGGCAATAACGGCAACGCCGCCGGCACGATGGATGGATTCAATCGTTTCTTCAAGGCTCGGCCAGTCGACAGACACGTACCCCGGTTTGTTTCTAACCAGGTAACGTTTGAATACATCGGACTGGTTTTTGGCATGGCCGTTTGCGACCAGGAACTGTGAAAAATGCTGCCTTGTCACTGTGCCTTTGCCGGCGATGCGTTTTGCATTCTCGTAGGCATGTTCAATACCGGCCTTGGCCAGTTTCTCGCCGATACGCATGGCACGCTGTTCGCGTATGTCCGCCAGCCTGCTTGTGAGCGCTGTTATCTCCGCACATAGTGGGTCGATATTTAACCCCACGATATGCACAGTAGTATTATTCCATTTTGCCGAGAGCTCTATGCCATCAATAAAATTAATATCGAGTTCGGTTGCGGCTTTACGTGCCTCGGCCAAACCGTTGATCGTGTCGTGATCGGTGAGTGCCAGGTGTTGAATGCCAAGCGCATTGGCTCGTGCAACCAGCTGGTGAGGCTCAATCGATCCATCTGACGCGGTAGAGTGTGTATGTAAGTCGTAGATGGTCGGCATACTGTGCTGGTTTAATCGCGAAAATTTGTGAATTGCAGGGGCAGGTTGTATTTTGCTGCTTTTATCGCGGCAATGGCTTCCTGCAGGTCATCCCGCTTCTTGCCACTGACGCGCACCTGGTCGCCCTGGATACTGGCCTGAACTTTCATCTTGCTGTCCTTGACCAGTTTCACGATCTTTCGGGCCAGGTCTGAGTCTATACCTTTGCGAATTGTGACAGTCTGCCTGGCCTGGTTATTGTTTTCCTCGATATCACCATACTCAAGACAGCGCACATCAATACCGCGTTTGGATATCTTATTCTCCAGGATGTCCTTGATCTGTTTTACCTGGAATTCCGAGGCAGATGTGATCTGTAAGCTGTCGTCGTTCAGTTCCACTTTGGAGTCGGTGCCCTTGAAATCAAAACGGTTGCCAATTTCCCGGTTGGCCTGGTCAATGGCATTGGTGAGTTCATGCTGTTCTATTTCCGAAACGACATCAAATGATGGCATGCGTTGCACTCCATTTTTCAGTTTGTTGAATCATATTTTTCCTGGTTCTCTATGATTTGGCCCTGTGGGTGATCCAGGTGAATAGAGTGAACCTGGTAGCCAATCAAGTTTGCGCTGCCATTATAACGATTGTAGCCATCAAGGCTAAATTCAAACCGGTATTGTCGAAACCAGGTAAATCTCCCATTCATGTCTCTACCCGGCCGTATGGACGACAATGCAACGGTTTCATCCAGTAGTTGGTAGTTATACTTGTTACAGTACCGGCGTGAGTTGGATACCGCCTTTTCACGTGCCCGTAGCGAGTCCTGCCAGAACCAGACCAGAAGGCCAAGTAAAATAAGTAAAAAAAGTGAGTTCATTTAATCCGGCAAATACTGGTCAAAATAGCTGTTGTGACGTGCCTCGAAACCGGCTTCAGTCTTGAGAATCATATAGACCGGCAACTCAAGCTGTTCTGCCAGTTCCATACCGGCATCGGCACCCATGACCAGCAAGGCCGTAGCCAGGGCATCAGCCTGCATACACTGCGCATGCAGTACCGTCACCGAGGCCAGGTTGTGCATTACAGGTTTACCCGTTGTCGGGTCCAGCGTATGCGAATAGCGGACACCATCCTGCTCAAAGTAATTACGGTAATCACCGGACGTTGCCATGCCCATATTGTCGAGGCTGACAATGGTTTGCACATCTCGAACATATGGATCCGGTTTTTCTACGCCGATTTGCCAGGCTTGTTGATTTTTGTTTTTGCCTTTACCAAGCATGTCGCCACCGATATCGACCAGGTAATTATTGATATTCAACATATCGAGGTGCATGGCGATACGATCTACAGCATAGCCCTTGGCGATGGCAGACAGGTCGATATACATCATGTCTTTTGTTTTACTGATGGTTGAGCTTGTATCATCAAGAATCAATTTTTCATATCCAACTTGCTCCATGACAAAGCTGATATCGTTTTCAGTCGGCACTTTATTTCCCTGTACCGGGCCAAACCCCCAGAGATTGACCAACGGTCCAATAGTGACATCAAATGCGCCGCCAGTGAGCTCACTGATAGATTGAGCGCTGTTGATGACGTAGAAGAGTTCTTCCGAAATGACTACCGGGAATTGCATGCTGATCTGGTTCAGAAGTGAAAGCTCGGAATCATCAATATAGGTAGACATTGTTTGATTTATGTCTTTCAGGATATTTTCTATCTGGTCCTTCAGTCTTTTGCGGACCACCCGGTTACCCTCTGCCTGGTAGGTTACACTGTAAGAAGTGCCCATGGTTTCACCACGAATAACGGGCCATTCCTCGGTTGTTTTCTTGCAACCGGAAACCATTAGAACGGTAAACAGGATAAAACAGGTTTTTTTCATAAAAATATCAATAGTTGTGCCTTAGTGACTGTCCATGTGGGATGTAATTTTAATACTTTCAATGTACTACAGGAAACAGTACTGTGAATTCTGAATGACATTGTCTAGTATCTAATATAAAAGTGAAGGGACTTTGGCATTGGTTGGGATTATCCTCAGGGGGGAATGTTCCATAGTTTTATTAAAATTATTATAACCATGACAGTCGAGATTAAAAAAGCACTCATCATTGATGACGACGAGGATTACAGGAATCTACTCGTGCGCAAGTTACAGCGCAATTTTCCCGAACTTAAGATCATTGAACTTGACCCCCTGTCGGAAGAGCTTCCCGGAACAGATTTCGACTGGGCCCCGGTCGATTTTATCCTGCTGGATTATAATCTCGGTATCGATATCACCGGACTGGACTGGTATCGACAATTCGACGCCGGCGAATTGCCTGCAACCATATTGCTGACTGCCAAGGGAAGTGAAGAAATAGCTGTCAAGGCCATCAAACTTGGTGTTGATAATTACATTGCCAAGGAAAAATTTGACGACTCCAAGCTGTCTGAATCGATCACACGCTGTGTAGCGGATAAATTCGAGGAAAGACAAAAACGCCTGGATATGGCAGATCAAATTAATGTCTTCAACAAGTCCAATTTTATAAATCGACTCAAGCTCGTCACTAGTGAAAAGAATACTGACGATCATCTGTTATTGATCAACCCTCAGGCCTACCAGGAAATAGGCAGACAGAAAGGCATCCTGCAGCAGGACCAGTACATTCATTTCATCGCCAACAATTTGTACAGTTATTTCAAAAGAAAAAATATTTCTCACAACATATTTATCTTCAGGGAAGAATATATTGCCGTTATCCTGCGTGTTAAATCCTATAAGCAACTGGTGCAAAGGGTCTGTCGTTTGCTTGAGGAAGATCTATATGAAGTTGACCAGATTCATTATAGCTGCGCAGCAAAAATTGGCGTGATCAGTCCACAAGGACTGGATGTAAAGGAACTTGAAAAGAGTGACTTCGAGCTGCTGACGATTGCCATGGTGTTGTGTAATTCACTGAAACAAGAAGATTCCAGGCAGTTTCGCAGCTATGGCGATGTGAATCTGAAACATCTTGACGACTCAGCGGAAATACCTATTTACTCAGATTCGCTGCATACCATCGATATTGAGAATGCAATCAAGGACGGACGGGTTGCTGCCAACTACCAGCCCTGGGTGGGCATGCATTCCAGTGAGCAACAGGACCTCAGGGAAATCTATGATGTCAGGATTGAGTTATTTGATGTCAGGGGTTTCGCAATCAGCCAGAATATGTTGTTGAAATTGATGGATGATGCCTATGCCAAGAGAAGTATAGACCGCTGGGTGTTGAAAACGGCTGCCAGCAAAGTGCTGGAACTGTACGAAACGAAGGCGGATAACAATATAAAATTGGCCGTAAAAATAACAATCAGTTCACTGGCCGAAGAGTCATTCATCCCCTGGTTGCGGGAGTTACTAACAGAAATTGGTCTGCCGAATGACTACCTGTTACTGGAGATCGATGCCGGCCAGTTTATACGTAATCCATCTGTATTTAATATGTTGTTCGACACGGTAGGCGTTGAATTTAAAATCAAGTTCATCCTGTCTGGCATCCATGATCTGAATTTATACCAGTTGGCCAGGGACCAGTACCGTTTTGAGTACGTGAAGCTGAACATCAGCTTGCTGGTGGGAGGAGGCAATCGCTGGCATCTGAACAAGTTCATTGCTGACATCCGTTCATCTGATGTCAACATTGTCGCCATCAATATCTCTGATGCGGCCAAGCTATCGCTGGCCACTGAATATAATGTCGATTTCATGCATGGCTACCTGATTGGCAAGCCGATCAAGGATATTATCACCGATGACCGTGGTGATTTTTACTGCGTTATTTGAAATCGTAAACGATGTTCATATTATAAGACGTATCCAGCTTTTTGATGCCTGGCCGAGGCAAATTGTCATAGTCGTTACGTAGTGTGAAACGGATTTTCCAGGGCGCATCGGCACTAATGAACGGTAACTCGGTGTACAAACGACTGACTAAACGATAATCCGATGCTGGCTCTGTCAACGATGGGAAGTAGTTGAGACTGTGGCCAATGTCCCAGAACTTGTCGTAGGTATACTTGAAATCGTATCCCAGTGACACAATGCCTTCCTGGAAAGTCGTTCCGTCAGTAAATGTTTCATGCTGGTAACCAAGGGCCGCCAGTCCCTTGAAATTCAAATCAGGTTGGCGGATAAAGAAGTAACCCACACCGGTCTTGGCAATACCACGAAGATCAAGATTCTCAAACTCATCCTTTTCAAAATCGGCACCGCCGAAGATAAACCATTTGCGGTTCAGGTCGTGCTCAAGTGAGGCACCTGTAATCACCTCGCTGGTGTTTAATACCTGGTTTTGTTCTTCCCGTTTACCTTCCAGGTACAGGTAGACACGGTCAAAACCTGTATCGCGCACGGCCTCGGCACGTCCAGCAACGCTGAGCGAATCCGTGTTGCCTTGTTCACCGGAAATACCCAGGCCTATATTGCCTGACCACGGATCCGCCAATTTGGCATTGTCTTCCTGTAATTTTTCTACTTCCTGTTGATGTTCTTTTTCGGTTTTGGCCAGGGTGCTGGCTTGTTCCTGTTTCAGTGCGGTGACTTTCTGTTCATATTCTTTTGTCTCGGCTATGCGTTCCGGTGACATGCCTGAGTTCCATAGCCCTGTTATCGCCGTCTCGTTATTTAGACTGATATCACCAAAAGAGGTACCAATAAGTTGCTGGCCCTTGTCTCCGGTGTATTGCAGCATTCCTTTCAGACGATCGCCTGATTGCAGTTGTACGGTAACCTTGTCGGTCGTTGATATGCCTGCAACCATTGCAGACTTGACTTCCAGGCCGCTGGCAAACGCCGTATCGATGACAAGCTTGTCGTCCATCATCTGCTTTATGTCTCCAACAAGGCGACTGCCGTCATGCAGGACAACTTCGTCGGCAACGACACTGAAGCAAAAAGTCAGGCTGATAGTAAAAGCACCAATCAGGCGCAGAGTAATTAAATGAAACAAACGATATGCACTAATATATATCATAGATTTAAATTTATTCAGGTTTTGGATAAGTGAATTTGTCAATGCAACTGAATTGACATTGGTGAAGCTTGAATAGAAGACGGCGCGTACAGTAACGAATTTCACGGCCCATATCCAGTTTTTGCCGGGATTAGCGGTCAACCTGGCTGGTTGTCAAGGTTTACAGGCAGCTAGTGGTGGTGTTGCATTACGCCGTAAAGCTTAGAATACAGGCCGTCCTGGGCCAGCAGCTCGCGGTGCGTGCCCTGTTCAGCGATAGCGCCATCTTCAAAAACATAGACATGATTGGCCTGCTTGATGGCACTGAGCCTGTGCGCCACGATCAAGGTCGTTTTGTCCTTGAGAAATTTCGAGAGTGCAGCATGCAAGTGGTATTCTGTTTCTGCATCCAGCGCCGAGGTTGCCTCGTCCAGTATCACCACGCTGGGATTAGTTAACACCATCCTGGCGATGGCCAATCGTTGACGCTGGCCGCCCGACAGTCGTACACCTTGTCGACCTACAATTGTATCAAGCCCGTCCGGCATTGCTGCCACGGTTTCTTTTAACTGTGCTATTTCCAGCGCCTGCCACAATTCTGTATCTTCCATGTCCTTACCCAGTGTCAGGTTGATACGTACCGAATCATTAAACAAGGAGGGGTGTTGCAGGACAGTGGCCACGTGTTCCCTGACTACCTCCAGGCCGATCTGGGTGATAGGGATGCCGTCATAATAAATCGTCCCCTTGTTGCCGGGGTAGAGGCCAATCAGTACCTGCACCAGTGTCGATTTGCCACCACCGCTGGCACCAACCAGTGCCACTTTTTCACCAGCAGGAATTTCTAGGTTAATACCGTTCAATACGTCGGACCCGTCACCATAGGCAAAGTGCAAATCCTTGATAGAGATGCTGACCGTATGTTTGTCTTCGAACGGGTTGTGTATATGTGGATATGCCGGCTCCTGTTTCAATATTAATAACTCGTTGATGCGCGACAATGCCGCCCTGGCGTTGTAGAACGCGTATTGAATATTAAGGATTTCCTGTACCGGGCCCATCATGAACCAGAGGTAACCAAACACGGCAAACATCTGGCCAATACTCAGGCCGGAATAGATCACCATTAGCATGGAAACCGCGCGGAATATATCAAAGCCGAACAGGAATACCATGAAACTGAAACGGTTGGCGGCGTCGCTTTTCCACGCAAATGCAATGCCGTGTTCCTTGACGTCGTGTGCCTGTTCGATGATGCGTTTCAGATAATGCTTTTCGCGATTACTGGCGCGAATTTGGTGAATGGACTCCAGCGTTTCGATCAGCGATTGCTGAAAGATACCAAAGGCAGAATTTTCCTTGCGCTTGAGATCCTTAACGCGCTTGCCCAGTACGGTAGTGAAATAGATAACAATAGGATTGGCAAACAGGATTAATAAAGCCAGTTGCCAGTGCATGATCAGCAGGATGACGGCAACGCCAATAATAGACAGGACTGCGATCAGCAATCGGCTTACAGTGGAACCGACGAATTCATCCACCGTGGTCAGATCAGTGACAAAGTAGGAAGCAACCGTACCGCTGCCCAGTGTTTCGTACTCGGACATGGATACCCGGTTCAAGCGGTTAAGCAGTGCCCGGCGCATGCGAAAAATGACATCCTTGGCAATGATCGTAAATTGTCGTGTCTGGTATACATTCAATACCAGTGCAATCAGGCGCAGTATCACCGTCAACATCAATACCGACACTATATATAGCAGGGGTACATGCCATGCAGAGGGGGTGATGCTATTGAGGGTATTTACGACCACGCCCGGTTGATCCAGCAGGACTTCGTCTACCAGCAGGGGTAACAACAGTGGTACCGGAACACTGGCCAGCGTTGCCAGAACCGCGATGATATTGGCAACAACCAACTGCTGCTTATGCTGCCTGGCTATTTCCAGTATGTAGCGCCAGTCGTATTCACGCTGTGCGGAATTGTCGTGCTGCTCCCTGTTTAATAGTTGTGATTCGCTGATAGTTGATGACATGGATCAAGTGTAGCCTGGTTGCCAGTTCAGTGGTTCTTCTTCCATTAATGCAGTTTGCTCACGCAGGCTTAATATCTGTTCTTCCCAGTAACGCTGCGAATTAAAGAACGGAAAGGCATAGGGAAAGGCCGGGTCGTCCCAGCGTTGCGCCAGCCAAGCTGAATAATGTATCAGCCTCATTGTTCTTAGTGCCTCTACCAGGTGAAGTTCACGTGCGCTAAACGAACGAAACTCGGTGTAGCCTTCTAGTAAATCATACAGGCCCGTGGTCATGTACTGCCTGTCACCGGACAGGAACATCCAGATGTCCTGCACCGCTGGCCCGGTTCGGGCATCATCAAAATCAACCAGATAAAACCTGTTATTACGTGTTAACACGTTGCCATGATGACAATCACCATGCAGTCGTATTTTTGCAACATTCCCGGCCAGATCGTGACAGTTCTTAATACGCTTGATGGCCTCAGCAACGGTGCTTGTATAGGACTCTTCAAGCTCGGTCGGGATAAAGCGGTTTTCAAGCAGGTAACTTGATGGCTTGGTGACAAAACTCTCGATGCTTAATTCAGGTCGGACCTTGAATTTTTTGGTAGCGCCTATGTTATGCAGACGAGCCATGATGCGGCCCAGTTGTAACAGGTGGTCCGGGTTATCGAGCTCCGGTGCATAACCACCAAAGCGAGGGTATACCGCGAACCGGAATTGCTTGTATTCAAACAGGGTTTCATTGGCAAATTGCATTGGGGCGAGCACCGGTATCTCGTTCTCTACCAGTTCCTGTGTAAACGAGTGTTCTTCCCGGATCATGGCATCGGTCCAGCGGTCGGGCCGGTAGAATTTCACGATAACGGGTTCGCGGTCTTCCAGTCCCACCTGGTACACCCGGTTCTCATAACTGTTCAGTGCCAGTATGCGCTGGTCCGAAAGCAACCCTACCGATTCTGTGGCATTGATAATGGTATCCGGGTCGAGTTGCGTAAAGGGATGTGAGGAAGGCTGATCAGTCATTACGCGGCAGTTTACCAGATATGCAGCGCACCATTCTGACCGTATTGCTGTGCATGAAACCGGGCCTAATTCCCTGCCGCCAAGCCTGTAAAAGTTATTTCAATAAGACTAAGCTGTATTTTTATTCAACATGATATGAACAGGCCCAACATGGCAAGTGAACTGGCACGACTGAATGCGGATGCCGAGGCAGGTGTTGTCGAGGCACAGCTACAACTTGCTGATTTATATGAAAATGGCCTGGGCGTGAAAGAGGATTATGGCAGGGCTGCTTACTGGTACCAGAAGGCGGCAGCGCAGCATTCTATCAAGGCCTATGCCAGACTCGGACAGATGTACCTGCGCGGGATCGGCGTGGCCAGGGATGAGTACCAGGCCTGCAAACTGTTTCACCTTGCGGCCGAGCAGGATGACATGTCGGCCCAGGCCAACCTGGCCTGGTGTTACCAGCATGGACTGGGTGTCGCACAGGACTTCGACCGCGCCTTTAAATGGAATACGCTGGCAGCAAAGCAGGGCCATGCCGGTGCCCGTTACAACCTTGCCTATATGTATGCCAACGGCGTGGGTACTGAACAGAATGCCCTCGAGGCACGTTACTGGTATGAACTCGCCGCCGACCAGGGCCATATGAAGGCGCAGCTAAACCTTGGCCTCATGTATGCCCGGGGTGAGGGTATAGAGAAAGACGAAGAAAAGGCCGTGCATTGGTACCGGGAGGCAGCCAGGCAGGGCTATGCCAAGGCCCAGTACAACCTGGCCTTGATGTACAGTGCCGGTGCTGGTGTGGAGCAGGATGATACCAAGGCATTCAAATGGAATCAGCAGGCGGCCGAGCAGGACTATGCCCGGGCACAGTTCAACCTTGGTTTACTCTACTTGAATGGTCTCGGTGTTGATCAAAGTGACAGGAAAGCAGCAGAGTATTTTCAGCATGCGTCCAGGCAAAATTATCCCAAGGCTTATTACCAGCTTGGCAAAATGCACGCGAGCGGTCGGGGCATGCCTGTTAACGAGATCGCAGCGGCGAATAATTTTCTCGAGGCCGCGACCGCCGGCTATGCCAAGGCGCAGTATGCCCTGGGTCATCTGTATGTGAAGGGCAAGGGTGTACAACAGGATGAACACGAGGCCTGTGAATGGTTTCTTCGATCTGCAAAACGCGGTTTCCACAAGGCGCAACACATGGTCGGTGTACGTTATGCCAAGGGGCAAGGATTTCAACGTAATCTCGTATGTGCCTATGCCTGGCTGAAACTCGCCAGTGAGCAATGTTCAGAGCGGCAAATCAAACAGGCATTGACCCGTGTTGGTGAAAAACTGTCCAGCGGTCAAATTGCCGAGGCGGAAGTTTTGGCCAGCGTCTTCAGCCAGGGTTACGTAAACAAAACTAGAGAATTGGTGAGTTAAGTTGTAGTTTGTCGAAATTGATGGGCTTGTTAAATTTCTTTAACAACTCTTCCTGTTGATACAACCTCAGGATATCAAAATAGCGATGGATACGGCGCACGAATGCTACCGGTTCATGTCCACGTGCATAACCATGTCTGGTTTGCTCATACCACTTTTTATCACTTAACTTGGGCAGGTGCTTTTCCACATCAACCCATAGATGCGGATTGTCACCAGCCCGCTCAGTTAAAACCCTGGCATCTTCCAGGTGTCCAAGTCCGACATTATAGGCGGCTAGTGTCATCCACGAGCGATCCGGTTCCTTGATATCCACGGGTAGTGATTCTCTTAATATTGCCAGGTAGCTGGCACCTCCATTGATACTCTGTTCAGGATCGAGTCTGTCTGTAACCCCAACCCGTTTTGCGGTTGTCAGGGTCAGCATCATCAGTCCACGCACACCGGTCGGGGAGACAGCATCCTTGTTCCAATGTGACTCCTGGTAGCTGACCGCGGCCAGAAAACGTTCATCGAATACGTTTTG
Source organism: Gammaproteobacteria bacterium (assembly GCA_965229565.1). GTDB lineage: Bacteria > Pseudomonadota > Gammaproteobacteria > Eutrophobiales > Eutrophobiaceae > JANQNX01. The sequence goes on along the minus strand of OZ245888.1, from coordinate 2,631,670 downwards.
TTCAGCTGCCTTGGCAAACATGGCCTGGTATTGCGGCAACAGTGTTTGTATGCGTTGCAGGAAATAGACATTATCAATATAGCGAAATAATTTCAGATGACGAAAGTATGTGGCATTCAATTTTTCCAGTTTTCCACTTTCCTGGTATTTATCTATGAAAATGTTAATCGAGTCGGTGATGCTTTGATCCGGTTTGTTCAACGTCATCCATCTTGTTGGATGATTCTGTTCCAGTTTAAAGGCTATCTTGATCTCGGGATAAAGCTGGCGATAGTAGGTAAACAAATCGTCATTTACGATAGTAAGCTTGAAACGATTCTGGTTTACCTGCTGGAGGACCTGCCGTGTATTGCCACCCGGTAACTCCACCCAGTTCAGGAAACTGTGTTGCTGTTTTAATTCCTGCATGACCAGCGCCGGGCCACTGTCCTCGGCCACAACCAGGCGTCCGGGTTTTACCTGTTCCAGCGAGTCGGGCAGTTCATTGGCGCGATTACCAATGACGTACCATTGGTTGGGATTGTAGCTGTTGCCTGAACTAATCTCCGCTGATGTGACCAGTGGTGCACTATCTGCAATAGCGATGTGAACCTTGCCCTGTTTCAACAGGGTTTGCATCTCACCAAGGGTATAGGCTGTGATAATATCCAGCTTGCAATTAATGGATTTTGCATAATCCGCTACTATCTCGAAGTCGAGCCCTCGCAGCATGGATTCATCCGGAAAAAATATGGGGGGTGATGCCAGGATGGCTACCCTTATGGTTCCTCGCTTTTTGATTCGCTCCAGTTCGGTCAGGCCATCGGAGCAACCAGTGAGAGTCATACTGACTAACAGCAACATGGCACGAATCAGGTGATACCTGGCAGTGAGAAAACCGACTAACATGACAGGATTGTCTATCATCCTGTGCCGCTTTTACAATCTAAACAGTTCGTTCACATTTATTCCGGGTCTGGTATATGATGCGCTCAGGACTATTAATAATGAATAAAATCCGTTTGTTTCAACCTGTTTATCTGCTTGCCAGCCTGTTTCTGTGCACCATAATGGTTGCGCCCGCCGCGCAAACCCTGCCTGTCGAAAGCTACGACGAGGTGGTCGTGAATACGTTCTGGAACGAACTCTATAGCAATGGTGGCTGGTCACTGTACTGTGGCTATCGATTTGATGCCGCTAACGGTGTTACCGATGGCAGGCTGGTTGTGATCGAGCAGATATACCCGAGCAGCTGGATGCTGGAAAGCCTCTCCTGCGATAGCCGAAAAAGTTGTCGAGAGGATGAACAGTCACGTTTCACCCGCATGGAGGCCGATATGCATAATCTTTACCCGGTCTGGCAGGAAGTCAATGTCGTCCGCAGGGACAGCAGGTTTGGCATGGTAGATGGTGAGGACTGGCGTTACAGCGATTGCGATTTTGAAAAGAAATTCGGAATTATCGAGCCCAGGCCGATTGCCCGTGGCAATATTGCCCGCGCCGTGTTTTACATGCACTCACAATATGGCGTTCCGATTGATGCAGATATGCTGGACACGCTGAAACAGTGGAACCGGGAAGATCCACCCAGTAACCAGGAAATACTGCGCAACAATAAAATCGAGGAGTTGCAGGGTAATCGTAATGTTTACATCGACAACCCGGCCCTCGCAGAGCAATTAAGCAGTAAATGGCTGGCTAACGACTAGCCCTGTTTAGCCGGTTGTACCCGGTAGTTGCGTAATTCACCGCGGCCTGTTTCAATTCTTTCATGCCAGATAGCAAGACGATCATCACCCCTTCCCGCCGGCTCAGTCGCTACCTGCGTTTTCAACATGCAAACGAGCAGTTACGGCAAGGTAAGCATGCCTGGCAAACACTGGATTGCCTGCCATGGAGTGCCTGGTGCAGAAGGCTATACGCTGATCTGCAATTACAGCAAAAACAGCCGCAGCGACTGCTGTCTGCAACACAACAAGAGTGGATCTGGCAGGGCATTATCAAGCGTTCCCGCTACCGTGATAAATTATTACAGGTCAATTCCACGGCCAGGCAGGTTATGCAGGCCTACCAACTCTGCCAGCAGTGGTCCATCCCGATATTTCCGGAAGGTGTTTACCTGTCGGAAGATGCGCTTGCCTTTCGTAGCTGGGTCGATAGCTATGAAGAATTGAAGCAAAAGAATCAATGGCTAGATGACGCCACACTGGAAACCTGTTTGCGCGACAATATCGACAAACTGGATATTGCAGCAGAGATCGTCCTGCAGGGTTTCGATGAAGTCACGCTGCAACAGCAGCAAATGCTTAACGCTTTGAGCGAGCAAGGTCATGTTGTTACCGAGGCCGACGTTACTTCACGAAATAAATCTGTCGCGGTGCATGCGGCCGCCGACAAGCGTTCGGAAATACAGATGGCAGCATACTGGGCCCGGACAAGATTGCAGGAAAACCCTGCTGCCAGTATCGGTATTATCACGCCGCGCCTGCGTCACCATCGTGACCAGGTATTAAGTATTTTCACAGCGATACTGTCACCCGGCGCGGTGGTTCAGCCCCGGTCGTTGTCGGCACCGAGTTGGTCTGTGGCACTGGGCAAATCACTGGCAGACTATCCCATGGTGGATACCGCGCTGGCACTGATTGCACTCGGCAGACGTCGTATTGCCATACAGGAACTCGGCAAGTTGTTGCACAGCCGTTTCATCAAGGGTGCCGAGCAGGAATTATCAGCACGTGCCATGTTTGACATGTGGTTACGCCAGCTCGGCGTAGAGGAATTGAGCCTGCGTTCGTTATACCGCTTGTCGGAAGCCGATAGACTCGACCTTGCCTGCCGCTGTGAACAATTTATTCAATTGCTGAAAGATTTCGAGATCAGTTTTCTCAGCCAGGCACGTAGCCAGACCCTGAGACAATGGGCAATTAACTTCAGCCAGTGGCTCACACTCTTCGGCTGGCCGGCAACAACCGGCCTCAACAGTGATGAGCATCAAACCCTGCTTGCCTGGCAGGATTGCCTGTCTGAACTTGGCCAGCTTGATCCCGCCGGTAAAAAAGTCAGCTATACGGAGGCCTGTTCACTATTGCGCCGGCTGGTCAAGGATAAACATTTTCAACCGGAGACAGCCGAGACGCCGATACAGGTTACGGGCATGACCGGCAGTGCCGGAATGCAGTTTGATCATCTCTGGATACTTGATATGCAGGATGATTACTGGCCGGAGCAGTCTGTTCCAAACGCCTTTATCCCTGGCAGTTGTTTACAGGAATATAACGTCCCTGGGGCCACTGCCGAACGGCGCCTGTCACATGCCAGGTCGTTACTTGAGCAACTACGCCAGTCGGCTGGTGAGGTAATTGTCAGTTATGCCATGCAAGAAGGTGATCGCGAATGCAGACCCAGCCCCCTGATTAAGCCCTGGCTTGAATCGCGCTATCCAGCCAGGCCGGTTGAGATAGCAATGCCGGCCGAATTGATATTTGAGACCTCTGCGCTTGAAAGCTTCACCGATAACGAGGGGCCGCCGGTTGCAGCTGGCAAACTGGCCACGGGTGGCAGTAGCCTGTTCCGCGATCAGTCACTATGTGCTTTTCGTGCATTTGCACGCCATCGTTTGCACGCAAGTTCATTACAGACTATAGACATTGGTTTAAGCGCTGCCCAGCGTGGCATTCTTACTCACCTGGCCCTGCAGTACCTGTGGCAACGATTACGCGATCAGGAACAGTTGCTTTATCTGTCTGAAAAGGAGCGTAGTACGTTAATCCATTCAGTTGTAAGCGAGGCCATCAAGTTTCACGCAGCGAAACTACCTGAAGTGTTCAGCGACCGTTTTTCGGAGCTGGAACAGCTGCGCCTGGAACAATTACTGGAACAGTGGCTACAGATCGAACGCGAGCGCAGTCCGTTCAAGGTTGTGGCAACCGAGGATTGGCAAACAGTTGAATTTCATGACCTGGAACTGCGCCTGTGCGTTGATCGTATCGATGAACTGGTCGACGGTCGTTACATGATCGTTGATTACAAGACCGGGCCGGTGAGCAAGAGTAACTGGAACCCGGAAAATTTTATCGAGCCACAGTTGCCGCTATACGCCGTCACGGAGAACAGGGAAATTGCCGCTGTCGCCTTCGCCAGCCTGAAACCCGGTAACCTGAAATACACAGGTGAGGCCGACGGCGAGGATATCCTGCCCGGCGTCAAGCCGGATGAAACACTCACCTGGCCGGAGCGCATGGCTGCATGGCGTGTGCAACTGCAGGGATTGGCCAATGATTTTCGCAAAGGTATGGCGACTGTCGATCCGCTTGTTACCGCCTGTCGGCAATGTGACCTGCATACCTTGTGTCGTATTCATGAGCGTACCGCGACGCTGGACAGCGAGTTGTTGATGGAGGGTGACGACAATGGTTGACGCTATCCATGACCAGTCGGTTCGTGAGCAGGCGCTGCAGGCAGATGCTTCTTTTATTATCCAGGCACCAGCCGGTTCCGGTAAGACCGGGCTATTGATCAAACGTTACCTGCGCCTGTTGTCGCTGGTTGATGCGCCTGAAGAAATCACCGCCATTACCTTTACAAGAAAAGCGGCCGCCGAAATGCAGGGCCGGATACTGCAGGCCCTGGTACGTGCCGTCGAGGGTGAACAACCTGGTAATGAACATGAACGCGAAACATGGACACTGGCCAGGGCAGCGTTGGCGAGAGACAAGGTCAGGGGCTGGGACATTATCAGTAACCCGGGTCGACTGCGCATCCAGACAATCGATGCACTTTGTGCTTCCCTGACAAAACGTTTGCCGTTGCTTTCCCAACTGGGTTCACAACCGGAAATCGTTGAGGACGCGCGACCGCTGTATGAGCAGGCGGCGGCCAGTACGCTGGCAGAACTGGAAGCAGGAGAGGGTTGGTCGGAGGCGATTGCCAACCTGGTATTTCATCTTGATAACGATCTGCCGCGTATAAAAAGACTGATCGTCGACATGCTATTCAAGCGTGACCAGTGGATGCCGTACGTGTTGCAGGAGCACGATAGAAATAACATGGAACAGGCACTGGGGCGACTGGTTGAAGAGCAATTGGAGATCCTGCGGCGTCGCTTCCCGGCGGAACAGGAACAAACCTGTCTCGCGTTATTACATTACACGGGAAATAACCTGCTGGCCGCTAACCCGCAACATCCGCTGGCGCAGGTTGCAGACCTCAAGGCTTTTCCGACTGCAAGCGCAGCCGATGTATCAACCTGGCAAGCGATCAGGGAATTGTTATTAACCCGCGACAATAGCTGGCGTAGTCCACGGGGACTGAATATCAAGTGTGGTTTCCCTGCGCCAAGTGAAAAAGGACTGGATGCAGCGGACAGGGATAAACGCCAGGCCATGAAACTGGCGATGGAAAACCTGCTGCATGATTTGCAAGAGGTGGATGGTCTGCATTCGGCGCTTGACGTGTTGTCCATACTGCCGGCAGCAGAATTTACCGATGCGGAGTGGCGCATTGTTAACGCGTTAACGGAGCTGCTGCGACTGGCCGCGGTACAATTAAACCTGTTGTTTGCCGAGCGCAACCAGATGGACTTCATCGGCATTGCTGAAAAGGCGGTGCTGGCACTGGGTACGGATGACAACCCGACAGAATTGGCAAGACATCTCGATTACCAGTTGCGACACTTGCTGGTCGATGAATTCCAGGATGTATCGGTAAGCCAGGCGCGTTTGATCAAGGCCTTAACCCGGGAATGGTCGCTGGAAGATGGCCGCAGCCTGTTCCTTGTCGGTGATCCCATGCAGTCTATCTATCGTTTCCGTGAGGCCGATGTCTCGATCTTCATTCGCACCTTTCATGATGGTTACCTGGGCCAGGTGCCGTTAACCGCACTGAAATTGGGCATGAATTTTCGTTCACGGCAGGCACTGGTGGACTGGTTTAACGAGTGTTTTCAAAAGGTCTTCCCGGCGCAGGACAATGTCAGCAAGGGTGCCGTTGCCTACAGCCAGTCACAGGCCTTTCAGCAGGAAAATACGAATGACGATGTGACGGTATATCCGTTGTATGGTCGTGACTTTAAAGATGAGGCCGACAAGGTCACAACGCTGGTTGCGGAAATACAGGCAAGCAATCCTGATGATTCCATCGCGATACTGGTCCGTGGTCGTACCCACCTGCGTGAGATCGTACCGGGCTTGCGTGCGGCAGGATTACGCTTCCAGGCACTGGATATCGAACGTCTGCATACCCAGGCGGCTATCCAGGACTTGCTGGCCCTGACCCGGGCCTGGTTGTACCCGGCGGATCGCGTTGCCTGGTTGGCCTGCCTGCGTGCGCCCTGGTGTGGTTTGTCGTTGGCAAGCCTGTACCAGCTTTGTCATGCAGACAAGAACAGGTTATTGCTGGACTGCCTGCGCGATCCGGAATTGTTGAAACAACTACAGGACGACGAACGTCAGCGTGCAGAGCGTACCAGTAGCATACTCAATAAGGCCTGGCAGGAACGACAACGGTCTACCCTGCGCGTAGCGATCGAATCACTCTGGTACCAGCTGGGTGGTCCGGCCACGCTGGCGAATCATAATGACCTGGAAAACTGCCGTACTTTTTTTCAGTTACTGGAACAGATCGAAAGCGGAGGTGGTATTGCCCGCCTGGAGGAACTGGTACAGGCGGTAGATGAACTGTATGCCTCACCGGATGAACTGGCCGGTTCACAGTTCCAGTTGATGACCATTCACAAGGCCAAGGGGCTGGAGTTTGACCACGTCATTCTGCCCGGGCTTGGACGCGCCACGCGCGGCAGTAGCGACGAGTTACTGGCGTGGTTGTTGCGCGAAACCGAACAGTTCGAGGACCTGATACTGGCACCTATACGCGAGGCCGGTGCCGAGCCGTCAGCAATCTATAGTTACATCAATGCAACCAGGAAAGAAAAGCAGCACTACGAAGACCAACGGCTGTTATACGTGGCCTGCACCCGCAGCAGGAAAACACTTCACCTGTTGGGACACGTGCGCCTTAAAGACAATGACGGTGAGGTAGTTTGTGAACCTGATAGTCGCTCCCTGCTGGTTTACCTGTGGCCGGTGGTTGCCAGTGTCTATGAACAATATTGTCCGGCACAGATAACGGAAACCAGTGAGAATAACGGCATTACTATTTCGCTGGGAAACAAACGCCTGCAATCGGGATGGCAATTACCGGAGTTGCCAGCCGATATGACGCTGACCACGGCCATCGTCGATGACATGCAGCCGGAGTTATTGATTGAATACGAATGGGCCGGTGAGACTATCAAGCATATTGGCTCAGCAGTACATCGCATTATCCAGTGGATCGCGGAACAAGGCCTGGCCGCATGGTCGCTACAGCGCGTCAGGCAGGAGCAAGGTAGTTTCCTGGCATTGTTAACACAGCTTGGAGTACCCGGGGAAGACATGGAACAGTCACTGGCACAGGTCAGCCAGGCCATCAGTCAATTGATCGATGATGAACGTGGTCGCTGGATCCTGTCAGATGCACATCATGATGCACATAATGAATACAGTATCAGTGGACTGCATGATGGCAAGGTGATCAATGCCATCCTGGACCGGACCTTTATTGACGACAAGGGCGTACGCTGGGTGATTGATTACAAGACAAGCCGGCACGAGGGTAAGGACATGGAAACCTTTCTTGACCGGGAACAGGAACGTTACCAGCAACAGCTGGAGGCATACGGGTCACTGTTACGTCACATGGGTGATGAGCCGGTCAGGCTTGCGCTTTATTTTCCATTGTTACAGGGCTGGCGTGAATGGGCCATGCCCTAGGCAAGCTGGTCTATCCTCGCTATTTCTTCCGTTGTTAATTCCAGTTCGAGCGCTGCCATGCTGTCGATAACACTCTGTACCCGGGTGGCGCCGGGAATGGTCATGATGGCCGGGTTTTTCATTAGCAACCAGACCAGCATTACCTGGTAAGGCGTAGCGGTATGGGCCGCCGCGATCTCAACCAGTGTTGAATTGGCAGAGAGTTCACGATGCTGGAAATGTCCACCGACCGGGCTATGTGCAATAAAGCTGATCTGGTTCTGAGCGCAAAAATCAATGACGCCATTTGTAAATGCCTGGCGTTGAAACACGTTACAGCGATTTTGTACCGACATAATGCCGGTGACCGACAGCGCTAGCCTGATTTGTTCAACATCCACATTGGAAAGGCCAATATGCTGAATTTTGCCTTCGCTTTGCAACCTGGCGAGCTCGCCTACAGATTCGGTCAGCGGTACTTTTGGATCGGGCGCATGCAGCTGATATAAAAAATGACTGTCGATTTCAAGGTCGCGCAGGCTTTGCTCACAGGATTGCCTTAACCATTCCGGGCTGGCATCGACTGTCCAATCACCTTTCGGTCGTCGCAAACCACCCTTGGTGGCAATCAGGATGTACTCATTATCGTTACGTCGATTTAATGCCCTGGCCAGCAAGCGTTCATTGTGACCCACGTTATGATCGTCGCTACAGTACACGTTGGCAGTGTCGATAAAACGGCCGCCGGCATCGATAAAGGCATCGATCACATTAAAGGCTGTTTGTTCATCCGGGTGATTGGCCAGCGACAGCGGCATGGCACCGAGACCAATGCCCGGTACTTCAATGGTCGTGTTGTTGAGTGTATGTAAATGTTTCATGGCAGCTGAAAACTATATAGCTGCCAGTATGTGCCTTGTCCATAAATACTCAAGCTTTTACATGGCTTCAATGACCGAAAACCGGCTAACTCCAGACCGACGTTTGCGTGTCTATCGTCTTCTCTCCCATGCTGATATCGTATTTTTCCATCAGGTAGAAAAAGCAATCCTGCCGGATGAAAATGATCTTGTCGGTTAGCATTGCCGGCATGATGCAGGCGGTAGTTTGTAATTGTTCAGCATCAATCCTGAAGTAATCAGCGAAGATATCCTTGCCGTCTTCATCCAGCACGATCATGGGTCGTTCAATGTCACTGTTAACCTGTGCCAGTGTTGTGCTGGCAGGAATTTCCTCAAAATTGAGACGTTCGATACCATTTATAAAACGTACGTCGGCGGGTTCGTTATTAAAACTGATACTGACATCGTCCGGGATCTTGACCACGCCTACCGTATGGTAAAGATCGATGTCTTCCTGAATATTTTTCGCCGGTTTAATTGATTTCATGTTGAGGACCTTGTCAACATAATTGGTCGCCAGTTGTATCCCGTATTCGTCCCCTGGCTGGCCACACTCCAGCGTCACTGCAGGGCAGTGTTTGGCAAAGGCAAGGCTTTGTACGCCGCTTGGGCGAACGAAATAAATAACCATGCGCGAAAATTCCCGTGCCAGTCCAAGGTAGCGCGTATCCAGTCGATTGGTACAGGCATAGTGTGGATTGAGACCATTATTGTTATGTATATCGATACTGGCAAACACGCCACGTTGCTGCATTGTATCGAGGATGGATTGCATCATGTCGTGTTCGGGTGTATTACCACTGGCCCAGACCCGGTTGTAATCGGGTTGTGATTGTAACTTGCGCTTCCGATAGCGGGCGGCCTTAACGTTACCAACCAGTATTGATAGCGAACGCGGCAATGACTTTCCCTTGTACCTGTCCAGCAGTCGTTTCACTACGTCCCAGCCACTGGATTCGTTGCCATGTAACAGCACCGATAAAAACAGTGCCGGTGACCTTTCGCCTTCAAGGTGAAACAGGCATGGTCCCGGCAGGTATTCGTGTAAACGATGCGCGGGCACGTCAAATAATGCTTTTTTAAAATTTGTGTATGTTGTTAACAATTAAATACTCCATTCGTGCACGGGCTTGCCATCATTTTGTCGCTGCATGTAGCTGCAGGTCAGTCTTTGCATGTCGTTACCATGTGTCGCGACCCATCGACGTTGCCAGCCGGCGCCGTTTTGTTCGGAGCTAACGCGTTGCCGGATAACATTCATGTATTTTTTCGTATCTTCAGTGTCGACATCGCACCTTTCCAGGCCTGTTATCGCAACTGGTATCAAGTGATCCAGTAATAATTCTTTAATACCAACCTCGCCGTGTTTGCCCCAGCGTACCCTGGCAGCAAGGCCGTGCTTCGCGCATTCGTAAAAGTTATCCCTGGCATCTGTAAAAGGTATTTCATTAATCAATGTTTCGGCCTGGTCTTCCAGGCCATTTACAAGTCCGAAATAGAATGCCGCGTTGGCAACGCTGTCTATCACACTTGGGCCGGACGGGATAACACGGTGTTCAATGCGCAGATGTGGTAGTTGTTGATCATCGAAGCCGATAAGTGGTCTGTTCCAGCGCCAGATCGTGCCATTGTGAAAACTCAGGTGCCTGAATTCTTCCGGGGCGGAATCAATATTAATAGGCACCAGCACCGGGTAATGTTTCAGGTTGTCATGGTAATTTTCCATGATGGAGTCGCGAATATAATCGTGCCCAAACGTAACCCTTCGAAAATTATTCTTTTCAATATCCACTGACTGTTCGAATAAGGGGATACGGGTTTCATCCCACAGGTCCTTTCCAAACAGGTAGGGTGAATTGGCCGCCACGGCAACCATGGGACCGGATACCAGGCTGGAAAGGTTAAGGTAGCAGGCTGCTTTATGTAGTGGTGTTTGCAGATGCAGTTGAAAAGACGTGCATGCCGATTCCATCATCACGTTGTTATGAGATGTATTAATGCTCTGGCGGCCGCTGATGTCGAGCTGTAATGGTTTGCCATGTCGATGCTTCATTAATTGTTCATTGAGGGCATGATAACGGTTAAGCCTGGACATGTTTTCTATGGACAAATGGCGCTCCTGGATACTTGGCAGGATGCCAATCATCATCAGGTCAACCGAAAGTTCTCTAGCGGTGTTGCGGCAGGTAGCCCATGTTGTATGCAGGTTTTCTTCCATGATGGACAGGGTCTTGCCACGCAGCGCCAGTGGTTCACTGTTCAGTTCCACGTTAAATGCCGCCAGCTCATGGACGACCAGCGGGTTATCGAGTTTTTCAAGAAAGGTCTGGTTGATAGGAATAGGCGTGCCGGACTGGCTTACCAGCCACGCCTCTATTTCATAGCCAATAATGTTACCTGTTTCTGAAAATTGTTTTTCAGTAAATGCTTTTTCAAGCTGTTCAGTTTCCTTTTTGAGCTTGGCCGCGAATACATCAAAATCATTCTGGCTAAACCGGCTGGAATCTATTTCCTGGCCCATACATCAATCATCATGGTTAATGTGCTTGAAACGCATTGTGAAATAATACGACTTTTAATACATTCTGTTAACATCAAGGCATGAATGCAAAGCAGGCAGGAACCATGGCGCGGCAGCTATTACTCGGTGAATACCAGGCCGTGCTCAGTACCATCTCGGTAGATATGCAGGGTTATCCGTTTGGTTCGGTCGTGCCTTATAGCCTCGACAGGCAGGGTCAGCCGGTTATCCTGATCAGCGATATTGCACAACATACGAAAAATATCATTGCCGATCCGCGTGTCTCGATCATCTGCCTGGAACAGGCTGCAGACGATCAACAGGCGGCGGGCAGGGTCACGCTGCTGGCGGATGCCGAGAAAATACCGGCCAGTGATGCTGATGCCATCTGGCGCTATTACAGTTTCTTTCCCCACTCACGGGATTACCACAAGACCCATGGCTTTGATTTTTATCGGCTCAAGCCCAGGAAAATTCGGTTTATCGGCGGGTTTGGCCGCATTCACTGGTTACAGCCCGAGGATTTTCTGCTGGGAAATCCATTCAGTCTTGAAGATGAAAAACGTATCATTGAACACATGAATGCTGACCATGCGGCTGCAATCCGGCATTACTGTGACATGCATGGCATAGCACTGGCAGATGATGCTCTACCAGTGATGGTAGGTGTTGATGCAGAAGGCATTCATCTGAAGTCGGGAATGGCGCTACATCGAATCACGTTTCCCGAGCCGGTTGCAGATACTGGTTCGGTACGAAAAGTATTGGTCGAAATGGCATGGGCTCACGCATGAAAAAAGTACTGGTTGTGCTGGTATTGGGGATTTTGTATCTCGGCTGGAATTTTGTGGTTTCAACCGACAAGAAAGTTGACCTGACCGATCCGGCCAAGGTGTTACAGGGTTTGTCGCAGGCTATTAAATATAAACTGGCGGTACGCCAGTACTGGCAGCAACACAATGCATTTCCCACTGCCGCAGACTGGCAACAACTGGAAACACCACCGCAGGTGGATATTAGCCGATCATTGGTCACAGACATCAGGGTTGGTGAACAGCGCCCGGGAGCGATCACCGTTTATTTTTCCAATAAAGATGTTATAAATGTCGCAGCCGATATCAACGGCAAGCATATTACGCTGATACCGGTAGTGATAAATGAACGCCTGGACTGGACCTGCCGGGGGGATATGAACAGGGAGTTAATGCCAGAAGCTTGCACAGTTATCAACAAAGGAAAACAAGAGCAGCAATGACTAAAAGCGTAGAAGAAATAAAGGCTATTTTTGACAAATTTGATACCAACGGTAACGGGACGATCGACTGGAATGAGTTCAGGGAAATGTTAAATGAACTCGATAAGGACCTGAGCCTGGTGGACAAGACTGAAACCTTCGACAAGGTCGATAGTAATCATACCGGCATGATTAATTTTGAAGAATTTATGACCTGGTGGGCCAGCCGCTAGTCATAGTGTGAAAAAAAGCCGGCATAGAGCCGGCTTTTCAGGTCAAGGCAATCCAGTTTTACCTGGCAGCCACCGTATTGGAAAGATTGTTGCCGTCGGCGACGATTTCTGTAATTGCATCCTGAACCGCGCTACTATAAGTGTTACCCAGTAGCGAATAATCTTCTTCAGCCATGACCGCGGTGTACCCAATCGCATAAGAGGCTTTCAACAGGCCCATGCCATCACGGCTACCGTCACCCATCATCAATGTCATGGATGAATTATCCTTATCGCCCAGTATCTGGTCATACGGTCCCCACAGCTGAGGTGCAGAGAAGGGGCTTCCGCCTACCAGTACATCCAGTATGACCTTGCCATCCGGCGTATGGTAACCAAGCGCACCAAAACCCTCTCCCTCGTAGTAACTAAAGGTATGGCCCTTGGCAAAGGTATGCTGATAGCGATTGATAAAGCCACCGACGTAGGTTTGCGGCATTTTAATACCTCGCGTACTCACACGCTTCAGCTTGCCGTTTGCCTTGATCTTGGCAGCAATGGCAAGGATAGACTCGGCTTCACCATAAGGATTGGTAATGAATCGTTTGCCATCCTTGCCACTGTAGGCACGGTCATTACGATCATATTCGCCGGTTACTTCAACATCATTCAACTGTTTTACACTTGCCGTTGCCGGATTCATGATATCGCCGGCTGCGGCCGTGCTTGACATGAAAATACCACTGGCCAGGAACAGCAATGGAATGGTCTTTGCCATGCGTCGTTCAAAGCCGACTTTTTTCGTTGCGGTTGAACGCTGGTCTTCCTTTATTTCGAAACCATTCTCCTGCGCGTAAGCGGAAAGCTTTTTCAATGCTTCAGGGTTGGTTAGACCGAGGCCACGTTCGTAAACCAGCGTGCGCTTGTTGTTAATGATGCAAGGATGAACACGGGTCGCCATTTGTAAATGACGATTTACTTTTCTTTCAAGAAACGCCTTGGATACTTTTTCAATCCAGTTCGTCGAGCCCTGTTTTTCCATTGCTTCAGACTGGTAGTTTTTTACAGCGACGACGTTGCTCATATCTTGTCTCCGGTTATATCAAATGATCTAATCTGTACATTCGCCGGTTTATCCGGTGTGGGGTTCCTGGAATCAACCCATTGTTCAATAAATAATTCAAAATCCTCTTTAAACGCATCAGATAAGCTGATGCGTTTAACACGCGTGTCTATCGAGTCAGTGACACGTACAACGACATTCATTTGTTCAAGTAGCTCGAGGCACCTTAAAGAGCGATTCCTTGACTCGTTTGTGTTCAGGTACACTTCTTTCATCGAAGGCATGTTGTCACGCAGATTACAAATGCCGACAAAAAATACCGTGTCAAAAATCGTTCCCAGCAACTTGCTTCTGTCCAGCTCAACCTGGTCCTGGCTGTATTTGCCAAGCATCTCTACAAATCGATCCCTGACTTTCAACAGGTTTTCAAGTTCACCTTCTCGAAATGCAAATCTTTGCAATGTCGTTGTCACTATTCGTCATCCTGAGTTTAGTTGCGGCATTTATGCTTTCAATCTAAAAAGCGTTCATAATTGAACACATGCTTGAATGTGATTGACAGACCATGGCAAAACCAGGCCCGACCTTGAAGATCTAACGTTGCCTGTTACCGTATAGGAGCTGTCAATCTCGATTAAATCCATTCGGCTTGAGTCTGTATCGGCCTGTCTCGCCAGAACTTGAACCATTCAGGGCATTGAAATGCTTCCCAGGCAGTTTATTAAGCTATTGAAAATTAATGAATAAATGGTAATCGATGCGATTTGATGGCAAGATGCGCCTGCTGCTGAACACAATATATCCGGAGCCCTGCAGTAGAACGCAGGCTGTCGCGATTTCACCCGGGAAAATGCCGTGAATTTAATCAGTCGCGTATTTTCTTTTTGAGATAATGTCATGCAAAGCGGGTCACAATAGAACAGGGTGAACGGGGATGTTCATCGCCTGCCCGACTATTAGCGCATTCTAAAAGGCTTTTTCGTAACGAGATGTTTAAAAAAACGGTATTGATATTTCTGTTGTCTGCCCTGGTTGGCTGCTCCGGGTTGCCGTTTATCGGTAACAAGAATGGCAAGGACACGGCAGCAGGTTCCAGTGAGCCTGTAGTCGGAATAACCGTTGAGGGTGTTGACGAGCCCATTGCACAAAATATACGTGTGCACATGGGTATATCACGTTACCAATGCACGACACCCGTTGAGTTAATCAAGCGTCGTAATGACAAGACCTTGTCCGAGATACGTAATGCCGTACATGCCTATGGATACTATCTTGCTGAAATTGACATTGCTGTTGAAAAGGGCGAGGAATGCCCCAGTGCCACCATTACAGTAGTGCCGGGCAAGCGTATGCAGGTGGCCGAGGTATTAGTAAACATAGATGGCGCGGCTGCAGGCGATAGTGAATTCCAGGACGAGATAAAGGAATTGCCTATCAAGCAGGGAAAGTTGCTGAACCACGATGACTATCGACGTAGCAAGGCCCTGATCGAATCGGTTGCCGCCGAGTTGGGCTACCTGGATGGTCGTTATATAACTTCTACACTCACGGTTGATATTGAAAACTACGTCGCCAGGGTCGCTTTGCACTACGATAGTGGTGAGCGTTACCAGTTGGGTACGATTACCATCAACCAACAGCCCGAATTTCTCGACGAGGGGCTGGTCAACCGCATCCTGGAAACACCTGAAAACAGCAATTATTCCACTGCCAGGATCATGGCGATGCAAAATCGCCTGCTGAGCAGCGACTACTTCAAGAGTGTTAATATCAAGCCGGGTTTCGAGGAAGCCGCAGATAAATCCATACCGCTACAGGTCAACCTGAGTCCAAGCGAAAAGCATCGTTTCTTTGCTTCGCTTGGTTTTGCTACGGATGAAGGATTGCGTTCCCGGCTTGGTTATAACAACCGCCGCTGGAATGAATTCGGGCACCAGTTAGGTGTGGAATCACGCCTGTCACAGAGTGAGCTTGGACTGTCCACTTATTATCGTATTCCACGTGAACACCCATCGAATGAATGGTTGCGCTTTTCAGGCGATGTTCGTCAGAAAGATTATGATTCCTATGAAACGATAGTCACCAAGGTTGCCGTTAGCGAAACCAAACGTCGCCCCTGGGCGATCATGGAAGATCATTTTCTTGCGGTTTCTTTTGAAGACTACGAGGTAGGAAATGAAAAAGGCCGGGGCTTGTTCCTGATACCAGGTGCCAGCTGGGAAAAACGTAGTGTTGATAACGATCTCTTTACCACGCATGGTTACAGCGTGATGCTGAATCTGCGTGGCGCCACGGAGACCATCGTTTCAGACACCAGTTTTTTCCGTAGTCGCCTCGAACTGAAATACATTCAGTCATTGCCATTTGATATGCGCGCAATCGCTCGCAGTCACCTGGGCTGGATGTGGGTAGATGCCTTCCGCGAATTACCACCCTCGGAGCGCTTCTTTGCCGGTGGTGATAACAACCTGCGTGGTTATGATTTCGAGAGCCTGGGACCGGTGAATGATGATGGCTTTGTCATAGGGGGTAGCGAACTGGCCATTGTCAGCGTAGAAGTGGAGAAATACCTGACCCAAAAATGGGGTGTAGCCGCATTCGTTGATAGCGGTAATGCCTTTGCCGGGCCTGGCCGGGATACCGGTTTCAAAACCGGCGTTGGTATGGGGTTGCGCTGGCGATCTCCCGTCGGCCCCGTACGTATAGACCTGGCTCACCCATTGGACCTTGACGATACCTGGTTCAAGTTGCACCTGCGAATAGGTCCGGACCTATGACCCTGAAGAACCTGTTGCGGCTCATTCTTTTTATCCTTGCTGTTGTCTTGATACTGCTGGGGTTGCTTACATCGTTGGCAATGACGCAGGCAGGTTCCCACTGGCTGGTACGCTGGCTGATAGAAACGAATGAAATCCCGCTGAAAATAGAGAAATTGCAAGGCAGGCTTGCAGATAATATACGCCTTGAGGGAGTGCAGTATGCTAATGGTGAATTCCTCGTTACGGTTGAGTCGGTTGAGCTTGCCTGGAAACCTGCAGCGTTATTGCAAGGCACTGCGAGCATAGAAAAAATTCTTATTGAAAAACCCTTGTTCAGGGTCTTGCCTGTAGCCGGACAAAAGTCGGAGCCGATGTCATTCGATTTCAGGTTGCCGGAGATAGAACCTCCCGACTTACCTGTGGGTATAAATATAAACCAGATCAGCTTGATCTCCGGTAGCTACCATCCGGTTTCGGGTGAAACCATCAATGTTGATATCGATGCTGCGTTAACAGTCGATGCCAGCGGCATGCAATTGCATTTGAAACAATTCCTGTTCGCTGAACAAAGTGTAAGTGGCAGCGTGTTACTTGCCAGCGATACTGCGACACCTATTAACGTAGCGCTCTCGTGGTCAGGTGTGTTGGATGCACACATGATAAATGGGATGCTGGAGTTATCTGGTCCACAGCATAACCTCGCGTTTACACTGGAAACCGGCGGCGGGCTGGAAACTTTTATTCAGGGTCAATTACAACTCGCAGCCACACCATATGCATATACGATATCAGGTGAAACCGGTGGCCCATTTCTGCAATCGTTATTACCTGTGGCGACATTACTGGCGCCGGTCACGCTGGATATCAGCGGTGACCAGGATGAACTTCAGGCCACACTGGCTGCAGGGCTTAACCTGAACGACATGGCAACCAGCCTGAACACGGAGTTGTACGTATCATTGCCCGGCAAGAAAAACAGGAATCCGGCCTTGCATGTGGAATGGGAGTCTGTTCCGGCAGAACAGGACAGTTTGTTAGCACTGAGCGGTATCGGTGACTTTGAACTCGATGGTAACAGGCTGACGTTGGACCACTTGTTACAGGGACCGGGGAAAGTGAGGTTGGCTGGCGTTGTCAGCATTGATGACTTGCATTCGGACCTGCTGCTGGAATGGGATGAACTGCAATTCCCGACCAGTAATATCAAAACGTGGTCAGTCCCATACGGCAAGCTGGCTCTTGAAGGTAAGCCAGACGCGCTGCGTATATCAATGCAGTCTGCCTACCGCTATGAAGATAAAACCAGCGCTAACCCCAACCCCATGGAAGGCAATATTGACGCCGAGGGTAGCCTGGACATGTCTGGTGATGTGCCGGCAATCGACATGCAGGGGTCATTGGTCTTGCCGTTAGTTGATGCTATGCAAGGCCACGTGAACTCGCTGTCACCGCTCAACTTCGAACTGGATGCGGCTAACAATTTATGGGACCTTGCCTTCCAGTTATCTGCCACTACGCCGGATAACAAGGATTACACTCTAACGGTAACCAGTGACATAGACCTGCAAAACGAAGTGAGCGCCAGTATAGACTGGGACCTGGCAGAAAAGGGAACACGTCGTAATGTTATCTCGGGTACTGGCAACATCGTTTATGAAGCCGATACCCTGACAATTCAGCATGCCTCGGCTACGCCATATAACACCAGGCTCAACGGCAAGATCGGACCAGTTACCGATGGGCCTGCCGGACTGGATATAACCCTGAAGTGGGATGACATTGCGCTGGAACCAATACTTCCAGCACTAACCGATCCTACCCTGGGCCAGGTGAGCGTTACCGGTAATACAGCCGATATGCAAATACAGGCGGATGCAGAGCTTGGTATTGCGCCGCTAGGTCCCGTCAACTTGTCCCTGGTAGCGGCACTGATTAATGACCGGCTTGCAATCGATAAAATCAGGCTTGGTGTACTGCAGGGCGAGGTCAATGCTCAAGGCGAGCTGATACTGGCGGAAGAATTGACCGGCCAATTGCAACTTCAGGCCAGGCAACTTGATTTTGCCAGTATCAACCCGGACCTGAAGAGCGCAATCAACATGGATGCCGTGCTGACATTATCACAGGTAAATCAACAGTTGCAGTTGGGTTTAAGCGTACCTGATCTGAGTGGCAGCTGGCGCGATAGACCCTTGCAGGGTAATGCAGAAATCGTTGCTTCAACTGAACAGGTCGATGTCAGGCCTTTCAGGATTGAACTGCAGGACAATGTGATAGAACTCAACATGACCAGCACCGACAGCCTGACGGGTAATATCGTTATTGATCTTGAAGACCTTGCCAGTTTTTCCAATGAACTCGCAGGTAGTGTCAAAGGTGACATCACGCTGGGCGGCACGCGATTGACTCCAGGTTTAAACGCCGAATTGACCGGCAGTAATCTCTATTACGATAACTGGCGTATTGGCCAGTTGATGGCTGCATTCAATATAGACCTTGCTGCCGGCCATGAATCAAAACTGCAATTAAACATTTCTACACTGCAATACGCGGATACAGTGATAGATAACGTTGAGATTAGCGGGGGCGGATTGACCGAGAACCATCAACTATCTATCACCGCTAGCGGAGAGCAATTGCAACTTCAGGCACAACTTGAAGCCGCACTCAGGCAGCAACGCTGGACTGGCGTGGTATCAGATATCATGCTTAACAGCCGAGGATATGGCGAATGGCACCTGGCTCAGCCGCTGAATTACTATTGGCAAGTTGACAGCAGCGCCTTTGCCGTAAACGAATCCTGTTTTAACAGCGCTAGCTCATCGCTGTGCCTGCAGGCTGTGGGCGATGAACATCAGCAAGTGAATGCGCAAATCGTGCTCGAACGGTTGCCACTGAATTACGTTAACCAGTTACTGCCCACGACTTTGTCACTACAGGGACAGACCGGGGGTAAATTAGTTTACACGGGGGATAGTAATGACTGGTTGGCCAAACTCGATCTGTCAGCCAGTGATGCCAGGCTCGGGATTGGTTTTGCCGACGAAGTCGAACTGGTCGACCTGTCGCGTGCAACGGTAGCAGCAGAGTTTGGAAACACGAGCAGGAAGGTTGCCCTGGCGCTGGTAGCGCCGTCTTACTTTGACCTGGACATGAGCGCGCAAATTGCCAGTGCCATGGATGCGCCATTGGCTGCCGATTTGAAACTGCGACTCCCGGATATACGCTGGTTGGAAAAAGTGGAACCTGCGCTGACCGGCACAAATGGCGAGTTTGACCTGGTCTTGAATGCATTCGGGAGTATGCAACAACCCCGGGTGAAGGGGGCCTTTCTGTTAAAGAATGGCGGGATTTCAGTATTACCTTTAGGTCTGCACATAGATACCTTCAAGGGTGATATCCGCTCAAGCGATAACAATAACCTGGTGCTATTCAATACCCTGCTGGAAAGCCGTGGCGAAAAGCTGCAGGCCAAGGGAGACGTCAAGCTCGATATGGACGCAGGTTATCCTTATCGCTTCAGCATTAATGGCGAGCATTTCCCGCTGGTACGTACTGCTGATTTGAGTATGGATATCTCGCCCGAATTAAGCCTTTCCGGTGATATGTCATTGCACAAGGTACGCGGACAAATCTGGATCCCGTTACTCGATCTGCGCGTGTCAACATTACCCGAAAGTGCAGTTTCAATATCACCGGATGTCATCATTGTTCAGTCGCGCGAGGCCGGTGCCATTCATGTGCAGGAAGCAAATGGTAATAACGAGTTTGTAAAAAACCAGCTCGATATCGATGTCGGCGTATTGCTGGAACCGGAGATTCACCTTAGCGCGTTTGGGCTCGATACCCGCCTTAAAGGTGATATCAGGATCAGCAAACCGCAGGGCGTGGCGCAGCCCAGGGCACAGGGACAGGTAACCGTAACCGAGGGCAGGTACAAGGCCTATGGACAGAACCTGCAAATCGAGGAGGGCCGTATACTATTTGCCGGTCCAATTGATAATCCAGCGTTAAACGTGCGCGCCTTTCGGCCCGAGTTGGAGGTCAAGGCAGGAGTTAACGTGACCGGTAGTATACGCCAGCCTAAGTTAACGCTTTATTCCGAGCCCCTGCAGACCGAGGCTGACACCTTGTCCTATATCATTACCGGTAGACCGCTGGGTGCTGCCTCAGGCGGTGAAGCCAGCCTGATTGCGAAGGCCGCATTGTCTCTTGGTGCACAGGAATCCAGTATGCTGACTGGACAAATAGCAGAGATGTTTAACCTGGATGAATTCTCCGTAGCCGCTGGCGATACGGTAGAAAGTACATCTCTAAATGCCAGTAAAAAGATCACCCGGGACCTGACTTTCAAGACAGCCTTTAATCCGTTTGACCAGTTCTGGAGTTTTCTTTTGAATTATAAACTGACAGAAAACTGGAGTGTGCAAAGCGAGACCGGGCTGCGGCAGGGTGCGGATATTATTTACTCAATTGAATCAAACAAGTTCAAGGAGCTTTACCGCAAGTTTCTTGACCTGTTGTCGTTTGAGCGCGAGTGATTCTGCCCTGTACCGGTAAAAACCGGAAATGCGGCGGTTAAATGGATCATCCAGTCTTCAGTAGTGTCAAAAAAAAGACTATTCTCTTATATATCGACAACAACAACGAAAACAGAAAATGTCCGATATTGATAAAGAACATTACACCGTTAAACGCGATGAAGAGGATAGTGGGCCGGAAATCCCCTTCGTTAATTCGCTAACCTACAATGACCTGCGCGAGAGCCTCCTGTATGGAGTGCGGGACTTCAACAAGGCACCACTGTTTGGGCTTTTCTTCGGCAGCATCTTTGCGCTTGGCGGCATCTTTCTCGTTGTTTCTCTTTATGTTTGGGATAAAGGCTGGATGATCTACCCGATGCTGTTTGGTTTCCCGCTGATTGGCCCGTTCGCAGCAGTAGGCTTGTACGAGGTCAGTCGACGAATCGAGAAGGGAGAGCCGCTGGTATGGAGAGAAATCCTGACCGTGGTGTTCAGGCAGCGCAAGCGTGAACTGCCGTGGATGGCTTTCGTTATGCTGTTTATATTCTGGATCTGGATGTACCAGGTTCGATTGCTACTGGCCATTTTCCTGGGACGAATCTCTTTTACTTCATGGACCGATTTTTTCCAGATCATCACGACGACGCCCGAGGGCTGGATGTTTATCGTGGTGGGGCATATCGTCGGTGCCTGTTTTGCACTATTACTCTTTTCTATCACCGTCGTTTCCTTGCCGTTGTTGCTGGACAGTGAACTGGATGTTATTTCTGCCATGATTACCAGCGTCAAGACTGTACTCAATAACCCATTGGTCATGCTGTCCTGGGGCGTATTCGTGACATTGGCCATCATGGCCTCTTTTCTACCGCTGTTCTTCGGTCTGGTAATCGTATTACCTGTGCTGGGTCACACCACCTGGCATATCTACAAAAGGGCTGTACAAACCCGGTAATTGCTTCACGCGTCGTTCACCTGTTTGATGCTTAAATAGTTTAAGGGTGATGTGATGATTTTAACGAAGAAACTTTTATTACTGCTGGTTGGTGCCTGTTTACTCTATGGCTGTACGACATCGTTTGTCTACAATCGCCTGGATAGCCTGATCACCTGGTACGTGGATGATTATGTAGACTTGACCTCTGCGCAAAAGAAGCAATTACAGTATGAATTACAACCAGCGCTGAACTGGCATCGGCAGGAAGAATTACATAAAAATATCGTATTGCTGGAAACAATACGCAACGACGTGGAACAACAGGTACAAGTTGAGACCGTCGCGCAATGGACAGAAGAACTGTTGCAATCATTTCGACGCATACAACTAAACCTGGTCGATGCTGCGCTAGTATTTGGCAATACGCTGAGTGACGAGCAGATGCAGGAATTTATTACCAGCGTTAAGGAAAAGCAGCTCGAGCGCAAGAAAGAATACCTGTCCCGTAGCGATGAGGAATATATCGAAGACAGTTACGATCGACTGGAAGACAGGCTTTCCGGCTATCTTGGTAACCTGAACGAAAAGCAACAACTGGCATTGCAACAAGCAGTTGGCAACCTGCAAAGACTGGATCGTATCTGGTTAGCGGACAGGGATAGCTGGTTAAACCGGGTAACGCCTTTATTGAAGCGCGAACCGGGTTGGCAGGCTGAAATTCGAACGTTATTCGAGGAGCGAGAAACCTATCGTACTGATGAATACCGTCGCGTATTCGCTCACAATCTTGGTATTGTTAACCAGGCGATTACCCGCGTACTCAATCTGCGAAATGATAAACAGCAACAGATCCTGATGACAGAACTGGATGAATTCAAGGCAGATTTGCAAACCCTGATGGCATTCAGGGAAAATACAGACGATTTCAGCAGACGAAAAACACTCTAGGATCAGAGTTTGTTAGTCGCTTCCAGTCTTTGTTCTTCCTGTATGTTCAATAACCGGTAGGCCACGAAATAGCGATAGATGTTGGCCACGTAGCGTACCGGTTCGCGGCTTATTGTCCTGGCAGCGGCTACCTCGACATTTCCAAACCAGATATTTGGATCCAGCCCCATCTTTTTTGC
Source organism: Gammaproteobacteria bacterium (assembly GCA_965229565.1). Taxonomy (GTDB): domain Bacteria; phylum Pseudomonadota; class Gammaproteobacteria; order Eutrophobiales; family Eutrophobiaceae; genus JANQNX01. The sequence goes on along the minus strand of OZ245888.1, from coordinate 2,608,629 downwards.
GACATTTCGCGCCCGGCGAATTTTCCTTGGACCGGCATTGTAAGAGGCCCAGGCAAATGCCTGCTGGTTCCATTCATCAATCTCCGGGTCGGAAAAATAGTGGTCACGTAAAAAGGCCAGGTACTTGGTGCCGGCATGAATATTTGCCTCAGGATCCTTGATGTTTTTTATATTAACCCTTGGATCCGAGGCCGTGGTAGGCAAGACCTGCATGACGCCGACGGCACCCGCATGACTGCGTTTGTTATGAGTGAGTCCTGATTCCTGGTAGGCCTGGGCCGCCAGTGCCAGTGGATCAAAACCGTATTTTTCCCCGTACTTGTTAAACAGGTCCAGGTAACGATTCAGCTTGTCACGTTCAGACTTGGCGGTCGGGTTTTTGATCCACCTGGTATTGTCGTAGTAGCGGTCAAACAGGATGTTACCAATTTTGGCTCCTTCCCTGACCTTTGTGATGAATTGATTTAGCATGTTCTGCAGTTTTTTTGCATCCTGACGCACAGCCCATGCCACCTGGGTGTCGGCTGTGATTGCCAGGGATTCGTCGACGACAATATTTGTTAATACTTTCTGCCACAGCTCGGCAATATAGTTATCAACCACTGCCCGTTGCATTACCCCGGCATTCACAAACTCGAGAATATCTTCACTGAGTAACCTGGGGTCGGCCTGCTTGATATTGACCGGGTCAAGACCCTGTTGTTTTAACCTTGTGTTTAATTTCAGCAGATGTTCCACGTAGCTGCTGTTTGCAAGGACATAAACATCCTTTCCGGCAATATCCTCTACAGCCGTTAATTCTGGTTCATCCTTGTTGGTCACAATAATTTCGTTTACAGAGCTTCTGAAAGGTTCTGTAAATGAAACCAGTTCACCGCGTTTATCTGTGACAGTCAGGAAGGTCGCAATGATATCGCCGCGTCCCTCAAGCAGGGCCGGGATAAGTTCAGGGAAGGGAACCGGTACATACTTGATGCGGATCTTGTCCGCCTCGTTCTTTATGCCCCGGTTGATAAATTTTGCAAACTGCTGCAGGTACTCGGCCTGTATACCGCGGATTTTACCATCGTCAATAAAAAACTCGGTCGGGCTTGGCGTGACCAGGGCACGGATGAGTCCTCTTTCTTTCATTGCATCAAGGTCACCCTTGAATGCTTCCAGTTCCGGATCGGCAAACTTTTCGGTGAAAGCATTGAAGTCTTCACGAGCCAGCGTCGTTTTGGTGGGTAACTCCGTCGATTCCGTTTCGGCTTCCTTGTCGCAACCTGCGGCCAGAAATACGCCAACTATAATTAACGCTCTCGCGAACGAGGTAAATAGCCTGGGTTTATAGGTGCACATGATACTGATTATTACACACAGGATACTTACTGCCCTAAATTGGTTTATTGACATGATGCTATCGCACTGCGATATTTCACATTTATTTCACACTAAATTGATCACCGTTTCACGGCTTGCAGCTTATTGTTTATGTTGAAAAATTCTGACCGTGGAAAAGCTATGCATGTATCCAACGCCATAATAAATATCTCGAATCTTCGTTTACGCACCTTTATTGGTTTCAATCCTGAAGAACGTGATAAAAAACAGGACGTAGTTATCAATATTGAAATCAATTACGCAATTAGCGAGGCTGCATTGGAAGATGATGTAGAGCAGGCCCTTAACTACAAGAATATTACCAAGCAGGTCATCGACCATGTAGAAAATGGCAGTTTCCTGCTATTGGAGAAGATGGTCGCAGATGTATTGTGCCTTTGTAGTAATCATGAATCAGTCAATTATGCCCGTGTTACCATTGATAAACCTCACGCCTTACGTTTTGCTGATTCCGTTTCATTAACTCTCGAGTATAACGCCAGGTCAGATAAAAAGCTGAGCCTGCTGGAGAAAGCGTCATGAACATTAACCCTATTTATATCACCGGCGAGGCTGTATCAGACGCTAGCGAACTAAGCCCGGAGGCATTGAAGGTAAGGAATGCACTGGTTCATCACGGGCTGGAAACACCGATGATTGAAACCGGTCTCGACAAAAAACAGAAATACAAGCGCATCCGCGAACTTATGCATGAGGTCATTGAGACGCTCGGGCTTGACCTTGCTGATGATAGCCTGAGTGAAACGCCACATCGCATTGCCAAGATGTATGTAGAAGAGATATTTGCCGGACTTGATTACAGAGAATTTCCGAAGCTGTCGTTGATAGAAAACAAGATGGGAGCCAACGAGATGGTCAAGATCAGGGATATTGACCTGACCAGCACCTGTGAACATCATTTTGTTACCATAGATGGTACAGCCAAGGTCGCTTACATCCCGGAACAGAAAATTATCGGGCTCTCCAAGATTAACCGCATCGTGCAATTCTTCGGCCAGCGTCCGCAGGTACAGGAACGCCTGACACGCCAGGTATTGATCGCGTTGCAAACCCTGCTGGAAACAGAGAATGTCGCGGTCAGTATTGATGCCACGCATTATTGTGTGAAGGCGAGAGGCATACGTGATAGTAATTCCCAAACCAGCACTACTGCTCTGGGCGGTTGCTTTAAGGAAAATATTCATACCCGGGCAGAATTCCTGAACCCCTAGTTAATACCAGGTACACCAACGCAAGTCGTTATCGGGAACGTTAGATAACTTCACGCTGGAAAAACTATCGGCATGTTGCCGGTTACAGTATTAATGTCTAAGTGCCAGTCGCGCTTATTCGTCTCGAGGCAGGTAATAATCCAAAGTTCCTTCCCCGGGTTAAAGTTCGTCGCCACTAATTCAACCCGGTTTGTAACTTTCACATCGAATCTATCATCAGTTATTAATGAATATTTTTCTCATACATCGGGGTAACAAGGTGTCGACATGATAGAAACAGAATTACGTTCAAAATTAAGGTTGTATCAGGTAACAGTCATTTTTAGCATCTTGTTTGCGCTAATAGGCTTTTCGTATAACGTGTGGCGAATGGAAGTGTCTGAGCAAAACGACACGATTCGTACTGCATCATTTGAGCTATTGAAGGAGTTGGCAGAACTGGAACAAATAATTTACGTGGCACATTATGATAGTGATCCTGTAGAAGGTAATCCAAGAAAAGGCTGGGTCAAGGTAGGCCTGATATCCGAATTAAGCCCGCTTACGAGTAAGGAAGTGATGGATACAGCTGAAGCATTAAAAAAGGAGTGGTCTGAGGGATGGAGCAAGATTGACATAGATCGCGCTACTGTGGATGGGCTGGTTGATGCAATTAATATTTCGCGGAGTGAAATCAGATCTTTATTATCCTCACTGGAATAGACTACGCTACCTGACTCACAGCTTGAACTATGTCAGCCAGGTATTATCCTATAGTTTATCTCTCATAAATAAGGCTGGACCAGTATGAATAAACTACATACTTTGATTATAGCGCTGCTTTTTTCCTTGCCGCACACGGTTTTAGCCGTCGAGCCGGTCAAATTGACCATGTACAAACAAGCCGGTTGCATGTGCTGCGATAAGCATGCTGAGTTACTGGAAGAGCAGGGGTTCGATGTCGACCTGAAGACTCGTGACAATGTCAATTTCCTCAAGGCCGAGCTGGGTATTCAGCCGGAATTCGCCGGTTGTCATACCATGCTGGTAGATGACTATATTGTTGAAGGCCATGTGCCCGGTAATATCATCAAGCGTTTGTTGGCAGAAAAACCCGACATCAAGGGTATTGCTCTACCGGGTATGCCCAAGGGTACACCGGGTATGCCGGGCGTGCGCAATGAACTGCTTGATGTGTATGTATTGGAGGACGGTCAGAGAAAGGTATACGATAGATTCTAGGATCTACCTTTAGCGATTTAGATGCATCAAGTAGTACAACGAGGGATAAGCATTGTATGAATGCTATTCCTATGATTCAGTTTCCACTTCCATGAGCCTGTTAATTACATTTGCTGCCCTGGCTATCGGCATTTCTTTTATCTGTTCGGTGCTTGAGGCCGTGCTGCTTTCCATCACGCCCAGTTATATTGCCAGTTACAGGGAAAGCCGCCCTGAACTATACAAGCGTCTGAACCGTCTCAAGGAACGGATCGATCAGCCGCTGGCCGCAATACTCACGTTGAATACAGTGGCACATACTTTTGGTGCTGCCGGTGTGGGCGCGCAAGTAGGTGTTGTTTTTGGCGATGGTTATCTTGCCGTTGCCTCGGCTGTGATGACCCTTCTGGTACTGGTACTCTCTGAAATTATCCCGAAGACACTGGGCGCCAAGTACTGGCACAGGCTGGCACCATTATTACCCTTCTTACTCGGCGGTATGATATTCCTGTTAAAACCCTTTATATCGCTTTCTGACATGATTACGCGCTCACTCGGCGCCGGCACTCCCGGAACCGACCTGCGCTCCGAGATCAAGGCGCTCACCATGCTTGGGCTGGAAGAGGGAAAACTGGATGAAGATGAACACCGGGTAATTTCCAATATCCTCGACCTGCACGAGGTCAAACTACGCGACATCATGACACCGCGCACGGTATGCCAGTATGTCAATCTCGATAGTACTGTTGGTGATAACCTGGAGAAGGTACGTGATACGGGTTGCTCTCGTTACCCGGTACTGGATGATGATGAACATCCACATGGCATTGTGTTTCGCAGTGAGTTACTGGATGCCGAACCTGGCACTCCGCTGAGTGAATTACTGATGCCGGCGCAGATATTCAAGGACTCTATCTCTGCAGAGTCGGCCCTGTCGATGTTGTTGAAAGAACATCAGCATATGGCACTCATCTATGATGAATACGGTACCTGGCTGGGACTGGTTACGATGGAAGATATCCTTGAAACCATACTGGGCCAGGCCATCATTGACGAAACCGACGAGATACCGAATATGCGACGCCATGCGCGACGACGCTGGGAACACAGGTTGAAGGAGCGTTAACTATATAGCCGAACAGTCTGAACAGAACATCTGGTCAACTTCACATGCACAAATAAAAAAACCTCCATTAAAGGAGGTTTGTTTATTTGGTGGAGGCGGCGGGAGTCGAACCCGCGTCCGCAAATCTTCTGCCATTGGTTCTACATGCTTAGCCGGTTCTTTTTATTTAACTGGCTGCTACCCGAACGGCAGGGAAGACAGACAGCGATCCCGGTAAGAGTTTAACAAATCCACCCCGGACGAGCTTCATTGCGATCTTGTGTAAGTCGACGCCTGGATCTGTGTGCACAAGCACAACATCAGTCAGACGGCACTAAGACAGGTTATTAAGCTGCTAGTGCGTAGTTGTCTTCGTTGGCAACTATAAAGTTTGCAGCTGTATTTACGAGGTAGTCTGCGCCTCGGCATGCCCCTCAGGTTTCATATCCACGTCGAAGCCAGAACGCCCCCGATTCGGAATTCCTGAAAGTAGCGACAATATTGGACGAATCTGCCTGAATATCAAGATCAATTCGTACCCATTGTCTAATTAACTTACTGTACGAGTTAATATTAAGACGCAAAAACGTAATGTAAGTTCAGGCCTGTACTACAGCCTGGTTCGACGGTGCCGCACCTTTATTGACTTATTGTCGCAGTATTCTTGCTTTTTGGCGTTCCCAGTCACGTTCCTTGATTGACTGGCGCTTATCGTGTGCTTTCTTGCCCTTGGCTACGCCAATCTCAAGTTTGACCTTGCCATGTTTCCAGTAGAGGGCAGTGGGCACCAGTGAGTAGCCCTTTCTCTCAACCGCGCCTATGAGCCTGTTGATTTCTTCACGGTGCATTAACAGCTTACGTGTCCGGGTAGGGTCGGCATTGTAGTGGGTAGAAACCGTGGGCAGGGGCGTAATCAAGGCTCCGAACAGAAATGCCTCGTTGTTTTTTAGCAGGATATAGCTCTCGACAATCTGTACTTTACCGGCACGCAGGCTTTTCACCTCCCAACCTTGCAGGGCGAGGCCAGCTTCGTAGCGCTCTTCGATAAAATAATCATGGCGGGCTTTCTTGTTGAGCGCGATGGTGCTGCCGCCAGACGGTTTGTCCTTGCTCATTGTCCTGTACCTTTTTTCAGCGGCGGATTATAACAGGTCATTCTGCAAGCGATGCGCGACTTTTGTCGTAACTTGTTAAGATAGGGTTTTTCACGGAAAATACTTTAAAAAAAGTTACTTATGTCAGCTAAACGTTCTTCAATACACGGCCAGTGGTCATCCAGGTGGACCTTTATCCTGGCCGCAACAGGCTCGGCCGTTGGTCTCGGCAATATCTGGCGTTTCCCCTATCTCGCCGGTGAGAATGGCGGCGGGGCTTTCGTGCTGGTGTACCTGTTTTTTGTCCTGGTCGTTGGCATACCTATCATGATGGCAGAAATACTGCTCGGTCGCCGTGGCCGCCAAAGTCCGATCAATACCATGCAAACCATTGCAGAGGAGGAAGGACTCAGTAAACACTGGCGCCTGCTTGGCTGGATGGGCGTGGTTGCCGGTTTCATTATCCTTTCCTATTACAGTGTCATTGCCGGCTGGACACTTGCCTATACCTTCCGCACCGGGGCCGGTTTGTTTGTCGATGCAGACGGCCATTTATCAGAGAAGATTTTTTCCGAATTGATCTCGGATCCTGAAAAACTGCTGGCCTGGCATACAACATTTGTCATGATGACCATCATTGTTGTCTCTCGTGGTGTCAAAAGCGGCCTGGAAAAGGCCGTGCGTTTTTTAATGCCGGCATTGTTTATCCTGTTGTTACTAATGGTGGGTTATGCCATGAGTACCGAGAAATTCATGGAGGGATTGCAATACCTGTTCGTCCCGGACTTTGAGCGGCTCGCACAAAAGAACCTGTTTGCCGATATCCTGTTACCGGCACTGGGCCAGGCCTTTTTCAGCCTGAGTCTAGGTATGGGGGCCATCATGATCTACGGGTCCTATCTCTCGCAAAAATCATCAATAATGGGCACCAGTGTCAGCATCGCGCTGGCCGATACCTCGGTTGCGATCCTTGCCGGGATTGCCATCTTCCCGATTGTCTTTAGTTACGGCCTGGAGCCGGGTGGTGGTCCGGGCCTGATTTTCATATCCCTGCCGATTGCATTCGGACAAATGCCATTTGGTACTTTCTTTGGCTGCCTGTTTTTCGTGCTGTTAACGTTCGCCGCCTGGACCTCGGCCATCTCGTTACTGGAACCGGCTGTTACGTGGCTGGTGGAAAACAAGAACATGAACCGGGTCAGGGCCACTGCCGTGGCCGGTGTCGTGGCCTGGTTACTTGGCATCGTCACGGTACTGTCTTTCAACCATTGGGCATTTTCATTTACGTTTGCCGGTAACGTTAAGGAGAATGGCCTGTTTGATATCTTTGATATCCTTACTGCTAATATCATGTTGCCAATTGGGGGGCTGCTGGTCGCTATCTTTGCTTCGTGGTATATGTCTCGGCAGTCGACGGTTGATGAACTCGGCCTGGGTGACAGTGTCATCTACCAGGCATGGCGTTTTTCGGTGCGCTATATTGCGCCGATAGGTGTCATTTTTATATTTTTACACGCCATAGGATTTTTCAAGTTACTCGGTCTTATTAAGTAGTTGTGGCAAGGATTCATAAGCAAGAACACGTTCCCTACAGTGCGGATGAAATGTTTGCTTTGGTGAATGATATCGAGGCATATCCCGACTTCCTGCCGTGGTGTACCTCGACCAACGTGATTGAACATCATGGTGATTCACTGGTGGCATCGGTATCGCTTGCCGTGGGCAAGATCCGGCAAACCTTTACCACGGCCAACCAGATGCAGGGAAATGAATCGATCGTAATGCGCCTGGTTGAGGGCCCGTTTAAACAATTAAGCGGCCATTGGCAGTTCAAAAGCACAGGCGAAGGTAGCTGTATGGTATCACTGGATATGCAGTTTGAATTCAAGAACAGGCTGGTCAAGCACACGCTGGGTCATGCCTTTCACAAGATTACAGATTCGCTCGTGGATGCCTTTATTGGTCGCGCGCAGAGCGTTTATGGTCAACGCTAGTATCACGATTGAGATCGTCTATATCAAACCGGATACACAGAAGGTGCTAAACCTGCATGTCCCGGCAGGGGCAACGATCCGGGAAGTCATCCAGCAATCAGGCTTGTTGCAACAGTGCCCGGAAATTGACCTGGAACATGGAAAAGTGGGTATTTATAACGAGTTACGCGAACTCGATGACGAGGTGCATACCGGAGACCGAGTGGAGATATATCGACCGCTAAAGGCCGACCCCAAGGAAGCCAGACGCAAACGGGCCCGGAAGTAACCGGCTAGTCGCCGCCGGGCGTAATGCTGTCCCAGAGACGGCCAAAAAAGCCCTTCTTCTTCCTGCTGCCCTCCGGAACAACTACGGTGTCGTCACCCGTGACGATGTCAGTCGGGGAGCGGCGATATTTGGCGGGCTCAACATCGCCGGTTACATGGGATAATTTATTGTCATTGAAGTGCAGAGTGATATGGCGCTGTTCCCTGACACCACCGCCTTCCTGGTAGCTGTAAACATATTCCCAGCGTTCACTATGAAACGGATCAACAATGACCGGTGTGCCCATGATGAATTGCACCTGTTCCTTATCCATACCGGGCTTCAGCTTGTCCAGCATTTCCTGTTCGATGACATTTCCCTGCTGTACATCGATCTTGTACAGCAGCGGCATATTGTAACCACCATCGAAACTGCGGGTGCAGGCGGTAGTAGCGAACAGGAAAAGCAGGATAGTCAGACAACGTTTCATTGGTGATACGGGAAATTACTGGAATTAACGGGAGCATACCTGCTGGACCCCATTTCCTCAACGACATTTATTCTCATTTACATTATACTCAGCCTATTCGTATCTACACGAAACAGCTGATCCGGAGGCAATCTTGGAAGCAATCGATTTAAAGAAAGCTGGTCTCAAGGCGACCTTGCCCAGAATCAGGATACTCGAGATCCTGGAAGATTCCGAAGAGCCGCACATGAGTGCCGAAGACGTCTACAAGACACTGCTTGAAGCAGGTGAGGAAGTGGGCCTGGCGACCGTGTACCGGGTACTCACCCAGTTTGAATCAGCGGGTCTTGTGATCCGCCATAATTTTGATTCGGGGCATTCCGTGTTTGAAATCGACCGCGGCGAACATCACGACCATATGGTATGCATGGAAACTGGGCAGGTGGTGGAGTTTCATAATGAAGATATTGAGCGCCTGCAAAAGGAAATTGCCAGCAAACACGGGTTTAACCTGGTCGATCACAGCCTGGTGCTATACGTTAAACCCAAGCAGTAATTCCGGCGGTTACACAGCTTCTAGCATCTTTTCCGCGTTGGCCCGGCTTTCCGTGGTAATGGTCAGCCCGGCCAGCATACGTGCCACCTCGTCAATGCGCTGTGCGCGGTCGAGTACCTCAACACTGGTATAGGTTTGTTTCCCCTGCGTGTCCTTGCTGACACGGAAATGCTGGTTGCCACAGGAGGCGACCTGGGCAAGGTGAGTTACACAGAATATTTGCCTGTGCCTGGCAAGGCTGTGTAACAGACGTCCCACTACCTCCGCAATACCACCGCTGATACCGGTATCGACCTCGTCGAAAATCAACGTGGGCACGCCACTGTCACTGGAGCCAATGATCTGGATGGCTAGACTGAGTCGCGATAACTCGCCACCGGAGGCGACCTTGCCCAGCGGCCTGGAAGGTTGCCCCGGGTTGGTGGAAACCAGGAAGTTTATATTATCCATTCCCTGAAACCGTGGAGTGGTGTCATTGATGGCGGCTACCTCGATAGTGAATTCACCGCCCATACCCAACTCATGCATTTTTTCAGTTACCGATTGCGCGAGATGATTGGCTGTTTTTTGCCGCTGCTTGCTTAATACCAGGGCCTGTTTGAAATACTCATCAGTGACCTTTTGCTGACGTACCAACAGTTCTTCCCGGTGTTCCTGCCCATGCTCGAGCTTATCCAGTTCCTGCTGCAGGGCTTGCAGGTGTGTAACCAGTGTCTCCGGCTTCACCCGATGTTTACGGGCGAGGTCATGGTAGCGATTCAGGCGTTTCTCAACTTCGCTTAACGCCGAGTTGTCGTTATCAATATGATCGATATAGTCCCGTAATTCGGCAGCGGCTTCATCAATCTGGATACAGGCATTGTTGAGTATCTCGGCAATGTTCTTTAACGATGCGTCCAGCCGGGTCAGGTCTTCGAACTTACGCTGATATAAACCTATACGATCATCAATCGCGGCGTCTGAATCCTTGAGTTCTGATAACGCTGTCTGACATGCCTCAAGCAGTTGCTGCGAGTGGGCCAGCCGTTTCTGCTTTTCATCCAGTGAGGCATATTCATCGTCGGTCATGCCGAGTTCATTCAGTTCCTCGATCTGGTAGCGCAACAGCGTCAGCCTGGCCTCGTAATCCTCTCCGCCGGTTTGCATTTGTTGCAGCTGGTGATTGATGTCTTTCCACTCGTGGTAGAGCTTGCCGACTGTGGCCAGGCATTCATGGTATTCGCCAAATTCATCCAGTAACTGGCGCTGCATCTTTGTATGTGACAGCGATTGATGTGCATGCTGCCCAAAGATATCCACCAGGTGGATCCCAAGGTCACGCAACGCCTGTATCGGTACCGGTTGGCCATTAATATATGCACGTGAGCGCCCGTCGTTGCTGACTACCCGACGAATAAACAGCTCATCATCACTATCTATTTCCAGTTCATCCAGTAGCGTTCGGACCTCGGGCAGGTTGGCGAGTGAAAATACGGCGGTAATATCGGCCTTGTCGGCTCCGCCGCGTATGAACGAGGTATCAGCCCGGTCACCAAGTATCAAACCGATGGCATCCAGCAGGATGGATTTTCCGGCCCCGGTCTCGCCGGTGAATACCGTCATGCCGGCATCGAACTCCAGGTCCAGCTTATCAATAACAGCTAGATTATTTATTACTAATTGTCGTAGCAAGGCAAGAGTGCCTCCGCAAATAGTGATTTTTTTGTTAGAGCGAGGAAGGGCTGCGCACACGACTGCATGGATGCAGGAGGTACGATTACAAGGATGTAATCGGTATGGTCGAGTCTGGAACGGAGACCGAGAGCGACGCAGGAAGCCAAAGCCGAAAGTCGCAATGTATAACTAATACATGGGGACTTGAGCACTGGCTTGACGAAGTTATAGCTAGAAAAGTGCATTCCCGGGGCTCTCTTACTTACTCCAGTGAAGCTTTTCGCGAAGTATATGAAACTGATCATGGTCTGGCGGATGAATCAGGTGGATCTTTCTATCCTTTTTCTTGATTACAATGCGATCGCTGGGTGCGAGCTCAAGCTTGATATCGCCATCGAAGGTCAGCCTGGCCTGGTCAATTTCGCGCGTGCCAACCACTACCTCGACGTTGCTATCACCATTGACCACGATAGGTCGGTTGGTCAATGAGTGCGGGCAAATGGGAACCAGTACCAGTGCATCCAGTGCCGGGTGTACTACCGGGCCGCCGCCGGATAATGCATACGCCGTTGAACCGGTAGGGGTAGCCACGATCAGCCCGTCAGACCGGTGTCGATGTACGAACGCCCCGTTAACAAAAGTTTCCAGTTGCACGAGCCGCGCAATATTCCACTTCTGGATAATCACGTCGTTGAGGGCATAGTCTTCAAGGATGCAGGCACCATCACGGAATACCTGGCCTCGCAAAAGGAAGCGCACGTCTTCCACGTAGTCGCCGTTTAGTATGGCATCCAGGTTGTGGGCAATAGCGTCCGCGGGGATATCTGACAGGAAGCCGACGTGTCCCATATTGATACCAAGTAAGGGTACCTTATCGTCGCAGAGTAAATGGGCGGCCATCAGCATGGTGCCATCGCCACCAATGGCAATCGCCAGGTCACAATGCTTGCCGAGCTCTTTTTTATCCACCACCTTGAAATCGCTGGCGTCAACCAGCTCGGCACAGCAGTTATCCAACACGAGTTCGTTTTCGCGGTCCGAAAAATAGTCCAGCAACTCGGCCAGGGTATCCCTGACGGCCCTGACCCCCGAGTTGGTGATAAGTCCAATCCGTTTAAACATTTAGCTGGCTCTTTTTATTTGAATGGGGCAAACATATCATGCTCTTTGAGCCTCTCCAAAATACTTCGCAATACGGACAGAGTCGGTTTAGGGGAATTTTCTGACATCTTTTGCACTCTCAGGTCTAGAGTGCTAAATTCCTTTGTAATACTTTGATCTGTTGATTTTTATCATGGTTGCCAGTCTAGATTCTTCCCAGCTTTCCGAGCGCAGCCTGCGCCTTTTCAAGGTGCTGGTAGAGCATTTTATCGAGGACGGTCAACCGGTTGGCTCACGGACACTGGCCAAGGATTCTGACCTGAACCTGAGCCCGGCCACTATCAGAAATGTCATGGCTGACCTGGAAGACCTGGGCTTGTTGCAATCCCCCCATACCTCGGCCGGCCGGGTGCCGACTGCCAAGGGTTACCGACTGTTTGTTGATAACCTGTTGCGAATAAATAACCTGCAGTCAGCCGAGGTCGAGCAAATCGCGCGCGGCCTGGCACCGGACGGGGACCTGTCCGAACTGATGAAACGGACCTCCAATATGCTATCGGATATCACGCGGCTGGCCGGTGTTGTGATGTTGCCACGAACCAGTAAATCGATACTACAGCACATCGAATTCATTTCTCTGTCAGCCAACAAGATACTGGTGATCATGATAGTGAATGACCGCGAGATTCAGAACCGTATTATCGACACGGCAAAAAGTTACAGTGCGTCTGAATTGCAGCAGGTTTCCAACTACCTGAATGAATTATTTGCCGGCAAGGAGTTAACCCAGGTCAGGAAGTCCATCATCGATGAAATGCAGAAGATGAAGGACGAGGTCAATAGCCTGATGCAGACCGCCATCGAAGTGGCTCAGCACGCCTTCAGCAACAATGAGAGTGTCCGCGAGGACCTGCTGTTTTCAGGCCAGACCAACCTCATGGATGTGGCAGAACTTTGTAATGTCGACAAACTTAAAAAGCTGTTTGAAACATTCAACCAGAAACGCGATATCCTGCATTTACTTGAACAGGCAATCAATGCCAAGGGTATCCAGATCTTCATCGGTGAGGAGTCCGGTTACGATGTGTTCGATAATTGCAGTGTCGTGACTTCCCCTTACGAAGTTGATGGCGAAATACTTGGCGTCCTCGGCGTTATCGGTCCCACGCGTATGCAATACGACCGGGTTATACCCATCGTGGATATTACCGCTAAAATGCTCGGGGTAGCCTTGAATTCCAAGAATTAAACCCAATAAATAGAATTCAGGTGTCGAAAGGCACAGGGGTTCTTATGTCTTATTTTCAGTAGAGGATATTTATGTCAGGGCAGGAAAACGAAACCTTGCAGGCAGAAACCGGCCAGCAGGATCAACAGGAAAAGGCAGTAAACGACGCGGCGACCGCCGAAGTGCAGGACACGCCGGAAGTTGAGGGCGAAGCCGCTGCAGCGGACGAAATAGAGACTCTGCGCAGCGAACTGGACAAGGAACGCGAGCAGGCAAAGACCAACATGGACCTGGCGCTGAGGGCCCAGGCCGAAATGGAAAACCTGCGCAAGAGAACGACGCGCGATATCGAGAACGCCCATAAGTATGCCCTGGAGAAATTCGTTAATGAACTGCTCCCCATCGTCGATAGCCTGGAGCTCGGCATGTCCGCTGCCGAGGGTAAAGACGATAACAAGGAGTTACTGGAAGGCATGCAGCTCACCCTGAAGATGTTTCTTTCCGCCCTGGAGAAATTCGGGGTCAAGCAAATCGCACCCGAGGGCGAAAAATTCAACCCTGAACAACATGAAGCAGTGTCCATGCAGGAAATTGAGGGCAAGGAAGCAGGGACCGTGGTGACCGTGATGCAGAAAGGCTACGAGTTAAATGGGCGCCTGGTAAGACCCGCCATGGTCATGGTAGCGAAATAATTACCTGCAAACTCTTGAAATTACAGCTGCCACCCTCATCTATGAGATTAATTAGAGTTTTAAATAAATAACTGGATAAACAGATAGTTAAAGATTTTGGAGAATATTAATGGGTAAGATAATCGGTATAGACCTGGGCACAACAAATTCCTGTGTTGCCGTTCTGGAAGGCGGCAAGCCCAAGGTAATTGAAAACAGCGAGGGTGCCAGGACCACGCCATCCATCGTCGCCTACACGGATGATGATGAGATCCTGGTGGGTCAATCTGCCAAGCGCCAGTCAGTCACGAACCCGAATAACACGCTCTATGGTGTCAAGCGCCTGATAGGTCGTCGTTTCGAAGAAGATACCGTACAGAAAGATATCAAGTTTGTACCCTTCAAGATCGTGAAGGCCGACAACGGCGATGCCTGGGTTGAAGCCAAGGGCAAGAAAATGGCCCCACCCGAGGTATCTGCCCGGGTCTTGATGAAGATGAAGAAAACCGCCGAGGACTATCTCGGTGAGGAAGTGACCGAGGCTGTCATCACGGTACCAGCTTACTTCAATGACTCACAGCGCCAGGCGACCAAGGATGCGGGCAAGATTGCCGGTCTCAACGTTCGCCGTATTATCAACGAGCCGACCGCGGCTTCGCTGGCCTATGGTATGGACAAGAAGCGTGGCGATGCCAAGATCGCTGTCTTCGACCTGGGTGGCGGTACCTTCGACGTATCTATAATCGAGATTGCCGAGGTTGATGGCGAACACCAGTTTGAAGTGTTATCCACAAACGGTGATACCTTCCTCGGTGGTGAAGATTTTGACCTGCGCATCATTGATTACCTGTGTGACGAGTTCAAGAAAGAACACGGTGTTGACTTGCACAGCGACCCGTTGGCATTACAGCGTCTTAAAGAAGCCGCAGAAAAGGCCAAGATCGAACTTTCATCAAGCCAGCAAACGGACATCAACCTGCCTTATATCACGGCGGATGCGACTGGCCCGAAACACATGAACCTGAAAATGTCACGTGCCAAGCTTGAATCACTGGTAGAAGCGTTGGTGGATCGCACTATTGAGCCTTGCAAGGTCGCGTTGAAGGATGCCGGCCTGTCCACATCAGAGATCAGTGATGTCATCCTGGTCGGTGGTCAGACACGTATGCCCATGGTCCAGAAAAAAGTACAGGATTTCTTTGGCAAGGAACCACGCAAGGACGTCAACCCGGATGAGGCCGTGGCCGTGGGTGCTGCTATCCAGGCCGGCGTACTGGGTGGCGACGTTAAGGACGTATTGCTGCTGGATGTTACTCCGCTGTCACTGGGTATTGAAACCATGGGTGGCGTAATGACCAAGCTGATCGACAAGAACACCACGATTCCAACCAAGGCCAACCAGGTATTTTCAACAGCCGAGGATAACCAGACGGCGGTTACCGTGCATGTATTGCAGGGTGAACGCGAGATTGCCAGTGGTAACAAGTCACTGGGTCGTTTTGACCTGAGTGATATTCCACCGGCGCCGCGTGGTGTACCGCAGATCGAGGTCAACTTTGACATCGATGCAAACGGTATCCTGAATGTATCGGCGAAAGACAAGGCAACCGGTAAGGAACAGTCCATTGTTATCAAGGCATCCAGTGGTTTATCGGATGAAGAGATCGACAAGATGGTCAAGGACGCCGAGGCGCATGCCGAGGAAGACCGCAAGGCCAAGGAACTGGTGGAGGCGCGCAACATGGCCGAAAATATGATCCACGCTACCAATAAGTCACTGGAGGACCTGGGTGACAAGGTAGAGGAACAGGAGAAAAAGGATATTGAGGCCGCCATTGCTGACCTCGAGGAAGCCATCAAGACCGACGACAAGGATCAGATCAGTGAGAAGACCACGAAGCTGACCGAGGTTGCCGGAAAACTGGCCGAGAAGGCCTATGCTGAACAGCAGGCTTCACCTGAAGCCGAAGCCTCTGCGGCGTCGGATGACAGTGGCTCGAGCAAATCGAAGGATGACGATGTGGTCGATGCCGAGTTTGAAGAAGTCAAAGACGACAAGTAATCCTGTTACTTTCGCCTGATGGCAAACATACGGGCCCGGAGCTGCTAACAGCCACTTCGGGCTCGTTTACGTATTAATCAACGTATATGAACCCAGAAAGAATAGGCATAACAGAGAATAAAAATGGCAGATAAACGTGATTACTATGAGGTGCTGGGTGTATCCAGGAACGCAGACGAGGCCGAGATAAAAAAGGCCTATCGTCGCCTGGCGATGAAATATCATCCAGACCGTAATCCCGATGATGAAGCGGCTATAGACAAGTTCAAGGAAGTACAGAGTGCCTATGATGTACTTTCCGACAGTCAAAAACGTGCTGCCTATGACCAGTTCGGTCATGCCGGTGTCGATTCCAGTGCCGCTGGTGGGCCGGGTGGTTTTTCCGGTGCCGGTTTTGGTGACATCTTTGATAGCGTGTTTGGCGATATTTTCGGTGCTGGAGGTCGCGGCGGCGGTGGCGATCGCGGCGTGTATCGCGGTGCAGATTTACGCTATAACCTGGAATTATCTCTTGAGGATGCAGTCGCCGGTACAACGGTAAAGATCCGCGTGCCCAGGATGTCTAAGTGCGACACCTGTAATGGTTCAGGCGCCAAGAAGGGCAGTACGCCGGCCAAGTGCCCCACCTGTAATGGCATCGGCCAGGTTCGTATGCAGCAGGGTTTCTTCTCTATCCAGCAAACCTGTCCGCAGTGTCGCGGCCAGGGCAATATCATCAAGGATCCCTGTGGTACCTGTCATGGCCAGGGACGTGTTCGCGATAGCAAGACGATTTCAGTCAAGGTTCCGGAGGGCGTGGATAACGGTGACCGAATCCGTTTATCCGGTGAAGGTGAAGCTGGTGAAAATAACGGTCCTGCCGGTGATCTATATGTACACATTACCGTTAAAGATCATCCTATCTTCGTGCGTGATGGTACTGACCTGTACTGTGATGTGCCGATCAGTTTTGCCACGGCAGTACTCGGCGGTGAACTGGAAGTCCCGACCCTGGATGGCAAGGTGAAGCTGAAGATCCCGGCAGAGACGCAGAGTGGCAAACTGTTCCGTTTGCGCTCCAAGGGCGTGCGATCGGTCAGGAGTTCGACCAAGGGGGACCTGTTATGCCGTGTCGTCGTTGAAACACCGGTCAAGCTGAACAGTAAACAAAAAGACCTGTTACGACAGTTCGAGGCGGAGATGACGTCAGGTGGTACCAAGCATAGTCCGCAAGCCTCATCATGGCTGGATGGGGTTAAGAAATTCTTTGATTCTATGACGGGATAATTCTCCCGCCTTGCTGTTTTATCCCATAGCTTCGTTACATCTTGATTTTCAATGCTCATTTACTGGCGTGTAAACTGCGCTTGAAAATCAATCTGCGCCTCGCTCTGAAATAAAATACCTAAGGCTCACTTTTGAGCAACACCTCGTATAAGGCCAAAACTACTCAACCTTAAGTAACCCTGATTGGGACACAGGGAAACCATTCCTTCGTTGTATTCTTTCGATTCATTAGGAAATCGGCGATACTGTTCGCATATCAATAACAAGCCTGGATTGGAAAATGGTAACAAGAGTAGGTGTCTGCGGTGCCGCAGGGCGCATGGGTAAAATGATACTCGAGGTCTGTAATGACACTGAGGGCGTCGAGGTCACGGCAGCGATTGAATACAGCGGTTCTTCCATGCTGGGTGTTGATGCCGGTGAGCAGGCGGGTATAGGCAAGTTGGGTGTCAGTATTACTGACGATATCGCTGCCGTGGCAGACAATGTCGACGTCATTATCGACTTCACTTTTGCGGACGCGTTCGCCGCAAACCTGGAAAAGTGTGTTGCATCAAACTGTAAAATGGTAATTGGCACAACAGGTCTGAGTCCGAAAGACCATGACGCAATCAATAAGGCATCCGAGAGTATCGGAATAGTTTTCGCTCCCAATATGAGTATTGGCGTCAATGTCACGTTGAAATTACTGGAGATGGCCGCAAGTGTTCTGGGAGACAGTGCCGATATTGAAATCATCGAGGCACATCACAACCAGAAAAAAGACGCGCCATCCGGTACGGCAATCCGTATGGGCGAGGTTGTTGCGAAAACCCTCGGCAGGGATCTTAAGGAATGTGCTGTTTATGGGCGCGAGGGTATTACCGGAGTGCGTGACAGAAAAACAATTGGTTTTGAAACTATTCGCGCCGGTGACATCGTCGGGGATCATACCGTTATGTTTGCTATGGCGGGAGAACGCGTGGAAATAACGCACAAGGCGCATTCAAGAAAAACTTTTGCCAGCGGCGCTGTTCGCGCAGCTAACTGGTTGGCAGACAAGAACAGCGGGCTTTTTGATATGCAGGATGTGCTAGACTTGAAATAGTAACGCTTACGGATCGAGCGGACTTTACAGGGAATAAGTTATGCTGGATATTAAAAAAACAGAGCACCTCTTTCACAATTCTTATATTAGTTATGTTGCTACCGCATTTGGTGCCTTACTCGTAGTCTGGCTTCTGCACCGGGTAGCGCCGCAGAAGATTTTATTATCCTGGTTTTTACTATTCCTGCTATTAACCATGGCGAGAAGCGTACTTACCTACTGTTTCCAGAAAAAGCGTCATACCCTGGAAAATGACACCTGGTTAATACTGTTTTTAATTGGTGCGTTTGCCTCCGGTATATTCTGGGGAATTACCGGTTTTCTTCTTATACCTGATAACGGTATGTCTTTACTGGATTCAGTTGTGTACCACGGGATGTTGCTGTTGTTTATTGCAGTGCTGATAGCAGCCTCCGTGATTACCTATTCAATTAGCCGCAGTGCTTATTTCTGTTTTGCCATACCGGCTGTCGTGCCGCAATGCCTGATGCTAATCCACAAGGGCGATAATTATCATTCTTTCCTGGGAGGGTTCATGCTTGCCTATGCGCTCGTGGTATTTGTAATTTCCCTTTATGTAAACCGGATGTTGCTGGTTGCACTGGCAACACAGGAAGAAAATGAAAAACTGCGGCGAGTACTTAAAGACAACAAGGTCGATGTCAATCAGCTTAAGGATGATTTTCCCGTTATTCCAGGTAGCGACTGATTGTAGTTGTTGACGTGTAGGGAACAACCAGCGATATCTCGCCGCGATTATGCTGTTCCTGAATCTGCCGCCAGTATTCGGCCGTTAACAGGTCGGCATGGTACTTCATGAATTCCGATTTTAATTTATCTTTCATAGACAGGAAGCGGATAAATTCTTCCGGAAAGATGTCGTTCTCTGAAACGTAATACCATGTATCGGCCAGCATTTCGTCCTCGTAGTCATCGGCTTCGGGAATATCACGAAAATTACAGTCGGTGACCAGTGTAACCTCGTCATAATCGTAAAAGATGACGCGCTTGTGTGCGGTGACACCAAAGTTTTTGAGTAACAGGTCACCGGTAAATATATTGGTCTGTGCCAGGTCCTTGATACATTGCCCGTAATCAATAATGGCAAAAATCGCGTCTTCTTCCGCTGCCTCATTAATATAGAGGTTTAATGGCCTGACCCGTCTCTCTACGTAGACACGTTCAAACAACAGGTTTGTTCCCTCGCGCCGGACACTGTCAGCCGCGTTATCCAGCAAATCAGCGCGCAGGTCCCGCGAGAACCGTGCAACCGGAAATTCCAGGTTATGGAAGTCCTGGGTATCGATCAGCCGGCCCGCACGGTCATGCTTGGACACCAGTTTGTATTTATCTATCACTTCTTCGCGGCTGATGGTTTTGGGATAACCAAACTTGTCCCTGATAACCTTGAACACAAGGTTATAGGAAGGCAGCGTGAATACGATCATGACCAGTCCCGTATCACCCTCGGCATGCACGAACTTGTCCCAGGTTTTATTCAGATGTCGACTAAAGGTGCGGTGTCGTTCTGTCTTGCCCTGTCTTAACCTGCCGAGCACCGTGTACAACTCGTCGATTGGTTTCCGTGGCAGGATGGATTTAAGAAAGTGGACGGCACCAATCACCGAGTTTGGGTCGGCAAAATAATAGGAACGGGTATAACCGAAGATGATACTGATTTCATTCTCGGTCAGGAATGTGGCATCGACCTCAATACCGTTAACCTCGTTTTTAAAAGCAATTACGATAGGGGCTTCCCCGTTATTCATTATCAATTTACCGACCAGGTAGGCGCGCGCAGCCTGGTAAAAAAATGAATCGATAAACTCAAAACGGATGTAGGCGAAATCAGCAGGGAAATGCTTTTGTGCATGGTCTTCTATAAGGTCGGCAATCTTTTTCGCGTTCGCTTTCAGGTCGTTGTAGGGAACCCGGAAAGAGAAATCATCGAGAATGGTTTCAAAAATCTTTTGCAGGGATATCCAGTGAGGGTAGCGGCGTATGTTCAGACCCATGATCAAGTGCATGTCATCAGAAGGGCCGCCTGAGACAAACTCGATCTGCTCATTGATGCCACTGGTGCCGAAGATTCGGCGCGTGGTCGAATTGAAAAAGGTTTTTATGAAATCATTGTCAGGTACTTCATCGAGTCGTTCGCCAAAGTATTCGCGAATCTGGTACCAGAGCTTGTCATCCCTGACCCGGTCACGCAGGAAGTTATGCAAGGCAAGTACCACGCGGCGAACCGACTTTTCATACAGATCGAGCCGGTCATTGATATCCTGCTGGTGGCCCTTCCAGTCGCGCTGTTCAAAGCGCGTGCGTGCGCGCCGCGTAATGCGATGAAAGTAATTGTTATAGCGAATAAAACCGTCGTAGATGATCTGCGAACATTCCGCGATCCTCTCCTTGTCGGTGATGACGCTGCTGGCAGCGTCCTTGTTTTTATTCGAGGTTTTCAATCAGTGCACTGGCAAACTCGCTGCATTTAACTTCCGTGGCGCCATCCATCAAGCGGGCAAAGTCGTATGTCACCACTTTTTGTGCAATCGTTTTATCCATGGCGTTGATGACCATGTCCGCTGCCTCGGTCCAGCCCAGGTAGCGCAGCATCATCTCACCCGATAACAACAGGGAACCCGGGTTGACCTTGTCCAGGCCCGCGTACTTGGGTGCAGTACCATGCGTTGCCTCGAAAATCGCGTGGCCGGTGTCGTAGTTGATATTGCCTCCCGGTGCGATACCGATACCGCCGACCTGGGCGGCCAACGCATCGGACAGGTAGTCGCCGTTTAGATTCATGGTGGCAATCACTTCAAATTCATCGGGACGGGTAAGGACCTGCTGAAGCGTAATATCAGCAATGGCATCCTTGATTAGTACCTTGCCGTCCTTCATGGCCTTGTCCATTTCATCCTTTGCAGCCTGGGTGCCTTGTTTGGCACGGGTACGTTCCCAGATGTCCCAGCTATAGGTGTCATTGGGAAACTCTTTCTCGGCAAGTTCATAGCCCCAGTTTCGGAAGGCACCCTCGGTAAACTTCATGATGTTGCCTTTGTGCACAAAGGTGACACTCTTGCGATTATTCTGCATGGCATACTTGATAGCGGCACGCACCAGTCTCTGTGTACCTTCCTCTGATATCGGCTTGATGCCAATACCACAATTTTCAGGGAAGCGGATCTTGCGGTAGTAATTCGGGAATGCATCTTTTAATGCATCCAGGAATTTCTGGTTTTCTTCCGAGCCGGCCTCGAACTCGATGCCGGCGTATATGTCTTCCGTGTTTTCCCGGAAGATGACCATGTCGACCAGCTCCGGTCTCTTGACTGGTGAGGGCACGCCCTTGAACCAACGTACCGGTCGCAGGCAAACGTACAGGTCGAGGATTTGTCTCAGTGCCACGTTTAATGAGCGGATCCCGCCACCGATGGGCGTGGTAAGAGGACCCTTAATGGCAACCAGGTATTCACGGCAGGTCTCAATGGTTTCGTCCGGCAACCATTTGCCCGTCAGCTGGTTGGCCTTCTCCCCGGCATATACCTCGATCCACTTGATCTCCTTGTTACCGCCATAGGCCTTTTTCACCGCGGCGTCGAGCACGCGCTGGGAAGCCTTCCAGACATCAGGTCCGATGCCGTCACCCTCGATGAACGGGATGACCGGGCTGTCAGGTACCTTGAGTTCGCCGTTCTTGATTGAAATTTTCTTACCGCCGGCTGGCGCTTTTTGAGCTGTCACCAGTTGTCTCTCCCTACTTGAATGAATTCTTATTCCGCCAGTTTAGCGGTTATATGTGACGACAAAAAGGGGCTTTATCTGTTTGACATCGTGGCCGATATTCACTATTTTCATTGGATGCGCCGATTTGAAATCAGCTTGCGGGCGCACTAAAAATACCGCTAAAGAGACAACCTGCTTTAGCTGGAGCTGATGCGGGTTTTTCTGTTTTTGCGCTACGCATAAACAGGAAATGGCATTAATCCAGCACATCCAGTCGGGCTGACTCTTGAATAATACATGAACGACAATACACGGGGCGGAAACCCCAGGAAAGAGGATGCCATGACAGACGACAAGAAAAAGGCCGCTTACGGAATCAATACCCAGGCCGTTCGTGCGGGCCAGGTTCGGACACCGGAAAACGAGCATAGCGAACCCATTTTTGCCACTTCCAGCTTTGTCTTTGCCAACGCGGCCGAGGCAGCAGCCCGCTTCAAAGGGGATATCCCGGGTAATATCTATTCACGTTTTACCAACCCCACTGTACGCACTTTTGAACAGCGGCTCGCAGCCATGGAAGGAGGGGAACGCTGTATTGGCACATCTACAGGGATGAGTGCGATCCTGTGTACCATTCTCGGGCTGTTACAAAGTGGTGATCATATTGTCTCGTCGAACAGTATCTTCGGTACCACGGTCAACCTGTTTGGTAAAATCTTCCCGAAGTACGGTATCGAGACCAGTTTCGTTGAACTCACCGATTACAGTGCCTGGGAGGCGGCTATTACGCCCTCGACCCGGGTATTGTTCCTTGAAACTCCTTCAAATCCGCTCACCCGGATTGCCGATATCCGCAAGCTGGCCGACATCGCCCATGCTCACGATACACTGCTTATCGTCGATAATTGTTTTTGTACACCTGTCCTGCAACTGCCACTGGCACTGGGGGCTGATATTGTCATTCACTCGGCAACCAAGTACCTGGATGGCCAGGGACGATGCATGGGGGGGGCCATTGTCGGCCCGGAAAGGCTGCTGGGCGAGGATATCTATGGCTTCCTGCGTTCCGGCGGCGCCAGCATGAGCCCGTTCAACGCCTGGGTGTTTCTGAAAGGCCTGGAAACGCTGGCCATCAGGATGCAGGCGCATTGCCGAAATGCCGCAGAAATTGCCGCCTGGCTGGATAGTCAAGATTCTGTCGAAAAAGTGTATTACCCGGGACTGGCATCACATGAGCAGCATGACCTGTCGTGCCGGCAGCAGAGCGGACATGGCGGTATAGTCAGTTTCGAGGTCAAGGGCGGGCAGGCCGAGGCCTGGCAGCTGATAGATTCTATCGATATCTTCTCGATCACTGCTAACCTGGGAGATACCAAGAGCACCATTACGCATCCGGCCACTACCACGCATAACCGGCTGTCCGACGAACAGCGTGCCGAGTCCGGTATCCAGCCCAACCTGGTGCGGCTGTCCATCGGGCTGGAAGACGCTGCGGACCTGATCCGTGCGCTGGACGCGGCTCTCAGCCCTTTCACATAAATTGACACTTTTTTGACTAAAATTGACGCTGTAGATATTGTCTGGGCTTTTCCCTAGACTATTAACTTTCAGGCAATGTAGCATTTCGCCACAGGGTGTCGCATTGTCAGGAGTAGTTCATATAATCTCGTAAACTTAAAAGACGCACCCCGTAGACCGGTGTGTTTTTTTTCGTACATATAATAAAGATATACCAGTACGGACACGCAAGTTCACAGAAACGAATTCTTTAACAAGCACGTGCTTGTTAATTTTTATTAATAGTTTTTATCAATTTATATATAACAAGAGGGAGTCAACTATGCCCGGACGTAATTTTCTGTTTATTCCTGGCCCGACCAATGTTCCGCGCCGCGTTCAAAATGCTATGAATGTGGAGCAGGAAGACATGCGCGCCATGGACCTTCCCGACTTCACCAAGCCTTTGTATGAAGACCTGAAAAAGGTCTTCAAGATGAAAGACGGTCGAGTATTTATCTTTCCAGCCTCCGGTACCGGTGGTTGGGAATCTGCCATAGCCAACACCCTTAGTCCGGGTGACAAGGTCCTTATGTCCGGCTTTGGCCATTTCTCCAACCTGTGGATCGACATGAACCAGCGTTGGGGTCTTGACGTACAGGCGCTGGAAGTAGAATGGGGCGAAGGCGTTCCTGTTGAAAAGTATGCCGAGATCCTGGCTGCTGACAAAAACCATGAAATCAAGGCCGTGTTTGCTACCCAGAACGAAACCGCGACCGGTGTTGCTTCTGACATCGCCGGTGTGCGCAAGGCACTGGACGCATGTAACCACCCGGCATTGTTATTTGTTGACGGAGTAAGCTCTGTCGCATCGATTGATTTTCGCATGGCTGAATGGGGCGTTGATGTATGTGTCTCTGGTTCCCAGAAGGGCTTCATGCTGCCGACCGGTCTGGGTATCGTCGCAGTTAGTGACAAGGCCCTGGCCGCCCACGCCGATGCCAAACTGCCGAAGACTTTCTTCGACTGGGCCGACCAGATTAAAACCAATGATCTGGGCTTTTTCCCTTATACACCGCCGATGAACCTGCTGCGCGGTCTGCGGGAATCGCTCAATATGATCATGGAAGAAGGGCTGGAAAACGTCTTTGCCCGCCATAACCGTATGGCTAATGCCGTCCGCGCTGCTGTTAGCGCCTGGGGCATGGAGCCCATTGCGAAAGAAGAAAAGTGGTACTCCGATACCGTTACCGCGGTAAAAGTACCTGAAGGTTTTGACGGTAACGAAGTCGTACGTCATGCCTACAAGTACTACAACCTGGCCCTGTCAATCAGCCTGGCCAAGATCGCCGGACAGGCTTTCCGTATTGGTCACCTGGGTGATATGAACGAACTGATGGTACTGACGCCGATTAACGGTGCAGAAATGGCCATGAAAGACCTGGGTTACCCGATAGAGCTGGGTAGCGGTGTTGCTGCTGCGCAGGAGTACCTGCGCTCAACCAAGCAGGACCGATTGGCTTAATAATAAAAAAACGACGCGTATTTACGCGTCGTTTCATTTAAGAGTACAGAAGAGAGGTCATTAACAATGAGTTTTACACAATATAAACCAGCTCGCGCGCGCATTCAGCGCAGCGAACTGGCTGTACCCGGTTCCAATCCGGGCATGTTTGAAAAAGCGGCTAAAAGTAACGCGGACTATGTCTTCCTTGATGTTGAAGATGCCGTGGTGCCTGATGACAAGGCCCAAGCCCGAAAAAATATCATTGAAGCACTGAATGATATTGATTGGGGAGATAAAACCATGTCTGTCCGTATTAACGGGCTGGATACACATTATATGTATCGCGACGTGGTCGATATACTCGAACAGGCTGGCAACAATCTCGATACCATACTTATTCCCAAGGTCGGTACCGCTGCCGACGTCTATGCCGTGGATATGATGGTGACCCAGATTGAAGAAGCCATGGGCCTGAAAAAGAAGATAGGCCTGGAATGCCTGATTGAAACTGCACTTGGCGGCGTGAACGTATTCGAGATCGCCAAGGCCAGTCCACGTCTCGAAGCTTTTCACTTTGGTGTAGCTGATTATGCTGCAAGTATGCGTTCGCGTACCTCGGTCATCGGTGGCCTGGTAGAAGAATACAACTGCGAAGGTGCTATTAATGACCAGTGGCACTATGCCCAGAGCCAGATGATCCACGCTTGTCGTGCCTTTGGCCTGCGTGCCATTGATGGTCCATTTGGTGACTTCAGCGACCCGGAAGCTTTCAAGGCTGCCGCCCGTCGTGTCGCCGTGCTTGGTTATGAAGGTAAATGGGCAATACATCCGTCACAGATTGACCTTGCCAACGAAATCATGTCGCCGCCGGAAGCAGAAGTAGATCGTGCTCGCCGAGTACTGGTCGCGTTGGAAGAAGCGGCCAAGCAAGGCAAGGGCGCAGCCCAGCTGGATGGCAAGATGATCGATATCGCTTCAGAAAGAATGGCGCGCAACATCGTTGATCAGGCCGACGCGATTGCTGCCAAGGGCTAGACAAGAATCAGTACAGCGGGGGAGGTTGTTCGATACGTAGGTTGTAGCTTGTTCGTCGTATTGTCATTCCCCTTTTTAAAACAATAATTCATTATTTTTTGGAGGATATGTCGTATGGATATCCATGAGTATCAAGCTAAGGAGATTCTCTCCGATTACGGCGTGCCAATTGGCCCTGGCGGACTGGCTTACAGTCCGGAACAGGCCGCTTATCGCGCCCAGGAAATTGGCGGCGAAGTATGGGTCGTCAAGGCACAAATTCATTCCGGCGCGCGCGGTAAGGCTGGTGGTATCAAGGTTTGTAAATCAGGCGACGAGGTTTCCAAGGCAGCAGAAGAATTGCTGGGCAAGAAACTGGTTACGCACCAGACCGGCCCGCAGGGTAAGGTCTGTCATCGTTTATACGTGGAAGCCGGTTGTAACATCGATCGTGAGATCTACCTGGCCTTCGTGCTCGACCGCGCCAACGAGAGTGTCACTGTTGTGGCCTCTGCTGAAGGGGGTATGGAGATCGAACAGCTGGCAGTTGAAAAGCCGGAATCCATTATCAAGGTCGCGGTAGAACCTGCGGTAGGTATGCAACCTTTCCAGGCCCGCGAGATTGCCTTTCGCCTCGGTCTCGACAAGGCCCAGGTCAACCAGGCCAGTACGCTGTTGCTGGGTTGTTACCGTGCCATGCGTGACCTCGATGCCAACATGGTTGAAATTAACCCGTTGGTCGTGACCAAGGAAGGCAACCTGCTTGCCGTTGATGCGAAGATGGGTTTTGATGACAATGCGCTGTTTCGTCACCAGAACATTGCTGAGTTACGTGACAAGTCACAGGAAGACGCACGCGAAATGCGGGCGGCTGACCGTGGCCTGAGCTACGTCGGCCTGGACGGAAACATCGGCTGTATTATTAACGGCGCCGGTCTGGCCATGGCTTCCATGGATATGATCATGCACGCCGGCGGCGAACCTGCCAACTTCCTCGACATCGGCGGTGGTGCATCACCGGAAAGAACCACCAAGGCATTTAACCTGGTTCTCTCCGATGACAACGTCGAATGTATCCTCGTTAACATTTTTGCCGGGATTAACCGCTGTGACTGGATCGCCGAAGGTGTGGTGCAGGCAGTGAAATCCATTGACCTTAAGGTACCGCTGGTCGTCAGACTGTCGGGTACCAATGTTGAACAGGGCAGAAAGATTCTTTCCGAAAGCGGACTGCCCATCATCATGGCAGACACTTTGAAGGAAGCCGCGGACAAAGCCGTTGCTGCCTGGAAAGAACACACGGGCAAGAAGTAAGAGGAGACAATCATGGCTATACATTTAACTAAGAAGACAAAAGTCCTTGTACAGGGCTTCACGGGTCAGATTGGCACCTTCCACGCAACTGACATGATCAAGTACGGTACTAATATTGTTGGCGGTGTCACGCCAGGCAAGGGCGGTACCAAGCATCTGGATAAACCGGTATTCAACACCATGAAAGAAGCGGTGGAAGCGACCGGTGCCGATGCCAGTATTATCTTTGTACCACCACCGTTTGCCGCAGACAGTATTATGGAAGCGGCCGATGCCGGTATTCATTTTTGCGTGGCAATTACCGATGGTATTCCCTCGCAGGACATGATCCGGGTTAAACGCTACATGCGTCGTTACAAGGCTGCTGACAAGATGATATTAACCGGTCCAAACTGTGCCGGCTCCATCAGCCCCGGTAAATGCATGATGGGTATCATGCCGGGTCATATCTACATGGAAGGTGATGTCGGTATCGTCGGCCGATCCGGCACACTGGGTTATGAAGCAGCCGATCAAATGCGCTCTGTCGGCATCGGTGTTTCCACCAGTATTGGTATCGGTGGTGACCCGATCAACGGTAGTTCGTTCAAGGACCACCTGATGGCCTTCGAAGAAGACCCGGAAACCAAGGCCGTCATTATAATTGGTGAAATTGGCGGACCACAGGAAGTTGAAGCGGCGAAGTGGGCAAAGGAAAACATGAGTAAGCCCTTGGTTGGCTACATTGCCGGTTTAACCGCACCCAAGGGCCGCCGTATGGGCCATGCAGGCGCCATTATCTCCGCCGTTGGTGAAAGTGCTGCCGAAAAGGTTGAGATCCTGAAGGAGTGTGGTGCGACTGTAGTTCCTAACCCATCGGCCTTCGCCGAGACCATGAAAGAGGTCATGGCAAAAGTTAGCTAGCGGAGCTCTTGCTGCCAGTTGCTTCCCCTTTGCAACTGGCGGCTTCCGCACTTTTGTAAGTAATCCAAGTATATTTACCCAGGAGATAACAGTGGCTAAACCAAAGGTTTTATTGACACGCAAGTGGCCTGCCGAAGCCGAGGCCAAAGCAAAAGAATTATTTGATGTGACGTTAAATGCTGACGACCACAAGATGTCCGTGGAAGAGTTGAAAGACGCCATGCGCAACTATGATGCAGTCTGCCCGACCGTTTCAGACTTTGTAATTAACGAGGAAATTTTTGGCGTAGATGATCGCCGCTGCAAGATCGTGTCTAATTTTGGTGTTGGTTTTAACAATATCAATACCGAAGCCGCGAAGGCTGCGGGCGTCGTTGTTACCAATACACCCGAGGTATTGACTGACTGCACGGCTGACATCGCCATGCTATTACTGCTGGCCGTTGCTCGCCGCGGTGGCGAAGGCGAACGCCTGGTTCGCGACAAGAAATGGGATGGCTGGTGCCCGACCCATATGCTGGCGACCAAGGTCACGGGCAAGAAACTCGGGTTTATTGGCTTTGGTCGAATTGCCCAGGCAGTCGCGCACAAGGCGCATCATGGTTTTGACATGGAGATCAGTTTCTACGATCCGTATCCACCGTCTGATGACGTAATCAAGAAATATAACGCTACCAAGCTGGATACGGTTGAAGAGGTATTAAATGGTGCCGACTTCGTGACCCTGCATTGTCCCGGTGGTGGTGCAAATACCAACCTGATGAATGCAGAGCGGCTGGGTATGATGAAGAACAGTGCGTTCCTGATTAACACTGCCCGCGGTGACGTTGTTGACGAACCGGCGCTGGTACAGGCATTAAAGAACGGCGTGATTGCCGGTGCTGGTCTCGATGTATTTGCGAAAGAGCCAAGTGTTACCGAAGACTTATTAGCAATGGAAAACGTGGTACTGCTGCCGCATCTTGGCAGTGCGACTACTGAAACCCGTGTTGCCATGGGCTTACGTTCACTAGCAAACGTGAAAGCCTTTTTTGACGGTGAGGAACCTGGCGACCGCGTGGCATAATCATAATCAAATGCACCAAGGTGGGAGACGTATGAGTACAGATCTGGCAACAAGTGAAAAGTCCATTGACGACCGTTCAGCGGAATACGCCAAGGGGGTCGTCGATCTCTTGACCAACCAGTTACTCCAGGTCATTGAACGACGGCAGCCGGAAATACTTCCTTATTTCAAAGGCGACAAACCTTTACCTGATGGTGATACGGATTGCCTGCTTGGCCTGTTGCAGGCATGGGGTATCTGGTTCCAGTTGCTCAACGTGGCTGAAGAAAACACCGGCATGCGTCGCCGACGTCTTTATGAAAAGGAAATGGGACTGGAAAACCTGCCCGGCACCTTTGCCAGTGTGTTTAAGCAGGCAGCCGACGCCGGCATTAGTTCTGATGAAATACAGAAGCTGCTCGACGTTGCCCATATACGTCCTACTATTACGGCCCATCCCACCGAGGCCAAGCGTATTACCGTGCTTGAAATACACCGTCGCATCTACGTGTTGCTGTATCGCATCGAGGCAACACGCTGGACGCCACGTGAACGTGAAAACTTCATCGAAGATCTGTTCAATGAAATTGACCTGCTCTGGTTGACCGGTGAACTCAGGCTGGAAAAACCATCGGTGCCGCAGGAAGTTGTCTGGGGGCTACATTTTTTTGAACAATCGTTGTTTAAACGTATCCCGGAAACACATGACAAATTGCGTCTGGCGCTGAAGCAAAATTATGCCGACAAGGAATTCAATATCCCGCCTTTCTTCCAGTTTGGTTCCTGGATTGGTGGTGACCGTGATGGTAATCCGTTTGTTACCAACGATGTCACGAGGGATACGCTGTTAAAGCACCGCCACGCTATCCTGCGTCACTACAAGAAATTGCTTGATGATTTGTTACACAAGCTCAGCGTATCCAATATCAATATTGAGCTATCAGAGCAATTTAAAGAGGACCTGGAAAATATACTGGAAGATATCGATGACCTGTATCACATCAGCAAGCGTAACCCGGGTGAAGTTTTCAGACAGTTTGTCTTCTGCATGCAGATCAAGCTGGAAGGAACCATGGCCTCAGAAAAGAAAAATCATTACAGCGGCATTAGTTATGTTGATGCCGATGAGTTCATTCTTCACCTTAACCAGCTGATGAATGGTTTAAACAAGTCCGGTTGTGAAAACCTGGCAGAGTCCATGGTGCTGCCTATCCTGCAGGAAGCCGAGGCCTTTCGCTTCCGCACCGTGCGACTCGATTTACGAGAGAATTCCACCACGATTAACAATACACTGTCGGCGATATACAAGGCCATGCACGGTCGCAAGACACCTCCCGAACCACGCAGTGACGAGTGGATGGCATGGCTGAAGGAAGAACTGGACAAACCACAGGATGAATTGCCTACTTTTTCCAACCTGGATGCCACGTCGGAATCCACACTGGGACTGTTCCAGATGTCTGCCGGTATCATGGAAGAACTCGATCGTGAGGCCTTCGGACATTTCATACTGAGTATGACACAGGAAGTCAGCGACCTTCTGGGTGTCTACCTGCTGGCACGCTACGCGGGGTTATTCAGAGGTGAACCCGGTGAAGAATACAGTCGCCTGCCGATTGTGCCGCTGTTTGAAACCATCGATGACTTACAGCGTGCCCCAGACATGATGAAAGAGTTGCTTGCCTTACCGCTAATTCGGCGCTCGGTGGAACACCAGGGTGGCGTACAGGAATGTATGATTGGTTACTCGGACTCTAACAAGGATGGTGGTTACTTCACTGCAAACTGGGAACTCTACAAGGCCCAGATCGATCTCACCAATACCGGCCAGGAAGCCGGTATTCCGCTGTCCTATTTCCATGGTCGCGGTGGTTCTGTCAGTCGCGGTGGTGCTCCTACTGGACTTGCCATTGCGGCACAGCCGGCCGGGTCCATTCATGGTCAGATGCGAATTACCGAGCAGGGCGAAGTGGTGTCATCCAAGTACGCCAACGAGGGTACGGCCCAGTACCACATGGAACTGCTGGCATCGAGTATCTTCGAACACACTATCAAATCCATGAACGAGGACGCGTTAAAACCCAACGCCGAGTTTGACGAGGCAATGGAAACCATCTCGTCATTTGGTTTCAAGAAATATCGCGAGCTGGCTGAAACTCCAGGACTCGTGGATTACTACAATGCTGCCAGCCCGGTTGAGGAACTGGCCAAGATGAATATTGGTTCGCGTCCTGCCCGACGTTTCGGAGCCAAGTCACTGGGCGACCTACGAGCCATTCCCTGGGTATTTGCCTGGACACAAAACCGCCACATCGTTACCGGCTGGTACGGTGTCGGTACCGCACTTAAGGACTACTTTGAACAAACCGGGGCCAAGGGAGAGAAACTGGCAAGGAAAATGTTCGAGGAGTCACGTGTATTCCGGCTGATTATTGACGAAACGGAAAAGACCCTGGCACTGGTGGACCTTGAAGTTGCCGAGTCTTATTCAAAACTGGTTGCGAATGAAAAGGTACGTAACCAGGTATTCGGTATGATCGTTGAGGAATTTGAACTGACGAAAAAGATGATCATGAGTATTACCGGTGAACAGGTACTGTGCGAACGCTTCAGGCGCTTCAGCCGAAAACTGAGCCGTCGTGCTCCTATCCTGCATCAGTCTGGCATGGAACAGGTGCAACTCGTCAACGATTTCCGTAACCGGGAAGAGGGCGAGGACCCGATGGATTCATTGGTGCCGTTACTTCTTTCGATTAACTGTATCTCTGCTGGCCTGGGCTGGACCGGCTAACAGGGCGGGCTATTTTTCACTACTACTTCGTTATTGCGTCGGCTGCGGTACTCATTTAGGAGAAACTAAACTCCGTGTCCTCGCCGACTTGCGCCTCGTATTAGCGAAAACTATCTTTGTCCTGTAAATTGCATTTTATAGAGCAATGCGCCCTTTCTGAGCGATTTATTTTAATCTGGTTTTGCGAGATGATCACGGTAACAAGTATTGGCTAAGCAGATTTCATTATAAAAACATAAACGTATTATTATTTTAAGAGCGAGTAAGAAAATGACCAACGAATTAATTTCCCCGCTTTCCGGGTTACGACGTCTTATCGAAACGGACCAGGTTGGACCAAACGAAAACGAATTCCTTAATGATAAAGCGCCTGTCTGGTCTCCACATACAAGGATTATCAACGTTACCCCCGGCCCGGCCTTTGGTTCTGATCTGGTGACCCAGTTTACGTCACAACAGACAAGAGGTATGCGTGGTCCCAGCGTCGCGAAGTTTTTTACCGCGGTTCGTAATGAGTATGGAAAATTTGTAGGTATGCAGGAAGGCGGCAGGGCGCTGTTCTTCACCGGCTCTGGTACTTCTGGTACAGAAGCGGCGGCAGGTTCATGTCGTTTCCCGGGCGAAGCAGATTCTGACAAACCCGCCGTGATTACCCTGGAAATCGGCGCTTTCAGTACGGCCATGGGTAATTGTGTTGAAAACCTGGGTAGAAACGTCATGCGTATCAAGGGCGAAATCGGTGAAGACCTGCCCTATGACAAATGTCGTGACGCATTGGCCAACGATACGGAGCATCACATCCAGATGGTGATGGCGCCGCAAAACGAGACTGGCGCAGGCGTCACGACGGATCCTAAAAAATTACGTGACATACTGGATGAATTAAAGCACCCGGCGCTGCTGGTTATTGATGGCATTTCTTCCATCGGTTGTATGCCAGCGAATATGACGGAAATGGGCATCGACATGCTCATTGGCTGTAGCCAGAAAGGAATGATGGGAACGCCCTGTATCGGCATGCTGACACTGAGCCCTAAGGCGGTTGAGAAAGTTTATGAGGCCGACAAGGCACTGGCAAACGCAGGTATCAAGAAAGGCCAACATTACCTGCACCTGACCAAGATGATTGATGCAATGGATGGCATGGGTCTACACATCGAAACACCGAGTAATTACTCGCAATTCGCCGTGGCCCTGGATGCGTTGGCGATCGAAGGTTATGACCGGGTTTTTGAACGTCATAAGGATTGTTCTGACGTGTATCGTGCCGCGGTAAAAGGGGCAGGCCTGGAGCTGGTAGCAAACGATAGTAGCTATGCCTCGAATGCAGTAACGGCGATCAGGTCACCGGA
This sequence comes from Gammaproteobacteria bacterium, assembly GCA_965229565.1. Taxonomy (GTDB): domain Bacteria; phylum Pseudomonadota; class Gammaproteobacteria; order Eutrophobiales; family Eutrophobiaceae; genus JANQNX01. The sequence goes on along the minus strand of OZ245888.1, from coordinate 2,575,156 downwards.
AGGTTTTGGCGCAGCAAAGATCATGGAAGTATTGAACATCATGTTTTCAAAGCACGCGGTTGAAGCGGCCGCGATTCCTGGCGCGCCTGACCTGGGCTGGCGTTTATGTGCGACTGGTGGTATTCAGCCATATCATGCGCTGATGGCATCTATCGCTTTCCTGAGGTCCTGTGAAGAAGCGGGTGTCCCTGTTGATGCTGATAAAGGTATTGCAGCAGCATCGGCGAAGTATAGTGAGGTGGCGAAGTATCATAGGCCGCTTCCCGGTCACGACATGTACGGCCGGTAGGACGGACTATTTTCCGCTACTACTTTGTTGCTTCGCTGGCTGCGATACTCATTTAGGATTATCTAAACTCCGTGTCCTCGCCAACTCGCGCCTCGTATTATCGGAAACTATCTCCGTCCTTATGAAGACTCTGCATCGCTCCTGGAACAACAATCACTCTTTCTGAGCGATGTTATTATTTTCGAGTGTGCAGTGTTATTTATGACATATAAAAATCCGATCAGCCCCCGTTTTTTATTTATATTAAACTTTCATGTTTGAACAGTACTCGGTTGTATAACCAATGAGCCGTCTATTCGAGGAGTTGAGTTTCCGTGAAACACGCCTCGGTGAGTTAAGTCTCAGACGCAGGCTTTGCACGCTGACGCATAAAGATATTTATGAAGTAAAACTCAACGATGAATTTCTCATGTCCAGCCTGTTTACCCATGCCGAGGAGGAATTAGCTCTTCTGGGGCTAGCTGCTGTAAAGGAGAACGAACTTGATGTGCTGGTTGGCGGTCTCGGCCTGGGGTATACAGCTGCTGCTGCCCTGGCTGATTCACGTGTGCGCAGTTTGAATGTGATTGAAACGATGTCTGATGTCATCGACTGGCATCAACAGTGGCTGGTGCCACTGGGCCAACAGTTATCTGAAGATCAACGCTGTCAGTTTATAGAGGCCGATTTTTTTACCTGGGCCAGGCAGGAAAAGAGTCTCACTGCTGAACTGCCAGGAGATTTGTATCATGCAATCCTTCTGGATATTGATCACTCAACGCAACACTGGCTAAATGACGATCATGCCGGTTTTTACAGTGTAGATGGATTACAAAAAATGCAGTCACATTTGCAACCGGGTGGCGTTTTTGCCATGTGGTCAAACGATCCGCCTGATGATGATTTTGTTATGATTTTAAAAGACGTTTTTTGCAACGTGGACGCGCACATCATCCGTTTTCCTAACCCCTACCAGTCCAGGGATGCTACCGCTACTGTCTATGTAGCCAGATAGTCGTTTTTCCTACCAGGGTAAAACCTGCCCATCCGAGTGCCAGAACGTACCGGAATTCTCCAGCGTTAGTTCATCAATGCGTGCGATCAAGTCGTTCACTGATTCTTCCGCGGTGATATTGCCCGAGTCATTGGTCATATCGGTTTTGACATAGCCCGGGTGCAGTATGGCGACGGCAATACCTTTATCTTTCAGGTCATGTGATAACGAAACCCCGGCGCTGTTGAGTGCAGCCTTGGACATGCGATAGCCATATTTGCCCCCCGACGTATTATCAGCAATAGAACCCATGCGGCTGGTCATCAGGATCAGCTTTGACGGATTGGCCATGTGAGGCAATATGGCCCGGGTGACCATTAGCGGTCCCAATGTGTTTACCTCGAACTGTTTGCGGATGCTGTTTATGTCCAGCTTGTCGATAGTTTCATTCTGCATGATGCCGGCATTATTGATGGCGATATCAATGCGTTTGCCCTCGAGTTGCTCACCGAGATCGTATACAGACATTTCATTCGACACATCAATGTCGGCAATAATCTCGACACCGAGTTTCTCCAGTTCGGGAGAGAGAGTACGGCAGACAGCAATGACGCTGTCGCCCTTGTCCTTGTATTGACGGCAATACTCGAGGCCGATGCCCCGGTTTGCGCCTGTGATAAGTATGGTATTCATTACATCATTAGAAAAGATCTGGATGGTAGCGTCAAATTGTTTAGAAAAAAGTGAAAGTCAAGATATACTCTGCGCCCATGAAAAACACGCTTATTTTCCTGTTGTTATGGTTGTTTTTACTACCCGCGACACACTCGGCCGAGACCGATGCCGGTTTCTGGGCAACCGCCAATCTCAACAAGCCAGTTGCAGAGCAGTGGCAGGCTAATCTGCAAATACAGTCACGCATGGTTGACGGTGTCGATATGCTTGAACGTTATCTTTTGAGACCATCGCTGGACTACCTGGTTAATGACATTATGTTTGTCAGCCTTGGCTACGACATACATTTCGTCAAGACAGGTACCGATAGCACTGAGCAGCGTCTGTGGCAGCAGTTGGTTGTCAGGCAAAAAAGTATGCAGTTCAAGCCTTTGTTGCGTATCCGTTTGGAGGAGAGGTTCTTCGATGGTCGTGATGACACCGGGTTTCGCGGTCGTTTGCTCGCAGGTGTCTCTGTGCCCACGGGTAATAGCTGGATACAACATTTCGTTATTCGTAACGAGATATTTATGAATATCAACGATGTGAGACCGGGGCCAAAAAGTGGTTTTGACCAAAATCGCTTCTTTGCCGGTTTCAGTGCCGGATTAGGTCAAGGCTTTTCCGGTGAACTCGGCTACCAGAACCAGTATATCAATCGGGCCAGTAACGAAGATTTGTCCATTAACCAGCTATACTTTGCGCTTAGCAAGCGTCTTCAATAGCACCCTGCAATTGCTACTTCAAATAAAGAAGTATCAGGTCAAAATAATCTCTTCATTTTTTCGAACAGGGAAGGTTCAGGAACCTGCACCTCTAAACCATGCTCATTGATCAGGTTACGCGCCATTTGTTTGCCATCTGAAATAAAGTCCTTTGGCAATTTCCCATCAGCCACGGCCTTATCAATAAATTTAATGTAGTCTACAGCTGGTTCAATCTTGTTCAGCGAGGCAATATAGGCCCAGCCGTAAGCCAGCGAGTCGGACTTTAGCGTTCCCTTGCCTTCCGCGTACATTTTGCCAAGATTATACTGCGCCTCCGGCATGCCTTTCTCAGCAGCTATCCTTGACCATTTAAAGGCTTCCTTGAAATTCTGTTGAGTACCTGTGCCATTGTAATACATGGTACCCAGTTGGCCCTGAGCTGGTGCAAAACCTGCCTCAGCAACCTGCTTGAAACTGGCAAAGGCTTGATGCATATCCTGGTTGACACCGTATCCCTTCATGTACATTAGCCCCAGGTCCCAGTGAGCATAGGTTACGCCCGCGTCTATGGCTTTATTCAACCAGGTAATCGCCTCGGAAAAATCCTGGTTAACACCACTGCCAGTGACATGCATCATCCCTATATTGTGCATGGAGTTGCCATCTCCCAGGCTGGCACCCTTTTGAAAGAGCTCGACCGCCCGAGCGAGGTCCTGCTTTGTACCCATTCCATCCCTGTACATTAATGCCAGGTTGTAGATGGAATTCGTGTCATCAAGGTCGGCCGCTTGTTGATACCATTTTATGGCCTCCGGGTAATCCGCCTTTCCCAACAGGCCCCACCTGTAAACCTGGGCGAGGTTATAAGCCGCCCCGGAAAAATCCTGGGCCGCGGCCAGTTTTAGCAGCCTTAAACCCTCATCAAAATCCTGTTCAATATCCTTGCCCTCGATCATTGCGATGCCAAGCAAAGATTGTGCATGGGCGTCGCCTGTATCGGCGACCTGCATGATTAATTGAAATGCCTGTTTGACTTCGCCGGCATCGTAGATCGCCTTGGCATGCTGGAGTTGCTCTTCAGCGGTTTCTGCAAACGCCTGGAAAGCAAATAAAGGTAACAAACATAAGGAAAATATTAATTTTATGAAGTAGTTGTGCATAACCAGTAAATATTTTATCTATTCAGTCCTGTTGAATTATATAAATAGTCCTGCACCATAACCCATTCGAAAGCCACGCATGAAGGCACCGTGCAATGCTTCCTGCAACACGTATTTATCAAGTTGCCGGCTGTGCTCTTTCGTCATCTCCTGGTAATGTTTCAGACGCTTGTTGGCTCTCTCGTTCATGAAGCACATAACTGCCATCTCATTTGTGTCTATCCAGAGTAATGAGCACTCGCCACAGCTATCTATCATCACATCGCTTGAGCCCATGTAGCCGTAATTCTGCATTGATGTATGACATGCAGGGCATTCGATATTCGCTCCCCTGTCTATAACCGGTGCTATTTCGGATTCAAATGATATGTCCTGGTTCAGTTCCTTGATCATTTCGGTAAGCAGTTTGAACAGTGACGCCTGTTTGATCAAGGTGCCATCACATGTCGGGCAATGCATCACGGGAATATCATGAAACTCTCCTTCATCAAGCTGATGGCTGTCACGTGGACAATTTGCTTTAGCCATGACAGTCACTCCTGTTTAACTGCTTGCAGTTGTACTTGTTCAGGAGTGTATATCTGATTTACATGATGAAACAGTAAAAAATCAGGCATGTCACACTATGGTGAAAGCCTGGTAGTAAGTGCAGACGCATGTTCAGTAGTGTCTGCAGGTAATAAAGCAGGGTAAGTGTCAGTTTTTAGGTTTGGACTTGTCGTACAACATATACAGTATGTAGCAGACGATCGCGATCGTCGCAAAAATCACGATCATTGATGCCAGGCCTACCGGGTTGCCAAACAGCAGGTTTAGCCAGAGTTCCATGCTCTCTCTCCAACTTCATTATCTTTGTCAGTGGCTGCTAATGTAATTGAAGGTAGAGGTCCGAAATCTGATCCAGATCAAGCTTTTTCAAATTAATCTTGTCCTGTCGTCTCGCGGTAATACCGGGCTACAAAGCGTTTCAGTATCTGTTGTGCGAAAGGCGTTTCCACGTGGGAGACGGCATCGATGAGTTGATCTGCCTGGTCGGGTTCAAAATAGCCATGATTCCTGTAGGCGTTGATGCGGACGCTAAATCCCTCTGCGTCACCCTCGGGGTGAAACTGGGTCGCATATACGTTTTTGCCAACCCGGAACATCTGCACCGGGCAGTCATCGCCGCGCAACAATAGCGTTGCACCCTCTGGCAAGCGGTCACAGGCTTCCTTGTGCCCCAGCAGTACATGAATTTGATCGGGAAAACCATGCAGTAAAGGGTCCTGCCTGCCTGCCTCGGTCAATGTCAGTTTTACACAGCCTACGGCCTCCCCGTATTGTCGAGAGATGCTGGTACCCAGGTAATGCCCCAGCATGCCGTTTCCCGAACAGGCGCCCAGGAACGGGAAATCCAGTTCCAGTACCCGTGCCAGAAGGCGTCTGAAATCGTCCTCGACCTTGTGCTGGATAGCCGATTTGTCGGTCGCAGGGGTACTTATATCAAATGGACTGCCACCGACAATAATGGCGCTGTATTCCTCCAGCGATAGATCAGATGGTATACCGGCCTGTTCGATACGTATCCGTTTCGTATCAGTTGCACTGAGCGCGCCGTATTTCAGGAACGCCAGGTATTCACTGTCGGCCGTGACATCTTCCGGCCGCAGTTGCAGTATCAGGACTGGTTTGTTTTTGTTAGTACATGGAACGGACACTTTCGTTATCAAGATATAGTAAAGCGACTTAATGTCTATAGAGTTTTGATATTGGTAGCTATTGCCTGAATAAATAGAAAGAATATTGTTTGACACAGATACAAGTGTTGCAGCCAAACAAAATTAGAGACTCGTGTAGTTATATTAGCCTCGCTTTTTAACCTGGAAATCCAGTTTATGGATTTTCTGTCTCCGCTTCGTCGGAGACTATCCCGGTAGACTCTGCTGTTTCTTCGGTCAGGAGGGCCTCCGGATCAACACAATCGAATACGAGCATTTTCAGATCGCCAGAAGAATCGGGCACATAACTCGCGACTCTTTCATGTTGTTCGCATTCACGCATGGCCAGTTCGAATGACCATAGAAAGTCCTTTGGGAAACTGTTGATTTCAACGCGCTGCTCGGTGGAGGAATAAATATTCGGCTGTTTCGTACAGGCAGCCAGAATAAAGACGAGGCATAAAATACAGGAAATTCTTAACATAATTATAGTTTTCAGTAATTAATGTCCGGGTTCAGTTACCTGTTGATTATAAGTATTTCCGGCAACAATGTAACTCGTTGCCCCTGCTTATTTTTCACTTCGAAGCTGCCCGTGTCATTCCCGCGACCCCTGGTTGTTGCTGACAGTGAGCTATCTATTGAGCCCACTATTTTGTAATATTCAGGCGTTAGTCACTTTCGGAGATTCTGGTTTAGCCAGGGAGATTGATATGAAAATTTTCATGCCATACCTGTTGTTCTTAAGTTTGTTATTTTGTCAAACTCTGCGCGCAGATGCCGTTTCCCTGGGCGCTGACGACGATATAGAATCTGTGCTGGCCGAGCATACTGGCAAGTATGTGACCGTTGTACTTGAATCCGGCAAGGAATTTACCGGCAAGATTGGTAGTGTGAACGACGACGCTTTACACCTGATGGAACTTTCCGGTAAGGAATTCTATGACGCCGTCATCGACACAGGCGATGTCGCGGCAGTTGTCATCAGGGTACGCAACAACTAGACAATTCGGGCTAGCGTTCCCTGGACATGAGTCCCTTGAAAAAATCCATGAGGTCTTTTTCCACGTAGTCGGTAAATTCACCGGCATCAAAAAAGACGGAAAAACAATGGCTGCAGCTCTCAAAATGGATGTGAGGCTGATCGGCGACCACCATCTTTATCATGGGTGAGTGACATTCAGGGCACAGGTAATCCTCAATTTTATCGAAGGCCTTGCCAATTTGCGGGTCACCCGTGTCGACGCATGATGAATCCTGTTCCTTTCTAAGATATTCATGCTTGCTGCGATCAAACCACAGGCCCTTGCAGAGCGTGCAACGTTTGATTAGGACATCGTGGATTTCGACGTCTTCCATATCGTGCGTACATTTTGGACATTGCATATGTTTGCTCCCGGCGCCTGCCAATCAGGCGAGATCATTCATTACCTAGCTTAGACATTATTCTGTCGCAAGCCAACCCGATGATATGTGAGTGGTCGAAAGCAAGTTCAGGTAACGTACGTGTATCGAACCAGGCGGCCTCGGCCGCATCGGTGGAGGCACTAACGTTCGTGTTGCCCGGATCGACAATGGTGGTGTACACCACTGTAATGACGCGTTCACGTGGATCCCGATCCGGATTGCCGAAGGTTTGTAACTGCTCGAGCTCGCCGACAACAAGCCCGGTTTCTTCCTCCAGCTCTCGCCTTGCGGCGGGTTCGAGGTCCTCGTCAATTTCAATAAACCCTCCAGGTAGTGCCCACTTGCCAGCATCCGGGTAGTTAGCGCGTTTTATCAGTAATAATTTCATGTTGCCTTCATTGAGGCAGAATACGGCGACATCGACGGTGACCGCCGGGTGTGGATACTCGTAACTAAACATGGTGGCTAATGTCCTGTTGATAGTTGCCGTATTAAAAAAATATTGCTCATTGTTGCGACTAAAATCCTGCTGATTTCGCAAGTATTAATCATAAAAACATTAAATTACGATACCTTTATCACGTCAATGCTGAGCAATGCTCGTGGTTGAAAAAATATGACAGCTCAATTACTTTTACAAAAAATAAAAATTAGATTCAAAGGGATCATAGTGACACACATAGTGCATCGTAGTATCCATCAACCCAAAAATGGACGTCGACAAAGCGATGGACGTCGTTATCATGATGTATCCTTTCATCCCGAACGCCGTTCCGGCCAGGACCGTCGTGCAGTGCCTGATAGAAGGCAGGCAAACCTCTAGTCAGTATATAACCGAAGATTTATTGAAGACAGCAAGCCAGTCCCTGCTTGTGTCAATAATGATAACGGTACCAGTATGGGTGTCCGTAAAAAGGGTGAATGAACGGTGAACGCAGGTGATAGGGATAGAAATGAACAGGGGACACGTAAACACGTTCCAGTCTCGCGTATTCCGGCCACAGGTAATATTGCTCAACGTCAATAACGGGATAGCTGTAGGTATGTGCTGAAATATCCTTTTCTACCTCACGGCTGAGCGTGCCATACACGGTAAGCTGACGCCCTTTCTTGTAGTATTCCGGATCGAGAAATTCATTAATGCGTGCAATGAAACGTCCCTGGTATTCATCCTGTTCCAGGGGGCGGCCACGACGTCCCAGTTCATGACTGAGTATTTCAACCATGGAGTGAGTTGCCTCGTTTTCTACCGCGATGATCTCACCACCCCAGCGCACCAGTTTATCCATTTGCTGTGAGCCACCTGTGCGAAATTCTTCATAACTCAGGTCCGGTTCGGGGGTGCTGCTGATGTTTTTAGGGATCGAAGATGCACAGCCGCCAAGGAAAAAGGCGAACAGAAATAATATGTGCGGGTATGAATTTTTCATAGGTGCTACCTTTCAGGTTTTGACAATATTCCAGTCAGCATGTTCACTGCTGACAGCCAGCACAGAAATAGTAGCGTCGACTGCCAGCCATCGCCTTTTGCACAGTGGTCTCGCAGCTAAAGCAGGGCTGACCGGCACGACTGAACACATGGTGGCGGTATTCTCCCCGGCTCCAGCCCTCGGCCTTCAGCTGCTTTACCAGTTCCAGGTTGTTGGTAATGCCGTTGTGACGATAGGCCTGCCTGGCGGTAAATACGGCGGCATCAGCCAGCTGCAATAACTGCTCCCCGGTACAATCCACGGGACGCAGGCGCGGATTCAAGCCAGCGCTGTACAGGATCTCACTGCGCAGGTAATTACCAACGCCAGCGAGAAAATGCTGGTCGAGAAACAGTGAGACCAGTTGTCGTCGTCGAAACTTTTTGTCCTGCAATTGTGACAGCACCGTTTCCGGCTTACAGTCCAGGATATCCGGGCCCAGGCGTGACAGGAAGGGATGGATTGTTACTTGTTCGGGTGTTAAGACATGGATATCAGATGCACTGTAGAGTAGTGCAGATTTATTCGGGGTATGTATTGCAAGTCGTAACTGTCTACTGGTACGAGGATAACTCTGTGCAGCACGAATATACCAGCGGCCATACAGCTGGTTGTGACTGTAGATGCTTAAATCGTTGTCAAAATGGATCAGCAGCGCCTTGCCACGTGTCTCGACCGAAGTAACATTCCTGTTATTCAGGGACCGCTCAAACTTTTTTAGTTCAGGGAAGGCGAAGTAGACAGACTCAACCGGGGCACTCAGCAGCGCCTTTTCAATCTTGTCAGCCGCTTTTCTAATTTCCGGTCCTTCAGGCATCAATACTGACCATAAAAAAACATCAAAAATGATAGCATGCAGGATAACAAAGACCGAACATGGCTGGATGGCATGGCAGCTTGTCCTGGAGATTAAGAAAATATCCAGATTCTTGAATCGCCGTTATTAACCGCATTCAGCCTTATGACCTGGTCGAACGTAATTTAAAAAAGATTTCATCAACATGGAAATTGGAGCATGCAACAGGAAATAATAACCAACAATGAATTATTCAGTCCGATTAAAATAGGCAAATTGCAGTTGCCAAACCGGATCATCATGGCGCCATTAACGCGTAATCGTGCCGGCGAGGGGAATGTCCCGACCGATATGAATGCCTTGTACTATCAGCAGCGTGCCAGCGCTGGTCTGATTATCAGCGAGGCAACCCAGATTAGCCCACAAGGCGTGGGTTATCCGCACACGCCTGGTATACATAGCAGCGAACAGGTGAATGGCTGGAAAAAAGTGACGAATGCCGTGCATGATGCCGGGGGGCGAATATATCTCCAGCTCTGGCACGTGGGACGCATATCTCATCCCTCGTTTCAGCCAAACGGCGAACTTCCGGTGGCACCGAGTGCGGTTATTCCGGAACAGGGGCAGGTCATGACCTATGAGGGTATGCGGGATTATGTCACGCCACGGGCGCTGGAGATTGAAGAATTACCCGGCATTGTTAACGACTACCGTGAAGCCGCCAGGAAGGCAATGCAGGCAGGTTTCGATGGTGTCGAGATACACTGTGCGAATGGTTACCTGCTTGACCAGTTTCTACGTGACAGCACCAACAAACGTAGCGACGCATACGGTGGCTCAATGGAAAACCGGGCACGATTGCCGCTTGAGGTCATCACTGCCGTACAGGAAGTCTGGCCAAGTGATGCTGTTGGTGTGCGTATTTCTCCCTGCGGTACTTTTAATGACATGTCCGACTCTGATCCGGAAGCGATGTTTGGCTATTTTGTTGAACAGCTAAACGATTACGATCTCGCGTATCTACATATTATCGAGGCAGGAGCCAAGGATATGTGTCATGGTGCCACGCCTATTCCTACCAGGATTTTCAGGGAAAGATATAAGGGGCGCATCATGGTGAATGGTGGCTTTGATCTGGAAAAGGGTCAGGCAGCTATCAGGCAGCATCTTGCTGACATGGTATGTTACGGAAAGCCTTTTATTGCCAATCCCGATTTGCCAGAGCGTTTTTACCGCGATGCTCCACTGAATGAGCCAGACCCGGAGAGTTTTTATGGGGGCGATGAAAAAGGCTATATTGATTATCCGACGCTGAAGGACAGCTAGTTCAGCCATTTGCCTACAGCTGTTACGGCAGTTGCGATATCTGCTCTTCACTACAAGCAAACGGATTCGGCCGTGCCAGACATATGGACTCTTGTATGTTTGGGAGATAAGGCGTCACAAATTCGACCGGGATGATTAGCAACGGTTGTGCCTGTTTCCGGCCTCCAGCTACCATTTGAGTCAATAAATGAACTGTAAAAATGATAGCATGTAGCCTGCCACAGTTTGAATACGATCGGCTGGCATTGCTATTTGTTCCGGAGATTAGGCACATATGTCCATAGTTGAACCCCTGCTGTTAACAGCAGTAAAAATCCAGACTTATGATGGTGCGCAGCACCTGACCAACGCCAGCGGTTTTTTCTTCCGCCGTGATGAACGTTTGTACCTGGTTAGCAGCCGGCACGTCATGTTTGATGAGCCCAGCGAACATCATCCGGATCGTATTGAAATTGAGTTGCATACCAATCCGGAAAATATGGCCGAGTCGATCTCTTTTTCTATTCTTCTTTATAACAACGGCAGTAGTAACTGGCGCAACGCGGTTGATGCGGCGGGAGAGATTGACGTGGCGGTGATTGAACTGGATCAGTCTGTCTTGCCCCAGTCGATGGTTTACAGTGCGTTTACGCCAGCACACTTATTACCACCTGATGCAACGGTAGATATTGGAATACGCTTACTGGTCGTGGGCTATCCCCTGGGATTCCACGATACTCTGCATCATATCCCTGTAGTACGGGGTGGTTGCCTGTCTTCTTCTTACGGCCTGCGTTTCCAGGGTAGTGGTTTCTTTCTAACTGATGCTCGTACACATCGGGGGATTAGTGGTGCGCCGGTAATCATGCGCGCTGACAAACAGCAGGAAGAGTTGGGTGATTTGCAATGCTATTTACTCGGTATACATTCGGCCCGGCTTGATCTTGGAACTCGTGACGTCGATCTTGACGAGGCCCTGGGGCTTAATTGTTCATGGTACGCTGATATTCTGCTGACCTTGACCGATAGCTAACAACACATTCTTTCACGTGGTGAGCATTCGTATCAGCTGGTCTTGTTATCGTCTTTTACAAGAGTCAGCTTGTTCTCGTTGTCATCGTTAAGGTTGGCAGAACAGACCCGGTTTCTACCCAGTTTCTTGGCCCGCATCAGTGCCGCATCAACCCGTTGAATAATGTTCTCCAGGATCCTGTCGAGATCGGGATTATATGTACCAAAGCCGATACTAACGGTCAGAGTGTGATTGGCCGGCGAACTTATATGTTTTATGCCCAATTCTTGCACCGCCTTACGGCAATGCTCGGCAAAGGCCAGCACGTCGGTGGTACCGGGCAGTATCATCGCAAAGACATTACCGGTATAGCGGAATATGCGATCAGATGGTCGTCTTAGCTGGTTGCTGAGTTCTTCCGCGATCTTGTGCAGGGCTTCATCAGCTTTTATGTGACCATACTGATTGTTATAAATACTGAACGCATCAATATCGATAAACAAAAGGGCGAAAGATGTTTTATCGCGTTTGGCACGACTGAATTCAATCTCAAGCGCTTGATCAAAGGCAAGGCGGTTGCTAACACCGGTCAGGCCATCCGTATTGGATAGCCTGCTAAGCTTGTCGCTAATATCCTGTGTCAGTTTTAATTCTTTCTCGCTACGTTTCATCAAAAGTATTATCGCCACTATACAGACGATGCCAAGCAGGCCGAGGACAAGATAGGCCCGGGTCATCTCCCAGAATGTTTCCTGCAGTTTTTGCTGGGGCAGAAAGGTTTGTTGATGTACGTATCCAATACCGGTTTTCCAAACCTGGTCAGTAAGGTCATGGAAGTGGCTAATGTCTGCCTGGTAGGATTCAGATGCAACCATAGAGTCCAATGTGCCCTGTCGCTTCATGTTGGCCAGCCTGGAACCCAGAGCCTGCAGCTCATTAAAATGGTTGAGTGTTGGATGAAACCTGTTGTCAATCGGCGCCATTTTCCACAGGTTCTTTTCCAGGTTGCCAAGGCGCTCGAAGAACAGGCTACGATAATCTGCATTACCGGTAATCAGGTACATCAAAAGATCACCCTCGGCCTGTTTTACCGAATTGCCGATCTCGGCCGCGGAATTAATGAGGTTGAGACGTTCCTGTTGTTTATCGAGCGATTGCTGCAGGTTGTCGAGGCCGACATAGCTGTGGCCGACGATGATCAGGAGCAAAATGATAACGAGTAGTGGTAACAGCCACAAATTCTTTATCATCTGTATACCCTCTTGTTTCACGCGAAAGACGTCGTCGATCTGAAAATACAGGAAATCATAACTCTGCAACAATATCAATGACTTGATGTACTAACACTGGCCTGGAATTCCGGTTTGGCAATAGACCAAAAGGACTATTTCGCTGGCTGAACGTGGCTTGTCTTTCGAATACTGTATGCGCATCTCATTCGTTATTCAGCCGAGGTAATCAATGAGTGAGAAGCGGGTCAGCAGAAGCTGTCTTTGTGGTGCTGTCGTCAATGTATTCCGGGAGTCGCAGGCCTGCTGACTCGAGGGTGCCGGGGCATTACGCCTGTACGCGGGCTTTCCGAGAAAAACCTAGCTGGTTATCAGCGGTTGTGGCCGGGACAGTCCATAGCCCTGGCCATAGTCCACGCCCAACTTGCGCAATTCATCGGCAATTTCATGGCTCTCAACAAATTCGGCGATAGTACGAATATGCATGGTATGGCCAATACTGTTGATGGACTCAACCATGGCATGATCGATAGGATCTAACAGCATATCCCTGACAAAGCTGCCATCGATCTTGAGAAAATCAACTGGCATGTTCTTTAAATATCCAAACGAAGAAAGCCCACTGCCAAAATCATCCAGTGCGAACAGGCAGCCTTTTTCTTTCAGTGAATTAAAAAACGCCAGGGCCTGAGGGAAGTTGGTTATTGCGGCTGTTTCGGTTATTTCAAAACAAATCGTCCTGGGTTTAAACGGGTGTTTCTCCAGCAGCTCTGTTACAAAATCAAGAAATGTTTCGTCACCCAGGCTCTGCCCGGAGATATTAATGGAAAAGAAATCGACGTTTCTGTTCTTCCAGCTGGACAGTGTTTGCAGGGCCTGGCTGATAACCCAGCGATCGACCTGCGGCATCAGGTTATAACGTTCAGCAGCGGGTATGAAAGACATGGGAAGCAACTCACTGCCATTCTTATCCAGCATACGCACCAGGATTTCAAAATGTTCTCCCTGCTCACCGGTGTTAAACAACGGTTCAATAGTCTGGTAGTAAAGAACCAGCCGGTTATCATTCAACGCCTCGTTTATCTGCGTGGCAAGATGCATCTCTCCCTCGCGCTGTTTTAAATTTGCATCTTCGGGTTCATAGACATGTACCCGGTTTCTGCCCACATCCTTGGCCGCATAGCAGGCAACGTCGGCCGCACGCATGATTTCACCCATCTTGTTCATCTTGTGCGTAATCGGTACCAGTCCGATACTGCAACCGATAACGAATGACTTGTTGTCCCAGACGAAATGAAATTCCTGCACCGACTGGCGTACCTGGTCAGCAATTCTTTTGGCCTGTTCCAACGGACAGGAGGCTAGCAGGATGCCAAACTCGTCGCCACCCAGTCGGGCAACCGTGTCTATATCACGCACCTGTCCCTTCAGCACTTCCGAGATTTGCTTTAGCAATTCATCTCCGGCGATATGACCCGAGGTGTCATTCACTATCTTGAACTGGTCAAGGTCAAGATACAGGAAAGCATGTTGATGGCCATCACTCGCATGTGAATCAATGAGCTCTTGCAAATGATCCTCGAACTTGTGTCGATTAGTCAGTCCGGTCAAAGCATCATGGGTTGCCTGCCAGGTCATTGCCTGTGCCATCTTCCTGGCTTGAGTAACATCATGGAAAACGATGACAATGCCATTAATATCACCCTCACGATTTAGTATTGGCGCGGCCGAGTCTTCAATCGGACGTTTATTTCCGTTGCGATCTATGAGCACGGTGTGGTTGGCAAGACCAACTGTGACCCCGTCGTGCAGCACGCGTTTAACTAAATCAGTTGCAGGTTGCCCTGTCTCTTCATTGACTACTCTCAACACTTCTGTCAGGGATTTACCGCTTGCCTCATTGAATGACCAGCCGGTCAGGGATTCTGCAACCGGGTTCATGAAATCTATTGAGCCTTGCGTGTTAGTGGTTATGACGGCATCACCAATGGACGTGAGCGTGGTCAGGCTGCGTTCCTTTTCATGAAACAGCTCTTCACTGGTAATTTGCTGCTGTCTGAGAATCTGCTTGATGACGGCAACAATTTTCCAGATAAAAAAACCGCCCAGGAAAACGGCCAGCAAAATCAAAAGCACCAGTATCTGCAGATCGGTGTCGGCGTTATGCTGGCGTTGTTGTATTAATTTTGTGTTTTCTATCTGGTGCAGCTTTTTTAACTGTTGTATCTGTAATAGCAGGCTGGAAAGCCTGGTATCTGCAGCGGGCTTGTCATAGGTAGTGTTGGCATCAAACAGGCTGAGTTCAGTGTAAAGAAGAATATCATTATTGAGTTTCTCAACCATTGAGGAAAAAGGCTCGGTACCGTACTTCTCCTGTAGACTGATTAAGCCGTCCAGGTGTTCGCGGACCAGGTATTTAGCCTCATTAATCAATGTTTCCCTGGCATTGATCTTTGGCAGTAGTTCTTCTACCTGTATGCCGTGTACGAGTCTGACTTCTTTTTCCAACACATCCAGGTCCTGGATCGCGGCAAAGTGATAATCGATACTCAGACTTGTATTTTGAGTGACGCGATATTTCTGCGCGACTGCCACGATGAGCAACACGGTGCCGATAAGCAACAGCGTAACTATAAGTAGACGAACATAGGCAAGTACGTGGTTATGCATTACTCGTTAAAACCAAGCTGGTAGAAGATTCCGGTTAATTCACTATAGTCGTTGTCCGAAGCTGGCAGGTAACCACCGGCATTAACCGCTTTCAGTATCGCTGCATGAGTGTCATTCACGGGACTTAATGACAGGAAGGCATTGACGATTTTTTCCTGTGCGTTGTTACTGAAACCAGGGTGAATGGCCCAGACGTAGTCGGCATAGGGTGGGGTCTCGTATATGATCCGTACGTCTTTCGGGTCCAACCGGCCATCGTTATACATCTTGCTAATAATGGAGGAATTAGCAGCCCCGATATCGACCTTGCTATCGCGTACCATGTAAGCGGTTGCATCATGCTTGCCCGAATACTCGATACGGCTAAAGAAACCCTCGGGATCAATTCCAAGCTTGCCAAGGAAATAACGCGGCATCAGGTGGCCCGAAGTTGAAAGCTTTGAACCAAAACTCAATGCCCGGTCCTTGAAGTCACTTATTTTCTTGCCCGGGTCATCAGCCCTTACCAGGAAATAGCTGGTGAAGCGCAGATCCTTATCTCGCATTACCAGCGGAATGGCTCCGTGCCTTTCCTTTGCGAGCAGGTAGGTAACGCCGCCAAAGTAGGCAAGATCGACTTCTTTATTTGCAAGCGCGATAACGAGTGCATCGTAACTCTCGGGTATGACGAACTCGTAGCCCACACCGACTTTTCCAGCAACGTAATCGAACAAGGGTGAATATGTGGTCCTGAGCTGACTCTCTGATTCATCCGGCAGTATCCCAATACGTAACGTTTCCGGCAGGGCCATACCCTGATCTTCGTTGGAACATGCAACGGTCAGCAGTAACAACAGACTAACAAGCGTGATACGACACACTGCAAAGGTTTGCTTCATAAAGCATCCAATCTGCTTATTTTTATTGGTTGTTCATTAACTATAAAACAGCTATTCCCTGATAGCTATAACCCGACATGATTATCCCAGTACGGGTTATCACCGAATCGTTCGGCCAGGAAGTCGATAAACTTGCGTAGGCGCTGCGACAGGTAGCGGTTCCCTGGATATACCGCATAGGCATTAACAGGCAGCGGTTGATAATCCTTCATAACCGGGACCAGTTGCCGTTGTTCAAGCGCTTGCCAGCTAATAAATGTGGGTGTGGCCACAATACCGTGCCCGGCAATGGCCATGTGTTTTAGAAACTCGCCGTTGTTAGCCTCGATGCGGTGGTTGACCTTGATCTTGTGCTGCTTACCTTCTTTATCCACGAGCAGCCAATGGCGAGAACCGGTCATGTTGTAATGTAGCAGCTGGTGTTGCTGTAGTTCTTGCAGCGTTTTTGGCTCACCATGTTTATCCAGGTATGCCGGGCTGGCGCAAATCATGACCCGGATCGGACAAATGCGCCGTGCCACCAGGCTGGAATCTTCCAGCCTGGCGATACGGAAGGCGAGGTCCAGGCCTTCTTCTACCAGGTCAACCTTGCGGTCGGAAAAATCAATATTGATATGGATACCGGGGTGTTCGGTTACAAACTGGTCAATGGCTGACGACAGGTGCGAGATCCCGAATGAGAGCGGGGCGGCCAGGTTGATATTGCCGGCGAGGGCGACATTGGCATCCATGGTCAGCGCATTCAGTTCCGAAACGTCATCGGCTATCCGTACTGACCGCTCGTAGTACTGTTCACCGGCCTCCGTCAGGCTGCTAGTGCGCGTGGTACGGTTCAGCAGCTTGACCCCCAGCCGTGTTTCCAGCTCTACCAGGCGGCGACTCACAGCCGATTTGGCCATACCCAGTTGTTCCGCGGCCTTGCTGATACCGCCTGCCTCGACCACGCGAATAAAGACGGTCATGTCTTCAAGCTGCCCCACTATAGTTCTCCAAAACAGAACAATGTTTTTATAATTCTGGTGTTTATTCTTATTTTGTCAACTCTTAGAATGCCCGCATCTTAACTAATTAGCTATCCAGGAATTCATTATGTCTGAACAAGTCAGGGAATTAACGACGGTCACGCGGGGTATGCCCGCGATGGATGGTGCCGGGGTGCGCATGACGCGCATCATCGGTACGCCGGAACTGAACATGCTGGATCCCTTCTTATTACTGGATGCGTTTGAATCCGACCGGCCGGATGACTACATCGGTGGTTTCCCGGATCATCCGCACCGCGGTTTTGAAACCGTGACCTACCTGCTTGCCGGGCGCATGCGCCATCGTGACAGTGCGGGTAACGAGGGTGTGATTGAGCCCGGTGGCGTACAGTGGATGACCGCGGGTCGCGGCATTATTCACTCCGAGATGCCGGAACAGGAGAACGGGTTACTGCAAGGTTTCCAGTTATGGGTAAACCTGCCAGCCAGTGACAAGATGCGTGCACCGGGTTACCAGGAATTTCCGGCCGACAAGGTTGTCGTGGAGCAACATGACAACGGCACCGAGGTACGCGTGGTTGCCGGTACTACTAACAAGGGCACCACCGGGCCAGTCATCAATGAATTTGTCTATCCGACCTACATGGATGTGACGTTGCCGCAAGGCCAGGACTTTGAGCAGGCCGTCGGCAATGATGACAACACGTTTGTATTTGTCATCGCTGGTGGACTGCTTGTTGGTGATCGCGAGCGGTCACTTGCTGAACGACAACTGGGTATATTACGCCATGGCACCTCTGTAAAGGTAAAGGCGGAGACCGGCACACGTTTCCTGCTGGTCTCTGCCCGGCCATTGAACGAGCCTGTTGCGCGCGGCGGTCCCTTTGTCATGAACACAAAGCAGGAGATCCTGCAGGCGTTCAGCGACTACGAGAACAATCGATTTACCGGAGTATAAAGATGGGTTTATTAATCAATGGCGAATGGCACGACAAGTGGTATGACACAAAAGAAAGCGGTGGCCATTTTAAACGAACGAAATCACAGTTTCGCAACTGGATAACGGCAGATGGTTCCGCGGGCCCGACAGGCACCGATGGTTTCAAGGCAGAGGCCGGTCGCTATCACCTTTATGTTTCACTGGCCTGCCCGTGGGCCAATCGCACGTTGATATTTCGCCAGTTGAAAGGCCTGCAGGATATGATTTCCGTATCTGTTGTGCACTGGTACATGGGCAAGGACGGCTGGACCTTTGCCGAGGGTGAGGGCGTGATTCCGGACCCGATTAACAACGCCAGGTTTATGCGTGATATTTACCTGGCTGCTGATAACGCGTACACAGGGCGGGTAACAGTGCCGGTGCTTTGGGATAAACAGCGAAATACTATCGTCTCGAACGAATCGGCCGAGATCATTCGCATGTTTAATTCGGCCTTTGATCACCTGGGTGCAACAAAAGGCGACTATTATCCTGTAGCATTGCGCGAAGAAATCGATATGTTGAACGAGCGAGTCTATGACAGCGTCAACAATGGTGTCTACAAGGCCGGCTTTGCAACCACGCAGGAAGCCTACGAGAAGGCAGTGACCGCTTTATTTGAATCGCTGGACTGGTTGGAATCACGGCTCGCGGAAAATCGTTACCTTACAGGAAATACGATTACTGAAGCCGACTGGCGCCTGTTTACCACGCTGGTGCGGTTTGACCCGGTGTACCATGGTCACTTCAAGTGCAACCTGAAACAGTTGCGTGACTACCCGAACCTGTGGGGCTACACGTGTGACCTGTACCAGCAGCCCGGTGTGGCCGAGACCATTAACTTGCAACACATCAAGCGACATTACTATGGCAGTCATGCCACGATTAACCCGACCGGTGTGGTGCCGCTGGGTCCCGACATTAATTACAATGCAGCACATGATCGTGACCTGCTTACAGACAAGGGAGTAAACAATGTCGTTAAAAAATACGCCTGAAAATTACGGCACCATCGCCAAATGGTTGCACTGGCTGACGGCACTGTTGTTTCTCGGTTCCTATATCAGTGTCTACTACCGGCAGTGGTTTACCGAGAAGGAAACACCGGAAAACTGGACCGCACTGCAACTGCATTTATCCATAGGCATAACAATCGCTGTTATCGTGATACTGCGCATCATCTGGAAGATGATGAATGAATCTCCACAGCCTGAACCTGGAAAAAAATGGGAACACCTGGCAGCGAAGACAGGGCACCTGGCGCTGTACGCGGTCATGATCATCATGCCTGTTACGGGTTACCTGGGGACGGGCGTGGATACAGAATATTTCTTCTTATTCGATATCACCGGCATCAAGGACACGGCTTTGTACGCAAGTGTTATTGGCGACAGCATGACGTTCAAGGAATTTGAAAAGCCGATTGATTTTATTCATAAGGATATTATGGGTTCACTGGTGGTCTGGCTGTTGATCCTGGGCCACGCTGCAGCAGCCATGTATCACCATCATGTCAGGAAAGATCGCACCCTGAAAAAAATGACATCAGGTGCAGTATAAATTTACATAGACTAATTCAAACACTGGTTTAACAAGGAGTATGACAATGAGTTTTAATATTGAAAACAAGGTAGCATTGGTAACAGGAGCCAATCGTGGCATCGGCAAATCTATCGTTGAAACACTGATCGCAAAAGGCGCGAGCAAGGTTTATGCGGCAGTAAGGAACACGGACTCGGCGAAACCGCTGGTCGAGGCACTGGGTGACAAGGTCGTGCCGATAGTGATCGATCTTTCAAAACCGGAGACCATTACCGCGGCAGCCAAACAGGCTAAAGATGTTGAGCTTGTCATTAACAATGCCGGAATATTGTTAAATGCCAATCCCATGGCTACTGATGCCTACGAATCGCTACTAAAAGAGATCGAGATAAATGTAGGTGGCTTGATTCGTATGGCCCAGGCGTTTGCCCCGGTATTAAAGGCCAACGGTGGCGGCGCCTTTGTGCAGTTGAACTCGGTAGCCTCGATGAAGAACTTTACCGATTTCTCTACCTACTCGGCATCCAAGGCTGCAGCCTATTCGATAACCCAGGGCCTGAAAGAAAAACTGGAAGAACAGGGCACGCAGGTACTCAGTGTGCATCCGGGACCGATTGATACCGACATGGCCAACAACGCCGGCCTGGGAGATATGGCTGAACCTCCCTCACTGGTGGCAGACGACATAGTAAATGCATTAAGTGCCGGTGAGTTTCATTCCTTCCCTGATACGATGGCGAAACAGTTCTGGGACCAGTACAAGTCCTACGCGAAGAACATCGTCGAGGTAAACCTGATGGAAGGTTAAATCCTTCTATTTGTTGCGATAAGCGACAGTTTCGCAAGAAGCTGTCGCTTTTTTATTGCTTGTGAAATGACGATAGCTGCATCCGTGTTAATATAGAGAAAAATAATAATTCTCAACCGCCATGCAACATCTCTACAAGAAGATCTATGCCGATCCGGAGTTCCATGAACTCGAACGCAAGCGTGGGGTATTCAGCTGGATACTGGCTGGCCTGACACTGCTGACTTATTTTTCCTTTATCCTGGTAATTGCCTTTGTACCGGAATGGTTTGCCAGGCCGGTGTCCGCTGACAGTATCATCACCTGGGGTATCCCTTGCGGGCTGGGCGTGATCCTGCTCAGCTTTCTACTCACTGGTATCTATGTCTACCGGGCCAACACCGAGTTTGATCACCTGACCCGCGATATTCTCGAGCACGTTAAGGAAAATGATGGTGAGTAAACCGGTTCAATTTGTTCTCAGCCTTGTACTATGCCTGGTCAGCCTGACGGCTTTTGCCGCGGACGCCATACAGGGCGAAATCGAACGGCAACCGGTAAACATCACCGCTATCATCATGTTCTTTATCTTTGTTGCGGCGACATTGGGTATTACCATCTGGGCCGCACGCCGAACCAGGAGCACCAAGGATTTTTACGCGGCCGGTGGGTCTATCAGCGGTTTTCAAAACGGCCTGGCCATCGCCGGCGATTTCATGTCGGCTGCCTCATTCCTTGGCATCTCCGGGCTGGTATTTGCCAGTGGCTTCGATGGCCTGATCTATTCCATTGGGTTCCTGGTAGGTTGGCCGATCATCCTGTTCCTGCTGGCCGAACGACTACGCAACCTGGGCAAGTACACCTTTGCCGATGCCGTCAGCTATCGCTTAAAGCCGATACCGATTCGCAGTCTCTCTGCCTGCGGCACGCTGGCCGTGGTGTTGCTGTACCTGATCGCGCAAATGGTCGGTGCCGGCAAACTTATCCAGGTGTTGTTCGGGCTGGAATATTACCTGGCCGTGATTATCGTCGGCATCTTGATGATCATGTATGTCACCTTTGGCGGGATGCTGGCGACGACCTGGGTGCAGATCATCAAGGCAGTCTTGTTGTTATGCGGGGCAAGTTTTATCGCAATCGCCGTCATGCTGAAGATGGATTTCTCGTTCGAGACCCTGTTTACCAGCGCGGTCAATATTCATGACAAGGGTCTTGATATCATGTCTCCCGGGGGACTGGTGTCGGATCCGATCTCTGCTATCTCGCTGGGGATGGCCCTGATCTTTGGCACGGCCGGTTTGCCACATATCCTGATGCGCTTCTTTACCGTCCCCGATGCCAGGGAAGCACGCAAGTCCGTTTTCTACGCGACCGGTTTCATCGGCTACTTTTATATACTGACGTTTATCATTGGCTTTGGCGCTATCGTAATGCTGATTAATAACCCGCAATTCCTCGATCCCGAAACCGGCGGCATTATCGGTGGTAACAACATGGCGGCGGTACATCTTTCCCAGGCAGTCGGTGGCGAGATGTTTCTCGGCTTTATCTCGGCCGTGGCGTTTGCCACTATCCTGGCCGTGGTCTCCGGCCTGACCCTGTCGGGTGCATCGGCCATCTCGCATGACCTGTATGCCAGCCTGATTCGTCACGGCGAGGCACAGGAAGGGGAAGAAGTCAGGGTGTCGCGTATTGCCACTGTCTTGCTGGGTATCCTGGCCATTATCCTCGGCATTATCTTCGAGAAACAAAACGTGGCTTACATGGTGGGGCTTGCCTTTGCCATCGCGGCCAGCGTGAATTTCCCTATCCTGTTCCTGTCCATGTACTGGCAGCGCTTGACCACCCGCGGCGCGTTCGTCGGTGGCAGTATCGGTTTATTGACTGCCGTGCTGTGCATGCTGTTTGGTCCGACCATCTGGGTCGACATCCTCGGCAATGCTGAAGCAATATTTCCTTACAAGCATCCGGCCCTGTTCTCGGTGACTGCCGCGTTTGTGTTTATCGTGATCGTTTCCAAACTGGATAAATCGGAATCGGGCAAACAGGAGGCCCGTGCCTTTGAAGATCAATATGTACGTTCGCAAACCGGTCTCGGAGCCGAGGGTGCGGTCTCACACTAATCATGTCACTGAAACGTTGTGGCTGGTGTGAGGGAGATAAACTCTATACCCGTTACCATGACCGGGAGTGGGGTGTGCCTGTACACAGTGATAAAAAACTGTTCGAGTTTCTCATCCTGGAGGGCGTACAGGCCGGCCTCAGCTGGATCACGGTATTAAGAAAACGCGAGAGTTATCGAAACGAGTTTGATCGTTTCGATTTCAATGCTGTCGCCAGGTATGATCAGCGCAAACTCCAAAGTCTGTTAAAAAAACCGGAACTGGTAAGAAACCGGCTGAAGATGCAGGCCGCCGTTACCAATGCCCGCGCTTTCATACAGGTGCGAGAGGAGTTCGGTACCTTTAATAAATTCATCTGGCAGTTTACTGACGGTGAAACCATTCATAACCATTTTAAATCCCTGAAAGAAGTCCCCGCCAATACCGCCATCTCTGATGCCATGTCAAAAGAGTTAAAGCGGCGCGGTTTTACCTTTGTCGGTAGCACCATCTGTTATGCATTCATGCAGGCCACCGGCATGGTGAACGACCACCTGGTAGACTGTTACAGACATCGACAGCTGAAGCCATAACATGGATGTTCGTGCGAAAGACTACCTTGTCGTCGATGACAGACTGTACCTGGCCGTGGTCAGCGACAACATTGAGTCGGGTAGGGTGTTAAGCTGGTTACGTTACATTAAAGACACCCATGGTATGCACAAGCTGGATACCGTCGATGCAGATCACTTTATCCGTGAACACTACCCGCAGTTTATCTTTCACAGTAAATATGCCGACATTGACCTGCATGGCATCCCGGAACAGGACATTCAGCATGTGCTCAAACCACAGCAGGCAGTAAACCACCTGCTGGCACTGGCTGAGCCGGATAACAAGCAGCAGGATGCGATTTATCTACTACAGCTATTAATCGACAACGGTATTTCACAACAGTGCCTGGGCCTGACGGGTTCGTTATTACTGAATGCACAGACAGCGAGGTCCGACATTGACTTGCTTGTCTATGGTCGTGATGTCTTTTTTCATACCAGGAAGGTTATGGCTGATTTGATCAAGGCGGGCGAGCTAAAGCCGCTGGCACACAACGATTGGCACGAGGCCTACCAGCGGCGTGACTGCAGCCTCGATTTCGAGACTTATCACTGGCATGAACGGCGCAAGTTGAACAAGTGTATTGCCGGAAGCAGCAAGGTTGATGTCAGCATGATACCCGGCAGGGATGAATTGCCTGCAACAAACGAGCTATATAGCAAGATGGGTCAACAAACATTGAATGCAACAGTCGTGAATGATCAATACGCCTATGATTTCCCGGCCCGCTACGTCATTGACCATGAGCATATCGACGAGGTCGTCGTTTATACTGCGACTTACACCGGCCAGGCCGTGAAAGGTGAACGGGTAGAGGCCAGTGGTGTACTGGAACAGTCTGCGTCCGGCAGGCAGAGGCTGGTCGTGGGCACCAGCCGCGAGGCGCAAGGGGAATACCTGAAAGTGATACAATCAAGCTGAATTTATTGAAGAGGCAAGACATGGTTCGCAGCAAGATAAAAGCATTACTCAACGCGGAAGCAGCACAGGATGAAGTGCTGGTGAAAGGCTGGATAAGAACACTGCGCGAGAGCAAGGGTTTTTCCTTTATCGAATTGAATGACGGTTCCTGCCTGGCCAATATTCAGATTATCGTGGATGGAAGCGTCGCGAATTACGGTGACATCGTGCACCTGTCGACCGGTGCCGCCATCGCGGTGACCGGCAAGCTGGTCGAATCACCGGGCAAGGGACAGAAGTGGGAGATACAGGCAACCGCTGTCGAGATCGTCGGTCTCGCGCCAGACGACTACCCGCTACAGAAGAAACGCCATACCGATGAATACCTGCGCACAATCGCGCACCTGCGCCCGCGTTCCAATAAATACGGTGCGATATTCCGCATGCGTTCGCGCCTGTCACATGCTATACACGAGTTTTTCCAGTCGCGTGATTTCAAATGGATACACACGCCTATCATTACCGGTTCGGACTGTGAGGGTGCGGGTGAGATGTTTCGCGTGACCACGCTGGACCTGGCTAACGTCCCCAAAAAGGAGGGCAAGGTCGATTTCGATAGCGACTTCTTTGGCAAGGAGGCGAACCTGACGGTTTCCGGGCAGCTGTCGGTGGAGACCTTTTGTACCAGCCTGGGTGATGTCTATACTTTTGGCCCGACGTTTCGTTCCGAGAATTCCAATACCAGTCGTCACATGGCCGAGTTCTGGATGATCGAACCCGAGATGGCGTTTGCTGACCTGAATGACGACATGCAACTGGGGCAGGAGTTTGTCCAGTACCTGGTTCGATTTACGCTGGAAGAATGCAGCGAAGACCTGGAACTGTTTGCAAAGTTTGTCGACAAGGAACTGATGCACACGCTGGAGAATATCGTCAACAATGATTTCGTGCGCCTGCCGTACACGGAAGCGATCAATATCCTGCAACAAAGCAATAACAAGTTTGAATACGACGTGGCCTGGGGCAAGGACCTGCAATCGGAACACGAACGGTTCCTGACCGAGCAGCACTTCAAGCAGCCGGT
Source organism: Gammaproteobacteria bacterium (assembly GCA_965229565.1). Taxonomy (GTDB): domain Bacteria; phylum Pseudomonadota; class Gammaproteobacteria; order Eutrophobiales; family Eutrophobiaceae; genus JANQNX01. The sequence goes on along the minus strand of OZ245888.1, from coordinate 2,549,858 downwards.
GATCGTTTATGATTACCCGAAAGACATCAAGGCGTTTTACATGCGCATGAATGACGACGAAAAGACCGTGGCGGCCATGGATATCCTGGTGCCAGCCATTGGTGAGATCATTGGTGGCAGTCAGCGCGAAGAACGCTATGACGTGTTGAAGAGACGTATCAACGAACTGGGTTTCGACGAGGCGGATTACTGGTGGTACCTGGATACGCGCAAGTATGGCACGGTGCCCCATGCCGGCTTTGGCCTTGGCTTTGAACGCTTGCTGATGCTGGTGTCCGGTATTTCAAATATCCGCGACGTGATCCCCTTTCCCAGGACACCGCGAAACCTGGAGTTCTAGTTACCGGCGGTTTCTAGACCGCCGCCAGGTTGTAACACTATTGTCATGATCTCCCTGTACATGTGTAAGCATGACAGTAATTTCGAGAAAGACCATGACAGATGTAGATACCCGCACGCATCAACTCAACCTTGAATCCACGCTTGCTGATATCCAGGCAGTCTTAAACAAGACCCAGGTCATCAGCAGCCTTGCACAGCGTTCAGAGACACATCGACACGATCTCGTACAGTCGCTGACAGTCAAGCAGCAATTAACAGCGCTTACACAAAAGTTAAAACGCCTGCACCCGGCCGATATCGCTTTTGTACTTGAGAATCTCGCCATGGACAAACGCAAGCTGATCTGGGACTTGCTATCTAACCCGGAGCGCGCGGCCACACTGCTGGAACTGAATGACAGTGTCAGCAAAAGTCTTATCAGTACTATGGCAAAGGATGCGCTGGTGGATATTGCTGCCTACATGGATTCGAATGACCTGGCAGGGCTGGTAACGCACTTGCCCGAAGAACAGGTGCTCGACTTGCTCAATTCTATCGATCGTAAAAGCCGGACCGAAGTGCAGTCGTCCCTGTCTTTCCCCAAGGACAGTATCGGTGCAGCAATGGATTTCGATATGGTCAGCGTGCGCGCAACATTTGATATCAATACCACGCTGCAAACCTTGCGTAAGAACAAGCAATTTCCCGAAAAAACAGACCAGCTTTTTGTAGTGGATGATAGTGGCAGGTTTGTCGGTGTACTGCCGATCAAGGAACTGATTCTGAGCGAAGGTGATATGACCGTCGCCGATGTCATGCAACGCGATGTCTTCTCGTTGCAAACCGATGACACGATCAAGGATGCCGCCAGTGCATTTGAACGCTACGACTTGCTTAGTGTGCCAGTGCTTAATTTACATGGGCAACTGGTTGGTTGCATGAACGTGGATGAAATTGTTGAATACCTCGAAGAGGCCTCACAACGTGAACGACTCAACCAGGTGGGGTTGATGGAAGAAGAAGATCTGTACGCCCCGGTATGGAAAAGCGCAAAAAACCGCTGGATATGGCTGGGCCTGAATCTCGTCACGGCATTGGTCGCCTCACGGGTTATCGGGCTGTTTGAATCAACGATTCAGCAGATCGTGGCACTGGCGGCACTAATGCCCATCATTGCCAGCATCGGCGGGAACACCGGTAACCAGACCGTGGCGCTGATGGTAAGAGGCCTGGCCCTGAAACAGGTGACCGATAAAAACTTCCGTCGTTTTTTCATGAAGGAAGTCTCCATCAGTATGATCAATGGCTGTATCTGGGGCGTAGTGGTGGCCATGTTCGCGCTACTGGTGTATCAACGTGTCGACCTTGCCCTGGTAATGATGTCGGCCATGATCCTGAACCTTGTCATAGGTGCATTTGCAGGCGTGCTGATACCGACGTTACTTAACAAGATGGATCGCGACCCGGTCATGGGCAGTAGTGTATTGCTGACCGCAGTTACCGACAGCATGGGGTTTTTTGTGTTTCTTGGCCTGGCCGCTGCGGTGCTGGTTTAGAATAAATACGTCTTACAAGGTATCCAGCGGTGACTTAACTCCATGCCCACCTTTATTCAGCACATGGGTGTAAATCATCGTGGTATTCACGTTTAAAGAAAAACGATGGTATTCATGGCCTGATTTTGTGTCGACGTTGAGACTTTTTTATTGTTTGCCAGGCAATTCAGAAACCTCGCTATTTCATCACCACCCATTATTTTTGGATGCTGTTTGTTATTAAAAAAAAATAAAACGACGAATCCAGTGCACATAGGCCTGTTCTGTACTACTTGATAAATGCAGGTAGCGGATCGGGGTTCGGACTTGGTCTAGTAGTTTTGGGGGATGTTTTTGTTCCATAAATGTCCTCTCCCTGGGTGATGTCGATAAAAAATGTGTCACCTTTCTGAATTCTTCCTGTGCTTGTAACTTATTGAAATTAAATAATACTTTTATGCATCGCGTTAATTTAAGGTGACACAAAAATAGTACATAGGAAATATAGCAAAGGGGACACCCTGTATATAAACTGATTAATCAGGCTGAATAACCCAAGTCATTGATGATGAATAAAAATCACACGCGACTACTTATGTCCCCTATAGAATATTATGGGACCACCCGTCTCTTAAGCACTAGTTAGGCAACATATGAAACATCTAATACTTTTTTTTGTTACTCAAGCCTTAACAATTGTATGTGCTGCAGTCCATGCAGCTTCTACAACTTACGATGAAGCAATAGATGGGAAAAGTTGTAAAGAAACCAGTTCTCAATTTTTATCTTGCGAATATAAAATCGGAGAAGATTTACATATTTCAATTGATGGAATTGGACAGCCAGATACTGGTATTACTTTCATGAAGTCTGATTCTGAGGGAGATTTTTATGCTACATACGGCATATTACATGGCTGCATAATAGTTAAACGAGGACCCGAAAGTATTAATGAAAATAATCCCGGCTCTATGCTTGATTATGCTTTCATATCGCCTTTGAATGGCAAAGTGTATAAAGATTGGGGAAATTGTCAGAATGGAATGTAAATATTATGTTGCCTAACAAATCACTCCAAAGCGACGCGCCAAAGGCGCGCCGCTGAGTTCAAACGTTATGAGCAGAAAGGAACCGAGCATTAACGAATTGCTAAGCCGTTCGGCAGAGCTAGAGGCCGCTCTTACTGAATTCGTGGCCTTAAAGCCATATGACAATTCTTCTCGCCGAGTGGCTAGTCGGATTCTATGTAGTGTGGCGTTCGAGCATGCCGAGAGCGCAAAACTGCTCATCGTGGCTGGCAATTTCACTTCTGCAGTCGGCCTGCTACGGCTTCAATACGAGGCGCTAGTCAGGGCGATGTGGCTTCTTTACGCAGCGTCAGATAACGCCGTTGAAAAGCTCGCAGGCGAGTTAACTCATGAAGGAGCAAAAAAAGCAGAGAAAATGCCGATGCTCTCTGAAATGCTCACGAAGCTAAACGGCAAAGCGCCCGAACAGGCTACTGACATGCTGCTGGAGTTTAAGCAGTATTCATGGAAACCTCTGAGCTCCTTCGTTCATGGCGGCATCCACGCCATTAACCGGCACAGCAAAGGCTACCCCGTTGCCCTGCTTGCGCAAGCCCTTAGAGCATCGAACGGAGTCTCAACAATGGTGGGTATGCTTCTGGTCATACTGTCTGGAGATGCAGCACAGCAAGGCAAAGTATCGGCGCTACAAGCAGAGTTCGCGGATTGTCTGCCACCTCATAAGCCAAATGGCTCATAACAAGGCACTCAAAGCGCTCGCAATGCTCGCTGGGACGCTCCGCCGCTACGCGCCCCTTAGCGCAACGTTAGCGCTAATTATTAATGAATAAGAAATTACATTGCGCATCATGTGGAAGGTTTGAGAGTACTAATGAAGATGGTGTGATTCCAATATTATGTGATGGAAGAAAGTGGTGTCCTGTCTGTTCAGACATTGGAGAAATTGAAAGAAGGAAGTTCGTTAATATGCCTAGTCCAGGTTTGATGATAGAAGGAGATATTAATGATTCTTTAGCAGCTTGGGATGATTGCTATTCAAAAAAGCCGAAGAAAAGAATACTTAAAAACAAGGCAAAAGCAGAAATTCAAAGAGCCTGGTCAATTTGGGATGGGGATAAGAATAATAATATGGCAATGTTTTCTTTTTTTGCGTGGTTAACTAGGCATCGTCCATATTTTCTTACTTTCCGATGTAAGGGTGATCCATGGCAAACAGTTCATTCATGGTTATTACAATATGAACGAGAGACAAAAAACAAATAAATGCGCTAACAAGTCGCTCAAATTCTACGCGCGAAAAGCGCGCGGGTCTCAGCTCAATCGTTATGCAGCTATATAAATATCGAATGAATTGAAAATTAGTTAAAAATGAAAGTAAGGGAACTACTCAAAATACTGGAGGATGACGGATGGTATCTGGTAAGGACAAAAGGGAGCCATCGACAATTTAAACATCCCGTTAAATCAGGCACACTCACTGTAGCAGGGAAACCCAGTGTAGAGGTGCCAAAAGGCACATTAAATGCCATACTCAAACAATCGGGATTAAAGAAATGAGGTTAATCCGATGAAATATGCCGTTGTAATCGAAAAAGGTGAAACCAGCTATGGGGCCTATGTGCCTGATTTACCTGGCTGTGTTGCCTCTGGCGAGACACGCGAAGAAGTTTTACGTTTAATCCATGAAGCTATCGAGTTTCATTTACAAGGACTCAAGGAAGATGGTGAATCTATTCCTGAACCTACCTCCAGCATCGAGATCGTCGAAGTCGCTGCATAACCAATCATTCCAGTAAACTGTTTGCGCAGCAGGCTAAATTTCAACGTTATATTTCAGACGAGGCTCCGCTTGATACGTGAGATGAGACAAGAAGACTTGCCCGTTCTTCAAAGTATCTACCTACAAACCAGAGCCGAAAAATTCCATTGGATCAGTAGAAGCGATTTGGATATCGACGATTTCGAGCGAGACACTGAAGGAGAAAAAATCTGGGTGGCCGAACTAAACGGTCAATTGGTAGGGTTTATTTCGGCATGGGAACCAGGGAATTTCATTCATCATCTATTCGTATTGCCTAAATTTTCCGGTAAGAAAATCGGCTCGGCGCTTCTAGCCACCTGCCTTGAAAGTCTTGGCCGGCCTGCACAACTCAAATGTGTCTCGGCGAACACTGACGCGTTGGAGTTCTACCGAGCCAAAGGTTGGCACACAATATCGCTGGGAGTCAGTTCTGATGGCGAATTCCAATTGATGGAGAGAAATGAAACATAACCAGCCGCTCAGATTATTGTTTTCAGTTGCTCGATATGCGCCGGCTCGATACCGCAACAGCCACCGATGACATTCACACCCTTGTCGAGCCACCCGCGCGCTGCGGCGCAGTAATCCTCCGGTGAAATCGTATTATTGAATACCCAGCGGTGATTCACACTGTTGCTGGTATGCGCGTATACACAGATCGGCCCGGACCAGTTCGAGCGCAAAGCCTCAAGACAGGAATCGATGTCTTCAACCTCGGTATGCATGATACTGACCAGATCAACGCCCCGGTCCTTGATGGCATCAAGTGCATCACTTAAAGATTCACCGTTACGAAGGTTTACCTGGCCATGGGTACCTGGTTCGCAGGTAAAACCCACCCAGACCGGCAGTCCGGTTGCCAGTGCCGCATCTGCCAATATGAGCATCTTGTCGATATCGATCATCATCTCAAGCATGAACAAATCGATACCTGCATCGGCCAGGATTTTGACCTGTCGCCTGGTAGCCGCCTCCAGGTTTTCAAGGTCAGGATGATTACCGCTCCAGGACCAGTACGAGATCCCGGCTGCAACCAGCGCGTTCGGCTTTTGTGACCTCTCACGGGCTTCCATGGCGATCTCGACACCGCGAATATTATATTCCTCGAAGCGATCTGCTTCGCCGGCATCATGTAGGGCGTAATAATGCGTGGCGAATGTGTTGGCTATGATGATCTCGGCGCCGGCCCGAAGATAATCCTCGTGCACCGAACGCAGGATGTCCGGGTGGCTCAGTGCGCCTCCACCGTTCCACGCGTTGTCCAGTTGAGGCACACCACGGCGCTCGATTTCAGTACCTGTCCCACCGTCGAGCAGGATACGTTCACCGGATTGGATACGTTGCATCAGCTTGCTATATCGACTCATTAATTTTCACCCTTTTAAAGCGGCCAGTTATGACTACAATATTAACTCTAACAACTGGTGAAAAATCTTCAAAGACATGTTGAACCAGGTATACCCCCGGAAAAGTACATGCAATTATTCGCTGGTATTGAAATCTTTTCCTGCATGTTCGCACACGTACATCTTGTGTTTGCTACTGTCATACTTATCACTTTGTTTACAGTATGCATCCATGTAACATTATGAGAACAATGGTCTCCTTTAACATGCTGTTAGCTCCATTAGTTACATGTAATTATTAGCGCCAGGAGAAAAACATGACTGATCAAACGAAAGAAAAATCTGATTTAGAGAAATCAAGAGATATTATTTCCCAGCTCAAGGAAATGCTGCATTACTCGAAGACAAATATAGAAAAGCTTGGAGAGTTCTGGTTTTTGCTCGACGGAGAATTAAAACAAAAAGAAAATGCGAACAAGCTTGATAAATTAATCACCCAGCAAAATAATTTTCATGACGACCTGGAATCCATGATATCGGATTACGAGATTGAGTGTAACAGAATCGAAAACGAAGCATCGTAACCTGGCCGCCGTAAACCTTGTTGTTCTCATATAGGAAGATCTGACAAGTTCATGCTGTCGGTCTAACTCCACGATAGGTATCACTCATGCGACTGCAGCACTGGATGTATGGAGTTATCTATTTTGCCCTGGTATTTACGGCTGGCTTTATACTGGGAACGATAAGGGTACTGGTACTAGAGCCAGAAATCGGGGCGAGGTATGCGGAGTTACTGGAGATGCCGGTAATGTTGCTTGTTATCTATCTGGCCGCAAGGTTTGTTGTATCAAAAATGGTTCCAATAAGAGCGGGCACGCCTTATATCATTTTAGGGGTGGTCGCGTTAGCGCTCTTACTCCTGGTTGAATTTACATTGGTACTGGGACTGCAAGGCATTTCTATAAGTCAGTATCTCGATTCAAGAGATGAGATAGCATTTAGCGCGTATTTATTGTCGTTATTAATTTTTGCATTAATGCCCTGGATAATTCATGCCAGAAAAATCACACCTGACTGTGCTAGCCAGGCATCATCAAAACATCATCTATGGAGAAAGTAGTTATGAAAGCCAGCGGAAAATGTCTCTGTGGTTCCATTACACTGGAAGTAGAACTCTCAAATACTGAAATAGCTGCATGTCATTGCAACATGTGTAGAACATGGTCCGGTGGCCCAATGCTGGCCATTGATTGCGGCGATTCATTGAAATTTGCTGATGAGACACTGGTAAAACGATATCAATCTTCAGAATGGGCAGAAAGGGGATTTTGTGCAAGCTGTGGCACACATCTTTTTTATTATTTAATACCAGGCAATCAATACCATTTACCTGCTGGTTTACTGGATATGCAATCACGCTACACTTTTACTCATCAGATTTTCATCGATGAAAAACCTGGGTATTATAGTTTTTCAAATGAAACCCGGAATATGACGGGTGCCGAGGTCTTTGCCCATTTTGAAAATGACCAATAATCACATAACGATTTATCCCGGCAGATCGCTTAAATGGTCGGCTGAATGTAATCCTTAATTATCACGCGGAACCTGTCCTTGCCATATCAAGCCCTTGCCGATGCTGTATTGCTTTTGCACTTTGGTATCGTCCTGTTTGTCGTGTTGGGACTACCCGCAATTATTATCGGGAACAAGGCAGGGTGGTCGTGGGCAAACAATTTATGGTGGCGTCTGGCCCACCTGCTTGCAATTGGAGTTGTAGCGCTTCAGGCCTGGCTTGGTCAGTACTGTCCGCTTACCCTTCTTGAATCCAGCCTGCGGGAGCAGGCAGGTCGTTCAGGTTACACGGTCAGTTTCATTGAGCACTGGGTACAACGTGTGTTGTACTACCAGGCACCGCTCTGGGTGTTTGCCATTATTTACACGGTGTTTGGTTTGCTTGTGGTTTGGGCGTGGTGGCGCTATCCGCCACGGATGAGAAAGCGCAAGAACAGCGAAACGTAACAGCATGTCGCCGGGTTGAACCCGAACATTAACTGTCCATATCAAGATTGTTAAAATACCTCTGCATTTCCTGTTTGACCTTCTTTGCCAGTAATAATGTCGTCAGCATGGTTGGAAAGATCATCAGTGCAAACATAGAATCAATAATGTTGATGATCGTGGCCTGGGTCCAGATGGCACAGAGCGGGATCAGCCCGAGGTAGAAGTACACGAATTGACTACCGATACGTTTACCAAACAGGTAGCGTGCGCATTTTATCGAGTAGTAGCTGTAGGTCAGCATTGTTGTCAGCGCGAACAACAGGAATACCAGGTACACCAGCATGTCGCCCACACCGGGCAGTGAATTGTTAAAGGCCGAGGCGGCGATCAAGACGCCGCTGCCGTCTGTACTGATACCCGACAGCAGGATTACCAGTGCCGTGCAGGTGCAGACGATATGCGTATCGAAGAACGGGCCCAGCATGGCAATCAAGCCTTCCCTGACCGGTTCCCGTGTGCGTGCCGCGCCGTGTGCCAGTGCCTCGGTGCCCACGCCGGCCTCGTTGGAAAAGATAGCGCGCTTGATGCCCGTGACCATCACTTCCTTGAAGGCAATCCCTGTTGCACCTCCAATACCTGCCTCCAGTCCGAACGCGGAAGTAAAGATAGTGGCGAGCAACGAGGGCACAGTTTCAATATTAATAAAGATGACTAGCAGGCTGGCGCTGACATAAATGATAAACATCAGCGGTACGATCCGTGCCGCGACCATGCCGACGCGTTTGATCCCGCCAAGGATGATGACCGCAATAAAACTCATCGCGACCAGCCCGGTTAGCAGGCGACTGATAGACAGCTCGCTTTCCAGTAACGAGGCAAGTTGGTTGACCTGGAACATCGGTACGCAACCGATCAGGCCGGCCACGGCAAACAATATCGCCAGCGGTTTGAAAGCGGGGCCAAGCCCCAGTTCGATGAAGTACATCGGGCCACCCTGTTCGATACCGTCCTCGTCTTTCTTCCGATACAGGCAGGCCAGGGTGCAGGTGAAAAACTTGATGATCATGCCCAGCAGGCCTGCTACCCACATCCAGAATATGGCGCCGGGACCTCCCATGCTGATAGCAATGGCCACACCGGCAATGTTACCCATGCCAATCGTGCCGGAGAGGGCGACGCATAGCGCCTGGAAGTGCGAGACCTCGCCGGGGGCATCCTTGCGGTCATACCGGCCTGAGAGAATGGCAAAGGCATGGGTAAAGCCGGTGAGGGGACGCATGCCGGAGATGAACGCGAAGTAAACCCCTGCACAGAGAATGAAGATGACCAGCGGTAATCCCCAAAGCAGGTCCACGCTGGCGGCCCAGAATTGATCAAACATGGATAATCACTGTAACTTTTTGCTGCATGTATGCATTGAATAGTAACAATGCTTCCCGGTCAAAGAGTCGTGTCATGAGTATTATGTCTATGATCAAACAAATGCGATACGTTGCCTGCCTGGGGCTGCTGTTTTGTTCGCATGTACAGGCCGAGGTGATTATTAACAGTTCCGGTAACCAGGCGCGGTTGATTGAACTCTATACCTCCGAGGGTTGCAGCAGTTGTCCGCCGGCAGACAGATGGTTGAGCAAACTGGAGACGCACCCTGACTTATGGAAAAAAATAATTCCCGTTGCCTTTCATGTCGATTACTGGAACTACATCGGCTGGCACGATCGTTTTTCATCGACAAGGTATTCCGCGCGACAAAGGCACTACGCCGCGAATGACAATATCGACAGTGTTTACACGCCCGGCTTCCTGATCAATGGCAAGGAGTGGCGTGGTTTTTTCAAACGGCGTCAGCTACCCGATGAGTTCGGGCGCGAGGGCATGGGTGAACTGCAACTCACTATTAACGAGAGGAATATCGATGCCCGCTTTACACCGGCTGATGCTGTATTACGTGAAAAGCTTTACCTGAACGTGGCCGTGCTCGGTTTTGATATTGAAACCCACGTTGAAGCGGGTGAGAACCGTAACCGCAAGCTGGTACATGACTTTGTCGTGCTGGGCTACAAGGCCCTGCCATTAACGAGGGAGCAGGGCATTTACACAGTGATGTCCAGTTTGCCCGCTACCGTTGAAACTTCGTCACGCACGGCGGTTGCCGCGTGGATAAACAAGAGCGGTAACCCAACGCCTCTGCAAGCCGCAGGTGGCTGGCTGCAATAAAAAAACGTCCGGGCTTTTTTAAACGTTCAAACAAGGTAGAATCGTCAGGCCTTATTGACGATATACCTCATGTCTGAAGAGAACCAGCAACGCCTGCAAAAGATGACGTTAACCATGGTACTGGTGAATGCCTTTACCACGCCGTTGATGTTGTCCGCGGTGAATGTTGCCTTGCCATCCATCGCCAACGACCTTGCCATGAACGCGGTGTTGTTAAGCTGGGTACCCATGGCCTACCTGATGGCCAGCGCCATGTTCGTGCTGGTGTTTGGTCGCATCGCCGATATGCTTGGCCGGAAAAAGGTGTTCCTGTTCGGTACAGCCTGCGTCATCCTTACCTCGCTGGTTGCAGCATTCGCAGTTAATGCCTGGATGCTGATTGGGGCCCGCTTTTTACAGGGGATGAGCGCGGCCATGTTATACGCCACGCAGGTTGCCCTGGTATCTTCCGTCTTCCCGCCACCGAAACGCGGGCGTGCGATAGGACTGACGGTTTCCATGATCTACCTTGGCCTGACAATAGGGCCGCTGGTCGGCGGCTACGTGGTGGATACTTTTGGCTGGCGTACCAGCTTCCTGGTGCATATCCCGCTGGGACTGATGGCCCTGTTCATGGGTATTCGCCTTGTCGAGGGTGACTGGCGTGCCGACGTCAGGGGCAGTTTTGATCTGTTTGGCGCGCTTATCTACGCGATAGCCATCATGTTGTTGTGTATATCCGTTTCGAAGCTGCCCACGGTGACTGGTTATGTTCTGCTGGGGCTGGCCTTGTTTGGCATCCTGTTCTTTTTATTTTTTGAAAAGGTGCATAAACATCCGATCATGGATGTCAGCCTGTTCTTTACCAATCGCGTCTTTACGTTTTCCTGTATCGCTTCATTGATTATCTACACGGCCACGTTTGCCAACGTGGTACAGGTCAGTCTTTACCTGCAGTACCTGAAAGAGTTATCGGCGACGACGGCCGGTATTATCATGATGTGCCAGCCGTTGACCATGGCCTTGTTTTCACCTCTGGCCGGGCGCCTGTCGGATCGTTTTGAACCCAGGCAATTGGCATCAACCGGCATGTTGATCAGCGCACTGGGCCTCGTCTTGCTGGCGAACCTGACCCAGGCTTCGACGCTGGGTTATCTCATCGTTGCGCTGGTCACGACCGGGCTCGGGTTCGGGTTGTTTTCCTCGCCCAATGTCAACGCGATCATGAGTTCAGTCGACAAGCAGAACTTTGGCAGGGCCAACGGCGTGGTCGCGACCATGCGTATTGTCGGGCAGATGAGTAGCATGATGCTGGTAACACTGGTGTTTGCGATGGTGATCGGTACGGTGCAAATACAGCCGGATAACTATGACTCACTGGAAAAGGCGATCAGGCTAATCTTTGCGATTGCTGCCTGCCTGTGCCTGCCCGGGCTTTATTTTTCAATGGCGCGGGGAAAATTGCATCACTAGTCCCGGCTTCTTGATTTACATCAAGCAATAACACATTTTCCCTTTTGGTTGATGATATACCTGCAATACTTGCAGTGTAGGATGATAAAAAACCGATGGAGAAAACAGCGTGACTGACAAACATTCAAAGGCCAGAGAACTGATCGGCTATTCTTTTCTGGTGTTATTCGCCAACGATGATGTGGTCGATGAAAACGAACTTCACTTTATCGAAAAACTCGCGCTAGAGGATGGACAGATCGATGACGCGGAAAAGCAGGTATTAAGAAGCATATTCGCTCGCTCAAACGAGGAACACATGGCACAGAAGGTGATCGATGAAATACGTGCCTTCAGGGAAAAGTACGACATTTAAGTATTAATCGCCGTAGTGCAGGTTGGGCCTGATATTTTCCGGCGGCATCTGGATAAAGTAACCGTTTTCTTCCAGCGCTTTTATTACTTCATTAACATCGACCCGTGCGAGCTTGCGTTCTTCGCTGAGTTCAAGATCCATCACGTGGGTTAACTGTTTTACCAGTTTCATCAGGTCTTCCGGAAGATCTTCAAGCTGCGTGTTTTCATGCACGTACAGGTACATCTCTTCCTTGCGGGCGCAGCGATAGATATGGCAGTTTACTTGAGACATGTTTAATTATTTTAAATTAGAAAGGGGCGCGTAGCGCCCCTTTTTTTGTTTTACCGTGTTGTCTGCAGTCTAGAACAGGCCGACGATGTTACCGTCGTCATCGACGTCGATCTTCTCGGCAGCCGGTACCTTGGGCAGACCCGGCATGGTCATCATGTTGCCGGCGATGGCAACAACGAAACCGGCACCGTTAGCCAGGCGCACTTCGCTGATGTGTACGGTGTGACCGCTGGGTGCACCAATCGCGGTGGGATCGGTAGAGAAAGACATCTGCGTCTTGGCCATGCACACGGGGTAAGAGCCGTAGTCCTTGTCCCAGGTGGCAAGCTGTTGTTTTACTTTTGAGTCGAAGGTGACATTACCCGCACCGTAAACCTTGGTTGCAATGGCCTCGATCTTTTCTGACAGGCTCATGTCATCTTCGTAGACATAGGTATGTGAGCCCGGTGAGTTTTCAACAATATTGACGACTTCCTTCGCCAGGTCCTCGGCACCGGCGCCACCATCGGCCCAGTGCTTGGACAGTACGGCCTTGACACCCAGGCCCTCACACTTCTCTTGCAACAGTTTCACCTCGGCATCGGAATCAAACGTGAAGTGATTGACACAGACAACGCAGGGCAGGCCGTAGACGTTGCGAATGTTGTTCACATGGCGTTCAAGGTTGACCATGCCTTTTTCCAGCGCTTCCAGGTTTTCATTATTAAGCTGGTCCTTGGCAACACCACCGTGGTATTTCAATGCGCGAATGGTCGCTACCAGTACCACGCACTTCGGATTAAGTCCGGCCATGCGGGTCTTGATGTCGATGAATTTTTCTGCACCCAGGTCGGCACCAAAGCCGGCTTCCGTAATGGTGTAGTCAGCCAGTTGCAGCGCGGTCTTGGTTGCGGTGACGGTGTTACAACCGTGCGCGATGTTGGCGAAAGGACCACCGTGGATAATGGCAATGTTGTTTTCCAGGGTTTGTACCAGGTTTGGATTAATCGCGTTATTCAATAGCGCGGCCATGGCACCGTGTGCCTTCAGGTCACGGGCATACACCGGGGTAACCTTGTCAGTCTTGTAACCGATGATGATGTTACCCAGTCGATCTTTAAGATCCTTGCGGCTGGTCGCGAGACACAGGATGGCCATGATCTCGGAGGCAACGACGATATCGAAACCGTCTTCGCGCAGGTAGCCGTTGGCAGGTCCGCCCATGCCAACCACGATATTCCTCAGTGCGCGGTCGTTCATATCCACCACGCGTTTCCACTGGATACGGCGAGCGTCAATTTCGAGTTCGTTACCGTGGTTGATGTGGTTGTCGATCATGGCCGACAATAATGCGTGCGCGACACCAATGGCGTGGAAGTCACCGGTGAAGTGCAGGTTGATATCTTCCATGGGTACGACCTGGGCATAACCACCACCGGCGGCACCACCCTTGACGCCAAAACACGGGCCCAGCGAGGGTTCGCGCAGGCACATGATGGCTTTCTTGCCGATACGGTTCAGTGCATCGCCAAGACCCACGGTGGTCGTGGTCTTGCCTTCACCGGCCGGGGTAGGGCTGATGGCCGTGACCAGTACAAGGTTGCCTTCCTTATTCCCTTTCAGGCTTTGTACATAATCCAGTGAGAGTTTTGCCTTGTAATGGCCGTACGGTTCCAGGTGTTCGCTGTCGATTCCATACTGTTCCTTGGCGAGATCGACGATCCGTTTTTTATTCGCTTTTTGCGCGATTTCAATATCAGACATTCTGCCCTCCCTAAAAAGAGTTCTATATTTTTTATTAAATACAAAAAGTTAAACGAACGATGTGATAAGATTTTTTATGATCCAGGTGAACATCCTGACATGTTCACTGTGAAAATTTTATCTAGTTTAACCCGTTGCCGGGTGCAATAAGAAGCGCATTATGCGTAAAAGGCAACGAGATACAAGATTTTGCACTGCCGTGAAGCCATGTTGACAAGACTCCGTATTAATCTGGCACAAACCCGCAGGCTGCTTGCTGGCAAGCAGGCCCTGTTCGTACTGTCGTTGCTGGGCCTGGTCAGCGGCGTGGCCGTGGGCGTGGTTATCAGCCTGTTTCGCCTGAGCATGGAATTGACCCAGGCCGGATTTTTACCGGGCCATTTCGAGAACTACGAGGCACTGCACTGGCAGCAGCGTTTGTTACTGGCCAGCATCGGCGGACTGGTACTGGGCCTGATGTTTTACCTCGCCTCCCGCACCCCAATGCGGGTCGGTATCCTGCACGTGCTGGAACGGTTGGCCTACAACGAGGGTCACCTGCCATTGAAGAACATGGTCATGCAATTTGTCGGCGGCGTGATCGCGGTTGTCTCCGGCCAGTCCGTGGGCAGGGAGGGGCCGAGCGTGCATCTCGGTGCCGGTACGGCCAGCCTGTTTGGCCAGTACCTGCGCTTGCCAAACAACAGTATTCGCACCCTGGTTGGCTGTGGTACGGCAGCGGCCGTGGCCGCGGCGTTTAACACACCACTGGCCGGGGTCATCTTTGCCATGGAAGTCATCCTGATGGAGTACACCATTGCCGGTTTTACCCCGGTGATACTGGCCGCGGTCAGTGCCACGGTAGTGTCACGGCTGGTGTTCGGCACGGAGGAGATCTTCATCATCCAGGATATACGCCTTGAATCCATGCTCGACCTGCCGCTGGTCGTGGTCATGGGCATGATCATGGGCGCCGTTGCCAGCCTGTTCATTCGCCTGACCAGGCAACTCACCGAGTACGGACAAAATATTGTTATCTGGTTGCGCATGGCCCTGGCCGGGTTAATCGTTGGCGTGATAGCCCTCATCAGCCCGGAGGTCATGGGGGTGGGTTATGACACCGTCAATGCCGTCGTACTTGGCCAGATAGGTATTCTCGGCCTGGCGATCATCCTGGTGGCCAAGTTAATGGCGACATCGATCTGCGTTGGTTTCAGTATCCCCGGGGGATTAATCAGTCCCAGCCTGGTCATTGGTGCCGTGGTCGGTGGCATGCTGGCACATGTATTAACTCTGATCGGTGTGCCACATTCCGGTTCTGGCCTGTATGCCCTGTTAGGCGCGGGTGCCATGATGAGTGCCACCTTGCAGGCACCGTTGGCTGCATTACTGGCCTTGCTGGAATTAACCGGCAGTCACGATATCGTGTTTCCGGCGATGCTGGCCGTGGTCAGCGCCAACCTGACCGCACAGGAGGTGTTCAAGTCCGAGTCGTTCTTCATGAGCCAGTTCAAGCAATTTGGCCTTGATTACAGGAACGACCCCATTGCCCAGCACCTGCGCCGTATCGGCCTGGAATCGGTTATCAACCGCTCCTTCGTGATTGCTGAACCGGTTGTCGAAAGGCAGGCAGCGGTCGCGTACCTGAAAGACAATCCGGACTGGGTGCTTATCCGTCGAAAAGAGGACAGCAACCTGTTGATGCCGGCAGCGGACCTGGCACGTTTCTTGGAGAAAGATGATAGTGAAAAGGTTGAACTGCTGGAGATCCCGGCCAAGCGTCGACAGCTGGCTGCCATCACGCTGGAATCAACACTGCAGCATGCCCAGCAGGTCATTAGTAGTAGCGAGGCCGAGGCCTTGTATGCCATTACCAGGCTGGGTCAATCGGCTGACCGCATAAACGGCATCATTACCCCCGAGGATATCGAGAAACAATACCGAACGGTGATAGCCTGATTATTTTTAAATAATGCTCTTTCGTGGATGGTGAATCCAGAACTTATCTGATAGCATAGCTATCCCTGAATATGCTGTTATTTAGGTCAAGTTTTTACCCCATAAACGATTTAATCAAATCGTATAATCCAACTCCCTCTGAATTTTACGCCTGTGCAGGTGCAGTCTTATGACACGTTATATTTTTATCACCGGTGGCGTGGTTTCATCATTGGGGAAGGGCATTGCCTCGGCGTCACTGGGCGCTATCCTTGAGGCGCGCGGACTTAACATTACGCTACTCAAACTTGATCCCTACATAAATGTAGACCCGGGCACAATGAGCCCGTTTCAGCACGGTGAGGTCTATGTGACCGATGATGGAGCCGAGACCGACCTTGACCTGGGTCACTATGAGCGCTTCGTGCGCACGACCATGGGCAAGCGTAACAATTACACAACAGGTCGGATTTACCTGAACGTTATTCAGAAAGAACGTCGTGGTGACTACCTGGGCGGAACCGTGCAAGTCATTCCGCATATTACTGATGAAATAAAACGCTGTATTGTCGAGGGAGCCGGTGATGCGGATATCGCCATGGTAGAAATCGGCGGTACTGTGGGTGACATTGAGTCACTGCCGTTCCTGGAAGCCATACGCCAGATGCGTATTGAGTATGGCCCTGAAAATACACTGTTCATGCACCTGACGCTGGTGCCCTATATTGCCGCAGTAGGCGAGATAAAAACCAAGCCAACCCAGCACTCCGTTAAGGAGCTTCGCTCTATCGGTATTCAACCCGACTGCCTGTTATGTCGCACGGACAAACCGTTGCCGGAAGCCGAACGAAAAAAGATGGCGCTGTTCACCAACGTCAGTGAATCAGCCATTATCTCGGCAGTTGATGTCGATAATATCTACAAGATTCCCAAGGTATTGCACGAGCAGGGGCTGGATGACATCGTCATCGACAAGTTCAGGCTGAATATTCCAAAGGCAGATCTGATCGAATGGGATAATGTCGTAAAGGCACTCGACCACCCCGAAGGCGATGTCAACATAGCCATGGTGGGCAAGTACATCGAACTGGCCGATTCCTATAAATCACTCTCCGAAGCACTGACCCATGCCAGTGTACAAACCAGGAACCAGGTTAAGATCTCCTATGTTGATGCAGAAGAGATAGAGCGTAATGGCCCGGACTGCCTGAGCCGCATGGACGCTGTACTGGTCCCGGGCGGTTTTGGTAACCGCGGTATCGAGGGCAAGATCGCGGCCATACGTTACGCGCGTGAAAACAACGTCCCTTATCTCGGTATTTGTCTCGGGATGCAGTTGGCCGTGGTAGAGATTGCGCGCGACCTGGCCAGGCTTGAAGATGCCAACAGTACCGAGTTTGACAAGGATTCACAAAACCCCGTGATTGCCTTGATAACCGAGTGGCGCGATGCATCTGGCAATGTTGAACAACGTGACGAGGCCTCTGACCTGGGTGGCACCATGCGCCTGGGTGGACAACAGTGCCGGTTACTGGATGGCACCCTGGCGAAACAACTATACAAGCAGGATGTGATAACCGAGCGTCATCGGCACCGTTATGAATTTAATAATACATTCCGTGAACAGCTGGAAAAGACCGGCATGCGCATCGCGGGCTTATCCATGGATGGCGAACTGGTTGAGATGATTGAAATACCGGGTCACCCCTGGTTTATTGGCTGTCAGTTCCATCCCGAGTTTACGTCCACTCCACGCGATGGCCATCCATTATTTACCGGTTTTATTGAAGCCGCGATTAACTACCGTGACTCACGCGAGGAGCTGACCCAGAATGCGGCTATGTGATTTTGAAGTTGGACCGGATCAGCCTTTTTTCCTGATCGCCGGTCCCTGTGTTATTGAAAGCGAGCAGTTGATTACCGATGTTGCCGGTACGCTCAAGGAAATGACGACGGCGCTGAATATTCCCTTTATATTCAAATCGTCTTTCGACAAGGCCAACCGCAGTTCACATGACAGTTTTCGTGGCCCCGGTATCGAGGCCGGTCTAAAGGCATTGGCAGCGGTCAGGAAGTCAATCGGCGTTCCGGTTTTGACCGATGTGCACGAGGATTCGCCACTGGACGAAGTAGCCAGCGTGGTCGATGTGTTGCAAACGCCGGCATTCTTGTGTCGACAGACCAACTATATCCAGTCGGTTGCCAGCCAGGGTTTGCCGGTGAATATCAAGAAAGGCCAGTTCCTGGCACCGTGGGACATGACCAACGTTGTTGAAAAGGCCCGCGCGACAGGAAACGACCAGATCATGGTGTGTGAGCGGGGTGCCTCATTCGGATATAATTATCTCGTATCGGACATGCGTTCGCTGGTGGTGATGCGGGAAACCGGGGCACCGGTTGTGTTTGATGCTACACATTCTGTACAAATGCCGGGCGGCGCCGGTAAGGTTTCCGGTGGGCAGCGAGAATTTGTTCCTACCCTGGCCCGTGCTGCCATTGCCGTTGGCATTTCCGGCCTGTTCATGGAGACCCACCCGGACCCGGACAAAGCGTTAAGTGACGGTCCCAATTCCTGGCCACTGGACAGGATGCCGGAGTTACTGGAAACACTGTGCGCAATAGACAAGACAATCAAGAATTAGAACAAAGAGGATAACAAGTGTCAGCGATAAACAAGATTATTGCCCGCGAGGTGCTGGACTCAAGAGGCAACCCGACCATTGAAGCCGAGGTCTACACAACAAAGGGTGCTGTTGGCAGTGCCATGGTCCCCTCCGGTGCGTCGACCGGTGTACGCGAGGCACTGGAACTGCGTGACATGGATGACAAGCGCTACCTTGGTAAAGGTGTGCTTACGGCGATTGCCAATATACATGACAGGATTGCCCCGGCGCTGTCTGGCAAGGAAGTCACTGACCAGGCCGATATTGACCAGACCATGATCGAACTGGATGGTACGGAAAACAAGGAAAACATGGGTGCCAATGCCATTCTCGCTGTATCCATGGCCACCGCACATGCGGCCGCCAATGAAAACGGTTTGCCACTATATGCCTACCTGGGTGGTGATGGGCCGTTCCAGATGCCGGTACCGATGATGAATATCATCAATGGTGGTGCGCATGCTGATAACAGCGTGGACATGCAGGAATTCATGATCTTACCGGTGGGCGCAGGAAGCATTCGTGAGGCAGTGCGCTACGGTACCGAGGTGTTCCATGCATTGAAGTCTGTGTTATCAAAGCGTGGCCTTGGAACGACGGTAGGCGATGAAGGTGGTTTTGCGCCCAACCTGTCTTCCAACGAGGAAGCCATCGAGGTCATCCTGGAAGCCATAGGCAAGGCCGGTTACAAGGCCGGTGACGATATGCTGTTGGGACTGGACGTTGCCAGTTCAGAATTCTATAAAGACGGCGTTTATACGCTGGAATCCGAGAATAAAAAATTATCGGCACAGGAATTCCTTGATTACCTGCTGCCCTGGTTTGATAAGTACCCC
Organism: Gammaproteobacteria bacterium; assembly: GCA_965229565.1. GTDB lineage: Bacteria > Pseudomonadota > Gammaproteobacteria > Eutrophobiales > Eutrophobiaceae > JANQNX01. The sequence continues at coordinate 2,530,364 of OZ245888.1, read as the reverse complement.
ATCATTACCATGGAAGATGGTATGGCCGAGGATGACTGGGATGGCTGGAAGTTGTTAACCGATGAGCTGGGTGCTGATGTACAGCTGGTAGGTGATGACCTGTTTGTTACCAACACCAGTATCCTGCAGGAAGGGATCGATAAGGGCGTGGGTAACTCCATCCTGATCAAGGTCAACCAGATTGGTTCGCTGACAGAAACCCTGGCCGCGATCGACATGGCGAAGAAAGCAGGTTATACCGCCGTGATATCGCATCGTTCCGGTGAAACAGAAGATACCACCATTGCCGACCTGGCAGTTGCAACTTCGGCCGGCCAGATCAAGACTGGATCACTGTCACGTTCTGATCGTGTCGCGAAGTATAACCGCTTGATGAAAATTGAAGACCAGTTAGGTAGCAAGGCAAGCTATCCCGGCAGGGATACCTTTTACAATTTGAAATAACGGATCGGAAGATACGTATGAAACCAATGACCATTGTATTTGTACTGCTGCTGGTACTCTTGCAATACCGGTTATGGGTGGGTAATGGCAGCCTGACCGAGGTCAACCAACTCAAGCAGCAGATCGCACAAATTGAATTCGAGAATAACCAGTTACTGGAACGTAACCAGTCACTTGCGGCCGAGGTGCGTGATCTCAAGCAAGGCTACGAGGCCATTGAAGAACGGGCGCGTAGTGAAATGGGTATGATCAAGTACGATGAGACTTTTTACCAAATCATCGATTACACGGCAGCACAGACCAATACAAACTAGCGCATGCCTGAAGACGTTCAATACTGGGTAGCGATACCTGCCGCCGGTATAGGTAAACGGGTTGGCGCTGACAAGCCAAAGCAATACATAGAGATTCATGGCAAGACCATTCTCGAACATACCATCGAGTGTTTTATCAATCGTGACGATATTGCCGGTATCGCCATTGCCGTTGCCAGCGATGACAACTATTGGCCCGGGTTAACAATTTCTGCGCATGAAAAAATTATTGTTGCGCCTGGTGGCCAGGAACGTTTTAACTCCGTGACTAATGCGGTGGTATGCCTGGCAGATCGCGCGCAAGCGAATGACTGGGTGTTGGTGCATGATGCTGCCCGCCCGTGCCTGGGCCAACAGGCACTGGATCGCCTGCTTCATGAACTGGATGGACATGAGGTTGGTGGCATACTGGGATTACCTTGTCGAGACACCATGAAGCGCGCCAATAGCGAAAATGAAATCACCGAAACAGTAGAACGTGAAAATCTCTGGCATGCACAGACGCCACAAATGTTTCGCTACCGGAAATTGCTTGATGCCTTGCAACATGTACTTGAAAAGGGGCTGATGGTGACGGATGAGGCGATGGCCATCGAGCTACACGGGTACCGACCAAAATTAGTTGAAGGCCATCACGAAAACATAAAAATCACCCACAAAGATGATCTTAAGCAGGCAGAAACCTACCTTACATGAGTGATATAAAAAAAATGCGAATTGGGCACGGGTATGACACGCATCGACTCGTGAAAGGGCGTGACCTGGTCCTGGGTGGCGTCACCATTCCGTATGAAAAGGGTCTGGAAGGCCATTCTGATGCCGACGCGGTCATTCATGCCCTGTGTGATGCCTTGCTTGGCGGCATGGGCCTTGGTGATATTGGCAGCTATTTCCCTGATAATGACCCTGAATTCGAGGGCATAGATAGCCGCATATTGCTTAGGCAAGTGAATGATTTAATGAGTAAAAATGCTTATGCGTTGATCAATGCCGATATCACTATTCTCGCGCAGTCTCCCAAGATGGCACCGCATCTTACTGAAATGAAAGCAAATCTATCCAGTGACCTCGGTATTGATACCGATCAAATCAATATCAAGGCGAGCACAACCGAACGCATGGGGTTCGTTGGCAGGGGCGAGGGCATCGTTGCCTATGCCGTTGTTTTATTGTCCACAAGTTAGTCTTTTTTCTCCTCTTTTTACTTTTCAAAACTTGCAATCTCTTCTAGTTTGGTATCAAGCATTTTGATGCTTGGTTAATTAACTTCGTGACTTCAATTTTTTTGTCACGTTTTTTCGTCATAAAACTGGAGGAAGATCATGGATAACGTTAGATACAGCAGTGAACTGCTACTCAACAAGTTTGAAGAACTTGACCTGTATATCGATCCTGAAATGAAAGCGGTATGGCTTTATTTCAACTCTAAACCGCGTTCCTGTTACACCATTAAGCTGTTAAGTGAACTGGACAAGTTCCAGAACATCCTGCGCCATCACGATGGCAAACTCGCCTGTAATGGTACATCTGTCGAAATAGACTACTGTGTGATTACTTCAAATCACCCGGTATTCAGTTTCGGTGGTGATCTCGAGTATTTCATCAGCTGTATAGAAAGTGGAGACCGTGCAGCATTAAGGCATTACGCCAAATTATGCATTGATGCCGTTTACTACAGCTATATCGGTCGTGAATTCGACATCACAACCATTTCACTGATCCATGGCAATGCACTGGGAGGCGGATTTGAAGCTGCGCTCTCAAGCCAGGTAGTGATTGCTGAAGAGAGTGCAGAGATGGGTTTCCCGGAAGTATTGTTCAACCTGTTTCCAGGCATGGGTGCCTACAACCTGCTTACGCAAAGAGTCAGCCCGAAAACAGCTGAGAAACTGATGCTAAGCGGTAATCTTTACCGTGCCAGCGAGCTTGAGGACATCGGTGTCATCGACCAGGTTGTTGAAGATGGTGATGGTGTGGATGCCGTAAATGCCTTTATGCGTAGTAACCGAAAAAGACTCAACACCCTGAAATGCCTGCGCAAAACGAGGCAGATTTCCAGCCCTATTAACTATCAGGACCTGATTGATATAGGCGAAATCTGGGTGGAGGCCGCGTTCGAGATTTCCGACAAGGACTTAAGAACCATGTCACGTCTTGTGCGTAGTCAAAAGAAACACTCCATACGCAGCAATCAAATAATCAATTCAGTTTCTGCATGAGTAGACTTCGGAATTATCAACTGAACCATTATGAAGGTGAATAAAATGGAAAAGCTCAACACCAAGCAATTGCGTTTATCTGTAAGTGATTATGCCAAACCGTCAGATGGACTGGCGTACAGCATATTTTTTATAGATATACTTCTCTACCTTGCCCTGCTTGCCGGCGTCGTATTCCTGGAAAGCATGTCGTTAAAAATCGGCTGCTCAATCCTGGCCGGCTTGAAAATAGCATCTCTGTTCGTCATAGGGCATGACGCTGCGCATGGTGCCTACACCAGCAGCAAGAGGGCAAACCAGTTAATCGCGCGGGTTGCCTTTCTACCCTCCTTGCACAATTACACGCTCTGGCTGGAAGAGCACAACCGCAATCATCATCAATCGAATAACGTCAAGGGCATTAACTCATGGTCACCGATGTCCAGGGCGGAGTTCGATGCACTACCTGTGTGGCGGCAACAACTGGAGAAACTGTACAGAAGCCCGGCCGGTATCATGTTTTATTACATGATCGAAAGATGGTGGAAACACAAGTTTTACCCATTCACCGGTAATGATAAACGAGACAATAAAGCCATGGCCGATTTTGCTTTTCTTGTCTCTTGCCTGGGTGGTTATATTGCCCTGCTGACACTCACTGGTAACCTGTTAGCGCATACTTCGGCACTGGAGCTGGTGCTTCTGGCCTGCGTGCTTCCCTTCGCAATATGGAATTTCATGATGGGGTTTACCGTTTATCAGCACCATACTCACGAAACCATACCGTGGAGCGATAGTATCGATGAGCGTAATGATATCGGTAGCCAGGAAGACTTTACCATGCACGTCCAGTACCCACGCTGGTTCAACATGGTTAGCCATAACATCATGGAGCACACGGCACATCATGTTGACCCCAGGATACCGCTGTATCACCTGAACAAGGCGCAGGAGCGATTGACACTGCAGCTGGGTGACGAGATGAACGTTGTGAAATTCAGCCTGCGTGATTTCCTTGTCACGATGTCACGTTGCAAGCTCTACGATTATGACAACCATCGTTGGCAGGATTTCAACGGCATTCCTACCAGCCCGTACCTGGTGGAAAAAACAGACGCGGTGCAACTGGCCGAAGCGGCCTGATGCGGTTGCGTATCAATACCGGCAACAAGGACGTTGCCGCAATTTACACGGAATTACTTTGTTTCTTTTCAATAAAAGCAAGCATTGCGGATTCCGTATCACGAAACACATGCTTTATTTCATCGAGGTCTGCTTGCAGCGAAGTAGCATGCTGAAGATATGACTTTTTCGAGAGTTTATCTGCGATCCTGGACAGGCGTTTGGCGCCGATAGAGCGCGAGCTACCATCCAGTGCATGTGCAAGACGAGCAATGGCTTCATGCATATCGTCGTTTATACCGGCCTCGATTTTTTCAATTGTAGTCCGGCTGTCACGAATATAACCGTCGACCAGTTTGGGCAGGAACTGCCTGTCTTTCGACATGTCCATAAGTGAGTTCATCAGCTTGATGTCTATGATTGGAATGTTATCGGGATTATGTATTTCAATAACATTTTTGCTGTCCTGTATATGTTTCTTTCCGCTATCAGCAATATTCTGGACATCAATCACCTTGTAAATTTTATCCAGTAACCTGGCGGGTTCGACAGGTTTGGTCAGGTAACCATCAAGCTTCGCCTCCTCACACGCCTTCATTGCCTCTGTAGTTGCATTTGCAGTGAGTATCAGGATAGGTGTTGTTCTCTTTTCCGGATACATGTACCGGTAAATCTGTGCCGCTTCTATGCCTCCCATGACCGGCATCTGCATATCAAGAATAATCACATCAAAATCGTGTTCTTCCAGTATATCCAGTACAGCCTCGCCATCTTCAGCCAATGTCACATGATGCTCCGCGTGCTCAAGTATATTTCGGATAACCTTGCGGTTTGTTTCATTATCTTCACCAACCAGAATTCGCAGTCCGGTAACAGACTCAGAACGTTGGTTGTTGTCCAGCACTTTCTCGACATTATGCAAGGATGGTTCAGAATCTATTCCGGATATGGCGGCATGCAGTACCCTGAACAACATAACCCGGTCAATATTGCTTTTTATTGTTGATGCATAACCGGCTTTTAACAGGCGTGCCTCGTCGACAGGAGTGTCGAGATAATCGTTAATCAGTATAAAAGGCAGGTTGACATAAGTGTCCAGTGACTGTGCCTGCTCTATAAATTTAAACGGATTGGTATCAAGGTGCTTTTGATAGACGAACACCGCATGGTAGCAACGACTTGATTGCGCAGAATCAGAGAGAAGTTGAAGCGCTTGTTGGGCATTATTTGCGTAATGACAATTAACAGACCAGTATGAAAGGTGTTCCTGTACAGGGTGTGACTGCTGCTTTATTGGGCTGACTATCAGCAGGTTGATTTTTTTGAAATTGATATTGGTATGGTCTTCCTCGGACAACATCTCCTGCAATTCAAAATCAAGCTCAAACCAGAAGGTCGAACCCTTACCAGGTTCACTGGTAACGTCGATGTGGCCATCAAGCAGTTCGACCAGTTGTTTCGAAATGGCCATCCCCAAACCTGTGCCACCGTATTTTTTTGTAATTGATTCATCTGCCTGGGTAAATTTATCGAACAGTCTGTCCTTGTCTTTTTCGGCGATACCCATTCCGGTATCGACTACCTCAAAACGAATCCTGTTCTTGAAATCGGGTGTATCAACTTTACGAACATATATTTCGATCGAGCCACTCTCGGTAAACTTGATGGCATTACTGACAAGGTTAATAAGTATCTGGCGTAAATGCTGTTCATCACCTCTGAGTAAAAATGGCACATTCGGAGAAATATGAACAATAAATTTCAACCCTTTCTTATGTGCCTGCAGGTTCAGCATGGTCGCTGTGGAATTGATTGTCGCGTGCAAATCGAAATCGACATTTTCAGGCGTGATTTTACCGGCTTCTATTTTTGAAATATCCAGTATGTCATTAATCAGTGACAACAGGGTTTTTGCCGAGGCATTGATGGTCAGCGAGTAATCCTTCTGTTTCGGTGTCAGTTCCGTTTCTGTCAATAAGGTGCTCATGCCTATCACGCCGTTTAAAGGCGTACGAATTTCATGGCTCATGTTTGCCAGGAACTGGCTCTTTGCCTCATTGGCCTCATTCGCTGCGTCAATGGCATTTTGCAATAGCGAAATCAGTCTGGACACATAGACAGTTAATATAACCATGGCAATCATGCTGCCATAGCTCAACAGCAGGTGATCGCGCCAGAAAGGGATATATTTAATAACCAGCGCAAACCCGATCAGGTTAAAGAACATACAGGTGAACAGGTACTTGTTACCAAAACGGAAGCCATAGCCGAAAGTGATTAACAAGTATGTTCCGATCAATGCTGCTCCAAACTCATCGAGATACAGAAGTGTATAAGAAAGCAGGAAGGAATCGATGAACATGTTGGTGAATCTTCTGAACGGGAGCGGCGCGGGATTCGCCAGTATCCATAAGAAAGAAGCAATCACCAGGAAGAAGTAGATGACCGGTATAACCAGGGCCTCCGCAGGTAGCGAAGTGTGATAGCTATGCAGAACGGCTACGTATAGATACCATAAACCGCCAATTCCAAGGCGCACCAGACACTGGGCATGTTCGGAATCCTCACGATTTGCCAGGCGTTGCCTTATATAATTCAAAAAGCTCATGTCACTATAAATTTAGTCCCTTCCACGAGTCTGGACCGACCTGGTTGTCTGATCTTTTTAAAATACTGAACAGCGCCTTAACGCAGTTCGGATCCAGGTGGCTGCCTTGTACACTGGTAATATATTCCAGGGTCTCGTCCAGTGGCCAGGCTTTTTTGTACGGTCGATGATTGGTCAGCGAATCAAATACATCAGCAACCGTCACAATCCTGGCTTCGAGTGGAATCTCTTCACCTCTCTGACCAAACGGGTAACCACTACCGTCAAATTTCTCGTGGTGGTTCAGTGCTATCAGTGCTCCGGTTTGCAGGTAAGGCGAAGGGCTCTCCTTGAGTATGTCATAGCCTATAGTGGTATGCGTTTTCATAACATTGAATTCATCATCTGTGAGCTTGCCGCGTTTCAACAGGATATTGTCCGGTATCGCAATCTTGCCCAAGTCATGCAGGGGAGAGGCAATCTCGATTAGTTCAGCTATGTAATCTGACAAACCCAGTTCCATGGCTATCAACCTGCTGAGCTTGCCTATGCGCTGCAGGTGTTCGCCAGTTATACAGTCCTTGTAAGCACAGGCCCGGGTTAGTCTGTTCAGCGTTTCCCTTTCTCTGAGATAAACCTGGTTCAGGTTTTTATCAAGTTCCTGTTGCAGGATATTGCTTTTTTGTTCGAGCCTGTTTTGATGCCTGGCCAGTTCAAGCAGGTTTCGGCAGCGAGCCTTGCACTCGTTATGATCAAAGGGTTTCTGCAGGAAATCAGTGACTCCGCTTTCCAGGGCTTCATGCAGTAAAGCTTTATCCTGCATGATAGTGACCATAATGATTGGAATATTTTTACAGCCGGTAATTTCTCTAATCTGGCGGGTGAGTTCAATGCCGTTTAGTCCCGGCATCATGTAGTCGGTAATAATTAAATCAGGCGGGTATTTTTTGATATGTTGCAGTGCCTCAATAGGCTTGCTGCATGTTTTAACCTGAACATCAACATGGGTGCTTTTAACAATCTCGGACAGGATGTTAAGACTTGTCGACTGGTCGTCGATAATAAGTACATTACTAGTCAGGTACCCGGCAGAGACCTCTTCAGTAGATAAAGGCAGCATTCCATTTCATCCTTGTTTGTTGTAATTAGTACTTTTGTACTAATTATTGTCTAACAGGACTTTTTTAATAGCAAATAAATGGCACCGGTTCCGCCATCAATTTGCCGCGCTGAACAATACGCGAGTACTTCATCGCGTTGTTGTAACCAGTTGTTAAGTTTGTTTTTTATAACAGGCTTCTTGTCCTTTGAGCCAAGGCCCTTGCCATGGATGATCCTGACGCAGCGGCGCGCACGGCGTTGGCATTGTTTCAGGAACCCGGCCAGTTCTGCTCTTGCCTCTGCCACTCTCATTCCATGCAGGTCGAGTTCTGCCTCTACCGGGAATTGCCCGCGGCGTAGTTTTCGCAGTGCCTGTTTTTGTATACCTGGTTTGAGGAAGAGCAGTTCATCACCCATCTCCAGTTCGGCGGGATCAAATTCACTATCGAGTAATTCCACCATGACCGAATGATCGTCGGCTTCTCTCTGAAGTGGTCGAGCAACAGGCCTTTTCTTCTCAGGTAAAACGCGTTGCTTCCTGATAGGCGTGATCTCGCCGATAGCGTCGCGAAACAAGGCACGGTCTTCGTCTGATATGCGTGTGGATTTAACCATGAAACAGTTTATAAAACATGTACTGGAGGCAGTCCAGTGGTCTGGTGCCCGGTTCATGGCAAAGTTTGTCGTTTCGAGCTCTAGCGAGAAATCATTACCAACCATAAATTACAGATTTCTCAGTCATTTCATTCGGTTTTGGCATCCGGCGTCACTCAACCTCTTCCATCCCTGGAGTCGTCCTTCGAAATGGCATAGTCAGGTTTACTCATTGACTATGCCACAGGCGTGGCTGGTGAATTAAATCAGATCGTGATCACACTGATGGCCGCGGGTGTACGGCTTGGTGCCCGGTAGTTTAGTCCAGTGCCTTGCGGGCGTTCAGAAATATCTGCATCCAGGGGCTGTATTCACTGTTCCAGTCGGACGGTAACCAGGAGTATTGCTTACTGAGAAATACACGTTCCGGGTGCGGCATCATGATCGTAAAGCGCCCGTCATCACTGGTGACAGAGGTCAGGCCATGGCTGGAACCGTTCGGGTTTAATGGATAGCGTTCCGTGGGCTGGCCCTGGCTGTCGATATAGCGCAATGCAGCCGGGGAACCGGTCGCCTTCATGATACGCCCCTCACCGTGTGCTACGACCACCGGTAGCCTGGAACCGGACATCCCCGTGAACAGGATAGAAGGCGAATCCAGGACCTCCACCATCACCAGTCTTGCTTCGAACTGTTCTGATTCATTGCGGACAAAGTCAGGCCAGTGTTGTGCGCCCGGGATCAAGTCCCGCAGTTGGGACATCATCTGGCAGCCGTTACAGACGCCCAGGGCAAAACTGTCTTCGCGGGTAAAGAACCTGGAAAACATCTCGGTCAGGCGTTCGTTGTAAAGTATGGTCCTGGCCCAGCCACCACCGGCACCGAGTACGTCCCCGTAAGAAAAACCACCGCAGGCAACCAGTCCATGGAATTCCTTTAGATCGGTATCGCCGTTAATCAGGTCCTGCATATGTACATCGACAGCATTGAAACCGGCACGATCAAAAGCGGCGGCCATTTCCACCTGGCCGTTGACACCTTGTTCACGCAGGATGGCCATGTTGGGTTTACTGCCGGTATGCACGGCGGGTGCCGGCACCTCGCCTGGTTCAAACCGTGCATCGAGGAACAGGCCGGTGTGGCTGTCATCACTGATTAAATCGAACTCACTTTGTGCACAGGCCGGGTTATCACGTAGGGACTGGATACGGTAACTGGTCTCTGCCCACGCCTGCTGCAGGTCAGCTATTGTCGTAGAATAAATTGTTGTGCCTGCCTGTCGTATGCTGAAGTGACCATCCATGTTGGGTTCTGCGATCGCATGTAGTGCCTCACTGCCAAGGCCGGCATTGGCAAATGCCTCCCTGACCTGTTTCTCGTCCTTGCGCTGTATTTGAATCACCGCGCCCAGTTCCTCGTTGAACAGGAAATCAACCAGTTGTTCATCAACACAGTCGATGTCTATGCCGGTATGTCCGGCAAACGCCATTTCGGCAAGCGTGACAAGCAGACCACCGTCGGAGCGGTCGTGGTAAGCCAGGACCAGGTCGGACTCGTTCAGGATTTGCAGTGCACTGAAAAATCCTTTCAGGTTATTCACATCGACAACGTCGGGTGCCTCGTTACCAGGTTGCTCATAGACCTGGCTAAGCGCCGATCCCCCGAGCCGTTGCTTACCCTGTGCAAGATCGATAAACAACAGGTAAGTGTCTTCCAGCCGTTGTAATTCGGGTGTAAGCGACTGGCGCACGTCGGCGACACGGGCAAAGGCCGAGATGTTCAATGATAAGGGTGCCGTCACTTTTTTATGTTCAGTATCATCCTGCCAGACCGTATTCATCGACAGGGAGTCCTTGCCTACCGGTATGGCGATTCCCAGTTGCTGGCACAATTGACTGACGCCAGCGACGGTAGCGTAAAGCTCGGCATCCTGTCCCGGTTCACCGCATGCGGCCATCCAGTTGGCGGATAACACGATGTCATCCAGTTTCAGGATACGGGCCGCACAAATATTCAGCAGGGCTTCGGCGATAGCCATGCGTCCCGAGGCAGGCGCATCGATCAAGGCAATGGGTGTACGTTCACCCACGGCCATCGCTTCACCCGTGTAGTCGTGGTACGAGGAACTGGTCACGGCGCAATCGGCGACCGGTACCTGGTGCGGTCCGACCATCTGGTCGCGCACGACCAGGCCAGATATGCTGCGGTCACCAATAGTAATCAGAAATTGTTTACTGGCCACGGTGGGTAATTTCAGTACGCGCTGTATGGCGTCATCGATTGTTATATTGCCCGTATCAAAACCGGTCGCATGCGTAGTGTGACTTGTAACATCACGTTGCATGGCCGGCATCTTGCCAAGCAGTACCGACATCGGCATGTCGATAGCGCGATTGTCAAAGTGGCTGTCGTTTAACAACAGCTGTTGTTGTTCGGTGGCTTCGCCCAGTACGGCGAACGGTGCACGTTCGCGCAGGCATAGCTGTTCAAATACTTCTATCTGTTCCGGTGCGATTGCAAGTACATAGCGTTCCTGTGATTCATTACACCAGATGCCCATGGGCGACATGCCGGGTTCATCATTGGGAATCTTGCGCAGTTCCAGTCGGGCACCGCGATCACTGGCGCTGACCAGCTCCGGCATGGCGTTGGATAAACCGCCGGCACCGACATCGTGAATACTCAACACGGGGTTGTTGTCACCCATGGCCCAACAGCGATCAATCACTTCCTGGCAACGGCGCTCCATCTCGGCGTTATCACGTTGTACCGAGGCAAAGTCCAGCGCGGCCGCACTGCTGCCCGATGCCATGGAAGAGGCAGCACCACCACCGAGACCAATCAACATGGCCGGTCCGCCCAGCACGATCAGTTTAGCCCCGGCCGGTATTGGTTGTTTTTCAACATGTCCGTCCCGGATCATGCCGTAGCCGCCGGCCAGCATGATCGGTTTGTGATAGCCACGGATCACACCATCTGGCTGACGTTGTTCATAGCTGCGGAAATAACCGCACAGGGCAGGGCGACCAAATTCATTATTATAGGAGGCCGCACCGATAGGCCCCTCGATCATGATATCCAGTGCAGAAACAATGCGATCCGGTTTGCCGTAATCGGTTTCCCAGGGCTGGATAAAACCGGGGATCCTGAGATTGGAAACGGCAAAACCTGTCATCCCGGCCTTGGGCTTGGCGCCACGACCGGTTGCCGCCTCGTCACGAATTTCACCGCCGGCACCGGTGGCGGCGCCAGGGTAGGGCGAGATCGCGGTCGGGTGGTTATGCGTTTCCACCTTCATCAGGATATGAATGTCTTCCTCGACATAACGATATGCCCGTTGCTTGCCATCGGTCACAAAGCGCGTTCCCCGGTAGCCTTGCATTACGGCGGCATTGTCATGATAGGCAGACAATACCTTGCCCGGGTTGGCCTCATGGGTATGGCGTATCATTTTAAATAGTGAATAGGGCTGTTTCTCACCGTCGATAGTGAATTCGGCATTGAAGATCTTGTGCCGGCAATGTTCAGAGTTGGCCTGGGCAAACATCATCAGTTCGACGTCGGTCGGGTTGCGGCCCAGGTCGGTAAAATTCTGGAACAGGTAGGCGATTTCCGTATCCGCCAGCGCCAGTCCCATGTCGGTATTGGCCTTTTCCAGTGCAGCGATACCGTCGCCGAGTATATCAATATGCTGTAACAATGCCGGGTCGGCATGGGCAAACAGTGCCTCGGCCTCGTTGTTGTCGACGATGACCACCTCGGTCATGCGGTCATGGACTTCGGCAAGGATGGATTCCAGCTGGTTTTGCTCCAGTGGTTTGTCATCGGCCGTTTCAAGAAAATAGGTGAGCCCACGCTCCACGCGTTCAACACTTAACAGGCCGGAATTATGCAGTATGTCCGTGGCCTTGCTGGACCAGGGTGAAATCGTGCCCGGACGCGGGATAACGATCAGTTGTCCAACCGGGTTGCTAGCATCTTTGGCCGGGGCTCCGTAACCCAGTATCGTTTCCAGTTGGGCATGCCCGGATTCTGACAAATCATCCCGGAGTTGCACGTAATGAACGTAGCGGGTTGTTATACCGGAGATTTCCGCAACGCGGCTTTGCAGTGAGGTAACAAGTTTGTTGATACGAAAGTCAGAAAGGGCGTTGCCGCCTGGCAGTATTAACATCTAAATCGGGTATCTTGGCTGCGGGATTTTGGGCGGTATTTTAACAGTCAGAAGGGAGAGAATCTAAATTCTTTTTTGCCGCGGATTGATACTGGTTTCGCCTATTAGCGGCGAGCCACTTCTTTTTGCACGGCCAAAAAGAAGTAGCCAAGAAAAAGGCCGCCCTGCTGTCATGGCCTACGGCTACCCTCGTCGTCATCCGTCACAACGGGTCGCGCATAGCGTCGTCCTGACGCAATGCGCTTAATTGTGCGTCCTGCACAATTAACCCTGTTCCTGATGTCTCCTCGGCATGACAGAACGGGATATTATGAACATCCCCTTGCATCTCGCCGAGGCTTCATTTATTTCACGGCCGGAGCAACATGGACGTTGCGAGAGTGCATTGAGGACAGGAGTCCTCTATGCACGTGCCGTAAGAAATAAATGAAACCGAGGGTATCGCGTAGCGACTAGATGCCTAAGGGTGGTCTTTCTTTTGGTACCTTTTCTTTGACCACGCAAAGAAAAGGTACTCGCCATCAAGGCGAAAGCAATATAAAAAAGATTTGTGAAGTAAAGAAAAGCAGGAAGCTGATTAAAGCGCAATCAATGTTAAGAAGAAGTAAAAATTACTTCACTTCATCAACCTTGATCAAAATCGTCCTCAACTCCTGCCCACGTGATTTCGTGCTGATCGTATTTTCCCTGGCATCGTCGTTGAAGTGTTCTGCCGCTCCACCGATCTCGATCCACTCCCCAAGCTTGCCACTGGCGACGGTTTCCAGGTTCTGGATATCGAAGGTTCCTCCCTGGCTTGGATGTATGCGTTCCATGTAAGGTGAAACAGCCAGTGTGACATTGTCGCCCTGCAGACGGGGCAGTACGTAAAAGCCGGAGGCCACATTGCGGTATTCAACACCGTCTTGCACCACGACACCACCCGGGGTGACATAGGTCGTGGTGTTGGCTATGGGCACTGATTGACCGGTATTTATATAGGCCGGGTTACCTTCCAGTGTCTGCACACGGTAACTGTTGCGATCTTCTATACGTGATTGTGTATCCGCGGTGCGATAACGTATGACGTTACCTTCGCTGTCCTTGCCCTGCACGATGGTGCCGTCACGATTTCTATCGGGCACGGTGATGTCCACATTATCGGAACGATATCTGCCGGACAGGCCGCCCTCGCGATTGCGGAAATTGCCATCGATATCCTGCCGCACGCTGATCATCAGTCGCCGCGGGGCATAATCTATCTGCTCCAGCACCTGTTTTATTTGCTGCAGGTTGGAGGGCGTTGTTTTGATAATCAGCTTGTTATTCATGCCGGTAACGCTGCCACCCTCGCTGACAAGCGGCTTGATGATGGGTATCACATCCGAGACAAGGCGATGCTGCATCGGGATCGTCTCGATCTTCATCGACTCCGCAAGCACGCTGCCAGAGCCCATGAGTAGTATTACCAAACTATTAAAGAACAGTTTTTTCAAATTATCACCCGGCGCAGGTTTGGATCAGGTTTTGACGCTTCCCACATGTTATCAAATACATCCAGTAAACTTTTGGACTCACTGCGGCTGTTGAAGTTTACCTTGCCGCGGTAACGCTCAATATTTTCACGGAAGACATAGCCCACTTCGTCAGCGATGAGCACGGCTTCGTTGAAAGACCTGTATTCCTTCGCCACCTTTTTAAAATGGATAAAGCTGCTCAGGTAGTTGCCGAGGTCAAGCAGCTTGTGTCCACGGCGCACAATAGTTTCCGGTTTAAATACGATAATACGTACCTCGGCAAAACGATTATTCAGTACCAGCTGTTTCAGTGCTTCTCTGAATTCAAGCTGGTCATACACGTATGGGTCCAGTTCCTGGCTAATAATCGCGATTTTCTGTTTGGCCTGTCGAATCATTTCCAGGGCAGCGGCGGCGTTTTCCTCGCGCGTAGTGATGGTAACTTGCCCTGTCGTTGATTTGCCCAGTACCTGTTCCGAAAAGTCCATCATAACGAAAAGTGACTTTAGTCTTTTCTGGTTACCAGTTCGGCCAGTTGTGTCGCGTTACCCACGTAGTTGTGAGGAGTCAGTTGCAACAGTTGCTGTTTTGCCTCTGCAGGGATATCCAGTTCGCCAATAAATTCTGCCAGGGTCTCTTGTCCGATAGTCTGTCCTCGCGTCAGTGTCTTCAGCTTTTCATATGCATTGTCGATGCCATATCGGCGCATGACGGTCTGTATCGGTTCAGCCAGAACTTCCCAGGCCTGTTCCAGGTCCTGTTGCAATCGTTCAATATTAATGTCCAGCTTGCCCAGACCTTTCTCGCAGGCATCGAATGCAATCAGGGTGTGCGCGATGCCGACACCCATGTTACGTAATACCGTTGAATCGGTCAGGTCACGTTGCCAGCGTGAAACGGGTAACTTTTGTGCGAGGTGATCGAGTATGCCGTTGGCCAGTCCCAGGTTTCCTTCGGCGTTTTCAAAATCGATGGGGTTGACCTTGTGCGGCATGGTAGAGGAACCGATCTCGCCTTCTTTCAGTTTTAACTTGAAATAGCCGAGTGAGATATAACTCCAGATGTCACGGCACAGATCGATCAGGATGGTATTGCTGCGCATTAACACATGGAAATATTCCG
Organism: Gammaproteobacteria bacterium; assembly: GCA_965229565.1. Lineage (GTDB taxonomy): Bacteria > Pseudomonadota > Gammaproteobacteria > Eutrophobiales > Eutrophobiaceae > JANQNX01. The sequence goes on along the minus strand of OZ245888.1, from coordinate 2,515,212 downwards.
CGATGTAATCGTGTGATTCGATCTGTGTGGTGTGCGAATTCCAGTCCAGGCCAAGGCCTTCAACAAATTGCTGTGACAGTTCCAGCCAGTCCACGTCCGGGTAGGCCGCCAGGTGCGCGTTGAAGTTACCTACCGCACCATTCATTTTGCCCAGGCATTCGATGTCTTCAAGCTGCTTGCGCTGGCGCTGCAGACGATAGACAAAGACGCCCAGTTCTTTTCCCAGCGTTGTCGGTGAGGCCGTTTGTCCGTGCGTGCGCGACAACATCGGCGTGTCGGCATGCTGCCGGGTCAGGTCTTTCAGCGTCGCTATTATCTGTCCCAGGCGTGGCAATAACACTTCCTCGCGTGCCACTTTGAGCATCAGGGCATGGCTGAGGTTATTAATGTCTTCCGAGGTACAGGCAAAGTGAATAAATTGCGACGATTTTACCAGCGCGGGATTGTCCTGAATGCGGTCGCGGATGAAGTATTCAACCGCCTTCACGTCGTGGTTCGTGGTTTGCTCGATCTTCTTGATGGCCTCGGCATCCTCGACGCTGAACTTGTCTTTTATAGAGTCCAGTAACGTCAGTGATTCCGTGGTAAAGGGTGCGACCTCGGTGATTCCCGGGTGTTGCGCCAGTGCCTTGAGCCATTCGATCTCAACCTGGACGCGAAACCGGAACAGGCCGTATTCGCTGAATATGGTTCGGAGTGCCTCGGTTTTATTCTGGTAGCGACCGTCTATGGGTGAAATGGCAGTCAGTGCAGAGAGTTTCATGTAATTATCCAGTATGACTTAACTCCAAGATTATACAGGTAAATTTACCTGTTTAGACAGCTTGAATCAGGGGGCAGGGTTGGGAAATTTTGCATGTATGGCCTCGATTTCCCGGAGCACATCTTTATCCAGCCGGATGTTGCTGCTGTCGATATTGCTGCGCAGTTGTTCCATGCTGGTGGCGCCAATGATGTTGCTGGTCAGAAATGGGCGGCTGTTCACATAGGCCAGTGCCATCTGCGCCGGATCCAGGCCGTGGTCTTGCGCCAGCTTTACATAGGCCTCGGTGGCGGCAATGGCCTGCGGATTGGTATAGCGCGTAAACCGATCGAATATCACTAACCGGGTACCTGCCGGTTTGGCATCATGCAGGTACTTGCCACTGAGCACACCAAAACCGAGTGGCGAGTAGGCCAGCAGGCCGACGGCTTCACGATGGGCAAACTCGGCCAGCCCGACTTCAAAACTGCGGTTTAACAGGTTGTAGGGGTTCTGTATGCTGACGATACGTGGTCGGTTATGTTCCCGGGCGACTCGCAGGTACTCGGCACAACCCCAGGCCGTTTCGTTGGATATGCCAATGGTTCTAATCTTGCCTTCCTGTACCAGTTCATCCAGTACAGTCAGTGTTTCTTCTATAGTGACCCCGTCTTTTTCCGGCGCGTGATAATAGCCCAGCTTGCCAAAAAAATTGGTGTCACGTTCCGGCCAGTGCACCTGGTAGAGATCGATGTAGTCTGTTTGAAGGCGTTTTAGCGAGGCATCCAACGCTGCCGTGATATTCTTTTTATCAAGTTGCGCCTTGCCATCGCGTAGGTAAGGTAGCCAGTCGGCCCTGGCACAGACCTTACTGGCAATAATGAGCTTGTCCCTGTCATTACGCTTTGCCAGCCAGTTTCCAATATATTGTTCAGTCAGTCCCTGGGTCTCGGCTTTGGGTGCGACCGGGTAGAGTTCGGCTGTATCGATAAAGTTAATCCCGGCAGCTACCGCGTAATCCAGTTGCTCGTGGGCCTCGGCCTCGGTGTTCTGTTCACCCCAGGTCATGGTGCCCAGGCAGATACGACTCACTTCAATCTCGGTGTTACCCAGTTTCGTATAATTCATTACTTATAAGCCTCTTGGTGGCAGATGTTAGAACACGGACAAAGCGCCATGCTTATGATACCTTTATCAGATTACTATCAATGATCCGTTCGAATGCAGAGCCTTACCTTAACAAAACCCGATGACTTTCATCTACATGTGCGCGATGAAGCCGCGATGGAATGCGTGATCAATCACACTGCGGCCCAGTTTGCCCGGGCCATTATTATGCCCAACCTGAAGCCACCGGTGCTGACTACTGACGCGGCCTTGTCTTACCGACAACGCATACTGGCTGCCGTCGACGATCACTATGAGTTTGAACCGCTAATGACATTATACCTGACTGACAATACGTCAGCCGCGGAAATAGAAAAGGCCGCGGCAAGCGGTTTCGTCAAGGCATTGAAATATTATCCTGCCGGTGCCACAACCAATTCCGATCAAGGCGTAACTGATATAAAGAAAGCCTATCCGGCCCTGCAGGCCATGTCGGATGCGGGACTCTTATTGCTGGTGCATGGCGAGGTGACGGACAATCATGTTGATATCTTTGACCGCGAAACCGTATTTATCGACAAGGTATTGAAAAAAATCGTGGCGGATTTTCCAGAACTGAAAATTGTATTTGAACATATCACCACGCGTGCCGCTGTCGAATTCGTGATGCAGGCTGATGCGCACCTGGCAGCTACGATCACGCCACAACACATGTTACTCAATCGTAACGACCTGTTCCGTGGTGGTCTGCGCCCTCATCATTATTGCCTGCCAATCCTGAAGGCCGAGGATGATCGCCAGGCCGTGGTTGCTGCGGCAACCAGTGGCAATCCGAAATTTTTCCTGGGTTCCGATAGCGCACCCCATGCGCGCAACCTGAAAGAATCGGACTGTGGCTGTGCCGGTATATATACCGCGCATGCGGCGCTGGAACTCTATGCCGAGGCGTTTGCAAGGGCAGAGCAACTGGATCGACTGGAGGCATTCAGTAGTTTCCATGGAGCGGATTTTTATGGTTTGCCACGTAATACCGGCAAGGTCACCCTGGTCAGGGAAAAACAGGACATACCTGCGGCGTATCCATTTGGGGATGATGAACTTGTACCGTTTCGAGCCGGCGAGTCATGCGCCTGGCGTCTGCAGTAACCATTGTTGGTTAAACATATATTATGAATACCGTCGCCAGTCGCTTCCGTGGTTTCTATCCTGTCGTCGTTGATGTAGAAACAGCAGGTTTTAATTCTGCAACGGATGCCTTGCTTGAGATCGCAGCAGTTACATTGAAACTGGATGATGCACAGCTGTGGACTATTGATGAAGTGTTCGCAAAGCACGTGCAACCCTTCGAGGGTGCCAACCTTGACCCGGCTTCACTGGAATTTACCGGTATCGATCCACATCACCCCTTTCGACAACAGATCGCGGTAGATGAAGAAGAAGCTCTGCAAGCTATCTTTCGACCGGTAAGAAAGAAGATCAAGGAACATAAATGCAATCGTGCGGTACTGGTTGGGCACAATGCGCATTTTGATCTTGGTTTTCTGAATGCCGCTGTTGAACGTACCGGGATCAAGCGCAATCCGTTTCACCCTTTTAGTATCTTTGATACCGCAACGCTGTGTGGCCTGGCCTATGGACAGACCGTTTTGTCACGTGCCGCGAAATGCGCCGGCCTGGAGTGGAATGACAAGGATGCGCATTCAGCCCGTTACGATGCTGAGCAAACCGCACTGATCTTTTGCGATATCGTGAACAAGTGGAATGCCTGCAACGGCGTGACAGACTCTGTTTTTGGTGAAGAATAACTCTCCTGTGTTTGCATCAATCTGATCAAAGTTTGCCTTATCATTACTCCTGTTCAGCTTTCTTCTTGCATACCAAACAAAAGGTTTAACAGGGGCTTGTTTTCCTCCTGGCAGAAAAGATAGACATGATCCTCAGGCTCCAACTGAGTGCTACCGCGGGGTACAATCATCTGCTCTCCACGCAGAATTAACAACGCTGAAACACCATCAGGTAATGGTATGTCTCGTAAATATGCAAGGCATACTGCAGAATCCCGGTGTATAAAATAAGACAGTACTTCACCCTTAATTGGCACCAGCGAAGTAATTTCCAGCATTGCCTTGGGTTGTGGTGGAGCATCCGAAACCAGTTTAAGTTTTTTTGTAACCCAACCAACCGTGCCGCCAGGTAAAATTGCTGAAAACACCACGATCAAAAATACAAGATTAAAAATCTCTTGTGCGTTTTCGACTTGTGCCATAACCGGAAACATGGCGAGTATGATGGGCACGGCTCCTCTGAGCCCAACCCAGCCAATGAATACACTCTCCCTTAAGCTGAAGCCAAATGGCAGCAGGCACAGCATCGTTACCAGTGGGCGTGCAATAAATACGAGTAGAACACTGAGTACAACACCGGTTAAAAGCACATCAAATAATTGTGAGGGAAACACCAGTAAACCCAGCAGTAAAAACATACATACCTGGCTTAACCAAGCTGCAGCATCATGAAAACGCAGTACACCGCTGCGATAGGGGAAATTGTTGTTACCTATGATAAGTCCTGTCAGATACACGGACAAAAAGCCACTTCCGTAGATGATGGTTGCGAGGCCAAAAGAAAGAAAGGCAATAGCCAGTGTCAAGACTGAATACAAACCTCCAGCAACTATCGGCGTTCGCAGGAGTAACCAGCGTCCGAATTTGCCAATGGATATTCCAACTACAGCACCTATAGAAAGTTGAATGAAAGTATCGAGTATTATCCAGCTTGTTATTGACTGATTTTCAATAAGGGCAAAGGTAAAAGCCATAGTAAGTATTACTGCAACAGGATCATTCAGGCCTGACTCCAGTTCCAGGGTAGTGGCTACTCTTTTTTTCAGCTTTAGACCACTGGCTCTTAAGGTGGAAAAGACTGCAGCTGCGTCAGTCGAGGAAACAATCGCACCTAGCAGTAAGGCAACAGGCAAAGGGAAGCCAAAAAAGTAGGCACCCGCCGCCACGATAACGGCTGTTCCCATAACGCCAATTGTTGAAAGTACTGTAGCGGCTTTGATTCCAGCACGAACCGAGTTCATGGGAGTATTCAATCCGCCATCAAACAGGATTAGCGCCAGAGCGATAGTGCCGATTCGAAAACTGAGTTCATAGTCTTCAAATTCAATACCACCGATCCCCTCGGAGCCGGCCAACATACCCAGAATAAGAAAGAGCAGGAATAGCGGTATTCCAACACGTTCGGATGCGCGACTGAAAAGGGCGCTTATCGACAGTAGTATGCCGCTGACCAGCAATATCCATGCTGTTGCTGACGGTTCAATCATAGTGGTTAACTTACCTTATTGAGATTTATGATTATAATTTGCACGTGGTACCGTTGGCGACATAGAACGCGAGTATCAGTACTGATATATTGCTCTTGATTTCAAACGTCTGGTAGAACAGGAATTTTTCCCTAGTCATCCTGTTCGGTAAATGTTACTAAGTGGCCCAGGTTCAGCTTACACTGCTCAGGACCGGGTTGTTTATTCGAACTTTCAGAGTTTGGGCTGGTCTGGTTCTACATCGGGATTTAACGCAATAACAATAACAGGTGCGGCATGACGACATCTATTTCAGACAGTAATACAGATAAGACAATCAGTCCGGCCTGGGCCAGCGCCCTGGGTGTGGTTACCATTGTGCTGGGCATATTCCTGACTTCATTTCATGGTAACGAGGCCATGAAACAGGCAGTAATCGCGGAACACATGCCTGAATCCGGCATACTGCCAGCCGCGGTCTGCCCCGAGGAAGAGCTGGAAGAAGAGGGCATCTCCATGGCCGAATGTGAATACATGGTCAAGCATGTAGAAGGGATTGCCTTGTCTACGCCGGAATGGTTCCCTTCTGTGCAAATTACACTTGCCAGTATTGGTGCCTTGCTGGCCTTCATTTCCATCATCATTGGTGGTGCTTTGGTGAATTTCAAACCAGCAGCGACCGGCGCAGCAGTGATCGTGTTCGCCGGGTTGACCCTCGTTGATGCTGCCCAGTTTGCAGCCGTCGTCAACACTGGTCCGATATTGCGTGATATCTACCTTTGGAACATCCTGCTCTGGCTACTTATTCATTTAATGATGCTGTGCGCGGTCATCGCCGGACGGCATATTGCGACTGCTTCGCAAACGGCCTCTCAATAAATTCTTACGATAACTTGGACTAAACGGATCTCGATATGCAAAGACAAGGTTACAGCAGAACAGCGGTCATCCTTCATTGGATACTGGCCGTATCTATTTTCTTCCTGTTCATTTCCAGCTGGTGGATGCTGGGACTGCCATTGCCTTCCAAGGACATGCAGTTCCGTGCGTTTCCTTTCCAGTTGCACAAGAACATTGGCATCACCCTGGTATTTATTATTCCCTTGCTGCTATACGTTCGTTTCAAACATCGACCGGCACCGGTACCATCCAGCGCTATGAAACCCTGGATGCATAAACTGGCAACGGTTGATCACATTATTCTGTATGTACTAATTCTGGCGGTTTGTATCAGCGGTTACCTGTCATCAGCACATACGCGCTGGGATACCGAAGTGTGGTGGCTGTTTGAACTGCCACGTATCGCGGAGGAAAACGAGGATATGAACGAATTTTATTCAGAAATTCACCTGTGGACAGCCTGGGCATTGTTGGCTGCAATAGCGGTACACATCAGTGGTGCCATCTACCATGCATTCTTAAACGATGGAATTGTCCGGCGCATGATGCGTTGGTAATAATTGTTACATAGAAAAAAGGCCGCAAAAGCGGCCTTTTTTTTGATTTAGCAACTCGCTTTCTAAATCAATAAACAACAATAGTTCCTGTCATGCCAGCCTCGGCATGACCTTCTATAGTGCATTTAAGATCATTGGCCTCCACTGTTTGTACCGGGACGAACCACCACTCAACCAGGCCACCCGGATCGACTTCGATTTCCTTGATAATGCCTTTTACTTCCGAGATGCGTTTACCGTCTGCACCCATGACCTGCACCTTGCGTGAAAAGACGGCATTGGAAAATTTCTCTGAAACGAAATAATGCTTTAAATCACTTTCATTACGAAACACCAGCTTATAAAGTTTGCCAGTCTCGAATTTCAGGTTCGAGGGTGTAAAAGCCATGGGATTGTCTGCGTCACCAAGCATGATATTGACTTCTATTGGCTCCTGTCGGGTCAGATCTCCCTTGGCAAAAACTGGCATGGTTGTAAGAGATAGACACAATACCAGCATAGTCTTTGCAGTTTGCATGATAATTTTCTCCTTGAAGGTTAATTCTTTTTTCAGGCATAACAGGAGATGAGACTAGTGACAGTCAGAAAATATTCATTAATTAATGATTTTTTTCTGCCAGCTTTTTGCCTTTTCGATTAACCCGGAATATTCCACCGTTGTTAGTTGTCCGTCCCTGAGCAGTTGCCTGCCGGCTACCCAGACATCGGTTACCTGTTGCCGGTTACCCGCGTAGACAAGCTGCGCTGCAGGGTCATAGCAGGGAAGGGTTTCCAGTTGTTCAAGGTTAACGGCAACCACGTCCGCCTGTTTACCTTTCTTGAGCGAACCCGTCTTGTCATTCAGCCCCAGTGCCTGCGCGCCGTTGAGAGTTGCCATCTTCAGTGTGCAATGTGCATCCATCGCCGTGCTGTCACCGCTCACGGCCTTGCCCAGCAGGGCAGCGGTTTTCATTTCACCAAACATATCGAGATCGTTATTACTGGCCACACCGTCTGTGCCGATACTGACGTTGACGCCGGCCTTGTTCAGTTCATGCACCGGGCAAAACCCGCTCGCCAGTTTCAGGTTTGACTCCGGGCAATGCGCCACGTTGACGCCAAGCCGGGCAAGCATTTCTATCTCTGCAGCCTCAAGCTGTGTCATGTGTACCGCGATAACACGTGAACTTAACACGCCCAGTTCGGCCAGCCTGGCAAGTGGTCGTTGGCCGTTTTTGTCAACCGCGTCCTGTACTTCGAAAGCGGTTTCATGGATATGCATATGGATTGGGATATCAAGTTCCTCGGCCAGCATGCTGATGCGTTTCAATGGCTCATCCGAAACGGTATAGGGGGCATGGGGTGCAAACGCGGTCGTGACCAGCGGTGAATGGCGGAAATCATCATGTACCTGTTCGCCTTTCAATATATATTCGTCGGCGTTTTCTGCCCAGGCAGTGGGAAAGTCGATCAGTATCAGCCCCACTGATACGCGCATGCCCATGCTGGCACAAACTTCGGCAGTCACATCGGGGAAAAAGTACATGTCGTTGAAACAGGTTGTACCACCGCGCAACATTTCGGCAACGGCCAGTTGTGTGCCATCGCGGGCAAACGCGGGCGACACCCACTTTTGTTCGGCCGGCCAGATGTGGTTGTTTAACCAGTCCATTAATGGCAAGTCGTTGGCCAGCCCGCGAAACAGGTTCATGGCCGCGTGCGTATGCGCGTTGACAAGGCCGGGTATCAGCACATGTTGATTCAGCTCGTGGACGTTGACTGCCTGGTATTGTTGTCTTGCCTTGTCGGTGGGTAACAGTGCTTCGATCCGATCCCCCTTGATAACCAACGTATGGTTCTCGTAAACACTGGCCTCCGGTTCGACCGGGATAATCCATTTGGCATGTAGCAGGCAATCCGCTTTCAATGGTTTGTTTCGTCCTGTTAATGTTATTCAATGTTATTATCGTTCACACTATATTCATGTTTACACAAGAATGCATTAACACCGATCGTGTGGACCTTGAGCCCAAACAATGAGCCCTTGTCATGAGCAATTTTTCACCAGTTAAGTGGAATGCCGGCATGCTGACCTTGCTGGATCAGCGGCGCCTGCCGGAGGAAAAGATTTATCTCGATTTTGATGATATGACACAGGTCGCTGATGCCATCTCGGATATGGTGGTTCGCGGTGCCCCCGCGATTGGCATTACGGCCGCATACGCGATCGTGCTGGCCGCGCGCAAGGCCTATGCGTCAGTTGGCAATCGTTGGCGCGAGGTCATCGAAAAAGACCTGCAATACCTGGCCGAGGCACGGCCAACCGCGGTCAACCTGAACTGGGCCATTGCCGAGATGCGGGAAAGTTTTGCCGGCATCAGTGGTGATCCGGAAGAAGCATTACTGGCTGCGGCGATGAAGATTCACGACGATGATGTGGCGGCCAACCATGAAATGGGGCGTCTGGGTGCAGAGTTCATCGAGCCAAATAGCCATGTGGTCACGCATTGTAATGCCGGGGCACTGGCTACCGGCGGCTACGGCACAGCACTCGGTGTCATTCGTAGTGCCTACAAGAATGGTTTAATCGACCACGTTTATGCATCCGAAACCCGTCCCTGGCTACAGGGTGCGCGTTTAACCAGCTGGGAATTGCAGGAGGACCATATTCCGGTCAGCCTGGTAGTCGACTCTGCCGTGGCCTCACTGATGCAGGCTGGCACTATCCAGTGGTTGATCGTGGGTTCGGACCGCATCGCCGCCAATGGTGACGTTGCCAACAAGATCGGGACCTATTCGCATGCCGTTTGTGCCAAATACCACGGCGTCAAGGTCATGGTCGTGGCACCTGCCTCGACCGTGGATATGCAGGTTGAATCCGGTAAATTAATCCCGATTGAGCATCGCGATCCCGATGAAATCACCTCGATCAAAGCCAGCAGGATCGCGCCAAGGAACATGGCCGCCGTGAACCCCGCGTTCGATATCACCCCGGCTGAGCTGGTGGATGTGATCGTGACTGAAAAGGGCATTATCGAGCAGCCGGACAAGGAAAAAATGCACGCACTTTTTACTTGATTTTTGGTACGAATTCAGGGCTTTATCAGCTAAATTATATTTAGGCTAAATCGCTGAAATATGTTAAAATTTTGCCTTTAATAACTACCAGAAATATAGGCGTTTTTTCTTCCCTTTTTCATCAATAATTTATGGCAGAATCTGAATTCGCGCGTTCGCTCTCGCATGTAAATATCGAAGACGAAATGCGGCAATCCTATATGGATTATGCGATGAGTGTCATCGTTGGCCGCGCACTTCCCGATGTCCGTGATGGACTGAAGCCCGTTCACCGTCGTGTCCTGTTCGCGATGAAGGTAATGGGCAACGATTATAACAAGCCTTACAAGAAATCGGCCCGCGTGGTTGGTGACGTAATTGGTAAGTATCATCCGCATGGTGATACCGCCGTTTACGACACCATCGTACGTATGGCACAACCTTTCTCGCTGCGTTACGTGCTCGTTGATGGCCAGGGTAACTTTGGCTCGGTAGATGGTGATGCACCGGCGGCCATGCGCTATACCGAGGTACGCATGTCGCGTATTGCGCATGAGATCCTCGAGGACATCGACAAGGAAACAGTCGATTTCAGTCCGAACTATGATGGGTCCGAGCATGAACCCGTTGTCTTACCGACACGTATTCCTAACCTGTTAATCAATGGCTCCAGCGGTATTGCCGTGGGCATGGCGACCAATATTCCCCCGCATAACCTGAACGAGGTTATTTCAGCCTGCCTGGCCTTGATTGATAACGCCGATATCACTATCCCGGAATTGATGGAACATATTCCCGGCCCCGACTTTCCAACGGCAGCCATCATTAACGGTTCATCCGGTATTCGCGAGGCCTACGAAACGGGCCGTGGCCGCATCTACGTGCGCGCCCGTTGCGATATCGAGGAACATGATTCCGGTAACAAGATTATCGTGACCGAGTTGCCTTACCAGGTGAACAAGGCGCGTCTGCTGGAAAAGATCGCCGAGCTGGTGAAAGACAAGAAAATTTCCGGTATCAGGGAACTGCGTGACGAATCCGACAAGGATGGCATGCGCATGGTGATCGAATTGCGTCGTGGTGAAGTGGCCGAGGTAATCCTGAACAACCTCTACAAGTTTACCCAGATGCAGTCGGTATTCGGTATCAATATCGTTGCCCTGGCGGATAACCAGCCGCGCCTGATGAACCTGAAAGATCTGCTCGAGGCCTTCATCAGCCATCGTCGCGAGGTAGTGACGCGCAGAACCATATTTGACCTGCGCAAGGCCCGCGCCCGTGCTCACATACTGGAAGGACTGGCCGTGGCGCTGGCAAATATCGACCCGGTTATTGCCCTGATTAAAAAATCCGCGAGTCCGGCAGACGCAAAGGCTGGACTACTGGAACAGCTATGGGAATCCGGCACGGTGGTTGAAATGCTCAAGCGTGCTGGTGCCGAGGCCTCGCGCCCGGATGACCTGCCTGCCGAGTTTGGCTTGACCGATGACGGTTACCGTTTGTCACCGGAACAAGCACAAGCGATCCTTGAGTTACGCCTGCAAAAACTGACCGGCCTCGAGAAGGAAAAGATACTGAATGAGTACGGGGATCTGCTCGATACTATTGCTGATTTACTCGACATCCTGTCGCGTCCCGAACGCCTGATGCAGGTTATCCGCGAAGAGCTTAACGATATCCTGGAGCGTTACGGTGATAAACGTCGTACCCAGATCGTTCAGACCAGGGAAGACCTGACCATCGAGGATCTCATTAACGAGGAAGACGTGGTGGTCACGCTGTCACATGCTGGCTATGCCAAGTCGCAGCCTATCGATACCTATCGTTCGCAAAAACGTGGTGGCCGCGGCAAGTCAGCTACCTCGGTGAAGGAAGAAGATTTTATCGACAAACTGTTTATCGCAAACACGCACGATACGATCCTGTGTTTCTCCAGCCGCGGCAAACTGTACTGGCTCAAGGTCTATGAGTTGCCACAGGCAAGTCGCGCTGCCAGGGGTAAACCCATCATTAACCTGTTGCCCCTGGAAGAGGGCGAACAGATCAACGCCATACTCCCGATACGCGAATTCAGTGAAAACAAGTTCGTATTCATGGCTACTGCTGATGGGACGGTGAAGAAAACGGCACTGTCGCAGTTCTCACGACCGCGACCCAGTGGTATCCGTGCGATTGACCTGGTCGATGGTAACAAACTGATAGGTGTTGAAGTCACCGATGGTGAACATGACGTGATGCTGTTCAGCGATGCCGGCAAGGTCGTACGTTTCCCCGAGTCACATGTTCGTGCCATGGGCCGTACCGCAAAGGGGGTACGTGGTATCAGGTTGCAAGGCGATCAGAAAGTGATCTCGTTGATCATTGTTGAAAGTGAACAGGCAACGGTATTGACTGCAACTGAACACGGTTATGGCAAACGTACGAAAGTCGAGGACTATCCGCAAAAGTCCCGCGGTGGTTCCGGTGTGATCTCTATCCAGCTGTCAGAACGAAACGGGGCCGTGGTTGGTGCCGTGGCCGTGGATAACGAAGATGAAATCATGCTAATCAGTAACCAGGGCACACTGATCAGGACCCCGGTTGATGATATTTCCATCATTGGTCGTAATACCCAGGGCGTACGCCTTGTAAGCCTGGGTGATACTGAAAAGCTCGCCGGGCTGGAACGTATCGTCGATATTAGCGATGATGAATAACAGTGCAACAATGCTTTTGTTTCACCATGGCGGCGTCAATTCCGTGCCACGGTAAAAAAAATACTATTTTTGAATTATTCTTGATTGCCTCTCTGATATGACTCGTAGGGTTGTTAATTTCGGTGCCGGTCCGGCCATGTTGCCTGACGACATACTGGCTATTGCCAGGGAAGAACTCATGGACTGGCAGGGTACCGGGATGTCGGTCATGGAGGTCGGCCATCGTACCCCTGACTTTATGAAGATCGCGCAACATGCCGAGGACGGCCTGCGCAAGCTCATGGGTATCCCGGATAATTACCACGTGTTGTTCCTCGCCGGTGGCGCCACGCTGCAATTTTCAGTCGTCCCCATGAACCTGGTGCGTGGTAAAAGCAGCGCTGATTATATTGACACCGGCATCTGGTCTGCCAAGGCCATGCGCATCGCCGAACCCTATCTCAACGTGAACCAGGTTTGTTCGGCGAAAGAGTCCGGCTACAAGCACATTCCCGCAGTTACTGATTGGCGACTGGATGAGAATGCGGCCTATTGCTATTACACTGAGAATGAAACCGTGGGTGGTGTTGAGTTCCAGTTTGTTCCGGAAGTAAATGTTCCTCTCGTATGTGATATGACCTCGTCCATATTGTCGCGACCGGTTGACGTGTCGCGCTACGGAGTGATTTTTGCCGGCGCCCAGAAAAACGTGGCCCCTGCGGGTATGACCATTGTTATTGTGGATAAGGCTTTGTGCGGAGAAGTTTTACCGACCACACCGGACCTGTTGAATTACCAGATGCAGGCAGACGACAACAGCATGTTGAATACGCCACCGACATTTAACTGGTACATGGCAGGCCTGATGTTTGACTGGTTGCAAAAGAAAGGTGGATTGCAGGCAATGGAAAAAATCAATATTGAAAAATCATCCCTGCTTTACGACCTGATTGATGACTCGGATTTTTACCGAAACGATATCGATATTTCCTGTCGCTCCAGGATGAATGTGATCTTTCATTTACAGGATGACAAGTTAATGGACCCGTTTTTACAGGAAGCAAAGGACAACGGTCTGCTCGCCCTGAAAGGCCATCGACTTGCCGGTGGGCTGCGTGCCAGCATCTATAACGCCATGCCATTACAATCGGTGCAGCAACTGGCAGATTTCATGCAGGAATTCGAGCGTCGGTACGGTTGAGCCCCAACTAGTGCTTGTCTCGGTTCGTTAGTCTCCTTATCCTGTCGCTTTACTCTCTGACACTAATAGCAAGTTATTCATCATGAGCGATAAGCCCAGCCTGGAGCAGTTGCGCCAAGAGATCGATGCAGTTGATCAACAACTGCTGGAACTGATCAGTCAGCGCGCGCGCATCGCCCAGAAAGTCGCCGAGGTAAAGAACTCCAGCGAGGCGCAAAACCACTTTTATCGCCCTGAGCGTGAAGCACAGATCCTGCGCAAGATTATTGAGCAGAACAAGGGGCCGTTATCCGAGGAAGAAATGGCGCGCCTGTTCAGGGAAATCATGTCGGCCTGCCTGGCACTGGAACAACCCCTGGATGTGGCCTATCTCGGTCCGGAGGGGACGTTTACCCAGACTGCCGCATTAAAGCATTTCGGCCATTCGGTACATGCAACTGCCTTTGGCAGTATCGACCAGATATTCCGCGAGGTGGAATCGGGCGCATCCAATTACGGTGTCGTACCGGTAGAAAACTCTATCGAGGGCGTGGTGAACCATACGCTCGATATGTTGAATCATTCCAGCCTGCTAATCTGCGGTGAAGTTGAATTACGTATCCATCATCATCTGCTGACTAACGCGGCTGATATTGGTGACATTGAAAAAGTATACTCGCACCAGCAGTCACTGGCGCAATGCCGCGCCTGGTTGGATGCACATTTGATCAAGGCAGAGAGAGTTTCGGTTAGCAGTAATGCAGAGGCAGCAAAATTAGCCGCCGCGCAGAAACATGCCGCGGCCATTGCCAGTGAAACCGCCGGCGAGTTGTACGAGTTGAATTGTCTTGCCAGTAACATCGAGGATCAACCTGATAACACGACCCGTTTTCTTGTGATCGGCAAGAAGATGTGTCCGCCAAGTGGCCAGGACAAGACCTCGCTGATCTTTTCCGCGCCCAACAAACCGGGCTCGCTGCATGCCATGTTAAGTTGTTTTGCAAACAATGGTGTCAGTATGACCAGGATCGAGTCCCGGCCGTCCAGGCGCGAAATGTGGGACTATGTTTTTTTTGTCGATATCGAGGGACATGCCGAGGATACAAAAGTGAAGAAGGCATTGGGAGAACTGGAAGATCATGCGGCTATGGTGAAGTTGCTCGGCTCTTACCCGCGTGCAGTTTTATAAATGGCTATTTTCTTCCATGACTTCGTTGCTCGCTGTTTTTCGATGCTCATGTATTAGCATATACACTGCGCTTCTCAAACAGGTCGCGCCTCGTCCTGAAAGAAAATATCTCATTTATAAATTATTTATTTTGTAGAAATAGCTATTAATAAAATCCACTAAAAATTATTTACAGTAAATATATTTTTTATCTAGATAAACTATGTCTTGTGATCTATTAAGTCTGGCTACCGAGGGTGTTGCAGGTTTGCAGCCGTATCACCCGGGCAAGCCCATGAGCGAATTGAAGCGCGAGCTGGGACTGTCCGAGATCATCAAGCTGGCGTCGAACGAAAACCCGCTTGGTCCAGGCCAGCGTGTACTTGATGCTATTGCAGCCACAACCAACCTGTCACGTTACCCGGATGGTAATGCCTTTGAACTCAAACAGGCGCTGGCAACAATTCACGGTGTTGCAACCAGCCAGATCACGCTGGGTAACGGTTCGAATGATGTCCTCGAGATGACCGCCAGGGCATTTTTGACGCCTGCGCATGAAGTCATTTACTCGCAGCATTCGTTTGCCGTTTACCCGATAGTGACACAGGCGGTGGGTGCCAAACACGTGGTGGTTCCCGCCACGGAGTGGGGTCATGATCTGGAAGCCATGGTGCAGGCGATTACCGACCACACACGGCTCATGTTCGTGGCCAATCCGAATAACCCGACCGGTACCTGGGTAAACCGTCATGACCTGCGTCACATGCTTGAGCGCGTCCCTGAGCATGTCATCGTGCTGGTTGATGAAGCTTATTTTGAGTACGGGCTCAGTGAGGTAGATTACCCGGATGCCAGCCAATGGTTGGCTGATTTCCCCAACCTGATCGTGACCCGTACCTTTTCCAAGGCCTACGGTCTCGCGGCCTTGCGTTGCGGTTACGCATTATCACATCCGGACGTGGCCAACCTGTTAAACCGGGTCCGGCAGCCTTTTAATAATAACCAGTTGGCATTGGTTGCGGCCGAGACAGCTTTGCAGGACAGTGACTACCTGGAGAAAAGTATTGCTGTAAACAGCAGCGGAATGCGATACCTGTTGACAGCCTTTGATGATATGGGGCTCGAGTTTATTCCGTCGCTGGGAAACTTTATCTGCATCGACTTCGAGCAGGAAGCGGAACCGGTCTACCAGGAACTGTTAAAAGCGGGTGTGATCGTCAGGCCAGTCGCAAACTACGGTATGCCGAATCACCTGCGTGTTTCCATTGGGCTGGAACAGGAAAATAAAAAGTTCATCTACGAACTGGGTAGAATACTGTCCGCGTAACGCGGCAATAACATTATGTTGATCGATCATCTGACAATTATTGGAGTTGGCCTTATTGGCGGTTCGCTGGCACGCGCGCTACGTCAGGCCAAGCTCGTCAAGCGCGTGACCGGATGCAATCGCAACGAAGACACGTTGAAGCAGGCCGTTGATCTACAGGTAATCGATGATTATTCCACGGATATTGCCGAGGCGGTAAAGGGTGCTGATGTCGTCGTGATCGGTACGCCGCTGGATGCCACCGTGAAGCTGTTGCCCCAGGTTGTCAGCGCAATGTCTGAAAATACAATATTGACCGATGTCGGCAGTGCCAAGGGCAGCGTGGTGGAAGCGGCACGCACAGTGATGGGTAAGAGAGTCAGCCAGTTTGTTCCCGGCCACCCCATCGCGGGTACCGAGCAAAGTGGAGTGGCTGCCTCGTTTGCCGAGTTGTTTGTGAACCACCGGGTTATCCTGACACCATTGCCAGAAACAAACCCGGTCGCGCACAAGTTGATTACTGACATGTGGCAGGCCGTGGGTGCGGATGTCATCAACCTGGAAGTATTACACCATGACCAGGTGCTGGCAGCTACCAGCCATCTGCCACACATGCTTGCCTATGCACTGGTTGATTGCCTGGCCGGTATGGAGGAGCGTGAAGAGATATTCAAGTATGCCGCGGGTGGCTTTGCCGACTTTACCCGCATTGCATCCAGCAGTCCGGAAATGTGGCACGACATTTGTCTCTCGAACAGGCAAGCATTACTAAATTCACTAGCGGTATTTTCCGAGCACCTGGACCACATTCGCGAGTCCATAGAAAAAGGTGACAGTGAGTCCCTGCTCAAGGTGTTTAAACGCGCGAAACAGGCGCGCGATAATTTTACCTCCAGAAATAGACCCTGATCATTACTATACTTTCGTTATGACCAGCAAAGAAGACAGACGCTTTGTCGTTTTGCCCGGCGGCCAGTTACAGGGGCAGATAAAAGTCCCGGGCGACAAATCCATTTCTCACCGCGCCATCATGCTGGGTGCACTGGCCGAAGGTGAAACTATCATCCAGGGGTTTTTACACGGTGAGGATACACTGGCAACGCTGCGCGCCTTTCAGCAAATG
This sequence comes from Gammaproteobacteria bacterium, assembly GCA_965229565.1. Taxonomy (GTDB): domain Bacteria; phylum Pseudomonadota; class Gammaproteobacteria; order Eutrophobiales; family Eutrophobiaceae; genus JANQNX01. The sequence goes on along the minus strand of OZ245888.1, from coordinate 2,498,108 downwards.
GGTGTCAGTATAGAAAACAGTGAATCATTAATACGTATACACGGCGTTGGACTGCATGGTCTCAAGCCATCTCCGGAACCACTCGATCTTGGTAACTCCGGGACATCAGTTCGTCTCATGACAGGGCTGTTGGCAGGACAGGACTTTAACAGCACATTGATTGGTGATACTTCGCTGATGCAACGGCCCATGCGCCGGGTAATCGATCCATTAATTACAATGGGTGCGAGTATTACCTCAACTGATAAAGGTACCTTGCCTGTCACTATCAAGGGAGGCCAGGCCCTGCACGGTATTGATTACACCTTGCCGGTTGCCAGTGCCCAGTTGAAATCCTGCCTGTTACTGGCGGGCATGTATGCCAGGGGACAAACCACGATTATTGAGCCGGAACCCACGCGTGATCATACCGAGCGCATGCTATCAGCGTTTATGAACCCGTTGCAGCGCGAGGGCAACCGCATCTCTATCTATCACACGGAACGCCTGGTAGGCACCGAGATTCATGTGCCATCAGATTTTTCGTCAGCTGCTTTTTTCATTGCGGCCGCGAGCATTGTTCCTGGATCTGATCTCGTTTTGCGTGAGGTGGGTGTGAACCCTACCCGGCATGCCATGCTGGCGATCATGCAGGCCATGGGGGCAGATATCACCCTGAAGAATGAGCGTATGCAATCAGGTGAACCGGTTGCCGATCTACATATCAAGAGTGCAACACTGTCAGGAATTGATATTCCCGAGGAACTGGTGCCCGTCGCCATAGACGAATTCCCGGCCATTTTAGTTGCGGCCGCCGTTGCCAATGGCACGACCAGGCTCACGGGGGCCGCTGAACTCCGGGTCAAGGAAAGCGATCGTATCCAGGCCATGCTGGATGGTTTGCTGGCACTCGGCATTGATGCCACTGCCAGTGACGATGGCATGGTAGTAAACGGCGGCCAATTGAGGGGCGGTATTGTTGAGAGTCACGGGGACCACCGCATTGCCATGGCGTTTGCCGTGGCCGGCATGGTCGCCGGTGGCCCGGTACATATCAGGGATTGTGCCAACGTCGCCACTTCCTTTCCGGGCTTCGTGGAACTTGCGCGCCATGCCGGTATGAAGATCAGTTATGAATAATATCCCGGTGATTACGGTCGATGGCCCCAGCGGCACCGGCAAGGGTACCGTCTGCAGTTTCCTTGCGGACTGGCTTGGCTGGCATTTCCTGGATAGCGGCGCGCTGTACCGGTTACTGGCACTGGCCGCGCAGAAACGCGACCTGCCGACTACGGATATTGCGGGCCTGGCACAACTGGCCGAAAACCTGGATATCGAATTCGAGGTGCAGGGCGCCGGGAAACTGGTCAAGGTAGTGCTGGATGGCGAGGATGCAACCGATGCTATCCGTACCGAGGACTGCGGCCATGCCGCCTCCGTGGTGGCGGCCATTCCAGAGGTGCGCCGGGCGCTGTTGTCCCGTCAGCATGGCTTTCACCAGGCCCCGGGCCTGGTCGCCGATGGCCGCGATATGGGTACAGTCGTGTTCCCGGCTGCCGACCTTAAAATCTTCCTGACTGCGAGTGCCGAAGAAAGGGCTAAAAGGCGCCATAAACAGTTGAAGGAGAAGGGCATTAGTGCTACTCTCCGCCACCTTTCCGCCGATATCAGCGCCCGAGATGAGCGAGACAGTCAACGCGCCGTATCACCGTTGAAGCCTGCGGAAGATGCCGTGGTCATCGATACCAGCGAAATGGATATCGAAACCGTGGTGGGAAGCATAAGGGAACTCGTCAAAAAAACCATTCCTTCTGTTTCCTGAAAACTGGTGGTTGACACTCGCCTTGGGTGTTCAGCTAGAGATTAACTAACAATAGATTGCGCGCTGTTTGCAGTGACAATCAGGATTTACCTTCCATGAGCGAAAGTTTTGCCGAATTATTTGAACAAAGCCAGATAGAAAACAAAATGCGACCAGGCACGATAGTCAGTGCAACCGTGGTCGATATCAACAACGATAACGTGATAGTCAATGCCGGACTCAAGTCCGAGGGCATTATTCCAATAGATCAATTCCGGGATGAAAACGGTGAACTCGAGGTAGTCACAGGTGACACCGTCGATGTAGCTCTGGACTCTATTGAAGACGGCTACGGCGAAACCCGCCTTTCCCGTGAAAAAGCCAAGCGCAAGATCGCCTGGGAAGAACTCGAAAAGGCCCACGAGGCCAACGAAACTGTTACCGGTGTTATCACCGAACGCGTCAAGGGCGGTTTTACCGTCGACGTCGACAAGGTCAGGGCCTTCCTGCCTGGTTCACTGGTTGATGTACGCCCGGTACGCGATACGTCTTACCTGGAAGGTAAGCCTCTCGAATTCAAGGTTATCAAGATTGACCAGCGTCGTAACAACGTCGTGGTATCGCGTCGTGCCGTAGTAGAAAGTGAAAACTCGGTCGAGCGTGAAGAATTACTGGAAAACCTGAAAGAAGGCGCCCTGGTCAAGGGTGTGGTCAAGAACCTGACCGATTACGGTGCCTTCCTCGACCTCGGTGGTATCGATGGCCTGTTACACATTACCGACATGGCCTGGAAACGCGTCAAGAACCCGAGCGAGATCGTGAACATCGGTGACGAGATTGAAGTTAAAGTCCTGAAGTTTGACCGTGAAAAGAATCGCGTGTCCCTGGGTCTGAAGCAAATGGGTGAAGACCCATGGCTGGACCTGACCCGCCGTTACCCGGAAGGTGCACGCCTGCGTGGCAAGGTTACCAACCTGGCCGACTATGGCTGTTTCGTGGAACTGGAAGAAGGTGTTGAAGGCCTGGTTCACGTTTCAGAAATGGACTGGACCAACAAGAACGTACATCCATCCAAGCTGGTACACATCGGTGATGAAGTGGACGTGGTTATTCTCGACATCGACCAGGAACGCCGCCGTATTTCTCTGGGCATGAAGCAGTGCCAGGCGAATCCGTGGGAACAGTTTGCTGCCACTCACAACAAGGGCGACCGCGTTGTTGGTTTGATCAAGTCGATTACCGATTTCGGTATCTTTATTGGTCTGGATGGCGGTATCGATGGCCTGGTACACCTGTCAGACGTCTCCTGGGCGGACAATGCCGAAGAAGCCATTCGTAACTTTACCAAGGGTGAAGAGCTTGAAACCGTGGTGCTGGCCGTTGATGCCGAACGTGAGCGTATCTCGCTGGGCATCAAGCAGCTGGAAAGGGACCCTTTCTCAAGTTTCGTTGCCGAGAACCCCAAGGGGTCTATCGTCAAGGGTATTGCACAGGACGTTGACCAGCGCTTCGTGACCGTTGCACTGGGTGATGGTGTAGAAGGTACATTGAAGGCCAGCGAAATCTCGATTGAAAAAGACATCGACGATGCCCGCAGCGTGATCAAGGAAAACGAGGAACTGGAAGTCAAGATTACCGCCATCGACAGGAAGAAACGTACCATTAATCTTTCTATCAAGGCGAAGGAATCGGATGACGAACAGGCGGCCGTTAAGGAATATGCGCCGGAATCCGGTGGCAGTGCCAAGCTGGGCGATCTCCTGAAAGAGCATCTCGATAACGATTAGATATCTCTTTTTAGCTATCAACCACGAAAAAAACCGCTTCAATGCGGTTTTTTTCGCTAAAAATCAAAAAATTACTATTACAAATCACTTATCTTCTGATAGGATTTAGGAATAATAACAATGGTTTGGGCGTGTATGTCGACTAGAACCGCTAACATACCGAGATCAATAGCATGACAAAATCAGAACTAATTGAAGTACTGGCAAGGCGCCAATCTCAGCTTGCTTATAAAGATGTGGAGCTGGCGGTTAAAACGATTATCGAACACATGTCCGGCACCTTGTCAGGTGGTGAGCGTATCGAAATTCGTGGTTTTGGCAGTTTCTCGCTTCATTACCGACCACCTCGCGTCGGTCGTAACCCCAAATCCGGTGAGCCGGTTTCTCTTCCCGCCAAGTATGTACCGCATTTTAAACCAGGCAAACAAATGCGCGAGAGGGTGGATAACAGTCGCAGCCCCATTACCGATTAACCCCTTTTCATTTCTGTCATTTCCAGCGTTTTTTTCCGGCTATTGTCAACGCCGCCAAGACTGACTATCGTAGCTGCATCGCTACAGAATTTATTACGGAGTAGACATGTCCAGAATTGCCAAGTTGATACTGGTGTTTGTCGTTTTACTGCTGGGTCTGGTATTTCACCTTAAGAATAATCAATTAATCGAGTTGAATTACTACCTGGGCTCGATACAACTGTCGCTTTCATTGCTGGTTGTTCTGATGCTTTGTGTCGGGGCCCTACTTGGCGTTCTGGCCAGCCTGCCCGTTGTTGTGAGCCTGAAACGAAAACAAATGAAACTGCAGAAGCAGATTGATAACAGCGAGAAAGAAATTAACAATTTGCGCGTCCTTCCCATTAAAGACTAGTTTATGAATCTGGAAGTCTCATTATTCTGGTTATTATTACCCGTGGCCGCGTTGAGTGGTTGGTGGTTTGGCAAGCGCACGCTTTCCAGTGGTGGCAATAGCCGCATGGGTAATATACACCCCGAGTATTTCAAGGGACTCAACTTTGTTCTGAATGAACAGCCCGACAAGGCCATCGAGGTGTTTATCCGCATGCTGGAGGTTGATAGTGAAACCGTTGAGACCCACCTGGCACTCGGTAACCTGTTTCGACGACGCGGCGAAGTCGACCGTGCCATCCGTATTCATCAAAACCTGATTGCACGCCCAACGCTGAACAAGGAACAAAGGGCGCAGGCCTTACTGGAACTGGGCCTGGACTATATGCGCCTGGGGCTGCTGGATCGTGCCGAGGGACTGTTCCTGGAACTGGTTGAATCCGAATACTACCTTAGCCAGGCTTACCAGCAGTTGCTTGAAATCTACCAGCAGGAAAAAGACTGGGAGAACGCGATCAACATGGCGCGCAAACTGGAACTGGTTTCCGGTAAACAACTGGACCCGATGATTGCGCAATTTTACTGTGAGCGTGCTGAGCAGGCCTTGAACGAGGGCAACATGCGCAGTGTAAAAGACCACATCCGTCGCGCTTTCAGTTTCGACAACAACTGTGTCAGGGCCAGCCTGCTTGAGGCCAGGATGTTCCAGGAACTGGGCAAGGATAAACTTGCCATCCGTTCGTACAAGAAGATCGAGTCACAGGACAGCGATTACCTGACGGAAATCCTGGAGCCACTGTTCGAGTGTTATCGCAAGCTCGACCGGGTGGATGAATTCATTGATTACCTGCGCATGCTGGTGAATATCTATGGTGGTATCAGTATCCTGTTATTACTGACTGAATTGATAGCCGAGCGTGAGGGTGAGAATGCCGCTATTCGCTATATTTCCGAGGAACTGAAAAACCGACCCACGGTGAAAGGTGTTGACCGGTTAATCGAATATACCCTGGCGAAATCGGTGGGTGAGACTCATGAGCACTTGAGTACGATCAAGGACCTCACCGGCAAACTGATCGAGGATCGCGCCAAGTACAAATGTAATAGCTGTGGTTTCGATGCCAAGCTGTTGCACTGGCAATGCCCGGGTTGTAAACACTGGGCCACGGTGAAACCGGTATTCGGAGTCGCGGGTGAATAGCAGTCGCGTCGTCGTTCCCCTCGATTTTCCCGATCAAGAACAGGCCCTGGCACTCTGCCAGCAACTGCCGCCCGATCAATGCAAACTGAAGATAGGTAAAGAACTGTTTACCCGCGCAGGCCCGGCGCTCGTCACGAAACTTATCGACAGTGGCTATGATATCTTTCTCGATCTCAAGTACCACGACATACCTAATACCGTCGCACAGGCCTGCAAGGCTGCCGCCGAACTGGGTGTATGGATGCTGAATGTCCACGCCTGCGGTGGTAAACAGATGCTGCAGGCCGCGCGCGAGGCAATTGATAGCTCAAGCAAGCAACCTTTGCTCATCGCCGTGACCGTACTCACCAGCATGAACGAAGAAGAACTGACCGAGATTGGTGTGACCCGTTCGTTGCCCGACCAGGTCATGCACCTGGCATCAATGACCAAAGATGCAGGCCTTGATGGTGTGGTTTGCTCAGCCCGGGAAGCAGCACAGTTAAAACAGAACTTTGGCCCTGAATTTTGCCTGGTGACGCCGGGAATTCGACCTGCCAGTGCGGCCAAAGATGATCAAAAACGCATTATGACACCGGCTGAAGCTATCAAGGCCGGCAGCCATTACCTGGTAATTGGACGACCGATCACACGTGCAGAAGATCCGGGTACAGCGCTGGCGGCTATCAACGCTGAAATTTCGTCCAGCCTGTAATAGCGTTGTCAGTTATGAACGAGACCTCGAAACAGAGCGTCCTGGCTCCACCATTACCGCCGGCACACCAGCAGCGCATGTACTGGTCGCGCCTGTATGGCAGTGCCCGTGCCCTGGCACTGGCCAAACTGGCACAAAGAAGCCAGAAACTGGTCGTGATCATTACGGCAGATATGTTGTCTGCCTTAAACCTCGTGCGGGAACTGCGCGTATTTAACAACGACGAAGAATCCATCCCGCTGTTGACGTTGCCGGACTGGGAAACCCTGCCGTACGATTTATTTTCTCCCTACCAGGACATCATCTCCGAACGACTGGAAACCCTGTTTCGCCTGCCACAAACCCGGCAGGGCATATTGGTAGCACCGGTAACCACGGTCATGCACAGGTTGATGCCATGTGATTACCTGCAGACCAACAGCATAGGCCTGGATGTCGGCCAGGCCCTGTCACTTGAAAACTTCCGGACCAAACTCAATGCCCAGGGGTATCGTTTTGTTGACCAGGTCACCGAGCACGGCGAGGTATCCGTCAGGGGATCGTTACTGGATATCTTTCCAATGGGTGCGACTACACCTTATCGCATTGATTTATTCGATGAGGAAATCGACAGCATCCGTACCTTTGATATAGAAACACAACGTTCAATCGATAAGGTGGAATCGATACGCGTATTACCGGCGCGCGAGGTACCACTGGTAGATGAAGGGATTGCACGCTTTCGTGCCAGCTGGCGCGCGCGCTTTGAAGGCAACCCGAACGAGTGCCCGGTTTATCGTGATGTCAGCCAGGGCCTGGCACCTGCCGGTATCGAGTATTACCTGCCCCTGTTCTACGAGGAGACCAGCACGCTGTTTGATTACCTCAGCGATGATGCCATTGTTGTTATGGATGCCGGTGTGCAGGAAGCAGCCGACTCGTTCTGGGAGGATATCGAATCACGTTATGAACAGGAACGTTATGATGTGCAAAGACCGATACTGCCGCCGCACGATGTGTTCCTGAACAGTAACGATCTTTATACCGGTTTAAAGGCCAGTAAACAGGTACACGTATCCAACCTGTCATCAGCAGAAAGCAACGAGCCTATCGAGTTTGCCAGCGAGATGCCGCCGTCGTTGACGATCGATGCCCGCAGTAAAAAACCGCTGGCATTGATAAAACATTTCCTCGAGTCGTTTCATGGCAGGGTATTGATAGCTGCCGAGAGCATGGGCCGCCGGGAAACCATCATGGAGTTGTTGAAGCCACTGGGATTACCGGCCCATGTCGATGACTGGCATGCGTTTCTTGCGGGCGATAGCCGTTTTGCTATCACCGTCTTACCGATCGATGCCGGCATGATCCTGCATGACCCGGACATTGCGGTGATTACCGAGTCACAGTTGTTTGGTGAGCGCGTCTCGCAACGACGCTTGCGTAAGCGTCGCCAGCAGGATGCCGATGCCGTGGTACGCAACCTGACCGAACTGCGTATTGGCGCGCCGGTCGTGCACGAGGACCACGGTGTAGGTCGTTACCTCGGGCTGGTTACACTGGAAACGGGCGGGATACCCGGTGAATTTATTCAACTGGAGTATGCCGATGGCGACAAGCTTTATGTCCCGGTAGCGGCACTGGATTTGATCTCGCGTTATACCGGCGTTGACCCGGAGCACGCGCCCCTGCACAAGCTGGGCAGTGGTCAATGGCAAAAGGCCCGCCGCAAGGCCGCAGAGAAAGTTTATGACGTGGCAGCAGAATTGCTGGAATTGCATGCAAGACGGGCCGCGCGCCAGGGTCAAACCTATGACCTGGAACAGGATGCCTACTCGGCCTTTGTCGCCGATTTCCCGTTCGAGGAAACGCCCGGTCAGCAGGAAGCGATTACCGATATGATCGAGGACATGAAGGCACCGAAGCCCATGGACCGACTGATATGTGGCGATGCCGGTTTCGGCAAGACCGAGGTGGCCATGCGCGCCGCCTTTATCGCCGTACAAAACAACAAGCAGGTAGCATTACTGGTGCCCACCACGTTGCTGGCGCAACAGCACTACCAGAACTTCGTGGATCGTTTCGCCGATTGGCCGGTACGGGTTGAATTGCTGTCGCGCTTTCGTACGAAGAAAGACCAGGATGCGGCACTGGCTGCGATGGCCGCGGGCAAGGCCGATATCGTGATCGGCACGCACAAGCTGTTGCAGGCCGATATCAGTTTCAAGAACCTGGGGTTGTTGATCATTGATGAAGAGCATCGCTTTGGTGTCAGGCAAAAGGAAAAATTCAAATCACTGCGCGCCGAGGTTGATGTGCTGACGCTGACCGCGACGCCCATACCCCGAACGCTGAACATGGCGCTGTCGGACCTGAGGGAATTGTCGATCATTGCGACCCCACCATCACGGCGACTGGCCGTGAAGACCTTTGTCAGGGAACGCAGCGACAGCTTGTTAAAAGAAGCGATACTGCGCGAGATAAAACGCGGCGGACAGGTGTTTTTCCTGCATAACGATGTCAAGACGATCGACAAGACCACAGAGGATATTTCCCGGCTGTTGCCTGAAGCGAGAGTTGAATTTGCGCATGGCCAGATGCCGGAGAAACAGCTGGAGTCGATCATGCTGGATTTCTATCATCGTCGCTTTAATGTGCTGGTGTGTACCACGATTATTGAGACCGGTATCGATGTCCCGACGGCGAATACCATTATTATCAACCGAGCCGACAAGTTTGGCCTGGCGCAGCTGTACCAGTTACGTGGCCGGGTAGGGCGTTCACATCACCGGGCCTATGCCTACCTGATCGTGCCGCCAAGAAGAGAGATAACAGCCGATGCGATTAAACGACTGGAAGCCATAGAGGCACTGGAAGAACTGGGCATCGGTTTCACCCTGGCCACGCACGATCTCGAGATACGCGGTGCCGGTGAGATCCTGGGTGAAGGGCAAAGTGGTCACATACAGGAGATCGGGTTTGGTCTTTACATGGAATTACTGGACCGTGCCGTGCACGCCATGAAAGAAGGCAAGCAGCCGGAACTGGATAGACCGCTGGATCACGGTGCTGAAATCGATCTGCACGTGGCAGCATTAATCCCCGAAGACTTTTTACCCGACGTGCACCTGCGCCTTATCATGTACAAGCGTATTGCCAGCGCCAAAACCGATGATGAGCTGCAGGAATTACAGGAAGAAATGATCGATCGTTTCGGCATGATGCCGGAGCCGGTTAAAAACCTGTTTGCCATAGGTAAAATCAAGCAAATGGCACGACCGCTGGGTATACGGAAGATTGACCTGGCTGACCGCGGTGGTCGAATCCTGTTTGAACAGAAGGCCAATATTGATCCGGCACGCATCATCCAGCTGATACAGTCCGATCCGCACTGCTATCGTCTCGATGGTCAGGATAAACTGCGAATTAACAGGGAACTGCCGGACATGGAAAGTCGTCTGAAAATACTGGAACATCTTTTTCATGAAATTGCGCTGAGAGATGCGGCATAATGTTGTTATGAAGCTTGTCAAACTGATTGTATTAATTCCCGTTCTTCTGTTTTCCCAGTCACTTCTTGCCGAGGAAAAATCCTGGTACCAGGTAGAAGTAGTGGTGTTTGAAAGACTGCTGCCTGACCTTGATGGTGAGCAGTGGCGGCTGAGAGACTATCAACAGCGTGGCTCGATGGTGGAACTCGTACCCAGGGAAGAGGCAGTGCGGAATGGCAAGCCTGTGCCGTTTTCGTTGATGTCGGTGAGCCGCAATCGCCTGGCCGGCACGGAACGCGTTCTGCGTCTTTCCAGTAGTTATCGCCCCTTGCTGCACTATTCCTGGCAACAACCGGCATACGAAAGAGAAAATGCGCGTTTCGTGCATATCCAGAAATTGACCGAAGAAGCCGAGGCGATGGCAGCCATTGAAGCAGAGACAGCAGCAACCGAGGTAATATCCAGCGAACCGACTCTAAACGAGCCCGCATTCATAGAAACGATCGTCGACCCCGGCTATATCGTTGACGGAGCCATCCGCGTACGCAGTGGTTTTTACCTGCATGTCGATGTTGACCTGACTTATTTCACGGCCATACCGCAGCAGAACCGTATCGTACAAACAGCAGACCAGGTACAGAACGTTGACCCGTTTCAAAAGGTACCGGTACAGCTACAGGAAACCCGCAAGATAAAGCTCAACGAATTACACTATTTTGACCATCCCATGTTTGGGCTGATCATCCAGGTAAGCCGCCTGGAATAAAGTAGGGACAGATCAGATTTATTACCTATGGGAGGTGCAAGATGACAAAAATAGACATAGGCATTGATGCCAAACACAGAAAGAAAATTGCAGAAGGCCTGAAACGTCTTTTGGCAGACTCGTATACGTTGTATTTACAAACGCACAACTTTCACTGGAATGTCAGTGGTCCGCAGTTCCGGGAATTGCATCTGATGTTTGAAGAACATTACACCGAACTGGCAGTTGCAGTGGATGAGATCGCGGAACGTATACGCACCCTGGACGTGGCCGCACCGGGCACCTACAAGGAATTTGCAAGGCTTAGCTCTATAAAAGAGGTCGAGGGCGTTCCGGGTTCAGAAGAGATGGTTGATATCCTGACGAAAGGACACGAGCAGGTCGTAAAAACATCCAGGGATGTATTAAAACTTGCACAAGCCGGGGATGATGAATCAACCGCAGCACTGGTTTCTGATCGTATGCGCATACATGAGAAAACATCATGGATGCTAAGGGCTACGCGAAAATAGAATATCGCTGTTCGGGAAAACCGGCTTCTTCCCGGATCCCGCTACAAATCCACAACAATGTAAAATATTGAGATGGCAAGATCCCTGGCATGGATGGAACTGACACTGGCAATAGTTTTATTGCTACTCGCTATCTGGCCATTCTCCGGGTTTTGTTCTGGCAGAGCCCTTGGCTTCGATTGTGAAAGCTGGGCCATATTCGGAGTAAATGTCTTTGCCCCGCTGGGGATGCTTGCTCTTATCAGTGCGATTTTCTACCTGACAAAGAAGGTAGTAATGCCGCAATATATTTTACTGCTCGGCTTTGTACTACTGATGGTTTTCTGGTTTTCGAATATCTAGGTACCTTGTTCGGGGTTTTATTGATCCCTGCCTGTCATAGTCATCTGTTTGCGGTAGGTTTCAGCGCGACAATTCCCATCTATTTGAATGAGAACGGCTGTGGCAGTGTCACATATACACATTCGTCCTGAAATTATAAGCTATTGAAATAAAATAAATAAAAAGCACACTTTTACTTCAGTAAATATATGGTGACATCCATATAGTACATATGAAATATAGCAAAGGAGACACCCTGTATATAAACTCATTAATCAGGATGAATAACCCAAGTCATTGATGATTAAAAACAATCAAGGAAAACCATCTATATCCCCTATAAAATATTATGGGACAACTTGTCTCTTAAACACTAGTTAGATTGCAAAAGAGATGAAACGGATAACTATCACAGCAGCAACATTGATTTCATATCTCGCATTAATTGTGAACTTCATGATGTATGACTTGTTAAGAAATTATTTTCCTAATTTACTTACTGAAGAGGGATATTTACCAGAATACTTACATGGACTGCATGATTTAGCATTTGATTTGTCTGTGTTGTATTTAGCCCTAGTTGTTTTTTACATTGGATATTCTGCATTAAGTAATGCAGTACCTAAAAGCAAACGATATTTATGGGCCTGGATTATATTCTTTGGTCATTTCGTGACCATTCCATTTTTTTGGTATTACTATGTATGGAATGAAAAGCAATCTAACCAATCGCTCAGGCACGGGACGGCGCAAAGCGCCGCCCCTTAGCTCAATCGTTAGGTTTCACAATGCTTAAACGCACAAAAATAATCGGTATTATCTATGGGGTTTGGGCAACTGCGTTTTTTCTTATTGCTGTATATGGTTCGTTGTTTTCTGGCCATGGTGAATACGGAATATCAGCGCATCTTTGGCTCACAACAACAGGTATGCCGTTGTCCTTTATTTCCTGGGGCGTCCCACATGGTAGTGTTCTAGGTGTCGCTGTCGCAGGTATAGCTGGAATATGTCAGTGGTGCGCCATCTCCGAGTTCTGGGCATGGTGGGATAGAAGCAGGAGAGTTAAAGAAAATGAAACCTAACAAATCACTCCACAGCGACGCAGCAAAGCTGCGCCGCTGAGTTCAAACGTTAGGTTGCTTTTAGCACATGGAACAGAAAACAAAAATAGGAATTGCTCTGTTAGCATTTGCTATATCTGTTAGCTTAGAAATGGTTGTGCCATATCCAAGAGAATATTTGGTAGGTTTAATGATAATGGTATATTTGGTAGGAGCTTTTGGAATATTTTACCTCCTGGCTTCAATGCCAATTAGCAAACCAATTCCTCCCCGTTGGCTTCCTTTCCCTTTGGCATTAATTATTTTCTGCTTACTGATGGCACCATTTTATATAGAGCTAGAGATTGTAAGTAACATATTAAGTAGTTTATCTATGATATTTATGATTATATTTTTTGGGGTTGGAATTTTTGGATTTTATACAATGTATAAAAATATTAAAAAGCAACCTAACCAATCGCCCAAGTCCGGGACGCCGCACGGCGGCGCCCCTTAGCTCAAACGTTATGTGTCTTAGAGAGTAGTTACATGTCAATAATTGTTGCAGGCAAGCTGATCATAAAGTCAGGTTCGCGAGATGAATTCATTAAAAAATCACGTGAGGCAATTTTACTGGCTAGAAAAAATGATGCCTGTGTAGATTTCTCGGTATCACCAGACCCAATAGATATGAATAGAGTAAATATTTTCGAAAAATGGAAATCTCATTCTGAACTAAATGCATTCCGAGAATCAGGACCAGAAAATGATATGTTTTCCCTCGTAGAATCTTTTGATTTAAACGAATATGAAATCAACACATAACAAGGCGCTCGTTCGGACGCAAACTACGCTACGCTTCGTTTGCGCCGCACAGCTAAAACGTTATGTAACTAATAATGTCAGAACCTAATTCAATAATTGAAGGAATTACAATTGGTGCATTCGGTGGTGCAGCAGCAGGTATTATTATTTGGGTCCTGCAACTTGCACATGAAAAATGTAATGATTGCCGCGATAAAAAAAGAATCCTTAAATGGATGAAAGAACATTCAGGACACAAAGAAACTAAAATGTTTCGATCTACAAGGACAATAGCTAGCCACAATAATTTAACTGAAGACAGAGTTAGATATATTTGCAGCATTCATGAAGACATATGTCTTTCTACTGGTGAAAATGAAGATATGTGGGGTTTAGTTGAAAAAGTGCCGACAAGAAAAGTTTAGTTACATAACAAGTCAATCCAATGCGACGCGCGAAAAAGCCCGCGCGCCGCTGAGTTAAAACGTTATAGGTGAAAGTTTGCGCTTAAAAGGGAAAATCAAGCAATGGAATGACGCTAAGGGATACGGTTTCATTTCACCAATGATAGATGGGGAGCCTGTTTTTGTTCATATCAAGTCATTTAGTAAAAAACGCAGGCGCCCTGCCGTCGGTGACGTCGTAACTTACACAAAATCTGTTGATTCTCAGCAGAGACTTTGTGCCAGTGATGTTCATCTTGGTTTTTTTAAAACGAAACAAACCCAAGTAGATAAAAATACTAATATATCCAGTATAGTTGCTGTCATTTTTCTTTTGCTAATTGGGGTTTTGAGTATGGTTACAGCTGTTCCTGTAATTATTGCCATGATCTATATCTTTGCCAGTTTTATCACATATATTACTTATTCAATTGACAAGGCGTCGGCGCAATCAGGGAGTTGGAGAATACCTGAATCAACACTTCACATGATGTCTTTCTTAGGGGGATGGCCAGGAGCGCTGGTAGCGCAAGCCAGACTGAGGCATAAAACAAGGAAACCTGTATTCAGGTTTGTCTTTTATGCAACAATAATTATGAATGGGATTTTCTTTATCTGGCTGTCGACTGAGGATTATTTCGAAGTAATTGAGAAACTCATTATAAAATAACATCTGGATATGTTTAGAAACTAAACATCATTCTCATGCTTCGGCACAATCGAAATCTCACCTGATTGATCTGCTTGAATCAGCAGGGTAATTGGTCGACAGCATACTTCACAATCTTCTATGTATTCCTGTTCTCCAACGCTGGTGTCGATCACCAGTTCAATGGCTTCACCGCAGTAGGGGCAACTGATGATACTGGTATCAAGTAGACTCATTGTTGGCTTAACACCGTGCCCAGTAATTTCAAAATGTTGTCCATTCCCTGTTTCAGGTTTTGCTCGATGATCTCCATGGTAATGATCTCATCGGTCTTGCCAGCAGCCCAGTTTACAACCAGCGAGACGCAGCCATATTCAATCTCTTTCTCTCTTGCCAGGCTGGCCTCGGGCATGCTGGTCATGCCGACGATGTCGCAGCCATCGCGTTCCATGTGTGCAATCTCGGCAGCGGTTTCCAGCCTGGGGCCTTGTGTTACGCCATAGGTCCCACCGGCATAGATATCCAGTTTGCACTTTTCCGCTGTCTTGATAAGCAGTTGCCTGACTGTTTCGGAATAGGGTGCGGTAAAATCAATATGCACGACCTCGCTCAGTTCTTCTTCATGAAACGTGTCGATACGCCCATGGGTATAATCAATCAACTGGTCCGGTACCACGATACGGCAGGGAGTCATCTCGTTCGTGATTCCGCCCACGGCATTGACGGCAATGATTTGCGTCACGCCCTGTTCATGCAGGGCCTCGATATTGGCGCGGTAGTTGACCTTGTGCGGTGGAATCACGTGTGGATTCCCGTGCCGCGGTAGAAACAACACCTCGTTGTTATTCAGTTTACCCAGCGTGATATCGGCCGAGGGTTTGCCCCAGCGGGTTTTTACCTTGATGTTATCCAGTATTTCCAGGCCGGGTATGGCAACCAGGCCGGTGCCACCTATCACTGCAATCCTGCTCATGATTCCTTTACCGCGTAGATGCCAGAGACATTACGATGGTATTCCTTGTAGTCCATGCCGTAACCAAAGACGTACCGATTTGGTACTGACAGGCCGGTAAAGTCGGCCTTTTCCAATGGCTTGGGTTTATCCAGCAGTTTTTCGACCAGTACCGCGGTGTATACCGCGCTGGCACCCTCGTTGCGGCAATGCTCGACGATAGCCGCCAGCGTGATGCCTTCATCGAGAATGTCGTCGATTAATAACACTGCCTTGCCCTTGAGTGATTTTTCCGGCTTTTTCAGCCAACTGATGTCGTGCCCGGAGGTAGTACTGCGATAACGGGTGGCATGGATGTAATCGACCTGTAGTGGAAACCTGAGTTGCGGGATCAGCTTGCCGGCCAACACAACGCCACCGGTCATGACCGGTAATATCAACGGGTTTTCCTGTTGCAGCTTTTGCGTGATCTCGTCAGCCATCCTGGTAATGGCCTGCTCAACAACCGCCGTGTCATGCAGGCACTCGGCAGTATCCAGTACCTGCTTGCTTTCCGTGTATATCGATTCTTCAGTGCTCATTATCGAGTTTCCCAAGCTGTTGCTTGCCGCTCCAGTCGCGTGCAAATTGATAGGCGGCACGGCCACTGCGTGAGCCATGTTCCAGTGCCCACTTCAGCGCTTCTTTGCGTAATTGTTGCGCGTCTTCGACTTGTGTTTGCAATTGCTTGATCCAGTAATCGACAATCGCCAGGTATTGTTCCTGGTTAAACGGGTGAAAGGCCAGCCACACACCAAAACGTTCGGATAACGATATCTTTTCCTCTATGGCCTCGTTCAGATGCAGTTCGTCGGCCACCATATGACTGTCCACATTATCGCGCATGGATTCCGGTAGCAAATGGCGCCGGTTCGAGCTGGCATATATCAGGACATTGTCCGGTGTAGCACTCAGCGAACCGTCCAGCACCACCTTGATGGCCTTGTAGCTGGGGTCGTTGGCCTCGAACGACAGGTCATCACAAAACAGGATGAAACGTGCATCGTGTTGTCGAAGTTGCTCGGTGATATCACGTAACTGGTCCAGGTCCTGCCTCTGTACCTCGATCATGTTCAGTCCCTGGTCGGCGAACTCGTTTAATAACGCCTTTATTAATGACGACTTGCCCGTCCCCCTCGGCCCCCAGAGCAGGACATTATTGGCCGGCATGTTGGCAAGGAACTGGCGGGTGTTGGTGGTAATGGCTTCCTTCTGGCGTGTTATGCACTGCAGGTCATTCAGGCGGATGTGCGGAGGATAGTCTATCTTCTGGATCACTCCGCTGTTGCCGGTGCGGCGCCAGCGGAACGCGCCGCCGTCATACTTCTCTGCAGGGTTTGCCTGTGGCGGGAGTAGCGGTTCCAGCCTGTCCAGGAAGGAATGCAGGCGTTGCACAAGTTTGTCAGTCTCTGACACGTATTTTCCTGTGGTAAAAAATAAGGATTATACGTCAGAGACCGTGGTCGTGTCCGCTACATGGCAGAGATTGCCTTGTTGAGTTTATCCTCGATGCGCTTTTTATAATTAAGGTAGTGTAGTGTTTGTAGCGTGTTTGCCTGTATCTGTTCCATCATGCTGTGCGAGACATCGATGTCGGTGATATAGATCGGGTATGTTTCACCACTGGCGCGACGTTCGACAATGTATTGTGCTACCACGTTGAAAAGTTGGTTGCCGTGCTCCATCAGTGAGAATTCCATGTCCTCGCAGAAGATGCTTAGCGAGTGTTGCCTGTCATCAGGGTCGCCGATTACCTTCACATCAAAAAAACCACCGTAGTTGTCTTCAATATCATTGTTTACGCGCGTGATACGGAAAGGCCTGTTTTTTGATTCATGAATTGCGTAAAACTCGATGGCAATGTTCTCCACGTCATAGGTACTGTCGAGTGAAAGAAACAAGCGTCGATTAATACAGGACTGAAAGAAGAGATCAAAATGCTTTATCAATGCCTTGCCATCGTAATAAGGGATCTGCTGTGTAAACAGTGAGCCATTTTCATCGATGATGTAGATCCGGGCGATGTTATTTTGCGCCTTGTAGAATAACTGTATGCGGTTTTCCCTGTTCAGCTTGTAAATCGCCTGTAATAGCTTGTTGTCCTCGGTGTACTTGTCGAATATCAGCGGACAAAAGTATTCATGCGGTCGTGCCAGGCTGCGCAACAGGTTCCTGTTATTCCCTATCAGGCCATGCTTGAAGTAGCCGTTGTCGTGGTAGATCTCGTGAAAGCTGTCACCAATGCCGACCAGGTAGCGTTGCTGATCATTCACATCGCGCTGGTAGTAATTGCCGATGATGTCCTGGAATAATTCCTCTATGCGTCGCGTAATGGCGGGACCATAGCTGGAAGAATAGCTGAACACGTGGATCTGTGGTGGTCGATGCATGTTAGCCAGAGGATACCAGCGGGTGTATTCGCAGATGCACTCCAGCAGGGCGTCTTCACCATCAAAATGGAATGTCAGTAGCTCTTCCCAGGTCGTCGAAATCAGTAAATCGAAACTGACAGCCAGGTTTTGATGTTTCGCGCCGTAACTCAAGACGTTGTCACGCAAACTGGATACATGGCTGACCGATTCACCGGCTACTATCTTCGGGATGTGCCCCACGTTAACGAACAGGCAGGCATGCACGATACGGGCAGGGTGGCTCAGGTCATTGAAATCGGCCTCGTGCAGTTTTCGATTTGGGAATTCTTCCTCCAGGGCCTGCAGGATGGCACGCAGTTCCTTTACCGTAAGTTCTTCGTTGCAGAACAGTGAAAACGCCGAGTGCGAGTCAATGATCTTGTTAAAGTAGGCCCAGGCGATAATCTCCATGACACTCTGTGCCCGCTTGATAGGCCTTGTTTGTGTATCCTCGTTATCCCGGCGGTACTGGAACAGTTGCCAGACATCCTGACCAGACTGGCTTTTGCGTTGTTGCACGGTGACGGTAGAGATATTCAGGCTGGTTTCATTGTCACGGTTTATGATGTCGATCTTGCCAGCCTTTTTCTCGAACGCGGCGTATAGTTTTCTGCCAAGGATGTTCAGGTCATTCTGCCGTACCAGTGATACCTCGGTATTCTGGCGAGCGAAGGCAGACAGGAAACGATAGCTTTCCTTGAGTGCGTTCATCAAGCGGTTGCGTTGCTGTGAGATCTCATCGATGGGCCATTCCTTGCGCGTGTCCATGAGCAGGAATTGTTCCTGCTGCCATCCCCATTCCAGTGTCATGTTACTGAACAGGTCGCGGCGCCAGCTTTTTTTACGAACCTGGTT
Source organism: Gammaproteobacteria bacterium (assembly GCA_965229565.1). Lineage (GTDB taxonomy): Bacteria > Pseudomonadota > Gammaproteobacteria > Eutrophobiales > Eutrophobiaceae > JANQNX01. Next base: position 2,479,542 of record OZ245888.1, on the reverse strand, counting down.
GCCCAGCGGTTCGTTTATCTTGATGTAGAAGCATTGCCGGAACAGTTCCAGTCGCTCGCTTTGATTATGCGCCATGAGGTATTCCTCGATGCGCTGGTACATCATCACATAGGGATCAAGTTGATTGATTTCCTTGACGCCACCGTAGACAGACTCCTTGAACTTCATGCTGAGTACCAGTATCTGCGGGAACTCGCTGGCATATACCTCCATCAGCAGTAATTTCATCAGTGATTTATAGGGCGAGTTAATACTCTTGTAGAGTTGCCATACTGCCGCGCCAAAAAATTCTGATGGAGGAATATCCGCGACGGAACCAAAGTCGAGGTAGTCTTCTGCATCAATGACGTTCTGCTCAATCAGTCCTTGCAGGTATTCGTCGTAGTGGCGCTCCTCGCCGGGTGGTACCAGCCACCATGCGGGTATCTTGCCCGCGATCAACAGGCTGGATCGGTAGAACTCGTCCAGCAGCAGGTAGTGTTGTGCCGAGCCACTACTCTCGGAGGACAGGCCCTGTTGTTTACCCTGTTTGAATTCCTCTGCGGAGAAGATGAAGAAGTGGACCTCGAGGCGCAATTCCTCCTCGGCCCATTTTTCTATGGCATGTGCCTTCTGTTGTATCAGGTCGATACGTTCAGCCGATAGCGAGGCGGCATGTAATAACCAGACATCAAAATCGGAATGACGGTTAAAGGCAATGGAACCGCTACTGCCCATGAAATAAAGACCCTGTATCTCCATCATGCGCCTGGCACGGCGGCATACCTCGTAATCCTTGAACAGGGATTGTGCTGCGGCGATACTTTTTTTCTCAACGCTGTATTCGCAAATCCCGGAGGGCGTGTCTTCACCCAGGTACCCGGGCAGACCCTCGTTGTTTTCATGGAACAGCAGTGGCAAAGCGTCGATGAACATGCGTTGTCGGTCTTCCAGCAAATCCACGGTTAATTCCAGGCGCTGGCGATTCAGGTTCATGAAACGGCGCTTGATGCTGTTAAGGTCCGGGGCCTGTTCTGACTGAAGATTCGCTGACATGTTCTATCCTTATGTTTTCATTAGCTTTTTAAGGGAATATCATGCCGGCAGCGGGATCACGGCCGCTACCAGGCAAATGACTTGATCGCTGTATCGGCCGCGCCGGAAATTTCTTCATCCCCGGGCCGGTTTCCGGTTATAATCTGGGTATAGAAAAATCAAAGAAATTCATGGGCTTAAGTCCATGACAAGGATAAAGCAGGGTATAGTCGCGCTGCCACTGTATGAATATGCAATGGCGACCAGCATTTGATAAGATTTTCGCCTTTGCGAATCGGACATCACTCGGCGCAGGCGTTCATGCATAAATTCACTGATTTTCTGTTTTTACTCGTTGCAAGCTGTCGTAACAAAGAATTCGTACTGTCATAACAATTATTGAGGAAAACTATGTTTACTAAAGATACTACTGTCAAAGGGTTCGACGACGAGTTGTTCGCCGCAATGGAAGGTGAGCGTCGTCGACAGGAAGAGCATATTGAATTGATAGCCTCGGAAAACATGGCCAGCCCAAGAGTGCTGGAATGCCAGGGTTCCGTACTGACTAACAAGTATGCCGAAGGTTATCCAGGCAAACGCTACTACGGTGGTTGTGAGTATGTCGACGTTGCAGAGCAGCTTGCTATTGATCGCGCCAAGGAATTATTTGGTGCCGCCTGGGCAAACGTGCAGCCGCACTCCGGCTCACAGGCCAACGGTGCCGTTTACCATGCACTGCTGGAACCGGGTGATACCATCATGGGAATGAGCCTGGCGCACGGTGGCCACTTGACTCACGGTGCCAGCGTGAACGTATCGGGTCGGATTTATAACGCAGTTCAATATGGTCTGGATACCAATACCGGCGAGATTGATTATGACGCCGCTGAAAAGATGGCGCTGGAACATAAACCCAAGCTGATTATTACCGGTTTTTCTGCCTACTCCCAGATCCTCGACTGGCAGCGTTTCCGTGATATTGCCGACAAGATCGGTGCCATCCTGATGGCCGATATCGCGCATATTTCCGGCCTGGTTGCAGTGGACGAATATCCTTCCCCGGTTGGCATTGCCGATGTCATTACTACCACTACCCATAAAACCCTGCGTGGACCACGTTCAGGTTTGATTATGGGCGGACGTCCGAATGAAGAAATGGAAAAGAAGATTAACTTCATGGTCTTCCCTGCCTACCAGGGAGGTCCCTTGATGCACGTGATTGCCGCCAAGGCAGTTGCCTTCAAGGAAGCCATGCAACCGGAATTCAAGACCTACATTCAACAGGTCAAGAAGAACGCCAGTGCCATGGCCGACCGTTTCGTCGAGCGCGGTCTTAATATTGTCTCCGGTGGTACCAAGAACCACCTGTTCCTGGTCGACATGGTTGAAAAAGGCCTGACCGGTAAGGAAGTGGATGCTGCCCTGGGCCGCGCTAACATTACCGTTAACAAGAACGCCGTGCCAAATGACCCGCAATCGCCTTTCGTTACCAGTGGAATACGTATAGGTACGCCGTCAATTACCACACGTGGCTTTAATGAGAAAGATTCCATCCAGGTAGCTGACTGGATCTGCGACATCATGGATAACATGGGTGACGAATCCGTAATTGAGCGTGTTAAGGGCGAGGTTCTGGAACTTTGTAAAAAACGTCCGCTGTACGAATTTAACGAAGATTTGCGTTAATTCACGCCTGCAGACGGTGTATATTTATAAGGGATTGTTAACAGCAATCCCTTATTTTTATTTGAGAAACAGAAAAATTAACCAATGAGATGTCCTTTTTGTTCTGACCCGGATACGCGGGTGATAGATTCGAGACTGGTAGGCGAGGGCAACCAGATTCGACGTCGTCGCGAGTGCAATAAGTGCTCGGAGCGCTTCACCACCTACGAATCGGCAGAACTCAACTTCCCGCGCATCATTAAATCGGATGGCCGACGCGAACCGTTCAAGGAAGAAAAGCTCCGCGGCGGCATCCAGCGTGCGCTGGAAAAAAGACCGGTAGAAACGGAACGGATTGATATTGCAGTTTCCAACATCATGCACAACCTGCGTGCAACCGGCGATCGTGAAATCGAGTCCATGACCATTGGTAACTGGGTCATGGAGCAGTTACGTGCCATAGACCAGGTGGCCTATGTACGTTTTGCCTCTGTCTATCGAAGCTTTGAAGATGTGCGCGCGTTCCTCGACGAGATCGAAAGGCTTGAACATGAACTGCCCCCGGAATTACGCAAGAGCCAGTTGGACCTGTTGCCATCTGAAGACGGTGAAGAGAATTGACGTGGGCGCCCATCGATTATCAATTTATGTCCCGCGCTATACAACTTGCCTGGCGCGGGCGTTATACCTGCCATCCTAATCCACGAGTCGGTTGTGTAATTACCCGCGGCGACCGGGTTCTCGGCGAGGGTTGGCACGAAGTCACTGGCGAGGCCCATGCCGAGGTCAATGCCATGGCCAAAGCCGGTGATATTAAAGGCAGTCGGGTTTATCTCACGCTTGAGCCCTGTTCACACCAGGGACGAACGCCCCCTTGTGCAAACGCGTTGATAGAAGCAGGCATTGCCGAGGCCATGATCGCAATGCCGGATCCCAATCCGCGCGTCGCCGGAAGCGGAATAAAAATACTGGATGACGCCGGGATCAATATCCGGGTTGGACTTTTGGAAGCAGAGGCAAGGAAACTCAACCCGGGGTTTTGCAAGCGCATGGAACAGGGTTTGCCGTATACACGATGCAAGATGGCAATGAGCGTGGACGGACGGACGGCATTGGCCAATGGTAAAAGCCAGTGGATCAGTTCGGATATCTCGCGCAGGAATGTGCATTATCTGCGTGCAAAAAGTGGTGCCATCCTGACCAGTGTCGATACGGTGATTGCCGACGATCCGTCCCTGACGGTCAGGGATGTAGATATTGACTGTCGCCAGCCTTTACGGGTAGTACTCGACAGGCAGTTGAAGATGCCGACCGATGCCAGGCTGTTGCAATTGGATGGCAAGACAGTCATTTATACAGCCAGTGATAAAGAAACTGCTTTTGCAGGTGAAAACGTGGATGTGGTTTACCTTGCCGAAGATGGCAGCTGGTTGTATAGCGTGTTCAGCCACCTGGCAAAAAATTATGAGATCAACGAGGTGATGGTCGAGGCAGGTAGTAACCTGCTGGCTGCATTACTTGACGCGGGCCTGGTGGATGAATTTATCGTGTATGTTGCGCCCAGCCTGCTTGGCAGCGACGCTAATCCACTGGTGAACCTGACAGGCATTACTGAAATGGATGCTGCCATCAAGTTAACATTGCTCGATGTGCGGCAACTGGGTAGCGATGTACGCTTAACTTATAAACCTGGAAAGCAGGACTGATGTTTACCGGAATTATCGAGGCAAAAGGCAGTATCGCGGCGATAACCCCGATGGGTGTGGATAGTCGCTTTGTCTTTAACACGGGCACGCTGAACCTGGATGACATGCAGGTTGGTGACAGTATTGCCGTGAACGGTGCATGCCTGACCATCATTGAGAAAGACAGTAATGCTTTTTCCGCCGATCTTTCAGGCGAAACACTGGCGCTTACCTGTTTTGCCGATCTTGAGGTGGGCGCCTATGTAAACCTTGAAAAGGCCATGCAGCTGTCTGACCGTATTAATGGACACATGGTAAGTGGTCATGTTGATGCCATTGGTGTTATCAGGGGCATGCACGACGAGGGTCGTTCCTGGCGTTGTAATATTGAGGTGCCGGAAGCCCTGGTTCGCTATATTTCACGGAAGGGATCTGTCACGGTAGATGGCGTCAGCCTGACGGTAAACCAGGTTGAGCAAAATACTTTTTCAGTTAACATCATCCCGCATACTTATAACGAGACAATATTCAGTGACTACCAACCGGGAACGCGTGTGAATATAGAAGTTGATATGATTGCGCGCTACCTGGAACAGTTGCTGGCAGACAGAAAAGAATGAACACAACGGAAGAAATAATCGAAGACATACGCCAGGGCCGCATGGTGATCCTGATGGATGACGAGGACAGGGAGAACGAGGGAGACCTTGTTATTGCTGCGGAGAGCGTGCGTTCCGAGGATATCAACTTCATGGCACGTTTTGGCCGCGGCCTGATCTGCCTGACGCTGACCGGCGATCACTGTCGCAGGTTGAACCTGCCATTGATGGCCAGCCATACCAATGCCAATTTCACGACTAACTTTACCGTCTCGATAGAAGCGGCCGAGGGTGTCACGACGGGTATCTCTGCTGCCGACCGGGCCTTAACCATAAAAAAAGCAGTGGCAGCGGACGCGAAACCCGCTGACCTGGTACAACCCGGACATGTTTTTCCATTAATGGCCCAACCTGGTGGCGTGTTATCGCGGGCCGGGCACACCGAGGCCGGTTGCGACCTGGCAAGACTAGCCGGGCTGACCGAGGCAGCCGTGATCGTTGAGATACTGAATGATGATGGTTCCATGGCCCGTCGTCCCGATCTCGAAAAATTTGCCGAGGAACACCAACTCAAGATCGGCACTATTGCGGATTTGATCAAGTACCGCATTGAAAATGAAAAAACGGTGGAACACATGAATGAATGTCATTTGCCCACCGAGTACGGGGAATTTGTACTGCATGCTTACCAGGACAAGCTGGAAAAGAATTTGCACTTCGCCATGGTCAAGGGCCGCATTGACCCTGAAACCCCGACGCTGGTACGTGTGCACCTGGAAAACCCTATCTCGGATCTCACCGGCAGCATCGCCAGTGACAGGGGTTGGCCCATCAACGACATTCTGAAACGCATGGCCGAGGAAGAAAGTGGCGTCCTGGTAATCCTGTGCGACCAGTTTGAGCCAATCGAATTGATACAACAGATTGAATCCTATAAAACCAACCAGAAGCAACCACAACGCTCCAACAATATGTCCTGGGACCAGCGTACCATCGGCCTGGGTTCGCAAATCCTGTCTGACCTCGGCGTGCGCAAGATGCGGGTGTTAAGTGCACCGAAACGTATACATGCACTATCCGGTTTCGGGCTTGAAGTGGTAGAGTACGTGCAGTAACAGGTCTGTAGAATCTATGTCGAATAATCACATCATTTCACATCGCGGTGCGCTGGATAGTGCTGCGCGCATTGCAATAGTTGCCAGTCGCTTCAACAACTTTGTCGTCGATAAACTCTATGACGGTGCCATGCAGACATTGCAACAGCACAACATTGCTGCTGAAGATATTGTCACGGTCAAGGTGCCGGGCGCATTCGAGATACCGGTTGCGGTGCAGGCCTTGCTGGATACAAAAAACTACGATGCGGTGATCACCCTGGGTGCAGTAATCCGCGGTGAAACGCCACACTTTGATTACATTTGTAACGAATGTGCACATGGAATTGCACAATTGGCTATCGATTATGGTGTGCCGGTAATTTTTGGTGTGTTGACGGTAGATAATGCGGAACAGGCACTGGACCGTGCCGGTGACGAAGAAAGTAACAAGGGATCAGAGTCTGCTGCCGCGGCCCTGGAAATGATTGGCGTATTGCGCCAGGTGCAATGATGGACACTGGACAACCGGCAATCAGCAAACGGGCGCGTGTCAAGGCAAGAAGCAAAACGGTGCAGGCCATCTATCAATGGTTGTTAACCAGCAAAGAGGCCTCGGATATCCTCGGCGAATTTGAGCATGACGCACATACATTGGCCAGGACTGATGTTGCCTACTTCAAGGACCTGTTCCTTGGTGTGATCAAGCACAAGGATGAACTTGAAACGCATTTTTCTGGACTGCTTGATCGTTCACTGGACGAACTGGATGCAATCGAACGAGCCATATTGCTGATTGGCAGCTATGAACTTGAGCATCATATTGAACTGCCTTACCGGGTAGTGGTGAACGAATCGATCGAATTGGCCAAGACCTTCGGTGCCGAGGATTCACACAAGTACATCAACGGTGTTATGGATAAACTCGCTCACCAGCTGCGCAGTGTCGAGATGCAACAAAGCGTCTAGCGTGGCACGTAAATGAATTTGCCAGGATTGTGAACGAATTTGAGATAATTCGGCATTATTTTCAACGCCTGGATGAGGATGCGTCCGGTGACGTTATTCTGGGCATTGGTGATGATGCCGCCGTCATAACTATTCCTTCAGACCAGCAGCTGGTGTTGTGCATGGACACGCTGGTTAACGGTGTACACTTTCCGGAACAGACTAAACCCTCAGACATTGCTTACAAGGCACTGGCTGTCAATCTCAGCGACATGGCGGCCATGGGCGCGGAACCTCGCTGGATAACCCTGTCATTAACCGTGCCGCAATATGATCCGGAGTGGTTTGAGTCCTTCACTAATGGCTTGCAGCAACTGGCAACCCAATACCAGCTGTCTCTTGTTGGTGGTGACCTCTGTCGTGGACCGTTATCGGTAACCGTGCAATTACAGGGTCTGGTGCCGGGAACAGCGGGCTTACAAAGAGCGATACTAACGCGGGCCGGCGCTCACGCAGGCGATGTTATTTATGTTACTGGTACGCTGGGCGGTGCTGCCTATGCCCTCAAGTCTATTCTTGAACCAGGCAAATGGTCTACGCCATCATCGGAAGAAATGAATCGTTTATACCGGCCCGAGGCGCGCGTGGACACCGGAAAACGTTTACGCTCGCTGGCAACAAGCTGTATCGATATTTCAGATGGTCTGCAATCCGACCTCATGCACATACTCAGTGCCAGCGCAGTGGGTGCGGAACTGGAAGTAGAAAAATTGCCTTATTCGAACAGCCTGCAAGCGCTGAAGCAGGACGAGGCACTGGAACTGGCATTAACAGGTGGCGATGATTACGAACTGTGTTTTACCTTACCGGAAGATACGTCGGCAAGTATGCTCGAAGAGCTTAACAAGTTGTGTCCAATTACAAGGATAGGCAGGGTAACAGCTGTCGATAGCCAATTGCTATTAAAGAACAGGGATGGAGAAGACCTGGCTCTGGATGCTGCCGGCTGGCGGCACTTTTAGTCTTCTTGTTGCCGTTGCATCAGGTCGGCATTGTAGTCAGGGATGCCGGCAGTGATTTGCTTGTTACGATTAACAACCTGTTCACGCAATTCCTTACGCATTTTCCCGGCCTCGAATAATTTTTGTTCGAACTCGGTTTCTATGTGTAATTCAGGTACCGGTACCGGTTTCTTGTTTTCATCGACGGCCACCATGGTGAAGTAACAGGAATTTGTGTGCCGCACAGTCTTCTTGTGTATGTTTTCTGCAAACACCTTCACGCCTACTTCCATCGAGGTCTTGCCTACATAGTTAACATTGGCGCGGAAACTGACCAGTTCCCCAACCTTGATCGGTTCCCTGAATGTTACCTGGTCGAGTGAAATCGTTACCACATAGGTTTTGCAATAACGCGCTGCACAGGCATAGGCCACCTGGTCCAGTAATTTAAGAATGGCACCACCATGAACATTGCCGGAAAAATTGGCCATGTCCGGCGTCATCAATACTGTCATTTCCAGGCTTTTTTCCTGTTTCGGCATTACATGCTCCTGTGTTTGTTATTTGTAATTTATCATCACATTATAAGTCATTGTTATGACTACAAAGTAGTGCCTTCTATATCTTATCCGGACATAATTGTGCGTAATCCAGCCAGGCAGCGACTACCCGCAAAACAGGAGAATATTATATTAATTTCAGTGGCTTATAATTAGGCCGTATTCTAATATATTCACTGGGCCAAAACCGAATCCGCTTCGATGGCAGGCTTATAAGTTCGGTTGCAAAATAAAACCTGCGCCTGGATTTTACACATTTTGCCAGTTTTGAGCGTTGGCGTGTCGAGCGGGACAACGATCGTATCTTCCAGGTCAATAGCACTACCTTTACCGATTCCTGAACTAAGTCCGAATGAGATTCATGCCGGGGGTATCGGTGTCAGTCGTCACCTCTAATAATTTCATCTGATTTCAAAGGACTAATGCACTTATTAATCCGGCAATAATCTTTATTCTCTGGGTAAATGTTCGGGAAAAATTCCCGAAATCTTCTCTTCACGATGGGAAAGATTCCTGAATTCGTACCATTTCAAAACGACAGGAATTTTTCCCATACTCATGCCCTTCACGTTCATTGATAGTGGCTCTCGTCACAGAAAAACCAGCAAGGATTTGGAATGAAAAATCTCATGCCTCCTCTACGCCTTTGTTGGTCCGACACGGGCATGGGTATTGAACCCATGCCCGCCTTTATCCGTGGAGGCCGAGTTGTTGCATTGTGTTTGTTGAAGATGGTGCTTTAGAAATAGTGCAAACAGAAAATTAATCAAAAGAATCGAGTATGGCTTTTTTCTGATCTCGGAAGCCATACTTTCTTGTGCAAGAGATCATACATTAACAACCGACTTTAGAGGAGGAGGTTATGAGTAAATACTCAATGAAGAAATGGCTCGTAGCTGCATTAGCAGTGGGTCTTTCTGCCTCAGTGATGGCGAACGATGAAGTTCGTAAACTGAATGCAGATCCCAACTACTGGGCTTTTCCTGGTGGTGACTACAACAACTGGCGTTATACCGAGTTGAACCAAATCAACACGGGCAACGCAAGCAAAATTGTTACCGCCTGGACGTTTTCAACTGGCCGTCTGCAAGGTCATGAAGGTGGACCGCTGGTCCTGCCACCAAGCGCAACTGGCTTGAGCAGTGATCATCTGTACATTCACTCTTCATTCCCGAACGACGTATTCGCCATCAACCTGGATACCCTGGCTATTACCTGGTTCCATGAGCCACAACAAGACGAAGCAGAAACTGTGCCCGTTATGTGTTGTGACATCGTAAACCGTGGTCTGGGTTACAGCATGGGGCAAATCTACCTGCAGCAAGCCGATACAACACTGGTGGCATTGAATGCAAAGACCGGTGAAGTTGTATGGAGTGTCAAGAACGGCAGCGAGATTACAGAAGGCCCCAATGTCATAGAAGGTCGCGGTGTGGGTCCTGCAAGTGGTCATACCAACACCAACGCTCCACATCCGATGAAAGACAAGGTCATCACCGGTTGTTCTGGTGCTGAATTTGGTGTTCGTTGCTGGATTGCTGCCTACAATGCCAAAGACGGTTCCCTGGCATGGCGTGCATTCAGCATGGGTCCTGACGAAGACATTCTTTTCGACGCAAACACTACCTCACTGGGTAAGAAAGTCGGCAAGAATTCTTCTCTGAACACCTGGTGTTCTAACTCTGACTGGAAAGCCCCTGCGACTGCTCCTAACAGCTGTAAAGGCCTTAGTGATCAGTGGAAAACAGGTGGTGGTTCAGTTTGGGGCTGGTTTCCAGCAGACTTTGACGAAAACCTGCTGTACTACGGATCAGGTAACCCTTCAACCTGGAACCCGGTCGTACGTCCTGGCGACAACAAGTGGTCTATGAGTCTGTTCGCCCGTGACATCGACACCGGTGTTGCGCGTTGGGTTTACCAGATGACGCCACATGATGAGTGGGACTATGACGGAGTGAATGAACTGATTCTTGTCGACATGAAGGTGAAGGGCAAAGACCGCAAGGTTGCTGTTCACTTTGACCGTAACGGTTTCGCTTACACCATGGACCGCGTAAACGGTGAACTGCTTGTTGCTGAAAAGTATGACCCTGCTGTCAACTGGGCTACCCATATTGACATGAAGACGGGTTATCCGCAGACGGTTAACAAGTACTCCACCCACTACAACGGTGAAGACGTCGTTTCCAAGGACATCTGTCCTGCAGCCCTGGGTACCAAGGATCAGCAGCCTGCTGCTTACTCTCCACGTACCGGTCTGTTCTACGTTCCGACCAACCACGTATGTATGACCTACGAGCCAGTCAGCTATGCTGCTGGTGGTAACCAGTACACTGCTGGTCAGGCATACGTTAACGCTAACCTGACCATGTATCCTGCTGGTGCGGTATGTCCGGAGTGCCCGAACAACAACGAGACCAAGGACAACATGGGTAACATGATTGCCTGGGACGCTGACAAGGGTAAGATCGTCTGGTCTATTCCTGAGCAGTGGTCAGTATGGTCAGGTGTTCTGGCGACCGCTGGAGACGTTGTCTTCTACGGCACCCTGGACGCCTACGCCAAGGCTGTAGACGCCAAGTCTGGTAAGCTGCTTTGGAAGTTCAAAGCGCCTTCCGGCATCATTGGCAACTTCAACTCATGGGGTCATAAAGGTAAGCAATACGTTGGTGTCCTTTCAGGCATCGGCGGTTGGGCTGGCGCAGTTGTCGCTATCCCTGGCTTAGCTGCTGCTCCTGACGAAGCTGCACTTGGCGCTGTTGGTGGTTACCGAGCTCTCCGCAACTCAGCACGTAACAGTGGTGTGTTGATGGTATTCAGCTTGCCGTAAGCACTAGACAAACATTTGTTTGTTGAAAAATCCCCGGCCTCGGTCGGGGATTTTTTTTCTACAGGTTGGTATCGTTGTAATTTGCTTTCAACAGGGAGCATAAAACCGGCTGCATAATTTCAGCAATGTCGCTGACACAAGCGACATTTTTTATAATCATGTGCCAGCTTAAATCCTGGCGGCGTAGCCGGGCGAATAAGCTGTTGTTTACTAGAGAGCGATAAATAAAATTCGTTTAACGAATAAGTCCCAGCGGATTAGCCGGGTCAGTATCCTTGTTAAACGGGATGTGCCGATCTGTATCGGTCACCTGGTAAACCTTGCCTATCCAGTTATTGATCACGGCCTCTGCCGTGTCATGCCAGGTATTATCCAGCAAGGGAATGATTAACTCTTCCGGGAAAGTCGGGGGTGTCTTGCCGGCGTGCAAGGCACGTTCCAGGTGGTCCTGGTATTCCTCCAGGATGGCCTGGCACTTTAATGATAAATAATTCTCCGGAAAGGGCGGATACTCTTCCAGTTCCTTGTTGATAAAGCGCCCGACTTCACGCTTGTATTCTTTCAGCAGGCTAATCGAATCATATTCCGGATGCCCCTGGAAGAACACCATGCGGAAACCGTCTTCGCTGGTGGCCAGGTGCACGTCCCCGGCTTCACTGACGACCAGCGTATTCAAACCGGCATTGCTGAATTGGTCCGGGAATACCTCGTTGAAGCGGGAATGTGGTACGTCGAAGCGTGTGTTGACGCCGGCGACCAACGGGTGGCGACGTTCGAGCACGGTATGCGGATAGACCCCCCAGCGCTTGCCCGGCAGTAGCCTGCGAGTTTGATTGTAGCGAAACTCCAGTACAGCATGCGTAGCCAGGCAGGAACACAGGGTAGAGGTCACGTTTTCATAGGCCCAATCGACCACCTCGATCAAGGGGTCCCAGAATGGTTGACTGGATAACTTACTACCAACGACATTGGCACCGGTAATAATGAGTGCATCCAATCCCTGTTCCTTGATTTGATCAAAGCTCTGGTAATACTGTTCGATATGCGCCTTACCCTCCGGACAGCGCTCCAGCTGATCCAGCGTAAACGGGTGCAGGTAAAATTGTGCAATCTGGTTGCTTTCACCAATCAGCCGGAAGAACTGGCGTTCTGTCGCCTCCAGTGCCGAGTCCGGCATCATGTTCAACAACCCAATATGCAATTCGCGGATGTCCTGGTGCTGGGCCAGGTCTGCCGGGATGATCGTTTCACCCTCGCGCTGCAGGCGATTGAAACTGGGAAGTTCGCTGTTGGCTACTAATGGCATCGTTGCTTCCTGTATTTCTCAGCCCAGTGCTTTTTCTATAAGGGCAAGGAAATCAGTTTCTGATTTCACTTTTGCGATTTCATTTGAACATACGGTATACCCAAACTTGTCAGCAATTTGCTGGTAACGGGGTATACGGTGATAGAACAACCGGGAAAATACCCAGCGCACGAAATCGTTAGGCTCGATCATGGCCGCATAGGTCAGATCTTTTTCCTTCAGGTATTCTTCAAGCTGGGCATCAAGAAATTCTTCCCGGTAATAAAGTGGTTTAGGATCCTGTTCGGCACGTCGGATCAATTCCACTTCATCATGCTCCGTGGCGCGAATATAAATGATCAGGCTATGCTCGGCCAGGGTTTCCATAACTGCAGGGTCATCCAGTTCACAGAGACTGCCACCAGCGTCGTTGATGAAATGATCGTAACCATAAACATCATGCGAACGTGTAATAAACTCCGGGACGTCTTTCATAGCCAATATTTCTGCATCGTGATGCAGTTTTTGTCGGCGCTTGAACTCACGCAGGCCCAGTCCGCCCTTTTCCGGGTCGCCCAACTGCCCAAGAAATGTGGACACGGCCTTAAGGTTATCTACGGATATCTTGCTATCAATACTAATCGAGTCAGACAGTAATAAACGCTTCAACAATGGAATCTGCATTGCTTCCCGCTTGACGTTATCAAGGATAGCTTCGTTCAGGTAACGGGTGCCGATACGGTAATCACCCGAGTAGTGAAACCAGTTCGCATTGCGCAACAGGCAGGCGAGACGTGTCTTCCCCACGCCCGACATCCCGAGCAGGGTGATGGCCTTACGGTCCCACTGTTTAAATTCTGTTGCGCCAAGTCGCACGCTTGTACTCCACTATCGAAAACCCGGTATTATACAGATATTTAGGCTGAATGAACGGTTCCGGCATTTCCTGGAACCCTGCAACTACAGGCAAGTATGATAACTCCTGAAACATCGATTTTTGAGATTGACGGCATTGATTTACAATATGGTGGCAGCCTGAAGAACGCCAGGCTGGCCTATGCGACCTGGGGCGAACTTAACAGCGACCGCGATAATGCTGTCCTGTTTCCGACATATTACACCGGTACGCATAAAGACAATGCCACCATGATAGGCAAGGGCAGGGCACTGGACCCTGACAGGTATTTCATCATCGTGCCTAACATGTTTGGTAATGGCGTCTCATCTTCGCCCAGCAATATGCTCGCACCCTGTGCAGCAGCCGACTTCCCCGGTATCTCTATCCTCGATAATGTCATTTGCCAGCAGCGCCTGCTGGACGAGGTGTTTGGTATTACATCGATCAAGCTGGTCATGGGCTGGTCCATGGGTGCCATGCAGGCATACCAGTGGGGTGCCGCTTATCCAGACCAGGTTCAAAACATGTTGTGTGTCTGTGGCAGTGCCCGGGTATCTCCTCATAATCGCGTCTTTCTTGACGGGGTTGAGAGCGCGCTGAGGGCGGACCAGCAATTTAACGATGGCAGGTATACTGACAAGCCTGTGCAAGGACTAAAGGCCTTTGCCCGTGTCTACGCCGGCTGGGCCTATTCGCAGGCATTTTATAGAGATGCGCTGTATAAGGACCTTGGGTTTGAAACTATCGAGGAGTTGTTGCTGTCGTGGGAACAGGACCATCTGGCCTGGGATGCCAACGATTTGCTGGCCATGCTGTGGACATGGAAACACGCAGACATTGGGAAGACGCCAGGTATGGATAATAACTTCAACAAGGCGTTAGCCTCGATCACAGCACGCAGCGTGATCATGCCCTGCAATACAGACTTGTATTTTACCGTGGCTGATAACGCAGGTGAAATAGCACACATGCCCAATGCTGAACTACGCGTGATACATTCAGATTGGGGTCATATTGCCGGTGGGCCGGGCAGGGTGGCCTCGGTGTCTGATTTTATCGATAAAACTATCGACGAACTGTTGCTTAATAAGAGTTAATTTTTGGAAAGATTATAAATGTCCGTGCGTCGGTCTTTCAGGTTTTTGACGCTGCCATAATTATGTAATTCTCTAAGATCATCGATGTCGACGTCTGCAATCAGTATCATCTCTGTGTTGGGAACGGCTTCGGCCTTGATGCCGTTGGTTGGAAACTGGAAGTCGCAAGGTGTAAATACCATGGACTGTGCGTACTGGATATCCATGTTGTGTACTTTGGGGAGGTTGCCGACACTGCCGGCAATGGCCACGTAACATTCGTTTTCAATGGCACGGGCCTGGGCACAATGACGTACGCGTGAATAACCGTTTTGCGTATCGGTAAGAAACGGAACAAACAGGATGTCCATGCCTTCATCAGCCAGTAGTCTTGGTAGTTCTGGAAACTCGACGTCATAACAAATCAGGATGCCAATACGACCGCAATCGGTATGGTATGTTTGCAGTTTTGTGCCACCTTTCATAGCAAATATCTTTTCCTCATCTGGTGTCACATGTATTTTCTCAAAGCGCTCAATGGCGCCGTCACGTTTGCATAGGTAACCAACATTAAATAGCTGATTATCGACAAGCTCCGGCATGCTGCCGGTGATGATGTTGATGTTGTAGGAGATGGCCAGTTTCGACATTTCTTCCTTGAAGCGGGGCGTATATTCTGCCAGCTTACGTATAGCCTCTGCCTCATTGAGGTGATTAAATTCGGCCATTAATGGCGCATCGAAAAACTCGGGGAACAGGGCAAAGTCGCTCTTGTACGAGCTGAGCGTATCAACAAAATATTCTGCCTGTTGCAAGACATCATTGATATCCTTGTAGGGACGCATTTGCCATTGAATAATTCCTATACGTACTATCGTTTTTACGTGGTGGGCTTTTTTGCTGGGTTTCTCATAATAGATATTATTCCAGCGCAGCAACACGGCATACTCGTTTGACTCTTCATCGCCTTCCATGTATCCCTTGAGAATCCTCACTGGATGGAAGTCGTTCGATATCTGGAAATTTAAAACCGGATCATGGATTTCTTTCAGTCTTACTTTTTCGATGTATTCTTTTGGTGTCAATTGTTCGGCGTACTTATGATAGTTCGGGATACGACCCCCAAAAGTAATCGTTTTTAAATTCATTCTTTCGCAAAGATCCTTGCGAAAGTCATACATCCTTCTGCCGATTCTCAAGCCACGATGTTCCGGGTCAACAAATACATCAATGCCGTACAAGGTATCACCATTGTAAGTATGGGTGCTGAATGTATGGTTGCCAGTTATTTCGCGGTAAGTATGATTCTCATCAAACTGTTTCGAATCAATAATCAGCGACAGGGCACAGCCGGCAATCTTGCCGTTTACCTTGACCGCAATTTGTCCTTCCGGAAAAATTTTAAGCAATAATTTGTATTGCTTTTCCTCCCAGTACGGCTTTGACATTGACGTGTAGGCATCGATCATCAACTGTTTGATCTGTTCATAATCGCCAGGCTTTAAATACGTTAATTCAATATTTTGGGTTTCTTTATCCATATACAGGCCAGTTAATTAATGTGTGAGTTCGATGATGCTTTACCCTTTCAAAGAACCAATCATGTCCTCGGGCACGACCCACTGGTCGAATTCTTCAGCCGTGACATATCCAAGGTTTACCGCTTCTTCTTTCAGGGTGGTGCCATTTTTATAGGCTGTCTTGGCAATTTCTGCGGCTTTTTCATAGCCGATCTTCGTATTAAGCGCGGTTACCAGCATGAGTGAATTATCCAGATTATATTTGATTCGCTCATTGTTAGCTTCAATACCGACTGCACAATTATCGTTAAAAGAGACACAGGCGTCTGCAATCAGGCGCGCTGAATTAAGCAAGTTGTCAATCATCATCGGTTTGAATACGTTTAGTTCGAAATGTCCATTCATACCACCAACTGAGATGGCAACATCGTTTCCAATTACCTGCGCACACACCATGGTCAATGCCTCCGACTGCGTCGGGTTGACCTTGCCCGGCATAATTGATGAGCCTGGCTCATTTGCGGGGATGAGGATTTCACCGATGCCACAACGCGGGCCCGAAGACAGCATCCTGATGTCATTGCCAATCTTCATCAGCGATACTGCAAGTTGCTTGAGTGCACCATGTGTTTCAACAATGGCATCGTGCGCCGCCAGCGCCTCAAACTTGTTATCTGCTGAAACAAAGGGCTGTCCAGAGAATTCAGCGATCTTCCGGGCCACCAGCTCCGGATAACCGGCAGGTGTATTGATGCCGGTACCGACGGCGGTGCCACCCAGCGCCAATTCGGCCAGGTGATCAAGCGTATGGTTTAATGCCTTAATGCCGTGATCAAGCTGTGAGACATAGCCGGAAAATTCCTGGCCCAGTGTGAGTGGGGTGGCATCCATGAAATGCGTACGGCCAATCTTGACCGTGTCATTAAAAAGTTTTGCCTTCTCATCCAGCGTATCCCTGAGTTTTTTTATACCGGGGATCGTGACCTCAATGATCATCTTGTAGGCGGCAATATGCATTGCAGTCGGGAAGGTGTCATTACTTGACTGGGACTTGTTGACATCATCATTGGGATGGACCGTAGTATTTCCTTCGCCAAGCTTGCCACCGGCATTGACATGGGCCCGGTTGGCTACGACTTCATTCACATTCATATTGCTTTGTGTTCCCGATCCTGTTTGCCAGACGACCAGCGGGAACTGGTCATCGTGTTGACCGTCCAGGATTTCATCACAGACTGTCGATATCAGGTCTCTTTTCTCCGCGCTGAGTGCGCCCAGTTCGTAATTGGCATGAGCTGCTGCTTTTTTCAGGATGGCAAACGCATAAATAATTTCGATGGGCATGGTGCCTTTGCCAATTCGGAAATTGGTCAGGCTGCGCTGCGTTTGTGCTCCCCAGTATTTATCCGCCGGTACCTGGATTTCACCCATCGTGTCTTTTTCTTTTCTGTAATCCATAATCGTGCCTTTCTTTCTTGTCATTTGTATAAGTCTGTTTAAATGTTAAATAAAGTTGACCAGGGGCCACTTTTTACCAGTATCTGTTCCAGTATTGTCCTGGTGCCGGGCCCGCCATCACGCACTTCAACGTCGACCAGAACTCGTTGGAAAATGCTGCTGTGAAATGCCAATATTATAACCTGTAAATGCTAATATTTATGCGGCTATGCCGCATAAATATTGCCCGGGTAGAGTCTGCCTTGATATCTTTTTATACTGCTGTTAAGTATCAACTATCAAGCTCTAACAAGTGACTACGGGGGAGCGGTGAAAACGGTACTCTACGTCGATGATAGCGAGGAAATGATTGAATTGGTGCAGCTTGTCCTTTCCAGGTCCGGCTACCGATTGCTCACCCTGTCTGATACAGAAAATACGGTTGATTATATTCTCGAGAATAAACCTGACCTGGTCATGCTTGATATCAACATGCCGGGCATGGACGGTATTGAAGTGGTCCGAAACGTACGGAAGCAGCAATTCACTAATCCCATTATTATGTTCACCGCATCTACATCGGAACGTAACAAGGAAAAGGCTTTCCAGGCCGGGTGTGACGAATACATTGTCAAGGACCTGGAAATGCAGAGCCTGGAACCCGTGCTTGATAGCTACTTGAGAAAAGCTGGCGGCGGCGTGTAAACAGGTTTTCAAAAAAAAAGCGACCCGTGGGTCGCTTTTTTATTTGCGCTACTGTTGATCCTATTCAACCGCGACCGGAATTTGTTCCAATATTGATTTGGATTCGGCCGCACTCTTCTGGAAGGACTCAATCTCGTCGAAATTCAGGTAACGGTAGACATCCGCTGCCATCGGATCCAGATCCTCGGCAAACTCCATGTACTCCTCCATGCTGGGAATATGTCCAAGGATGGAAGAGACGGCCGCAATCTCTGCAGAGGCCAGGAACACGTTGGCACCATCGCCAAGACGATTGGGGAAGTTACGAGTCGAGGTCGATACCACGGTTGACTTGGCCGCAACGCGTGCCTGGTTACCCATGCACAGGGAACAACCGGGCATCTCGGTACGGGCACCGGCCTTGCCAAAGATACTGTAGTAGCCTTCCTCGGTTAGCTGGTGTTGATCCATCTTCGTCGGTGGTGAAATCCACAGGCGGGTGGGGATCACATCGGTAAATTTCTCCAGCATCTTGCCCGCTGCACGGAAATGACCAATATTAGTCATGCAGGAACCAATAAAGACCTCATCGATCCTGGTGCCGGCGACCTCGGACAGCGGTTTCACGTCATCCGGATCGTTCGGGCAGGCGAGCAGCGGTTCCTTGATCTCGTTCAGATCGATCTCGAATACCTTGGCGTACTCGGCGTCCGGGTCGGGCTCCATCAATACCGGGTTGGCCAGCCATTCTTCCATGGCCTCGGCGCGGCGCTCGAGTGTTCTCGCATCACCATAACCTTCGTTGATCATCCAGCGTAGTAATGTGACGTTAGACGACAGGTATTCCTTGATGGGTTCTTCGCCCAGTCGAATCGTGCAACCGCCAGCAGAACGTTCGGCACTGGCGTCGGATAATTCAAATGCCTGTTCACATTTCAGATCGGGCAGGCCTTCAATCTCGAGGATACGGCCGGAGAAGATATTCTTCTTGCCTTCTTTTGCAACTGTCAGGTCGCCTGACTGTATGGCAGCATAAGGAATGGCATTCACCAGGTCACGTAATGTAATACCTGGTTGCATCTTGCCTTTGAAACGCACCAGTACCGATTCCGGCATGTCCAGTGGGGTCACGCCTGTAGCCGCCGCGAAGGCGACCAGGCCGGAGCCGGCCGGGAAGGAGATACCCAGTGGGAAACGCGTGTGCGAGTCACCGCCGGTACCAACCGTATCGGGTAGTAACATGCGGTTTAACCAGGAATGGATAATGCCATCACCCGGTCGCAAGGCGACACCGCCACGAGTCTGGATAAAATCAGGCAGGGTGTGATGCGTTACAACGTCCACCGGTTTCGGGTAAGCCGCGGTATGACAGAAAGACTGCAGTACCAGGTCGGCGGAAAAACCAAGGCAGGCCAGGTCTTTCAACTCATCACGGGTCATTGGACCGGTCGTGTCCTGTGAACCAACCGTGGTCATCTTGGGTTCGCAGTAGGTGCCGGGACGAACGCCTTCCACGCCACAGGCCTTGCCAACCATTTTCTGTGCCAGCGTGAAGCCTTTGTTCGACTTGGTTTCAGGTATTGGCTTGCGGAATAAATCGCTGGGCTCCATGCCCAGGGCCTCGCGGGCCTTTTCAGTCAGGCCACGACCAATGATCAATGGAATACGGCCACCAGCCTGTACTTCGTCGATAATAATCTCGGTCTTCAGTTTGAATTCGCACAGGACCTCGTCGGTCTCGTGGTTCTTGATAACGCCTTCATAAGGATAGATATCAATCACGTCGCCCATTTTCATCTTGCCGACTTCGCATTCGATGGGTAGGGCACCCGCATCTTCCATGGTATTAAAAAAGATAGGGGCAATCTTGCCACCCAGGCAGAAACCGCCATCGCGCTTGTTCGGGATATAGGGAATATCGTCACCCATGTGCCACAGTACGGAGTTAGTGGCCGATTTACGCGAAGAACCGGTACCAACCACATCGCCAACATAGGCCAACGGATGTCCCTTTTCTTTCAGCTTTTCAATTGTCGAGATGGGTCCCACCTCTCCCTGCTTGTCAGGCGTAATACCCTCACGCTCCATCTTGAGCATGGCCAGGGCGTGCAGTGGGATATCGGGGCGTGACCAGGCATCCGGCGCCGGTGACAGGTCATCGGTGTTGGTTTCTCCGGGTACCTTGAATACGGTAACCGTGATCTTGTCAGCCAGCTTGGGCTTGTTGGTAAACCATTCGCCGTCGGCCCAGGATTGCATGATTTGCCTGGCATGTTCGTTACCGGCATCGGCCTTTTCCTTTACATCGTAAAAGGCATCAAACATCAACAGGGTTCTGGAGAGCGCCTTGACCGCAGTTGGTGCCAGTTCATCGTTATCCAGGCAATCGACCAGCGGGGCAATATTATAACCACCCAGCATGGTGCCTAGCAGTTCAGTTGCTTTCAGCTTGTCGATCAAGGGAGACGTCGCTTCACCCTTGGTGATAGCGGCGAGGAAGCCGGCCTTCACGTAGGCGGCCTCGTCAACACCCGCAGGAATTCGGTAAGTTAACAGTTCGAGGATGAAATCCTCTTCGCCTGCCGGTGGGCTCTTTAATAATTCAACTAATGCAGCGGTCTGTTCCGCATCCAGAGGTTTCGGAACAACTCCCATATCGGCACGTTCCTTTACATGTTCACGATAGGCTTCAAGCAAAACGATTCTCCTGTATTTGTACTTAAGGGGGGATGCCAGATTCCCGCATCGAGGGGCCGGCTATTATAAAGGCAACAGGACGAAATGTTTAAGTCAATTTTTGCCCTGCAACATGGTAATTTTAGCCACTTGAGTCGATGATGCCGCCGCCCAGGCACACAGAATCTTTATAAAAAACAATAAATTGGCCAGGAGTGATGGCACGTTGTGAGTTTTCGAAGCGAATTTCGTACTGGTCACCCTGCTTGCCCTCGATAATGCACGCCTGGTCGGCCTGCCGGTAGCGAACCTTCGCCTGGCAATGAAACGGCAGCGCAGGTTCCTGGCCGGCTACCCAGTTAATGCCCGAGGCGACCAGGGCAGACGCATGTAATAGCGGGTGGTCATGGTCCTGGGCCACGATCAGGGTATTGGCTGCAATGTCCTTGCTGACCACGTACCACGGTGCTTCACTATATCCGCTGACGCCACCGATGCCGAGTCCCTGGCGCTGTCCCAGGGTGTAATAAAATACACCCTCGTGTTCACCGATGACGTTGCCCTCGGTCGTCTTGATGGGGCCGGCATCCGGTGGAATGTAGCGCTGTAAAAATTGCTTGAACGGTTGCTCGCCAATGAAGCAGATACCGGTGCTGTCTTTCTTGTCATGGGTAATCAAGCCGGCCTCTTCAGCGAGTTGCCGTACCCGTGACTTTTCCAGCTCGCCCACAGGGAATAACGATTTCTTCAGTTGCGACTGGTTCAGCCGGCACAGGAAGTAACTCTGGTCCTTGTTCGGGTCCAGGCCTTTTAGCAATTGATATTGTCCATCGTGATTCGCAATGCGTGCGTAGTGCCCGGTGGCAATCAGGTCCGCTCCCAACTCTTCTGCATGCTCGAGAAAGGCCTTGAACTTGATCTCCTGGTTACACAATACGTCCGGGTTGGGTGTGCGGCCACGTTTGTATTCTGTCAGGAAGTTTTTAAACACGCGGTCCCAGTAGTCTGCCGACAGGTCGACCGTGTTTAATGGTATCTCGAGCTTGTCGCAAACATGCATGGCATCCTCGACATCGGCCTCCCACATACAGGCGCCATTTTCGGCCTGGTCTTCCCAGTTCTTCATGAACAAGGCCTGAACCGTGTATCCCTGTTGCTTTAACAGCAGGGCGGTGACCGACGAATCGACGCCACCGGAAACACCGACAATGACCCTGGTATCAGCGTTTGTCATACTCGAAATGATCATGTAACAGTTCAAGCGGGTAACGCTGGCCACGCAGGTGATCATTGATGCATTCCATGACCATAGGGCTACGCATTCTATGTTGTTCAGTCTTTAGCTCTTCGAGGCCAAGCCAGGCCGCTCTCACTATGCCGTTATCCAGCGGTTGGTCCTTGTGCTCTTTCGTGCAATGCCCGTAAAAACAAAAGCGCAGATAGGTAATCTCAGGATCATTTGGGTTGGGATACAGGTACACACCGATTAGTGACTCCGGTTCGAATTCCCAGGCCGTTTCTTCAAGGACTTCGCGCCTGACCGCCTGTAACAGGTTTTCTCCCTTTTCAAGATGACCTGCGGGCTGGTTGAAGACCAGGTTGCCTTCAATTTCTTCCTCGACGAGAAGAAAGCGACCGTTATTTTCCACGATAGCAGCGACCGTGGTATTGGGTTTCCATTGCATTGTAAATTCCGGACAGACTCTGGATAATAGTTAAAAAATCACTGAGCTTGGCCGATAGATATCTGGAAGCCCGCTGATAATACTCATGTACCAATAAGTACATTGCGTTTATTCACGAACTTTCGCCTCGTCTCACCGTGATTTTCAGATTAATTTGAATAATTTAAATACGTTATGATTAAACAGGCAAAGAGTATACATGTCGCCGGTATGGTGATCACGCTGGTCGCTCTCTGGTTGCTGTTATCAGGACACTATACGCCGCTGGTAACTGGGCTGGGTCTGCTCTCGGTATTACTGGTGGCCTGGATTAGCATTCGCATGGACCTGCTCGAGTACGACCAACCGGATGTTTTTCGCCAGACTGTCCGCTCTGTCCCTTATGGTTTCTGGCTGTTGAAGGAAATTGTTCTTGCCAATATCGATGTGATCAAGCGCATTCTCGACCCAAAATTACCGATTAGCCCCCGGTTGGTAGATATCCCGTCAACACAGGTGGATGAACTGGCCCGTGTCGCCTATGCCAATTCAATTACCCTCACACCAGGTACCATTTCTATCGATGTTGAGGGTAAGTACATAGAAGTACACACACTGTCCGAGAACGGTGTGGAAGGATTGATGACTGGTGAAATGGATAAACGTATTACCGAAGTCGAGGCCAAAGGCTATGCTTGAGATAGCGACCGGCCTTATTTTACTGGCCATGTTAATGGCCCTGGTGTCTGCCATTATTGGCAAGACTGTCTACGATAAGATCCTGGCGACCAATATCTTTGGCACTATCACGGTACTGTTTATTGCGGTATTCGGTTTTATGACCGGTCGTCCCGAGTTCCTGGACATTGCCCTTGTCTATGCGTTAATTAATTTTGTGACAACCATTGCTGTTCTCAAGTTCTTTGAATACGGTGACATGGGTAGAAGCTCACGCGTGAGTGATGTTGGAGATATCTAATCCATGAGTGAATTACTGCATTATGTTGCGGGTGGACTGGTCCTGTTTGGCAGTTTGATCGTGATCGTCGGGCTGATTGGCGTTTTCCGTATGCCCGATTTTTACACGCGCCTGCATGCTGCCAGTGTCATCGATACATTGGGCCCGATGTTGATCGTACTTGGACTGTTGTTGATAGCTGGTATCAGTCTGGTCAGTGTCAAGCTGATCCTGATATTGCTGTTCATTTTGATCACAACGCCGGCTGCGGCACATGCGCTTGCCAAGTCAGCACTGCACGGCAAGCTGGAACCTCAACTGGATGACAACAAGCAATGAGCGAGATACTCGTAAATTTTGGTCTGCTTGTATTACTGGTGATAAGTGCGCTGGCGATAAACCAGCAACGTAACCTGTTTGCCGCAGTCATGATCACCGGAATTTACAGTCTGTTATGTGCATCATTATTTGTCTGCCTTGACGCCGTGGACGTGGCCTTTACCGAGGCCGCTGTTGGTGCAGGTATAGCGACCATCCTGTTCCTGGGCACGCTTGCCATGACCAGTTCTCGTGAGCCTGAACGCGTCAGTGTTTCCTGGCCGGGCCTGGTACTGGTCGTATTTATCGGCAGCATGCTGATCTTTGGCGTCTCCGATATTCCCGCCTTTGGCCAGGCAAGCAATCCGGTGCAAACTTACCTGGGCGAAACCTATATCGATAAATCAGCTGTTGAAATTGGTGTGCCCAACCTGGTGACATCTGTCCTGTCCAGTTACCGAGGTTACGACACCCTGGGAGAAACAGTGGTGATATTTACTGCGGGCGTGGCGGTGTTGATGTTGCTTGGTCGCGGTAAACACGAAAACAAAACCATGATTAACAAGGTCGAATAATAATGGAACACCACCTGGTACTACGTGTTGTATCCCGGCTATTGATACCATTGATCATGTTGTTTGCGCTTTACGTCCAGTTCCATGGTGAGTATGGTCCGGGTGGCGGATTCCAGGCAGGCGTGATATTTGCCGTTGGTTTTATCCTGTATGGTCTGATCTATGGTGTTGATCGCCTCAGGCAAGTGGTTAGCCCGATACTGGTACGAATCGTATCCGCCTCTGGTGTATTACTCTATGCCGGCGTGGGTGTCGTGGGAATGTTAAACGGTGCTGAATTTCTTAATTACAATGTACTGGCAGACGATCCTGTCTCTGGTCAGCTTACAGGGATCCTGATTATTGAATTTGGTGTTGGACTTACAGTGGCCTCAACCATGACTATCCTGTTTTACGCGTTTGCCCGACCCTGACTAGCCGCTGGGAGTGCCTTTCTCGATCCGTTTTATATCAGGATTCTCCCAGCTACCCTGGATGGAATACTGATAACTTAATATCTTGTTAATCTGTTTGGGTATCGACTCGAAGACTTCACCGGCAAGGAAGATCGCCGTTCCAATTCCGATGCCAACCGGTCCAAAGAGTGCGCTGGCAACGGGTAAGCTACTGGTAATCTTGGGCATGACGGTTGCCACCTGGTCATAGTCCTCTGTTACAAAACCGGTTCGACCGCTTATGGAAATATCTGCTGCCGGCGCCGACATGTGTAAATCATTGGTGTAGGCCTGTCCATTTTGCAGGTTAAAGTTACCTTCTATGCGATCAAAGGCAAAGCCTTCCCTGAACAGGTCGCTGAAGTCCAGCGACAGTCGACGTGGCAGGGTCGTAATGCTGAGCAGTCCCAACAGTCTGCCAGCAGACGGATTCAAATCAATCAATTGTCCTTTGCCAACTTTGACATCCAGCTGACCTATGACCTTGTCCATTTCGAAGTTAACCGGATTATCCATCCAGTTTAACGTCAATTGCATACTGGTTTCTCCCTTATCGATATTCTCGGTTTCTCCGGTCAGCGTCTGCATTAATGCTGCCAACGTATCGGCCTTGATGTCTGTTTTAATATCAGTCTGATTGATGCCATCAGTGAACTGCCAGATGCCGGTAGTAT
Source organism: Gammaproteobacteria bacterium (assembly GCA_965229565.1). GTDB lineage: Bacteria > Pseudomonadota > Gammaproteobacteria > Eutrophobiales > Eutrophobiaceae > JANQNX01. Next base: position 2,453,947 of record OZ245888.1, on the reverse strand, counting down.
TGATACTGATCTCCGGCTTGTTAAATGTCAGGGATTCGATGGTCATGCTGTTTTTCTGATTGCTTGTCAGCAATCGGGTCTTGCCCAAATGCTTGCCATGAAATACGAAGTCCTCTATCTCGATATCAAGCTCCGGGATCATGTTGACGTCAAGTTCATCTTTCCCGGTACCTGATTTCTCCTGTTTGATAATCTTCAGATGATCCAGTCTCATAACCAGGTTGTCGGCCGCTGTTGGCGTTGACTCGGTATACCGTGCCTGTCCCCTGATATCTTCACCATGAAAACCTACCAGCCATGCAGGCTGTCCATTGCTAACGGTAATCCTTGTATCGACATAGCTCTGGTCCAGAAGACGAAGATTATCTACATCGAGCTCCATGTTAAGTGTGCGTTTATCAGTGTCGTTTGCAGGAGTCCTGGCAGTACTTTCATTGTTAAAGAACTCAAACCAGTCACCGAGATCGAGCTCTTGCAGTTCACCCCGTATGACAATATCAGCATTTAATGCTGTATCAGGTGCGTAATCCTTGCCCAGGTCTACTTCAATCCTGTTGATCTTGAAGTCTTCACTGTTATCCACGTACATGTTTGTGAACACCTGATCATCATATTCAAAATCGATCTTGTTGATCCTGGACCCTGCCATGTTAGCCTTTACCATAAGTGAGCGGGTTGCTGTTGCATTTTTGCCAACAGGTTCGGGTAACATTATCTCTATCCCTCGCAGTGGGGATTCGATCAATATGTCCCTGTATTGCTGATCAGACTCATCTCGATAGCTTTCTATGGATACTGACCAGTTGCTTCCGCCCTGGAAGTAATCAAAAAACGAGTGTTTCTGGTTCAGTAATTCCGGAAAGAAACTGCCAAGCTGCTGGATAATGAATACCTTGTCTGCCTCACCGTTGACAACAAAAGTGCTGCGCCCATCGTCTTCATCGTCAAACGGAATAGTAATGGATACCGGGTTGCCATGGTAAAGTGCGGATATATTCTCGCCCCATGCTGCATCACGACTGAACTTGATTTCACCATTCATGTTAGTTAACCCAAGTCCTGGCATGTTGGATTCAAACATCGTATTGGTAAACCGGATACTGCCATTAACAGCGGTCAGCCCATCACCAAGTGGTACGTCGAGTTTTATGCCAAGTTCGAAGTTTCCTGCGATATGCATCTGTGCAAAATCATACAGGTCTGGATTTTCCTTCAACGGACTTTGCATGATAAATAACGGGAGATTGCTGGTATGACCTGACAGATCACCGTCAATAGTAATGTGTTGTTCGCCACGGGAAATATCATGGATATGAGCAGATACCCGGTCAATATGGGCATCAAAAACATAACCGCTACTGGCCGTGATGGAAATGTCATCATTGTCCATGATGACTTCAGCCGTAAGTTTATCCACGTAAGGCCAGCCTTCCTCGTAATTGATCGTGGCATCCGCTATGTTTAGTAAAGCCTTGAATGTGCCCTGGTCATCCCTGAAAGGGAATGCATTGGCCTTACCACGAAAAACGAGGTCACCGGAAGTCAGTTGACCACCGAGAAGTGCATTGGGGGCCCAGGTCATAAACCTGGAATGCGTTTGCAAGGGCAGGAATGCGGGCAGGTTTTCTATTTCCGACTCCCCGATACGGCCAATCAAATCAATATAAGGTGAATCATCATCGAGCCTGATGTTGCCGGATAGCTCGACAGGCATGTTTTCAGTTGTAAATGACAACGCCATGATTTCAATAGAGGGATTATTGGTCCGGTTGAATTGCAGGCTGCCTTCGAGTTTTTGCAATTGCTTGCTGTTGACATAAAACTGTCCCAGCCTGATTTCGGTTTCTTCGCTGTTCAAATCCAGCCGTACAAATTCATCATGCAGCTCTACCTGGCCACTCAGGTTGTCAACGCTGAACTGGCTGTCTGGATGACTAAAGGCGAGCTTATCCAGCTCGGCCCTGAAATAGATCGAGGCGGGTGCAGCGTCGGTAAAACCGCTTACTTCGACATTCGAGAGATCGCCCACCACTGAGGCCGGATCAATCCCCCTGATATCTTTTACGGCTACTATGTCGCTGTTTATCAACAGTGGCAGGACATCCTGCAGACGTAGAAAAGAAAACTTGCCGTCAAGATGGTAGCCTTCACGCCCGGCTGTACTTGATAGCAACAATTCATGTGTTGATGCAGGCCACAGTCCATGTGCTGTCTTTACATCTTCCAGACCAATGTTCAGTAGCCAGTCCTTGTCGTTATGTCTTGACGCATTCAGCATGACTTCAGCAGTATTGAAGCTGGTCTGGTAACCTTCCGCGACCATGACCACACCTTCCAGCCTGGCATCCGCATTTATTTCCAGCAGTCGGGTATCCTGCCAGCGAGTCCAGACCTTGACGTCAGCAAAACCTCGTTCAGCCTTGACCGGTGTCATTTCCAATAGTCTGCTGGCAAGAAGTTGGCTGGTCTCAATATAGATTTCGCCGTCCCAATCCGTCTGCAGTGGATTGCCCTGCATATCTATCTTGATCGTCAGGCCCTTGCCATAAGAGGCGGGCAAGGTCACCGATGCATCAAGTTGCCTGCGCTCACCATCTGTCTTGATGGCGAGCCTGACATTCTCAAAATGTTTAGCAGGTTTGCCAGACTTGTTATCTGTCCAGTCTACAGTGGCTTCATCAAGTATTATGTAGCGCTGACTTAACAACCATTGCGCCAGTTCCGGGTTACCACTGTTACCGGTATTGCTGGGCATGGTCTGGTTACGCAGGCTGATTGATCCATCATTATTACGTATCAGGTCGAGATTTAGCCCGGTGATAGACAGGTGTTGCGGAATGATTTCTCCCCGCCACAAGCTTGATACCAGGTCGATACCAAGACTTGCATAATCAAAACGGGCAATGCGGCGATTGTTTTCCTGGTCGTACAGGTCAATGTTGCGCAGATGCAGGTTTGGACTCCAGCCTGTCCAGTCTGCACTTATTTCATTGATGACGACCGGGTACTGCATGTACCCGCTTACCCATGCCTGGATCTGGTCCTTATATGACCCTATACCCGGGAGTGCCAGTCTTACCGCGGTCACCATCACCGCTGCCAGGATCAATAAAACGGCAACTGAATACCACAGCAGGTGATAACAGCTGGATAAGTACTTATTCATGCGGCTGGAAATCAGAGCAGTACGATGTCGTATTGTTCCTGCGTATAGAGTGTCTCAACCTGGAAGGTAATGGGTCGCCCAATAAATGCTTCAAGTTCAGCAACGCTGTCTGATTCATCATCGAGCAGAATATTGACCACTTTTTGTGAGGCAACAACCAGCAGTTTATTGGCGTCAAACTGACGGACTTCACGCAGGATTTCTCTGAAAATTTCGTAACAAATGGTTTCAGCCGTCTTGATGCTGCCACGGCCATCACAGGTAGGACAGCTCTCGCACAGGATATGTTCCAGGCTTTCACGGGTACGTTTACGGGTGAGCTGTACCAGCCCAAGAGAGGTCATTTCGCTGAGCGTGGTCTTGGCATGATCTTTCTCTACATGTTTTTCCAGCGACCGCAGGACCTGCCTGGAATGTTCCGGATCCTGCATGTCAATGAAATCAATAATGATGATCCCGCCCAGGTTTCTGACCTTCAGCTGCCTGGCAATGGTTTGCGCGGCCTCTAGGTTTGTTTTGAATATGGTTTCTTCCTGGTTTCTGTGTCCGACAAAGGCGCCGGTATTCACGTCTATCGTCGTCATGGCTTCGGTTTGATCAATAATCAGGTAACCACCGGATTTCAGTGGCACCTTTTTGTTCAGCGAGCGTTGAATTTCATCATCGACAGAGTACAGGTCCAGGATAGGGTGACTGCCCGTGTAATATTCTATACGACCAAGAAACTCGGGGATGAAATGCTTGGAAAAATCCATGACACGCTGGTAGGTTTCCTTGGAATCAATTCGTACCTTTTCAATCTCGGCATGAACCAGGTCACGCATGGTGCGCATTACCAGTGGCAGATCCTCGTATACCAGTGCCGGCGGAAATGTATTCTTGGCGCGTACCATGATTGAATCCCATATCTTGCGTAGAAATTCTATATCCCGGTATAACTCTTCATCCGAGACATGCTCGGCCGCCGTTCTGACAATAAAGCCGCCTCTTTTCAATATTTCCGATTCACGCATGGCACCATGCAGTACCACGTTGTCTTCGTTACCGACGGCCAGTTTCGCGATACCGGTCTGGTAGCCAAGGATTATATTTCGCAGGCGTTCACGTTCTTCTTCGTCCTCGATTCGTTGCGAAATTCCGATGGAGGCATAATCGGGTATGAAAACGATATAGCGTGACGGAATAGATAAACGCGTGGTCAACCTGGCACCCTTGCTGCCAATCGGGTCCTTGACGACCTGTACCAGGATCTCTTCACCTTCACTAATGATGGATTCGATGGGTTGCGGCTGCTCGGGCTCAGGCATGTCCGTAACAATCTCTTCCTGGTTGTTAATGACTATGTCCGAGGTGTGAAGGAAACCGGTGCGCTCAAGGCCAATATCAATAAAGGCTGCCTGCATACCGGGCAGTACGCGTGAAACACGACCCTTGAAGATATTTCCCACCAGGCCACGTTTTAACGTACGTTCAATATAGACTTCCTGCAGCACGCCATTCTCGACTACGGCGACACGGGTCTCCTGCGGTGTGACATTGATTAGGATTTCTTCGCTCATGGCCTGGCTGCTAGCTGCGTTGTATCGTCTTTTATAACCGAGGTAGGGAAACAGTATATCGTTTATGAACGGTATTTGCCCAGCACGGAAACGCTTGATTCTACGTTGATTACTGGCCGCGACCGGCTTCGCAGCTTACACTAGGCAACATGAATTTTGATGGTTTACGTGGACTGGTTCCCGATTCGGCGTTATTACTCGATGAAGAGACACGCAGGGTGTATGAATGTGATGGTCTGTCGGCACATCGCACGATACCTGGCTGCGTCGTCATGCCCGAAACGATTGAACAGGTTCAGGCCGTTTGTCGCTATTGTTTTGAGCATAATATTCCCGTCGTGGCCAGGGGTGCCGGTACCGGCCTGTCCGGTGGTGCGATGCCACACGAGCAGGGCGTGTTACTGAGTCTCGCAAAGTTTGACCGGATCCTTGATATCGATACCGAGGCCAGGCTGGCGCGAGTGCAGCCAGGGGTGCGTAACCTCGCTATCTCGGACGCCGCTGCTCCGTATGGTCTTTACTACGCGCCGGACCCTTCGTCTCAAATTGCCTGTACCATTGGTGGCAACGTCGCAGAAAATTCGGGCGGTGTGCACTGTCTCAAGTACGGGCTAACGGTTCACAATATCCTGCAACTGAAGCTCGTTACTATAGAAGGTGAACTGGTCACGATTGGCAGTCACGCCCTGGATGCCCCCGGTTATGATTTGCTGGCGCTGATGACAGGATCTGAGGGCATGCTTGGTATCCTGGTAGAGGTGTCCGTGAAACTGCTGGTGAAACCCGCTTTCAGTCGCGTCATTCTTGCTGCGTTCGATGATGTTGAAAAGGCCGGTGACAGCGTGGCCGGTATCATTGCTGCCGGCCTTATTCCTGCCGGGTTGGAGATGATGGACAAGGCCGGCATCAGGGCCGTGGAAGATTTTGTGCATGCCGGTTACCCGGTCGATGCCGAGGCGATCCTGTTGTGCGAAATCGATGGGACCGAACAACAGGTTACAAATGAGCTTGATGAGGTCGCTACATTGCTTCGACAGTTTGGCGCTACTGATGTGCGTGTTGCCAAAGACGCGGCCGAATCAAACCTTTTCTGGGCTGGCAGGAAAGCCGCGTTCCCTGCCGTAGGCCGTATTTCACCGGATTATTACTGCATGGACGGCACTATCCCCCGCAAGCACCTGGCACAGGTGTTGTCCGGTATAGGCTCATTGTCAGGGCAATACGCGTTACCGGTTGTAAATGTGTTTCATGCAGGCGATGGCAACCTGCACCCGTTAATCCTGTACGATGTGGCAAAACCGGGAGAACTGGAACGCGCCGAAAAATTCGGCAGTGAAATTCTGCAGTTGTGTATCAGGATGGGCGGCACCATTACCGGTGAACACGGTGTTGGTATCGAGAAGATCAACGAGATGTGCATACAGTTTTCCGAGGACGAGTTGCAACAGTTTCACGCCGTCAAATCTGTATTTGATGAAAAGTCACTGTTGAATCCCGGCAAGGCCGTGCCCACGTTAAATCGCTGTGCCGAATTTGGTGCCATGCATGTGCATCGTGGTGAGGAAAAATTTCCGGAACTGGAACGTTATTAAACGCTGCATGGAGTCGTAATGGAAACCAACGCTGAACAACTTATTGAGCAGGTAAGGGATGCCGCAAGTCATGTAAAACCGCTCAGGATCGTGGCTGGCAACAGCAAGGCGTTTTACGGTAACAATACGCAGGGTGAACCGCTCAATATCAGTGGCTATCGCGGCATTATCAGTTACGAACCGACAGAATTGTATATTACTGCCAGGGCAGGGACCCCATTGATCGAAGTTGAACAGGCGTTGGCCGGGTCAGGACAGATGCTGGCGTTTGATCCACCGCGTCATACAGAAGCGACAACCATTGGTGGTGTGGTCGCCTGTGGACTCAGTGGTCCGCGCCGGCCTTATGCCGGTGCCGCCAGGGATTTCATACTGGGTATTACCTGTATTAACGGTCGCGGCCAGCTCTTGCGCTTTGGTGGCCAGGTCATGAAAAACGTCGCGGGCTATGACCTGTCAAGGCTTTTGACCGGTTCATTCGGGACGCTGGGAGTCATCCTCGATATTACGCTCAAGGTCTTGCCTGTAGCCAGGCATGAATTGACCTGTACACAAAACATGTCACTACAACAGGCCAGGCAATGCCTGGCAACGATCGCTACGCAGCCTTATCCCGTTTCTGCCGCCGCGTTTGATGGTGAAAAACTTTACATCAGGTTATCAGGAAAGAGAGAACTGCTCGATGAAACGGTGCGTACCTTAAAGATGGATGTGGATGCAGATGCTAATGCCTGGTGGCAGAAACTGCGCGACCATCGATTACCATTATTTGAAACAGCGGCCCATTGCTGGCGACTGTCGTTGCCGGTAACGGCACAACCACAGTTTAACGACGAAGGTTTCATCCTGGATTGGGGCGGTGCGCAATACTGGTTGGCATCGAATCGTGCAGGCGCTGATATATTTCAGCAGGCCGCCGAACTTGGTGGCAGTGCAACCCTGTTTAAGACCAGCGAACAGAATCAGGACAGGTTTCAACCTCTCCCTGATACGTTGTTACGTTTACACCGGGGACTGAAAGACGCGTTTGACCCACAACGTATCCTGAACCCGGGACGCATGTACGCCACTCTCTGACCGGATTTATGCAAGCAGACCTTAAAGACTCGATTAAAAATACGTCTGCCGGTAAAGAGGCAGAACGCATCCTGCGCGCCTGCGTACATTGCGGCTTTTGCACGGCGACCTGTCCCACTTACCGTTTACTTGGAGATGAGCTCGATGGTCCCCGCGGGCGTATCTACCTCATCAAATCCATGCTGGAGGGGAAACCGGCCACGGCTAAAACACTGCAACACCTTGACCGGTGCCTGACCTGCCGATCCTGTGAGACGACCTGTCCCTCGGGTGTTGAGTATGGAAAGTTACTGGATGTCGGCAGGCACTATGCCGAGCAGCAGGTTGAACGTTCGTTGTTCGATAAACTTTTTCGAGGTCTATTGCTAAGGGTGTTGCCGTACCGTAAGAGATTTTCCCTGTTGTTAAAACTGGGCAGGACGTTCAGACCGATTTTACCCGCCGCCTTAAAAAAGCAGGTTCCAGTCGCGGTTAAAACAACCTTTACAATTTCGGGAAAACAGCATGAACGGAAGGTATTGTTGCTATCGGGTTGTGTTCAGCCATCACTGGCGCCCTCGATTAATGCAGCAACCAGGCTGTTACTGGATCGACTCGGTGTTGCAGCAATCGAATTCGATGCAGAGCAATGTTGCGGGGCACTGGGACATCACCTGAATGCGACCGGGCAGGCACGCGATTTTATGCGCGCCAATATTGATGCGATGACCTCTATTATTAACGAGCAGGGAATAGAAGCGATCATCTCCACTGCCAGCGGTTGCGGTGTGCATTTGAAAGATTACGGTTATCACTTCCGGGAAGATCCTGAATACTTTGACAAGGCACAACAGGTTGCCTTGCTAACGAAAGACATTGCCGAGTTTATACAGGACAATGATCTTTCCAAACTGGAGTTTACCCGGGCAGACATACCCATTGCTTTCCAGAGTCCGTGCACGTTGCAACACGGGCAAAAACTGACTGGTGTAGTTGAAGATATCCTGCAACGACTGGGCTGCAGGCTGGTACCGGTAGACAATGCTTACCTGTGTTGTGGTTCTGCCGGGGTTTATTCGTTGCTGCAAACCACCATTTCCCAACAGGTAAAGCAGGAAAAACTGAAAACGCTGTTACAAAACGATGCGGAACTGATACTGACTGCAAATATAGGTTGCCTGGTACACCTGGATCAGTCCAGCCCGGTACCAGTCAGGCACTGGGCTGAATATATAGCCAGTCGAATTAGTGATTAGTGACTAGTTACTTTTTAATCAGTAATGGTCGTAATCTTCGCGAGTTCCTTATTCGATGATCAACATGTTCTCGTCTTCTTCCAGGAAGATATCGTCAAATTCGGAAGCGGGTGGGTTGCCGTCATAGACCAGGTATTCGCGCTGCTGCAGGAATGCCTCGCGCGTAAACACGTAGGGGTCAATGGCCGCTTCATCACGGAGGTTGGATGCTTCCAGCAGGTTAGCACGGGTATTAACCGCGTTTAGAGCAGTTACCGGTAACAAGACCAGTCCCGAGGCATAGAACAACGGGTTCAGGAGCGTCGAGGGGACAAAATCAGTGGTATCACGTACCGTGTTGGGACCGAAAAACGGTATAAACAGGTAGGAACCGCGATCCACACCCCATACTGCCAGCGTCTGGCCAAAATCCTCGTTATTTGCAGGCATGTCGATAGCAGTAGAGACATCAAACAAGCCTCCTATACCCGCTGTGGAGTTATAGAGGAAACGCAGTGAGTCCTGGAGACCCTGGTCCCATTTACCCTGCAGGAAATCGTTAAGTATGACGTTCAGGTAAGTCAGGTTGTTGAAGAAATTGGTTACCGCGGTGCGTACCGGTTTCGGTGTGACATCTGCATAGGCCTCGGCAGCGGGCTTGATAATGTTTCTATCCAGCGAATCAGTAAAATTATAAGAAGCGCGGTTGGCCGTTTCAAAGCGGTCCATGGTAGCAACTTCATCGGTAGGTTTGGTGGTGGCACATCCGTTGGTTAAAAATAATACGGATCCCAGTAATAGTGTGTAACAGAATTTGACAAGATGACTAACTGACATGGTGTTTCTCTCTGTAAACGATAAATATTTTTTTTCGGAATATTGACACAGCTTGCGAGAGGACACAATTTATAGTTCTTGATGTCGCGGTCAGCCTGGTTTTAATGAGTCGATTTGTTTGCGGATATCCTCCACCAGGCTGTCGAAACCCTTGTCCTTGATGACGGTGCCGTATTCTGCCCGTTTCAAAGAAAGGTCATTTACCCCGTTTGCTATGACGCTGATGATCTTCCAGCCGTCTTCACTGTTCTGCACGATGTAGTCCAGCGACACTGGTTTCTCGCCTGCCGCCTGCAACTCGGTTTTAACAAGGTGTCGCTCTTTTCTCAAGTCCTCAACGGCAACAGTATTAAAGTGGTGACCGCCATAGCTATCAAAACGATTGGCGTAGGTCGCAACAGTCAACTCCCGGAATAAATTGATAAAATCCTGCTGCGTTTGCTCATCCAGTTCTCTCCAGTAACGCCCCAGAATTACCTTGCTGATCAAGGGCGTGTCAAAATTTGCCGCAACCACTGGCTCCAGGCTGTCATAACGGCCAGCAAAGTCCTGCTCTCCCGCCTGTTTCATGTTTTCCAGCAGAACGCTATGCAGCTTATCCACCGGGGCTGAAATGGCTGTGTCAGCGGCAACCGCTTGTTGAAATGCCAGTAGCAGCATGCTGCTCAAGATTGTTTTTATCAGGTATTGACGGATTGAACCGGAAATATGCATTGAATCTATCCTTCTATCTTGCTTGCTAACTTTGAGTCATAAAGATGCCGATTGTTGCATCATTTATAGTCGCGACCTTTCCAACTTGCACCGCTGCCAAAGTAATGGCGCCAGGCCGAGTGCAAGGTCATAAGCAGGTAGAGGATACCGGCGAATGGCAGTGTCAGGGCGTAGCCGGTCGGTAGTTCGTAATAGCGCAGGGTGGGCAGATAACAAGCGACCTGAAGTGCCAGCGTCAGGAGTCCGCAGATGAACACGGACCACTGCAAACTGGTCAGTGCCAGTAGCGGCAATACGAACGCTGCCAGCATCAATAGCGTGCACAATAACAGCAGCAGGGGCGAGTAGAATAACTGGGTATATGCGGTGCGTGTGACCATCAGCCATATGGTCGACAGGTCTTCGTAACTACGGATGCTTGAGACCGAGTGAGTCAGTCCTGTCCATGTGCGATGCCCCGCTTTTTTTACCTGGCTGGCGAGGCTGCAGTCATCTATCAGGGCATTTTTGATACAGGTAAAGCCGCCAAGCTGTTCCAGCACGCCCGTTTCAAGCCAGATAAAACCACCCGCGGCCGCAGCCATGCTGTTTCCTTTTTTATTGGAAAGATGAAATGGGTATAGCAGTTTAAAAAAGAAGATAAAGGCAGGCATAAGAAATCTCTCCCAGCCTGTTTTCATTTTCAGGTTGGCCATTAGCGACAACATTTGCAGTTCATCTGTCATGACCTTGTCGGCAACCGTGGCAATCATGCCATCTGCCAGTGAGATATCTGCATCAAGCAGAATCATATAGCGGGTAGAGATATGCCGTCGGCCTTGCTCAAGTGCCCACAACTTGCCACTCCAGCCCTCGGCCAATGGTTGCCCGGGAATGATGGTCAGGTTTTCGAGCTGTACTTGCTGAGCCTTTTTTACCGTGTCATCGTCAGACTGGTCGTCAACCAGGATGACTTTGAGGCCATGCCCCTGTTGTTTCAGTGTGCCGAGCGTAATGCCGATGGTCTCGGCCTCGTTACGGGCAGGGATGAGAACGGTGATGTCAGAAAGATCAGCGTCTGGCCGGGTTTGAACGGCATCAAGCGATTCAGTGGTTGCCCATGGTCTCCAGGGCAACAGCAGGATAGCAATCCAGATTAACAATCCTGGCAATACAGCCAGGAGAGTCAGCGTCATCAGGCTACTTGTTTGCTACTACCACAGCTGCGACTGGTTGCTTCACCTTCAGCCACCAGTTTTGGCTTGGAGACGGCGTCGTCATCATAGAGAACCGGCAGTTCCGGGGCCATGTCACCCTCGGTACGGGGACCTTTCAGGAAAACCTTCAGGGCCTTTAACGGCGAGGTAAAGGTGTCGTCGACCGCAGTTGCTTCATAACCACAATGCACCATGCAACTGGTACATTTCGGGTTGCGACCAGTACCGTAATTGTCCCACTCGGTTTCTTCCATCAGACCCTTAAAGGTAGAGGCATAACCTTCACCTACCAGAAGGTAGCATGGTTTCTGCCAACCAAATACATTGCGCGTGGGGTTACCCCATGGCGTGCACTGGTAGGTCTGGTTGCCTGCCAGGAAATCCAGGTACAGGGATGACTGGTTGAAACGCCAATCCTTACCTTTACCCAGCTTGAAGATATTACGAAACAGTTGTTTGCTTTCTTCCTTTTTCAGGAAAACATCCTGTTTCGGTGCGCGTTCATAGTTGTACCCCGGTGAGATAGTGACACCTTCAACACCGAGTTCCATCGCCATGTCCATGAACTCCGAAACTTCCTCGGCTGATTCTCCCTGGAACAGGGTACAGTTAATCGTGACACGGAAGCCCTTGTCGCGGGCGAGCTTGATTACGTCAACAGCCTTGTCGAAGACACCGTCCTGGCACACAGAGGCATCATGACGGTCACGATTGCCATCCAGGTGAATAGAAAAAGTCAGGTACGGGGACGGGGTGTATTCATCGATATGTTTTTTCAGCAGGATGGCGTTGGTACATAGATAAACAAACTTCTTACGTTCGATATAGCCGTCAACAATCTGCTTCATTTCCTTGTGAATCAGGGGTTCACCACCGGCAATAGACACAACCGGTGCACCACACTCGTCGATGGCCTGCATGCATTCTTCGTAACTGAGACGTTTGTCGAGAATTTCTTTCGGGTAATCAATCTTGCCGCAGCCGGAACAGGCCAGGTTGCATCGAAACAGGGGTTCCAGCATCAAAACCAGCGGGTATTTTTCCTCGCGCCGCAGCTTCTTTCCCAGTATGTATTTACCTACCCTGTATTGCTGAATTAGTGGTACACCCATTGAAAACTCCAACTATTTGATTTTAAATTAGTTTGTTGCCTTACTGCGATGCAGTATTAAAACATATGCAGCCAGTCTCGGCAAAAATTTTGCAAGATTATATACAAAATTTCGTGAAATATTCGTCAATTTTGGATATCAATAGCCTGTTACCCCTGCGAAAATCTATTTTCTTGCAAGGCTTTACAGCACTATTCATAATGTCAGTCTTTTTTCCAGTGCCCCGATGATTGAAGAATTACATACACCTTTACTTGACCGGATTAACAGCCCGGCGGACCTCAGGAAGTTACCCGAGTCGCAACTCGAGCAGGTTGTCGACGAATTAAGGCAATACCTGTTACATACAGTTAGCAAGATAGGCGGCCACTTTGCGGCCAGCCTTGGCGCAGCTGAACTGACGGTAGCGTTGCATTATCTCTACAATACGCCGGATGACAGGCTGGTCTGGGATGTAGGTCACCAGGCTTATATACATAAAATATTAACCGGTCGTAAGGATCGTTTACATACCATCCGTAAACGCGACGGCCTGGCCCCTTTCCCCAAAAGGGACGAAAGCGAGTACGACACCTTTGGCGTTGGTCATTCCAGCACGTCAATCAGTGCTGCACTCGGCATGTCTATCGCTGCTGCACGCACTGGTCAAAACAGGAAGTGTGTGGCGATTATTGGTGATGGTGGCCTGACTGCCGGTATGGCATTTGAAGCACTGAACCATGCCGGTGACAAACATAGTGACTTGCTGGTGATATTAAATGACAACAACATGTCTATCTCGCCGAACGTGGGTGCGCTCTCTAACCGTTTTGCCCAGCTTATCTCCGGCAAGATTTATTCGACCATGCGCAAGGGCAGCAAAAAGGTATTGTCCAACATCCCCAATGCACTGGAGATCGCCAAGCGTGCAGAAGAACACGTGAAAGGCTTGATCGTACCCGGTACGTTATTTGAAGAATTTGGTTTTAATTACATTGGACCGGTTGATGGTCATGACCTGGATGCCTTGTTGTCCACGTTGAAAAACGTGAGAGAACTCGATGGACCACAGTTCCTGCATGTGATTACACGCAAGGGTAAGGGCTATGCTCCGGCGGAGGACGACCCGGTTAAATACCATGGCGTGACTCCGTTTGATCCCTGCAAGGGGATACAGCCGGCGACTGGCAAACCGGCTTCGGGCCCGTCCTACAGCAAGGTTTTCGGTGACTGGGCCTGTGATATGGCGGCACAGGACCACCGTTTCGTTGCCATTACACCAGCCATGCGCGAGGGCTCTGGCCTGGTCAGGTTTGAAAAGGAACACCCGGAACAATATTTCGATGTCGCCATCGCCGAGCAACACAGCGTGGCGGTCGCCGCTGGTATGGCCTGTGACGGCCTTAAACCCGTTGTTGCGATCTATTCGACCTTTTTACAACGTGCCTATGATCAATTAATTCATGATGTCGTTGTTCAGGATCTACCGGTGCTGTTCGCCATTGACCGGGCTGGCTGTGTCGGTGCAGATGGTCCAACACATAATGGTGCCTACGATCTCAGTTTCATGCGCTGTCTGCCGAACATGGTGGTGATGGCTCCGGCCGACGAAAACGAATGTCGTCAGATGTTGTATACCGGTTACCAGATCAATGGCCCTGCCGCGGTACGCTATCCGCGTGGAACAGGTCCGGGTGTGGAAGTGCAGCAGGAAATGACTGCTTTACCCATAGGCAAGGCAGAACCCAGGAGAAGGGGTAAGCATATAGCCATCCTCGCCTTTGGCAGCATGGTTGCTGTAGCTGAGCAGGTGGGTGAGCAACTGGATGCGACCGTAGTCAACATGCGCTTTGTGAAACCTATTGATGAAGATTGCATTATTGATGCTTGTGCAAACCATGACTTGATTGTAACTCTGGAAGAAAACGCAATTCAGGGTGGGGCTGGTTCTGCTGTGAACGAGGTTATCGCTGCGCACGGTATCGAACAGCGCGTCGCCAACATCGGTTTACCGGATACATTTCTGCATCATGGTTCACCGGATGACATGTTGCATGAGGCCGGTCTCGATTATGAAGGAGTCATGGAACAGATCAGTCGCCTGCTTGATGATGCGGATCGTGAAGGCCACCTGAGTAGCGCTTCCTGAAAAAAGCTGTTATTCGAAACCTGCCGATAGCGGGTCGGTGTCTTCCTCGTAAGTCTTTATCAAATTTTCTATTTCGTTAATCTCGATAACGCCGGGCCAGCGCGCCACGGGTTTGCCATCGGGTCGATAAATAGCCACCAGCGGAATACCTACCAGGTGGCGCCCGATTGCCTCCGAGGCCTGGGCCTGATCAGCCAGGAACAACGGGTAATCCAGCGGTGTGGTGCTGACAAAGTCGCGCAATATGTTGATATCGCCATAACCGAAACTGGGGAAGTCCAGGGTAATACCCAGCACGGGGATATCAGGATTACGCTGCATGAATTGTTTCAGGCGTGGTATTTCGAGTACACAGGCGCCGCAGCTTGGGCTCCAGACATTGACGACCACCCAGTCACCTTGACCAATGTAGTTGGACAATGGCTCTTTTTCGCCCTGGATGTTAACCAGCTGCATTTGCATCGCATCTGCACGCGCAATTACCGAGCTGCAAATCATCAGTAACAGGGTAAACTTTTTAATCAGGTCTGGCATCGCAACAGTTCTCAACGCATGTATATGTTTGAAAGGGTTTTGTCCTGACAGTTCAACATGTACGCCCTGTGTCTTCCCGTATACAATAGCGCGCCATGTCTGGAAATACACTCGGAAAACTGTTTACTGTCACCACGGCAGGTGAAAGTCACGGACCCGCCCTGGTCTGTATCGTCGATGGCTGCCCGCCCGGGATGGCGCTATCCGAGGAAGATATGCAGCACGACCTGGACAGGAGAAAGCCCGGCAAGTCACGCCATGTCACCCAGCGCAAGGAATCGGATACGGTCAGGATTCTCTCCGGCGTTTTCGAGGGCGTAACCACGGGGACACCTATTGCCCTGCTGATCGAGAACGAGGACCAGAAGTCCAGGGATTACGGCAATATCAAGGATATGTTCCGTCCCGGACATGCCGATTACACCTACCAGCAGAAATATGGCATACGTGATTATCGTGGTGGTGGACGCTCTTCCGCCCGCGAGACCGCGATGCGCGTTGCGGCAGGCGCGATTGCAAAAAAATACCTCAATGAAAAATTCGGCCTGACTATTCGCGGCTACCTGTCGCAGCTGGGCTCGGAAAAGATCGAGTTCAAGGGCTGGGACGAGGTTAACCATAATCCCTTTTTCTGTCCGGATCCTGATCGTGTTGCAGCTCTTGAGGATTACATGGACAGGCTACGTAAAGAGGGTGAATCAGTCGGGGCCAGGCTGAATATCATCGCTGAAAAAATGCCGGTCGGTCTGGGTGAACCCATATTTGATCGACTGGATGCCGATATCGCCAAGGCGATGATGAGCATCAACGCGGTCAAGGGTGTAGAGATCGGTGCCGGTTTTAACGTCGTAGAGTTAAAAGGCACACAAAACAGGGACGACATGACGCCAGAAGGCTTTGTCGGTAATAATGCCGGCGGTGTGCTGGGTGGAATCTCCACTGGCCAGGATATAGTTGTCAGTATTGCGCTGAAGCCGACCTCGAGTATTCGTCTTCCCGGCGCAACCATAGATAAGCAGGGCCATGCTACCGAGGTGGTGACCAAGGGCCGTCACGACCCGTGTGTCGGTATCCGTGCAACGCCTATTGCCGAGGCTATGCTGGCGCTGGTCATCATGGATCACGTGCTTCGTCACCGTGGTCAGAATGCAGACGTTAAATCAGTCACTCCCGACATCCCCGCCAACAAGTCCTGATGATCAAGGTTGACGGCCTGCCATACTGGCGACTGTCCGGTTTTTATTTCCTTTTTTTCCTGACGATAGGCGGGTTCATGCCGTACTGGAACCTGTACCTGAAATCGATCGACATGACTGCCGCACAGATAGGCATATTGTCAGCCGTGGTCGTTGTAACCAAGATATTTGCATCACCATTCTGGGGCTGGCTGGTCGATCACCGTGGTAACAGGATAAAGGTGATCCAGCTCTGTTCACTGTTCACGCTGGTATTCTTCTCACTGGTATTGTTCTTCCAGGAGTTCTGGGCGCTGTTCCTGATCCTGTTTGCTTTCTCCATCTTCTGGAGCGCCGGTCTGCCGCTGATCGAGGCAACGACGCTGTCACACCTGGGCGAGAATACCCATGACTACACGGTGGTCAGGGTCTGGGGTTCGATCAGTTTCATTATCGGGGTACTGGCACTGGGCCAGTTTTTTGATAAGCAACCCATCAATTACCTGTTGCCAATACTGGTTGTATCAATGGCGCTTGTCTGGTTGCACAGTCTGAGCCTGCCAGAGATCGACGGGGTAGTGGCGGAAGAAAACCCGCGCTCGTTCATGGATACGATCAAACATCCCACGGTCGTCTACCTGTTTATCGTGTGCTTCCTGGTGCAGGTCAGTCACGGGCCTTACTACACTTTTTTTTCCATCTACCTGGAAGAGCACGGCTATTCCAATAGTTTTATTGGAATCGCCTGGGCCATCGGTGTGCTTGCCGAGGTCTTTGTTTACCTCGTCATTCATCGTGTTATCAGGACCTGGGGGCTGCGCTGGTTAATGATCATGAGCCTGCTCATGGCCAGCCTGCGCTGGTTGCTGATTGGCGTCTTTGTCGACAGTGTCGCCATCCTGTTATTTGCCCAGCTGCTGCATGCTGCCACGTTTGGTGTCTACCATGCGGTTGCCATCCAGTATATTCATCGCGAATTCAGGGGGGCGCACCAGGGCAGGGGGCAGGCACTCTATAGCAGTATCAGTTTTGGTGCGGGCCTGGCGCTAGGGACACTGGCAAGTGGTTACATGTGGGAGTCGATCGGCTCCATGCAAACCTTCCTGTTTGCTGCTGCCATCAGCAGTGTCGCCGTTATTATCGCGGTAAAAGGCCTGCCGGATTAGGCAAGCTGCTTATCAGACGCTGGTGCCACCAACAGTAATGTCGTCGATTCGAATTGTGGGTTGACCCACACCTACCGGTACAGACTGACCATCCTTGCCACAGGTACCAATGCCTGAATCCAGTGCCATGTCATTGCCGACCATCGTCACCCTCGTTAACACGTCCGGACCGTTACCAATGATTGTTGCGCCTTTGATGGGCGTCGTGATCTTGCCATTTTCGATCTTGTAAGCCTGGCTGGCACTGAATACAAACTTGCCGTTGGTAATATCGACCTGGCCGCCGCCGAACTGCGCGGCATAAATACCTTTTTCAACGGACGCGACGATCTCCTGCGGGTCATGGTTGCCACCCAGCATGTAGGTGTTGGTCATACGTGGCATGGGTAAATGCGCGTAGGATTCACGGCGGCCGTTACCTGTTGGTTCTACACCCATCAAGCGGGCATTGTGCTTGTCCTGCATGTAGGCTTTTAACACCCCGCGTTCGATCAGGGTAGTGCTGCTCGTGGGTGTGCCTTCATCATCGATGGTCAGAGAGCCACGACGATGGGCAATAGTGCCATCATCGACAACGGTCACCTCCGGAGAGGCAACACGTTCACCAATGCGATCAGAGAATGCAGAGGTCTTCTTGCGGTTGAAATCTCCTTCCAGGCCATGACCAATGGCTTCATGCAAAAGGATACCCGGCCAGCCTGGTCCCAGCACAACCGGCATTGTACCGGCCGGTGCCGGATCGGATTCCAGGTTAATCAGTGCCTGATCCAGCGCCTCATCGACATAACCCATGGCCAGGTCTTCGTTAATAAAGTATTCATATCCAAAGCGGCCACCACCACCGGCACCGCCTTTTTCAATACGTCCTTCGTCCTCGACGATAATATTCACGTTCAAACGTATCAACGGACGTACATCAGCACTTAACGTGCCATCACTGTTGGCTATCAGCACCGTGGTGTGCGAACCAACCAGTCCAATCATGACCTGCTTTACCCGCTCATCTTTCGCACGGGCTGCTTCATCAAGACGCTTCAACAAGGCTATCTTGTCCTTGGTTAAGATCGAATCAAGCGGATTAAGCTGGCTGTACAGTATAGGTGATGCGTTCTTCTGCCATGCTCGCATTTGTTGGTTGTGCCCCTTGCTGGCAATTGAACGTGCAGCGGTAGCTGCCTGCGTCAATGCCGGTAGTACGATTTCATCGGAGTAGGCAAAACCGGTCTTGTCACCGCTGATGGCGCGCACGCCAACACCCTGGTCGATGCTGTGTGAGCCCTCGCGGATAATGCCATCGTCCAGTAGCCAGGATTCAGCATGGGTGGATTGAAAATAGAGATCGGCAAAATCAATAGAACTTAACATGACCTGGTCCAGCGTATTTTGTACATCGCTGAGCTGTAGCCCACGTTCATTTATCAGTTCGTTTTCGGCAATTTGTAGCGTATCAGTCATGATTAAGGTGTCAGTCTTATGTGTTGTAAGGCGGGAAACATCTGTCGCAGCCTTGCTTGCTTGTCCAGATCGATGCTGGCAATGGCCATCCCGGGCCCCTGCGTAAAACAATCAAGAACATGGCCCCAGGGGTCCACGATCATGCTATGTCCCCAGGTTCTCCTGCCGTTGGCATGAAGTCCTCCCTGGTTGGAGGCCACAACATAACATAAGTTCTCAATTGCCCGGCTGCGCAGCAAGGTTTCCCAGTGTGCTTCACCCGTGGTCGCGGTAAAGGCTGACGGGGCCGTAATGATTTGTACCTGGTCGCGGTGCATGGCGCGGTATATTTCAGGGAAGCGGAGGTCGTAGCACACTGACAAGCCGATGTTTCCAATTTCCGTACGGGTTACCACGATATCACTGCCGGCAGCGAATGTTGCTGACTCCTGGTAGGCTTCCTGTTTGCCCTCGTCGACCAGCACATCAAACAGATGTACCTTGTTATAGTGTGCGACCGCTTCACCGGAAGGTGCATACAACAGGCTCGCGGCAAATACCTTGTCAGGCCTGTCTGTTTTCAGCGGAATAGTACCCCCCAACAGCCATATGCCGTGCTGTTTGGCATGTTCGCTGAGAAATGCTTGTATTGGACCTGCCCCGGGTGATTCGGCCAGGTTCAGGCGATCGGCGTCTTCCTTACCCATTAACGGGAAATTTTCGGGCAGGGTGATGAAACGTGCCTCTTGTTTCACGGCCTCGTTGATGAGTTGTTCAGCCTGTTCAAGGTTATCTTGCAACTGGTCCGAGGAGACCATTTGTAACGCGGCGGTGATTAGCATAGTGTTGATTATACGGTGATAATACCGGGGCGGATAGCCAGACGCACAGACTGCCAAAAGCGCCTAAATTAGACTGACGCAGAAAATCTAATATCGTATACTCGCACCTTTTTTGAGAATTATCAGACGTTGAACGAAGAATTTGCACGCATAAACCGCTTACCTCCCTACGTTTTTAACATCGTTAACGAGTTAAAGATGGAGGCCCGCCATCGTGGTGAAGACATCATCGACTTTGGTATGGGGAACCCGGATCAGCCCACGCCCAGGCACATAGTCGATAAACTGGTCGAGGTAGCACAGCGAAGTGATACCCATGGCTACTCGATTTCACGGGGTATCCCGCGCCTGCGGCGCGCCATCTGTAACTGGTACAAGACCCGGTTTGATGTTGACCTTGATCCTGAAACCGAGGCCATTGTCACCCTGGGTTCCAAGGAAGGCCTGGCCCACCTGGCCATGGCCGTTGTTGATCGCGGTGATGCGGTACTGGTTCCTAACCCGGCTTATCCTATTCATCCATTTGGTTTCGTCATTGCCGGCGCCGATGTCAGGCACGTACCGATTGGCCCCGGTATCGATTTCTTCGAGGAGTTACAGAAAGCCATTCGTGATTGCTGGCCGAAACCGAAGATGTTACTGATTAATTTTCCGTCCAACCCGACCACGCAGTGTGTTGATCTTGAGTTTTTTGAAAAGATTATCGAGATCGCGAGAGAACATCAGATATGGGTGGTACAGGACCTGGCCTATGCCGATATCGTGTTCGATGGTTATGTCGCACCCTCCATTCTGCAGGTGCCCGGGGCGAAAGACATTGCCGTCGAGTTCTTCTCCATGTCCAAGAGTTACAACATGCCCGGCTGGCGTGTTGGTTTCATGGTGGGTAACCCCACCCTGGTCAAGGCGCTTACGCGTATGAAGTCCTACCTTGATTACGGCACTTACACGCCGATCCAGGTTGCCGCTATCACCGCACTGGAAGATAGCCAGGACTGCGTCGCCGAGATCAGGGACATGTATTGCAATCGCCGTGATGTATTGTGCCAGGGGCTGAACGCTGCGGGCTGGGAGGTGGAGAGTCCAAAAGGTACGATGTTTGTCTGGGCGCCTATCCCCGAGCAGTTCAAGGCCATGGGGTCACTGGAGTTTTCGAAGAAGCTGTTAATCGAGGCCAAGGTTGCCGCGTCCCCGGGAATTGGTTTTGGCAGTTATGGAGATAATTTTGTTCGATTTGCATTGATCGAAAATGAACATCGTACACGCCAGGCTATTCGATCCATCAGGGCCATGCTGCGCGAGGAAGATCCAAACACGGTTAGCGTAGGCTAGAAGCAGTACCGGCAGATCCCCGGTTTTCTTTACAAATAACAAAGATAGTTGAGAGCAATGGAACCAGTAAATATTGGCTTATTAGGCCTCGGTACGGTTGGTGGTGGCACCGCCAGTGTACTGGCACGCAACGCGGATGAGATTGCACGTCGTGCCGGGCGTGGTATTCGTATCGCGCACGCGGCAGCGAGGGAATACGATGCGGACAAGATCCAGGGCCTGGACAAGATTGGCAAGATCACCGACGACGCCTTTGCCGTTGTTAACGATCCCGAAATCGATATTGTCATTGAATTGATTGGCGGCTATTCGCCTGCGAAGGAACTCGTCATGAAGGCCATTGAAAATGGCAAGCATGTGGTAACGGCAAACAAGGCCCTGATCGCCATGCACGGAAACGAGATATTTGAGGCGGCCCAGAAAAAAGGGGTCACGGTGGCCTTCGAGGCGGCCGTTGCCGGTGGCATACCGATTATCAAGGCCGTTCGTGAAGGGTTGGCTGCCAACCAGATTGAATGGATTGCCGGTATTATTAACGGTACCGGTAACTACATCCTTACAGAAATGCGCGACAAGGGTCGTGACTTCGATGATGTGCTCAAGGAAGCGCAGGCACTCGGTTATGCCGAGGCCGATCCGACCTTTGACGTAGAGGGCATTGATGCGGCACACAAGCTGACGATACTGGGCTCGATCGCCTTTGGTATGCCGTTGCAGTTTGACAAGACCTATACCGAGGGCATTGGCAATATCGAACAGCAGGACGTGGTATACGCTGATGAGCTTGGTTACCGCATCAAGCATGTAGGCATTACCCGCAAAACAAATGGCGGCGTGGAACAGCGCGTGCACCCGACACTGATCCCGGAACGTCGACTGATTGCCAATGTGGATGGCGTGATGAATGCAGTACTGGTGATGTGTGATGCCGTTGGTCCGACATTATATTATGGTGCCGGTGCGGGCTCTGAACCCACGGCCTCGGCCGTCGTTGCTGATGTCATTGACGTGGTGCGGGCACTGACTACTGACCCGGAAAACCGTGTGCCGCACCTGGCGTTTCAACCGCACTCCCTGTCAGATATCCAGATCCTGCCCATGGAAGAAGTGGAAACGGCTTATTACCTGCGTCTGAAGGCGGTGGATAAACCCGGCGTACTGGCTGATGTTACCCGTATACTTGGTGATGCCGGTATCAGTATCGAGGCCATACTACAAAAGGAAAGCATTGATAATAATCTCACCGTGCCGGTGATAATGCTGACGCAGCGAGTGCAGGAAAAATACATGAATGAAGCCATTGAAAAGATCGAGGCTAACCCGAACATACAGGACAAGGTTGTTCGTATCCGTGTGGAAACCATGGGTCGCACCTAGTCATAAATCAATACAAGTAAAGTAAAGAATAGAATGAGTTTCAGACCACGCTACACCGGGCTAATAGAACGTTACCGTGATCGCCTGCCGGTACATGATGATACGCGTATCATCAGCCTGGGTGAGGGCAACACCCCGTTAATCAAGCTGCATAATATCCCCGACCTGCTGGGCAAGAGTGTCGATATCTATGTGAAATACGAGGGTCTCAACCCGACCGGCTCGTTCAAGGATCGCGGCATGACCATGGCCGTCACCCAGGCCGTCAACGAGGGAGCCAAGGCTATTATCTGCGCCTCTACCGGTAATACCTCGGCATCGGCCGCGGCCTATGCCGCCCGTGCCGGTATTACTGCATTCGTATTAATACCTGACGGCAAGATCGCACAGGGCAAACTGGCACAGGCCATGGTAGAAGGGGCAACCGTTATCCAGATCAAGGGTAACTTCGATGACGGTATGCGACTGGTAAAGGAAGTTGCCGAGGAGGCGCCGGTCACCATCGTTAATTCAATCAATCCCTATCGCCTGCAGGGCCAAAAGACTGCCGCCTTCGAGATTATCGAAGAACTGGGCCGTGCGCCGGACTACCATTGTTTACCGGTGGGTAATGCCGGCAATATTACCGCGCACTGGATTGGTTACTGCGAATATTCATGCACTGGCGAAGGCAAACTGACCGATGCCTGTGCCTTTTGTGATGGTAACTGTCGCTATGCCGGCGGTGCCATTGTGGGCACACGACCCACGATGGTCGGCTACCAGGCAAGTGGTTCAGCACCGTTTATGCGGGGTGAAATGGTCGATGAGCCGGAAACGGTTGCGACTGCGATACGTATCGGGCACCCACAGTCCTGGGACTACGCGTGGAAGGTTCATGCTGAGTCAGAAGGCTGGTTCGATGAATGTACGGATGAAGAGATTCTTGCTACCCAGAAACTGCTGGCCGAGAAAGAAGGTGTTTTCTGTGAACCGGCTTCGGCCGCTTCGCTAGCGGGCGCCATGCGCGATATAAAAAGTGGCAAGATACCGGAAAACAGCTGCGTCGTCTGTACGTTGACCGGGCATGGTTTGAAAGACCCGGACACCGCGATCAAGCAAAGTACCGGACCCGTTATCAAGATCGAGGCGACCCTCGAGCAGGTACGAAAGGCGATTGAGGATAACGTCGACTAGCCTGTTGTTCAGTTATGCAGGGTGAAGCTTGAGCTTTATACTGTGGCCGGTACACTTTGGGCATAACCTATAAACTCTTTTGGCATGCGATCGCTGACCATCTACATTCCCGGGCTGTTTGGCCCGGAAACACCCGTACAAAAGGATGACTTACCAACCCTGCCGACCCTGAACTGGTTCTTGAGCAAGGCCGATCAAAAAACACTCACCGTCAAGTCTCCCAGTTACCAACTGTGTGACCTGTTTGGCCTGGAGTACCCTGCCAATCATGATTACCCGGTCGCCGCGATTGCCCGCCTCAATGATGATAACCAGCCACCCTCCGGTTTCTGGCTACGTGCCGATCCGGTACATGTTGCAGCTGACCGTGACGGCTTGATCCTGCTTGATTCCACCCGTTTCCGTCTCAGTCAGCACAATGCGCTGGCACTGGCCGCGGAGGTGAACAAGATGCTGGAACCGCGCGGTATGTCGTTGGAGGTACCTATGCCTTATCGCTGGTATATTCGCCTACCTGAGCAACAGCATTTGATTACAACGCCTATCGATATGGTGGTGGGCAAGGATTTACTGCCTTACATGCCACGGGGCGATGACAGGATCGCGTGGATACAAATATTGAATGAAATCCAGATGGTGCTTCATGGTGCAGAAATCAACGAACAACGCCAGCAGGAAAAGCAGCTACCGATAAACAGCCTCTGGTTCTGGGGCACGGGCGCGATACCCGACAGGCTGGAGCGTAAATGGTCACTGGTGATCAGTGATGACATTCTGGCAAGGGGACTGGCCATGCTAGCGGCAACACCGTTCGAAGAGTTACCTGAGATGTTGCCCGCGCTAACCAATATTGAAACCGGCTTTAACGGCCTGATTGCGTTCCAGCGTTTGCAACGATTTAACTATTACCACGATCTTGAGGGCTGGTTCGAGGCCTTGATGGACATTGAACAAAACTGGTTACAGCCCTTGAAGAATGAACTCCTGAATAACAGACTGGAACAGATCCACTTACGCACGGACAGTATGTTATTTACCATGGATAACAGTTCGCGCTTTCGCTTCTGGCGCAAGCAAAAGAACGTGCTCTCGTACAAAGGTGCACAGGCAGGATAATGAGTTATGTATAAGCGTATCAGTCGAAGAACACTACCGGAGCAATCAACCCTGCCGGATAGTTTGCATCCCGTTCTCAAGCGCGTGTTTGCCGCCCGCGATGTCAAGACCATCGATGATATTGATTATTCCCTTAAATCCTTATTGCCGTTTGATAGCCTGCAAAATATCGATGCAGCTGTCGACCTGTTGATCGATGCCCTTGAAAAACAGCGGCGCCTGCTCATCGTCGCAGACTTTGATGCCGATGGCGCCACCAGTTGTGCGCTCGCCATTCGTGGACTGACACAAATGGGTTTGCAAAATATTACCTATGTTGTGCCGAATCGTTTTGAGTATGGCTATGGTCTGACACCGGAAATCGTCGATGTCGCGCTGGAGTTTGAGCCGGATATCCTGTTAACCGTTGATAACGGCATTTCCAGTGTTGATGGCGTGAATTATGCCAGGCAACACGGTATGCAGGTGATGATAACCGATCATCATTTGCCGCCGCAGGCATTGCCGGATGCAGATGTGATTATTAATCCGCAATTACCGGGTGATACTTTTCCCAGCAAAAACCTCGCGGGTGTAGGCGTAATCTTTTACGTGTTGTTGGCGCTAAGGGCACGCTTGCGCAAGCAGGGTTGGTTCGAGACCAACCAGATAGAATTTCCTAATCTTGCCCAGTTACTGGACCTGGTAGCGTTGGGTACAGTGGCCGACGTGGTACCACTCGATAAGAACAACCGTGTGCTCGTTGCTCATGGTTTGAAACTGATTCGTCAGAATAAGACCATTCCCGGTATTCGCGCCTTGCTCTCTGTTGCAGGTAAAAATGCACATGACATAACAGCAAGTGCACTCGGTTTTTTTATCGCACCGAGATTAAACGCGGCGGGCCGATTGACAGATATGTCACTGGGTATTGAATGCCTGCTCAGTGATGACGAGCAGTTGGCCATGAATATGGCCAAAGAACTGGACACGCTGAATAGCGAGCGTCGACAGATACAGGACGAAATGCAGGCGCAGGCATTACTGGACCTGGAACAACTGTTACCTGCCGAGGAAGAACACAACCAGTATGGCCTCTGTATTTATAACCCTGACTGGCACCAGGGCGTGATTGGTATACTGGCTGCGAAGATCAAGGACCATTTTAACTGTCCTGTTATTGCGTTTGCCCGCGAACGAAAGGGTTTGATCAAGGGATCTGCGCGCTCGATCCAGGGTTTGCATATCCGTGACCTGCTCGAAAGCATCACTCTTGATGACCCGGACTTGATACTGACGTTTGGCGGGCATGCTATGGCGGCTGGTCTGACCCTGGAAGAATCCATGTTTGAACGATTCCAGGCCAGGTTTGAAAGTAAGCTGGTTGAATGGCTTAGCGAGGCAACAATTGAAAACTTGTGTCTCAGTGATGGTGAACTGAGTGCAGAAGAATTATCCATGCAGTTGGCCAACGCGATCCAGGAAGCCGGCCCCTGGGGTCAGGCATTTCCGGAACCGGTTTTTGACGGTACCTTTCGCCTGGTAGACAGGCGCATTGTTGGCGGGAATCACCTGAAACTGCGATTGCAGACCAGGGACAACAACAAAATGATTGATGCCATCTCGTTCAACACGTCGGACGAGGCCTGGCCAGGCGAGGTTGAATGTGTGCAGGCAGCCTACCGTCTAGATATAAATGAATACCAGAACCGTCGGACATTGCAGCTGTTAATAGAGCATATAGAACCCGTCTGACCAGAGATCTTTTTTATTCTCCAAGTATCTGTTCCTGATACGTATTTTCCTGTCGGAAAACCGTATATCTAATTAAAGTTTTTCCTGTTGCAGCCGATGTAGTTGCTGAAGTCTCGTACCGGGAAGTACCCAGTTATGGCAGGCTTAGTCGCAGCAACTATATGGATGAAAGACGTGAGCACTAACAACAGGACAAGGGTTCTTTACATCGAGGATAGCAGGATCGATGCCCTTAAATTGACCAGGTCGCTGGGTAAGGAAGGCAAAAACAGATACCAGGTCGATTGGGCAGGTTCTCTGCAGTCTGCACTTGAAATGATCAGGCAGCGGGATTTTGACGTTGTTATAACCGACCTGTATTTACCTGACGTGTCGGCCCTGAATATAGTCCCAAGTCTGCTGGAGGCAAAAAATGATTTACCTATCGTCGTGATCAGTGGTGAAGATTCGGAAGAAATCGCCATACAAGTCGTTAACCTCGGTGCGCAGGATTGCCTCGTCAAGGATCGTGCCGATGCCTACCTTGTCAGTCGTTCCATAGAATATGCAATAGAGCGAAAGAAGATTGAAAAAGGCCTGCAATTTCTTGCACAGTATGACAGCCTGACCGGGCTCGCCAATCGCATGTTGTTTCGTGAACGGCTGAACCGTGCAATGATTCGCGCGGACAGGCATAAAAAGATTGTCGCCCTGATCTTCATTGATCTCGATCGATTCAAAAACATTAATGATTCCATGGGGCATGATGTCGGTGACCAGTTACTGGTCGAGATTGCTACCAGGTTGCGCCAGTGCACCCGTGAAGGCGATACCATCGCGAGACTTGGCGGTGATGAATTTACAATTATCCTTGAAGACATCTCACAGATCAGCGACGCATCACTGGTGGCCAACAAGATCCTGGATGCCATGCTGGAACCGGTTAACATAAACGGATTTGAAATCTTTGCTACACCCAGCATGGGTATCACGCTGTATCCTATTGATGACTCCAACACGAAAGATCTGTTACGTAATGCCGATGCGGCCATGTACAAGGCAAAGGAAGACGGGCGTAATTGCTATCGCTTCTATACATCCGATATGAACCGGGACCTGGAAGACCGCATTGTGCTGGAAAATTACCTGAGACATGCTATCGAGAACCATGAATTCGAGCTGCACTACCAACCAAAATTCAACATCCAGAATAATGCACTAATTGGTGCCGAGGCGTTGCTACGCTGGCACAGCCCCAGGCATGGCATGGTTTCACCAGCCATCTTTATTCCGCTGGCGGAAGAAACGGGCCTGATTCATCCGATAACAGAATGGGTGGTGAAGGAGGCCTGTCAGCAAAATTCCAGTTGGCAGTTGAAAGGCTACCCACCTATTCGCATGGCAATCAACCTGTCGCCAAAACAGTTCAAACGACCCAACATTGCCAGGACGATCTTTAACAAGATCGTGTTTGCAGACCTGTCGCCCAGATACATTGAACTGGAAATAACAGAAAGTGCATTGATGGAAGATGTAAACAAGAGTAACGAGATATTAAAGGAACTCAAAAAATGGGGAATCCAGATATCTATTGATGACTTTGGTACCGGTTATTCATCACTTAGTTACTTGAAGAAATTTCCTATAGACACGCTCAAGATTGATCAATCATTCGTCAGGGATATTCTCGAGGACAAGGATGATGCCGCTATTGTTTCTGCCATCATCGCCATGGCAAACAGCTTGCGCCTGAACGTGATCGCAGAGGGCGTCGAGACAGGTGAACAGCTAAACTTTCTTGCTGCCGAGGGATGCAACGAGGTCCAGGGTTATTTCCTGGGCAGGCCCATCCCTGCCAGCGAATTTGAAGCGACATTTTTCGATTCAGAGACTGTTCTTGTCAGAAGATCGGCCAGCGCCGGCTAGTTAACGACTGTATTACACAAGTCCGCTGTGTTCGGGTAGAATCACGCCCACATTTAATAACCAACTATTTTCATGCTGGAAATCAATCCTCTCCTGAACCGGATATCCGATATGCAGGCGCGTCTTGGCGCGCTTAGGGGGTATCTTTGAATATGAACACAAATCTGAACGCCTGACCGAGGTCTTACGCGAACTGGAACAGCCCGATGTCTGGAATGACCCGGAACGGGCCCAACAACTGGGTAAGGAGCGTGCCAGCCTCGAAGCTATTGTCGATACCATCAGCAAACTGGATGACACGCTGACCGATTCCGCGGACCTGGTGAAAATGGCCGCCGACGAAGACGACACCGCTACCATAGAGTCGGTCGAATCAGACCTGAAAGAATGTGAGCAACAGTTATCCGGGCTCGAGTTTAGGCGCATGTTTTCAGGCGATATGGATGCCAACAATGCCTTCCTGGATATTCAGTCTGGCTCGGGTGGTACCGAGGCACAGGACTGGGCTAACATGTTATTACGCATGTATCTGCGCTGGGGCGAACAGCATGGTTTCACTACCGAGATTATTGAACTCTCACCGGGTGAAGTTGCTGGTATCAAGAGCGCTACCGTTCGCTATTCCGGCGATTATGCCTATGGCTGGCTAAGAACAGAGACCGGTGTTCACAGACTGGTACGCAAATCACCCTTTGATTCAGGTAACCGCCGGCATACTTCATTTGCATCGGTTTTCGTGTCACCAGAGATCGACGATGATATCGAGATAGACATCAACCCGGCGGATCTGCGTATTGATACCTATCGCGCCAGCGGCGCCGGTGGCCAGCATGTGAACAAAACAGACTCGGCCGTGCGACTCACGCACATGCCCAGTGGTATCGTGGTCCAGTGCCAGAATGATCGCTCGCAGCACAAAAACAAGGACCAGGCGATGAAGCAACTGCGTGCCAAATTGTACGAGATGGAAATGCAGAAATTGAATTCAGAACGCCAGGCAATGGAAGACTCCAAGAGCGACATAGGCTGGGGTAGCCAGATAAGATCCTATGTACTGGACCAATCGCGTATCAAGGACCTTCGTACCGGTGTTGAGACGGGAAGCACGCAGGCCGTTCTGGACGGCGACCTAGACGAGTTTATCGAGGCCAGCCTCAAGAGTGGCTTGTAACACGCAAGGCGGGTCACGTGTTCAATTTCTGATAACATTAGGTTTTATATAACAAAGATAACTATCAATATGAGTGATGACGAGAACGACCTGATAGCCCAGCGCCGTCAGCATTTACAGCAGTTAAGGCAGGAAGGTCATGCATTTAGTAACGACTTCAGGCGCGATAGCCTAAGTGCCGACCTGGTTGCCAGCTATAACGATAAATCCAAGGAAGAACTGGAGGCGGAACCCGTTCGTGTTGCCGTTGCAGGGCGCATGATGAGTCGCCGGGTAATGGGCAAGGCCGCGTTTGCCCACGTTCAGGATATGTCTGGCAAAATACAGTTGTATGTCCGGCGTGATGACCTGGAAGAAGATGTCTATAACCAGCAATTCAAGAAGTGGGATATCGGCGATATCATTGGTGCTACCGGTACGATAATGAAAACCAACAAGGGTGAACTGAGTGTACATGTTGATAACATCCGCCTGTTAACCAAGTCACTGCAACCCCTGCCGGAAAAATACCATGGCCTGACAGACCAGGAAACACGCTATCGCCAACGCTATGTTGACTTGATCATGAACGAGGAAACACGGCGAACGTTTCTGTTACGTTCGCAGATCATTGATTTTATCCGTGCCTATCTTAAGCTGGAAAACTACCTGGAAGTGGAAACGCCGATGATGCACGTCATTCCCGGTGGTGCCCGCGCCAGGCCGTTTATCACTCATCATAATACCCTGGACATGGACCTGTACCTCAGGATTGCACCCGAGTTATATCTTAAAAGACTGGTTGTCGGCGGTTTTGAACGCGTGTTCGAAATTAACCGTAGTTTTCGAAACGAGGGCTTGTCGCCAAGACACAACCCGGAATTCACCATGCTCGAGTTCTACCAGGCCTATGCCGATTACGAGGACCTGATGAACCTGACCGAGGATATGCTGCGCAAGATGACCTCGGCCCTGTTTGACAGTAACGTCATCGAATACCAGGGCGAGAGTTATGATTTCAGTAAACCGTTTGAACGAATGACGGTGTTTGATTCCATTCTGAAATTTAACCCGGATATCAGTGCAGAAGCACTGGGTTCCCTGGATGAAGTCAGGCAAATCGCAGAAAGGCTGGGTATTACCATCGAGCCAGGCGCCGGACTTGGCAAGTTGCAACTCGAGATATTTGAATCAACCGTTGAAGCAAAGCTGATCGCACCGACATTTATCACGCACTATCCAACCGAGGTATCACCGTTGGCCCGCATGAGTGATGCAGATCCGTTTGTGACTGATCGTTTCGAGCTCATCATAGGTGGTCGTGAGATTGCAAACGGTTTTTCTGAATTAAACGATCCTGAAGACCAGGCCGAACGCTTTCGTAAACAGGTGGAGGACAAGGCCGCGGGTGACCAGGAAGCGATGCACTTTGACGAAGACTATATTACTGCACTTGAATATGGTATGCCGCCTACAGCAGGTGAGGGCATTGGCATAGACCGGCTGGTCATGCTGTTTACCAATATGGCCAGTATCCGTGATGTTATCCTGTTTCCACATATGCGTTCAAAATAACCTGTTTCCGGCACAGATCGTGGAACTATCGTGACCAGCGACGAAGACGAGTTGGTAGAGGGTATCCGCAAAGGTGATACTCGCTCGTGTAATACACTGGTCAAGACTTACTGGACAGATCTTAACTTTCTTGCCAGGAGAATCATCGGCTCACCGGACGAGGCAGATGATATTACGCAGGATGCCTTTATCAATGCGATCAAACATATTGATACCTTTGAAAACCGCGGAAATCTGCGCGCGTGGTTGCGAAAAATTGTAACCAACCAGGCCCTGATGGCATTAAGAAAGAAGAAGGCGCTAAAAGAAGACTCGCTGGATGACCTGATGCTGCAATTCGATGATAGTGGCCATCACCTGAATCACTTTACTGAACGACCGGCGAACCTGGACGTGCTGGCGGAATCCAGCCAGGTCAGGGAGCGCATCAGGCAGGCCATTGATAACCTGCCGGATAATTACAGGCTGACATTAATACTTCGTGACATTCAGGGTTATACAACCAGGGAAGTCGCCGACATGACGCACACGACCGAGAAGAACGTTAAGGTCAGGTTGCATAGGGCGCGCCTGGCACTGAGAAACCTGCTGGGAGCTGCTTTCAGGGATACGTACTGATTTATGAAAACGATAATGCAAAAGACAATACTCACCTGTCGTGATGTGGAAGAGTTCATGATCGATTATGTTGATGGTGGCATGAGCCTGCTCACCCGTTTGCAATTTACCATGCACGTGGTGATTTGTTCCGATTGCCGCAAGTACCTGAAAATGTACAAGGACACTATAGCGCTGGGGAAACGTGTTTTCGACCGGCCTGACGACGAGGCTGCCGGTCAGGTGCCTGACGAGGTATTGCACGCTATCCTGGCTGCAACCGAAAAAAAATAGTTTGCCGTGTAACTTTTTCCATGTGGCCCGCATCTAATAGTCAAACAGTCATACCTGCTTCTATTGATCGGGTGTTGATATTGTTTTTTTACATAAACTTTTACTGAAATGCGAAGTCCATCAAGTTAATAACGTGCAAACCACCGTTATCATTCCTCCGGGAACTTCGAGTTTATAAATACACATCTTAACAAGGAGATGAAAATGACTGACAAAAACAAATCCAACGTACTTGCTGTTGCCCTGGGTACCGGTTTCGCTGTGACCCTGGCTGCAAGCCCTATGGCCAATGCGGCCGAAAACCCTTTTGCTGCTAACGAGTTTAGCAATGGTTACATGGTTGCTGCTGACCACGGTGAGGGTAAATGCGGTGAAGGCAAATGTGGCGAAAAAGAAGGTGAAGGCAAGTGTGGTGAAAAGGAAGGTGAAGGTAGCTGCGGTGAAAAAGGCAGCGAAGGTAAATGTGGCGAGGGTAAGTGCGGAAGCTAACCTGCCAGCACTATAACCATGTCTTTAAAATACCCTGTACAGGGATCAGGACTGGGACTGCGGCGGGCCTTTATAGGCCCGCTTGCAGATTCTATCCCTGATGAAGTTGATTTCCTTGAAGTCGCACCCGAAAACTGGATAGATATAGGCGGACGCTACGGTCACCAGTTCCGCAAGATTGCAGAACAGCGGCCCATAGTCTGCCATGGCCTATCCCTTAATATTGGTGGCTTTGCACCTCTCGATGAAGCCTTCATTCACAAGGTGAAACAATTCCTGAATGATTTTGATGTTCCCGTTTACAGTGATCACTTGACCTATTGTGCAGATGAGGGACAGCTCTATGACCTGATGCCGATCCCGTTTACAGAAGAAGCGGCCATGCACGTGGCCGAACGAATCCTGAAAGTGCAGGATATCCTGGGTCGGCAGATTGCCATGGAGAATGCCTCTTACTATGCAGCACCGGGTAAACAGATTGAAGAAATAGATTTTATTAATATGGTTTTACAGAAGGCTGATTGCCTGTTGCATATCGACATTAATAATATTTATGTCAACAGCATCAATCATGGATACGATGCACAACAATTCATGCATTCCCTTCCGGGTGAGCGTATTGCATATGCGCATATCGCAGGCCACAGGGAAGAAGCAGAAGACATTCGCATAGATACCCATGGTGCAAATGTCATCGACCCTGTCTGGGAACTGCTGGATAAGGCCTACGCGCATTTTGGTGTTTTTCCTACCCTGCTTGAACGGGATTTTAATATACCTCCACTGGATGTGCTGCTTGATGAAGTCAGGACCATTCGCGCCTACCAGGACAAGCACACCGAGAAAAGGTATGCGATCAAACAGTAATAAATCCTCAGATCTTGAGACAGTCCAGCGTACATTTACCGGGCATATGCGCGATCCAGACGATCATGCAGCGCCGGAAGGGATTGATGATCGCCGTCTGAAAATTTACCGTGACTTGATCTATAACAACATCCAGGGTTTTCTAGCCAACAGTTTCCCGGTGATCAGGAAACTCATGAATGATAAAGACTGGCATGCCATGCTGCGAGACTATGTCGCTAATCACCAGGCGCAAACCCCGCTTTTTCCAAAAATGCCGCAGGAGTTCCTGAAGTACCTGGAACAGGATCCGGATCGTGTTCCGAAATCGTATCCCTACCTTGCTGAACTGGCCCACTACGAGTGGCTGGAGACTTCCATTTCAATGGATACCAGGGAAATCGTAACAGACCACGTGGAAGAAACCGGCGACTTGCTTTCTGGTATTCCCGTGCTTAACCCTGTTGCCGTGCCGGTCGCGTACCAGTGGCCGGTGCACAAGATTGGTCCTGATTTTATGCCAACAGCTGTGCCGGAAATGCAGACCTTTCTGATCGTATTTCGCAAGCCGGATTACCAAGTCGGTTTCATGGAGCTAAACCAGCTATCCGCAAGGCTGGTGGAGAAGATTGCTGGTAACACTGAGAAAACAGGTCGGACATTATTACTGGAGATATGCCAGGAGATTAATCACCCTGACCAGACTGTGGTTGTAAATGGCGGTGCTGAAATCATGAATTCAATGCGGGACAAATCCTTGTTACTCGGAACAATGAAAAAGGGAGATGCATAGTGGTCAGTATTGTCCAGTCAGCAATTAAAATTGATAATCTTTTTGAAAGATTAAGATCGCCGCTGGAGTTCAGTGCGCCATTACTGCTCAGGGTATTCCTGGCACCGATCTTCATCAAGGCCGGTTACGGGAAATTGCAACTGGGCGCCGAGGACGCAGGGCTGCTTGAGCGATTGACTGCTGACCCGAATGTTGTTGCCTGGTTCGGCAACCCTGATTGGGGGTTGGGTTTACCAGCGCCCGAGTTATTAGCATTCCTGGCAGGCTGGACCGAGTTCCTTGGTGGTTGGCTATTGTTGTTTGGCCTGCTTACGCGCTATATCGCAATTCCATTGATGCTGACCATGCTGGTGGCTGCCGTGACGGCGCACTGGGACGCAGGTTGGCATGCCTTACCTGAAAGTAAACTGACCGTACCGTGGGAATGGAATACCGAGGCCATTGTTGAGGCCAATGAAAGAAAAGCAAAGGCGATTGCCGTTCTGAAAGAACATGCTAATTACAGTTGGCTTACCGAATATGGCAGTATTACGATACTAAAAAACGGCATTGAATTTGCCGCCACCTATTTCATTATGCTACTGGCATTATTATTTCTTGGGGGCGGCAGGTATCTCAGCGTTGATTACTGGATCCATAAAAAATTTGCTGCAGGTACCTGAGCCATACTGTGGCAATACTTACTGTTATTAACAACGCTTAATTATTACTGACCGGTTTCGGCGGTTCATACGCATAGCCCTGGATATAGTCAGTACCAATCTCAAACAGCTGTTCCAGCATGTCATCATTGTCCAGGCATTTAACAATGGTCTGGGCACCTACCATATGATTGATCTTGTTGATTGATTCCAGCAATGAGTAGTTAAAACCCTTAACATCGCCAATTTCATTAAACTGTCTTGCATCAAGTTTTACATAATCAACATTCAATTTACGTATATTATTGATTGTCTCCGGGTTGTAGTTGAAATCATCCAGTGCAATTTTGCAGCCAATTTGCTTAATGAGTGATATGAACCGTTGCAATGAATTAACATTGCCATAGAAATGTCGTTCATTGATTTCCAGGCAAATCCTGGATGGTGCCAGTTCATATTCCTTTAGCAGGCGATCAAGATACTCAATGAATTGCTCATTCAGTATCGACTGTTTGGAAATGTTAACGTTGATGATATGACTATCCTTGAATATCGGTTTGCCGTAGGCGATCATCTCCATAATAAATTTCAACACCCATTTATCTATAGAGGCAAGCAGGTGATAGGCCTCGGCAGTCTGTATGAAACTCTCGGCGGAAATGATCTCACCGTTTTCATTTTTCATGCGCAATAAAACCTCGTGCATGAGCGTGTCGTTAAGATCATCAAGTGGCTTGATGCTCTGGGTATAGATCTTGAAGCTTTCATGGTTAAGGTTATGTTGCAATTCCTCCAGCAGTTTTAGATGACCGGTATACTTGCGATGATCGGTCAGTTCCGGGCTGAATACCTGCAGGCCATTACCACCAGAGCTTTTCGCCTTATTGCAGGCGAGTTCAACATTGCGATAGACCTGTGCAATATCATCTGTGCCTGTTGGAGAAATAGTCGTAATGCCGATACTGGTCGATATGGTGTAATGCTTGTCTTCCCAGTCAAATTTCAGCTTGTTAATCTCTTCCCGAAAGATCTCGGTAATGAGCCTGGCCTTTTCCAGAGAGCAGCTATACATGATAAGAGCAAACTCGTCGTTGGCAATGCGTGCCAGTGTGTCCGTATCGCGCATCAGGTTCCTGAGTCGATTGGCAACTTTTTTCAATAGTGCATCGCCTGCTTCGTTGCCACAGCTATCATTAATCAGGCGAAAACGATCCAGGTCTATAAGGCAGAGTGCATGTTCACTTTGTCGATCTTCAGTGTTTGCCACCAGATGTACAAGTCGACGGTTAAATTCATTGCGATTGATTAATCCCGTTAATGGATCGTGTGTATCCTGCCAGCTAAGCGTCTTTTCCATTTTCCGCTTCTCGGTAATGTCCCTGAAGATCATTACCGTGCCTTTTAATGTTTTCTGCTCTGAAATAATAGGTGTGACGCTGTACTCGATACCATATTCGAGTCCATCACGCCGTATTAACAGTATTTCCTCGGTACCATGGATGGCCGCTTTCTTTTCAAGGCAATTAAACACAGGGTTAGGCAACTCCATATGGCTGCTTTCGTCTACCAATGTCAGAACCGAGGTAATCTTCCTGCTATTTATTTCCTTGGACATGAATCCGGTATACACCTCGGCAACCGGGTTAATATACGTAACCTTGCCATATTGATCGGTTGCTATGACGCCTTCTCCAATTGCTTGCAGGGTAACCTCGGCCTGTTCTTTTTGACGTAGCGCTGCATCAGAATATTTGCCTAGTTCATGTATGTCGCGTTTTAACCTGATATTATCTGTATTTCTTTCTTCAAGATGCATGCGTAGCTGGTTTGCCTGTTCATTGATAATGGATGCCAGACCAAAGGCCTCCAGCAATGCCCTGGAATAATAACTCGCTGTGATCAGCAACATGCAGTAGGTAACAGTTAACAGCGCAGCTAAAGGATACCCACTTTCAGGAGGCAGGCTGTAAATCCAGAACACGGTTGGAAAGATAAAGGTGGATATATAAATAATGTATGCCGGTAGAAAAATAGAGAGTATCGGTAGAAAAGATACGGCCAGTGTTGCCAGTACCAGTAACAGGATTGTTTGCACATAGCTGTCGACTATTGGCAGAAACATAAGGTAGCCAATACTGAATGTCAGCGCCGATAATCCACTCATGAAAGTGTGGTATACAGCCCATTGATTATTCACATGTAGCGTTTTTTTGTTCTTGTTGAATTCCTTGATCAGGATCGTGTGTGTAAAAGATGTAATAACAACGAATGCCAGCCATGGCACATATAAATAATCCGGTACGGTTGGCATAATAAACCAGCACACCAGTAGCGCCGATAATATATTAAGTATGATGCCAATAGGTGCCTGCTTGTAGAGATAATGCAGATCCTGGTTTTTGTTGATCAGCGCACCGAGAGACTGTTCTCTGCTTGCTTCAGATACAATGTTGTCGTACTTGCTTGCATGAGATCCAATCTCATTTATATTAGTGGCCAGTGTCATGTCGGCTCTCCATTAATTATCAATCTTCTTCTTTACCGTATAGCAAGCTTATCGACATTTAATAGAAAACGTGTGTGATAACTATCACAATGCATATATTCATAGTGCATTTCATTGTGATGTTAATCACAAATACAGCAGATTAATGCTGAAAAGGACTGTAGCAGGCGTATTGGATACGCCTGGCGTGGTTATTTTTTCCTTGCTTGTATCTTCAGTCGTAGAGCATTCAACTTGATGAAGCCCTCGGCATCTTTCTGATCATAGGCGCCGGCATCGTCTTCAAAGGTGGCAATGGTTTCATCAAACAGGCTGTTGGTTTCAGACCTGCGGCCGGTGACGTACACATTGCCCTTGAACAGCTTCAACCTTACAGTACCATTGACGCAAGCCTGAGTAGAATCGATCAGGGTTTGCAATGCAGTTCGTTCAGGACTCCACCAGTAACCGTTATAGATCAGTTTGGCGTAGCGCGGCATCAATTCATCTTTCAGATGCATCACTTCCCGGTCAAGCGTTAACGACTCCATTGCCCTGTGCGCTTTTAATAAAATGGTACCGCCCGGCGTTTCATAACAACCGCGGGATTTCATACCCACGTAACGGTTCTCGACGATGTCGTCCCTGCCAATCCCATGTTTACCACCGAGTTTATTCAACATGGCAAGGAGTTCGGCAGCTGATAGTTCGTCACCATTGATCGATACCGGGTCGCCTTGCTTGAATTCAATTTCGATTGAGTCGGCGGTATCCGGGGCCTGTTCCGGTGACACAGTCCAGCGCCACATTGATTCTTCCGGCTCACACCACGGGTCTTCGAGTTGGCCACCTTCATATGAAATATGCAGGAGGTTGGCATCCATGGAATAAGGTGAACCACCCTTGCGCTTGGCCTCGATGGGAATTCCCTGTTGTTCTGCATAGGCAAGCAGTTTTTCACGCGAGGTGAGATCCCACTCACGCCACGGGGCGATGACTTTAACATCCGGTTTCAGGGCGTAGGCACCCAGTTCAAAACGTACCTGGTCATTGCCCTTACCGGTTGCACCGTGTGCAATGGCATCGGCACCGGTTTCGTTGGCAATCTCAACCAGGCGCCTGGCTATCAAGGGACGTGCAATCGAGGTGCCGAGCAGGTACTCGCCCTCGTAGATGGTATTGGCACGAAACATCGGGAATACATAGTCGCTGACAAATTCCTCGGTCAGGTCCTCAATGTAGATTTCCTTTACCCCGAGTTTCTCAGCTTTTGCTCGCGCCGGTTCAACTTCTTCTCCCTGACCGATATCCGCGGTGAAGGTAACCACCTCGCAACCGTAGGTATCTTTCAACCACGTAAGAATAACGGAGGTATCCAATCCGCCAGAGTAGGCGAGAACGACTTTATTAATATCCTGTGCCATATTTTTCTGCTGTTAAAAAGGCGCACATTCTAACGGCTAACTGCTTGTCAGTGAAGAGAAATCGAACTTACAGGCACTGGATAAAGCCTGTAACCAGCTCGAGAAATTCCCGCGGCTTGTCAACATGCATCCAGTGTCCTGCATCCTTGACCATTTTGATTTCTGCTGCCGGGAAGTGTTGAAAAATAGCCGTTTTATGCCTGTTACTGATATAGGCTGATTCGGCACCGCCTATAAACAGTGCCGGGCAGCGGCAATGACTGTCTTTCAAGTCAGCTGGAAATTGGCCTATTTCGGGCAGGCTCTGTGCGATTTGTTCCAGGTTAATACGCCAGCCATAGCCGTTACTGTTACGCTCCAGGTTTTGCATGATGAATGCGGTAAGCTTTTCGCTGGACAGTTTTTGTTTAAGGGCTGCTTCCGCCCCGGTCCTGCTCGAGATACTGGACAATGACAGTGATTTCATCGCCGCCACCAGCTGCCGAAAATCATGCTCGTAAGCAACCGGTGCAATATCGACTATTACCAGGCCACAGGGCAGGGTCGGCTCCAATAGCGCAAGGGTCATTGCGACCTTGCCACCCATGCTGTGCCCCAGGATGACCGGGTCTGATAGCTTTAAATTATTGATCAATTCCATGACATCGTTGGCCATATCCCGGTAGCTCATGCTGGATGCATGTGGTGAATTTCCATGATTGCGTAGATCAGGAGTAATGACATGATGGCTTTTAGCCATGGCGCGGGCGATGCCCTGCCAGTTTCTGCCTGAACCAAAAAGTCCATGCAAAATAATGACAGGGCGCCCATCGCCGAAGCTCTTGTAATGAAGTTGCGTCATCAGACGGTGTATAAAACAGTTTCTATTTCTTTGGAATATAGAGATCGGTAATGGTGCCGCTGTAAGCCTCGGCCGCCATGGCCACGGTTTCAGATAGCGTTGGATGGGGATGAATAGTCAGGCCAATGTCCTCGGCATCGGCGCCCATTTCAATGGCAAGTGCACATTCGGCAATCAGGTCGCCGGCATTGGGTCCGACAATGGCGGCACCAATGATACGCTGGCTCTCCGGTTCAAATAATAGCTTGGTCAATCCTTCATCACGGCCAATTGCCAATGAGCGACCGCTGGCGGCCCAGGGAAACACACCTTTTTCATAGGCGATGCCTTTTTCCCTGGCCTGGTTCTCGGTGAGTCCTACCCAGGCAATTTCAGGATCGGTATAGGCAACGGACGGAATCACACGGTTATCAAACCCGGCCTTGTGTCCGGCGATGACTTCAGCAGCGAGTTTGCCCTCGTGTGTTGCCTTGTGCGCCAGCATTGGTTGACCAACGATGTCGCCGATAGCAAAGATATTGTTTACATTGGTTCGTTGTTGTTCATCTACTGGTATGAAACCGCGTTCGTCTACATGAATACCCGCGGCATCGGCACCAATGCGATGTCCATTCGGTTGTCGTCCCACGGCAACCAGTATCGCATCGAACTTGTCAGTCGCCGGTGCCTTATCACCTTCGAACTCAACTGTCAGTATCGTCCTGGTGGCCTTTATCGATTTAACCGCGGTCTTTAAATAGATTGCTTCATACAACTTATTAATACGTTTGTGTAATGGCCTGACAATATCCTTGTCACAACCTGCAACCAGTGAGTCCATCATTTCCACGATGGTGATCTTGCTGCCAAGCGCGGCATAGACGGTTGCCATCTCCAGGCCAATGATCCCGCCGCCGATCACCAGCATGCGTTTGGGTATGTTCTCAAGCAGCAGGGCGTCGGTGGAATCCAGTATCCTGGGATCATCGGGCAGGCCTGGTATACGACTCGCCTGTGAACCTGCAGCGATGATGGCATGGTCAAAGGACAAGTTTGATGATGTTTTACCCTGGGTAATAGTAAGTGTAGTACTGGAGGTGAACTGCGCATTTCCCTCAATGACCGTGACCCCACGCTGTTTGGCCATGCTTTTTAAACCGGTGGTCAGCTTGTTGATTATTGATTCGGTCCAGTTACGCACGACCTTATGATCGGGTTGTTTGTTGGCACCGAGATCAATGCCTGCCTCTTTTAACTCGGCAACCTCTGAGATCACCTTGCCAATATGCAACAAGGCCTTGGATGGAATACAACCAACGTTGAGACAAACGCCACCCAGGGTGGGGTAACGTTCGATCAAAACCGTTTTCTTGCCAAGATCGGCAGCACGAAACGCCGCCGTGTAGCCTCCGGGTCCGGCACCGATTACCACGACCTCGGCATGATGATCACTACTTGCAGCTGACGTACCGGTTTTTACTTCCTGTTTGACCGGTTTGTCTTTGGCCTGTTCAGTATCAGTGACTGTTTTCGTTTCCATGGTGGCGATCAGGTCGCCAGTGGCAATTTTTTGGCCCACGCTGACTTTTAATTCCTTGATGATTCCGCCATCCGGTGACGGGATCTCCATTGTTGCCTTGTCGCTCTCCAGGGTTATCAAGGTTTGTTCTTTCTCTATGTTGTCACCGGCACTGACAGCAATCTCGATGATCTCAACGGCGTCGAAGTCGCCTATATCCGGTAACCTGATTTCTTTTATCATGAGTTTTCCGTTACAGCAGGATATGCCGGATATCGTTTAACACGGTACTGAGAAAACGGGTGAAGCGGGCACCGGCTACGCCATCGATTACCCGGTGATCGTAAGACAGTGCAAACGGCATCATTAGCCTAGGAACAAA
The DNA here is from genome assembly GCA_965229565.1 of Gammaproteobacteria bacterium. Lineage (GTDB taxonomy): Bacteria > Pseudomonadota > Gammaproteobacteria > Eutrophobiales > Eutrophobiaceae > JANQNX01. The sequence continues at coordinate 2,412,546 of OZ245888.1, read as the reverse complement.
TTCACCGTCCTGGTATACCGGTTTCATTTCTGCCCTTGATACACCCAGTATCGCTACCTCCGGCATATTTATAATGGGTGTGAAATACTGGCCGCCAATACCGCCGAGGCTGGAGATGGTAAAACATCCGCCCTGGATATCTTTCGGCGTAATCTTTCCCTGCCTGGCCTTGTCGCTCAGTTCGGCGATTTCTTTTGCGATATCGAACAGGCCTTTTTTATCGGCATCGCGAACAACCGGCACCATGAGTCCGTCTTCGGTATTCACCGCAATACCGATATGAAAATATTTTTTCAAGACGATATGTTCACCATCTGCGGCCAGGGAAGCATTAAATTCCGGGTATTGCTGTAAGGCATCGACCACGGCTTTAACCAGGAATGCCAGTAAAGTTAGTTTCACGCCCTGTTTCTCAGCGCTGGCAATTTTGGATTTCCTGAAGTTTTCCAATTCGGTGATATCTGCCTCGTCAAACTGGGTAACGTGAGGCACGGTAATCCAACTACGGTGCAGGCTTTGACCACCCAGTCGCTTGATGCGGCTAAGCGGCTTCGATTCAATGTCGCCGAATTTGGAGAAATCGACCGGTGGTATTTCCGGCATCGCAAAGCCGCCGCCGGGGGCCAGCTTGTTACTGGTCAGGACACTCTTGGTAAAGGCCTTTACATCTTCCTTGAGGATACGGCCTTTTGGCCCGGTGCCATAGACAAGGCCCAGGTCGACACCGAGTTCGCGTGCAAAGCGTCTTACCGACGGACTGGCATGTGCCCTGGCGGACTGGCTTTCTCCCACGCGTTCGCTGGTTTCGAGTATCTGCGGTGCAGGTCTTGGTGCGTCCGCGGTAACGGGTGCAGGTTCCGGGGAGACGGTTTCGGGTACTGCTTTATTACTCTCGGAGATCGTGTCCGGTTTTGTTTCTGTTTTTGATTCATCGGTAGTGGCTATCACCGCGATCAGCGTGCCTTCCGCCACCTTGTCACCAACATTAACCTTGATGGCCTTGATCTCGCCGGCATACGGCGACGGGATATCCATGGTTGCCTTGTCGCTTTCCAGTGTCAGCAGCGTATCTTCCTTGTTTACCATGTCACCAACACTAACCGCGATTTCAATGATATCGACGGTGTCGAAGTCACCGATATCGGGCAAGAGTATGTCCTGTTCCCTACTCACAACTAGACGCTGACCGGGTCCGGCTTGTCAGGATTGATACCGTATTTTTTAATTGCCTCGCTGACCTTGCTGGCAGAGATCGTGCCCTCGTCGGCCAGGGTCTTTAACGCGGCTACGGCAACATAGTAGCGATCCACTTCAAAGAACTGGCGCAGTTTTGCCCGGGTGTCGCTGCGGCCGAAGCCATCTGTACCCAGTACCGTATAACGTCCTGGCACGAACTCACGGATCTGATCGGCATAACTTTTCATGTAATCAGTTGCTGCAACGGCGGGAACAGCTGCATCTTTCAGCTGGGTTTCCACGTACGACTGTTTCTGCTTCTTTTCCGGGTGCAGCATATTCCAGCGTGATACGGACAGGCCCTCCCGCCTGAGTTCATTAAAACTGGTGACACTCCAGATACTGGCATCAACCGCAAAATCCTTCTTCAATAGCTCGGCTGCCGCAATAACTTCATTCAGTATGGTGCCGCAACCCAACAGGTTAATTTTCGTTTTACCGCGGCCAGCCTTTTTCAGGCAATACATTCCCTTGATGATGCCTTCCTCGCTACCTTTTGGCAGGGCAGGGTGAACATAGTTTTCATTCATCACCGAGATGTAATAGAACACGTCCTCGTGATTCTGGTACATGCGACGCATGCCGTCCTGGATAATGACGGCGATTTCATAAGCAAACGTCGGATCGTAGCTGATGCAGTTCGGGATCGTTGACGCAAGGATATGTGCGTGACCGTCCTGGTGTTGCAGTCCTTCCCCGTTCAGCGTGGTGCGACCAGCCGTCCCCCCGAGCAAAAAACCACGTGCGCGCATATCGCCGGCTGCCCATGCCAGGTCGCCAATGCGTTGAAAACCAAACATGGAATAATAAATATAAAACGGAATCATCTGCAGGTTATGGTTGCGATACGATGTCGCGGCCGCGAGCCAAGAGGAAAATGCACCTGCCTCGTTAATGCCTTCTTCAAGAACCTGTCCCTTGATATCTTCGCGGTAATACATAACCTGGTCTGAATCAACCGGCTCGTATAACTGGCCCACGGCAGAGTAGATACCGTATTGCCGAAACATGCCTTCCATACCGAATGTGCGCGCCTCGTCGGGAACAATAGGTACGACGTGTTTGCCAATCTGTTTGTCTTTTAACAGTGTATTCAGGAATCGCACGAACGCCATGGTGGTAGATATCTCTCGTTCACCCGTTCCTTCCAGCAGTTTTTCGTGTATCGATATATCCGGTATGTCGAGTTCCGGTGCAGGCTGACGTTTGCCAAAGAAGTAGCCACCCAGCTTCTCGCGCTGTGCTTTCAGGTAGCGAACCTCGTCACTATCTTCATCCGGCTTGTAAAAAGGTGTGTCGGAGATTGCTTCATCCGAGATAGGGATATTGAAACGGTCGCGGAATTGCTTCAGCGATTTTTCGCCCATCTTTTTTTGTTGATGAGTAATATTTTGTCCCTCGCCGGATTCACCCATGCCGTAGCCTTTAACGGTCTTGACCAGGATAACGGTTGGCTGGCCAGTGTGTTTAACGGCCGCTGCATATGCTGCATAGACCTTGTGCGGATCGTGGCCGCCACGATTCAGACGCCAGATGTCCTCGTCAGACATGTTGGCCACCATGGCTTTCAGTTCGGGGTACTTGCCAAAGAAATGTTCACGCACGAAGGCTCCGTCATTGGCCTTGTAGGACTGGTATTCACCATCTACAGCCTCTTCCATTCGTTTCAGTAGCAAGCCATTGGTATCGCGCGCAATCAGCGGGTCCCAGTAAGAGCCCCAGATTACCTTGATGACATTCCAGCCGGCACCCCTAAACGTTCCTTCCAGTTCCTGGATGATTTTACTATTGCCGCGTACCGGGCCATCGAGTCGTTGCAGGTTACAGTTGATCACAAACACCAGGTTATCGAGTTTTTCCCTTGCAGCGAGGCCAATCGCGCCAAGCGATTCGGGTTCATCCATCTCGCCGTCACCCATAAAGGCCCAGACCTTACGCCCGGTATCCTTGCTCAAGCCACGGTTTTCCAGGTAACGCATGAATTGCGCCTGGTAGATTGCCATCAATGGCCCAAGTCCCATTGATACGGTTGGAAACTGCCAGTAGTCCGGCATTAACCACGGGTGCGGATACGACGATAGTCCATTGCCATCCACTTCGCGGCGAAAGTTCAACATCTGTTCTTCGGAAATCCGGCCAGTCAAAAATGCACGTGCATAAATTCCCGGTGCCGAATGACCCTGTACGAATAACAGGTCACCACCGTGGTTTTCACCAGGAGCATGAAAGAAATGATTAAATCCGACATCATATAGCGTCGCAGACGATGCAAAGCTGGCGATATGCCCGCCTAGCCCATCTTCATTTTGATTGGCCTTGACCACCATGGCCATGGCATTCCATCGCACCAGTGAACGGATGCGCCATTCGAGGGCATGGTCGCCCGGTGATTTTTCTTCGCGCTGTGTCGGGATGGTATTCAGGTAAGCCGTGTTAGCCGAGAAAGGCAGGTAGGCCCCGGAACGCCGGGCCCGGGCCACAAGTTGTTCAAGAATGAAGTGGCCGCGTTCTACACCTTCACGTTCAAGTAGAGAATCCAGCGCCTCGAGCCATTCCTGGGTCTCTTGCGGGTCGATATCTTGTTCCTTTTCAGACATGTCCTGACCATCACCTGGTTACAAGGAGAATAAACCGTGTCCACTTGAACATACTGGTATTATTCTTGTTATGGTTAAATACTAGTTGAGGCGTTGCTTTTTTTAAAGCATGGTTTACGTCCCGATCACTATCAGCTAGCTTCGTTACAAATAAAATTTAAAAAGGATTGACATCAATGAGTATCAGTTTACAGCAAAATGCAGCTCTTCCGACAAAACGCCAGGTAGATAGCGTTAATAACTGGGTGATGATATTTGCACACCCCCTGGAGAAGAGTGAGTTTACCTATGGTGCGCAAATCAGTGGACGCCGCAAACAGCTGGCGCTGAAAAAAGCAGATACATCGCCTGTCACCCTGGACTTGCCAAATTCGAAACTGGGTCATGTGGCATTTGCCGCCATTGAGGCTGGCACCACTACCTTCGACCTGTTAACCCTGGCCCGCAAACTGGTGGCTGAGCAAAAGAGTGCCAATCCGACCCAACTGGGAATATTGATTGATGGATTCGATGCGCCGGAAACCGAGCGTATTGCCGAAGCTGTCATCTCTGCTGCATTATCGGCTGCGGCCAGCCTGCCGAATTTTAAAAGTGACATGCAGGATCCGGTAAAACTCAACAAACTCCTGTTATACGGCATCAAGGCAAGGCATGGTTTCAAACAGAGTTTTGCCATGGCAGAGGGTAATGCCCTGACACGTAGCCTGAGTATGCTGCCACCAAACATGTTGACGCCCACCGAGTACCTGAAGAAGGTCAAGCAGGTTGCCAGGGAGAATAAATGGAAACTCGAGTTTTATAACGAGGCCGCACTCAGGAAGAAAAAAGCGGGCGCGTTCCTGGCCGTGGCACAAGGCAGCCCCACTGCTGATGCGGGTATTGTGCGTTTGCGTTACACGCCGAAAAACGCGCGTGGTAAAAAAATCTTCCTGGTCGGCAAGGGTATTTGCTATGACACCGGTGGCACCAACCTGAAGCCAGCCAATTACATGTTCGGTATGCATGAAGACATGCAGGGAAGTGCGGTTGCACTGGGTACCTTGTTGGCCCTGACCAGGCTTGAGTTTAATCGACCTGTTGAATGCTGGATGGCACTGGCGACAAATCATATTGGTCCCAGGGCCTACAAGCCGAATGATGTAATTACCGCGTCCGATGGCACGACGATTGAAGTCGTGCATACCGATGCGGAGGGTCGTATGGTGTTATCTGACACACTGGTACTTGCCTCACGCGAAAAACCTGGCCTGATAATGGACTTTGCAACCCTGACAGGCACGTGTATGTATGCCATTGGCACATCCTACAGCGGTGTTTTTACCAATCGGAAAGACTGGCATTCGATGCTGATCAAGGCCGGTGAAGACTGTGGCGAGCGTGTCTGGCCATTTCCACTGGATGAAGATTTTGATCAAATGATCAAAAGCGATGTGGCGGATGTTAAACAGTGTTCACAGGAAAGCGGCGTCGATCACATACTGGCTTCAAGATTTCTGCAGCGTTTTGTTAAAAACGATACACCGTGGATCCACATGGACCTCGCCAGTAGTAACAAGAAAGGTGGTCTTGCACACATAGCTTCGGATACAACGGGTTTTGGTGTGCGCTACAGCGTGAACCTGTTATTGAATAACTATATCAATTAAACACCTTGCTCAGGCATAACTAAGGCCGTGTTTAGAAATATTAGGATTATGATGCTGCTCTATATCCTGTTTATCGTGGCTGTAGGCGCATGGTTGGCAAAGAGTCGTTCAACAGACTGGGACAAGCCACTCAACGTTATTGTGTATTCAATCAATGGCGATGGTAGTGAAGTTAGCAGCAACTATATTGGCGAGTTGGAGGAAACTGATTTTGAGACCATAGAGACCTTCTTTGCTGCAGAAGCTTCCAGGTATGGCCTGCCATTGAGCAAACCGGTTGACATAGTACTCGCCGGAACACTGGATGCAAGACCACCTTTGCCTCCACGTAACGGTTCAACGTTGTCGATCATGATCTGGAGCCTGAAACTGCGGTACTGGGCATGGCAAAACGATGATTATCCCTATCTCCAGGATGTGCAGATATTTGTACAGTATTATGATCCCAAAACTTCTCCCACTGTTGCGCATTCACTGGGTTTACAAAAAGGTTTGCTGGGAGTAGTCAATGCCTTTGCCCGCGATGATATGAAACAGGAAAACAATATTGTTATAGCCCATGAACTGTTGCATACCCTGGGAGCTATCGATAAGTATGATCCGGCAAACAACATGCCGCTGTATCCAATTGGCTATGCAGAACCTGATAAAGAGCCATTACATCCGCAAGGCAAGGCGGAGATCATGGCTGGCAGATTCATCGATGAAAATAACAAGCTAAAACAGCCGCGTAACCTGGAGAAAGTAGTGGTTGGCAGGGCAACTGCGCTGGATATCAACTGGCTCCAGGACTATTGAAAGCTTGAGAATTTGTTAGACAACCGTAACCGGTAATCCTGCCGGGCGCCACTCGGGCACGTCGTCTTCGCCAGCTGTAATAGTTGCGGCCAGTACGGCGCCACCAGGATAGTCTACCGGTCTGTTTTATCCCGCACTGTTATCATAAAATTTTTGTCTTAATGGCCTTCCGGGCGCAAAAAAAGCTTTATTTTATTGTGCTACCTGTATAATGCGCGCCTTTTGCACGTACCGGAATTTATGTCCCAGAAATTACGAAATATCGCCATTATTGCCCACGTTGACCATGGTAAAACCACGCTGGTCGATAAACTTCTCCAACAGTCTGGTACGTTGGACAGTCGTGCCGCGCCGACCGAGCGGGTTATGGACTCAAATGTCCTCGAAAAAGAGCGCGGAATCACCATTCTTTCCAAGAATACCGCCATTCGCTGGCAGGATTACCGTATTAATATCGTCGATACGCCGGGCCACGCCGACTTTGGCGGCGAGGTTGAGCGCGTCCTGTCAATGGTGGATTCGGTATTATTGCTGGTTGACGCGGTCGATGGTCCCATGCCGCAAACCCGTTTTGTAACACAAAAGGCCTTTGCCATGGGCTTCAAGCCCATTGTCGTGATTAACAAGATAGACCGTGATGGTGCCCGGCCTGGCTGGGTGCTGGACCAGACGTTTGACCTGTTCGACAAACTCGGCGCAACCGATGAACAACTGGACTTCCCGGTGGTTTATTGCTCGGCACTGAACGGCTATGCCGGACTGGAAGAAGATGTGCGCGCCGGTGATATGACCCCCTTGTTCGAAACGGTGATCAAACACGTGGCCGCACCTGATGTGAATGATAATGGTCCCCTGCAAATGCAGATATCGACCCTGGATTACAATAGCTATGTAGGCATTATTGGCGTTGGCCGAATCAAGCGAGGCAGGATAAACCGAAATATGCCTGTGACCGTCATTGATCGCGATGGCAAAAAACGTCGTGGCAAGGTAATGCAGGTATACAGCTTCCTTGGTCTTGAACGTATCGAGGTGGAATCGGCCGATGCCGGAGACATCATTGCTATTGCCGGACTGGACCCGTTGAACATTTCCGATACCTTGTGTGATCCGGAAGTGGTCGAGGCATTGCCGCCACTGCAGGTTGATGAACCCACGATTAGCATGACCTTCCAGCCTAATACATCGCCTTTTGCCGGCCGTGATGGAAAATATGTTACCAGTCGTAATATCTGGGACCGGCTTCAACAGGAGCTGAAGCACAATGTTGCACTGCGCGTAGAGCAAACCGGCGAGGCAGATAAATACCGCGTATCCGGACGCGGTGAATTGCACCTTTCCGTATTAATCGAAAACATGCGCCGTGAGGGTTATGAACTGGCTGTGGGTCGGCCACAGGTGATCGTGCATGACCTTGGTGATCATAAGGAAGAACCTTATGAACAACTGATCCTCGATATCGAGTCTGAACACCAGGGTTCGGTAATGGAAAAACTGGGCGAAAGACGTGGCGATCTCAGGAACATGCAGCCGGATGGCAGGGGACGAGTCAGGCTGGAATACATCATCCCGGCCCGTGGTCTGATTGGTTTTCGAACCGAGTTCCTGACGCTGACATCTGGTACCGGCCTGATGTATAACGTCTTCGATCATTATGGTGCCCTGGTTACCGCATCAATCGGGCAACGCATCAATGGCGTACTGATTGCCAATGGGCAGGGCAAGGCACTGGGCTACGCCCTGTTTAACCTGCAGGAGCGAGGCAAGTTATTCATCGGTCATGGCGAGGAAGTTTACGAAGGCATGGTTATTGGTATTCATTCTCGTGATAACGACCTGGTCGTAAACCCTCTTAAGGCCAAGCAATTGACGAATATCCGTGCCGCCGGGAGTGATGAAAATATCATCCTGACACCCCCCATCCGCATGAGCCTGGAGCAGGCACTGGAATTTATCGATGATGATGAACTGGTAGAGGTGACCCCTTCCTCAATACGTGTCAGGAAGAAACTGCTGAAGGAACACGAGCGCAAGAGCGCTTCCCGCAAAGCCAGCTAGGGCGGCTCTATGCCACTGGTGTTTTCCCCCGATTATGCTTAACTTTATGTAGCAGGCGCCGATAGCCTGTAAATTACTATTTCGGCGCGAATAATGCATAGGATTTGACTACGTTTATAAACAGTCAAAATCCCGTCTATCTATATGAAAACATTGGGGACTACACCTGACGAACAGCATACGCGCCTGCGTAGCAGGCTGCTGGTGCCGTTCGTCATCAGTAACCTGATCATCATCAGCATGGCGCTGTACACGGTCAGCTACTTTGATCGCTTGCACGAAACGGATTTCCAGAACACCAAGCGTGTCGACATTATCAATAATTTTGACAAAGTCGTTAGCGAAAGCACTGAACTGCACCAGGCCCTGATTAAAATGATCCAGTCCAATCGCGATGTGCTGGAAGCCTGGCTTGAGAAAGACGTACTCGCATTGTTAAACGCGACCGACCCCATGTTTAACTATCTCAGTGAACAACACAAGGTTACGCACTTTTATTTTCACAACATCGATAAGACCGTTTTCCTGCGCTTGCATAATAAGGATCTATGGGGCGACAAAAACTCGCGGGTCACGTTGCAGACAGCAGCAGCTTCCGGAAAACCTGCCAGTGGCATTGAATACGGAAACAAGGGAGCCTTCGTATTGCGTACAGTATTTCCATGGTACGTAGATGAAACACTGGTTGGCTATATCGAACTCGGTGAAGAACTCGATGGAATTCTGCACCAGGTGGCGGAGATGGGGTCGGTGGAAATGGCGCTGGTAGTTCATAAATCGCTCAAGCCGGTCATTGAAACAATATCCCGCTCACCACTTAAAAGCGAGTTTACAGTCGGGCGGCAAGATACGGACCTGGTCTTTCTTTATACCACCAGTGAGACAATAGCCGAAACCTACCTGCGAGTGTACCCATCCTTCGAACATATATCAGGTACAGAATTACACCAGCTGGAACATGAAGACCGCGTATTGTTATCTGCTTCATTTCCGGTCAAAAATGCCGCAGGTGAAAATCAGGCTTATATCATCTTCAGTAGTGATATCAGTGAATTTGTACAAACGGAAGAAGCGCTGCTCAAATCCATTGCTTCCATAATCATACTGATTAGCATCCTGCTGATTGTTTTTTATTATTTTTACAGTGGTCGTTTGCAGAAGTACCTTTCCGAGATTTACAACAAGTTAAATCATGAAATCAAGGCCAGGATGGATTCTGAAGTAAAGCTTGAGATCTACTCGCGGCAACTGGAAGACGAGGTGGAACAGCGCACCGAGGAACTGACCAGAACCAACGAAGAACTGGAAAGGGATATCGAACTGCGTAAGAGGACCGAGGAACAGTTTCGAAGAAGTGAAAAGAAATACCGCACACTGTTTGAGAATACGCCGGATGCAACACTGGTGGCAGATGGCAATCGTTTTGCCGATTGTAATAATGTAATGATTAAACTGCTTGGTTACGGTACCAAGCAGGAATTATTAGACCTTCACCCTTCAGATATTTCACCGGAGTTTCAGTCAGATGGCAGCAAATCCTGGGAAAAAGCCGAGCAGATGATGAAGATAGCTTACGAGAGAGGCAGCAACCTGTTTGAGTGGGATCACCGACGTGCAAACGGAGAGGTTTTTCCAGCCGAGGTATCATTAACTAGCATACCAATGGGTGATCGAAATATTCTGTATGCGGTAATCCGTGATATCACCGATCGCAAGAAAGACGAGGAAACCATAAGAAGACAGGCATTTTATGATTCATTAACCGGCCTGCCTAACCGCGTGTTGTTGCATGACCGGTTACAACAAGCCGTTATTCACGCGAATCGTTTCAAGACCCACGGTGCAGTGTTTTTCATGGATCTTGACCAGTTTAAAAAAATCAATGATTCACTTGGCCACTCTGTCGGTGATTCCCTGTTAATCGAGGTTGCCAATCGCATTACGTCTTGTTTGCGCGAGGGCGATACCGCGGCGCGACTGGGTGGAGACGAATTCGTGGTATTGCTTCCGGACCTGCCCGCCGATGAGAACTCGTACAACTATGCTGAAAAGGTCGCCGAAAAAATCAAGAATGCGATTAACCAGACTTTTCACATTGAACAGTACGAGTTAAAAATTTCAACAAGTATAGGTATCTCGTTGTTTGCAGGCAAGAACGAGCAGATTGATGATGTACTGCGTCATGCTGATACGGCCATGTATCGTGCCAAGGATGATGGCCGCAATTCCATACGTTTCTTCCTGCCCAGTATGCAGGCCGAGGTAGTGAAACGCCTGAACATGGAAAAAGAATTGGTGGATGCATTTGAAAACGGTGAACTCGAACTTCACTATCAACCACAATATTCGTTACACCATGACCTTTATGGTGTTGAAGCGTTGTTGCGCTGGCAGCACAAAACCAGGGGTTTCATTCCCCCGCTTCAGTTTATCTCAATAGCAGAAGAGATTGGGCTTATCGTACCGATGAGTCACTGGATATTAAAAAAAGCAATGCAGGATATGCAGGAGATAATGCAAAGTAATAAACGGGCCCTTGGCAGGAGCATGCGTCTTTCAATAAACCTCAGCCCGTTACAATTTCTTCAGGATGACTTTATTCTTTCCATCAGGAAGGTGCTGGATGAAACCCGTTTCCCGGCACACCTTTTAACACTGGAAATTACCGAGAACGTGATTATTAACAACGTCGACGATACCGTGGCCAAGTGTTACCAGTTGAAGGAAATGGGCATCCATATCTCACTGGATGATTTTGGGACCGGTTATTCTTCGCTAAGTTACCTGAAGAAGTTGCCTATCAATGAACTGAAAATTGATCGATCCTTTATTCGGGATATTGAAACAGACAGGAACGATTCAATACTGGTAGAAAGTATTATCTCGCTTGCCCACCATTTTAACCTGGCACTGGTAGCCGAAGGTGTGGAAACACTGGAGCAGTTGAACTTCCTTATGAATCATAATTGCGATGCCTACCAGGGATATTATTTCAGTAAACCTTTAACCAGTAGCGATCTTGCAGCGCTGTTTTTAAAACAAAAGACACGCTCGGACGCAATTTGATATCATCTCTATTGTTTTTTTATATCCAGGATTATCTATGTATTACTTGAGTTCTCAATTACCAGTCGTATTACGGCCGTTTATATTGTTGTTCGTTTTTCTTTTCTCGGCGCTGGCCCTTGCCGCAGATGCTGATTCAAATCCCAGGGTAGAGATTGAAACACAGTTTGGCAGCATGCAACTGCGTCTGTTCGCTGACACGGCTCCCGGTCATGTTGAAAATTTTATCAAGCTAACCAGGGAAGGCTTTTATGATGGCACGATTTTCCATCGAGTAATTCCCGGCTTTATGATCCAGGGCGGTGATCCGAATACCAGGGACCAGGACAAGTCCAGGTATGGCACGGGCGGGCCGGGTTATTCCATCAAGGCGGAGTTCAGTGACCTGCCACACAAGCGTGGCGTTTTGTCCATGGCCCGATCACGGGACCCAGACAGTGCCGGCTCACAGTTCTTTATCGTGGTAGAGGATGCCCGCTTTCTAGATGGCCAATACACCGTGTTTGGTGAAGTAACCAGTGGCATGGAAGTCGCTGACAAGATCGTGTCACAAGAGAGGGATGCCCGCGATAATCCGTTACAGAGAATCGAGATGAGGGTGCGCGTGCTGAATCAAGGTGCACTGGACTAATTCATTTGTGTGAGATCGCTGATACGACCTACAATTCTTCCGATAAGCGAAACATCGCAATTGCTAGTCAGCCTATGACTCCTCTTATGCTGTATACGGTCTCTTCTTGAAGGGGGAGGGCAAATCCCTGTGTTAGACTTGATTAATTTTGCGAAATCCACGCCGTTTTAACCTTAGGTCTGGTCTCTTACTATGCAAAAACCTAATAATCCTAAAGATGAAAAAGCCCGCCTTAGTGAACTTCATTCCCTGGGAATTCTCGACACCCCTCCGGAAGAAAGATTTGATCGTTTAACGCGCATTGCAAACAGGTTATTTAATGTTCCAATTGCGCTCGTAAGCCTGGTCGATGATGACCGGCAGTGGTTTAAGTCTTCCTTTGGATTAGCTGTGAGCGAAACACCGCGGGATATATCGTTTTGTGGGCATGCAATCCTTGGTGACGAGATGTTCGTCGTCAATGATACAGCGGCGGATAAGCGGTTTGTTGATAATCCATTGGTTGTGAATGCCCCAAATATTAAATTCTACGCGGGGTGTCCCTTGTCATCCTTAAACGGTCACAAACTTGGCACCATGTGCCTGATCGATCGTGAACCTCGAGCATTCACCAACGAAGACGGAATTATTCTTAGAGATCTCGCCGCGATGGTCGAGCGCGAGATCGAGCTTACCCAACTAGCCACTATCGATGAGTTAACGACTATTCCAAATCTAAGGGGTTTTAAGGTTCTCGCCGAAAAAAGTCTGGAATTCTGTAAACGCAAGCAATTACCGGCGTCGGTCGTTTACCTGGATGTCGATAAATTCAAACAAATTAATGATAACTTCGGCCACGCTGAAGGTGATCGAGTTTTACAAATTATTGCAAATACTATGAAAATAATTACGCGCGATTCTGATGTTATCGCGAGACTGGGAGGCGACGAGTTTGTCATATTGTTATCCGACACCTCCAAAGAAACCGCAGGGTTAGTCATAAAAAGATTCGAGGAGTGCATAGAGGCACTGTGCAAACAAGAGGCACTGAACTATCAGATAAGTCTATCTCACGGAATCGTCGAATATGAGCCGGACGTTCACTCTTCTGTCACCGATATGCTAAGTGCAGGCGATAAATTGATGTATGCACATAAGGAGACACGTGACTCATAAATTAAAGTAATAATATTTTCTGGCTATATTGTGTTGCGGATATGAAATAAAAAAGCCGGCTTGTGCCGGCTTTTCATAGAAATTGCCAAACAGTTATTTGTTCTTTTCTGCTTCACGTTCCTTGGCCGCAGCAATAACTTCATCTGCCACGTTCTTCGGACACGGCGCATAGTTCAGGAACTCCATGGAAAACTGCCCGCGACCGGAAGTCATTGTACGCAGCGTACCAATGTAGCCAAACATCTCACTCAACGGTGCATCAGCCTTGATGCGTACGCCGGTGGGGTTTGATTCCTGGGCCTTGATCATGCCGCGACGACGGTTGAGGTCACCAATGACATCACCTACATGTTCTTCCGGGGTGTACACGTCAACTTTCATGATCGGTTCCATCAATTGTGGTCCTGCTTTCGGCATGGTCTGGCGATAAGCTGCCATAGCAGCAATTTCGAAGGCTATCGCCGACGAGTCAACCGCGTGGAAGGCACCGTCAACCAGGTTGACCTTGAAGTCGAGGCAGGGATAGCCTGCCAGTACACCCTTTTCCATGCTCTTCCTGAATCCACCTTCAATGGCGGGCCAGAATTCTTTCGGTACGTTACCACCGGTAACAGTGGATTCGAACACGAAGCCGCTACCTGGCTCGGCTGGCTCGATGATGTAATCAATCTTGCCGTACTGACCAGAACCACCTGACTGTTTCTTGTGGGTATAGCTGTCTTCAACACGCTGGGTAACGGTTTCACGGTAGGCCACCAGCGGGCTACCAACGATAACCTCGATACCATGGGTGCGCCTGAGAATATCAACCTTGATGTCCAGGTGCAGTTCGCCCATTCCCTTCATCAGGGTTTCACCGCTGTCTTCATCGGTTTCAATACGGAAAGAGGGGTCTTCTTTCACCATTTTACCCAGTGCGATACCGAGCTTTTCAGAGGCACCCTTGTCTTTGGCAGCAATCGCTATAGAGATAACCGGGTCCGGGAATATCATTGGTTCCAGTGTGGCCGGGTTATTTGGATCACACAGCGTGTGACCGGTCTGAACATTTTTCAGGCCAATGGCAGCGACAATATCACCGGCCTGGGCTGATTCCAGTTCTATCCTGTCGTTTGCGTGCATTTCCACGATACGGCCAATGCGCTCGGTCTTGCCGGTAAAGGTATTTAATACGGATGTCCCTTTTGCCAGCGTGCCAGAGTAAATTCGAATGAAGGTCAGGGCACCGAAACGGTCATCCATGATCTTGAATGCCAGTGCGCGCAGTGGCTTGCTCGGATCAACCGTGGCGACCTTGCCGGTCTCGTTCCCTTCCAGGTCAACTTCCGGTTGCGGATGGACCTGGGTCGGGTCGGGCAGGTAATCAACAACGGCGTCCAGTACCATTTGCACACACTTGTTCTTGAAGGCAGAGCCACAATAGGTCGGGAAATAATTCAGGTTGATCGTGCCTTTACGGATACAGGCCTTGAGTTCATCAATGCCGATCTCCTCGCCCTCGAGATATTTTTCCATGAGGTCGTCATCAGCCTCGACCGCGGTTTCAATCAGTGTTTCGCGCCACTCTTCGATCTTGTCCTTCATATCTTCGGGTGGTTCGGTAATCTCGTAGTTGAGCGGGTCGTTCGGGTCGTTATAAATCCAGGCCTTGCGCGTCAGCAGGTCAACAGCGCCTACGAAGCCATCTTCAATACCGATAGGCAGGACCATGACCAGTGGGGTCGCGCCCAGAACATCCTTGATTTGTTTAACCACGCGGTAGAAGTCTGCACCGGTACGGTCCAGCTTGTTCACGAAAATGATGCGCGCGACTTCCGAGTCGTTGGCATAGCGCCAGTTGGTTTCGGATTGGGGTTCCACACCGCCAGAACCACAGAAAACACCAATGCCGCCATCCAGGACTTTGAGGGAACGGTACACCTCGATGGTGAAGTCCACGTGTCCGGGAGTGTCAATAATATTAAGGCGGTGGTCTTTCCAGAAGCAGCTGGTGGCCGCTGACTGAATCGTGATGCCGCGTTCCTGTTCCTGTTCCATGAAGTCGGTCGTGGCAGCGCCATCGTGCACTTCACCGGTCTTGTGAATCTTGCCGGTTAATTTCAGGATACGTTCTGACGTGGTCGTTTTACCGGCATCAACGTGGGCGAAAATTCCTATATTTCGATACTTGCTTATATCAGTCATTGTCTTGCTACTCTTGGGTTAAAAAGTCTATACCTGTTGCCAAGCGCTCTGAATAATACGAGATGACGCTACAATTTCTGGACGTTTCGGGAATTTAAATCCGGGACGCGTTTCTGTGTGCAATCTGGCGGGCGGAGTATAAACCAGAATGGTGTTTATTGTGAAATTTCCACTACCGATTCCGGGACAATTCCTGGCCTGAACAGGTAGCAGGCGCGGTTGAATTGCGGGCTTGCCGACGTATAATCAATTTAATGCATGATATACCTAACCGTATCGCAGATGTCCTGCTTGAAGTAGAAGCCAGTCTCAGGATCCACGGCAAGTGGGATGAGCAAAAACCGCCGGAAAAGGCCCTGAAAAGTGGTATCCCTTTTTGCCTGGATACGCTGAGCTTCGAACAATGGTTGCAGTGGATATTCCTGCCGCGAATGAAGACCACCATAGAGCAAACCCTGCCATTGCCGCTAAAAAGTGGAATCTACGAGTATGCGGAGGATTGCCTGCACAAGAGTGACCCTTCTACCGATCAGTTGTTGACACTGCTAAAGCGTTTTGATGACCTGATTTCTATCGAGGCCGGCGCCCAACGCCATTAAAAAAACCGCCCGTAGGCGGTTTTGTTATACATTGGTGTGGCATTTAGCCAGCCATGGTTTTGTCAACAATGGCTTTTACTTCGTTGGCATAGGATTCAGCCATCTTGGTGATTTTTTCCGCATCCTTGATGGACTTGGAATACATCGCCTGCGCGGCACTCATCTGTGCATTCATGAACTGGTTCAGTGAATCCAGGTCAGTGATTGCCGTGCTTGCTTTCAGGGCTTCCATGCTGGCCTGTGCATTTTCCTGCATGGCCTTTACCTGCATGGCAGAAATCTTTTCAATACTTTTCAATGTAAGTTCATTCAGCTCCTTCACGGGGCCAATGATTTTGTCGATTGTTACGTCCATTACTCTCTCCGTCTTTGGTGATGTTATAAATCACAAGTTATCGGATATTTTGTTGCATTGCAATATTTTCCGATATAAAAAAAAACCGCCCCGAAGGGCGGCTTTTTGTTTTACCTTTTTAGTCAGTTAGGCAACTGATTTTTCAACGGTACTCTGAACCTTGGCAGAATAGTCTTCGGTTAACTTGACTATTTTCTGCGCATCTTTCATCGCGTTGTCTGCAATACCCTGGGCGGTTACCAGCTGGGCCTGCAGATACTGGTTGAAAGAATCCAGATCCTTAACTTCCGTAGCTGACTTGATAGCGTTCAGGCTAACGTCAGTGCTGTCCTGGATGGTCTTGACCTGAATGGCCGAGATTTTTTCCAGGCTTTTCATGGTCAGTTCGTTGATCTCCTTGATAGGAGCTACAAATTGTTCAAAAGATACTTGCATTACATTTCTCCTGTAATTTTTTCAGTTGCCAATATTATAGGGATTATTTGTTGCAATGCAACATTAATTTCAAAATATTTTATAAATAACCAGATATCAGGTACTTATGTAATAAAAAACAGGTTTTCAGGTCACGAATACATCCATTTATCCCAGTAGGGCGGGTCTTCGAAGAAGCCCTTCATGTAATCCACGAAGGAGCGGATCTTGAGTGACATGTGCTTGCGGTGGGCATAAACGAGGTTGATAGGTAGCGGGGCCGGCTCGAATTCCTCGAGCACGGGCGTCAATCGCCCGTACTGTATATCGAGGCCCACCATGTAAGAGGGTAGCTGGATCAGGCCACTGCCATTGATGGCGGCAACCCGCAGGGCATCTGCTATGTTTGCCTTGAGATAGGTATTATCAATATCGATAACCTTGTCCTTACCATCGACATTAAATTTCCAGTGCGTGGGGAAGACCAGGTTTTGGCCCATGGTCAGGCAGATATGATCTTTCAGGGCATCGATGGATTGCGGTGTCCCGTTTTGCTCGAAATAATCCGGCGAACCGCACACGATCAGACGGCTGGAAGAAACCGGCAGGGCAACCACGCTGGAGTCCTCCAGGTCCCCCACCCGGAAGGCCAGATCCACGCCGCGGTCAACCAGGTTGTCGAAATCGTCAGACAACAACAGGTCAATGGCTACCTCCGGATATTTAATCTTGTAACCCTTGACTGCCCGGGCAATATGGAAGGCACCAAACGATGGTGGCGCCATGATACGCAGTGTCCCCACCGGGCGATTCTGCATCTCCGAAACCGAGCGTTCGGCCTCTTCAACCTCGGTAAGTATGTCGATTACCCGCGTGTGATAAGCACTGCCCACCTCGGTCAGGCTAAGTTGCCGGGTGGTGCGATTGAGCAGGCGGGCACCGAGTTTTTCTTCTAGGTCGCGTACGTACTTCGAACACATCGCGTTCGAAATGTTGAGTTCGTCGGCAGCTGCGGCAAAACTGCCCAGCCGGGTGACGGCCGCAAATACGCGCATGCTGGTCAGTCTATCCATGGCGTCAGGTCTGATTATTAACTATTAGGAAACAAAATATAACATAAAAGCCCCTTTTTCATTCAATAGAAACCTCTATGCTGCATCGCAATTAAAGTTTTAATCATTTCCAGGAGTTAAACCATGAACAAACTGAAGACATTGTTATTGACGTCCCTGATAACAGTCACGGGTTCAGTCCTTGCCAGCCCGGTGACGAGTGTCACCGAGATCAGCGAAGAGTGGCGTCAGAATTTCAATTCCGGCAGCAAGGATGCACTGATGAAGCTGTACTCGGATGAAGCCGTACTGTTCCAGCCTAACAACGAAATTGTTGATGGCACCGAGGCAATTAATGATTACCTGAACCGCCTCAACTACCTGAACGTTGAAGATTTCATCATCTGGGATGTTGAAATGGACTCAAACGGCAAGGTCGCGTACGAGACCGCACTGTGGCAGGCGACCGGCATAGATGCCAATGGCCAGACTGTTTCCTACGACGTTAACGTTACCAATGTCCTTGAAAAGCAGGCTGATGGTAGCTGGAAAATCAGGATGCAAAGCTGGAACTAGTATCACTTTGTTGATCTTCTCCTCATGCACGGACGCGATCCCCTGCGTGGCACATGGAAGTGCCATAAATTGTCGCAACGATTCCTTCGTATTTAATAGATAAAAATCTTTTCCCTGGCGCATCATTTTCTATAATGGCGCGTTTTGAGCGACGTACCTGATGACTACAATCCTCCTTGGCGTCAGCCTGTATATCCTTATCCAGTTTGCCCTGGGCCTGCTGGTCAGCCATCGTGCCCGCGACGAACAGGATTTTATCCTTGCCGGTCGCAGCCTCGGGCCCTTGCTCGGTACCTTTACCGTGTTTGCGACCTGGTTTGGTGCCGAATCGGTGATTGGCGCGGCCGGGAATATTTACAGCAACGGTTTTTCCGGCAGCAGCAGCGACCCGTTTGGTTATGGCCTGTGCCTTATCGTCCTCGGTATCGTGTTTGCCATCCCGCTTTGGAGAAGGCAGTACACGACCTTTGGTGATTTTTTCCGGGAACGCTATTCCACCCGCGTAGAAAAATTATTCGTGTTACTGGTGGTCCCGTCATCGTTATTCTGGGCCGCCGCCCAGGTACGTGCCTTTGGCCAGGTAGTCAGTGCAATCTCCAGTGTCGACGTGGAATTGGCTATTGCCGGGGCGGCGGTGTTGATCACCTTATACACCATGGTAGGTGGTATGCGCGCCACCGCGGTGACGGACCTTATCCAGGGCCTGGCCCTGGTAGCGGGACTGTTGGTACTGATGTATTTCATCGTAGATGCGGCTGGAGGCATACAGGCCTCGATACAGCAGGTACCGCTGGATCGCATCCAGCTGCAGCCGCACACCGATATTTCCTGGTTACAGCTGATCGAGAAATGGGCTGTCCCAATATGCGGTGCTACGCTGGCAGCGGAATCCATCGCCCGAGTCCTGGCCATGCGTTCCGCTACAACCGCGGCTGTTTCTGCCACGGGCGCCGGGTTTTTGTATATCGTGATTGGACTGATACCACTCTACATTGGCCTGGTTGGGCCGGAACTGATTGCAGACCTCGAGGACCCGGAACAAATCGTACCGGCACTGGCAGAACAATACCTGTCGACATTCTTTTATATCCTGTTTTGTGGCGCACTGGTATCAGCCATCCTGTCCACAGTAGACAGTGCCTTACTCGCAGCGGCGGCACTGATCTCACATAACGTGGTGGTACCGCTGAAGAAAGACATCACCGAAACCGGCAAGGTCAGGACGGTGCGCACCAGTATCGCTGGACTTGGCCTGCTGTCTTTTTACCTTGCGGTCAGTGCCAGTGGTGTACATGAATTAATCTGGACCGCTGTTTCATTCGGAACAGCCGGCATTTTCGTAGTGGGAACATTGGGTTTATTTACCCGACTGGGTGATGAATTCAGTGCCTTCGCCGCCATGGTAACCGGCTCGTCACTGTGGGTCATCGGCGAATATGTCACCGGTTGGCAAACCCCCTACCTGATTGCATTACTTGGTGCGACGCTGATCTACCTGCTGGTGGCAGGGATAGAACTTTACCGAAAGAAACAGATTACTGCTTAAAACCCGCTCAGTAGTTAGCGGTTAATTATTGAGGTACTGCAGCAGTTCCTCGTCGTCCAGTACCCGCTGCACCACTGCGCCAAACACGTTGTTGACCAACTCGGCGTTCTTGTCATCGCCCGGCGCCTTTAGCACCTCTTGTTTATGACTGGCCTTGTATTTCTTGGAAAAATTGCCGGCGCCAGTTGCAGCCGTCGCGGTGATTTGTGCCTGAACGGTTACCTCGCTGACGCGGTTCTCGCCCACTGCTTCATAACCCAGACTATCGATCATCACGTAAAGTTGATTGGCGGCGAGGTCATCGATTACGTAACCGGCCGCGGTAAATCGCTCGGTCAGCGTCTGCTGTAAACGGGTGACCATCTTGTCATCACTCATGACGGTCGCCGTTTCCTTGTAGACGCCGCCGCGTTTGCCAAGCACGTTGGTCTCGCGCTGGTCGATCACCTTCACGTTAAACGGGCTGGTGCCGGCGCCGGAACGGCTAACAGCTTCAGACAGTGTTGGATCGACCTTGATAACCTGGGGGCTGAGGGCACAGGCGCTGACAAGTAGTACTAGAGCGATTAAATAAAGTTTATTCATGATTATCCCCGGCTATGAGTCCAAAGTGCGTTGTAATCGGGTATCTACGTGCGCTTTGATCCCGATCAAAAAATTAACGCTCATATCCTAGTACCATCTCTGATATTAATACAATGCCGAGAGCGAGATGGTTATCAAAAAACACGGAATTTCCATAGGTGTGGAGCGTATCAACGATGATTTTTATATTACGGTCAAGGCGATCGGTCGCCTGACGCACGACGATTACACATTTATGACGCCGGTGCTGGAAGAGGCGATGAAAGAGGTCAAGCAACCCCGGGTAAAACTTTTCTTCGATGGCACCGAGTTTGAAGGCTGGGAACCACGTGCCGCCTGGGATGATTTCAGACTCGGGATGAAACACGGCAACCAGTTTTCGAAGGTGGCCATGGTGGGCAATAAAAAGTGGGAAAAGCTGGCTGCTGTCGTTGGCAGCTGGTTTATCAAGGGAGAGATGGAGTATTTCGAGGACAGCAGCGTGGCCCTGGAGTGGTTGCTGTGGGACAAACAGGCATAAAAAAAAGGGCCATCAGGCCCTTTTTTCAGTTTCAAATCTGAAATTACTTGTTGTTGATGTACATGGTAACTTCAAAACCGAAACGAATGTCATTGTAAGCTGGGGTTTCCCATTTCATGTGAGTTCTCCTGTTAGTTAATAAAATTTAAAAACTTATTAATAATAGAGCAGCTTACGTGCCAGTTTTGCCAATGTTGTTAAAAATAAATTAAATCAATAGGTTATAAAGTTTAATATAGATGACGCCTGCTTGAGGCGTGGCAAAACTGGTTGCGTGGAACCAATTAATTGTAACCACTGGTTGCCAGTACTCAGTCGAATTGCCTGACGATTGTTCAAGCGATAGGCTGGATCAGGCTCTTGCTATTGTTGACCGGGTTATTGACGTCGGTACTGACCGGGTAGCATTTCATCCTGCTCGCGTAAGGCATCAGCAGACCGGGTTCAGCGGCCGCAAGCCAGTCATGGTAATTACCTGGCTCGAGTATGACCGGCATGCGGTGGTGGATACTGCTCATGCTGATATTGGCCTCGGTGGTAATAATCGTACAACTCTCGATAACCTGGTCTTCTTTCTCCCAGCGGTCCCAGAGACCGGCAAAGGCGAACAGCTCAGTATCTTTCAGCTTGCAATAATAGGGCTGCTTTTTCCCGCCGACTGCTTTCCATTCGTAAAAACCGTTGGCCGGGATAAGACAGCGCTTGTTTCTGAAACTGGATTTAAAAAAAGGTTTGTCAGCGATGGTTTCGGCCCGCGCGTTGATAGGTTGAATCTTTGTGTCCCTGGCCCAGTGCGGAATCAGTCCCCAGTGGCAGTTGACCAGTACCGGTTTATCGGATTCAAGGCGAATTACCGGGACCTTGCTCGCGGGCGCAACGTTAAAGCGCTGAATAAACTTATCAGACTGCGCCAGCTTGAAATATTCCACTAGTTCTCTTTGTGAACTATGGATGGCATATCGTCCACACATGGGCGTGACTATACTGCCGAATGCGTTTTCATCACAATGCACAGATGCTAGTACTATAAAACAATTCACAAACCAGAAAGGTAAAACAGGTATGAACGAACCATTGCCAAAAGATTTAAAGGTGACTGTGCTGGGTCTCGGTATCATGGGCCGGGCGCTCGCCATGAACCTGCATGAAGATGGCATGCTGGCCGCTTGCTGGAACCGGTCTCCCAGGACGGGTGTGCCAATGTATGTTGAAGACCTGGGCGAGGCCGTTGCCAGTGCCAGCGTCCTCTTCATTGTTGTGATTGATGGCGCGGCCGTGCTTGAACTCGTCGACAAGATTAGTCCGATGCTTACCAATGAACATATCGTGGTACAGACGGCAACGGTAAAACCGCAGGAGAATATAGAAGCCAGCAAGCGGGTAGAGTCGGCGGGTGCGAATTTTGTTGAGGCATTGATGGGTGGCAGTGAAGTTGCTGCCGTACAACGCAAGCTGCCGCTGTACCTGGGTGGAGAAAAAGATCTGGCCGATTACCTGGACCCGGTACTTGCCCTGTTGTCACCGGTACGCCTGTATGTGGGCGAAGTAGGGCAGGCCAGTGTGGCCAAGCTGGCCATGAACCTGAACCTGGCCATGCAACTGGAGGCCCTGTGTGAAAGCTATGCCTATGCGATCGCCAATGGTCTTAATGATGACCAGTATTTTGATGTCTTGAGAAACAATACTGGCTGGAACTATCTCTGTGAATACAAGGAACCTAAACTCAGGCAGCGCGATTTCGCACCACAGTTTGCATTGAAAAACATGTTGAAGGATGTGCGCCTGGCATTGGCCACTGATACGACCCGTTCCGGGTTGTCGTTACTGAAAGCGACTGAAAAAATCTACGCGGCTGGTGATAAGGCAGGGCTGGGCGAAGAAGATATGCTCGCGCTATACAAGCTGATTAACGATAAGGATTAGGTTATTCGGGCCTGTCGCTGCCACAGGACCAGCAGGTTCCGAACTGTCCCTGGATAAATTCACCACACTGACAGTGCCAGTCAGTCCCGGGCTGTACCTCGCTCAGGGCAGCCTCAATCAGTTGCCTGGCCGTCATCTCGTCGCGTGCATCATTAACCCACACTTCCGGCCAGCATTCATTAATTGGTAATTCGCCTATACCACTGGTCAAGCTGAGATTGCGCATATGACAGGCAATGGCGTTACCTTGCAGCAGGCTCAGGACATGACCGGCCAGCATGGCATCATCACATTCGTACACCTTTTTCATGTTTGCAGGATCAACACAAACAAAATAGCAGCCGCTGCCAGTGCCAGGGCGACAATAGACAGCACGGTCAGGCGGTTAAGGTGCGACATCGTGGTCTTTAACTGGGTGGCCAATGACGCGTTCTGTTTTGCCAGTTCCTCGATCAGCTTGATTTGCTCAACATCGGAGTTGCTGCTGGCATCGAGCCGCTGGTGTAACTTTTCCACCTCCTGCTTGATACCTTCAATGGTTGCAGGTATTTCTTCCGGCTGCTCGTTGCCCTGGTCGCGAATCAATTTGATAAGCCTGGTTGCACCCTGTATGACAATAGGTGCCGTGTTTAGGATGGTATTGATAGTTGCGAGACTCATAACAGGTTTTCTAGCCACGGATATTATTCAGACATTGACTGGCAGATTGTATGACAAACGCGGCATCAACGCCCACGGTTAACAGGGTAAAGCCTTTTTCCTTGTATGGCAGTACCGCTTCCGCGGTCACACCAAAATAACCAAGCTTGATGTTGTTGTGTTGGCAGGCACTGATGACTTTATCAATCGCATTCTGAACAACAGGGTCGTTGATCTCTCCGGGTTTGCCGAGACTGGCAGACAGGTCGTATGGTCCAATAAGTATGGCGTCCACACCATCCAGTGCGGCTATCTCGTCAATATTAGCAATCGCCTGTTCGCTTTCCGCCTGCAGTATGACGGCCGTTTCCTCGTTGGCATGCTTCAGGTAGCGTTCAAATTCAAGACCGTATTTATGCGCGCGGCCTATCCCCACACCACGATCGCCGGCGGGTGAATACTTGCAACTATGAATAATTGCCCTGGCCTGTTCAGCAGTGTGAACCTGCGGCACGATGACACCGGCCGCACCGATATCCAGTGCCTTTTTGATCCAGATGGATTCGCCCGCGGGCACACGTATCACACAGGGAGTGGGTGCGGCTGCCTGTAACATGCCTTGTGCCTGTTGTGGATTGAAGGCACCGTGTTCGGCATCGATAAAAAGCCAGTCATAGCCAATCTCTGAGAGTACCTCGCAAATCTCGGCACTTGGTAAACTGACCAGCGTACCGTACAGGGTTTCACCGGCCCGCAAACGCTGGCTGAAATATTGTGCGTCAGTCATGACTTTACTCCATGATGCGTTGACCTGTATGGACTGACATTACATGATAGCGTCCTGGAATAACAGGTATCCACTTTAAGTCTCCGTATATATGGAAATTTTTCTTCTTAATCATTGTCCATTACTTAAATAATAAAGAGTAACTAACTATGTCGGTAATTCTGGAAATACAACGTCTGCAATCACACATCGGCAAATTGATTGTCGGCCAGGAAAAGCTGGTTAACCGGTTGTTGATTGCATTACTGGCCGATGGCCACCTGCTGGTTGAGGGCGCCCCGGGTCTGGCCAAGACCAGGGCCATCAAGGTACTGGCCGACGGTATTGAGGGTGACTTTCACCGAATCCAGTTTACGCCGGACCTGTTGCCGGCAGACCTGACCGGTACTGAGATCTATCGGCAGCAAGAAGGCCTGTTTGTGTTCCAGCAGGGTCCCCTGTTTCACAACCTGGTACTGGCCGACGAAATAAACCGGGCACCGGCCAAGGTACAGTCGGCATTACTCGAGGCGATGGCTGAACGCCAGATCACCGTTGGTAAGGAAACCTATCCATTACCAAATCTGTTCCTGGTGATGGCAACACAAAACCCGATAGAACAGGAGGGGACATATCCATTGCCCGAGGCACAACTCGATCGATTCCTGATGCATGTGACGATTGATTATCCCGGGGCCGACGAGGAGCAAGCAATACTTCGGCTCGCACGCAACGAGGCCAGGACCAGTCAACCTGTCGAACCCGTTACACCGGTCAAACAGGAAGCCGTATTTGCCGCCAGGGAAGAAGTGCTGGACATCTATATGGCAGAAAACATAGAGCAATATTTACTGCAGATTGTCCTCGCCACGCGCAATGCGGCCGCCTATGGTAAGGATATCGCGCAGTGGTTGCAGTACGGGGCCAGCCCACGCGCCAGTATTACGCTGGATCGCTGTGCCCGGGCCCACGCCTGGTTACAGCAGCGTGACTACGTCGGGCCGGATGATATACAGGCCGTGGTGCATGATGTTCTGCGTCATCGCCTGATCCTGAACTACGAGGCCGAGGCCGAGGGACTGACAACTGACAATGTCATCGATGAACTAGTGACACGTATCGCAGTACCATAGCCACTGATCAACCCGCATGTCTGCACTCGCTGACAAAACATTTAATCCCGTATCCATTTCCACCGGCGGTCTCATCGAGCTGGCGCAAAAATGTCGCGGACTGTCATTAAGGTCCGGACTGATAGGTGCCGTGCAGTCCGGTGATTACCAGTCATCGTTCAAGGGTCGTGGTATGGAGTACGATGAATCACGCCTGTACCAGCAGGGTGATGATATCCGCAATATAGACTGGCGTGTGACGGCGCGTACGGGCAAGCCGCATACAAAACTCTTCTGCGAGGAACGCGAACGGCCTGTGCATATCTGGGTCGATCTCAGGTCACCCATGTTTTTTGCGACCCGTGGCCGCTTCAAGGCTGTTTGTGCGGCCGAACTTGCCAGCATGTTTGCATGGATTGCAATTAACCAGAACGACCGCGTTGGCGGGATCGTATTCTCCGATGATATTGATCACGAGTTAAAACCACAGCGTGGCAAGTCTGCTGCATTGCGCATGATTAATTACATGGTCTCGGCACCGGGTTGGCAGGCTGGCACCACACGACCTGTCACGCAAAATTACGAACTGACCTCTTTACTCGCATTAAGGCGATTGGTTCGACCAGGTAGCCTCGTCATAATGTTAAGTGACTTTCGTGGTTTCGATGATAAGGCAAAGAAACACCTGTTTGGATTAAGACAGCATAACGAGGTCATCATGGTACATATTTATGATGAACTTGAGGCCGTGTTACCGCCGGCGGGCTACTATCGACTCAGCGATGGTGAGCAGGAACTGGATATCGATACCAGTGATAAAAAGCTTGTAGAGCAACACCGGCAGCGCTTCCAGTCACGGCGCGACAGCCTGTTGGCACTGGCACGTAGTAGTAATGTAAACCTGCTGACCTGTCGTACTGACAACGACCCGGCCAGGGTGATACGCGAGGGCCTGCGGCGTCGATGAGCCCGGGACAGGAACCTTCGCAGTTACCGTTACGGGATATCCATTTACCGGACCCGGTATCGTGGTGGCCCCCGGCGCCAGGCTGGTGGCTATTGTTACTGGTTCTGTTGGCCTTGATCGTACTGGTGTATTGGCTGATAAAGCGGCGTCGGGAAAAAAGACTCTCAGTGGCAGTGCAGGCGCGGCAGGAACTGCAGCGTATCCAGGCCGGGTTCCGACAACACCAGGACAAAGCGCTGCTCGCCAGGCACCTGTCTGAACTATTACGCCGGGTTTGTATCAGCGTATTTCCGCGGCATGAGACGGCTTCACTTACCGGCCAGGAATGGCTCATGTTTCTTGATAGCCAGGTAGACACCAGCCATTTCATTGAGGGCAACGGTAGGGTGCTGGTCGAGGCCCCTTACCGAAATGACGTGGATTACGATCCCGATGCCTTGATTGAAATTGTCGAGCAGTGGCTGGTCGTGGTCATTAAACAGAAAGGGACGTCAGCATGATTCATTTCGAATGGCCCTGGGTGGCAATGCTCTTGCCGCTACCTGTTTTGATACGCGTGTTATTTCGTCCGATTGAACTAAACGAGAATGCTGCCCTGCGCGTACCTTTTCTGCAGGAGTTTCAGCAACAGACAGGCATGTCACGCACATCGATCAATCGTAAGCGATTGCTGTCATTAGCAGCGCTGGCATGGTTGTTACTGGTTCTTGCTGCCATGCGCCCGCAATGGTTGGGCGAATTCATAGAAATTCCTGTCAGTGGCAGGGACCTGATGCTGGCCGTAGATTTATCAGGCAGCATGGAGGAGCGCGATTTTGTTATTAAAGATAAACAGGTAGATCGCTTGACCGCAACCAAGTGGGTGGCCGGGGAGTTTATTGAACGCCGCGTGGGTGACAGGCTCGGTTTGATCCTGTTCGGTGAACAGGCCTATCTGCAAACACCGCTGACCTTCGATCGCGAAACCGTGAAGAAATTATTATATGAATCTGCCATTGGTCTTGCCGGACAGTCAACCGCGATAGGAGATGCAATTGGTCTGGCCGTTAAACGGTTACGTGAACGCGATGAGCAAAGCCGGATATTAATCCTGTTAACGGATGGTGCCAATACTGCGGGTGCGGTGCAACCATTGGCAGCTGCCGAGCTTGCGGCACGTGAAGGTTTAAAGATCTATACCATTGGTATAGGTGCAGACGAGATGGTAGTACGCTCGATTTTTGGCTCCAGGCGGGTCAACCCCTCGGCCGAACTGGACGAAAAAACACTGCGCGCGATCGCGGACAAGACAGGTGGTCGTTATTTTCGTGCACGGGATACGAGGGAACTGGAACAAATTTATGCGTTACTGGATGAACTCGAACCGATTGAAAAAGATGTGCAGCGATTCAGGCCCCAGTCGGCACTGTATTACTGGCCACTGGCATTGGCGCTGCTAATCGCCAGCATAGTTATCGTCTTGCGCTTTAACAGGGGGGCAAGAGTGTAATGGTTGCCGAATTTCATTTTCTGCGTCCGTTCTGGTTCCTGGCGCTGATCCCGCTGCTGGCCCTGATCTGGTACATGCTCAAGCGTGGTCTTGATAACCAGCAGTGGCGACAGGTATGTGATCCTCAATTATTGCCTTATATCCTGGTAGGAGAGAATTACAAGAACGGTTACAAGCGTGAGTTATTAATCGGGCTAACCGGTCTTGCTATTATTATCTCCCTTGCCGGGCCGACCTGGGAACGTTTGCCGCAGCCCGTTTACAAGAATGAATCGGCATTGGTCATTGCACTGGACCTGTCGTTTTCCATGTATGCTGATGATGTGCCGCCGAGCCGGGTGGAACGTGCGCGCTTCGAGATTTCAGATTTACTGGATATGCGTAAGGAAGGGCAGACAGCATTACTGGTATATGCCGGCGATGCATTTACTGTTACACCCATGACCGATGATATTAAAACAATTAAGTCCCAACTTGGTGCATTGTCGCCCGATATCATGCCGGCACCGGGTAGCGATACGGCACAGGCTTTTTCACTGGCTGTCGATCTCCTGCAGCAGGGAGGCCATCGTGACGGGGATATCCTGTTAGTCACAGATGAGATTGATGAGCGTTACTCATCTGCTCTGAATGAAGTCCATGACCAGGGGTACCGGATTTCTATCCTGGGTATTGGTACAAAAGAAGGTGCACCAATAAGACTGGAAGATGGCAGTTACCTGAAGGCACCGGACGGCAGTATCGTGATTCCAACGCTGGATACTGACGCGTTGAAAAAAATGGCATCAGCGGCGGGCGGTATTTACCAGACCAGCCGAATTGATGACACCGAGATTCGGCGTTTTCACGAACTGTTTGTCAGCCAGTTAAAGAGTAATGATGAGGCCATGTCCGATCTGCGTTCCAACAACTGGTACGAGGTTGGACCCTGGTTGCTATTGCCGTTACTACCGCTACTGGCCCTTGGCTTCAGACGCGGAGTACTTTGTAGCCTGACACTTGTACTTGTCTCACACCAGGAACCGGCAGTGGCATTTGATTGGGAACAACTCTGGTTGAACAGCGATCAGCGTGCATACAAGGCAATAGAGCAGAATGATGCAGAAAAGGCTGCCAGTTTATTTAATGATCCGGATTGGAAAGGGGTAGCAAATTACCGTGCCGGTGACTATGAGGCCGCCGAGGAGCTATTTGACAATGATGATTTAACGAGTCGTTATAATAAAGCGAATGCCCTGGCAAAACAGGGACGTTTTGAAGAGGCTATCACAGCTTATAACGATGTATTGCAACAGGATGCAGAGCACGAGGATGCCAGGTACAACAAGGAATTAATTGAACAAGTGTTACAGCAACAAAAGCAATCTACAAAACAGGCTGATGAACAGACGGACGCTGGTAGTGATAACGATGAAGCCGACACAAAGGGGTTTGAGGGGGATTACAACGACCAGCAATCGGGTTCATCCGGTCAGTCTGAGGAACAGGGAGAAGGGCAATCCAGAGAAGGCCAGGACATGAGTGATCAGGAAGGCAAAGGGGTCGAAAAAAGCAAGGAAGAAGATCTGGAAAGTGACAATACGCAAAAAGAAGATGATAAACAGGAGACTGAAAAAAACGCGGAACAGATTGCTGATTCCTATGACGGTGAACTGGATGAAGAAGAACTTGCCGCCGAGCAATGGTTAAGACGTATACCTGATGACCCTTCCGGTTTGTTGCGACGGAAGTTCAGGTATCAATACCAGCAGCAAAGCCGTCAAACAACAACAGAAAAGTACTGGTAGAAAATGAAGTATCGAATATTAATGATGTTTATCTTGTTATTGCTGAGCCATACCGTTGTGGCCAGGGTGTCGGTCAGTGTTGATCGTGATCCTGTTGTTGTGAATGAATCATTTCAATTGATTTTTGAAAGTGATGAACAGATTAATATTCAGCCCGACTTTTCACCGTTGAACCAGGTTTTTACAATAATAAGCAGAAGCAGTCGCACAAGCACACAGATTGTTAATGGCAATGTGAAGTATTCACAGAAATGGATACTTGTCGTATTGCCAAAATCAGCGGGCCAGTTGCAAGTTCCATCCATTGTATTTGGCAATGAAATGTCGAAACCATTGACTATTAACGTCGAGGCTCGACACCAGGCACAGGGTGGCAGCCAGAATGACGATATTTTTCTGGAGGTTGAAGTAAGTACCACCGAGCCGTATGTGCAGGCTGAAGTCATCTACACAGTCAAACTGTATCGTGCCGTGGCAACCAATGACTCAAATTTAACTGAACCAAAAATAAGTGGCAGTCAGGCTGTAATTAACCAGCTCGATAGCGACAAAAGCTATGAAGCGGTGGTGAATGGGAAACGTTATGGCGTTTTTGAGCGCCGATATGCCATTTTTCCCCAGGTCAGTGGTCCTTTAACGATTGAACCGGTTGTTTTTCAGGGTCGAACAGGCGCAGACGGGGGCTTTCTGCTCTTTGGTTATGATGGCACCGGGCAACAAGTAACTATCAAGCAATCCGAGATGATTCAACTTGATGTGAAGCCTATCCCGCAAGACTATACAGGGAAAAACTGGTTACCGGCCGAAAACATAACTTTACAGGAACAATGGTCTGTTTCTCCTGATGAACTAAAGCAGGGTGAAGTAACAACGCGTACCTTGTCTATACAAGCTGAGGGCATGGTTGCAAGTAATT
Organism: Gammaproteobacteria bacterium; assembly: GCA_965229565.1. Taxonomy (GTDB): domain Bacteria; phylum Pseudomonadota; class Gammaproteobacteria; order Eutrophobiales; family Eutrophobiaceae; genus JANQNX01. Next base: position 2,381,929 of record OZ245888.1, on the reverse strand, counting down.
TGCCTGCAATTAATGAGTCATTGCCTGCCGGCTTGAAAAATTACCCGGATCAGCCTGAGTACGAAGAAATTAAAAAACCGGATGGTTTTACGGCTATCCGTAAAGAGAAAATGGCGATAATACCAACAAAGAGTGGCAGCTTTGTATTACCAGCTATACAAATTCAGTGGTGGAATACCGTTGAAAATCGGCTGGAAACGGCTGAATTGCCGGAGCGACGTATCCAGGTTGCTGCAGCCACGCCTGGTACCCAACTTCCCCCTGATGGAAATACTGAAGATACACGGATGACGAGTGAGGCAGTTAGTTCCGCCGAAAGTGATACCTTGATATGGCAGGCAATCAGTACCGCTTTATTATTACTTTGGCTGGCTACGATGTTCGCCTGGCATCGTAACTACCGTAGAACGGCAGTCACATCTACCTCGCAGTTTGAAAGCAACTCGTTAAAGAAACTGAAAACGGCCGTGTTGGACAATGCAAAAAAGAATGATGCAACGGCTACGAGCAAGGCACTAATAGCCTGGGCCAACGCGCAATGGCCGCAAGCAACTTGCTTGAACCTTGGCCAGCTCAAGCACCTTGTTGATAATAATATGCAGCAGGAACTGGATAAACTGAACGCGGCACTGTATGGAAAAAATAAACTGGTGTGGCACGGTGATGAACTCGTACAGGCCTTTCTAAACCAGGATTTAGCAACGACTGATTCCGCTTCGCAAGCAACCAGGCTTGAACCACTGTACAAGTCTTGAAAGAAAAACTCCTACTGCTACAGCAAAAAGTACAGCAACTCTACGCTGCCATGCACGATGAGCGCACTCCGTGGCTGGCTCGTGCACTGCTTGTTCTGCTGGTGGCCTATATTCTCAGTCCGATTGATGTTATCCCGGACTTTGTTCCCGTGCTGGGATTGCTGGATGAACTCATACTGGCAAACGTGGTGCTGTATCTTGTTTACAAGGTTATCCCGCAAGAGGTCATGGACGAGCATGCAGAATACGAAATGGAAGAGGACGAAAAAAGACGCCTGTTATTTATCGGTATTATTATGGTCGTAATATTATGGCTATTGCTGCTGGGTATGATCGTCTATGTTGTGGTTAACTGATTAAGACTATCTTCTTTTCTTCAGGCGTTCATGTCCCGGATTTCTATCGGTATCGCCACCCTTGATAATCTGTTCCTCGAACCAGTCACCTTTTTCTTCTGACTTTTCGGATTGTGAATTATTCACCTGCGCAGCTTCTGCGGGCATTCCCTGGCCAAATTCGCGCATAAAATAGGCCTGGCATGATTCAGTTGCCACCTTCAGCGCCTGCGCTGATTTTGCCTGCCCTATATCACCAATGACATCTGCCTTTAATCTTGCCACAAGCGAGACGGCATGGCGTTGACAGGCCTTGTTGATTTGCTGGGCGACGTCAGCCTCTGCCATGACCGGCATTGAAATAAATGAGCAGCAGAGTAGTAACAAAATAGTTCGCATAACATGTTCCATTTATTGTTTGATCACGGCCACGCACAGGCTGGCCCATGAGAGTATGAATAAAAGTCCACCAATGGGAGTTACCATGCCCAACCAGCGCAGGTTGAGAATACTAAGAAGGTAAAGGCTACCACAAAATAACAGTATTCCGGCAAACATCATCCAGCCCGACGTTTTTATCCAGCCACTGACAGGAACCAGGCTCGCTAGAATGCCAATAATCAGCAGGCCCAGTGCATGGTAATAATGATACTCGTTACCCGTGTGGTAGATTTTTAGCAGAGACTCATCAAGGCGGTTGCGCAGGGCATGGGCACCAAAGGCGCCGAGGGCAACAGCCAGCAGCGCATTGGCAGCACCGAACAACAGGAACAGGCGCGCCGTGCTGTTCAGTTCATTCATAATTTCACGAAGCGCAGCGTCATGCGATCGCTTTCACCGATTGCACGATACTTGTCCTGGTTGCCATCATTGCCCCTGAGGCTGGGAGGCAGTGTCCAGACACCTTCCGGGTAATCCCTGGTATCAAGCAGGTTGGCATTGATTTCTGATTTACCGACCAGTTCAAAACCTATGTCTTCCAGCATCTGGATCAGGTATTTCTCGGTTACATAACCCTGGTTTGCTGTTTCCAGGCTATTGCTGCCCGCGGCTGCACGATGCTGCACCACGCCGAGCACACCGCCTTTTTTCAATACACGATAAAAAGACTTGTACACTTCTTCTGCCTTGTTGCCATAACGGATCCAGTTGTGTGTACTTCTGAATGTTAGCACCATGTCCTGGGAGTTCGGGGCAATACTGTTTAGATAACCATCTTGCTCAAAAACAACGCGCTTAACTTTGCCGTAAACGTCAGGATGGGCATCGAGCATTTCCACAAAGTTGCCATGGATCTTGCGCAGATAATCGCTTGAATGCTCGGCACCGAAACTGGCCACGGTAAGTTGGCCGCTATCCTTTAACAGGGGCGCAAGGATTTCTGTATACCAGCCTCTGCCGGGCAATATCTCCAGTACATGCATATCTTTCCTGATGCCAAAGAAGGCCAGCGTTTCTGCCGGGTGTCGATACTCGTCGCGGACAATATTCGCCTCGCTGCGCGACGGAGCTGCCACAGCCTGTTCAATATCCGTGATATCTGTTGCATGGGTAGTTAACGACAGAAAAAGTGTAATAATAAATGTACTAATCAGTTTCATTTTAATTCCCTGTTAATGTAAAGCATAAGTTCATTGCCACCTGTACCATGTATGGAATCATACGCACGAATCATGACTTTATCGATATGCGCAGGAATGATCACCGTTGTCGAACGGGTGAATGGTTGTTCATTTACGTGCGGATGCCGCAGCCCATGTACGCCAATGATCTTACCGTTCATGTCCAACACCTCCCAGCTTTTCACGTAGTGATCCCAGTCCCTATCATGGTGACGCACGGTGACGCTGATGCGATAAAAATCGCCACCGATAGGTTCTGCATCGGCAGCGATGACATCGGCTTCCCCGGCAAGTATGGAAGAGGGTAGTGCCAGAAACAGGTAAAGTAATATGGTGCGCATGGCATTTTGATATAGGATAGCTTTAACAATTATTTATGGACAACGACAAGCAAAAGCAAGTTCCGGTGAGATTTCTTGCCAACCCTGTGCACTTTCTGGCACTCGGGTTTGGTAGTGGCCTGGCGCCAAAAATGCCGGGCACATTTGGTACATTGGCAGGAATGCTTTTGTACCTGCTGTTTGCGCCGACCGGTAATTGGCCGTTGTACGGCTTAATCGTGCTGGTTGCTTTCATTGCCGGCATTTATATCTGTGCCTACACGGCACGTGCGCTGAATGTCCACGACCACGGCGGCATTGTCTGGGACGAGATCGTGGGTTACTGGCTAACCATGTGCCTCGTCCCCAAAAGCCTGACCTGGGCAGTCATCGGGTTTTGCCTGTTTCGCTTGTTCGATATCTGGAAGCCGTGGCCGATTTCGCTTGCTGACCGCAAGCTGCAAGGCGGGCTGGGGATCATGCTGGATGATGCCCTTGCAGCACTTTTTTCCTTGTTTATTATTCAAATAACTCTATATTTGTTATAGATTTAACTATAAATACTAAATAAATGGTTAAAACCTGGTCTGGATAGTTTGATGCGACATATAGTGACTACCGCCGCCACCGCCTGCCTGGTGTTGCTGACAGCAATGCCGGCCCAGGCTGATATCTACAAGTTCGTTGATAAACATGGCCGCGTTATCCTTACCGACAAGCCCTCCCATGATGGTTACATCAGGCTGGTCAAGACCTGGAAGGGCTGGCAGGAACAGAAGTCACTGCCACGCGGTTTTGACTGGAAGAAAAACCAGCAAAAGTTTGACCCGACCATACGTCGAGTGGCCAGCCACTACAAATTGCCGCACACTCTGCTGCATGCCGTCATAACCGCTGAGTCCTCGTATGATCCGAATGCTATTTCCCGCGCTGGCGCCGTCGGCTTGATGCAGTTGATGCCGGAAACTGCAAAACGCTACGGGGTCTCGAATCGTAAAAATCCGAAAGAAAACATCTTTGGTGGTTCACGCTACTTGCGTGACCTGTTGAGACTTTTTAATAATGATATGGAACTTGCCCTGGCCGCCTATAATGCTGGTGAGGGTGCAGTTAAAAAATATGGAAACAAGGTGCCTCCCTACAAGGAAACACAGAACTACGTCAAGAAAGTCATCAAGTATTACAATCGATATAAACTTACCATGAGCTAGACTCATGCAGTCTTTATACTCTTTCCAGCGGGTCCGCAGGAAATCAATAACAATAAAAAAATATTACCTGGTTTCGTGTTTGAGCAATACGAAATCTTTTACAGTCTATACATATATACAGTTTGCACGTGTTTTATACAGTCCGACGTAGAATCAGGTAGACTTTTATACTTATGAACAGATTATTAATCATAGATGACGATCAGGATTTCAGAAATCTTCTGAAGACTTATCTCTCCAAATCATTTTCAGAGCTGGATGTCATAGATTACGACCCGATATCAGAAGGTATTCCCGGAAGCGAATTTCCCTGGCCGGAGTTCCAGGTGCTTATTCTTGATTATGATTTGCAGAACAAGGAAGTGAACGGATTGGACATTCTTGCGTGCAACAAAAACAATGGACTGTTCCCGGTAACGGTGATGCTGACCGGTGAAGGCAGTGAAGATATTGCTGACAGCGCCCTTAAGCTGGGTGTGGCTGACTATCTGCGCAAGGACAAGGTAGATGTTGAGCAACTGGAAGCAGCAGTACGCGAGGCCTTGCAGATCTATACCAAACGACAGGAACGACTGTATTCGATGGAAGAGGTAAGGAAACTGGCACAGCAACAGGCAAGCAAGATTATCCTAGCTTACAAGAACAAGTATGACCAGATTAGGCAGGAAGAACAGAAACGCCTGCAGGAGGAGCACCAACGACTGGAGGCAGAACTGAAGAAACACCAGGAAGTGCTGGCCAGTATCAAGGCCTCGCGTCAAGAAGTTGAACAAAACAACGAATTCTCGAATACAGAATTGCAGCGACTGGCGGTGCAACAAAAGGAAGCAGAAGAGGCAGTCAACAAGGCGAACTGGAAGATAAACCAGGGTGAAACCCTGGAAAAGATCCAGCTGGATGAAGACCTGGCTGAATTTGAACAGGAATTAAAACGCCAGCAAAGCCTTACGACAGATTTACAGGCGCACCTGGAACATCTGGACAAGATTAAAAGAGAGACAGCCGTTGCCCAGAAAAAAAATACCAATGCCATGCTTGACGAGGTTCGGGAGCAACTTGGTCCGGACAAGAATGAATAGTCCGCCCGTATAGAAATCGACACGTCTTACCAATCTAAACAGTTCTGCAATAAAACCGACATCATTCCGTAACCCCGGTGTAGTCCAATAGATTAACTACAACGGGTACAGCTTCCATATGTCAAAAACAGCAACAACGCGCCTGTTCAGAAGTACGCAGGATCTTTTTTTCAAGACAGTTCATAATCGTTCATTAATCTATAATGCCAGCTGGGAAGACCCGCGCATAGATCGGCAATTACTGGAATTGAACAGCGATAGCAAGGTCGTGGTATTGACCAGTGCCGGCTGTAACGTGCTTGATTACCTGCTGGATGGTCCGGCAGAGATCCACGCAGTAGATGTCAACCCTCGTCAGAATGCCCTGCTAAAACTCAAACTGGCATTAATCAGGCGCGGAAGCCATGATGACCTGTTTGCCATGTTTGGTGATGGTAACCACGCCAACCTGCAATCGGTGTACAGGGACTTGAAAGTTTACCTGGATGATGGAGATCGACGTTTCTGGGACAAGAAGATCTATTATTTTGATAGCAACAGCAGAAAACAATCTTTTTATTACTATGGTACTTCTGGTCTCCTGGCCTGGTTAATCACCCGCTATCTCGGTCGCAATCACCAGTTACGAACGGCCATGTTCAGCCTGTTTGATGCCGAGAACCTTGAGCATCAAAAGCAAATATACGAGCAGATTGAGCCGCTACTGTGGGGTCGCTTCATGTCCTGGTTGGTTCGGCAGCCGTTCGTGTTGACTCTCGCCGGAGTGCCAGGGCCACAAATCCAACTTATCAATAACCAGTACCCGGGTGGTGTTAGCGGTTTTATCAGCGATAAGTTGCGGCACGTATTTACCGAGATACTGGCAAAGGATAATTACTTCTGGCATGTGTATATTACGGGTTCCTATTCGAGCAAATGTTGCCCCAATTACCTGAAGCCTGAGAATTTCGACACATTGCGTTTCCATCAGCAACGTGTGCACACGCATAACAACAGCATCAGTGGCTTCCTGCGCGATAATCCCGGTAATTATTCACACTTCATCCTGCTTGACCACCAGGACTGGCTTGCCCGGCATGATGTGGCCGCTCTCGCAGAAGAATGGGAATTAATATTGAATAACAGTCAGCCTGGTAGTCGCATATTGATGCGCTCTGCTGCGCACGAGATAAACTTCCTGCCTGACTTTGCGCGCCAGTCGCTGCGTTTCTTCCCACACCTGACGAACCCTCTGCATTTGCAGGATCGCGTAGGTACCTACGGTAGCCTGCACTTTGCCGAGGTAGTATGACGACAGAGGTTATCAAGCAGACCGAACTGCAGCGTTACTATCAGCTGCATTCCCGTATCTATGATGCTACTCGCTGGAGCTTCCTGTTTGGCCGTAAAAAGATAATTGACCACGTCGGCGGGTTGATGCAACCGGTTAACATCCTTGAGGTGGGTTGCGGTACCGGCATTAACCTGCTTTACCTGAAACAACGTTTTCCACATGCCAGCTTGACCGGTATAGACCTTTCCACAGACATGTTAAACATCGCGACAAGGAAAACGAGCAAATGTAAACCTGTTCCGGAACTGGTCAACATGAAGTATGAAAATCCGCTGACTGACCTGAACAGCAATACGGTCAAGTTTGATCTTATCCTGTTTTCCTATGCACTGAGCATGTTTAACCCGGGCTGGGACGTGGCATTGCAAACGGCCAGAAAGCAACTTTCCGATAATGGCCTGATAGCAGTAGTTGATTTTAGCCACAGTCCATTGTCGTTTTTCCGTCGCTGGATGAAGCTCAACCATGTGAAAATGGATCAGCATTTATTGCCAGGACTGGAATCGCAATTTGCACCCATCATGTCAGAGAATCACCAGGCCTATCTTGGTCTGTGGCAATACCTTTTTTTCATTGGCAGTCATAAATAAATTCGACCCGCGTCCAAGAACTTGCCTGCCAGTTTCAGGTCGGATTGGTAAACAATCAAACTGACTACCATGATCCAGGTTTATTACGATGGCAAATGCGGGCTGTGTGCCCGCGAGATTAATTACTACCGGCAAAGGGATACACAGCAATTGATAGACTGGGTAGACGTGACGAGCCAGCTCGACTGTCTGCAAGAATGTGATATTTCCCTGGCCACAGCGCTGAAACACATGCATGCAAGGCTGGAGAACGGTGAGCTGATCAGGGGAGTCCATGCATTCATTGCTATCTGGCATCGTATTCCGGGATGGCAACCACTGGCAAAATTTGCCAGCCTGCCACTAATCAAACCGGGTCTAGCTATCTGCTACGAGGTTTTTGCGTGGTTGCGTTTTAGAAGCTATCGCCACTGCCGGATATCGACGCAGGCTGATCACTGAGGTCGACAGGCAAGTCAAAACGACAGCTCCACTATTTGTCGGTAACGCAGCCCTCGGATGCCGTCGTCACATTCTTGATAAATTTATATAATGTCCCGCGCGTTACCTTGTAAGGCGGCATTGTCCAGTTCGCCTTGCGATTTGCCATTTCGGCCTCGCTAACATCAACACTTATCTCGTTGGTTTCGGCATTGATGGTCACCATGTCGCCGTCCTGAACCAGTGCGATGGGCCCACCTTCCTGTGCCTCGGGGACAACATGGCCAATAATAAAGCCGTGTGAGCCACCCGAAAAACGGCCGTCCGTGATCATTGCCACATCATTACCCAGGCCGGCACCCATGATGGCAGAGGTTGGTGTCAGCATCTCCGGCATACCTGGTCCGCCCTTGGGCCCTTCATAACGAATAATGATGGCATCGCCTTTCTGGATCCTGTTTTCTTCAAGGGCCTTGAGCATGTCTTCCTCGGAGTCGAACACGCGCGCCGGTCCGGAGAATTCGAGTCCCTCCTTGCCGGTAATCTTGGCCACGGCACCACCGGGAGCAAAGTTACCCTTGAGGATACGAATATGGCCGCTTTTCTTCAGTGGTTTATCCAGCGGGGCAATGATGTCCTGTCCTTCTTTCAGTCCAGGTAATTCTTCCAGGTTTTCTGCAATGGTTTTGCCTGTCACGGTAAGACAGTCACCGTTGATCATGTCATTCTCCAGCAGGAATTTCATGACGGCAGGTGTACCGCCGATTAAATGCAGGTCTTCCATCACGTATTTTCCGCTGGGTTTCAAATCGGCCAGGTAAGGTGTTCGGTCAGTGACTGCCTGGAAGTCGTCGATGGTCAGTGGCACATTGACTGCGCTTGCCATCGCCAGCAGGTGCAGCACCGCGTTGGTTGATCCTCCCAGCACGGTTACCAGTACCATGGCATTTTCAAATGCCTCGCGGGTCATGATGTCACGCGGCTTGATATCCTTTTCCAATAGCGTGCGAATGGCCTGACCGGCCCTGAAGCATTCGTCCAACTTGGCAGGCTCGACGGCCGGTGTCGAGGAACTGTACGGCAATGACATGCCCATGGCCTCGATCGCCGACGCCATGGTGTTCGCCGTGTACATGCCACCGCAGGCACCGGCACCGGGACAGGCATTTTTGACGATTTTCTTACGGGTATCATCGTCGATAGAACCGGAGATGAATTCACCGTAACTCTGGAAGGCGGAGATAATATCAAGCTTTTTATCCTTGCAGCGGCCCGGCTTGATAGTGCCGCCATAGACCATGATCGACGGGCGGTTCAGTCGACCCATGGCAATTAAACAACCCGGCATATTCTTGTCGCAGCCGGGCAGCGAGATATTTGCGTCATACCATTGGCCGCCCATGGTCGTTTCAATGGAATCAGCAATCAGGTCGCGTGATTGCAGCGAATAACCCATGCCCTCCGTCCCCATGGATATACCGTCGCTCACGCCGATAGTATTAAATCGATAGCCGACCAGTCCGGCCGCATACACGCCTTCCTTGACCTTCTGCGCCAGGTCAAGCAGATGCATGTTGCAGGTATTTCCCTCGAACCACACGCTGGAAATTCCGACCTGCGCCTTGCCCATGTCTTCTTCCTTCAGGCCCGTTCCATAGAGCATGGCCTGGGAAGCACCTTGTGATTTGGGCTCGGTGATACGGGAACTGAATTTGTTTAGCTTGTTACTCATGCGTCTATCCTGTGAATTTTTCCGTGCTATCGCTGACTTATCAACAAGGTGCGTTAGAATACCTGCACTTACAAAATTATCAAACAGGAAAGCCAGCGTTTGTCATGCGTCAAACACCCGAATTTGAAGATTGTTTTGCCCGGCTGATTGCACTGCCTTCAGTCAGCAGCATCGATCCGCGCCACGATCAGAGTAATCGTGCCGTTATTGATTTACTGGCCGAATGGTTTGGATCACTGCAGTTTGATTGCGACGTTGTCACGGTCGACGAGGAAGCAGGCAAGTACAACCTGGTAGCGACCCGTGGTGGCGGGGCGGGTGGCCTGGTCCTGTCCGGGCATACTGATACGGTGCCCTATGATGCCAATGGCTGGAATACCGACCCTTTTAAGCTGACGAAGAAGAACGGGAATTACTACGGGCTCGGCACGGCCGATATGAAGAGTTATTTTCCTATCATCCTGGAGGCATTGGAGCGCATGCAGGACATCCGTTTCAACAAGCCGATCACGATCGTGGCCACGGCCGATGAGGAAAGTACGATGTCGGGTGCACGTCTGTTAAGCGATCATAAGGGACTGCAGGGCGATTACTGCATTATTGGAGAGCCGACCGGGCTGAAACCCGTCTACTCGCACAAGGGTATCATCATCGAATCGTTTCGTATCGAGGGACGTTCGGGTCACTCCAGTAACCCGGCGCTGGGTAACAGCGCACTGGAGGGCATGCACAGAGTGATGACGGCGCTGCTGCAATGGCGCGAGAAGTTACAAACGCAGCATGTTGACAATGCCTACGTGGTTCCGGTGCCCACCATGAACCTGGGACGTATCCACGGTGGTGATAGCCCCAACCGTATCTGTGCAGAATGCGAATTGTCGCTCGATTTACGTATGATGCCGGGCATGGATGCAGAGGAGCTACGCGTACAGCTAAGAGAACAGGTGCGCACGGCATTGAAAGAAAGCGGACTTAAACTTGAATTTACCAGCAAGGTCGATATCGTGCCGCCCATGCTGACGCCGCTGGAAAGCGAGATCGTTAGTATGTGCGAGAAGGCCACCGGTAATACAGCCGCGTGTGTGACATTTGGTACCGAGGGTCCGTTTTTTAATGATATGGGTATTCCCACGGTGATTCTCGGTCCGGGCGATATTGATGTGGCCCATCAACCGAACGAGTATTTGCAGATAGATCGAATCGAACCGATGATAGCGATATTATCCAGACTGTTAATGCATTTTTGCGAGGGACATTCATGAGCGATAACCAGGATTTTGTTGGCTGGTTCAGACAGGCGGCGCCGTATATTCATGCGCACCGCGGTCGCACGTTCGTCGTTCAGGTTAGTGGTGATGTCGTTGCTGCTGAAAATTTTGCGCACCTCATTCATGACCTGGCATTACTCAATAGCCTCGCTATCAAGCTGGTTGTCGTGTTTGGAGCCAGGCCCCAGATTGATCAGTTACTGAAAGACAGGAACATTGTCCCGGAATACAGTGGTTCCCTGCGCGTCACCAGCGAGTCCTCGATGAGTTCGGTTAAGCAGGCAATAGGTGATATCAAGATCCAGATTGAAGCGCTGCTTTCCATGGGGCTGCCAAATTCACCCATGGCCGAGTCACATATTAATGTGGCATCGGGTAACTACGTGATTGGCAGGCCGCTTGGCGTAATGAATGGTGTTGACCTGCAAATGACCGGACGTGTCAGAAAGGTAAACAGGGAAATGATTACTGCCAGGCTCGCGGCGGGCGACATCGTTATCATCCCGCCACTGGGTTATTCGCGCACCGGTGAAGTATTTAACCTGAGTTCATTCGAAGTCGCTGCCAATGTCGCCATGGAAATCAACGCGGATAAGTTAATCATGGTGGGCAACCAGGCCGTGGTCCAGGATGAACAGGGTAATACCATCAAGCAACTAACGTGTGACCAGGCACAGGCTATACTCGAGTCTGATGCACGTAGCCATGTTGGCGAAAATCCGGCCACGGCGCTGGCCCAGGGTATTGTTGCCTGCGAATCCGGTGTCAAGCGTGTGCATTATATTGAACAGCAGGTAGATGGCGGCCTGTTAATGGAATTATTCAGTCGTGATGGTGTGGGCACCTTGCTCAGCAATTTGCCATTTGATTCGATTCACAAGGCATCAGTGTCTGATATCGGCGGTATACTTGAATTAATCCAGCCGCTGGAAGAGCAGGGGGTGCTAGTCAAGCGCTCGCGAGAAAAAATCGAGGTAGAAATCAATGACTATATCGTCCTCGAACGTGATGGTACGGTCATCGCCTGTGCCGCCTTGCATAACTATCCGGATGAGAAGGTGGTAGAGCTGGCTTGCCTGGCCGTGTTACCCGCTTACCAGAAACAATCCATGGGTGACACGCTGTTGCAGTTTGCTGAAAAGCAGGCGCGTGACAAGGGTGCCGAGTCACTGATCACATTGACTACTCAAACCGAGCATTGGTTTATCGAAAAGGGCTTCAAACCGGTCGACTTGCAGAAGCTACCGGTTTCAAAACAGGAAATGTATAACTTCCAACGCAATTCCAAGGCATTTATTAAACAGTTAGTTTAGTTGCCCCCGGTTTTGCGTTGTTGACTAACTCGCTTGAATAACAGCTGCTAGATAGCTTCCTCGGTAGTTTGTTCCTGCTCAACCTCGACACTGATGTCGTCATTCTTGAGCGTGACGATAACATGACCACCGTTCACCAGGTTGCCAAACAGCAGTTCTTCCGCCAGTGGTCGTTTTACCTTGTCCTGGATTAACCTTGCCATGGGGCGGGCACCCATCAGTTTGTCGTAACCATGGATGGCAAGCCATTCCCGGGCTTCGTCCGATATCTCTACCGTTACCTTCTTCTCTTCAAGCTGTGCTTCGAGTTCAATAACAAACTTGTCAACGACATTGCCGATGGTGCGTGGATCCAGGGCATTGAACTGGATAATGGCATCCAGGCGGTTGCGAAATTCCGGGCTAAACATTTGCTTGATGGCTTCCATTGCATCGCCAGTATGGTCCTGGGTGGTAAAACCGACCGAGGCACGACTCATGCGGTCAGCACCGGCATTGGTGGTCATGACAATAATGACGTTTCTGAAATCAGTCTTGCGTCCATTGGTGTCAGTCAGGGTACCGTGATCAAATATTTGCAACATCAGGTTGAATACGTCCGGATGCGCCTTTTCCATTTCGTCCAGTAGCAGGACACAATGTGGTTGCTTGTTAATGGAATCGGTTAGCAGGCCACCCTGGTCAAAGCCAACATAGCCGGGAGGCGCTCCAATCAAACGGGATACGGTATGGCGTTCCATGTATTCGGACATGTCAAAGCGCACCAGTTCCACACCCATTTGAATGGCAAGCTGGCGTGTGACTTCGGTCTTACCGACACCGGTTGGTCCGGCAAACAGGAAATTACCAATTGGTTTGTGTGGGTTACCCAGGCCTGAACGCGACATTTTTATAGCGTTGGCCAGTGTGCCTATGGCCTCGTCCTGCCCGAACACGACCATCTTCAGGTTGCGTTCCAGGTTCTTGATCACATCCTTGTCAGATGTGGTCACGGTCTTGGCCGGTATACGTGCAATCTTGGCAACGATGTTTTCAATGTCATTCACGCCCACCGTTTTCTTTCTCTTCGATGGTGGCAGTAATTGCTGGGCCGCCCCGGCCTCGTCAATAACATCTATTGCCTTGTCCGGCAGATGCCTGTCATTGATATAACGTTCAGTCAGTTCCGCTGCACAGCGCAATGCCTGGTTGGTATAGCGGATATGGTGGTGTTTTTCGAAGCGTGATTTCAGGCCCTGCAGTATCTTCACGGTTTCATCAATGGAAGGTTCCACCACATCTATTTTCTGGAAGCGCCTGGCCAGGGCCCGGTCTTTTTCAAAGATGCCGCGGTATTCCTGGTAGGTGGTTGAACCAATGCATTTTAAATCGCCCGAGGCCAGCACCGGCTTGATGATATTGGAGGCATCCATAACACCCCCGGAAGCGGCGCCGGCACCGATAATCGTGTGTATCTCATCTATGAACAATACCGAGCCTTCCTGTTTCTGTAACTGGGCCACAACGCCCTTGAGACGTTTCTCGAAATCACCTCGGTATTTCGTGCCAGCCAGCAGGGCACCCAGGTCCAGCGCATAGATAACGCTATCCAGCAACACATCCGGCACATCGCCTTCAACGATAAGCTTGGCCAGGCCTTCGGCAATGGCTGTCTTACCCACGCCGGCCTCGCCAACATATAGCGGGTTGTTCTTGCGTCGACGGCAAAGTATCTGCACCGTGCGCTGTACTTCTGTTTGCCTGCCTATCAGGGGATCAATCTTGCCCTGCATGGCCTGTTCATTCAGGTTTACCGCGTAAGCATCCAGCGGATTAGTGCCGGCCTCGTCGGGGCTGGCTTCTTCCTCGATGTCGTTAAGGTTTTCTTCGTTCTCGTTTTCCTCGATCTTGGCAATACCATGCGAGATATAGTTGACGACATCGAGTCGGGTTACGTTTTGCTGGCTGAGAAAATAGGCCGCGTGAGATTCACGTTCGCCAAAGATGGCGACCAGCACGTTGGCACCGGTAACTTCTTTCTTGCCGGAAGACTGCACATGAAAAACGGCACGCTGTAATACACGTTGAAAACCGAGCGTGGGCTGGGTATCACGTTCCTCGCCATCATCTATGACTGGAGAATTTTCCTGTATAAATTTAACCAGGTCACTATGCAGGCTGTTGAGGTTGGCACCACAGGCTTTCAATACCCTGGAAGCCGATGGGTTGTCCAGTAACGCCAGTAACAGATGTTCAACGGTCATGAATTCATGGCGTTGTTCCCGCGCCTCACGAAAAGCATCGTTTAGCGTTTGTTCCAGTTCTTTATCTAACATGGCAATCTTCCCTCAGGCTTTTTCCATCGTACAAAGGAGTGGGTGATTATTTTCGCGTGAATAGTTGTTGACCTGTGCGACTTTCGTCTCTGCTATTTCGTGGGTGAATATTCCGCATACACCTTTCCCGCGTGTATGCACTTCCAACATGATACGCGTTGCATTTTCCCGGTCGATGGCGAAGAAAGACTCAAGAATATGAACAACAAACTCCATGGGAGTGTAGTCATCATTTATAAGTATGACTTTATATAAAGGGGGACGCTTGAGTTTCGGCTCGGCCTCCTGGACGGCCAAGTCGTCTTCTAAGCTCTTGTCAGTCTTATCTGACATGCTCGGAATTACTCCAGCAGAAAGAAAATTTAAACGTCATATTACTGAATATGATTATAACTATTGTAAAAAATTCATACATCAATTTGTAGTGACACTGGTCCGAAATTTCAAGCTGCAATTTACGTGCACATTCTTGCAGGAAAGCGTGATTATTTTGGCAGTCATGCGACGTTTTCTTTTGGGCGCATTGCAACAAAACCGAACCTGGTAAGTTTCACCCTGCCATGACCGTAAATGCCCGAGTGTTCAGGCGCGTGTTACAGGCATAACGCGGTGGGGAAGCCACCGGGGTATGCCCGCGAAATTCTTTGCCACACCCGGTTATGCATGTAACTGTCTGTTTCTAATAGTAGAATGCGCAGCATCTGCGGTTAATCCCTGTGCCAGGGGCCAGCCGTGTTT
Source organism: Gammaproteobacteria bacterium (assembly GCA_965229565.1). Taxonomy (GTDB): domain Bacteria; phylum Pseudomonadota; class Gammaproteobacteria; order Eutrophobiales; family Eutrophobiaceae; genus JANQNX01. The sequence continues at coordinate 2,366,898 of OZ245888.1, read as the reverse complement.
ATGGCAGGCCGGCGCGCGGGCATGGCAAAAATCACCTAAAAGAGGGATTAGGGATTCACAGACCTGGAAACTAATGGCATGATATGCGGCCTTTTTATCGTCTGATTGGCTAATCGTGCGTTCAATCCTCACATAACTAGCTGATTTAACAGAACTTATTTTTATTACTTGGGAGGAATTTTTTCCGATGACCAGACAGGATCAAATTAAACAACTCGAAAAAGACTGGGCTGAAAACCCGCGATGGGCCAATGTTACGCGTGGTTATAGAGCCGAAGACGTGGTTCGCCTGCGTGGTAGCGTACAGCCTGAACACACGCTCGCGCGACATGGCGCAGAGAAATTATGGGACAAGGTCAATGGCTCTGCCACGAAAGGCTATGTTAACGCCTTTGGTGCCATCACCGCAGGCCAGGCCATGCAACAGGCCAAGGCCGGTCTTGAAGCTGTCTACCTCTCAGGCTGGCAGGTTGCCGCTGACGGCAACACTTCAGAAACCATGTATCCCGACCAGTCTCTGTATGCCTATGATTCTGTTCCTACCATGGTTCGTCGTATCAATAACACTTTCAAACGTGCCGACGAAATCCAGTGGAAGAACATTGCCGACGGCAAGATGGATGAAAAAGATGCCGTTGATTTCTTCCTGCCTATCGTGGCTGACGCCGAGGCCGGTTTCGGTGGTGTTCTGAATGCCTACGAACTGATGAAAAACATGATTGCCAACGGTGCCGCCGGTGCTCACTTTGAAGACCAGTTGGCAGCGGTTAAGAAATGTGGCCACATGGGCGGTAAGGTACTGGTACCTACCCAGGAAGCCGTTCAGAAACTGATAGCTGCTCGCCTTGCCTCTGACGTTATGGGCGTGCCGACCATCGTACTGGCACGTACCGATGCTGAAGCAGCCAACCTGGTAACCAGTGATTTTGATGACAATGACAAGCCTTTCCTCAGCGGTGAACGTACCCAGGAAGGTTTCTACCGTGTGAAGAACGGTCTGGAACAGGCGATCAGCCGCGGTGTTGCTTACGCACCCTATGCTGACCTGGTCTGGTGTGAAACCGGTACCCCGGATATTGGTTTTGCCCGTGAATTTGCCCAGGCCGTACAGAAAGAGTGCCCGGGACAATTACTGGCATACAACTGTTCGCCTTCTTTCAACTGGAAGAAAAACCTGAACGATTCACAGATTGCCAGCTTCCAGGAAGACCTGTCTGATCTTGGATACAAGTTCCAGTTCATTACGCTGGCTGGTATCCACGTCAACTGGTACCGCACTTTCGATTTCGCCTACAACTACGCGCGTGGCGAAGGCATGAAGCACTACACCGAAATGGTGCAGCAGCCTGAATTCGCAGCACGCGAGAAAGGCTACACCTTCGTGTCTCACCAGCAGGAAGTGGGTGCAGGTTACTTTGACGACGTGACCACCGTTATCCAGGGTGGCGCATCTTCTGTAACCGCTCTGACCGGTTCAACCGAGGAAGAGCAGTTCGACGAAGCAGCTGCACACTAAACGGCTGGTTTGTAAATCCAGAACCGGGGTTTATGCCCCGGTTTTTTTTCGCCTGTCGCAAGGCTCAAGTCAGTTCCGGTATGTGATTTAGTGAAGTATGTCGGCCATCACAGTACAATAATAATTATATAGAGTCCGGTTGCATAAGCCGTTACTCTTTAAATTCAGAGATAAATATGTGAGTGTCATGAAGCTATCAATCATAATACCCTGCTACAACGAGCAACCGACCATCAGGCAAATCATTGCTGCTGTTCGTGACAGCAGCTGGTCAGATATTGAGCTTATCGTCGTGGACGACTGTTCCACTGACGGTACCAGGGAGGTACTGCAACAGGAATTAAATGACCAAATCGATCAGTTGATCCTGCACGAACACAACCAGGGTAAGGGTGCTGCCATACGAACCGGTATCGCCAGTGTTACTGGTGACGTTGTACTGATACAGGATGCCGACCTGGAATATGATCCAAGGGAATATGACCGCCTGATGGCACCGATAACCGCCGGTAAGGCCGACGTGGTATTTGGTTCACGTTTTATTTCCGGCGATGCGCATCGGGTGCTTTACTTCTGGCACAGGCTTGGAAATGGCTTACTGACACTTACCTCGAATATGTTTACCAACCTGAACCTGACTGACATGGAGACATGTTACAAGGCATTTCGAACAGAGATCATTCAACAGATAGACATCGAGGAAAACGGTTTCGGCCTGGAGCCGGAGCTTACCGCCAAGGTGGCCAAGCTAAAATGTCGTATCTACGAGGTAGGCATATCCTATTACGGTCGTACCTATGCCGAGGGTAAAAAGATCAACTGGAAAGACGGTGTGCATGCATTCATTTGCATCGTCAAATACAACTTATTTAGATAATCTAATGTTCTCTATGACTGGCAAAGGCGATCTTGTCGAGAAACGCCAGCATCAGGGCCGATACCACGAATGTCATATGTATAATGACGTACCAGAGTAGCTTGTCGTTAGAGATATTTTGTACTTCCATGAACTTTTGTAACAGGTGAATGGAAGAGATCGCAACGATCGAGGCCGCCACTTTCAGCTTCAAACTGCCGGAATCAAGCTTGCCTAGCCAGTCGAGCTTCTCATCGCCTTCATCAAGGTCAATCTTGGAGACAAAGTTCTCGTAGCTGCTGAACATGACCATGACGATCAGGCTACCAACCAGTGCCATGTCGATCATGGACAGGATATGCAGGATCAATTCAGCCTCGGTCATAGTGAACGCGTGCAGGAGGGTGTGAAAAAGTTCTTTAAAGAACTTTACCGTCAATGCCACCACGGCCAGTGACAGCCCGAGAAATATAGGGGCCAGTAACCAGCGACTGGCAAACAGGGCACGTTCTATGATTCTTTCCATGTCAGCTCTCTGATAAAAGTTGATTTAAAATTGATATATAAATCCGACGCAGTTTATCCAGGTCTTCTACTTTCACGCATTCGTTGATCTTGTGAATGGTGTCGTTAACCACGCCGAGTTCGATGACCTCGGCACCAGTAGGCGCGATAAAACGGCCGTCCGAGGTGCCACCACCGGTTGAACATATGGTATCGATATCACATATTTCCCTGATGGCCTGTTGCGAGGCGCTGACCAGCTTACCACTGGTAGTCAGGAACGGCTGTCCTGACAGTTTCCAGTCAATATCATAGTTCAATTTATGTTTTTCCAGCAGGGCAACAACGCGCTGCTTTAGAGAATCCTCGGTTTGCTCAGTGCAGAAACGAAAGTTGAAAACGATATGGACTTCTCCCGGGATGACGTTCTCGGCACCGGTACCGGCATTGATATTGGAGATCTGGAACGTGGTCGGGGGGAACGAGTCATTACCCTGGTCCCATTCGATACTGGCAATCTCGGCCAGGAACGGGGCAGCGGTGTGCACCGGGTTTTCGGCAATATCGGGGTAGGCCACGTGGCCCTGGATACCCTTTATCATAAGCTTGCCATTTAGCGAGCCGCGGCGGCCGGTGCGGATAATATCACCAAGTTGCTTGTCGCTGGAAGGCTCGCCCAGCACACACCAGTCGATACTAATATCGTTCTCGTTAAGATATTCGATCACTTTACGTGTGCCGTTGATAGAAGGGCCTTCCTCATCACTGGTGATCATTAATGCAAGCGTGCCCGGGTGATCAGCATGCCGACTTACAAATTCCTCGGCAGCCAGTACCATGGCAGCCACGCCACCTTTCATATCGGCCGCGCCACGGCCATACAGGTAACCATCGCGGATCTCGGCCTGGAACGGGTCGCTGTCCCATTTAGCCAGCGGACCGGTAGGGACTACATCAGTATGGCCAGCAAAGCAAAACAGCGGGGCGCCTTCACCATGCGTAATCCAGAGGTTATCAACATCATCAAAGCGTAGATGTTGTGCCTTGAATCCCAGTGGGGCCAGTCGCTCCGCGATCAGCTGCTGACAGCCACCGTCTTCGGGTGTCACCGAGGGCCGGTTGATGAGTGCTGTTGTTAGTTCGAGTGTTTGATCCATGTGCTATATGTCAGCTTGATAAGCAAGTCGCGCATTTTAAGTGATATGGCTATGGCTGCATAGGCAGACAAACAGTTGACACGTTCAGACGGGGTCAAGGGCAAGCCGGTTGAAACACGGCCAGGATTTCCCCGATTTTTTTCCTGCTGTGAATGTTACAACTGATTGTCCTGCTCACCTTGAAACCCTCGGTCGTGGCACCCGCGTCTTTGTATAAAGTACGGGTGTTATCAGTGTCATGATTGGAGATGATAACCGGGATACCCCGCTTGCTCAGGCGCTCGGCCCACTCAGCCAGCCGGATTTGTTCCTGCCAGGCAAAGCCGCCGGCAAAATAATCGGTGAAATAGGCCGTCTTGGAGACAGGTGCGTAAGGTGGGTCGCAATAGACCACGTCACCCTTTCTTGCCTTTTTCATGGTGTCACTAAAACCGGCATGGATAAAGCGTGCCCGCGCCGATGCTCTTTGAAACGCCTGCATTTCTTTTTCCGGGAAGTAGGGCTTTTTATAACGACCAAACGGCGTATTAAATTCATGGCGTGAGTTATAGCGACACAGACCGTTGTAACAGTGCCGGTTTAAATAGATAAATAATGCAGATTTTACCCGGGTGTCCGATGTTCGATTGAATTTTTCACGCAGCTCGTAATAGGTCTTTTCATTATTGTTGCGTGCATGAAAGAAGTCATGGCAATCATCAATGAATGGCTGGCCCTCTCGCTGCAGGTAAATATAGAGATTAATCAGGTCCGGGTTGGTATCAGCGAGTAAATAACGACTGTAACTGGTGTTCAGGAACACCGCACCGGAACCGACAAAGGGTTCTACCAGCCGCCGGCCTTCCACCAGGTGGTTCTGAATGCGGTTAATTATCCTGAACTTGCCACCGGGCCACTTCAGGAAAGGTTTGACCGCGGTTGTCACCAGTCTTGCTCGCCGGGGGCAACCGCATCGATGCTAAGCGCATGGATCTCGGTTTGCATCAGTTTGTCGACAGCCGCAAACACCATGCGGTGTCTCGCCAGCGGTGCTTGTCCAGCAAACTTCTCTGACACGATCCGCACACGGAAATGGCCGGCACCACCGTGACCACTATGCCCGACATGTAAATGCGACTCATCGACGATGTCGAGTTCGCACGGGTCAAGGGCAGCGTTGATGCATTCGCGTATCATTTCCACGCGGGAGGGTTCAGCCACTGGGTAATACCTTCTTGAACGGTTTCACGATGACTTTTTCATAGACGCCAGCGGCGATGTAGGGATCGGCATCCGCCCATGCCTGTGCATCCGTCAGCGAGTCAAATTCTGCGATGATAAGACTGCCACTGAAACCAGCTGTGCCAGGATCTTCACTATCAATGTTGGGATGGGGGCCGGCAATCAGCAAGCGGCCCTCATCCTGTAGTGCCTGTAGCCTGGCAATGTGATCGCTGCGAGCGCCCATTCGTTTTTCCAGACTGTTCTCGACATCCTGACTGATAATGGCATAAAACATGATTCGTTTCCCCGGCTTGCTACTTGTTTATACTTTCAGTTGAATTTATGAATTGTCTTCCTGCGATGAAACTTCACCTTCTTCCGCTTCCTTCAGGTACTGGTACATGTATATAAAAATGGCTACCAGGAAAGCGAGATTTAGCAGGGTCATGCCCCAGGCCTTGAAGTTGACCCAGAATTCTGTGGTAAAGCTGAACGCCACGTAAAGATTGACCAGGCCCAGGAAAATAAAGAACAATCCCCAACTCATATTGACGTTACGCCAGACTTTATCTGGTAATTGTAATTTTTCATCGGCCAGGTTGATCATGCGCTGAAACAATGTTTTGTCACCGATGAAATGGCTGGCAATGAGTGCGGCCGCAAAACACCAGTTCACAATCGTTGGCTTCCATTTGATAAATACCTCGTCTTGCAGGTAGATGGTCAAACCACCAAATATGAGAACGACTACAAAGGTGATAATGTGCATCTTTTCGAATTTCTTGTAGAGCAACCAGTACAACGCAACCTGGATCATGGTTGCGATCATGATCGTGTAAGTTGCTGCATAGATGCCCTGTTGCCTGTCTTCCGGCACATAGAATGCGATGAAAAAGGCAATGACGGGGAAAAAGTCGAAAAGAAATTTCATGAATAAAGCAGTTTTAAAATGATGAGTAATCTTAACCTATATTTGATCGGTACACAGTATGTCGCAGTATTTTAGTATTCACCCGGAGAACCCACAGGCGCGTTTGCTGGAGCAGGCGGCATCGATAGTACGCAAGTCGGGCGTCATCGTGTACCCGACCGATTCTTCCTATGCCATAGGCTGTCGCATGGGTGACAAGGAGTCGCTGGATCGAATTCGTCAACTGCGCAAGCTGCCGGCGTCACATCATATGACCCTCGTTTGCCGCGATCTATCCGAGATTGGTAACTACACGCAACTCGATAACGCGGCCTTCAGGATGATGAAGTCGCTGACGCCTGGCCCGTTTACGTTCATCCTGAAGGCAAAAAAGGATGTGCCCCGGCGCCTGCAGGACCAGAAACGCCGTACAATTGGTATCCGGGTGCCGGATAACAGGATTACCCAGGGGCTACTGGATGCCCTGGGCGAACCGTTGATAAGTATCAGCCTGGTATTACCGGACCAGGAACTGCCCGAGAACGATCCGGAAACGATTGCCGAAAAGCTCGGTAAACGCGTGGACCTGATCCTGGACGGGGGTGCCTGCGGGCTGGACTTCACCACCGTCATCGATATGACCACGGCTGAGCCCAGCATACTGCGAGAGGGCAAGGGCTATGACCGACTGGCACTGGAACAGGCCTAGTCTTCGCATTGAACCCTGTTACGTGGTGCCGCAATCGGTATAATGCCTCTCTTTTTTAGCCGCTACGCCGGCGAGTCGTTCAGGAGATTTTTGATTGGCAACAACAGGTAAACAGCGCGTCCTGTCTGGCATGCGACCGACAGGTCAACTGCATCTGGGCCATTATCATGGCGTTCTTAAAAACTGGTTAGACCTGCAGCAGGAATACGAATGTTTTTTCTTCGTGGCCGACTGGCATGCCCTGACCACCGAGTACGAAGACCCCTCGATCATTGAAAAAAGTGTCTGGGACATGGTCATAGACTGGCTCGCGGTGGGCGTCAATCCTGGTGCGGCCAAGCTGTTTATCCAGTCCAGGGTGCCGGAACACGCCGAACTGCACCTGTTGCTGTCGATGTGTACACCGTTGAGCTGGCTGGAACGGGTTCCAAGCTACAAGGACCAGCAGGAAAAACTCACCAACAAGGACCTTACTACGTACGGCTTCCTGGGCTACCCACTTTTACAGACGGCTGACATTATTATGTACAAGGCCGGCTTTGTGCCTGTCGGTGAGGACCAGGTGGCCCACGTGGAACTGGCCCGCGAGGTGGTGCGCCGTTTCAATAACTTCTATGGCAAGGAAGCCGACTTTGAAGACAAGGTGGAAGCGGCCCTGAAAAAAATGGGCAAGAAAAATGCCCGGCTATATAACGAAATGCGGAAGAACTACCAGGAGCAGGGCGACGCCCAGTCACTGGAAAAGGCGCGGGCCCTGCTGGACTCACAGCAGAATATCAGTATCGGTGACCGTGAACGCCTGAACGGCTTCCTGGACGGTATCGGCAAGGCAATTTTCCCGGAGCCGCAGGCGTTGCTGACACCGGCGTCGAAGATGCCCGGCCTGGACGGACAAAAGATGTCCAAATCCTATAACAACACGATTTCACTACGCGAAAACCCCAGCGTCGTGGAAGACAAGCTGCGCAAGATGCCTACCGACCCGGCCCGCGTACGTCGCACCGATCCGGGTGAACCCGGCAAGTGTCCGGTCTGGAGCCTGCACGAGGTTTATTCTCCCGAGGACGTCAGAGACTGGGTGGTCGAGGGCTGTACCAGCGCCAGTATAGGTTGCCTGGATTGCAAAAAACCACTGATAGATGCTGTGCTTAAAGAACAGGGCCCGATTCGGGCGCGTGCCGAGGAATACGTCAATGACCCCGAAACAGTGCGCGGTATTATTGCCGATGGCTGTGAAGCCGCGCGTGACGTGGCGCGTGAGACACTGGAAGAAGTACGCGATGCCATGTGTCTCGATTATCGTTAATCGGCCGTTGTGCTAGTCGTCCGCTGCGCCTAAACTAGTCCCGGTAAATGAGCGAAGAAGTCCAGACACCCACCACCACGAACGACCAGAAGGAAATGCCCTTTGCTTTTGTGCTGGGAGCGCCGGTGACTGAATTACCCCGGGATTTGTACATCCCGCCCGATGCCCTGGAAGTCTTTCTCGAAGCCTTTGAAGGCCCCCTCGATTTACTGCTGTACCTGATCAAGAAACAAAACATTGATATCCTCGATATCCCCCTGGCCAGGATCACCGAGCAATACATGGGCTACATCGATTTGATGGAATCCTTGCAGCTGGAACTGGCCGGTGAATACCTGTTAATGGCCGCCATGCTGGCCGAAATTAAATCACGCATGCTGTTGCCACGGCACGAGGACAGCGAGGAAGAAGACGACCCGCGTGCGGAACTGGTGCGTCGTTTACAGGAATACGAACGCTTCAAGCAGGCCGCAGAAAAAATAGATGAACTCCCGCGGATTGAACGTGATGTGTTTGCAGCGACCGCCGAATTCAGCGGCCGCAAGACCAACCAGAAACCGCCCGATGTTTCCATGGATTCCATCCTGCAAGTCTTTGCCGAGGTGTTAAGGCGCGCAGACCTGTTCAGCCATCACCACATCAGGCGTGAAACCCTGTCCGTGCGTGAAAGAATGACCATCGTCCTGGAGAAGGTAAATACTGAAACCTTCACCGACTTTGCAGACCTGTTTGAAATCGAGGAAGGTCGTGCCGGCGTTATTGTCTCGTTGCTGGCTATCCTGCAGCTGGTTAAGGATTCATTGATTCAACTTGTACAAAACGACACCAACGGTCCTATCTATGTAAAGGCAGCATCATGAGCCAGGAACAATTAAAAAATATTATTGAAGCATCATTAATGGTGGCTAACCAGCCACTGAGTATCAGTCGCCTGCTGACTTTGTTTGAAGCAGATACGACATTGCAGCCGGATCGCAACGATCTGCGCTCGGCGATAGAACAGTTACAGCTGGAGTACCAGGGTCGTGGTATCGAGATAGTGGAAGTTGCCAGCGGTTACCGGGTACAGGCCCGCAATGACTATGCCGAATGGATCAACCGGCTGTTCGAGGAACGGCCACCGCGTTACTCGCGTGCCTTGCTGGAAACTCTGGCTATTATTGCCTACCGACAACCCATTACTCGCGCCGAGATCGAGGATATACGCGGTGTCAGCGTCAGCAGCAGTATCGTCAAGACATTGCAGGAAAGGGAATGGGTGAAAGTCGTCGGACATCGTGATGTGCCGGGCAAACCTGCATTGCTGGCCACGACCAGGACCTTCCTGGATTACTTCAACCTGAAAAAGCTCTCCGATCTGCCAGCGTTATCGGACATCAAGGACTTTGATGCCATTAACCCGGACCTGTTTGAGGCACTGAACGAGGAAGAACAAAAGATACTGCAACAGGAAGGCACAGAGTCTGAAGAAGATTCAGGGCAGGACGAGACTATTGAGGTCATTGCGGAACAATCAACCAGTGAAACTGCAGAAGAGATAGAACAAACCGGCACCGACGAAGAAGAGGGTGACGAGGAAGAAGAAGTCCAGGGCGCCCAGGTTATTCCTTTCACTACCTGAGCCGTCGTTCAAACGAAGTCCACGCAATTGCATAAAATACACATTTTTTTGATAGTGCGAGAAAGCGGCGCGCGGACGACTGCATGGACGCAGGAGGTAGAGCGACGCAGGAAGCCAAAGCCGAGAACCGTTATGTATCAGCGAATACATGAGGGTTTGAGCACGACGCTGGCGACGCAATCTTGAAAAAATGGCATTTTAGGCAAAGGTATGGGTGAGAGAATACAGAAGGTTTTGGCTTCTGCCGGCCATGGTTCCCGTCGCCAGATAGAGAAACTCATCCAGCAAGGGCGTATTACCGTCAATGGCAAACCGGCGGAACTGGGCCAGCAACTGGAACAGCGCGATCGCGTTGCCATCGATGCAAAACCGATACGACTGCACCCGCAACTGCAGCAAAAGTCCAAGGTAATCGCGTACTATAAACCCGCGGGAGAGGTATGTACTCGCAGTGATGAAAAAGGGCGTGCCAACGTGTTCGATAAACTGCCTGCTATTCGGAACGGGCGCTGGATCAATATCGGTCGCCTGGATATCAATACAACCGGCCTGTTGCTGTTCACCAATGACGGCGAACTTGCCAACAAGTTGATGCATCCTTCCAGCCAGATAGAGCGCGAGTACGCGGTGCGGGTTCTGGGCAAGGCCACACCACAACAGTTGCAGGCCATGCGTGATGGTGTGGAACTGGAAGATGGCATGGCACAATTTACCGACATCGTTGATTCCGGTGGGGAAGGCGTCAATCACTGGTATCACGTTGTCATCATGGAAGGTCGCAATCGCGAGGTGCGCCGTTTGTGGGAGTCGCAGGGCTTGCAGGTATCCAGGCTGATTCGCACACGCTATGGGCCCTACATCCTGCCACGAAGAAAGCGCCCCGGACAGAATTGGAAGTTGGAAGACGAGGATGTCAAGGCACTGCAAGCAGCCGTTAATAACGCGGAATAATGCTGCAAAGGCAGACCCTGCTCGAGATTTATCGACGTTTACTTGCCGCCTATGGCAACCAGAACTGGTGGCCGGCCGATACACCGTTTGAAATGATGCTGGGTGCAATCCTGACCCAGAATACCGCGTGGCAGAATGTTGAGAAGGCCATTGCAAACCTGAAGCAGGCCGAGGCGTTGAACCTGACATTCCTGCTCAATGCCGAACCGGAACGGCTGGCAGCCCTGGTTCGTCCCTCCGGTTATTTCAATATCAAGGCGCAACGTTTACAGAATTTCGCCCGTTGGTTCCAGGAGCAGGGCCGTTACCGGCAACTTGCCAGGCTGGATGACATGGAACTGCGGCAGCGACTGTTAAGCGTCAACGGGATTGGTCCTGAAACCGCCGATGATATACTGCTCTATGCCTTCAAGCGCCCGGTGTTCGTGATTGATACCTACACGCGCCGGATTTTACTGGAATTCGACCTGATTCAGGGCAATGAGGGCTACGAGGCCCTGCGCCAGGCCTTTGAAGCGGCGCTCGATCCCGATGTTGCCCTGTTCCAGGAATACCATGCGCTTATCGTGCGCCATGCCAAGCAATCCTGCTCCGCTGACCCCGATTGCCGTCACTGCGCGGTTATTGCTCCCCTGGGTGAATAATTGCGCTAAATTGCTGTCATGTATTGATTTACCGGGCCGCACTCGGTAATCTTTGCGGCCTTTTAGAGCTAGGAAAGACACCGTGTCAAAACGCCGCATGTTGGTTGCAGCGAACTGGAAAATGAATGGTTCACTGGCAACGATGGGACCCCTGGTGAGCGGTATCCTGGACGGTCTTGGAAACGCGGCAGGCAAGGAGCATGATGTGGCTATCTGTCCCCCTTATGTCTACCTGTCGGAGCTGAAAAAAATGCTCGCCGGCAGCAAGATCAGTCTCGGTGCCCAGAACGTGTCGCATCTTGAGAAAGGGGCTTATACCGGTGAGGTGTCGATGGACATGGTAGCCGATTTTGACTGTGCCTATGTCATCGTCGGCCACTCGGAACGACGGGCGTTGTACGCTGAAAATGATCACCGGGTAGCGGAAAAGTTTGTCGCCGTGACAGAAAAAAAAGTGGTACCCATACTTTGTGTGGGCGAATTACTGGAAGAGCGTGAGGCTGACGACACGGAAGAAGTCATCGCACGACAGCTGGATGCGGTGATTGGCCTGGCGGGAATCGAGGCGTTTAAAAATGCCGTGATTGCCTATGAACCGGTTTGGGCTATAGGCACCGGCAAGACAGCCACTCCCGAACAGGCACAGGAAGTACATGAGTTTATTAGACTGCGGCTGGCACGACATGATGACGGCATCGCAGATGCGACGCGGATCCTTTACGGGGGCAGCGTTAAGGCAGACAACGCAGAGAATTTATTTTCGATGGCAGATATCGATGGCGGGCTTATTGGTGGAGCATCACTGGTAGCCGAGGATTTCGTAACAATCTGCCGGGCAATGAGGTAACAAGCATGGAAACACTCAATACATTATTATTTGTATTACAGGTACTGATCGCGGTGGCGCTGATCGGTATTATTCTTATTCAACAGGGCAAGGGTGCCGATGCGGGTGCTGCCTTTGGTAGCGGGTCTTCAGCCACGGTCTTTGGTAGCCAGGGCTCCAGTGGTTTTATGGCCAAGTTTACCAGTATCCTGGCAACCATCTTCCTGGCCAACAGCCTGTTTCTTGGCTACCTGGCCAGCCAGAACATGCGTACTGAGCCGAGCAGTTTGCTGGACAGGATAGCTGTTGAAGAACAACAGTCTGCAGAGCAGGGTATGCCAGCCATGACCGAAGAAGCGGACAGCGATTTACCCAACCTGCCCGAACAATAGGTCGCAGTTATCAGCCGATGTGGTGGAATTGGTAGACACGCTATCTTGAGGGGGTAGTGGGCTTACGCCCGTGGCGGTTCGAGTCCGCCCATCGGCACCATTTAGTTTTTACGGCTAAACAGCAGCGCTTTTGCATTACTATTTAGTAATCAAGATGTCTGACCTGCCAGGATACTGCGATTGCCTCCATCAACATGTGCGTCGTATAGCGCGCTTTCTGCCATCTCTAACAGTTCACGCCAGTTGCCATTGGGTACATCCTCACTGCAGGCTATGCCAATACTTGCCGTGATCCTGATAGTATTACCGTCAAGGTAAAAGGGCTCAGCGCTGATCCCACGTAAAATATTCTGCGCCGTCATTCTTGCCGTGGTCTTGTTACTTTGATCCATTACCACTATAAATTCCTCATTGTCAGTGTGCGCAAGGTCGTTTTCATTTGTCAGTACAGAGCGAATGCGTTGTGCCACTTCCATTAGTAAAATTTCGAATTTAAAGTTTGCATCTGGATTGGGAGTTTCATTACGTTCATCAAGACCGACCTTCATAATAGAAAGCATTTGCTGCTTACTTTTATCGGCAAATCTCTGCTTTAGTAATTTTGTTATTCCGTACTGATTCCATGCTCCGGTGAGAGGATCAATAAGTTTCTTTCTTTGTTTCTGTGTATTGTTCTGTATGAGTTGTTTAACCGTATCGCTGAAATAAGTGTTTTCTAATTCGATCTCCACCCAGCATGCAAGGCTTTTCAATGAATCCATATCGGCCACAGTAAATTCACGCGGTTTTGTATCAATTACACACAACGTGCCAATTTTTTTTCCCATATGCTTGATGGTATGGCCTGCATAAAAACGTATGTGAGGCTCATTGGTGACAAGAGGATTGTCAGCGAATTCGGGATATTTATGGGTATCATTAATCACTAGCGGCATGTCAATTAACAATGCATGTGAGCAAAACGACACTTCGCGGGGCGTTTCCGAGGCGGAAATTCCCTGACAAGATTTAAACCATTGAATTTCAGAAGAAACTAGCGAGATAAGAACAATTGGCACGTTGAAGTGTCTTTTGGCGAGCCGGGTGATTCTGTCAAACCTTTCCTCGGCAGGTGAATAAACAATGTGAAGTGCATCCAGTGCTTCAAGTCGCTCGAATTCATCTTCGGGCTTATCAGCAACTTTCATGCCTTATCTCCCGCTGATGATAGACAGCCTGCATATCTTTTTAATTACAGGATACACGTGATAATTATTCTCTTTATCCCTTTATATTGTAGCATCTTTCTGAAAGAATAATCGAGGCACAGATTCTGGTGTTAAAGGGTAGCGGGCCTACGCCCGGGGCGGTTGAGCCCGCCTATTGTCTCTTCTAAAAACCTGTCATTCAAAAATGAAGCTCATCTTCATACTTCTTTTAATATCCCTGGTAACCGGTTGCAGTCACATAACACCGGCAAATTATCATTCATTGTATATACCTGCAGATGGTTTCAAGGTTGTTCAGCATACAAACTCAAATCAAGCCAGAAAAGACAACGCTCTTTATTTACCTTCCCGGAAAATTAAAAATGATGAGTTTAAAACTGACGGACTAACCAATTTTATTAAAGAACTACGTATGACCATGCACAGTAAGCGTGGCGTGGGGATTGCTGCAAACCAGGTAGGAAAGAACCTGCAAATATTTTTAATCGAAGTAAATATGGATGCACTTTGGTATGAACAGCTGGATGTTTTTCCCTTTCAGGTTTTTATTAACCCAAAAATAACCAAAGCCTCATCTGAAAGAATAAATTTCTGGCATGGTTGTTTAAGTGCCACTGGTGAAAAACCGGGTAACGTAGCAACATATGAGTGGATAGAGTATGAAGCATTAAATGCAGATGGCGAACTCCATCGAGGACGGCTCTCGGGTTTCGCCGCGGTTATATTTCAGCATGAATTACGTCATTTATTAGGTGGAACCTATCTTGATAAAGCAGGACATTTTATTGATCTCAAAGAATTTTATTCCAGGTTAGAGAACAACGAGTTACTTCTTTTTGAACAAGCTGATAAAGACGCCCCTATGCTGCTTGATGACTATGTTATAAACGAAACATTAGATGAATATTACACGAGAAATCAATAAGGTATACATGGAGCAATTCTATTTTAGGGAAATTTATTTTGGCTTAATCATGACGGCTTGATTCCGAGGCTTAGAATGAATACATCTAATAATTCGTCAATCATTGTTCTTGTGCTATGCCTTTTATTATTTTTCAGAGACACGGTTCTTGCCGAACCAATTAACTTGCTCTCATCTGTGTCTGACAGAATTCATGAGGCACATCATCTGTTAGGAAACAATAGTAAAACTATGGACGTTGCGTCATATGATATGGATCAGGATGGAGACATTGATATCATTCTGGCTATCGAGTTTGGTAGAAATATTTTATTGATCAATGATGGAAAAGGAGGCTTTGACCAGGCTTTCCTTTTTAAACATATTCGTGACAGTGAAGATATCGGGGTTGCCGATTTTGACAGCGATGGTGACCTGGACATAATTTTCGTATCTGAAGATGACAAAAATAATGAACTCTATTTTAACGATGGTGATGGTGGCTTTGATGATAAAAGCCACTTGCTGCCGGTCACTGGTATATCCAATTCAGTTGTAGTTATGGATATCAACAATGATCATCATGTAGACATACTTATCGGCAATAATGGCCAAAATAAAATTTTAATAAATAAAGGTGATGGTTTTTTTATTGATGCTACCCGGGAGCGAATAAAGCCTGCTGAAAATGATGCAACTCAAGATTTGCATCTCGCGGATATTGATAATGATGGCGATGCAGATTTGTTAGTAGCTAATGAGGGTCAAAATAAAATATATATTAATAACGGAGCTGGTTTTTTCAGCGATGAAACAGCAGAACGATTGCCCTGGCTTGCTGATGAAAGCAGAGAAGTAATTACAGGGGATGTTGATGATGATGGTGATCTGGATTTGTATTTTGCAAATGTACAGTTTTTAATGAATGCATCCCCCCAGGATAGACTGTTAATAAATAACGGCAAGGGAGTTTTTGTTGATGGTAGTGCTGATCGATTGCCACGAAGTAAGCAAAGCCATTTTACGGCAAGCTTCATCGACATGGAGGAGGATGGCGATCTTGATATATTGACTGGCTCCTCCATTATTTATGGTCCGAATGCAGGCGTGTTGCTTGCTTATATTAACGACGGAAGTGGGCATTTTTACCTGGACAATATGGATGCTGCCGGAGAGAGAGTAATGGCCGGGAATGTATTTGATATCAACCTGGCAGATTATGATGGTGACAATATAGCTGATATTTATATAGCTAACAGGGCATCTCAGGAAGGGAATGGGGGGCAGGACTATATTATCTTCCGAGCTCGCAAATTACTTATTACAAATTAACCAGTATCATTCTTTGCCCTGTATTTTATCATCGTACTTAACAGAAATTATTAATGCTTCTTATGGAAGTTTATCTTTCCCTCTTTTTTATTTCCTTTATCGCAGCTTCGTTATTACCTGCCTATTCCGAGGTAATGCTGGCAGGTCTGCTGGTTGCCGGTCATGATCCGCTGACGCTCTGGTGCTGGGCCACGGCCGGTAATACGCTTGGCGCTTGCCTGAACTGGGCACTGGGACGCTTCCTGTTACGTTACCAGGAACATCGTTATTTTCCATTCAAGCATGACAGCCTTGCCGGTGCGCAAAAATGGTTTCAGAAATATGGTGTATGGTCCTTGTTAATGGCATGGGCGCCAATAGGCGGTGATGCATTGACGTTTGTAGCAGGCATCATGCGCGTCCGCTTCATCATTTTCTTTATACTAACGGCGATTGGCAAGGGCGCCCGCTATGCAATCCTGGTTGGTTTGCTGAACCTGTTTTGAAACGTAATGTCCGGGTAATATGATTAATTACCCGGGGAAATGAATAGTAAGTTGATTTTACGCGTATTCTTTTCTCAGTAGCTTTGCGGCTTCAGTCATCGATTTTAATTTTCCGAATGCAATATCTCTTGGTAAATATTTCATGCCGCAATCGGTTGACAGAATGATGCGTTCCGGCTCAACAAACTCCAGAGCTCTTTTGGCGCGTTCGACAATGGTTTCCGGTGTTTCGACTTCCGGATCAGACAAATCGATTACTCCAAGCAGAATTTCCTTGCCTGGCAAGGATTTGAGAATTGAACAATCCAGCTTTGATTGCGCGGTTTCCACTGAAATTTGATCACAGGTAGCGGCACTTAACTCAGGCAGGAAAGAGTAACCTTCCGGTCGATCATGTATGATTGCAGCATAGCCAAAACATATGTGAACACAGGTTTTTCCCTTTACACCTTCCAGTGCTCTGTTAAGCACTTCAACGCCAAATTCACGCGCCTTTTCCGGCCGGGCCTGCATGTAGGGTTCGTCAATCTGAACGACATCAGCACCTGCTGTAAACAGATCCTTTATTTCTTCATTGACTGCCTCAGCATAGCCCAGTGCACAATCCCTGTCTGTTTCATAAAAATCATTTTGTGCCTGTTGCCCCATGGTAAATGGGCCGGGAACGGTGATTTTAACCTGACGGGTACTGTGTTCTTTCAAAAATTTTACATCGTCAACACAGATTGCGCGTTTGCGACTGATTATTCCTGTCACTCTCGGTACCGGGTTGGGTTCGCCACTTCTGTCTAATGCTGTACCTGGATTATCAATATCAACACCATCAAGCGCAGTGGCAAAATGATTGGAGTAACTTTCCCGGCGTATTTCACCGTCGGTTATAATATCCAGGCCAGCCTCTTCCATCTCAAGAATCGCAGTGCGTGTTGCATCATTCTGTGCTTCTTCAAGAAACTCTTCTGCAACGCGCCATAATTCTTTTGCCCGAACCCTGGGTGGAAAACGTCCAGCCAGCTTTTTCTTGTCAATCAACCAGTCGGGTTGTGAATAACTACCTACCAAAGTACAGGGAAAAAGTTGTGTCGTCATAAGTCATTGCCTTTTTAAACTGATTGTTTTTCTTGAAGTTGATGTATGAATATCAACTTTTACATTACATATTTGCTCTTATAAGTAATAACAAATCTATACCAACTGATAGCTAGTGACAAATGTTCGGTTTACAAATAATATCCTGAAGCATCAGTTAAATTGCCTTAGCAAAGATTGGAAAATAATGATTTCAGATAAGAATCCAAGAACTGACGGTGAGTACATCAACTCCCTCGCACGTGGTTTGTCTGTACTGCGTACTTTTACGAAAACCAGGCCTGAAATGACTCTTAGCGAGGTTGCCAGTGCCTGTGATCTCAGTCCGGCCGTTGTCAGGCGCTGCCTGAATACATTGATGCACCTCGGTTATATTGGCAAGAACGGCAAGTTGTTTTTGCTAAGACCGGAAGTCATGACGATTGCTTCGGCTTACCTGGATTCAATGAACCTGGAAGAGGTCGTGCAGCCGCATTTACAGGCCTTAAGAGACGAAACGGGTGACAGTTCCTCGCTCTGCGTATTGCTCAATGACGAAATTCTTTATCTCATTCACGTATCGACCAACAGAATGATTCGTTTGAATGCGGCAGTTGGTACACGTTTTCCTGTATACCCCACATCAATGGGCCGGGTGTTAATGGCCTTCCAGGAAAACGATGTAATTGAAGATTACGTCAAGAATACTGAATTTGTCCCATTAACGGATAAAACAGAAATCTCCAAGATTAAGATGCGCAAGATATTCAAGCAGGTCAGGAAAGATGGTTATGCCACGGTCCAGGACGAACTTGATTACGGCATTATTTCGATATCGGTGCCGATCTTTAACGAGACGAATGAAATTATAGCGGCTATCAATTGTTCAACGTCGACAGCAAGGGTAAAGCAGGCAAGCATGATCAAGACGCGCTTGCCCAAATTAAGGCTGGTTGCCAAGAAAATAGAAATGGAATTGAGAAGATACCCGATACTTGCGCACTCGGTCGCACGGTAACTGACGCTTATTTCTGCTCTGCCAGGAATTCGAGCACAGCTTTATTATACAACGCGGGTTTTATCAGATTTATCAGGTGCCCGCCGCCGTTGATCACCACTTTTTTACTACCCCGAATTCCATTCAGGAGCTTGTCTGTCACGTCTTTCAATGTATCCGTCTCCTTATCTCCAACAATAAGTAGCGTGGCGGTTTTTATCTGATCCAGATTTTCAGCGAGATTGACCGGAAAAGCCATACGCTCGTTAATGCCACATTGTAAATCACTGCCCGAGTAACAGTTTATTATTGCTTTTATTTTTTCAGCGATGTCCGGTTTGTCAGCAGGGATTGCCATTAAAGGGTGTTGTAACCATTGTTTCCGGACGGCATCTATCTTTCCGTCAGCAACAAGCTGTGCGTAGTCCTGAATTGGAATTTGGTCTGCGGATTTTATAGCAGGTTTGTATCCATCCAGCGGTGCGCATTGCAGTATTAATGCCTTCACTCGATCCGGATATAGATAGGCAAAACGTAACGCAATCCTTCCACCCTGAGACATTCCCAGCATGAAAGTGCGGTCTATTTGCAGGTGATCAAGTAGTTCCCTGAGATCTTCAGCTTCCAGCCGCAGATCAGATCCTCCATCAGATTCGCCACAACCGCGACGATCATAGGTAATGGTCTTATAGTGTTTTTGAAAGTCAGGTATTTGTTCAGACCACATATGCCGGTTGAACGTCCAGCCATGAATGAGCAGCAATGGTTCTCCCTTACCACTGACTTCGTAACGGATTTTAACCCCGTCCCTCGTAGTAAAAGATCGGTTACTTCCAGGCATGACTGCTTGATGATACTGGTTGTTAGCCTTTTTCAAACGGTACAGCATCTTCAACAGCATTCCACATGACATCGGCAAGGGGCTGGTTCATTTCCTCGTGCAGATGACCTACCAGGCCACCACATCGCGCCGTCAATACAATGCCACGCATTATTTGCGTTGGAATCCCTGCTTCACCAAGTACAGCTGCGATAGCAGCACTGATATTAATTGGTAATTTTTTACCCAGGTTCTCTTCAAGGCAGGTCTCAAGCAAATACATGGCAGAGATATAATCCCCTTTGGCGCCAGCCGCTTCAGCAATGTCGATTAGGCGTTTAACGCGCGGATCTATGTTCTTGTGAATGGGGTGACCAAAACCGGGCAGGGGCTTCTTGATAGTTCGGTGTGCTTTTACTATTTCCGCGGCGACAGAATTTTTCTCGGCATCATCCGCTGCCACAATTTGATCAAGCAACTTAGCGCATTCGCTGGCTGTGCCAGCAAAACGATCACCTACGCCGAGCAGGCCTGCCGCTATTGCGCCCTGGAACGATTCGGGTGCGCCGTACAGCGTCAAGCGGGAAACGATGGCAGAGGGTATCAGGCCATGTTCCATGATGGTGACGAGTACGGAATCTAGAATGTCGGTTTGTACCTTGCTCGGCATTTCACCCAGTAACTGAAACAGCATCATCTCGGTAAACGAGACCTTGCCCATCAAGTCATTAACCAATTCCTTGTTTCTGACAACAATGTTGTCTTCATCATAGCCACAGATCTTTGTGGTCTTGGTTTTATTCTCTGTCATGCTTCAAATCCTCTTCTGCTGTACTGCAACATTACACTTTACTGCAAATCATGCCTGATTGTAGTGATTAATACATCGCTGATCTTTTTTAGTTACACCTGTTTGAGCAAAGCCTTTATAACTTCAACACAAGCCTGCAACAAATATTTATTATTCAGGTGATTTATCGTAAATATCGCGTGATTATAAAATATATTATTTTTTCGTATAGCGAAATTGACTTCGAATATCGAATTTGTTATAAAAATTGCAAACTACAAAACCATAATAAATCAGCAACTTATGTTGCAGTGCAAGAGGGGGGATATCATGTCTTCGACGAGTAAATTTCTAGGTGTATTGGCCAGTCTGTTTTTCCTGGCATGTGTTGTTTTACCAATACCGGCACATGCGGCCGATGGCATCTCGGCAAAACTGGAAGAAGTGAAAGTTACTGCACGTAAACGTACGGAATCATTTGAAGATGTACCCGTGACGGTAAACGTGTTCACCGAGGCCGAAATTGAGTCAGCCGGTATTGAGCGACCACGTGATTTTATTGCATTGACGCCTAATGCCCAGATGATAGAGGTACAAAACGCGAGTAATACCTTCATTGGTGTACGTGGCATCACCCAGAACAGGAACTCGGAACCTTCTGTAGCCATCCTGATGGATGGCGTTCTTCTGTCGAACCCCTCACAGTTCAATCAGGAATTATTTGATATTGAGCAAATCGAATTCCTGAAGGGGCCCCAGGGTGCCTTATATGGTCGTAATGCTATTGGTGGTGCCATCGTGATTAACACCAAGAAACCATCAGATACCTATGAAGGTAAAATAAAAGTTGGCATGGATGATGGCTTTGGATACAGGACACAGTTTGTACATAGCGGGCCGGTGCTCGGTATCGATAATCTCTATTATCGTGGCGCTATTTCATACAAGGATACCGATGGCTGGATAGATAACACTACCCTGGGGAAACAAGCCGATCCGGAAGAAGATCATACTGGTAGATTAAGATTGCTTTGGGAAGCTTCTGATAGGGTGACCGCTGATTTTCGGGTAGGTATCAATCGTTTTGAGGGTGGTGCATTTAATTACCGCATAGCGGCTACGGATGCTGCAATAGCAGCCAACGGACCTTTTTCTTCTTTCACTGGCCCTTTTGATGCAAATAAAGTTCTGGATATCGCTGCTAACAACAAGGGTAAAAACGTCAGGGACATGAATAATCTCTCCTTTAAACTCGACTATGAAGCGGACTACGGTACGTTCACGTCGATAACAGCTTATGATGAGATAAAGGAACTGGCCTTTGGCGATAACTTTGACTATCTACCGCCTGCACAATCTGTACTGTTTGCTGCATTTGGTGCTGACCAATATCAATACCAGATTTTTGATATCGAGACTTTTGCGCAGGAATTTCGTTTCACTTCGCCCGGCGAAGACCGTTTACGCTGGTCTGCCGGTGCCTATATGTTATGGACAGAGCGATCGTTAGTTACCAGTACAAACCTGGATTTTGGCACGGTCACACCTATATCAGGTTCTCCTATAGGCGTAGCCCCTTTCACACCATTTGCTGCTGGAACCAATGCGTCATATCTCGCTGATTCACAGGATAACTTTGCCTGGGCACTTTTCGGTGATATCACCTATGACGTGACAGACACGGTTGAGGCCGGGTTATCATTGCGCTTCGACAGGGATACTCGCGAGAATACTACGCTAACACCGACGGCATTTATCCCGGCCGGTACAACTCTCGCTACGGGTCAAGTTCGCAAACGTTCGTGGGAAGAATGGCAGCCCAAGCTTTCCCTGCGCTGGTCTGCTACTGATCAACATACCGTTTATTCCTCAATCGCCCGTGGTTTTCGCAGTGGCGGCTTTAACCAGACCGGTGTGGGTACTGACCCGGTAGCACAAGCATTAGGGATCAGAGATACATTCAACAAGGAAGTTGCCGACACTATCGAGATAGGTGTGAAAAGCGAATGGATGAACGGTCGAGTAAAGAGCAACGTCGCTGCCTTCTACACGGAAGCCAAAGGTTCCTACTACTTTAGGTTTATTCCGACATCCGGCACACAGAACCTGGGTAGTCTGGATGAAGTCAGTCACAGAGGGTTTGAGATCGAAACAAGTGCACTCGTTACCGATAATCTAACGATGTATGCCGCAGTAGGTGTCATAGATAGTGAGATCGAAAATAACCCAACAGTTGGTGGTGTCAACGTAGAGGGAAACAACGTTCCTTATGTGTCTGACTGGACCTTGAATCTTGGCGCCAGTTATCGTAAACCTTTGAATGACATCTACAGTGGTCTAGAGGGTTTTCTTCGTGCCGATTACATAGTAACAGGTGAAACCTACTGGGAGCCGTCTAACCAGTTCAACCGTGATCCCTTTGACATACTGGACGTTCGTGCCGGTCTGGATCTGAATGAAGAGATGACGTTGACTATCTGGTCACGAAACGTGCTGGATGAAGAATATAACGTTGAGTATTCTTCAGGTGGTTTTGTTACCCCAGCTCGCCCACGCCAGATTGGTGTTGATTTCCAGTACCGTTTCTAATCGGATTGTAAATTCATAACCAAGAGGTTTTAACATGAGTAACGCGCCTACAGTCTCGTGCCGCTTGCATCACAATGCCTACGTGTGCAAGGACATGGAAGCGGTACGAAAATTCTATGAAGAAATCATTGGTATGCCGCTCGTTGCCACATGGTGTGAAAAGACCATGTTGTTTGGCAAGGAACGTACCTACATGCATACGTTTTTCGATATAGGTAACGGTGAGTGCCTTGCGTTCTTCCAGTTTGCAGACGAAGAGGACCATAAGGAATTTGGTCCCGAGCTGCAGCGTTCCGGTTTTCGTCATCTTGCAATGAAGGTGGACAGCAAGGAAGCCCAGGATGCGGTTAAAAAGCGTCTTCAAGATGCGGGTTACAAGGAACCGGAAATGTACGTGCTTGAGCACGGTTACTGTAGTTCGTTGTATGTCTACGATCCGGCTGATTTGTTAATTGAATTTGTTGTTGATCATCCGGATATTGACAAGATTAACGCAGAGCAAAAGACCAGGGCGCATGCGGAACTGGCGCGATGGTTAGCTGGCGATCACACGCCGAACAATACGGCTTTCGAAAGACACGGCTAGTTTTTCGATATTAGCCGTAGCCTTTCTGGCCCAACTTATTCATTAATTCAGGAGCATGTTATGACATGTAAGGTTTGTGTCGTCTTTCATAGCGGCTATGGTCACACAAAACGCCAGGCAGAATCAGTCACTAAAGGTGTAAATTCTGTTGATGGGGTTGAATGCAAGCTGATTTCAGTTACTGAAATTTCAGAAGATAGTCCACTGTGGGAAGATCTCGACAGTTGCGATGCCATGATCTATGGCACGCCGACATACATGGGTTCGGTTTCTGCTGACATGAAAAAGTTCATGGAAGCAACATCCGGACGCTGGATGGAATTAAAATGGGCTGACAAACTTGCCGCCGGATTTACCAACTCTGCATCCCAGAACGGTGATAAGCAGAACACGCTGGTTACGCTTGCTACTTTTGCCGCACAACACGGCATGGTCTGGATCAACCTGAACCAGGCACCGGGAAATAATCACTCGGGTGGCAGCGTGGAAGATATCAATCGCCTGGGCGCATCTCTGGGTGCGATGGCACAGTCAAATGCCGATGAGCCACCGGATACTGCGCCGATCGAGTCAGATCTTGAAACAGCAAAGTTACTTGGTCAGCGTGTTGCAAATTGTGCCCTGCGCTGGAAACAATAATGACATCGCATACATAGTATTACGTATTGTTGAGTACGGAGATTCCTGAAGCCAATGATTTACGATCCTGAAATTGAAACACGTGACCCGGCTGAGCAATATAAAATTGATAGCCATACGTATGAAAAACAGATCGACTATTTGTTCAACAACTCCTCGTTTTATCAAAAGAAACTGAAAGAGGCCGGGTTTGAAAAAGCCAGTCAGGTCGGCTCACTTGATAATATTGCGGAGCTGCCTTTCACTGAAAAAGATGAATTACGCAAGAGCCAGGCGGAACAAGCACCATTCGGTGCTCACCTTGCCTGTGACGTCAACAAGCTTTCCCGTGTTTTCTCCACCAGCGGTACCACCGGCGTTCCTTGCTACATCGGACTTACAAAAAGCGATATAGACCTGTATGCAACGAACGTTGCACGGGGTTACACGGCAGCCGGTTTCTCCCCGGACCATCGTCTTGTCGTTGGGTTTAATGCCGGCCCATTCGTAGCCGGTGCGGTCTATTATGGTTTTGACAAGATAGGTTGTACGGTAATACCTGTTGGTACAGGTAATACAGAGCGTCTGATAACCGCCATGCAGCGGCTTAAGGCAAACGGTGTCAGTTGCACACCTTCTTATGGCCTGTACATGATTGACTGGTGTAACCAGCACGGCATTGATACCCATTCGCTAGGCCTGAAAAACATGATTACTGCGGGTGAACCCGGTGGTGGCGATCCCTTAATCAGGGAAAAAATTGAAAAGGCATTTGGCTGCAAGGTAAGGGAGTCCATGGGCATTGGTGATATGTCCCTGTCGGTGTGGGCCGAGGATGAAGATGCCAAAGGCATGAATTTTATGGCGCGTGGTTACGTACACGTGGAAATTATCGACCCTGTCAGTGGCAAACCCGTACCCTGGGAGCATGAGGCCGAAGGTGAACTGGTCTATACCGCTTTAAAGCATGAAGCCATGCCACTGTTACGTTTTCGCAGTCGCGATCATGTCATCGTCAACATGAAACCAAATCCAACAGGCAGAACCGGGCCGCGTATTCGCTGTATTGGCAGGACAGATGACATGCTGATTGTAAGGGGTGTGAACCTGTTTCCCTCAGCTATCAGAAGCATACTTAACGAGTTTACCCCAGATGTCGGCGAAATATTCTTGATTAAACCCAAAGAACGCAGTATCTCCCAGACACCGCCATTGCCCATGGTGGTCGAGCTAGGCAAGTCCGTAGTAAATGAACCAGAAGGCCTGAAGGACAGGATCAGTGAAGAAATTCGCTCGCGACTACTGGTTTCGACCGATATTACCCTCGTTCCCTATGGCACGTTACCTCGCGGCACCTACAAAACTTCTTTGGTAGACTATTCTGATAGTTCGGCGGCCTGATTGTCGGCTGTCTTATATGAATCGAAGCCCTTAATTTTTTAACTTTAAATGACAGGAATGATAATGAAATATCTTATCTACAAGCGGTTGTACCTATCGACAGTGGCCATGTTATTAACCTCGCTCTCCCTGTCGACGCTTGCTGCGGACCTTGAACAGGTACAACAGGTTGGCGAACAGAAGGTCGAGGAGAGTAAAAAGTCACAGGAAAAAATCGACAAGATCGTTGAAGGTGCCCAGGAGCGCCTGATCCAGTATCGAAGCCTGCTGAAACAGATCGAAGGTTTAAAGACCTATAATAACCAGCTGACTACCCAGGTAACCAGTCAGCAGGATTTGATCGAGCGCTTTGATGAATCCATCAGCCAGGTAGCACTGATTGAGCGACAGATGTCGCCACTGGTTGAAAAAATGGCCGATAGCCTGGAAGCATTTATTGAATTGGATATCCCCTTTCATTACGAAGAGCGCCGCGAGCGCATGGCATTTATACGGGACAACCTGATGTCTGCGGATATTGATGTGGCAGAGAAATTCCGCCAGGTCATTGAAGCCTATCAAATCGAAAATGAATACGGTCGCAAGATAGACAGCTATCAGGACATTATAACAATTGATGGTACCGAGCATGAAGTCGATGTGTTGAGAGTTGGACGTATCGCCATGGTTAGCCAGACCAAGGACACGTTGATCTCGGCGCGCTGGAACAACGACAGCCGCAAATGGGAAGTGCTGGATAATGTTACCTATCGAAACGCGATAAGAAACGGTATTAAGATGGCAAAAAAACAGGCCTCGATTGATATTGTCAAGTTACCGATTTCAGCTCCAGAGGTGGCCCAATGAAAACTATAAATAAAATAAGCCGGGCGGCCATGGCAGGGTTCATCTTGTTGGGCCTGCAGGTTCCAGTTGCCGTCTTGGCAGAAGACACCTTGTCAATGAATCAATTGTTGCAACAGGTGAAAGAGGGCAGGGCCAAAGATGCTGCCGATAACAAGCAGCGGGAAAAAGCCTTCATGGAAGAAAAGCAACAGCAGGAAGCGCGCATTCGTGAAGCCATGGCAGAAGTAAAAGCACTTGAAGCAAAGAGTGCTGAACTGGAAGTACAATTCAATGCTAATGAACTACAGGTTGAAGAAAAACGCCAGCAGCGCAATGAACGTTTGGGTGCCCTGAAAGAATTGTTTGGCCACCTTACCGGTGCTGCCGGTGATCTTCGCAGCCGTTTCCAAACATCTATTACTACTAGCCAGTTTGCTGATAGGGAAGAGTTCCTGCGTGACCTGATCAAAAAAATGAATAGCGATACGGACTTGCCGACTATTGAGGAGATAGAGAGAGTCTGGTTCGAACTGCATCGTGAAATGACGGAATCAGGTCGAACGGTGAAATACCCGGCGACTGTTGGCACCGATACAAACCGGGAAATAGTACGCATTGGCTTGTTTAACCTTGTCTCAAATGGTGACTACCTGGCATATGATGCCGATACCCGCGGTGTGTCTGTATTACCGAGACAGCCCCAGGGTCTGGCTGAGGGTGCAGCGGCATTACAGAATGCATCCAGCGGTGTGGTTGCAGTTGGTATTGACCCGACCGGTGCAGCCGGTGGTGGTTTCCTTAAGGCCATAATAAATACGCCAACCCTGGAAGAGCGCTGGCATCAGGGAAGACAGGTGGGTTATATCATCACCGCGCTGGGTGGGTTTGCATTACTGGTCGCGTTATGGCGCTTCTTTGCTCTCTCTGTCACCTCAGCAAAGATCAATGCACAGCTCAAGAAGAAAGAAATCAGCACAAGCAATCCACTTGGTCGCATACTTTCCGTGGCTGAGTCAAACAAAGGGTCTGATACTGAAAGCCTGGAACTCAAACTGGGCGAGGCCATCCTCAAGGAAAGTCCGAAAATCCAGTCCGGGCTGTCATTACTCAAAATCATTGCCATGGTAGCGCCATTACTGGGGTTGCTGGGTACGGTGACCGGTATGATTATCGTGTTCCAGGCGATCACCATTTATGGTGCGGGAGACCCCAAGGCCATGGCGGGTGGTATTTCGAGTGCACTGGTAACAACCGTGCTGGGCCTGATTGTAGCCATACCAACCCTATTGCTGCATACCATGCTTAATGGCAAGGCCAAAAAGATGCTGCATATACTGGAAGAACAAAGTGCCGGCATAGTTGCCGAGCGCGCAGGTAACTAACTACTTTCCAGCAAGGTAAGAGAAAATGCTACTTTACTTACTGGATGCACTGGAAGCGATAAACAACTTCTTTATCGCTGGTGGACCGGTGCTATACCTCATAGCCGTGCTCACTTTTGTAATGTGGGCCCTGATGCTGGAACGTATGTGGTATTTCTTTTCAGGTTATCAGCGTGATGCCGATGTCATCATTAAGACGTGGGAAAGCCGAAAGGAACGAACATCCTGGGCAGCGCAGGCCATTCGTGAAAAATTAATTTCCGAGACGCGGATAAAAATCGAACAAAACCTCTCCCTGATTAAAACATTAATTGCAGTGTGTCCCCTGTTTGGCCTGCTGGGTACCGTTACCGGCATGATTGACGTGTTTACGATTCTATCGATAACCGGTGGCGGCGATGCCAAATCAATGGCGGGCGGTGTCTCCCGGGCCACCATTCCAACTATGGCCGGTATGGTTGCTGCACTGTCCGGCGTATTTGCGAACATTTATATTACACGCAAGGCGTCGCGTGAAAAGCAATTGATAGAAGAACATCTAACCATGGATCATTAATTTATGAGAAAGCGAAAATTCAGTTCCTATTCCGACGCGGATGATGAAGGCGTAATCGACCTGACTCCCATGCTGGACGTGGTGTTCATCATGCTAATTTTCTTTATCGTGACTGCCACCTTTATCAAGGAGGCGGGTGTTGAAGTTAACCGTCCTGATGCATCAACTTCGGATCAGAAAGACAATACCACGGTACTGGTGGCCATTAATGCGGATAACAGTATCTGGATAGACAAGCGCCGTGTCGACGTACGTTCAGTGCGCGCAAATATTGAAAGGCTGCATGCAGAAAACCCGGAAGGTGGTGTGGTGATACAGGCTGATGAACTGGCGTCGGTTAAAACCTTTACCGCCGTGCTGGACGCTGCCAGGGAAGTGGTGCCGCATGAAAAAGTATCACTGGCTACCGAAAGCTCTAACTAGCAAGTATGTGATATTGCCAGAGACAGTATTCATATCATGCGAATTTTCCTGAGATCATTGTTTGTTATTCCCCAGGCTGCACTGGTTACGCTGTTGTTGCTGGTATTGATGGTGAGTCTGATCGAATTTGCAGACAAGGAATTACAGCAGTCAGAACGAATCAAGCTGCCGGACATCCATATGCCCGAAGCCGAGATTGAGATGATGCGCTCGATAGAAAAACCGGAGAAACCCAAGGTTGACGAGACACCACCGCCGGAAATTCCCGAGCAGGATTTCGACAAGATTGACGGTAATGCGGAAGTCGGCCAGGTCGCAGCGCCCGGCAAGATTAAAGCCAACCTTGACCTGGATATCGGTGCCGGGTTATCGGCTACAGACGGTGAGTATTTACCCATAGTTAAGGTGGCTCCCCAATACCCACGAAGGGCCGTGAGCAGGGGCATAGAGGGGTATGTCATCGTTGAATATACCGTGACCAAGCAAGGTACAGTAAAGGACCCTGTTGTTATTCAAGCTGAACCTGAAAGTATTTTTAACAAGTCCGCAGTTGATTCTGTTCTTCGCTACAAGTACAAGCCCAGGGTAATTAATGGTGAACCTGTCGAGGTGCCCGGCGTTCAGACAAGGATTACCTATGAGCTCGAGGAGTAAATGATGTTTAACAGAAAAAAATATCTATCTGTTGTCATTTTATTATCGCTTGTCCTGGGTTCGGTACATGTCATGGCACGCGAAAAAGATGGTACTACCGCAACCGGGGCTATCGATGCAGCAACGTTTGATGTATTGATGGAAGCGCAGGAACTCACTCAGAACGAACAATTCGATCAGGCTTTGCTGACGTTGGATAAAATCAAGAATAGTGACAAGCTTAATAGTTATGCCAAAAGCCAGATGTGGAATTTTTACGCTTATATCTATGCCAGTCAGGAAAAATACCAGGATGCAATCAATGCCTACAGGAATATCGTAGCAGAGCCGGATGCACCTGCGGGTTTGAAGTTGACGGCCAAGTACACAATGGCGCAACTATATTTCCAGACTGAGGATTACACTTCTGTTATCAAACTGATGGAAGAGTGGCTAAAGGAAGTCCCCAAACCCACGGCAACCGCGCATATAATCCTGGCCCAGTGCTACTACCAGACCAAGTCACACGATGCCGCTATCAGGAACCTGGATAGTGCTATAGCACTTGAGCAGGCCGAGGGTAAAAAGATCAATGAAAACTGGTTACGCCTGAAAGCTGCGGTGCACTTTGATAACAACGATCCGGAAAACACTCTCAACACCTACAAACAATTACTGGATCTGTATCCAAAGACCATTTACCTGCGCCAGATCGCGGGACTCTATGGTGAAGTTGGCAATGAGTTGAAACGCCTTACGACCTATGATGCGCTCTACGAGAGTGGAAAACTGGAATCGGAATCAGAGGTACTTAACCTGGCTTATATGTTCCTTGGCCAGGATGTCCCTTATAAGGCCGGCAAGATTATCGAAACCGGTATGAACAAGAAGATGATAGAGGCCAATCCTAAAAATATGGAGACACTGGCCAACGCATGGGCGCAGGCCAATGAACATAAGAAGGCAATACCTGCACTTGAAGAAGCCGCTAGTATTGCTGAAAAAGGGCTCTTGTACGCACGCCTTGCGGGCGTCTATTTTGATGCAGGGGACTTTGAAAAGGCAGTCGAAGCCGCGAAGAAGGCGGATGAGAAAGGCGGAATGAAGAATCCTGACAATAATCTAATGTTACTTGGCATGGCGAATTTCAATATCAAGAAATACGAGGATGCATTGCAGTCTTTCAGACGTGCCAAGGGTTTCAAAGACAGTTTCAACGATGCGAGGAAATGGGAAGCCTATACCCTGTCTGAACTGGAACGCTTGCGCCAGCTGGAGCAAAGCAAGTTTGAGCTGGCTGAAAAGACAAAGCAGACACTGGAATCGGATGAAAGTAACGTTGATGCACTTGGTAAAAGCATGTTGCAGAATATCAACGAGATTAAAGATGATACAGAGAGAAATTTAGAACAATAATAACTATCAATTTTGGAGAATGTAACGGCCACCTTTGTGGCTATTTTCTAGAGGCATCACACTATGCATGGCCAATAGTTCTTCACGATCTTTTCACAATTCACTCACGCTGTCCTGATGTTGTTGGGGCTAATGTCTCGTTATGAAAATCTATCCGGGTGCCAACGATGTCAAGAAGCTTACTTATTACGCTGTCAATTTTTTTAACTGCTTGCACTGCCATGCCCGCTAAACCAATTAGCACGGTCAACTACGTCGACCTGCGGCGTTTCATGGGCGATTGGTATGTTATTGCCAATATTCCCACCTTTATCGAACGCGAGGCCTATAACGCAGTTGAGTCATATGAGCTGAATGAAGAAGGCCATATTGAAACTACGTTCAGTTTTAACAAGGGCGGTTTTGACGGAGACCGTAAGGTCTATGAACCGACCGGTTATGTGAAGGATGAAGCTTCCAACGCCGTATGGGGTATGCAATTCATCTGGCCATTCAAGGCCGATTACCGGATCGTTTACTTAAACGATGATTACTCGGTGACGGTTATCGGCCGCAACAAGCGTGACTACGTCTGGATAATGGCGCGACAACCAACCATTCCTTCCGGGTTATACACTGAATTGCTGGCCATGCTGGAAACTGAAGGCTACGACATCAGCCAGATTCAAAAAGTACCGCAGCAGTGGTAGGGACACGTCGATCTGTCGCCTGTGGCAATTTGATGGTAGTTTTAACAAATGACTTTAAAACTTCCTCAAAAAACAAAAACCGAACAAGGCACTGAACGACACGTAGGGTTCGAATTCGAGTATTCCGGCATCAGCCTTGATGACAGCGTTTCGTTAGTGGCCGGTCTCGTTAAAGGTTCGGTCAGGAAAAAGAACGCCTTTTTGTACGAGATTGAGCAACCTGAGTTTGGACCTTTCGGTGTTGAACTGGATGCGTCCCTGTTGAAAGAAGAAAAATACAAGCAATTTTTGGGTGATGTCGGTATCGACCTGGATGAACTGGACCAGGAGAAAAAGCTCGAACGTGTATTAAAAGACCTGGCGGAGACCGTCGTGCCAGTGGAAATAGTGTCACCGCCGCTGCCGATGTCCAAAATGAATATAGTTGAAGACCTGACCGAGACATTGCGCAAGGGCAAGGCGAAGGGCAGCGGCGCTTCCATTCTTTATGCCTTTGGCTTACATATAAATATTGAAGCTTGCAGCCAGGAAGCGGAGTATCTGCTGTCACATATACGAGCCTATGCCTTGCTATACGACTGGATATGCGAAGTAAGTGACGTCGACCTGACACGGCAGGTCAGCCGTTATATCAAGGAATACCCTGACGATTACCTGGAAGTGTTACTCGACAATGACTATCGTCCAGATATTAATGGTCTTATTGATGACTATCTCAGGCTGGTTAAATCAAGAAATTTTGCACTGGATATGATGCCCTGTTTTGCCGATATCGATGAAGACAAAGTCATGCGGAAGGCTACCGAACCTGAATTGATAAAGCCTCGGCCAGCCTTCCATTATCGCTTGCCGAATTGCCTGATAGACGAAGAGGACTGGAACGTAGCAAACGAGTGGCAGTACTGGTTAGCAATCGAAAAACTGGCTGCAAACAGTGCATTGCTGGAGCAATTAACTAATGATTACTGGAAGACCAGGCGCGGTTCGCTGTTTGCAACTAAAGGTAAATGGGTTGACCACCTTTCAAACCAGTTATCATGACCCTGACACGACCCTGCATAGGTGTAACCGGACCTGACCGGGGCGGTATAGCCGCGTGGCTATTCACGGCGCTCGCTATATTACTGCAGGGAGGCTGGCCGACCCGCATTACACCGTCTCGCGGCGTAGATATCGACAAGCTGGATGGGCTGGTTATCGGCGGTGGCGCAGATATCGCTCCGGATTTTGATTTCAGTGAACTGGAACTGGACCAGGAGGCAATCAGCAGTCGTAATATACTTGTCAGCCTGTTGATGTTGATTGTTTACCCGGTAATCTTTGTCTTTCGTCGGTTGGTCAGTCTTAAGGATGGACATGAAATAGATGTCGCCCGTGACGAGCTGGAAATAGGTTTACTGAAGCAGGCCCTGGAAAGACAGCTGCCTGTCCTGGGTATCTGTCGCGGCTCACAGCTCATTAATCGTTTTTACGACGGCGACCTGCATTCTGATATTGCCGAGTTTTACGAAGAAGAAGCAATACCGCGTAGCGTCTTTCCAACCAAGGACATCCTGGTAGAGCCCGGTTCACACCTGGCGCGTGCGCTGGAGATACAAAAATGTCGCATCAACGCCTTGCACCATCAAGCGATTGATAAACTCGGTGAGGGATTACGCATCACCGCACGTGAGCCCAATGGTATTGTCCAGGCGATTGAACATGAGCAACTGCCTTTTGTTATTGGCGTGCAGTGGCACCCCGAGTACATGGTGTTACACAAGGTGCAAAGACGCCTGTTCAGGATGTTAATCACCATCGCCATTGATAATCAGGCCAGCAGATTGCAATCTTCTTAAAGTTTCCAGCTTGTTACTGACTGATACTTCTGTTTTCAGATACAACCGCGCCCGGCAGACGTACCTCAACGAGCGTTGATGCAAACAAACAGTAGTAGCATCAAGGTCTCCTGGCCGATCTGCATGTAAGGTTGATTGCCCGGCCTCTCGTTTTCTTTCACTCCCGCTGTGCAGCGCGTGGCGAGCACGAGACTATCCATGATCATCGCCTGGTCAGTAAAAACTTGATATCGGTAGTTGAAAGCTTCAGTATTCAGGCCTCAGTCTAAAGAATTTACATTTTCCTTTACATTTCATGTTATTAGCCGTCGTACCTGTTACTTACTTGCAGATGACTGACGTTATAGACCGTCGCAAAGTCCTTGAAAAAATGAAAATTGTTGCCGGATTTTTAGGTGCTAGACCGGGGTCTTGCTGTATAATCGTGCACTGCAGTAAAGCCTTAAAATTTTCCTGGAAATTGACAGAATGTTGACAAATTACGTTCCTATCTTGATGTTCGTGATGCTTGGATTGGGACTGGGTGTCGTCCTGATGGCGCTGGGTCTTATTCTGGGCAAGGTGATGGGGCACGCGCGTGCTGACGCGGAAAAAAATTCTCCCTACGAGTGTGGTTTCGAGGCCTTCGAAGACGCGCGCATGAAATTTGACGTACGTTATTACCTCGTGGCTATTTTATTTATCATTTTTGACCTCGAAATCGCCTTCCTTTTTCCCTGGGCTGTTGCCCTGGACGGTATCGGCATGGCAGGTTTCTGGGCCATGATGATTTTCCTGGGGGTGCTTGTTATCGGGTTTATCTACGAGTGGCGCAAGGGTGCGCTGGAGTGGGAGTAATAATGGGCGCCGAAGAAAAAATTCACGAACACGGAATCGTTACTACCAGCGTTGATAACCTGGTGAACTGGGCGCGCACGGGTTCCATGTGGCCGATGACCTTTGGTCTTGCCTGTTGTGCCGTGGAAATGATGCAGGCAGGTGCTGCCCGTTACGACCTGGACCGGTTTGGTATGGTGTTTCGACCCAGTCCGCGCCAGTCTGACGTGATGATCGTGGCTGGTACGCTGGTCAACAAGATGGCACCGGCACTGCGCAAGGTCTATGACCAGATGAATGAGCCTCGCTGGGTAATATCCATGGGGTCCTGTGCCAACGGTGGCGGCTACTATCACTATTCATATGCAGTGGTGCGTGGCTGTGACCGCATCGTGCCGGTGGATATTTATGTGCCCGGTTGTCCGCCGACGGCAGAAGCTCTTCTGTTTGGAATTATTCAATTACAAAAGAAAATAAGGCGTACGAATACCATCGCGCGCTAAAACCATAGTACTTATATATATGACGGAAACTGCCGCAAATCTTGCGACAAAACTCGAACAACGTTTTAGCTCAGAAATCTCCGGCTGTATCTGCGATCGCGGCGAAGTGACGCTGGTCGTACCTGCAGACAAGTTGCTGGGCGTTTGCAAGGCGTTACGTGATGAACCGGCATTTGCCTTTTGCCAGTTGTCCGATCTGTGTGGCATCGACTACCTGAGCTACGGACATAGCGATTGGGCAACTAAAGAAACCACGTCTACCGGCTTCAGCCGTGGGCGCGACAGTATCGGCGTTGCCGAGGCTGATGCCGCCAATCGCTTTGCCGTTGTTTATCATTTACTCTCGTTGACACATAACATCCGACTGCGTGTACGTTGTTTCCTGGACAGTAACGTGCCGCGAGTTGAATCGGTGACTTCCGTATGGAGTGGCGCAAACTGGTATGAGCGCGAGGCGTTTGACCTGTACGGAATCCTGTTTGATAACCATCCCGATCTGCGCCGCATCCTGACCGACTATGGTTTTATTGGCCATCCATTCCGTAAAGACTTTCCGCTTGAAGGTAATGTCGAGGTCCGCTACGACCCGGACAAGCAGCGCGTGGTTTACCAGCCGGTGACGATTACCAACAGGGTACTTGTTCCGCGAGTCATTCGTGATGACAGTCGCTACGTAGACCATGAGCAGGAGCAGACCGATGCCTGAGATTCGTAATATGACCATGAATTTCGGCCCGCAACACCCTGCTGCGCACGGTGTATTGCGACTGGTACTGGAGATGGATGGCGAGGTTATTGAACGAGCCGATCCGCATATTGGACTATTACACCGCGCGACCGAGAAACTGGCCGAAAGCAAACCGTTTAACCAGAGCATTGGTTACATGGATCGACTCGATTATGTATCCATGATGTGTAATGAACATGCCTACGTACTGGCCATTGAAAAGCTGCTTGGCATCGAGCCGCCGGAACGTGCGCAGTATATCCGCGTCATGTTTGCCGAGATTACCCGTATATTGAACCACCTGATGTGGCTTGGTGCGCATGGGTTGGATATCGGTGCCATGACCATGTTCCTGTATTGTTTCCGTGAGCGTGAAGACCTGATGGATACCTATGAAGCAGTCTCAGGTACGCGTATGCACGCAACGTATTTCCGTCCCGGTGGTGTGTACCGCGATCTGCCCAGAATCATGCCGAAGTACGAGGCATCACAATGGCACAGCCAGGAAGAAGTCGATCGCATGAATGAAAACCGACAGGGTAGCCTGCTGGATTTTATTGAATCTTTTACCGAGCGTTTTCCCACCTGCGTGGATGAATATGAAACCCTGTTAACCGATAATCGAATCTGGAAACAGCGCACCGTGGGTATTGGCGAGGTCACTCCTGAACGTGCATTGCAGCTTGGCTTTACCGGTCCGATGCTGCGTGGATCAGGCGTTGAATGGGACCTGCGTAAAAAACAACCTTATGACGTGTATGACCGTATGGATTTCGATATCCCGTTGGGCACCAACGGTGACTGTTACGATCGCTACCTGGTACGCGTCGAGGAAATGCGACAGTCAAACCGCATCATCAGGCAGTGTACTGACTGGTTACGGCAAAATCCCGGGCCTGTCATGATCGATGATCACAAGCTGGTGCCGCCCACTCGTGAAGAGATGAAAGATGACATGGAGTCATTAATCCATCACTTTAAATTATTTACCGAGGGTTATTGTGTACCTCCCGGCGAGGTTTACAGTGCGGTTGAACATCCCAAGGGCGAGTTTGGTATTTACCTGGTATCGGACGGTGCCAACAAGCCTTACCGCGTCAAGATTCGTGCACCGGGGTTTCCGCACCTGGCGTCCATGAATGAAATGGTAAAAGGACACATGCTTGCAGATGTTGTTGCGGTAATTGGAACACAGGACATTGTCTTTGGCGAAATAGATCGATGAAAAACTTCGGCTTTTACTTTGATACTTCGTTGCTACGCAATTTTCGAATGCTCATGTATTACATATACACTGCGCTTCTCAAATTGCTAGCGTCTCGTCTGAAAGCAAAAGTCTCGTTTTTTAGTTCTAGCATGATTATAAAAATAAAATCTGTTTTGAAAGAAATGACTTGTTCTAATTTTTCAGCGGACGCAAGAATGTTCGCGCCTCGGCTGAAAGCAAAAGTTTTGTTTTTTAGTTGTTGATTATGGCTACGAAAATAAAATGCGTATTGAAAGAAATGACTTGCTCTAATCCCTTCGTTGGGAATATATGAATTAATAATGTCTGAAGTTAAAGAAAATATTTTAAGTCAGCACACGATCGAGGAGATCGACAAGTGGCTGGCTAAATTCCCGGCAGACCGCAGGCGCTCAGCGGTGCTGGCAGCACTGCGTGAGGCGCAGCACCAGAACCACGGTTACCTGACCACAGAATTGATGGATGCAGTGGCTGACTATATTGGTATGCCTAATATCGCTGTCTACGAGGTTGCCTCTTTTTATTCCATGCTTGAAACAAAACCATGTGGCCGCCACAGCATTTCGGTTTGTACCAATATTTCCTGCATGTTGATGGGTTCGGACGAGATCGTGCAGCATGTTGAGAAAAAACTGGGCGTGAAAACCGGTGAATCAACACCGGATGGCAAGTTTTTTATCAAGCGTGAAGAAGAATGCCTGGCGGCCTGCTGCGGTGGGCCGATGATGATGGTCGATCATATTTATTATGAAAACCTGACGCCTGAAAAAGTAGACGAAATACTCGATGGGCTGGACTGAGTCAAGAGATGGATAAGATGGAATTAAATACCGTTTGCTACGCCACGCTGCAATACGATGAACCCTGGACGCTTGATAGTTACCTCAAGACCGGCGGTTACGAAGCGTTAAAAAAGATCATTAACGGCAACATGACAAAAGAACAGGTAATTGACGAGGTAAAGTCATCCAACCTGCGAGGCCGCGGTGGGGCTGGCTTTCCGACCGGACTGAAATGGAGTTTCATGCCCAGAACGGCACCTGGCCAGAAATACATGGTTTGCAACTCGGATGAGAGTGAGCCAGGCACTTGCAAGGACCGGGATATACTACGTTTTAACCCACATTCGGTGATCGAGGGTATGACCATCGCCTGTTATGCCGCCGGTGCCAGTGTTGGTTACAACTATCTACGTGGCGAATTCATGGATGAGCCTTACATCCGTTTTGAAAATGCGCTGAAGGAGGCCTATGAAAACGGTTTCCTCGGCAAGAACATCCTTGGCAGTAGTACAAGTATCGATATTTATGCCACCCTCGGCGCCGGCGCCTACATTTGTGGTGAGGAAACCGCGTTGCTGGAATCACTGGAAGGCAAGAAAGGGCAGCCGCGTTTCAAGCCTCCATTCCCGGCTAATTTTGGACTCTATGGCAGGCCGACAACTATTAACAACACCGAGAGCTATGCCTCGGTGCCCAGCATTATTCGTAACGGCGGCTCCTGGTTTTCCGAGAAAGGTGTGCCCAACAGTGGTGGCATGAAATGTTTTTCTGTCAGTGGCCACGTTAATAACCCGGGTAACTTCGAGATCCCGCTGGGAACGCCGTTTGCAAAGTTACTGGAAATGGCTGGCGGTGTGCGTGATGGTCGTGGACTCAAGGCCGTGATACCCGGTGGCAGTTCCTGCCCGGTAGTCCGTGGTGAAGTCATGATGGACGTCAACATGGATTACGATTCGATTTCCAAGGCTGGTTCCATGCTCGGTTCCGGTGGGCTGATCGTCATGGACGATCAAACCTGCATGGTCAAGGCGCTGGAACGTATTTCACGTTTCTATTTTGCCGAGTCCTGTGGTCAGTGTACTCCCTGTCGTGAAGGTTCCGGCTGGATGTATCGTGTTGTGAAACGCATCGAGGAAGGGAAGGGTACGCAGGGCGATCTCGACAAGCTTGATGATGTCGCCAGCAAGATTGAAGGCAGGACTATTTGTGCCTTTGGTGATGCCGCAGCATGGCCGGTCAGGAGCTTCGTCAAGCAATTCCGTGAAGAATTTCAATACCATATTGATAACAAGTGCTGCATGGTTGGCCCAGGCAGCAAGCAAACCAGTAACCAGGCGGCGTAAGACAGCATGTCAGACGAACATATTCTTATAGAAGTAGATGGCAAGGAACTGTCCGCTCGCAGGGGACAGATGTTGATCGAGGTTACCGATGCCAATGATATTTATGTGCCGCGCTTTTGCTATCACAATAAGCTGACTGTGGCTGCCAATTGTCGCATGTGC
Organism: Gammaproteobacteria bacterium; assembly: GCA_965229565.1. Classification (GTDB taxonomy): domain Bacteria; phylum Pseudomonadota; class Gammaproteobacteria; order Eutrophobiales; family Eutrophobiaceae; genus JANQNX01. Next base: position 2,328,164 of record OZ245888.1, on the reverse strand, counting down.
CTGGTCGAAGTAGAGAAGGCGCCCAAGGCACTGCCTGCCTGTGCCACCCCGGTCATGGAAGGCATGATTGTTCGTACCCGTTCAAAGGCCGCGGTAGAGGCACAAAAGGCCATCATGGAATTCCTGCTCATCAATCACCCGCTGGATTGCCCTATTTGCGACCAGGGTGGTGAATGTGAATTACAGGACCTGGCCATGGGTTATGGGCAGGATGTGTCCCGTTACCAGGAAAAGAAACGTGTTGTTAAAGACAAGAACATTGGGCCGCTCATCCAGACCGATCTCACGCGCTGTATTCATTGCACACGCTGCGTACGCTTTGGCGAAGAGATAGCCGGACTCAGGGAACTTGGTGCCACCGGACGCGGTGAGAACATGACCATTGGTACTTACATTGAAAAGAGTGTTGAATCCGAATTATCCGGAAATGTGATTGACCTGTGCCCGGTTGGCGCACTGACTTCCAAGCCGTTTCGCTATTCGGCCCGAACCTGGGAACTGGTACAACGTGATGCGATTGCGCCGCATGATTCGGTGGGCTCCAATTTGCACGTACACGTTAAGTCAGACAGGGTGAAACGCGTGGTGCCGGCAAACAACGAGGCGATTAACGAGGTCTGGATTTCGGACCGTGATCGTTTTAGTTACGAGGGTATTTATTCCGAGGATCGTTTGCAGTCACCCATGATTAAACGTGATGGTGAATGGCAAGACGTTGACTGGGAAATTGCCCTGCAGGAAGTAAGAAACAGGTTGGGTAAGATTAACACCAGTGCCTTGGGGTCGATCGCATCACCATCTTCCACGCTGGAAGAACTTTATTTGTTGCAAAAACTGATGCGTGGGCTGGGCAGCAGTAATATCGACACACGCCTGCGCCAGGTGGATACATCAGACCAGGATAATGCACCCGTATTTCCACACCTGGGTAGCAGCATCACCGAGTTGGAAAATATCAATGCCGGTTTGTTGATTGGCAGTCATGTCAGGAAAGAGCAACCTATATTGAACCACCGTTTGCGAAAATCGACGCTCAAGGGAGCCAGGATTTCAGTCATCAACCCTGTGGATTATGACCTGAATTATGACCTGGCCAATAAAATTATCGTTAGTCCTGCAGCCATGGTGAACGAACTGGCGGCCATCGTGAAAGTCATCGTCGATAACAATAATGCCAGTCTGCCCGGCAACGTGGTGTCCTTGTTAAATGGTGTCCCGGTAACGGACACACATCGCGCTATTGCCGAGTCATTGCAGGATGCAGACAATGCGGTGGTCTTACTTGGCAACACGGCAATGGCACATCCCCGTTTTTCCAGCCTGCGCACACTGGCAGGCCTGTTGGCAGAACTGACGAATTGTCGTTTTGGTTACCTGGCCGAGGCGGCCAATACCAGTGGTGCCTGGTTGAGTGGTGCCGTTCCGCATCGTATACCCGGTGGCCAACCGGACCCGGAGCCCGGCAAGCCGATTGCCGATATGTTTGCCGATAACATGGATGCCTACCTGTTACTCAATGTTGAGCCCGAGCTTGATTGCTGGAATGGTAATGATGCATTACAGGCGCTGAAGAAATGTGGATTGGTCATTGCGCTGACAGCCTATCGAAGCGAGGCCATGAATGACTATGCGGATATCTTGCTACCTGCCTCCGTCTTCGCCGAAACATCGGGTACCTATATAAATGTTGCCGGTGATGTGCAGACATTTACCGGTGTTGCTGCACCAGTTGGTGAATCGCGACCGGCCTGGAAGATCCTGCGCGTTCTTGGTAACTATTTTGACCTGCAGGGATTTGATTACGTTTCTTCAACAGATGTATTGACCGAGGCCATGGGCGCGATAGGTAATATCCAGCCTGACAATATGGGCAAATGGTCCGGGACCCTACGTGAGCCGGATAGCGTACAGGGTATGCAACGCATCAGTGATGTACCGATGAATGCGATTGACCCGGTTTGTCGTCGGGCGAAAGCATTACAGGCCACCAGCGATGTGGCGGATGGCATGTTACATATCAACACAACAACAGCGGAGTCATTAAAGCTGTCTGCAGGCGTGGAAGCCAGCGTACAGCAGGACGATACGACGGTAAGATTACCGGTGAGTATCGATGACCGTGTTCCGGATAACTGCGTGCTGATTCATTCCGGTCATCCGAAGCAGGTTGGACTGGGTGCAAGTTTTGGTGCTATCAAGGTGAGTGGTTGATGTAATGATGGATGCACTTTACCAGTTCATTACCATCAACGTGCTGACGCCCATGGCCGGCATCATGTTTCCTGCTGATTTCCAGGAAGAGGGTTTGTACATATTGCAAACGAACCTGAAGATCATGGCGATTCTCACCCCCGTCTTGTTAACCGTTGCCTACTTTACCTATGCCGAACGCAAGCTCATCGGTTTTATCCAGGGGCGTATTGGACCTAACCGTGTCGGTTTCTTTGGTTTTAAACTGTGGGGATTGGGACAACCTATCGCCGATGCCCTTAAGCTGATAGTTAAAGAGATTGTTATCCCGTCTGGTTCGAACAAGACCTTGTTCGTGATCGCACCGATTGTTTCTCTGGCTCCGTCACTGGCAGCCTGGGCGGTAATCCCTTTTGATGACACAAAGGTATTGGCTGATATCAACGCTGGTTTGCTTTATGTACTGGCGCTGACGTCGCTGGCTGTCTACGGTGTGATCATCGCCGGCTGGGCATCGAACTCGAAGTACGCCTTCCTGGGCGCCATTCGTTCGGCCGCGCAGATCGTGGCCTACGAGATTGCCATGGGCTTTGCCCTGGTCGGGGTACTGGTGGCCGCTGGTAGTCTGAACCTGGGTGATATCGTCATGGCCCAGTCAGGCAGTTTTGTTCACTGGTTCTGGTTACCGTTACTGCCGCTGTTTGTTATCTATTTTATTTCTGGCGTGGCTGAAACCAACCGTGCCCCGTTTGATGTGGCCGAAGGCGAGTCCGAGATCGTAGCCGGTTTTCATGTGGAATACGGTGGTATGGCTTTCTCCGTGTTCTTCATGGCGGAATATGCCAACATGATCCTGATTGCCATATTGTCTGCCCTGTTGTTCCTGGGCGGCTGGTTGTCACCATTGCAGGGCATACTGCCCGAGTCGGTTTTTGCCGCACCGGTCATTGGGCCATTACTGGGTTCCGGGATTCACTGGTTGCTGATTAAAACATCATTATTCATGTTCCTGTTCCTGTGGTTCAGGGCGACGTTCCCGCGCTACCGCTATGACCAGATCATGCGACTGGGCTGGAAAGTATTTATCCCAATCACTATCGTCTGGCTGGTGGTGGTTTCAGTGCTGGTCGTTGCCGGTGTGCCTCCATGGTTTGATTGATAAATGACTATGATTAATAACGTTAAAAATTACATTACCAGCTTGTTTCTGTGGGAATTGATCAAGGGACTGCGTTTGACCGGGCGCTACATGTTCAAGCGCAAGGTTACGGTGCAATACCCGGAAGAAAAAACACCACAATCGCATCGTTTTCGCGGCCTGCATGCATTGCGTCGCTACCCGAATGGGGAAGAGCGCTGTATTGCCTGCAAACTCTGTGAAGCAGTGTGTCCGGCTGTGGCAATTACTATTGAATCAGAACCGCGTGAGGATGGCAGTCGCCGCACCACGCGCTACGACATAGACCTGACCAAGTGTATCTTTTGCGGATTCTGCGAGGAGTCCTGCCCGGTCGATTCGATTGTAGAGACACGAATTTTTGAATACCACGGTGAACAACGTGGTGACTTGTTAATGACCAAGCAGCGTCTGCTTGAAGTTGGAGATATGGCTGAAAAACAGATTGCCGAAGATCGCGCCCTGGATGCGTTGTATCGCTGATACTTGTTTATAGCTTAAAAAAAATTATGGAACTGGTTGTCTTTTATATCTTTGGTGCCTTGCTGCTGGCTTCAGCGGCCATGGTCGTGATTATGCGCAATCCTGTGCATGCCGCGTTGTTCCTGGTTCTTGCCTTCTTCTGCTCGGCGGCGATCTGGTTGTTGCTGCATGCTGAATTCCTGGCCATTGCACTGGTGCTGGTCTACGTCGGTGCCGTCATGGTGTTATTCCTGTTCGTGGTCATGATGCTCGATATCAATGTGGCAACCATACGCGGTGGTTTCGCCAGTTACCTGCCAGTCGGGCTGGCAGTGGCGGTACTAATGATGATTGCTATGGGACTGGTGGTCGGCTCCGATTATTTCCTGTCGCCTGAATTCCAGACGTTCAACACGCTCGGTGCCGACCAGAGTAATACCCGCGAACTGGGCATGACCTTGTATACCCAGTACCTGTACCAGTTCGAGATTGCCGGCGCAATATTGCTGGTGGCCATCATAGCTGCCATTTCATTGAGTATGAGCAAGCTGAAGATCACCAAGTCGAAAGACCCCAGCCAGCAGGTATTCGTCAAGAAAGCGGACCGCCTGCGCGTGATCAAGATGGAGGCCGAGAAGAAATCATGATCACGTTAACCAACGTCCTGCTGCTTGCCGCAATGCTATTTTGTATCAGCGTGGCGGGAATATTCCTGAACAGGAAAAACGTCATTATCCTGTTGATGTGTATCGAGTTGATGCTGTTGTCGGTCAACATGAATTTTATTGCCTTCTCGTATTTCCTCGGCGATATCCATGGCCAGATCTTTGTCTTCTTTATACTGACTGTTGCTGCTGCAGAAGCCGCGATTGGCCTTGCCATCCTGATCGTCATGTTCAGGAACACGGATACGATTAATGTTGAATCACTGGATAGCATGAAGGGGTAGGGCATGGACGTATACATGGAACAAATATACCTCGCCATCGTCCTCGCGCCCCTTATTGGCTCAATCATTGCCGGCCTGTTCGGCAAGATCATCGGCCGTAGCGGTGCGCACTGGGTAACCATAATCGGCGTGGCTGTTTCCAGCATACTGTCGTTGATTGCGTACAAGTACCACATGTTCGATGGCGGCGCTGACTACAACCAGTCTGTCTATACCTGGTTAACTACCGGTGGTCTGACCTTTGAGATCGGTTTTCTGATTGACCCGTTATCGGTCACGATGATGGTGGTGGTGACGTTTGTCTCTTGGATGATTCATATCTATACCATTGGCTACATGCATGATGACCCGGGTTACCAGCGTTTCTTCAGTTACATATCCCTGTTTACTTTCGCCATGCTGATGCTGGTCATGTCGAATAACTTCATGCAGCTGTTTTTCGGCTGGGAGGCTGTCGGTCTTGTGTCTTACCTGCTGATTGGTTTCTGGTACAAGAAAGACACCGCGATATTTGCCAACCTGAAGGCCTTCCTGGTCAACCGTGTCGGCGACTTTGGTTTCCTGCTTGGTATCGCCGCAGTATTGATGTATTTCAACACGATGGATTACGCCGAGGTCTTTGCCAATGCCGATAGCATGGCGGATACCACAATCGTGATATTTGGCCAGGAAACCTGGTCCTTGATGACGGTCATTTGTATCTGCCTGTTCATCGGGGCCATGGGCAAGTCCGCACAGGTGCCGCTGCACGTGTGGCTGCCTGACTCCATGGAAGGCCCAACACCCATTTCTGCCCTGATCCACGCGGCCACCATGGTGACTGCCGGTATTTTCATGGTGTCACGCATGTCGCCGTTGTTTGAGCTTTCTGAAACGGCACTGAGTTTTATCCTGATTATTGGCTCGATCACGGCGCTGTTCATGGGCTTGCTGGGACTGGTGCAGAATGATATCAAGCGGGTGGTGGCCTACTCTACGCTGTCGCAACTGGGTTACATGACCGTTGCGCTGGGCGCCTCTGCATATGCCGCCGCCATGTTTCATCTCGTCACCCACGCCTTTTTCAAGGCATTGCTGTTCCTTGCCGCTGGCTCGGTCATAATCATCATGCATCACGAGCAGGATATGCGGAAGATGGGTGGACTTTACAAGAAAATGCCCATTACCTGGCTGACCTGTTTTATCGGCACGATAGCCTTGATCGGTTTCCCGGGCACCTCGGGTTTTTTCTCGAAAGACGCGATCATCGAGGCCGTGCATCATTCGACTATCTACGGCAGTGACTTTGCCTACTATGCCGTTTTGTCTGGAGTATTTATCACGGCACTGTACAGTTTCCGCCTGTTCTTCATGACTTTTCACGGTGAAGAACGCATGGACAAGGAGACGTGGATGCATTTACACGAGGCACCGTCGGTTGTAACCGTGCCATTGTCGGTACTGGCCATTCCTTCATTAATACTCGGTGCATTCCTGCTTGGTCCAATGCTGTTTGGTGACTATTTTGGCAGTACCATCTATGTGTTACCGGAGCATGATGTGTTGGCGCAGTTAGGCAGTCATTACGAGGGCGTCCTGTTATTCACGCTGTATGCCTTTAAGCACCCACCGGTTTACCTGGCGTTCGCCGGTATCTTTGTCGCGTGGCTGTGTTACATCAAGTTTCCACAACTGCCGGAAATGCTGGTCAGCCGCATTCGCTTCATTCATCGAATACTCGAGAACAAGTACGGTTTTGACGATTTTAACCAGGCCGTGTTTGCACGCGGAACCCGTGGCATTGGCCAGTTCCTGTGGAATTTTGGCGATATCAATATTATCGATGGCCTGTTTGTCAACGGTACGGCACGCAGTGTAGGGATTATTTCCGGTCTGATACGCCACATACAGTCCGGTTACCTGTACCACTATGCCTTTGCCATCATCATGGGCTTACTGGTGCTGATTGCCGTGTTCGTGCATGGAATACTGAATTAACCAGCATAAAAAAATAATAACGTAACAGGTATGACAATCACTCAATTACCCATACTGAGCATGCTCATCTGGACACCGATCATTGGTGGTATCTGGGCGTTGATTGCGGGTGACCGCCAGGAACAAACGGTCAAGTATTTCTCGCTGGCAGTGTCAGTGATTACCTTTGTTTTTTCTGTCATGCTGTATCTTGAATTTGATACCAGCGTGGTCGAAATGCAGTTTGTCGAGCAGGCCTCGTGGATCAGTGCATTTGATATCCAGTATTACCTTGGCATAGACGGTATTGCCCTGCCGTTAATCCTGTTGACATCATTTACCACGATTCTGGTCGTACTGGCCGCATGGGAAGTAATCGAGAAGCACATCTCCTATTACATGGCCGCCTTCCTTATCCTGACGGGTTTGATGAATGGTGTGTTTGCTGCCCTGGACGCCATCCTGTTTTACGTCTTCTGGGAAGCCATGCTCATCCCGATGTTTATTATCATCGGTATCTGGGGCGGACCAAATCGCGTTTATGCGACCATCAAGTTTTTCCTGTACACCTTTCTTGGTTCGGTGTTCATGCTGGTGGCGTTTCTTTACCTGTATGTCAAGGCAGGCAGTTTCGAGATAGAAATGATGCACTCAGTGCCACTATCGTTACTGGCACAGCAGTTTATTTTTGTGGCGTTTTTCCTGGCCTTTGCCGTGAAGATTCCAATGTGGCCGGTGCACACATGGTTGCCGGATGCGCACGTTGAAGCACCTACCGGCGGATCGGTGATCCTGGCAGCCATTATGTTGAAGATGGGGGGCTACGGTTTCCTGCGTTTCAGTCTGCCCATCACGCCGGATGCCAGCTTGTACTTCGATGATTTCATGATCGTGCTGTCACTGATCGCGGTCGTCTATATCGGCTTCGTGGCACTGGTGCAGGAAGACATGAAAAAACTGATCGCCTACTCATCGATTTCGCACATGGGTTTTGTCACCCTTGGTTTCTTTATCCCGTTCAGTATCTATGCCAACACCGGGCAATTATCCGGTGCCATAATGGGTGTTGAAGGCGCGATGATGCAGATGATCTCGCACGGCTTTATTTCTGCTGCCATGTTCCTTTGTGTTGGCGTTATGTATGACCGTTTACACAGTCGCCAGATCAAGGATTATGGCGGTGTGGTCAACAGCATGCCTTACTTTGCTGCATTCATGATGTTGTTTGCGATGGCCAATTCCGGGTTGCCCGGCACATCGGGTTTTGTCGGCGAATTTCTTGTCATCCTGGCCAGTTTCCAGTCCAGTTTCTGGATTGCATTCTTTGCCGCACTGACATTGATACTGGGCGCGGCCTATACGTTATGGATGTACAAGCGTGTCGTGTTTGGTGACGTGACACGCGAAGAGGTCGCCGAATTAAAAGACATTAACGGACGTGAGGCACTGATCCTGTTCCTGCTGGCGGTAATGGTGCTGGCTTTCGGTATCTATCCCGCACCGGTGTTTGATGTCATGCATGTCACTGTCGAAAACCTGATCAATCATTCCTTGCAGAGCAAGTTGTTATAAATGGTGAACTATGAGCGCTGAACTGGCACTGGCAATACCCGAGATAACCTTGCTGCTACTGGCATGCCTGGTGCTGATCGTGGATGCCTTCAGCAACGACCCGGACCATAAGCTGAGCTATTGGCTGACACAGGCAAGCCTGCTGCTGACATTGTCACTGGTGCTGTCTGTCAACCCGCCGGTGACGCAGGTTATCTTTGATAACAGCTTTATCAGTGATTCCATGAGCACGATACTGAAGGCGTTTATCTGTGGAATCACGTTTGTAGTTTTCCTGTATTCGTTTGAGTACCTGAAGGAAAACAAGCTGGTCAAGGGTGAGTATTTCGTGCTTGGGCTGTTTGCTGTACTGGGCATGATGATCATGGCCTCGGCCTACAGCCTGTTATCGGTTTACCTGGGACTGGAACTGTTGTCCTTGTCGTTGTATGCCATGGTCGCCATGAACCGGGAATCTCCGGCCGCGTCTGAAGCCGCAATGAAATACTTTGTGCTGGGCGCACTGGCATCCGGCATGTTGCTGTACGGTATTTCCATGATCTATGGTCTGACCGGCACGATACAATTATCCGCTATTGCCGATGCGATTGCCTCGGACTCGATTAACAAGAGTTTCCTCGTGTTTGGTATGATCTTCATGATCATCGGTATCGCTTTCAAACTTGGGGCCGCGCCGTTTCACATGTGGGTACCTGATGTGTACCAGGGTGCACCGACATCGGTGACATTATTTATCAGTACTGCACCCAAGCTTGCCGCCTTTGCCATGGCAATGCGCATTCTTGTCGATGGTTTATATCCACTGGTTGAGGACTGGCAGGCTATCCTGACGATCCTCGCGGTACTATCGATGGCGGTAGGTAACATCATTGCTATCTCGCAAAGTAACATCAAGCGTATGTTGGCGTATTCCACCATTGCCCATGTGGGCTACCTGTTCCTCGGCCTGATCGCAGGTACCCAGGCCGGGTTCGCCGGCGCCATGTTCTACATTATCAGCTACGCGATGATGAGCATGGGTGCGTTTGGCATGATCATCCTGCTCGGACGTTTCAATTTCGAGGCAGAGAACCTGGAAGACTTCAAGGGCTTGTCTGAACGTTCGCCCTGGTTTGCGTTCATTATGATGTGCCTGATGTTTTCGATGGCAGGTATACCGCCGTTCCTTGGCTTCTGGTCCAAGTGGTTTGTATTGAAAGAACTGGTCGCTTCCGGTTTCGTCGCACTTGCCGCCGTGGCCGTGGTGTTCTCAATTATCGGTGCTTATTACTACCTGCGTATCATCAAGCTCATGTATTTTGACAAGCCAGAATCGATGACGGCGATCAAGGCATCGAAACAGATGCGAGTCGTACTGACTGCCAATGGCCTGTTGATCCTGCTGCTGGGCCTGTTACCCGATAGCCTTATGCAGATTTGTATTGCGGCGTTGACCGGTTAAACCGGTTTTATTGTTTATCAGCCAGTAACTGGCCTACCTGTATCTTGCTGTCGGCATGTAAAGACTCAAGCCAGTCAATGCGGTCACGTTCAAACAGCAGGATCACGGTAGAACCCATGTTGAAGCGTCCCATTTCCTCTCCCTGTTCCAGGCTGATATCGTTATCTTCGTATGTATTCACCGCGAGTACACGCTCTGTTGCTGGCGTGATTTGCCCGGCCCAGACGGTTTCCATGCTTCCAACAAAGAGTGCGCCCACCATAACCAGGGCCATAGAACCGTGTGGGGTATCAAAGATAGCGATGAAACGTTCATTCCTGGCAAATAACCCTGTTACAGTAGATACAGCCGCATTATTTACAGCGAACAGCTTGCCTGGCACGTAGACGGTCTTGACCAGTTTGCCACTGATCGGCATATGTATCCGATGATAATCCCTTGGTGACAGGTAAAGCGTAGCAAAATGTCCATGTCTGAATTTTTCACACAGGTCTTTATCTCCAGCCAGTAATTGTTCCACCGAGTAGCTCTTGCCCTTGGCCTGAAAAACTTCAAGTTCATCTATGTTGCCAAGCTGACTGATACTGCCGTCTACCGGGCTCATGACCTTGTCGGAAGCATTTGAACGTTGCCTGGCTCCCTCTTTTAACCGGCGCGTAAAAAAATCATTAAATGATGCGTAATTATCGGCAAACGGTTTTTCCGCTTCCTGCATGTTCACCTTGAACAGGATGATGAAGATATTAATCAGCAGGTTTTTAAACCAGCGTAGCTCTATGCGTGTTAATCGGTATACAAGCCCGGTAAGGGCATGTTGTGGTAACAGGTACTGGGGCAGGGTCAGCAGGTAATAAAAAAAACGCAACACAAAAGGAAAAATAATTTATTAATGATTGTGGTTGTGATGATGATGCTGCTGATCAAATTGCAATCGTTTGACCTCGGCGCTGGTGGTAATACCTGTGCCATCCGAGAAGAAAAATTCAAGTATTACTGTATCGCCAGCCTTTAACCTGGATTCAGGTTGATACAACATCAGGTGCAGACCGCCGGGTGACAATTCAACTTTTGATGCGGCACTGATCGTTAGGCTTTCCTGTTTGACCATGCTGGCTACACCGTCTTTCACGACATTTTGATGGATCTCTACCTTGTTAAAAGCAGGGCTGGTTACCTGTATTAACTCGATATCCTGATCGCTGTAATTGTGCAGACTGGCATAGCCTGCCAGGACAGTGGCTGTTGGTGGTGCCTCGTTAATCCAGGCCCCTTCCACATCTGTATTCCCGGCTGCATTGATAATAGCCGGGAGCATGCAGAACAATAGTAGCGACAGCCAGACACTAGCTGTTTTCATTGATAAACTCTTTTATCTGTGCGAACCGTTGCTTGATCATCTCCGGATTGTGAGGTGGCGATAACTTGCCAACCAGTCTCGCCTCAGGATCAATCAGGTATACGGAAGCAGAATGATCGACAAGGTAATTTTCATTGTCTTCTTCATTATTTAGAAAATAGGCCACGCCCAGTTGCCGGGTAAAACCATTCATCGCCGTGACAGGGCCACCAACGCCGATAAATTCTTCATCAAAATACTGCACATACTCGGCCAGTTGATCCGTGTTATCTCGATCAGGGTCGACACTGGCAAACAGCACCTGCAGGTTATCGGTGCCAGATTTCATGGCAGGATAGGATTCTGCCAATACGGATAGCGTGATGGGGCAAATATCCGGGCAGTTGGTATAACCGAAGAAGACCAGGCTCCATTTCCCTTTCATGTCTGCCAGTTCAAATGCCTGGTTATCGTGGTCGACGATACTGAATGATTGTAGTTGCCTTGGCTCAGGCCAGAACAGGCCAGGTATTTGCCTTTGTGCTGCCTGCTGCTGCTCAAGCTGTGCCTGTTTGACAGAAACGAAGAAACCGGTCGCTGCTGCCAGCAACGCGATCACGATCATGGTGGGTATCAGGAACTTGCTTTGACTTAACTGGTTTGGCATGGCGGCATTATATATGGATTATTGAATGGTTAAAGTTGATTACTGTGCGGCAACGGCTTTTCGCCGCCCCCTCAGGATGGCGTCAGTCTGACCCGTCTAACATCCGTTGTTATCTGCCGTTAATTTCTTCAAGTGATTGATTATAAATTAAAAAGAATATTTTCCCAGCTTCTTCCTACAAACTGGAACGCTCTTTGCTCTCATCATCCCTAGTGGCGTCCTGGACGGGAATGGAATTGAACGTGATTTTATTTCAAGGTGAAAAAAAGCGGCCAATAGCAAGCACAACAGGTTCATTTATTAAAGAAAAAATAGCCGGGATGAATGGCGTTTGAACATGAAACAATACTGATAATGCGCTGACCTGCTCCTGGCTTAAATCCAGTCTCTCACGTAAGGCCTGATTGACGGGAGATATCGCCTGGGGGCCACTTTTGTTATTTGCAACAGACTGTCACTGGCAGTCCGATTTGGATATACTTCTGATAAAAATAACGCTGTACCTCACTGTCTTAAAAACATGGAATTTATCGGACATTTTAACTACTGGATAGTTGTCACGCTGATGATGATCGGGCTGTATATCGTCATTGCTCACAACAACCTGGTTAAAAAACTGATCGGTATTAATATCTTCCAGACCTCAATCTTTATCCTGTTTATTTCATTGGGCAATATCAGCGGTGGCACAGCCCCAATCCTGTCTGAATCGCACGTGACTTATTCTGCTCCGCTGCCACATGTATTGATTCTTACGGCAATTGTTGTCGGAATTGCAACAACTGCGCTGGGGCTGGCCCTGGTTATCCGTATCAACAAGGCCTTTGGTACTGTTGAGGATGATGAGATACAGCAGGAGATGTAGTGCTTAGTTCACATTTGCCCTTACTGCAGGTCGTTATCCCGCTACTCGCCGCGCCTGTTTGTGTCATTCTGCACAACAAGACACTGGGTTGGTGCCTGGCGACCGTGGTCAGCCTGGTTTCCTTCATCATTGCCTGTACCTTGTTTGGACAGGCCGCCTCGGGTGAGTCTGTCACCTATGCTATTGGTGGCTGGGCAGCTCCCGCAGGGATTGAATATCACCTGGATAGGCTTACTGCATTTTTACTGGTCATTATCACCGGCCTGGCTGCATTTATCCTGATTGGTGCCAGGGAAAACCTGGAAAACGAGATCGCGGCCGACCGCTTGTACCTGTTCTACACCGCGTTCCTGTTAAACCTGACCGGATTACTCGGTGTAATCATGACCGGCGATGCCTTTAACGTTTTCGTCTTTATCGAGATTGCGTCGCTGTCATCCTATGCAATGATTAGCATCAGCAAGGACCGTCGCAGCCTGTACGCGGCCTACAAGTACCTGATACTCGGAACGATCGGTGCCAGTTTTATCCTTATATCAATAGGACTGCTCTACGGTTTGACCGGAACGCTGAATATCTACGATCTGCATGACAGGTTGGCTGATTTGGAAAACAAGCGAACGTTGGCTACCGCACTGGTCTTCTTCACTATTGGTATTGGCCTCAAGGCGGCAATCTGGCCACTGCATCTATGGTTGCCGGATGCCTACACTTATTCGCCTTCCATCGTATCCACATTCCTCGCGGGTACCAGTACCAAGGTCTTCATCTATGTACTGGTTCGATTCATCTATTCCCTGTTTGGTATCGAGTTCAGCTTTGGCGTGGCCGGGCTCCAGTACCTGTTAATGCTCATGGCCGTGGTGGGGATACTGTATGGCTCAATACAGGCTATCAGGCAGGACAGTATCAAGCGCCTGCTGGCCTTTTCCAGTATTGCCCAGATAGGCTACATGGTGCTGGGGATTTCACTGGCAACAGCAGCAGGCCTGGCCGCCGGACTGATACATGTTTTTAACCATGCCATTATTAAAGCGACGCTATTTCTATGCGTGGCCAACATTATTTACTACACCGGCACCGATTCTCTCAAGCAACTGGGGGGGATCGGTAAAAAAATGCCGTTCACCATGGGGCTCATGGTCATCGCCGGTCTGAGTATCATCGGGGTGCCGCTGACAGCCGGTTTTATCAGCAAGTGGTTCCTGATTCAGTCAGCCATGGCCAACGGTTACTGGTTGTTGATAGGGCTGGTAGTGTTCTCGTCCATCCTGGCCGTGGTGTATACATGGAAGATTCTCGAGACGGCTTATTTCAGCGATGCTGCAGAGGCGGGCCCTGTTATCCAGGACAAGCCTGTACCTTATAGTATGTATGCCACGTTGATTATTTTTACCGGTGCCTGTGTCTATTTCGGTCTGCAAACGGATGTCAGTGTCGGCATGGCCACGGCCACGGCTGAAAGCCTGGCAGGAATCAGACCGTGAATACTTCAACATTACTATTAATGGCATTACTGGCGCCACTAATCGGTGCAGTGCTGATATTACTGTCCGCGCGTAAACCAAACTTGCGTGAAAGCTTTACTCTTCTCAGTGCTGCCAGCCTTATCGTTATTGTCTTTTCGCTGTTGCCGCAAGTGATCAGCGGTGCGCGACCCGAACTGGAACTGTTCGAATTGTTCCCGGGAATGAACATAGGTTTTCGACTGGAACCGCTGGGTATGCTGTTTGCCTGCATTGCTTCCCTTTTATGGCCTGTGAACTCGATATACTCGATTGGCTACATGCGTGGCAACGATGAGAAACACCAGACGCGTTTTTATATCTGTTTTGCTATAGCCATTGCCAGCACCATGGGTATCGCCCTGTCGGCCAATCTCGTGACGCTGTTTATTTTTTATGAAATGCTGACATTGTCGACTTATCCACTTGTGACGCACAAGGGTACCGAGGATGCGAAACAGTCGGGTCGTGTCTATCTTGGCATACTGTTAACAACATCCATCTGCCTGTTGTTACCCGCTATTATCTGGACGTATTCGCTGGCCGGCACCACCATGTTTACCGAGGGCGGAATTATTCCCGCTGGCACGGACGGCCTCGTGATGACCGCGTTGTTCCTGCTATTTGTCTACGGTATTGGTAAGGCCGCGCTAATGCCGGTACATCGCTGGCTGCCCGCGGCCATGGTTGCACCCACCCCGGTCAGTGCCTTGCTGCACGCGGTTGCCGTGGTCAAGGCGGGGGTATTCAGTATCGTCAAGGTCAGCACCTACGTGTTCAGCCCGGCCGCACTGAGCGTCATGCTGGATGTAAACTTCGTCCTTTACCTGGCCGGGTTTACCATTATCGCGGCCTCAATAGTTGCGCTCCGCTCCGATAACCTTAAACGGCGGCTGGCTTATTCGACCATCAGTCAACTTTCCTACGTGGTTCTGGCAACCGCGCTACTGATCCCTATCTCTATACTCGGAGCAGCGTTGCATATCCTGGCGCACGCCTTCGGTAAGATAACCCTTTTCTTTGCCGCGGGATCCATCTATACCGCCACGCATAAGAAGAACGTGAGCGAACTTGATGGCATCGGTTACCGAATGCCAATCACGATGGCTGCATTTGCAATAGGTAGCCTGTCCATGATTGGTGTACCGCCCACGGCCGGGTTTCTCAGTAAATGGTTCATACTGCAAGGTGCATTCTCCATTGAGAATGGTTTTGCGATCACCGTTATTATTATCAGTACATTACTGAATGCGGGTTATTTTCTGCCGATTGTTTATGCAGCTTTTTTCAAACAGCCGGTAAACGATGCCGATCGATGCTTTAACGAGGCTCCCTGGCCGATAGTACTGTCCCTGTCATTCACTGCAGTTATGACCATGGTATTATTTTTCTATCCGGATATTGCTATTACGCTGCTGCAACCATGGGTGTCTAGCCTGTCATGAAGCAAAACTGGTTTTATCGAAAATCATCAATCAGGAAACTCTGGATTGGTAGCTGGGTGCTACTGGCTTTGAGCTTAATTGCCGAGTTTTTCGTCAAGCTACATCCGCATTTCAAACTGGAAGAAATCTTTGCCTTTCATGCCTGGTTCGGTTTTCTGGCCTGTGTCGGCATGGTGATAGTTGCGAGGCTGCTTGGTTTCCTGATCAGGCGCAAGGATGACTACTATGATATGTAGTTTGATGCATCCCGGTTTGCTGTTAATCCTCTCAGGATTGTTCATTCCCCTTTTCAAGGGCACAGCGCGCACAGTTTTTATATTGATTATCCCGTTACTGGCATTGGCCAGCACCTGGTCCATGTCTCCCGGTAACAGCTGCAGCGTTGAATACCTTGGGTTTGAGTTATCCATGATCTACATGGATTCTATAAGCCGCTTGTTTATCACTGTGTTTGCATTAATGGTATTCACCGGCAGCCTTTACTGCTGCAAGCAGGCGAGATCGATCGAGTTATCGGCGGCATTTATCTATGCCGGGGGATCGATTTCTGTCGTACTGGCTGGTGATTTGATCACGTTGTTTATCTTCTGGGAGTTGATGGCGCTGGCATCCACGCTGGTGATCTGGTCAACAGGAACAGAGTCATCACGTCGTGCAGGTATGCGTTATATCGTGGTACATCTGCTTGGTGGTGTGATTCTAATGGCCGGTATTGCGGCCTATGTGCAGCAGACAGGATCGATTGAGTTCAACGCCATGCAGGCAGACTCCCTGGCCACGGTATTAATCCTGTGCGGTTTCCTGCTTAATGCAGGTGCGCCACCGTTAACCGCATGGCTGGCCGATGCCTATCCTGAAACCTCTTTCAGTGGCATGGTATTTTTAAGCGCATTTACGACCAAGACAGCGGTTTATGTGCTGCTGCGAGGATTTCCTGGTACAGACATACTTATCGTAATTGGTCTGTTTATGATCTTCTACGGGATACTTTATGCGCTGCTTGAAAACGATATCCGCCGCATCCTGGCCTATAGCATAATCAACCAGGTTGGTTTCATGATGTGTGGTATCGGTATTGGCACCGAAATGGCACTGAACGGCGCTGCCGCGCATGCCTTTGCCCATATTATATACAAGGCCTTAATGCTGATGTCTGCGGGCTCGGTGCTGTACATGACCGGCAAGCGTAAATGTACGGATCTGGGAGGCCTGGTGCAGTCCATGCCCGTGACGGCCGTGTGCGGCATCATTGGCGCACTGGCTATCTCTTCATTTCCACTGACATCCGGTTTTGTCACTAAATCGCTAATTACACAGTCATCGATTGACGAACATATGTTCTGGGTCTGGCTGCTTCTGCAGGCAGCGTCGGCAGCTTCATTTCTGTATGCAGGTCTCAAGTTTCCCTGGTTCGTATTCTTTCATAAAGACAGTGGCCTCAGGCCTGATGATCCACCCTGGAACATGCAGCTGGGAATGATCCTGTTTGCTTTTCTTTGTATTTTACTGGGGGCATTCCCGGATTTACTGTATGCCATGCTGCCTTATACGGTGAATTATGCGCCCTATACAATTGCCCATACCTTCACGCATTTACAGCTAATGTTCTTCGCAGGGCTCGCATTTTTTGTCATGTTGCCATACATGAAAAGCTCGCTGACAATCAGTCTTGATTTTGACTGGTTTTACCGCAGGCTTGGCCCGCAGCTGTTTATCAGTTTCTTACAAACCCTGTCCCAGGTTGGCCAACACCTGGTTGCCGAACTGGGCACCCTGCGTTCAGCATCTGCACTGGTGACGCGCTCGGTATCCAACCTGTCGCTGGCATTCAATATGAGTATGGTCCTGCTCGTGTTTGCTACCTGCTTGATCTATATCTTGTTCTAGCAATATCTACCCTGAATTGGGTAGGAAATTCAGTTTCAAAATCCTTTTTTCAGTAGACGCAATATATCCAGCCAGGCGGTATGTTGCTCACTCACGGAAGTGACTAGTGGTATAGAAAAAACACCTGAAACGAGAGGGACTCGGTCACGGAAGGTCTGTGCCAGGGATGGCACACATCAATTTATCCCGCTTTAAACTCTAATCACAATCCAGTCTATCTTTTGCTGTGCCAGATCAGGAATGAGGGCAGGACGACCATCGTGGACACCATCATGGCAAGCAGACCCAGTGTTAACAATAGACCCATGGTTGCCGTCCCGGTATGTGCTGAAAAGGCAAGGTTACCAATACTGCATACGGTGGTCATGGAACTGACAAGCACACCTCTCGATGCACTGGTCATGAAGATATTGCCGCCGTTACCGTGTTCCTGGCGGAAACGGTTGGCGATATGAATGCCGCTATCGACACCAATACCCAGCAACAACGGCAGGCCAATGATATTGGCAAAATTAAATGGCATATTAAATAGCAGCATGAAGGCCAGCGTGAAGACGCCACCGGCCAGAACAGATAGCAGGATAATCAAGGCATCCAGCTTTACCCTGACCAGGATCAACAACAACAACGAGATAGCTACCAATGCGTAAAGCATGGCTGACTGGAATGCCGTTATCACGGCTTCGCCAGCTTCAACATTGATCACCGGTCCACCAATTATCTTGTCATTATATTGTTGTAATTGCCTGACAAATGCGATCATGGCGTCATTGTCATTCAGGTTTTCCCGGGGATAGATCTCGATCTTGT
The DNA here is from genome assembly GCA_965229565.1 of Gammaproteobacteria bacterium. Classification (GTDB taxonomy): domain Bacteria; phylum Pseudomonadota; class Gammaproteobacteria; order Eutrophobiales; family Eutrophobiaceae; genus JANQNX01. The sequence continues at coordinate 2,309,902 of OZ245888.1, read as the reverse complement.
AATAACCCTGTTTTACCCAGCGGCTGGCTATTTGTTCAGGTACGTCACTTGATTCAACCGGTCTTGCATTAAGTGCTGCAGCGAGTGAGTCAATACGTCCATTGAGGTGCACTAGCAACCGTTGTTCCAGTTGCGGCAACTGTTCTGCATTCGTATCAACAGGGAGTGCTTGCAGACTGGATCGCAACTGTGCAAGTTGCGGGTCCATGAGTTCCGCATCAAGGTCATCAATTTTCTGCAGTAGTCTTTCTATGGCAGCACGACGTTCACTATTATCAATAGTGCCGGTTTGCGTATTGCTATCCAGCTGACCCAGCATCAGGTTTAATTCATCAATAATAAACAGCTTGTCTTCCTGTGCGACCGGCACAAGGTCGTCGACCCAGACTATCTTCCTGACGATATCCAGTTCTTCTACCTGGTTTATAAATGACTGTGCCTCGTTTCTATCCTTTGTTAACAACACCACAAACCAGGGTGACGTATCAGTGTCGGCCAGCAGGTCCTGGTAGGTTTGTACCGATTCATTGTCCGGGTCTTGCAGGTTCAGGGTATTGTTATCGAAACGTATCTGCCCCAGGCTGAACACGGTGGCAATAATAATCATGCTGGTGACCAGCAATATCCGCTTGTAGTAACGGTAGGGCAGTTCGCTTAAACGCTGCAGTACCGGATGTTCATGTGCGGGTTTACGATTATGAAATGCCCGGTATTGGCGCAGGCTGAGTAGTGCAGGTAACAGGGTAAATGTATAGATCAGGCTGATAAACATACCACTACCGGCAATCCAGCCCAGTTCTGCCACACCCTGGTAGTCCGTTGGCATGAATGAATAGAAACCAATCGCCGTAGTCAATGCACACAACATGAGAGAGCGAAACATTTGCCTGAAGGCAATGGATAGCGCAGTGCGGTTATCTGAATTGCTCAAGGATTCTTCCCGATAGCGCAGGCACAGGTGTATTGCAAAATCGATCCCGAGACCGATGTAAAGCACGGCGAATGCTACTGAAATCAGGTTAAGCGTACCCACTGTTGCTGCCGCAAAGGCGGTAGTGGCTATCAATCCCATGACGAGAGTGACAATAGAAGAAAAGAACAGCCATACCGATCCCAGTCCAAACATCAGTATGATCGTGACCATCGCAAACGAGGCCACAATCGCGATAACGTTGGCCTCGGCCACGCTCTTTAATTCTTCATAGGCCAGTGCAGTACCGCCGGTTAGTCGTATACGCGTGTGGTCATTTTCCAGCTGCAGCCGGTCAATGGTCTTGTTGATATAACTGATGACATGCTGTCCGGGCAGGAACTCGTCAGGGTCTTCCCTGGTTTGGGTGATAATAAACTCGCGGTAGATATCACTGTCGCTATTGTCGGCACTGATAAGGCGCTGCCATGAAACACGATAATCTTCTTCCTGCAATGCACGGTTAATTTCAGTCAACAAGGGTTTGAGATCGATATCCTCTCCATCCTCTTTGGCCTGTAGTGCGTCGCCAAGCATGTCGAACAGACCGCGCAAGGTCTTGTCTTCAAGCAGCGTACCGATAAATGGCTGTATCGCGGCAAGCTGATCGGCAAGGTCATACAGTTCATCTTCATCCATGAACAGGAACGCAGATTGTTGAAAATAGGGCAGTGCTGGGGGGTAGTAAATATCATCAATCAGTACCGGTTCAGCCTTTAGTGTCCGATACAGCTTTTTGGCTGTATCGCTGGCCTGGTCCGGTGTGCTGGCTTCGATAACGATGACCACGTTATTAAGTGTTTCTGTAAAGACACGTTCGTACTCGATATCAAGTTGACGCCACGATAATTCCTCGGACAACATGTCCGTGGTGTCGGTACTCATACCGATATGGTTTTTAACGTAGTAAATGGAATAGCCGCTGATTAGAAAGGCAATGGCGATGACAAGAACGCGCAGACGCTGCACATTCTCCACCCAGTGGTCGATGAATCGGCTGATTATCGGTGACTTCATCCCGTACCTGTTGTTATATACAAACCGACTGGCTTGCTTAAGGTTTAGACACGAAAGACGTATTCCTTGCCCGCCTCGCGTTCTATATCGGGCGGATAACTAAGACGTTTATCATCATAATACTGACGACGGTGATCGCCCTCGACCGCGGCATTATACGTGACATAAAGCACACGCCGTTGCTTGTTGGTCAGGTTTGGTCCCGAACGATGTGGTGCGAAAGAATCAAAAAAAACTGCATCACCCGGGTTGGTGGGAATCGATTCATAATGCAGTGCGTCTTCTTCCAGCGGTTTCCATTGTTCCCCGATCAGGCCCTTGTTATGGTAACCGCTGGCCATTTCCAGGCAACCATTCTCAATGGTTGAGGCATCGATACTGACCAGGGCCGTGATGTGCAGTTTTGCATACCGATCCCAGCCTGCCTGTACGTCCTGGTGAGCCTTGAACCCGTCTCCACCAGGAAGTTTGAAATTGATCTTGTCCTTGAACAGGACGGCTTCATCTTCAAAAAGTTGTGATGTGACTTGCTGTATCGCACCCCGGGTAAACAATTCACTAAAGCCCGAATGGTAAGGTTCGATATCTTCCATGCGGTTCAGGATTCGCTGTTTCGGGTCCAGTTTGCTTTGCTCGAAGTACATCATGTACTTGCCAGGGACTTCCGGGTAAGTCGAAACCTCGTCAGTCCAGCGGGTTATTTGCTGCATGGTATCGGTGTCATACAGGTTACGCACAAGCAGGTAACCCGTATTTTTAAATTGTTCGATTTGTTCGTTGGTTAATTTCATTGCCGGCTATGGTCTATGGTGTCAGGAAACTAGGCTGGCGTATTATAAAGAAAATGGCGGGATTTTAAATCCGGTGTCACTGTTTGTAATGTTGTTAGTGCCTTTTTATAAGCCCTGCCAAGTATTAGCAGTGATGATATTTGCGACGGCCTTAACAGGCATGAGAATGCAAAGCGTATTGGTTTTGGTCTGCCGAGCATATCTGTATGCCTGGTTACTGCGGGTGGAATAGTCGTGACGGCTTCATCGGCAATGGCGCGGATAACGATAAAATCAAGATCCATTTGCTGTGCCAACCCGGCAATGGCTGCGCTCTCCATGTCGACGGCATCGGCACCACTTTTTTCAAACAGGCGTCGCTTGTCCCGCTGCGTGGCACATATTTTATCGGCCGAGTACAGGCTGGAGTTGAAAACACGGAAGGTGGTCGATGTGAGCTCGACCAGTAACTGCTCCTGCCACTGCTGTTGGCATTGGAACTCTCCGTCACCGGTAATTACTTTATTCGCGATCAGCAGGTCACCTGAATGTAATTCTTCGTTGATGGCTCCGGCGACGCCCCAGCTTATCAGTGCCTCTGATCCATGCTTTATCAAGGTTGCCGCTGCGTTCAAAGCGTTGTTATATCCCATACCACTCAGGCACAGGCTGATACCGGGTGCAAACGTCACCGGTTGATTGACCTTTAGAGGTTGTGCAGCAAGACAGGCCGCCTCATCAGGCAAGGCCGCGATGATACCGAGGTGTTTCACAATAATGTATAAGGCGCTTTTAAAAATCGACTTTTTCTAGTGAGTGCAAGTCGGTAGCGCGCGGAGAACCGGAGTGTATCGAGTATACATGAGGAATTGAGTACGATGCCGGAGCAGCAATCGCGTGGAAAAAGCATTTTTAAGAGTGCCCGTTAATGAGGTTACGGTAGCGTGATAGAGCCCATAGTGGGAAGTACTTGGTATAGCCATGGTACTTCAGGTAAAAAACGCGGGGGAAACCCGGAGCGGTAAACCATTCGTCATGCCATTGGCCATCTACACCCTGGTTATCGATCAGGTACTGAATACCACGCTTAACCGTGTCAGAGTGGGCCTCGCCAACAGCCAACAGTGCCAGTAATGCCCAGGCCGTCTGGAATGACGTACTCGGGAAGGGGCGATGATGTCGCGGCGGATAATAACTCTCGTTACTTTCACCCCAGCCACCATCCTGGTTCTGCATTTGCTGAAGATATGCAACGGCATTGCGTATGTAGGGTTGTTGCGGATCTTCTTCCGCGATCTCCAGTGCTGTCAGCACGGACCAGGTACCGTATATATAGTTGGTGCCCCAGCGGCCAAACCAGGAGCCATCATGTTCCTGTTCTGTTTTAAGGTAGGCGATCGCTTCGCTGATATTGCGTGCGTATTTATTCCTGTCGGCAAGACTCATCAGCGCGATAGAGCGTCCGGTTACATCCGCGGTTGGCGGATCCAGTAATGCACCATGATCGGCGAATGGTATCGAGTTCAGGTAGTACTGGGTGTTATTCACTTCGAACGATCCGAAACCGCCGCCTTTCGACTGCATGCCCGCAACCCAGTTGGCCGCACGTTCTATGGGTTCAGCATACTTACTTTTGCCGGTGCGGTGCATGGCCCAGGCCACCATCGAGGTGTCGTCGAGATCAGGATAATAATAGTTGCTGTACTGGAAGGCCCAGCCGCCGCCGGCAAGATTGGGCCTGGCGATACGCCAGTCTCCTGGTTCGTCACTCAGCTGTCTGTCTACCAACCAATCAAGGGCATGCTCGGTTTCGGCAGAACAGGTTTCATCTGTCTCAAGCAGGGCCTGGCTGGCCAGGCAGGTATCCCACACCGGTGACACACAGGGTTGGCAATACATACTGTTACCACGTCGCGCAAGTAATGCATCAATTGCCTTGCGCGCCTCTAAAACCTTCGGATGGTCTTTTGGATAACCGAGTACGATCAGCGATTCATACACGTTGACCATCGCCGGGAAAATACCGCCGATACCATGTTCCTCGTTCATGCGGGTGAGGAACCAGTGCTTACAGCGACGAATGGAATAACAGCGGACAAAGCGAGGGACAAGTTTTTCAACTACCCGGCCGACATGATCAAGGATCAGGAAGAAACGTCCCAGTGCTGTTTTAATCTTGAAATAATTTTGTTCATCCTCGGGCGGAACAGTAAACAACTCGCGAATATCTACGCCGCGTGGATTCACCGCCTGGGCCTTCATGGTACAAAGTACAAATAGCGGCACCATAACCGTACGTGACCAGTACGATACCTTGTCGATATGAAACGGAAACCACTTTGGCAGGATGATTACTTCAGCCGGAATAAAAGGCGTTGCCCGCCATGGTACCTGGCCGAACAAGGCCATGGTTATACGCGTAAACACGTTACTGTTCGCTGCGCCACCATGATTAAGAATTATGTTACGTGCGCGCACCATGTGTTCTTCATGCGGGTCGTCACCAACAAGCTTCAGTGCGTAGTAAGCTTTTACCGTGCAACTCAGGTCCATGTTGCCACCGGTAAACAATGGCCAGCCGCCTTCCTCGTCCTGCATGTCACGCAGGTAATTCGCGATCTTTTGTTCGGTTTCGTCGTCGATATCGCCAACGAAGTGATTCATTAAAATATATTCAGCCGGAATGGTGCAGTCGGCCTCGAGTTCATAGATCCAGTGGCCATCTTCCTGTTGTTGTGCCAGCAGACTTTCTTTGGCGGCGCTGATCGTATCAACCATGCGCGATAACAGGTTGGATGTACGAACTTCTTCGTTGCTTTCCAACTTGGCAGTTTCGTTTTGGCTATCGAGGGTCATTGTTCTGGATCCAGTGAGGTACGGTAGGCGGAGAGGCGTGTCATCCTGAATGTTACTTACAGGTAAAAAGTCCGGTTATTAGACAAATAATTTCCCTCTATCCCTTGTGTTGCAATGCTTTCAGAGTTTCTCATGATTGCCGAACTTAGGCAAATTTCTGCCATGAAAATCAAACATGAGTCGCAAAATTCGGTCCTGTTTGACAAACAGGCTGGTCATAAAGACCGTGGCCTTGACACTGCGCCGTGTAATTTTGACTTGATTGCCACTGGTAAAATCCGGATGTTGGCGGATCTTGTCCAGTGTCAGAACGGCCATACCCAATGCCCACAGGCAGAAACGACGTAAACCGGTTTCCTCGCGCGGTATATTCAGGGTGTAAGTTAATGCGTTATCAAGATGACCGTGTGCCACACCAAGTAGTTCCAGCAGGGCGGCGTCGAATCCCGGCTCATTCTGACCCGGTACCTTGCGGGTAATATCGACACCGTGCCTGGCAAAAACATCGCGCGGCAACCAGCACGCGCCGCGCTGATGATCTTCCCAGATATCCTTCAAAATATTGGTCATTTGCAGTCCCTGCCCAAAAGATACAGCCAGCTGCATCATGTCTTCACGTTGCCGGTCAATTGCTTCGGAGTAATCGCAAAATAGCTCGGTCAACATTTCTCCAACCACGCCGGCCACGTAATAGCAGTACTGGCCCATGTCATTCAAGTCGGCGACGCCATCCAGGGTTTCAGCATCCTGGTAACGTGCCATGCCATCGGCCATGATGGCGACGCAACGTTCCAGTGCCGCACGCTGGCGGCGGTTGAAACTGTGTGTAATGCGGATAACCGGTTCAGTATTGGCAATCAGGTCATGCTCGGCCTCGGTTGCCGTCGGTGACAACAGCGGGAACATATCACTGGCAAATGCGGCCGGGTCCTGGGTGCCCCTGACGACCTCGATAAAGCGGTCGGCAAATTCACGTTTGACCTCGGATGACATGTGTTTATCATCCTCGATAGTATCGGCGATACGACACAACAGGTAGGCATTCGCTACCACGCGTCGTAGCGGGTCAGGTAGCTGCGGGATGGTCAGGGCAAAGGTGCGCGATACGTCCTGCAGAATATAATCCTGGTAGTCGTCATCGCTTTTATCCGTTAGCAAGGTTTCACGGTTCTGCATGTTACTATCCGTCTTATTTAACAATCACTTAACCCGTATTTCCGTGCGTGATCCAAACGCCTAGAAGTAGCCCGCACGGAATCCTGAATATTTCCAAAAGATCACTCGTTTACGGGGTTCAAGACTGAAAAAAATGATACTATTCAATCATTAGGCTGGCACGTGACGCGCACATTACAATTCAAATTGACTGGATGCAAACACGGAGTGTCTCCCGGCTGCCTGCAAACCCGTAAATACAGACATTATTGATACGTTAATAGTGAGTTCAACTCCAATCATTATCAGGCCCGTTAGCGAACGGCACGCGGGTGCCGCTGCCAGTAGTCGCTGGTTGCCAGGCCCGGGCTCGGAACAGTTCGCCCTGGAAAAGCTGCCTGAATACCTGCGCCAGCTGGCCACGCCATTCTCTGTTATCGACGCTGAGAACGGGCCTTGCCTTGCCAGGGGAGGGTCGATCAGTATCGGGTCCGATGCTGTACCGGCCGACGCTGCCAATTTGCTGGCCTATGTGCCGGCCCAGTCTATCCTGGCGCTGGGCGACAGCGGCTTTTGCCACGATTACGACATTCAATACCCATACATGACCGGCTCCATGGCCAATGGCATTGCCTCGGTCGAACTGGTTGAGGCCATCGCCAATGCCGGTATGCTGGCCTCGTTCGGCGCTGCCGGACTTGGACTTCGGGAAATAGAAGCTGCTATCCAGCGCCTGCAGCAATCATTGCAGGACAAGCCGTATGCCTTCAACCTGATTTACAGTCCCAATGAGAAAGGCCATGAAGAGGCCGTTGTTGATCTCTATCTCAAGTATGGCGTGACCCTGGTCGAGACCTCGGCCTACATGAAACTGACACTGCCAGTAGTGCGTTACCGGGTGAAAGGCATTTATCGTGATGAACTCGGGCAGGTGATTGCGCCGAATCGCATTATTGCCAAGGCCTCGCGTATAGAACTTGCCAGCAAGTGGTTTAGCCCACCACCGGAAAAACTGCTGGCCGAACTCGTGGCGCGGGATGAAATCAGCAAGGAACAGGCAGACATGGCTGCGCAGATCCCGATGGCGCAGGACCTCACGGTTGAGGCCGACTCCGGCGGTCATACCGATAACCGCCCGGCGATAACCCTGTTACCAACCATGCTGGCATTGCGCGACCAGTTACAGGAACAATACCGTTATACAACACCACTGCGGGTCGGTGCCGCAGGTGGTATTTCCACTCCGGCCTCGGCACTGGGTGCCTTTGCCATGGGAGCTGCCTACATCGTTACTGGTACGGTTAACCAGGCCTGCCGTGAATCCGGTTCATCTGATACGGTCCGGCAGATGCTGGCCGAGGCCGAACAGGCTGACGTGACCATGGCACCGGCGGTGGATATGTTTGAAATGGGTGTAAAACTGCAGGTACTTAAACGCGGCACCATGTTTGCTATGCGTGGCAACAAGCTTTATGAAATCTATAAACAAAACGATTCGATTGATGCCATACCTGTTGCCGAGCGTGAGCGACTTGAAAAAACGGTGTTCAAGATGTCGCTGGATGAAGTTTGGCGTAATACCGAATCCTTTTTTAACGAACGTGATCCGTCGCAGGTTGAAAAAGCCAAACGTGATCCTAAACATAAAATGGCACTGATCTTTCGCTGGTATCTTGGTTTGTCTTCGCGTTGGGCCAACGCCGGTGTCGAAGACAGGCAGGTGGATTACCAGATCTGGTGTGGCCCTGCCATGGGCGCCTTTAACGAGTGGACCCGTGGTTCATTTCTGCAAGAGGCGGCCAGCCGTGATGCGGTCACAGTTGCCATGAATATCCTGTTTGGCGCCGCGGTATTGAATCGCTTGCAAGTGCTCGGCAAACAAGGTGTCACCTTACCGGTCGAATTGAAACAATTTACCCCGATGCAACTAACTGACATCCAGGCTTACCTGGAAGCGTAGCTATGGCCGACAAAGAAAATAAAAACAGCATGGTTCCATTGGCGATTGTCGGTATTGGTTGCCTGTTCCCAAAGGCGAGTAACCCGGAAGAATACTGGGCCAATATTCGGGAAGGAGTGGATGCGATAGGTGATGTGCCGGATACGCACTGGAAGGTCAGCGACTATTTTGATGATGATCAGACCAGGCCGGATATGACTTATGCGAGGCGCGGTGGTTTTATCGACCCGGTTGATTTTAATCCGCTGCTGTATGGCATGAGCCCGAATAATATCGAGGCAACCGACACTACCCAGCTACTGGGTATGGTCGTTGCACGCGACGCCCTGTTGGATGCCGGTTATTCCACGGCGAAAGATGCCGGCGACGGGCGCGAATTTAACCGTGATCGCACCAGCGTCATCATGGGTGTGACCGGCACACTGGAACTGGTGATACCGCTGGGTGCGCGCCTGGGTCATCCAATATGGCGCAAGGCGTTACAGGATGCCGGTGTCGATCCGGAAACAACGGAAGACGTCGTCCAGCGTATAGCCGATGGCTATGTGCCCTGGCAGGAAAATTCATTCCCCGGTTTACTTGGTAACGTTGCAGCCGGGCGCATTGCCAACCGCTTTGACCTGGGGGGTACCAACTGCGTTGTCGATGCTGCCTGCGCCAGCTCGTTAAGTGCGATACATCTTGCCGCCCTGGAACTCAGTGCCGGCCGCGTCGACATGGCCATTACCGGTGGCATGGATACCTTCAACGATATCTTCATGTACATGTGTTTCAGCAAGACGCCGGCCCTCTCACCCACGGGTAACAGCCGACCGTTTGCAAAAGACGGGGATGGCACCATCCTTGGTGAGGGACTGGGCGCCGTGATCATGAAACGTCTTGATGACGCACAGCGTGACGGCGACAGGATCTACGCAGTATTAAAAGGCATGGGATCTTCATCCGATGGTCGTGGCAACGCGATTTATGCGCCCAGTGCCGATGGCCAGACCAAGGCCCTGTGGAATGCCTATCGCGAGGCTGATGTATCGCCACGCAGTATTGAACTGGTTGAAACCCACGGTACCGGAACCGCGGTAGGTGATGCAGTGGAGGCCCGCGCATTATCGGGCGTTTATTCTTCTGATAACGAAGGTGAAACCTGGTGTGCCATTGGCTCCGTGAAATCCATGATTGGCCATACCAAGGCCGCGGCCGGCGTGGCCGGACTTATCAAGACAGCGCTGTCACTGAAGCACAAGGTCTTGCCGCCCAGCATCAAGGTGGATGAACCGCTGGAGATACTCAACCCGGGTACGGCACCGATCTATTTGAATACCATCAAGCGGCCATGGATCAAGAAAATGGAAACGCCGCGACGCGCGGCCCTCAGTTCATTTGGCTTTGGAGGCAGTAATTTCCATTGTGTACTGGAAGAAGCCGTTGCCGATAAAACAGAAGTCGACTGGGATGGCCACGTTTTAATGCTGGCACTATCTGCTGATAGTAGCGAGGCATTACTTAAACAACTGCCTGGCAAGCAAGTTATCGATTCATGGAATGCCTTACGCTTTTATTGTTACGACAGTTGCCAGACTTTCAAGCCGGAAGCCAAACAGCGCCTGTTGCTGGTGATTGAAAAAGACAAGACCGATGTCAATAAACTGCTTGCCGACGCAACTGCACGTATTAACGAGGATGCAAATACAGCATGGCAGACCGGCCATGCTTTTTACGGCACGGGCACGCAAACCGACAAAACGGCCTTTTTGTTCCCCGGCCAGGGTTCACAGTATGTTGGCATGTTGCGTGACCTGGCCTGCCAGTTTCCGGAATGTTTCCACCTGTTACAACGTGCTGATGAAGACTTTGCCGACGCCAATGCAGGACAGTCGCTTACCGATGTGATTTATCCGATACCGGTATTCAGTACAGAAGATAGAAAGCGACAGGAAGAAACACTACGACAAACACAGCATGCCCAGCCAGCCATTGGTGCTGTGAGTGCCGGTTGTTTCCATGTGCTTGGGCATTTCGATGTGAAACCTGATATTGCCATTGGTCACAGTTACGGTGAACTCACTGCCTTGCACGTAGCCGGTTTTTACGACGAGACCGCGTTTCATACCCTGTCACGCCTGCGCGGAAAATTAATGGGACAGGGTGAGGGTGACCGTGGTGCGATGCTTGCCGTTGTCGCGGATATTGATCGTGTAAGAACGCTGTTGGATAAACATAATATAAAGCTGGTCATTGCCAATCATAATTCACCGGAGCAGGTGGTGTTGTCCGGTGCCAGTGAGCAGGTTGAGGCGTTCAACGAGATCGCTGCTACAGAGAAATTACGCACTGTTCGCTTACCGGTTGCTGCGGCATTTCACAGCGAATTTGTCGCCGATGCAGCCAAGCCTTTTGCAAGAGCGGTAGGTGAGATCCAGTTTCACAAGAACACCATGCCGGTGCTATCGAATACCACAACCGAGGCCTACCCTGGCGGTATTGATTCACAGAAGAAACTCCTGTCCGCGCAGTTGGCCAACCCGGTGCGTTTTGTCGAGCAGGTAGAAAAACTCTATGCAGAAGGCGTGCGCACCTTTATCGAGGTTGGCCCGGGTAAGACACTCACGGGCCTGGTTGATGCCATCCTTAAGGACAGACCTGGACTTACGCTGGCAGTTGATGCCTCAAGGGGCAAAAAGCAGGGACAGCTGGACCTGGCATGCGTCCTTGCCGCATTGGCGTCCTCGGGTAAAAAGATTGGGCTGGATAAATGGGATGCAGCCTGTGCCGAACTGGAAAGGCCAGATCCGAACGCCAGGCCGGCACTCACAGTATCGATTAATGGTGCCAATATCATGCAGACAAGACCGCAAAGGCCGCCTCGACAACCTCGTATGGAAACAGACAACAACATGATGAATACCACGCAGACGAAAACGCAGCAGGCAGCTACTGACATTGGTAAACAGGATGCGGGTGGCACACCGATAACCAACCCGAACCTGCTGCAGGCAACACAACAAAGCATTCTTGCGTTACAGAAAATGCAGGAACAGACCGCACGTTTGCATCAGCAATACCTGGAAGGACAGGAAACCGCCCAGAAGACGATCCATTCCTTGTTGCAACAGCAACAGGCCTTGCTCTCCGGCGGCAGTTTGCCAGCAACGTCTGTCCCGGAAGTGAGCCGTGCCCCCGTCACGACGGCATCCGAACCGGCGCCAGCACCAAAAACGGAAGAACCAGCTGTTGAATCGCCCGCGGTTATCAAGGAGATCAAGGAAACGAGGGAACGACTCGAACAACACCAGGACTTCGATATCGATAACCTGTTATTGAAAGTCGTGTCGGAAAAAACCGGCTACCCGCTGGAGATGTTAAGCCTGGAAATGAGCCTGGATACCGATCTTGGTATCGATTCCATCAAGCGCGTGGAGATCCTGTCAGCATTGCAGGAGCAGTTGCCCTGGTCGCCGGTCATCAAACCGGAAGAGCTGGGTACGTTCCAGTTCCTGCAGCATATTGTTGAATTTATAGCCGCCGGCAAACCCGATGATATTGGCACTACCTCAGCGCCAGTAGATGATGCAAAAACCGGAAACACTGCCGGAGAATTCGACAATACACTGCTGGAGATTGTCGCTGAAAAAACCGGTTACCCGCTGGAGATGCTGGAACTGGATATGCACCTCGACAGTGACCTCGGTATTGACTCCATCAAGCGCGTTGAAATCCTGTCCGCATTACAGGAAGCCATACCGGGGCTGCCAACGGTAGCCGCCGACGAGCTGGCGCAGTTACAAACGTTGCGTTCCATTACTGAATTATTTGCCGGTCAGCCAATGCCCGCGGCCGAGCCTGCAGGTCAGACCGAGGCATTCTCGTCTATGCCCACGGGCTTTGACAATACACTACTTGAAGTCGTAGCCGACAAGACCGGGTATCCCGTGGATATGTTGTCGCTTGATATGCAACTTGATAGCGATCTTGGTATCGACTCCATCAAGCGCGTGGAGATCCTGTCCGCCCTGCAGGAACGTATGCCCGAGTTACCCACCGTCAGTGCCGATGAGCTGGCCAGTATTCAAACCCTGGGGTCGATTATCGACATGTTCAGCGCCACTGATGCTGAGGCTGCAACTGTACCGGCTGTTACAACGGACTCAACAGGGGGCGACTTACCTACCATCTTGCTAGAGGTGGTCGCAGACAAAACGGGCTACCCGGCAGAAATGCTGAACCTGGACATGCAATTGGATGGCGACCTTGGTATCGACTCGATCAAGCGCGTGGAGATCTTGTCCGCCTTGCAAGAACGTATGCCGGACTTACCGGTTGTCTCTGCTGATAACCTGGCGACCTTGCAGACGTTGCAGCAGATTATTGATTACATGCAGACCGAGATAGTTGCTGAACCGGTAAAGACGCAAACGCCAGTTACAACAGCTGATTCTGATGTTAAACAGGGTGTAGAAATACCACCTGCAACAGAAGCACCGCTGCAAAGAAACATCATCCGACTCAAGCCGGTCGCCTTCCAGGACAGGCCGCAACTGGTGCTGGATAAGACAAAACCCATACTCGTTACCGAGGATGGTAGCGAGCTATGCAGCAATATTGTTGAATGCCTGCAGCAACAAGGTTACCAGGCAAGTGTAATTAGCCTCGATGATATACCAACAGGTCCGCTTGGCGGCCTGATTATTTGCGCGCTTGCCAACCCAGACAAACAATTCCTGTTAAAGGCGTTTGAGTTGCTACAACATTGCGCGCCCTCGATTAAAGACAGCAACGGACTACTGGCATCGGTCACCACACTCGGCGGTGGTTTCGGTTTTGACTCCAGCCTGCGAGGTCACGCCATGCAGGCAGGCCTGTTCGGCATGGTTAAATCGGCCGACAAGGAATGGTCGCAGGTCAACTGTAAGTGTGTAGATATTGATGCAAAGGAATATGCTGATGCAGAAGCCCTGGTTGAAGAACTGCTGTTTGGTGGTCCGCTTGAAGCAGGGTTACGCCAGGGCAAAACCTTGCAGCCTGTACTTGAACAACAGCGATTGCCTGCGGTTGCAGAGCCTGCCTTGTTAAGTAATGAGGACCTGGTCGTTATTTCCGGTGGTGCCCGTGGCGTAACAGCGGAAGTTGCCGTTGAGCTTGCACAAACCTACCACTGTAAATTGTTGTTACTGGGACGTAGTCCGGAGCCTGAACAAGAACCTGAATGGCTGCAGGAAGTGAGCGACGAAGCCACTATCAAGCAACGTTTGCTGGCGCACGCAGAGACAAAACTGAAACCCGCGGAACTGGAATCGCAGTACAAGGCCGTATTGGCCAATCGTGAAATACTCAATACCCTGAACAGGATTGAAGCTGCCGATGCACTGGTTCGTTATGCCAGTGTTGATATTAGTGATGCGGATGCGGTCAGTAATGTCATAGACCTGGCGCGAATCGATCTTGGCAACGTGACCGGCATTATTCATGCTGCCGGCGTTCTTGCCGATCGCCTGATCGAGGACAAGACGCAGGAGCAGTTCAACCAGGTATTCAATACCAAGGTGGATGGCCTGGAGAATCTGCTGTCAGCGACTGCTAATGATGACCTGAAACTGATCGTACTGTTTTCATCAACGACCGCGCGGCTGGGTAGAAAAGGCCAGGTTGATTACGCCGTGGCCAACGAGGTGTTAAACAAGATGGCACAGCGTGAGCAGTTGCAACGTGATAATTGCAAGGTGGTGTCAGCCAACTGGGGCCCATGGGATGGCGGTATGGTGACTCCTGCCTTGAAAAAACTGTTTGCCGATGAAGGTGTTGGCGTAATTGGTCTCCGCGCCGGTGCTGAATACCTGGTCAATGAAATTGAAAGCAACGGACCCGTGGAGACTGTCGTACTGGGTGAATACCAGCAAGCAGGAGATACTCCGCTACTCCCACGTAAAGAGTCGGAATTCACACTGGCGTTCGAACGCGAGTTGTCGGTTAGCAGTTATTCCTTCCTGCAGTCACATGTGATGAATGGCCAGGCAGTGTTGCCGGTTGCAGTAATCATAGAATGGTTTGCGCATGGCGCCTTGCACCTGAACCCCGGCATGCAGTTTCATGGCTTTGATGATTTTCGCGTGACGAAGGGCGTGACGCTGAATGCCGATGAAAAGATCCAGTTGCGTATCCTCGCGGGTAAAATGATGCAACAGGGTGATGTGGCATTGATACCTGTTGAGCTACGTTCGGAAAAATTTATCCATGCCACGGCGACCATTGTCCTGTCTGATACAGTAAACAAAAGTATCTTGCCAAAACTTGACCCGGTGCAGCAGGAATACCAGGCAGAGCAGGGTGCCTATTACCAGAACGGCCAGTTGTTCCATGGTCATCACCTGCAGGGGATCAGGCAGGTTACCCATTGTAGCGAACAGGGTATTGTTGCTGATGTTAATGCAGCACCGTCACCTGCAAACTGGATGTCACAACCAATCCGTTCCAGCTGGTTAACCGATCCGCTGGTACTTGATTCTGCCTTCCAGATGATGATCCTGTGGAGTTTTGAGCAGCAGGGCATTGGTTCTTTGCCTACCGCGATTGCGCGTTACCGTCAGTACCAGCGCAGTTTCCCGAGCAGTGGTGTGAAAGTTGTTGCCAGGGTAGAAGAACATACGGCCATGCAGGCCCGGGCGGCAATTGAATTCCTGGATGAAAATGGCAAGCTTATCGCCCTGATAGATGGCTACGAATGTATTCGTGACGGTTCCCTGCAAAAGGCATTCAAGGCCAATGATCTAAGCCTGCAGGCTTAGCCATACCATCTTAATTTCAATAATTACAATCAAAGAGCAGATATGGGAAAGACAGCGTTAATTACCGGCATTACCGGCCAGGACGGGGCTTACCTCGCCGAGTTTCTATTAAACAAGGGTTACATCGTCCATGGTATTAAACGTCGGGCATCGTTAATCAACACGGATCGTATCGATCACCTGTACCAGGACCCGCATGTCGAGGGCAGGACCATGATCCTTCACTATGGCGATATGACGGACTCCTCCAGCCTGGTCCGGGTGATCCAGGAATCGCAGCCGGATGAAATCTATAACCTCGCGGCACAAAGTCACGTGGCAGTGTCCTTCGAGGAACCCGAGTACACGGCCAACTCGGATGCACTGGGCGCATTACGCGTACTGGAGGCAATACGTATCCTTGGACTGGAAAAGAAAACGAAATTTTACCAGGCATCCACGTCGGAACTGTATGGCAAGGTACAAGAGATTCCGCAAACAGAATCCACGCCGTTTTATCCCCGTTCTCCCTATGCCGTGGCAAAGCTCTATGCCTACTGGATTACAGTCAACTATCGCGAGGCCTATGGCATGTATGCCTGTAACGGCATCCTCTTTAATCACGAATCCCCCGTGCGTGGTGAGACCTTTGTGACACGAAAGATCACGATGGCGCTGAGCCGAATCAAGTACGGCATGCAGGACTGTTTGTACCTCGGTAATATGGATGCCAAGCGCGACTGGGGTCATGCGCGTGATTATGTCGAGATGCAGTGGTTAATGTTGCAACAGAACGAACCGGAAGATTTTGTAATTGCAACGGGCGTGCAATACAGCGTCAGGGAATTTGTCGAGATGGCCGCGAGTAATATTGATATCGAGATTACATGGAAAGGTAAGGGCGCAGAAGAAAAAGGCTATGATCAAAACGGTAACTGCATTATCTCCGTTGACCCTCGCTATTATCGACCAGCCGAGGTGGAAACCCTGCTCGGCGATGCCAGCAGGGCACAGCAGAAACTTGGCTGGTCACCGCGGATTACTATCAAGGAACTGATCGATGAGATGATGTACGCGGACCTGAAGCTCGCTGAAAACGAACTGCTGATAAAGAATAACCAGTCATAATCATGCAGAAAGACGCGAGTATTTATATCGCCGGGCACCGGGGCCTTGTTGGTAGCGCTATCCACCGTTGCCTGCAGGAAAAAGGCTACAGTAATTTTGTACTACGTACGCATGACGAACTGGAACTCTGCGACCAGACTGCCGTTGCTAAATTCTTTGCAGATGAAAAACCCGAGTACGTATTCCTGGCTGCCGCGGTCGTGGGTGGCATCCATGCCAATGACACGCGGCCGGTAGATTTTTTACAGTACAACCTGCAGATACAAAACAACATCATCGATTCGGCCTGGAAAAACAAAACCCGCAAACTGGCCTTCCTTGGCTCTACCTGTATCTACCCGAGAGATTGCCCGCAACCCATGAAGGAAGACTACCTTCTGACGGGGCCGCTGGAAAAAACCAATGAATGGTATGCCATCGCCAAGATAGCCGGGATAAAACTATGCCAGGCCTATCGCAAGCAGTATGGCTTCAATGCTATCTCCATGATGCCGACCAATCTCTATGGCCCGGGTGATAATTTTGACCTGTTGAGTTCACACGTGTTGCCGGCGCTGATACGTAAATTCCACGAGGGCAAGGTCAATGGTAGCGCGAGTGTTGAGATCTGGGGTACTGGCAAACCGTTCCGTGAGTTCCTTTATGTTGACGATATGGCCGATGCCTGCTGTTTCCTGATGGAAAACTATGACGAGCCGGAGATCATCAATATTGGTACGGGTAAGGACATCAGTATTGCTGACCTCGCAATGCTAATAAAAAAAGTCGTCGGGTTCGCGGGTGAAATCGTTTATGACAACTCCAGGCCGGACGGCACACCAAAGAAACTTATCGACGTGACCCGGCTGACCAAGCTGGGCTGGACCAGTAGCACTTCCCTAAAAGAGGGCATCAGGAAAACCTATGACTGGTATGTCAATAATCAGGATTAAGACTATCTAGATTGGCGGCAGGTTGCTCAGCTTCCTGCGAAATTCATCGGTTACTTCACGTGCATCCCGGTTGTCCCTGACCACGCGCGGCGTTAACAGGACAATCAATTCGGTTTTGCGGTTTGATTCACGTGTCTGCCCAAATAATTTTCCGATGATTGGCAGTTGATATAGACCAGGTATGCCGCTTTCGTTATTAGTAACCTGGTCGCGAATCAAACCACCCAGAACAATAGTTTCTCCCGAGGTGATAGCAACGGTACTTTCTATACGGCGTTGCTGAATAGTTGGTGCATCAATTGAAGACGAAGTGGTTGGTACTGCATCACTCACTTCCTGCCTTATTTCCATGGTTACCAGTCCGCTCTTGTTGACTCTTGGTGTTACCTCAAGCGTAATACCGGTACTGCGAAACTGTATCTCATTGACGGTCGGGGCATTGGGATCAATATTGCTTATTGATTGTCGTGCCGGCACCGGTATTTCATCGCCCACGTTAATAGAGGCGGTCTGGTTATCGAGTACCATTAATGATGGCGATGACAGGACGTTAACATCAGATTGGGTTGCCAGTACGTTGAATGCTAGCCTGATATCAGTTGCATTATTGATAATTGTATATGAAAAACCCGGCGTCAGTGCGCCCAGACCTACGTCACCCAGGTCGAGCTGGCTCTGTCCACTGTAATCGTCGGCCGAATTCTTGAAAAACCATTCGACACCATATTCGAGACCATCATCCAGCGTTACCTCGATGATGCTGGCCTCGATCAATACCTGCAGCGGGATGATATCAAGCTTCTTGATCGCACTTGCGACCATCTTGTAATCCTGTGGGTTGGCCAGTATGACCAGTGAGTTCCGGATGTCATCGGCAATGATCTCCAGCTTGTCACCAGATGAAAGAATTGAACCATCTCCTCCTGCTGAAATACTGCGAACCGCTGCCGTGGAATTTTGTTCTGAGCCAGAGAGCTCGACAGGCGTATTGCCGGGCGCAATCTCGGCACCGGGTAAACCTGTTGTGGACTTGCTGCCAAATACATTGCCAAGTATGCCTGCCAGTTCACTTGCCTTGGCATTTTGTAATTCATAGACGTAAAGCTGCTGTCCACTGCCCTGACCAGGCTGGTCCAATCGATAAAGCCAGAGCTCTGCCTCGCGTAGTGCCGCGGCCGTTGAGCTGATGAGTAACATCGAGTTCAGACGTTCAATTGATATGGCCCGGATGAGTCCGCCGAGTAATTCATTGCCAGTGCTCGAATCAGTTTCACCCAGGATCAAATCGAGTTCATTTTTTAGCGTGTCCGCCTCTACATGTTCCAGTGGGTATAGTCCTACTGACATCCCGCGTAACCAGTCGACATCAAAAATATCAATTGTTTCCTGCCAGCTATCGAGTTGTTTACCCGTGCCGGACAGGATCAGCATGTTTCTTTTTTTATCCGTGCGCAGGCGTGCACCTTCCGTTAAAAACGGTTCAAGGATCTTCTCCATTTCCGTGGCGGATATGAAATCCAGCGGGATGATACGGACAGCTTGTCCGTTAACGTTGGCACGGCTATTCCCCAGCGCCAGGCTCTGTTGATTGACACTGTTGCGGGGTACGATCTTCCAGATACCGTCGCTATCAATCATGGCAGCATTGTTTATTGCCAGTATTTCATCCAGCAGCGGCAGTATTTCCTGTTTGGCAATAGGGCGCCCGGTTTCGATGGTGACCGTACCACTGACCTCCGGGTCGATGACAAAAGTCTGTTTCAGTATATCGCTGAGTAATACCTTGATGAATTCGTTCAATTCAGTGTTCTGGAAATTAAGGGTGATATCACCGTCTTTAACTTCACTGTATGAATGATCGATGTTGTTCAATGGCGCTGTGTAACGGTCGGTGCCAACTTCAACGATACGGCGGTCCCTGTTACGTTCTCTCGTGCCATTATCGAATTTGGTCGCCTCGGCTATAGCATCGGCTTCATCCTGTGTAGTATCAGGCGTCGGTTGAGTCTTGCCTGATTGATCAGTCGGGATTTGACCGGTTGCCACATTACTATCGGTCCTTTCCGGAATTAAGTTGCATGCTCCCAGAGGCGATAGCATTAACACGGGAATCAGAACAGACAATGCATGTTTGCAGGCAATCGTCATGTCATACCAGTTGCCGAGGTTTGTTCTTGTGTTATTCATTTTTCAGTCCTGTATGAAATTCCTGTTCAGGATCAACCGGGTCAGTAATCTGACCTGGTTGATTATTATCGATATTATTCGGTAGTGATTGAGAAAGGTTTTCCGATTTGCTCGCTTGCTTTATGTTCTTGCTGGCAGGTCTGTTTATGGATGGTTTGTACTCAAGTTCAAGCAGGCGAGTTTGATTGTCCTTGCTCAATGTTACCGAGTGATTAAAGACTTCTGTGAGTTGCCAGTGATCAACGGATTCACCCAGTGCAACGGTATAATTCGCTTTTTCTCGCTCATTCTCAATGATTGCAAGTTTTTTATCAGGCGTAATAATTACTGCGTTAAGCACCAACTTGTCATCATTTCTCCTTGATATTTTTTTCAGACGTTTCTTAACAGGCTCTTCTGTTGTTATGGTGTCCGCCACGTACGGCCGTCGATCCTCGTTAAACAATGGACGCGATACCATGCTTGAAAAACTGGAAAGTTCAGGCGCGGGATCGGCTTGCAGTACGCGTTCATCAATTGTGACAGGAATTGACCGTGCCTCGTGGTTCACGTCATTTCCCGCTGTAAGCGGATGTTTCAGTGTGAACACGTTATAGGCCAGCAACAGTGTGCAAATTGCACAAGTACTAATGGGCAGGGCATGTTGGTTTATCAATTTCACGAATACAGGCATTACGCCGCTTCTAGGCTTTTTATATAGCCACTGATCTCGAAACGAATATCCAGCAGATCATCTGTCTGGCTACCCTGGCGTTTCTGGATATTGATATTGTCAATAATAAGTAACGGACTATTGGTGCTAAGTGCGTAAAGCATGCTTCTCAGTCCCTCAATATCGGTTTTTACAAACGCCCTGACTGTTATCCGGGGGTATAACTCTTCCTTGTTCTCATTCATGACCTGGGCGCTGACCAGGTTGGCATTGTTTTGCTCGAGTATAACTTTCAACAGGTTCTGCATCTCCGCTGCAGCAAGCGTATTGCTGGAGGCCTGCAAAAAACCACCAGCGTCGATATCCATGGTTTCAAGCTGCCGTATTTGTTGTTTGAGTGAATCGATACTGGCGTTTGCCCTGGTAAATTCCTGTACCTGGTGTGACAGGTTATCCAGACGCTGTTTGTTTTCGTTCCGCTCCTGCAGGGCAGGGTAGATGATAACCAGGTAAACGAGACCAAGCATGATGAGTAGCAAGGTAATCGAGGTGGTGGCATGAAGGCTTTTGTTCATGGTCATAATGTTCTAGCCTCACTCCGCGATATTCATCGACAGGTTGAATTTCTCCTTGTCGGTGCGGTTGTTCCTGGTTGTTGGCGACTTGAATTCAACCTTGTTGAAATAGGGTGAGCCCTCCAGTTTTTGCACAAGCGACGAGACATTGCCGGATTCGCCCGTGATCTGGGTAAGCTCATCGGCGAGTGATAGTCGCAGCAACCAGGTATCGTCCGGGAGTTCACTGCTTAGCACATTGATGATTTCAAGATGGCCAAGCGATGCCTGTTTTCTTGTTGCAAGGAAGTTTACTTGCTCAAGCAACTGTTGGCGTTTTTGCAACAGCTTGATAGCAGCGATCGCTGCTGTCCTTTCCTGTATCAGCTGCGCTTCAATTTCACTAATCCATTGTTCCTGGATGAGCAGGGGAGTGTAAAAGCTGGAAATAAACAACAGGCAACTTGCCAGGGCCAGGTAAAAACCGAAGCGATGCTGCTTGCCAGCTGTTACTTTCAATTTTGCAGGGAGTAAATTAAATGGACTGTCAGGGTCCATGGAGCTGGAAATGACCCTGTCCGGCTTGATATTAAATTCTTTCAGTGTTGTCAGGATGGCATCCAGTTGTTGTCGCAGGACCAGAACCAGTTCCAGTTTTATTTTCTCGTGTCCCTTGTCACTGCCAAGTACCCTGTAGTCGTAATAAACCTGGGAGGCATCAAATGGCGTACGTCTTGCGATCTCAAAATCCAGTGCCTCGTTGAGATTTGCTGCCACCGCCGCGGGAAAGACGATACGCCTGCTCAGTACACAATCCCCGGGTAGCAGCAATATGATGCCGGCATGATGTTGTGTGGCCAGTTTGTGCTGCCATGCCAGAAGTTCGTCCAGTTCCAGTTGATGACGGATATCCACTTGCCTGCTTTCCATCGCAGCTGTAGTTCTAGGCGGGTAATATTTAAATACAAAATGGTTATCGTTCAATTCAACCGTGATGGTTGCCTTGTCCAGCCGCAGTATTGAGCGCAGCTTGCTCGGCATGAATACGGTTAGGCCCTCAAGCCACCAGTGAAAAAATGTCGCCAGGCTGATGTTTTGCATCATGTGTCACCTGCCAATGCAACGGCTTGTTCGACGGGTTGGACAGGTTGCCATGACAGTATCCTGAAAGGTGAGTTGCCCTGTGAATTTACCTGTACCACGGCTTCTATGGTGGCTTGCGAGTCATGTTTTTTGGCATGGCAGCGTATACGGTAAATATTGGTATCAGTCATGTTCAGGTATTGCCCGTCAATATCTGCCAATAACTGCAGCGCTGCTGCAGGTTCAAGGCTTTGCCGTAATTCCATGAACTGTGCCGCCCCGGTTTCCGTTTTGCCGGGCAGAGCGGCCAGCGCCAGTGCCGGCGCATGCATTGGCGAAATCCCTCGCTGGTGTGAATACACTGTCAATGCGGGCTCTATATCGCGAAAATATTCCGGCTTCATCCCCTTAACCAGCATGAGCTCATCCACGGAATTAAACATGTCGTTTTTTATTGCCGTGCCAGGGCGATGTCGTTCATACCAGTCTCTTTCTGCACCCTCTCTATGTACTTCGTCGTCGCGGTCGCGCCAGTCCATGATGGTATGCACCAGCGGAAGCACTTCGGCATCAGGGATGTTGACTGCCTTGAATAATCCCTGCAGTAATTCAGGAGTAGCATGGTTGATGTCTATCCGGCTGTTCTCTGGCTGGATAGTCGTCGCGAGTTGAAACGAGTCAAAATCCAGGCTTATATCATTCACCGGTGTTCCAGGCTGTTGTGTTCGTGCGGGATCAACCAGGAACAGGATGGCATCATGAATTCCTGCCTCAGCCGCAGCCTGGGCAGTAGCTGCATGCACCATGTGTGCGGTTTGCAGCATATCCGTACGCATCATTCGGCTATAGCCACTGGCGAGGATCACCAGTAGTGATAACAGCCACAGCACCAGGACTAGGGCAGCACCGTCTTGCTTGCGTGAAAGTATATTGGCCTGTGGCATCAGCCGGCCTCCCTGATGACAAACTCGGGATAGTTCACGATGAATCGTGTTTGCAGGGGTATATCCAGTTGCGGCAGGGTATTCGCATCGTTTTTCCACAACTGGATACGAACCATTGCAGGTAGCTCGTTTTCTTCTTGCCAGTCTTTTTGCCATTCGGGTTGTTTATCTTTCCCTGGCATGGCGAGATAGGAAAAGCTGACACCTTCAATGTTACTGGCCAGCGTGACATTTTCACTAATAACCGTTTCATCAAATGCATCGGGTTTGTTCAGGGAGTGGTAAAACAAGACGAGCTGCATATTGTCATTCTCCTCCCGGGTTGCCAGTGTTACCTGGTATAACCCACCGCCGCCACGATGTGCAGGCAGTCGTGTTATAAAAGTGAGACTGTCATTTTCGCCGGAAAACATAACGTCGCGCCTGTTTTTGCTGATATAAGTGACCGGCATGGCGCTGGAGAGAAATTTGCGGATAACGCGCTCGAGTATTCGTAGTTCCTCGGTGCTAGTTACTTTTTGCTGACCTGCCTGCCAGTGCAGTCGGGCACTGTAGAGGCCACTGTAAAGTGTGACCAGGATCAGGCCGAGTAACGCGACGGCCACCATGACTTCCAGCAAGGTGAAGCCGTGTGCCTGTCTGTATTTCGTAGTAATGCTTGTTGTCATGACACCGGAAACAGCCTGTAAGTAGCGAGTGTTACCGAATGCTGTTTACTATTTGCCTGCCAGTTAACGGTCACGGAGATATATCTTTTCTCAATTCCGTGTTCAGCAGTCAGCTGCACGACCTCTTCGCTGCTGGTCGTCGTTTCAACGTGGTATTTATCAATATGGTGTTCCTCAATCCCGGCTTGCTGAACAAGACCCGTGCCAGCCCGATCGAGGCTGGAGCGAGCAATCAGCAGGGCGGTGGCATATTCTTCTGACAGGCGTGCTGAGTTGCTGGCCATACTGTATACCTGCATCAACATGGCAAAACTGATCGCAAAAATGGTAAAGGCGACGAGGACTTCAAGCAGTGAAAAGCCGCGTTGT
The DNA here is from genome assembly GCA_965229565.1 of Gammaproteobacteria bacterium. Classification (GTDB taxonomy): domain Bacteria; phylum Pseudomonadota; class Gammaproteobacteria; order Eutrophobiales; family Eutrophobiaceae; genus JANQNX01. The sequence goes on along the minus strand of OZ245888.1, from coordinate 2,285,902 downwards.
TTGCAAGGGCTGTAACACTTCATGGCAGTATCCTTACCTTGCCGGTGAGCCAATGTACGTCGACCAGGTAAAGTTGCTGCTGGTATGCGAGTTTTACCTGCCCCCCGGTGGAACTGCCGTCCGGGTAAAAGCGGATACTGCCACTGTTTTCAGATTGACGTTCGGAATCCGCTATGATCAGGCTGATATCTCCTTCCGCCGGAATGTTCAGGTGCGTGACCTTGTCGTTACGATGAAAGGTATTTTTATCTATATTGACTGACAATACGGTTTCTCTTTGTGAGTGAATTGCCTGGGTCTGCGCCAGCTTTAATTCGCTGGCCAGTTCACGTGCCGCACTTTTCATATTCATGCTGTCCATCACGCCGGGGATGAACGGCGGTACGATGGCAACAATAAGCGTCATAATGGCCATGACCACCATGAGCTCGATCAGTGAGAACCCGTTTTTATCTACGCGGACCATTTATTCCCAACTGTTAATATCCTTGTTGTTACCTTCACCACCCGGTTCGTTGTCTGCGCCAAGTGAGTACAGGTCGTAATCACTGTAATTTCCGGGTGAGCGATACTGGTAGCGGTTACCCCATGGATCAGCGGGCACGCTGTTCTTTTTAAGATAGGGGCCGTTCCAGCTTTCCAGTCCGGCAGGTTTTTGTACCAGCGCGGTCAGACCTTCGTCGCTGGTTGGGTAGCGCCCATTTTCCAGGTAAAACAGGTCCAGCGTGGCCCCCAGGTCTTCTATTTGCAGGCGGGCAGTGTCTGATTTTGCCGAACCCAGGTGTTTCATCACGCGTGGTCCTACCAGTCCAATGATGAGCCCCAGTATTGCCAGTACGACCAGCAGTTCTACCAGTGAAAAACCTTTTATTCTATTCATTATCATGAGTACCTGACTAAATAACGAGATCGTTGAGCCCGAGTATCGCGAGCAAAATGGAAATAATGATGACAGCGATGACCGCGCCGAGACCCAGTATCAAGACGGGTTCCAGCAGTATCAGTAAACGTTTAATAGTGACCTGTGATTCCTTTTCATAGATATCGGCAACCTTGCTCAGCATTTTTTCCAGCTGCCCGGTTTCCTCACCAACGCGGATCAGTTGCAAGGCCAACGGCGGGAAATGCTGTGATTCGGTAAGAGGTTTGGCCAGCGAATTACCGCGCTCCAGTTCCGGTTCCGCCGCAGCGACTGCTTTTGCCAGTACCTTGTTGCCAATGACCTCCCTGACGATAGAGATGGCAACCAGCATGGCAACGCCGTTGGCAAGTAGCGTTGATAGCGTACGGGCGAAGCGAGCGATGTTGAGTTTGACGATGAGTTCACCGACTAAAGGCAGTCGTAGCAGGAAGGCATCAAGCTGGTAACGAAATGCCGGGTTCTGTAACCGACGATCAAGCAACCATACCAGCAAGGCAAACGTGGCCAGTAACAACCACCAGTACTGGCGCAGCAGTTCAGCCACACCAAATACAACCTGCGTCAAAAAGGGCAGGGCCTGGCCGACATCGGCAAACAGTGGCACAAACTGCGGGACTACATAGGTTAACAAGGCGATGATCGACAGCAGTGCCACTACACTGAGAATAATCGGGTAGAACAATGCTGATACGATGACCGAGCGTATCTCGGCTGAACGCTCAAGGTAGTCAGCGAGCCTGTCCAGTACTATCGCTAGCGCCCCACCGGCTTCGCCCGCGCGTACCGTATTGAGATAGAGTGCGTTGAATGTTTTTCCCTGTGCCTCAAGTGCAGCAGAAAAACTCGAACCCGCCTTGATGCGCTGATTGATGCGACCAATCATTTTTTTCATTGCAGGCTTGCTTGCCAGTTGCTCCAGCGTGGCCAGTGCATGGTCCAGGGCGAGGCCGGCCTCGAGGATGGTTGCCAGTTCGCGGGTAAACAAGGGAATGTCTTTTTGTGAAATACGATCCTGCTGCGAACGGAAGAATGAAAGGCCGATAGTCCTGGATTGTTGCCCGGTCGTTTCTGCAATGTGTAAGGGTATGTTGCCGGCGTTTTGTAGCTTGATGGCAACCTCGTTACGACTTGGCCCATCCATGCTTCCCTCAAGCACGTCTCCATCATGGTTTACCATCTTGTAATGAAACAGTGGCATGGCTTAAACCTGCTTGGTGACGCGCATGACTTCCTCAATGGTCGTCTTGCCAAGGAGTGCTTTTTTTATGCCGTCAATTTGCATGGTATCCATACCTGCATCGACGGATGCGGCCTGGATACGATTACCATCGGCATGAGCCAGTATCAGGCGACGTATTTTTTCGTTCAGGGTCAATAACTCGGTAATCATCAATCGCCCCTGGTAACCGGTATCAGAGCAGTGCTCACATTGTCCCGGTTTAAATAGCGTGATATCGGTTGAACCTGCATGCCTGGCCAGGTTCAATTCCTCGATTAGTTCAGGCAAGGGGCGATAGGCCTCGCGGCAATGCGCACACAGTGTTCTTACCAGCCGCTGTGACAATATGCCGTTCAGGGTAGATGTGAGCAGGTAATCTTCCACTCCCATATCCAGCAGGCGCGTCACCGAACTGCCAGCATCATTGGTATGCAGCGTGGAAAATACCAGGTGACCCGTTAGCGCGGATTGTACGGCGATACTGGCTGTTTCCAGGTCGCGCATTTCACCAATCATGATGACATCCGGGTCCTGGCGTACGATAGAGCGCAGGGCATCGGCAAAATTCAACCCGATTTTAGGTTTCACCTGGATCTGGTTGATGCCTTCCAGTTGGTATTCAACCGGGTCTTCCACGGTCAATATTTTTCGGTCAGGGGAGTTGAGTTCTTTCAGGGCGGTATATAGCGTGGTGGTTTTACCACTGCCGGTCGGGCCAGTTACCAGTACAATACCGTGTGGCATTCGTAAAACCTTGCGGAATTCTTCCCGCGTATAGTCGGTAAAACCCAGCCGGTCGAAATCCAGTGCCAGTTGCTGCTTGTCCAGTATTCGCAGCACCACGCTTTCTCCATGCAGCGTGGGTACGGTTGATACACGTAAATCAATCAGCTTGCCCTGAGTGCGGATCTGTATGCGTCCATCCTGGGGCAGGCGGTGCTCGGCGATATTGAGCTTGGCCATAATCTTGATGCGGGAAATAATTGCCGCAGTGGACTTAACCGGCGGCGCATCGGCTTCCTGCAACACTCCATCGACGCGATAGCGTAGCTTGAGACGGTTTTCAAATGGTTCAATGTGAATGTCGGAGGCGCGTAATTCCAGCGCCCGATTAATGATCAGGCTAACGATACGAATGATCGGGGCTTCTTCGGCCAGGTCACGAAGTCGCTCCGTAGATTCTGTATGATTTGAATCATCAACGATATTAATGGCATCGACGATGTCATCAAATTTTGAATTGCCCTCGCCATAGATCTTTTCGATGGCATTTTCTATCTGGGTCAGGCTGCCAACATAAATATGCAAACGCTTCTGGCACGCAAGCTCCAGTGCCTGCCTGGCAAAGGCATCTAGCGGATCAGCCATAGCGACCACGAGCTCATTATCCGTTTCTTCAAGGGGAAGAATAAAACTGTCCTGCAGGAATTTTCTGGAAAGGTGACTATGATGCAACGGCACCTGCGGCAGGTTATTTTTGTCCAGTAAAGGTAAGTCACAAGCCTCGTGCAGCATGGTTGCCATATCCGTATCAGCAATGAGACCCAGGCGAACCAGCATAATGGCAAGCGGCACGCCGCTTTCCTGCTGCAAATCTGCGCAACGTTCCAGTTCTCCGCTACTTATTAATTGCCTGCTTACCAGTTCATTCAACAGATATGCCTGGGCATTCGCCCATGCACACGGCATTGCAGTACTTGACGCAGTCTTGATGGCTTCTTCCATGCCTGAACTCGCGGTGTGATCTGTGCTTGTTCTTTTGATGTCACCTAATCAGGCGACATTGTTCCTTTACCTGCCAGTGTATGCCTTGTTTACGATTATTTAAACTGTGTATGAGCTGGAGTTAATAATCGTAAAATTGTAGTCAAGAGAAAATAGTAATAGAGGTTGGTTTTCTATCAGAGATTCATCCACTTACGTATTGACGCTAAATATCTAATGAATATTAATATCTTAACGCAATGCCTAATTCAGCTTAGATTATGCAAGCCGGTTAATACCTTGAATGAAGTAGATTGTATAACTCTTGCTAACTTTTTAATGACAGGCAAGTTAAGAAAATTTGACAGTATTAGATTGTCGAGAAAAAAATAAACACTTAACAAAACAGTGCAGGTGGTTAAAAATTTATCACTTCGGCTCTTATTGAATACTTTAGATTTATTAACAGGGGCTGTCTAAGTCAGCCCCTGCGAAAAGAAAATATAATAAATTAGCTATACATTTATAATAAATCTGCTATGATCCAATCGATAAAACCGCTGATTTTTGTCGGCACCACCCAGAACGATATTCGGGGCTTTGGTAAAAAAGCATCTATTGCTATAGGTACTGAACTTTTAGCTGTACAGATAGGCGGTGAACCCACGGACTGGAAACCCATGAAGACCATAGGTGCAGGCGTCAAGGAAATCAGGACACACGAAGGAAACGAATATCGGACAATTTATATCGCCAGGTTCAGTGAGGCTATCTATGTCCTGCATTCCTTTGCGAAGAAAACTCGGACAACCTCGAATAAGGACATACAACTGGCTAAAGATAGATTGAAATATGTAAAACAGACGAGAAAGACAGGCTTTTGAAATAGGTGAATATGATGAAAATGACAAAATCCAGCGGAAATATCTTTGAAGATTTTGGCTTTAATAAAGAAGAGGCCGCTAACCTCCTTATCCGAGCTGAATTAGTCATTCAAATCAGCACACTCATTAAAAAGCAGGGCCTAAAACAAGCTGATGCCGCCAAACTGCTCGGTGTAAAACAACCAGATATTAGTGCCATCATGAAACGCAAGATTGAGAAGTTCACTATCGACCGACTCGTTAATTTTTTATCCCGTCTCAACCAAGAGGTGATAGTGAAAACTAAGCCGAAAAGAGGCAACAGTAAGCAAAGTTCGACCAATTCACTGCTTCACTTCTAATCAAACTAAAAGCAAGGAATGCAAAATTAAAAAAAACCAATGGAACTGACATCATTCATCAAAAAACTTTCCAGCTAATATTATGATGCGGAGAAGAATCTGCATTACAACAGGAACTGGTAAAGTAACTGGGCCAGGTTGATTGGCATGCAGAAATTTAATAGGGCTATTTTCTACAAGCGGGTTCCTGGTCTCTAGCGAACCAATGTAATCCTTAACTGAATTGTTCAGATATATCTTTTATACATTGGAATCCGCCGGGTAACCAACTAGAAAAGAAATTGCTAATTGACTTGCAGCTACGTTAACCAAGCAGAAGAATGTTGTTAAATGTAATGCTTTTACGCTAGTTATATCGGGCTACTTTAAAAAAGGTGCCTGGCTTACCCGAAAAATTCCTCTTTTCGGGTATGTCCGATTCGAAGACCCTATGCTAGGTTATTATACGAAGTATTAATACGGATATTAATATCAGTAAGGGAGATACATTGAATAGTATGAAAGCCACAGTTTTCATTCTTTTAACATCATTGTTCTGGCATTTTCCTGTTTCCTCTGCGCTCGCAGACATTGATGGCAACAACGGATTTATCACAGAAGGGTACTTTATTCGCAATATCCTCGACGAGATTGAAACTGAGTTAATAGCGTCGCAAACAGTTTTTGTTGGTATGGATAAATGGAGCTGTATATGGACGGATAAGTCTTCTGGCATTCAAAATGGTGGACTGTTTGTCGAATGTCGACTTCGTCACCTATACCGTAGTTATTATACTTTCAAATGCCCGGATAACCTGGGCTATCATATTAATAATCATAGGCCTGTTTGCCCTGGCGTAGTACATAAGGAAACAACTGCGGGGGCCTGCCCCGGTTACAGGAACCAGTGTCCAAGTCCAAAGAGAAGCAATCCTGTCAACATTGCGACAGGTAATAAATTCCAGGAAGAGACAGATTACATCTCTGCTGTACCACAAAGTCTTAAATTCCGCCGTTATTTTAACAGCGCACTGACCAATGGCACTCCCGGGCGTTATTCCCAGGGATGGTCTTCTGATTATTTCCAACGGATCAGGTTAGAGCCTGATGCTGATTACAGTCTTACCATGACTCGTCCCGACGGGCGCCTGATTTTCTATAATAAAGATGTCAACACAGGTGAATGGTCTTCTCCAGACCCTGGTGTTGTTGAAACTATTGAAGAGGTTTTTGACGATAGTGGTAATCGTACAGGCTGGCTATTTACAACCGCTGATGACTCCGTAGAAGAATTTATTCTTGCTCAAAACGGCATTCATGGCTTTCCTATCAAGATAACCGAAAGAAATGGACTGGCAACTATCATAGAATATGATCTGCCCGTAGAAGAGGGCTTTGATGGAGTGTGGCACTCACCAGATCGTATTACTGGGCCATTTGGCCGCACAATTGAAATCCATTATCACACCAATAACAAGGTTGATTACATAGTTGATCCTGCGGGGAATCGTATTGATTATATCTATGAAAATACTGATTCAGGTAACCTTGTCGCAGTTGTCTATCCTGATAATACACCAGCCGATAATAGTGATAATCCGCGCAAGATCTATCACTACGAGGATATAAATTTTCCGCACAATTTAACCGGGATTACAGATGAAAACGGCAACCGGTATTCTACCTATATTTATGATAGCCAGGGTCGTGCTACAGCAAGTATCCATCATGAGGGGAGTAGTGTTGTCGGTGATTCCATCTATATAACCTACAACGGCGATTCAGTGGATGTCACAGATGTGCAAGGCGAAACACGCAGATATAGCTTTGATATTAAACATGGTGTTGCCAACGTTGCCAGCATCATTGAACCATTAAGTGGTCAGCCCAGGCCGTGTGCAGGTTGTGGGTCTTATCGATCCGCAACCTATGATAATAATGGGTTCCCTGCGTCAAGAACAGATTTTAACGGCGTAACAACAACCTATGTATATAACTCCAGAGGACTTGAAGCGTCACGTACAGAAGCAGCCGATACACCAGTTGCGCGTACGATTAGCACCGAGTGGCATCCTGAATTTCGCTTGCCAACAAAAATCCAGGAGCCTGGTAGAGAAACTGTCTTCGTTTACGATGAAAAGGGATTATTAATTGAACGTAAAGAAAGTGAAATTCAATGAATTAAGAAAAGGAAACGTTTCAGCTTAATATAACTAGTCATCCTGTATTTTATTATTAATGAGATTCTTTAGCGCCTCGCATTGCTTCAGAATATCATGTGTTACCTCAGGAATAATAGGGCAGACCACGTTGTATAGATAACAGTCACTGATATAAAAGCGTGGTCTGCCTCCTCTTATTCCCCGTCGTCCAACAGCATTATTACGATTATAAAAAAACAAAGTCATCGACATTGATTAGTATAAATCTTCTTAACATGCCTTTACTACAAATAAGGCAATTGGGTTCTCATCAACATAAGAATATGAATGATTGTAGTAAATAGATATATTTAACAAATTCATAATTGGCAAGCTTGATAAGCTTGGAATAGCGCCCATGGGATTGGCATAAATATATCTCCCTAAAGAAGGGTCATAATATCGGAAGAAATTGTAATGCAGCCCGGTCTCCTCGTCATAATACTGGCCGGGAAGTTTTTTGATATTCTGACTATGAGCCAGCAATGGCGTCATTGAGATAAATCCATTTATAAACAGTAAGTTATAATGAGAGTGCTTATAGAAAATTCATCATAGCAATCTTCTAATTGATCGGTTTTTAACAGAATAAATGCTAAAATGTCCTCATTGTTGAAAGTATATATTTTTGAGGAAGAAAATATGAGTACACCTTCACAATCCATCAAACAAGCTGCTCATCAGCTCATTGACCAATTGCCAGATAATGCTAACTGGGACGATGTGGTCTATGAAATGGCGGTCAGAAAAGAAATCGAAAAAGGACTGGAAGATAGTAAAGCAGGACGTACTACGCCTGTCGAAGATGTCATGAAAGAATTTGGCGTAGATGAATGAAAGTACATTGGACTGACCGTGCCAAATCGAGATTAAAAAATATTGAACACTTTATAGCAGAAGAAGACCCAGCCACTGCAAAATCCGAAATACGTCGTATTTTAATCCGCTCTAAAAAAATCAGTACTCATCCGCTTGCAGGTAGGCAAGTTCCTGAATATCAACATAACGACATCAGAGAAGTGCTGGAAAGGCCATATCGTATAATTTATTGCATACAAGATACACAAATTGATGTGCTTGCCGTTATGCATTATCGGCAATTATTACCCAGCGATATTAAGAACTTATAGGGGTTATGACTGATGATACAAGGACAAGTATCTATATCATATTCCAAAAAACTTCCCGGCCAGTATTATGACGAGGGGACCGGGCTGCATTACAATGAAGATAATAAGGGACAGACCAGTTTTTATATCAATGACTGTTACCTATAAAACGTGGTCTGAAGCACCCCGTGTTTCATAGACACTCAGATAAGGGGATACTATCCCGAGGAGTGGACTATGACTACCACAAGAAAACGCTACACCAAAGAATTCAAACAAGAAGCGGTTCGGTTACTGGAAGAAGGTAAGAAGCCTGCTGCTGACCTGGCACGAGAACTCGGTGTTCTACGCAATCAGCTCTATAAATGGCAGGAACAATTGCAAGCCAAAGGCGAAGGGGCATTCCCCGGCCATGGGCGGCGCTCACCGGCTGAAGCGGAACTAACCCGTCTGCAGCGTGAAAATAAGCGGCTCAAGGAGGAGAACGAGATCCTAAAAAAAGCCGCAAAGTACTTCGCGAGGGAGTCCGAGTGAAGTACGCCTTTATCCATGAACTTCGTGATCGTTATAGTATCCTCCACCTTTGTAGCGCGCTCGGTGTCAACCGCAGCGGCTACTACAGCTGGCGTCATCGGCGGCCTGGTCGGCGCGAGAAAGAGGATGCACTTCTTTTGGTTAAAATCCAACACATCCATCAACAGCATCGACAAGCTTGCGGCAGTGACAAGACCTGGCACTTGCTGAAGGCAGAAGGAGTGAGCTGTGGACGGCATCGTGTGGCACGGCTGCGGCGTGCTCACGGTATTGAGGCGATCCGCATGAAACGCTTCCGTGGTAGTCATGCAGCACGGAACAGTGAGCCCGCCGCTGATAACCTGCTCAATCGTCAGTTCAGCGTCAGGCAACCGGATGAGGTATGGGTAACAGATACCACCTTTATCCCGACACGTCAGGGCATGCTGTTCCTTGCCGTTGTCCTCGACCTGTATGCCCGCCAGGTCGTTGGCTGGTCGATGAGCGCAAGCAATAACACGCAGCTAGTCTGTGATGCCTTGAATATGGCCATCGCTCATCGACAACCTTCTGCCGGGTTGCTGCATCACTCAGATCGAGGCAGCACCTATACCAGTGCGCAATACAAAGCACTGCTGGCCAGGCACGGCATGGTGACCAGCATGAGTCGAATTGGGAATTGCCATGACAATGCGGTTGCCGAAAGCTTCTTTGCGAACCTGAAGAACGAACTGACGTTCCATCATGACTTCAGTACAAGGCGCGAGGCCAGATCAGCCATCTTTGATTACATCGAATTATTTTATAACCGCAAACGTCCGCATCAATCACTCAACTTTGCATCACCGATTGAGCATGAAACAATGCGCACTGTTGCTTAACCACGTGTCTATGAAACCCGGGGGGCTTCAGTCTGTCCCTTATTATTCATTTTTTATTGTTAATGAGATTCTCTAGCGCCTCGCACTGCTTCAGAATATCATGTGTTACCTCAGCATCAATCTCTTTCAACCTGTTCAGTATTGCCAGTATTTCCCTGTCTTTTACCAGTCCTGATATGCCGTTCAGCTTATGCATATGTTCGCGACATGCGTCGATGTCTTTTTCTTGTGTGGCTTTGACAATGCTATTCCCTAGGCGTTGTATTTCTTCAAGCAAGTTGTTTTTATCAATGATGCCGGTCAATTCGAAATCTGTTTTTAACTCGTTATCACCTGAAAGTCTCCGGTAAATATCAAGAACCAATTTATTGTAATTTATAGGCTTATATATAATGTTTTCTTCGTCCAGGAGGCTATTGTCATCTTCAGCAGTTAGTGTGGTATCTGCTGTCATTAATAAAATTGGTGTGGAGTCATATTCTTTCAGGTTTGTGCGTATATGCTGGATAACTTCAACACCGGTTTTTCCGGGCATGTGAAAATCGAGTAGCAATAGGTCCGGTTTGGCAGAAGGTAATATTTCTATTACCTCGTCACCTGTCTTTGCCTCGACAGTCTTTAGTTTGAATTCACTCAGTGTCTTTATTAGTAGCAGACGGCTATAATCATGGTCTTCGGCTATGAGCACTGTCTTATCTTTTAATGCATTTAGCAGGGACTTGTTCACTACCAGTTCGTCATCCTCATTAAAACTGGTTTCCAGCTTATCGGTGCTCTGGAATGTAAACCTGACCAGAGCCCGGGTGCCGACTCCAGGTTCGCTCTGGACCTCGATATCTCCATGTAAGGCAGAGACCAGTTGTTTGACGATAGGCAGGCCCAGCCCGTAACCCTGGTTGCTTTTCTGACCCTCTGTTAATTGAAAATAGGAGTCAAAGATATTTTCAATATCCTTTCCTTCGATTCCTATGCCGGTATCTGCCACCTCGAACAATATGGTTTGTATGTTTTCTGCCTGGTCAATGCAAGTTACGTTAACCGTAACGATCCCATCTTCTGTGTATTTAATAGCGTTGGATAAAAGATTGTTCAGGATTTGCTGTAATCGAATTTCATCGGTGTAGATGTAAGGTTTTAGCGAATTATCAATATTGATCTTGATAGACAAGTTCTTTTCCAGCAGCATTGAGCGATGCTGACTGCTGATATTTTCAATCAATTCGAAAAGGTTGGTATAGCTTTCGTTGATACGAATCCTGTAACTTTCTGCCGAGGACAAATCAAGCAGGTCGGAAATCAAGGCATTCATTTGACTGGCAGACGCATGAATGTATTCATTATTTTCCTTTATTACGCCCAGATCTTTTTCATTTTTTATCAAACGGCTGAAACCGAGTATCACATTAACAGGTGTCTTTAATTCATGGCTCATCCTGGCGAGGAATTGGCTCTTGGATTTATTTGCCTTGTCAGCCTCTTCACGGGCTTCCATAAGTTGCCTGTTCTGTTTTTCCATTCGGCTTAAAGTCATCGACAAACTCTCAGTGGCCATGCTTACCTGTTCCTGCAAGCGATCCTTTTGTTCACCAACTTCGCTGGCCAGTTTGTCCATGTTTATAAAAACTTCTTCAATTTGTGGGGGGTATTCGCGACTGGTGTCTGGCTTGTATTTTCCCTCGTTAATCATGGAAATACCCTCGGAAATCCTGCGAAAATAATCAGCTGCCCTGCTACTTAACCATATTGATAAAGTAGTCATGATAACGGTGAGGATAATAAGCAGTGATATCGTTTTGTTTAGTATTCCGGATTTAATATTGCTGACGTACCCAGTATCTAGTTCAAGTACCAGGTGCCCTAGCTGGTTATAATCAGCTTCACGGTTTTCAGCAGTATCATCAACATAGAGGTGTTTCACTATAAAACGGCGGCCATTAATTGTATGGGGTGTTTCATGTGATGTAGTGATGAGCTTGCTTAACAGGTTCTGATCTATCGGTTTGTCATCTGAAGCAACAATGGTCTTCCCATCACTCAGCAGGAATACTACGTTCTCTATTTCATGTGAGGTCGCTGAGTCAGCTATTTCCCGCAAGGTGCGGATATCTTCAGCATAGATGCTGAATTTCGACGTCCTGGCAAGGTAATTCAACGTGCTGGCTCGACTGGCCGCCAGGTTGCTTTCCAGTGCTTCAGCATAACGATTCATGTTGTAAACAGTGAAGCAGATACCAAATACCAATGTTGGTAATATCCATAGCAACAGCAACAGGTGATTAAATGATAATGCCCTGAATGACGATGTTGGTATGCTGTTCTTTTTTTTCATGATTATTCCGTCAAAATATCAAGACCAAGATAGCGCAACATGGTTTTGTTACCGTCAATTCTTCTATTAGAAGGATAAACAGTGATAGTTTTCCCGTTATTCAAGAGTAGCTGCATATTGAGGAGAATGTCCTCATGGTAACGTGTTAGATCGGTTTCGATTGATAAGGCTGCACCAGCATCAAGAAAATTGTTTGAAAAAGCGAATACTGGCAATGATTGTTGAAATGCAGCGTGCAGCAGCCATTTCAGAAAAAATGTGTTGATATATTTTCCTGGCTGCAGGATGACAAGATCAAACTGCATTAATTTTTCATTCAAAGCAGGCACAGAGAAGTCAGCGCTATCTACATTAATAAACTCAATCGTATATTTTTTATCCGCTATGCTTTTGGTAGCTTGATAGGTATTGATATCATCGTCGTCATGAAATACGGCTATTTTCTCTATATTGCCATTATCAGACATGATTGAGAGGTAAGCATCTACAGGTTGTTCAATGTAAAGTGGGTGCAGTTCACCATTTGCAAATTTGTTGCCCAGGTAGCTATTTGAGGACAACAGGATATTAAAATTTATTCTAGGGATGGCAGTGGCATATATACTGGAAAGCGGCTTCTGCTTACTTGCAAATACCAGGGCATCAGTACCAATTGTTATTAATAACTGGTCTTGCTCCGGAGATGCCTGGCCCCAGTCTCCTTTCAGGTAAATGCTATGGCTAATGTTATTAATGTCCAGGCTTTTTGTCAGGTTGTTGATTATCATGCGATATTCACCTGCATCATGCGCGTATATAATAACTGCGTTCCTTGCCTGCACATGCATGCCGCACAGGCATGAAATTAGCAACAAGACAATCTGGTACTGCCTTTTAAACATATCTTTCTAGAACTTGATGCTAGCCTGGAAGAAACCGCGTGGTTCGAATTTATTGCCGATTTGTAATTCGTAGTAGTCACCCAGCAGACCTTGCCCAATGACGGCGAGTTCTACTGAAGAGTCACCGAAGTGATGTTTGTAACTACCTTTAATATCGAGGCGGTTGACGTCTTCACGGGTGCTTTCTGTTCTCCAGCGCATGTTTGACTGGTAGTAATAGGCAGAACTTAAACCAAATCCGTTGTTCCATTTTTTGGAAGCAAGCACGCCCAGTGAATGTTTGGCCATGGCGTCATCCAGGTTTTGAAATGTAGCCGGATTGATGCCGGTCTTGCCTGTGCCGTATACATCAATGTAGGCATAATTGATACGCAGGAATGCGTCTTGACTTAAATGAAAAAGAATTTCTGTTTCCAGGCCTGTGCCGTTCCAGTCGAGGGCATTATCAAAATAGGCGCCGGGAAATTGCAGTGGAGGCAGGTTTGTATAAAAGAAGTTTGGACCCTCCTGAACCTCCTGGCGGTACAGTTGTACATCCACTTCCAATTTATCCCTGAAGTAATTGCCGTGATAACCGATGCCGTAGCTGAACATGCTAATGTTATCTATGTCAGGATCTGAAACAGTTAATGTACTGACTGGCGTGCCATCTCGTAGCGTAACGACAGTACTTGAATTCTGTACTGTTATTCCCGGCGATTTTTCGGAATAGCTGACATTGCCGCGTATAGCCTGTGAATTGTTCAGGCTATAGTTAAACCCCAGCCTGGGGCTGAATGTGGGCGTGTTGTCGTTGGTGAACTGTGCAGACAGGCCCGCGTTCAATAGCAAGGCACTGGTAATGTCCCAGTCAACACTGGTAAACAAGCTTTTTGAAAAACGGCTTTGCCTGTTGTTCCTGATGTAGCTGGCTTCCAGGGTTTCATATCTCAGGTCAGCGCCTACATGCAGCCTGACGTTTTCAATCTGGTTGTACAGGTATGAAACATTGGTGTCATAGCGGTGCTCTGTAGCCCGATACACAAAGTTGACAACCTGGTCGGGCTGGCCCGGAAAAGAAAGTTGAACACCCCTGGTGGGAAAAGAGTAGATATATTGCTTGTGCCAAATGGAAGAGTGGGAGACTCGTCCAGGTGGGTATAGCGATGATTAAACTCCACTCTTAGTACATCAGAGTTACTTTTAATGTGTTGCCATTTAACGTACTCAAGTGTGCCAGTCTGTTCTATCGGGCTTTCCAGTTCGATATTGCCGGTCGTATCCGGAGTGGTAAAGACCTGCTGGAAATCGTTGTGCGCCAATGTGACGCCAAAATCAATCTCGTTTCTTACGGATGGTGTATATAAACCTCTAAATTTGAAATTACTCACATCGGCTTCATCTCCGAGGTCTTCAAAGCCGTCTTCTGTCTTGTAATCTACTCCGACGCGAAAACTGACATCGTCAACCCGGTTACTATGTCGCAGCTGATAATGCTGGTAGTCATCACTGCCATAACGAAACAGGCCATAGGTGCCATGTTCCTGCAGGGGGCTCCTGGTAATGATATTGACACTGCCCATGAATGAATTAAAACCATGGGTCACGCTATTAGGCGCACGCGTTATCTCAATACGTTCGATATCTTCAACGCGGACACCGGATGTACTCCAGTTGGGAGCGTTATTGTTAATTTCATAGATAGGAATCCCGTCCACACGTACTTCCAGGTTTTTTACAAACCTGTCAGTTACATCATGCGGGCTAACAGCTATGTTTCCCCGGTTGGCCAGGCCAACCTGGTAGCCCGGTACCAGCCGAAAGAGTTCGGCAACGTTAATTGCCCCTGTAGCCTCGATCATCTCGCGCGTAATAATAGTTACCGGCACGGTGAGCTTTTCCCGCTTCGTTGGTATGTTCGATGCGTCGCTGAATAATATTTCCGGATCTAAAAAAGCCTCGTCGGGTAACAAGGCTTTTTCTGCGTGAAGGTTCTGATTAAGTAGTATCAATAACGACGAACTGAGTATGGCTTTATATACATACATGGTTTCATTTTTATTAGTTGTTGAAGATGTTCCTGGCCAGGATGGCTGCCTGGGTACGGTTTTCGAGTGCAAGCGCTTTCAGGATAGAACTGACATGAATTTTTACGGTATTCATGGAGATAAATAGCTCCTTGGCGATTTCCTTGTTGGATTTACCGCTTCCCAGTGAACGCAATATCTGGATCTGGCGCTTGGTCAGTTTTTGCATGATCTTTGTCGCGTCTGCAGTCTCGCGCAAACTTTTGAAATTGTTTTGCTGGTTATGGTTAATCGAAAGCTCGGATGATTTGGGGAAAAACGAATTGCCGGCAAATATGTTCTGCAATGCCAGTGAAATATTTTCAGGGGATAACTTCTTGGGAATATAGGCAAGCGCACCCAGTTCCCGGGCATGTGAGACATGTTGTATATCTTCAGATGCAGATAATGCAATTAACTTGATGTCAGGGTAGTTGGTCCGAATCTGTTGTGCCAGTTCAAGACCATCAATATCCGGCAAGAACACATCTATAACGACATAGTTTATGTTGTCATCCTGTGCAATTAGATCCATGGCCTGAAGTCCGGAAGTGGCGACTGTGCAATCCCAGTCGGCATTGATATTCTTGATAATATTGACGAAGGCGTTGGCTACGATGGAATGATCATCTATGACAAGTACGTCCATGGCGTAAATCCACTATACTGTTGCAGTAGTTTCTAAGTTGTTATTTCTATTCATATATTAAATATTCTATACGAATAGCACAGACTTCCAAGCAAGAGCCACAATTTCTGCAACAATAAGAACCTCATGATGTCAGGGCGCAGGCGTGATGAAGAGCGCACGGGAGCCATATCTAAGTGTTACATGGGCAGTAGCGAATTACGCATGTTATAGCCCCCGTGCAGTACCAAGATAGCGACTGCAGTCTGGCTGTAAATAGCCCGTAGTTACTATATTTAGTCTAATCATTGTAATGTCGTGCAAGATACTGTTTTAAATGAGTTTGTTTTTACCTATAAAGAGGGTTAGTAATACTTAAGGGTTATATCGGAAGCACCGGGAGTTGGATAGTCTAGGTTATAGATTAAACTGGTCGAACCGTAATGACGTTGTCGGCTGAACCATGGTATACGCCGTTATTCATTGAGCTTACCTGATAACAATAAGCGCGACTCAATCCTCCTTGAAATAAAGCTCCTTGCGGGGCTTTTTTTTTGCGCCGCTCTCAATTTCCACGAAAATCGCCTACTCGATTCAGGTTAGCCGGTACCTGATAAATTTCATCAATACGGGGCATATTTACCCGACAATTACTGTATTTTTGTTGCGAAAAGGACGCAGATTTTGTTGAAAGCTAGTAAACTAGGGTAGGAACGGACACAGAACGATAAGCCTGCTTAACAGGCACGCTGAACAACAACATTCACCGGCTATAAATTCAACGTTGAACAACAAAAGCAAGATTGCCATTGTCGGCATCGGCGGAGTATTCCCCGGCGCACGTAACCTGGACGAGTTCTGGCAGAATATCGTCTCGGCCACGGATACTGCCGTAGAGGTAGGTGCAGACCGCTGGCGTTTGTCGCCAGACGAACTCTATGCCCCGACACTGACCCCGGATCGAGTGAATTCCCGCCGCGCCTGCCTGGTGCAGGATTTCGAGTTTGATGCGGCCGGGTTACAGGTCGATGCCGACCTGCTGAACAGGCTCGATCCCATGTATCAAATCCTGCTGCACGCCGGTCGTGATGCCTGGTCGGACGCTAATACGCATGATCTCGATCGGCAACGCGTGGGGATCGTGATTGGTAATATTGTCCTGCCCACGGAATCTTCCTCTTTATACAGTGATGAACTGTTTAAACAATTATTCGAAAAGCAGTTATTCAATTCAGAAGTTGCCTCAGGATTAAGCACCGAATCGTTGAACCGATATGTCGCCGGCTTGCCTGGCGGTTTGCTGGCAAAAGCACTGGGACTGGGTGCTGGTGCGTACACGCTGGATGCCGCCTGTGCCTCGTCGCTGTATTCATTAAAGTATGCGATTGATGAACTTCAATCAGGTCGGTGTGATGCAATGCTGGCCGGTGGATTATCACGCCCCGATTGCCTCTACACCCAGATGGGGTTTTCACAGCTGAATGCCATTTCCAAATCAGGTCGCTGCTCGCCCTTCGATAGCAAAGCCGATGGCCTGGTAGTCGGTGAAGGCGCAGGTATCTTTGTATTAAAGCGGCTGGAAGATGCCATTGCCCATGACGATCACATCTACGCGACGATAGCCGGTGTGGGCCTGTCGAATGATATTGAAGGCAATATCATGTCACCGGACTCGGAAGGCCAACTGCGTGCCATGCTGTCTGCCTATAGCAAGGCGGGTTGGAAACCGAACGAGGTACAGCACGTGGAATGCCATGGTACCGGTACGCCGGTAGGTGACGGTGTCGAGTTTCATTCACTGAATGAACTGTGGCGACAGCACGGTGTTGATGGCGACTGCGTGATTGGTTCTGTGAAAAGTAACGTCGGACATTTATTAACGGCAGCAGGTGCAGCCGCGTTAATGAAAACTCTGCTAGCCATGAAACATGGACAGTTACCGCCTACCGCCAATTTCGAACAGGCATCAGACAAGCTGGAACTGACTAACAGCCCGTTCCGGGTACTACAGCAGGCGGAGAAGTGGGAAACAACGAGTGACACACGTCGTGCCGCGATCAGCGGTTTTGGGTTTGGTGGTATCAACGCCCACGTTTTGTTAGAGGAGTACGCTGAGCATGCATCCACTGCCACGTTTACATGCGTAAAAAATCATACATCAGAGGACATTGCCATTGTCGGCATGGATACGCGTCTCGGCCCCTGGCATGACCAGGCGCAGTTCAACGAGGCCTGCCTGCTTGGGGCAGATCGTGCTCCTTCAACTCCGGACAATTGGTGGGGCGCTGATAGTAGCGGGCAGCAAGGGCACATTATCAATGAGGTCAGCGTCCCGCTGGGCCGCTACCGTATCCCGCCGGCAGAACTTAAGGAAATGTTGCCACAGCAGCTATTGATGCTGGAAGTTGCGGCCAATGCACTGGCCAATGCCGGTTTGTCCGAGTTAACCGTTGAACAACAAGTACGCAGCGGCGTGTTTATCGGTATCGCACTTGATATGAATACCACCAATTTTCATTTTCGCTGGATGCAAAAACGCCATGCGCGTGAGTGGGTAAAACGACTCGGTCTTGAATTAAACGATAATGAACTCAATGAATGGGTAGAGCAATTGCGCTCGGCCTGCGGCCCGGCGCTCAGTGCCAACCGGACCATGGGCGCGTTGGGCGGAATCGTCGCCAGCCGCATTGCCCGTGCGTTTCGTATTGGTGGCCCATCATTTACCGTCTCGGCAGAAGAGACATCCGGTCTTCGCGCACTTGAAACAGGGATCCGTGCCTTGCAACAGCGCGAACTGGACCAGGTGATTGTCGGTGCCGTGGACCTGGCCAGTGACCTTCGCGCAGTGCAGGGTCATTTGGCCAATCGTGAGCTACATAGCGTCGCAGATGGTGCGACGGCATTCATATTGAAACGACACGAGGATGCCATACGCGATGGCGATACTGTGTACGCGTTGGTAAAAGGGATCGGCGCGGCAAGCGCTAGCAAGCCTGACGATAATGATTCGTCTGTGCAGGTTGCAGCAATGCGAAATGCCTGCACGGACGCCAACTGTCATCTTGATAGTGTCGACCAGGTTTTCCTTGCTGCCGATGAACACTTCGAGACTATCCCCGCGCTACAACAGGCAAGGTTACAGAGGTTTGCACTGGGACACAGTGGCGCAGCGAATGGTTTGTTCGCAGTGGCGCAAGCGGTCAGTAGTCTGTATCAACGTATCCAACCTGCAATAAATACCAGGCAAAAAGCCTGTCACTGGTTGAAGAATAGAAGTTTCGGGCCAAGGCGTAGCCTGGTTAATGCCAGCAGTATTGATGGCAATCATATGAGTGTCCTCTTGCAGGAAGGTGATGCCAGTGAAAATGGTCTCGGCCAACCCGGCAAGTTATTTATCTACGCGGCTGACGATAAAGCAGCATTACTGGAACAACTGGATGCTGCATCGTTTGCATTGGAAACTTCCGTAAGCAATAAAGAGGCAAGCTTTAAAGCAGCACTGTATGTAAAAGACGAAGACCAGTTCGAAATTGCAAAAACAACATTGCGCAGCGCTATCGAGGCGGATAATGCGATTGATGATGGCCGCAGTTTTTATTCTCCGGAACCATTATATCAGCAAGGCAAGTTGGCCTTTGTATATCCCGGTTCCGGAAATCATTTTTATGGAATGGGACAGGAACTGGGTATTGCCTTTCCCCGGGTGCTGGAACAACTCAACCGGGAAAACGAACAGCTGGCGTCACAGTTTGCGCATGGTCGTTTCTGGCAGGCAGACGACGGCAGTGAATTAACGCACGAAGAAGTGATCTTTGGCCAGGTCTGGCTGGGGACATTTGTCAGCGATGTAGTGAGCAGTTTTGCTGTTAAGCCGGATGCCGTCATTGGTTACAGTCTCGGAGAAACGGCCGGTTTCTTTTCAACGCGAACATGGACAGCGCGCGATGAAATGCTAACGCGCATACAAAACAGCAAGCTGTTTACCGAGGAGTTGGCCGGTGCCTGTACTTCGGTGCAACGTGCGTGGAATACCGATGAACCGGTGCAATGGGCACTGGGCGTGATCAACACCTCGGCCGAGGCTGTGAAAGAGATACTGGAAGATTTCTCACGCGTGTACCTCTTGATAGTGAATACGCCAAACGAATGCGTGATTGGCGGCGATCAAAAGCAATTACAGGTAGCCGTGGCAAAACTGAACGCGCAGTACCATCCCCTGGGTGGTGTGACTACCGTGCACTGCGAGGTAGCGAAACCCGTGCAGCAGTCTTACCGCGACCTGCATATTTTTGATACACAACCCCCGGAGGGCGTGACCTTCTACAGTGGTATTCGCGGTGGCGCCTATGAAGTAACACAGGATAGCGCCGCTGATTCCATCCTCGACCAGGCGCTGGCCCCGTTTGATTATACGAAAGTGATCAACAGTGCCTATGCAGATGGTGTGCGGCTCTTTATCGAGATGGGCCCGGGTGGTTCCTGTACTCGCATGATCGACCAGATACTGGTTAACAAGCCGCATTATGCAAAAGCCATCTGCATTAAAGGACAGGACAGTGTGAACAACCTGTTGCAAGTACTGGCAAGACTCTATGTCGAGGGCGTGCCGCTTGACTTATCAGCCTTGGCAAAGAAAACAGAAAAACCGAAGTACGACAATTTCATTACTGTTGCTACAGGTGGTCAACCGTTCAAGGTACCGCGTCCACCGCAGCATAAACCCGACGTGGTGACAATGAAGCCTGCTGCGAACAAGCAACCGCAAGCGTTGCATGTCGACACGCATGAACAAGACGTACCGTTGCCCATGGCAGCCAACTCCGGGTTGCAACCGCTGATCGACCAGATGCAGCAAACGGAATTGGCCCGCGCCGAGGCACAAGAAACCTTTTTACGGCTATCCCAGGGTATGTCAGAGACACTGGCACAGGCACTGGACCTGCAGATGCAGATACTGGGTTCTAATCCTGTCAGTACAACTGTTGCTAATTCAGCAAGTTTGCCAGCAGCTGCACAGCAGCCGGTAGAGTGTGTCTTCGATAGAGACCAGTGCATGGAATTCGCTGTTGGTCGTATTGGGAACATGCTGGGTGAGTCGTTCGCCGATATTGATCAGTTTCCAACGCGTGTGCGTTTACCCGATGAACCATTGATGCTGGTAGACCGCATTATCGAGATCGAGGGTGAAGCCAATTCGCTCCCGACAAAGCTAAAGGCCAGTGGCCGTGTCGTCACCGAGCACGATGTCAAACCGAATGCCTGGTACCTGGACCAGGGACGTATCCCAACCTGCATTGCAGTTGAATCAGGGCAGGCTGATTTATTTCTTTCCGGTTACCTCGGTATCGATCACATCACAAAAGGAAACGCGACCTATCGGTTGTTGGATGCACAGATCACCTTTCATGGCCCTTTGCCACAGGCGGGAGAGACCATTCGTTACGATATCCAGATCGATCACTTCTTTCGGCAGGGCGATACCTGGCTATTCCGTTTTAATTTTGAAGGAACCGTCAACGGCAAGCCGCTGTTAACCATGACCAACGGCTGCGCCGGTTTCTTTACCCGTTACGAACTGGATGCGGGGCAGGGCATCGTTCTGACCAGCATGGAAAGGCAACCCGCCGAGGGCCAACGGACCGGTGGTTACACACCGTTGTTACCCATGCAGGTTGAACGCATCGATGATGAACAGATGAATGCCTTGCGGCGTGGTGATCTGGCTGGATGTTTCGGCGAGGCGTTTTCTCAACTCGATTTAAATAAACCCGCCGGTTTACCCGGCGGTCGTATGACCCTGGTGCATCGTATTCTCAACATGGATCCCAATGCCGGGCGCTATGGCCTCGGTCAGATTACCGGCGAGGCCGATATCCACCCGGATGACTGGTTCCTGACCTGCCACTTTGTCGATGATCGTGTCATGCCCGGCACACTCATGTATGAATGTTGCCTGCACACCCTGCGCGTGTACCTGTTACGCATGGGCTGGGTTGGTGAAGTCGACGAGTTTGTGTACGAACCGATTATCGGTGAAGTCAGTACGCTCAAGTGTCGTGGCCAGGTCATTGAAACAACCAAAGCCGTGCAGTATGAGATCACGTTGAAAGAGATCGGCTACAAATCCGACGGTACACCCTATGTCCTGGCCGATGCACTGATGTCTGCTGACCAGCGTCCGGTCGTGCAAATGAAAAACATGTCTGTGCAGTTGACCGGCTTACACAAGTCAAAGCTTGAAGCGCTATGGCAGAACCAGCAAACAACAAGTTTAAACAAGCAAGTGTTGTTTGATAACGAATCCATCCTGGCCTTTGCGACAGGCAAACCCTCCGAGGCCTTTGGCGATCGTTACAAGGTATTCGATAGTGAACGCAAGATCGCGCGTTTGCCCGGACCGCCGTACAAGTTCCTGGATCGCATAACGTCGATCAAGGATTGCGAACAGTGGCAACTCAGGGCCGGCGGTATTATCGAGGCCGAGTACGATGTGCCTGTCAACGAGTGGTACTTCGATGAAGATAACCAGCCTTACATGCCTTTTGCCGTCTTGCTTGAAGTGGCCCTGCAACCGTGTGGCTGGTTGGCGGCTTATCTCGGTTCGGCACTGACCAGTGACACGGACCTGTCATTCCGAAACCTCGGCGGCAAGGCCACGCAGTTTATGGATGTCACACCAACGATTGGCACACTGACGACCCGGGTAAAGATTACCAACGTGTCCCAGTCTGGTGGCATGATTATCCAGAATTTTGACTACGAGATGCACTCGCAATCTGGCCTGGTCTACAAGGGCGATACCTATTTCGGGTTCTTCTCGCAACAGGCACTGGCCGACCAGGTGGGTATCCGCGAGGCACAGCCCTATCAACCCACTGATGCAGAGCGGGAGCAGGGTGAGGCATTCAGTTACCCGGCAAGTGCACCACTACCAGGCGACATGATGCGCATGGTGCACGACATCACTCTCTATGTGCCGAACGGTGGCCCGGATGGGAAGGGGTTCATCGAAGGCACGGCTAACGTTAACCCCGATGCCTGGTTTTTCAAGGCGCACTTTTACCAGGACCCGGTATGGCCGGGCTCACTGGGACTCGAATCATTTATGCAGCTACTCAAGGTGTTCGCGGCACGACACTGGCAGTCCGAATTACAAGGTAAGGATTACACCTTTGAGAGCATTGCATTGAACCAGAAGCATGAATGGATTTATCGTGGCCAGATATTGCCGACGGATTCGCGAGTCACTATACAGGCGGTGATTCGAGACATTGATGAAATGACCAGGACAGTCACAGCAGATGGATTTTTGTCAGTGGATGGCCGAATTATCTATCAGATGAAGGATTTTGCGCTTAGAATACGAGCATCATGAAATATAACAGAGTGGTGATGGAGTCCATCGGCTACGAGCTTCCGCCCGTGGTGGTGACCTCCGAGGATCTTGAAAATCGATTAATGCCCATGTACGAGGCCCTGCATATTGCTCCGGGCCAGCTCGAGGCGTTGACGGGAATCAGCGAGCGTCGCTGGTGGGACGAGGGCCATAGCCTGTCCGATGGTGCCGCCCAGGCTGCCCGCAAGGCACTGGAGCAATCCAATGTTGAAGCGAAAGACGTTGAAACGCTGATATACAGTGGCGTTTGCCGTGAGAATTTCGAACCGGCCACGGCCTGTGCCGTAGCCGCGCAACTTGGCATCAGTGATCAGGCCAATATCTATGATATCTCCAATGCCTGCCTGGGCACGATGAACGGTATTATCGATATTGCTAATCGTATTGAGCTCAAGCAAATCCGCGCCGGTATGGTGGTGTCGTGCGAGACCTCGCGCGAGATTGTCGAGATCATGATCGAGCGCATGCTGAAAGATAAATCCATGTCGATGTTTACCAGTTCGCTGGCCACGTTGACGGGAGGTTCCGGCGCTGCGGCGGTATTGTTGACCGATGGTTCTTTTGATAATCCGCACCCGCATCGATTGATCGGTGGTGCTAACCAGGCTGCGCCCGAACATCACAGGCTTTGCCGCTGGGGCATTACCATGAGCCCGCAGTCAATCGGTGACCTGATGTTCTCCCCGGACAAACTGCTGGCGGCCATCGACCAGGTGATGGAGCCGAACACGCTGCCGTCTGTGATGCGTGATGCCATGACCAGCGAAAAATTACCACCGGCACTGGCCAGTATCATGCCAAAAGATACCTTGCCCAATGCGGTCTCAGAGATCATGTCCACCGATTCGGTAGCAGTACTCAAGCATGGTGCCCGCCTGGGCGTGAAGACATGGGGATCATTCCTGACCAAGATGGGTTGGGCCCGTGACCAGGTCGACAAGGTAATTTGCCACCAGGTAGGTGAAGGCCATCGCGATACGATTTTGCGAGAACTGGGTATCGCTCCGGAAAAAGATTTCAGTACCTACAAGTATCTCGGCAATATTGGTACCGTCTCGGTTCCATTGACGGCAGCTATTGCAGAACAGCGCCAATTTTTGAAGGCGGGTGACCGCGTCAGCTTCCTTGGCATTGGCAGTGGTCTTAACTGCATGATGCTGGGTTGGGAGTGGTAGTTCAGGTATATCGCACAATTTAATCAAGTAAAAAGGGGACAGCATGCTGTCCCTTTTTTGTTTAATTTCTTGATATAAGATTATATTAGTGTTGCTTACAGAAGTTGATTTAGTAGCTATCATTTGAGCAATAATAGGGACAGATCACAGTTTATGGGTGGAGTAGTAAAAAACCGTGGCCTGTCCACTGTAATAATTAAATACAGGAGTAAATAATTATGGAAATTCAAAAGACATTAAGGGCCTGTCTAACAAAAACAAATACGCTCTGGATCTTATTTGTAACAACATTGGTTTTATTTTTTGGATTCCGAATAGTTTCGAGCGTTTGGGGTTTTACATTCATTGATTCCATCTCTTCTCCTGAAGAGCTTCGAAGTATATTAGCCGGAATGAGTGCTGAACAAAAAATTTCACACGCATGGGCAACGTGTACATTAGATGTTGCTTTTCCTGTATCAGCCGGACTGTTGTTTGCCGGTGTAGCACTTCGATTTTTCCCTAAGTATGGCATTTATTTAGCTTTACCTGGGATTCTTGCAATTCCTACCGATCTATTTGAAGGCGTTATTCAGGTATTGGCTTTAACAGATACTGCTGATCTATTAGATCTAAAGGCAATTGTTACACCAGTAAAAGCAGTTCTTCTCCTGAGTGGTTTAGCAATAGCAATAATCGGTTGGGCAAGTTGGTTATTATCGAAATTTCGGCAGAATCCTGGCTAATATGCGCTAAAAAAAAGACCGTTTAATCAATGGGGTCAGAATCGATTGATTCCACGCTTGGACTCTTGCGATCCCTCATATGTATTCGGGATGACGCCTAAGGCGTCAGATTTCTCGACAAGCTTGAAATGACATCCCTGTCATCTCAGCCCTGGGAGAAACGGGTTTAAAACATTCCCTTTATAGATTCAATACCTGCATCGAACACACCTTGCATGGTGGCCTTTGCTTCTTCATCACTGGCACCCTTGGATTTGAAGCGGGCCTTCCAGGTGATCTTCGTACCTGAGCCATCACTTTCTGCCATGAAGGTCGCCTTGTACGTCTTTACAGGGAACGGGCTCTTCTTGATGTAGTAAGAGTAAGCATTGGCTTCTTCACCACCATGCTTTTCCGATACCTTGCCACCATCGCCCAGGGTCAATGTTCGGTACATGCTGCCGTGGTCGTCATAGGCTTCGCACTTGGCAACGGCCGGGTGCCATTCCTGGATGGCACAGAAATCACCGACCTTGGCCCAGACCTGTTCCAGCCCGGCATTGACGGTGACGGTGTTTTCAATCTCGATAAAATCGGCCGCGTGAACACTGATACTGGTGCCCAGAAACAGCGCGACAAGCCACTTGCTAATTCGCATCTTGTATTCCTCAATTTATAGTTATTAGAAGGCGCGCATGATACCGAATTGGCCGTGATTGCGGCACAGGAAAACTTCACAAATCGGCTGTCAGCGCAGGATTGTTCAGGTCTTTGTCAGCAGGCATGGAGCGTTTGGTATCGCCGTCGCTATCCAGTACACTATGCGTTTCTGAATGCCGACATTCTTCAATAATTACAGCCATTTATGTTACCCCCTGATTATCCTGCTGATTACTCAAACTATACCCGGGTCAATGGACGGCAGATGCATTTTCTTGAGGCGGGGAAGGACAAGGCAGAAGCTGTCGTCATGGTCCATGGCAACCCGAGTTGGTCGCTGTATTACCGTGGCCTGTTTAATGCACTCAAGGACCAGTACCACTGCGTAGTCCCGGACCACGTTGGCATGGGACTGTCCGAGAAACCGGGTGACGATTATTCCTTTACGTTAAAGCAACGCGTCGATGACCTGGATGCCTTGCTAACAGAACTCAATATCAAGGAAAACCTGACGCTGATCGTGCATGATTGGGGTGGCATGATTGGCCTTGCCTATGCCACGCGTTACCCGGAACGCATCAAGCGCCTGGTGATTTCCAATACGGCCGGCTTCCTTATCCCGGCTGGCAAGCAAATCCCGTGGCAGTTAAAACTGAGTCGCACGCCGATACTTGGCAAGCTTGCCATACAGGGTTTCAATGGCTTTTGTCGCGGCGCGGTGAAAGACTGTGTCACCCGTCGGCCCATGCAAGCAGATGTCGCCGCGGCCTACATGGCCCCGCATGATAGCTGGGCACATCGATTGTCGGTGCTGCGATTCGTGGAAGACATTCCGTTATCTTCCACACATGTCTCGTATGAAATGGTGAAAAACGTTGATGACCATTTGCAACAATTTGCTTCGCTACCCATGCTCATCTGCTGGGGTATGAACGACTTCGTGTTTGACAAGGATTTTCTTGCTGAATGGAAACGCCGTTTCCCCGATGCCGAGTACCATGAGTACGATGCGGGACATTACCTGCTGGAAGATGCCGGTGATGAAGTCATCCCCGTTATAAAAGAGTTCCTGCAACAGCATCCGCTGCCATGATTACTCCCAATATTGCCTCACATCTGCCTGCCATGGCCTCGCAGCAGCCTGGGCACTGGGCCGTGATCGTGCAACCAAAACAACGACAAAGCTCTCCTTGCATGGACGAGGCGTGGACCTACCAGCAACTGGACGAAGAAAGCGACCGGATTGCTGCCGGACTGGAAACGTGTGGAATAGGCAAGGGTACCCGCACGGTATTGATGGTGAAACCCGGACTGGATTTTTTTGCACTGGTGTTTGCTCTGTTCAAGGTTGAGGCGATATTGATTGCCGTGGATCCTGGTATGGGTATCAAGAATCTTGGCAAGTGCCTGGCCGAGGCAGAGCCGGAAGCGTTTATTGGTATTGGCTCGGCCCATGTTGCCCGGTTGTTACTGCGCTGGGGCAAAGGCACGATAAGGAAAAATATACTGGTGGGAAATTCCCCTGTATTGCGTCCATTAATGACCAACCTGGATATCATCAGGCGCAAGGGACAAGAACAGGCATTCAAGCTGGGTAATACCAACGCCGATGATACCGCTGCTATCCTGTTTACCAGTGGCAGTACGGGTATTCCCAAGGGCGTGGTGTACACACATGCGAATTTCACAGCCCAGGTAGAGGCATTGAAACATCTCTATCAAATCCAGCCGGGAGAGGTCGACCTTGCCACCTTTCCGTTGTTTGCCCTGTTTGCACCGGCACTGGGCATGACATCGGTGATCCCGCACATGGACTTCACGCGCCCAGGTGATGTCAATCCGGAGAAAATCGTCGATGCGGTTATCGATTACCAGTGTACCAACATGTTTGGTTCGCCGGCGCTGCTAAACAGGGTGGGGCGCCATTACCAGGATATGGAGGTAAAGTTACCCAGCCTGAGGCGTGTGC
Organism: Gammaproteobacteria bacterium; assembly: GCA_965229565.1. Classification (GTDB taxonomy): domain Bacteria; phylum Pseudomonadota; class Gammaproteobacteria; order Eutrophobiales; family Eutrophobiaceae; genus JANQNX01. Next base: position 2,258,362 of record OZ245888.1, on the reverse strand, counting down.
TATCTGCCGGCGCGCCGGTATCGGCGACAATCCTGCAGCGCTATAAAAACCTGTTGCATGACGATGTAGAAATATTCACACCGTACGGTGCCACGGAATCGTTACCGGTCAGTTCCATAGGTAGTAATGAGGTGCTGGATGACACAGTCAGCGATACAGACAAGGGAAAGGGCGTTTGCATTGGCAAACCGGTAGACAATATTGATGTAAAGATTATTCGTATCTCCGATGCACCTATCGGTGACTGGGACCAGGTAGAAGTATTGTCAGCTAATGAAATCGGGGAAATCTGTGTATCAGGTCCACAGGTGACGCAGTCCTATTACAACCGGGAAACACAAACACAACTGGCAAAAATAAAAACCGGTAATGGTTTTTATCACCGCATGGGTGACCTGGGTTACATGGATGAGCAGGGGCGTCTCTGGTTCTGTGGTCGCAAGAGTCATCGCGTGGTCACGACAAATGGAACTCTGTTCACCGATTGCTGTGAAGGTATCTTTAATACACATCCTGCCGTATATCGCTCGGCGCTGGTTGGTGTAACACGTGATGGTGAAACCGAACCGACAATTTGTATCGAACTGGAAGCCAATTACCTGCAGGAAGATTTGTCCCTGATTAAAGATCAGTTGATCAAACTGGGTAGTCAACATGCCATCACACAAAACATTAAACACGTCATGTTCCACCCGGGCTTCCCGGTCGATATTCGACACAATGCCAAGATTAACCGTGAACGCCTTGCAAAATGGGCACAGGGTCAACTGGCATGAAGGCGCTGGTCACAGGCGGAGGCGGTTTCCTGGGTGGGGCACTGGTAAAACATTTGCTCACCGATGGCTGGGAGGTGAATACCCTGCAACGTGGTGATTATCCGTTCCTGCAAGAGTGGGGAGCAAATGTCATTCGTGGTGACCTTGTCAACAAGGATACAGTCCTTAAGGCAGCAGACAATTGCGACGTGGTATTTCACGTGGCTGCGAAGGCAGGCGTCTGGGGTGACTACGCCGATTACTACGAGGCCAACGTCATTGCCACAGAGAATGTAATCAGTGCCTGTGAACAACTCGGCATTCGGTACCTGGTCTATACCAGTACGCCCAGCGTGGTCTTCGATGGCAACAGTGAAATCGGGATCAATGAACGCACCGGGTATCCTCGCGAGTATTTCAATGCATACCAGGCGACCAAGGCCATCGCCGAACAAAAAATCATCGCTGCCAACAGCAATACGTTAAAAACAGTGGCACTGCGTCCGCACCTGATCTGGGGTCCGGGTGATCGCCACCTCGTTCCGCGCGTGATAAGCAGGGCCAGGGCAGGCAAATTAAAACTGGTGGGCAATGGTCAGAACAAGGTGGATTCCTGCTACATCGACAACGCGGTACTGGCACATGTCCTGGCTGCCGATGAAATCATGGGCCGGGGCCGCTGTGCCGGCAAGGTGTATTTCATCAGTAACGATGAACCCATCGCCATGGCTGAATTATTGAATAAAATACTGGCCAGCGCCGGTTTGCCAGCCATTACCAAATCTGTACCACCTATGCTGGCCTTTACGGTAGGTGTCATACTGGAGAAAATATATGCCTTGTTACGTATTGAGCAGGAACCCATTATGACGCGTTTTGTAGCAAAACAATTATCCACATCGCACTGGTTTGACCTGGCCGCGGCCAAAACAGATTTGAATTATCAACCCACGGTTACTATCGACGAGGGCATGAGGAACCTGAAGCATTACCTGGAGCAAAAATCATCATCATGAGTGCACTAAGTAAATACGTGCCAGAAAAGATTGGACTGGCAGAAGATAAACTACAGGTTTACCTGGTGGACCTGCGGCTGTTTGATGCCGGGAAACTGGTTGACATTCTTCCAAAAAATGAACAACAACGCGCAGAAAAACTAAAGGTAAAGGATAAACGCGAACAGTATATTAATGCCCGTGTTGTCCTGCGTGAGTTGTTATCCCGTTGCCTGGTAGATACCAGACCGGAAGATATTTATTTTAGTTATGGTGAGCACGGCAAGCCCGGGGTCAACCATACTCACATGGGCAAACAGATAGAGTTTAACCTGTCACACTCAGGCCATTATGCCTTGTATGCATTCACTCTCACCAACAAGGTCGGTGTCGATATAGAGGAGACATCCAGCACGATTGATTTGAGGTCACTGGCCTTCCGTTCATTTAGCCAGCAAGAGTTTGCCGTACTACAGGAACTCGACCTGGAGGAACAGTTTGCTGCTTTTTATCGTTGCTGGACGCGCAAGGAGGCATTTATCAAGGCCGAGGGAACCGGTGTCGGTCTTGGTCTGAACAAGATCACGGTGTCATTGGATGAAAAGATCAAGGCGGCACCGGTAATACTATCCAGCGAAGTAAAGGCGGAAGGAGACTGGTACACTTACCAACCTGCCACCGTGCCTGGTTATGCAACGGCAGTTGCTGTGAATAACAACAAGCTACACATCAACGCACACGTGATTACAAACTAGGAAGTTGCGTGTGAGACGTCTGCACCTTTAGGGAACGAGGACTTTCCGATTCGGGAAATCACTTCCCAGCATGGGCCAGGGAACTTGTGTAACAAGTCCATCACCGAACGGAATGAGCTGACAAAATAATTTACATCACCTTCATCAATAATCAACGGCGGGATCAGTTTGATAACGTCGATATTATGGCCGGCCACTTGCGTGATAATGCCATGATCCTGTAACAACGGTATGGTCACGGCTTGTGGGAACAGGCTCTTGTCCAGCTTGTGAGCCAGGGCCCAGGCGGCCTTGAGGGACATCGATTTCGGGCTGGCAAATTCAATGGCCAGCATCAGGCCACGCCAGCGGATGTCCTTGATAAATTCATATTCATCTTTCATCGCCAGCAACTGCTCACCTAGCAGTTTGCCCATGTTGGTGGCGTTTTCCATCAGGTTGTTCTCATCCAGGTAGTTCAGGCTGGCGAGACCCGCTACCATGGCAAGGCTACCCTGCCCAAAAGTAGAAGAGTGCACCACGGAACGGTTCATGGATGAATAAACCTTGTTATAAATCCATTTACGCGTCAGTACGGCTCCTACGGGTACGTAACCACCGGATAGCGACTTTGATAACACCACGATATCCGGGTCCATGTTTTCGCCTTCATGTTCAATCGCGAGAAACTTGCCGGTACGGCCCATTCCAGACTGCACTTCGTCCACCACGAACAGCGTGCCATATTTCTTACATAGCGCCTGTGCTTCTTGCATAAATCCGGCCGGTGGAATATTTACGCCCTTGCCCTGGATAGGTTCCACGATAAAGGCAGCGATCTTCTGTTTCGATAGCACCTGCTCCAGTGCCTCGCTGTCGCCAAACGGGATCTTGAAACAATTATCCAGCAGGGTACCGAAGCCTTCGCGGAAAGTTTCGTCGCCATTAATGGAAAGGGAACCATTGCTGAGGCCGTGATAGGCCTTGTTGGCAAAGACGATGCCATCGCGTTTGGTGGCACAGCGCGCGTACTTGATCGCGGTTTCCACGCCCTCGGTACCGGAATTTGAGAAATAGACATAATCAAGTTCATTGGGCATCTTATTCTTGAGTTCTTTTGCCAGCAGTCCCGATACCAGCGGTGCTTCCATCTGCACCAGGCTGGGATAGTCCATGCCCATGAAATCGATCATGGCCTGGCGTATTTCCGGGTTATTGCGGCCAAAATTAAAGACCCCGTAGCCGGCCAGCATATCAATGTAGCGGCGACCCTCGGTGTCCCACAGGTACTGGCCCTCGGCCCTGGTATAACACTTGTTAAACCCGATAGTGGTAAGGGTCTTGACGAAGCGCGGGTTCATATGCTGCTCATGCAGGCTATAGTTCTCGCCGCGGGCGCTATTTATAATATCGTGAATATTGATGCTCATAGTTCAAAATAGGTGCAAATTCCTGCTGATTATAATGTAGCTAAATTCATAAAAAAGCGATCTATATCAATAAAAAACCCGATATGTGGACAATTCAGCACAGACAAGGTTCGTCCGTGGACAAGTTCTGCTAGGATTCACACTCGTACATGAAACTACAATAGATTTTTCCTGAATGAACATGAAAGACCCCAATCCCAATAAGAATACCGTCTGGCACGAACCGACTATCTATCGCCATGACCGCGAATTGATGAATGGTCACAAAAGTGCCGTGGTCTGGTTTACGGGACTGTCCGGCGCCGGTAAATCTACCCTGTCCCATGCCCTCGAAGACTACCTGCACAAACGCCATGTGAGAACATATGTGCTGGATGGCGATAATATCCGCAAGGGACTCTGCAAGGACCTGGGTTTTGATGATGACAGCCGTGAAGAAAACATCCGACGTATTGGTGAAGTGAGTAAACTGATGATGGAGGCAGGCGTACTGGTGCTGACCTCCTTTATTTCACCTTTTCGTAAAGACCGGGACATAGTCCGCAACATGTTGCGTGAGGGCGAGTTCCTGGAGATCCACGTTAGTGCGCCGCTTGCCGTGTGTGAAGCGAGGGACGTGAAAGGCCTTTATGAAAAAGCGAGGAAGGGTGAAATCAGGAACTTCACCGGGATATCTTCTCCCTATGAAGAACCCGAAAACCCTGAACTGGTATTGGATACCAATACGAATACGGTAGAAGATTGTGTTAGCGCACTAATTCAACTACTGCATGAACGTGAATTGATATCTTTTGATTACGAAACCTGATTTTACGTTTTGCATTGACTTATTTTATCAATGTATTTCTTGCTAATATTATGATGATGCTGGTTTGTATCAAGAAACCGGGCTTCCAGGGTATAAGCCAGGGCCTCTAGTTCATTCATACATGCGGCGTCTTTTTCCAGGTTCATTTCATATTGGATAAAGTGTACCAGTTCGTGTAACAAGATACTTTTGCCTTCGGTAGTATCCAGGTCTATTGAGTCAAGCAAGTAAACTGTCTTTTCATGAAAATTATATAGACCGTATATTTGTAATTTCTCCGGGTCGACGTTTTTCGGAATCTGTCCTCCAAATGCAATGCTGGCAATCTCGTAACCAGAAACTTTTGTTATTTCTGGAACATTTAATTGCTCCTGCGGTAGCGAGGTATGTTGACCAATCCATAACATGAGTGTCTTTGCCAAATCCTTTTCGTTATCATAACTGTCCAGGTTAATCACGTGATCAGACACATGTTGTATAGAAGAAGTTACGGCAAAATCAGATTGCGTAAACCTGTTTACTTCCGCTGCAGCGATCGGATGCGACATAAGCCCGAGCTTTGCACTTAGTGCAATAACGGAAACAACGTTGGCAAGTTTTTTGTTTTGAACACGTTTGACGCCTTCAAGGAAGTCGGCGCGCTGGTCTTCCTTCAGGTTAAAACCGTTTACGTGGGCATACTGCTTTATAACACGGAAGGCCCGGGGATCTTTTTTTGCCAGGCCACGTGGATAAACCAGAGTCTGGACACCGTTGATGACACAGGGGTGGACTATGGCATCTCTGGAAAACCGTTTCTTTGAAAAAACCGATGCGAGACGGGTCAGCCAGCCAGTTTTTCTCGGTCCGGAATTATTCAAACGATTGAAATCAGTCGGATTGTTTTGCATAAAAATGGCACCTGTGTAATTACACGTTAACGACTATTACCGGATAAACTTGAATTATTTACGCTATCAAGTGAAGCATTAGGATAGTAGTGAATATGTATTAGGATAGTAGTGAATATAGATAAAATCTTAAAAATAAGGTTAAAAAATAGACACATCTATGGCAGTTAACTTTCATGTACGACTGTACAAATAGACAAGTGAGATCCCGGCTTCTACGTAAGCCACTAATATAAAATGAAAAAAACTGAAAGTCAGAACTGGTACAACCTGCCTGTTTATTACGACGTCTCGTTCACTCACGAGATGCGTGACGAATTACTGTTTCTGAAGAAACTTTGTCAATCGTATCGTTACCGGGGAAAACTACGTTTACTGGAGCCGGCTTGTGGCACTGGACGACTACTGCTGCCACTGGCAAAAGAAGGCTTTGACTGCACGGGCCTTGATATCAATCCCCACAGCCTGCGATATCTTAGGGATAAACTGCAGCGGCAAGGCCTACACGCAAGAGTTATCCAGGCGGACATGTGTGACTTCAGGACCAGGCAGAGGTTTGATATTGCATTTTGCACCGTGGATACCTTTCGGCACCTGATAACCGAACAGCAGGCACTGGCACACCTGCAATGCATGGCAAAGGCACTCAAGCCAGCGGGAATCTATGTGCTTGGACTGCATTTGTTGACTGACGTGGAGATTAAATCTCGCGTCATACGTTGGAAGAACAGCCGCGGACGCCTGACTGTGAAAACAACCATGTCGCTGCTAAAACTCGATAGAAAGAAGCGACGGGAAACTTTAAAAGTCGTGTTACAGCCAGTGACGAATGTTATCAAGGAGAAGCATGTTTCAGAATATGACTTGCGTACCTATACATTAAAACAATTTAATCACTTGCTGACTAAATCAGGTCAGTTCAGGATCATAACGGCCTATGATGAATACTATGATCTTGAAAACCCTTTGCAGCTAACTGACCGCAGTGAGTACGCGGTCTTTATCCTGCAGAAAATCTAGGTAGCGGGCGAGAACCTTCTGAGCACCCATTTTTCAAATTCAACCAGTACCAGTACCGAGGAAGCAACCAGCACAACCAGCCCCCATGTCTTAATATCAATTGCAATGCTATTAAACAATGTTTGCATGATTGGCAGGTAGGTAAACGCCAGTTGTAGCAGAATGACCAGTACGATTGCCAGTACCACGTAGCGGTTACCAAACAGCCCTTCCAGAGACAGTGTTGAAGCATACAGGTAGCGGACGTTCAACAGGTAAAATACCTCGAACATCACAATGGTATTTACGGCAACGGTACGGGAAAAATCGACACTGTGACCAATTTCGAGCATGTATAAAAATAAACCGAAGGCGCCTGCCAGCATAATGCTGAAAACATAAAAGATACGCCAGACAAGAAAACGATCTAGTAATGGCGTGCCAGGTGCGCGTGGCGGTCGTTGCATCACTTTTGTTTCGGCAGGTTCGAATGACAAAGACAGGGCCAGCGTCACTGCAGTAACCATGTTAATCCAGAGAATTTGTACGGGTGTGATCGGCAACGTAATGCCCATCATGATTGAAACAATTATCATGACTGCCTCACCAGCATTGGTGGGCAGAATATACATTATGGACTTACGGATATTGTCATAAACGGTGCGGCCTTCTTCTACTGCATTGGTTATAGAAGCAAAATTGTCGTCTGCCAGTACCATTTCCGCTGTCTCCTTGGCTACCTCCGTGCCTTTCTGACCCATGGCAATACCGATATCCGCCCGCTTTAACGCCGGTGCATCATTAACACCATCGCCGGTCATGGCCACCACGTGACGGTGTGATTGCAATGCCTGTACCAGCCTCAGTTTATGTTCCGGGTTGGCACGGGCAAAGACGCTGGTTTGCAATACAACCTGTTTCAGGTCATCGTCAGACATCGTTTCCATGTCATTACCGGTGATGACATTTTGGTGATTAATGCCAAGTTGCTCGCTAATGGCCTGTGCCGTAGAGGCATGGTCGCCGGTAATCATTTTTACCTGTATCCCGGCTGCTGTGCAGCGTTTGATAGCCTCTATAGCTTCCTGCCTAGGTGGATCGGTAATCCCTACGATTCCGATCATTGTCAGTCCATTCTCTACATGAGAAAAACTCAGTTCGGACAAATGATCGTCCAACCTGTGTATAGCAATAGCCAGGGGTCTTTCGCCATCCCTTGCCAGTTGGTTGATCTGTTTATGCCAGTAGTCCTTGTCTATGGGCTGTGTCTCTTCACCAAGAAGTTGTGAATGACACATGTCGAGCACTTTTTCCGGTGCGCCTTTCAAATAAATAAAGGCGTGGTTGTCATGGTCATGATGAAGCGTTGCCATGAAGCGATATTCGGATTCAAACGGGATTTCGTCATTACGCGGAATTTCTTTTCTTAATAGATCGGTATCAATCCCGGACTTCTGTGCCAGTACCAGCAATGCTGCCTCGGTAGGGTCGCCCTGTATGCTGAAGGTGCCATTAACCTGGTGCAGGTTGGCATCATTGCAAAGAGCACTTGCCTGCAACAGGCTATGAAAGTTGGTGTCATCCAGTGCGTCAACCAACTCGTTATCCGCGTAGCAGCCACCATGCGGTTCATAACCCACACCCTCAATTCGATATAACCTGTCTGCGGTGGCCACATGCGTGGCTGTCATCTCGTTTCGGGTGAGGGTCCCGGTTTTGTCGGAGCAGATTACAGTGACTGAGCCTAGCGTTTCCACGGCTGGCAGTCTGCGTATGATGGCATTGCGCCCGGCCATGCGTTTCACGCCAATCGCAAGTGTAATGGTCATGATCGCTGGCAAACCCTCAGGTATAGCTGCTACCGCAAGGCCTACCGCGGCAAGAAACATCTCGCTGAGGCTGTAATCGCGGAAGTAGTACCCGAACAGCAAGGTGGCGATGGCGATTACCAGGATGAAAAAAGTCAACCATTTGGAGAAAACGGCCATCTGTCTTACCAGCGGCGTGGTCAGGGCTTCCACGCTACCCAACATGCTGCTTATCTTACCTATCTCGGTATTATCGCCGGTACCGGTAATGACGCCTGTGGCTGTACCGAACGTGACCATCGTGCCGGAATAGGCAACACAAGTGCGATCAGCCAGCAAGGCAGATTCGCTAACTGCATTGGTATTCTTGTCGACCGGTACCGATTCGCCAGTCAGGATAGATTCATCTATCTTCAGGTTGCGTTGTTTGATGATACGCATGTCGGCGGGCACCCGGTCGCCCGATTGCAGCAGCACAATATCACCGGGCACCAGTTGTTCGGAGGGCAGGCTGATTTCCTTGCCGTCACGTAATACACTGGACTGCGGCGAGAGCAGCGAACGTATGGCCTCGAGTGCACTCTCGGCCTTGCCTTCCTGTATAAAACCGATAATGGCGTTAATAATAACCACGCCGGTAATAACCGCGCTGTCCAGCCAGTGTTGCAAAATGGCGGTGACAATAATTGCGCTGATCAATACCAGGATAAGCACATTATTAAATTGTTCGAGAAAACGGCGCAGGGCAGTGCGCCGCTTTGGCGGGGTCAGTTTGTTTTGACCATATTGTTCGGTACGTTGCTTTACTTCTGAAGCTGTCAGCCCCTTGTCGGAGGTTTCCAGTAACTCGCATACCCGGGCAGGCTCAAGGCTATGCCAGTTCCGGGGCGTGATATTTGTGTCAGTTTCTACTGTGGAAGTCATCGTGATATCCCTTAAAGAATGCCTAGTGTAAAACAAGATTGTTAACGAGACTTGATCAATGTCATGAATTATTCATATTCAATCTCTCGACAAGCTCAAGATGACACGCTTCTGTCATCGCGACCATAGTGGACGACTACAGGGAGGGAGGCGGTACGATAAAAAAGTAATCGGCAGGGTCGAGTCAGGAACGGAGTCCGAGAGAATGTCGGGAACATATTCCCAAGGATATCTTGTGGGTGTTCTCAAGACAGCTCATTATTAACAGGTGCTTTTACCTTGTTTAAATGGTACTTCACTTCAATGTGATGCCAGAGCAGTAAGCCCGGCACATCAAATACAACTTCGCGGATGCGAATTGCCAGTGACACGGCGAGACCTACCTCGGGAGCAAGACCAACCAGGCTGCCGATAATAATAAAGCCGCCTTCCTGAACGCCGTAGCCGTTGGGTATGACGAAGGCAATATCGGTAATGATATTAGTGAGGCTCTTGAGCATGATGGCCTCCAGCAGGCTAATGGGGAAACCCAGCAGGTAGCAGGCGAGCCAGACCTCCGCCGTTGAGACAATCAGACCAACCGTGCGCCAGAACACCGAGGCCGTAAACCATTTACGGTTACTGTAGATACTGCGAACAACTTCATCCACGTTGTGAGCGTTGTCAGTAATACGTCCCCAGCCTTCCGAAGAGTTAAACTTGCCGACCAGCCTGGCACTGAAACCAAACATCCCCTTGCGTTGCAGGTACATGAAACCAATGATGTTCAGGCACAGGATTGTAGTACCAATCGCAATGTAAAGTGCTAACTTGTTTTCGCTGGCCAGTAGCAACATCAGGCAGGTGCCTATAATTGCCCACGGAACCAGGGCCAGTCCCTGAACGGCCTTGTCCACCATGACCGAGGCGCTGGCATCAATACCATTGTGTTTCCAGAGCATCAACAGGCGCGCCTTGGCGATCTCACCACCAATTGTGGCAACCGGCAGCAGGGTATTGATTGCACGTCCCATCCACATGCCCAGGAACAAATCCTTGAACGGCGGCACACGACCAGGGGGAAACAGGTAGTTCCAGCCATATACCTGGATTAAGAAACTGGGCAGCCATACCAGGGGCAGTGTCAGTAACAGCCAACCGCCATCGAGTAAAAGCGTAACGACTTCGCCGAGTCCTTGCCAGGCGATCAGCCCGGCCAGGATCAACAAGCCAATGAATAAACCAACGATGGAAAATATCTTAACCATGATTACCAGGGCGAAATGCTTAAAGGAGTTGTTCGTCCCTGAGCCAGGCGACAGTATCTTCAGCTGACTGTGTAATAGGTCGTGGTGTCAGTTGTAATTCTGTTAGTGTCATCGATGGATCAAAAAACATGGATCGACGTGTCAGCTTGACACCGGTCACGGTGGCCAACGGCATCTTGTGAGTTACATGATTTGCCCAGGCTTCACTGACCCATGCTACGGTCAGTGCCACCGGATAAGGTACCCGGTATTTGGGTTTAGGGCGATTTACATATTTTCCAAGCATACCCAACCACTCCGATAACCTGTAGTTCTCAGACCCTAGCAGGTAGCGAATGCCGGGACGACCTTGATGCATGGCCGCAACTAATCCGATTGCCACGTCACGCACATCGATCAGGTTAAAATTACATTCCAGTACGGCTGGAATTTCGCCCTTGCAAAAGGCAAGTGCCATTCGTGTCGGTGGAGTCAGGTTTCTGTCTCCCGGACCAACGGGCAGCGTCGGACTTACGATAATCACCGGTGCCCCCGATTTTGCCAAATTCATGGCCGCCATGTCGGAGCGACACTTGCTCAGGCAGTAGGGCCCAATCATGTCTTCTTCTTTTAGTTCCAGATGCTCCACGCTGCCTCCCTTACAGTCGGCACCGGTGAGGATGCTCTCGGTACTGGTATGTAGCACCTGCTTTGCGCCGTTTGCCAACGCAGTTTCGATCACGTTCATCGCACCGGTAAAATTAATGGCATCGAATTCGGCAGGGTCCTGCCGCCACAGGTTGGGGTCGGCCGCTAGATGATAAACATAATCGCACCCTTTGGTGGCTACATTTACCGCATTACGGTCACGGATATCGGCTTCGACCAGTTCAATTTTATCCAGTGGCAAATGTGTAACATTACTACCAGGCCGTTCCAGTACACGTACACTTTCACCCGCATTGAGCAGTTCCTGCACTAGATGTGCACCAATAAAACCGGCGCCGCCGGTAACGAGGTTCAAGCTTTGATTCCCTGCGCTTGTAACTCGCGCTGCATGATAAACAGATGTTTGTAGTCCGGTTGCAGCCTGTCGTTGGTAATCTTCCTGACCATCTCGACGGCAGCACGGTTATACGGGCAGGGCATATTACCCGCAAGTTTAACCAGGTAACCGTTGTAGGCCTCGATCTCGGTTTGCGCTGAACCCATGTCCGGCGCCATGGAACAGTAAGTGCCACGTAGCGATGGCTTGAACGACTGCGCCATGATTTCCGGCAGTCCCGGTATGCGCAGGATCTTTGAGACCGTATCCGGGTGGAATGGGCCAATTTTCGCCAGTTCCAGGTTGTTATATTTCAGTATCGAGTAATTTTCGAGTATCAGCTTGAAGAAGTAATTTTTTACCAGCTTGTCTGATAACAGCGTAGCGTTATCAACACCGGCCGACGCAGCAAGTGGTGAAATGGCGGCGTTGTACATGAGCTTGGTGCGCTTGTAAGGCAATACGTCATCAACCAGCAAGACTTCAAACAGGGGATTGCCCTTCAGCGTTTCAGCAAGCTCGGCAAGGATGGCCTTGTTTTCATCGGTAGTTTGTTTGCGCTGGCCGACATGTAGTTCACCCTCGCGAGTGATGCGGGTGAATGGACGCTGGCGATCACATTCCGATACATACGAGGCAATGGCCTCGCCAAAATGCGGCTGTTGATCCAGTAATTCATCGTAACCGTTCTGTACCGGGATGATGAGATCCTTTTTATTGATTCTTTCCAGTACCTCGGCGTTATTAAAGGTCTTGGTACAAAGTAGTAATAAAGCATCATCGGGTTCCTGCCACGAATCAAACGCAACGAAAGGAATATCTTTTATGGGCGCGTGACCTTCCACTTGCAGGCCTTGTTGTTGTCCTGCCTCCAGCTTTTCCGCGTTCTTTTCTACCATGGTGACCTGGCGTCCGGCATTGGCCAGTGCATAACCCATGGCTACTCCAATTCCGCCGGCACCGATTATATGGATCGGACGGGTCATGGCTGCCTCTCCAGGTGTTGTTTGCGGCGTTGGTACATGTCGTAACCAATATAGATGGCAACAAACGGTGTCACTATGGCAGCCAGTACCAGCAGGACAGGGCCAAACCCGAAGACGACACCGACAGGCACAATCACGATGGCGTCATCTGGATCAAAACCGGCAAAGGCGTTAAACGCGGCCGCACTGGCCTCCACCTCGGCTGCAACCTGGATTACCGTGTAAAAAATAATGCTGATACAGGCACCCGCGACGATACCCAGTAAAATTGCCCACTGTCCAAGTGCCGTATCCGTGGCGGCTATACCGATACCGATGAACAGGGCCGAATTACATATGGCATCAGTCACCAGGTCATAGATGGCGCCAAATCGACTGGACTTGCCACTCAGGCGCGCGAGTTCGCCATCGGCACGGTCGAGTACCATTGATATCACGAACGCGATGGCACCAAGCAGGTTCAGGTTTTGTTCATTGAAGGCAAAACAGACGGCAGCGGCGAGCCCAAAAACGAGTCGACCGGTGGTCAGGTGGTTCGGTGTGACGGGCGTATCCACCAGGGGCTGCACCAGTACGCGAGAGAACTTATGGATCCAGGTGTTGTAACTCATTTTTTATAATAGTTTGGAAAGCTTGATTTATGGTCAGAGACAACCGCAAATGCATGCGAATCATACACTTATATGAAGTTTGTGTCACTGATGCCTGATGCAATTAGTCGTTATGCTCAAAAAACAGGATTTTTTCATGTTTTTGCCAACTGGCGTTTGCCTGGCCGGAATTATTCATACATATTCAAGACTAAGATTTATAAGTAAAAAATATTCTGTGAAACGTTAAACTTGATGCAACTGTTGCAAAATAAAACACTGTTTTTATCCATGGTATGCGCACCACTACTGGCGCTGAGCATATTGTCACCGGTCATGGCAGAAACCGACATGGATAGATGCTACAAGTCCGATATCGATTACGCGGACAACCCGAACCTGACCCAGGCCGAGCGCCTGGCGGCAATGAACGCGGCTTTGTTTGATTCCATCAACCGCTTCGAGGAATGCATGTTATCTACCAATGCGAGTGCCAACAGTTCCAGTAGCGCGAATGGCGCTGCCGGCGCTACTGGTGCCGATGCCGGATCAATCACGGGTTCCGAGGGCAACGAAGATGAAACCGGTGCCGGTAGCGGTACCAGCTCGATTGCGACCAGTGAGCTTAGCGGTACTGAAACCATACCGGTGGATGCGGCCGAAGTCGCCGAGGCCCTGGAACAGATGGGCGATGAACAACTGAACGAAGAGTTAACCGATGGTGAAGCTGTAAGCATGAATCCACCACCGGGTACGGGTAAAGCGCCGGAAGATATACCTTCGGCGGCTAATGATGACGCTGTTGCAGCCCAGATTCGCCTGGCAGCCGAGGTGGAAACCGACCCGGAAAAGAAAGCGAAACTATGGAATGAATATCGAAAATACAAAGGTCTACCGGTAAAGGAAGATGAATAGAGAAGTCACGACAACAAGAAAACTGATTGCCTGCCTGTTGATTTACGCACATTTCCTGGTGGGTTGTGTCGCCAACAGTGCCAGCACCGGTGCAGTGAAACCCGGGCCCGGACCATCGGCATCGAATGAAAGCCAGCAACAATATGGCAGTAATGTTGTACCCGTCACTCAAACCGGTCCTAAACTGGACGTGGTGATACCGGTATTTGACCCTGGCCTGAGTGAAAAGGCCGAAAACTACGAGGAAGAGGGTGTGTGGCCGGAACTGCGTCGTGCCGAGGCCAACCGTTTTGCCTACAAGATGAAACAGGCCCTGGATGCCACCGGCGCATTTGGTGCGGTGCGCGTCAGCCCGGACAGCAAGACCACGGGTGATCTCTATGTTATTGGTGCCATCCAGGAATCAGATGGTGAAGACGTGAAGATAAAATTAAACGTTACCGACATAAGCGGCAAGACGTGGTTTGATCGTCAGTTTAGCCACTCTGTTTCGGAAGGGTTCTACAAGAATTACCGCAAGCAGGGTAATGATCCCTACGATCCCCTGTTTGAAGAAGCAGCTAACGAGATCGTTGAAGAACTCAATGACCAGAAAGCGGCTGACCTGCATGAATTGAAACAGATCGCACAACTGCGTTTCGGCGCCAGCTTTAATGCCGAGACCTTTAACCAGTATATGGACACCAGTGGTCGTTACTACGAAGTGGTGGCCTTGCCCAGCGACAACGATCCCATGCTGGAACGGGTGAACGCGATTCGCGTGCGTGAGCAATTGTTTGTGGACAACCTGCAGACAAACTATGCATCGTTCAACAGCCAGATGGAAGACAGTTACCTGAAATGGCAGGAAGCCAGTTTTACCGAGAAAAAACTGCGCCAGGAAGCACAGACCAAGGGTTTATTGAAGGCTATTGGCGGTGTGTTGTTGATTGGCCTTGCGGTGGCCACGGCGAATAATTCCTCTAATGGCAGTTTTGCCACCGACACGGCCTCGGCTGCAGCGACTGTAGCCAGCGGTGTGGCAGGTGCCTGGATGCTGTCCAGCAGTTTCCAATCATTCGAGGAAGCCAAATTCCATAAGGAATCAATTGATGAACTGGGGGAATCAGTCAATATGGAAATGGCCCCACAGGTGGTTTCCTTCGAAGAAGAGACCGTGCAGTTAACCGGTAATGTACAGGAACAATATCAGCAATGGCGCGAGTTTTTACAGCGTATCTACGAACAGGAAGCGACCCCGACCACAGAACTGTAAGCAACCCACGCGAATATGCTAGAAGATAAACTTAATGCAGCGCGCCGGGCACGTCGTCAACATATCGTCAAGATAGCTGCCAGCGTCACTGGCATACTTGTTCTGTCCGCGGTAGCACTGGTGTTTTCCACATCGTGTTGTGACTTTGCAAAAAAAGACGTGGCCGATGTCGAAGAGGTGTTGGAGAGGCAACCGCCAGTCACCCTTCCAGTAGCCGACACGTCTGTCGACGACCCGGCGGCGCGTCAACAATATCTTGATATGCTTAATCAATATCAAAACGAACTTGAACCAGGACTAGCATCAATTGACCTTGCCGGTTGGCAACCCACTAAAGGTAATCAATTATCCGAGCTTAAAGATTCTGCGTTGAATGAGTTTGCCGCAGCCAATTATGCGGGCGCATTAAAACGGATTAAACAGGCAACATCACTCACCGAAGAATTAATCAGAACTGCGGGCGAAGAGTTTCAACAAGCCATGACGACAGCCAGGACAGCATTTGACAAGGACGACTATGATAATGCCAGGTCGAGTATCGACACGGCACGGATGCTGGATAATGGTTCATCAGAGGCAAAAGAATTAGCAGACAAAATCGATGCGCTAGGTGAAATATTGCCGCTATTAAAGCAGGCCAGCGTGGCACAGGTGGAAAATAACGCTGAAAAAGAACTCGCCATTATCGAGGAAATACTGAGTTTGGCTCCAGACAGGGAAAAGCAACAGGCACGCAAGCAGGAACTGTTAACCCGGTTGAGCTTACAACGCTACCAGTCACATATTGCAAATGCCTTTGCTGCGATAGAAAAAGAAGATGCGTCCGCTGCCAGAAAACACATTAATAACGCCAGGCAGATCTACCCGAACCGCAGTGAAGTCAAGGATGTCAACAGTGCCCTCGTGGCCTTGGAAAAAGAACAGCGTTTTGCTCGTCATGCAAGGCTGGCAACGGAAGCAATGAGAGAAGACAATTGGGCAAAAGCAAAACAGGAATTGACTTTGGCACTGGCTGAAAAACCCGATGACAAAACACTGAAGGATCTTTTGCAACAAACCGAAATAATTCTATCCCTGCAGGCACAGATGGAAAGACATCTCGCCAGTCCGTATCGATTGGCCGATGCCGGTGTTATTGCGCAGGCCAGAACAGCATTGGCAGAGGCCCAGGCATACCGCGAGGAAAGTATAAAGCTGGATAGAACTGCCAGCGAATTATCTACACTGATCGATAACATGAATAAAAAAGTAGATGTTGTGGTGAAGTCAGATAACAAGACCAACGTCCTGGTACGCGGTGTTGGTATCGTGGGCATGACTGATTCAAAAACAATCCAGCTAAAACCGGGCTCATACAAGTTCGAAGGCAAACGCGAGGGCTATAAATCGAAACTGATCGACGTACTTGTTCCGTATGATAAAAACCAGATGCAATTAACCGTCGTTTGCGATGAGCCAATTTGAGCAACACCTGAAAGCGGCACAACGTCGGCAGCGTCGGATCTATCTTGGCGCAATACTGGGTATTACGGCGTCAATCGTCGTGATTGTATCTATCCTGCTGGTGACACGCGCAACCCGGATTGAAATCCTGCCGCAAGAAGCAAAAGACATTGCGCGACTGGAAGTCAGCGCAGGCCTCGCTTTTATTACCGGTAATTCGCTCTATGCCCTGTCGGGGAACCCGGCTGTGAAAGTTCAGGCAGACGGCTTTTATACCCGGCAGCAGCAATTGACCGATATGGATTTTGGCAATGTCATGACGATCACGCTGAAGCCATTGCCAGCGAAACTACACTTGCGTTCACCGATGAGTGACAATCGAACCAAGTGGTTACTCAATAATGAACTGTATATACAAGGAGATGAACTGGTCAGGGAGCTGGAGCCGGGTGAATACGTTATTAGCGTGATGCACCCGCACCACGAGGTGAAGGATATTGAGCTTTCACTAGCCAGGGGAGAAAGCGTAGAGAACACCGTTACACTGGAGCCGGTGCTGGGCGAACTGCAACTGAAGACGCAACCAGCCGGGGCAACATACATAATCAATAATAATGAGAAGGGCACGACACCTGGAGTATTAACATTGCAGGGAGGCCAATACAATATAAATGTCAGTAAGGAAAATTTTGAGCCCATTACCGAAACAGTAGAGATTACCCGGGAAGCGCCACTGGTCGAACGTGACTATCGCCTGGAAGCAGAAAAAGCTGACGTGAGCGTAAGCCTGAGTCCGCCGGGGGGCAAGTTGTTTTTAAACAAGCTGGAAGTCGCTGCCGCCGATACCTTCAGACTTGACGTCAATCGAACACACAACATGGTTTACTCGAAACCCGGTTACTTTAGCCAGTCAAAGACATTTCGTGTCAGTACCGATAACATTACCGAGGTTGGTTTCAACCTGGAAAAAGAGACTGGCAAGGTTGAACTTGATTCTTCACCAGAGGCAGAAGTCAGCGTAAATGGTAAAACCGTAGGTACGACACCATTAACGTTGACACTGGATGCATTGCCTCAGGAGATCACCTTCAGCAAAACGGGCTATCGAACTGTAGTTAAAAAAGTGATACCCGATTCAAAATCGGTAAAGGTTATTAATGCCAACCTCGTTCCGGAAAAAGTTGCCACCATGCAGGAAGCTCCGAGCACCTATAAACACAAGGCGGGCGGTACCATGAAACTCTATCGTCCGGGTGAGACCTTTAGCATGGGTGCCGAGCGAAGTGAACCCGGACAACGTGCCAACGAGTTTGTCAGGCAGGTTTCGTTAACGCGTCCGTTTTATGCCGGTGTCAACGAAGTCAGCCATGCTGTTTACAGCAAGTTCGATAACAGCAAGCAGGGACAGGCCGCGTTGCCCGTCACTAATATCAGCTGGCTGGATGCGGTAAGGTTTTGTAACTGGCTTAGTGAGCAGGAGGGCCTGGCAACAGTTTACCGGATACAGGGTAACCTCGTGAGAGGGGCCAATCCGGCTGCCGATGGCTATCGCTTGTTGACCGAGGCTGAGTGGGAGTGGTTGGCGCGCAAGGCCAATCGACCAGCGCGCACACGTTTTACCTGGGGTGATGACACGGTGATCCCGAAGAATAGTGTCAATGTCGCGGATACTTCTGCTCAGGGTACGGTCAAAAATTTTGTGCCAAAATATAATGATGGTTTCGCAGGTATTGCACCAGCAGGGAGTTTTAACCAGGAACTCTCCGGTCTTTTTGACCAGGGAGGCAATGTCAGTGAATGGGTACACGATAGTTATTCTCTGATGCCGCCAAAACCAGGCCAGGTAGATAAAGACCCGTTTGATACTGTTGGCGGCGATAATCATGTGATCAAGGGTGCAAACTGGCGTTCGGGTTCGTTAACTGAACTGCGCGCATCCTATCGTGAAGGTTTAAGCGGTACGCGTGATGATGTAGGTTTTCGAATTGGTCGTTATGTATACGGAGGTAACTGATATGCAACGTTTAACAACCAGCCGTGGCAAACTAGTCGTATTATTAATGATGCTGTTATTACTTTTTTCCACGGCTATCCTGCACAAGGTCTATGCCGGTAAACCAACGATCAGTCTCAATTCACCTGTTTCCTTTCCTGTCGATATATAACGCTATGATTAAGAATATACTTGCTCTTGTTACTTCGATTGTTGTCGTACATCTTGCCTATGTCGGATATATCCGGCCCGAAGCCAATGACCTAATCGAGATTGCCCTGGCAAATGGACAAACCTCACCGCGTGATATCGTGGTTATCCTCAAGGATTACGAACAGGAAATCTGTTTTATCCTGATGTTGTGGGGCGTGTACCTGATTGCCACCAGTTACCGTTCCATATTGAAAACAAAGTTCCTTTTCTCGGTAGATTTTATCCAGATCATCCACGAGGCAGAAAATGAGGCACAGGAAAAGCAGGGCAACGACAGACTGGATGTCGACAAGATTATTGAGAAACTGGATAACCAGATACCGGCAGACTGCCAGTCATCCCCGTTGATACAAACATTGCGTTCATCTCTCTGGCGCTATGCGGCGACGCGTAACGTTCAAAACCTGTCTGATGCCATAGAAAGTAACCTTGAAGCACTGGCGGTCAGGCAGGATTCAGAGAACACCATGATCCGCTACCTGATCTGGGCTATACCTTCTATTGGTTTTATAGGTACGGTACGCGGTATCGGCCAGGCCCTGTCACAGGCAGACCAGGCACTGGCGGGTAACATCGCGGGTATGACTGATAGCCTGGGTGTGGCGTTTAATTCAACGCTGGTCGCATTGCTGATCAGTATTTTCCTTATGTTCCTGTATCACCAGCTACAACGCCTGCAGGATTCGCAGATCCTCGACACGCAGGCCTATTGCGAAAAATACCTTATCAACCGAATCCGCTAGGAGTGTCGATTGACCCCGCGTCGCAAATCAGAAGGCTTCAACCTGGCTTTTCTCGATATCATGTCCTGCGGCCTCGGTGCCGTGGTGCTGGTATTCATGCTGGTCAAATACAACGTCAATGATTCTTCGGTCGAGATTGAAAACCTGAAAAACGATATTGCTGCGCTGGAAACCAGTAAGCAAGAGGCGATGCAGTCACTCAATGATGCCCAGCAAAGTGTCGCAGCAGAAATGGCGAAGAAGCAGGATCGGCAAACGCAACTTCAAAATATCAAGGCCATACTTGCTCGCCAACAGGCCAACGTGGAGCAAACAGCAACACAGGTTGAGGAATTAAAGTCCAGTATCAAGGGTATCAAGGTTGAAAAGAAGGCTGACCTTGTCGAGGCACCGGTTGTTTATGAAGAAAATTACCTGCTCGGTTTGAAAGTGGAGGGCAGTCGTATTGCTATCCTCATGGATGCAAGTGCGTCGATGACTGATGAAAAACTCATCGACATCATCAAGACCAAGAGTGGTTCCACTGCCGATAAAAAACAGGCGGCCAAGTGGTTGCGGACAAAGAGCGTGGTGCAATGGCTGCTTGCCCGCGTACCTGCCAACAGCGAGGTTATGGTTGTGGCATTCAATGAACAGGCAACGACGCTGGGCCAACCTGGCTGGCAACAGGCGAGTGGTAATAACGTGATACCGGCCATCATCAATGATATGAATCAACTGGTGCCGGAAGGCGCGACCAACTTGCAGCTTGGTTTGCAGGCAATCAACGACAAGTCTCCTACCAATGTTTACATTGTTACCGATGGCTTGCCAACCAAGGGTGAGTCACGCTACAAGAGCCTCAATCCATTCGCCGGTTGCGGTTCACTTACCGGCACCTCGCAAACTATCTCTGGTGAATGCCGCGTAAAACTGTTTCGACAAACGGTTAAAGACAGTAATGTTCCCAATGCTGTGATTAATACCGTGTTGCTGCCTATTGAAGGTGACCCCGATGCCGTAAATGAATACTGGTACTTGACCTCAGCCACGGGTGGCTTGTTAATTAGTCCTGCGGGTAACTGGCCATGAAACGTCGACAGAGAGAGTTTGATATCTTCAACCTGTCATTTCTAGACATCATATCCTGCGGCTTTGGTGCGGTCATCATGCTGGTACTGATATCGAAGACCAGTGATGACGTGGCAATTGCCGGCAAGGATCAGATCGAGGATTTGCTTCGCAACCTGCTTGGACTGGAGAACAGTGTGGCCGAGATCCGGCAAAGCATTTCCACACAGCTATCCGAGGCGGAACGTTTAAGCAGCAGTAGCAGTAATCTTGCCCGGATCGCACAGAGCCTTGAGACAGAAGTTTCCAGGCAAAAACGCGCACAGGAAGAAATGGAATCCAGCCTGGAGGGATTATCACTGGTCGAATCAACCCTTAAACAGGCCTCGACAAGCACGCCTAAACCAACATCCAGCGAACGTGATGAAGAAGTTGGAGGTATTCCAGTAGATAGTGACTACGTTGTCTTCATCGTCGATACGTCTGGCAGTATGCAGCAGATCTGGCCGCGGGTATCAGCGCAGGTAATCAATGTGCTCAATATTCACCCGCAGGTAAAAGGTTTCCAGATATTGAATGATATGGGTAAGTCGATTATCTCCGGCTACGATGGCAAATGGATTCCGGACACGGAGGGACGTCGTAACAATGTGATCAAGCGCTTTGCCAACTGGAGCGACTACTCCAACAGTAGTCCGATTGAGGGCATAGAAGTAGCATTGAGACGCTATGCGAAACCGAATATCTCGACATCTATTTACGTGTTCGGAGATGACTATACCGGTTCCTCCTATGACCCGGTAATTGATAGCATTACGAGTAATAACATCTCGACCGTTTCTGGCAAAAAGCTGGCACGTATTCACGGTGTTGGCTTTCGTTCACGGGGCACAACCAACAGGTTTGGCATATTAATGAGAGAACTCACCCGTCGTAATGACGGGACCTACCTGGCCTTGCCTTAATTGAATGATTGATGGCACCAGCAATAGTGGTTATTGTGTATAGTTAATTTAACAAGTAATAAAACATGATACGCATACTCATATTCGCACTGGTCATTGCCCTGATCATTTACATGTTCCGTCACCATGAAAAGGTGAAGGATAACCTGTCATGGATCATTGGCACATACGTGATCGTGGTCTTACTGCTCGGGCTGTTCGCAATAAAGAATGCGCTGGATGACAGTGAACCTGTATCGACCAGGGCAATGAATCAAAGTGGACAGTTAATTGACCGAAGTCCGGTTATGGGTGATTCTCCGGTGAAAACGGTGGATACCCAACAACCAGTACAATATACGCGCGGTGCAAGTTCGCTGTCAGAATTTTTGGCCAGTAGTTGTCCTGTTGATATCGTTCCTGACGCAGAACGGGTAAAGGTGGAAGTCACCATCAACGGCTACAGTGACATCAATGTCAGCCGGGAAGAACTGGCCACGGCGGTCTGGTACCTGTACCGCATCCAGGAAAAGTTACTGGATATCGAGCCCATGCCGGCATTTGATATGAAGTTACGTGTGTTCCGTGAACTGGTTGCCTATGAACGCCTGCGACAGAAAACCCTGTTGGCAGTGCCACATGACCAAACCGGATTTGCGATTGGCAGGGAAAAACTGGCAGTCGCGCTGGCACAGCAAACTACCGAGGAAACGCTAAAGGCTGCCCTGCACCAGTCTTATCATGTTTTGTCTTATTCACTCTACGGCGAAACTTTTCCCTGGTTCCAGGAAGGAATGGCGGCGTACTTTGAAAACATGAAGGTTGAAACAGGCATGATTATTCTGCCGGAAAACCAGGCATGGGTGCCGATGATGACCGGTAGTTACAGCAAGTTTAATATCAATAGTATCCCGTTACGCGAACTGCTGACAATGTCGCCACGAATCTTTTATGATTCGAAGAAAGTTTTGCATTTTGCTGCATCCCATTCGTTTATTAACTTCATGTTGAACCATGATGAAAAGGGCAGCGAATTGATGAAACGCTATATGCGGTTGCTGGCGAAAACCCGTTGTAATCGTCCGGAGCCGGCAGCCGAATTCTTTGAACAACTATATCCTGGTGGCCTGAAGAACCTGGAACAACGCTGGCGTAAATACACTGTTCCCGGAAACCAGGTTCGATATTTTGAATTTGAGACAACTGCGAAGGTTAATTAACAGTCTGTTAAATTAATCGAACGCAGGTTTCCGGATCAATAATGCCAAACCAGTTGAAAGCTTCATCTCGACTTTGAAATACTTTTGTTTCCCACCGGTTGCCACGTTTTCAAATCTGTACCAAATTTTAATCAATTACAAAGGTGTTGAATTAGTGACCTGTGTCATTAATATTAGTCGGGTAACCGGGGCTGTAAACTTGTTAATACTATATATAACAATATGTTGTATTGGTATATTCAAAGCGGTTTAATTTTTCATACTGCTGTTATTGCAATATTTGTTTAATTTATTTTAATCGGCCTTGAATTGGATCTATTTGAGCAAGTGCATTAAACCATTTCGTGTATTAGCTATATCATAAGCCTGCCAGCCGGCCTTCTTCGAAGCCTCTATGTCTCTAACAGGGTCATCTCCAATCATTATGTATTCCAGGTTATTCAAACCAATCATCTTTTGTATTGTTTTATAAAATCTAATATCAGGCTTGGAATAGCCGATGTTGGAAGAGTAAAAGATATGATTGATATTAATCAAAGGGAAGTGATAAGAGCAAATCCTGATAAGGCGCGCGTCAAAATTGGACGCTATACATACGTGCATTCCTGCATCAATTAACTCAGGAATGAGGTCAGAAATATCAGTATTTTTCCGCCAACTTCTCGGGAATGAAAAATGAGCCCATAATTCGCTGAATAAAGCTTCAGATGGTCTTTTAAAAACATCATTGACGACATTTACCCATCGATTCCTTTCAATTTCTTCACTGGTAATATTTTCCTTGTCGGTCGTGCAAAAATGTTTGTTATATGCAGTGTAGAATCTTTTTTCTATTTCCTCTTCTGTAATATGATGCCCATGTTTATCACCGAACTCTTTATAAACCTGGATTACAGCAGGGTCAGCATGAATTAATGTGCCAACCGCATCAAAAAAAATATATATATTATCTCTACTAGCCATAATATTCCGAAAGTAAATCAATCATTATGCAGGTAAAGCAGCCATCAAAGGGGAGGGGCATTTAACTGTTGTTCTGTGGACGCGGCGAATTTCTTTAACTGGTATATTATTAACACGATGCATAATACATCGATTATCCCAGATTAATAGATCATCTTGCTGCCAGATATGGTCGTATACATTATCAGCTATCAAGACCGAGCTGAACAATTCTTCCAGCAGTTCTTTACTTTCTTTATCGCTCATGCCAACTATAGATGAAATATGATTACTTAGGTATAAACACGGTTTTTCTTTGTCAGGGTGTATATGTACCAACGGTTGTTTACACGGTAATAGACCAGCTATCTCATTCTCTGCTATATATGTTTTTCCCAAAGACTTTAATGAGTGTTTGTAATCATGGATGCATGTCAGCCCACGTATGCGCGCCTTCTGTTTTTTCGTCAAGCAATCATAGCCAGAAGCTAGCGAACAAAACTCGGTTCTGGTGATTTCGTTATCCGGAATTTGCCTTCCAGAAAGTATAGATGCCAGCGCGGGTGGTGATTTGAATGAGCTATCTATATGCCAGTTCGTATTAACCTCAAGTAATTTACGCTTGCCGGAATCTGCAGACAGTATTCTTTCGCGGTTATCTATGTTCGATATTTGGTAAATAAAGCGGTTTGTTGCCGCTTTCATAATACTTGTCGATTCCAGCTCGCCGAATAATCGACTGAATGCTATTTGCTGTGCGTCATCAATATTCTGTTGTCTAAAGAGCAAGACAGAATATTGATTAAATTTGTCGCGAATATAGGAAAAAACACTTTGCGGAAGTGGCTCGCTTAAATCCAGTCCTGATATTTCCAGTCCGAACTGTGATTGTAGTTTGTTTTCGGTTATATGTTTTAGTGAGTTTTTCACATGAAATCAGGTAAAAATTATGAAATTATTCGTCTTTAAACTGAACCAAAACGACAACATTCACGATTACCATCATGTCATTTTTCACGCCTGGCACATCCAGGCCACCCTTTTCGGGTTTAACGGTCACCTTTCCAAAAGGAAACGCCTCGGCCACTGCTTCTTTGTCAATGGCCTCGGGACTTCCGGCTCCAACTATCGCTGTAATGATCATGTCATGCGGAGATTTATCCAGTGCATCAAAAAAATTCAAACTGGAATGCCTGATAGCGTCAGAAACAGCTCGTTTAGCAGCTTTGGTATAATCTCCTCCATGAACATCAATGCCCATTCCCATTTCCGTAACATATCTTTTTAAAGCCATACAGCCCCCTGACCAGTTCGAGAGAATAAAATGACAGCTATATCGTTAAATAGAACGATTACTCATCTGCTGTGCGATGTAATCTGCCTGCCTGATTGCCAAAGTTACGATTGTTAATGTGGGGTTTACTGCTGCGCCAGTTGTAAATTGACTACCATCAGAGATAAAAAGGTTTTTTATGTCGTGTGTCTGACCCCATTTATTACAGACCCCGTCACCCGGTTTCACACTCATGCGACAGGTCCCCAGGTTATGAGTAGAGGGGTAGGGTGGTACCTCGTAGATATGCTTTGCACCGACTGCGTTATAGACTCCCGCTCCTTGCTTGTAGGCATGGTTGCGCATGGCATTGTCATTTTCATGATCGTCAAAATGTACATTTGGTACCGGCATACCATGTTGATCTTTAACGTCAGCGTTTAATGTCACCCTGTTTTTCATTTGTGGCATGTCTTCGCCAACGATCCACATGCCGGCCAGGTGATCGTAATTTTCCAATGCATGGCTGAAGTCTTTACCCCACGCGCCCGGATTTAAGAATGCCGCCATAAATGGCAAGCCCAGTGCCAGTGTTTCCATTTCATAGCCGCCGGCGAAACCTCGTTTTGGATCGTGATAACTTTCATCCTGGATGATACCCGCCATCGTCGTGCCACGATGAAAATTGACCGGATTATCAAACATGGCATAGACAGATCCGGTGGTGTGGCGCATGTAGTTTCTGCCTACCTGTCCGGAGGAGTTTGCCATGCCATCAGGAAACAAGGAGGAACCGGAATTTAACAGCAATCTTGGTGTTTCAATCGAATTGCCAGCTACACATACGATCCTGGCTTTTTGCCGGTAATGATTTCCATCCTTGTCTACATACGTAACGGCTTCAATTTCGCCACTATTATTGTGCTCTATCTGTAAAACATGCATTTGGGTCCTGAGATCAAGGTTCCCTGTCGCCTCTGCTTCCGGTATTTCCGTATAGAGTGTTGACCATTTTGCACCCGACTTACATCCCTGGAAACAGAAACCGAGTTGCAGACAGGAGCCGCGTCCTTTCCTGGGGCGACTGTTGATTGCCATATTACCGGTGTGTACGTGTTTATAGCCGAGTTTTTTTGCACCTGCATACATGACCTTGAAGTTATTATTTCCAGGGAGACCCGGTATGCCGTTAGTGCGGGTTACGCCCATTTTGTCTTCAGCCTTGTCGTAATAGGGCGTGAGTTCTTTCAGGTCCAGTGGCCAATCAGCCAGGTTTGCACCTGCGATATCACCATAAACAGTTTTTGCCCTGAATTCGTGTTCACGAAAACGAATGCTGGCACCAGCCCAGTGTGTTGTGGTACCGCCTACGGCTTTACATATCCAGGCAGGCAGGTTCGGGAAATCATTGGCTACACGCCAGTTACCGGAAGTTGTGCGTTTATCAAGCCAGGCCAGTTGTTTAAAGGCCTGCCACTCATCATTGATAAAATCGTTTATGGTATGGCGTTTACCCGCCTCAAGTAATATGACCTTGATTCCTTTCTGACATAGTTCATTAGCTAATGTGCCTCCACCGGCACCGGAACCAATAACCAGTACTGCAGAGTCATCATCATAGTCTATCTTGTTCATGGCAATCACCCTTCAGCCTTCGGACTGGCTTCCGGTGGTGGCTGGGGTAGCCAGTCAAGGTCGTCAAAACCACGGAAAAGATATCCTCCCTGGCTGAATGCTTCACCTTCGTAGCCAAAGATTTCCCATACCTGGTGGTTGTCATATAGCGTGGTGATAGTTGTTTGTTTCAGTTTCGAAAAGAATTCTGTTTCAGAAATCTTTTCCAGCGCCTTTACTTGTTCTTCAGGAGGCAAGTCTGACCATGTGCTTTTAAACATGTTTTTTGCTACAAAATCATTAAGACTGAATATTCCGAACTGTATGGTTTTGTGAGTATTCTCGTCCGAGGCCGATTCCTCAAGGAGTTTAACGACGATACCGTGATAGTGAATATCATCTAACTTATCGTGCGGATACATTGTTTTCACGATATGTAAGAGAAGTTTAAAGTCACTATTATCCAGGGCGTTACTATCTGCTGCAGAAGCGGAAGCGAGATGTAGGAAGCCGGCTGAGCCTGTGAGTAGAAACTTGCTTGTTGCAGAAAGATAGCTTCCATATTTGAGAAACATCCTGCGGGACATTGCTTTGTTAGTCATCATTCAATTTCTCCTATGGTTTTACCTATATCTATGGGCTGTCATGTCAGAGAGTCGGTTTTGTTCTGCATGAAACGTTGTCTGGCTTCTTCAAGTAGTTCTTCAAACTCGTTAACTTTCAACAGTTCATCCATGAGTTTGCTTGCCAGTAATTGTCCACAAAGACTGTCACTGAGATAATGCACGCCAGCAATTTCACGCCTTTTAGCGATGTCCTTTGCATAATCGATATAAAAAGTTTTACGAGCAGGATCGATCAGACCCAGTATCATGGAAAACACCATGGATTGTGTTGCATGTCCGGATGGATAAGCGGCATGTCCGGGGTTTGGCACTACCAGTTCCAGCTCGGGCAAAAGTTGAGAGGGCCGTGGGCGTGAAAAACGCTTTTTATAATGCACGATAAAATAAATGATTTCCTTGTCTGCAAAATCCAGTATGTGATAACTGGCATCCTGTAGTGCTGGATCAAAAGGGCCTTCATTAAGATAAATTTCAGAAAATTTACCATGCGCCGCCTCAATATGGATTTTTTGCACCTGGCTCTCTGTACGCTCCTCGCGGGCATATTCTTTTAATAGTGACAACTCATCCAGTGTCTCCTGGCTACTATTGGCAGGAGGTGGTGGCAAATCAAACTCCAGGTTTTTATCCAGGTAGCGCGGTCCTATATTCAGTTTATTTAATACCTGTCCATCCCAGGCATTCTCGGGATAACGGAGATTGTCGATATCGTTTGCATAAACAGAGTGTATGAATAATATAGAACAAATAAAAAAGGCCGGACAAAAGTGTCCGGCCTTCCTGAAAGACGAAGTTAAGAACTCGTAAGAAAGCGAAGTATGATGTTTGAAAGCCATCTTCGTATCTAATTAATGCGATAGGCCAGTAGCTGGTTATTGTTCATCATGGGGACGAATAACAGGTTCTTGCCTAAAATGACGTCAATATCAGCAGTACCCTGCCCAAGCTCAAGTAATAGCGTTGCCTTACCGGAAGGTGATATCAGATACAGTTTACCTGCCATCCAGTCCGTTACGTAATAGTTGCCATTGCCATCGCTTTCAACGCCATCCAGGTTGCCCACCGGTGTTGCATCACCCAGGCTGGAGATTTGCTTGCTGTTCAGATCAACCTCCTTGAGATGTCCGGGAATTTCCGTAGCAAAACCGTCAGTCATGTTGCCCCATGATCCAATGATCAAACGTCCGGACTCTGCGAGTATTCCATTTGGCGTTTCCAGGTCAGCTGATTCCAGCCAGATATCCAGGCTGCCGTTTTCCAGGCTATAGATACGGTTCTTCATCATGTCAGTAACGTAAATCACGCCATTATTCCCGGCCGTAACATCGTTGAGAAACTCTGCATCTACGGCCTGGTAATAATTGGTTATCAGCCTGGTGTTGATATCAATTTCAACAAGAGTATCGACATCAGCTACATAGAGTGTGTCTTCATGCAACGCTAGACCTTTAGGTGAGTGTAGACCAACGATCCAGGCTTCCTCGATGATGTCACCGTCCATTGAGACTATAGATATCGTACCTTTACCATCCTTTTCAACGGGTGAGCCCATGACGTTGGAAACATATAGATGATTTCGCTTTTCATCAAATACAACTGATTCCGGATTGCCAAACCCTTCAGTTTCCCAGGCAAGCGAAAGCGATGGTAAAGTTTGTGTTTCTTTATTGGCTACGGCTTCCGGCGTTGTTGTCTGTGTTGCCTGCTGCTGTGGTTGTTCCGGTTTGTCACAGGCAGAAATAATTGATGCCATTGCGATGATAAATAATAGTTTAATTTTCATAATCAGGTTCCTTGTTAAATGGTTAGATATGTATTGTTCTATTTTCAATATCCAGAGCAGCTTCATGAAATGCTTCGGTAAGAGTAGGGTGCGCATGAATTTCATCGATAATGTCGGTGTAAGATAATTTCTTGCTTATCGCTGCAACACCCTCGGAGATTAATTCAGAAGCATTTGGACCAATAATATGGACACCCAGGACGGTGCCATCTTCCGATGAAAGGATCTTTATCATTCCCTTGGCACAGTTCATTGCATGGGCACGACCGTTGGCGAGGAAAGGGAATTTCCCTTTTTTATAACTGATACTCTTATCTTTGAGTTCCTGTTCTGTTGCGCCTGCCCAGGCGATCTCCGGCCAGGTATAAATGACCCATGGAATACTCTGATAATCGATGGATTTATTCTTGCCTGCAATGTTTTCCGCGACGACAATGCCATCTTTAGACGCCCTGTGTGCCAACATGGGGCCACGTGTGACATCACCGATGGCATAAATATTGTCGACGCTCGTCTGGCATTGTTTGTTCACAACGATGTAGCCCCTGTCATCAAGTTCTACGCCAACTGTTTCCAGCCCAAGATTTTCTGTTAATGGTTTTCTTCCCACGGCAACGATGAGTTTTTCAAATTCAAGCTCATCTTCACCGGATTGATCTTCATAAGTGACACTGACATAGTCGTCATCGTTCTCGATGTCGGTTACTTTCGTTCCCAGCTTGATATCAAGCCCCTGGTATTTGAAAATCTTCAAAGCTTCTTTTGCTATTTCTCTATCAACAGCGGGCAGGAAATCAGCTACCATTTCCAGGATGGTGACATTGGCTCCCAGTCGTCGCCAGACACTGCCAAGTTCCAGTCCAATAACGCCGGCACCGATAATGCCCAGGTCTCCAGGGACGGCCTCAAAGTCCAGGGCACCCTCATTGTCAACGATACTCTTCTCGATTGTTGCCCCCGGGATTTGGGCTGGCACGGATCCAGTCGCAATAACTATCTTTTCTGCCTTTACAATTTCCTTGTTTCCATCGGCCGTGACCTCTATCGTGTTTTTATCAACGATCGTTGCAGACCCGAGCAGACTATCGACCTTGTTTTTTTTGAACAGGCCTGAAATGCCCTGTGACATCTGGCTAATGATTGTATTCTTTCTGGCTAGCATGGCAGGAACGTCCAATTTTCCGGGTGTCATGCCAATTCCATGAGAGGCGGCTTCCTCCTTGCAGGCCTCGTATAAGTGAGATGAATCAAGTAAGGCCTTGGAGGGAATACAGCCCACGTTCAAACAGGTGCCTCCCAGAGATGCCTTGTTTTGTGTGTTAATCCATTTATCGATACAAATTGTTTTTAATCCGAGCTGTGCGCATCGAATCGCTGTTACATAGCCACCCGGGCCTGCACCTATAACAGCGACATCATAATTAGTCATATTAATTATTACCTCTTGATTAAGAACCTGAAATCATACCGATATTCGGTGAACTGGCATTGGCCTGGTAAGGCATTTGCGGCATCCTCCCGGCTGCGTAGGCCATAAATCCGGCACGTATAGCGTATTTCATAGCCATTGCCATCAATACGGGATCTTTGGCTTTGGCAATTGCCGTGTTGGTTAATACACCTGCACAACCCAGCTCCATCGCTATCGCGGCATCACTGGCCGTACCTACGCCAGCATCGACTATGATTGGAACATTTGCATTATTAATAATAATCTTCAGGTTCCATGGATTGATGATTCCCATACCGGAACCTATCAGGGATGCCAAAGGCATGACTGCAACGCAGCCGAGCATCTCGAGTTCGTTTGCCGCTACCGGATCATCCGATGTATAAGCCATGACTTTGAAATCTTCTTTTACAAGCATTTCGGCGGCCTTAAGCGTTTCATTGACATTTGGGTATAACGTATCCGGATCGCCCAGTACTTCAAGTTTTACCAGCGAATGACCATCAAGCAGATCTCTGGCAAGTCTTAATGTTCTGACCGCATCTTCGGCCGAATAACAGCCAGCAGTATTGGGCAGGATGGTGTACTCATCCGGGCTAATCACATCCAGAAGGTTCGGCTCATCTGCATTTTGGCCGATATTTGTACGTCTGATTGCAACAGTGACTATCTCGGCACCACTGGCCTCAATTGCGTCACGAGTTTGATCCATATCCCTGTATTTGCCTGTCCCAACCAATAGCCTGGAATTATATTTTTTTCCATCAATGATTAGAGGCTCATCAATAATCCCCATGTACTTCTCCCTAAAATCTAGCCACCGCCTACAGCGACGACAATTTCGATATTGTCATATCGTTGTATTTGATAATTGTCATACTCACTTCTGTGTATGATTTCGCCATTGATATCAACAGCGAATTTAGTTTGTTTCAAATCCAGGTTTTCAATCAATTCATTGACTGAAATATGATCCTTGACGAATTTCTCTTCTCCGTTCACCGTGATTTTCATATTTGTCATTTTCTTATCTCAGGAATGCAAGATATTTTTGGCCTGCTTGTCAGCGTGGTAGGACGAACGAACCAGTGGGCCTGCAGCTACATCTCTTATACCGATATCAATTGCTATATCCCTTAGATCATCAAATTCATGAGGCGACACATAGCGCATAACCGGGTGATGATGTTTACCCGGCTGCAAATATTGCCCGATCGTAACCAGGTCGACACCATGTGCTTTCAGGTCGTGTAATACGGCTACAACTTCTTCTTTATTCTCGCCGAGACCCAGCATGATGCCGGATTTGGTCGGGATTTCCGGGTTGATTTTTTTAAAATCACTTAGCAATTTAAGAGAATGGTGATAATCCGAACCCGGTCTTACAGTTTTGTACAGTCGCGGTACCGTTTCGATATTGTGATTAAATACATCAGGTATCTCACCGGAAAGATGTTCAAGGGCAACAGGCAGGCACTTTCTGAAATCTGGCACAAGGATCTCTACAAGAACATTGCTTTCAAGTTGTCTTATAGCGTTTATACATTTCACGAAGTGTTTGCTGCCACCGTCTTCCAGGTCGTCCCTGTCAACAGAGGTTATGACAACATATTTCAGCCCCATTGCTTTTACACTTTCAGCCAGTCTTTCCGGCTCTGAAGGATCCGGCATTAACGGTCTGCCATGTGCCACATCACAGAATGCGCAACGCCGGGTACAGATGTCACCGAGTACCATGAAGGTCGCGGTGCCATTGGAAAAACATTCACCTATGTTTGGGCAAAAAGCTTCTTCACAGACGGTATGCAGCTTGTTATTTCGGAGCCGGTCCTTAAGCTGGGTTACCGCATCGGCATCCAGGTGTTTTACCTTTATCCAGTCAGGCTTCTTAAGACTGGATGAGGGCATTGTTGTTTCTACCTTGATCCTTATTTTATCAATGCCGCGTTTCTTGATCCCGTATTGCTTCATAATATTCAATATGCACTCTTGATTACGCCACCATCCACCCTGAGCGCAGCGCCCGTCGTGGCTGATGACAATGGACTGGACACATAGGTGACAAGAGAAGCGACTTCTTCCGGTGTCGCAAATCGTTTAATTAATGATGTAGGCCGGACATCTGTAAAAAAAGCTTCTTCAAACTCTTCAAAGGATTGTCCTGCCTTGTCAGCCAGTTCGTTTACAAAATCCAGGACGCCGCGCGATCGGGTAGGTCCTGGCAACACACTATTCACTGTAATTCCTGTTCCAGCTAATGATTCTGCCAGCCCACGGGAAATAGCGATCTGTGCGGCCTTGGTCATGCCGTAATGAATCATCTCTGCCGGGATCTGCACGCCGCTCTCACTGGAGATAAAAATAATGCGTCCCCAGTCATTTTGTTTCATATGTGGAATATATTTTTTGCACATCATTATTCCGCTTAGCACATTGACATTAAACATTCTCAACCAATCGTCGTCGCTAATTTCTTCAAATGGAACAGGCTCAAAAATGCCAAGGTTATTCACCAATATATCAACATCAGGATATTCAGTAGCAAGTGTGTCAACGACATCCGGATTGGATAAGTCACCGCAGAAACCTGTTACATTGGATTTGGCACATTTTTTTATCTGTTCAACGGCCTTATTGATAGACTCTTGCTTGCGACCGGTAATAATGACATTGCTTCCTTCACGTCCCAGTGATTCGGCAATGGCAAAACCTATTCCTGCAGTACTGCCGGTAATGAGGGCTGTTTTATTGTTAAGCAAGAGATCCATACAAGTTGAAAAATATCTTTGTTATTTAATTATGTGTTTATACTGACTGGCCAATATAAAGCTGATCAGTTAGCAATAAAGTTCAGGTTTTATTGCGATAGATTAGCCTGGCTTGTTCAAGTAACTATTTTAGAAACAGTACCCCGTATA
Organism: Gammaproteobacteria bacterium; assembly: GCA_965229565.1. Lineage (GTDB taxonomy): Bacteria > Pseudomonadota > Gammaproteobacteria > Eutrophobiales > Eutrophobiaceae > JANQNX01. The sequence continues at coordinate 2,224,790 of OZ245888.1, read as the reverse complement.
TTTTTTTCATATGCTGTGGTACCGCTTGTATTTACTATGAATTCATTCAAATACATCAGTAATTGTTTCAGCAATTCACATGCCATTAACCAACATTAAATAGTCTGTCAAAAGTCATTGATTACTATGGAAAAATAAATGGAATAAAAGAGCGTAGATTGGTGCTGCCGGATAGCCAGTGAGAAAATGATACAGATGTAACATTTTTCTACATACGAACACGCCTGTAATCATTCAAACTGTACATGTTGGTTCCTGATAACAGGAAAACATCAGCAGAAGTGAAATCGCTCTGGATTAATATCTCATTTAGATAGATTTATTAATGCATTTACAGTCAGGTGAAGTTTTACTTTATTGCAGGCTTTTAATTAACTCCCTTAAAGATGACTCCATTGTTGTCCTGACTGAGGCAATGGAGGCACGTTTACCAATGAAATCCATGTATTTTCCGATTTCAGGGTGTGATTGGGTGATATCCCAATCATAGATATCCATCATATGAAAATTGGCAAAGCCTATGTGAAAAAAACTGGCGATATCCGCAAAGGTAAATTTTTCTCCCATTGCATATGGTGCAAGCTTTGCCCTGTTGGTAAATGCGTTGAGGCCTTTTTCAACTAATGGTCGCACCTCATCAAACGCTGTCTGGTTTAATGGTTCGCCGAACACGCATTTACCCAGATGTCTTCTTGCTGGCGTATCCAGGTACAGTTCAACGATTCTTGTCAGTTCCCTGGTTCGGGCCTTTTCAAACAGGTCATCTGGATACAGATCCGGTTCAGGTTTTAGTTCTTCCAGGAAATCATAGATGACATTGGTTTCAGATAGATAACCATTTTCTGTTTCGATATATGGCACCTTGCCAAGAGGGCTGCATTGCAGTAATTCTGCTTCCTGTCCCGGCGGTTGCAGCACCTCTTCAAACGGCAGATCCTTTTCAATAAGGGCTGTTTTAACGCAGCTGTAGTAATTGCTTGGGGTAATCCCGTACAGTTTTATCATAGTGTGATCCTGTGTCAGTTATTTCATGTGCCTTTGATGACAACCTTGCCAAAGTGTTTTGCGTCAGAGAGATGTTGATACGCCTTTAATGCATCTTGAAACTCGTACTCAATATCCACGACGGGATGAATATCATTTTTCGACATAAAGTCGACCATAGCCTGGAACATCTCTACGCTTCCCACATAAATACCGTGAATCTTGAGCAGGTTCAGTGCTACGCCCAGGTTAAATGCGGCGCCTTCAAGGCCTGAGAGGATTCCTATCAGGGAAATAACACCGTACACCTTGGTGGAAGCTATCGATTTTTCAAACGTGCCCGGGCCTCCTACCTCGAGGACATTATCAACACCCTGGTTATCGGTGATCTTCATCACCTGTACTTCCCAGTCCGGGTGTGTGACGTAGTTAACCGTGTGATCGGCGCCCATTTTTCTGGCACGTGCCAGCTTTTCATCGCTGGAAGAGGTAATGATGACTTTGGCACCCTTTGCCTTGGCTATTTGCAGGGCAAAAATGGAGACGCCGCCGGTACCCAGCAAGAGGATTGTCTGATCTTTATTGATATTCCCTAACTCGACAAGCGCATGCCATGCGGTGACTGCCGCACAGGGCAGGGTGGCTGCTTCGGAATAAGACAGGTAGTCAGGTATAGCCAATGTCCCATGCGCCTTTAACAGGAAATATTCAGCCAGTGTGCCGTCAATGCCCCCTCCCAGTGCGGACCAAAGTCCGGTTTCATCGACGGGGCCTTTAACCCAGTCCTGGAAGAAATTACCCATGACACGTTGCCCCGGTTTGAATCCCTTTACGGACTTTCCCGTTTCGACAATTTCACCCGCACCATCTGACAATGGCACGACAGGCCGTGTCTCGTTTCTCGGGTAACCGCCCAGGGGTATTAACAGGTCACGGTAATTTAGCGAGCAAGCTTTCATTTTTACCAGAATTTCGTCATCTGCCGGTTTTAAGTCGGGCAATTCAACACATTCTATAGCCTGAAAACCTTCGTCGGTTTTAACTTGATACGCCTTCATGTCTTTATCCTTATTAATTTATTTATCGATATAGAGTTCACTACCCTGTTTTTTAAATTCCTCTGCCATCTCGTCCATGCCTTTTTCAATGGCATCCTCGGCATTATCAAGGCCCTGCTGCGCCGCATAGTCACGCACATCCTGCGTGATCTTCATGGAGCAGAAGTTGGGACCGCACATGGAACAGAAGTGCGCCACCTTATGGCCTTCCTTGGGCAGGGTTTCATCGTGGAAGTCACGGGCCCGGTCGGGGTCCAGTCCCAGGTTGAACTGGTCTTCCCAGCGAAACTCGAAACGCGCCTTGGATAAGGCATTGTCCCTCAGTTGCGCCGCCGGGTGGCCCTTGGCCAGGTCGGCAGCATGGGCGGCAATCTTGTAGGTAATAATCCCTTCCTTCACATCGTCCTTGTTCGGTAACCCCAGGTGCTCCTTGGGCGTGACATAACACAGCATGGCCGTGCCGTACCAACCGATCATCGCGGCACCAATCGCAGAGGTAATGTGGTCATAACCCGGTGCAATGTCCGTGGTTAACGGCCCAAGTGTATAGAACGGGGCTTCATAACATTCGTCCATTTCCTTGTCGACGTTCTCCTTGATCATGTGCATGGGCACATGCCCCGGGCCTTCAATCATGACCTGCACATCATGCTGCCAGGCCACCTGTGTCAATTCGCCCAGTGTCTTCAGTTCTGCAAACTGCGCCTCGTCGTTGGCATCGGCAATCGACCCCGGCCGCAGGCCATCACCCAGTGAAAACGCCACATCGTAGGCCTTCATGATCTCGCAGATCTCTTCGAAGTGCGTGTACAGAAAATTGTCCTTGTGATGCGCCAGGCACCACTTGGCCAGGATGGACCCACCGCGCGACACGATACCGGTGACGCGTTTCGCCGTCAGCGGGATATACGGTAAACGCACACCGGCATGGATAGTAAAATAATCCACGCCTTGCTCGGCCTGTTCAATCAGCGTGTCCCGGTACATCTCCCAGGTCAGTTCCTCCGCCTTGCCATCCACTTTCTCCAGTGCCTGGTAAATCGGCACGGTACCGATCGGCACCGGGGAATTACGGATGATCCATTCCCGCGTCTCGTGGATGTTCTTGCCGGTCGACAGGTCCATCACCGTATCGGCACCGCAACGGATGGCCCAGGTCATCTTCTCCACCTCTTCTTCAATGGAAGAGCTGACCGCCGAGTTGCCGATGTTCGCGTTGATCTTGACCAGGAAATTACGACCGATGATCATCGGCTCGGATTCCGGGTGATTGATATTGTTCGGGATAATGGCGCGCCCCGCGGCCACCTCGTCACGCACAAACTCCGGCGTGACCTCTTCCGGCAGGGTACTCTGCCACGGCATGCCCGGATGGCGTTTTGTCAACGCTGCATCACGGTACTCGTTTAAACGCTGGTTCTCGCGGATGGCGATGAATTCCATCTCGGGCGTCACAATACCGCGGCGCGCGTAGTGCATCTGCGTCACATTGGCACCGTTGTTTGCGACACGCGGCAAGCGTGTGTGCTCGTAGCGCAATGCGGCCAGTTCCGGGTCCTGCAGGCGTTGCACCCCGTAGTCAGAGCTGAGTGCATCAAGCTGTTGTGTATCCTGGCGTTCATCGATCCAGTCCTGGCGCAGCGCCGTTAAACCACGACGAATATCGATGTCGGCTGCGGGATCGGTGTACGGCCCGGAGGTGTCATAAACCGTGATCGGCGTATTCTGCTCCAGCCCGGACCGGGTATGGGTCGGGGCACAACTGATCTCGCGCATCGGTACGCGAATATCGGGCCGGGAACCGGTCACGTAAATCTTCTTGGAGTTCGGGATCGGTTGGGTAATACGTGCGTCGACGCTGGCAGTTTCGCTCAGCACGGCTTTGGATTTTGCGCTCATAAGGACCTCAAGTGTCGTTGTGCATGAATAATGAGCGCCAATGGCAAGAATTCGCTTCCCTACGCTGGTACTAACCAGATCAGGTAAAGGGTCAATCTCAGCCCTGCAGGGCGCCCCTAGCTAAATACGTTATAGCAATGATTTACTCGTAAATAAACGAAGGCAAGATAAATGCCATAAGATTATTGAGAAAAAATAAGAACGAACAATGACAGCAATGAATAAAAAAAAGGTAATGGAATTCAGTGCTTAAAAAAAATAAAACCAGTATCAATCAGCTGTTAAACTTGTTCACTGCAGACAATACCACCGTATTCAGGCTGAAAAAATGATACACCTGTTACATTAAAAGCAGCTTAACAGTCGAGATTGTTTGGCGGAACTATGTTGTATTTCTTCATTTTTCTGTAGATGGTTGCCCTCGAGATGTTAAGCTCACTGGCGGTATCTGTAATATTCCATTTGTTTTTCTTTAGCGATGTCACAATATATTCGACTTTCGGATCGAGGAGAGCGTCGCTATTGATATTTTGTACAGGTCGTTGAGTATGATGCTCGGAATTTTGTGAATAGAGGAGCTTGGCAATAAATTGTTCAGGCAAATCGTCACGCGTAATAGTATTTTTGTCACTGAAAGCGAACGTTACACGTAGTATATTTCTTAATTCACGAATATTTCCCGGCCAGTGATACTTGCAAAGTAAATCAATCACATCGTCATCGATTTTTATGTCGGCATTGCTGCTTTCCATGATCATGATTCGATTAATGATGTAGTCCTTGTCCTGGCGTTCGCGCAATGGCGATAACCTTAATGTGGCGCCTGCCAGTCTGAAGTAGAGATCTTCCCTGAAGTCACCGTTATGGATCATGGTTTCTATCGAACGGTGTGATGCCGAAATTACATTCAAATCGACTGAAACCGTTTTGTCTGAACCTAAGGGCATGACTTCCTGCTCAGACAATACCCGTAATAGCCTGGTTTGCAGATTTAATGGCATGTCACCAATCTCATCTAGAAACAGTGTGCCACCACTGGACTGTTGAATCAGTCCCTGGCTGCCTTTACTCCTGGCACCGGTAAAACTGCCGGGTTTATAGCCGAACAATTCACTTTCAATTAAGGATTCAGGAATAGCGGCACAGTTAACGGCCACAAATGGTCCTTTACGGCGCGCACTTTCATTATGTATGGCCTTGGCGAAGACTTCCTTGCCACTACCTGTCTCCCCCTGGATCAGGAAATTGATATTACTATTCAGGAGTTTCTTGGCAAGTTTGATCGATTTCTGCATTTCGTGATCGGTGCCGGCCAGATCTGATAGGGAAGATGTCAGGTCTTCTGCAGAAAAAGATTCGGTTTGTTGCTGAGGAGACTGACTGTTTTGCGTAAATATATATTTGGAGTTCAATGGAGTAGTTGAAGAGAAATATATTTTATTCTCCAGGTGATTCAGTTTAACTGGTTTTATGCAGGATCTGTGGCCCGGAGTATTGCTTGTAATTTCCTCCAGCGAACAATCGAAATAGGAAGTAATATTTTTCCCAATCATTTCATCCCAGCTTTTATCCTGCCAGCTGGTATTAGGGTTCAGGAAAAATCGTGCAGAAGAATTAATGCCCTCAATCGTTCCAGCCTCGTCGATGGCTATCATATTTGGTGCATTGACATTTACGTATTCTTCAAGTGAGCCAAAACGTATTATCCAGTGGCTCTTGTTATAGTGATGCAGGAAATTCGCGCTCTCAATAATTTGTGCATACAATTTCACAATTTCCAGTAACAGGTGCTGGCTTTGTTTATTGCTGGGTGAGTTCAGTGATGACACATCCAGAACGGCCAGGGGTTGACCTGCCGGGTCATAAATCGGAGCAGCGGAGCAGGTAAGTGCAGTATTTATGACATCAAAATGATCGGTATGGTGTGCAGTTACAGGCTGCATTTCAGTCGCGCAAATACCAACTCCACAGGTGCCCGCGTGCATTTCATTCCAGTCGGATCCCAGGTACAGCCCGCTTGCACGTAATTGTTTGTCGTATTTTTCGTTACCGATATATTCAACAGTAATACCGTGTTTATCTGTCAGCAGGATCACGTAATCCAGTGCGGCTACCTGTTTATGCAGTTCTTTTAATCCGGACTTGGCGATGTGAATGAAATCCTCAACCGGTGTACGGTAGTCCAGCAATTCCTGGTGTGTTAGAACTCGCGCACCCCGGGTTGCGCTAGGTTCCATGTTGAAATGCGTGACACAACGTTTCCAGGAACGGAGAATGATTGGATCGACGCTTTTACAAACGTCGGTTACTTTTTCAGGTCGGTAGACAGAATCAAGAATGACGTCGATATGATTCATGTTAAGTGAATTCATACAAATACCCTCACACCTAAAAAACAGATGACTTAGTTATAATAATTATTGTTAGGGCTAAATATTATTCTTTAAAAAAACACGGTGAGACTAGCCCAATGACTGATAGCAGGTTAGCGCCTAATCAACCTGTTTATTAATTGTATCGTAATAATGCTGAAACAAATGATAAATATCAAGTAAAACAGAAATTTAGGCGGTCATTATTGCAACAGTTGCTGCCTGAATAATGATACATGTGTATCAACTTCGGGGAGCCCGGTGGTAAATGGCTATCTAAATCAAGCATATAAAATCTGGCATATGATTTGCTCCTAACTGCTTTGCAAGAAATTAAATAACAACAGATTCGATATCTTGCTTAATTGACAATCTGAAGTTTCATATAACAGCTCAGTATTAATGAGGAGGGGAAATGTCAAAAGTAACTAATTTTTCAATGCCAAAAATCGGGGTGTCTCTGATTACGGCATTAGTGATGGGGGCGTCGTCTATAACCGTCTCTCACGCCGCAGACAATCCAGGTGACTGGCCCAAGTATCATCGTTTGGATAATGGTTGGCGCTACAGTCCTTTAGACCAGGTCAACAAAAGTAACGTTAAAGATCTGAAAGTGTCCTGGATCCACCAGGTCGGCAATATTGCCAATGGTATGCAGGCAACCCCGATTGTTCTTGATGGTGTTATATATAGTGTAGGCCCGGATAACAACGTTTTTGCTATCAACGGTGAAACTGGTGAAACTATCTGGCATTACCAGCCAGAACTGGATCCAATCGTTGAAGAAGTCTTTTATACCAATGCCAGTCGTGGTGTTACTGTTGGGCATGGTAATGTTTATCTTGGCACGTTGGATGGACGCTTTATTGCCCTCGATCAAAATACCGGGGAAGTTGTATGGGAAAACCAGATTATCACCACGCAACGAGAAGATTTCGGCATTTTGTTCTCTTCACCTCCGCAATTATGTAAAGGTATTCTTTACAGCGGTAGTACCGGTGGTGACCAGGCCCAACTGGGTCGGGTCTTTGCTGCAGATGCAAAAACCGGAAAAACAGCATGGATATGGTACACACTTGAAGATGCCGAAAAACATTGGCCCGGTAAGTCTAGAGAAGTGGGTGGTGGCGGTGCCTGGCTGCCTGGGCAATGTGATGATGAGAGCGGTACGATTTATATTGGTACCAGTAATGCTGCCCCGGATTTTTACACGCCTGGCCGTGAAGGTACCAATAAATGGGCTGCGAGTTATGTGGCCCTGGATGCGAAAACTGGAACGGTCAAATTCGGTCACCAGGAAATACCAAATGACGTATACGACTATGATTCTGCCTATGAAGGGGTCTTCTTCGAAAAAGATGGCAAGGAATACATTGCCCATCTGAACAAGGGTGGTTTCGTCTTCGTATATAACAAGGCTGATCTGTCGATTGCCAATGTCTGGAAATTTGCCGAGCATGTTAATTACGTCGACACAATCGATCCAAAGACGGGTAAATTGGTTGGCAGAATTACTCCCGAGGAAGGCAAGGAAATAACGATATGTCCTTACCTGTTAGGTGCACGAAGCTGGAATCATGGTGCCTATAATCCAATTACCGGGCTCTGGTACAATAACGCACAAGAGGCTTGTAATACGGTTGTGCCAGCACCGACAGATCCTGATTCTCAGTCCAGTGTTGCAGCTTTGAGCCTTGGAGTTTCAGCCATTACCGCAGTAGCACCTCCGGGAACAGCTAAAGCAACTGCGAGGTTGGATGCTCGCGATCCCATGACCGGTAAACCAAAATGGTCTATCAATTATGATATGCCTGGTTACGGTAGCGTGATGACTACCAAGGGTGGCCTGGTCTTCAACGGTGATCCGTATGGCTATGTCTATGCCTACGACGCGGATACCGGCAAGACCCTGTGGAAGTTTAATACCGGTTCCGGTATCCGTGGCGGTATCGTAAGTTACTCTGCCGGTGGTAAACAATACATACTGGTTCCCAGCGGCTGGGGTTCCCTGGCTCCGGGTTTTGCTGCCTCGGCTTATCCAGGAATTGATAAGCTTCCCGGTGGTGCATCACTAGTAGCGTTCGAGCTAAAGTAAATAGTATTTAATTCTAAATACTAGTCACAAGAGGGAGGCTGATGCCTCCCTCTTGCTATAGTTTAATTGAACGATATATTTATTTTGACGTCTGAATTTTTAATGCTTAATCGATAACAGAAATGGTAAATAAAATGAAAGTATCCTGGTTTTTATTTTCTGCTTTTTTATTTGTTAATTCTTCATTTGTTACAGCCGGTGAAGAACAGGCTGAAGGTTCAGTAGATATTGAAAAAATACTTGCCGATCCGCAATCGGTTGAAATCGGAAAAAAGAAATTTAGCGCTCTTTGCGCCTACTGCCATGGATCAGAGGGGAGTGGCGGTAAAGCGCGTACACTGCAAGGACGTGATGATTTAAAAGCCGAGTATGTTTTTAATACGATAACAAATGGAAGAAAACGAGGTTCTTATAATATGCCGCCATGGCCTAATTTGCCGGAGGAACTGCGCTGGCAATTGACAGCTTATATTTTACATCTTTCAGAAAAAGGCAGGTAACACTGCCTTTTTTAATTCTGCTACACGGTATATAAAAGAATGGTACATCTGTAACAGATGTTTCACTTACAGCAGCCTCAGACTGCGTCACATATTAATTGCAAACAATTGCTGGCTAATCCGTAATCGGATCCTGCTTTAATTAAGTTATATTTATCAAGCGCTTATAGCGGGCCGCGCTTGCATTCTTTTTTACTCCCAATAAATTATTTTTGAGCATACTAATTGGCATTTGTATTGCTGTTAAAAGCAGTAATACAAATTAAGTGTGAGCTATGTCTTCTAATTCAGACAAGAAAATTATTGGCATCATTGCCAATCCATATTCATCACGTGATATTCGTCGGTTGATATCCAGCGCGACCTCTATTCAAACCGTGGAGCGCGCTAATATCGTTGAGCGGATAATTATCACACTGGGAACATTTAATGGCATCGATAAGGTGCTCATGATGCCGGATAGTAGCGGTATCTGTGCCAACCTGATCAGGAGCCTGGAACTTAAAAGAAGATCACATCCGGAATTAAGGATACCCGAAGTTGAGTTCCTGGAAATGGAGATCACCAGTACAGCAGATGATAGTGAGATCGCCACTCAAATGATGGTAGATCACGGCGTATCTGCCGTAGCAGTACTGGGAGGTGATGGAACGCATCGGGTTGTGGCGAAAAACATTGGCAATATCCCTATTGCCAGTATTTCCACGGGAACAAATAACGCATTCCCAAGATTTTATGAGGCCACGTTGGTGGGTATGGCTCTGGGCATCTATGCATTGTCACTGGTGCCGGAAGAACACGTCCTGCTAAAAAACAAGGCCATTCACATATTTGTGAATGATGATGTTGAAGATATTGCACTGGTCGATGCAGCGATCACCAGCGAACAGTGGATTGGTGCAAGAGCTTTATGGCACATGGAAAACCTCAAGGAACTATATCTTGCTTTTTGCGAACCTGGTGCCATCGGTATGTCGGCTATTGGTGGTTTACATCACCTGGTGCGGCGCGAAGATGCATTCGGCCTGCAGGTTGTTGTCGCTGATGCCGGGGAAACCAGCTTTTCAGTCAATACACCTATTGCCCCTGGCCTGTTCCAGCAAATAGGTATCAAGTCATCACAACAAATTGAATTTGACAAGGCGATTCACATTGAAACAACCCAGGGTGTAATTGCACTTGATGGCGAAAGAGAAATTGAATTCTCACAAAAAGATGATGTGTCTATCGTGGTCAAACAAGATGGGCCTGTAACCATTAATGTTGAGGAAGCCATTGCCCAGGCATCAAAACTGGGCGTTTTTATTAATGAGCCTGAAAAAAAAAGTAATCATTCCGCCATAGATGCTTATCAAATGGTACCTGATTCATATTTAACATCCGTCGTATAACTAAAAATAGAATTCTTCAAAGTAGGAGGGGATAAATGTCACAACTAAGTAAAGAGAAATTGCTGGAAGCTTATCGAATGATGCGGACTATTCGTGATTTCGAAGTCCGTGTGCATGATGAGTTTGCCAAGGGGGACATCCCGGGTTTTGTTCACTTGTATGCCGGTGAAGAAGCATCGGCTACTGGTATATGCATGCATCTTAATGATGCTGATCGTATTTCAAGCACACACCGTGGACATGGCCACTGTATTGCAAAAGGTGTTGATGTGATGGGCATGATGGCTGAAATCTACGGCAAGGAAACCGGCACCTGTAAAGGTAAAGGCGGTTCCATGCATATTGCCGATCTGGACAAGGGGATGCTGGGCGCTAACGGTATTGTAGGTGGTGGCCCACCTTTAATCTGTGGTGTCGGTCTGACACACAAGCTGAGAAAAACTGATGGTGTAGGTATTGCTTTTTTTGGCGATGGTGGTTCCAACCAGGGTACAACACTGGAAAGTATGAACCTGGCGACTGTCTGGAACCTGCCTTGTATATTTGTTGTTGAGAACAATGGTTATGCAGAAGCAACTTCCTCCGAATGGTCAGTTTCCTGTGAGAACTTTATGGACCGTGCCGCCGGTTTCGGTATGCCCGGGGTGACGGTTGATGGTCATGATTTTTTCGCTGTATATGAAGCCGCAGGTGAAGCCATAAAAAGAGCACGTACCGGTGGCGGTCCTTCGTTGATGGAGGTCAAGCTGAACCGCTATTACGGTCACTTTGAAGGAGATGCCCAAACCTATCGGCGTAAGGACGAAGTAAAGAAAGTTAAGGACGAGAAAGATTGTCTGATGTTATTCAGGAAAAAGGTGTCTGAAGCAAGCTTGCTGGATATAGCTGAACTCGATCAAATTGATAAAGAAGTTGCAAAACTGATTGATGAAGCTGTGAAGCAGGCAGAGCAGGCTGCAGAGCCTTCACTCGATACGTTATTAAAAGACGTCTACGTTTCTTACTAACATTTACAAAAGGATAAAGACAATGGCTAGAAAAATTACTTATCAACAAGCGATTAATGAAGCACTGGACCAGGAGATGTCCAGAGATGAAAACGTTATTCTCATGGGCGAGGATATTGTCGGTGGCCAGGGAGCTGGCGGTGAAATGGATGCCTGGGGCGGCGTGCTGGGTGTAACCAAGGGCCTTTGGGGTAAACATGGCGAGCGTGTAATGGATACGCCTATCACCGAATCGGCTTATATTGGTGCTGCGGTAGGTGCCGCTACTTGTGGCATGAGGCCCGTTGCGGAACTCATGTTTATCGATTTCATAGGCGTTTGCCTGGATCAGGTCTTTAACCAGGCGGCCAAGTTCCGATACATGTTTGGTGGTAAAGCGGTTACGCCAGTGGTTATTCGCGCTATGTATGGTGCTGGTTTTCGTGCTGCCGCACAACACTCACAGTGTCTATACCCAATGCTGACACATCTGCCAGGAATAAAGGTTGTCTTACCTGCCTCTCCTTACGATGCAAAAGGTTTACTCATTCAGGCTATACGAGATGATGATCCGGTCATCTTTCTTGAGCATAAGGCCATGTACACGATGGAAGGAGAAGTTCCGGAAGAACCATATGTGATCCCGTTCGGTGAAGCGAATATCGTTAGAGAAGGTAATGATGTGACGATTGTTGCTTTTGGCCGCATGGTTGTGCTCGCGACAGAGGTTGCTGATAAATTAGCGAAGGAAGGTATTAAGTGTGATGTGATTGATCCAAGAACTACCTCGCCACTTGATGACGAGACCATTCTCGAAAGCATTGAGAACACTGGACGACTCGTTGTTGTTGATGAATCAAACCCACGTTGCAGTATGGCAAGTGATATTGCTGAACTTGCTTCGACAAGAGCGTTTGATGACTTAAAAGCGCCAATCAGGACTGTAACGGCACCACATACCCCCGTGCCTTTCGCTAGCAACCTGGAAGATGCTTATATTCCAAACGCTGAAAAAATAGAAGCAGCTGTTCGTGAAGTTACAAAATAAAACTATCAATTAGAAAGGAGTTTAAATGTCATCAGATAATATATCTGCTATTACTATGCCGAAATGGGGCCTGTCCATGAAAGAGGGGAAGCTCCTGATGTGGTTAATAAAGGAAGGTGACGATTTCGAAAAAGGGCAGGAGATTGCTGAAGTCGAGACTGAAAAAATAGCCAGTGCCGTCGAAGCTCCCGTGTCTGGAAAATTAAGGAAAATTGTTACAGAAAACGATTCTGTGTATCCGGTTGGCGCACTGTTGGGCGTTGCTGCAGATGAAACTGTTTCAGACGACGATATCGCTGCGTTCGTTGAAAAATTCCAGGCCGAGTTCGTGCCCCCGGAAGATGATGAAGACGAACAAGGATCCGCAACCCAGGTTATTGATGTCAACGGTCTAAACATTCGTTACAGCGAGAGAGGAGATGGTGACGATACGATTCTGTTAATACATGGCTTTGGTGGTGATTTGGATAATTGGTTATTCAATCATGATGACCTTGTTGCACGTACTGGAAAGAAGGTGATTGCACTTGATTTACCAGGGCATGGACAGTCATCCAAGTCTGTTGGTGATGGAAGCCTGGATTTCTTTGCCGATACCGTTATCGGTTTTATGAAAGCAATGAATATAAAAAAGGCTCACCTGGTAGGACACTCTATGGGCGGTGCAATTGCATTAAACCTGGCCAGTAAACATGGAGACATGGTGTCTTCCTTGTGTTTAATTTGCTCTGCCGGCCTTGGCAAAGAGATCAACATTGACTATCTCAACGGATTTGTCAGTAGTGCGAGCAGAAAACAGATCAAACCTTACTTGCAACAATTGTTTGCCAACGTAGATCTGGTTACGCGTCAGCTGATCAATAACATGTTGCAGTATAAAAGACTGGATGGTGTTGACGCTGCGTTACAACAAATCCGGGATAGTTTCATTGATGGCGGTTCACAAAAACTTCAGTTAAACCAGGCACTGGAGAACATCGCCAAAGCCTGTGTTATCTGGGGTGAAAAAGATGAAATTATCCCTGCCAGTCATAAGGACAATGTCAAGGGAGCAAACATTGAAGTTGTTTCCGTTGCCGATGCCGGACATATGGTGCAGATGGAAGCTGCCAAAGAAGTCAATGAAGCTATTGCCAAAACGGTATCCTGAATACATTCGGAGACTGAATTTTTATAACAACAACGAGCTATTCTTCCTCCTCTGGGAAAAGTCTTTTATGCAAGGATCACTAGAGATCACTTGATAACTCCACCCGCTGTCACACACAGCGGGTTTTTTTTATGGTTAATTGATACATCTGTATCATCTATTACTTAAATAAATTAAATTCCAATTTATTTTTCAAAAAAATCCTATTAATAAACAGAGAGATAATTGTAATTGCGTATGATGTAGCTACTGGCACAGAAAATGCTCTTTTAAAATCGCTTAAACAATTGCAGGGGAGTAGACATAATGTTGTTAAATAATAAAACCATATTAAAAGCGGTTTATTTTGCTTTTATTTCTCTAACTGTTTCCAGCCAGGCTTTTGCCCTCGGGGTAGATGAACTGGCAGGCAAGCATATCGGCTACATGGTCACGGATGACATGTTATTGAATGCCGATAAAGATCCGAATAACTGGTTACATTATGGCCGTGATTACGAACAGACCCGTTTCTCACCATTGCGCCAGATAAACAAGGAAAATATTGGCGACATGGTACCTAAATGGAACCTGTCATTTGGTGTGATCGGTGCACAGACCAGCCAGGTGACTGCTGTTAACGGTCGTTTGTATGTGACTTCCAGCCATAACAAGCTGTTTGCCCTGGATGGAACAACCGGTGACATCATCTGGAAATATGAACGTGCTTTACCGGGTGACCTTGGACCTAAGCTCTGTTGTGGATCAGTAAACCGAGGTGTTTCAGTTTATAAAGACAAGGTCTTTATGGCGACGCTGGATACACATGCAATGGCTTTTGATAACAACACGGGTGAAGTTATCTGGGAAAAGAAACTGGGTGATTACAAGACCGGTCAAATCCTGACCACCATGCCGACCATAATTCAGGGCCTGGTCATTATCGGAAACTCTGGCGGTGATCTTGGTGCCAATGCGGGTACCGTTTATGCATTGGATCCGGAAACCGGTGATGAAGTCTGGAGAACATACACGGTCCCAATGAGTGCCGATGAGAAGATAGCCAAGACCTGGGCAGGTGAGTCCTGGAAACTGGCAGGTGGTACGCCATGGCTTCCACCTGGTTATGACAAGGAAACCGGTTATATCCTGATGGGTGTTGGTAACCCGGTACCTGATTTTGACGGTGCCGTACGTGAAGGTGATAACCTGTATACCGCTTCCAGTATTGCCATCGATCCCGCGAATGGTGAAATCAAGGGGCATTTCCAGTACACGCCACATGATGTCTGGGATTATGACGGTACCAACGAAACAATCTTAATCACAGATAAAGAGGGTCGTAAGGTCTGGTTGCACGCGGATCGTAACGGTCACTTGTACAGCATTGATCGCAAAACATTCAAATGTAACTGGGTCAAGGCGATGCAACGTGTAAACTGGGTAAGCAGTTTTGGCAAGAATTGTCGTCCAAACGTAAACCCGGACAAAAAACCGACCCGTGGCAAGATAACCACCGACATCGCTCCCACACTGGGTGGTGGTAAGGAATGGCATCCTGCTACTTACAGTAAACGCACAGGTTACATTTATGTACCTGGTATCGATATGTCCATGGATATCGCTGCAAAAGAGCAGGAGTTCCAGCCTGGACAGTGGTGGCTGGGTACCAGCGTCATTCGTTTGAACCCGGGTGCCGGTTATGTAAAGGCATTTGATGGTACTACCGGTGACCTGGTATGGATGCGCTCCCAGAATACCCCGGCTACAGGTGGTATGCTTAGCACGGGTGGCGGTCTTGTATTTAATGGTGATGCAGAAGGTTTCTTCCGCGCCATGGATGATGAGACTGGTGAGACCCTGTGGGAGTACAACGTCGGTTCCGGTGTACACAGTAACCCGACGACTTACATGGTTGGTGACACACAGTATGTTGCCATTCTTGTAGGTCCTGGTGGAGGTAGCCTGTGGCCGCTGGTTTATGGAGAGTTTTTCAAAACCAACAACAAGGGCGGTTCACTCTACGTGTTTGCCTTGCACAAAAAATAGGTAGACTTCTTTTGCTTTAAATATACGGGGAAGTTCTTGAACTTCCCCGTTTTACATATAGTCGAATATTGAAATGAGTAACAGGAATGAAACAATGTTTAACGAACAAAATATATCTAACCGGATATTCTTCAGTGTAATAGTGTTTTTATTCGGACTTGGCTTGAGCGCCAAAATATATGCATTCGGCGTCGAAGCTGCCATGGAAGAAAAGAAACCCGAGGCCGATGCATCAGTGTCCGTGGCAGATAACAGTAAAATAGATACGAAAGTAATAGCGGCTGCTGAAAATAGTGAGAGCAATAATGCTGCCTCCCTGGAGAATCAGCACATCGGAAACCCGGAATCGATTGAAGCAGGGCGTCAAAAATACGGCAATACCTGTCTTTTTTGTCATGGAGCAAAAGGTGTTGGCGCCAGGGCACCAACACTGGTAGACAATGGTTTTGCACCAGGGGGTGTAAATACTAATGAGTATTTCATCACAACAATCAAGTATGGCAGACCCGGGACAATTATGGGGTCGTATGAAGGGACTTTGACGGAAACTGAAATGTGGCAGATAATTGCGTACCTCAGAGATCAATCTGAAAAAAAGGCGATGAGCCAGTAATTAATAATATATCGATAAATTGAGACTAGTGATGTCATTAATACTTCGCAATATTTCAAATAACAAGAATTTTACATTGAGAATGATGCATAAATACCTCTTTATATTTTTGTATTTATTTTCGTTTGCCTTGACTTCCAGTACGGCGCAGGCCAGAAGCGAGGAGAGTCTCTGGCGAAGTGGTTTTGACTACATTTCCTTGATGCCCGCTGATAAAGGCGGCTCATCAAACAACCATCCTGTCGAGTTTACACAACAGGAAGTCTACGAAATTTTATCCAGTATCTTTTTAACCGACGCGGATAATTCTGTCTTTGACCTGGATTTTCTGGATTTCTTTTCGGATGAAAATAACGAATATAACAAGTACCGTTTATTCAGTAGATCTGAACTGACCACTTTAAGTAAATACGTTTCTTCCGGTTTATCTGCTGCAAACTCGCAACAGGATATTGTTTTTAGCATTACAGGAAGGCATGAAAAAACGTTTGGTAAAGGTTCTCTTACAACCTCGGGACGCATTTTTTTTAGTGAAGGTAGTTTAAACCTGATTATTGGTGAACTACGTGTAAATATTGAAAAAAAATACCGTATGCAAGGTGGATATTCTGATATCCCTGAAAAAGTTGATTATCTTAAGTTAAAAACTTTTCGTTTGGATACAGGCTCAAGAAGCTCCGAATCAGATCTGGATTATCATTTTGCCACTGATGATATACATCAGCTTAAATCTTATAACAACAAAGTTAGAAATGACTGGCTGCTCGTCGATGTTGGGGCCTTACAAAAAGTAGTGTTAGAAAAAAGAGATAAGGAACAAAGAAAAGAAAGTATTGTTGAAGAGACTGTTGACCTAAAACAGCAGACAAGCGAAATCGATCGAGAGCAGGAGCAACTCAAGGAAAAAGTTGAACGCCTGGAACGGTTAGTAGAGGCGAAAGAAAAAGCCCGTTCTTCTGCGCCGGCACAGGGAGATACGTCTATGCCTTCCAGATCAATTGAAGAACGCTTGACTGAGTTAAAACAGCTGCTTGAAAAAGATATTATTTCAGAAGAAATCTACAATGAAAAAATGAAAGATATTCTGGATGAATTGTAGACCCTGAAACTAAAACAACACTTTATTAATCACATTTCTGTAACGTATGAGGGCGAAAATCGCCCTCTTTTTTTTTATTGTTTCAAAAAACTAAGACAACTGTGACAAAAATGTCACATGTGTCGCGTGTTTTATTTTAAAAAAAATCCAGCCAGATTATTTACATCGTAGATTTCATATCCTTCCAGTATTCCTTGTTTGTAACATACTGTTTTATATAGTAAAAATATCGATCCCCGGTAAGTGTAGTGGTTATTCTGCAACACTGAGAATTTTGCAACAAACATGGCAAAGAGATTGCGTATTACTTTGTTGCTTAATAGTAGAGCAGAAGTGTCACATTAAATTAATGGGGAGAACAATAGTGATAAAAACACATTTTAAAGTACTCACTGCCACTGCGATGATAGTTGCAGCCTCGGCTTCACATGCTGATGTGGATCTCTTTGGCGGTAAAGTCAAAGCTGGTGGCTATTTTGCGCAACATTGGCAAACTGCTATTGAAGTTGAAGGATCACCTGCAAATCCGCTAGATGCTGCAGCAGATTCAGGTTTTGCCCGGCTTCGTTTTGGTATGTGGTTTTCAGGACAGCTTAGTGAAAAGATTAGTTTTTTCGTTGAGCTTGCTGAAGAGCCAAACGATCAAGGCGACGCTAATTATTCAATCACACAGGATTTAGCGTGGGTAGATTATAAAATCAATGATGCCTTAATCTTCCGCGTTGGTAATGTTGTTGAGACAACCATGAATTTTATTCGTTATTCTGATGGTGCTGCCGTACAAGGCAACCCAATGATTGGTAACGGAATCAATGACATGATCACAGCGGCTGAAGGTGTTTGGCTAACCGGTGCACAGCAAGTTGGCCTGGGTACCTGGGACTATAATGCTACCATTACCAAACCATCGTTCTTTGGTGATGCCAGTGAAGATAGCGGATACGATTTCGGTCTGCGTTCATCGCTGGTAACTGATAGTGGTTTCGGTATTGGTGCTGGTTATTTTAAAACAACTGGCGATGCAGCCTGTACGACGCCAACCACATGTGCATTATCGGATGGCGGTGCTTTCAATTCCCTGATTGCTCTGGGTGATGGTGATAACTACGACTTCGCAAGTAAGACTTTGAACGGTCGTCTTACCCAACCGGGTATCATTCCGGGTATTAGTGCTGATATCTGGCAGATTGATGCCATGTGGTCAGGCGATGCACTGGGTAAACCAGTCACAATCCATGGTTTTTATGGTCAGGGTGAAGACGATTTCAGTTGGGCCGGTGGCTCTTTTGCATCATCACCCACAGTGTTTAGTACTTTGGACGCTGAACAGGAGTACTGGGGAGTTCTGGGTCGTGTTGATTTGAGTGATACGGTGTATCTTGCAACTCGCTATGGTCACTCCAGCAACGAAACCGCTGGTATCGTTGGCAATGAAGAAGCAGATCGTATCGAGGTTGCCGCTGGTTGGTGGGTTGAAGATAATACACTGATCAAGGCTTCGTATACCCGTCAGGATGAAGGAAATGTTTCAGGTGGTGGTCGTTGTCAGTTTGGTGCTACCGACTGTGACTGGGATGTATTCGTTATTGAAGGTTCTGTTAGTTTCTAATAGTTCGTATTCATAGTTCGCTCTGTCCTTCCTCTCCCCCTCCTCTTGCTGGTCATCAGCAAGAGGAGGGATTTTCTGACCGGGGTGAAAGCAACATATCCGTGTGTCCTCTGATTGGCATATAGATGTACCGCAACATCCTGCTTCTCCAGTTCAATTTTTGACCAGAACTTAATTAATAAAAAAACCGCTACCAGAGCGGCTTTTTATTAATAATGGTCGGGGTGACAGGAATTGAACCTACGACCTCTGCCTCCCGAAGGCAGCGCTCTACCAGGCTGAGCTACACCCCGACTGAATTATTTGAAGGATGGGAATTATACCCGTTTGATCTGTTTTTAAAACTGCCGCTCTACTGAAAAACGGGCCAGCGCGTACAGTGCATCCAGGTATTGTGATGGCGGCAACTGTTCCAGCGCCTTGATGGCCAGGTCGGCTTCCTCGTTGGCGATCTTGGCCGCGTAGTCCAGTGCCCCGGTGGATTCGATGGCCGCCTTGATCTTGTCGATATTTTCCAGTCCACCGTTTTCAATGGCTTCTTTAATAATACCGGACTGTTCTTCCGTGCCGTTCCACATGGCGTACAGCAAGGGCAGGGTTGGCTTCCCTTCGCTGAGGTCATCACCAATGTTCTTGCCCAGTTCGTCACTGGAAGAACTATAGTCGAGAACGTCATCAACCAGCTGGAAGGCGGTGCCAAGGTGGCGGCCATAAGCGGCAATGGCCTGTTCTTCCTCGCTACTGCGGTCTGAAATCACCGCGCCCAGTTGGCTGGCGGCCTCAAACAGCTTGGCCGTTTTATTTCGGCATACAGCCAGGTAACGTTCCTCGGTAGTTTCCGGGTCATGGCGATTGATCAACTGCTGGACTTCGCCCTCGGCGATGGTATTCGTAGCATCAGATAATATCTCCATGACCCGCATGGAATTAATGCCCACCATCATCTGGAAGGCGCGGGAGTAGACAAAATCTCCTACTAGCACACTGGCTTCGTTGCCCCAGCGCTGATTCGCGGTAGCCTTGCCCCGGCGTAGCAGGGAGGCGTCCACTACATCGTCATGCAGGAGGGTAGCGGTGTGAATAAACTCGATAATGGCGGCCAGTGAATACTGTTTATCGCCCCCGTAGCCAAAGGCATTGGCGGAGAGTAGAACCAGTGCCGGGCGTAGCCGCTTACCGCCACTATTAATAATGTAATGCCCGAGCTGGGCAATGAGGGCGACTTCCGAGTATAAACTTTGCTCGATCAGGCCGTTAACACGGGACATATCGTCCGCGATGAGGTCGCGGATCTCGTCAATGCCCATGGGCGCCGGTTTTTTTGCGGTTGCCTCTTCCTGGTACACAGTCTTCTACCTAAGTCTATGTTATTGTTTTATAATGATTATCAGCCGGTGGTTATGAATTGGACCGATATCTCTCTGCTAATTCAATAATTTTATCATTCTTGGCTTGTCACCACCTGCCGAATTTCTTAGAATCAGCCCCCTTTATATCAGTGCACATATGGTGCAAGTAACGGAGAATCAAAGATGTACGCGGTAATCAAGTCCGGTGGCAAGCAGTATAAAGTAGAACAAGGCGATAAGCTAAGAGTCGAGAAGCTGGCCTCGGAAGAAGGAGACAATGTCGAGATCTCTGAAGTCCTCATGATTGCCGATGGCGACAATGTCACTGTAGGGACTCCCTTCGTTGCTGGTGCCAAGGTTACTGCCAAGGTAGAAAGCCATGGCCGTGGCCCCAAGATCAAGATCGTGAAATTCAAACGTCGTAAGCACCATTACAAACAGATGGGTCATCGACAGGGATACACAGAACTTTCCATTACCAAGATTGCAGCAAAATAAGTATCAGACTGGAGTAAACAGATGGCTCACAAGAAAGCAGGCGGTAGTACACGTAACGGACGCGATTCAGAATCCAAACGACTGGGCGTGAAAAAGTTCGGTGGTGAAACGGTTAAAGCCGGTAACATTATCATTCGTCAGCGTGGCACCAAGTACCATGCCGGTCTGAATACCGGTCTTGGTCATGACCACACGATTTTTGCCACTGCTGAAGGCAAGGTTGAATTCAACACGCGCGGCCCGAGAAAGCGTACCTTTATTGACGTGGTCGCGGGCTAGTCGCCAAAACAATTTGTGAATAGTAGAAAACCCCGCCACCGGCGGGGTTTTTTTTATGCGCGATCGGTATCATGATCAAAATGGGCTCAAAGCATGATAATTAACTTTGTACCAAGCAATTTGCTTTCAGAGCGAGGCGTGTGCGTTTCTCTGAAGCGAAGTGTATCGGTTTTAAGACCAAGCAGTTCGCTTCAGTACTCACTGCTCCAGCGCATCCATGCGCTCGCAGTATAAGACCTTCCGTGGTCAAAAGGCGCGAGTTTTTCGAGGAACAGAATTAATATGCGAATAAATGAGTACCGCAGAAAGACGAGCAACGCCGTAATTCGGAGATAAGGGAAGCGTTTTTATGAAGTTTGTGGATCAAGCGACGATTATGGTCTCCGCCGGAAAAGGCGGTGACGGCTGTTTAAGTTTTCGTCGTGAAAAATTTGTGCCAAAAGGTGGGCCGGACGGCGGTGATGGCGGTGATGGTGGCAGTGTATATCTGGCTGTCGACGAGGGCTTGAATACGCTGGTTGATTTTCGGCACCTGCGCTCGTTCAAGGCAAAAAACGGCCAACCTGGCATGGGCCGGGATCGCAGGGGTGTAAGTGCGGACGACCTGGTTATCAATGTGCCTTCCGGCACACTGGTCTACGATGACGACACCAATGAACTGATTGGTGACCTGGTAAAAAAGGATGACAAGCTATTAGTTGCGCAGGGCGGTTTCCACGGCCTGGGTAACGCGCGCTTCAAGAGCAGTATCAATCGGGCGCCCAGGAAAATTACCAAGGGATCTCCCGGTGAAGAGCGTAGCCTGCGGCTGGAATTACAGGTACTCGCCGATGTCGGTTTGCTGGGACTACCTAATGCCGGTAAATCCAGTTTTATCCGTGCCGTATCGGCAGCGACTCCCAAGGTTGCAGACTACCCGTTTACCACGATGTACCCGAGCCTGGGTGTGGTGCGTATCGATACCAGCAAGAGTTTCGTTATTGCTGATATACCGGGTCTGATCGAGGGCGCTTCCGGCGGGGCAGGGCTGGGCATTGCCTTTTTAAAACATCTACGCCGAACCAACCTTTTGTTGCATATCGTGGATGCCAGTCTCGATCCTGAGGATGCGATTAAAAATATCGAGGTGATCGAACAGGAACTAAAACAGTTTGATGAAGCGCTTTATAATAAACCGCGCTGGATTGTATTAAACAAGTGCGATGTATTACCGGAAGAATTAACCAATGAGCTGCTGGATGAAATCAAAAAGCACATTGATAAAGATGCCGTTATCTACAAGATATCAGCTATAAGCAAGCAGGGTTGCCAGGAACTAACCTACGCCATCCACAAGTGGATAGAAGAGCAGGACCAGGAAAGTGAGTGATAGTAGAAAAAAGCTTAGAGCCTCTAAACGCTGGGTCGTGAAAATCGGCAGCGCGTTAATTACTGACAAGGGCTGTGGCCTCAAGCATGAACGATTAAATACCTGGATTGCACAGGTGGCTGAACTCGGTAAGCGCGGTATTGAAGTGGTCATCGTGTCTTCCGGAGCCGTGGCCGAAGGTATTACTCGATTGGGCTGGAAACAGCGCCCGACCCAGGTACACCAGTTACAGGCCGCTGCTGCCGTTGGCCAGATGGGGTTGATCCAGGCCTACGAGGTCGGCTTCCAGAAGTACGGTAAGCATACTGCACAGATACTGCTAACGCATGAAGACGTCGCCAATCGCGAACGCTACCTGAACGCACGCACCAGTATTAACACCTTAATCGGGCTTGGAGTGATACCTGTTATCAACGAAAACGACAGTGTTGCGACTGAAGAAATTCGTTTTGGTGACAATGATACCCTGGCCGGCATGGTAGCCAACCTGATCGAGGCCGATGTTCTGGTGTTGTTAACCGATCAGGATGGACTCTATACCGCAGACCCAAACCGCGATAAAAATGCTGAACTCATCAGTGAAGCCAGTGTGAATGATACAAAACTGGATGACTATGCCGGTGAAGGCGGTGCACTGGGACGTGGTGGCATGCGCACCAAGATCAAGGCCGCGAGGATTGCCGCCAGGTCCGGTAGTCAAACAGTCATTGCGCCCGGCAACGAACAAAACGTGATGTTGCGTATCGCCGATGCAGAAGCAATTGGCACCTTACTGACTGGCACCGAAGAAACGGTGAATGCCAGGCGTCTATGGCTGGCAGGTCAGGGCAAGATGAATGGTTCGGTGTCTATTGATGATGGTGCCGTTCGGGCGCTAAAGGAAAACAACAAGAGCCTGTTGCCGGTAGGTATTAAGTCGGTGAACGGCGAGTTCAACAGGGGTGAGGTGATTGCCTGTCTGGATATGAACGGGAAAGAAATTGCACGCGGTCTGACTAATTATAATTCCAGCCAGGCGCGAACCATCATGGGAAAATCAAGCCAGGACATACAGGCCTTACTTGGCAACCTGGATGAAGATGAGTTTATTCACCGGGATAATCTACTGGTGAATTGACAGCGAAGCCGTCATCCCGAGCTTGTCGATGGATCTGGGATTTCTCAGTCGCAAGCTCCTTCGAAATGACAAAAGAGAGCGCGGTCGAACTGACAGGGAAGACGATTGAAATGACAGGCTAAAAAAAACCGGCGGCTGCCGGTTTATTTGAGTTTTAGAGTGCTCTCAGATGGCTGTTTAATCGAGACTTATGACGTGCAGCCTTATTCTTGTGAATAATTCCCTTGCTGACCATTGCATCAATTACGGGCACTGCTGCCTGGTACGCGGCTTGCGCTGCCTCTTTGTCGTTGGCCGCAATGGCGTTAACGACTTTCTTGATATGGGTGCGCAGATACGAACGCTGGCTGGCGTTATGGGAACGCAGATTGACAGCCTGACGGGCTCGTTTCTTTGCTGATGCAATATTTGCCACACTAAACTCCTGATTTCATTCTTGAAAGGCGCGGTATGATGCGGATATTGGCTTGATTTGTCAATGCTTTCCGGAGACTGTGCTATGCTAGCGCAAACTTGCATAATCGTATTAAAAAACAATGGGATAGAAACCAAAGTTTCACTGTAAACTAACGCTATCTGGAGACTTGATAAGCAAAAATGTTGAAATCCACTTTTACGGTTGGCGGCATGACCTCGATCTCGCGCGTATTCGGCCTGATCCGCGATGTCGTCATTGCCCGCCTGTTCGGGGCTGGAATGGGTATGGATGTCTTCATCGTGGCCTTTCGAATCCCGAATTTCCTGCGTCGGCTGTTTGCCGAAGGTGGTTTCCAGCAGGCCTTCGTGCCCGTACTGGCTGAATACAAGGAGCAACGCAGCGAAGAGCAGGTACAGGCCCTGGTCGATCAAACCGCGGCCACGCTGGGCTTGGTGTTATTCGTCGTTTCCGCTATCGGTATTGCGCTGAGTCCGGTACTCATCTCGATCTTTGCGCCCGGCTTTATAGATGACACAGCCAAGCATGTGCTGGCAAGCGACATGTTGCGCATCACCTTTCCCTACATCCTGTTTATCTCATTGACGGCATTTGCCAGCAGTATCCTTAATACGTACAAGCAGTTTGCTATTCCGGCCTTCACGCCCGTCATACTCAACCTGTCCTTGATTGGCTGTGCCATCTGGCTGGCCCCGCAGATGGAACAACCAGTGACGGCACTGGCCTGGGGCGTGTTTATTGCCGGTATTGCCCAACTGCTGTTCCAGTTGCCGTTCCTGGTACGAATCAGGAAGTTTCCCAGGCCCGGCCTGAATCGCGACCGGGAGGGTGTAAAGCGGATCCTGAAATTGATGGTTCCGGTCCTGTTCGCAGTGTCTATCGTACAAATCAACCTGTTGGTTGATACCCTGATCGCGTCCTTTCTGCAGACCGGCAGTATTT
Organism: Gammaproteobacteria bacterium; assembly: GCA_965229565.1. Lineage (GTDB taxonomy): Bacteria > Pseudomonadota > Gammaproteobacteria > Eutrophobiales > Eutrophobiaceae > JANQNX01. The sequence continues at coordinate 2,199,968 of OZ245888.1, read as the reverse complement.
CATGGCTCTATTTTTCAGACCGGCTGGTCGAGTTCCCACTGGGCGTATTCGGTATCGCGCTGGCGACGGTAATCCTGCCTAACCTGTCAGAAAAACACGCACAGGGTTCCAGCGAGGGCTTCTCCAATATGCTGGATTGGGCGTTACGCTGGGTGTTCCTGATTGCCATACCGGCCGCGGTTGGACTGGCCGTGTTGGCGGGGCCGTTGTTGACCACGCTGTTTCAATACGATGAATTCATGCCGAATGATGTGCACATGGCACGCCAGAGCCTGATGGCCTACGCGATCGGGTTGCCGGCATTCATCTGTATCAAGATCCTCGCCAGCGGTTTCTTCTCACGCCAGGATACCAGGACACCGGTCAAGATCGGGGCCATTGCCATGCTTGCCAACATTGTCTTCAACCTGGTACTGGTGTTCCCCTTGGCCCACGCCGGGCTGGCACTGGCCACGTCTCTTTCGGCGATGTTACAGGCCTACCTGTTGTTTCGGATCCTGAAGCGTGACCGGGTTTACACGGCGAACCCGGGATGGGGACTCTACCTGCTCAAGGTCTCGGTCGGTGTTGTTGTGATGGGTGCGGCGATTTTGTACGGTGCCGGTGAGCTGGCAACCTGGTTTGACTGGGCCGTGACCCAGCGTGTCGTCAATCTTTCCCTCTGGGTCGTCGCGGGCATCATTATTTACCTGGTTATCATGTTCGCCTTTGGCATTCGTTTACGTGACATGACAGCACCGACGCGATCGGTATAATTCAGCACTTTGTTCGAACGATGGAATTCATACGTGGTTTGATTAATCTTCCCGGCAGGCAACAGGCTTGCGCGGCCACGATCGGTAACTTCGATGGTGTGCACCTGGGGCACCAGGCGGTGCTGGATCAGCTTAAGGAGTACGCGCACGAGGCCGGTTTGCCCTCGACGGTATTGATCTTTGAGCCGCAGCCTATCGAGTTTTTTGCACCGGACCGCGCACCATCACGGCTCACCCGGTTAAGGGAAAAGTTACAGGAGTTCCAGAAGCACGGTGTTGATCGTATCGTCTGCTTGAAATTTAACCGCGAGATTGCCAACCTCACGGCCGATGAGTTTGTCAGGCGAATACTCGTAGAGGGATTACAGGTGCAAAAGCTGATGATCGGTGATGATTTTCGCTTTGCCAAAGACAGGGAAGGGGATTACCAGACGCTGCTTGATGCTGGTAAGCAATACGGTTTCGAAGTACGGATGATGGAATCGTTTAATTGCGATGCAGAGCGTATTAGCAGCACGCTGATCAGGCAGGCACTGGCCGCCGGTGAAATTGAAAAGGCCAACCGCATGCTGGGACGGCCGTATCGCATCAGTGGTCGTGTAGTGCATGGTGACAAGCGCGGACGCCGCCTTGGGTTTGCCACGGCAAACATTGAACTGAAACGGTACCAGTCACCGGTGTTCGGTATTTTTTCCGGACGCGTATACGGCGTCAGTGATAAGCCGCTGGATGCAGTTGTTTATGTTGGTTCGCGACCCGTCTACAACGGAACGCGGGTTATCCTCGAGGTACATTTACTCGACTTTGACCAAAATATTTATGGTGAACAGATACAGGTGGAATTTCTGGAAAAACTGCGGGGTGAGGGAAATTTTGCTTCCGAACATGAATTAATAGAGCAGATACAGGAAGACATACATAACGCGAGGACGAGCTTGAAACATAATCCCGCGCGAGAATTAACAACTTAATAATTAAACTAATGACGACGTATAAAGACACATTAAACCTGCCCAAAACGGAATTTCCGATGAAGGCCAACCTGGCCCAACGTGAGCCGGAGATGTTGAAGCAGTGGCAACAGGAAGGCCTGTATGAGCAGATCCGGAAACAGCGCAAGGACAAACCACTTTACATCCTGCATGATGGCCCGCCGTACGCGAACGGTGACATCCATATTGGTCATGCGGTTAACAAGATCCTGAAAGACATCATTATCAAATCACAGAGCCTGAACGGGTTTGACGCGCCGTACGTACCGGGCTGGGACTGTCATGGTCTGCCAATCGAACTACAGGTGGAGAAGAAGGTCGGCAAGGCCGGCGTCAAGGTAGATGCCAAGACGTTTAGAAATGCCTGCCGCGAGTATGCAATGAAGCAGGTGGACAACCAGCGTACCGATTTTATCAGGTTGGGTGTGCTGGGCGACTGGGACAAACCTTACCTGACCATGGATTTTAATACCGAGGCCAACATCGTTCGCGCACTGGGCAAGATCATCGCTGCTGGTCATTTGCACAAGGGGTTTAAACCCGTGCACTGGTGTACCGACTGTGGTTCAGCACTGGCCGAGGCCGAGGTTGAATACGAGGACAAGAAATCACCGGCCATCGATGTACGTTTCCCGTTCATTGACCAGGGTGCTGCAGCCAGCTGTTTTGCCGTTGATAAGCCTGATGCAACTATTTCGATTGTTATCTGGACCACTACGCCGTGGACATTGCCGGCCAACCAGGCCGTATCGATCCATCCTGAATATAAATACGTGCTCGTCAAACTAGATAACGAGTGCCTGGTCCTGGCCGAGGGTTTGTACGAGCAGGTACTGTCACGCGCCGGTATTGAGGATTACGAGGTGCTGGGTGACTGTGAAGGTGCGAAGCTTGAGAGGCTGATGCTGCAACACCCGTTTTACAACCGTGAAGTGCCCGTCATCCTGGGCCAGCATGTTACGCTGGAGGCCGGTACCGGTGCGGTACATACGGCACCAGGGCATGGCCAGGACGACTATGTCGTTGGTCAGAAATATAACCTGCCGGTAGACAACCCGGTTGGTGGTAATGGCTGCTTTCTGCCTGATACCGAATTGTTTGCCGGTGAACACGTGTTCAAGGCAAACGCAAAGGTGATCGAGGTACTGGAAGAGAAAGGGATGTTGTTACACCAGGAACAGTTCGGTCATAGTTATCCGCACTGCTGGCGTCACAAGACCCCGATTATCTTCCGCGCAACACCGCAGTGGTTTATCAGTATGGATGCCAACGGTTTACGCGAGCAGGCAAAAGAATCTATCCGCAATGTGAAATGGAAACCGGCCTGGGGCGAGGAACGCATTCACGGCATGATTGAAAACCGACCCGACTGGTGTATCTCGCGGCAGCGAACCTGGGGCGTACCGATTGCTGTTTTTATCCATAATGAAACGCAGGAACTGCATCCCGATACGGCAAACCTGATCGAGCAGGTGTCACAAAAGATCGAACAGGAAGGTATTGATGCCTGGTTTGATCTGGATGAAAAAGAATTACTCGGTGACGATGCCGATAACTACAGCAAGGTTACCGACACGCTGGATGTCTGGTTTGATTCCGGTGTCACACACGACACCGTGTTGCAGGCCGATGACCGTTTACAGTTCCCGGCCAACCTGTACCTTGAAGGCTCGGATCAGCACCGTGGCTGGTTCCAGTCCTCGTTACTGACGTCGGTTGCGATTAATAACGGTGCGGGTCCCTATAAAAATGTCGTGACCCATGGTTTTACCGTTGATGCGAAGGGCATGAAGATGTCCAAGTCCAAGGGTAACGTGGTGGCGCCACAGAAAGTCATGAACATGTTGGGTGCTGACATCCTGCGCCTGTGGGTAGCCGCGACTGATTACCGTACCGAGATGGGCGTATCCGACGAAATTTTGAAGCGCATGGCCGATGCCTACCGGCGTTTCCGCAACACGGCCCGCTACCTGTTGTCGAACCTGGAGGGCTTTGACCCGGAACAGAACATGGTCGCCTACAAGGACATGCTGGACCTGGACAAGTGGGCCATTGAACATGCCTGGCGTTTACAGCAAAAGTTGATCAAGGATTACGACAACTTTGATTTTCACATGATCTACCAGGCCCTGCACCAGTTTTGCGTGGTGGACATGGGCGGTTTCTACCTCGATATCGTCAAGGACCGACAATACACTACCGGTAAAGACAGCCTGGCACGCCGTTCCACGCAAACGGCCATGTATCACCTGGTCGAAATGCTGAGCCGATGGTTTGCACCGATACTCAGTTTTACTGCCGACGAGATCTGGAAGCTGATTCCCGGCGAGCGCAGTAACTCGGTTTTTCTTGAGGAGTGGTATGTGCCCGAGATCGATGAAGCCGGTGCTGAACAACGCAAGCAATACTGGGGTGGACTCATGCCTGTCCGCGACGAGGTAAACAAACAGCTTGAGAAACTGCGCGTGGCGAAAACCATTGGCTCAGCGCTTGATGCCGAAGTCACACTTTATTGTAACGACAAGATTCAGCAGCAACTGCAACAGATAGGTGATGAATTACGTTTTGTCATGATGACTTCCTATGCCACAGTTAAGTCACTGAATGAAAAATCAAAAGATGCTATAGATACAGAGGTTGAAGGATTAGCCATAACAGTTGTACCAAGTGAGCATCCCAAGTGTGTTCGTTGCTGGCATCACCGTGAAGACGTAGGTAGTCATGATAAGCATCCGGAACTGTGCGAACGCTGCATTGAAAACATCGAGGGTGAGGGTGAACAAAGGCGCTATGCCTGATAGCCATTACTATCGCTCATGAATAAATGGCTTGGTATCTCCGCGCTGATCATCATCCTGGATCAACTCACCAAGTGGCTTGCCGTGCAATCATTGACGCTTTACCAGGCCGTGCCCGTGTTTCCCGGTTTTAACCTGACGTTGATGCATAACACCGGGGCGGCCTTCAGTTTCCTCAGCGATGCCGGTGGCTGGCAGCGCTGGTTCTTTATCGTGCTGGCGATCGGTATCAGTATCTTTATCGTGTTCTGGCTGAAGAGCCTGGGCGCGGAAAAGCGCTGGCTGCCGGTCGCGCTGGTATTCGTGCTGGGTGGTGCCATCGGCAACGTCATAGACCGCATTTACCTTGGTTATGTTGTTGATTTTATTGAAGTCTATTACAGTAAGTATTACTGGCCGGCGTTTAACATTGCTGATTCGGCGATTTTTATCGGTGCAATTATGTTGATTATTGACGCAATTTGGCTGAATCACCCCGAGAATGACAAGAACTAACTTGTTATACTGCCCCGAAATTTAAACCTGAAAGGATTTAACCATGCAGATCTTACTCGCAAATCCACGCGGCTTTTGTGCCGGCGTTGACCGCGCCATAGAAATTGTTGAACGAGCGCTGGAGCTATTTGGAGCACCGGTTTACGTCCGACACGAGGTCGTGCATAACAAGTACGTCGTACACTCGTTACGTGACAAAGGTGCCGTGTTCGTGGAAGAACTGGATGAGGTGCCTGATAATTCAACGGTGATCTTCAGTGCTCATGGCGTTTCCAAGCAAGTGCGCGAGGAAGCACAGCGTCGTGAACTTCGAGTCTTCGATGCAATCTGTCCGCTGGTCACCAAGGTGCACATGGAAGTCGGTAAGTACCAGGATGAAGAACGTGAATGTATTCTTATTGGCCACGAGGGTCACCCGGAAGTAGAGGGTACAATCGGCCAGTACCGGACCAAGAGCGGCAAAGGGGGAATGTACCTGGTCGAATCGGTCGATGACGTGATGAAACTGGAAGTGAACAACCCGAATTTTCTTGCCTTCGTGACCCAGACAACCCTGTCCATGGATGACACGGCCGAAGTGATCGATGCATTGCGTCAACGCTTCCCGAACATAGACGGCCCCAAGAAAGAAGACATCTGTTACGCCACCCAGAATCGCCAGGATGCAGTCAAGAAACTGGTATCTAAATGTGATCTAATCCTGGTAGTGGGCTCGCCAAACAGTTCCAACTCTACGCGACTGAAAGAAATCTCGCAGAAGAAAGGCGTACCTGCCTACCTCATCGATAATGCAGCCGAAATAAAAGATGAATGGCTGGTAGATAAAAAGAACATCGGTTTGACCGCTGGCGCATCGGCACCGGAAGTACTGGTCGAGGAAGTGATCGCCCGCTTGAAAGAGAAGGGCGCAAAGATGGTCGAGGAAGCCCCGGGCATCAAGGAAAAGGTCGTATTCTCACTGCCCAGGGAGTTGATGCAGGAGAAACGTTCCGCCTAGGACTCTTCTTCCTGGTAACCTGCCTTTTCGAGGGCATCCAGGAATTCACTGCGGCTGTAACCGGTCAGTATTTCATCACCGATTACGGTCGTTGGAACTTGCAAGTTGCCTGTCAGGTCGGTGAGTTCGTTCTGTAATTCCAGGTCGTCGTTAACGTCCCTTTCATCTATGGGAATATTCCTGGCGTTGAGAAATTCTTCTACCTCGTCGCAGGAATCACAGTCCGGGATCCGGTAAAGTGTGGCCTGGATGTTGACCTTTTGCTCATTGCCAGCGCCGCTACCCGTACTAAATCGTTTTGCAGAAACCTGGGTTGTACCTGGAGGGCAGGTTTTATGAAAACTACGACCTCCTTCCTCGTCCTGGCATTCCACGATCTTGACCGCAGCCATCACGTTTAACGAGGCCAGTAACAACACTGAAAGGCAGGTAGTGGTTAGTACGGATTTCATAACGAACCTCACATTTCATTCGACATTTGTGAATTAAAGCGCATAAATGACGTCTAATCAAATGATTACATTCATTTTATGAATCAGTATACTAAATCTGTACGTGTTACAGGACAGGGTTTAACGCCATGAATAAAATCAAACTGTTACAGACGCTTGTACTCGTCTTAGCCATGTCTGTCGCATTTTCAGCGCAGGCAAAGATGTATAAATGGGTGGATGAAGACGGCGTAACCCACTACACACAAACACCTCCCCCCGGTGATATAGAGTCCAAAACCATCAAGCCAAGAACCGGACCCGCACCCAAAGCAGCAGACAAGAAAGACAACAGCATCGGCAAGAATCAAAAAGACAAGGACGACAAGAAAAAAGCCGAGGCTGAATCAGATGATGGCATTAGTGATGCTGAATACGAGGCCCAGGTAAAACAGGCTTGTGAAAGCGCTCGCAAAAGCTACCAGAGTTACCAACGCCCGCGTGTGAATATACAAAACGAGGATGGCAGTTACCGGGTGGCCGGTGAAGAGGAACGCCAGGCGGGGTTGAAAAGGGCGCAGGACGCTATCAACAAATATTGTAAGTAATTCTATCAGCCGGCGGTCTCTGCCGGTTTTTGGGTTGGTACCATATCGTAGGCATTTTTCAATACATCCATCACAAGCCGTCCGCGTGGAGAATCCTTGTACTTGTTGGCCAGTTTAATCAGCGATTCCTTGGCCTGCTCATTATTCATCAGTGCCAGCGAGGTGATGGCACTCTGCGAGACATAGATGTTGTCACCTTCTGCCATTTCTTGCAGGTAGGCTATATCTACCGGGTCCTGGTTTAATCCCAACGCAACCACCACCTGGGCACGATGAAACTCGTGATCATCGTATTTATGCTGTCGGATAAAGTCTTTGTATTCGCGCGTATCCAGTATCTTGATACGGTTAATCGTGCTGGCAATAGCAATGCGTACAGGTGTCAACTTGATCTTGTCCCAGTTAAGTTCCGGGTAGGCTTTCTGATCCATTTCCCACATTGCTTTCAAAATGTTGTTTACCCCACGCAGCCAGCGCATGGAATACAGTGCATGAATAATATTCACCAATTCGCCGACATCATCTGTTTTCAGTGCAGCATACACCTGGTTGAAATTGGCCTGACCGTAGACGATGAGTTTGTACAGTTGCTGGAACTCAGACACATCGCGTGTCGTCGCCGGACGGGGTGTTGCTTCCTGTGCAGGTAGTGGTTCAGTGTTATCGACAGCTTGTGTGGCTATCGATTCGACATCAGCAGTAGTGGATTGTTGACTGGTCGCAGGAGTGTCGTCCGAACAGGAAGACAGCATTAACGCCAGCAGTATAGAAACACTGGCTACTACAAGTTGATGCTTCATAGAGTACAACGGTCAGATGTGTCTAACGACCCCAGCAATCACGCACAGAACCGGAGCCGGTCACGCCCTTTGTCCCGTTTGCCTGTAAGGTGAGGTTGCCGCAGGTAGTGTCGGTAAAAGTTTGTGGAGCAGCTGTGATAGTAAAATCCTGGTATGTTCCAGTAGAACTGAGCGTCAGTGTATAGTGCCCGTTTTCCGAAGTAGTAAGCACATTTGCAGCTGCCGGAAAAGTATTGTCCGCTAAAGCATAGCGGTTATTGTCCGAGTAAAAACGCTCCAGCCTGGCCGCCGCGTCCATCAATGCGGCCCGGGCTTCAGATCGCTTGCTACGTTCTACATACTGTGTATAAGCAGGATAAGCGATGGCGCCCAGGATCCCGATAATCGCCACGACAATCATCAACTCGATAAGTGTTATCCCCAGTTGTTTGGTGTGCCTGACCATATCTCTTGTCTCCGTTGAATTATGCTAACGATGTTACTGTATATTTCAAAAAGATGGTACACAGCCGGGATTACTAAAGCCATCCCGGCTGTGTAATTACAGGGCCTAACCCTCCTCGTACCAGTAGGTACGGAAACGAGGCAGTCCGGCCAGTGTACCCAGTTGGGTAGCACCACCCTCGACACCCACGATGCCAACGATGCCTTCCTTGGTAAAGATAGGTACGACATCAGACGGGATACCACCGCCCAGTGCCTGTTTACGGTCAGCAACTTCATCCAGACCTGTCGTGTTCCAGTCCAGTGTGGCCTTGGTAGACAGGATGTCAAAGTTGTAGGCAAAACCACCACCAATGTTAGCGGCACAGGCATCCACGTTATTACTCGCATCCGGTGAGTAGGTCGTGAAGAGTACTGTACCAGCCAGGGTTAACGGGGCAGACAGCACTTTCTCGCCAGCCGTGTTGCCGTTGGCAGTATAGAAGTCATAGAACCAGCCAAACGATGCATCAACGGTGCTGCTGTTCTCATCCAGTACGGATGATGTGACGTCTACCAAATCACCACCGGTTGTATGGTTAATGGGTGTGCCACCTGAGCGTGGATAGTCATCTGCAATGTTATCCGCATTGCTATCTGTCATCTTGTTGATCGTGTAATCACGGAATGCATAGAAACGGTCCTGCGTCACTGCATTCAACGGATTACTACGGTTACCCGTACCAATCAAGACGTAGTCGTACTCGTTGTTGGCGGCATCGGCATACAACGTGTCCAGTACCTGTACCACTGACGGAGGTTCGAAGAATCGACGCTCATCAGCGGGTGTGCCCTGGGTAGAGATAGTGGCGAGTCTTCCCACAATCGTGCTGCCTTCAGGCGCCGTCGCAGACGGATTGATATCAGCACCAAGGTCCACACGCCATACCTGACCGCCGGTATCACCGATATAAATACGATCCTGGAATCCGTCACCATCACTATCCAGTAACGTGACACGAGAAGGGAACGAGTGAACCATGTTCGCAACCTCAATATCCGCACCTGAACCCGGACCACCAATAGAGAATATCAGTGAGCCATCCGCCGGGTCGGCAATATAGATCATGTTACCGTTGTTTGGATTGGCAGTGCTGGTACCAAAGCTTGAATCCAGTGCGGTATCGTACCCGCCGCCAAACACCATGACCCGCTTTGTAATCACATCAGGTGCACTATCAGCATCAGCGGGAACATTTGTATCATCTGGTGCCAGGGCCTTGATATTACCGAGCACCGGTCGTGAGAAAGTGTTTGCAAGTCGAGCGTAATCACCCGTGCCACCTTCAATTCGCCACAGGAACCTGGGCGTGACGGTTTGTCCTGTACTGGTAATATTGGCACTGACATCCAGTGCGTAAATGTTGTTCCCACCACGACGCATGGCTGCAATGATATGTACGAAGTCACCGTCACCGGTCTCGATGATGCCATCACCATCGACATCTTTCTGGTTGATCACCGGGGTAATATCCATGCCGTAGATGTGGTTACCTTCGGCGTTGGTGTAAACAGCCTGCTGGTTGTTAATGAGTTCCTGCGGTATGAAGGACCATTCTTCCTTACCACTGTTATCAGCCGCATTTACGAAGTGAATCGCGCCTTCATTGGAACCATAGACCAGCTTGTCATAGAAAGTGTCGATGACATTATCGGCATCGGTATCAGCACCGCCGTAGGTAATGATCGAGGGCGAACTATGCAACACGTCGTTTACCGTCCAGCGGGTATCGGCATCCACATCGGTTTCTTCCTCGAGTAAAACCTTGCCCAGCATCCATAACATGCGATCCTCGCACTCGGAACCACCGGTAGTGGAAGGTGTTGGGCAGACGGCATCCCTGACCGGTGCCAGTGCGGCGTCATCCCAGTTGTCTGCCGTGATCTTGTAGCCACCGCCACTCAGCAAGGTACCACTGGCAGGCGCTGTACCTGATGCCGTTGTTTCGGTATAGATGACCCTGTCGGTGAAATCATCAAACTCGGCACCGGTACCGCCGGCCGTTGTTGTCAGACCGTCAATCGCGGCTGACCAGTAACTCTTGGCCGTCTCCTTGAAGCGGTTTGTCACTTCATCGATCGCAAGTCCGCCGGTCTGGTCCAGGATGGAACCCAGTTCACAGTCTATATTGCCATCACCGTCCGGATCTGACTCGATACAAACCTTGTACTTCTTCACGTTACCGTCCCAGGCCGCGTTCAGCTCCGGTGTAAACAGACCGAAATAGACTTCATCACGACTCAAGAGGCGGTTGAAGGCGTTGGTCGCCAGTGATGGAGCCACGAACGAGGTCGGGTCTGATTTCACATCCGTCAGGATGGTCTCGAACACACTCACCAGGTCTTCCGCCGTGGTGGCCTCGAAGAATTCGCCACCGGCCTCGGTGGCCATGTCTTCGATGAACTGGTCCGAGAAGTTAAAGCCTACCGTGTAGGTCTTGACGGTCTGATCATTTTGCAGTGAAGCAGACTGGTCGACCTTATTCATAAACTCGGTCAAGTCGATGGCGCAGCGTTGTGCTGTTGAAAGGGTTCCACCAGTAGAATCCGTGGTGCGACACTGGCCGTCACCGTCACCATCGCCGTCCACGTCAACACCAAAGTCGCCGCTACCAAACTCGGATTCAATCGTCGACTCCATGTTTGCCGAGTTGGCCTGGCCGTCCGTTAACAGGATCTGGTAGTTGGATGCACAGCTCAGTTCCGAATCAAACGGACTGATATAAACTGGCGTACCCTCTATCTCCCGATTGCGACAGTCATAATCATCCAGGTTATCAGCCGGGCAACCACTGGGGTTATCTATGGCGTAGGGAGGATAACCTGCCGTATCGGCCGTGCCACAGTCGTTTTCATCTTCACAGTAAGTGCCGGGGTGACTAAGTCGGGTATAGCGTGAACCATTACGGCCCTTGCCATATACCATGGTCTCACCACGCCAGTACTTGGCGGCCTCGTACATGACCTCGGTGATCGGGGTCCAGTCAGAGGTCGGGAAGTCATTAACCAGTTCGATCAGTTTTTCACGCACGGTCTTGACCGGACTGTAGCCCGCACTCGACTGGTAGGTGATAGAAAGTCGTGGCGCACGAGTCGGGCTATTGTTATAGCTGCGAGCACGGCGGTTAGGCCCTGTTGTCTCGAGGATAAATGCCATGGCATTACCCTCGGCCCAGCCACCACGATTGACGATTTCCTGCACGATGGTTCTCAGATCAGGCGAATCATAATCGCTGTTCTGACTCCAGTCTGTCGGTTCCCATAACACCGTAGCAGTGGTTTTGGTCCTGGAATTCACGTTGCCATAGGCGCCGGGGTCATCTGCTGCTTCCCCCCAGATATTGATATCCGTGCTGGAGCCGGTGTCATTCCTGTAGGCGTTAAACGTCAGGTTGGCACTGATGATCGTTGCGCCCTGGGGCACGCTGATATTCTGGAAACGAACGCCGACATTGCTGCCGGGTTCAAAATCCAGGTCGGCACTGCCCTTGCTGGAGTTTTCGGCATCGTCCACACCGGTAGCCACCTGTGCCGTATCAGTCGCGACCACGCAACCGAGTGTGCCGGTGCGGTCATAGGTAACTTGCAGTTTCGGGGAAAAACCGGAATCGCCATCGTAACTGTAGAAATCTTTACCGCCGTTCGCACCCTGCTCGATAATCAGGCTCAGGTTATTTCCACCACACCAGTTGGTACGGCCTACTACGTCCTCGATGACCTGTGCCAGTGAGTTACCCGTACAGTTGCCATTCACACAACTCGTAATCGGGTTATCTGCGGTGGTTGCAGCATAGGTCCACGTCATTGATTTTGCCGTAGTAGTACGACTGCTAATATTTGTATTTGTGGCGGAGAAGGTAGCGGAATCATCCACGTCTTCAGCACGGATAACAATGCTCTTGGTAGCATCAGCATCACTACTTACGGGTACCAGCACCAGTTTTGCGTCAATAATGCTGGCGCCCTGCGGAACCCGGACATCCTGGAAACGAAGGCCTGTCAACTGTTCCTTGTCGATACCCCCGGCAACGGTGTATTCAATTTCAAGTTCCGGTGAGTTATTTAAATTCGTATCAGCACTTTCAAAGGTACCGCCGCAACCAGTTTGACACTGGTAAAACAAACAGAGCGTGTTACCACTAACACCGGCGTTTACATCAACCAGCTCCTGGATCAACTGAGTCAGATCGCCACCAGTGTCGGTAATGACATTGTCACCGCCAGTAACATTGTGTGTTTTTACCGTGGGCGTTGGGGTGGCAGCCAGCCGGGTGGAGAGTTCATTGGCACTGGGGCTGGAGTAATCGCCGCAGTTGGCCACCCGTTCACCGGTAACTGTCGCTGTACCACCCCCGGCTATACCGAATCTTTCAGTTAACGTCAGTTGCGCCCGGGTAATGGTTGCGCCGGCAGGTATGTTGAGTCCCCTGAAGCGTGCCGCTTCCAACGCACCGTCATTATAGAAAGGGAGTGTCGTTGTTACATTTGAGCCGAACTGGTCGGCATCGTCATTGCTGTACTCTACTTTTGAAGTAGAGGTGCTGCCAGCCGCAGCATTTTCCTGGCTGATGTTTAATACCGCGTCATTGATAGTCACGGACTCAAAACCAAGGGAAGTGGCTTCACGGTCTTCCTCGGCATCGTCAGAAGAAGCAATAATGGAATACGCCAGCGATTCCACGCTGTCATCGGGCTCTGATACCACGGTAAAGGCAGCATCATCGATCCCGGCAATGGGGAAAACCACGGCACCGCCCTCGGTATAGGTAAAACGCATCAGGCCCATTTTCACGTCCTGTACGTCAGTAATAATCGAGCGCATGGCCTCTTTCATTAATTCCATTCGGGATTTCCCGGTGCCACTCACGGTGGCATCCATACTGCCCGAGGTATCCAGGATTAACAGGACGTTAGGCAGGATGGCATTACTCTGGTTGCCGGTGGCACTGCCGGAACTGAAATAAATCTCGGTATCGTCGGCGCGTACCTGGCCGCTGCCGAACGTTAACGCGAACAGTGTAATAAAAAGTGTTGTGCGTTGAGATAAAAGTTTAAACATGGTTCTATCCTCGGAGAGTATCTCTGGTGTTAATTCGTTTTACTTGCAGGCTTCTAGTGCCGCTTTTTGAAGGTCCATTTTTGTTTTGCAAACCTTGTCCCGGTCACTTATAGGGAATACGCAAACCTCAATAATATCGGGGATGTTCGGCTTGGGATTTCCGGCTCGCAACTGACGTGCTTCATCGCTGACAGGCCTGGCATCCTGTTCTGTAATGTTGTAACGCACACTTATGCTTCCCATCTCTCCGTTCGGGCAGGCGACAGAATATATACGTGTGTCAACATCGAGGCTGCGGGTATAGATCCTCGGTTCATCTGCTGCAAAGACGTTTGCAGACAAAATGTATGCGACTGTAAGAGCGATTGTGTTAAATGTCTTCATGGATTAGCTCCTGGAAAAATAAAATTCTTATGCGCCGTCATCGCGGCCTACCTGGTAGGCGCCCTGGGTCATTGTGTTAGTAATACCACTGGTTGTGCTCGATGTGGCTGTTAACGCGAAATGGTAAAACGACATGGTGCTATCCCAGCCCGAACCGCGGGGCGGTTTGGTTTTCTGGATATAGACAGAGTTATATGAAACATTGGCGCCGTAGTCTCCCATGTTATTACTGGATTTATCATAAGGATCATTACCGGTGCCATCGCTAACGTCGGTATTGGTAGTAGAGAATGCCTCTTCATCATCATAAGCAAGCTCGATACCTACTTCGGCCGCACGGAAAGCGCGCTGCTTTTCCTGTGAGTTAGCAGCCATTTTTTCATCCATGATATTGGTGTTCATGGACGATAATGCCAGCAGTGTTAATACGACTAACAGGAACAGGGCGGTGATCAATGCAGCACCTTGTTGACTGGAAATTGTTTGTATTGATTTATTCATAATTAATTTTCAACCATGCCATTTCTGATTTGTATAGTGGTGGTAAAAACACGGCGACGCCTGCGGTCATCGACGGGGTTATAAGTTGTGCCAAGTAAGTCATACTGTCTCTCGTCTACGATAGTCCCGTATTCTTCGACGGTACGCATGAGCAAGGCGACTTGTACCGCGACTACATCACGCCAATCGGTGATAGCGCCGGCATTGGCAAAGGAGTTCGGCCTGCCGTTGCCAGTTGTATCTTCGCCAAACAGGATTTCCATCTTTTCGACGCCCTCAATCAGTTCTTCGGATCCACCCGCATGTTGCCACCACAGGGCCGGGCCGGTGCCGTTTGAGCTGTCTTGAATGAAGTAGCGGCGGGAAATCACGCGGTTGATCATTGAACCTGTCGGATAGGATTTGCTCAGGTTGTCCGACGTGTTGCCGGCCGCATCCTGTTCGTGCTTGATTAGCATGTCACCGGGGGTATCGTCATGGGTGTTCAGGAAAATGTCGGCATTGGCGCAATCTGTTATCGCCAGCACGTCATTTTCATTAATGCCCTGGCCATCATTGATAGCAATATCACTGTCAGGAGAAGCCATGTCTGCAGTGGTGGTGACACCAAAGGGTTGGAAATAACGGATTGTAATGCTGTCGTTGGTCCCCTGGGTGCCATCGATGAAATCAGTAAAATCATTCATGCCCGGTGTGGTGAGATGATTGGTGATGTTGTCAAAATCGTCATGGCAGCCTACGTAACCAGCCATGCGAATATTGTCTGCCAGCAGGTCAAGGGCAAATCGGGCATTCTCCTGTAACAATCCCATTTCGGCCTGTTCCTTGTATATGCGCTTGTTGGTCATAAACATCGTCGCAGCACCTCCAAGTAAAATGACGCCGATCACCATCGCAATCATCAACTCGACCATTGACATGCCGCTGTTGTATTTTTTCTTTATCATCATTGATTTCATCGCTAACACTATTCGCTGAATGTATAGGAAACCGTTGTTGGGTTGGCACTGTCACGGCTGATCCATGAAAGACTTACTTCATAGACATCTCCGTCCGCGGCAATAATTGCGTCACCACCCGGCGGCAGTGCGTTATTTAAGGCCGTGTACCAGCAGTTCAGATCATTGGCCGCGCTGGCAGCAACACTTTGATCGCAGGCAGCACTTGGGTCAGTACTGCCTATTTCATAATTACTGATATATGCATCCACGTTGCTGCTGTTTAAACGAATCCGATCAATGATGTCATTGGCCAGGACGTTTATCTGGCTGCGCAGGTAGGCATCGTGGTTGTATTTCAATGCCTGGTATTGCAGACCGGCAACACCCAGTACGCCAATAGCTATGACCAGCATGGCTACAAGAACTTCAATGAGGGTGAACCCTGAATTGTTTTTGATGTGTTGTTGTTCGTTCATATCAATTCTCCATCAGGGACACGCTATTTCCGACACAGCGGGTCGACCTGTCGCTGATATGGTGATCCGTCTGCCGGTCTCACCAACGCGATCGTCACAGATCTCGATTGTGCCATTGCTTTGAATGAATCCATCGCCGGCATAACTAATCACTGTCTTATCGAGGGTTGTTTCATTGGCTGTCGTAGCCAGGCATTCCTGCTGCACAACGCGTATGGTGGTTGCCGTGCTGTTATCTACAATATTCCAGCCAGTGCCCCATTCATTGCTGGTATCGGCGCCATTCAGAGCATTCAAAGATACCGAATTGTTTCGCTTCACAGCTTCGCTACGGGCAAATTGAAGACTACTGATAAGAGAATTGGTCTTGGTGACCATGCAATTATTCTTCATCATAATGCTGAAGTTAGGCAAGGCGAACATTGCCAGGATTCCACCAACGGCAATAACGATCATTAGTTCAAGTATCGTAAATCCACGCTGTGTTTTGTGCGTCTTAATTATATTCATTGTTTGTTTTCCGGATAACGAACATGTACAACAACAATGCTAGTTATAGCAGTTTTTTTTAGCTGTCCCATCCCAATCAGATAAACGGTAAGATTCAGGCGATAAACGGTAAATGAATACCTCTCAATACTTAAAAACTGTGAACCAGTTAACACTTATCCATGCATGATTTTCTCGTCATAGGCGGCGGTGTCATCGGTATGACCACTGCCAGGGAGCTTGCCCTGAACGGTTTCAGCGTCGCGCTATTTGATAAAGGCGAATTGGGTCGCGAGGCAAGCTGGGCTGCGGGTGGTATCCTCTCCTCGATGCGGCCATGGGTCGAGCATCCTGCCTCTGCCGCTTTATCCAATGCCGGCAAGCGCGACTACCAGGCATTCACAGAGTCGCTAAAAGCAGATACGGGTATCGATCCGGAATATATAAAGTGTGGCCTGTTCATGGCGGGGAAGGATGACATTAAGCACACACTGGATTGGGCTCGGCAGAATGCGGTTAACTGGTCGCAAGGCAAGGCCCAAATTCCGCAATCACTGGTATTGCATGACGATACGATTTTGCTGCCAGATATTGCCCAGGTCAGGCCCAGCCGGCTCGTACGCGCACTTGCCGCCGATCTCAGGACAAGGAAAGTAGACGTCTTTGAGCATATGCCAGTCAGTGGTATGAGCATATCCAATGGACGCTTTCATTCGGTAACCGCGGGTAATGATGAATTTCCAGCCGGCGCAGCTATTGTTTGTGCCGGCGCCTGGAGTGCAACGTTGTTACAGCAACTGGGTATAGCTATAGATGTAAAGCCGGTATGCGGACAGATGTTGTGTATGCATCTGCCCGGTATGCGACTTAAACAAATAGTACTGGACGGCGGGCACTACCTGATTCCGCGCGCCGACGACCATTTCCTGGTAGGCAGCAGTATGGAGCATACCGGGTTCAGGAAGGACACGACGGCAGAAACACGGCAGAAGTTGCTGGAGTGGGCGCACAAGACGTGGCCGGATAGCCGGGAAGCGGTGCTCGTTGACCACTGGGCGGGATTACGCCCCGGTAGCGATGCAGGCCATCCATATATAGGCAAGATCCCGGGGCTTGATGGCATCTATTTCAATACCGCTCACTTCAGGAAAGGCGTGCTACAAGCCGTGCCTTCAGCTCGATTATTGCTGGACTATTTACAAGAAAAACAATCATTTACCGATATTGAAGCCTACCAGCCAGAGATCGAAACACAAAAATGAGAATGACTCTTATTTAGACTCCACATTTGGGCCTGTATTGCTTATACTCGACTAAAATAATAAGCATCAAGCTCCAGAGTAAATCCAATGCAAAACGAATCCATATTGGCACTGTTTACAAAATCCAATATCAAGCCCACTTCCCAACGCCTGGTCATCGCAAAGGCCATGCTGGCTAAACCACAACACCTTTCCGCGGAGCAGGTATTGTCGATGGTTAATGCTGAAGACGAACTCGTTTCCAAGGCGACGGTTTACAATACACTTAACCTGTTTGTTGAAAAAGGCTTGATTAAACAGGTGCTTATTGACTCTTCCAAGGTTTTTTTCGATTCCAATACCGGTGCCCATGGTCACTTTTATAACGAGGACAGCGGAGAATTGTCAGATTTTGACCCTATCGACATCAATCTCGCCGGTATGCCGGCATTGCCGGACAATACGGAACAGACCGGTGTAGACTTGATCGTCCGTATTCGCAACAGCCGCTAACCAACAAGCCAATAACTGATGGGCGTTGTTCCTTCCAGGAATGGCTTTATTTCTTTGCAAAACAATTGCTTATAGCATAGGCAGGTAAACAAACGACTGCAGACAGTGCCGGAACACTGAATGAGGCCTGACCATTTTCACCTCTTGGAGGTATATAAAAAAATGGCTGCTTCCAATATGAACAAAGTATAGCGACTCGAAAAAACCTTATGTCGCTAATGCATTTCAGGCATGTTTTTGTGTAGACTTCGCAGCGGTCGCAAAGCTGATAAAATCAGCGATTCAAATCAAGCCTGAACGAAGCCGGAATAGCTCAGGTGAGCCGGGAAGACAAATTCATCCAGTGAATGAATTTGCCGGCGAACGCCGAAGACAGGGAGGTTTGAGGCCGTGTCACTTAGCAAGGTCTGGATGACCGCGCTTAGTGACCAAGGTTAGTATTAGTAACAGCTAGCCGAACTATTTTCTAAAACGAAGCCGGAATAGCTCAGTTGGTAGAGCAACGCATTCGTAATGCGTGGGTCGGAGGTTCGAATCCTCTTTCCGGCACCAACAAAATAATATTTATAAAAATGCCTGGCGCGCACCGATGCTACTTTGTCAGGACGTCGAGTACCGGGGCTATAGCCAGGTTAATAAGTTCTTCCGAGTATCCCTTTTCCTTGAGTTCCCACATAATGGTGTTGTTTATCCTGGCTTTGCCATAAATCCCGGGTTTGTATTCCTGTTTATACTCCATGGTTTGTCTGATCATGGACTGAATAAGCTTATCTATTTTTTTTCTTGTCGATTTGTCCAGCTTCGTTGCTTTCATATCTGGTTGAACAACCTGCTGAAAACGATTTAACAAGTTTGCTGCAAAATCGTCATGACGTTTGTTGATTTTTGTTAGAAAAAACATGTTGTCGTAATATATCAGTAGCAGGTTAAGTGTAAAACTATTATCCCGGGTACATTTTATTTATGCCAACAGTTGAAACAATCATCCAGCATATGGATGCAAGGCAATTTGACGATGCACACAAGGCATGCCTTGAAGTATTGGAACAGGAACCATATAACGTGGATGCTGTTTATTTGCTCAGCATGATTGCCAGGGAAAAAGGATGTCAGCAAGAGGTTATAGATTTTTTTCAGGGCGAGCTCATAAAGTTTCCCGATAGCCCGATTCTATATAATTGCATTGGCGAGCTTTATTTCTCGATGCAGGACCCGGATTCGGCAGAGCAAAATTATAAAAAAGCCCTGTCATACAACCCGCCATTTGTAGAAATCATTCAATACAATCTCGGGCAATTGTATCTGTCACGCGCAGAGTATGAAGCCGCGATAGACACCCTGTCACAGGCGGTTGCAAAAGGAGAGAAGTACGCCGACGCCTGGTTCAGTCTTGGTATTGCCTATGAAGCGCTATTTAATTTCGATGCCGCTATTCATGCACTGCAAAAAGCAATAGCAGTTAATCCTGATTTTGCAGAGGCGCATACAATGTTGGGCAATATTTATCGCAAACTGAATAAAATCGATCACGCTTGCCAACATTTTCAGACTGCGGTTGAGAAAAGACCTGACCACCCGGGCATGCTGAATAACCTCGGCCTTGTGTACCGTGACCTGGGTGATTTCCCGGCGGCCTGTGAATATTTCCGGAAAGCGATAACAATACAGCCCGACTATATTGAGGCTTACCAGAATCTGATCAAGATAAAGCCTGATCCTGAATATACAAATAAGCTACAAGACTTGTTTGAAAATGGAGAACTTTCAGTAGAAGAGAAAATCAGCATGTCATTTTCACTTGGTGATATTTTTGACAAACAACAGGAATATGAAATTGCTTTCAAGAATTATGAAGCAGGCAACAAATTACGGCGTGGGTTGATCGAATATAGCAATGACTTGCATACACAGTTCGTTGATAGCCTCATTAACTTTTTTTCCAGCGAGCTTATCAGTCAATATGCACAATATGGATCAAACTCGAACCAACCGGTATTTATCGTGGGTATGCCGCGTTCAGGAACAACGCTGATAGAGCAGGTGATTTCGAGTCATTCCGAGGTTTGTGGAGCCGGTGAGTTAAGTTACATACCCACCATTGTCAACCAGTTAGATCAGGTTGAATCTTATAAATTTCCATCGGCCATACAATTTATTGATAACAAGCGGATAAAGTCGTTTGCTGATCAATACCTGCAATTGACAAAGGGGTATGCCACAAATGAAAAATATATCATCGATAAATTACCTGAGAACTATCTCTATCTTGGCCTGATAAAAATCTTGTTTCCCAATGCCAGGATTATTCATTGCAAGCGCAACAAGCTGGATACAGCTTTATCGATCTATTTTAACTATTTTACGCATGGCAATTTATACGCTTATGATATTAAAGAGATTGCGAACCGATACCTGGCCTATGAGAAAGTCATCCAGCACTGGTTGAGCTTGCCATTGAATAATTTATACGAAGTACAGTACGAGGACATGGTAGATGACCCGGAACAGACGGCCAGGGCCCTGGTTGAATTTATGCAGTTGCAGTGGGAACCCGCTTGCCTGGAATTTTATAATAACAAGCGCGCCGTAATGACGAACAGCAGTGTGCAGGTTCGTAACCCACTATATAAAAGCTCGCTCGATAGGTGGAAGTTGTACGAACCCTATATCGGTGAATTGATCGCTGCTCTTCGGTGAACGCTGGAAAATAGCCACTTTTATTCTACCTTCTGTACCGCACTGGTCGTCAGGATACAGGTATGTTTTACTAACGGATTATGGACAGCAGCGAATCAAGACAAACAGCATACCCGTACAATGCGACCAAGCAATCACAGCAGATTCCTTCTCGCAACCATGGCTGGACAGCAACGATAAATCGATTACTGGAACAGAGATTTGCTTTCTTGCCACAACAGTATGAGGAAAATGCCTACCTGTTTCGTGGAATGAGTTGTGGCTTGTTAAGGGCGTTGCTGGACAATTATTTCTGGCATTTTAATGATTCATTAAGTGTTTCCTGTTTCGAACAGGAACTCGATATCCTTTGTGTGTCACAGGACTTTTCCGATTCCTATACTTTCAGCAGGCTCTGGGGACATAATCCCGATGCCTGCATTGTGATTACCAGGGCAGATATCTTTAACAAAGAGTTACGCGCCCGTAGGGCCGCTATCCTTGGCATGGCCGAACCTGGCGTAGTATTCCGATACCCGTTTTTTACACGACCACTGACTCTGCAAGAGATTGAGCTGGTCATTGTGTCGCCGTTGCTACTGGCCGCAATCAAGACAGGCTGTTTGCATGAGATCGATGAACAATGTCATGACAAACAGCATGCTCATATCGATGCTGTTGTACAACAGATGCTTGATGACAACAGACTACTGGTTTGTCCCGAGATCTACCAGCGCCAGAAATTAGAGCAAGACCTGTCCCTGTTGCTGGAAGAACGATCGATTCGGGGGGCAAAACCCGTGGCCAGCGATCTAATGCCTCAAAAACAATAGTTTTTTGTATATGATTTTAATGTTTGTCCACACTCGTCTTACGGCCAGTGGATAAGCCGCAAGGCGAGGTCAAACATGTTTTTTTCAAATGGGATACCGGGTAAGTCGCTGGAATTGATGATAGTTATACAAGGTGGTTAATTTTTAACTAAACTGCAATAACGCTTGTAGATTACCCTTGTTGCATTTATTTACATTTATCTTCCACAAGCTTATCAACAGAAAATGTGGATAAATAACAAAGATGAACAAGCAAGACCTTATCCGAACAACTGTAATTCCGAACCTTGTTCAGGCAGCGTGTTGCATCATGTCGTAGAACGATGAGTAAAAACGACAGTGTTTCCAGTAGTGGGGTATGACCTTGAATACATTCCTGATGCCACAATCGAATCCATCCAGGATGACAACGTTTCCACCTAGCTGGTTATAGATTTCGTCAACATAGCCGTATTCGAGCACTTCGCCTTTATTCCCAAGCCGGCAGAAATAAATGATTGGATAGCCGACCTCCAGGTCACCGTGTGTGGTATTTACAATATGCTTGTGCATCTTCCTTGTCGGTTTCATCCATTTGTATTTCATTTCCGTACCTCAATAAACCGGTTCCACTGATACACTGAATTATCCAATTTCCATGCCATAGCTTTATATAGTGGTAGACACCCCGGATGTATTGAAAGTTCTCTCAAAGTTCTCCAGACTAGGCAGGTGGAGATTACCTACAACAACAAGACTATCCGCTTCGATAGCTGTCGCGCCCGCCTGCCGGTCATTCTCAAGCAGCGCCAGGTACTTGTGCCCTGGGGGCGTAGAGATAACGAGGAGGGGGCGTTACCAGTCATGCCGTGCATAGCTGAAGAACTGCTCCGATCAGGTGCCTTCCAGGGCTTCAAGCAACAACTGGTTCCCATCGTGGCAGACTCTTTCAGGATTAATTACTTCGGCAACCACCTTGTGCCTGATGTGATACAACCTGGTCAGTTCATGCAGGGCCTGATGATCGAGTTAAATCATGAAAAACGTGTCTACGTGGTAGGGAAAACCTTTGCCGCTGCCGGCAATATCTACATCATGCCCAAGTTGGTATGGAAAAAGTAAATCGTCGTAATTAAATATTTATATGAAACAACCTCTTTAAAAACGATGTCTCCTGAAGGCGAATAAAATTTAAATCGTTAACTGATTTTTAATAGCATTTATTAATAGAGCAGATAAATTATTTAAAATAGCTATTAATAATTTAATGTTTATAGTATTTGTTAATGATATTTATCTTTCAATTCAACTTTAGGAGAAGTAATCATGAAAAAGACCTTTAACGCAATAATCGTTTCTGCTGGTATTGCTGCCAGTGCAACTGTAGCTGCGGACGACTTCAGTACCGTAATAGAGCGTAATACTGATGCCGTTGTTAACTACAACATTAGCACCGATATTTCAGGTAGTGGTTCTGTTGTTGACGAGAGAGCACTGAAGCGCGGCATTCTTAATGCCAAGGTGCTAAACCAGAGCAAAAGTTATGCTGATAGTTCTGTAAGTATAGAAAACGCTGCTAAAACTTTGTAATAGCTAGGTAATACAGGGGCTGCATACGCGGCCCCTGCTTTTATCTATACTGTTCTGCCAGGATGATAGATACATCCATTTCCAACCCTAACTCTTTATACAGCATATTGTTTTGTGACAATCTGTTCACACGCCTTTAAAATTAGGCGTAAAAAACGTATAATATTGTTTTTTAAAGCATAAATTCTCTACTTAAATCAACTGTGCAGAATTTTATACTGTTGATTCGAGCATTTTGCGTCAACTCATTACCCGGCGCGATAACTTAACAAGATTAAACATATGAATTGCAAACATGCTGAACATTCGCTTTATACACGGGCAACATGTTCACACTTCAAAAGTGACATATATAAAAAATAACAGCGTCCGGCGCCAACTCTTTCCCAGTACATTCTTGTTGTCCGTATTCCTGATGTTTACACAGTCGGTTAGTTTGCACGCGGCCGAGATTCCGATACTTGAAAGTAATAAGAATGTGGCCGAGGCTGGTTTTTTTAAACTGACCTGGCAGGAAAGCCTGGGAGAGGTAGAGATTGAAGAAGCAATGAATCGAGATTTTTCCGATGCAAATAAACTGTATCCGGGTAGCGATAACGCAACCGTAATATCAGGTAAACCAAATGGTGAATGGTATTACCGCGCTAGATTAATTGATGATGGACAAGCAGGTGGCTGGAGTGACGCAATCCAGGTCACCGTTGAACATCATTCACTGGAACGCGCACTGTATTTTTTCTTTGCGGGCCTGATCATGTTTGTTGCGACCTGCTGGCTGGTAATACGAGGAGAGCGATTAGCATGAGTGTAAATCAACTTGAAATAAGCAATGAACTGCAAATCAATGGCGAGCGACTTCGGCATGACGTTGACGAACTGGCCCGGATAGGTCGCCAGGAAAACCAGGGAATCTACCGTATGGCATTCAGCGACGCTGATATGGAAGGCCGCCAATGGTTTCAACGACGCATTGAAGATTCAGGTCTGGACTTCTACCAGGATGGTGCTGCCAATTTGCATGCGCGTCTGGGCTGGGATGACAAGACGCCGAGCGTAATGTCCGGTTCCCACCTTGATACTGTACCTGGTGCCGGCCATCTCGATGGCGCCCTTGGCGTATTATGTGCGCTTGAAGCGGTACGCACGTTAAAAGAATCAGGAATCAAGTTAAAGCGTCCTGTTGAGGCCGTGTCATTTACCGATGAAGAAGGCCGTTTCGGTGGCTTGCTGGGTTCACAGGCAATGGCGGGTCTCGTGACACCTGCCTATCTGCACAACGCGGTAGATCTGGATGGTGTGACATTGAAACAGGCCATGGAAAAACATGGGCTTGATGCCGACAAGGCATTACATGCCCAGCGTACCGCCAACAGTATTCATGCCTATGTTGAGTTACATATAGAACAAGGACCGGTACTGGATAGAAAAAATATCCAGATCGGAATCGTGGACGCGATTACCGGGTTGTTTAAATGGGAGGTTACCCTGAATGGTCAGGCGAACCATGCCGGGACCACGCCCATGGACATGCGAGCTGATGCTTTCCAGGGGCTTGCCGAATTCGCCAACCAACTGGACCGCATACTGAGCGAGTACGGTAGTCCACGCAGTACTGCGACTATAGGTAAAGTGGCGTTAAAGCCTGGCGCTGCCAACGTGGTGCCGGACAAGGCGATCTTTTCACTGGATGTGCGAGATACGGATCCGGCAACACTCAACAGTATTGCCGATGCCATGCAGCGTTCCCTATCGGCCATCTCAAGGAAACGTAACCTGAATTTTGACTATAACAAGCTAAGCGAAATTGCCCCGGTACAGTGTGCTGAAAGAGTCATTGATGCGATCGAAGACTCGGTTGAAGTGAAACACTTGAATGCCACCAGGTTGCATAGTGGTGCTGCACACGATGCCCAGATTATTGCCGGTATTGCACCGGCAGGGATGATCTTTGTGCCCAGCAAGGAAGGACGTAGTCACTCCGCCGCTGAATGGACAGCATGGGAAGATATCGAGGCCGGGGCCAATGTCCTGGTTAATACGTTAAGACGACTGGCGAGTTAACAATGACCGAGGAAGAAAAAATAACAAATATAAAACCCGAGTTTCTCGAGGTAGACCCGTTACGGGACACTTACCGTGATTCAATAACGAATTCCCCGGGTATTGCCAGGGCACTTAGAACACATCAAACGGCACTATTGTGTATCGACATGCAATACCTTGATGCATCACCGGGACACGGTGTGTTTGCTGACGCAGCTGCTTCAGGCGTTCCCATTGAAGCACAGGAATATTATTTTGATCGGCTCAAGAACACGGTATTTCCCAACGTGCGTCGATTGCAGGATGCATTTCGTGGGCATAGCCTGGAAGTCATCCACACGCGTATCCAGTCCCACACACGGGATGGCCGCGATCGTAGTCCCGGGCACAAGCGTCTCGGCTTGCATGCAGCCCCGGGTTCTAAAGAGGCCGAATTTATCGAGGAAGTCGCACCTATTGAAGACGAGATCATCATTAATAAAACGGCCAGTGGTGTATTCAGCTCGACCAACATTGAATACATCCTGCGTAACATGGAAATAAACGGGCTTTATGTCACCGGTGTGTACAGTAATGAGTGTGTCTCAACCGCGATCCGAACCGCATGCGATCTTGGATTTTACGTGACACTAATCTCTGATGGTTGCGCAACCGTGACCCCGGAGTTACAGAAGGCGACCATAACCACGATGAAAGACCGCTATGCGCGGGTACTAAACACAGAGGAGGCGCTGGCCGAGATCAAGGCCGAGGTTAGTGCACAGTGAATAGTATCGACAACGCGGTCCTGAACCCCGCGATTGGTTGGGTAATACTCGCCGTCTTTTCCCTGCTTTGGGTGGTGCTTGGCTATTACCTTGGCAAGCGAAGTAAAGGACTGGAAGGTTTCATGCTGGCCGGGCGCAAGGTCGGGTTGGCGCTGGGTACGGCCACGGCGATGGCGACCTGGGTGACCAGTAACACTACCATGGCGGCCCCGCAGCTTGCATTGCAAATGGGTATCTGGGGCATGTTGGGTTATTCCCTGGGTTCTGTTGGCCTGATGCTGTTTGCACCATTGGCGAAACGTATCCATGAACTGATGCCGGGTGGTTTTACCAGCGGTGATTTTGTGCGCCTGCGCTATGGCAATACGACCTGGCGAATTTTCCTCGCGATTTCCCTGTTCTATGGCCTGGGCTGGCTGGTCTCCATGGGCATGGCCGGGGGTGTACTGGTCAATGCGTTGACCGGTATCGACTATAAAATCGGTATGACGGTAATACTGGCGGTATGTGTTATGTACACGGTACTCGGTGGCTTACGCGCGGTGATCGGCACCGACTTTATCCAGACCATCATTATACTGATCGGGATCAGCTTGCTTGCTTGGCTGGCGATTACCGAGGTCGGTTTCGATAACATGCATAGTGCGGCACTGGAGCATCGTCCCGAGTTACTGAACCTGTTGATGCCAGCAGCGATCATGTTTCTTTTTAACAACCTGTTTTTTGGTATTGGCGAAATCTTTCATTCCAACGTCTGGTGGAGCAGGGCCTTTGCCTTTCGCAAGGGAGTGGGGTTCAAGGCGTACCTCATCGCTGGCCTGTTCTGGATGCCGATCCCGGTCGTGGCCGGTTTTATCGCGTTGACAGTACCGGCACTGGAGATCAACGTTCCGGCTGCGGACATGGTGGGTCCAATGGTCGCCGCCAATCTGCTTGGTACGACTGGTGCGATCCTGGTATTTATCGTGGTCTTTGCCGCGCTGGCATCCAGCCTGGACTCCTTATTGGCAGCCACGTCGGATTTGATACTTACAGATATTTATAAGGGGCATTTTCGGCCTCAAGCGGGTGATGCTGAACTGGCCAGGGCGGCACGTTTTGTCGTACTGGGACTGGGTTTATTTGCCTGGATACTATGCTGGCCCCGTTTGACCACGTTAGCGGAGTTACTTTATTTTACTGGTGCCTTCGTCGCCAGCACCATCTGGCCAATTGCATCAGGTCTTTACTGGAAAAAGGCCAACCCCGTCGGTGCTGCAGCTGCCATGATCCTGGGCACGGGCATTGGCCTGGTTTGTTATTTCACTATCGGTTTTTACGTGGCTGCCCTGGTATCCGCGTTTGTTTCCATGCTGGTCGTACTGCTATCGACGTGGTTAATGCCAGCCAGTTTTGACTGGTCGAGACTATCCAGCATGGATATGCAAGGAGCCAAATCATGACGATATCAATCACTGCATTAACCTGGCTGGTGAGCATTGCCCTGTTCGTAACGGTACTGGCACCAGTTGTATTACTTATTTTCTGGATCAAGGACCTGAAGGAGGGCACGCTATGGTAAATAAACATAGCGCACGTATTAATGAACCACTGGATCCGCATCCGCTGGACACCCAGGGCTTTGAACGGCCGCGCGTATTGCTCAATGAAATAGAGGAAGATCTTTCCTCTTTATTAAAACTGGCAAAACGACCGGTTGTCTCGGCTAACCAGTTCTCCCGCGAACAATTGATTCAATTGTCTCGCCTGGCGGCGCGTTATGAGACGCAACCGCAAATGATCAATCGTCCTTTAACCGGGAAGATCCTCGTCAGTGCCTTTTACGAGCCAAGCACGCGAACGCGTTTGTCATTTGAAAGTGCCTGGCATCGTCTCGGTGGCGATATCATGTCTATTACCGATCCGGCCTCAACCGGAATCGCCAAGGGCGAATCATTGTATGACATCGGTGAGATGTTGAATCACTATGGCGATCTCGTGGTGCTGCGCGACAAGAACGAGGAAGCAGTTTATGAAATGCTGGAAGCCCTGCGCATACCGATTGTCAATGGCGGCAACGGCATTGATGAACATCCTACCCAGGCCATGGCTGATATCTACGCTTTGTTGAAATGGCGGCCTGACCTCTGTAATAACAGAATCAAGAAGCAAGACAAGATACGCATTGGTATCATCGGTGTACCGAAGAAGATGCGCACTATTCGCAGCCTGCTTATTTACCTGTGCCTGTTTGCCAATGCTATCGAAGAGATCGTTATTATTACGGATGAAAAATCTTCATGTAGCAAGGAGCAGGCAGAAGAACTGAAAGCAGCCGGAATTAATAAGCGTGTCACGTCCAGGCTTGACAAGGAATTACCCAACCTCGATGTGATATACATCAATTCCATTGCCTGGGTTGGTGATGACTTCGAGGAGCACGGCACGCGCTTTCGACTGAATGCAAAATCACCCTTGAAAGATAATGCCATCATCATGCATCCGCTGGCACGCGGCAAGGAACTGGACACGGATCTGGACGATACCCCGCATAACTGGTACTTCGCCCAGGCACGCGGTGCAGTGTTTATGCGTATGGCATTACTCTCATCTATCCTTCAAACCTTTACCTGATACTTTAAATATTATGTGTGGAATAGCTGGCTTTATGTATGCCGACAGGTCACGTCCTGTCGATCCTGAAACCCTGGTTGCCATGGCAGCCATACAATATCACCGTGGGCCTGATGGCTATGGTTGGCAAAGCATGGACGGCATTGGCTTGAGCCATGCTCGCCTGTCAATTATTGACCTGGACCAGGAACGTGGGCGGCAACCATTCGTCTCGACTGACAAGCGACTGATGATGGCCAAGAACGGTGAACTCTATGATTACCAGCGCATACGTGCAGAACTGGCGGCACAGGGTGCTCGTTTCCAGACCAAGAGTGACTCCGAGATCGTGATGCACCTGTATCCACGACTTGGCATGGATAAAACCCTCACTCACTTGCGTGGAGAGTTT
This sequence comes from Gammaproteobacteria bacterium, assembly GCA_965229565.1. Taxonomy (GTDB): domain Bacteria; phylum Pseudomonadota; class Gammaproteobacteria; order Eutrophobiales; family Eutrophobiaceae; genus JANQNX01. The sequence goes on along the minus strand of OZ245888.1, from coordinate 2,171,113 downwards.
GCCTTTGCCCTGTATGACCGCGAGGATGATGTATTGCATCTTGTCCGTGACCGGTTTGGTATCAAGCCCCTGTACTGGACCGAGATCAACGGCGGCCTGGTGTTTGGTTCAGAATTAAAAGTGTTGTTTGCACATCCCGAGGTCAAGCGCGAATTCGATGCGGCCGGTCTCTATCACCAGCTAATGCAGACAATCGTCCCCGGCAGCACGGCGTTTGCCGGTGTACACCAGGTCAAGCCGGGGCACATGCTGACCATTCGTCGCAAGGACGGAAAACTTAACGTTGAAGAAAAATGTTACTGGGATATGCCTTTCCCGGAAGAGTCTGCACGTGGTCCGGAAGGGGACGAAAATGAATATATCGAGGCCGTGCGTGAAAAACTGATCCAGGCCGTGCAATTGAGGCTGGAAGCCGATGTCCCCGTCGGTTGTTACCTGTCCGGTGGTATTGATTCCTGCTCTATCGTCGGTATGGCTGCCGCCAGTACCCAGGGATCAGTCAAGACTTTTACTATCGGTTTTGACAGTGATGATTATGATGAAACGCCAATTGCGACAGAAATGGCGCAATCCGTCAATGCCGAGCAGGAAATCCTGAGACTGGACGCAACGCATCTTTATGATTTCTTCGCAGAAACCCTGTGGCATACCGAGAGAACAATCTATAACACGCTGGGTGTTGCCAAGTTATTAATGAGCCGTCGTGTTAACGAGGTCGGTTACAAGGTGGTATTGACCGGCGAGGGATCCGACGAGTTGTTTGGTGGTTATCCTGCATTCCGTAGAGACCTGTTTCAGCATGGACTTGACCACATGGCACCGGAAGAACGTGCCGAGTGGGAGGCCATGCTGGTCGAGAATAACAAGTTGTTCAGTGGAGCCATGCTGGCCGAGAATAGTATCGAAGACGACGCCCTGACCAATAAGGTGGGTTTTACCCCGTCTTGCCTGCAACCCTGGTTGGCCAGTGGTGAACGTGTCACCGCACTGCTGCATCCCGAGTTTCGCAAACAACTGGTTAATTACTCCCCGGGTGCGGCCATTGCCGACACCCTGGATGCCGATGCATTGAAAGATCGTCACCCGCTGGATAAGGCCCAGTATGTCTGGATTAAGACCATGCTCGAGGGTCAGATCCTGACCTGGGGTGGCGACCGGGTTGATATGGCTAACTCCATGGAAGCACGACCACCGTTCCTCGACCATCACCTGGCTGAATACTGTGCCTCGCTACCCCCCTCAATGCGTATAAACGGTCGTACCGAAAAGTATGTCTTGCGCGAGGCTATGAAAGGGTTGTTGCCTGAAACATTATATAAACGCGAGAAGTTTGCCTTCATGGCACCGCCGGCCCACACCGATTCGGCCAAATGGGAAAAGGTAAAAGGATTGGCCAAAGAGTTCCTGTCGGCGGAGAAGATCGAAGACGCTGGCCTGCTTGATAAGGAGGGTGTAGAGGCCTTGTTCAAACTGCACGAGGCACCGGATACCTCGGCCGCAACCCAGGTACAGCTGGACGCGGTGATTAACCACATGCTGGGTGTACAGGTGATGCATGAGCATTTTATTGCGAATGATATTCCGGCCATGGCCAAAAAGAAGGCGGCCGAACTGGGCTGGACAGTAAATTAAAAAAAGGGCGCAACCGTAAGGTTGCGCCCTGTAAATGGCAGAAGTGGGGTTGTAGTTAGAAGGTTGCGCTGACACCAACGAAACCGCTAAGTGGCTGGCCTACACCGACGAAGCGAGAATCGGTAAAACCACCGAAACCTGGTACTTCGTCAGGCTCACCCAGTAAGCCAAAGCTCTCGTACTCGGTGTCGAGCAGGTTATTGACACGGGCGAAGACCTTGAAGGTCTCGTTAACCTGGTAACTGCCACGCAGGTTAATGGTGCCATAACCATCTAGTCTACCAAGCTGGTTGGATTCGTCACCGCGTACATAGACACCGGATTTATAAAGCACGTCACCGCCTACGCTGAATTGCTTGTTAATTGCGTAATCACCACCAAACTTGACCGTATGTTCCGGTATTCCTGGAATGTAGTCTCCTGCCTGTACCTGGATTAGTTCATTGGCATCAGCAAAAGGGTTGTTGGCACTACTGGACTGAAAAGAGGTTTCAAATGTAGCACGCACGTAGCTGTAGTTCAGGAACCAGTCGAATTTCTGTACTTGACCATTCAAAGCCAGTTCCATACCCAGGCGCTCAGTATCGCCAATGTTATCGAAAAAGCCCTCGTTGCCGGAAACACCGCCGGTGTTCTGGAAAATGATGTCATCTTCATTGACCGTAAAGAAACCACCAATTCTATAGCCGATGTTTTGCATCATGCCCAGGCGCGGGATATTGCCGCGAAAACCACCTTCAACACTCCTGGCGACAACCTGTTCCAGGGGTGGATCTGCCAGGAAACCGTTAGGCAGGTTACAAGGTGCGGTGGGTTCGGCGCAGGCCAGTTCCACAGCGGTCGGTGCACGCGCGGATTCGCTGTAGCTAAGATATCCAGACAGTCCTGGCTGGAAGGCATAGGTTGCGCCAACGGCCGGGTTGAATCTGTTGAACTCGTGTTCACCAGTCAGGGCAGGAGCTGCATCTGTCAAAGGAAATGAACCGGAGCCGCCAAGGTCATTTAATTCTATGTCAGTGTGGTTGAAACGACCTGACACGGTAAGGTCAAGTTTGTCTGTCGCAGACAGGGTGTCGGTAAAGAAAAGCGATACACTGTAGGTTTCAGAATCCACTGCCGTGCCTTCTTCCGGGACAAAAAAACCGGTGCCAGTTGTACTACGAGCTGCTGTCAATGAACCCACCTCGGAACTGGAATCAAATACCACCTCACCGTAATTATAGGCGGTACCAATGATTAACTGGTTGGGTTTGCCAAAGAGGTCGCCTATGAATACTGACTGCAGGTTGATGCCGTAGCTTTCCTGGTCACGTAAAGATCTGTTCTGTAAACCGTTACGTTCCGATCCATCGGCATTCAGCGTTGCAATTGGATTGCCAAATTGATCCAGAATAGATTCATCATCATCTTCCTCACAAAGCTCACCAGCTGTACCACCGTTGGGTCCGCAATCCTCATACTCCGTACCATCACCATTAAATGATGTGGTTTCGCTTGAGCGATAATAGGCATTACCAGCAACCTGCCACAGGTTGCTTAACCAATGATCACCCTGGGCCTGGACAAAAAACATCTCGTTTTCAGTCTGGTCAGGTGAGGTGAAGATGGCCTCGTAATCCTGGTTGGCCAGTTCAATTGGAATGGCGCCGTTACCAATCAGGTTGGTGTCGGCATAGTTAAAGTTAAGATCCAGCGAGGTCTTGCCTTGATCGCGATAGCTCAATGCACCAAAAAAATTGATTGAGTCAGAAGGCGAGGCATCGCGCCAGCCCTCTTCATCGAAATACTGGATGGTGCCGTAGTAACCAAAACGGCCATTGTTGCCACCGCTTTCCGCGGTAACGACGACTCGTTCCTGAGGGTAACCACCGTAAGCCTCGACACTATTTCCCTGGTAATTAAAACCATTTTTTGTCTCGATACTGATAGCACCACCCAAGGTATTTAAACCAAAGACCGGGTTGGCACCGCCGACCAGGTTCATGTTGGCAATGGATGATTCCGGTATCAGATCCCAGTTAATGGTGTCACCAAACACTTCGTTGACGCGCACACCATTCTGGTAAACAGCCAGACCTTGAGGCAAGCCAAGCAGTGGGGAGGCGGTAAAGCCACGGTACTGGATATCGGGTTGCAGCGGGTTATTTTGTGCATCGTTGACGATCACGCTACTGAAATTTCGATTCATGAAATCGGTGATGTCGAGGCTGGTGCTTTTTTCAAAGTCTGCAGCAGAGGCAGACTGGACATTGTATGGGATTTTATCTTCAGGAAGACCCACGCCCAGCACCGGTGTAATACCGATCACTTCGACATCAGACATCTGGTCAACGTCTTCGGCATAGGCCTGGCCGGAAATGAAGGTTAGAGCAGATACAGCTAGTACTGCTTTTTTCGCAGTAAACATATGATTTCCCCCACGGAATTATTATTGTGGGGACGAAGGGTATCGGTATAGGTCTGTGAATAAAACGGGAAAAATTCCCGAAATTCACGGTGTTGTCATATTCAGAGCTTTTCTTCCAGGAATTCGCGCTCCTGGTCACTGATATTCTTGTTTTGCAGGCGGTTTTTTATCATATCTCCATTAATATGTCCGGCTTCGATCAGGTCTGCCTTTTCCGCAATTGACAGTGTGTCCATGAAAAACAGGTTGCTGGGCGGGTGGTAGCCGGCATCAATAATAATATTGGCCTCGTTGGCCATGCGCCTGAACTGGCCATTGTTCATACGCAAGCGTTTGTCAGCAAAGGCCTTGTCCGCGATGCCGGAGGTGTAGATCGCATGTACTTCCATGCGATAGCTGATCACGTGTCCAGGGTCCTCGTTCTTGTCGATGTCCGTCTCGATATGCGCCAGCCGCGGCAACAGCAGTGCACGAAGGTTTTCCAGGATATCCTGGTCTTCCAGGCGTTCGGCGTAAATATCCAGTATGTTTTCGATGGACAGGTGTTTATAAGTATCTGTCGTAAACAGTTCGTTTTGTCGTACCGTTAGTAATTTATAGGAACGAAATCCAAGCTGTTGCTGGATATCGGTTAAGTCACGTATGTGCTTGTTGAAACCAAGCGCGCATACCAATTGGGTATGGTTCAATTCCAGCTTGCGGGCGATAATATTGATTCGCTTGATGAAATTAGTTTCCTCGCCTGCGCTGGTCTTGTAGAAAATCCTGACCAGTTCATCGTCAGAAGCAGTGAGTAATTCGGTAAAGCTGGCCATCGATTATTTTCTGCTGTTTCCCTTTGCGTATTCATTAAGTAATTTTTTTTCAGCTCTTGATATCTTCGGGTCACTTAGCCGCATGTTGATCAGCTTTGCAGGTATCATGCCCTTGTCGAGCAATTTCTTTTTTTCCTGTGGCAGAATGGTATCACGAAAAAAAATATCGCCTGCCGGTATCAGTTTACTGTCTACAATCAGGGACACTTCATTCAGTAACGCGCGGAAACCACTATCGGCATCTTCCAGTCTTTTTTCAACAAAATCTATGCTGACGACATCATCAGAATAGATACCACGCATTTCTTCCTTGTACTTATCGATAATGAGTGAGTTAACGGTTTCATCAATGCGTTTCTCGATATTTTTCAGTCTTCTTTCCAGCAGGTATTCCAGCACCTGTTGCATGTCACTGTTGCCAGTGATCGAAGCGTAGATCGACAGGATGTTATCCAACGTTAGATGTTTGTAAATGTCATTGATAAAGTATTCATTCCGCGCCTGTATCAAATCAGCGCTGGTTTTATAGCCAAGTATAGGGGGGATTTCTGACAGTTCAGGAAGCTGGGGGTTAAACCCGATTGCGCAGATTAATTGTGCCGGTTTGAGTTTAAGATGCCTGGCAATGTTTTCGGTTCTTTCGACTTCGCCTGTTTTGGAATCGCTAAACCTGTAGAGCAACTGTATTAACTCTTCCGGGTTATTTCGCAGGATAGCTTTAAAAGAAGCCATTTATACCACGCTTGCAATTTTACTGGATCAAAACAGGATGCCTTGCAGTATACCCGTGTTCCTGACCCACGGCTTGGAATTTCTTATTGCGGCCGGGAGATCCTGTATTGCCTGTTGCGCATTATCGTAACTGTCGTAAATCCCGTAGATGGCATTATAGCGTGTCACATCCTTGACGATAACCTTGATGTATCCCGCGTTTGAACCAAGGCCTGTGCCCTTCACGTAGTTAATCATATCCTCTTCATTGGTGAGGCTGCCGAGTTGCAAGGTGTATTGATCTGCAGGCTGCTGCCTGAGCCAATCACTGAGATTATAGTCCGCGGAGGTAGATGCCGTTGGGGTTGATTGCGTGACAGTCGTTTCATCGTTTGCTGGCCTGGTTTTTTTTGCTTCAGCCACAGTTGGCTGCCTGCTTGCTTGATCAGCTGTAGCTTTCGCGGTAGCTGTTTCTTTCTTGCCCTTGGCCGTTTCCAGTGTACGCAGTTTCTCTATCGCTTCCTGCAATCCCCGGTTGGCCGCAAGGACGTACCAGTCACGTGCCTGCTCAAGGTCTTTATCCACGCCGTAACCGTTCTCATAGAATACGCCGAGGTTAAACTGTGCCTGGGCAATTTCCTGTGAGGCAGACTTCCTGAACCACTCCAGTGCCTTGTTGTAGTCTTTTGGCTTGCTTTGTCCAAAGGCATACATAACCGCGAGACTGTATTGAGCATTGCCATGTCCCTGCGCGGCCGCCTTTTCAAATAATTCCGCTGCCTTGACGTGGTCCTTGTCAATGCCAATACCGCGGTAATACATCAGGCCGAGATTGAACTGTGAATCAGCAATGCCGGCATTCGAAGACATTTCCCACCACTTCGCCGCCTCCTTGTAATTTTGCTCAACACCCTGTCCCTGGAAATACTTTACCCCCAGGTCATGCTGTACCAGTGGCACACCTTGCTCGGCAGCCATGCGATACCATTTAATCGATTGTGTCGGGTCCTTGGGTACACCGTGACCGTAGTCATGCATCAAGCCCATTGTGATCTGCGCCTGGGAATTACCCTGTTCTGCAAGAGGTTTGAGGATTTCAAGCGCTCGTGCGTAATCCTTGTTCAGGTACGCGTCTTTGCCTTCTTCAAATGTTTCGGCATGAACGACTTGCAGGAAACCAGTTAACAGCAGCAGCGAGACAAGTCTCGCTGTCTGCCGGGACAAGAAATTAGATACAGACACGTTGATTTAAACCGCCAGAGTAAATGTATGCAAATTATGCCATTTCCTTTGCCAGCGCAAAGATTTCTTCGGCATCAAATAACTGGTCATTGGATTCGAATAGCCTGGCAATACAGGCGCGATGCAGAGCCAGTTTTAAGGTGCCAAAACCGATGGCGCCCCAGACAACTTTGCCACCATACTCTTTGCCTTTATCCATCATGTCGGTACCACCGATACCTAACGGTGGGGTGGCATTGGCGTCGGCAATCATTTCCAGGTTTTTATTCTTCTGCCAGTGTTCTTCTTTCAATAACTCCGCACCGGCTGCACCAGTCGCAAAAATGATGTTTGCGTCTTCACAGACCTTGGCACGTTCATCAAAGTCAGGGCCGGCGGCTGGTGTAATATCTACGCCAAATCTTTCCTTGATGCCTTTGCAGGCTTTTTCGGCCTTCTCTATACCACGTGAGGTGATAACAACTTCGCTGGCACCTTCCGAGGCAAACATGTAGGCCGCGCGCAGGCCAACGGGGCCGGTACCAGCCAGTACGACACATTTCTTGCCCTTGATGGGGCCGCTGCTTAACAACTTGGCCACGCCGGCAGCGGCGGTGGTGTTACTGCCGTTACTATCCAGCATCACGGATACGCGGAAATCGTAGAAAAAGACTTTCTGAATCGCCTTGTAGAGTTCTTCCCCGGCAGCCATGTCGCCACCGCCTACAAATATCGCGGTATTTTTCTTTTCCTTTGGGGCACGGGTGAAAATAGCGCCTTCCACCAGGCCCGAGCAGTTATCCGGGTTGACATTGCCGTAGCCAATGACCTGGTCAGCGCCACCGTCATAGGCAACCACGTTATCGAAAACGGAGGGGTGCTGATCGGTATCAAGTTGGTAAAGCAGTTTTTTCATTATGTTTTCCTCTAATTATATATAAATATCAATATGTTAAATAAAATCTTCAAAAATTCTGCACTACAAACGCTGACGCAAGCGGGGCATACGGTAACCCAAGCGGACGTCAGCCACAACTGACGGACAGGGCCGGTCTGGGTACCGTTCTCTGTCCCGATTACGCTTTGAATTACTTTTGTCTTATAATCGCCGGCCTTTTCAAGCTTTGGGAGATTAATCAATGATAAAAGACATGAGTATCCAGACATTCCTGGATGAACTTGCCAGTAAAGCTTCCACGCCTGGCGGAGGCGGCGCTGCCGCGGTATCCGGCGCCATGGGGGCGGCACTCATCAGTATGGTGGCGCATTTTACCATTGGTAAAAAGGGTTATGAAGACGTCGATTCTCAGTCCCAGGAAATACTGGCAGCCGCCGAAGTGTTACGTATGAAATTGACCGATGCCATCGCGGATGATGTGCGTGTATTTAATCGTGTTATGGCTTCATACGGTATGCCCAAGGACACTGACGAGCAGAAGGCGGCACGTTCTGCCGAGATCCAGGAAGCATTAAAAGAAGCTACCGATGTACCTCTGGAATGCGCCAAGCTGTGTTATGAAGTCATCAAGCTGAGTCAGCCAATTGCCGAGATCGGTAACAAGAATGTGATCAGTGATGCCGGTGTGGCTGTGCTTGCGGGTTATGCAGGCCTGCGTAGTGCCGCCTTGAATGTTTACATTAATATCGGTGGTATCAAGGACAAGGAGTTTGCCGATGATCGTCAAAAGCAGCTGGAAGCCATGCTGTCAGACATGGAGTCCCTGAAAGAGAACATCTATAACATCGTTAAGGACAAGCTCTAGGGCACATCTAAAAACTATATTTTTCCGCGATTACTTCGTCAGCGCGGTGCTCGAATCCTCATGTATGCGTTTATACACTCCGGTCCTGCGCGCCTCGCTTCCTTGTACTCACGAAAAAATCCAGGTTTTTAGAAGCACCCTTAAATTCCTAGGATAAGGGTTCAAAGCGCAACGAAAAGTCCACGGCCGTGACGTGCTTGGTCAGGGCGCCGATGGAAATATAATCGACGCCGGTCTTGGCGACGTTGCGCAGGTTCTTCAAGGTAATGTTGCCCGAGGCCTCCAGACTGGTACGGCCCTGGGCCATTTCTACTGCCCTGAACAGTTCATCAATACTGAAATTATCCAGCAGGATACGGTCCGGATCTGCCTCCAGGGCCTCTTCGAGTTCTTTCAGGTTTTCCACCTCGACTTCCACGGGCAGGTCGCGCTTTTTGGCCTGTTGTATGGCATTGGTGATACTGCCGTTGGCAAGGATATGGTTTTCCTTGATCAGAAAGCCGTCGTATAACCCGACACGGTGATTCATACCGCCACCACAGGTGACCGCGTATTTTTGTGCAAGTCGGAGTCCGGGCAGGGTTTTACGGGTATCCAGTAACCTGGCACCGGTGCCACGTATCTGCCTGACATACTCGCTGACCATGGTGGCCGTACCGGACAGGGTTTGCAGGAAATTAATCGCGGTACGTTCACCGGTCAGCAGGGCGCGGGTACAGCCTGTTAATACACACAGTTTTTGATTCACGTGTATCGTGTCTCCGTCATCTACTTTCCAATCGATCTTGATGTCCGTGTCGAGTTGACGAAAGGATTCATCGAACCAGGCCTTGCCGCAAAGTACGGCGTCTTCACGGCTGATCAACGTGGCCTTGCTGCTCGCGCCTTCATCCAGCAACGAGGCGGTAATATCTTCCGTGCCCACGTCCTCTTTCAGGGCGAGGGTCACGTTATCCTTTATGACTTTTTCACTAACTTCCATAGTACTACTGCTTGTTGAAATAAGTTCGTGTCTTGCTGAATACAATTGGACTTAACAGCAACAACGCTACCAGGTTAGGCAGTGCCATCAAGCCGTTCATGACGTCGGCAAAGGCCCACACCAGGTTCAGCTTGACCACTGCTCCAATAAATATAGCGACTATCCAGCATAAACGGTAATACTTGATGATACCTGTCCCAAACAGGTAGCCAGCCGCACGCTCACCGTAATAACTCCAGCCGAGTATAGTGGTAAACGCAAAGAAGATAATACCGAAGGTCACCACGTAACCGCCATAGCCAAACAGGCCGGCAGAAAATGCCGCCGATGTCATAGGCGCACCGGTCAGGCCACTGTTCCAGGTTCCGGTAAGGATTATGACGAAGGCTGTCATGCTGCATATAATCAATGTGTCAATGAATGTGCCCAGCATGGCAACCATGCCTTGTTTAATCGGATCGTTGGTCTGGGCGGCTGCATGCGCTATCGGTGCGCTACCTAGTCCTGCCTCGTTGGAGAAAATGCCACGGGCAAAGCCCCAGCGTAATGCCATCCAGATAGTGGCCCCAGCAAAGCCACCACTGGCTGCAGCGCCATTAAATGCGCTATCTACGATTAGCGTAATTACGCCGGGTAACTCGGAAATATTTATGATGACAATGGAAAGGGCGGCCAACACGTAGACAACCGCCATGAACGGTACCAGTTTTTCCGTGACATGCGCGATGCGTTTTACCCCGCCAATAATGACCAGTCCTGCGACAATTGCCATGACCAGACCGGTCATCCAGGTGGGCACCGCAAACGTCGCGTTGATTTCGTCGGCGACCGAGTTTGATTGCACCATGTTGCCAATACCAAACGCGGCAAACATGGCGAAAAAGGCAAAGGCCGATGCCATCCAGCGCCAGTTTTCACCAAGACCGTTGCGGATGTAATACATTGGGCCACCGACATAATTACCGAGCGAATCGGTTTCCCGATAGCTGACCGCAAGCACGGCTTCGGCATACTTGGTGGCCATGCCAAACAGGGCAATGACCCACATCCAGAAGATGGCGCCCGGGCCACCAAAATAAATCGCAGTAGCCACACCGGCGATGTTGCCGGTACCTACCGTGGCTGATAGCGCGGTCATCAGCGCCTGGAAAGGGCTGATGTCACCTTTTACAACGTCTGTTTCTTTTCGGCCTGACCAAAGCGCATGAAATGCGGTACCAATCTTGCGCCAGGTAAGGGCGCGCAGACCAATCGTCAGGTAAATACCAACCAGCGCCAGTAAAGGGATGAGCAGGTATTCACCCCAGATAATGCCGCTGAGCAGGTTTAATTTATTCTCAAGCCATTGCATAGAAATCGTCTCAAGTTTGGTCTTATATATTAATTAAAACAGAAGCTTATATGACCTTTTTCAATACTGTCTAATAATAAGCTGATCGCCTTGCTGGGAGAAATTCAGGTGTTTCAGGAAGCTCATACCGAGCAGGATATCGTCCATGTCCATGTAGGGGTTGATATTGGCCCTGACGTTACTTAATTCGATACCGCCCAGGTTCACGCTGTCGAGACGTGTGGCATAGACGTCTATCTGCCCGTTGGCGGTGGCAACCGGCATCCGCATTCCCGCCTCAAGTCCGAGTTCACGTGCGACTCTACCCGGAACACTGATATGTGTTGCTCCGGTATCGAGTAAAAATGTGACTGGCTGGTTGTTGATCGTGCCAGTGGCAACATAATGTCCATAGCGGTTGCGCTGCAGGCGTACCTCGGCTGCCCCGTTATTAGTCCGGGTAATGGTCAATTCCTGGTTTGGATTGTATTGCCTGGTCAGGTAATCGGAGAAAAACACGGTCAGCAGTCCCAATACGGTGATCCAGCCAAGAATAATCATGGTCTTGCCGGTCCGTTTCTGAAAATCGTTGCTTTCCATACTCAAGATTCTGTCACAGGAACCGATATCAGGGCTATAAGCAACTGGTTGTACGACTGATGAGATATGTTCACAACATTATATTCAAGGTAATAACAGCATGTTTTTATAGCATGCTTTTGTTGCCGCTATGTGTCGTTGCCGAGGAAAATACCGACTTAAAACTCTACGTTGCCGCCAAGGAAGGCGAACTGGGCAAGGTAAAGTCCATGCTGGCTGATGGTGTCAACGTCAATGCCACGAATAGTGCCGGCCGTTCGGCCCTGATGGGTGCTGCATACTACGGCAATGTAGGTATCGTCGAGGAACTGGTGGTTGAGGGCGTAGACGTTAACACGGCAGATGGTACGGGCAGGACGGCGTTGATGATCGCGGTGGCGAATCAGAAAATTCAGGTCGTGGAAGTGTTGCTAAACGCCGGCGCCGATCCAAAGATAAAGGACAAGAATGACAAGGATGCCATGCAGTTGGCTGAGAAAACCAAGAACAAGCAAATCATCAAGCTGCTCGAAACCGCTGCCGAGTAGTGCTTCAAACCTGTTTTCGAATGTGCCGGTCCGCGCATGGCTGGTATAGTGAATCATATTTACTTGTAGCTGAATATTGATGAGTTTCGAGATAGACCAGGCCGGAGAATGGATCAAGGGTACGCGCAGGGTGGCCTCGCCAAATTATGACACCAGGCCTGATCCTGGTGATATTTCGCTGCTGGTAGTGCACGGCATCAGCCTGCCGCCCCGGCAGTACGGCGGAGAGTACATCGATCAATTATTTACCAACTGCCTTGACCGAGGTGCGCACCCTTACTTTGCAGAAATCTGCGATCTGCGCGTGTCCTCGCATTTGATGATCGACCGGCAGGGACAGGTTACGCAGTACGTCCCGCTGATTCAGAGGGCATGGCATGCCGGAGCCTCTGAGTTCCAGGGCAGGGATACCTGTAATGATTTTTCCATTGGTATTGAGCTCGAGGGCTGCGACGAGGATCCATACTGCGAAATTCAGTACCAGCGGCTGGCAGATTTAACCAGGGTGATTCGATCACGCTGGCAGGGGATAACAAGAGAGCGTATCGTAGGCCACTCGGATATAGCGCCAGGCAGGAAAACGGATCCCGGCCCGGCGTTTGATTGGGATTACTTCTTTGCTATGGTGCCAGCATGACATTGATACTGCTTTTAATCGCCCTGGGCCTGGTTTTTTTTGTCGACGGGTTGGAGCGTTTGCGTACATCTTCCTGGTGGATCGGTTATCACTACTGGACCGAGAAAAAACTGGGTCATATTGGCATCTGGTCTGGACCTTTCGGCGTCATCTGCCTGTTACTGTTTCCCATGGTCATCGTCATTGGCCTGCAACTTTATTTGGATCACTACTCCTGGTTCCTGGAGTCGCTTTTCACGTTGGCCTTGCTGATTTACTGCCTGTCACCCGAAAAACTCGATCGGGACCTGGACTTTTATATCAGTGCTATAGAGGAAGATAATGACGCTGAGCGAGAGCGTCTTGAAGCAGAACTGGTTTCACCCGAATTTGCTACCGATAGTGTTAGCGAGGTCGATGTGATCAAGTCGAGCCTGCTGGAATCACAACAACGAAGCTTTGCTGTCATCTTCTGGTTCCTGATCCTGGGCATTGCTGGTGCTGTTCTGTACAGACTGGTTTCTTTACTGAGCAGGGAGTTACGTGAAATTCGCGGCGGCTTTGCCGACAGCCTGCGTGACCTGCTCAACATACTGGAATGGCCTTCCTCACGCCTGACCGTGCTGGGTATGGCGTTGGCAGGTCACCTGATGCAGGCGCTGGATGGCTGGCGCCGCAATGAAAAGCTTTCCCTGGGAGTCAATCGCGAGGTGTTAACGGAGGGCGGACTCGGTGCATTGCAATATGATGCTGAAGTGGATGTATCCAGCAGGGGTAAGGCCTACTGGATGCGTGAGTTGAAAGGGCAATTAAACCGCACATTAATCATCTGGCTGGCGGTGATCGCCATCATGACACTGTCTGGCAAACTCGGCTAGTTTTCTCCAGCCATTCATTATTGATAATTTCCGCTGCCTGTTTAAATCAAAGGCACTCAGGGAAATGCAGTTTCATCAGGTTTTCTATTTTCGAAATACTTAATGGTTTCTTGACGTAGGATTTGATTTGCGTTTTCGATGCCTTGTCCATATCTGAAAGCTTTGACGAACTTGTAAATATATTCAACACATATGCGGTCTGTGTTTCGTCGGGTAATTTTGTGTATTCCTTAATAAAGTCCCAGCCGTCCATCCTGGGCATATTCACGTCCAGCAGGATCATGCCGGGATAGGTATGATTCTCCTGGTTATTAACCAGGTAATCCAGCGCGGCAGCAGCAGTGGTCATGATCACAATTTCGGTAGTGGAGCCGCTTTCTTCAAGCAATTTTTTGTGAATAAAATTATCCGACTCGCTGTCATCGATAAGAATTACGCGGTTTATTTTTTTATTCATTATTCGATTCTGCGTTCAGTACCATGCTTGCCTTGTGTTAAAAGCAGGATGAAGTAGCTGATTCGACCTGCACTTCTAATTCATGCGACTTATGCGAATGCACAAGTTCAGATTGGAAAACAAATACAGTCTATAGTGTGCCCGTCCGACAAAGTGTGAACTACGTCACAATTAGTAAAAACTTTTTTTAAATCATTAGCCTGGAAGTGAAATTCAGGCATTGTCCAGCAATGCGACCACGCGTTCAAAGCGAAATCCTGCGCTGTCCTTGACCAGCACGCAGTCCTTTTCATACCAGTCACCCAGCACTATGCGCCTACCGGCACCACTCTCCAGCGTTACATCATGCATCGCCTGGCGATGCGTGTGACCATGTATCAACGTTAAAACATTGTGTTTCTGCATGGTTGCCACCACGGTTGCCTGGGTGACATCGGTTATCTCGGGTAGTTTTTGCTCAGTGGCCTCCACGGTGTATTCACGTACTCCGGTGGCTATGCGTTGTCGTAACGAAAACGGCAGGTGCAGATTTAACCAGCGAATAAACGGATTCGCGATAAACTTGCGCCATTTCTGGTAATCGACATCGTCGCTACAAAGCGTATCGCCATGCATGAGTAGCACACGCTCACCATCCAGTGTGATCACATGCGGGTCCACTACCAGTTCACAACCGGTAGCCTCGGCAAACCGATGATCGATGTGAAAGTCGCGGTTACCACGCATCATAACCAGGTGTGTGCCTGGTCTGACCGTGTAGTCCCTCAGTAATGACAATACCTGCTTATTCGGTGCTCGAGGATCATCTACACCAATCCAGAAATTTTCGAAAAGGTCGCCGAGAATATACAACGCATCAGCATCAAGAGCGGGCCCTTGTAACAGTTGTTGAAAAAGTTCAATTTTCTCCGGTCGTGTTTGACTCAGGTGCAGGTCGGAAATAAAAAACGTGGTCATGCTAAGCGCAGTTTATCCTTCAGCTTCATCCAGTAGCACTTCCATTTTTTCAATCTCGATGATTTCTTCAGGCACGTCCTGGTGCCCGTTACGCGTGGTGGTGGTTTTTTCCTCGATGGCATTGACGACCTCGATACCGGAAATCACCTTGCCGAACACGCAGTAACCCCAGCCGTCGGCGCTTTCAGATTGGAAATCCAGAAACGGGTTGTCGTTGGTATTGATGAAGAATTGTGACGAGGCAGAGTGGGGTGCAGATGTACGTGCCATGGCCACCGTGCCGTAGGCATTCTTCAGGCCATTATTGGCTTCGTTCTTTATCGGATCATTGGTTGGCTTGGTATTCATGTCCTTGTCCATACCACCGCCCTGGATCATGAAATCCTCTATTACCCTGTGAAAGATGGTGCCGTCGTAGAAACCGCTCTCGACGTAACTGATAAAATTACTGACCGTCTCGGGGGCCTTTTCTGACTCCAGTTGCAGCGTGATCGGGCCCAGCGTGGTTGTCATTTGCACCTTCATCTCTTTCTCCGCTTATATTATTGATTTACATGGATTATGCCTGCTTGAATGATAATGACAAATTCCTTTTGTCGATGGCCGGCCTTTCCGCTAAGATGCGCTGCCATTGGGAAAATCATTGATAAATCCGAATATTAGCCACAAGTAGCGGTAATCTCGTGTTAAAAATCTACAACAGCCTGACCCGGCAAAAAGAAACATTCCAACCCATCGAAGCGAACAAGGTTCGCATGTATGTATGCGGTATGACCGTGTATGACCTGTGTCATGTGGGCCACGCGCGGGTCATGGTGGTGTTTGACATGATTGCCCGTCATTTGCGCAGCACCGGCTACGAGGTGCATTACGTACGTAATATCACTGATATAGATGACAAGATCATCAAGCGCGCCAATGAGAACAACGAATCCATCTCTGATCTAACCGAGCGCTACATCGAGGCCATGAACGAGGACTCGGCTGCTCTGGGTGTTTTACCCCCCGATGAAGAACCGCGTGCCACAACCACGATGCAGCCCATCATCGATATGATTTCGAAGCTCATTGAAAACGAACATGCCTACGTGGGCAGCAACAATGATGTCTACTTCGATGTAAAATCGTTCAAGGAATACGGCAAGCTCTCTGGCAAGCATTTGGATGAACTCCGTGCCGGTGAGCGCGTGGAAGTGCAGGACGAGAAAAAAGATCCGCTGGACTTTGTACTTTGGAAAGCGGCCAAGCCAGATGAACCGAGTTGGTCCTCACCCTGGGGTGATGGACGGCCGGGATGGCATATCGAGTGCTCGGCCATGTCGACCCAATGCCTTGGCAACCATTTCGATATCCATGGTGGTGGCCAGGACCTGCAATTTCCTCATCACGAAAACGAGATAGCCCAATCGGAATGTGCAACCGGTGAAAAATTCGTCAATACCTGGATACATAATGGCTTTGTACGTATCGACGAGGAGAAGATGTCCAAATCGCTGGGTAACTTTTTTACCGTGCGCGAGGTATTGAAGCAGTTCCAGCCAGAAGTGGTACGTTTCTTTATATTATCCAGTCATTACCGCAGCCCGTTGAATTACTCGCAGGAAAACCTGGGCGAGGCCAGGGCTGCACTGACACGTTTATATACCGCGCTACGTGATGCGACTGATTTTGATAGTGCCGGTATTGATCAAACAAAACGGGATCAGTTTAACGAGTACATGAACGATGATTTCAATACGCCGAAATCAATCGCACTCTTGCATGAACTCGCGCGAGAGTTGAACAAGGTCGATGATAAGTCCTCCGAAAAAGCGAAGTCCCTGGCCAGGACACTGAAGTCACTGGCCGAGGTACTGGGCCTGTTGCAGGATGACCCCAGGCATTTCCTGCAGTCTGGCTCTGCTTCCGATGCTGATGGTGAAGAAATCGAAAAATTGATCCAGGCCCGTGCCGATGCCAAGGCAGCAAAAGACTACGCCACTGCGGACCAGATACGTGACCAGCTAACGGCGATGAACATTAGCCTGGAAGATACAGCGCAGGGCACAATCTGGCGGCGTAACTAGTTGATTTAAGTCGCGAATAAAAGCGCGATTACAAATTGACCTGGTTTCACGGGGCGCGTATTATCGCACGTCCTGTTAGAGGCTGGAGATACAGGCTGCATTGATTCATGATGAATCTGGCAGCGTAAGGAATTCGGGGAATAGCGCAGTCTGGTAGCGCATCTGCTTTGGGAGCAGAGGGTCGGGGGTTCGAATCCCTCTTCCCCGACCAATTACTCATAGAAGTCCGAATGCGCCTGTAGCTCAACCGGATAGAGCACCGGCCTTCTAAGCCGGGGGTTAGAGGTTCAAGTCCTCTCAGGCGCGCCAAATATGCGATAATATCTGGCAAGTATTTACAACAATGGTGACTGTAGCTCAGCTGGTAGAGCCCCGGATTGTGATTCCGGTCGTCGTGGGTTCGAGCCCCATCAGTCACCCCATTTATCTGGTGACTAGTGATTAGTGACTAGTGATTAGCAATTCGTGAATAGTGCTTTTTACTAATTAGCTCTCACCAATCACTAATCACTCCTTGGGCCGTTAGCTCAGCTGGTAGAGCAGTGGACTCTTAATCCATTTGTCGTAGGTTCGATCCCTACACGGCCCACCATTAAATTTACAAATAATGATTAACGGCTGGTTAGTTTTAATTCTATACGCCGGTTTTTTGAGTAAGCTTCAGCCGTGTTTGCAGGGTCAACGGGATGGAATTCAGCAAAACCGGTAGCAGCCATACGCCTGGCTGGAATACCGAATTTAACCATTTCTTCAACGATACTGATCGCCCTGGCAGTTGATAACTCCCAGTTGGAATAAAAGACGGGACCGTTAATTGGGCGTTTATCGGTATGACCATCAATACGTAATATCCAGTCAATGTCATCGGGGATAACGGCGGCAATATCCTGTAATGAAATTGCCAGTTGTTTGACCTGTTGTTTCCCACTCTTGCCCAATTGTGCAGAACCACTTTCAAACAGCAACTCAGTTGGCAGGATAAAGCGATCGCCATCAATGCGAATATCAGGGTATTGTTCCAGTGCATCGCGCAAACGACCGAAAAATTCGGACCGGTATTTCTGTAACATCTGTGCCTTATTGGCGAGGGCGATATTTAATCGTTCCCCAAGGTCTTCAATGACAGTTTGCTTATCTACAATATCCTGTTCGGCAACATCTAACGCATCGGTAAGTGCTGATAATTGCTGACGCAATTCCTGCAGCTGGCGATTTAACAATTCTATTTGTGCCACGTTGCGCAGGTTGAGTTCACTTTCAGCCTGTAACTTTTGTTTTATATCCTCACGTTGAGAGATACTTTGTTGTAATTCCTGCTCAATCCTGTCTCTTAGCGCAGTTAATGCCTCGATGTCAGATTGTAACTTACCAATCACATCCAGTTGTTCGGCAATAGTGCTTTGTTGTTCGTTGATAGTTAAATTGCTTTCCTTAAGTAACTCTTCTTTTTCTGCCAGCGTCAGTCGTGATGTCTCGAGCACAGCTTCTGTTTCTTTCAGGCTGGCGGTACGTATTGCCAGTGTTTCTTTCAGCCGAGCTGTTTCTGCCTGTTCAAGAGACAATTCTTCGGACAACTTATCAATCCGCTCACCCAGCCTGATGAGTGCATCTTCCTTGTCAGTAAGGCTTGTGCTCAAGACCAGGTGGCCCATGATTGCAAGCAGCAGTGCAAATACTACGACCAACAACAGTGAAGCCGTCGCATCAACAAATGCCGGCCAGATGTTAATGGGGTGTCGTCGGCGCAATGTAGTCATGCACTGCCTTTCGAAGCCAATGCATTGGCAATGGTTTTGGTTAACAGGCGTAATTCAGACCGTAACTCCTCATCATCTGAAGATTTGTCCAGGCTTTCCATTGTGTCTTTTAACAATCGGGCAATGTCTGTCTGGGTGTTATTCACTCGTTCCAGTTTCTCATTCTGCTCTCCAAGTAACTCGTTAAACTTATCAAAACTATTACGCATCTCTTCGAGTTGCTGGTTCAACGTGTTTCTCTGCTTGTCTTCACTTTTATCGGCGCGATGCATTTTTTCCAGGGTGTCTGCGGTCTTCTCCAGCAACGCCTGTAAATAGGCCGGAGCACCAATAGCACCGCTATCGTCAGAAAGCATGCCACTGGAAATACGTGTACTACTTGACAACCATTCTTCCAGTTCATTTACAAATCGGTTTTGCGCATGGCCGGCCTGTAAGTCGAGAAAGCCCACTACCAAAGATCCGGCGAGTCCAAAAAGTGAAGAAGAAAAAGCCACCCCCATTCCCGATAGTGGTCCGGAAAGACTGTTTTTCAGGCTTGCGAATATAGCAGCGCCGTCCCTGCCTTCTACTGACATTTCACTTATGAGGCCGCCAATCGAACTGACTGTTGCCATCAACCCCCAGAATGTGCCCAACAGTCCGAGGAAAATTAATACACCAATTATGTAACGTGACAAATCGCGGGCATCTTCCAGACGGGTTCGAATTGATTCAAGAATGGTCTGCAGTGAATGCGTGGACATCACCATGTCTTTTCTTCCGTCCAGCAAGTGCGCCATGGAAGACAGGAGCTTGGGGCTTACGACACGGGCAGAAGTTGTGCTGGTCTGATAACGTTCTATCCATTCTACCTCGGGGTAAAGCCTTATTACCTGACGAAAATTGATGACTATTCCAACCAGGAATACGGCGAATATGACGGAGTTGAATGCTACATTGGCGAGAAATGCCTGATACAGGGGCTTAAACAGCAATAAGCATCCAATTAAAACCAGTAGTATGAAAACACTCATCCATAATAGAGTTTGTTTCGGCCTGCTCATTAGACGACACCCTCAAATGTTATATTTGTTTGTATTCTGGCATGAATTCAGAGTGTTCGTGAACCCGCCGTCGGCATAATTGAAGCTTCAGACTGCTATAACCAGTTAACACAAGACTCTTTTTAGAAAATTCAAATGGGACTCCGGGCACATATTGGTATGTGCCAATCCGGAATTGTGGCAAACGTATCTGATGCAGTGCTGGACAGGATGATTATGCCTTTTCATTCCCGGAAGAAGGGCTTTTAAGCGACATGAATTTAACCTGGTACTGTTATCCCTGTTGTTTTCGCCCGAATGGGAAAAAATCAAATACCAGTATGTGGGGAAATATTAAAAATAAGATGGCTGCCTGCATGTTTTCCATCCCATACAGGCAGCCTGGCTAATCCCGATTGAATACCCTTAGGCCAGGATGTGTAAGAACTCCCTGATTAACAATATCCTGGACCGCGTCCTTGCTTGGTACTCAAGCCTAACAATCAAAGGGAGGCTTACATTACCCCTGCAATGTTAAATCTGTATGAACCGGGTGTGACATTTTGCGTGCACCTTCCCCTCGAATTTGCCGAAAGAATCGCGAATCAAATAGTGAATCCCCACACATTTGTAGTTTAGTCTTCAATTGCAAGTAATTGACCAACCAGGCTCTCCGCCAGCGCATAGTATTCTCGAGATATGTTTGAACCAGCACATTTCTTTATAGTTTTTTTATAAACCGTTCACAAACAATTTAATTTCCTAATATTTATCCTGTTATACTAGTACTTTATTACTATAAACAAGATTGGCCACAGGGAAGGGCGCTCGGTATCGGAGACCCCTTAATGACATCAAAGTCTGTACTTCTGGCAGATGATGACCAGACTACGCTGACCGTTCTGACGGCCACGCTCGAAGATTATGGCTACCGCGTTGATGGCACTGACCGCGGAGAAAAGTGCCTGTTCAAGGCAATGGAGAAAGATTACGACGCGTTTTTAATCGATCTCAGTATGCCCGGCCTGGGCGGCGTGGAACTCTGTAAAAAGCTGCGTGCCCTTGATCAGTACAAGTTAACCCCGATAATTGTTATCACCTCCATGGACGAAGAGGCCAATCTTGGCGAGGTGTTGTCCGTGGGTGCCAGTGATTTTATCTCCAAGCCGGTCAACCCGGTCGTTCTCAATGCCCGTTTGAAAAGCCATCTTGAAAAGAAAGGCTATTACGATGAACTGGAGCGCATCCGTCGTTACCTGAATCGTTATATTTCTTCGCGTACCCAACGCATGGTCGAGGCCTATGCCACAACCGGGCTTGTGCCGGAACCGGAGTTGCATCACGTTTGCGTGATGTTCACCGATATACGGGGCTTTACCAGTCTAAGTACCAGGATAGAGCTGCAGGAACTGTTTGCCCGCATCAGTTACAGCCTGGGACAACAGGTTGATATGGTTTACAAGTACCATGGTTACATTGACAAGTTTGGTGGTGACGGGTTGATGGCGATATTTGATGGTGATCGTGCAGTGCTTAATGCCTGCGAATGTGCCAGGCAGATTATCGAGCAGGCCGTTAAACATCCGGAGCCGTTACCCATTGGTATCGGTTTACATTACGGGCCGGTACTGATCGGTAATATTGGTTCAAACGAACATCTTGACTACTCGGCACTTGGAGAGACCGTTAATCTTTCTTCGCGCATCTGTAATTATGCAGATGCCATGCAAATCAGGGTGAGCCAGGCCGTGATTGATCAACTGGGCGACGACAAGACAATTCGTCATACCGATGTTGAATACGCGAAGTTACGTGGTTATGAGCGGGAAGTACCTATTTATCGTTTCGAGTTCGACTAGTCTTTCCTGATGTTCAGTGCATGGTTGTGCCAGGCATGTTTATTGTTGTTTCATTGCTTGCACTTAACAACGTCAAATAAAAAGATAAGGTGATGCATTTACTGCTCACCCGATTCTAGTATGGATTATACGTTTCAATTTTTGCCAGTAGCTTACATATGGATTTTATCTATATTGGCAGTGCTGCCATTGTTATTAATTGTAACCCGGGTGGATTGGATAAAAATACGTCAGAGGGGTGTTTTAAATGTTTGGTTGATTTGCATACTGTTGCTGGCAATCGTATGGATGATCCGTGCCGGGGCGGGGGAAGACTTTCACATACATTTGCTGGGAGCCATGCTGTTCGCACTGATGTTTGGCTGGCAACTGGGCGTATTAGGCGTTGCCGTGGTTTCATTGCTTATCTGCTTATGGGGAAATATGTTGCCGCAAAATTTACCCCTGGCAATCATCTTTTATGCCCTGTTTGCAGTCTCGTTCAGCTACCTTGTGTTTTTGCTGATAGAATATTTATTACCGCATAACCTGTATATTTATCTATACGTGTCCGCTTTTTTTGGTTCGGCCCTGGCCTACTGCCTGGCCGGTACCTTATCGGCATTGCCGTTCTGGTTGTTTGATGTGCACTCATGGTCAACATTAATCAATGAATACCTGCCATTCGTGTACCTGATGAGTTTTGCGGAATCTTTCCTGACATGTGGTTTACTGACCGTGTTCGTGGTCTATCGTCCCGAATGGGTGTTCAGCTTTCGGGATGAGCGCTACCTGCAGGATAAGTAAAGCCGCATCAGCTTACACGCCAGAGTGAATCTACAAAGCGTTCCTCGTCATCCAGGTAATGGTGCACGACCTCGAAGCCGGTATCTTCTGCCAGTTTCTCAATTTCTTCTTCCAGGTACTTGAAAGAATACTCCAGGTGTACTGGCTCGAATTTATCGAACTCGAAATGACTATCCAGGGCGGCAATGTAAACGCTTTGTCGTTGTTTTGAGATAAGGAAACTCTCCATTGCTCCCAGTCTTGGATTAAAGGCACCATAGTGTTCAAACTGGTCCAGGTTGAACTGGCCGCCGAGCTCATTATTAATTCGTTGTAGCAGGTTCAGGTTGAATTGCCGGGTGTATCCGGCACTGTCGTTATAGGCGCGATTAAGTGTGGCAATATCTTTCTTTAAATCAAAGCCAATTAGAAGATGGTCGCCGGGTTTGAGGATACTGCGCAGTTTCTTGAGAAAACGCTGGCTTTGTAACGGGTTAAAGTTACCGATATTGGAGCCAAGAAACAGGACCAGTTGTCGATTGGTTGAATGTTCGCGCACATGTGCCAGACCTGCGAAATAGTCGGCAATGACGCCATGTATTGTCAGGCGTTCATGCTGTCCCAGGGTTTCTCCAAGCTGGGCCATGGCTTTTGCCGATATGTCGATAGGGTAAAGGTTGATCTCTTTCCGCAACTTGAGAAAACCCTCCAGTACCAGTTGGGTCTTGTGTCCGTCACCCACTCCCAGTTCGATGATGTCGATAATGTCAGTATCAATGCTGGCGGCAAGT
Source organism: Gammaproteobacteria bacterium (assembly GCA_965229565.1). GTDB lineage: Bacteria > Pseudomonadota > Gammaproteobacteria > Eutrophobiales > Eutrophobiaceae > JANQNX01. The sequence continues at coordinate 2,147,954 of OZ245888.1, read as the reverse complement.
TCTTCATTTACTTTTTCCAGGATGCTGTATTCGGCACGCGTCAGGTAGTAGTCCTCGTGCGCGGTAATCTTCTGGAACAGGATGCTGCCCTGCTCATCATAAAAATACTGTGCCGGGACCTGCTTCGGTATGGACTGCAAGCCATTCAGTACATCCCGCGCAAACTGGCTGTGTGATTCAGCCTGTTCTTCTTGTTGTTCTATCAGGTTATCAATTTTCATACTTCGTCCCGGGCCAGCCGCAGACCGGAAAACATCCAGCGCTGGTGTGGTTCATAAAAATTACGATAGCTGTAACGCAGGTGTCCCTCCGGTGTGGCCACACAGCCGCCACGAAGAACAAACTGGTTGCACATGAATTTTCCATTGTACTCGTGCAGCGGGCCGTCAAATGTCTTGAAGCCCGGGTAGGGCGAGTAGTGACTACTTGTCCAGCACCATAGCTGGTTTCCCGCGTTGGCATTATAGGGTTGTAGAGCCAGTGGTCTTTTTTGTTCCGACGGAATACTTCCTTGCTGCAGGGCGACCTCGAATTCCTGTTCCGTTGGCAGGCGTGCATCCGACCATGCGGCAAAGGCACTGGCTTCAAAATAGCTGATGTGACAGACAGGCGCGTTTAACTCCAGTGGCCTCAGCCCATGCAGGCCGAACTCGTACCAGTCATCGTTTTTACGGATCCAGTACAGGGGGGCCGAAATGTTGTGCTGTTTAATAAAATCGTAGCCCTTGCTTAACCAGTGTTCCGGTTTCTCATAACCACCGGCCTCTATGAAGGCCAGGTATTCGCCATTAGTGACCAGGCTTTGCCGGATAGCACACGGGTACAGGTAGGTCTTGTGGCGGGGTCTCTCGTTATCATAGGAAAATTCCTTATCATTGCCATGACCAACTTCGTAAACACCTTCATTGATATGTACCCAGTCAAGAGAGGGTTCCGGGCTACCGGGGAGAGGCTGTGTCGCGTAACACGGTAACAACGGATTAACGCCCAGGATATATTTAATGTCCATGTACAGGAGTTCCTGGTGCTGTTGCTCGTGGTGCAGGCCAAGCTCGATTAATTTGAGGATTTCTGTGTCAGGGTCTTCTTCCTGCAAAAAGCGCAGGAGCTCGGTATCGACCTGTTGCCTGTATTCCAGCACCTCGGCCACTGTCGGGCGTGACAATTGGCCGCGCTCTGCCTGTATCCAGTGTTTACCGGCGCCTTTGTAATAGGAATTGAATAATTCGGCAAAGTCGGGATTAAAGCGCTGGTAACTATCCACATACCGGGTCAGCAACATTTCTTCGAAAAACCAGGTCGTGTGACCCAGGTGCCACTTGGGCGGGCTGACCTCGGGGCAGGGCTGTACCGTGTAATCCTCAATGGCCAACGGCTGGCAGATCGCCACAGAGGTATTTCGAACGCCACGATAGTGCTCGAACATATTTCGCTGCGCTGCCCCAGCGACCTCGTTGGATGATTGCCTTGCCATATTTATTCTTAAATATACGCTATGTAATTGATGATAATATTACACCCGCAAATGTCGCCCCTGATATTACGCGCCTCGCGTTTTAATTTTAATCGAAGGCCCCGTGTATTATGTTTAAAATAGGTTTTGTACTGGAACATAACGGCTCTATATAGTCTAATTGTCATGCGAAAACGATTCATTACAGTAATTTCATCAATCAGTCTCTCGTTCTTGTTACTGCTACCAGTTGCAGTGCATGCCGAGGATGAAACAGGTCAGTCTGCCAGGGCTGCCGATGGTGAGCTGTTACTCCCGGATGACTACGATACCGGTAGAGAGAAAAAGTGCCTGACGGTGTGTGAAGAATGGGGCGAAGATTGTATACTTAATCCTGCAACCGGAAGTCGCAAGTGTCGACGGGTCTGTAAGTCTTTTACTGAGGAATGTTTCTAGACTCTCCATGACTGGCTAACGCTGCTACACCCCGAAAATACTCGTTTGTTCATTCTTTTTATTATTCCCGGTACATTTCGTGCTAGGTATTCGTGTGTTACAGGGTGTTGAACATTGTCCCTGCGAAAGTGGCGGAATTGGTAGACGCGCTGGATTTAGGTTCCAGTGGGGTATCCCGTGAGAGTTCGAGTCTCTCCTTTCGCACCATCTACTACCGGACTAATGTTGCAAACTATTGAATTTACTAATAATTAAATCTAGAGGTTAAGAAAGGGATGCAAGTTTCCGTAGAAAACACAGGCTCACTGGAGCGCAAGGTTCATGTCGCCGTACCCGAGGAAAAGATCAGTTCGGAGGTTAGCAATCGATTGCAGCGCCTGAGCAAGACTACAAAAGTGCAGGGCTTTCGTCCCGGCAAGGCCCCGATGAAAGTGATCCAGGGGCGTTACGGTGTGCAGGTCAGGCAGGAAGTGGTCGGTGAAATGCTGCAATCCAGCCTCTTCGAGGCCCTTAATCAGGAAAACCTGAAGCCTGCCGGTCCGCCCAAGATCGAGGAGATCTCGGATGAAAGTGGCCAGGATCTTGCCTTTACCGCAGTGATAGAAGTTTATCCCGAGGTTCAACTGAAACCCGTGACTGATATCGAGATTGAACGCCCGGCATGTGTCATATCAGACCAGGAAGTGACTGATATGATTGATAAATTACGCAAACAACAACGTACTACTGCCGTCGTCGAGCGGGCCGCAAAAGACGGTGATATTGTTGATATCGACTTCGAGGGATTCCTTGATGGTGAGGCATTCGAGGGTGGCAAGGCTGAAAATTACAAGCTGGAACTCGGTTCAAACAGCTTTATCGAGGGTTTCGAGGCCGGCCTGGTCGGGAAATCTGCCGGTGACGAGGACACCTTGAAGCTGACATTCCCGGACGACTATGGCAAGGAAGAGCTCAAGGGTAAGGAAGTAGAGTTCAAGGTCAAGGTCAATAGTGTCAATGAACCGGTGTTGCCCGAGGTAGACGCCCAGTTCATGGAAATGTTTGGAATCAAGGACGGAGATAAGGATGCATTTAATGCCGAGATTAAGCGCAACATGGAGCGTGAGGCCAATATGGCGCTGCGCCAGCTAGTAAAGAATAATGTGCTGGATGCCTTGAACGAGGCCAACGACATCGAGTTACCTCAGACCATGGTGGCCAGTGAAAGCCAGCGTATACGCGAGGAACTCAGTGAAAACATGAAACGTCAGGGAATTGACCCCAAGCCGTTAGGACAGGCAGAAGATGCCTTGTTTGATGAACAGGCCAGGAAGCGTGTGTCGTTACAACTGATCGTGGCCGAGATAATCAAGCAAAACGAGATCAAGGCGGAGGCACCGCAGGTGCGCGCCATGGTCGAGGACATGGCAGCCGGCTACGAAGATCCGAACGCGGTTATCAATTACTATTATTCTGATCAAAAGAACCTGCAACAGGTTGAAGCATTGGTCCTTGAAGAGGAAGTCATCAACTGGGTTCTGGCCAATGCAAAGGTCACGGAGAAGCCAAGTTCGTTTGACGAAATAATGAATAAAGGGCAGACTGCACGTTAAAGATGTTACGACAGATGGCCGTTAAAAAAAGACTATGAATGATAATGAAATCAAGGCATTAAACCTGGTGCCTATGGTCGTCGAGCAGACGTCACGTGGTGAACGAGCCTATGACATTTACTCCCGACTTCTTAAAGAACGCGTCATCTTTCTGGTCGGCCCGGTAGAAGACCAGGTCGCCAATTTGATCGTTGCGCAGTTGCTCTATCTCGAATCGGAAAACCCCGACAAAGATATCCACTTTTATATCAATTCACCGGGTGGCTCCGTATCTGCCGGTCTGGGTATCTATGACACCATGCAATTCATTAAACCTGCTGTCAGCACCATGTGTGTTGGCCAGGCAGCCAGCATGGGTGCATTGTTACTGGCTGGTGGCGCAGCGGGTAAACGTTATAGCCTGCCACATTCGCGTGTGATGATTCATCAGCCATTGGGCGGTTTCCAGGGACAGGCATCGGATATCGACATCCATGCAAGAGAAATACTCTATGCGCGTGAGCGTTTGAACCAGATACTCGCCAAGCATACCGGTCAGCCACTGGAAACAATCCAGAATGATACAGAGCGTGATAATTTCATGAGCTCGGAAAGAGCCAAGGAATACGGGATTATAGATAATGTACTTTCCGCCCGGCCGAGCCTGGGCGATAAATCGGTAAAAGAAGAGGCGACAACTGATTAATAGATATATCGGAGACGTTCGGAGCTAGTTATGACTGACCGCAAAAATGGAAAGAATGATGGTGATCGACTTCTGTACTGCTCGTTTTGTGGAAAAAGCCAGCACGAAGTCAGGAAACTGATCGCTGGCCCCTCTGTATTTATCTGCGATGAATGTGTCGAGCTCTGTAACGACATTATCCGTGAGGAAATACAGGAAAAATCAGTAACGGGTGCTGGTACCAGTCTGCCCACGCCGCACGAGATAAATGACATTCTCGACGAATACGTCATTGGCCAGGAACGCGCCAAGAAAATTCTCTCGGTCGCCGTATACAATCACTACAAGCGCCTCGAACAGGGCATGAAAAAGTCTGACGTTGAGCTGGCCAAGAGTAACGTTCTGCTGATTGGTCCCACGGGTAGTGGTAAAACCCTGCTGGCCGAGACCATGGCCAGGTTGCTCAACGTTCCCTTTACTATCGCCGATGCGACAACGCTGACTGAAGCTGGCTACGTAGGTGAAGATGTTGAGAACATCATCCAGAAACTGTTGCAAAAATGCGATTACGATGTCGAAAAGGCCCAGACCGGTATTGTCTACATCGATGAAATTGACAAGATCTCGCGTAAGTCAGACAACCCCTCCATAACCCGTGACGTCTCGGGCGAGGGCGTGCAGCAGGCACTGTTGAAATTGATTGAAGGAACGGTTGCATCTGTGCCGCCACAGGGTGGTCGCAAGCATCCACAGCAGGAATTTCTGCAGGTCAACACCGGCAATATCCTGTTTATCTGTGGTGGTGCCTTTGCGGGTCTCGACAAGATAATTCGCGAACGCTCTGAAAAAGGTGGTATCGGTTTTTCTGCCGAGGTGAAAAGCAAGGACGACCGCAAGAGCATGAGCGAGATCATCCACTCGGTCGAACCGGAAGACCTGATCAAGTACGGACTCATCCCCGAATTTGTTGGTCGTTTGCCGGTTGCGGCAACCCTTGATGAACTGGATGAAGAGCAACTGGTTCAAATCCTGCTGGAACCGAAAAATGCGATCACCAAGCAATACCAGCGTCTGTTTGACATGGAAGGCTGCGAACTCGAGTTCCGCGAGGACGCTTTGCGGGCCGTGGCCAGGAAATCCATGGAACGTAAAACCGGTGCCCGCGGCCTGCGTTCCATCATGGAAAATGTCCTGCTGGAAACCATGTACGACCTGCCTTCCACGGATAACGTGACCAAGGTCGTGATTGATGAAGGTGTGATTAATGGTGAATCTGAACCGCTCATGATCTATGACAGCTCGGATATCCCCAAGGTAGCATCTGAATCTGACTAACAGCCTCGCGCAGCAGAATTCCTGTTGTGTATGTCGTACCGGGGCGCTGCTTGAAAAGCAGCAGAAGACCTCCATATAAGGTCTATGATGATCAGCGAAACTCGCCGTCTTTTATTAAGCTTACTTAAAGGTTCCTATGACTCAAGAAACTGAAACGCTCCCCGTATTACCATTGCGTGATGTCGTGGTTTATCCGCATATGGTTATTCCCCTGTTTGTCGGCCGTGAAAAATCGATCAAGGCCCTCGATAAGGCTATGGAAGGCAGCAAGCAAATTCTGCTGGTCGCGCAAAAAAGTGCTGCCGAGGATGATCCCGGTGAGGATGAAACCTATGACATCGGTACCCTGGCCAATATCCTGCAGTTATTGAAGCTACCGGACGGCACGATCAAGGTCCTGGTTGAAGGAACAGCACGCGCCAGTATCAGTAAATACGCGGAAGAAGACGGCATGTTCGTCGCTGATGTCAACATACTTGAACCTGAAGTCCTGGATGAGCAGGAAATGGACGTGCACGCACGTTCAGCCATGAACCAGTTCGAACAGTATGTGAAACTTAACAAGAAAGTGCCGCCGGAAATTATATCCTCTCTATCCAGTATCGACGATGCCAGTCGCCTGGCCGATACCATCGCTGCACACATGTCGATCAAGATCGAGGAAAAGCAGCAGGTTCTCGAGATCATCGACATCAAGGAACGCCTTGAGCACCTGATTCACCTCATGGAATCGGAAATCGACCTGCTCCAGGTCGAAAAACGTATCCGTGGACGCGTGAAATCGCAGATGGAAAAAAGCCAGCGCGAGTATTACCTGAATGAACAAATGAAGGCTATCCAGAAAGAACTGGGTGAAATGGAAGACGTGCCTAATGAACTTGAGGAACTGGAGCAAAAGATCGAAAAAGCAGGCATGCACAAGGAAGCCAAGGAAAAGGCCGAGGCAGAATTGAACAAGCTGCGCATGATGTCGCCAATGTCGGCTGAGGCCACCGTAGTCAGGAATTATGTCGACTGGCTGGTACAGGTTCCCTGGAAAAATCGCAGCAAGGTCTCGCAGGATATCGTTAAGGCCGAGGAAGTACTGGAAGAAGACCATTATGGCCTGGAGAAGGTCAAGGAACGTATCCTTGAGTACCTGGCCGTGCAACAACGCGTCAAGAAAATGAAAGGCCCTATCCTGTGCCTGGTCGGCCCCCCGGGTGTGGGTAAAACCTCCCTGGGTCGCTCCATTGCCCGGGCAACCAACCGTAAATTTGTCCGTATGTCACTGGGCGGTGTGCGGGACGAGGCCGAGATCCGTGGTCACCGACGCACGTATATCGGCTCCATGCCCGGCAAAATTGTGCAAGGTATGTCCAAGGCCGGCAAGAAGAACCCATTGTTCCTGCTGGATGAAATCGACAAGATGGCGATGGATTTTCGTGGTGATCCTGCATCGGCACTGCTGGAGGTACTCGACCCGGAACAGAACAACAGCTTTAACGATCATTACCTCGAGGTGGATTATGACCTGTCCGAGGTCATGTTCGTGACGACTGCGAACAGCCTGAACATTCCGGCACCGTTGCTCGACCGCATGGAAGTGATACGACTCGCCGGTTATACCGAGGACGAGAAGGTTAATATTGCCAAGAAATACCTGATCCCAAAACAACTGGAACGAAACGGCTTGAAAGATAATGAGGTCAAGATCCGCGATAGCGTGATACGCGATATCATTCGTCACTACACGCGTGAAGCCGGTGTCCGTAACCTGGACCGCGAGATTGCCAATATCTGCCGCAAAGTAGTCAAGCAAATCCTGTTGAAACCAACGGACAAGTCCGTGGTGGTTACATCCAAGAAACTGGAAACATTACTGGGTGTTAAGCGATTTCGTTATGGCAAGGCCGAAGATGAAAACCGTATCGGTCAGGTTACCGGACTTGCCTGGACCGAGGTCGGCGGTGAGTTGTTGACCGTGGAAGCCGCTATTGTCCCAGGTAAGGGCAAGATAACGCGTACCGGTAAACTGGGTGATGTCATGCAGGAGTCTATCGAGGCTGCCATGACCGTTGTGCGTAGCCGTAGTGAAGTCCTGGGCATTGAGCCGGATTTTTACAAGGAACATGATTTTCATATTCACGTTCCGGAAGGTGCAACACCCAAGGATGGTCCGAGTGCAGGTGTCGCCATGTGTACCGCTTTGGTTTCTTCATTAACCAGCGTACCGGTAAAGTCCAGCGTGGCCATGACCGGTGAAATTACCTTGCGTGGTGAAGTGTTACCCATTGGCGGGCTGAAAGAAAAGTTGCTTGCGGCACTGCGGGGTGGAATCGAAACAGTATTAATTCCAGAGGAAAACAATAGAGAATTGGCAGAGATACCCAAGAATATTAAACAAAATCTTGATATCAGGCCTGTTCGCTGGATAGATGAAGTCCTTGAAGTTGCGCTGGAGGAGGTGCCAAATCCCGGTGTAAAAAAGAAGACGAAATCTGATATAGTGAAAAAAGAAGACGCTCGAGGTGGTGGTAAAGGCGACTACGTAAGACCTCACTAATTACCTGGTGTTTATTGGCGCAATATTTCTGAAAGCATTGCTTGACGCGCTTTTTAGCACTTGGTATAAATCCAGCGCTCTGAAAACCGGGTCATACATCCAATAATTACCCTCACCAGTAATAGGACTATCTATTCTTGAGGTCAGAATTTAACAAGGGGAATAAAGATTATGAATAAAGCTGAACTTATCGATGAAATTGCAGACTCTGCTGATCTTTCAAAAGCCGCTGCGGGTAGGGCACTGGACTCTGCAATTGATACGATAACCAAGGCTCTCAAAAAGGGAGACACTGTCACCCTGGTTGGCTTTGGCACATTCTCTGTACGCAAGCGTAATGCACGCACCGGCCGCAACCCGAGAACCGGCGAAGAAATCAAGATTAAAGCTTCGAAGGTTCCTGGTTTTAAAGCTGGAAAAGCTCTGAAGGATGCCATAAACTAGCGCGCCTTCGGGTGCTTAGCTCAGTTGGTAGAGCGTCGCCCTTACAAGGCGAAAGTCGGGAGTTCGAGCCTCTCAGCACCCACCAGAACCCACCGGAGTGGTAGTTCAGTTGGTTAGAATACCGGCCTGTCACGCCGGGGGTCGCGGGTTCGAGTCCCGTCCACTCCGCCAACATTAAGAAAATTAACGGGCGTATCAGTATTTGATACGCCCGTAATTCATTGTAAAGACAGATAGTAAAATGTTAGGACAAATTAGAGACAGAGCGACAGGCTGGATTGCCGGCGTCATCGTCGGTGCACTGATAATTTCATTCGCCTTTTGGGGCGTTAGTTTTTACTTTGGTGGTGATGGCCAGGCAAATGTGGCCACGGTTAACGATACCAATATCGATCTCCAGACCTACCAGCGCGCCTTCTCGAACCTGCGCCGACAAATGCAACAGATCTTCGGCGACGAAATATCCCTGGAAGAAGAGGAACTGATTCGCCAGCAAACCCTGCAACGCCTGGTTGATACCGAAATCATTAACCAGATTGTGCGTGAGAATAATTTCCAGATCACCGACCAGCAGATCGCTGCTACCATTACCAACCTTGAATTGTTCCAGGATGAAGAGGGCTTTGACCGGAATAAATACGAGCAGGGCATTGCCAGCCTTGGCATGGCACCAGCCTATTTTGAACAGCAGCTGCGCATGGATTTATTGTCGGAACAGTTACAGGCAGGCCTGACTGAAACCCTTTTTGTCACTAAAGAAGAATTAAACGATGTGTTGCGCATGAAAAACCAGGCGCGTGACATTACCTACGCCATTATCAGTATTGAAGATTACAAGGACGAGATCGAGGTATCCGAGAGCGAAATCCAGGCCTACTACGACGAGAACAAGCAGCGCTATGCGTCACCGGAAATGGTCAGGATCGCCTACATCGATATGGATGTAGAAAAAATTGCTGAAAACGTGGAATTCACTGAACAAGATCTGCGTGATTATTACCAGAGCAACAAGGACCAATATGACGTTGCCGAACAGCGCTCGGTGACGAGACTGATTGCGAAAACCGGTGAAGAAGCAACTGAAGATGACATCGAAGCGTCACGGGCCGTTATCGAACAGGCCATGGCAATGGTGAATGACGGCAAGACCTTCGAGGAAATTGTCCAGATATTTTCCGAAGAAGGTAAAGGCGGTCTGGAGTTTAGTGAAAATGCTTTCATGACCCCTGGCATCATGGGGGATGAAATAGACGAATTTTTGTTTAGTAACGATGAAGGTTCGGTAAGCGGTATCATTGAAACAGAATCAGGCTTGAACATCGTCAAGGTTGGCGAAATCCGCGGTGGTCCCAATAACGTATTTGAAAGGGTTGCTGAGCAGATCGAAAACGACTATCGACGTAACCAGGCCGAACTGCAGTATTTCGAATTGGCCGACCAGGTGGCAACACTTGCTTATGAACATCCTGCAACGCTTGAAATTGCCGCGGAAGAAACCGGCCTTGAAGTTATTGAATCCGATTTCTTCAGTCGCAACAATGATAATGAAGATATAACCGGTAACGACAGGATTATTACAGAAAGTTTCAAGCAGGAACGGATCGATTCCGGGCTTAACAGTGATTCAATTGAACTGGATGTTAATCACACGGTAATCATTCGTGTTACAGAACACAAACCTGCTGCTATACAGCCGTTGGAAGATGTGCGTGAAGAAATCATTGCCGATATCAAGCAGGACCGTGCCGAAGAGAAAGTGGCCGATGTAGGCGAAGCGATTATCGCGCAACTTGAGGCAGGCACTGCACCCGAACAAGTTCAGGTAAGCAAGGAAATCAAGTGGAACAACGCGGAAGGCGCCAGGCGTGATTCCACCGGTGTCACGCGATCTGTACTGCGAACCGCATTCCAGATTAACAAGCCTGCCAATGCACCTGGTTTGAAAGGATATAGCCTGGGTAGTGGTGATTATGCGGTAGTCATGGTGACCGCTGTCGAAGACGGCGACGTGGAAGAAGTCGCTGAAACCACGGAGAAGGCAACAGTTAACGACATGCTTCGTCTTCGCGGTACGGCCGAATGGCGTGAATTCCTGGATACGGCAAGGGATGGGGCGAAGATCAAGATCTTCGAAGACAACATCTAAAAATCTACTGCGCTTGTAATCTTGCATCCCGGCGGTGCTCACAATCCTCATGTATTCACATATACATTCCGGTTGCTGCGCTCCTGCGGAATCCAACCTTACATCGCTCGTGACGATTTTAGTAAATCCCTCAATTATTAGGTTACGGTCGATTCTTTTTCCTGAGTTGCCTCTGCAGGCAGGAAGCGCTCCATCACGGCAGCGCCGACACTATCTCCCCATACATTCACCGTCGTCCTGAAACGATCCAGCAGCCAATCCACGGCCAGGATCATACCAATACCTTCAGCAGGTAAATTGACCGCATTTAATACGATCAGCATGGTGACCAGTCCCGCCTGGGGTATGCCCGCAGCACCTATCGCTGCCAGTGTCGCGGTTACAAAAATCACCACCTGTTGCATGATGCTCATCTCAATACCGTAGGCCTGTGCAATAAACATCACGGCGACGGCTTCATAGAGCGCCGTTCCGTCCATGTTTACCGTTGCCCCGAGTGGAGTCACAAACTTTACTGAGCGTTTATCTACGCCCGCCTCGATAGCACATTCCATGGTCAGTGGCAGCGTCGCTGAAGAGCTCGCTGTACCAAAGGCGGTAAACAACGCGCGCGACAGTTTTACAAGATAGTTTTTGCCGTGCCGACTGAACAGGCAGAGTATGATGAATAACAGAACGAAGTGGATGCCAAGGCCAAGCACAACGGTCATGAAATAGGTGCCCACATTCGCCAGCTGCTGTTGGATGGCCTCGGCGCCACCGGCCCGGCCAATCTGACCGGCAATCAGCGCGAAGATACCAACTGGTGCCAGTGCCATTACCCAGATAACCAGGCGCATCATGGTGTCATTCAGGCCGTCAAAGAATTGCAGGATAGTATTGTTTTTTGGACCTATCGTTGTCATGGCCGCGGCAAACAGCAGGCTGAAAACGATAATCGGTAATAACTGGGTCTCGGCAGCGGCTGCAACGATATTAGGACTGACCAGGGACTGAATGATATCGGTAAAGCCAATTTCACCCTTGGCCGTTACCATTTCCGGGATTTCGTCACTGAGTTGCTCAATGCCAACACCGGGTTGCATTACATTCACAACCACAAGACCAATGAACACCGCAAGCGCAGTAGTACAGGCATAATAAACCAGTGTCAGGCCACCCAGCTTCCCCAGCTTGCGAATATCACCAAGTGAAGAAACACCGCTGATAACTGCCGCGACGATGAGGGGAATAATCATCATCTTCAACAGGTCCAGGAACAAGTCGCCTATCCAGGCAATATGTACCATTTGCGGGCCAAACAGCCAGCCACAGACACCACCAGCAATGGCGCCGATAAGAATGCCAATGACGAGTTTATTTTCGCTGATGGCCATCAGCAGCGAGGTTAAACAGTTCCTATTGAGTTATAACCACAGTCCACGTAAGTGATTTCGCCGGTGACGGCCGAGGCGTAGTCCGAGCACAGGAATGCGGCCACGTTTCCGACCTCGTCTATGGTGACGTTGCGACGCAGCGGCGAATTCTTTTCGACCTGATTCAGGAAATCACGCAGTCCCTTGATACCGGAGGCAGCCAGGGTTCTGATCGGACCGGCTGATATTGCATTGACTCGTATGCCTTCCGGGCCAAGACTGGAGGCCATGTAACGTACATTGGCCTCGAGACTGGCCTTGGCGACACCCATAACATTGTAATTGGGCATGGCCCTGACCGCGCCAATGTAACTCAGGGTCAGCATGGAGCCATTGCGGCCCTTCATCATTTCACGGGCGGCATCGCCCAGGGCTGAGAAGCTGTAGGAACTGATCTCATGTGCCATCAGGAAACCCTCGCGCGTGACGTTCTCCAGGTATTCACCATCCAGCTGCTCTTTCGGTGCATAGGCGACGGAATGAATAAGGATATCCAGTCCATCCCAGTAGTCGTCCAGGTGTTCGAAAACCTGCGTAATCTGCTCATCGCTGGAAACATCACAGGGAATGACAATGTTTGAATCGACCTCGGCCGCAAATTTTTCCACGCGTTCCCTTAATTTGTCATTCTGGTAGGTGAAGGCCAGTTCTGCACCCTCACGATGCATGGCCTGTGCAATACCCCAGGCAATGGATCGGTTACTGGCAACACCCACAATCAGTGCACGTTTGTTTTCTAGTAAACCCATACGAATAGTCCTATAGCTGCTTTTATTGAATTATTTATGTAATTGAACATCAAAGTGTACAGAAAAACAGGCACGTTTATAATGCTCTATTTTGCAATCAACAACGATCACAATAATCATAATTTCCCATGCCGAGTCCCGGATTTAGATTTGCCCTGATAATTAGCCTCTTGCTGCTGGGTGGTTGCGATAAATCTCCATGGAACAACCCCTATCCGGCCGCAGAAGTGCAGCAAAATGTCTATTATGACTCCTTTTCCGAGCGCCCCAAACACCTGGACCCGGTCAGTTCCTACAGTGCCAACGAGTACGTTTTCCTGGGACAAATCTACGAACCGCCACTGCAATATCATTTCCTGAAACGCCCTTATGACCTGGTCCCTTTAACCGCCACTGCCGTTCCCGAGCCCGTTTATTATGATGACGCGGGCAATGTACTGGACGCCGGGGCTGAGATTGAAAGCATCGACCGCGTTATTTATCGCGTCAGGATTAAGCCCGAGATCCTGTATCAACCGCATCCGGCCTTCGCCAGGGATGCCAACAACAAGTATGTCTACCATGACCTTAACCCGGAAAAGCTGAAGAATATCTACACGTTGTCTGATTTCAAGCTGGTAGGTACACGTGAATTGAAAGCACAGGATTATGTCTACCAGATAAAACGCATGGCCCACCCCAAGGTGCATTCTCCCATTGCCGGCCTGATGTCGAAATACATCCTCGGTTTATCTGATTATGCCAGGACCCTGTCAGAGGCCATGCAGGACAACGAAGGTGACTATCTCAATCTCAATAAGTATCCATTAGCCGGTGCCAGGGTGATCGATGATTACACCTTTGAAATTGAGCTCACACAAAAGTACCCGCAGTTTCGTTACTGGTTATCCATGTATTTCTTTTCACCAATGGCATGGGAGGCAGATTATTTTTATTCGCAGCCCGGTATGAAAGATAAAAACATCACGCTGGACTGGTTCCCTGTTGGCACAGGCCCTTTCATGTTGTCCGAAAATAATCCCAACCGACGCATGGTACTGGACAAGAATCCAAACTTTCGCGGCGAGTTGTATCCTGAAGAAGGTGCTCCCGGTGATGCGGAGGACGGACTGCTGGATGATGCCGGTAAGAAAATGCCATTTATTGATCGGGCAATCTACAGCCTGGAAAAGGAATCTATCCCTGAATGGAACAAGTTTTTACAGGGGTACTACGATACTTCCGGGATAGTCTCCGACAGTTTTGACCAGGCCATCACCTTTAATACACAGGGTGATGCCATGCTAACCGATGAAATGCGTGAAAAAGACATACGCCTGAAGACTGCGGTTACCACGTCGACCTTTTACATGGGATTTAACATGGCTGATGATGTCATTGGTGGTGACAGTGAAAGTGCACGCCTGATACGTCGGGCTATTTCCATCGCGGTTGATTACGAGGAATTTATTTCCATTTTCATGAACGGTAGGGGTGAGCCTGCACAAGGACCGATACCGCCTGGTATCTTTGGTCATGTTCCGGGTGCAGAAGGTATCAATCCCTATGTATATACATGGCAGGATGGCAAGGCGGTGCGCAAGGATATCGAGGACGCAAAGGCTTTAATGGCCGAGGCCGGTTATCCAAACGGGCGAGATGAAACGACCGGGCAACCACTGGTATTAAACCTGGATACGCCTGCAGCCGGACCGGGGACCAAGGCCCGTTTTGACTGGTTGCGCAAGCAGTTCAGCAAGCTTGGCATCAACCTGGTTGTGCGGGCGACCGACTACAACCGCTTCCAGGAAAAGATGCGTAAGGGCACGGCACAGATATTCCAGTGGGGCTGGAACGCGGATTACCCTGATCCTGAAAACTTTTTCTTCCTGCTGTATGGCCCAAATGCCAAGATAGATCACAATGGTGAAAACGCGGCCAACTACAAAAGTACAGAATTCGATGTGCTCTTCAACGAAATGAAGAGCATGGATAATGGTCCGGCAAGACAGGCCGTGATTGACGAGATGGTTGAAATTGCAAGACGTGATGCACCATGGTTGTGGGGTTTTCATCCGGTTGGTTTCACCTTGCATCATGGCTGGTACAAGAATGCGAAGCCAAACCTGATGGCCAACAACACACTCAAGTACAAGCGTATTGAGCCCATGTTGCGTGCAGAGCGTCAGCAACAATGGAACCAGCCGGTCTGGTGGCCAATCGCCGTGTTGATACTTGGCGTAATACTTGTGTTGTTGCCCGCGATTATTTCCTGGCGTCGGAAGGAGACACGTTCCATCTCATGATCAGTTATATTGCTCGCCGGCTGATGTACGCGATCCCGATCCTGATCGGTGTCAACGTGATCACGTTCATGTTGTTCTTCGTAGTGAATACCCCCGATGACATGGCTCGTATGCACCTGGGTATGAAACGCGTGACGGAAGAGGCGATACAGAAGTGGAAGGTCGAGCGAGGTTATGACAAACCGGTAGTCTGGAACGCCGAGGCCGAAGGCAAGGACAAATTGACTGACACCATCTTCTTCGAAAACTCGGTAAGACTGTTCGTGTTTGATTTTGGGCGTTCTGATAATGGTCGGGATATCAGCTATGACATCAGTCAACGCATGTGGCCCAGCCTGGCGATCACTGTGCCCAGTTTGATACTGGGTTTACTGGCCTATATCACGTTTGGACTCATACTGGCGTTTTTCCGCGGTACATACGTGGATGTGTCGGGTGTGATCCTGTGCGTGATCATGATGTCGATCTCGGGGCTGTTTTATATTATTGGTGGCCAGTATCTCATCGGCAAGATGCTGCACCTGGTACCCATATCGGGTTTTGATACCGGGCCAAACGCGATCAAGTTCACGGTATTGCCGGTACTGGTTGGGTTGATTGGTGGAATCGGGGCCAGTACTCGCTGGTATCGCACCATTTTCCTGGAGGAAATGAGCAAGGACTACGTGCGCACCGCGCGCGCAAAAGGCTTGTCCGAAACGAAAGTGTTATCGCGACATGTCTTTATTAATGGACTGATACCGATCCTGACCGGTGTCGTTGTTATACTGCCGCAACTGTTTATCGGTAGCTTGATCATTGAATCTTTTTTCGCGATACCGGGTCTTGGGAGCTACACTATTGATGCTATTAACGCGCAGGACTTTGCTATCGTGCGTTCCATGGTGTTCCTCGGTTCAGTGCTCTATATCATCGGTTTAATCCTTACCGATATTTCTTATACTCTCGTAGATCCACGCGTGAGGCTTAACTGATGCCGGTTATCTTTATCACTGACGCCTTCATTTTTTTACTTCTGGCAATGGTGGTCGGTTTTATTTTTTACGCGCGTCGGCATGAGCACCTGCGTGCTCCGTGGCGCGAGGTCGCCAGGCGACCTCTGGCGATGTCGGCCGCGGTGATATTACTTATCTATATTCTTATTGGCTTGCTTGATTCGCTGCATTTTCACCCGAAGTTGGAAGACACTAACGGTACCGGTGACAGCGTGTACTCGACCGAAATTCATAGCGTGCTGGATATCGTGCTCGATGACCTGCGCAAGAACACCGAGCGTACCTACTCGGCACCTTTGGCAGCCTATGCTTTCGCCAAGGAAATTATTGAACTGGATGACGGGACGCAAATACGTGATTACCCACGTTTGCAGTACGGTGGTGCGCACCTGGATGACCCCGAAACAGAACGGCTGGGCGATATCGCCAGCCTGACCATGCAAGGGATTTTTGTTGGCTTTTTAATCAGCCTGTTACTGGCATTTGTCTTTTGTGCGTATCTTTCATCAAGGTACAAGCAATCAATCAAGGACATCGTCGCACGCATAGCGAGGGATGAGTTGCACGTGCCCTGGTATGCGATCCTGCTCACGGTTACCATCGTTCTAATTACCTTATGTGTTATCTATACGTTGTCTGGTCACTACCATGTGTTTGGTACGGACAAGGTCGGACAGGATGTGCTCTACCAGGCGATCAAGAGTATTCGTACGGGTCTCGTCATTGGTACGTTAACCACGCTGGTGATGTTGCCGTTTGCCATCATGATGGGCCTGATGGCAGGTTACTTCCGCGGCTGGATCGATGATGTCATCCAGTACCTGTACACGACATTAAACTCGATTCCGGGCGTGTTATTGATAGCCGCGTCTATCCTGTTGCTGCAGGTGTATATTGGTAAACACGAGGCGGATTTCACCAGTCTCGAACAACGTGCAGATCTTCGATTGTTATTCCTTTGTATCATCCTGGGTATCACCAGCTGGACAGGGCTTTGTCGTTTGCTTCGTGCTGAAACACTGAAGTTGCGTGAGGTCGATTACGTCCAGGCCGCACAGGCCTTCGGTGTAGGCAACTTTTCGATTATGTTGCGACACCTGTTACCCAATGTCATGCATATCGTTATGATCTCTATCGTACTGGATTTCAGTGGCCTGGTACTGGCCGAGGCCGTGCTGTCTTATATCAACATCGGTGTGGATCCAAGTATGCACAGCTGGGGAAACATGATTAACGGTGCCCGTCTGGAGATGGCGCGCGACCCGGTCGTGTGGTGGTCACTGGCTGCCGCTTTTGTCTTCATGTTCCTGCTGGTACTCGCTGCCAACCTGTTTGCCGATGCCGTGCGCGATGCCTTTGATCCGCGTCTCAGGGAAATGTAAGCCATGAGTACGAAACCAAAAATAAGTCTGCCAACGGATCGGTTACCCACTATACGCGTGGTGGCAATGCCCAAGGATACCAACCCGGGTGGCAGTATCTTCGGTGGCTGGATAATGTCGCAGATCGACAGTGCCGCGGCAATACCGGCGCTGGAACGGGCACGCGGACGCGTGGTTACCGTGGCTGTGAACTCGATGGAATTCCACGAGCCCGTTTTTGTGGGTGATGTAGTCAGTTGTTATGCTGAAGTCATCAAGACCGGGCGCTCATCGATTACAGTCAATGTTGATGTGTATGCAGAACGTAATCCAACCGACCCCGTGATCGTCAAGGTAACCGAGGCTCAGTTAACCTATGTCGCACTGGATGAAAACCGAAAACCCAGACCACTACCGGAATTGAACGATGAGTGACGCATTGATAGAAGTGAAAAACCTGACCACCGAGTTTGGCAGTGGCGACAAGGTCGTGAAGGTAGTGAATGATGTCAGCTTCAATATTAATAAAGGTGAGACCTTTGTCCTGCTGGGTGAATCGGGTAGCGGTAAATCCATTACCGCCATGTCGATGATGCGCCTGTTACCAGCAGCGGCCAGGGTAACCAGTGGCGAGGTATTCTTAAACGGCAAAGACCTGTTCAAGATCCCCGAGCGCCAGATGCGTGATATCCGCGGTGCCGGTATCGGCATGATCTTCCAGGAACCACAGACCTCGTTGAACCCGGTATTAACCGCGGGCCAGCAAATACAGGAAACCCTGTTACGACATAAGAAGATGTCCAGCAAGGAAGCCGCGAAACGCAGTATTGAACTGTTAGATGCGGTCGGTATTCCGGAACCGGATCGACGCATCAATGATTATCCGCACCAGTTCTCTGGCGGTATGAAACAACGCATCATGATTGCGATCGCACTGGCCTGTGAACCGGAACTCCTGATCGCCGATGAACCGACCACGGCACTGGATGTGACCATACAGGCACAGGTGCTTGAATTGTTAAAACAGCTTCAGCGCGATACCGGCATGGCTATCCTGTTTATTACCCATGACCTTGGCGTGGCGGCACAGATGGCTGACCAGATTGCCGTCATGAAACAGGGTGTGATCGTGGAGCAGAAATCCATGCAGGATTTATTCGATAACCCGGAACACCCCTATACGCACCAGTTATTCGATGCTATTCCCAGTTGGGAGAAACGCGTTGCCGAGCAGGGCAACGTGGATACTGACAAGAGCGAGCGAGAGCAGCTATTGACTGTCACCGATCTGAAAGTGCATTACCCGATACGCAAGGGCGTGTTCAAACGTATCGTCGGCCACGTCAAGGCCGTGGATGGTGTCTCTATCGATGTGCACCAGGGAGAGACCGTTGCCATCGTGGGCGAGTCCGGTTCCGGTAAAACCACCATGGGCAAGGGCATACTGCAATTACTGCAAACCACGGCAGGCTCGGCTACTTTCAACGGCCAGGACCTGTGCAAGCTCGATGGTGATGCGCTGCGTAAACAACGTTCCGATATCCAGATCGTGTTCCAGGACCCGTATTCCTCCATGAACCCACGCATGATGGTGCGCGATATCCTGCAGGAAGGTATGCTGGCTCAGAAGATTGGCGGCAGTCGCGAGGAACGCGACAGGTTGACCGCGCAATTACTGGAGCAGGTAGGTTTGTTACCGGAGCACCAGTTTCGTTACCCGCATGAATTCTCCGGCGGTCAGCGTCAGCGTATCTGCATCGCCCGTGCGCTGGCACTGAAACCCAAGCTGATCATTTGTGATGAACCCACCAGTGCACTGGATGTCTCCGTGCAGGCGCAGATCCTGGCGTTACTGAAAGACCTGCAACAGGAATACAAGATCAGCTATCTTTTTATCACGCATAACATCAGCGTGGTCGAATACATTGCCCATTACGTGGCCGTGATGTACCAGGGCAAGATCGTGGAGCAGGGCAGGGTCGACCAGGTCTTGCAGAACCCGCAAAACGAGTACACGCAAAAATTACTCTCTGCCGTACCCCGGGTTAAAACCGCAACAGGTTAAAGGCGAACGAACATGGCCAGGCTGCAAATAACTCATTATTCCGATGTACTTTGTGTCTGGGCCTATGTTTCTCAGATCCGCATCAATGAACTTATCGATAACTTTGGTGACAAGGTCGAACTGGAGTACCTGTTGTTCCCGGTGTTCGGCAATGCCGTCGACAAGATAGATCAAAACTGGGAAAGCAAGGGCGGTCGCACGGCCTATAACAAGCATGTGCATGCCGTGGTGGACCAGTTTGGACATTTACCGGTGCATCAAGATATCTGGACCAGGGATGCGCCAGTCTCATCATTACCCAGCCACCTGTATCTCTGTGCCGCACAGTTCGCTGAAAAGCACGGGACATTACCCGAAGGTGCATTCACCGATCTGGCCTGGCAGATGCGCTCGGCCTTCTTTGCCGAGGCGAAAGATATCTCCAATGTAACCGTCATCCGCGAGATCATCGAACATCAGCAATTGCCACTGGCTGAATTTGAATCAAGTATTTCTAATGGCAAGGCCTATGCCGTGCTCAGTGAACACATGAAACGCGCGATGGATAACGTGGTCAAGGCCAGCCCGACACTGACATTCAACGAAGACCGGCAGCGATTGACCGGCAATGTCGGTTACCGCATCATCGAGGCCAATATACGGGAATTGCTTGAAAGACCTGAAACACAACAGACCTGGTGCTAGTAAAAATTAATAGAAACAGTCGCTTCCATTCTGCGCTTTGCACTTCATTGACTATCAACAACGATTAAACACTTTACCTCAATAACAATAAAGGCTTTTTGGTATTGAACAACATTTTCACGGTAAAGCTACCTAACAGCAGATCGTGTAAACGGGTATGACTGAATGCTCCCATAATAGTCATGTCAATATTATGCTTTACCTGGTATTCGCAGAGTTCTTTTTCTGCCGTACCTCGTAAACTGGCGCCAATGGTTTCTATATTGCCGGCTTGTCGTAGTTTGTTGACAGCACACTCAAGCACTTCATCTGCACCGGCCTTATTACTAACACAAACCAGGTGACAAACGAGTCCCTGGTATAAAGCACTATTTGACACCATATCCACTGCCTTATTTGCTGCTTCACCGCCATCATAAGCAATCATTATCGTTTTTGGTATTTTAAATTGTTCATATGCAACCAATATTGGTGTATGCAATGAGCGAATCATACCTTCCAGTTTTGCACCAATCTGATCTTGCCTGTTTTCATTAATTTTTCCGCGAGCACCAACAACAATCAAATGAGTTTTCTTTTCAAGCTCAATTAATGATTCAATAAGGCTACCATGCTGAAGACATGTTATCGGATCAGGAAACCCTCTTTCAATTACACGTTGTTTTGCATCTTGTAGAATAGCTTTGCCTTGTTGGATTCTTAATTTACTTTTTTTATGTTCCAGATCGGTTATCTCTTCGAGTAGATGATCACGACTATCAAAACCAAGATTGCCAGACAGATCACTTATTGATGCAACTTCCTGATGATGATCAATTGTATTAATAAGTTTTAATGGCATGTTTAGACGATGCGCAACCCATGAAGCATAATCACATACAGCTTCACTTAGCTTGGAGCCGTCTATACACCCAAGTACTGTTGTTTCTTCATCATTCATTAGTGACCACCCATAAATTTTTCTATTTCTTCAGGTTTGTCGTGTATGCCAAAACGGTCAATGATAGTAGAGCTTGCTTGATTCAATCCAATGAGTTCAACATCTGCGCCTTCTCTTCGAAACTTGAGTACTACTTTATCTAATGCTGAGACCGAGGTGATGTCCCAGAAGTGCGCTCGATTTAAATCAATTATGACTTTCTCAACTGCCTCTTTGAAATCAAAGGCCGCAATAAATTTATCAGCTGAACTAAAAAATACCTGGCCTATGACGCGATAGGTCCTAACATCATTTTGTTCATCCTTTTCTGACTCAACGTACATAAAACGACTGATTTTATTGGCAAAAAACAATGATGCCAGTAATACGCCGACAAAAACACCCAGCGCAAGGTTATGCGTCCATACAACAACAATCACAGTTACAATCATAACTACGTTTGAAGAAAGCGGATGTGACTTTAAGTCACGTATTGAATTCCAGCTAAAAGTACCTATTGAAACCATGATCATGACTGCGACCAGTGCTGCCATTGGAATCTGTTTTATCCATTCATCCATGAAAACCACCATAACCAATAGAAATATACCCGCAAGGAGGGTAGACAGGCGCCCACGACCTCCTGATTTAATATTAATGACTGATTGTCCTATCATGGCACAACCTGCCATGCCGCCTAAAAGCCCGGCGCCGACATTAGCAATCCCCTGACCCTTGCATTCGCGATTTTTATCACTATTGGTATCAGTTAAATCATCAATAATAGTTGCTGTCATTAAGGACTCCAGCAAACCGACTATTGCCAACGGAATAGCATAAGGCAATATGATCTTGAATGTTTCTAATGTAAAGGGAACATCTGGCCAGAGAAAGACCGGTAAGGTGTCAGGTAATTGTCCCATGTCTCCAACAGTACGAATATCAAGATCTAAAGTAACAGCAATAGTGGACAACACAACAATGCACACCAACGGTGACGGGATAGATTTTCCGATAGTGGGTAGATAGGGGAAGAGGTAAATAATAGCCAGGCCAGCCAGGGTCAGGGCATAGACGTGCCACGTCACATTAGTGAGTTCTGGTAGTTGTGCTAAAAAAATTAATATAGCAAGGGCATTAACAAAGCCGGTCACAACCGAGCGTGACACAAAACGCATTAAACCGCCCAGTTTTAAATAACCACAAATAATCTGTAATAAGCCGGTTACTATTGTTGTGAGTAATAAATATTCCAGACCGTGTTCTTTAACCAGGGTCACCATTAACAAGACCATGGCTCCGGTAGCAGCACTGATCATGCCCGGCCGGCCACCGACGACCGCTGTTATGACGGCAATACTGAAAGAAGCATAAAGGCCTACTTTAGGATCGACGCCGGCAATAATAGAAAAAGCAATTGCTTCAGGAATCAAGGCCAGTGCAACAACAAGACCTGCCAGGATATCACCGCGAATATTTCCCAGCCAATCCTGTTTTTTTGATAGTAATAACATTTATGTATGTTCTCCGTGGCGGGCCATTATAGTGTTTATTTTTGTCTGAACAGGAATAAATACAGGATTAAGCAGGCGAATTGTACTTGCTACACGCCTATCAGTCAGGGCGTCACAGGATAATCAAAATGTATTTAAGCAGTGGCAGTTGTGTCTTTATAAACCATGAAAGACAGAATTTTCCAGTCAAATTACTGGTTATTAGTAACCGGCTCTCGCATCGTTACAAACTCTTCTGCCGCGGTCGGATGAATCCCGATCGTGGAATCAAATACCTTCTTCGTTGCACCGGCCTTGATGGCAATGCCAATGCCCTGGATGATCTCGCCGGCATCGGGGCCGAGCATGTGTACACCGACGACCCGGTCGGTTTTCCTGTCCACGATCATTTTCATGAAGGTTTTTTCATCACTTTCGGTGAGTGACAGCTTCATCGGTGTAAATTTCGACTTGTAGATATCGACTTCACCGTAAAGTGTTCGTGCTTCTTCTTCCGTTAATCCCACCGTGCCCAGGTTCGGTTGGCTGAATACGCAGGTCGGGATATCGTTGTAATCCACTTCGCCATCCTGGCCTCCGTACAGGCGTCGTGCCAGTACCATGCCTTCTGCCAGTGCCACCGGTGTTAACTGCACGCGATCGGTGACGTCACCAATGGCATAGATAGAGGGCACATTGGTCTGGTATTCCGGGTTGACCTTGATGGCACCGTTCTTGTCCTGTTCAACGCCGACGTTCTCCAGTCCCAGTCCCTCGACCTTGGGCGTGCGACCGGTGGCATACATGACCTGGCCGGCCTCCAGTACTGCGCCATCCTCCAGGGTCGCGATTAACTTGTCGCCTTCCTTGTCGATGTGGTGAATGTTGGCATTGAACTTGATATTAATGCCTTTCTTTTGCATCTCTTCATACAGGTTTTGTCGGATCTCCTCGTCGAAACCGCGCATGAACAGCGGCCCACGGTAGAGCAGGGTGGTGTCGACTCCGAGGCCATGGAAGATACCGGCAAACTCCACGGCGATATAGCCACCACCTACCACGATGATTTTTTCCGGTAGTTTTTCAAGGTAAAAGGCCTCGTTGGAGGAAATAACATGTTCCTTGCCGGGTATCTCGGGAATAGATGGCCAGCCACCGGTCGCAACCAGGATGCGTTCCGCGCTGATATGCTCACCGTTGACCTCAACCGTGTGTTCATCAACGATACTGGCACGGCCAAGAATGGTCTCCACGCCAGCATTATCCAGGATGCGCTTGTAGACGCCATTCAGGCGCCTGATTTCATCGTTCTTGTTACTGAGCAGTGTCTGCCAGTCAAAGTGGGGCTCGCCTACATTCCAGCCAAAACCCCTGGCATTCTCGAAATCCTCGGCAAAGTGCGAGGCATAGACGAATAATTTCTTTGGGACACAACCGACATTAACGCAGGTGCCGCCCAGGTAGCGGTCTTCCGCCACACCCACGCGTGCCCCCAGGCCCGCAGACATGCGTGCAGCACGCACACCGCCAGAACCGGCGCCAATTACAAACAGGTCGTATTTATAGTCAGTCATTGTTGTTGTCCTTATTTCCGCGCGAAGATTAGCCTAAAAAGGAATGCGTCTCTATTAGAGAATATTTATTGTCTTCATAGCTAAATATGATAAAGCAATAATACCGTCCGGGATGTTAAAGTAACAAGAATATGGCAGCCGAGGCAGTACACAAGGAACAGCAATCATCACTGATGCGGGCAGCGACGCTGGCGTCGGTGTGCGTGGCCGTATTCCTTATCCTCATCAAGATGGTCGCTTACACCCTGACCGGTTCGGTGACATTACTATCCAGCCTGTTGGATTCTTTCCTGGATTCTCTGGCCTCCATTATCAACCTTATCGCTGTACGCCATGCCCTGGAGCCGGCCGATGAAGAACACCGGTTCGGCCACGGCAAGGCCGAGGCCCTGGCGGGTTTTTCACAGGCCGGCTTTATCATCGCGTCATCCGGTTTCCTGATGTTCGAGGCCATCAGGCGTCTTTATAATCCGCAACCGTTGGTCTATGCCAACATTGGCATCATCGTGATCGTGATATCGCTGGTTGCCACGTTTGTGCTCGTCCAGTTTCAACATTATGTCGTCAAGAAAACCGGGTCTGTAGCTATCAAGGCAGATTCCATTCACTACATGAGCGACTTCCTGCTGAATGGCATCGTGATTGTCTCACTGGTACTGGTCAGCCAGTTGCAGATGTGGTGGATAGACTCGGTACTGGCGATGGGGATCGCCGTCTACATTCTCTGGAGTGCCAGGGATATCGCGTTACGTTCCATAGACCAACTGATGGATCGTGAACTGGGTGACGATGACAGGAACAGGATTATCGAGATTGTTAAAGGGCACAGCCAGGTGATCGATATTCACGAATTACGCACACGCCAATCGGGGCGCGATATCTTTATCCAGTTTCATCTTGACCTGGATAAACACCTTAAGTTATCCGAGGCACACGGGATTGCCGAGGACGTGCACAAGCGTTTACTCGAGGCCTACCCGGAGGCCGATATCCTCATTCACGAGGATCCGGTCTAGTTTCTCAACTGCCAGCGATGGAATTTTTCAACCAACCCCAGTAACCACTGTGGTGCATGCGCTCTTTTCCAGACCCCGGCGGTGAACTTGTTTGCCTCGGACAAGGTGGGATAGATATGGATGGTACCGAGTATCTTGTTCAGGCCCAGGCCATGTTTCATGGCGTTGATGTATTCGGTGATCAGTTCACCCGCTTGCTCGGCCACGATGGTAGCACCCAGTATCCTGTCTTTGCCGGGTACGGTTAACACCTTGACGAAGCCCCTGGTTTCACCTTCCGTAATCGCGCGATCCAGTTCATCTAATTCGTAACGGGATACCTCGTAGGCAATGCCTTTCTGTTTTGCTTCCTGTTCGTTCAAGCCCACGCGCGCCACCTCGGGTTCGGTGAACGTGGCCCACGGGATCACGCTGTAATCCACCTTGAATTTCCAGAAACGCCCGAACAGGGCATTGATACTGGCGAACCAGGCCTGGTGTGCAGCGACATGGGTAAACTGGTAGGGGCCAGCGACATCGCCGCAGGCAAAGATTCCTTGCTGCGAGGTCTGCATGTACTCGTCGACCTTGAGTGTACCATCCTGATTTAATTCCAGTCCCAGCTTGTCCAACCCGGGAATGCTGGTCACGGCCTTTCTGCCCACGGCAACAAGTAATGTATCGAAGGGAAATTTTACTTCCTGGCCGCCCTGTTCGCAGACGAGTTGTTTTTGTTCGCCTGTCTTTTCAAGCCTGACCGCGCGCGTGTTGGGCATGCAGTTGACACCATCATGCTCAAGTTGTGCCTGCATCAGGCTGGAGACTTCTTCATCTTCCCGGAGCAAGATGCGTGGGGCCATCTCGACCTGTGTCACCTTGCTGCCCAGGCGCGCAAAGGCCTGGCTGAGTTCACAACCTATCGGGCCACCGCCCAGTACGATCATCTGTTGCGGTTGATCTCGTAACTGCCAAAGGTCTTCCGAGGTAACATAATCACCTTTCTCCAGTCCGGGCAGGGGCGGGACAACGGGTAAACCACCTGAGGCAATAATAATATTCTTCGTGGTGAGTGTTGTCCCGTTCACCTTGACGGTATGCGCATCCACGAGCTCGGCTTCACCAACCAGGCATTCTACGCCCAGTGATTCATAGCGTTCTATGGAATCATGCGGTTCAATCATTGCAATGACCCCGTGAACGCGTTGCATTACCGCAGCAAAATCCACCTGCGGTTCGCCCACCTTGATTCCAAACTCATCGGCGCGTTTTACCAGTGCTGCCACACGTGCTGATTTCAATAACGCCTTGGAGGGGACACAGCCGGTATTCAGACAATCTCCACCCATGCGGTTTTTTTCTATGAGGGTAACACTGGATTTAACGGCTGCAGCGATATAGGCAGATACAAGTCCGGCCGAACCGGCTCCAATAACAATGAGGTTGCGGTCATAGCGACCATCAGCCATCGTTCTCTACCTCGTAGTCGGCGAGACTCTCGTGACGTTTCTTCTTGATGTAAACCAGGGTCTTCTTCGCAGCCAGGGGAAAGATACCAAGCAAGGCAAATGACAGTATGAGTTCCAGTGATAACACATCCGATGGTGATTCTATCTGGGCCAGCTGCATGCCGGCATTCACAAAAATAATAGTGGGTAACAACATTCCCAGCTGGCTGACCCAGGCAAAGGTAAATGGTCGGATTGGCGTGAGGGCCATGACGATATTGATGATAAAAAACGGGAAGATCGGTACAAGTCGAACGGTGAACAGGTAAAGACTGCCTTCTTTCCTCACGCCGTGGTTAATGGGTTCAATTTTCTTGCTGAAGTGTTTTTGCACATAGTCGTGAAAAAGGTAACGCGCGATCAGGAACGCAATCGTTGCCCCGATCATTGAGGCAAACGAGCACAGTATCGAACCCCAGAAAGTTCCGAAGATGGCACCGCCCAGTAATGTCATGATGCCGGCCCCGGGCAGGGAGGCGGAAGTTATCAGCACATAGCTGATAAAAAAGATGGCACCGGTTTTTATCGGGTTCATCAGGTAGTAGTGGTCAATCTCGGCCTGGCGTGACTTGATGTAGGCGAGGTTGAGATACTGCTGGATATCCAGGACAAAAAACAGCATGGCCATGATGATAACGATCGCGAGTAGCAGGATTTGTTTCGATTTCATGGCCAAAAAAAAACTCGTGTCAGGTGACACGAGTATTCTACTGGAATTACGGCTATTTACTAATGAGCAGGGAGAGAGAAGGTACTAGTAATTAGCTGCCAGCAGTTGTCCTTCAACGGTTGACGCTCTGCCAGCCTTGGTGAACAGCCGGCTCGCCCGTATTAAGCCATTGAGGAAGGAGGATGCATTATTTTCAAGGCGTAGTTCGAATTCATATGCCAGTTCGTTGGCAAATTGAAGATCGTCCAACGTCAGGTTGCGATGGATCCTTTTTGAAAGCTGCCCCATGTCCGGGACAAACATCCAGCGCTGTTTGTGATCTTTGCAACCGAAACCGGCGCTTCCCCGGTAGCGGCATGGATATACGTTCATTGCTTTTCCCTATTTACCGTTTTTAACAGTAAATAGAGCAATCCACATGCCGCACGGACCAACTTTAGAAAATACCTGAAATTGAAAATTATAAGTTATTAAAAACAATAATTTACATTAATAATCTAAAATATCTTTTAACTAAAAAACAAGCCATTAACAGCACTGGTATTACCGGATTTGTACCTTGTGTCGTTATCTACAGACACAATTCATTTTTGTTTGCGGGGATAAAACGGTACGATCAATTCTTTTGCAGATGTTATGGAACCCGGTTTTATGAAAAGGCATTTTTCTCTCTTTCTCGCTGTTTTTCTCTTCAGCACACCAATCTGGTCGGCCTTTACCGAGCCCATGGCCAGGGTCCAGGACTCTGTCGAAAGGGTGATAGGTATCCTGCAGGATAAGTCGCTGGACAGGGAAACGCAGTGGACCCGGATAGGCACTGTGATTAATGACAGCTTCGATTTCCGAAGCATGTCGCAAAGCGTACTGGCCACGAACTGGAAGAAGGCCACACCCGAAGAACGCCAACGTTTTGTCGAGTTTTTCTCACAGTACCTGGAAGAAACCTACCGCACCAAGATTGAATCCTACAGTAACCAGCGCGTTGAATACGTGGGCGAAACCATTCGCGGCCAGCGCGCCGTGGTTGAAACACTGATCGTGACAGACAGCAATGAAATCCCGGTTAACTACAAGCTGAAGAACAATAACGGTGAGTGGTATGCCTACGACGTGGTCATCGAAGGCGTAAGCCTGGTCAGCAACTATCGCAGCACTTTTGCCGCTATCGTGAACAATGACGGAATGGATGGTTTATTGCTCGATATCCAGGACCGTATCAAGAGGCATAAAGAAGCCCAGTCCACACCTGATGCCGCTGTGATACCAGAAGACAGTTAAACACCCGGTTTACTCGTCAGATTCGAAAATATACTTGCTGATTAACTCTTCGAGATTGATTGACGGTTCCGTCTCGAAGATTTCACCGCCGTTTGCCAGCATGGTGTCACTACCACCAGCCGACAGCTTGATAAATCGATCACCAATAATGCCCGCGGTTCGAATAGAGGCAATCGAGTCGTCCGGTACCTTCACGGTGTTATCCAGCGCAATCGTGACCT
The DNA here is from genome assembly GCA_965229565.1 of Gammaproteobacteria bacterium. Taxonomy (GTDB): domain Bacteria; phylum Pseudomonadota; class Gammaproteobacteria; order Eutrophobiales; family Eutrophobiaceae; genus JANQNX01. The sequence goes on along the minus strand of OZ245888.1, from coordinate 2,119,110 downwards.
CGGCCAGGTAGTCATCGGGATTGAAACGGATGGCATTTACCTTGCCGACCTTGACCCCGGCCATTTCGACCGCCGCACCTTGTTTCAAACCCGACGCAGAGGTAAAGCGCGCCATCAATTCGTATTGATTCTGGTTGAACAGCCCGATATCACCGAGCCTGAAGGCAAGAAAACTGATCGCAATAATGCCGGTCAGCATGAACAGACCAACGATGATTTCAAGCTGTCTATTTTTATCCATAGAGAAATCTTACAGGATCAAGGCACTGAGTAAATAATCGCTGAACAGCACGGCAATTGCTGACAGTACCACGGCTTCCGTAGTTATACGGCTGACACCCTCTGAGCCATACATACCTCGTCGGTCGAGGTGCAGGTGAAAGCCCTTGTCACAGGCGATCCAGACGATAAGTAATCCAAACACCACGGATTTCACAAAGCCCATGAACAAGTCACGTATTAACACCGTGTCATTCATACTTTGAAAATAGGCACCGGCACTGACGCCGAACATCAGCACGCCAACAATGTAACCGCCAAACAGCCCTACGATAATAAATAATGCGGTTAATAACGGCACTGAAATTATCCCGGCCAGGATGCGTGGTGCAAACAGGTAGCGATAGGGATCAATTGCCATGCACTCTAGCGCATCGATCTGGTTATCGGTACGCATGATCCCGATCTCTGCACACATTGCGGAGCCTGCCCTGGCAATGACCATCAGCGCGGTTAATACCGGTCCCAGTTCGCGGATTAAACTCAGGCCCACTGCTGATCCCAGCAGGCTCACTGAACCGAACCGAACGAGAGTGTCATAGAACTGCAGTGCCAATACCATGCCAACGAACAGCCCGGCACAGGCGATGACCAGCATTGAGCGGGCACCGACAAAGGCCAGTTGTTTCATTGAAGCCTGGTAGGGAAAAGAGGTGCTGACGATGCGTTGTACACTGTGAAACAGGAACAGACCGGCCATGCCGAGGCGCTGGACCCGGTTTAGCATGTAATCAGAAAGGTTTAACGAGGTATCCATGCCTAATGCCGGGTTAGTTTATCCAGGTACGCATCGGCATCGATCACGTCATTGCCGGCACGGCGCTGGAGCATGTTGACGATGCGTGGGTCCGGGCTGGCCAGGATCTCTGCCGGTGTGCCGGTAATGATCTGCTGGCCCTTGTCGAGTACGGTAAGCCGGTCGGCTATCTTGAAAGCACTTTCGAGTTCATGGGTTACAACAATGATGCTCATGTTTAGCGCATCACGCAGTTGCAGGATCAGTTCATCCAGTTCGGCCGAGGCAATAGGATCAAGACCGGCCGAGGGCTCATCAAAAAAGAGTAGTGACGGATCCATTACAACTGCCCTGGCCAGTCCGGCGCGTTTCAACATGCCGCCGGATAATTCTGCCGGCATCAGGTCTTCAAAGTCAGCAAGTCGCATCAGTTCCAGTTTAAGCCGCGCCATGATACGGATGGTTTGTTTATCCAGCCGGGTATGTTCATGTAATGGCAGTTCAACGTTTTCAATCAGTGACATTGAACTGAACAGGGCTCCGTTTTGAAAGGCGACACCGAGCTTTTTACGCAGCGCATATAATTCCGACTGTTGCATGCTACTTACTTCTTTATCAAGCAGGCGTATCGAGCCGCTGCTGGTTTGATGCAAGCCAAGTATATTCTTGAACAGTGTGGACTTGCCGGAGCCGCTATGGCCCATGATGACCATGATTTCCCGGTAATTGACGTTCAGGTTGATATCGGTCAATACCTGGCGCTCACCGTAAAAGCTGCTCAGGTTGCTGATTTCAACAACTGTTTTGTCAGTAGTGCCATTCATATGTATAGACCACAGGGATATGACAATCATGCCAGAAATGTAAAGGGCTGGCACGGACTACGACAATGGTGTTGCTCAGAGAGGGGCGCTATTTTTTAAACGTTGTGAAATCTGGCTGGCCAGTTCCTGTGACGCGGACAGTTCTACCTGGCTCATTTGCTTTTTCAGCATGTCACGACGGCGTACATCCATGGCATTACCGCTATTGGCAATCACCTGGTACCAGGCCATGGCCTTGACCCGGTCCTGTTTGATGCCATTGCCATTGAGATACATGGTGGCAAGGTTGCGTTGTGCAATCATGTGTCCCTGCTCAGCGGCCTTACCATACCACTCGGCGGCCTGGGCATAGTCCTGCTTGACGCCCTCGCCATAAGCATAGGCCACACCGGTTTTATACTGTGCTGCTGCATAACCTTTCCTGGCTGATTCCAGGAAGTAATTATACGCGGCCTGGTAGTCCTGCTTGACGCCATCGCCAAAAGAGTGGGCCAGCCCCAGTTCATACAACAAGCGGGCATCATCCTTGGGTCCTGCAGGTTCCGGCTCGATCTCCTGTGCAGCTATCTCGGTTTCTGCAACCGGTAGCGGTTCCATTTCAATGGGCTCGGGTTCTGTCTTGATCTCTATCTTCAGGCTGTCCAGGTTGTTTTGTGCAGAGGCGTGTCCCTGCTTTGCCGCACGGGCATACCACTGTCCTGCGATATTGTTGTCCTGTTGCACGCCTTCGCCCAGCAGGTACATGTTGCCAAGACTGTATTGGGCATCCATGTTGTCCTGTTCGGCTGCGCGCCGATACCACATTGCGGCCTCTGAATAGTCCTGTTTAACGTCTTTGCCAGAGTAATAGCGCGTGGCCAGCTGGTACTGTGCGTTGCTATCACCCTGGGTCGCCAGTGTGACCAATTCCTGGAGCTTGTTGCCAGGTGTTACGGTTTCAGTCGCTAAACTTTTTTCTTCTATCTCGACTTCCCTGGTATTTGCTGTCTCGCTGGCAATTGGTGTCTCGGTGCTGACCGGAACTTCCTTCGGCTCAGGTTTTGTTACCTCGGCTTCCACCGTTACTGCGGGAACTTCTGTTGCAGGTTCATCAGATCCGAACAGGCTGGCAAAAAAACCACCGCCGGATGTTTTGCTATCTTCAGGTTGTGTCTCACTGGTATCGGGGGTTTTAACCACTTCTGCGGGTTCAGTTTCCGTAATTTCCTCACTGCGATCGACGACTGCGACCATCTCCCTGGTCGATTCGGATAGTGCTGTTGCAGTTTCTACAACAGGCTGATCCTGTGCTGATTCATTCTGTTTATTAATTTCCTGTAATTCCCGCAGGCTTTCCAGGTTCTGCTTTGCCGCGATATGGCCCTGGGCACTGGATTTTCCATACCAGTATGCCGCCTGTTCATTATCCTGTTTAACGCCTTCACCCAACAGGTACATATTGCCGACCAGGTACTGTGCATTCTTGTTGCCTTGTTCGGCAGCAAGGTGATACCAGAGAAAGGATTCACCGTAGTCCTGTTCAACACCTTGCCCATTGTAATACATGTTACCAAGCAGGCTTTGTGCCTCGGTGTTGCCGGCTCTCGCCAGTGGTTCGAAGTGATATAATGCTTGCTCGTGGTCGTTGTCGAGCAGGGCGCGACGACCTTCATCAATGCTGTATTGCGATGTGTCTATCGACTCAACAGGGGCTGTGGTTGTTACGGTTTGCGGTTGCCCGGGTTCCTCGGTTGTTACCAGTTCACTAATCTCCGTATCGGCCTGCAACGCGACCGATGAGGCAGTTATTTTAGCATCGGCTTGTTTTATCGTGGCCTCGATCTCATCTTCAACCGCAATTACTTCAGCCCTGGTGCCTGTTGGTTCGGCCTTGTCGACTACCTTGATCGATTCAGTCTCTGGTTTTTCTTCCTTAACAGTTTCTTCCTGCTCTTCAGCAATGCTAATTTCAACAGGCTGTTCCGGTTTAGGTAGTAACACGTTTGTTACCACGGCCTCCTCGACGGCGACTTGTTCGGGTCGTGGTATAGCCGGTTCAACAAGTTCTTTTTCAACGGCAGCTGTCTTTTCTGCCACCTCCTGAGTCACATCAGTTTCCGCGGCGACTGTTGTTTCGTCAGGACTTTCAATTTCTGTTACAGGTTTTTCCTGAACCCTAAGTTCTGGCTGCTCCGGTTCAGGTAATACCACGTTGGTCACTATCGATTCTTCTACTGCCAGTTCTTCAGGGCGTGGGATCGCGGCCTCAATAACCTCTTCTGTCGGGACAGCAGCGACTTCTTCAGCAGGTTCTGACTCCGGTAATACGGGATCTGCCACGGGCAGGTCTGTTACCGCGGGCTCTGCGGTTGTGATTTCAACTGGTTGTTCCGTGGCAGGGGTTGCTCCGCTTGCTTCATCACCTTTACTACCAAACAGGCGAGAAAAGAAACCTTTCGATTCTTCTTGCTGTGCGGCAGCAACCGCATCAGCCAATTCTTTCTCGTGTAACTGTATCGGTTCCGGTTCTGGCGCGGCCGCTACCGGCTCTTGCGGCAAGACGACATTATCAATCACGGATTCTTCTACGTTAATGCTTGCCGGTGCTTCTGGCGGAGCTACCGGTTCCGGGACTTCCCCTGTTGCTATGGCGGTTTCAGTTTCTGGCAAGACTGGTTCTTTGAGCGACTCTACTTCTACAATTGCTTCTGTAGGTGCAGTTTCAGCGGCAGTGATTTCCACTGTTTCTTCAATCGGTGTTTCTTTAACCTCGTCTTCTGCGCTTATCTCTATTTCGGGTTCGACTTCTGTCCCCGTATCGTCCTTACCACCAAGCAAGGCGCCCAGGCGGGAGAAGAAGCCGCCTGATTTTTCTTCTTTAGGGGTAACGCTTTCTTCCGTAGTTTCAGGTTCGGTTCTAGTGGTAGCAGAAATTTCCGGTGCAACGGCGGCCCGGTTCAGGCTGGCAAGTTCGTTTTGTGCAGCCAGGTACCCCTGGTCGGCAGCGAGTTGCAACCAGCGACGGGCTTCAGTGGTATCCTTATCGACACCCTTGCCACCTCGATAAAGCAGCCCGAGGTTATATTGTGCCGTGGCATCACCCTGTTCGGCAGATAAACGATACCAGCGAGCGGCCTCGATATAATCCTGTTCAACACCTTCACCGGTGTGGTAGAGGCTGGCCAGGTGAACCTGTGCCGGTGCATAGCCTTTATCTGCGGCCTGGCTAAACCAGCGGGCGGCTTCGCTATAATCCTGCTGAACGCCTTCGCCGTAGGCATAGGATATACCCAGGCTGTACTGTGAAATGAGATGGTCCTGTTCGGCGGCGCGTCGATACCAGGTGACGGCTTCAGATAAATCTTTTTCAACACCCTCGCCAAACGCATAGGCAACGGCCAGGTTATACTGGGCATCACGGTTGCCCTGTACTGCCGATAGTCGATAAAGCTCGGCTGCCCGGGTCAGATCCTGTGGCACACCTTCACCCACGTGGTAGAGATAACCAAGGTGTGCTTGTGCCTCGGCGCTGCCTTGTTCCGCAAGGCGCGTCAGTTCCGGGATGGCTGTTTCATAATCACCGCGTTTCAAGGCCTCGCTGGCGCTGACCATATCTGCCGCGACGTGATGGCTGTACTGAAGCAGGGCACAAAGTAGCAGGAGTGTAAGGCATACTGCCCGGATGCCTGGCGAGCGATATTGCCTGAATTGAATGAAACGGTATGGCAAGGCTGAATACAATCTATAAGTTGGCCAGTTCTGTTGATTCTAGTGTAAATCAATAGAACACACCAGACAGGGCCAGGCCGGCAGCAACAAATTAACTAAAAACTATTGATTAGTAGTATATGTTAAATTATTACAATAACGATGTTTGTGTGAAACTTTGGAAAAGTACTGATATCGTAGATAAAAAATAATAAAGGATTTCCCGGGTGCAAAAAGTCCATACAGGAAATGAAGCCAGCGCGTGGTCCAACTGGATCGGAATAATCATCGTGGTGTTGGGTGTATACCTGACGGCGGCGCATGGCAACGAGCTAATGATCCACGCCGTACTCGATGGCGAGCCCGCAATAGTACAAAACGATTACTTCCAGGATTGTCCGCGAGAGGACTTGCAAAGGGATGGAATTACTCAGGTTATGTGCACGCAAGCCACGCGCAATACCGATACGATATTACTTTCGCGGCCGGACTGGTATCGAGGCTTGCAAATGGCGCTAATGAGTGTGGGTACGTTGCTGGCATTTGCATCGATTTTTACTGGTGTCGCGTTAATCGAACAACGCAGCTGGTCTGGTATCGCGGCTATTGTTGTATTATCCGGGTTGTTGGCCGTGGACCTGGTGGGTTTCCTGGCGACGGTAAATTCCGCTCCGTTACTCAGGCAACTTTACCTGTGGCATATCCTGTTATGGTTTTTTATTCATGCATTACTGCTCGTTGCCGTGCTCGCTTGTCGCGAAAACGAGAAAGAACTTGAAAGACAGGAAGAAGTATTATGAAACAGGCCAATTTTTCCCTGAGCGCCGTTGTGATCCACTGGGTACTTGCCGTTTCAATACTTTTCCTGTTTTTATCCAGCTGGTGGATGCTGGGGTTGCCTTACAATGAATACCGGGTTTTCCCATTCCAGCTGCATAAAAACATCGGCTTAACACTGGCATTGCTACTGGCGCTGTTGTTGTTTTTGCGCTTGCGTCACAAGCCTGAGCCGGTTGCTGCATCTGCCATGCCACCGTGGATGAATAAACTGGCCGTGTTTTGCAACGTGGCGTTGTACCTTTTGATCTTTCTTGCGTGCCTGAGCGGTTATTTATCCACGTCGTTTAGCGGTTGGGGGACAACGCTTTGGTGGTTGATCGAAATGCCGGAATGGGGCTGGGAAGACGCAGGTTTGCAGGCGTTCTTTTCAGAAGTGCATGTCTGGACATGCTGGATGTTACTCGCCCTGATCGTTATACATGTAAGCGGTGCCATGTATCATGCCTTTCGTCGTGATGGTGCCACGAAAAGAATGTTACACCTTTAATTATTTTGTATCGCCCAGTCGTTCCTTCAGCGCCTGGCATAGTAGTTTGAGCACCTTGATACGCGCATAGCGTTTATCGTTACCTTCAATCAGGTGCCAGGGTGCAAACTCCGAGCTGGTGCGTGCCACCATTTCCTCGACAGCCAGTTCGTACTGGCCCCATTGTTCACGGTTACGGTAGTCTTCCTCGGTAATCTTGTACTTCTTGTAGCTGATTTTTTCACGTTCCTTGAAACGTCGTTCCTGTTCATCCTTGTCTATATGCAACCAGTATTTCAGGATGACAGTGTCTGCATTGTAAATCTCTTCTTCAAAGTCATTGATCTCCGTGTAGGCACGCATCCATTCATCTTCCGTTGCAAAACCCTCGACACGCTCAACCAGAACGCGTCCATACCAGCTGCGATCATAAATAGTGAATTGACCTGATCGGGGTACATGGCGCCAGAAACGCCACAGGTAGTGATGGGCTCCCTCTTCATCGGTTGGTGCCGCTATGGGAATAACCCGGTACTGCCTCGCATCAAGTGCATGAGTGATACGTCGTATAGCACCACCTTTGCCGCCAGCGTCCCAACCTTCAAAGACGAGTAACGCAGACATATGCCGGGTCCTGGCCTCGCGTGCAAGGAGATTTAACTGGCCCTGGTATTTCTCAAGCTTGCTTTTATATTCTGACTTTGACAGAGACCGGGTCATATCCAGTGATTGCAACAGCCCCTTGCTTTGAACCTGCGTGATCGTATCCGGGGCCGGGGCGGGTGGTGTTGTAATCTTATGTTCGCGCTGCGCCAGGTGTGTATTGATGCGCGCAAGGATATGCTCGCCCACGGTGACGCTGCTGTGCTTGATATCGGAACCGTCTACGATCAGCCATGGGCAATGCCCGGTACTGGTTTCCCTGATGACACGTTCCGCAATGCCGACAAACTTATCGTAGAGTTTCAGGTGTTTAATATCTTTTTTGGTAACGCGCCAGCGACTGTCCGGGTCTTTCTGGAAGGAATGTAATCGTTTTTGCTGCTGCTCCTTGCCCATGTGTATCCAGCATTTGATGATCAGCATGCCATCGTCGGTTAATTCACGTTCGACGTTATTGATATGTATCAGGCGCTCATCAAGCGCGGAGTTGTCTATTTTTTTACTGACACGATCGGCTATGGGTGAACTGTACCAGGAACCCACAAAGATACTGACCTGACCTCGCGGGGGTAATGCCATCCAGTAACGCCAGAACTCGGGCCTGCTGCGTTGATCTTCCGTGGGCAGTCCAAACGCGTGGGTCTGGATACCGCGTGGATCCATCCATTCATTAAGCAGGTTAATAATCTGGCCCTTGCCACCGCCATCCACACCTGAAATGAGTACCAGTACCGGAAAATTACTGTCTTGCAGTTGTTGTTGTGCTTCAAGTAACCGGGTTCGGAGTTCGGGTACCCGCTGCTTGTAGTCCTTTTTAGAGAGTTGCTGGCCGAGCTCGGCGATTTCAAACATTAATTTGTTCTGCCCGCTGTTTACCTACAATCAGTATAGTTGCAGGAAGAATAAATGTGATGATCCAGATCAAATAGTCAGGCAAGCAAACCGCCTATCAGGGCACCAATCAATAACGGGGGGACATATATAATGTATAACAATAAGCCACCACCACCCAGGACAGCACCGATCACGGGTAAAGTGGTTAACATCGTACCTGCAAAAAACAGGGCAATGGCCAGCAGGATCCCGGGTAACAGTGCAGCCATGATGCCGGCCATGACGCCTCCAGCCTGTTTGCCACCTACGATGCCAGCGATCAGCGAGCCAAAAGCCGGCAACCAGAACAACAGTAATGAGATGATAAACATCCAGAACATGCCAAGCAGAATACTGCCCTTGTCACCGTTTACTACGAATTCATTTTCACTCATAGGCTTAATCCTAAACTCCAGTGTAGTACAATCCCAGCATAATCATAACAGATATCAATAGAGCACTGGAGGATCAAACATGTCGCAGAATACGACGCCAGCTGCACAGTTACGTGAGCTCATGCAAAACCCCGGGATCATCAAGACACTTGGCGCACATGATGTGTTGACGGCAGTCATGGTTGAACAGTGCGGTTTCGATTCCGTGTTTATCGGCGGATTTGGTACCAGCGCCAGCCTCTACGGCTTGCCCGATCTAAATTTTCTTGGAATGACCGAAATGGTCGATGCAACTCGTCGCATGGCTCAGCGATTATCGATCCCGGTTGTGGCTGATGCCGACACCGGCTATGGCGATTTACATAACGTGATGCGTTGCGTGCGGGAATTCGAAGGCGCGGGTGCGGCCGGGATTATCCTCGAAGACCAGGTCTTTCCAAAACGCTGCGGTCATTTTGGAGGTAAGGAAGTCATTCCGGCTGCAGATATGGTATTAAAATTCAAGGCGGCCGTTACAGCACGTGCTGATGATGACTTTTTATTTATTGCACGCACGGATGCGCGCGAGACTGACGGACTTGATGATGCTATTGATCGAATTAATCGTTATTGTGATGCCGGTGCCGATGTCGCGTTTATTGAAGCACCATTGTCGGTCAGTGAGCTCGAGGAAATATGTAAACGAGTCGAGTATCCAAAATTTGTCAATATGCTGGCTTTTGGCAAGACGCCCATACTCAGTGCCGCGGAACTTGAGGAGATGGGTTTCAAGATTGTTGTGGCCCCGATTGATTCAGTACTGTTAACTGCAAAGATCATGCGCGCAATGGCTGAGGCATTCAGGCGTGATGGTCATACAAAGTCATTGGAAAATGACATGGTCGGCTTCGATGAAATCAAAGAGATACTGGGCCTGGATGAATATCTCAATCTGAAAGATAACCTTTCCTGAAAATAATGAAGCGCAGCGTCATTATTTTCGTTGTGTATGTTGTATTGATCGCGACGGGTATTCCCTGGTACTGGCCCAAGGACTCCAGCCTGTTGATACTTGGCGTGCCGGCCTGGGTGTTGTCATCTATCCTGGTTGCTTTCCTTACTTCAGCCTTTACAGCGTACCTGCTGATTCGCTATCCATGGAAATCTGAAGAAGACGCGGATGAGTAGTTTCCAGGCATTTGGTCCAGGTGCCTGGTTGTTTATAGGCATATATCTTTTCTCTCTTATCCTGATTGGATTCTTTGCCTTCAAGGCCAGGAAAGAAAACACCCTGAATGATTTTTATCTTGCCGGCAACAGTTTCGGCCTGGTCGTGATCTTTTTGACACTGTATGCGACCCAGTATAGCGGTAATACGTTGTTCGGTTTTTCCGGCAAGACTTATCGCATCGGTTTTTCATGGATCATGTCTTTGCAATTCATGATTGCCATTGTTGCTTGCTATATCATCTTTGCGCCACGCCTATATGCCAAGGCGAGGCGTTATCAATTTGTTACACCAACCGATTACCTGCAACATCGATTTGACTCGAGGGGGCTTAATATCCTTGCCACCGTGATCATGATCTTTGTCTTGTCTAGTTACCTGTTGGCACAGTTGATGGCAATGGGCAGGGCTATGCAGGGACTTACCGATATTGATCCGGCTGTTGCCTACCAGCAAGGAGTGATCCTGTTAACCCTGATCATGGTGATTTACGGCACACTCGGTGGCATCCGCGCCGTTGCCTGGACGGACGTGATCCAGGGCGTCGTGCTGATGATTGGTTTCCTTGTGCTTATTGTGATCCTGTACCAGCAATTCGGGCCGTTGTCGCTGGCCACCGCCAGTATTCAGCAGTCGCTGGACCCGGCTACAGTAAGCAAGACAACTGTACCGGACGCAGACAGGTTAAGAGAGTGGTTGAGTTACATTATTATCGTTGGTCTTGGTTCAACCCTTTACCCGCAGGCGATACAACGTATTTACGCGGCAAAATCGGAACGTGTACTCAGGCAGGGTCTTGCCTTCATGGCCTTTGCCCCGTTCCTGACAACGTTGATCGCGATCGTTGCCGGTATCTATGCCATTGCCTATGTGCCGGGGCTGGAGGGAGCCGCCTCAGACCAGGTCCTGGGCAAGATCCTGGCACTGGTACAAAACAGTTCGTTATTGGGTTATTGGCTGGTCGTGGTGTTATATGCTGCGGTGATGGCAGCCATGATGTCGACAGCGGATTCGGCCTTGTTATCCATTTCATCCATGCTAAGCAAGGACATATATGGCCGCTACCTTGACCCGGACGCGTCACAGGCACGACTGACCCTGCTGGGTAAATGTTTTTCCTGGTGTTTGATCGTGTTCCTGGTCTGGCTTGCCATCTACCTGAGTGACAAGGCCTCGTTGCTGTCATTACTGGATCGAAAATTTGATCTGTTGATACAGCTGGTGCCGGCCTTCATGCTCAGTATTCATTGGCGTGGCCTGCGGGCGTTACCCACGCTGATTGGATTGTTCACGGGAGTTGCCGTATCACTCTACCTTGCCTATGCGGACCTGGCGTTTGTAACCCAGGGTAAGGTATTCGGTTTTCATCCAGGCCTTGTCGGCTTGTTGCCCAATATTGTTATTGCTGTTGGTGGGTCGTTATTCCTGACAAATAGAAGGGTAGTGAGCTAGAGTCGGTTGAGCCATTTACGATTCATTTCAAAATAGGTAAATGATGCCGTCCAGGCAATCAATACCAGCCCCATGACGCCTTCAACGACAGCGGCAATGCGGCCACTGCCCTCGATGACTATATCCCCATAGCCAATGGTCGTATAAGTTGTGCCCGAGAAATAGAGGATGTCGATAAAGCCGGGATTGGGTATGGAAAACTGGATAAGGCCAGTGCGATACAGCTGGTACCAGGCCAATGCAAATACCAGGATCTCTGTCAGATGGGCAATAACAGCAAGGAATAATGAAAGTATGATGGTGGTCGGGTGCCGTCCATGGAACATGGAAAGTATCCACGTGGTCAGCAATAGCATGCCGTAGTGAATACCGATGGAGAGGATGACGGCCAGGGTGACAACCAGCGATACGGTCAGCATAAGTTTTTCAGCTATCGGCGTAAGCGTATTTTTCCAACACCTCGATAGGGACATGCTCAAGCACTGACTGGTTGGTAGCGCGTGGGCAGATTCTTGGTGCCACACCGGCCTCCAGTGCCTCCAGCCAGCGTCCCAGGCATAAGCACCAGCGGTCACCGGGCTTGAGCCCGGGAAAATCAAAATCTTCCTGTGGTGTCATCAGATCATTGCCCTTGTCCCTGGAGAAAAGCAGGAAGTCCTCGGTCATAACGGCACAGACAGTATGCATACCAGTATCCTGGTCGCAGCACTCGCATTGTCCGTTTCGTTTAAAGCCCGTAATCGGATCCAGGCAACAATCTTCGAGGGGGTTATCAAGTATATTCTTTTGCATGCTATGTATATTAATTGGCATTGACAGTAAATTGAATAAAACAAACTTGACACTTTGCTATGCTGACGCAGCGCAGCAAAAAAGTATGTCGAACAACTATACACAAATATTGTTGCAAACCGCGACTACTCAAACTATGTTGTTTGACATAGAGAGGAGAGAGACGTCCGGTCCCGATAGCACTATTAAATTATAACAATTCGGGTAACAGTATAAGCGCCCAAGGTAGCACACAATTAAATATAATATACCCAAAGCACTGCGCATGGTGTTTGAGCAGGCGACTGTACGGTTAAGTCTGTCATCGTCACTGTACGAGGATCAACCCTTGATCCTGGTAAATAAACCATTCGATCAACTGACCGGTTTTCATGTCCTGAGAAAAAATGCAATGCTGGCGCACACTATCAAGAGCTATATCCAGAAGGCGGTCAGCCTTGAAATGAATAACGACAAACCGTTTATCCTTACCTGATTTATATTTTCCTTTTGTTAGTGCGGGTCGATGTTGTCGATTAGCATTCTTTTTTGATTCCGGCAGTTTATGAGTGCCTGGCTATGTGGGTATGATTCGTCTTTATTGGTTTATTTAATATGTTCAGGTTTTTATTTATCCCTTGTTTCCTTGCAGGGTTAACGTTACTTAATCCACTTACAGCGGTTAGCGCGGATGCGCCTTATGCAGATAATCGCAAAATACATTTGCACAAGGATGGCGCTGCGCTGGGTGATTTGAGTTTCGGGCAGCTTCTTACCTGCCTGGAAACAGCCTCCTTCGAGGGTGACAGTGGACCGCGTGCTATTGATCGGAAGGTTAAACGGTTGATTGTTACAACCATACATAACAAGAAATGGTTCTTTAACATACGCGAAGAGATCAGTTACATCATCATCGAGGGTATTACAGTCAATACACAATACTATTCAGGCGAACAGGACAAGAGCAAACACTTGTTACACATCCTGGCGCACTGCAAATTGCCCGCTGAAGATTGAGCATCTTCTTTTCTAGAAATCGGCCAGGCTGGGAATACGGCCAAAGGCTATCTTGGCACCGGCATAACCGCCGGCTGGCTCTTCCCAGACACCCAGGCTGACGGCCTTGCTGCCGTAGCGGTAGACGATGTTGTCCATGGTCTCTGCCAGCGTGTTCCACTTTTGCTGTTCAATATTTTCCTGCAGCAGTTCATCAAACAGGTCTCCCTGCGGCAAGGGCGGGTCGTTTAAATGATACAGGGTGACTGCGACCTGTTTGATCAACGGTGCGTGCCGGTTCTGCTGTTGCCATTCCTGCATGGCCTTATGCCATAGTCTTGCCAGCACGGTCAGGAACTGGTGATCATCCGAGGCACGCGCAAAGCGCATTTCTCCCACCCATTTACCCTGGCCCTGGAAACGTATACCAAGACTGAATGCCGCGGCAGTACGCCGGGCCCGGCGTAGCCGGCGGGCGGCCTTGACCGTGAGCAGGCGGGCACAGTTGCGCGCGTGGTAGGGGGCCCGGCTTTCCGGTGACAGGATACGACTATGTCCATACATGCAGCGCGAGGTCGCGATGGGCTCAACCGCGTAACCATGCAGGCTGTACCAGAAACGTTCACCCTCGATTGAGCCCCATACCTTGCGCATGGTCTCCGCACTCATATGCCAGAGTTTTTCCACTGAAAAGATACCGGCGCCATGTAAGCGTCGCTCCATGCTGTTGCCAATACCGGGCAAGTCGGTCAATTCAAGTTTGAATAACTGTTCGGCATAGTGATCGGGATGCCAGATAACCAGTCCCTCCGGTTTGTCGACTTCCGAGGCAATTTTTGCCAGTAACTGGTTGGGCGCAAATCCCAGTGAACAGGTCACGCACTCACCGACGCTTTCTACCAGCACGCTGCGGACATGCCGGGCAATCTCCAGTGGCCGCTTTCTTTCCTGACCCAGCAGGCTGCACACCACCTCGTCGATAGAGCAGGCCTGGTCGATATGCACGCAGCGTTCGATATCTTCATAGATACGGTGATGCAATTTGACGTACACATCGTGCCGGGCCGGTACAAACCGGATATGGGGACAGAGTTGCAGCGCCTCCTTGACGCGGGTGCCGGTCTTGACGCCGAACCGCTTGGCCTCGCGGCTGGGTGCGATAACGCAGGAATAGTCGGACATAAACGGTAATACGCCTACCGGTTGGCCACGCAACTCCGGTTGCAACTGTTGTTCAACACTCGCGAAGAAGCAGTCGAAATCGATATACAGGCGCTCGATCTCGGTCGGTTTATGCAGCATGGCCGGTTCCTGCGACGATAAAAAGGGACGGAAAGTATAAGAGAACATTAAGAGAACTTTCAAATGAAAGTGACGTTGCCGTATCTCCCGGAAAGTAAAGGGAACAGGTCTTAATTAATTGATTAGTAAAGGATTAAAAATTATAGGTGAGGAACAGTTCGACGTAGTCGTCACGGTTGAGTGCCATGGCCGGGTCGCCGGCCTTCTGGTTGAAAAACAGGCGACTCTGCAGTTCCAGGAACCAGTTGGCCGCCAGTCGTCGGCTGGCCTCGACGCTGAAAAACTGGCCGCCGCTATTGCGATCCCAGACCAGGCCGAACAATGCCTCGCTGGAGTGAATGTCGTTAAAGGCAACCCGGCTACCGATAGCAATGTCGTCTTCAAAGATAGTGGCGGTAGTTTCGCCGCGGTCATCGTAATGGTATTCGCCAAGCAAACCGACATCGATCGCGCTGCCCATGACCCCGACAAAGGTATATTCAAAACCACCAACCAGTGCATTGTAGGTTTCGCCCTGGCCACTGCGGTGCAGCGCTTCCAGTTTCCACAGCATGTTGCCCTTGGTGGCCTGCAAGTCTATCGAGGTCTGGTTGATGATGTCATAAAAGGGCAGCAAGACGGGATTGCCGTTGTTATCCAGTGAAGGTAACAGGCGTGGGTCGCGGCTGGTACCGCGAAAATGCGCCAGGCCCAGGTCCCAGTCACCAAAGTAATGCGAGTAGCGCGCCGCAAAGTCGATATGTTTTTCCCTCGCCCCGGATTCAAAGCGGGCGCGATCGGTATCGACATAGGGAATGCTACGCAAGCGGCCTTCCTGGCCGGGGAATGTGCGTTCACGGAAGTAAGGCATGACGAACAGGTCTACTGTACCCCAGTCACGGATCAGTGCCAGGTTGACCATCGGTTGTCCCAGTTTGTCTTCGGCGTCGATGTTTTCCACGAGGTCATCCTGGTTGATGATATCGACCAGGTGCTGAAATTCGGTGACACCCCAGAACACCTTGCGGATGCCGAGGCGCAGTTCCCAGTTGGTGCTGGCCTTGAAGTAGGTTAATTCGCGGATATCAAAATGTGTGCGTTCCGGATCGTTTTCGTCGAGTCTTAAAAATGGCACGAAGGCAAAACCCTGGTAGCCATCATCCCAGTCATGGAAGAACTCGGTCTCGAATACCAGTGACAGGTTAGTGGTATGGTCCTGTACTGGCTGCTGTGCCGATTGGCTAAAGCCGCGGAACTCCAGCCCACCATAGCCACTGAGATCTGCAGCGGTAATACTGGTCACCAGGCAAAGGTTGCTTGCCAGTACAATCGTGAGTGACGATGTTAAACGCTGCAGGTACAACACGGGATTAGCGTGCGCGTTTCAGGGTATTTTTATCAAAGTCACGATCTGACAAGCCCGTTTGAAACTGGTAGTTTTCCCATGTCAGTGTCGTGCTTTTACCAGTCTGGTGATTGGCCATGTTCATCATGGAAGCACGCCAGTACTGACCCAGGTATTGTTGATAGTCTGAAAATATCAGGGTTTTCAGCATGGCATTCTTGCGATCATAAAATTCCAGTTTCAATGGCTGGTACATTTCCTTGTCCAGCCATAATACCTGGCGCGTGTAACCGGAATGCTCGTAGGCGGGGTAACGTTCGATAACGAACGTGTTACGACCATCCAGGGGTTCATCGCGAAGCCACTTGTAAGTATATTTTTCCACTTCCTGTGAACTCAGATCCTCGTATGCAAATTCACTGCCGACGAAAGGCCCGGACTTGTTGGCAGAAGCGATACGTTTCACTCGTTTCAATGCCGGCAGGTATAACCACTGGTCATCCGGTGTCAGCGAGTGCGTGTGACTCAGAAATGCTGTGCCTTTTACATCCGGTGGATTATCGAAGATGAGCAGGCTCTTGTCTCCATCGCCGTCGACTTCCAGAGTTTTGATCGACATGGTCCGGGTTGTGCTGTCGCCGTTCCTGTTTTTCAGGATCATCTTCATTTCCGCTGACTGATCAGTCCAGCCGGTATCTCGCTTGTCAGCTTCCATTGCAATGGCCAGCCCTTTTTCCTCGGGTGTTTCAGCAAGCAATATTTCAAACGGAATTATCAGTAGCCAGCTTGCTATCAATAATTTTTTCATCATTATCACCATCAAACTTCATGAGTATTGGGGGAAGAAACAGAAAATCGGCAACAAGGGCAATGGCAATCACGATGGCCGTTAACAGGCCCATGCCCGAGTTAAGTTCGAAACTGGATGTAGACAGGATCAGGAACCCGACAACCAGTACTACCGATGTAATAATCAGCGCGCGGCCAACCGTTATAAATGCATAGCGGACAGCAGCTTTTGCATCCAGGCCATTTTCCCTGCGCGCGCGCAGGTATTTACTGAGGAAATGCACGGTATCATCAACAACAATACCGAGCGTCATACTGGTTACCACGGACAGTGATAAACCAATCTCGCCAACCAGCATGCCCCATAGCCCAAAGCCCATGGCGGCTGGTGCCAGGTTGGGAATTAAACTGATCAACCCTATCTTTATTGAACGCAAGGCCAGCATCAGCACCATGGAGATCAGCATCAGCGCGACCGCCGTTCCTATTAACATACTGACGATGTTTCGTTTGCCGATATGGGCGAACATGAGCGAGGTGCCGGTGCCATCGGCAATGGAAATATGTTGTGTATTGGTTTTCATCCATTCCTGGGCGCGTTCTTCCAGGGCGATGAGTTCATTGGAAGAGATGGTCTTCAGCGTTGCCGTCATACGGGTGGCTGATTTATCGATGTTGACCTGGTTGTTCATATCAAGCCCGTAGGGCAGGGACATTTCGTACAGCAGCAAGTACTGCGCGGCCAGCTCACGATCTTCCGGTATGGCGTAGTAACTTTCATCATCACCATGCATGTTTTTGTTCAGGCGCTTGATGATGTCGGTATAGATATTAACGTGAATGGTTTCTGGCTGTTGACGGTACCAGTTGGCAAAGGCCTCGATCTCCTGCAGGAACTCGGGCTTACTGATACCGCCAGGCTCGCCCGCCTCCAGCGAATACTCGATGTTGTACAAACCAGTCAGTCGTTCAGTGGTGAAATCAGAATCGGTGCGGAAGGCGACGCTCTCGTCGAAATAATGCACGAAAACATCGTTTAGCTCGTTACGTGGCAGCATGGAAATTAAAATGATGATGACCGCGGCCATGCCCCAGAGCAGGTAGGTACGATTATGAATAATAAAATCGGCCAGCCTGCGCATGAGCATGTCATCCTGGTCTGTCTGGCTCCGGGTCCTGACCGGCAAAAGCGAGATCAGTACCGGCAACAGGCTGACAGAAAGCAGGAAAGAGAAGGCTACACCCAGCGCCACAAAATTACCCAGGTGGGCAAACGGCGGCACGTCGGAAAAATTCATAGTCAGGAATCCGAACGAGGTTGTCAGGCTGGCAAGAAACACCGGCTGCAGGTTGACGCGCAGGCTTTCGACCAGTGCTGAATTTTTTTCGGTTCCCATGCGCAATTGTTGAATAAACGTCACCAGTATATGAACACAGTTTGCAATAGCGACCGTGAGTATGATTGTTGGAGAGGTGGCAGAGGGCGGCGACAGGGGCATGCCAAGGTAAGCACCAATCCCAAGTGCCGACAGGATGGAAAACAGGATAACCAACAGGGTTGCAAAGGTGCCGGTAAAGCCACCCACTAGCAATGCCAGCAAGAACAGCATGATGGCAAAGCTGATGGGTACCAGCGTGGCCATATCGTTTTTGGAAGACTCGGTGAAGGAGTGATTCATGATGGCCATGCCGGTCAGGTACACCTGCATCTGCGGATGCCGGGTCCTGATTTCATCTGCCATGTTGCGGACAAACTCAACGACCTCTGGGCCTTCCACCGCCTCGTTCTCGCGCGGATACTGCACGGTGACGTTGATGGCAGTAACATCACTTGCCGGCGCTATCAGGCGATTGGCCAGTAGCGGCTCCTGTAATGCTATCTCGCGTACCCTTTCCAATTCATCTGTGTTCAGTGTCCTGGCATCGGTAACCAGGTCGCGCACAATGAGGTCATCATCTTCTGCCTCTGTGTACTGGAAATTGGTGATGGAATCGACCCGGTTCGAGTACGGGGTTTGCCAGGCCTTTTCCGTGTATTCCTCGACGATGGCGAGGTTTTCCCGGGTAAATATATCGCCGTTATCGGGCGCCAGCACAATGAGCACGTTGTCGTTTTGTACATAGGTATTTTCAAGGGTTTCAAAGGCAATGAGCTGGGGGTTGTCGTCACTGAAAAAGACCCGGTAATTGGCGGTGAAGGTGACGTGCCTGAGGCCACTGGCTGCCATGCATACAAGAACAAGCGCGGTAATGATGACCAGTAGTCGATGTCGAAGGAGCCATTTCGGGTAACTGTTTTCAATCCAGTGCATAGGTCATCTCACGTCGCTAGTAGTATTCTTTGGATTATTCAGTCTTTACCGAGAGTGAGCCGCTACCCAGGCCAGCCAGGATTATTTGTACCGAGGACCTGGCTATTTGCAGGTATTGCTCCTCGGAAAAGAGGTGCATAAACATCGGCACATCAAACACCACGAGCATGGCGTGTATGGCTTCAGCCCTTTTCATCACGTTATCTACCTGGAATTCGCCGGTCTGGTTTCCCAGTGTCAGGATTTCCACGATCAGGGCTTTTTCATTTTCTATCTTGTGGTGAACCAAATCGGGACGATGGCGTGTAATCTCGTTACATATTTCATCTATCTTGCTGTTTTCATTTGCTTTAGTTCGAGAAAACTGCAATGTTTCAAGGACGTATTGTTCCAGTCTCTGTCCTGCGGTCAGCTCAGGGTTGCGAATGGCTTTTGTGAGAACAGCCAAACGCTCATTCATGATATTTCGCGTGCAAACAGCCGCGATGTCCTGCTTGTTCTTGAAATAGCGATAGATATTGGCCGCCGACATGGAAGCGTCATCGGCAATTTCGGCCATGGTGGTCTTGTTAAAACCATAGATGCTGAAGCGCTGAATAGCGCATTCCAGGATGATATCGGCCGGGTCTTTGGTGATTGCTGGCTGCATCATGTCGCCTAGGCTAGGCGAACATTAGTGAATAATCAATAAAATATTCACTATTTAGTCATGTGGTACTAATTTCCGGTTGGAGAGTAGTTATTGATCGAAACAGCGTTTTTCAGCCATCCGCGCCCGGATGGCATCGATGTCCTGCATGGCCGACGTCGCATCTACCTGTGACTTGTAGTCCTTGAAGGCCGCGTAACCAAAATAATAGAAAGCCGGCGTGAAGACTGCCGAGGCAATGCTTGCGGCCTGTGCCTGTTTATCAGTGTAATAGTTATGCTGGTGCTGGTAGGTCTGTTTTTCCAGGGCGCTGGCCTGCATATACAGTTCGTTACAGCTACGTGAATCAAACATGCTGTTATTACCAGCTTTACCGACGGCGTTGATATTAAACGCCATCGCGTATGCTGGTAGTGCCAGGCTGATAAACAATAAAGCCAGTTTTCTGGTCATGGTCTTGTCCGCTTGCAATAACTTCTAGTCGTTATAGCGGCCGCGACAGGAGAAAATTGAGCAGGTTTTATTTAACCATTGCCCGGGATTCTTCCAGCATCATTTCTGCGGCAACGCGGTCTTCCAGTGTCATTTCCTGTTCGAGCATGGTGATGATCTTGTTCGCCAAAAAGACCCCGTTTTCGGCGGCAATACTGTACCAGACATAAGCCTGCAGCGGGTCGGCGGCCACGCCACGACCATTCAGGTACATGTAGGCCAGTATATCCTGTGCGCCGGCGTGTCCTGCCATGGCCGCCTGCTCGAACCATTTTGCAGCAATCTCATCATTATTCTCAACGCCATCACCGTTGAAATACATGAAGGCAAGGTGATACTGGGCCTCGGGATTATCCTCTCTGGCCAGTTTTTCCAGGGTCTTCATGGCAGCAGCGAAATGGCCGTATTCATAGTCGTTCAGCGCCTGCTCCAGCTCATTCGCATGAGTGAAAGCAGGCAGCAACAGGCATACAGCAATGGTCAGGGCAGAGATTTTTATCATATGACACAGTATCTATAGCACAAACGATGCCGCATGAGTGAATCTATCATGTTCGTACTTGTCCCTAGTAATACTCACCGACAAGTGTTGAATTGCCAGTGAAAAATCAGGAAGATGATTTATAAACAACAATCTTGAATAGATGCAGGTTAATTATTAAATGGAAAGCGACGGTCAAGAACGTACTTACAGCAAATACATATTGCTAGTATTGTTGCTGGTTACTATTGCCATGCTGGCCCTGATGGAGTATTGGGATACCGAGCCGGAGAGCTTCGATGTGAAACAACGAGCTCAATACCGTAACCAGGGCAGCGACCAGTTCGTTACCGGCTACGTTACAACGGCCACGGTAATCGAGGTTGCACAGACCATGCTTGATAAGCGCGGAGGTTACCTGAGTAATGATGTGATGCCGCCCGGCGTGTTCATGGATAATATCCCTAACTGGGAATTTGGTGTATTAACGCAAGTACGTGATATGGCCCGGGCACTGCGTAATGATTTCAGCCGGTCGCAGACCCAGTCTATCGAGGACAAGGACCTGATGGTAGCAGATCCGCAGTTCCACTTTGATAATGCCTCCTGGATTTTACCTGCGACCGAACGAGAATACCGCCAGGGTCTGAAAGCGATGCAGAATTATTTAAGGCGTTTATCTGATCCTAATGAACAGGGGGCACAGTTTTATGCCCGTGCCGATAACCTGCGCGATTATCTACATATAGTCGAGAAGCGCCTCGGTAGCCTGTCACAGCGACTCAGTGCCAGCGTTGGTCAGGCCCGTATCAATACTGACCTGGAAGGGGATTCGGAAGCGACGCAAAGTACGTCCAAACCATCCTTGACGATGGTCAAGACTTCCTGGCTGGAGATCGACGATATCTTTTACGAGGCCCGTGGTTCATGCTGGGCCCTGATACATATCATGCATGCGCTTGAGCATGACATGCGCGATGTACTGCAAAAGAAGAATGCACTGGTCAGCCTGAGACAGATCGTGCGGGAACTGGAAGCAACCCAGGATTTTGTCTGGAGCCCGGTTATCCTCAATGGTACCGGCTTTGGTTTCCTGGCCAATCACTCCCTGGTTATGGGCTCGTATATATCGCGTGCGAATGCAGCAGTGATAGATCTAAGAAACCTGCTAGAGCAAGGTTAAATCAGAAGACTACATACTGGTTATAAATTCTCCGTAGGCACGGCAGCCGTCACCTGTTTCTATTTCGTCGATCACCTGCAATGTATTGATATCGATTACGTAAACCAGGTTGTCAAACCAGTTGGCGACATACAGGTGTGGTTTGTGTGGATGCAGATCCAGTCCTTCCGGGTATTCACCCACGTCTATTGTTGCGACGGTTTGCATCTGTTCAAGGTTGATAACCGATACAGAGTTTGATCGCTGGTTGGTTACAAACAAACGCTGTTGTTCATAGTCGACTTCAATGGCATAGGGAAACAGACCAACCGGGACGTGCCCTGTAACCTTGTTCGTTTTCAGATTAATCACGGTGACATCACCGGACTGTACATTGGCCGTGTATAGCTGTTGTAACTGGCTATTGAGTGCCATTCCAAACGGTGCCTTGCCCACAGCTATAGTATTGATTACCCGGAAATCCGCCAGGTTAATGATCATCACGGTATTATCGTCGCGGTTGGCGACGTAGAGAAATTCACCATCAGGGTCGACAGTCAGTCCTGATGGTGAGTCACCCACCTTTATTTGTTTGACGATCTTTAAAGTGCCTGTGTCGATTACAAAGACACTGTCCTCATACCAGTCAGCCACAAACACATGCTTGTCATCCGGGCTGATATCAATGGCAACGGGACCGCCGCCAACGCTGATAGACTGGATAGTGGTCATGCTGGCGGTATCGATGACGGAAATATCACGGCTTTCCGGGTTGGAAACGTATACCCGTTCACCGTTATGACTGACCACCACACCGGCAGGGCGATGGCCTACACCGATAGTTTCAATGACATGGTTAGTTTCGGTATCGATAACCGATACAGAGTCGCTGCCCTGGTTGGTAATAAAAGCCAAGGGCCGGGCCTGCACGATACAGGTCCAGCCCAGTATGAAGATACAAATTACGGGTTTGGAAAACACCCGGTGATTATATAAGGCCAGGCTTATTTTTCTGCCATGGCTTTAAGGCCTTGCAGACCTTCACTGTACAACCTGGTGACGGCCTCAATACATGCGGCATCGCTGAGTTCCGGCGGTGGTTGTTGGCCGGGAAAAGATCGATAAAAGGCGCCTTTCCATTCCACCGTAGTCTTGCCACCGTTATCTTTCACGGTCATGGTTGAGCCATGCGTGGCGATAGGCAAGCCATCAATTATTCGACCTTTTTCCAACTGCATGGCGTACTGCATGCGCATTTTTTCTTCATCACGTTTGAATAGTTTTTCAGCAACTTTTTCGCCATTGGCTAATTCAATCTCACGAATGGCACCTACATCGAGCTGATCGGACTGACAGCTGTTAATGGCAGGATGCCAATCCTTGATAGAGCAGAAATCCTGCAGGATGGCCCAGACCTTGTCCGGTGCTGCATCAATTTCTATGGATTCAGTCACTTTTTGACGTGAAGGGCCATGCGCGAATACCAGCGCTGGCAAGAGGAGAACGCCAATTACAGCAAGTTTGATAGATTTCATTCTTATAAGCTCCTTCGTACTGCGAATCACAGCAAGTCTTTATTTTGTTATCTGTAAAATTAATAGACACGCGGGTCACGCCCGGGTTCAAAGGCGCATATTCTAATGACTCTGTGCGATGATGGCTATGCATACATCAGATATTGCTTCGGGACAGGGTATGAGCGCAGATTTACCAGCCACCACCACCACCGCCGCCGCCACCGCCGCCGGAAAAACCTCCGCCGCCGCCGCCGCTGGATGAGCCTGGAGCCGTGGAGGAACTGGCAATGGCGCTGCCCAGTGAGCTGCCGACAGTCCTGGTAAACCCGGTAATATTGCTGCTACTCCAGCCAGAGCCACGATACCATCCGGGGGCATAGTGTGCCTCGCCAGCAGCTGCCTGCGAGAGTACCTCCTCGAATTGCTTACCCCATATATCCTCTATCTCCAGGGCGATAGCGTACGGCAGGATACGTTCGAATAATTCCGGCGTTTTGCCGCCGGCATTTTTATAAGCCAGTTCATGTTGCTCGGCGACTTCGATATAGCGTTTGAATCCGTCCACCTTGTCCATTAATTTTCGTCCGGCAAGGGTGGGCGCCTTTAATAACTCATAAAATATCCAGTTTACAACAATAACGAGAACGAGCATTAGCGGGAAGGTGATGGAAGATTCCTTTACCAGCATGCCGATTGCCATAAACTCGAAAAAAACAAACGGGATGACGAATGCCGTACTGCCAAGTGCAGTTATAACAGTGCCGGCAGAAGTTTTGCTTGTTGCCTTTTTCCAGGCACGCCAGGCATTGGCGACCAGCACACAGACGCCAATACTCCAGATGCCCAGCCAGATAGTAAGAAAAATAGTCGCCTCGTTAGTGCCATTTTTCATCTGGTTAACGAAACCAAACAACAGCACAAGCGCGGTAATAAAAAGGCCGGCGGCAAAAAACCATGAATTGGTCTTGAAATATTTTGTCTCGTAATCCTTCTCAAGAATATTTTCATGTGCTTCCAGCAGCTTTGAGATACGGGAGTGATTGGTCTGGGTCAGGGTAAGGCTGGAAGCGGTTTGAAATAACTTGTTTAGAATGACTTGCTCGTCCCAGCTTAGCTTTTCATTACTACCTTCTTTTTTTGAGAGTACATAATTTGAACCGGTGCCAAATAAGGAGCCGCCATCCTCTTCTGAAATAGTCAGGTAGCCCTTGACGGCAAGGCTGACGATTGCAGCAGTAAAACAGGTTTTATCATAGCCCATCTTCCTGATGAATCGCGTGGCAGCCGGGGAGTAATTAGCGGGTGGCTCATAATGTGCAATGATGACGCCTTGTTCCGGGTCCTTGCCAACCCGTGTCCAGACGAGGAAATAATAGGCAAGCAGGATTAGCAGGCCCAGGCTCATCGCCGCTATACCGCTATTATCCTTGAGAACATAGCCGATCTTTTCTGACATGTCTGGCTCTATGACATGTCCCTTGGGAAAGCCAACGACGATGGTCAAACCCTGCTTGACGCCGAGAGGGCGCGTGGTTTCAAAATACGAGACGGCGCGGCCCTTGATCGAGGCGAAATAATTTCTTTCCTTGCTTCCCGAAAAGCCGGTATATGCTTCAAGCTTGATGTTTTTTGCATCCACACTGGAGGGAAGCTGAACCGTCGCGCTGGCATTAAGAATAGGAAATGCCCAGTCATTGCCGGTGACATTCCAGTAGAGTTCATCGTGATCCTCGAAGAAGCCAAGCTGGCGGTTTGTTCGATAGCTTATCTCGTAGGAATGCACGCCCCGGCTGATGTTGCTGCCCTTGTTACCTATGTAGATCCTGACACCATTACTCAGGTTCTTTGTGTGAAAATTTTCATTACGGCCGCCGCGCCTGACAGACAGGATATCGAAACCAACGACATAATTATTACCCAGCCTGTCCTTGTAACGTGTAGGGAAGTCACGGTAGATCCCGCGCTTTATCTTGTTGCCTTCGGCACGTACGACGATAGTCTCTGTAACCTGCATGCTGCCATCTTCAGAAACCTTTATGTCGCTATGAAATGATTGAATAACTTCCTCGGCCTGTACCGTGCTACATAACAAGCAGGCTAGGAGCAGGGCGGGTAGTCGCAGTTTCATAAGTTAATCTAGATCAGCCTGGAAATAATTCGCCTGCTTGAAGTTGAAGAAGCGGGCAAACAACATGTCGGGAAAAGACTCGACCCGTATGTTCAGGTTACGCACAGAGCCATTGTAATAGCGGCGAGCATATTGAATATGGTTTTCCACGTCAGTCAGGTTATGTTGCAAGTCAAGAAATGATTGGCTGGCTTTTAAATCAGGATAGGCCTCCGCGAGTAAGAGTAGTTGCTTGATTTCATGACCCAGCGCCTTCTCTACCATGCTTATATCCTTAACGTCCTGGCTTTGTTCACTACGAGTGCGTAGCTCGGTAATGGCCGTCATGGTCGCATTCTCGAATGCGGCGTACTGTTTGACTGCATCTATCAGCTTGGGGATAAGATCATGGCGTCTCTTCAGCTGTACCTCTATATCGCTCCACGCCGTTTCGACACGGATTTTGTCACGCACCAGCAAATTGTAAATAATGATGCCCCAGGCGAGTAACGGTATAAAAATGAACAGGAAAAATTCAAACATGAGCGATATTTTATTGGTTTCGGTTAGTAAAGCACGTACTGTTGGCTTTTTAAAGTAGGTGATAAAAAGGGTATATGAAACAGTCGTTACAAACATCGCTGATCCTGACGGCACTGCTGATACTCGCAGGCAGCGCCTTTTTTGCGAGCATGATTATCATGCCGGGAAAAAATCCGGCAGGTGATTTACCATCACTGACCGCAGACCAGCAGCAGTCTGCCAATGCCATGCGTGAAGTCGTGGAGACGCTGGCTACTGAAATAGGTGAACGTCATCACGAGGTCCCCGCTGCCTATCAGCAAGCGGCAGACTATATTCATGCAGCCTTCAAGCGGAACGGACTCACACCGTATACTGAAATATTTGGTGACAAGGAACAATACCGAAATATCGTGGCCGAACATTACGGCAGAGAAATTCCCGACCAGGTCATCGTGGTTGGCGCGCATTACGATACGGTCTGGATGACGCCAGGGGCAGACGATAATGCATCCGGTGTGGCCGTTATGCTGGAACTGGCAAAAAAGATTGCCAATATGTCGTTGAAACGAAGTGTGCGATTTGTAGCCTTTGCAAACGAGGAATACCCGTTCTTTTTTACCAGGGATATGGGCAGCTTGCACCATGCACGCCAGGCCTCCGAGCGAGGTGAAAACATCCAGGCCATGTTTTCGCTGGAAATGCTTGGCTATTACAGTGATGAGCCAGAAAGCCAGAATTACCCTAAACCGTTCAAATGGCTTTACCCGGATACCGCTAATTTCGTTGCCTTTGTTAGTAATTACAAGTCGCGTGGATTGCTGCTCGATAGCATCAAACTTTTTCGTGATAGTGGCCAGTTCCCGGCAGAGGGCATGGCAGCCCCGGTGATGTTGGTCAGGGATGTGCGTCGATCAGACCAGGCGGCGTTCTGGCGTTACGGTTACCCGGCATTAATGATTACGGATACCGCCGGTTTTCGTAATTTTGGTTATCACAATGTGAGCGATGTGCCGGCCAGCCTGAACTATGAGCATATGGCGCGGGTGATGACCGGCTTGCTTGAACTCCTGGTCAGCCTGGCTAACCGCTAGCAATTATTTTCGTATCTCTCTTAAATCACTTAAACTACGGATACTACAAAATAAAAACCATATAACAGTCTAATCTGCCACTTAATTGCCAAGAACAGCATGCCACGAAAGGAGGGCATTTGAATGAAAATCGTACTCGCACCGGACTCGTTTAAGGGAAACCTGACCTCTTTACAGGTTGCCAGTGCCCTGGAGAAGGGCATAAAACGGGTCCTGCCACGGGCGAAATGTATCAAGGTGCCCATGGCCGACGGCGGTGAGGGTACGGTGCAGTCCCTGGTAGATGCGACCGGGGGCAAATTCGTACGCAAGAAAGTGACAGGACCGATCGGTAAACCGGTGACAGCACGCTACGGTATGCTGGCCGACGGTGAAACCGCGGTAATTGAAATGGCCGAGGCATCCGGGCTGCCGCTTGCGACTGGCAAAGCGCGCAATCCACTGAAAACGACCAGCTACGGAACAGGTGAATTGTTAATTGATGCGGCACGCCGTGGCGCCAGTAAGATTATCATTGGTATAGGTGGTTCGGCCACCAACGATGGTGGTGTCGGCATGGCCCAGGCCATAGGTGTACGCTTTCTCGACAAGAATGGAAAAACTATCAAGCAGCATGGTGCGGGCGGCATGCTGAACAAAATCTCCGGTATCGATATGAGTGGACTTGATCCGCTGATGAAAAAAACAAAAATTGTGGTTGCCTGTGATGTTAATAATCCACTGTGTGGCAAGAACGGTGCCTCACACGTGTTTGGCCCGCAGAAAGGTGCAACACCGGCCATGGTAAAAACACTGGACTCCAACCTGCGTCACCTGGCCGGTATCATCAAGAAGGACCTGAAGAAAGACGTGCTCAATCGCAAGGGTGCCGGTGCCGCGGGTGGCCTGGGTGCCGGACTGGTTGCGTTTGCACGGGCCAGCATGAAGAGCGGTATTGATATCGTGCTGGAAGCAACAAAAATTGCTAAACATTTGAAAAATGCCGATCTCGTTATCACCGGTGAAGGCCAGGTCGATTTTCAAACAGCATTTGGCAAGACACCGTCAGGCGTGGCTAAGACAGCGCGAAAGTATGGCGTGCCTACTATTGCTGTAGGAGGAGGTCTTGCTGATGATGCCAATGGTGTTTTTAAACATGGCATAGCTGGACTGGACAGCGCATGTGCGTCCCCGATTTCACTTGAAGAAGCTATGAAAAATTCAAAGGTGCTTCTTGCCAATGCTGGTGAGAGAGTGATTCACTTACTGCTTGTCGGGAAGAAAATTGCGACAAAAAAGAAAAGTCGTAAATAATTTTTACCCGACTGCTTTTTACCAGTTGAACAGGACGTTTGGTTGTTCAGCATGAAGTTTTCGCGTTTCGCTTCAAGATTTACAAACGAATCAGGCATCGTTCGGCTGATGGATGACCTTGGCAAGGCCATGGCCGGACAGGACGAGACCTTGATGCTCGGCGGTGGTAATCCAAGCCATATACCGGGAGTACAACAATACTTTCGAGACTCGCTACATCGACTAATAGATAACCCTTCCCGTTTCTCACATGTAGTCGGTAACTATGAATCGCCGGAAGGAAACCGACAATTTATAGCGTCACTGGTCAAACTCATGAACAAGCAATATGGCTGGGGAATAACGCCTGAAAACGTGGCCCTGACCATTGGCAGTCAGTCGGCCTTTTTTTACCTGTTCAATATGTTTGGTGGTGAGGACGAGACAGGGCAGCATCGGCAGGTATTGTTACCGATTACACCCGAGTATATTGGTTATGGTGACGTCGCATTGACAGACAACCTGTTTTATTCGCATCGTCCGGTAATAGAAGAGCAGGGCGATCATTTTTTTAAATACCGTATCGATTTTGATCATTTAAAAGTGCAGGACAATACGGCCGCAATGTGTGTCTCCCGGCCCACGAACCCTACCGGCAACGTGTTGACTGACGATGAGGTTGAACGACTCATATCCCTGGCTGAATCCAGTGCAGTCCCTTTAATAATTGATAATGCCTATGGCGATCCATTCCCGAATATTATTTTTACAGAGACGTCACCAGCCTGGAGCCCGAATATCATTTATTGTATGAGTTTGTCCAAGGTTGGCCTGCCGGGCGCCCGTACGGGTATTGTTATTGCCAATACAGAGATTATAGAGCTTATCCGCAACATGAATGCCATTATCAACCTGGCACCGCCAAATTTTGGTGCGATGATAGCCCAGGACCTAGTGGAAAGTGGTGAGTTATTGCGCTTGTCGCAAATGTTAATTAAACCCTATTACCAGCAGAAACTGGAACACGCACTGGATGTTATTAACCGTGAAATGCACGACATCAAGTACATGATCCATCGTCCAGAGGGTGCCATCTTCCTGTGGTTATGGTTTCCGGACCTGCCTGTCACAACGTTACAACTTTATCAACGTTTGAAAGAAAAGCATGTGCTGGTGATTCCTGGAGAATATTTTTTCCCCGGTCTTGATAATGATGACTGGAGTCACAAGCACCAATGCCTGAGGGTGACTTACTCCATGGATACCCCCGTAGTAGAAAAAGGAATTGCCCTGATTGCCGAAGAGATACGATCGATTACGGCAAATGGCGTAGATCAGCCGTAAGGAGGGGCAGGCTACAACCTTGTTTATTTATTGAAGAGTGTCGGGAAGAAACAGTTTTTCGTATAAACCATTTGCGTTGATATTTTTGACGCTGTTACTATGATATTCCTTTTTATATTTTTCGAATTCAATCACCTTTGTTCTTACCAGTTCTATCTCTTCCTGCGTCAGTTGTTTTTTCAGGGCTTGCAGTTCGTCTACCAGGGTACGCGTAATCCGATCCAGTTCCTGTTGTTGGGTAAAGAGTATTTTCTGCGCAAAGCCTGTGGCGGAATTCGCCGGGTTATCTGTTTTTCCGGATTCATAAATAAAATAATGGCCGGCTATGATTAACCAGGCACTGGCAGTCACCGGGTTTTGACTGACACCTTTACCCCTTGCATACATTAAACCAAAACGGTATTGGCTTAACGGGTAACCCTGTCGGGCTGATTTCTGGTAATAGCGCAATGCCTTGCGATAGTCCTGTTGGGTTGCTAACCCCTCTTCATACATCAAGCCAAGTTTATACATGGCATCAACACGCCCGTTTTTTGCGGCTTCATCAAAAAGCTCAAAGGCCATGTTGAGATCTTTATCAACACCGAGACCGGCTGCATACATGGACCCCAGCGCATACATCGCTCGGTGGTCACCTCTTTCCGCCAGTGGCCTGAATTCCTTTGCCGCTGCAGCAAAATCGCCACGCTTGTAGGCGTCACCGCCTGCTGTAAAATCAGCATTTACATTAAATGCGGTAAATAACAGCAATGTCAGCGGCAGAAACCTGTTACACATGTCAGGTTAATTCGAAGGACTCTACTGATGCAGACTCGTTTAATGATTCTTGAACTTCGCCGACGAAATCACCAACAGTGTAGTCTGCTCCCAGGGTGATGGCTTCGGTAAGCGTGGTAGCGTCATTAATGCCGGAACTGATCAACTTTAACCCAGTTCCCTTTAAATGCTGAAGCAGGTTTTTTTTCTCCTGTTCTTCCTCACTATCAGTGCTTTTTGTTTCTGTTGGAGCCAATTGCGTAGTTAAACTTTTTAAACCCTCAAGGTCAGTATTGAGATATTTGATCGCAGCACTTTTGCAAATTTTGTCAATATTTTTTTTGTCGTTGAATTCAGATAATGCGATCTGGAAATGGTGGTTTTTGCGTAGCGTACTGATTAACGCAGATGCACGTTTTTCATGTTCAAGGTATAAAGATAAAGGAATATTGAGTATAAAGGCTTTACCAGGGTTGTAGGGTTTTGTCTGATTTAATATCTTCTGCAGCCAATCAAACAGCTTGATATCTGCAAACCAGACTGCAGAAATATTTATGATGAACTTATACGGCATATTGCCCATCTCTCTTTCTGTAATTCGGGCAAATACCTGTCGCAGTATAAATTCCTGCAGTGATTGTTGCAGCTCAAGGGATAGTGAGGCTATGTCTTGCAGCCATTCATTGATGCCGGAGTTTTCTTCTTCATCAATACACAACAACCCAGTCTGGTAGATTTCCATGCCAGGTTCATCATTTTCCTCGGATTCTTCTCCCATTAGTACCACAGGTTGATAGGTTTGTATGATCCTGTTTTCAGTTAGCATCTTTCTAATTGAACTTTCTATTGTAGACTGATCCTGCTCTGGCTCATCATGCTTGTCGGCAGCAGCTTCAGGTTGTACTAACCTTTTAGCCGGTTCTGTATTAGCAGTCGCTTGAGTCGGAGGTGCAGTAGTTGAGGTAGCTGGTGGTGGCGACGCGTCAAGTACATTGGTTGTCGGGCTTAGCGAAAAGGCGTGTTGTAAATCCTTTTCCAACTGTGCTTTCTGCTCCTGCATGGCCTTCATTTCGGCTTCTGCCTTTTCCTTGGCCTCGGAAATAGCCTTCAGATCTGCCTCAAGTCTTTCCTTGGCCTGTCGTGCTTCCTTCATTTCTTCCTCGAGCTCGGCCTTGGCCTTGATCTCGGCCTCTATCGCTGCTGTTAATTCAGCCTCTCGCTGTAGCATGGCCTCGTGTTCAGCCTGCTGCTCGTGTTCACGTTTGGCACGTTCTTCTTCTAATTCTTTCAGCTTTGCATCAAGCTCGGCCCTGGCCTTTTGCTCTGCTTCAGCCTTGAGTTCTAGCTCTCGCTGTTTCAAGGCCTCCCGCTCTTTCTGTTGTTCCTGCTCGCGTTGTGCACGCTCTTCTTCCAGTTCCTTGAGTTTTGCTTCCAGTTCTGCCTTGGCTTTTCCCTCAAGCTCTGCTTTTTGTTCAGCCTCGGCTTTTAGTTCAGCCTCTCGCTTTTGCCTGGCCTCGTGTTCAGCCTGTTGTTCCTGTTCATGTCTAACACGTTCTTCTTCCAGTTCCTTTAGCCTTGCTTCCAGCTCGGCCCTGGCCTGTTCCTCTGCTTCGGCTTTTAATTCGGCCTCTCTTTTTTGTTGAGCCTCCCGCTCTTTCTGTTGTTCCTGCTCGCGTTGTGCACGCTCTTCTTCTAGTTGCTTGAGTTTGGCTTCCAGCTCGGCCTTGGATTTTGCCTCGGTCTCTGCCTTTATTTCCGCTTCGCGACGTTGTTGAGCTTCTTCCTCTGCGCGCTTTTCTGCTTCCAGCCTGGCACGTTCTTTTTCTTCTGTCCTGGCCCTGACCTCTGCTTCGGCCTTTTCCCGGGTTTCTGCTTCCAGCCTGGTACGTTCTTCTTCAGCTGCTTTTAATCTTGCTTCCATCTCGGCCCGCGCGGCAGCATCGGACTCCAGTTTTTCATCCAGTTTCTGTTGTTCTTCCTGGCTGGAACGTACTTCCTGTTCGACCCTGGCTTTTCTCCGGGAAATTTCCTGAAGTTTCCTTTTTAAATTCTGCCTGGCTTCTTCTGCGTCATCGGCAGATTCCAGTGCTGCCGCGTTATCATCAATTGTTTCTGCATCATCGTTTTCACTTTCATTTGTGGTTATTTCGGCGTTATCTTTCCAGATGTAGAAAGAATTCGATTTTTCCACGCTCGCTCGCTGTGCTGCTTCCATGGTGAGTTCGATAAGCTGTTGCGTAGTGGAAATCAGATTGCCCAGTTTTAATACACCGATGCTAACCCTGAATTCATGTTGTATATCGGCAAAACGAAACACGGACTTATCGAGATTTTTGCATATCCCTCGCATATTTTTCTCTAGCGTTTGCATGCTATCCGGGAAATCAATTTGCAGGGCAATGGCGTTGTCGCCTGTCTTGGTAATATTTGGGTTACATTCACCTAATTTGAACATTTCAAAACACTTTCGAGCGATGAAATTTACCAGGCTGTCTCTGCCAATGATCCCTATCTTGGTCTCTATCTGTTCCACATCGTCCAGTTGAATAACGATTAATACACGCTGTGAGTCCGGATCCTCGGAAGCCTTACGCAGCTTGTCGTAAAAGACTTCCTTGCTGAAGGCACTGGTTTGTTCCTGGCGTTGCTCAGTGTTGGCGCGTACTTCTTTTCTGGCCTCATGCGCCTGAATAATCAATTCCTTGAGTTTGTCCTTGGTCAGCTTTTGCTTGCTCTGGTATTCAAAAATGCCAAAGCGTAGCGCTCGCAGTGCAATTTCTTCTGTGCCGGCACCGGTTAACATGATAGTGGCAGGGAAGTCCGGTCTTTTATGATTTTTTTGCAGTATGTCCAGACCTGTTACACCGGGTATCGTCAAATCGAAATCCAGTAACAGAACGTCATACTCTCCCCAGTTGAAATTTTCGTCGGGAATACCTTGAGTGAGAGGATCATGTTCAACGATGTCTATCTCTGGCAGCAGTTTTTTTATAAACAGCTTGATCAGGTTACGATAGTCAGCACTATCGTCAAGCAATAGTATTTTTTTCAGTTCATTCTCTGACATGGATTAAAACCGGGGCCTGGAATTATTGCAGGGTCTTTTCAAGTAGCGAGGCATCGTCCGAATCCGCATCTTCTATGATACGGTTGGTTTCTGCCTGACGACGTTGAACCATTTCAACAAACGCATGTGCAACATGCGGGACGTGTTCAAAATAATGGGTCAGGTTCTTGTAGCTTGCCACCAGTAATTCAGATGGTGTTACCGCTCTGACTGATGCGGTACGGGTACCACCCTGGAAATAACCCATTTCACCGATAGGCTGGACCGGCCGCACATAGGCAATGTGTATTTCGTCGCCGTTTTCATTATGAATAAAGACTTCAAGCTGTCCATCGACCAGTACATACATGGTCGGATCCTCTTCGCCCTCAAAGATAAACTGCTTGTCGGACGGCACACTGATTTCAGTAAAGTGTTTACTTATCGCGCTTAGCTCCGCCTTGCTTAGTGATGTAAAACCCGGGCAATGGGCCAATCGATCCGAGCGTTGCCGCCGCAATGCATTTTGCAATTCTTCTTCTGTGATGATTTTTTCCGCAACCAAGATTTCGCCAATGTGCTTGATCTTGTTGCCCTTGACCTTGCTCTCACGCTTTTTCTGCATGGCGAGACGTATTGAGCCTCTGGAGCAGGGCAGGTATTCAGCGAGTAATCTTGGCCTGGGTTTATCCTGATTGTCGTTTTCCACTTCTAATATACCCATTTATCATAATAACCTGATGTAAAATCTTAGGATATTCAGGCTTTTATAGCAAAATATAATTCGCACCAAATAGCGACTGGCTTTGTTGTACTATAGCCGTTAAATTCTACCATTTTTATCCTAACTAATTGAGCAATATGGCCTTATTCAACAGTCCGGACGATACCACGATCTTTCTTTCCCGCTCGGATAGCACTGAGCCGCTGTCTTCTTATTCGCAACACGGTTTCGAACTGGAGGGCCAGTTTTGGCCTACGTTGGAACATTATTACCAGGCCATGAAGTTCAGTGACCCGGACTACCAACAGGAAATCAGGTTGTGTGAGACCCCGGCCAGGGCCAACGAACTGGGGCATGCACGAAAACCGAAACGCCAAAAGGACTGGAAAAAGAACCGTGTCGTAATGATGGTAAGAGGTATGTATACCAAGTGTCGTACCTTCGAGGAGATAGGAGAACAGCTTCTACGAACGGGTACGAATCAAATCATGGAAAATAGCCAGTATGACTATTTCTGGGGTTGTGGCAGGGATCGTCTGGGTCATAACAATTATGGTAAGGTTCTGATGAATATCCGCGCCAAGTTGAATGAAGAGAAGATGGCACGATGAACTTTCTAAGAAAAGTTTTTAACCCGGTCTTGCGTCACTTTGAACAGGATTCAGAGGGTTATCGCCCTGCAAACTGGAAGCGACCGTTGGTTTGCATACTAGGGCTTATCCTGACAGGGCTGGCGATCGCCGTGCCCTGGGTGGCACCGGCAGATGTTCGCAGCGGCGCCTGGTTGCCAACCATCGTTTTCGGCTTCATGGGATTTATTGGCCTGGTGGTAGGTTTCCTGGGCAGCGATCATGCCGTGGCAAAATTGCTCGGTGGCCGATAATTTAAACATTGAAATAACAGAGCTATAGAGAACAATGAAATATTCATTATTGACTTACTTCATGCTGCTATTCATGCCGACAGCGCAGGCCATGGACCTGCCGGGTAATCATAAACTGGTACAGAACGAAGAGGGTGACTATTACGTTAAAAACGATGAAGACGTCACCATGATAGAGCCCGCAATTATTAAACTGGGCTTTAATGCCCGCTGGATACTTGCCTGCATAAAGAACGAGGCCATTGATTCGGAATTGATTCGCTGGGTTTTTATCGACATGCGTAATGGTGGCACTTATGATTCGTTGAATGCCGGACAGTGGTCATTCTACCGCGATGAAGCTTACCCGGATCTACAGGAAATCAGCCTGACGGACTACCGCGATGAGCGTTGTCCCTGAATATGACTGTAAAAAAAGCCCGGTCTATACCGGGCTTTTTTAAATGGTTTTGCCTATGCAGGGGAGGGATGCCAGCCCGCATCGGCCCAGAGTTCACCGCTTACCGCGGAGTTTGAGATCATGAAGCATATCGCGTCCGCAATTTCCTGCGGGCGTATCAGTCGACCCAACTGGGTATCCGGCAATACGTATTTTTCAATGTATTCATCACCCATTGCACGCACCATTGGCGTGTCTGTAAACCCCGGGTGAATGACGCCACAGCGGACGCCGTGAAAAATCGCTTCCTTGGTTAATGTCGCTGCTGCACCTTCAATACCGGCTTTGGTTGATGCATAAGACACCTGGCCCTTGTTGCCCTGCGATGAAATGGATCCAATAAATATAACAGTACCTCGCACTCTCTCATCCGGGTGCCATTTCTTCAGTCCTTTTTCTGCACGATCTTCCGCAATCAGCGCAATCATGTGCATAGCCCAGTAGATAGGGGCAATCAAATTCACATCCACGACCAGTTTGAAGTTTTCAACCGGGTACATTTTTGCTTTCTTCGTTTCCTTATCGACTCTAACTGCGAGGTCGTCACGAGTAATACCCGCTGCAGGAATACAGATAGAGGGTAAACCATATTTTGATTTCATTTCCTCGAAGACATGTGTGCGAAAGTCTTCATCGCAGGTATTGCCTTTAAATGGAACAGCAATGTCAGCATTAACTTCATTATTCACCTGTTCAGCAGCAATCTCGATATTGTCTGACATATCGACCAGTGCCAGCTTCTTGACACCGCGCTTTGCTAATTCAAAACTTACGGCGTTACCAATGCCGCTGCCACCACCGGTAATGATGCCTACTCGATCTTGTATTTCCATGTTAAACCTCTTACTGATATGGAATGAAATATTTGGATGACAATTGTAAACGATATGTGGTGCACTGCAATAAATAATATTAAAAAGCATGCAAATTTAATAACTTATGGTATGTTGCAGTGAAACACACCACTGATGCAGGAGCCTAGCTTAAAGCCTTGATAAATAAGGTGATACCGCTGACAAACATGAATGCCAGTGCGTACTGGCGAAATTGTTGAACCTCGATTTTTCTTAACTGGTGGCGTGCGAGGTATACGCCCAGCGTGGCGCCAAGGCCAAGAGTAATACCGTATACCCCGACATCCAGCGTCAGCAGTCCCAGTCCGCCGTAACTTATCAACTTGGTCAATTGCATTACCAGCGAATTGACGGACTTGGTGCCGACCAGTTTTTCTTTCATCAACCCATAGCGCATCATAAACGGGTTGTGCAGGGGACCGGTGGCCCCGACCAGGCCTGACAGGTAAGACACACCAAACCCCAGCGGGAAAAAACCGGGCAAGCGCATCTGCAGGGAAAGTTCTGATTTTGAAAACCGTTCCTGTAGTACATATGTCACCAGGAACAGGCCAAGTAACAGTTGAATCAACCGGGTATCGATCAGGGTCAGTGACCATGCCCCGAGTATCGCACCGAGAATGCTGCCAGGGATCATATAAGACAATACCTTCCAGTCGATATCATGGCGAAACATCAGCATGCGTGATGGATTGGCGATTAATGCGGCCAGTGATACTACGGGTGCTACCAGTTGTGCGCCCAGCAAGAAAGAAATAACGGGTATAAGTAGCGTTGCCGCACCACCGGCAACCACGGTGCTGAAAAACCAGGCAATAGCCCCACAGGCAAACAGGAATAGATAAGTCATACTGTTATTTTTGACCTAAGCTATAAATTCGGGCTGATACTGGTTATCCTCAATGTAGGAACATATCAGATATTTGTTATATGGACACAAGCTTATGAATGTACAAATCAGGACTGCGTCATTTGGTCGAGGCCTGGGCTGGCTAACAGATGGACTGGGTTATTTTACGAAAAATCCGTTAGGCTGGATAGCTGCCATGATCGTGGTATTTTTAATCATGATTGTCATCGGCGTGATCCCGCTTGGCGGTTTATTAAGCTATGTGATTTGGCCAATATTTACCGGTGGCTTAATGCTCGGTTGCAAGGCGCATGCAGAAGGGCAGCAGTTTGAGTTTCAACATGCCTTTGCCGGCTTCTCGGCACCGTATGTGAAACGTCTGCTGCTGCTAGGCGTTATTTTGACGGTCCTGAACATGATCCTGCTAATAATCTTGATGGCCGTAATTTTCATAGCTCTAGGCGGCATGGATTTTCTACAGCAATTGCAAAATATGCAGTCGGAAAACATCGCAAAGTACATGGCCGACCTCTCGGTTTTATTGTTGGTTGCGAGCCTGTTATACCTGCCTATCCTGATGTGTACCTGGTTTGCACCAGCATTGTTGGTGAATACGAAGTGTGGCACCGTACAGGCCATGTTATTAAGCTTCAAGGCCTGCCTGTATAACGTGCCTGCCTTCACGCTATACGGTATTGTGATTTTCGTGCTTGGTATCCTGGCAACAATTCCGTTGGGATTAGGCTTCCTGATATTACTGCCAGTATTCAATGCCAGTGTTTATCAAGCCTACCTGGATTGCTTTGCAGAGTTGCCTGCAACGGAAGGGCCGGCGCAAGTAAGTACGGATAGCTAGACTGGTGGACCTGATGAATATGCTCATGGGATTGCAGAAAAAGCAAACAATGCCAACAGCTGCCGAGGCCTTGCCCGGTCGTGACTCTGCGATGCCGGTAGGCGAGAAACATTATGTGCTGGGGAACCCGCTTACACCGCCTTTTCCCGCGGAGACTGAACAGGTAGTGTTTGGTCTCGGATGTTTCTGGGGCGCTGAAAAAAAATTCTGGCAGCTTAAAGGGGTTTATACGACAGCGGTCGGGTACGCGGCAGGTATTACTCCTAACCCTACCTACGAAGAGGTTTGTACCGGTCGCACCGGACACAACGAAGTAGTGCTGGTCGTATACAGACCAGTAGAGGTCGGTTTCGAATCATTGCTTAAACTGTTCTGGGAATCGCATGACCCGACCCAGGGTATGCGCCAGGGGAATGACGTCGGAACACAGTACCGGTCAGGAATATATACCAGCATACCCGAACAAAAAGATATCGCACTGGCATCGCGGCAACGCTACCAGGAACAACTTTCAGCGGCAGGCTATGGAAATATTACGACTGAAATCATGGATCTGCCCGGGTTTTACTATGCTGAGGACTATCACCAGCAATACCTGGCAAAAAATCCTGCCGGATACTGTGGCCTCGGCGGCACAGGCGTGGTCCTGAAGGATTAACGCTTCTTGGCAGTTTTCTTGTTATTTGCCACCGGTTCATTGGCCGCGGCATTTTTCTTAACAGCTACGACTGCCGTGGCCCTGGGCGTGATTGCCAGCATGCCGCCGTTAGTTGTTCTCACGTAATACATTTGCAGATTATCCTCTTGTTATATGCTCTTTCTTAATTCACGGGAAAATGACTGGCATATTTGCCAATCCATTCTTGTGTAATCTTTTCCGGGCTGACAAACGGGCCCTCACGATATTTTTTGTCGTTGAGATAGAGCTCGATGTGACAGATTTGTTCAATAATTCTTAATTTCGGTGCATCCTCGGCATTGATCAGCCAGACACCTATGTCGTAGCCGCTGTCTTTTTCTCTAATGGCCACGACCTTACCTTTGAATGCGTGGGTTTCTTTCCTGGTGGGCACCGTGATTTCGAGAATACTGCCAAGTTTTTGCGGCTGGTCGCAGGAGTAGGTCAAACCAATGTTGGATGGGTTGCTCATGTCCAGCCTGGACTTTTCCCAGAAGTTAAGTCGCTTAACATGGAGCGGGAATCGCTCCGGGTGCTTGATGAACCCCTGTAACTGTTCATTACTGAAGTCCATTTGTTTGATGTCCTGCGGGTTGGGCAGGGGGGCAGGTCGATATTTAACATTGGAACTGTTGGCTGCTAGCATCTTGATCTCCCCATGAATCAATTACTTATTGAAGTATATTTAGTCCAATTGATTCGGGAAATCAAGCAATAATTTAATTATTTCAGCTAGTTATCTTGTAATCCTTGCTAATTGCTTTAATTAATAGTTGTTTAAAATCATATAAACTACTGATAAATAAATATTTATCAGTAATTATTGGGTCTCACGGCTATCAGCTCTCGTTGACCCTGGCATCCGGTTTTGCCGGGATGACCACATCCGCGATTGCATCGCCCCGGGCAACTTCATCGGGGTTGGCCTGGCCACTGATTAGCAGGTACCAGGCATAGCCGGTGACGGCTAGCACGATCGCAAGAATGATGTCGTTTACCAGGTAATATTTGATGTATTTGTCTGCTTGCATAGTGTTTATATATAGTAAAATTCAATATATACGAAGAGCAGAAGAAGTATTTTTTGAACTGGTCTACATAGTTGTATCTAACCCTGTGAATCACTTCTCAATACACAACAAGCTAACGAGGTAAGTCGTACAATGAAGGCAATGATGGGCCTGGTGATAGCCATCCTGGTGGTCTCAATCCTGACACTTTTCTGGCCCGAATCCACGGGAGAAAAGGCAAGTTCGACACCCGAGGTGTCAACAGCACAGCAGGCCTCTGAGATCACGGTGCCGGACAGTGATTCAAGCAGTGAGGCAATGCAGCACGATCAACATGTGCAGCAAATGAAAGCCGAGTACGAACTACTGGAGCAGGACAGGAAAGAACTGAAACGACACCTTGCACGTTTGAAGCACGAGATGTGGGGCAAGAAGTTCCCGCCTGAACAGGCTAAAGAGATCAACCAGATCATGCTGAATGCCCATAAGTTTGAAAAAACTCCGAGAATGTTGGGGGCATTTCATGATGCCGATGAGATACAGGGTGAGCGTGACAGGGTGCTATTTGCAATCAAGTCACTGGAAGAAGTTGAGGCATGGATTCAACAAGAAAATGCCGAAATTCCTGCTGGTGAGCAGGAATTTTGATCCGCGTTATAACGGGATCCGCAGTTTCAATCTGGCAGGCTGGCGTACATCAGCGATGCGTCTTCTGCTACGCCTTCCAGTTTGACCGCCGAGATCCGGTGTTCCAGGTCCACGTCGTGACTGTCCGCCAGTTGCACACGGATATAGTTGTCTGTATAGCCGGTCTGGTAGCCGTTTTCATTCCTGGATTCCCATAAAACCTGGTGTGTTTCGTTGATCCTGTCGACCAGGTAGTCTTGCCGCATACGCCGGGTCAATCGATGTAACTCGCGGCTACGAGATCTTTTTACCTCGCTTGCGACTGCTTCCGGTAAAGTTGCCGCCCTGGTTCCATCGCGCCTGGAATAAGTAAAAATATGGACGTGGGAAAAACCAATACGCTCAATAAAATCGATTGATTCCCGCCACTCACTGTCAGTTTCACCGGGAAAACCGACGATGATGTCAGTCGTCAGGTTGAACCCATTAATTTCTCTACGCGCCTGTGTAACCAGTTGTTCGAAATCATCAGTTTTGCAGCGCCTTGCCATGCGGCGTAACACGCTGTTACTGCCACTTTGTAAAGGCAGATGCATATGCGGCATCAAGCGCGGATTTTCAAACAGCCTGAAAAATCCTTCGGGCAGGTCCCAGGGTTCAAGCGAAGCCAGTCGTATCCTTGGGACATCGGTTTCAGCCAGTATTTGTTCAATCACCTGCATCAGGCTGTTGTCTATATCACTGCCATAGCCTCCCAGGTGTACGCCGGTGAGGACAACTTCCTGTATGCCCTCGGCATGGATTCGATTGATATCATCTATGATCGCTGCTGGCGTTCGGCTACGCTCTGCGCCACGGGCAACCGTGACGATGCAAAAGGTACAACGGTATCGACAGCCATCCTGGATCTTGATAAAGGCGCGATGCCTGCCGCGTTTGAATATCGCAGCCGCACCGGGCTCGGTTGAGATGGCGGGCATGGTATCAACATCAAGTTCGCGCAAGGCGATATCAACGAGCCTGTCCTTGTGCTGATTATCAACGACCAGGTCAATGCTGTTGATGTCCTGTCGGATTCTTTTATCAA
Organism: Gammaproteobacteria bacterium; assembly: GCA_965229565.1. GTDB lineage: Bacteria > Pseudomonadota > Gammaproteobacteria > Eutrophobiales > Eutrophobiaceae > JANQNX01. The sequence goes on along the minus strand of OZ245888.1, from coordinate 2,077,743 downwards.
GACTGGCATAACAACCACTGATAACGAGCTTGGCTGCCGGGTTCCGGCGATGTGCACGACGGATAATCTGGCGCGATTTTTTTACAGCCTCCTGTGTAACAGCACAGGTGTTAACGATCAGAAGATCAGCATTATCAGGTGTATCGACAATGTCATGCCCGTGAGCCTCGAATCCCTCAGCCCAGGATTCCAGTTCGGCCTCGTTAAGACGGCAACCGAGTGTTTTCAGGTGTACTTGCATGGCGCGCACTATAGCAGAAGAAACCGCTATGTGTAGCTGGTGCCCTATACCTGGCGGGCACTGTGCAGGATCAGTTCCGGCATGCCATCGTACATACCAATCGCTGCGGCCAGTTTGAATGAGCAATGCGGATATTGTTTCTTTGCCGCTTGTAACAGGGCCGGGATATCCTGACGCACATGATTACCCGAGTTGAGGAAGTAGGGCAGGATAGTGACTTCATTGATATTATTTTCGATTAGTTCATCAATTACAGACAACAGGTCTGGCTCAGCCAGTTCCAGGAAGGCATGTCGTACCGAGTGAAAAGAATCGTCCGCCTGTTTTCTAACCTTCTCTGTCAGGCGTGTCACTTCATCGTTCGATTCTGCACGCCGACTGCCATGGGCAATAATGACCAGTGCTTTCATTGCGCACCGGTTGCACGCCTGATAGCGTCTTGCAGTTCAGGTTTGACCGTGGCCCCCAGTGCGGTTGCCTCATCCAGCATCAAGCGCGCGTGTTCGATGTCGTTTTTTAACAATGATGATTCAGCCCAGGACTGGTATACATAGGCCAGGACCCTCGGGTTAGGCGTTTCCTCGGCCTGCTGATATACGCTGGTGGCCTTTGCAAACAGACTGTCGCGCGATTGATTGTTGGCAGTGTTGGCACACTGGCTGATAATGAGTGCGTAGTCCGCCAGGAAACCTGCATCGGCCAGGTCCTTGTTTGCTGCCAGATCGAACATCTGCATGGCATCACAAAATTGATCCTGTTTTTTGTAGAGTACGCCGAAACCGACATACACGTAGGGATTGTCCGGGTTCAACAGCCAGGCCTCGTTAAAGCGTTGCATGGCAAGTTTGTTCTTGTCGTTTAGATGGGCTTCAAAGCCACTATCTACATAACCAATCGACGCATGTTCCCTGGTGCCAAAGGTGTTTGTTGCCTCGGCGATAAAACGTGCATCCTGCATGGCCAGTTCTTTATCGCCAGACCTGTCCATGCCGCCGTACATAGGTTGATCGTCCTGGGCGAACAGGGGTAATGATGTAGACAGGCATGCGATTAGTACGATGAAATATTTAATATCAGGCATATGTTATTTCTGTTTAGAGAGTGTTTGCAGGTGTTCGCCGACGCAGCGGGCCAATGCATCCAGGTTATAGCCACCTTCCAGCATGGATAATATACGATTGTTACAATGCTGTTCCGCCTTGTCCATTAATTGCCCGGTCATCCAGCCGAAAAATTCCGTACTCAGATTAATGCTGCCAAGCGGGTCGGAACGATGCGCGTCAAATCCGGCGGATATCAATATACACTCGGGTTTGAATTCGTCCAGTTTAGGTAATATCTGTTTATTAAATACTTTTGCATAGTCCTGATCATCAGCACCAGCCGCCATGGGACAATTCAACGTGTAACCGGTGCCTCGACCAATACCAACCTCGTTATAGTTACCTGTGCCGGGGTAATAAGGGAACTGGTGTGTGCTGATGTAAAGCACGGTAGGGTCTTCTTCGAACAGGTGTTGAGTGCCGTTGCCATGATGCACATCCCAATCCACGATAGCGATCTTGTCCATACCGTGCTGTTGCTGCAGGTAGCGTGCAAGTATCGCGACATTGTTAAACAGGCAAAAGCCAAGTGCCATTCCGTTCTCGGCATGGTGACCTGGTGGACGTAACAGGGCAAAACCATTGTCGACATGGCCATTCACCATGTCATCGGCCAACTGCAGGGCGCTACCAGCAGCCAGCAAGGCTATATCAAAGGAGTCCGGGCAAACACTGACGTCCATTGAATCCAGGTAAGCGTTGCCGGAGCGACATACCTCCTCGGCACGATTGATATAGACACGATCATGGACGGTCATTACCTGTTCTACATTGGCAGTCCTGGATTGCAGCTGTTGCAACCCAGGAAACCAGTCCTGTTGCTGCAGGTATTCAAGCGTCACAGACACGCGCTCTCGACACTCCGGGTGACCGGGGCCGGTATCGTGTTCCATGAAACGTACGTCTGATAAAAAGCCTGTTTTCATAATTCCAGATGCGGCATGTTAAAAACGCTGTGATTCGTTATTATACGCCAATCTTTATACTTTGATGTTTTCCAGCTCTATGTGTTCAAAACAAGTTGCCCCCTATGGTTCGTGGAAGTCTCCGATCACACCTGAACTCATGCTGGGCTCCAGCGTGGGCCTGGGTGAGATACAGCATTTTAACGATGAATTATTCTGGATTGAGATGCGACCGGAGGAGGCCGGGCGCTATGTCATCGTCAAGCGTGATAACCCGGGTAAGCACAGCGATGCTATTGATAAAAACTTTAATGCAAGAACGCGGGTGCATGAGTACGGTGGTGCATCTTACCTTGTTACAGACGTGGGAATTTTCTTTTGTAATTTTACAGACCAGGCGATCTATCACCTGCGACCGGATGGCAACTGTATACAATTAACACATAATCCTGACTGTCGTTACGCGGACATGGTGTTCGATAGCTCATTATCCAGGTTGATTTGTATCAGGGAAGAGCATGCCAGTCCTGATACAGAAGCAGTCAACGTGATTGCGGCTGTCGATATTCGTACCGGTGATGAAACCATACTGGTAACTGGCGACGATTTTTATTCCTACCCGAGATTAAGCCCTGATAACAAGCAGCTTTGCTGGATAGCATGGTCACATCCAAATATGCCCTGGGACACAACCACCTTGTGCCTGGCAGATATCAGCGAAAATGGTGAAGTTGGTGAAAGTTGCATTATCTCCGGGGGTAATGACGAAGCCGTTACACAGCCAAAATGGTCAGCTGCTGGCGAGCTGTATTTCGTCTCGGACAAGAGTGGCTGGTGGAACCTGTACCGGTACGATGGCAAGCAATCGAAATGCGTATTTGATATGGAGGCAGAGTTTGCCGTGCCACAGTGGTCATTCGGTGAACAGAACTATGATTTTATCGATAACGATAATCTGTTATTAATTTACTGGCTCGATGGCCTGGCTTGTCTGGGTCGCGGCAAGATCAGTAGTGGCAAGCTTGAGAAACTGGACCTGCCATTTACCGACATGGAGTCAGTCACTTGTGCTGGTAATCGTGCCTGGTTGCTTGCTGCCTCACCGACCGCTTTTCCTGCTATCCTTGAAATCAATACAGCTACCCTGGCTTTCAGCATTTTGCGCAAGTCCAATGATCTTGCAATTGATCCGGGTTATCTTTCAACAGGCAAGTCTGTCAGTTTTTCCGTCTCCGAAAAGGAACAGGCGCACGCCTTCTACTACGCACCTGCGAACAAGGTATTTACCGGTCCGGAAAATGAAAAACCGCCGTTGATAGTCATTAGTCATGGCGGGCCTACCGGTGCATCTCATAATGGCCTGAAGATGGTCGTGCAGTTTTTCACCAGTCGTGGTTTTGCCGTCATCGATGTTAACTATGGTGGTAGTTCAGGTTATGGCCGTGATTATCGACAGCGCTTGCAGGGACAATGGGGTATCGTGGATGTGAATGATTGCTGCAAGGCCGCGCTTTATGCAGTTGAGCAGGGCTGGGCAGATAATGATCGGCTGGCCATAAGAGGCGGTAGTGCAGGCGGGTTTACAACCCTTGCGGCGCTGGCTTTTACCGATGTGTTCAAGGCCGGTGCCAGTCATTATGGCGTTAGTGACCTTGAGGCGTTGGCACGCGACACACACAAGTTTGAATCTCGTTACCTGGACTCACTGATAGGGCCTTACCCGGAAGCCCGCGATATTTATCAGCAGCGTTCACCCATTAATGCCGTGTCAGGACTTTCCTGTCCGGTTATATTTTTCCAGGGACTCGAAGACCGTATCGTCTTGCCAAACCAGGCTGAAATGATGGTTGCCGCACTTAAGAAGAAAGGCATCCCCGTGGCTTACCTGGCCTATGAAGGTGAGCAACACGGGTTTCGGCAGGCCAAGAACATCAAGCGCACCCTGCAGGCCGAACTGCATTTCTATTCACAGATATTCGGGTTTCAATGCCCTGATGATGTCGAACCGGTAGTACTGGAATCATAGACCGCCAGTTCCTGTTCGTGTCGTGTTTGGTTGCTATCAAAAATGGAATCAACTGTATCAATACTGACCAGGTATTCCTCGGGCAGTCCGTGTTCTATAGCACCTCGTAATACGTGTTGCTTGTACCAGCTGAATGGCTTGAGGTCCTCTTTGACGCGCAGTGACGTATAGGTCAGGGCCTCAATTATAGTACCGTCAACTGTCTCAACGCTGACAAACTTTTCTTCGTAGCCGATGCCAAGGCTCTCACATTTATCGAGTACGGGTTTTTCATGCTTGTCTATAGCAAACAAGACGCCATGTACAACATGTACCGGGTTGCCGGTATACAAGGCATTACATTTTGCCGAACCATCGATTTCACTGGCGTGATGGAATAGTAATTGATGTTGAGAAAGGCTGGCGTTATTGACCTTCCTGGCCGACGGTGTCCTCGCCCTAAGGCGCCGGGTAGACATATTTGAACCGTAGGAAAAGTAGTACAGCATTGCCTACTTTTTTCCCGTAATTGGCACCACTGTCAGCCGTGATCAGGGATCCAGGTTTTGAATGACGGCCCTGGTGTATTCCTTTGTGTTAGCCGTGCCCTTCAAATCGCCAGTGCGGGTTTCAGGCTTTTCCATGCAGATAGAAATAGCGTTGCGCAAGCGGTCACCGAGCGGTTTCTCGTCGACGTGGTCCAGCATCATGGCTGATGCAAGCAGCAGCGCGGTTGGATTGGCTATACCCTTGCCAGCGATGTCCGGTGCCGTACCGTGTACGGCCTCGAAGATGGCCGCATCTTTACCGATATTACCGCCTGGTGCGAGTCCCAGTCCTCCAATCAGACCGGCGATCTCATCGGACAGTATATCGCCGAACATGTTTGTCGTTAATATCATATCGAACTGCGATGGATTGATTACCAGTTGCATCGCGGTATTGTCCACAATGCGGTCTTCTATGATGAGTCTGCCTTCGTACTCTTCACTGACCTGACGCGCTGTTTCCAGGAACAGGCCAGTCAGTTTTTTTAATATATTGGCCTTGTGAACGATGGTAACTTTCTTACGATTATTTTTTATCGCGTAGTCGAAGGTGAATTTAGCGATACGGCGACAACCGGAGCGAGTAATGATTCCCGAGGCCTCGGCGACCGCCCTGGGGTCATCATCAATAGGGATGAAATGCTCAACACCCACGTACAACCCTTCTGTGTTTTCTCGTACGAGTACAATATCAGTCTTGTCGTAGGTACGGCGGGAGTGCAGGTAAGATACTGCCGGGCGAATATTGGCGTAGAGTTTGAATTCTTCCCGCAGACGTACGTTGGCCGAGCGAAAGCCCTGTCCTATTGGGGTTTCCAGTGGTGCCTTTAATGCCAGCCGGGTTTGTCTGATGTTGTCCAGCATCGCTGCCGGTAGCGGATCGCCGTCATCATTGAATGCAGACATTCCTGCCTTGTAACATTGCCAGTCAAACTTGGCGCCCAGTGCTTCAAGAATAGCCAGTGTTGAATCCAGTATTTCAGGACCAATACCGTCGCCCTCGATCAGGGTTGCGGGTGTACTTTTAATAACAGTTCTCCCTTCAAACAATACAAAAATAATGCCGGGACAAGACTAGGTAAACGACTAGTCAATGAATGATTACATATTGTGTTCCCGTGCGGTAGCCTGTATTTGCGCTTCTACCGTACGGGTGTCAACACTTTGCTTGGATGGGGGGACTATCAGGTCATGCAATATTTCAGCAGTCTCCTGTAGCAAGATATCAAGCGGCTCATCTTCCTTTTCAACATCGTCTTCTTCGGCAGCATCGATCTCTTCATCCGTCAAAGGTGGAAGTCCTTTTGCTGCCCGCATGGCATTCTGTATTTCCTTCTTGGCAGCAACCAGCTTCTCGCGCTCCTGCTTACGCCTGGTTTCAAGCAGGGAGATTTCCTTTTTCTGACTGGCCTCGCGCTTTAGCTCAATATCATCAATCAGTAATTGAAATAGCTCGTCGTTTTTGATTCGTTTTTCATGTTCCTGTCGTGCCAGTTCAAAGATATCGATTGGTGCACTGGCGGGGTAATAGCGTGCCGGTTTGACCTTGTCCCAGGGCAGGGCATTTTCATAAGCGCGTTCACCCTGTTCATCTGATTCTATGACTGTAGGAAAAGTAATATCCGGGACAACGCCTTTATACTGGTTGCTTCCGCCGCTGACACGAAAGAATTGCGCGATGGTCGTCTTTAGACGTCCATGGTCATCATCGCTGTCCTTGATAAAGCGATTCAGATCTATCACGTTCTGAACCGTGCCCTTGCCAAATGTAGGCTCGCCAATAATGATACCGCGTCGATAATCCTGTATGGCACCGGCGAAGATTTCAGAAGCAGAAGCACTGTCGCCATCAACAAGTACTGCCAGTGGTCCCGGATAAACGATGCCAGGCTCCGGATCGTAATTAATATCCACTCTGCCAGAGGCATCCTTGGTTTGAACTACAGGACCCCGATCAATAAATAATCCGGTTAATTCCAGTGCTTCAGACAGTGAGCCGCCACCATTACCCCGCAGGTCAATGATCAGGCCGTCAATGCCCTTGGTCTGCATGCTTGTTATCAATTTTCTTACATCGCGCGAGGTACTTTTATAATTTTTATCACCCTCGGCCTGCGCGGCAAAGTCAATATAAAAAGTCGGTATGTTAATAACGCCTATCTTTGACTGGGTCTCGGGTAATTCAATAATCTTTGAACTGGCGTCCTGTTCCTCCAGTTTAATCTTGTCACGGGTAAGGGTCACAGTCCTGGATGGGCCCTCGACACCAATGCCCTTTGGTAATAACTCCAGGCGTATTTTTGTTCCTTTTGGTCCGCGAATCAGGTCAACCACGTCGTCCAGTCGCCAGCCAATAACATCAACCATTTCCTTGCTGCCCTGTTGTCCTACCGCGATGATCTTGTCATCCACGTTTACCTGTCCGCTGATGTCGGCCGGCCCCCCGGTGATTACCTTGACTACCTGGGTGTAATCACTTTCGGCACGTAGTACCGCACCTATACCTTCCAGTGACAGGCGCATGCTGATATCAAAATTTTCCGAAGTTCTTGGAGAAAAATAGGCAGTATGAGGTTCTACCGAAGTCGTGTAAGCATTGATAAAAGATTGAAAGACATCGCTGGCATTCAATTGAAACGTGCTGTTTCGTATTCGCGAATAACGCTTGGTCAGTGTTTCTTTTATTTCATCGGATTCCTTTCCTGCCAGTTTCAGGTTAAGGAAATCATTTTTTACTCGTTTGCGCCAGATCTCGTTTAACTCGCCGTTGTCTTTTGCCCAGTCGGCTTCACGTCGGTCGAATAGAAACGATTCGTCCTTGTCAAAACTGAAGTTGTAATTGAGCGTATCAAGGGCGTAACTGATTCTCTCATCAACGCGTTGACGATAACGTTTGAATATTTCAAAGGCAGGGTCGAGGTTGGAATTCTTGATAGCATCATCAATACGGTACCGGTATTTTTCGAATTCGTCGGCATCTGCCTGCAGAAAATAAACGCGGTTCTGATCCAGGTTTTCAAGATAGTGATCGTAGATAGACGCGGATAATTCATCATCCAGTTCCATCTTCTTGTAATGGTACGTAGTCAGGATATGGGTAATCAGTTCACTGGCACGTATGTGCTTGGCCTCTGGTTGCAACTCGGATAGTTTTACTGGTTGATATTCAGCGTGGCTGGCAGCACTGAATACCAGTGCCAGTAGCAGGGAGGCTATAGGTGATTTTTTGGTCATTATCTTCAAAGTCATATAGTGTTGATGGCCACTGGTTTCAGTGCCTTAACCAGCATTAATATTAGTATCTAATGCCAGCAAATGCCTGTCACCAGATAAATACAGGCGACATTTCACAAACCGCCATGCAATATTCAGATTTGGCTCAGTTGTCTGAGTTGACTAATCCTTGTCGCTATTTCGTCTGCCTTACGCTTGCTTCCACCCAAAAATACCGGTGCTTCAAGATAATAATCCATTAAATCATCAAGATAGACCAGGTTGTTTGCTTCCAGTTTTACCGCAATTTCCAGGTGAGTGCGGGTTTTCCGGGCATACTCGATGGCCTTTAACCAGCTAACTTGCTGGGCCGATCGGCCATAACTTTTAGCCAGCAGATGATGATAGGCCGCATTGTCAGGCTCAGTCACAATTGCATCTGTTAACAAGGCAATGGTCTCATCGTAATTGCCTGCCTCGTACATATTTGTGACAGCCTCAAACGACGAAAGTGCCTGTGTCGGTGAGGCCTGGACGCCACCGGCTATGCAGGTGGCTAGTACCAGGGGCATCATAAATTTGAAAACTGAAAATAACGACATTGGATTACGGTTTCATTCAACGGAACGAGCATTACTTTTGTTACTGGATCTCAAGTAACTCGATATCAAAAAGCAGGGTCGAGTTTGGACCAATGACATTGCCGGCACCACGATCGCCGTAAGCCAGTTCCGCGGGGACCGCGATTTGCCATTTAGAGCCGACCTTCATAAGCTGCAATGCTTCCTGCCAACCCTTGATAACGCGATTTACGCCCAGCGCAGCAGGTTCACCGCGGGAGTAGGAACTGTCAAATTCGGTACCATCAAGCAGGGTGCCCCTGTAGTGGACGACAACAGTGTCATCGGCCTCGGGACTGGCCCCTTCGCCTTTTTCAATTACCTTGTATTGCAGGCCACTGTCCAGCTCAACCACTCCATCGCGCGCCTTGTTTTCAGCAAGATATTGTTCGCCTTCTTCCAGGTTGGAGCTGGCTTTCTGTGAACGCTGTTCCTGTTCTTTTTGCTGGTAGGCGCTCAGGATCTGTTGCATTTCGTCCATGTCCAGTTTCAGTTCTTTATTACTTAGTACATCTTCCACGGCCTGGATGAAAGCGGGGATATCCACATCGATGTTCTGGCGTGTAACGGTTTGCCCAAAGAAAATACCCATGGAATAACTGAGTTTTTCCCTGTCGCTTTCGGGTTTAACTTCTGCCAGGACGTTGAGGCTGCTTGCCATCAGCATCAACGCCACTATGTAATTCATTATCTTCATAAAGATCCTCGATTTTTTTTGGTAATTAGTGCTGGGGGGCGACTACTACTTGTAAATACGACCCGTCATTATACGCATAGTTGCGTCATTCGGTAATGCAGGAGACCGAATCCAGGGCTCGTTCCAGTATGTCAGCGCCGTTTTTTTCTGCTTCCGCGTGGCTGGAGGAAAGGATTCGGCGAAATTGCCGGGCACCGGGTTGTGACTGGAACAGGCCGATAATATGGCGAGACATGTTTTTCAGACGCTCTCCTCGCTGTGCCTGCTCCAGCATGTACTCGCAGTAAGTCTTATATATAAATTCCCTGGACGGGATCTCGACATCCTTGTGGAATAACAGCTGCTCCAGCCTCGCCAGCCAGTAGGGGTTCTGGTACGCGGCACGCCCAATCATCACGCCATCAATATGTGCGAGTTCTCGCTGTACCTGTTGCGAGGTCGTCAGTCCACCGTTGAGAACGATATTAAATCCGGGAAATTCCTGCTTGACCTGGTGCACACGCGGGTAATTCAGGGGTGGTATCTCCCTGTTCTCTTTGGGGCTGAGTCCTGACAGTATGGCCTTGCGTGCATGGATGATGAACGTATCACAGCCTGCCGCGCCCACTTGCGAGATAAAGTTCTGCAGGAAACCGTAGTCATCATCATTATCGATACCGATACGGGTTTTGACAGTAACCGGTATTTTTACTTTCGCGTTTATCGACGCAACACAATCTGCAACGAGTCGGGGATTAGACATCAGGCAGGCACCAAACTGCCCATTTTGTACCCGGTCGCTGGGACAACCGATATTCAGATTGATTTCATCATAGCCTTCATCTTCGGCCAGCACAGCACAACTGGCAAGTTGCGTGGGATCACTGCCGCCAAGTTGTATGGCAACCGGGTGCTCGACCGGGTTAAATTTCAGGAATCGTTGCCGGTCACCATGCAGCAGGGCACCGGTAGTAATCATCTCGGTGTAAAGCACGGCATGCCTGGATAGAAGTCGCATCAGGAAGCGAAAATGACGATCAGAATGATCCATCATGGGAGCAATACAGAGGCGATGAGTAAACTGTTGTGACATGCCTTTTTAAACGTTATTAATGATTTGTCCGGTAAAGCGGCTACGCAGATAAAATCCACGTGGCAACGTGACTGAACCTGTGTCGGGTTGATTATGATCCGTAGTCGTCATCCTGGCATTGGCGGCCTTGGGTCTTATTTGCAGGTATTTGCCCATGCTGGAAGATATTTGTTCTATGTTGCCGAGTACGATCATGTCTGTTAGTTCTTGCCAATCCTCTCGCAGTTGTTGTTCCTGTTCAATGTCGGGTTCCCACAATACCGGGTTGCCAATACGTCGGGCACCAATAGGGATATTGCTATCTGCTTCATAAGGAATCCATAAGACCCGCGACAGTTTTTTGCGCACCAGTGAATCGTGCCATTTACCCAGGTTTGCCGGCCCCAGTTGGACGACGCACACGTACGTAGACTCCCTGGGAAAGCCATTGCTATTGATGGGCAGGGTTTTGAGCTCTATACCGAGCTCCGGGAAATCAGGCTGCGGCAGTGAACCAGCAGTCGCACCAAGTTTTTTTTCCAGCAAGGTACCAAGCCAGCCCTTGGCCTGGTGCAAACTGGCGGGGACGGACTCGTTAAGCTGGTTTGCAAGTTGTTGCAAACTGCAGCCGGCCAATAACTGTGACCGTTCATACAACTCCTGTTCGTTGGCGGGGGTGCTGGCCATCGCTATAGCAGGTTTATTTCGAAAGTGTTTCTATGATCGTGTTTTTCAGACACTCGAATTTGAGTTCGTTAACAACAGGCTCGTTGTTCTTGTCGCGAATATAAAAAATATCTTCTGCACGTTCTCCCAGTGTCGCAATCTTTGCCCCCAGGAGTCTTACACCGCAATGAGCCATTGCCGTGCCGATGCGTGATAGTACTCCCGGCCGATCAATCGTCAACACTTCCATGATGGTGCGGTTATTTTTTTCATCCTGGTTGAAGATTACCTGGGTCGGAATATCAAAACTCTTTAGCTGTCTGCTTTCTACCCAGTTGGTTAAAGTCGGTAATTCATCACTTTTTTCCAGTGCCTGCAGTATTCGCTGTTGTATCTCTAGTTGTCGTTCACGGCCGCGCACCAGGTTATTGTCATCTTCGAGCACCACGTAGGTATCGAGGGTATAGTCTTTTTTACTGTTGATGATTTTCGCATCAACGACGTTGAGTCCCAGTTGTTCGATAATCTTGGTCGTGGTGGCAAAAATATGGTCCCGGTTCTTCATGTAAACAAAGATGAGACTACCGCCGCGGCCTGAAGAATTTTTTACCATGACCAGCGGCCTGTTTTTATCCTTGTGCTTGATAATGCCGTCGATATGCCAGACTATTTCCTCCTTGTCATGGCGCAGGTAATATTCCTGCGGAAATGTCTTCCAGATGTCCTCAATGAGGACCTGCTTCAGGCCCTTGTCCTCCAGCAGTACGAGCACTTCTTCCTTGATGTCCTTGACCCTTGCATTTTTTAATATGGGCACTTCCTTGCCCTGGCGCAATTCACGCACTGTTCTGCGATAGAGTTTGGTAAGTAGTGTACCTTTCCAGCTGTTCCAGAGATCCGGGTTAGTTGCGCAAATGTCGGCTATGGTGAGTGCATGCAGGTAGTTAAGATGTATCTCATCCCGAATCTTGTTGGCAAAATTTCTGATGATTTCCGGATCGTCAAGGTCTTCGCGCTGCGCTGTACGTGACATTAACAGGTGATTTTCTACCAACCAGCCGACCAGTTTTGCATCAAAGTCACTGAGCGAATGGCGCTTGCAAAAATCGATCGCATCCTTGGCGCCAAGTTTTGAATGGTCACCGCCACGTCCCTTGGCGATATCATGAAACAGTCCCGCCAGGTAAAGCAATTCCAGCTTTGGCAATTTTTTGGTAACGATCTCATGACATAGGGGGAAGGATTCCTCTGACTCATCCAGGCCGAATCGACGCATGTTCTTGATCACGGTCAGGGTATGCTCGTCGACGGTATAGATGTGAAACATGTCGAACTGCATCAGTCCTTCTATCTTGGCAAACTCGGGCAGGTAGGCGCCCAGTACGCCGTAGCGATGCATCTGTCGTAACCTGTGTCCTACCAGGTTCGGTTGCTTGATGATCTCCATGAACAGGCTGCGATTGCGTATATCCTGTCGATAGCGGTTCTTAATCAGGTACAGGTGATCGCGCACAGCACGTATGGTGCTGGCTCGAACGCCCTTGATCTTGGGGTCCTGTTGCATGACCAGGAACAGTTCCAGCAACGCAAATGGCTGCTTGACGAAGACATTCTTGTTCCTGATTTCAATGTAATCGTTGCGTTTCTGGAAGCGAGCATTTATCGGGATGATCTTGTCTTTGCGTTTCCCAAAGATAATGACTTCCTCGAAATGCTGTAACAGCATCTCGTTCAGGCGACTGATATCGCGAATAGTAATAAAAAAGAGTTTCATGAACTCCTCAATACCGCTATTGCCTTCGCCGTTAAAACCCAGTTGTTCTGCCACGTTACGCTGGTATTCAAATAGCAGGCGGTCCTCGCGACGATCGTTGAGCATGTGCAGGGCGAACCGTATTCGCCAGATAAAGTTTCTGCCGTTAACCAGCAGTTTGAATTCATCAGCGGTTAAAAAGCGTTTCTTTACCAGCGTCTTGATATCAATGGTGTCGAAATGTCGCAGGATGACCCAGCCAATCATTTGAATATCCCTGAGGCCGCCGGGAGATTCCTTTATGTTGGGTTCCAGTTTATGAGCAGAGTCACTGTATTTTTCGTGACGTTCCTGCTGCTCGGCAAGCTTGGCAGCGAAAAACTTCCTGGTAGGCCAAATCTTGTTCGGCGATATCGCTTTCAGCATGCTCTCGTGCAAATCGCGGCTGCCGCATAAAAAGCGGGATTCCATCACGTTGGTAATGACCGTGATATCTTTCTTGGCCTCCTGCTGACACTCCTTGACCGTCCTGACGCTGTGACCAACCTCGAGGCCAAAATCCCACAGGAATACCAGGAACTGTTCCAGTTGTTTTTTATCTTCCTGCCTGGTTCGGGCCTTCTCGAGTATCATCAGATCGATGTCTGAATTCAGTATTAATTCCTGCCTGCCATAACCGCCAACTGCAACAAGGCAGAACTTGTCTGTATCGACAAAGAGGTCCCAGGCGTGGCTCAATAACTGGTCGATGAGATAAACCTGCTTGTCAACGATGGACTCTATATCCTCGCCTGATTTGAACAGGGTAATCAGGTAGTCATAACCTGTTTGCAGGCCCTTCTTGAAAACAGGCAGGGGTGATCGCGACTGTTTCAGCGCACGCCGAAAATTCGTCTTGTTGAAAAGCAGGGTGTTGGTTGAGTGGGTCACGCGCGTTTAAATAAACTCTTCGTCAGGTCTCTGGGTGAGGACCTCGAACCCGTTTTCCGTTACCAGTACGGTGTGCTCCCATTGCGCTGACAGGCTGCGGTCGCGAGTTACCACGGTCCAATCGTCCGGGAGCAGTTTCACATGGCGTTTGCCCAGGTTGACCATGGGCTCAATGGTAAAAGTCATTCCTTTTTCCAGTTTGATGCCGGTGCCGGGTTTGCCATAGTGCAGTACCTGCGGGTCCTCGTGAAATTCCTTGCCTATACCGTGTCCGCAGTACTCACGCACGACAGAGCAATTATTACTCTCGGCAAGCCGCTGAATTGAGGCCCCGATGTCTCCCAATGCCAGGCCGGGTTTGACCAGTTTGATGCCCTCGGCCATGCACTGGTAAGTCAGTTCTACCAGTCGTTTAGCCCGGATGGTTGGCTCTCCAACGAAGAACATTTTGCTGGTGTCACCGTGGTAGCCGTCTTTAATCACTGTAATGTCTATATTTATAATGTCGCCGTTCTTGAGTTTCTTGTCGCCCGGTATGCCATGACAGACCACGTGGTTGACCGATGTACAGATAGACTTCGGGAACCCCCGGTAATTCAGCGGGGCCGGGATGGCCTGTTGCTCGTTAACGATATAATCGTGGCAGATCCGGTCCAGCTCGCCGGTGGTCACTCCGGGCTGCACACGGGGGCCAATCATTTCCAGCACCTCGGCGGCGAGCTTGCCGGCGACGCGCATTTTCTCGATTTCGGCAGGTGATTTTATGCTAATCGGCATAAGGGCTTGTCTGGCCTAAAAAAATGTGGGAAACGGATAATTGTTGTAATAATTTTTCTATGGTATAAAGCGCACGCGTTTTACGCAAATACACTTTACATTAACGTCACACGCATGCTTCAACCTTGTATGGGGTGCCCGAGAGGGTTGTTACAAGGGGGGTGCGGAGGCTTAACCCTAACAGGAGAACAACTATGTCGAATGTCACCATGCGTGATATGTTGGAAGCTGGCGTCCATTTCGGGCACCAGACACGCTACTGGAATCCCAACATGGCGCCGTACCTTTTCGGTCAGCGCAACAAAATCCACATCATCAACCTCGAAAAAACCCTGCCCCTGTACGAGGATGCCGTCAATTTTATCAGCAAGATGGCTGCCAAAAAGGGCACTATCCTGTTTGTCGGCACCAAGCGCTCGGCTCAATCAATCGTTGCCGAAGAAGCAAAACGCTGCGGTATGCCGTTTGTTAACAGGCGCTGGCTCGGCGGTTTGTTGACCAATTTCAAGACGGTTAAACAGTCAATCAACAGACTGAAAGAAATCGAAACCATGCAGACCGATGGCAGCCTGGAAAAACTCAGCAAGAAAGAAGGGCTGATGTTAACGCGTGAGCTGGAAAAACTGGAATCCAACCTGTCGGGTATCAAGGACATGAAAGGTATCCCCGATGTACTTTTTATTATTGATGTGGGCTATGAAAATATCGCCGTCAGTGAAGCCGTAAAACTGGGCATCCCGGTTGTTGGTATCGTTGATAGTAACAACAGCCCTAAAAACGTCGACTATGTCATTCCGGGCAATGACGACGCGATTCGTTCAATACGTTTATATGCCAAGGGTATCGCCGACGCAGTGCTGGAAAGCAAGCAATCAATTGCCCATATCGGTGACGATGGCAGCAGTGATGACCTGATTGAAGTCGATGAGTCTGGTGCTCCAATCGAAAATAACGACGCGGACAAACCAAAAGTGACCAAGAAGGCCACCAAGAAAAAAGTAGCTGCCAAGGCGGAGCCGAAGCAAGCCGATGCTGCTGAAGACGATGCTGCGAAACAGGCAACCAAGAAAAAAACGGCCAAGAAGAAAACGGCCAAGAAGAAAACAACCAAAAAGAAGGTTAGTAAAAAGTCAGCGGCAGAAGAGAAAGACGAAGGCTAATTGCCAAAACAGAAATAGAGGATTTATCAATGACAATTACTGCTTCTTTAGTCAAAGAACTACGCGAACGCACTGGCGCAGGGATGATGGACTGCAAAAAGGCCCTGCAAGATGCCAATGGTGATATTGATGTTGCCATCGAGGAAATGCGCAAATCCGGCGCAGCCAAGGCCGCAAAAAAAGCGGGCAGGGTAGCTGCCGAGGGCGTCATCAAGATTCAACAGGATGGACAGGACGTCATCATTGTCGAGATCAATTGTGAAACCGACTTTGTTGCCAAGGATGAGAACTTCATGGAATTTGCCGACAAGGTCATCAAGGCCTTGCAGGAAAATTCACCTGAAGATGTTGATGCGCTGATGGCAGTGAAAGTTGACGGGCAATCACTGGAAGAATCACTGCAGCAGCTTATCGCCAAGATAGGCGAGAAAGTTACCGTGCGCCGTTTTCAGAAACACACTCTGCCAAATACCATAGGCGCCTATCAGCACGGTACCCGTATTGGTGTCATCGTTGATCTGCATGGTGGTGATGCTGATATGGCCAGGGATATTGCCATGCATATTGCTGCCAGCAAGCCGGTCTGCGTAAGTGAAGACCAGGTGCCGCAGGAATTGCTGGACCAGGAAAAGGAAATTTTTTCTGCCCAGGCAGCGGAAAGTGGCAAGCCGGCAGAGATCATTGAGAAAATGGTGACTGGTCGCATGAACAAGTTCCTGAAGGAAATTACCTTGCTGGGACAACCCTTTGTGAAAGACCCGGACCAAACGGTGGCGAAGTTGTTAAATGCAGCCAATGCTGAAGTAACCTCGTTCATTCGCTATGAAGTCGGCGAGGGTATAGAGAAAAAGGCTGATAACTTTGCCGAAGAAGTGATGGCGCAGGCAAAGGGAGAATAGTACATGTCTGACCCGTCAGCCAATCTTCAATACAGGCGGGTTTTGATAAAACTCAGTGGTGAGGCGTTAATGGGCGTCGAGCCCTATGGCATTGATCCCAAGGTGATTGGGCGGCTGGCTTCAGAAATATCCGACCTGCGTAATCATGGCGCTGAAATAGGTATTGTTATTGGTGGTGGCAATATTTTTCGTGGTGCTGGTCTGGCCGCTGGCGGCATAGACCGTGTAACGGCGGATCATATGGGCATGATGGCAACGATCATGAACGCACTGGCCATGCAGGATGCACTGGAACGTATTGGTATCCATGCACGGGTAATGTCTGCTATCAAGATTAACCAGATATGCGAAGACTACATTCGTCGTCGCGCTGTCAGGCATCTCGAAAAAGGTCGTGTGGTCATCCTGGCTGCAGGCACCGGCAATCCCTTTTTCACAACCGACTCCGCCGCTAGCCTCAGGGCCGTTGAAATTGGTGCTGAATTACTCATCAAGGCGACCAAGGTAGATGGTGTCTATTCTGCCGACCCGGTTAAGGATAAATCGGCTAAACGCTATGAGTCGCTTGGTTACGATGAGGTGATAGAAAGAAAGCTGGGTGTAATGGATACAACGGCTGTGGTACTTTGTCGTGATAATCACATGCCTTTACGCGTGCTGGACATGACCAAGCCTGGCTCTTTGTTAAGAGCTGCGAAAGGCGAGGACGAGGGCACGCTGGTTAGTTAATAAAAAGAAACCGGGAGCATTGTCATGATTGATGACATCATCAAAGACGCAAAAAATCGAATGAAAAAAAGTATCGAGGCATTGAGCTCTGAGATGGCGAAGATCAGGACCGGACGCGCCCACCCGAGTCTACTGGAACATGTCAACGTCAACTATTACGGAACAGCTACTCCGCTAAACCAGTTGGCCAATGTGAATGTGGTTGACGCACGCACACTTGGCATTGTGGCTTACGACAAAAGCAGTATTCCCGAAATTGAAAAAGCCATCATGAATGCCAACCTGGGCCTGAACCCGGTAACAGCAGGTGAAGTGATTCGGGTTCCATTGCCGCCACTGACTGAAGAAAGACGGCGGGAGTTAATCAAGGTAGTGAAAAATGAAGCTGAAAAGGCGCGTATTGCCGTTCGTAATATTCGCCGCGACGCCATTGCTTCATGTAAGGAACTGGAAAAGGAAAAGATGATCACGGAAGACGACCAACGCAAGGCAGAAGACAGTATCCAGAAACTTACTGACGAACAAATTGCCACCATCGACAAGAATCTTGAGCATAAAGAAGCAGAAATGCTTGAAATCTAGCGGTATCGCCTAGCGTATACATTATATATAGCCGCTATCCCAATGAGTCAGAACCACAGCACGCCAGCCCATATAGCCATCATCATGGATGGCAATGGACGCTGGGCCAAGCAGCGTGGCTTGCCTCGAATCGCAGGACACCGCGCCGGCTTGAAGACCTTACGCAAACTGGTTGAACATGCTGCCAGCATTAAACTGGGTGCCATGACGGTTTATGCCTTCAGCAAGGAAAACTGGCAGCGGCCGGAACAGGAAGTCAGCATGCTGATGGAACTGTTTATGAGTACCTTGCAATCCGAAATTGTTGAACTGCATAAAAACAACGTCTGTTTGCGATTAATCGGGGAGCGTAAGGCTTTCTCTACCAAGCTGCAGGAAGCGATGCTGAATGCCGAGACACTGACTGCAGGCAATTCCGGGTTAAAACTCAACGTCGCCATAAATTACAGTGGTCGGTGGGATATATTGCAGGCCTGCCAGTCCCTGCTGGAACAGGGGAATGTAAAGAAATTAACCGAACAGGATATACAGCGGCATCTGTGCCTGAACACATTGCCTGAACCAGACCTGTTTATCCGCACTGGTGGAGAAAAACGCATTAGTAACTACCTGCTGTGGCAGCTGGCCTATACCGAGCTCTACTTTACCGAAACCCTGTGGCCGGATTTCGATGCTGACCAGCTAGATGCAGCTGTTCACTGGTTTCAGAACCGGGAGAGGCGGTTCGGCAAGATTTCGGAGCAAATAAAAGAAAACCAGAGCCTTTGACATGTTGAAACACAGGATAATGACCGCGTCAGTGCTGATTCCTGTTTTTCTTACGGCCGTATTGTGGCCTGATGCGATTGTCTTTGCCGTCCTGATGACCGTCATCGTGGCCCTGGCTTCCTACGAATGGGCGCTATTAAAGAATGTCTCAAGGCCATTTGCGATCGGCCACAGTGCTATCACGGTAGTGTTAATTTCATTGATATACATAGCAAATGTCACGGTGATTTATTTCTCCCTGATTGCCGTGGCGACAATCTTCTGGTGCCTGGCATTTTTTATCGTTATCAGTTACCAGCACGGTAGAAAACTGTTACCCGGCTCAACATCAGTATTTATGGTGCTAGGCCAGGTACTGATGACATCAACCTGGTGCAGCCTGTTTTACCTGAAGGCATTTATTTCCATGGATGGCTACATCCTGTTGTTACTGGTATTGATCATATGGGCTGCCGATAGTTGCGCCTACTTTATCGGGCGTAAATGGGGCAAACGTCGCCTGGCCAGTCATGTCAGTCCTGGAAAAACCTGGGAAGGAACCCTGGCTGGCCTGTTTGGTGGAATGGGTGTCGGTGTTATTTATGCTATTGTTTCTGCACAAGGCACTAGTTATTACCTGTTCATTATGTTGGTGACATTACTGGCAACAATATTTTCTGTGATCGGTGATCTGTTCGAGAGCATTATCAAGCGGGAAGCCAATGTGAAGGATAGCGGACAGTTATTGCCCGGTCACGGTGGCGTGCTTGACAGGATCGACAGCCTGGTTGCTGCCGGACCTGTTTTTGTTTTGGCATTTACGCTTTTGGGAAATATACAGTGAAAAATATAACTGTTCTTGGTTCAACTGGCAGTATCGGTGTCAATACGCTGGACGTGATTGCAAGACACCCGGATAAATATAAAGCCACGGCATTAACCGCGAACAGCAATGTACAACTCTTCACCCGGCAATGTATCAAGCACCAGCCTGAATACGCGGTGATGGTTGATACCGACGCGGCCACTCAACTTGAACAAAACCTGCGCAATGAGGCTCCTGATATCAAGGTGTCTGCCGGCGCCGAGGCATTGTGCGAGGTAGCCAGTCTCAGGCATGTGGACCAGGTCATGGCGGCCATCGTAGGTGCCGCTGGCTTATTGCCAACCCTGGCTGCCGCCCGGGAAGGCAAGCGTGTGTTACTGGCGAACAAGGAAGCGCTTGTCATGTCCGGTCGATTATTCATGGACACCATCCAGCAACACAACGCAGAACTGTTGCCCATAGACAGTGAGCACAACGCTATTTTCCAGTGTATGCCGCCCGATTTTGCCACTGGACTCGATCGGGCCGGTGTACAACAGATATTACTTACCGCTTCAGGCGGCCCATTTCGGACGACACCGCTGGATAAATTGGCCGACATGACGCCGGAGCAAGCCTGCAAGCACCCCAACTGGGTCATGGGCAGAAAAATTTCTGTTGATTCTGCAACCATGATGAACAAGGGTCTGGAAGTTATCGAGGCATGCTGGCTGTTTCATACCACGCCCGAGAAAATACAGGTGGTCATACACCCGCAAAGCGTGATTCATTCACTGGTAAAATATAACGATGGTTCGGTGCTGGCGCAGCTTGGAAACCCGGATATGCGAACCCCCATTGCCTATGGCATGAGCTGGCCCGAGCGTATTGATGCTGGCGTCCAGTCACTCGATTTATTCGAAGTGGCCAGGCTGGAATTTGAGCAGCCGGATGAGCAGCGTTTTCCCTGTTTGCGGCTGGCGCGTGAAGCCATGCAGGCAGGAGGCACCAGCAGTGCCATACTCAACGCGGCAAACGAGATCGCAGTCAGTGAATTCCTGGAAAACCGCATTCGGTTTATCTCGATTGCGGACGTTATTGAACGCGTTCTGGAAGGGGTTTCCGCCCATGCGGCAGACAGTATTGATATAATTCTGGATGACGATAGACGTGCGCGTGAATTCGCGCTTCAAACTGTACGTGAGTTGGCGGCATGATAGATATATTGCAATCCATTCTGGCTTTTATTGTGGCACTTGGCGTGCTGATTACCTTCCATGAATTCGGACATTACTGGGTAGCCAGGAAATGTGATGTGAAGATCCTGCGCTTTTCAATCGGTTTTGGCAGGCCAATGTACAAGCGCATTTTTGGCCCTGACAAGACAGAATTTGTAATCGCGTCTTTGCCACTGGGTGGCTACGTCAAGATGCTCGATTCACGTGAGGCAGAGGTACAACCTGAAGAGCAATCGCGTGAATTTAACCAGAAACCCTTGTGGCAGCGTTTTGCTATTGTAGCTGCCGGTCCTGCTTTCAATTTTATCTTTGCCATTATTGCCTATGCGCTGATTTACATGATCGGTGTTGATGGTCTGAAACCGATTGTTGGCGAAGTTACTCCCGCTTCCATCAGTGCAGAGGCCGGTTTGCAACAGGGGCAGGAGATTATTGCCGTCGATAACGTTAAGACACCAACCTGGACCGCGGTTATCGACAGGCTGGTTAATCATACGGTTAGTGCCGACCAGGTCAGTCTTGATGTTATTGATAAGGCCGGTGGTGTACAGACAATATCCCTGGACATGTCGCGTATTTCCATCGATGAAATGGCGGAGGGTAACCTGCTGCAGGCCCTTGGCATGAAGGTCGTTGAATTGAAACTTGAACCCGTTATTGGCGATATCATCAGCGGTGGTGCAGCTGATATGGCCGGGATGAAGGCCATGGATAAAGTTATTGCCGTTGACGGCAAGGCCGTCGGGTCATGGACAGAGTGGGTAGAGATTATCAGGGACAGTCCGGGTCAATCGATGAATGTTGAATTGCTCAGGAACGATGTCACTCAATTTGTCACACTGGTACCGAGTGTTAACACCGTAAACGGTACCGATGTTGGCCGTATTGGCGCCGTTGCTTACAAGCCCGAAGGTTTCTTTGAAGATTACTTCACACTGGAGTCCTACGCGGTGACGACTTCGCTGGTTAAGGCAGTAGAGAAAACCTGGGACATGTCGTTACTGACCCTAAGGGTGCTTGGGAAAATGCTGATCGGTGAGGCCTCGGTGAAAAACCTGAGTGGCCCTATCAGCATTGCGCAGTATGCCGGCCAAACAGCAGATATCGGTTTGATTGCTTTCCTTGGATTTATGGCCATTGTCAGTGTCAGCCTGGGGGTGTTAAACCTGCTGCCGGTGCCCTTACTCGATGGTGGTCATTTAGTGTATTACGTTATAGAGTTTATGATTGGTAAGCCGGTTTCCGAGTCGATTCAGGTCTGGGGGCAACAGATGGGACTGGTATTGTTGTTGAGCCTGATGAGTCTTGCATTCTATAATGATATTATCCGTTTGTTGGGATAAATAAAAATATAATAATCAATAAGATGCCGAATTATTTTAATAAATTAATTTATGTGTTTGTTCTGTCCGTATTGTTCCAGGCAGGGAGTGTCAGGGCGGCAGAAGAGTTTGTTATCGAAGACATACGGGTAGAGGGACTGGAACGTATCACACCCGGGACCGTTTTTAATTACCTTCCCATGCAGGTAGGCGATACATTTGATGATTCGCGTTCAGCCGAGGCTGTACGCGCGTTATTCAAAACCGGATTTTTTGACGATGTTCGTCTTGAACGTGATGGTGATGTGCTGGTATTTCGTTTCAGGGAAAGGCCTGCGATCGGGTCTATTTCATTTACCGGAAATGAAGATATTGAAACAGATGATCTGATCGAAAATCTCAGGCAAATTGGATTTGCCGAGGGTCGCGTGTTCGTTCAGGCCCAGCTTGACCAGGTTGAGCAGGAATTACGTCGCCAGTATTTTTCCATGGGCAAGTACGCGATGCGTATCGATACCACCGTAACCGAACTAAGTAATAATCGTATCGGGATTGCGATTGATATCTCCGAGGGCGTAGCGGCCAAGATTAGAAACATCAATATCGTGGGTAATGCTGTCTTTGATGAAGACGATTTGCTTGACCAGTTCAAGCTGAGTACCCCGACCTTATTTTCCTTCTTTACCAAGAACGACCAGTATTCCAAGCAGAAACTCTCGGCAGACCTTGAGTCACTGCGTTCCTATTACCTCGATGCCGGTTACCTTGGATTTAATATTGATTCCACCCAGGTATCCATTACTCCGGACAAGAAAGACATCTATATCACCATTAATATTACCGAGGGTGAGCAGTACATGGTTACCGAGGTGAAACTGGGTGGTGATTTGATCCTGGCTGAACAAGAGCTGTTTGAACTTGTCGAAATCAGCAGTGGCGAACTTTTTTCAAGAAAGAAAGTGACGGAAAGCAGTAAGAGTCTTACTGAAAGGCTTGGGCAGGAGGGCTATTCTTTTGCCAACGTGAACTCAATACCGGACATAGACAATGAAGCGAAAACTGTTGCATTGACCTTCTTCATTGACCCAGGTAAACGAATTTATGTCAGGCGCATCAACTTTTCTGGAAATACCAAGACACGTGAGGAAGTACTACGACGTGAAATGCGACAACAGGAGCGTGCCTGGATTTCGACGACACAGGTGGAACGCGGCAAGATTCGCCTGCAACAAACCGGCTATTTCCAGGATGTAAATGTTGAGACGCCAGCAGTGGCCGGCACCACCGACCAGGTTGACGTGAATTATACTGTAGAAGAGGCACCTGGCGGCAGACTTACTGCTGGATTGGGTTTCTCTCCAGCGCAGGGGATTATTTTCAACCTGGGTGTAGCGCAGGATAACTTTCTTGGCAGTGGTAAACGCCTGTCTTTTGACTTTAATAATAGTAGTGTCAATACGCGTTACTCTATCGGTTATCTGGATCCTTATTTCACAATTGACGGAATCTCACTGGGAGGCGATCTTTTTTACCGTGAAGTAGATGCGTTTGACGCCAACCTGTCCAGATATGAAACGAAAGAATATGGTAGTACAGCAACGTTTGGTTTGCCTATTAGCGAAACCAACAGGATCTCGGCCGGCATCAACTATACGCGTACAGAACTGGTTGTTTCACAAAGTTCTGCACAAGTCTTGCAGGATTTTGTGCGTGATAACGGTAGCGAATATGATTTGCTTAAACTCAACATCGGTTTTTCCTATAATACGCTAAATAGCCGTTTCTTACCGGATTCAGGCACCAGGCACAGGATCAGTGGTCTGATTTCAACTCCCTTTCTTGGGGAATCACTTGAGTTTTACAAAATTAATTATGACGTGACCTGGTTCAAGGACCTTTATAAGGATTTTATCCTTAACCTGAGTGGTAATGTTGGCTATGGTGATAGTTATGGCAATACTTCGGATCTGCCATTTTTTGAAAACTTTTATGCCGGTGGACCGAAAACGGTCAGAGGCTTCGAGGAAAATACCCTGGGTCCACGTGATGATCGTAATTTACCATTGGGTGGTGACCGGCGCATTGTCGGCAATGCCGAGATTATTCTGCCAGTGCCTTTTCTCTCTGAGTACAAGAACTCAGTCAGGGTAACCGGTTTTATTGATGCCGGTAATGTTTACGGGCCGGATGAGGATTTCAGTCTGGATGAGATAAGGTATTCATCAGGAATAGGAGCAATTTATATCTCTCCGTTCGGCGCCATATCAGCAAGTTTTGCTATACCTTTAAATGATGAACCAACAGATCAGATCCAGAACTTCCAGTTCACATTTGGTACAGCTTTTTAGTTTTAATGGAGTAAGTTTATGAAATTTTATAGTCAGTTAGTTTTTATTATGGTGCTTTTAGGTCTGGGACAGGCCGTAAGTGCAGAAACGTACAAGATAGGTGCTGTTGATGCGCTCAGAGTGCTTGAGCAATCACCGCAGGCCGAGGCCGCCAGGAAGATGATCGAGACAGAATTTGCTCCAAGGGATAAACAACTGGTTGCCGAGCAGAGGAAGATCAGGGATCTTGAAGAAAAAATGAATAAGGACGGCGCGATAATGAGTGAGCAGGAGCGAGCCAAACTGGAGCGGGAGATTATTTCTGCCAAGCGTGAGCTCAAGCGTAGTCAGGATGAATTTCGAGAAGACCTGAACTTTCGTCGCAACGAAGAATTCGCAAAGATACAGAAAAGAATTGCCCAGGCCGTACAACAGATTGCCAAGGATGAAGGTTTTGATTTAATTCTTGATGCAGGTGTTGTATATGCCAGTGACAAGGTAAACATAACCAATATGATTATCGAGAAACTCAAACAAGACACCGGTTCCTGATCCGAATCCGGTAAATGCTATGCCAGCAAAACTGGGTGAATTGGCAGAACTCTCCGGGTCAGAGTTAGCAGGCGATGCTGATTGCCTGATTGAGCGCGTCAATACGCTGCAGGATGCGGTAGCAGGGGATATCTCTTTTCTTTCCAATCGACATTACGCCCGTTATCTTGCTGATACCGGGGCTTCTGCTGTCATACTGTCGAAGCAGGACAGTGAAAGTTGCAAGACCAACGCGTTAATTAATGATGATCCATACCTTGCTTATGCCAGGGTAATCAATTTTCTCTATCCAGTTAAACCGGTTACTCCTGGCATACATCCATCTGCGATTTTGGGAGACAATACCAGTATTGCTTCTGATGCGAGGATTTCGGCTGGTGTTGTGATTGGAGACAATGTGCATATCGGGAGTGGCAGTTATATTGGCTCTGGTGTTGTCATTGAGAATAACGTCAGGATTGGAAAAAATACGCGCTTGCTAGCAAACAATACGGTCTGTTATGACGTTGTAATTGGAGACGATACCATCCTCCATGCAGGTGCAGTAGTCGGTTCTGACGGTTTTGGTATGGCAAAAGACAAGGACCGCTGGCTGAAGATTCCCCAGGTTGGCTCAGTAATCATTGGTGATCGGGTAGAGATCGGAGCAAATACAACGGTCGATCGTGGCGCCATTGGTGATACGATCATTGAAGATGGCGTCAGGCTTGATAACCAGATTCAAATAGCGCATAACGTGGTTATTGGTGAAAACACCGCGATTGCTGGTTGCACCGCGATTGCTGGCAGCGCAATTATTGGCAAGCGTTGTATGATAGGTGGCATGTGCGCGATAGCGGGTCATATTGAAATATGCGATGACGTGATGATTACTGCCATGTCTGGTGTGCCGAATTCGATTAAAGAACGCGGCGTTTACTCTGCCGGGTTGCCGATCACGAATAACAAGACCTGGCGACGTAACATGGTACGCTTTAGAAATCTGGATGAAATCATAAGAAAAATACTGGAAAAACTGGATTAGAGGTTGCTAGCGGGTTATGAGCACAGAATCACAAATCGACATAGAAAGAATCAAGGATATCTTGCCACATCGCTATCCATTCCTGTTGATAGACAGGGTACTGGAGATTGATACCGATCAACGTATCAAGGCCCTGAAAAATATTACGGTTAATGAGCCGTTTTTTCTTGGTCATTTCCCGTCAAAATCTGTCATGCCGGGGGTGCTAATCGTTGAATGTTTTGCGCAGGCCGCAGCATTGCTGGGCGCGAATGGTATGGCATCGGAAAGATTCAAGGAAGACAGCCTGTTCTACCTTGTCGGTGTCGATAAAGCACGGTTTCGCAAACCCACCGGGCCTGGCGATCAGCTTATTATCGAGGTTAAGTTTATTACCGAGCGCAGGAATATATTCAAGTACGAGGCCGCTGCTTACGTTGATGGTAAACTTGTAGCCGCAGCTGAATTATTAACAACTGTCATGGATTAACTCCGTGATAGATCCTACTGCCAATATTCATGCCGGCGCGAGTATCGAAGATAACGTCAGTATCGGTCCATACTCCGTTATTGGTGATGACGTCAAAATCGAATCCGGGACGGTAATCGGGCCTCACGTTGTTATCAAGGGGCCGACCACGATAGGTCCGGATAATCATATTTTTCAATTTTGTTCTATTGGTGATGATCCCCAGGACAAAAAATTCCAGGGCGAATCCGATTCGATCCTTCATATTGGCAAGGGCAACACCATACGTGAGTATGTCTCTATCAATCGTGGTACCGGTGACGGGGGTGGAAAAACCGTCATAGAGGATGACAACTGGATCATGGCCTATGTGCATATTGCTCATGATTGCCTGGTTGGTAGCCATAATATTTTCGCTAATAATGCTACGCTTGCCGGACATGTAATAGTAAATGATCATGCCATCCTGGGTGGTTTTAGTGGTGTTCACCAATTCTGCCAGGTAGGCAGCTACAGTTTTTCTGCAATTTCTTCTGTCATTGTGAAAGATGTGCCTCCCTATGTGCTGGTGTCGGGTAATACTGCAAAACCATCGGGTTTGAACCGGGAAGGACTTAAACGTCATGGTTTCAGCAGTGAAACCATTAACCTGTTAAGAAAGGCATACAAGATTATTTATCGTGATGGTTTAAAATTAAAAGACGCCCTCAAAGAACTGGAAATTCTGGCTGCTGATTCTAACGAAGTTGAATTGCTCAGAAAATTTATAGCCTCGTCCCAGCGCGGTATCGTCAGGTAACCTGTAACAACATTTATTGGCTAACATGATTAGAGTCGGTATGGTCGCGGGTGAAACATCGGGCGATCTGTTGGGGGCCGGACTTATTAATGAATTGACCAGGTTAACAGGCAAGGTCATCGTTGAAGGTATCGGCGGCGAAAAACTGATTGCAGCAGGTATGACCCCCTTGTACCCGATGGATATGCTGTCGGTCATGGGCATTACGGAAGTCATGGGGCGTTACCGGGAATTGAAAAGGGCGCGGGATGACATACGCGATCATTTTCTGAACAATCCACCGGATGTTTTTATTGGAGTTGACGCGCCCGATTTTAACCTGGCACTTGAGCGTGATTTACGCCAGTCCGGTGTCCCGACAGTACATTATGTCAGTCCATCAGTCTGGGCATGGCGTGAATACCGGGTAAAAAAAATCAAACAAGCCGTTGATCTTATGCTGACACTGTTTCCGTTTGAAAATAGCATTTATGACAAGCACGATATTCCCAATACATACGTAGGGCACCCGCTTGCCGATCGCCTTATGAATCCACCAGCACAGGCAAGTGTCAGGGCTGAACTGAATATACCGACTGACAGGCGTGTGATTGCCGTATTACCGGGTAGTCGCATGAATGAAATAAACAACATTGGCCCGGTATTTTTATCAGCCGCGGTATTATTGAACCAGAAAAATCCGGATCTGTATTTCACCAGTGGACTGGCAAGTGAGCGTACACGGCATCGTTTCATGGATATTCATGCTGCGACCAGTAATGTACCGGATATGGATATGCATCTTGGCAAAACACACAAGGTCATGCTGGCGGCTGATTACATCATGATTGCTTCTGGCACTGCCACACTGGAGGCCATGTTGCTTAATCGGCCAATGGTTGTTGCCTACCGCTTGTCCTTGCTGACCTATTTTATAGTCAAGTCCCTGGCAAAAATTCCCTATGCATCATTACCCAATATCCTTGCCAACGAGGGGTTCGTGCCTGAATGTTTACAGCAGGACTGTCATGCCGAAAAAGTGGCAACAGAGATGCAGGCTTTGCTGGATAACACAGTCAAGACAGAAACCATGAAGCAAAGATTTGCAGAACTATCTGATCAGCTGGCAGTAAACGCAGACAGGCGCGCTGCAGAAGCAGTATTTAAACTGGTGAATCGTGTTAAACATGCATGATATTGATGCGCTGCGGAATATTGTTTTGCTGGCTGGCGTCGACGAAGTTGGCAGGGGGCCCCTTGCCGGACCGGTAGTGGCGGCAGCGGTCATTCTCGACAATAATCAACATATAGAGGGGCTGAAAGATTCAAAAAAACTAACACCTGCAAAAAGGGAAGTCCTGTCAGTAGAGATCAAACAACGTGCCCATGCCTGGGCACTTGGCCGTGCCGAGGCCGCGGAAATAGATACACTCAATATTTTACAGGCCAGCCTGCTGGCCATGCAGCGTGCGGTTCAGGCGCTGCCGGTTTTGCCCGAATGTGTTGCTGTCGATGGCTTGCACGTGCCGGATGTTGCTTGCCAGGCCCATGCCATTATCAAGGGCGATAGCCTGGTTGCTGCAATCAGTGCGGCTTCCATTATAGCCAAGGTAGAAAGGGATAATGAGATGCTGGCCATGGACAGCGTTTATCCCGGTTACGGGTTTGCGAGTCACAAGGGTTATCCAACCAAATCGCATATGCAGAGCCTGGCACTGCACGGTGTCACGCCTATTCATCGTCGCAGCTTTGCGCCGGTCGCCAGGCTACTGTCAGGCCCGGACGGTTAATACACATGAGCTTCGTACATCTGCATTTGCACTCGGAGTATTCACTGGTCGACGGGCTGGTCAAGATACCGCGACTTGCGGCCCGGGCATCGATCATGGAAATGCCAGCATTGGCTATTACCGAACAGGGCAATACGTTTTCTGCAATAAAGTTTTATCGTGCATGTCAGCAGCATGGCATTAAGCCTATCATTGGTGCCGAACTGAATGTCATCGATACCTTGCACAAGGGCAGTTCATCGATCGTGCTGCTGTGCCAGCATATAGACGGCTTTCGAAACCTGTCCCGGCTTATTTCAAGAAGCTACAAGGAAGGCCAGCAGCGTGGAATACCCTTTGTCAGGAAATCCTGGCTCAAGGCCTATGCTGAAGGGTTGATTGCCCTGTCAGCTGCTGAGCAGGGAGAACTGGGCAAGGCCTTGCTCAGGGACGAAAATGACGTAATTAACAATATCACTGAAGAATGGATGGAGATGTTTCCGCGACGTTTCTATCTCGAGCTACAAAGAACGGGACATGCAACACAGGCCCAGTATATTGCCCGGGCTGTTGAACATGCCAGTAAATACCAGCTTCCCGTTGTTGCTTCAAACAACGTTCGCTTTCTTGAACCCGATGATTTTGAAGCCCACGAGGCAAGGGTTTGTATACACCAGGGCTATACCGTTAATGATAACCGGCGGCCGCGCCTGTATACGGAACAACAGTACCTGCGCAGCAATGATGAAATGCTGCAGTTGTTTGCAGATATCCCCGAGGCAATTGATAACTCCCTGAAGATTGCCCAGCGCTGCAATATCGAATTTACCCTTGGCCAACATTTCCTGCCACGATTCCCGGTTAAGGAGGGAGAAACACAGGAACAGCGCATGACCAGTGATGCCGAGGCGGGTTTACAGCGAATACTGCAGGAAATGCATGCACTTTCCGATGATCAGGTTGCTGAATACAGGAAACGCTTGCAACGGGAAATAGACGTGATCACCAGTATGGGCTTCGCGGGTTATTTTCTTATCGTGGCGGATTTTATTCGCTGGGCCAAGGATAACGGTATCCCGGTCGGACCGGGCAGGGGATCCGGTGCCGGTTCACTGGTGGCCTACGCACTGGGCATTACTGACCTGGACCCCATGGCTTATGATTTACTGTTTGAACGGTTCCTGAATCCTGAACGTGTATCGCTGCCGGATTTTGACGTGGACTTTTGCATGGAACGGCGTGATGAAGTCATAGACTACGTAGCCAACACCTATGGACGTGACCATGTTTCCCAGATCATTACTTACGGCACCATGGCGGCCAAGGCCGTGGTGCGTGATGTGGGCAGGGTACTTGGTTTCCCTTATGGCTTCGTCGACCAGATAGCGAAACTGATACCGTTTGACCTGAATATGACACTGGAACGCGCACTGGCAGAAGAAAAATCGCTGAAGCAGCGTTACAAGTCAGAGGAAGACGTACAAGCCCTGATAGACCTGGCGCTGAAACTGGAGGGCGTATCGCGCAACGCTGGCAGGCATGCCGGGGGGGTCGTTATCGCGCCCAAGCCATTATTTGATTACATGCCGCTTTATTGCGAGCAGAATTCACAGGCCACTGTTTCCCAGTTTGACATGGGTGATGTCGAAGCTATAGGCCTGGTTAAATTTGATTTCCTGGGATTACGTACCCTGACGATTATCGATTGGGCATTACGGGATATTAATCGCCTGCGTAAAGAACAGAATCAGGAACCAATAGACATCCAGAAAATTCCGCTGGATGACCCTGCCACCTACAAACTGATTCAGCGGACAGATACCACGGCCGTGTTCCAGCTTGAATCCGACGGCATGAAAAAACTTATAAAGCGTCTGCAACCTGATGTCTTCGATGACCTGATTGCGCTCGTCGCATTGTTCAGACCAGGCCCGTTGCAGTCAGGAATGGTAGATGACTTTGTTGATCGCAAGCATAAAAAAGTCGGCTTTAAATACATGCACGACGACCTGGAGCCGGTACTTAAATCCACTTATGGTGTCATTCTCTACCAGGAACAGGTCATGCAGATCGCGCAGACGCTTGCCGGTTATACACTGGGTGCGGCTGATCTCTTACGTCGCGCAATGGGAAAAAAGAAGCCGGAAGAAATGGCAAAGCAACGCGAGATCTTTACCAACGGTGCTGTTAAGCAAGGTGTGGATAAAAACCAGGCAACGATGATCTTTGACCTGATGGAAAAGTTTGCTGGTTACGGCTTCAATAAATCGCATTCCGCTGCCTATGCTTTGATTGCCTACCAGACGGCCTGGTTAAAGGCCCATTATCCGGCAGCTTTCATGGCAGCTGTACTGTCGTCGGACATGGACAACACAGACAAGGTAGTCATGTTGCTGGAAGAAATCAGGCGCATGAATATTACCGTGGTTCCACCGTCAGTGAACAAAAGCTACTACAGTTTTACTGTTATGGATCCCAAAACGATCTGTTACGGGCTTGGCGCCATCAAGGGAGTAGGTGCCTCGGCAATAGAGAATATTATTGAACAACGGGAGGCAGAGGGGGCATACAAAAACCTGTTTGATATGTGTAAGCGTATCGATTTGCGTAAAGTCAATCGACGCGTACTTGAAGCTTTGATTCGATCAGGCTCATTGGACGAACTAGGCGCAGGTAGAAGTACACTCTCGCATAACCTGGCAAAAGCTATCTCGATTGCCGAACAGCACAGTCGTAACTGTGTTACCGGCCAGGACGACATGTTTGGTCTTGATAGTAGCAGCGGCACAACAGATGCCGGACATGATAATGAAACTTCGCTATACGACACGGTTCCGGAATGGGATGACAAGGAAAGGCTGAATGGAGAAAAAGACACGCTGGGCTTTTACCTGAAAGGACACCCTATCAATCGCTATGAAGATGAACTTGCCGGGTTAGTGAGTTCACGACTGAATGCCTTCAAGGTTGGCAGTGTTACCGTAGCGGGCTATATCATGAGTATAAGGACGCGTACGGGAAGCCGTGGACGCATGGCGGAACTGCGGCTGGATGATCGTACCGCGCGGGCGTTTGTCAGCGTCTATTCCGAGGAATACGAGAAATATCGTCACCTGCTTATCAAGGATCAACTGATTATCGTCAAGGGGAAGGCGATTGAGGATGATTACCTGGAAAGTGGGCTTTCGATTCGTGCGAACCAGATATTCAACCTGGATGATATTCGTTCAAGCAGTGCCCGCCTGATACTTAATACGACGCATGATTATTTATCACGAGGAGGAATAGAACAGCTGAAACAGGCGCTAGGCCCGTATCGCAAGGGTAATGCCGAGGTGTTTATCCGTTACGACAACGGTGAAGCTATCGCCGATCTCAACCTGGGGGACGACTGGCGATTGCATCTAAATGATGAATTACTGGATAAATTATATGAATGTATTGGCAAAGAGAGCGTAAAAATTGATTATAATGTGCGCCAAATACATTAATCACAGCTAAGACTATGAATTTTCTTGATTTTGAACAACCAATTGCAGAACTCGAGGCCAAGATCGAGGAGTTGCGTCACGTCGGCAATGACAAGGATATCAACATTAATGAAGAAATCGGGCGCCTGAAAAGACGCAGTGACGATCTGACACGCTCTATTTTCTCGGCGCTTACACCGTGGCAGGTTTCCCAGATTGCCCGGCATCCGCAGCGTCCATACACGCTGGATTACATTGAACACATTTTTACCGATTTCGAGGAATTACACGGTGAACGCAATGTCGGAGATGATCCGGCCATTATTACCGGCCTTGCGCGACTGGATGGCGTGGCCGTTGCCGTTATCGGCCAGCAGAAAGGGCGCGACACCCGAGAAAGAATTCAGCGAAATTATGGCATGCCGAAACCGGAAGGTTACCGCAAGGCCCTGCGTATTATGCAACTCGCTGAACGGTTCGGCCTGCCTGTTCTGACTTTTATCGACACGCCAGGCGCCTATCCGGGTATCGATGCAGAGGAACGTGGTCAGGGTGAAGCAATCGCAAGAAACCTGATGGTAATGGCTGAACTGGAGACGCCGATCATCGCCACAGTGATAGGTGAGGGTGGATCAGGCGGCGCACTGGCTATTGGCGTTGCCGACAGGTTATTTATGCTTCAGTACAGTACATATTCTGTTATTTCACCCGAAGGCTGTGCATCAATCCTCTGGAAGAGTGCCGAGCGTGCGCAGGATGCAGCTGAAGCCATGGGTATTACCGCCAGTCGTTTGAAAGAGCTTGATTTGATTGATGACATTATCGAGGAACCGCTGGGTGGAGCGCATCGTAACATCCAGGAGATGGCGACCACCTTGAAGGAAAAACTTGTTACCGAGCTGAGCGAGTTAAGTAATCAATCCTATCCATCCATCGTGATGGCGAGACAGGAAAAGTTGCGTAATATCGGGCAATTCAAACAAGCCTGATTTTCAGTACCTGGTTTTACGTCATGATTAAAGCTCCTCTGTCCATGCAATGCCTGGACAAAGACTGCCTGTATACTTATCTACGTGATTGTCCGGCAACGCAAGGCTTCGTGCTGGCAATTAGTGGCGGACTTGATTCCATGGTCTTGTTGCATTTGTTTTCTCAAAATCTTTCCCGGCTGCAAAACAGGATAGAAGCTGTTTATGTTGATCACAGGCTACAGGCTGTCAGTCGGGACTGGAGAGATTTTTGTGCCAACAAGACGCAACAGCTTGGCATTCCATTTGAATCCTTCGAGATTGATTCCGCGCCAGACAGGAATGACAGTACTGAAAACTGGGCGAGAAACAGGCGTTATCAAATACTGACATTGCGCCTGAATAACAACGATATACTCTTTACCGCACATCACCTTGATGACCAGGTAGAAACTTTTTTTTTAAAGGCATTCAGAGGTACAGGCACAAGAGGCCTGGCTGCGATGTCATCATTACGTCGAATTGGAGCAGGCTATCATGCACGTCCCCTGTTGCCGTTTAGCAGGAAGGATCTCGAAGCATATGCCAGGGATAATAACCTGGAATGGGTCGAGGATCCGAGCAATGTGGACAACAGTTTTGACAGGAATTATTTGCGCAATGAAATTATGCCATTGGTAGAGAGCCACTGGCCGGCATATAGAAAGACTATCGCGCGCTTAATCGAACACCAGGCTGAAACCCGTGACTTGCTTGAAGAGCTTGCCGAGGGCGATCTCAAATCCATGCTGGATGACATGGGGCAAGGCCTGGACATGGAAAAGTTAAAAGCGCTTTCCCTGGCCAGGCAAAAGAATGTCATCTTGCAATGGGCAAGAAAACAACAATTGGCTACACCGAATATGGCGCATTTGAAAAAGATATTATCTGATGTCGTCAATTCAGCTATTGATGCGAGTCCCTGTGTCAACTGGGCTGACGTGGAATGCAGGCGCTATCGAAACAGGTTATACCTGAACAGGACCATGGCCGCGCACGATCCCGATGCAGTATTGCAATGGGACATTAGTCACGACCTGGAAATCAATGGTGAAACCTTATCGGCTATCGCGACAACGGGTGAAGGTATCGCCACTGAACATCTCCATGACAGATCAGTAACGATTCGCTTCAGACAAGGTGGTGAACGTCTCTGTCCTGCGCCGGGCAAGCAAACCAAAACCTTAAAGCAAATTTGTCAGGAAAATGGAATATTACCCTGGTGTCGCGAGCGTATACCCTTAATTTATATTGATGATGACCTGGCCGCAGTGGCAGGAGTCTGTGTTGCCCATCAGTTTGCAGCTGGTGCGGAACAAGCATCGATTTCCCTGCACTGGAGCGGACTGCAAAAGATCAGGCAGCATCATGAATAACCTGTTTGAACTGGCATACGACTGTCTGGTCGAGTCACGGCTGGAAATCAAGCTTGAAAAGACGGTGACTGCAGCCAACTGTATTTTAGGCGAGACCGTGGGGACGAGTGCAGTCATACTCCCGGTCATTGTGCCTGGCAGACCACCACAACCTGAATTGATCGCGCCACAACGACTACCTGCCAGAAAACTATCCAGTCTCGAGGGTAGGGCTGCAATGATTCATTCCTTTGCACATATTGAATTTAACGCGGTAAACCTGGCCTGGGATATTATATGCCGTTTCCAGTCGATGCCATCGCAGTTTTACCGTGACTGGGCACAAGTCGCGGCCGAGGAAGCCAGTCATTTCAACCTGTTGCAGCAGCGCTTACAGGCACTGGGATTTGCTTACGGTGATTTTCCCGCACACAACGGCCTGTGGCAGATGGCAGAAGATACCGCGCATGATATATTACTGCGCCTCGCCGTTGTGCCCAGGATACTGGAAGCGCGCGGCCTGGATGTCACCCCGGATCTTATAAATCGTTTCAATGAAATAGGTGATATGGAAACAGTTTCAGTGCTCGAAACGATTTACCAGGATGAAATCGGACATGTAAAGATTGGCAGTCACTGGTTTAACCATGTCTGTCGCGAACGAAAGGTCAAGCCTGAGCAAACATTCCGGGATATTTTCAGGGATTATGCACCACGCGGTACGTCCCGTATAAATCGGGAGGCAAGAAGCCGTGCGGGTTTCAGTTTGACGGAACTCGATGCAATTTGTAATCAACGCTAAACCAACTATGTTTGAAAAAATACTAAATATGCTAAAGCCGCAGCAACAGAAACAGGCTGCACAAACTATCAACCAGGCAACTGTTGAAAATAAGTCCGGTATTGATCGTGCCAGGATGGTTTATGGTGAAGACAGGATTAACCGTCAGAAACTTTATGAAAAGTGGGCTTGCAAGGAAACATGGGAACTGCGTACAGAGGGAATTCCACTATTGCTGGGACTGGATCCAGGGAGTTCCGGTTCTCTGGATGAAGTTACCCGGCAAGCACGAGATGACTTGTGGCAACATGCAAGTGACTGCGTCAATAAAAAACTACTTGCTGTAATTAATACCGATGCACAGCCTGCTGAATGGCGCGTGATACCCTCTGACTTATATAGTTGGGCTATGGTCAGTCGTGTTCCTGTGCCGCAGGAACTGTCGGCATTGATGGATTTCGTCTTGCAAACTATCAAGGTTAAACCTGTTTCAGCAAAACAGGGTACAGCTTCAGCGAATGAAAAAGGACATGATGCTATTTATCAGAAACATTGCGAGATTACCCTGGGCGCTGCCATGTCCTTGCTGGCCAACTCGCCAGATAAATGCCAAAGCAGTCGTGGTCGGGTAAAGGCAAGCCTGATAGCAGCTGAAATATTAAACAACGGGGATGCCTGGTTTGGTAAGGATGAACCTTTGCTGGCGCAGTCTGCGATGGAAGATCTGATAAACCGTTATATAGCCAGGGCAAGGGTGCCGGTGCAAAACTCAGGAAATTGATACATCCGGTGTTTTTGTTTTCTGCATAACGGTGGATTCCTCCTCGGCATGCTCTGGCGATAATTGACTGAACCTAAGGGATATATCACCAATTTCAATTTCGTCGCCTTCCTGCAGCATCGCCTTACCTATTTTTTCCCCGTTAACAAAAACACCATTCATGGAATTCATATCGATGATGTCAAAACTGCCGTGCACGTTACGGTGAATTTCTGCATGTCGTCGTGATATTGATGAATCATCCAGTACCAGTTCGTTATCCTTGCCCCTGCCAATCCGGCATATTGTACGAGTAATCGGGTGGCGCGTGTTGTCGTTGTCTGGTTCTATAAGATAGGCATAGGGCTTGAATTCATACACTGGCGCCACGGTCGTTCCGGTCGTTGGAGGTCTTTGCCATAGCAGGAACAATGTAATCAATATAAATATAATAATAATAATAAAAGCAGCTGGAATACCGTACCAGAGCCACAGGTTAATCGGGGCAGGATCTGCCTGCCTGGTAACTATAGTGACGGGTGCCGGATTGGCATCCGCTGCGCGGGTTGCAGGTGAAGTCACTACGGGTGGTGCAGCAGCTGTAGTTGCAACAGGACTGACCTGGCGACCAATCTGCACCGGGACGAACACAGAATTTCTACCACTAGCGGTCGTGTATTCAAGCTTGATACGTGCGGCATCCCGGCTGGTTGCCAGCGATTCCAGTGAAATATCAAGCCTGCCAGTACTGGTTATATTGTCGAATAGTTTCTCCAGGTAATTTGCGGGAAGCTCGTAATTAATACTGGTTTCAACATAGTGGCCGCCGGTTTCCTCGCTCAACCTGCGCAGGGTTTGCAGGGCAACCGAGAGTGACACTGTCCTGGGGTAACCTATGGAATTAATGATAATGCCGTACTGCCTTGCCACCTTGACAACATCGGAATGAAAATAGGCCTTGTCTTCTGCCTGGCCATCAGACATCAGGAACATGACCTTGGTGTCTGCTTCCTGCTGATCAAGATATTCCAGTGCCAGGATCACGTTCCTGTAGAGTTCTGTTGTACGCCCCAGGGCTTTTAATTGCTCAAGTTGTTTACCGAATAAAAACTCTGATTCTCCTATCGGAGCCTCGATACGAAGCGATTTATCAAATGCCGCCAGTCCGACCTGGTAGTTGGGGCTGATATTGGCACGCATTTCCCTGATGTGGGATTTCTTTATATCGATGACATTTTGTCTGGCAGGATCGCTGGTATCGACCAGGAACAGGATCGCAACAGATTTGTTGTTGCCATCTGCCCGCTGTTCAAGTGCAAGTGCTTGTTCCCTGAACAGGGCTTTTGGATCTTGCAGTTGGCTGCCATCCAGTGTGCGATAGCGACAGTCCAGCTCCATTTCGCTTTGCGCACAGCGGATATCCAGGTTGTCAGTGATTTTATCCCAGGCGGCAAGAGGTGAGACAAGTCCAAGGAAAAGTACGAATGCCCAGAAGAAATCACAGACTCTTTGCATCACGCTTGTCTAGTCCTCGTCACTTGTCCGGGAATAACGGATCGGGCAAGTCATAAAATTCAATCTTGAGTGATTTCATGCCACGCTTTTCTTCCGCGACCTCGTTAAATGCATCATCAGGCTCCTTGAATTCGCCTAATTGCTGGATATCCTTGTCAAGTTTAGCATTCACATTGATAATTTTTTCATGAAGTTCATTGGAATACTCCAGTACATGGGCCCTGGGCTCTCCGGTTGTAGTCATATCCTTGATTTCAGTCAGCCAGATATAAACTGCTCCGTCTTCACCAGTGTCCTTGTTTGGCTGGACCACGTGGGCAGAAATAAGGCGAAATTGCTGGGGCGGGTTCTGACTGGTAGCCCAACCGAGTAACGGCGGGAACGAAAAATAGGTAATAACGTAAAATGCCGATGTCAGGACAATAGTTGCCGCCTTTACCTGCCAGGACCATTTCGAATAAAGGTTGATACTCAGTAAAAGCAAACCAAGTAGAACGTACGCAGATATGATGCCTGTAATTCCCAGAGTCATAATAAATAATCCAAAGTTAAGTTAACCTAATATCACGAGTTTTTTGGGCAGAAAGTTAATGCCATATACTTCGCCGTCTCTGCCTATACTGAATCTGACGGCTGTTTTTTCATCACCTTTTTTCTCGAGAGTAACAGTGCCATAGTAAACCACCTCCAACTTGGGGTTTACTTTCGCCAGTCTGACGTTGACATCCACGGGCTTTTCCGTTTCAGTTGCATAGTAATGCAAGTTAACAATGTACTCCCCCTTTACCACGCCACGCAGGGTCACGACTTCCTGGTTTAGCGGGTTTTCCACTTCTTCACCGTTGATAGTAATGGTGTCATTTACCAGGCCGCGATCATCGCGATCGAGATGCAACAAGCCTGCCTCGGGTGTCCTGAACCAGACAATCTGTCCTTCCGGGTCCTCTACCCACACGTCGATGTCATCAGGACTGAAATCTTCCCAGGTAACGGTCAAGATATATTCCGCTTTTGGATCGATAATGCCCGATTTGGCTTCCGGGTTCATGAACATGATCGCAACCAGGAATAGAAACGTAAACCCTAGTAATGCATTAAACAACAGGTCTGTGAACGGATCTGAGCGAAAGCGGTTCTTGATACTCATGGGTAATTAATCGATCTTGGGAATGACGTGAACCTGTGTCAAATGCCTGGTTAGTTCTATCAGTTCATCTGCGTGTCGATCCAGCATGTGATATTGCATAGCCGATAGAACGCTGCCTATTAAACCTACCAGCGTCGTGTACAGTGCGGTGCCCATGCCATTACTCATGTGACGCAATATTTTTTGCATGGAACTTACATCGAAATCTGCAATATTTGAGACAGACGCCAACATAAAGATGAATCCGATGATGGTTCCCAGCAGGCCCATCTTTAACATCATGTCTGAAACAAACCAGCCAATTTCCTGCGGCCCCTTTAACCTGTTTTCATAGACATCGATAAGGTCAGAAGGAGAGCCTGCTTCATCAGCACCGGCCTTATTCTGGTTGCGGTAGTAGATATCGCGAATATATTCAGTCATGAAGCAGGGTGGTAAGACGGTTCCCTTGTTGATGCGAACTTCTTCATCATCAACCGTGATAGATAATTTTTCTTCTTTCCTGATAATGTCATCTACCCGTTTCGATAGAAAAGTCTGTTGTGACATCGTATATACACGCTGGGCGCAGTGCATGGTAACGAGTATGTAAACGAGTGATATAGCCCATGAGATTCGGCTTTTATCTACATAATAAAGCATGCTGATAACATCCTGATGCCAGGCAATAATTAGTGCAAAAGCAATCAAGCCCGTCAATATCAGCCATTTCAGGAGTAGTGCGTGGTCAGGTTGTTCTTTCATATTTGTCCAGATGAGTCGTTGCTATTTTCGAATATGAATGGGTCTTCTGAAGCCCCGTATTCTATCATTATACGTAGTATTTTATTGATTTTTTCTGCAATAGCGTCCAGGTTTTTGTTGCCTGTATTCTCCGGCAAAAGAAGAGTGCTGAGTGTAATTTGACCATCAATTTCAGCGATAGCTATCTTGTACGGACAGTAGTTGATATACCTTGGTTCCAGCAATAACATATCCTCGGCGAGCGTTAGATTGCAGAATAGAATTACTTCATTCCGGGGAAAATTTTCAGCGCCACGTTCCTGTATGGCTTCACCGATATGCATCCTGTTCGTAATCCTGAAGTTTTTCTCGGTAATAATGAATTCGACATCCTGCAGTACATCCTCGAATTGCTTGGTCGTTTGTTTCTCATACAACCCGGTTGTCTGACTATCGCAGGCTGACAGCAGGAAAAGAAACAGAATAATGGCTTGTCTGAAAGAATTGTTCAAAGTCATCATCGGATTTATAAGTTTATGCTGTCTTTGCAGCAGAATGGTTGCCAGGCTTGAATCCTGGTTATTCAACAATGACGACCTGGGTGCCTACATCGACGAAATTCTTTAATTCAAGAACCTCTTCATTCGTGAGAGCAATACAGCCTTCGGTCCAGTCCAGGTTTTGATGAATCTGCAGTTTTTTCTGAGTGGTTTGTCCAAGCCCGTGAATACCGATGAAGCCTCCCAGGGCGGTATCCTGGGGAGGTGCTTCCCGTTTTTTATAGGCATGGGCGATACGTTTAAACTCGTTGGCAGAAATAATCTCGTTCTTATAACCGTACCAGGCATCGATCAGGTTCGGGTAATCAAGTTGTATGAAGTAATGAAAACGGTCGCTTTGTTTGAATTTTAAAATCCGATAGGTACCTACTGGCGTCTTGCTATCACCCTGGCGTCGTTTGGCACCCTTGCCGCCCTTGCCCGTGGCGATACGAAAGCGTTTAACAACTTCGCCAGCTTTTTCGATTAATAATTCGTTATTCTGTTTGGAAATTAATATCTGGTATTCACTGGCACCGAGTGGCTGGGCTAGTGTCAGGCACATAGCAGTCAACGACCACATCAGGAGCCTGGATGCATTGTTGGTTTTCATTATTGCAGTCATCGACATCTGCTCTGGTTTTATATGGATTTTAGGGAATTCGATGTAAAATTTCACCTCTCATCGCATTATCTACGGGGATGTCGATAAGCAGGAAAGCGGGTCGAGCGTGGTGATAACGATGAAAGTCGCTGCAGGCATATTGTGCGACACAGGATGAAAGCCATCCTGGTATTGGTCCTGGCCAGTTAATATCCTGTCCGGGGATGACCTGGATATAACCCTGAAGGCTGGAAAGCAGGCATAAAAAAAGGGGTCAAGAGACCCCTTTTGTCATCATTAACAAGCTAATTACTTGTTGTTGATGTACATGGTTACTTCAAAACCAAAGCGAATGTCGCTGTATGCTGGTGTTTCCCATTTCATGATAAATCTCCTCAAAAAGATTAGTTTAAAATTACCCGTTAGGGACACAAAAATTGTGCAATCGGTATTGAGCATAATCCAGGCCAACTATTATTAAATTAATAAAAACAAGTAGATAGCGTTGTTCCTGGTATGAAACAGGCGCAAAATTACATGAATATTGGTTGTATTCATCCAGAATTCTGGATCATTACAACCATATCTGGGGTATACTGTTCTCATGTCTATTAGACACTCCAAGTCTTTAAAAAACCTGATATTTCGTCATGAAATTGCCATTTTACTGCTGGTAACGGTCACAGGCCTGATTGCCGGCGCCTCTGCGTACTTCTGGCAAAAGAATTCGGCTGAATCTGTTCGTATCAATGCCATGTACTATTCCACCGAACAGATCAGGGGCGAGATGTATGCCCAAATTCAGGAGATGATACGTGCCCGGATCCTCGAGGATCAAAACGCCTATGACACTTACTCGGAGTATTCACGCAGTATCTCTGAACTCTTTAATGAACTGCGGCGCCGCTCGCGCTCGCGCGAGGAAGACCTGGCCATACAGGACCTGAACCTGTCATATCGCGAGATTCAACGGGATATGAATAACCTGTTTAACGATCCATATATTGCCAATCGGCTGGCCCGCATTCAGATCCTGGACCCGCAATTTGCGCAACGCATGGTGGGGAAATTTGAAAAGCGCTACCTTGAATTCAGGAAGTTACTGTCCGGTCAGCACGACAAGCTTGATGAAACCCTGGCAAACTGGACCCGTATTGCTCCGCTGGCAACGACGATGCCAATATTCATTGCCTTGCTGATCGCGTTGTATACGCGGCAGGTCATGCGTAACGAGTTTATCAAGCCAATTGGTCGTATCATGCGCGGGGCAGAAGTCATCAGTCGTGGCGATCTGAATTATCATATTGAGGAAACAGGCGTCGAAGAGGTATCGAAACTGGCTGAAGCCATTAATAAAATGGCGAAAGAACTGGCAGATAATCGTGACGCCCTGGTCGAAAATGAGCGGCAGGCGGCACTGGGATCACTGGTGCCGGTCGTGGCTCATAATATTCGTAACCCGTTGGCAAGTATTCGGGCAGCGGCACAATTGCTTGAACATGCCGAAAACAAATCGGAAATCATTGAGTCAAAGGACGAAATTATAGAGACTATCGATCGACTTGGGCGCTGGGTCAGTTCCCTGGTCTCTTACCTGCACCCGCTTAAACCAAACCTGGTAATTGCCAGGCCGGTTGATCTGATTAATGCAGCATTGCGCCTCCTGACCAGCAAGATCGAGGAAAAAAACATCAGGTTGATCAAGCAAGGCTGGGAAAATAATCACGAGTTGACCGTTGACCCGGACTTGATGGAGCAGGCCCTGTTCAGTTTATTATCCAACGCTATCGATGCCTCACCCCAGGGAGGCACAATAAGAGTCACACTGGCCAACCCGGAGGAATATATCGAAATTCGTATATTGGACAGTGGGCCGGGGCTACCGTTTGAACCCAAGCCAGGTAACCTTGAACCTGGGCCATCGACCAAGCGTTTTGGTACCGGACTGGGCATACCGATCGCGTTTAAAATCTGTCAAAAACACGGTTGGAACCTGACTTTTAATGTCATTGAAGGAGAGGGAACCGAGGCAATCGTTGCTGCTCCAATCAGAAATATCAAAGAGGTGGGAACCTGATGCAGGATTCGTTTAATGTTTCAGCAGAAGTACCGGTAATCGAGAAAAAAATATTACTGGTCGAGGATGAAAGTCTGTTTGCCAAGGCCGTAAAGAAGCATTTGCAACGGCAGGATTACCGCGTCGAAGTGGCTGGTGACCTGGCGGCGGCCAGGAAACTCTACAAGGAGTTATCACCGGACCTGGTTTTGCTTGATATGCGCTTACCCGATGGTTCAGGTCTGGACCTGCTTGACGAGATTAAATCCTCCAGTGCCAATGCCCCGGTACTGGTTATGTCGGCCTATGGTGAACTGGAAGATGCTGTTTCTGCGATGAAGCAGGGCGCTTCCGACTACCTGAAAAAGCCGATAGACCTGGAAGAACTCTTGCTGAATATCAGGAAGGTACTGGACAAAAATGAAATCACGCAAAAACTTACCTACTCTGCAAAACGTGAGCAGCACGCGGCAGAGCACGTCGAGTTTCTTGGTGAATGCAAGCAGATAGAGGCCATCCGACAACAGGTAGAGCGTATAGCGGAACTTTCAAGATCCGCATCTGTGATTCCGCCCACGGTGTTGATACTTGGTGAAACCGGAACTGGTAAAGACGTCGTGGCACGTTTATTACACGCGCATAGTAGTCGCGCAGAAAAACCCTTCGTACATGTTGACTGTGCGTCCTTGCCTAAAGACTTGATCGAATCTGAATTATTCGGACATGAAAAGGGCGCGTTTACGAATGCCCATGTGTCTCGTACCGGCCTGATCGAGGCGGCAGAAGATGGTGTGCTATTCCTGGATGAAATCGGTGAGTTGCCGTTAGACTTGCAGTCCAAGTTACTTGCGGTGCTTGAGCGACGAACGCTTAGACGGGTAGGGACCACGCAGGAACGATCGGTTGCGGCATGGATGATTGCGGCCACCAACCGTGACCTGGAAGAACTTGCCGAAAAAGATGAATTCCGATCAGACCTGTTTTACAGGTTGAACGTTATGTCATTAACCATGCCGCCGTTGCGCGAAAGAGGTAATGATATCCTGTTGCTTGCC
Organism: Gammaproteobacteria bacterium; assembly: GCA_965229565.1. Classification (GTDB taxonomy): domain Bacteria; phylum Pseudomonadota; class Gammaproteobacteria; order Eutrophobiales; family Eutrophobiaceae; genus JANQNX01. The sequence continues at coordinate 2,033,842 of OZ245888.1, read as the reverse complement.
AGGCATTTTGCTGCGCAAACAGCCCGACGATACGGGTTGGAGTTCGGTGGATTTTCTGAAGATGCAGAGGATTCACTGCAACATTACCGCTGGCCAGGCAATATTCGCGAAATGAAACATCTGCTGGAGCGTGCGGTATTACTTAGCGGCGGTGGTGTACTGGAAGACGATTTGTTGCAACTGGATACGCCGCCGGAAGGTAAGCTGGACAAGAAAGAACTGGACGACGATATGACCCTGGGTGAGGCAGAGTTGCAATTGATTAAACAGGCGCTGGAACGCACCAACCGAAACGTATCAAAGGCAGCGCGGGAGCTGGGCATTACCCGCATGGCGCTGCGCTATAGAATGAAGAAGTACGATCTGTAGTGGCGCCTGCGCCGCTAGTGCAGCTTCATCCTGGGCCTGCTTTTCTGGGTCAGGAAATCGGCAATCGATAACAGCATAACCCTGAGAAAACCCTGGATGTTTACCTGGTGCATCTTGTACAGGGAGATATAAACAAACCGGGCGATTAACCCCTCAATCATTACGCTGCCCGCATTCTTGCCAAGCAGGTTACCCATCATGTTGCCCACGGTTGTGTAACGGCTCAGGTTTATCAAGGAACCGTAATCCACGTACTTGTATTCGGGCAGTTCTTCCTCTTTATTCATTTGCTTGGTCAGGCTCTTGACCAGCATGTCCGCCTGTTGGTGGGCGGCCTGTGCCCGTGGCGGCACCGTATTGTCACTGTCATCCAAAGGACAGGCGGCGCAATCACCGAAGGCAAAAATTTTCTCGTCACGGGTGGTCTGCAATGTCTTCTTGACAACCAGCTGGTTAATACGGTTACTTTCCAACCCATCCAGGTCTTTCAGGAAATCGGGAGCCTTGATACCGGCAGCCCAGACCTTTATCTCGGCAGGAATCAGGTCAACCTTTTCTGTTTTAAACCCCTTTTCATTAGCTTCAACGATCCGTTGACCGGTCATCAGCTCAACATCGATTTGTTGTAATGCCTGTTCTGTCATTTCCGATAGTCGCGGCGGTAATGCGGGTAGTATCCTGTCCGCAGCTTCCAGTATCGTGATCTTGATGTCGGTATCGCGCGACAGGTTGCGCATACCGAATTCAATTAATTGTTTAAAAGCGTCATGTAACTCGGCAGATAATTCCACTCCTGTCGCGCCGGCCCCGGCAATGGCCACACTCAGCTGGCCTTCACGCAGCGGCTCTTCTTGCAGGTTGGCACGGGTGACAGTTCGTAACAGGTTTTGATGAAATACATCTGCCTCGTGACGTGTATCAAGGAACATGCAGTGTTCCTTTACTCCTGGTATGCCAAAATCATTGGTTTCGCTGCCGACTGCAATCACGAGCGCGTCATAATGAAAAGTTCGGCGCGGGATATACTCGACGCCATCCTCATCGACTGAAGGCGCAATACTGATTTCCTGCTTTTGCCGGTCGAGGCCGTCCATACGTCCCAGTCGAAACGTGAAATGGTTCCTGTGGGCAAGGGCCAGGTAACTGAGTTCGTCTTCATAGGAATTAAGCGTGCCTGCCGCCACTTCATGTAACAGGGGCTTCCACAGATGTGTGGTCGTCGTGTCGACCAGGGTGATGGCTGCTTTTTTCTTCTTGCCGAGTTTACGTCCCAGCTTCGCTGCGAGTTCCAGTCCGCCTGCACCGCCACCAACAACGATTATTTGATAAAGGTCTTTGTTGCTCATAATTTATTAGTAAAACTCTTTAAGCAAGCTTATAACAACCTGTTAAGTCAGTGCCAACTATTTTGATGGAAATTATCAATTGCTTTAAAATTAACGATAATATTAGCAACCAAATGGTAACCAGATTATGACCAAGATCAATAAAACTGAATTAGAAGCAGCCGCATTCCGGCGCCTGGTACAGCATTTACGCGACCATACCGAGGTACAGAACATCGACCTGATGAACCTTGCCGGTTTTTGCCGTAATTGCCTGTCCAAGTGGTATAAGGCTGCAGCGGAAGAAAACGGTCTGGCAATGGATTACGAACAAGCCCGTGAAATAATTTACGGAATGCCGTATTCAGAGTGGAAAAAACGTTTCCAGAACGAGGCCAGTCCAGAGCAGAAGAAAAAGTTTGCTGACAGTATCCAGCAGCAGGATCAGTAAACCGGGGAAAGCTTATACCCCTGTTCCGCAAGCTGTTGCAGAATGCCACTGCGTTCATCGACAAGATGCGAGGCGCCGATGGCGACAAAAGCATTTCCCCTTGCAAATTCCTGCTCAATCATCTGCATGACCTTGTCATTCCTGTTGTAAAGAATGGCCTGCATGAAGCGCTCGAATAACGCTTCATCGTGATGCGGTTGGTTGTTGAAGGCAATTATTCCAGCCAGGTCACGGGCCACATACAGGTCGACCAGTTCCTTTGCATCGCGAATTATATTGGCATGATTGCATATTGTGTCCTTGAGTATGGTGACCTGGTCGGAAAGACTCAGGCTCTCCAGCGATGCAATGATCTCTTCCATTGATTCCAGTGATTTGATCTCGGAAACCGTCTGCCTGGCCAGATTAAAAAGATTTTGTTCCTGTGAAGCGGCGCGAACCGGTTTCGGACGACCGATTAAACTGAATGCGGCCCAGGGTTTCACTTCTGCAAGACGCTCTTCCTGCAAGCCATAATCAAGCGCAATGCGACGAAATTCGGCAAAGAGCTCTGCACCAAGTAACTCGTCCAAGCGGGTGTTATCTGCAAAATACATGTTGCTGAAAAAGGCTTCATTCGCTGATTCATCGGGAATAGTCTCCATTAGCAGGGTCCTGGTCCTGACGAGCGCCAGCCGAACCGGCGGCGAAAAACGCGTTACCGAATAGTCCTGGGAGTGAATCGTGCCCAGTACGTAGTTGGTTTTACCATCTTTCTCGGCCTTCCATAGCAAACCTTCCTGGTATTCAGTGACGTTATGTTTTTGCACCGTTTCTACAGCATCCGGCACGATCAGGAATTCATGGCAGGCTTTCACCGGGTGGGACCGGGAGTCTGCAAAAAGGGCAAATGGAATCAGGCTCGATACCAGGTAAATAACAACACGAATCATGGCAACATAAACATTCAGGAAAGTTTCCCGATTATATGAGAACAGTATTGAATTATCATTCCTGTTCGACTTTAAATACCGGGAAAATGTTCAATGATATACAAGAAGATATTATTGGCCGGACTGTTATCAGTTACGGGTAATGTATCGTTTGCCGATACTGAAATCATCAAGCACGGTCGGTTTGAAGAATGCCGGGAACAGGCACTGGCATTGCGTCCGGGATTGATTATCAAGGTAGAGATGAAAATTGAGGACGATGCCGAGGTATACGAGTTTAATATTCGTGATATAGAGAACCGCGACTGGGATATCGAATGCGCTGCGGCAACTGGTCAAATCATTGAAATTGAAGAAGAGGTCTACGGTATTAATGACCCACGCTTCAGCGAGCAGATGAAAATCGATTATGCAAGGGCAAAAGAGATTGCCTTGCAGTTTTATCCCGGCGAGATCCTGGAAGTGGAATACGAAATTGAAGAAAGTGGTTTGGCCGTCTACGAGTTTGATATATGGCAAGCAACGGACGAAGTCATCAAGCTTGAAGTCAATTCAAGGACCGGGGAGATCCACGAATTCAGCCGGGAATTGTGGCAGATTGGCTATGAATAATAGTGCTTTGCGTTTATTATTTGATACTTTACACACGGTTATAATCGTGTGCAGGCCGATAATAACGATAAGCAGAGCAGGAGAAGTATGGTCTTTGGTCCTGAAACCAGGAGCTATCATGTATTTGTCTTCGCCGGTTTCATACTCATGTCTGGTTGCGTCATGCAGCCCTATAAACCGGAGCCGGTCAGCCTTGAGGTCATCACGCAACAGCGGCTGACCTTTGATCATACCTCTCCTGAATTTAAATCCTATCTGGCAGAAAGTAATTTTTCTACGACAAGCTGGCCGATAAACCAGTGGGATGTCCCGGCATTGACGCTGGCTGCATTCTACTTTAATCCGGGTCTACCGGTGGTACGCAGTCAAATTGATATTGAAGAAGCCGGTATCGGAATCGCCGGTCAACGTCCCAATCCAACTGTGAACATCCCCCTTGAATACCATGACGAGCCAGGTGAGTCCCCCTGGTACCTGGGGCTGGTAGGTGACTTCCTGTTTGAACGTTCGGCAAAGCGCGAGGCCCGGGAAATGCAGGCAGCGGCAAGGCGTGACGCGGCACAGATTGCCGTATCGCAACAGGCCTGGGAGCTGTATACAAGCATCCATGCCGGCATGATCGAGTACTATGCGGCTATCCGAAAAGGAGAATTATTAAAGCGGCAAAAAGATATATTGAACCGTAGCCTGGAGTTGCTGGAACAACGTCTTACCTACGGACAGGCCAGCCAATTTGAACTCAGTAGTCTCAGGCTGGAGTTACAGACAACAGATTTGCAACTGGCCAACCAGCAATATTTGATTAATGATGCTTACCATCAGTTGCTTTCTCATGTTGGTCTGCAAGTCAGTAAATTCCAGGGTGCTGATTTTGAGTTTTCAGAATTGCAACAGCACCTGACTGCCAGTGCTGAATCCTTGCATGATCTACGTGCGGAACTGGTACAACAACGTTTCGATATCAGGCAAAAGCTGGCCGAATATGACGTCTTTGAAGCGCGACTCAAGCTCGAAATAGAGCAACAATATCCTGACCTCAACCTGTCTCCAGGATTTGTTTTCGACCAGGGTAACAGCGTCTGGGAACTCGGCGCGGCCTGGATATTGCCCCTCTTTCATAATAATGAAAGCCAGATACAACAGGCACTGGCCCAGCGTAAACAAAAACAGCTAGAGATCATTGAATTGCAGACGCGTTTGTTAAATGAACTTGATAGAAAGAGGCAGAATTACCTGGATAAGCTGGCAGCCTATCAAAACAGTTTGCAATTGCTTGATGCGCTAACCAATAAAGCGACACAAGTTGAAAAACAGTTTGAGCTGGGCTATAGCGATCAACTCAATGTGTTGCGCACCAAACTCGAAATTGAAAAGGCAAACCAGGCCATATTTGATATAGAGCTTGACGTCATGCGTGCCGCGGTAAAACTTGAATCATTAACCCAGTCACCCATACTGACTTCCATGCAGAATCTTAACTTTACAATAGAGCAGGACATTGCCGGTTATCCAAAATGAAAAAACTTGTTTATTTTCTTGTATTCATTAGCTGCCTGGGTGCTGGTTTTATCTTTCTGTCCGGTACCGATACCCGTTTTTTCGACAATATCGTGGCAGACACGGATGATGAGGAAGAAGAAGAGGAAAGCGTCGCCGCTTTACAGCAACTGGTTGAAGGAAGCCTGATGGTGATGCTGCCCCCTGAAACCCAGGAACTGGCCGGCATTGAGACTATCAGTGTCGAAGAAATCAGACTGGATGCCGAGGAAAAGGCTTTTGCCACGGTCATTGACATACGCCCGTTGCTGGAGTTGCGATCAAGATACAAAAACGTACAGGCACAGTTGAGCATTGCCGAAACGGCGCTGCGTAATTCGGCCCTCAACCTGGAAAACCTGGAAAAGCTGAATGCGGAAACTACCAATGTTTCCTTGCGTGAATTACAACAGGTTCGTGCTGCCTGGGAACAGGACAAGGCGATCCTGCAGTCAGAACAGGTGCGACTGCAAAATATCCGGGATGAGATGCTGCAACGCTGGGGAAGCGAAATCACCGGCTGGGCCCTGAAAGGCGACTCGGAATTATTTAACCGGCTGTTACAACAGCAGGAATACCTGGTGATGTTGTCATTGCGACCGGAACAGGTATTGACCGAGAGTTTTGCTTATGTGCTGGTTAACAGGAATGGCGACAGGCAAACGGCAAGGAAGGCCTACCTGGTCTCGGTTGCGCCTTACTCGGAATCAAACCTGCAAGGAGAAACGTATTTCCTGCGAACCAATGCAGACAAACTGAGAGTTGGTATGCGACTGCATGTATGGTTGCCCGGCACCGGATATTCCGGTGAGGGAATTGGTATTCCCGATTCTGCGATTGTCTGGCATGCCGGCAAGGCATGGGCTTATGTACAGGTTGATGAGCAAACCTTCAGCCGTCGTAGTCTTGCCAGCGAGGTAAAAACGGAAGACGGCTGGCTGGTGCGAAAACATTTCCAGGTCGGTGAACGGATTGTTATAAGTGGCGCACAGACCCTGTTGTCTGAAGAGTTTAAATGGGCCATACCAGAAGAAGATGACGATTAATCGATACAGCAAATGTTATCAGCACTTGTAAGGTTTTCGATTAATTTTCGTGGTGTCGTTATCGCGATTGCCACGTTGTTGATAATCTACAGTATTTACCGACTGAACCGGGCCGGCCTGGATATTTTTCCGGAGTTTTCTCCTAACCTGATCGTGGTACAAACCGAGGCACCGGGCTACTCGACCGAACAGGTGGAAATACTGGTAACTCGCCCGATAGAAACTGTTCTGTCAGGACTCATAGGTATAGATCACGTCCGTTCCGAGTCGATCCAGGGCCTGTCTATCGTCAATATCTATTTTGAGGATGACACTGATATCTATCGCAACCGCCAACTGGTCTCTGAACGCCTTTCCGGGTTAACAAATATTCTGCCCGAGGGCGTTGGCCCTGCTGTACCGGTACCTATGGCCTCTTCGTCGGCGACGATATTGACCATGGGAGTGACCTCTGACAGAAAAAGCCTGATGGAACTGCGCAGTATCGTTGACTGGAACCTGGTGCCGACCATCCTCAGTGTGCCGGGTGTGGCCGATGTCAATGTCTTTGGCGGTGAAATCAAACAGCTGCAAATACAAATCGATAAGGAAAAACTGTTTTTATTTGGTCTCGGTATCAACGAGGTCGTTGAAGCAGCCAGGCAGGCCACAGGTATCTTTGGAGTGGGCTTTATTGAAAACCAGAACCAGCGCCTGACCCTGAACGTGACAGGTCTGCCTGAAAACAAGCAGCAACTGGCCAGTGTTGTATTACGTTACGAGGACGGTGCCTATATCACCCTGGGTGACGTAGCTACTATTGAATACGGTGCCGAACCGGCATTTGGTAAGGCTGCAGTAATGGGGAAAGAGGGTGTTGTGCTGATGGTGATAGGTCAATATGGCGCCAACACCCTTAACGTTTCGAATGCTGTTGAAGAGGCTATCAGCGGTCTCGACAAGATCTTTGCAGACAACGATATCAAGTTTCACCCTACATTATTCCGACCGGCAAACTACATAGAACGCTCGGTAAGTAGTATTGTTGGTCATCTAATGATTGGCGGCTTGTTTGTTATCGTCGTACTCGCGTTGTTTCTCGCTAACATTCGAACCGCGTTTATCTCGGTTATGGCTATTCCTTTGTCGCTATTAACGGCGATCCTGGTATTGCTGGAAATGGGTATAAACCTGAATATCATGGTGATAGGTGGACTGGCCATCGCGCTCGGCGAAGTGGTAGATGATGCGATCATTGATACCGAGAATATTTTTCGGCGCCTGCGACAGAATCGTCAACTTGCCAATCCACTGCCGTTAAAGGAGGTGGTATACAACGCCTCCATGGAAGTACGAGGTTCTGTCGTGTACGCCAGTTTTATCGTGGCATTGGTGTTTCTGCCATTGCTACATCTTAGTGGTATAACCGGGCGTTTGTTTGAACCGCTGGGCACGGCTTATATTCTTTCTATCATGTTGTCATTGCTGGTGGCCCTGACAGTGACACCGGCCATGTGTTACCTGTTGCTTGCAAATGACAAATTGAACGATAAAGAGCCGTTTCTTATCAGGCTCCTGCAACCCCTTTATGCGCGTTCATTGCATCTTGTTTCACGTTTTCCTTACATGGTGATTGTTACCAGCTTGCTTCTTTGTTTGCTTGGTTTGTCAGTATTACCCGGGGTTGGAGGGCAGTTTATCCCCAACTTGCGTGAGGGACATTATATTGTGCATACATCCAGTGTGTCGGGTACGTCACTGGAAGAGTCTCTCCGAGTTGGTAACCAGTTGACTGAATCCTTTCTTGATATACCGGGCGTTGTATCAGTATCGCAATGGGCGGGTAGAGCTGAACGTGGAGCCGATACCTATGGCAGCCATTACAGCGAGTTTGAAGTGGATCTGAGGTACGATCTTTCCGGTAAGGAACAGCAAGCGGTGCTGGATGAGATACGTGAAATCCTTGAAGAATACCCGGGTATTCGCTATGAAGCCTATAACTTCCTGTCAGAGCGCATCTATGAAACCATTTCAGGATATACCACGCCGATAGTAGTGAATATTTATGGCAACGATCTGGATGAACTGGATCGCAAGGCAACAGAAGTAGCCAGGGTCATGCAAGAGATAGATGGTGCCAGCAGTGTGCAGGTGCAGTCGTCCAGTGAATCCCCGCAACTGCAAATTGCATTAAAACTGGATAAGTTAAAAGAGCACGGATTAAAACCGGTCGAGGTCGTTAATGTTATCAAGACTGCTTTCGAGGGACTGACCGTTGCCCGTTACCAGGAACAAAATCGCATCTTCGATATTTCGGTTATTTTTCCGGAGCAGCAGCGAGCGATTCCTGCTGATGTAAAAACACTACCGGTAAAAACGGCAAATGACGTACTCGTGCCCCTGGAAGAACTGGCGAGTATCAAGCAACAGAGTGGACGCTATAATATTCTGCACCAGGATGGTCAACGCCTGCAAAGCATTACCAGCCAGGTTGTCGGGCGTGACATTGTCAGTTTCATGGATGAACTCGAGGAGACAGTGTTGAACAATGTTCGCTTCAGTGCCGAACTGTACCCTGAGTTTACCGGTGCCGCGATAGAACAGGCCAGGGCGAGAGAAGAATTAATCGTGCTCTCCATAATGGTCATGTTCGTAGTATTGATGCTTATTTTTATTGCAATACGAAACCTGAGGCATGTATTACTTATGCTACTTAACCTGCCATTCGCGCTGGTCGGTGGTGTCGTTGCCGTGCTGCTTACCGGCAGCAGCCTGTCAGTCGGGTCACTGGTGGGTTTTGTTACCCTGTTCGGTATTACCATCCGCAATTCGATTATGCTGGTGTCGCATTACCAGTATCTGATAGAGGAGGAGGGGTTGCTCTGGAACCTGGACGTGGTGATTCAGGGAGCACAGGAACGCCTGCCCTCGATATTGATGACAGCGCTGGTGACGGCTCTTGCCATGTTACCCATCGCCATCGACAGTGATAACCCGGGCAGGGAAATAATGGGCCCCATGGCGGCGATTATTATTGGCGGACTGGCGTCTTCGACTATCCTGAACCTGTTGATTATGCCTGCAATCATGCTCAAGTTTGGAAAATTCAATACTACCGGGAAATGACAGGTCACAATGCACCTTAAAGGACGCAACAGTGATACTGGTACTGCCTTTTTATTGTTACTATAGCTGGATAAAATAAGCCTGACAGGCTATTGAGATGGCACGTTAAGTTGCTATTTTATAAAGACTATCTTGCAGAGACGTTACATAATTATAAACCTAGATGACCAAGATTCTTATTATTGATGATTCCAGCGACTTTCGTGCCCTGCTGCGAACCTACCTGAACAAGGAGCTCAAGGACATCGATATCATTGAATATGATTTCGATAACCTTGGCCGTCCCGCCACTGATTTTAACTGGTCCGAATACGACATCCTGTTCCTGGACTACAAGCTGGGGCCCGATGAAGATGGCCTCGAATGGCTGAAAACATATCGTGACAAGCCGGGTTTTCCTCCAACCATCGTGCTTACGGCAGAGGGTGATGAGTACATCGCGGTTAAATCGATCAAGCTCGGTGCCGCGGATTACATGAACAAGATCGATATGACTCCAAAAGTGCTGGCAGAAAAAGTCGAGGAAGCGACTGAGTTTCAAAAACGCACGGTCTACGAGGAAAAAAACGAGTTACTGGAAGCGACGCAGATCCTGCAAAAGGCATCGAAAAAAGACGATGTGCCAGGGGCAGGTGAAGATATTGGTTATCGTTTTTTGCGCATGATTGGCGAAGGCGCCATGTCTCGTGTTTACCTGGCCGAGCAGGCAGACAACAAGGCAACGGTCGTCATAAAGATACTGGACCTGGCCCGGGTCAAACAATCGAAACTGATTCGTCGCTTTATTCGTGAAGCAAATTTTATCTCCGAGCTGGATTCACGTTACGTCGTCAAGGTTTTCGACCAGGGCATGACCGACGAGTATGGCTATATTGTCATGGAGTTTTTTTCACGTGGCGACCTGAAACATCGTGTTGAGTTTGGCCTGAAGCCCGAGATTGCGCTGGTTTATGCCCTGCATATTGCTCATGGCCTGACCCAGATACATTCTATTGACGTGGTGCACCGCGATTTGAAGCCGGCCAACATCATGTTTCGTGGCGATGATAGTCTTGCCCTTGCGGATTTTGGCATATCCAAGAAGCTTGACGAGGTGAGTGATATCACCACTGTCGGACAAATACTTGGTACACCGCATTATATGAGTCCGGAACAAGGCGAGGGCGTGGAGGTCGATGCGCGTACAGATTTGTACAGCCTGGGCGTTATCCTCTATGAAATGCTTACCGGAGAAAAACCGTTTTTTGCCAAGACGCCGGCCTCGCTAATCTATAAGCACATGACGGAACCGGTGCCGAGGCTGCCCGAGAAATTTACCCGCTACCAGGAAGTGATAGACCGATTGATGGCAAAAAAGCCGGATGATCGTTATGAATCGGCAATAGAGACCGTCAAGGTACTCGAGCAACTTCAGGGCTAACCGGAAGCGGACTGTTTTTTCAGGTATTCAAGCCACCAGCGTGCCTGGTCTTCTGTTGCCTTGTCGGACAGTGCCCGGTTAAAAGCATTGGTAGCGCTCTTGACGTTATTGATGTTGAACTGGGCAATTCCCAATAACAGGTTGATCCTTGCCAGTAGTTCCTGATCGGCATTATCCAGTTTGACATCAAGCAGACTGACGGCCTGTTGCCATTGCTCTGTTTCAATATAAAGTTGCCCGAGTCTCATCCTGGTTTTTACATCGTTATATTTATTCACTATTTCCCTGAAAACACTTTCGGCCTTTTCATTTTCCTGGGCCAGTAGCCAGCTATCTGCAAGCAGGATAAGGTTGGCCTTCGTTACCTGCAAATCACCGGTGGCAAGTTCTTCCTCAAGCAACATGGCTGCCTTGTACGGCATTTCAAGATAGAGGTAAGAACGCGCCATTTGCTCTATTTCATTATCCTTGAGTAAACCTTTCTCATACGCCAATTCATACACTGCCAGTGCTTTTCGTTCCTGGTCAAGTTGCTGGTATACGCCAGCAAGTTGTAACCAGTAGTCCCTGCTGTCGGGTACGCGTACTACGATTTTTTCAAGCAGGTCTGCCGCGCGTTGATAATTTTTTGTTTCAAAGTACGCGGCGAGCAACAACTGGTACCAACTCATTGGAGGGGTGGGGTTCAGACGCATGGCCTTTTCCACATGGACTATCAGCTGTTGATAGTCTTCCAGCTGGTAATACGCTGATGCGGCTACAATGTGCGCGTCGGCTTTTGGATTATTTTCATTGGCAAACCACTGGCTCAGGTAACGCAGTCCTTTCTCGGGCTGTTCCATATGAATGAACAGTTGTGCCGCCGAGTAGCGCAGTTCATGCGTGACTTTCTCTGGCAAGACGTCGGGCTCCAGGGCCTTTTCAAACGCAATCGCTGCAGCCTTGAAATCGCCAAGTCCGTTTTCGACATAACCCAGGGTTTGATAAGCGACTGCCTCGTCATACGTTTTTAAATCACCTTGTAGCAATGCAACCAGTTTCTGTTTTGCAGTAGCATAATTAAACTTTTCCATGTCCTGCTGAACCTTGTTCAAGACGGCATAGGTGTCGGCCTGCAGTGCAGGTGCGTCGGCAGCATAGAGGCTTATATTGCCAAGCGTTAGCAACAACAATAACAGCAATCCAGTTATGTTTTTAAGAAAATCGTTCATCGTTGCAGGGTAAACTTGATGTCCTGGCGGGCACGTTTCTCCACGGGTTTACCATCGACGATATCGGGGTCAAATTTCCATTTACTGATCGCATTTAAAACAGCCTTGTTAAAAATTCCCGGTGGTTTGGCCGTGACGACTTCTGCATCCTTGACCGTGCCCTCGGTACTGATAGTGAATTCCACGGTTACCACGCCTTCAATGCCGGACCGCAAGGCGCGCGGCGGGTATACCGGTGGAACGCGCAGGGTAGGTGTTACGTCGGTGGCAATGGCGGGGCGTGATGGTTTAACTGACGCTGGTCTGCTGGGTGCGGCAAAGTCTCCGAGATAGGGCGTTCCGCTGATGGACAACGGCAGATCCAGTGAGGGCATGGGCAAATCCATTTGACTGGTCACCGGCTTATCAACCTGGGGCTCTGGCACTTCAGGTGGGGGCGGTTCCTCTTCCGGCTCGGGAGGTTCCAGTTCATCCAGTGGTTTTTTTTTCTCAACGGGTTCAGGTTGCTGTTCGACACGAATGAAGTCAACCAGGTTAATGCTGCTACTGATACGATCAAACTCCAGGTCCTTGCTAACAAGTTTTTGGATCAGTACAAAGACAGCAACGTTCAGAATTATCGCTATTGTTATAAATAACGGGGTTCGTATGAATGTGAATGGTTGGCTCAGGGCAGACATCTTGCTGGTATCTCAACACTGATTGTGGCTAGTCATTGGACGCTGCAATAGAGACATTGGTAACGCCTGCCAGCCGTACCTGGTCCAGCACCTCAACAGTAGTCCCCGTGCGCGCATCCTTGTCGGCAAGAATGATGATTGTGCCTTCCGGGTTCTGCGCCTGTTGATGTTCAACATGGGCACGAACTGAGCGTAGTTCTACCTGCTGATTGTCGATCCAGATTTCCCCTTTTTTTGTTACGCCAATAATCATGCTGCCCTGTTCTTCGCGCACAGCGGTCTGGGCGGTGGGTCGGTCGACTTCTATGCCTGATTCCTTGGTGAAAGAAGCTGTTACCAGGAAGAAGATAAGCAGGATAAACACCATGTCGATCAGTGGCGTCAGGTTGATACTCTCTGCAGTGGTTTCCTGTTTGGTGTGAGTGTGTCGCATAATTAGTGTATTAAATGATCCTTTGCCAGTAGTTCATGGGTCCTGGCCCGTTTCTCCAGGTCGGAACTCAAATAGATGCCGATTATGGAGGTGACCAGCCCGGCCGTTGTGGGTAACAGGGCGCGACTAATACCTTCGGCCATACCTCGAGCATTGCTGGTGCCAAACACGTTCAGGACATCGAAGATGGCAATCATGCCGGTAACCGTACCAAGCAGTCCCAGCAGGGGCAGTATGACAGTCAGGGTTTTTATCGGGATAAGGTTTCGCTTTAACTCTATGGACAGATCGATTAACAGCCCTTCGCGTATCTTGTATGCAAACCAGGAGTCATGTTCATAACGTCTTTGCCATTGGCGCGTTATGTGATCAAGCTTTGTCGGATAGATTCGATAAAGGAACCAGTAGCGTTCGATAATCAGTATCCACATCAGTAGTGATACAAAAAAAATACCGAGCAGGACCGGGCCGCCCTTGCCGAAAAATATACGCATGATGTCAAACAGTTCAAGCATTCTTCTTACGATGTGCCTCTGCCAGTTGTGCAACGAATGCCGCACTTTTTTCATCAAGTGTATGGATTAGGGTATTGCTGCGTGATGACAGGAAGCTATGGAAAAGTAGTAATGGTATCGCCACGAGCAGACCCATCACTGTTGTAACAAGCGCCTGCGAGATGCCCCCGGACATGACGCGTGGATCGCCGGTGCCGTAGAGCGTAATGGACTGGAAGGTTTCAATGATGCCTGTCACGGTACCGAGCAGACCCAGCAAGGGTGCAAGTGCAGCAAGCAAGGCCATGGTCCCAAGGCCGCGTTGTATACGCGGTAGCTCTTTTAATATTGCCTCGTCCAGTTTCAGTCCAAGGGTTTCGGTATCGACATCACGGTTATTAACGTAGACTTTCATGATACGTCCCAGCGGGTTATTTCCCGGGGTTTCGTTCTGCAGTTGTTTGTTGACCTTGCGCCCGGTTAGTACCAGCAGGAACAGCCTTTCCAGGCCGATTAACACGCCAACAAGACCAACCAGGATGATGATGTAGCCCACGATACCGCCTTGTTCAATCCGGTTTTTCAGGTCGGGCACCTGTACCAGCAGGGCCAACATGGCACCGCGCGTCGGATCGACAGGAAAATTGACAACACCACTGCCGGTATTTTCTATCTCCCTGGCCATCTCCTGGAAACGGGGACCAGGTTGTCTGCCTGGTTCAATGAGTTTTCCGGTCTCGGGCAGGTTTCTTAAAAAGCGTCCTGCTGATACCGCATTAAATACACCGACGCGGGTCGCGTTTTGTTGAATCTCGTTACCGGCCGCAGTCACGATAGTAGCAGGGAAGGTGACTACCTTGCCGGATTCCACCATTTCGTCCATTGCCAATAACCACAGTTCTTCCAGTTCCTGCAGCGAGGGCAGTTCCTTGCGACTGGACAAGAGGTCAAGGATCTCATCGCGATCCGGTTTTTGTGCAGATACCAGTGAATTATCAATAATGCCATCCAGGTCACCGGCGATCTGCTTTACGATGCCGTCCAGTTCACCCAGGGTGCCCATTTTTTCCTTTAGTTGTGCCTGTTGCCGGGCCAGTTCCAGTTCGTTTTGCTCAAATTCCTGTTTGAGTGCTTCACTCGTGGCCTCGTCTTTCTGTAACTGGGCCAGCGCCGCATTCAGCAACTGTTGTTGCTTATCGCGTGCACTCCTGAAACGCTGCTCACGCTCAGCCAGTTCCTTTTTCTCCAGCGTGCGCTCTTCCTTGACGAGGTCAAGCAGCTGGTCCAGTGTCCGGGGCTCTGCCGCATGGATGTGGGGAGTCATGACCAGTAATAACAGGGGGAGTAGTATTCTCATCATGATTACTCCTTGACCTGTACCGGCAATTGAATAAGGTCTGGCGGGGCCTGCTTCTGCGCTATTTTCAGGCCTGATTGAATGTGCCTGTTGTAGCTGTCAGGGAGTATTTCCCATTTTTTGGTGACCTTGTTCCAGCTGCCACTGAGCTCACCATCCAGTGTTTGAAAGGCCATTAGCAATCGGCCAATGCGCAGTACGTCCACGGTGTAATCCTTGCCGTTGACTTCCACGGTTTCCTTATAGGATTCAATGGTACGTCCATATTCCATTTCTATCTGGTAGGCTTCCATGATACGGCGGTACTTGTCAGGCAGACTGACCTCGGGTCGATCCATCATATCTTTTAATGCTGCGACCCGTTGTTGTCTTTCCTCTAGCAGGAAAGGCATATCGAGATCCACGAATTTTTCCAGTGTCTCAATCATTTTCAGCATTAACGGGACGATGCTGCGTTGAGTCTCTTCGGCGTTATCCAACTGGCGTTGAATCGAGCCCAGCGACGTGTTCTGCTCCTTAACCAGCTTGGCAAGCTGTGCATTGTAGGTCTGCAGGCTGTCCGATTTGCGTATGGTGGCCCGGTATTCCTGGACCATGTCGCGTGTTTCATCTGTCAGGGTA
This sequence comes from Gammaproteobacteria bacterium, assembly GCA_965229565.1. Lineage (GTDB taxonomy): Bacteria > Pseudomonadota > Gammaproteobacteria > Eutrophobiales > Eutrophobiaceae > JANQNX01. The sequence goes on along the minus strand of OZ245888.1, from coordinate 2,018,250 downwards.
TTGATCTTCTGTTGTGACTTAACCTGTTCTTGCTGGGCCTGTACCTGGGTATCTACGGCCTTGTCCAGTACCTCGGTCTCGGCCTGAATACGCATACAGGTAGTGCAAAACAGTGAAAATATCACGCATTGATACAGAAACTTTTCCATAAGGAATTTTTCCTAATTTATTAATTAGTAAGTGAAATGATACTATCGTTATTGTAATTAATTGGCTATCGGCCGAACAGTGAAAATCACGGGTTCGGGAAGCGCTATCAAAAACGATACCCGCATTTAAAAAATCGGCCTGCGAAGCCAACTCTTTAGCCCGGGGGCACCGCTCATGAGCCTGCGTTTAAGGCTGAACCTGCTGATCACGTTGTTATTTATCTTTCTGTTTATTATCAGCAGTTTTTATATACTTGCCAATGCCCGTAACTCGGTCGAGCGCGAAGTAGAGTCGACTGCGCAGTTGGCGTTGCAATTGATCCAGTTAGCGATAACGTCTGCTGATATCGAAAAAGATAGTGACAAGAAGTTCAGGTTTCTCGACAGGCTGGCGCAACTTGAAGAAACCCGACATTTGCACATTGAAATCAATAATGCCGATCAGGTCTTCACCCCGGCGCAGGCCACATCTGTCACTGAAGAATCCAACGCGCCGAACTGGTTCGTCCGGCTGGTGCAACCACCGCCGACAGAACTTCGGCGCTGGTTGTACAACCCGGTCATTCCACCCACCGGTATTATGGTCAGTGCTGATCCGACCGATGAGATCGAGGAGGCATGGACCGAGGTAAAAAGCCTGTTAATCCTGTTGTTTTTGTTTATCACCCTGGCAAACCTGCTGGTTTATTTTGTGATAGGTCGTTACCTGGCACCGTTGGCAACCATTGCCGAGGCCGTAACCGATATTGAGAAGGGTAACTATCAGCAGGAACTGCCCAGGTTTGGTTTGCCGGAACTAAACATCCTTGCCCAGCGTTTTAATCACATGACCGGGGTTTTAAGAAAAAGCAGGGAAGAGAACAGGCAATTGACACAACGTTCATTGAAAATCCAGGAGGATGAGCGCAGGCATCTTGCCCAGGAGTTACATGATGAACTGGGACAGACCATTACTGCCATTAAGGCAGTTGCGGTTGCTATCAATAATGACAAAAACCCCGAGCCTGATCGGATTCAGGACAACGTACATACCATCCTGAATTACTCCGATCATATGTATGGAGTTGCCAGGAATATGATGCACAGGCTGCGGCCCTCCGTGCTCGATGAGTTTGGACTGGTCAAGGCCCTGCAAAACATGATCGATGACTGGAATAGCCGGCAGGATGACGTTTTCTGTCATTTCGAATTTTCTGAGGGGCCGGTAACGCTTGATGAGACAATCAGGATCAGTCTCTACAGGATTATCCAGGAGAGTCTGACTAACGTGTTAAAACATGCCTCGGCTACCGAGATTACAATTAAATTACAGTACCAGGAGTCTGGTAAAGATATGACTATCAGGTTGGATATTAGTGATGATGGGGTTGGTATTGACCTGGATAATCTCAGGCCCGGGCTTGGTTTACTTGGCATGCGCGAACGGGTTGAGATGCTACATGGTTCATTTCAACTGGACACGGAGATTAACAAGGGCTTGAAGATACAGATCGAGATCCCGTTGGATACCACGGAGTGAATATGGAAGAGACAATCAAGATATTGCTGGTAGATGACCATGCCGTTGTTCGAGCCGGTTATCAGATGTTGATGAAGAGCAGTTCCAACATGGAGGTCGTGGCCGAGGCAGAAAGTGGCGAGGAAGCGTGTCGGCTATATACCAGTTACCAGCCAGACGTGGTGGTCATGGACCTGTCGCTGCCGGGCATAGGTGGACTGGAGGCAATACGGCGAATCCTGGCGCGGGACCCGAAGGCCGTCATCCTGGCGTTCAGCATGCATGAAGACGTTATTTTCGTTGAACAGGCACTGCAGGCCGGTGCCAGGGGTTACCTGACAAAAAGCTCGGCACCAGACTTGTTACTGGTTGCAATACAGGAGATATTGAAAGGCAACCGCTACGTGGATGAAAAGTTGCAACCGTTACTGGAGTATGAAAAATCACGTGGTACAGGGACACCATTGTCTGACCTGTCAACGCGTGAGTTCGAGATATTTTGCATGCTGGCAGAGGGTATGAACACCAGTGAAATTGCGAAGCGTTTATCGATCAGTTACAAGACAGTTGCCAATTACAGTACACAGATCAAGAGCAAGTTAAACGCGGCGACTTCTGCAGACATAGCCAGGCTGGCCATTCGTTATAATATCATCCAGGCCTGAGCAGTAATCAGTCATTTACGACTATTCCCCATGGATAAGAACCTACCTGGACTACCTTGATCTTTTCATTTTTATCCGTATCGATGACAGACACCGTGCCGCTGATGCCATCAGTAGTGAACAGGCGCTTTTTATCCTTGCTCATCGCCAGCCCCCATACACGCTTTCCAACCGAAATTTTCCTGATGAGCTCCAGTGTGTCTGCATTCATTACCTTGACAACATTGGAACGGCCACCAGCCACGTACAATGTTTTTTCATCATAACTTAGTAGCACGTCCTTGGGCTTGGCACGATCGTCATTCAGTGTAGAAGTCTTTAATACCTCTCCGGTATTCATGTCTACCTTGAATACTTCACCACTGACCTCGGCCGTAGCGTAGGCGAGATTGCCGTTACTGGTAAATGTAGCAGATCTCGGACGGGCACCGACGAGGATATTGTATTCGATAGTGTGTTCCGGGACCCGGATGACATGCAGCATACTGGTCGATTCACTGGTCACGATTACTCGTTTACCATCTTCTGACACAGCCACTCCCTCGGGCTCCAGCCCCACCCTGATTTGTGCAATAAGCTTACCTGTTTTCGGATTGATGACTGATGCAGTGGCATTGTCTTCATTCGACAGGTAGATATTACCGTCAGGATGAACGGCGAATGCTTCCGGACCAGGGCCTGCATCAAACTCGCGCAGGATTTGCAAGGAGGCGGTATCAACCACCTTGATCTTGTTTTCTTCGCTGACTGCAACGTAAAGCTCGCTGCCGTCAGGGGAAACGCCGATACCGCGTGGACGTTCTCCAATGGGGATAGTATCGATGACTTTGAGCGTATTGCCATCGATTACAGTCACGTTATTGTCTTTTTCGTTGGAAACAAAAATATGTCCGGAAGGGCCAGCAAGGGGTGAGACCGCGTAGGCCAGACCTACAATCAAACATATCAGGTGTTTCATTATTCTATGTTGTCCTCTAATACTTTTCTGAATCCTGCAGGCCACGCGTCAGGTCCTGTGCATGAACCGGTTAAAATCGTATCAGCAGCGCGCGGTAACCCGTACTCTTCAGTATGACCATGAAATTTATCCGGCGTTTTATGTTTTATTGTCATCAGGTTCTGTTTGACGGATATTGCAGGAGCAGTTTACCCCGGTTGTTCGTCGTTCCCGTATAGTATCTGGTCATCGTAGCCACAGAGTAGTAGTCTAATTCATTTATAAATCATTGTCTTACAAAACCTAGTTTGACTGGTGTTTGTCTTTAAACTTCTATCTACATGCTTTCATTGCCATTACAGTCTTTCAGTAAACAGCGACAAGGAGGAGAGTCCCGTACAGGCAAGCTGGCAGACACGGCGAGGGCAGACACCATGAAGATTTCCTTTTCTTTTTTACCCTGTGCGATAAAGCGTAAGGCCATGATAACCGGCTCAATATCGATGCAGCCGGCTAACATCAGCTAAGCAGGCAATGTGTGGAAATTTGCAACAACTTTAAACTCCAGGACAGGTCAAATTTGCCTGTATTACATCTGGTGTTATTATCAATTTTATTGTTTATACTTTTAGATAAATTATAAAAAGAACATAAATTTAAGTAGTGGCCAGCAGCACGGCAACTCTAAAATTCTTAACTATAACCAAGTTACCAGAGAGGGGGTGTAGTAATGCTCCGTTCGCTTCAGATCGAACCAGAGAAATGCACTGGATGCCTGCAATGCGAGATGGCATGTTCATACCAGGCAGAAGGTGTTTTCAATCCCGCGAAATCACGCATCAAGGTATTTGCCTTTCACGATGAGGGACGCTTCGTACCGTATACCTGTACCCAGTGCTCAGAGGCCTGGTGCATGCACGCGTGCCCTGTTGAAGCCATTGTTATTAATGAATCCACGGGAGCCAAGGAAGTCCTTGCTGATAAATGCGTTGGCTGCAAGGTCTGCACTATAGCCTGCCCGTTTGGCACGGTGAATTACAGCCAGGAAACCAGCGTGGTTTACAAGTGCGACCTCTGTGGAGGTGACCCCGAGTGTGCCAAGGCCTGCCCGACGCAGTGTATTACGTATGTCGATGCTGACCACACCGGCCTGGAACGCATGAAAGCACATGCAGCACAGAACCTTCCCGATTAAAGGCGCATAACCTATCTAGAACGAGGTAAAATATTATGGCCTGGACCAGAAAAGTTTTAAGAATCAATCTCACCAAGGGCTCCATCAGTGAAGAACCGCTCAACATGGATTGGGCGCGACAATACCTGGGACAACGAGGGCTTGCCACGAAGTATTTGTCGGAGGAAATCGACCCGAAATGTGACGCACTTGGACCGGACAATAAGATGATTATGATTACCGGCCCGCTGACCGGCACCATGGCCTCTACCGGTGGCCGTTATTCAGTCGTCACAAAAAGTCCGCTCACAGGTACTATTGCCTGTTCTAATTCAGGCGGTTTCATCGGTAACGAGATTAAGTGTGCCGGTTGGGACATGATTATCTTTGAAGGCAAATCACCCAAGCCGGTCTACCTGTACCTGGAAAACGAAAAGGCCCAGTTGTTGCCCGCCGATGACCTCATGGGGAAATCTGTCTGGGAAACCGATGAACTGATCCATAAGAAGCACCAGGACCCACTGATTCGGATCGCCTGCGTGGGCCGCTCTGCCGAACAGGGTTGCCTGTATGCTGCCATCGTTAATGATTTACATCGTGCCGCTGGCCGTTCCGGCGTCGGTACCGTGATGGCATCGAAGAACCTGAAAGCAGTGGCTGTACGCGGTACCAAGGGTGTCGGCAACATCAAGGATCCAATGGGTTTCATTAAGGCAACCAACGAGGGTAAAAAGGTACTGGCTGACAATGCGGTTACCGGCGAGGGTCTACCAGCACTTGGAACACAGGTACTGATGAACGTGATTAACGAAGTTGGCGCTATGCCAACTCGCAATATGAAAGAAGTACAGTTCGAGGGTTCCAGCAAGATCTCCGGTGAGGCGATGAAAGAGCCCCGCGAATCGGACGGCAAGGCAAATCTCACTACCAATGCCGGCTGTTTTGCCTGCACTATTGCCTGTGGCCGTATATCTACTATAGACCAGGGCCACTTTACGATTGAAAACAAGCCACAGTACTGGGGTAACTCCGGGGGGCTGGAATACGAGGCTGCCTGGGCGTTAGGCTCCGATTGCGGCGTGGATGATCTTGATGCACTGACCTATGCCAACTTCCTCTGCAACGAGGACGGCATGGACCCCATTACCTTTGGCTCTACCGTGGCGGCGGCCATGGAGCTGTTTGAAATGGGTGCCATTACCACCAAGGAAACCGGTGGCATGGAACTGAAGTTTGGCTCGGCCGAAGCGTTGGCGTGGGCAGCTGAAGTCACGGCCAAGGGTGAGGGTTTTGGTAAGGACCTGGGCCTGGGTTCCAAGCGGCTGTGTGAAAAGTACGGTCATCCTGACTTATCCATGACGGTAAAAGGACTGGAATTCCCGGCCTACGACCCACGCGGTATCCAGGGTATGGGACTTGGCTATGCCACCTCCAATCGCGGTGCCTGTCATCTCAGGGGCTACACGGTATCCTCTGAAATCCTGGGTATTCCGGAAAAAACCGACCCGCTCGAAACGGACGGCAAGCCGGAACTGGTGAAGGCCTTCCAGGACGCCACGGCAGCCGTGGACTCATCAGGACTATGCGTATTCACCACCTTTGCCTGGACCCTGGAAGATATTGCGCCTCAGATAAACGCGGCGTGTGAGGGTGACTGGTCAGCTGACTACCTGCTCGAAGTGGGAGAGCGTATCTGGAACCTGGAACGCGACTTTAACCTGGCCGCGGGTATCACCGGTGATATGGATACACTGCCCAAGCGACTGTTGAATGACGCGGCCAAAACCGGCCCGGCTGCTGGCAAGGTGAATAACCTCGCAGAAATGTTGCCCAAGTATTACGAGATTCGTGGCTGGACAACCGATGGTGTGCCTACCGACGAAACGCGTTCACGACTTGGTCTGTAACATTAAGCGAGTAGCGTAATTAGAAGGGGTAAAGAATGAAACACGTCATCATTGGAGCAGGGCCGGCAGGGGTTATCGCGGCTGAAACACTGCGCAAGGTAGACCCGACCTCAAGCATTATCATGATTGGCGAGGAACAGGAGCCGCCCTATTCACGTATGGCCCTGCCTTATTACATCATCGACAAGATTGATGAAACCGGTACCTATCTGCGCAAGGATACGAGTCACTTCAGTAACAAGGATATCGATGTGATTCGAGACCGTGTGAACAAGGTTGATGCGGCAGGTAAAAAGCTGGAACTTGCTAACCAGGACAGCGTGGATTTCGATAAGTTGTTAATCGCAACCGGGTCACATCCTATTCGTCCCCCTATAGAAGGAATGGATTTACCCAATATTCATTCCTGCTGGACGCTTGAAGACGGTCGTAACATCGTGGCCAAGGCCCAGCCGGGCGCCAACGTGGTGTTAATGGGTGCCGGGTTTATTGGCTGTATCATCCTCGAGGCCCTTGCACTGCGTAAGGTCAACCTGACCGTGATTGAAATGGGTGACCGCATGGTACCGAGAATGATGGACCAGACGGCGGGCAACCTGATAAAGACCTGGTGCCAGAACAAGGGTGTCAATGTACATACCTCGACCAAGGTGGAATCGATTACCAGGGGTGATGGCGAGGCGCTAAAGGTAAACCTCGATAATGGTGAAACCGTTGACGCGGATATTGTTATCTCAGCGACGGGTGTGCAGGCCAATATCCAGTTCCTCGAGGGTAGCGGCATCGATACTGACTTTGGCGTGTTGGTAAACGAACGACTACAGTCAGTTAATCCTGATATCTACGCTGCCGGTGATGTCTGCCAGGGCAAGGATTTCTCTACCGGTGAATATACCGTGCAAGCCATACAGCCTACTGCTGCCGACCACGGTCGTATAGCCGCCATGAACATGGCCGGCAGGGATGTTATGCACCAGGGCTGTGTGAATATGAATGTACTTGACACCATGGGTCTAATCTCCAGTTCCTACGGCTTGTGGATGGGCGTTGATGGTGGTGATTCCGTGCAACTCTGTGATGAAGACCGTTTTCGTTACCTGAGCCTGCAATTTGAAGACGATATACTGGTTGGTGCACAGGCACTGGGGCTGACCCAACACGTTGGCGTGTTACGAGGCCTGATACAAACCCGTTTGAAGCTCGATAAATGGAAGGATCACCTGATGAAGGATCCAACGCGTATCATGGAAGCCTACCTGGCACGTACCCAGGCAATTGGTCACAACGCGGGTGTCATTTAAAGTTTTTAAGGATGCTTCTTAAAAATAGAGGTTTTTTTGTGAGTGTGAGGAAGCACCGCGCGCACAACCGCAGTGTATAGTCAATACATTAGGATGCGAGCACGGAGCTGACAAAATAATCGTGAAAAAAGATCATTTTTAGAGGCGCCATTAATTGATGGAAATTACATTCAAGCTTTACGCAACCCTGAGTAAATACCTTCCCGAAGAAGCCGACAGGCACGCTATCAAGATAAACATTTCTGATAGTGATACAGCGTACACCTTGCTCGATAAATTTAATGTGCCGCGTGAGTCGGCACACCTGGTATTGCTGAATGGTATCTACCTGGAACCTGAAGCGAGATCGAGTATGCATTTCAGTGAGGGTGATACGCTGGCTATTTGGCCACCCGTCGCTGGCGGTTAGTTTGTTTTTCATCTTGATGGAGTTGCAGGCGACCGAGAGATCTCGGAGATTTCTCACTACGTTCGAAATGACAAAGAAGTATAGATACTCGATTTGATCCAAACATGACGAACCATGTTGAAAGGGAGATGACTATCTCTCGAAATGAATTTCTACGTTTGTTGCCAGTGGCATTGGCTAAATTCGATTACGAACTGGATGGCAACAGCATTTCATTTGGTCTTGCTCAGGGTAATGCAGTCATTAAGTTGAAACGAGAAACGGAAAGAAAGATAGCCTCACTTCGACTTCCAGTACTACATGTTGAATTCCGTTTCGATATGGTGCCAGAAAAACGCCAGCAGGAATTACTGCAACACTTCTTCAAGATCTACCAGCGTGGCGGCGGCTAGCCCATAACTAATTGAATTCATTGATTAAATACAATATGTTGTGAATTAACAACATCATTGTGCAACGCAACCTGGTTCACAACTATAATTTACATACGATATATTCGCTAAGTCTCAGTAAATAAATTGATAAAAATACATGTTGCATCAAAACAACGGGTGACACCAGTTTTTTGCCTGTCTGTTGCTAAAATACAAAAATAAGTTGCAACTACTGGTTAATCGTAGTATTTTTCTCCTCGTCCAGTACAAGAAGAATTTGTGCGGACATTTAAGCTTCTTTCAGAATTTGTACAACCGAGCAGGGGAGCAAGGCTGGGGAGGCCAACTTAAATCTCTAGAGACTTAAGAAGAATATTCTTAGGAGGATAAAAGTGAACAACTACATTAAAAAAGCAAGTATTGCAGCCATGGCTGCGGTCCTGCCTTTAAGTGCGGCTGCTGAAGTCAGCATTTCAGGTTGGATTAACGAAGGTATTACCTATTTCGACGATGGCGATAACTCTGGTATTTACCAGAACAATGAAAACGGCCATACCCTGGGTAGCCGTATTACGTTGTCTGGTTCTACCGATGTCGGCAGTGGCCTGACAGTTGGTATGGAAGTCATCATCGAACCACAATCTGGCACCAGCTTGCTGGGTTCTGGTTCTGCACCTGGTGTAGGTTTTGCTGATGAAGCTATCGGTGGACCTAACAACATTACTGGGCAAGGTGATCTGTTAAGAGTGCTTGGTAACAGCCTCAATATTTCAGGTGACTTTGGTAAAGTGACCGTTGGTCTGCAATCCATGCCGACCGATAACATCGCTGTACTGGAAGACCCGTCACTGACCCTGTGGTCAGCCATTTCACCTATATTCGTAGGTAACTTTCAGGCAATTGGTGGAGTAACTGGTGCTGGTGCAGGCGCGAACTGGAATAACTTCCTTAACTGTGGTTCCGGTATCGGTGGTATCGGTATCGACTGTAACGGTATCTACCGTAACGGTGTTCGTTATGACCTGCCGGCATTTGGTCCTGTGACCGTAGCTGTTGGTGCGGCGAACAACGACGTATATGACATTGCTGCCAAATACAAGGGCGAGTTCTCAGGAATCAAAACCCAGTTAGCAGTTGGTTACGCGATGATCAATGGTTCCGTAGGCCCATTTGGTAATGATTCTACTGACAACTTTCAGATGCAGTTGGGTCTGATGGATCCGGCTAGCGGCATCTTTGGTTCAATCGCCTATCAGCTGGAAGACATGGATGGCGTGACCGCTGGTTTACAAGACGAAACTGACGCCTTCTGGACCAAGGTCGGTATCAAGAAAGCATTCAACAGCCTGGGTGATACCGCTATCTCCGTAAACTACGGTCTGTACATGGATCAATATTCAGATACTGCACTTACTGGATCTGAAGTTGAACGTCTCGGCTTTGAAGTTAACCAGTACTTTGGTAGCTCTTTCATCATGTACGGCGTTTTCGAAATGCTGGACCTGGAAGTTGATGGTGATACCACAGGTCGTTACAACGGCGCTGATGAATTAACCACCTTCCGTCTGGGTGGAACCTACTTCTTCTAATACTTATCTGGAATTAGTAAGAAGTTAAAAAGGCCTCTTCGGAGGCCTTTTTTTTGTCATAAAAATGCCGGAATTTAATATCAAGACGTTTGTCTTAAAACGATGATATTGCAGCAAATGGTCTTCTTGTAATAATTGGACATGCGGCTAATAATAACCAACATATCTCTAAAACGTTATTTATAATATATATATGAAATCATTAAATTATTTTGCGAGTGCACTGCTTTTTTCTATCAGTGTTTGTTTTGTATCAAACGCACATGCTTTATTTGAAAGTGAAAATGTTATCTGGAAGTCTGGATATAACCAATTCGTGTTGGTTGATTTTGACATAAACAAACATGGTCCAAACCAGCATCCTGTCAAACTGGATATTCAAGAGATAGATGCAGCACTGAAATCATTGAGTCTTCGTGGAGAAGGTTTTTCCGGGCAGGATGAACAGCCGGAACCCGTATTTACCTTTTTAACCGCCAGGCGACTCGCCGAAAATATCGTTAAGGGATTAAACCAAGCAAAGCCCGACCAGGATCTTTTTTTCACGGTACAGTCCAGTAAGCGCAAATTACTGATTCTGACAAAGAAATTTATTACATCTGGCAGGGCTTTTTATAGAGATGGAAAGCTGAACATTATTATTGGTGATTATGAAATTGCAATAAATGATGAATTGGAGCGCGTACTCGATCCTGGTGACACAGGAACGTCTGCAACACTGTTTGGACTTGATAAGGCTGAACGTACTGGAAAGGTGTTTGGAGGTTTTGATAAGGACGTCATAAGACTGCGGGGTGTTGAATACAAGACTGTTGGTGACAAGCGAAGAAAAGACTGGTTCGAGATCGACCTGGAGACTACGGCAGCCGCTTATGCTGCACAACAAAAAGAACTGGAAGAACGATTCAAGGGCAGGGGCGAAAAACAGCTGGAAAGGGAGGCCGCCCTGCTTGCCAAACAGCGTCGTGAGATGCGTGCTGAAATGGCGCGAATGCGACAGCAGATTGATGATATGGAGCAGGGTGGCGGTTCATCATCGAATAATGATACGCGTAGTATAGAAGAACGAATGGCGACCCTTGATGCGTTGTTGGCTAAAGATCTCATCAGCAAGGAAGAATATGACGCGAAACGCCAGGAAATACTTAACGATATCTAATCCTCGTTTTGAGAGAACTTTATCCTGAAATCGCGGCATTTGCCTCTGACAAGTTACAAACCGGTTCAGACCATGTGGTGTACTACGAGCAGGCAGGCAACCCTGCCGGTATTCCGGTTGTTTTTCTGCATGGTGGCCCCGGTTCGGGTTGTAACGAGAACCACCGTCGTTATTTCAACCCTGAAAAATATCGCGTCATTCTACTTGATCAACGCGGCTGCAATCGATCAACCCCCAACGGACATGTTGAAGCCAATACGACCCAGGCACTGATTGCAGACATTGAGGCTATAAGACAGACGCTTGCTATTGAGAAATGGCTGTTGTTTGGCGGTTCATGGGGCGCAACGCTGGCCCTGTTATACGCGGAACACTACCCGTCACACGTGACCGGCATGATACTCCGCGGCAGTTTCCTGGCACGGCAACAGGACTTTGACTGGTTTGCCGGCACCGGGGTCAACCGAATCATGCCTGATTACTGGAACGAGTTTATTACGGGCTTTGAAGTGTCTGGCAGCCGGGAATTGATAAAGGAATTACACCGTCGTGTTTTTTCTGATGATCACGATACACAACTTGCTGCCGCGAAGGCATGGGGTTTATGGGCAGGCCGCGTGGTAACAAATTGTTTCAATACGGAATACACGCTCGATAATACAGAGCCGGAAAAACTAGTTAACGAGGTCCGGATTGAAATGCATTACGCACGTAACCGGTACTTCCTGGAAGACAACCAAATACTCGACAATATTCACCTGGTACCTAAAGTACCGGTCAGGATAATTCACGGTCGCCAGGATTTGACCTGTCTGCCAGAGACGTCCTGGTTATTACATCAGGCTATCCCGGGCTCCAGTCTGAACATGATAAAAAATACCGGGCATCTTGCCGGTGAAACATCCATGGTGAACGCACTGATTGAGGCTACCGACAGCATGGCTTTATTATTGTCATGAGTGTTTTTAGGAAACAAGGCCCGCTGATCATGGGCATTCTCAACGTTACGCCGGATAGCTTTTCTGATGGTGGCAAATTTACTGATCTGGAAGTCGCGATAAATCATGGAAAGCAAATGATCGATGAAGGTGCCGATATCATTGATGTCGGTGGTGAATCCACGCGGCCCGGTTCGCAGCGTGTCAGTGCTGAAGAACAGATTTCCCGCGTTGTACATATTATTGAGGCAATCAGTGAAACCATCCCAGAACATGTCGCGATCAGTATCGATACGACTCGTGCCGATGTGGCCGAGGCAGCACTCGAAGCCGGCGCCAGTATTGTTAACGATGTATCCGGTGGTAACGATGATCCCTCAATCATTGATCTATGTGCTAAAAAGCAGTGTCCCTATATCATCATGCATATGCAGGGCACGCCTGAAACCATGCAGGATAACCCCAGCTATGATGACGTTGTTGCAGATATAGAGCATTTTCTTATCACGCGTGCTGAGCAGTGCCTTGCAAAAGGAATAAAAAAAGACAATCTATGTATCGATCCGGGCATAGGTTTTGGCAAGACCCGTGATCACAACCTGGTTCTGCTAAACAATCTTGATAAGTATGTCGCGACGGGTTACCCGGTGCTACTGGGAACCAGTCGCAAGCGCTTCATGGGTACAATATGTACGGTGAATTCGCCCGAAGAACTTGTTGGGGCAACGACAGCCACTACCACCATTGGTGTTTTAACAGGCGTCAAGATATTCCGGGTTCATGATGTTAAACCGAATCGCCAGGCCGCAGACGTGGCCTGGGCGATCATGAATAGCTAGCTAGCGCTTTCTGTCATTTCAAGCGCAGCGAGAAACTGTGCCGGTACAACAAAGAGATTTCTCCGTCTCTACGAGACGTCGAAATGACATAGCTCGTTAAGCTTCTTCCATCTGCTTCTTTGAGTTCTTCATGTTGCGGAAGATCAGCGGTTTTTCATCGACCTTGTTGTCGAATTCTTCCTCTGCCAGTACGTTAATCCGCTTTACATCATCCTGTAACTGCTGGTGATAGGGTGATTTGTCGCACACCGGGTCGGCATTCCTGGCATCACCGGTCAGCATAAAGGCCTGGCAGCGACAGCCGCCAAAGTCCTTGGTCTTTTCCGGACAGGAACGGCAGGGTTCGACCATCCAGTCGAAGCCACGGAAGTGATTAAACCCGGGTGAATCATTCCAGGCTTCCTGTACGCTCATATCCTTGAGGTTAGGAAATTCGATTGGTAATTGACCGGCCTCGTGGCAGGGCAGTGCAGTACCATCAGGGGCGATGGTCAGGAAAATGGCGCCCCAGCCATTCATACAGGGCTTGGGCCGGGTCTCAAAATAATCCGGGATCACGTAGATGATCTTGGATTTACCTTTCATCTTTTCCTGGTATTCCTTCGCAACTTTTTCTGCATTCGCCAACTGTTTTTTTGTTGGCAGAAGTTGATCAACGTTAATACGTGACCAGCCATAGTATTGGGTACTGGCCAATTCAACGTAATCGGCCTTCAATTCGACGGTCATATCAAGGATATCGCGTATCTGGTCGATATTCTTACGATGTATAACGATATTGAGCACCATTGGGTATTCATATTCCTTCACAATGCGGGCCATTTCCTTCTTGTGCTGGAATGACTTGGTGCCACCAAGGTAGTTATTCAATTCTTCGTTACTTGCCTGGAAACTGATCTGGATATGATCCAAACCCGCATCCTTGAAACGTTTAACCCGGGCTTCATCCATACCAACACCGGAGGTAATCAGGTTGGTGTAATAGCCGAGATGACGCGCCTCCTGGATCAATTCTTCCAGGTCCTGGCGAACCAGCGGTTCGCCACCGGAAAAACCCAGCTGTGTGGCGCCCATCTTCCGGGCCTGTCGCATGACGCGCACCCAGTCCTCGGTAGTCAGCTCATTCTGGTACTTGGCAATTTCTACCGGGTTTGAACAATACGGACATTGCAACGGACACTTGTACGTCAGTTCCGCCAATAGCCACAAGGGTGGGTTTATGTCACTTTTTGTTTCTGATCCAGCCGTTGTCATAAGCGACCTCCAAAAATTTAATCACGTCATTTTCCAGGTTGGATTCGGAAAATGCCGCTTCCAAATCTTTAATTATTTGCTCGATACTTGTCTGACCATCAACGCGGCTCATAATTTCACCGGAACTCTGGTTGAGCTTGACCATACCTTCCGGGTACAACACCACGTAGCAATTTTGTGCTTCTTCCCATTGCACACGAAATGTCGGAGCGACTTCAGGTATCTCTGTCTTGTTTATCGTCATTGTCTATCCACAGTTATGAAAGGGTGGTTTTTTCTCAATGTACGCCATCCACATGCAGTCCAGCATGGTCCAGAGGATATCCAGTTTAAACTGCAGGATATCCAGTGCGCGTTCCTGTTCTTCACGGGTTTTATAATACTCCAGTGTGATATCGAGTCCATGCTGAACATCACGTCGGGCCTCGGTCAGGCGTTTCCGGAAATAGCTATAGCCTGTTTCGTCAATCCATGGATACAGTTCGGGCCATTTGTCCAATCTTCGTTGGTGAATCTTCGGTGCAAACAATTCTGTCAGAGACGAACTTGCGGCCTCTTGCCAGGTCGCGCGCCTGGCAAAATTGGTATATGCGTCAATCGCGAAGCGAACACCAGGTAGTACATGCTTGTAAGACGTCACTTCTTCACGAGTTAGTCCCACTGCCTCGGCCAGTTGCAACCAGGCCTCAATGCCACCTTCATCACCTTCTGTGCCGTCATGATCGATAATTCGCTGAACCCACATGCGGCGGGTGTCGCGGTCGGGGCAGTTAGACATGATTGCCGCATCCTTGATAGGGATGGTTGTTTGATAGTAAAAACGGTTTGCTACCCAGCCCTGTACCGCCTCCTTGTCAAGTCCGCCCTCGTTCATCAGTACATGGAATTCATGGTTGATGTGATAATACTTTTCCTTGGCGCGTAGCTGTTCTTCAAACTCCTCGCGGGTCCAGGGTTGTTTTACTTCTGACATTGATTCTTCTCTCCGGTATTAAATGTGTATGTCCATTCCATCGTATGAGACCTCGATCCCAAGTTCATCAAGCTGTTTCCTTTCAGGTGAATCTTCGTCCAGTATCGGATTGGTGTTATTGATATGGATCAGGATTTTTCGGGGTTTTTCGAGGCTGCTGAGGATGTCCTTGATACCGCCCTGGCTGGATTGGTCCAGGTGTCCCATCTCGCTGGCCAACTTGTCGCTGATACCGTGTCGCGACATCTCATCGTTAGTCCACACGGTACCATCAACCAGTACCACGTCAGCATTTTTCATGTATTCATAGACATGGTCTTCAATCACGCCCAACCCGGGGGCATAGAACAGGTTCTTGCCGGTATTGGTGTCTTCTACCCGGTAACCGACGTTATCACCGGGCACCGTATTATGACGATGCGGTGAATACGGAGGTGCTTCACTTTTCAAAGGCACGGCGGTGAAAATCAGACCGTCTGCCTTGGGGATAGTGAATGGTTTTTCATCTGTGCCTACTTCATGCCAGTTTACGCCGCGGAAATGGCCCAGGATGTTGAAGATAGGGTAGCCGGTAGTCATGTCCTCGTAGACACTCGCGGTACAATAGACATCCCAGGGTTTATCATGTTCTCGCAATATGAGCATGCCCGTGGAATGATCTATTTGACCATCGCACAGGATAATGGAACTGATGCCGGTATCGCGTACCTGCCGTGCGGGTTGTAACGGCGGGAACGATTCTATTTGTGCACGAATGTCAGGAGAGGCATTAAATAAAATCCAGTCGACACCGTTACTGCTGACCGTGATCGAAGACTGGGTGCGGGCACTGCTCTTGATAGTGCCTTCGCGCAATCTTTTGCAGTTGCTGCAGTTACAATTCCACTGGGGGAAACCTCCACCAGCGCCGGTACCGAGTAAATGAATATGCATGAGTCGTATTGTAAATTCTGTTATGGGGTTATGCGCATAATAAGTGAAATCAAAAATTCATACTAACTTACTGATTACGCTTGTTTAAAAGTCTATGTTACTGTGTCTTGAGCGATTATCATGCCAGCTGTAAATACAATCATTGTAAATTTAATAAATCTATAAAAAACAATAATATATCTTTGTTAAATTATGTATTTTCTAATTAAAAAACGGGTGCAAGATGCCGGTTTCTGGATCAATGTAACTAATCGATGGTTGTTAGCAACCAATGACGCAAAAAAAATAATACTCTCAAAACCATAGCCTGCTGCTTATAATGCGCTGCCATGCAAGATAACGGTCATTCCAGCCATCATATCCTGTTCCTCACTGGCAAGCTGGCGCAAAAGCGCCTGGCTCGTATCCTTGAGGAAATGTCGCCCGACGAATTTACCTACGATATACGTGAAGTAGGTGTCAGCGTAGCCGCGTTGATGACGGCACAGATGTTGTCGCGACGCCTTGAACAACTGGATAGCTACGACCGGGTTATCGTGCCTGGTTTGTGTCGTGGTGACCTGGATAAGCTCTCTGCTGAAAAAGGGGTGCCATTTGAGCGCGGCCCCATCGACCTGAAAGACCTGCCTCGTTATTTCGGCCGTGAGGGGACAAAGCCATCACTGGATATGTTTGACGTGGCAATTTTCGCCGAGATCGTGGATGCGCCCATGGTCAGTATTGAAAACATTTTACAACGCGCGGAACGCTATCGCGCTGACGGGGCCGATGTGATCGATATCGGTTGTCTCCCGGATACCCCGTTCCCGCACATGGAAGAGACGTTAACAGCGCTGCATGAGGCTGGATTCATAGTCAGTATTGATTCACTGGATGAAGAAGATTTGCTGCGTGGCGGTCGTGCCGGTGCCGATTACCTGCTCAGCCTGAAAGAGAGCACCCTGTGGATAGCGGATGAAGTCGATGCGATACCAATACTGATACCCGAACAGCATACCGACATGCCCTCTCTATATCGCGCAATCGACAAGTTTATGCAAAAAGACAGGCCTTTTTTTGCCGATGCCATCCTGGATCCGATTCATTTTGGATTCACGCAATCGATCCTGCGTTACCACGAGCTAAGAGCACGCTATCCGGAAATTCAGATCATGATGGGTATTGGTAACCTGACTGAATTGACCGAGGCCGATACTACCGGCATCAATGCCATACTGTTCGGACTGATTTCGGAGATGAATTTGAATGCAGTCCTGGCCACCGAGGTCAGCAAACATTGCCGGACTGCTGTGCGTGAGGCTGACCTGGCAAGGCGTATCATGTTTACGGCAAGACAGGACAGCAGCCTGCCGAAAGGTCTGGATAGTGGCCTGCTGGGTTTGCATGCGCGCCGTCCCTTTCTCTACAGTGCCGAGGAAATATACGAAACCTACCAGGATATCAAAGACCCCAGTTATCGCGTGCAGCTCAGCGAAGAGGGGATACACGTGTATAACCGCGATGGCATACAGCAGGGTACGAACCCGTTTGACCTGTTCCCGAAACTGGAATTATTACAGGATGATGCGCCGCATGCTTTCTATATGGGTGTGGAACTGGCGCGGGCACAAATAGCCTGGCAACTCGGCAAGAACTACATGCAGGATGAAGAACTGGAATGGGGTGTATGTACCGATACCAAATCCGAGGAAGACAAGGACCGGGATTCCCGAGCTGCACACGATATGAAAGAATTAAGAAAAACCGGTTCAGAATACAAGGCGGCAGGTTCTACCCTTGGCGCAAGCAGGAAACGCAAACAGAAAAAATCATGATACATGAGATCATAGTAACGACTATTGGCGAGGACGGGTCTACCCATATTGCGCCCATGGGTATCCGTGAGGAAAAGGGTTTGATTGTCATCGCGCCATTCAAACCGTCTGCGACGCTGGATAATATCCAACGAAATAAAGCGGCAACGGTAAACCGGGTAGCCGATGTGCGCGTATTTGCTGGTTGCCTGACTGGCCGCAAGGACTGGCCTTTAACGGACACCAGCATTATCAAGGGGACAAGACTGGAATGTGCACTCAGTCATCTTGAGCTGGAGATGCAGCACTTCGAGGATGATGAGACCCGGCCGCAATTTTTCATGAAGGTCGTTCACGAGCAAACGCACCATCCCTTTACCGGTTTTAACCGCGCCCAGGCCGCTGTGCTTGAGGCGGCCATACTGGTTAGCAGACTGCACATGCTGCCTGAGAAAAAGATTAGAGAGGAAATCGATTATCTTCGTATCGCCATAGACAAAACCGCCGGTGATAATGAAAAGCTTGCGTGGGGCTGGTTGATGGAAAAAGTCAGGGATTACCAGGTAGAGAACAAGAAGGATTTGATTGCATGACCGGCATGCTGGCCAGTGTAACTTCCGTGGCCGAGGCGGAGGTTGTTTTACAGGCGGGTGCCGATATTATTGATATCAAGCATCCTGGTCTTGGTGCACTTGGTGCGCAAGACATTAACGTTATCCGTGGAATCGTTGAACACGTGAACGGTAGAAGGATTATCAGCGCAACGGTCGGAGATATCCTGCCTGATGATCCTTCACTCCCGGGCAGAATAGAAGATGTTGCGGCCACGGGCGTTGATATCGTCAAGGTCGGTCTGTTTGCAAGCCAGCCGACAGGTTCTTTTCTCAAGCATATTGAGTCAGCAGTAAAAAGAAATATCAAGGTTGTAATCGTCATGTTTGCTGAAAACAGTCCACTGGATGATGCTACGACACAGCTGTTGAAAACAGGCGTATACGGGGTGATGGTGGATACGTGTATCAAGGATGGATTGTCGCTACGTGCTCATATGAGCCCCCAGGATATTGATCGCTTTGTCCACACAGTTCAGTCTCATACCAGGATTGCGGGTCTGGCCGGTTCACTGTCAATTGATGACATACAGCCATTGTTAACCGCGGCCGCGGATTACCTCGGCTTTCGGGGGGCACTTTGTGAGCATAAGCAACGCACCGCGCAGATAGATGTGAAACGCGTAGAAAGCGTTTGTCAAACGGTTCACAATGGGGCTGACATTGGTTATGGTGAAAAGTACCTTCAGAAAGCAATTTGACGAGGTGAAAGATGGCGCAATGGCGTAAAAAAGAGAAGGACGAAACTTATTCCGAGGAAGAGATCGAGGCACGCTTGAAAGAAGAATTGCCGGAATGGCATTTCGAGAACGGATGGATTCGTCGCAAGTACAAGACGAGTGGCTGGAAGGGAACATTGATGGTTGTTAATACGGTCGGTCACCTGGCCGAAGCCGCGTGGCATCATCCTGATCTCACTGTGTCTTACGCCTTTGTAATCGTTAAGCTGGTTAACCATGCAGCCAAGGGTGTAACAGACAAGGACTTTGAACTAGCGAAAAAGATTGAAGAGGTTATTCAATGGCAACCGGGTATCGATGATGACAGCGCGCTGGATGGTACGCCGGACGACCCGCGCTTCAAGTATATAAAGTACGATTAATCCTGGCGGCGCCAATCACCGGATTTGCCACCAGATTTTTCCAGTAACTTGATATCGCCCATGACCATGCCCCTGTCTACGGCCTTGCACATATCGTAGACAGTCAGGAGGGTCGCCTGTACGGCGGTCAGCGCTTCCATTTCAACACCGGTTTTCCCGTGTGTCTCGGCGCGGCATTCACAACAGATCGTGTTGGCGGCTTCATTGATACTCAATTCTATATCGATATGAGTCAGCGATACGGGATGGCATAGTGGTACCAGGTCAGATGTTTTCTTGGCGGCCATGATGCCGGCCGTGCGAGCAATACCGAGCACATCCCCTTTTTTATGGTTGCCCTGTTTAATCAGTGCCAGCGTGGCCGGCTCCATACTAATGGTGCCCGAGGCGATAGCAACCCGGTGCGTATCAGACTTTTCTCCGACATCGACCATGTGCACGGCACCGTGTTCGTTAAAGTGTGTTAATTTGGACATTTCGCGAATTCAGTGTTTGTTATACTGTCAATATAGCTGAAACAGCAAGCAGATAGTACACGGGATTCTATGGAAATATCGGTTAAATACTTTGCCAGCCTGAGAGAAATAATGGGCACGGCAGCAATAACTCTGGAAGTCGAGGAGTCGACTTCAGTTGATAGCCTCTGGCAGAAACTGGCATCAAATAGCCAGGTTGAGCTGGATAATGTGATGATGACAGTCAACCATGAATACGTGAAAGCGGGACACCGGCTTGAAGCAGGTGATGAAGTCGCCTTTTTTCCACCGGTGACCGGCGGTTAGACATGCTGGTAGATATCAGGAAAAAATCCTTCCAGGCCTTGCAGGAGATTATTGACTACCAGGCGAGCCAGGAATTTGCGGGTAAGTATGGTGCAACGACCAGTTTTGTCGGCACCATGCGCGATTTCAACGAGGATAAAAAAGTCACGGGGATGACCCTGGAACATTACCCTGGCATGACTGAAAAACACCTCGAAGCTATTGCACGCGATGCCATTGAAAAATGGAAACTACTTGATGTTCTGATCCTGCACCGTACGGGCAAGGTCAAGATTGGAGAGGATATCGTACTGGTCGCAACCTGGTCTGCACATCGCAAGGAATCTTTTGAAAGCTGCCGGGCCATCATGGAACAGTTGAAGTCCAGTGCGCCTTTCTGGAAACGCGAGGATACCCGCTCCGGGTCACACTGGGTCGAGAAGAACACGCCCGGGTACTAACACTATTTAATGTCTTCGATACAGCACCCGGATTTTCTTGTTATCGGGGCCGGCATTATTGGTCTTTCCACGGCGCTGGAGCTCAAGCAACGGTTCCCCGATGCAAGCATCATCATTATTGAAAAAGAGACCGGGCCGGGTCTGCATGCCAGCGGTCGCAACAGTGGCGTGCTGCATGCCGGTTTTTATTACACGGCAGATTCATTAAAAGCAAAACTGTGTCGCGAGGGTAATGCCGCATGGCGTTCCTGGTGCGAGGAAGAGGGGCTGACAATTAACCGCTGTGGCAAACTGGTGGTGGCGCGTGATGAATCTGAACTGGTTGGGCTGGATGAGTTATTCCGACGTGGTAGTGTCAACGGCGTCGAACTGGAGATGATAACCGCTACGCAGGCGACCGACATCGAGCCCATGGTTAACACCTATGAACGAGCATTGTGGTCGCCAACGACGGCCACGATCAATCCTGTTGAAGTCGTTACGTCAATCTGTGACAAGATTAAAGTGCAAGGCACCGGCCTGTTAACCGATACGGCGTATCTTCGGCGCGATGCAGACAGGGTTGTGACCAGTCGTGGACTTTTTTCAGCAGGTTATGTGATCAATACGGCTGGACTGTATGCCGATCACATTGCACTGGACTTTGGCTTTTCTACTGATTACCGGATACTGCCTTTCAAGGGCCTCTATCTTTATGCCAATGACAAGGGACTACAGTTACGTACCAATGTTTACCCGGTGCCGGATCTTAATAACCCGTTTCTTGGTGTTCATTTTACCGTTACCGCGGAGAACAGGACCAAGATAGGTCCCACGGCCATACCGGCATTCTGGCGTGAAAATTACAGTGGCCTGACAGGGTTTAACCTGGGTGAATTGATAACGATTGCCGGTATTGATATACGGCTTCTACTATCCAACGATTTCGGTTTTCGCGATCTCGCCTTGAAAGAGATACAAAAATATTCACGTATGAAACTCGTTAAACTGGCCGGGTCGCTAATAAAGCACATCAATCAGGAAGACTTTACCGTCTGGGGTAAACCCGGCATACGTGCCCAGTTGTACAACACTCGTACCCGCACGCTTGAGATGGATTTCAGGTTCGAGGCCGATGATCATTCCCTGCATGTGCTGAACGCCGTGTCGCCGGCTTTTACCTGCGCTATTCCGTTCGGAAGATTACTTGTGGATGAAATAGAAAGTCGTATCAGTTGATACGTGGCCAGGCTTCATTACTTTTTGTGGCCTTTTCGGCTTCTGTGGCCCAGCAACTGTCTTCCTCTATAGCACTGAGCAACGTTTTTATATGTTCAATATCTCTCTTTACCAGTGAGGGCGGGTAAAGTTCATGTATGCCCTTTCCCTGTGATTCGGCATTAACATAATTTTGGGTATCTCTTAGTGTCGTGATGACGGGAAAATCAACCTGGGCCAGGAATCGATTCAGGCGTTCCAGGATACGGGTGTTTTTTCTTACGCGATTTGTCACCACGCCAACGCGAACCGCGATGCGCCGCACCTTCACATTCAGCAATAGCTCTGAAATCAGCCGTGCGGTGCCGTTAATATCGCTTGCAGATGGCACGACCGGTATCAAAACGTAGTCGGTATGCAGCACGAAGTCATTCAATTCGAAACCGCTGACGCCCGCAGGGGTGTCGATAATAAGCCTGTCTGTGCCGACCGGTACGCGTAATTGGAAGGTACGGGTCTTGCCGGGATTAGGTTTGCTGGCATCAATGCCCTGGATTATGGGCAGGTCTTCCGGACGTTTCTTGAGCCAGTTGCGGGCACTGCCCAACGGATCGTAGTCGATGAGTGTCGTACGTAATCCCTGGCTGGCATACAGGGCAGCCAGGTTGGTAGCCAACATGGATTTGCCACAGCCCCCCTTGGAATTGAGGACAGTGATGCGTTTTACCTTACAACCACTGGATGAAACGACATGCATGTCATTTTGTTATCGTTGTTGTACTTGCTTGGTACTATAAGCGATAAAAGATAAAACGTTAATAATGAATTATAAGTTATTGATAATTATGATATATAAACCACTAATTAATGTAAATTCGAGCTTATACCAAGCCGTTAAACAGCTGCACATCGACGCTATCGCCCGGATTTACCCCGCTGCTTTCAAGCGGCAACACGATAAAACAGTTGGCATCAGCCATGGAACGCAAGATGCCTGAACCCTGTTTCCCTGTTTTTCGCACGGCCATGCTGCCATCATCCTGTTGCTCCAAAACGCCGCGCTGGTATTCAACCCGGCCTGGACGTTTGCGCAAACTGGAAAGGCACGGTACTTTTAAAAGGATTGGCGGCGAGTAATTCTCACCCATTAACTGCCTAAGTGCCGGCTGTACAAACTGGTAGAAGGTGACCATGACTGATACCGGGTTACCGGGCAGTCCGAAAAAGAAAGTGTCTCCAAGTTTGCCAAAGGTCAGTGGTCGCCCTGGTTTCATGGCAACCTTCCAGAAATTGACATCTCCCAGTCGTGTCAGGACATCCTTGACGTAATCAGCTTCTCCAACGGACACGCCGCCCGAGGTTAGCAAGACATCAGCCTTGTCCCTGGCTTCAATAAACGCCTGCTCAAGTAATGCGGGGTCATCCTTGACGACACCCATGTCGATAATATCGGCGCCCAGGCGAGACAGCATGCCAAATAACGTGTAGCGATTACTGTCGTAGATCATGCCGTCTTCCAGTTCTTCACCAATCGAGCGTAGTTCGTCGCCGGTGGAAAAGAAGGTAACGCGTAATTTCCGGAACACCGGGACCTGTGCAATGCCAAGCGAAGCGAGTAAACCTATGTCGGCCGGCGCTAGACGCATGCCTTTTTGCAATACCAGGTCTCCGACGGCAAGATCCTCACCGGCCTCTCGCACGTTGCTGCACGGTTTGGTATCGGTGCCAATAATAATCGCCGAATCATCCTGCTTTTCTGCATGCTCCTGTATCACTACGGTGTCGGTAGTTCCCGGCATGATGGCCCCGGTCATGATGCGTACACACTCTCCCTTTTCGACATTGCCGTGAAAGGGTTGTCCGGCAAAACTGCTGCCGGCCAGGTGTAGAGTGCGCGTGCCTGACTCAGGCAGGTCTTCAGCATGAATGGCATAGCCGTCCATGGCCGAGTTGCGGCCAGAGGGCACGTTAATGCCGGACTTGATGTCGTTTGCCAGTACCCGCTGTAAGGCTTCGCGTACTGGAACCTCTTCTGTCTGTGTCATTCTGGACAGGCTGGTAAATATTTTTTCCAGGGCCTTGTCAGGCGTCAGCGATTCAGGATCAAAATCGTCCATGCAGCTGATATCTTTTTGTATCTGTTTCTTACTCATGTTTAGCAGTCACTAGTAAATTCACTTGATGTAATGGTCAATGATATATCGTGTAATCTGTTGTGGATCGTTAAGGTCAAGTTGTGCCAGGGCAGGGCGTGGCAGCTTTTCCTGAGGCAGCTTTTCATCACTGGCTATTGCTACAACACTATCATCCGTGGCAGCAATAAACGGATGGCCGAGCCTCGGTCTATGCAGTTCAATCTTGTCAATGGCCTCCGGCTTGAAACCCTCAACCAGGATAATATCGAGTTTATCCTGATCCAGTCTCGAGATGTAGGTCGCCAGTCTTGTTTCCTGGTCTTCCTCGGGTTCTTCAACCATGAGCGCCCAGCGCGTTTTGGAGCCTATCAGCATTTGCTCGGCACCGGCCTTTCTTAATTCGAAACTGTCCTTACCGGGCTGGTCAATCTCAAAGGTATGGTGGGCATGTTTAATTACACCGGCCCGGTAGCCAGCCTGTTTCAACAACGGGATAAGCTTGACCAGTAATGTGGTTTTACCAGTGCCGCTGTAGGCCGCAAATCCGAGTAGCGGGATAGTGGTCACGATCTTCATACCCTTGTCTTGCTCAATAGTGCTTCGGCCTGCTCGAGTTCTGCCGGAGTGTTGATATTCATAAATGCATGTGGGTGGTCAGAAAAATCGACTTCTGTATAAGAATGCATGTTAAACCAGCGGTCAATTTTTCTTTCCCCGGCGTTAAGGTAATCCTGCAATGAATCCAGTAATGATGTATTTAACAGGCTGAATACCGGCTGTATGCGCTCGCCGTTGTGCGCAACCGCGATCTCATTCGCACCAATGTTCTCTGCCAGGCGTTGTACCAGGTCCTTGGGTATAAAGGGAGAATCACAGGGTGCGGAAACAAGGTACTCTGTGTCAGTTTGTTCCATGGCGCTGGCGATGCCCGCGAGTGGGCCACAAAAACCACTTAATGAATCACTGATGACCGGGTACTGGTATTGCGCATAGTCATCAATATTCCTGTTTGCATTGATGAGTATGTTACTTACCTGCGGTTGCATGATGCCAAGTATGTATTTCACCATTGGTTCATTGCCAAGCATAATCAAGCCCTTGTCTTCGCCATGCATGCGCCTGGCCTCGCCACCGGCCAGTATGACAGCGGTAATGTCTTGTTTGTCAGGCATTGTCATTTTGCAACAGTGTCGTCTATGTTAGTCTGCAAAAGAATTATCAGGTTAATGAGGTCAATGAGATGAACGAAGATGATTTTAATATGGAAATGCGTAAATTTCTGAAAAAAGTCGGCATCACTTCTCAACGTGAGATTACCCACGCTGTAGAAACAGCGATCAGCACGGGCAAGCTGACCGGTTCAGAGGTGATATCCGCAAAGGTAGTTTTACAAGTGCCGGAGCTGGATTTGAATGTTGAAATCGATGGTGATATTGCACTGGAATAACTATTTAACGTTGGCAATTTCACGCTTGGGCGGCAGTGACACATCGAATTCAATATTTTCCTTGCCGTTGTAAATCAAAAAGTGTTTATTTTTCGCGCGCGATAAAAGGGTGATATTTAACTCGCGGGCCAGGCTCAGACCCATTTGCGTGATGCCTGATCGGGATAACAGTACCGGTATATTCATCTGGGCGACCTTGATCACCATCTCTGATGTGAGTCGACCGGTGGTGTAAAATACCTTGTCAGCACCTTTAATACCTTCAAGCCACATTTTGCCAGCAATGGCATCCACAGCATTATGCCGGCCCACGTCCTCGATAAAAACCAGGGGTTTTGAATCCAGGCACAGTGCGCAACCGTGCACGGCTCCTGCGCTTTTGTAAACGTCGTTATAAACCGCCAGGTTTTTCAATAAATCATACAGACTGGATTGTTTTACCTGCACGGGTTGTATGGTGACCCGTTCCAGCTGTGACATTACGTCACCGAATACTGTGCCCTGGCCACAGCCGGTAGTGACTATGCGTGGACCAAGTTTTTCTTTCCAGTCATCGCGATTGGCATAAGTCGTAATCGCGACAGCATTGACATCCCAGTCAACCTGTACGGATTTTATTTCTCCGAGATCCCAGATGAGACCCTGGTTTTTGACGTAACCCAGGGCAAGTAACTCCGGTTGCGTGCCCAGTGTCATCAGCGTGACAATTTCGTAACTATCTATGTATATAGTAAGCGGACGCTCGTCAGCGATTTGCAACTCACGCGTATTCTGGTACTCGTCCATTGCTTCAACAGCAAGGGTAGGTTGCAGGCCCGCCTGTGTCATCTCGGGGCGCGAACGGGAAGTCATATCAACCCCCGGTAACGTTCATGTGTCGGAATATGATGGGCTGTTCATTAAGATTAAAATCATGGCCTTTGGGTTTGATGTCCATGGCCGCACGTATGGTCTGCTTCAGTTTGTCATCATCTTCCGGGTAGGCTCGTACTACCTTGCGCAGGTCAACGGAATGTTCCTGGCCCAGGCAAAGCAACAGGCGACCCTCGCAGGTAAGGCGAACACGATTGCACTGCTCACAGAAATTATGGCTGTGTGGTGAAATGAAGCCAATACGAGTTTGACTGTCTGGTAACTTGAAGTACCTGGAGGGACCGGCGGTTGTCTCTGTTGTCGGTATCAAGTCATGTACAGACTCAAGGTCCTGTCGGATTTGATCGCTTGAATAATAAGCTTCAGCACGGTCGTGGTCGCCGATAATGCCCAGCGGCATTTCCTCGATAAAACTGATATCGATACCCTTGTCGATGGCAAACTGAACGAGGTCGATAACTTCATCATGGTTGCGGTTCTTTAGTATGACGGAATTGATTTTTATTCTTTCAAAACCGGTATCCAGAGCTGTATCGATTCCATCCAGTACCTGTTGCAGGTCACCGATACGGGTAATGCGTCTGAATTTTTCCGGGTCGAGTGAGTCCAGGCTGATATTGATTCTTTTCAAACCTGCCCGTTTCAGGGGCGCCGCCAGCTTTGTAAGTTGCGAACCATTGGTGGTTGTGACCAGTTCTTGCAGGCCGGGCAGGGCACCAAGGTCTTCGAAAAGTTTAACGACATTACGCCTGATCAGCGGTTCACCACCGGTAATACGAATTTTTTTTACCCCCAGCTCGGTAAAAGCACGGCCGATACGGGTAATCTCTTCCAGGGTTAAAAGCTGCGCCCGGGGTACAAATTGCATTTCTTCATCCATGCAATAAACACAGCGAAAATCACAGCGATCGGTAACGGATATGCGCACATAATCGACGACACGACCGTAGCGGTCGATCAACTGTGTCGGGGAATTTTCTGTATTTGTATCCATTAACGGGATATGACTATACTCTCAAAAGGGTGGCCATTATAGAGCAATGAGAGCAATAAATATAGAAGCTTTACAAGGGCTTAGGCTGGCTGGCATGGGTCAGTGACCCTGTTGCCAGCTGCGGTAAGGATTTTCCACCAGGCAGATATTGTAATAGCGTACGTCCTCGGTGACTTCCTTTCCAAGCCAGTCTGGTCGCTCAAATTGCTCGTTTACTGCGCCAAGTTCCAGTTCGGCAACAATTAGACCCTCATTCTCCCCGCAAAATTCATCGATTTCCCAGGTATGGCCTGCATGGCTTAGCTGGTGCCGGGTTTTTTCAATCAACGGTTTATCACAAAGCTGCAGCATTTCTTCGGCATCGGTCACGGGGATCATGTACTCGTATTCATTACGCTGTACCCCGATCACCCTGGCCTTGATATTAATATCTGCTACCTCGCCGCAGACGCGTATACGGATGGAACTGTTGGCGTTACCACCCAGGTAGCCTTGTACCATGCGCAAGCTACTCGTGGTATGTTGTCGCCAGTTATCATTGCTAACCAGAAACTTGCGTTCAATTTCGATAGCCATGGCCTATGATAACTTCTAACAATAACAAAGACACGCCGCTCACTGCATGACAAATACAATACATTCCCTGCGCGCCGCGATGAATCCGCGCCTGCTGGCGGTGTTGTTCCTGGGCTTCTCGTCGGGGTTGCCGCTGGCACTTAGTTCCGGCACCTTGCAGGCCTGGCTGGCCGATGTCGATGTTGATATCACCGCTATTGGCTGGTTTTCTCTGGCAGGTCTGCCTTACACGATCAAGTTCCTGTGGGCTCCGCTAATGGATCGTTTTGTGCCGTTGCCGTTAGGACGGCGCCGTGGCTGGATGTTCGTGACGCAGATTGCCCTATTACTGGCTATTGTCTGCATGGCTTTTCTTACCCCGGAAAGTGACCTGAAGTTAATGGGGATGCTGGCTTTTTTTATTGCCTTCTTTTCTGCCTCGCAAGATATTGCGTTTGATGCCTACCGGACCGATATCCTGCATGCGCCGGAGCGGGGGCTGGGTGCGGCTGTATCCGTGGCCGGATACCGGCTTGCCATGCTGGTATCCGGTGCGGGGGCACTCATCATCGCGGATTACCAGGGCTGGAAATTTGCCTACCTGGTGATGGGGGGCTTCATGCTGGTGGGGATGACGACTTCGTTCCTGTGTTTCCAGCCTGCAAATGAATCCAGGCCGGGAACCTTACAGGCCGCCATAGTTGAGCCTTTCATGGAGTTTATCCGGCGCCCATTTGCGATTGGTCTGCTGGTGTTGATCGTGTTTTATAAACTGGGCGATGCCTTTGCCGGCACACTGACAACTGCTTTTCTGATCAAGGCCCTGGAGTTTTCAACTTCAGAAGTGGGTGTGGTGAACAAGGGGTTTGGACTCGCCTCAACATTGATCGGGGTGTTCATCGGTGGGGCGTTAATGCTCAAACTTGGATTGTTTAAATCACTGTTGTGGTTTGGTGTGCTACAGGCAGTAACCAATCTTGGTTTCATGTTTTTATCCGTGGTGGGTAAAAACTACCTGGGCATGGTGCTGGTTATTGGACTAGAAAACCTGTCTGGCGGTATGGGTACGGCTGCATTCGTCGCCTTGCTGATGGCCTTGTGTAACCATCGTTATACCGCGACACAGTTTGCCTTGTTATCGGCATTATCTGCGGTGGGCCGAGTCTTCGTTGGGCCGCCATCCGGAATGCTGGTCGCTACAACCGGTTGGACGACCTTTTTCTTTCTAACCTTCCTGTTGGCTATCCCTGGCCTTGTTTTATTACTGGCGGCCAGGAAGCAACTGGCACGCTATGACATCGGCTAGAATCAGTCTCCTATCCTGAAGCTCTTGTCCTGACGGGTCACACCATCATTGTAACCGTGGTGGTAACCACGTTGGTAACCCTGTCGATAACGATCCGGACGCTGGTGTTGATCAAAACGACGCTGTCGAATATTTACACGATCGCTGTAACTGGGACGAACCAGGATTTCTCTTTGTGCATCGTGCCGTCTTTCTATCGCGTAATCACGGTTTAAATACGGGTTTGTCGCGTTGTAATTATTACCAAAATTGTGGCGTTTTGCGTAATTATCAGCATGCCTGTTGTAATGCCTGGGCTGATGGTTATAGTTTTTGTAATACGGCTTGCCGATGATGATCCGTGTGTCGGCCATGACTGTAGCAGGCACCGCCATTGTCGCCAGTAGCGGTATCAAGAGTAGGTATTTTAATGCGAACATATCCACCTCCCGGGAGCGGGTATCTTCTTTTTTAGAGGGGTATGAACATAAATGGTTGCAAATAATCAGTCACCCAGGGTGGCAATTCACTATTGCACGAAATGTCGCTTTATCCTGCGCGCATCATGGCTGGCCCAGGAGCTTTCCATGACTTTTGCCGAGCAATTGCGCGAGGTGGCGCTGGTGCCGGCTTCAGAAGGAGCCTTCGATGTATTCCTGGACGAGGAACTGGTTTTTTCCCGAAAACAGCAACAGCGCTTCCCGGAATCCAGCGAGTTGAAACAGTTGATACGAGACCGTGTTAACCCGGATATGTCACTGGGGCACAGTGACAATGCTTGATGTATCAGGGCATATCGCGGGCGACTCGAAACCCGATATTGTCGTATTGCTGTGAGGCCTTGAACTTGTCACGCTTGGCCGAGCGCAGTGATTGCAATGGTGCACTGAATGCTCCGCCACGGACAACCCGCTGGGTGCAGTCGCCACCTTCCCAGACATCGCCGGTAGTCGGCGCTTCTTTATAGCTGTCATGCCAACAGTCATGCACCCACTCGGCAACATTGCCTGCCGTATCGTAAACCTTGAAGGCATTCGGTTCAAAGCTGCCTATCCTGGTTGGTTGTCTTGGGTTCAGGCCCGTTCCACAGTTAAAGCAGTGTGCGCGATTGTCTTCCTCATCGTTACCCCACCAGAAGATGGTTTGGTTGCCTGCTGACGCCATGTATTCCCATTCGGCTTCACTCAGCAACCGGTATTTTTTACCGGTTTGCTTTGATAACCAATTAGTATAGTTGTAAGCATCGTCCCAGCTTACGTAGATAACAGGATGGGTTTCCTTTTCCATGTACTGGTTATCCGGCACCTTGCGACCGGTCGCAGTTGCGAATTGTTCGTACTCGGCAAAGGTAATCTCGTACTGGCTGACTGCAAATGATTCGACACTGACATCATGCTGTGGTTTTTCCTCGGAAAAGCGGGTGAGGGCGCTACCCATCTTAAAACTACCTGCCGGAACTACTACCATGCTGGGCCCTTTACCGCCGGACTTAAGCGAGTCGGTGAATACTTTACTGGCAGAGGTCGCTGCCGGTGCTGGGGCAGGGGTGGGTTCGGTAGTAATTTCTTCAACAACTTCTTCTATCTCTTCTTCAACTTCCGCTACCACCTCTGTTGTATCAGCTGTCCCGGTTTCGGTAATACTTTCAACAACGGTCTCTGGCTCCATGACTATATCTGTAGTACTGACTTCTGTTTTCTTGTCACCGGATTGCATGGCTATAAAGCCACCAACGCCAGCAATAATGATTACAGCCGCCACGCCTATTATTAGTCCGGTTTTACTCCTGGGCTCGTCCGAGTCATGTTTATCCAGTTTAACTGTTGCGGGTTCGGGTTCGGGTTTCGGTTCCGGGGCTGGTTCTGACTCTGGCTCGACCACTGGCTCAGGCTGCGGCGCGGAAATATCACTGATGTCATCAGCAGTCGATTCGAGAAAGCTTGCGGCTGTGTCATCGTCTTCATCATCTTCATCCTGTTCAGGTTCAGCAGGAACGGCAGCAGCATCTTTATCTTTTACATTCACCACGACAGCGGTAGTGTTGTCCTGGCGCGGCATGTTGGCATCTTCAACTGCCTGCATGAGTGCATCTGCACATTCCTTGGGCGACTCTGACCATTCCGAGAATTGTATGATCTTGCCGGAACTCAGGGTGTCGAGACCATCGCTGCAAATAATAATGCGATCGCTGGCCTTGAGTTCATAGGGCTCCTGGTTAACATCGATCTCGTTGATATCATCACCGGTAAGGGCACTCATCAACATGTTGCGTGACAGTCCTGGCTCAGCTTCTACCGGCGTACCTTCGGCTTCCATACGATCCAGAAACCCGCCATAACTGTGATCGGCATTCATTTTTTCCAGTTCACGATCGCGAACCAGGTACAGGTGACTGTCGCCGACACTGGCCCAGGTAAGTTTGCCTTCTTCAAGCAGCGCAGCGATCATGGTACAACCCATACCTTCCAGCGCCGGAGTTTCGTTTATGGTTTCCTGGATTGCGTTGTTGGCCTTGACCACCGCTTGTTCCAGGATCTCGGCCGGATTATCGGCGGGGTAGTGCGAGGAAATATATTTGTTGAAGGCCTGAACGGCCATGTTACTGGCAACGTTACCGGCGGCGTGACCACCCATACCATCAGCCACGACTACCAGTGCACTTGGATTACCTTTACTGTCGGTCAGGTGCGTAATCAGGAAGGCGTCTTCCTGGTAGTCTCTAGCGCCGTCAATCTGTGATCCGGCCAGTTCAAACGTGAGCGCCATACGTTAAGAATTCTCCATGTGCTATTTTTTCGAAGATATATTTAATTTACTGATATTCTTATTGTTTTATTGTGCTTAACGTAATTCTGGAATAAAACTGCCCGATTATTCTATGTTTGAATATCCTAGCAGTCTATCAATAAATATGAAATAAGATATTGATTCACGAACATAAATCTCCGTTTTATACGGTCATTAATCCGCTCCGAATCAGACCAATAATCACGACATGATCCAACTCGATATCGACAATGAGTTACAGAGATTAGATCAGCAACTGCAACAGGTGCAGGGTGCGGATTATCATCGTCTAAAACGCAGGCTTGAGCGGGTACGTAAACAGCAAAAAGGTGATATTCAGCTATTGGCCGCTGCGATTGATGCCTCTATTGCAAAAAAACAATGGCGACATGAGAACAAGCCGGTAACAAGGCCAGATACGTCACTACCCATTTACCAGTCACAGGCAGTTATCAAGCAGGCACTACTTGAAAACCAGGTGGTGATTGTTTGTGGTGAAACCGGTTCCGGTAAAACCACCCAGTTGCCATTGTACTGCCTGGACGTTGGCCGGGGTATCGATGGATTGATTGGTCACACACAACCCCGGCGTCTCGCTGCCAGGACGGTGTCACGACGCATTGCCGATGAATTGCAATGTGAGCTTGGTACAACAGTAGGTTTTCGAATTCGGCACCAGGACGTGACTGCGGAGGAGGGCTATATCAAGTTGATGACGGACGGCATTTTGCTAAGTGAAATGCAGCAGGACCGTTTTCTGAATGCTTATGACACCCTGATCATCGACGAGGCGCACGAACGAAGCTTGAACATTGACTTCATTCTGGGTTACCTGAAACAGCTGCTACCAAAAAGGCCCGGCCTTAAAGTCATCGTGACTTCTGCCACCATAGATGTTGATCGTTTCTCAACACACTTTGATGACGCACCTATAGTGGAAGTACCGGGAAAAACCTACCCGGTAGATGTGCTTTACCGTCCTCTTGAAGAAACAGATGAAAAAGAACAAGAACAAGAACGGGAGCAGCACATACTGGAAGCGGTCAGGGAACTATCTGGTTTTGACATGGGAGACATACTTGTCTTCCTGGAAGGTGAGGGTGAAATACACGAAACAGACCGGTTTCTGCTCAAGCAAAGACTACCTGACACTGACATTCTGCCACTGTACTCGCGTTTGAGTTCTGCACGCCAGGGCAAGATTTTTGCCCCGCATAATCGTCGACATATCGTGTTAGCCACGAACGTTGCAGAAACCTCCCTGACGATTCCGGGTATTCGTTATGTCATCGATACCGGTATGGCACGCATCAGCCGTTATAGTCCACGCAGCAAGATACAGCGCCTGCCGATCGAGAAGATATCACGGGCCGCGGCGAATCAGCGCAAGGGCCGTTGCGGCAGAACCAGCGAGGGTATCTGTATACGTCTTTACAGCGAAGAGGATTTCGAGAACCGGCCTGCCTATACCGAACCGGAAATAGTCAGGACCAACCTGGCCTCGGTTATCCTGCAGATGAAGTTGCTGCGTCTCGGAGATATCAGGGATTTCCCCTTCATCGAACCACCGGATGAAAAACTGGTGAATGACGGGTTAAGGTTGCTGCAGGAGATCAACGCAATCGACAAGCAAGGTCGGCTTTCCAGGATCGGTAAAACGATTGCACGACTGCCCATAGAACCACGCTATGCCAGGATGCTGGTTGCTGCCGTTGACTACCATTGCCTGTCAGAATTATTGATCATTGCCAGTGCATTGAGCATACAGGATCCCCGGGAAAGACCCGTCGATAATGCCGCCAGGGCAGACAAGATGCATGCAGCCTATGTAGATGAAAATTCAGATTTTTACTGGTACCTCAATTTCTGGCGGTTCTATCACCAGCAACGGAAGAAATTATCTCAGAACAAGTTAAGGAAACTGTGTCAGCAGAATTTTATTTCCTACACGCGTATGCGCGAGTGGCTCGATATACACCGCCAACTCAGACATATCTGCACCGAGCTTGGTTTCAACCTGAACAATCAAGCCGCCAGTTATCAGAACATTCATTGCGCTATCCTGACAGGTCTGCCAAGCCATGTGGCTTGCCTGACTGATAAACATGAGTACACAGGCGCAAGAAATACGCGAAGCTTTATTTTTCCTGCATCAAGCCAGTTTGATAAAAAGCCCAAGTGGCTGGTTGCAGCTGAACTGGTTGAAACGTCAAAACTGTATGCAAGGCAGGTCGCCAGGATCGAGCCAGACTGGGTAATTGCCACAGCAAGACACCTGCTAAAATACAGTTACTCCAATATTCACTGGGATATGAAGTCCGCGCGTGTGGTCGCGCACGAGGCTGTCAGCCTGTACGGTATGACGTTAAGTGCCCAACGTGTGGTCAATTACGGAAAACTGAAACCAGCTGATGCCAGGCCATTATTTATCAGGCACGCGTTGGTGGAAGGCCAGTTTGAGAGTAATGCCGCTTTTTTTCAGCACAACATTGAGCTGATGCAGCAGGTGCAGAACGTCGAGACCCGGACTCGCAGACCGGACTTGCTGAACGAAGAGGAGGTTTTTAATTTCTACATGAACAAGCTGCCGGCAGAAGTTTATGATGGGCACAGTTTTCACTCCTGGCTACACAAACTCGACAAGGAAACTACGCAAGACCTCTTCATGCAACAGTCTGACATGTTGCTGGACACAATAGATGATGAACTGGAGCAGCTATATCCTGATACTCTAAAAGCGAACAGGTTGTCATTGCCGCTTGAATACAGGTTTGAGCCAGGCAGCCAGGATGACGGCGTGAATGTCGATCTGCCACTGGAGGTCCTGGCGCAATTCAGTGAGACGCAGTTTGATTACCTGGTGCCGGGCCTGTTAAATGAAAAAATAGTACAGTTATTGAAATCCTTGCCCAAGCCGATTCGAAAACAGCTTGTTCCCATACCCGACACGGCTGCTGAATGTGCCGGGCAAATTCAAAACCTTGATATACCGCTTACCAGAAATCTGGCCGGTTACCTGTTTAGATCACGCGGAATAAAAATCGAGGATAAAGACTGGTCAATGTCGTCTTTACCAGATCATCTTAAAATCAATTTCCGTGTCTTCGATGCCAATAACAACATGGTTGCGCAGGGCAGGGAGCTCTCGAGACTGCACCAGGAACTCTCGGACAAGGCAGACAAGGCCTTTAATGATGCTGTGGTTGCCAGCCTGGACAGGCAGGAAATACATGACTGGGAATTTGGAACATTACCCGTGAGCGAACAAGTGACTGCCGGCGATACCACGCTAACTGTCTATCCTGCCCTTGTAGAAGAAGAGGGTAAGGTTTACAGGGATGCCTTTGACAGTCGTGAGACAGCCGAATATTACTTCAGGTACGGTCTGCGTGCCCTGTTCAGGAACGTGCTGTCCAAAGACCTTAAATACCTGCGCAAAAACCTGCGTGACATCGAACAACTGGCGTTGTTATACAGCGCTATTGGCAGCAAACAGGATTTGATAGAGTCAATCGTAAATAATGTGATTGATGAGAGCTTCCTGTTTGACAACAAGGTTATTCGCGAGCAAGAGCAGTTTAAATCGCTCCTGGCTCACGGCAAAGACAGGCTGTTGCTGAATGCAGAGCAAATTTGTCGCCTGTTGCAGCAGATATTAACTGCCTATAACCGCTTAATGACGCGTTTGCAGGAACCGGATATTGCCAGTCACGAACATGCCGTGAATGACATTGAAGATCAATTACAGTATCTCTTCTATAACGGTTTCATCGATGATATGCCCTGGTCGCGGTTGCAGGAATATCCACGCTACCTGGACTCAATCGCAAGGCGACTTGAAAAACTGGAATATTCACTGGAAAAAGATAAAAAAAACACCTTGCAGATTGCCGGGCACTGGAACCGTATCAAGCAATTAGTGGATAATGCATATGCAACAGGTGATTATCCAGTGATCCTGGATGAATACAGGTGGATGCTGGAGGAGTTAAGAATCTCCCTGTTTACCCAGGAATTAAAAACCAGGTTCCCCGTATCACTCAAACGTCTTGATAAGAAATGGACAGCCTTACAACAACTCGGCAAGTAGAAACATAATGCAGGAATCATCAATCGAATTTTCGATTTTTCTCATCTTTACCGGTGCCGCCGTGATTGCGACTGCGGCACTTTACGCACGCCAGGCCATGATTGTGGCCTACATATTACTGGGCTTACTGATGGGGCCATTTGCGCTGGGTTATATCAACGATGCAGAATTGATCAGCGATATCTCGAAAATCGGCATTATATTTCTGCTCTACCTGTTGGGGCTGGACCTGTTGCCACAACAGTTGTGGAGCATGTTGCGTGAAGCTATTGAGGTCACGTTGCTGAGCTCGGCTGCTTTTTGCCTTATAGGTTTCGGGGTCGGCTATTTGTTTGGCTATGAGTTATTGCAGGCGCTCTTAATAGGTTCTGTAATGATGTTTTCCAGTACCATTATCGGACTTAAGCTGTTACCCACGACAACATTACATCATAGGCACACAGGTCAAATCATTATCAGCGTGCTCCTTATCCAGGACCTTATAGCTATCGTGATACTGTTGTTATTGCAAGGCTATGGTAAAGGCGGTGATATCATGATGAGTATTGCTGCACAGCTACTGTACCTGCCGTTACTGGTTATCTTCAGTTACCTGTTGGAACGCTACGTTATTATCAAACTGATCATGCGTTTCGATCAGATCCACGAATAC
This sequence comes from Gammaproteobacteria bacterium, assembly GCA_965229565.1. Lineage (GTDB taxonomy): Bacteria > Pseudomonadota > Gammaproteobacteria > Eutrophobiales > Eutrophobiaceae > JANQNX01. The sequence continues at coordinate 1,981,408 of OZ245888.1, read as the reverse complement.
ATCTTTTTGCTTGCCATAGGCTGGTGCCTGGGTATTGCCGAACTGGCACATTTTGTCGGGCTTTCACATGAGATCGGTGCCTTCGTGGCAGGCGTGACACTAGCCTCCAGTCCGATTGCGTTATTTATTACTGAGCGTCTGAAACCCCTGCGTGACTTCTTCCTGATTATTTTCTTCTTCTCACTGGGTGCGGGGTTTAACATGTCAGTCGTGGGTGAAATCATCGTACCTGCACTGATACTGGCCACAACTGCGCTGGTTTTGAAGCCGTTGGTCATTGGCTGGTTGTTGCAAATGGAAGGGGAAAAAAAGAGTGTCTCTTATGAAACCGGGTTCAGGCTGGGCCAGATAAGTGAATTTTCATTATTGATTGCGGTATTGGCACTTGAGTCAGGCTTTATCGCTGCAAAAACGTCTTATCTTATCCAGTTGGCAACCTTGCTGACATTTGTCGTGTCTTCATACATTATAGTGATGCGGTATCCAACACCAATATCAGTAAATTCCAGACTGCGCAGGGATTAGAGCGTGACCAATAAACGAAAAATACGCATGGCAGTAAACATTGTAAGCACAGTGCTGATGTGTGTTGCCGTGTTCGTGATTGCGGATTACTTTGCACTATTTGGTACCAGCAAGCATGTCGAACTTGATTTTGTCGAGGCAAGGTTCAGAACGGTCGAAAAAGATACAGGCGCACTTATCTTTGGTGCAGGTGTGCGTTGTTTTCAGAGAAGAAACAATAACGCCTGTACACGCAGGGACAGTCACCAAGCTGGCGTGTTATCCGTAAATGTACCGTTCAAACGTATCATAGAGTCAAGTTTACTGTTCGTTCAAAATGAAACATTTGAAAAACCCGCAGATCCAAAAATTCATATGATGTTTATTCATAATAGCCATATGAAGGCAACCAAAACCCTTTTTCTGGAGGATATGTTTGCCAACCCTGGCAAGGAGTACCAGGTAGAAATGCCTGCGCTGAATGATCCGGGCGACAGCGGTGAGCAGGAATCATGAGTAAAGAACTGGATTACCTGTTAAAAGTCCGGAAGGATGCCGTTGGTCCTTATTTCGAGTTTTTAAAAAAGGCAGGCCAACATCTTGATCCCAAGACCCGGTCTTTACTCTCTGTAATTACCAAGGTCGATGCACAGACCGAGACAGGACTGCGACAGTACCTGACACGGGCACTGCGCGAAGGCAATAGTGCAGATGAAATACTGGATGCCTTGCTTGTGTGTGTGCCGTCGCTTGGTTTTAGCAAGATTGTCTGGGCAGTCGATATCATCCTGCAGATGGATATACCTGACTTTCACCCTGATTGTATGGGCAAGGAAAAACAGTGGCACGACCTGATCGCACTGGAAGACCTGGAAGAGGGCGTGTCTCGCTTTGATTACGGTGTTCGTTCCTGTTTCGTGCAAAAGAAAGGAGACAGTATCAAGGTTTTTGATAGTCGCTGCCCACACCAGGTCACCAATATCCCCATGCTGTCACTGGAAGGTACGGTATTAACCTGCCCCAGGCATGACTGGAAGTTCGATATTGAATCAGGCGAGTGCATCGAGAATGGAAACCGTCCGCTTAACGATGTTCAATTCAAAATAGAAAATAATCATCTCTATGTACTTGGTTGATTTCGCAACTTCATTACGCCTTCAGCCAGTATCCTTTTGTCTTCCTGTTTATTACCCGTCGGATTAAAGCGGTAGCGGTTATGTATTAACACCAGTTGCAGGTATTTTTTCGCATCATTCCCGGGACAAATACGTCTTATCCAGTTTTGCAGGGTTTCACCTGCATGGCGTCGGTCCTTTTCCTTTTCCAGTTTTACAATAACGCTATATAACGGGGAATCCATGCCCTCGCTTTCTGTACCAACCAGGTCAGAATGGATGGGACGTTGCTGTTTGACCTTCTGTTTTCTTGAAACACTCCACGCCAGGTAAGCCATCAGGGGAAGTAAAAACCAGGCGACATTGAAATCGTCCTCTATATCGCCATCTATTTCTTCGCTGGATATGACGTAACGTAACCAGGAAAAAACATCGATCAATGGTTCAAGAAACGTGCTGTCTTCGGCCTCAAGTGGCGCCCAGTTGGCAGGAGTGGTATCGAGACGTTGCCATTCACCGTCCAGGTAATACTGGACCCAGGAATGTGCATCACGACCCCTGACGAGATAGCGATTTTGCCATGGACTGTATTCCGAGACGACATAACCAATGGTATATCGCGCAGGTATACCGGCCTCGCGCAGTAATAAAGTGGTTGCCGTAGCATAGTATTCACAATGGCCCTTGCGGTCTTCGAATAAAAATTTGTCCAGGTACGCATTCTTGGGATAGCGTTGGTTCTGGCTAAGTGAGTAATAAAAGTTATCAGCAAAAAATTTCTTCACTGTCCTTATCACTTCCTGTGGATTCTTGTTGTACAGGTCCAGTTCATGCGCAAGACGCTGGAAGGTTGGTCTGTACTTTTCATAGATAAATAAATCGTCAGAGTCGGGCTGTGACTGTTGCAATGCTGAATCCTTAACGCCAAGGCGGTAATTAACCCAGCCAGGGCGCGCATCAATGCGTACCGAGCCCAGGTAGTTCGTTTCTACCTGCACCAGGTCCTGGCCGAACAGGGAGTTGATATTGACGGGAGCTGGAATAATAGTCGACTGGTCCTGCATGTATAAGCCGAATTCAAGTTTGTCGGTATCAGCTGTCCCCGGGGAAAGTTTCCATTCCTTGCGTCCACTGGTCTTGTTAATGATGTCGAATTCAATCGGCGGATTGGTCCAGATGCTGTACTCGTAGCTGGTATAGGAAACCTCCTTCAGGTATAGAGGAGTTTGCAGTTTTGTATCACTTTTAATCCTGATGAATGTCCGGTCAGAGAGTTTTAATCGACCAAGGGAACCAATGGCAGTCATCGTTCGTGCAGGGTCACGGCTATGCCAGCCATAGTGGTCAAAAATATTCATCATGAACATCTCGGCCGAGTGGTGCAGGTTTCTAACGCCGATCTGTGTAACAAAGGCAATAATAAATATTGCAACAAACGGCAACAGCCACTGGTATAACGCGAAGTGCCTGGGACGTACGCGCCACATCAAGGCAATAATGATCAATCCGAATAATACGAAGAATAACTCATTCATCTTGTGCCCGGCGCTGGCAGCTATCAGGCAAACGAACACGTATGGCATGCTGATATCGACGTCATAAAGCACATCTTCACCTGCATCATTGCCGAGCCGGCGTATACTCAGGAACAGGGCGGCAGTCTTTATGGTGTTTTCAGGGTTGTAGCGCTGCGCAAGCATCACCAGGAACAGTGAAAACGGGAATAGTGACAAGATGACGTAAATGCCCTGCGCACCATAGGTCGTGAAAACATAGATGATGGCCAGGAAAAACAACAGACCGCTGAGGTCCACGACCTGGTTAATGTCCTTGTCACTTAAGTTAATGCGCCAGGAGATGACATGCGGCAGTTCCAGCAAGATGCCCATGGCGATAGCAAACAGGACAAAATCATTCTGCCAGCCCCAAACCAGCAGGCTGGCCATTATTGTCAGTGGTGGTGCAGGCTGCAGCCTGGGGCTGTCCTGTTCCATGGTGAAGGTATTCATGCCGCTACTGCCCTGGCCACCATCTTATCCAGGTCCTGTTGTACGCGGCTGCTATTGATATAGTGAATATCAATATTTCGGAACTGTATTGTGACTGGATCAGCGCCGTCATTATTCAACACCAGTGCCTTTACCGGTATTGAATAATCATCAAGAAAGCGTAGTAGTGACAGCCGTTCTTCATCCAGTGCCAGCAATATGCAAACAAGGCCACAACACTCCCGGATATGCTTGCGTAACAACTCCTGTAGCCGAGCCAGGTTTGAATCCGGTTCCGGTTCTATGCAGGCGAGAACTTCCAGTATGGCATTGATGTGATGATGGCTCTTGCCGGAAGTATATCGATAGGCCCGGTTATCAATGAACATCAGGTCCATCAACGTGTCCTGGTCTCTTTGCCCGACCATAAACGACGCGGCAATGGAAACTGCTTCTTCAAATATGTCACGGTCTACAGTAGTGTCCAGGTAGGTATCCAGGATCAGGCCATAACGCACAAAGTATTCATCCTGGTATTCCTTAACGACCGGGACGCCATGCCTGGCATAACTGCGCCAGTGAATAGAGCGTAACGGGTCACCAGGACGATATTCACGTAAAGAGATGAATTCCTGCGAATCGCCGCTTAATGATGCCTTGTTGGTGCCGCCTGGCTGGTATACACGGTGTCCTGGAAGGTCCAGCCTGGGGGCCTGGTATAACTTCGGCAAGACCAGTAATTTATCTTTCAGGTTAAACGTTCTTAATGCATGACACAGACCCAGGGGATCAGTGCTGGCGAGCGTGCACTTGTCAATATGCAAATAGCCACGGCGTAACGGTAATAGTTCCAGCTTGACGTCGATGTCGCTTTTTTCAGCAATATGGCGAATTAACTTTGACTTGATATTACCGCCGCGAAGCTTTCGTAATGTGTTTACCAGGCGTGGGTAGCCCAGGTAGCGGTCAATACGGTTACGTTTCTTATCAAGGGGGTCGCGGGTCTTTATGAAGTAATTGAAATCAGGAAATTCGTTTTTCAAATCATCTGTGAGTAATAAATTTTTATGTGGCCTGGCATCCCTGTTCGAGACGATTATTGAGTACTTTAGCGTCTGGCCGACCGTGCCGTACTCTGGAAGCTTTCTCGTGACATTGAACCTGCCCCTGAAGAACAGCATGTAGAGTAATGCCATTAGTAACATAATGAGCGTGAAAGAAAATATCTGGAATGAAAGGGTGGCCCTGGTATCAATACCAAATATCCCAGCCGCGCACATAACGGCAAATATCATCAACCCGTGCGGACTGAAACGTTTTTTTACCTTCTGGTTGACCAGGAAGAAGAGTTTGTAATTCTGGTAGAGCAGTCGTCGAAACATTTCACACCGGCACTTTTACCGAGGACATGATGTTTTCTACAGCCTGTTCACTGGTGCTGCCGGAAAATCGAGCTGCAGAATCCATGATCAGGCGATGCGCAATCACGGGGACGGCGAGTTCCTGGATATGATCAGGTGTGACATAGTCCATGCCGTCAAACATGGCCAGTGCCTGTGCTGTCTTTATTAATGCCAACGAGGCGCGAGGACTGGCGCCATTCAATATGCCCTCGGTTTCACGGGTAGCCCTGACCAGTTCCACAATATAGTGCATGACCTCAGGGCTGACCTGTACCTGGGACAGCTGTTGCTTGACCCGGGTAACATCCTCCTTGTTTATGCACGCCGTAATCTTATCCAGGGGATGTGACCGGTTTTGTTCGACCAGTATTGATACTTCTTCGTTTGCACTGACATAGCCCAGGCTGAAGCGCATACTGAAACGATCCATTTGTGCCTCTGGCAGGGGATAGGTGCCGTGGTATTCGACCGGGTTTTGTGTGGCAATGACAAAGAACAGTTTGTCCAGTGTATGTAATTGTCGTTCGATACTGACCTGCTTTTCACCCATGGCCTCAAGCAGGGCAGACTGGGTGCGGGGTGAGGCCCGGTTTATCTCGTCCGCAAGCAGGATATTGCTGAATACCGGGCCCGGATGAAATTCGAATTCCTGTATGCGTTGGTTAAAGATAGATACACCCAGGATATCCGTAGGCAACAGGTCGGGCGTAAACTGTATACGTTGAAACTCGACGTCGATTGATTTTGCCAGTGCCTTGGCCAGTGTCGTTTTACCGGTGCCGGGGACGTCTTCCAATAGTACATGGCCGTCGCTGAAGAACGCGGCCAGTAATTTTCTTATTGCAGCAGGCTGGCCCTGTATCACCTGCTCTATATTGGCAAAGAGTTTCTGATATGTTTCTATGGGTGTCATATTTATAATTCCTGTCAGCAACGACTAGCCTAGCAAAACCGGAGTCTGATAACACATGTTTAAAAAGAAAATTGATAACCAGGCCGACATACACGAACTGATCGCGTCACGCTGGAGTGGGCGTGCCTATGACTCGGGTCGGTTACTTTCCCGTACTCAAATTATCTCGTTGTTGGAAGCGGCACGCTGGGCACCATCCTGTTATGGCGACCAACCCTGGCGATTTATTGTATTCGACAAGGCAACAAACAACAGCGCCCATGAACAGGCCTTGTCCTGTTTAGCCGAGGGTAATCGCCAGTGGGCGCAATCGGCACCGTTGCTGTTGCTTGCCTGCGCGGACTCAATACTCAGCAAGACCGGTGATAACAATCGCTGGGGGCAATACGATACCGGTGCCGCCAGTGAGAACCTGTGCCTGCAGGCAACGGCGATGGGCTTGATGGTGCACCAGATGGGCGGTTTCGATGCGGACAAGTGCAGACAGGTATTTTCCATACCTGATCAGTTTATGCCCATGGCCATGATGGCAGTGGGTTATCAACTACCTGAAGACGCTATCCCTGAAGATCTGCGCGAACGTGAATACAATCCACGGGGGCGTAATCCACTATCGGCCAATTTTTTCGAGGACAGTTGGGATACTCCGGTGCATACCGGGGATTAATATACATACCTGCTGTATAACATGAACCCGACACACGCGAACCGGGCGTTCTGGCTACTGGCTGGGCCCATGATAGTCAGCAATGTCAGTGTTGCATTGCTGGGCCTGGTTGATACGGCTGTTATCGGCCATCTCGATTCGGCCGTGTATCTTGGCGGCGTTGCTGTTGGTTCGGTTGTTTTTGATTTCCTTTACTGGGGCATGGGCTTTCTCCGAATGGGTACTACCGGCATTATTGCCCAGGCCCATGGCAAGAATGACGCGGTGGAAATGCGCGCCGTGCTGGCACGTTCCGCTCTGATTGGATTGTCACTGGCGCTGTTAATCCTCGTATTCCAGACACCGATCATCAATACCGGCTTGACCTTGCTGGAGGGAAGTACTGACGTTAAATACCATGCCGAAACCTACTGTCAGTGGCTGATCTGGGGTGCACCGGCAATGATCGTGTTGTTCTCCGTTAATGGCTGGCTCCTGGGCATGCAAAATGCCATAGCCACGTTGAAACTCGGCATCATCGTTAACGTGGTCAATATAGTACTGGATATCGTGTTCGTTGTTGGCTTCGATATGAACGTGCGGGGTGTAGCGCTTGCCTCGGTTATTGCCCAGTACACCGGTGTTGTTATCGGTTTTCTGATCATCCGTAAGGAACTGAAACTGTACCCGGGCAAATGGTTGCTGGCACGCATCATCGACATGGAAAAGATAAAAGTATTCTTATCACTCAATCATAATATTTTCATCAGAACGATTTGCCTGATACTCGTCTTCGCATTTTTTACCCGTGAGGGTGCCAGGCAGGGAGATCTGATCCTTGCTGCCAATTCTATCCTGATGAAATTTTACCTGTTGATGGCGCTGGCACTGGATGGTTTTAACCATGCAGCAGAGGCACTGGTTGGCAAGGCCGTCGGTGCCCGAAGTCGGGCCATGTTTGACAAGTCCGTATCCCTGGCGCTGAAATGGTCAATGGTATTTGGTCTCGCGTTCAGCCTGTTCTATTGGCTGTTCGGTAACATGCTGATCGCGCTATTGACCGATATTGAACCGGTGCGCGAGCTGGCAAGAGTATACCTGCCCTGGATGATCCTGTTGCCCGTTGTTTCTATCTGGTGCTTCCTTCTGGATGGCATATTCATTGGTGCGACGCGCGGCCCCGAGATGCGCAATGCAATGCTGGTGTGTACGTTTATCTTTTTTCTGCCGCTCTGGTACATGTTCCAGTTCCTTGGCAATCATGGCCTGTGGCTGGCATTCACGCTGTTCATCCTGGTCAGGGGTATCACCCTGGGTGTCTATTACTACAGGATTGAAAAAACAGGATCGTTCGTTGAGGAGGCTGAACCGGCCTAATCATTCTCCGACCCGGAATCAATGCGCGTAAAGCGGATAATATGACGTCGGTCGCGCTTGGTAGGACGGCCACGGGTTCGGGGAAATGCAGCGGCTTCTGCCTTTAACCGAGTGGTCAGTACTTCCCGGCGAGCAATACTTTCTGCCGTTTCCTCGTAAAGTTGAGCCGCCAGGCTGCCGGACACCCGGTTCGGACTTAACTTTAATATCCTGATGTCGTATTCAAACGGGGGTTTACGTATCAGAACGTTGGCTCCGGTTATGATCGACCGCGATGGCTTGACAGTATCTCCATCGACCTTGACCTTGTTGTTTTTTATTGCGGCCGCTGCCAGTGCACGCGTCTTGAAGAAACGGGCGCACCACAACCATTTGTCGAGACGCATGGATTCCAATGTCTTTTTATCGCTCACCTGATTAGGCCTGTGTTTTTCCCGTTGTCTTTACTATCATAAGTGTTCGTATAAATAAGGCAATGAGATGACCGAGAAGAAAACCGAACGAGAATTTATTGCGCTAAACAGCTGTGTGTTGACAGTGTCGGACAGCCGCACCGAGGAGACAGACAAGTCAGGTAAGCGCCTGCAGGGCCTGTTGCAAGAGGCTGGCCACGTTTGCCATGACAAGCGTATTGTTCCTGACGATATCTACCAGATCCGCGCTGTGGTATCAGAGTGGATTGCTGATGACGACGTACAGGTAGTCCTGACTACCGGAGGTACCGGTGTTACCGGTCGCGATGGTACGCCGGAGGCCGTCAGTGTCCTGTTTGATAAAACCATAGAAGGCTTCGGTGAAACCTTCCGCGCCATTTCATTTCAGCAGATCAAAACATCGACCATGCAATCGCGTGCCATCGCCGGTGTGGCCAACGGCACTTTTGTGTTTTGTCTGCCTGGTTCCATGGGCGCCTGCGCCACGGCCTGGGAGGAATTGATACAGCATCAACTTGATTACCGCACACGGCCCTGTAACCTGGTGGAGCTAATGCCGCGTTTAAAAGAGTAACTATTGCCCGGTTTTTTGTAGTTCCCCCAGTCGTGCATCCAGGTCCGGGATGGCAAAATACAGTAACAGGTTTCGCTGCAGGACATTGTCGTTATCGTCACTGATCATGAAGAAACGATTACTGCGATGCCAGGCAAGGCCCTCGAAGTTATCGTTAAATAATCCATCTGCCGGTTTCAGAGTAAGTAATAATTGCTGCTTTATCGAGTTGTCATGAAATTGCAGCATATGCAGACTGGATGTCACTCCGGCAAAAATCCCGGGAAAACTCCGCTCCAGTGCAATAACGATTCCGTGCGCCAGGCTGGTCATGCCAACAAGTGAACCGTGTTTTGGGTTTGATGGGGTAAATATCCAGCCCTTATTGCCGTTTACAGCGAATATGTTTTGACCTGTTGCCGGCAACGGTTTTTCTGTGCCCAGTAGTAACCCATGTTGCGGGTGTGCGGTCACGGCCTCGAGTGACTTGTTTTCACCCTGGTACTGCGAAATGTCAGCCAGCGTAGTACTGATACTAATAGTATCGATCAGATTCCCATTAGTATCATAACGAACCAGGCGTGGAATACGTTCAAAACTGACAATCAGTTCTGTGTCGCCACTGATACCATTATCTGCAGCGACCAGTTCCAGTCCCTCACTGTCAGCATTTTTGTATCTTAGCGGTTTGTGATCTTTGTCCAGCAGGGGATAGTAGGCAACCAGTTCAAGGTCAATGAGTTCACCTTTACGAAAAACAGGTTGTAAGTGCACGATAAAACCACGATCGGACAGGGCATATAGCAGCTTTTCATCTTTATCCCACCCAAGACCGGAAAATTCCATCAGTTTTTCACCGTTGGCAGTTATGCTATCAAGCTTTAATGCACCCAATAGCTGAATATTTTTACCAAGATAACGATCACGATCGATGGAAGTGATATTCAATGAACTGGAAATGGAATTATCCGCATGGGCCCAGCTGAGGTGAAGAGTCAGAACCAATAACAGTATTAGCCTGTCCATAAGACTATGTTTAAACATATAATATGGAAATAAAGGATGAGTTAACCGGTTTAGCAGAGGAAAATAACACAGCGTGTGTAAAAAATATTATATACCGGCCATATTAGCACTAAGCCTGTTTAGTGTATTCAATGCAGTGGCAGGGGGAGGCCCACCGGCGCTGGTCAAGGTAGACAATGCCGTTACCATGGATATTGCCCCGGCAATCTGGGTGAGCGGTACCGTCATTGGTCGCTACGATTCGAATATATCAGCAGAAGTTGAAGGCAGACTGGAAACCATTCTAGATGTAGGCGACCGGGTCAACAAGGGTGATGTGATCGCCCGTATTGATGCTACAAGATACCGTTTGGCCGTCGAGGAGATCGAGGCCGAAATTCCGCCAATCGAAACCATGGTAGGTTTTTATACAAAAGAAGCAGAGCGCCTGGAAAAACTTGCACAACAAAACAACGCAGCCCGTAATCAACTGGACCAGACGATCGCGAATCGCGACGAGGCAAAGGCCCGTATCAGGCTGGTCAAATCCAGGCTTGCATCAGCCAGGGATGATCTTGACAGGACAACCATACTGTCACCGTTTACCGGCGTAATAACCGAACGTATCAAGTCACCAGGTGAACGTGTCGAGCAGGGTGACGAGGTAGTACGCCTGGTAGATACCGGGAACCTTGAAATCCAGGCCTATATTCAAAGATCGTCTTTTATCAATCTCGACATTGGTGATGAACTGAAAGTTACCAGTCCGGATGGGGAGGCCAGGGCCACGATCAGTGCGCTGATTCCGGTTGGAGACAGGGAGTCGCGATTGTTTGAAATGCGTCTTGCCCTGACTGGTAGTGAATGGACTGCTGGCACAGCAGTCAAAGTGTCTACCCCGGTAGCGAAGCAGCAAAGTGTACTTGCAGTACCGCGCGATGCGCTGGTTATCAGGCAATCCGGCACCGTGGTTTACAAGATCAATGGTGATAATACGGCGCAAATGGTGCCGGTAACGACGGGTATTGCCAATACGACCCATATCCAGGTATTTGGAGATCTACAGGCCGACGACAGGGTAGTAACCCGTGGTAATGAACGACTACAACAGGGAGCTACAGTTACTGTCATGGGTGGATCGAATAGCTAGTGAATATCACCCGTGCGTGCCTGTCGAATCCGGTTGCCCTGCTGGTGGCCGTCTTACTGATGCTTATCTTCGGGCTGATCAGCCTGTTTCGGTTGCCAATACAACTGACTCCCGAGCTTGAACAACCCGAGATAACAATCACCACACCCTGGCGCGCCGCGGCCCCCAACGAGGTCGAAGCCGAGATTATCGAACCCCAGGAAGATGCACTGCGTGGCTTGCCCGGCCTGACAGAGGTTCGCGCCGAGGCACATGAAGGCCGCGCCATTATCAATCTTACTTTTGCCGTGGATATGGATATGCGGCGTGCACTTGTCGAAGTAATGAACCGCCTGAACCAGGTGCCCGACTACCCGGATGATGCCGATGAACCCTCAATAGATACAGTTGGACAGAATGCCCGTGCCATTGCCTGGTTCATACTCAAGACCACACCTGATAATGACAGAGATATTGAAACTTACCGCGACTATGTAGAAGAAGTCGTACAGTCCAGGTTTGAACGTGTGCCGGGTGTGGCCCGTTCAGAGATATTCGGCGGCAGTGAGAAGGAATTGCGTATTACCTTCGATCCCTATCGTGCTGCCAGTCTTGGTATACAACTGGATAAAGTCATGCGACTCGCGGGTACCAGCAAGGATGTGTCAGGCGGCTTTGCTGACGTTGGCAAGCGTGAATACAGTATACGTTTTGCCGGCAAGTATGACGCCAGCAATCTCGGCGAAATGATCCTTGAGTGGCGTGATGGCCGACCGATTTATTTGCGTGACGTGGCGGTGATAGAGGAACGACTCGCTGACAAGCAAAGTTTTGTGCTTACCAAGGGCAGCTTATCGATTGCAATCAATGCCCAGCGTGAAACCGGCGTCAATGTACTCGAGGTGATGAATGGCCTGACCGAGGCTGTTACTGAATTGAATAACGGTCCATTGCAGCGCGCAGGGCTCAGCATGGAACAGGTCTACGATGAAACTGTTTACATCAAGCGCTCTATAAGCATGTTGAGTAATAACCTGGGGCTTGGTATCGCGCTGGCCGTGATTGTCCTGTTTTTATTCCTGCTGAAGTTCCCGGCGACGCTGGTCGTTGCCGCATCAATACCGATTTGCCTGGTAGCGAGTTTCAGCCTGATGGAAATGACCGGGAGAACACTGAATATTATATCGCTGGCCGGCCTCGCTTTTGCCGTGGGCATGGTCCTTGATGCCTCTATCGTCGTACTGGAAAATATCGTGCGGCTGCGCGAACGGGGTGAGCAGCCCGATATAGCATCACTGCTGGGAACCAGCCAGGTATGGGGTGCCTTGCTGGCTTCAACAGCTACGACCATAGCGATCTTTTTACCGGTTGTTTTCCTGGGCGACGAAGTTGGTCAATTATTTTCTGACCTGGCAATTACGATTACCGCGGCCATTGTCCTGTCATTTCTGACAGCGATTACCGTTGTGCCTACCGCGGCCAGGTTATTTCTATCCAGTAAGAAGTTCACCGATCCCTATCATCATATCTGGGATGGCATGAGTAGTTTCATTATGTACCTGACGGACACCACCCGGAGGCGCATATTGTGGATAGCCATATTGATTTCAATTCCAATTTTGATCGTTGTAGCGCTTAAACCGAAAGCTGATTACCTGCCTGACGGTAACCAGAACCTGGTTTTTGCCTTCATTCTTCCGCCACCGGGCGCAAACATTGAGACCATTGAAAAGGAAATGGGACAAATCGTGGCCGAGCGTATGCAACCACATCTCGATGGTGAAAAGCATCCGGCAGTAAAACATTATTTTTTCGTGGCATTCTCTCGAGGAGTGTTCATGGGTGCGCGGGCCATGAACGACGATGAGGTCGATGAACTTCTGCCGTTAGTCAATTCAGTCGTCCAGGGCTTCCCTGATGCCTTTGCGTTTGCGAAGCGGGCATCCATGTTCCAGGGATTTGGCGAGGGGCGCACCATAGACATGAATATCCAGTCAAAGAACCTGCCGGAGCTGATGAATGTCGCCTTGGAAGCTTGGATAGCGGCACGCAATATTTACCCAAACACACGACCCTATCCGGGCGTGGAACTTGCGCAACCGGAATTAAGGTTGATCCCTGATGAGCGGCGTATTGCCGAGGCCGGTTGGGATCGTTCGATCCTGGCTGCATTATCGCAGACGCTGGGTGATGGCCGTTTTGTCGGGGATTATTTCAATGGCGAAGAAACCCTGGATATTATCCTGCGTGCGACCGAATGGCAGACACCGGAAGAACTGGGCTCGGTTCCGGTCATGACACCGAATAGCGGGGTATTGCCACTGAATGAACTGGTTGAAGTGATGCGCACCGCGGGTCCTGAGCAGATTCGCAGGATAAACCGTCGTCGTACGGTAACGCTGGAAATATCACCACCGCCTGATGTCTCACTGGAGGATGCACTGCAGGTAATTAAAACAGAGGTGGCGCCACAGGTCTGGTCTGCGTTACCCGAGGACGGTTTTATAGAATACGCTGGAACAGCGGACAAGCTTGCTACGGCGTTGAAAAACATGTCAGGCAGTTTTTTGCTGGCGATCACTATCCTGTATTTACTAATGAGTGCCATGTTCCAGTCGTTCCGGGATAGCCTGCTGGTGATACTGTCTATACCGCTGGCCACCTTTGGCGGCGTGTTATCGCTGAGATTTATCAATTTATTTACATTCCAGCCCATGGACTTGCTGACCATGATCGGTTTCATCATCCTGTTGGGCCTGGTAGTGAACAACGCGATCCTGCTGGTTTACCAGGCCCGCCAGTCAGAGCGTGAAGGCCGCTCCAGGAAAGAGGCCGTGGAGGAAGCGGTCCATCTGCGCTTGAGACCGATATTTATGAGCACCTTAACCAGTATTTTTGGCATGTTGCCGTTATTACTTATCCCTGGCGCGGGTACCGAACTATATCGCGGCTTGGCGGGTGTGATTGTTGGCGGCATGATGGTCAGTACCGTGTTTACGCTTATCTTGCTGCCGAGCCTGTTGCGCCTTGGTGAAAACAGGCGTCCAGCCACTGTCTGAACACTGTTACATGTCACAGTTACATGGATTCGATATTGCGCTTTATCAACAGCTGTTAGAAACTTAATTTTTGTTAAAGGTACTAAATATACAAGTATGTTTTTGAAAAGATTTTCATTCCTGTTGTTGGCAGGGGCCTTGTTGCCAGTGGCCAGCTATGCCAAGCAATACGTGGTAAACGACCTGGGCGATACGGTAATAGGCGAGGTCAGTCAGACCCGTGCCGAACTCAAGGACACCTTGCTGGATATCGGGCGTCGCCACGGCTTTGGTTACTTTGATATGAAACTGGTGAACCCGGATATTGATACCTGGTTGCCAGGTGCGGGACGGGAGATTGTTTTGCCTTCAAAGTTTGTACTGCCACACGCACCGCGAGAGGGCATTGTCATGAATGTGCCCGAGATGCGACTCTACTATTACCCGCCACGCAAGAAGGGTGAACCACAATACGTACTGACTTACCCACTCGGTGTGGGCAGAGAGGGCTGGAATACGCCTTACATGTCAACCCGGGTCATCGAGAAAAAGAAGAATCCCAACTGGTATCCACCGGAATCGATTCGAGAGGAACATGCACAGGCTGGCGATCCGCTACCGAAGATAGTCAAGGCAGGCCCGGACAATCCACTCGGTGATTACGCCATGCGACTTGGCCGACCGGAATACCTGATACATGGTACCAACAAGCCCTATGGTGTGGGTATGCGGGTCAGCCATGGTTGTATCCGACTTTATCCAGAGGATATCGAGTCGCTGTTTCAACAGGTATCACTCAATACGCCCGTCAATATTATTAATCAGCCATACAAGGTTGGGGTGAAGAATGATGTGATTTACCTTGAGGCCCATCCATTCCTTGATGAGGATGCGACCTTGTTTGAAAATAACCTGACCAGCGTGGTAAGCCTGCTGGTGAAGATATCGGATGAACGTGATTACGAGATCGACTGGGCAGCAGCCTATGATGCCATCAACAATCCCACGGGTGTGCCAAGAGTGATAGGTATGTACCTGCCGGAAATCATGCAGGCCAAGGTAGAAGAAAAATTGCGTACCGAATTGACCCGCGCCAGGCAGGTAAATTTGAAATTGCAGCTTGATTCGGGAATCAACCTCACCAATTAAAAAAGCCCCGGTTATCTCTAACCGGGGCTTTCAATTACATAAAGCTGATTGACTTAAAGCAGTTAACTTATTTCATCATAGCTTTCTGGAACATGCGATCCAGTTTCTGGGAATTCGCATTACAGCATTCCAGAGCTGCTGTTGCCTTGGCCTGTGCTTCAGATGCAGCATAGGCAGCTTCAGAAGCTGTCGTATTTGCGGTCTGTGCAAGGCTGTAGGCGTCATTCGCTTTTTCCATGGCAGCAGAGGCCATTGATTCAACTTCTGCCATTTTGGCTGTATCTGCACAACCACCGATCAGGCCCAAGGAAACAGCAAGTAAAGTAACTTTCAAAATATTAGATTGCATAGTTCGTTCTCCCGTAAAACATATGCTGAGGTAAACCCCAGTTCTCCAGTTATGGTGCGTTAATAATGACTGATTTCAAATAGTTAATCAATTTTTATCCGGCAAAATTTGACGGACTTAACTAAATTCTTGTATTTATTTGTTAACCATTATATTGACATAGATTACCAGGCTGTACCACCACTCGCACGGGCGTTTTTAGTACGATTATCATAATGATCGAAGGTAAAGCTGGTCAGTGCAGCCTCAAATGACGACATGGGATTTTCAGAACAGTAACTGCCAATCCATTCAAATATCTGATTTTCATTCATATTCCCGGAAATACTGTAGGTATTATCAGTAAAAATGTTGTAGGCAGTAATAAATCCCTTCATGTAGTGCTTGTACTTGTCTGTATTGCCTTCTTTCATGTCTTGCTGAAAACCAAAGCAGGATTTTTTTCCTGTACCCCAGACAGCATAGTTGCCGCTGGAATCGATGGCGTGGGCCTGCGCTGATACAAGCATCAGTCCTAGTATCAAAGGTAGGGCTAGTCTCATTGTTTATCTGTCCTCGATCTATTATGTAATTATTTCACGAATACCGTTTACCAGCCTGTCTATCGCCGGCCGGGCCTTATCCGGAGTCAGTGCGCCGTAGGCAATTCGCAGGTAACAAGCGTTGTGCAAACCAAATGTTTCCCCGGGGATAACGGCAATACCATGCTCTTTAATTAGTCTTTGTACCACACTCAGGGCAGTTAGTTCAGTATGCAATTTTGCCAGGAAATAAAAAGCACCGGTTGTTCTGGGCAGTTCACACACGTCTGCCAGGCTGGTAAAACCAGCCAGCATGCTCTCCCTGACAATCTCAATCTGCTGGCGCTGGTCATCACAGTATGCCCGCCCGGTTTGAAGGGCGGCAACCGCGGCCTCCTGGCTGACTCGCGTGGCACAGATAAGGTTCGTGTCCTGAACTTTTGTCACCGCGTTTTCCAGCTCTGCCGGGAACAACATATAGCCAATGCGCCAGCTGGCAAAACCAAAGGCCTTGGATAGAGAATAGAGCGCAATGGTGTACTGCTCGGCGCCGGGGATGGAAGCGGGTGAGAAATGCTGGTCGCCATCCCAGGTAAAATATTCATAGGCCTCGTCCGATATATGAAACAGGCCTTTTTCGCGGCACAAATGGTTAATTGCGGTGAGTACCGGTTCAGGATAGACCGCACCGGTAGGATTGTTCGGGGATACCGTCACGATGGCGCGTGTCCGTTTACCAATTGCCGCTGAAATAGCGTCCAGGTCAGGTTGGTAATCGTCATCGCAATCAACGCAGACCGCATTGCAGCCGAGCATGGTGATGGCCATTTCATGGTTAAAGTAATATGGCTTAAGCAGGATGACCTCGTCCCCGGGGTCAGTGATGGCCAGTATCGCGTTCAGAAATGCCATGTTGGATCCTGCCGTTACCACGATGCGACGCTCTGCACTTATCGCTATTCCGTTCTCCTGTTCAAGCTTGGTGGTGATGGCCGTACGCAGTTCCGGAATTCCGGTGACATCACCATAAATATGATAGGCAAAGTCATTTCCGACCTGTCTTGCCCGTTGTAACGCGGCTTCAGGCGGTGGATAGAAAACAACACCCTGGCCCAGTGATAACGTGCCCGGACTGGCATTTATCCATGCCGCAACCTCGGGGATGATGGGTGTTTGTACATGCTGCAAGCGGCGACTGGCCGTAAGGACATTGTTATTCATGGAAACTGTGTACTGGCGCCTGCGTAACGCAAGGCAGAATTAATTTTCAGAAAATGGCATGCGGCGACCCGAAAACTGACCTTTCAAAAATTCCATTTGGTCAGCAAGGATGCGGCGGTTGGACAGTGCCAGGTATTCAGCCCAGTTAGGCACATACGGAATTGCCAGTAATGGCATGTTGGAGGCTTCCGGGGTACGACAACCCTTGCGCGTGTTGCAGCTCTTGCAGGCCGTCACTACATTTGACCAGCGATCACGGCCTCCCTTGGAAATCGGGATGACATGGTCACGAGTGAGCAACGTGTCGTTGTAACGGGTGCCACAATACATGCATAAATAGGCATCCCTGAAAAAGAGCTCGCGGTTGGTTAGCGGCGGAATGGTGCGCTTGACGTGCTTTGACTGCTTGGAACGTTTTACTGCGATAATGGAATTGATTTCTACCGACGAACGCATGCCCGTGGCCCGCGATGTGCCGCCATAGAATTTGAATACGCTGTCACCGGCTGTCCAGGCAATCATTTCCCTGCTATAAAGATTGACTGCATCCTGCCAGGGAATCCATCTAACCGGTGAGCCGGATATATCCAGTCTTAGTATTAGTGGTGTCATAAACAGTTATCGACGGGATAACTCTTGTAAAGTCATCGAGTCGAAGCATCCTTTTGAGATAACTTCGTGATATGTTGTATGCGAAACGCATAAAGAGGTCAAGTCCGTTGCAATGAAAGAGATGGAAAAACTTCTGTGGATCATGAAATCACTTCGCGATCCTGAAACAGGATGTCCCTGGGACCGGGAACAAAGCATGGATTCCATTCGTGGCTACACGCTGGAAGAAGCCTACGAGGTCGTCGATGCCATAGAGCGTGGCAGCATGGAAGATATACGTGATGAGCTGGGGGACCTGCTATTTCATATTATCTTTTACTCCGAAATGGCAAATGAACAGGGCGCATTTGATTTTCGTGAACTGGTAGATAAAGCGGGCACCAAGCTTGAGCGGAGGCATCCACATGTGTTTGCTGGCATGGAAGTGGAAAACAGCGAACAGGTGAAACAAATCTGGGAGCAGAACAAGCAAAAGGAGAGACAGCAGGAAGCTGGCACCAGCTTGCTACTGGATGATATCAGTGCACATCAGCCTGCCATGTTAAGGGCGCTTAAGCTTCAGAAAAGAGCTGCGAGCGTTGGATTTGACTGGGATAATTCCGCCGACATCGTAGGCAAAGTTGAAGAAGAACTGCACGAGTTAAAGGAATCTATCCAGGAGAATGACAACCCGGAACATATTACCGAGGAACTCGGCGACCTGATGTTTTGTTGTGTCAACCTGGCCCGTCATTTCCATATCGATCCCGAGCTTGCATTGCGTCAAACCAACAACAAGTTCGTCGAACGCTTCAACTATATTGAATCGACATTAAAGCAGGAGAATAAAAGCCTGGATGAAACCGGGCTGGAAGAGATGGACAGGCTCTGGAACGAGGCCAAGACCAAAAAGAATGCCTAGCGTGGTGTCCGGTAGCGGTCGTGGTCTATCAATTCGCCGCTTGAATTAAAGCGCACCTCGGTAATCCATTTCCCATTACTGCCTGATACCGGTATGTAGTACCAGGTTTTATCAAATATGTAGTCGTAGCGATCGCTTTTAATGGTCTCATGATCATACGGACCCAGCAGGTAGAGTATTTCAGCTTCAGTCATGCCGTTGCGGATCTTGATGTAGTCACGCATGTCTACTTCCCCGGCAACGGCATGAACGCTGAAGATCATGAAAGAAAGGAGGAGGAATTTCATGTGTCTGTACGTTTATTAATGGATTTGAGCAATGATACTGGACAAGGTTCAGACAGCAGGCAAAAAAAAGGGTGCATTGTTGAATGCACCCACTATAAAACAAGGGGGAGGAGATATAGTAATTGTGTTATTGCATGACTCATGCCAGAACAATCGACTTTATTGAAAACAAGCACTTAGCTGTTTTTATGGTCGTCTGGCAGACCCGGGAAAGGCCGCTGGAGGCAATTATCTGGCGCTTTTTGCCGACATAAACATGACGGCAGGCATAGGGGGTGTCCTAGACCGGGTTGCGCCAGATTTCCTTGTTTTCCTTGTTTTCCTTGTCGAAAGACAGCTTGGCATAGGCTGAGTGATTATGAATCGACTCGAAATTCTCGGATTCTACCGTGTAAGCGGAAATGCGATCTTCCTCGTTAAACTTGACCGCCACATCCCTGACAATATCCTCGACGAACTTGGGGTTATCGTAGGCCCGTTCGGTGACGTATTTTTCATCCGGTCTTTTCAGCAGGCCGTACAGTTCGCAGGAAGCCACAGCTTCGATAATGTCGATCAGTTCCTCTATCCAGATAAAGTCATGCATCTTGACGCAGGCGGTAATGTGGGAGCGCTGGTTGTGCGCGCCGTAGTCCGAGATATTCTTCGAGCAGGGGCATAGCGAGGTAACCGGGACCAGCACTTTTACCAGTACCTGTGGTTTGTGTTCTTCGATAGTACCGATAAACGTTACCTGGTAGTCCATCAGGCTTTTCACACCGGAAACCGGCGCCGCCTTGTTGACGAAATAAGGGAAAGACATCTCGATGTTGCCGGATTCCGCGTTTAACAGTTCCGTCATTTCCTCGATCATGCGCTTGAAAGACTGCACCGTGATCTCGTATTCATGTTTATTCAGGATTTCAACAAAGCGTGACATGTGCGTGCCCTTGTATTTTTCAGGCAGGTTCACGTACATGTTGAAATTGGCAACCGTGTGCTGCTCACGACCGGAACGATCGCTAACGACAACCGGGTGCTTGATATCCTTGATACCCACCTTATCGATGGGAATGTGCCGGTTATCCTTGCTGCTTTGAATGTCCGGTATCGTGTTTGTTGGTGCGGCTTGTGTCATAAATTATCCAGAATTAGCTAATACTTAAGTATATCAATGTTTTAATAAATTTCAGGATGGACGATTCTACCCTTTACATGGTGATAATCCATTCAAATTCAATGATGAATGCAATAGTCTGAGACTATTCCCGGACTTATTTGTTACGTTTGACGATAAAATCCGCAATCGCGCGCAGCGTATCCGCTTTTTCATCAAAAATATCAAGGCTTTGTAACGCCTTGTTATAAAGTTCATCTGCCGCCTGTTTGGCCCCGTCGAGACCAAGCAGGTTAGGGTAGGTGGGTTTATTCAATTGCATATCAGAACCCTGGGGTTTCCCCAGCGTTTCAGTATCGCTTTCAATATCGAGGATGTCATCCTTGATCTGGAATGCCAGGCCGATGCACTTGGCAAAGCTTGAAATCCGGTCAAAGCGTTCGATATCCACATTGTCTACTGCCAGGGCGCCTAGTTGAGCGCTGGCCAATATCAGGGCGCCGGTCTTGTGAATATGCATGTTTTCGAGCTCGGCAATATTCAGCGCCTTGCCAACGGATGCCAGGTCAATGGCCTGGCCGCCGGCCATACCTCGTGACCCACTGGCCACGGCCAGCGTGTTGATCATCTTGATTCTTTGCCCGTCGTTGACCTTGATTTCCGGGTCGGCGGCGAGGATATGAAAGGCCAGTGCCTGGAGCGCATCTCCCGCCAGGATGGCAGTCGCGTCATCGTATGCCTTATGACAGGTCGGTCTTCCACGGCGCAGGTCATCATTGTCCATGGCAGGCAAGTCATCATGTATCAGCGAGTAGGCATGAATAATTTCAACGGCACAGGCAGGACCGTTCAGTCGTTCCAGTTCAATACCAAATGCCTCACCGGCAGCGTATACCAGCACCGGGCGAATGCGTTTCCCCTCGCCAAGTACCGAGTAGCGCATTGCTTCATGCAATGTTTCGGGTTGAATCGAACTTTCTGGTAGCCAATGATCAAGTGCAGCAGCGACGGTGGCCTGGTAGGTCTTGAGACGTTCAGCGAAATCCGACATTAATCTTCGCTCTCATCGTCACCGAAATCGGTTAGTTCAGCCTTGCCGTTTTGTTCCAGCAATAACTTCACTTTCTGTTCTGCCTCTGAGAGGGCCTGCTGGCAATTACGGGTCAGGACAATGCCGCGTTCAAAGCATTGCAGTGATTCTTCCAGCGACAGGTCGCCCTTTTCCATCTTTTCAACAAGGGTCTCCAGCTCGGCCAGTGTCTTCTCAAAATTGATTGAACTGCTCTTTTTTGCCACGCTTTGTCCTTGTGTTATGTCTCTGTAAAAAAAGGCGCATATATTAGCACCAGCGGGCCGCATTGCCAGCCTGCCGTTAGAAGTTTTGTCTGCCCCCGTGCCTTACTGGCCTTCGTTGACAGTAGTTAGGGGCTGGGCTAAAGTTATTTTATTTTAGACTGAGTCTAATTATTACAAAACTATTCCCTAGATAGTGACTACCAGGAGGAGCAACATGGATCTGAAAGGTTCTAAAACCGAAGAAAACTTGAAAGAGGCATTTGCCGGTGAATCCCAGGCAAACCGCCGGTACCTGTATTTTGCACAAAAGGCTGATGTTGAAGGTTTCAACGATGTATCTGCCGTATTCCGCTCTACCGCTGAAGGTGAAACCGGGCATGCACACGGTCACCTGGAATACCTGGAAGCCGTTGGTGACCCGGCAACGGGTGAGCCGATTGGTACCACCGACCTTAACCTGAAGGCAGCAATTGCCGGCGAAACCCACGAATACACCGACATGTATCCTGGTATGGCCAAGACTGCCCGTGATGAAGGTTTTGATGAAATCGCAGACTGGTTTGAAACGCTGGCCAAGGCCGAGCGATCACACGCAAACCGTTTCCAGAAAGCACTCGATTCTCTGGCTGCGTAAGCTCTACAAACCTGATTAAAATGAGCCGGGAACATTCCCGGCTCATTCCGTTTAGAGTCAGGATTTTATTCCATACCAACCCTGCAGGATTGCGTGATGACAGAGAGTAGACGTGAGGGCAGCCTCGAAGCACCAACCCGGCATCCGATAGACTGGAAGTCGGACGATTTTTACGACGAACCATCCCTGTTCACCGAGCTTGAGCGTGTATACGACATCTGTCATGGCTGTCGTCGTTGCGTCAGTTTGTGTAATTCATTCCCTGTCCTGTTCGACCTGGTCGATGAGTCAGAAACCATGGAAGTCGACGGGGTTAAAAAAGAAGACTACTGGCAGGTAGTCGAACACTGTTACCTCTGCGATCTCTGCTACATGACCAAGTGCCCGTATGTGCCACCACATGAATGGAACGTTGATTTTCCGCACTTGATGTTACGTGCAAAGGCACAACGATTTAAAAATGGACACGTATCTGCACGCGATAAAATGTTGACCTCGACTGATGCAGTTGGATCCATTGCCGGTATTCCGGTTATTGCCCAGACCGTTAATGCCGTAAACAGCATGAAACCGGTGCGCAAGGTGATGGACAAGGTAATAGGTATTCACGCCGACGCAAAACTACCCAGTTTTCACAGCAATTCCGCGCGTAAGCGCTTTCAACAGGATAACAATACAACGCCCGAGGCTACTGAAACGACAGCAGGGAAGGTGGCAATATTCGTTACCTGTTACGGTAATCGTAATGAGCCCGATGTGGTCGATGACCTGGTTGCCGTTCTCAGGCATAACAATATTCAGGTGACACTCGTACAGCAGGAAAAATGCTGTGGCATGCCCAAGATGGAACTGGGCGATCTCGAGACCGTCGAGCAACTGAAAGATTTCAATATCGCGCAACTGGTAAAGCTGGTCGATGAAGGCTGGGACCTGATGGCGCCTATCCCTTCCTGTGTACTCATGTTCAAACAGGAGATCCCGTTACTGTTCCCGGATGATGAAGATGTCAAAAAGGTACAGGCGGCATTTTTCGATCCGTTTGAATACCTGATGTTGCGTAACAAGGATGGCAAGCTCGATACCGCGTTTAAAAACAAGCTTGGCAAGGTGGCTTACCATGTTCCATGTCACCAGCGCGTACAAAACATTGGCCTGAAGACCAGGGATGTATTGCAACTGGTTCCCGATACCGAGATCACCGTGATCGAACGTTGTTCAGGACATGATGGTACCTACGCGGTGAAGAGTGAATACCACGAGATCTCCATGAAAATATGTCGCCCTGTAACAAATCGTATCAAGCAGGCAGAGGTTGATCATTACATCAGTGACTGTCCCATGGCCGGACACCAGATAGCGAACGGTATGGATGAAACCAAACTTGAAGCAGAAAGTCCCTTTACCCTGTTAAGACAAGCTTATGGTATTTAATGATGGATAAATTAACACGCGAAGACCTCTACACCCTGGAGAAGTACGCGGAAATCAGGAATGACTTCCGCACCCGGGTAATGCAACACAAGAAGAACCGTCGCCTGTCGATCGGGCCTAATGCCACCCTGTACTTTGAAGATCGCCTGGTCATGCAATACCAGATACAGGAAATACTGCGCACCGAACGTATCTTCGAGGCCGAAGGCATCAACGAGGAACTGGAAGCCTACAACCCGTTAATCCCTGATGGCAGTAACTGGAAGGCCACCTTCATGATCGAGTTCCCGGACGAAGCGGAACGACGCGTGGCACTGTCAAAGATGATCGGCGTTGAAGACAAGACCTGGGTCATGGTTGAAGGCTACGAGAAGGTGTTTCCCATTGCCGACGAAGACCTGGAACGCGACAACGAAACCAAGACTTCTTCTGTGCATTTCCTGCGCTTCGAACTCAGCAAGGACATGATTGCCGCACTCAAATCAGGTGCCAACCTGTCCGCGGGCATAGACCATCCGGCCTATTCCCATGCCGTGGCCTCGGTACCTGCCAATATCCGCGATTCACTGGTATCTGACCTGGATTGAATAACCAACGTTGATTGCAAGATATAGTGTTCATTTTTCAGGATGAACGCTATATTGTGTGTTTTAGTTGCGTTATCCTTAGCGCAATTTAACCCAGGTGAGATGTAATTTTGGCTGCGAAATACGATGCCTCTGATATCGAGGTATTAACAGGGCTGGAACCGGTCCGCAAGCGACCGGGGATGTATACCGACACCACGCGTCCCAACCATCTGGTCCAGGAAGTCCTCGATAACAGTGTTGACGAGGCCATCTCTGGCCACTGTTCCAGGATAGACGTCACCCTGCACAAGGATGGTTCGGTCAGCGTAACAGATGATGGTCGCGGCATGCCCGTCGATGACCATCCCGGCGAGAAACTTCCGGGTGTTGAAGTCATCCTTACCCGCCTCCATTCCGGCGGCAAGTTCTCCAACAAGAACTACAAGTTCTCCGGTGGCCTGCATGGTGTCGGCGTGTCCGTGGTCAATGCCTTATCCAGCAGGCTGGAAGTGACTGTCAGGCGCAATGGAAAAGAACACAGCATGTCTTTCAAGGATGGCGACAGGCAAACGAAACTGAAGGAAACTGGCACGGTCGGTAAAAAGAACACCGGTACCACCATTCATTTCTGGCCTAACAGCAAGTATTTCGATACCACCAAGTTTGCCATCCCTAAACTGAAACACCTGATGCGTGCCAAGGCCGTGTTGTGCCCGGGCCTGACGATCAGGCTTACCGATGAAGCCAGCAAATCAAAAGACGAATGGTGTTACGAGGATGGCATCAAGACCTATCTTGCCGAAGAGCTCGGCGGCCTCGAACTGTTGCCACCGGAACCGTTCCTGGGTTCCATGCAGGGCGAGCACGAGGCGGTCGACTGGGCGGTGCACTGGCTGGTCGAACCGGCAGAGATGGTCACGGAAAGTTATGTAAACCTGGTACCCACCATACAGGGTGGCACCCATGTCAACGGCATGCGCCAGGGCTTGCTGGATGCACTGCGTGACTTTTGTGAAACCCGTAACCTGTTACCACGCGGACTAAAGCTCACGGCCGAGGATATCTGGGAAAACTGTTGTTACCTGTTATCGGTAAAGATGGACGACCCGCAGTTTGCCGGCCAGACCAAGGAACGCCTGTCGTCACGTGAATGCACGGTGTTCGTGGCCGGTGTGATTAAAGACGCATTCAGCCAGTGGTTACATAAACACGTCGAGATGGGTGAACGCATCGCCGAACTCGCTATCGCTGCCGCGCAGAAACGCCTGAAGGCGACGAAGAAGATCGTGCGCAAGAAGGTCAGCGGTGGCCCGGCCTTGCCCGGAAAGCTCGCCGACTGTGCCATGCAGGATATCAGCGTGTCAGAGCTGTTCCTGGTGGAAGGGGATTCAGCCGGCGGCTCTGCCAAGCAGGCACGTGACCGTGACTACCAGGCCGTGATGCCGTTGCGCGGCAAGATACTCAATACCTGGGAAGTGGATTCCAGTGAAGTGTTGTCCTCGAAAGAAGTACATGACATTGCCGTGGCCATTGGTGTCGATCCGGGCTCTGACAATATCGAGGGCCTGCGCTACGGCAAGATATGTATCCTCGCCGATGCCGACTCGGACGGTGCCCATATCGCGACGCTGCTCTGTGCGCTATTCCTGAAACACTTCAAGCCCCTGGTGGAAGACGGTCGCGTCTACGTGGCCATGCCGCCGCTGTACCGCATCGACGTGGGCAAGGATATCTACTACGCCCTGGATAATTCCGAGAAGCAGGGCATCCTCGACCAGATCAAGGCGGAAAAGAAACGCGGTAATGTCTCGGTTCAGCGTTTTAAGG
Organism: Gammaproteobacteria bacterium; assembly: GCA_965229565.1. GTDB lineage: Bacteria > Pseudomonadota > Gammaproteobacteria > Eutrophobiales > Eutrophobiaceae > JANQNX01. The sequence goes on along the minus strand of OZ245888.1, from coordinate 1,955,410 downwards.
GCCTGGGCGAAATGAATCCCTTGCAGCTACGGGAAACCACCATGGCCCGGGAGACGCGTCGGCTGGTGCAGCTGACGCTGCCCAATGAAAAAGACGCGCTGAAGGTCATGGATATGTTGCTGACCAAGAAGCGGGCGTCGGATCGCAAGACCTGGCTGGAGAAACATGGCGATAAGGCGGAAGTTATTTAATATAAAACAATGATATATATAATATATTTAAACTCTATTCGAGGTTTGTGTTATGTCTGATTCGCTCAGTTTTGACTTCGAGCAGAACGAACAAAGACCCCTGCAGGAATATACCGAGAAGGCATACCTGGATTATTCCATGTACGTCATCATGGACCGTGCCCTGCCACACATCGGTGATGGTCTAAAACCGGTACAGCGACGGATTGTATACGCGATGTCCGAGCTGGGCCTGAAGGCGACCGCCAAGTACAAGAAATCTGCCCGTACCGTGGGTGATGTGCTGGGTAAATTTCACCCGCATGGCGACTCGGCCTGTTACGAGGCCATGGTATTGATGGCACAGGACTTCTCCTATCGTTACCCGCTGGTGGATGGCCAGGGTAACTGGGGCTCCATGGATGATCCCAAGTCCTTCGCCGCCATGCGTTATACCGAGTCCAAGCTGGCTGCCTATTCCGACCTGCTGTTGTCCGAGGTTAACCAGGGTACCGTTGACTGGATCCCCAACTTCGATGGCACGCTGGAAGAACCGAAACTGTTACCGGCGCGACTACCGAACCTGTTATTGAATGGCACGACCGGGATTGCCGTGGGTATGGCCACGGATATCCCACCACACAACCTGAAAGAGGTGGCCACCGCCTGTATACGCCTGCTCGAGGTGCCAAAGAGTACCGTTGCCGACCTGTGTGAACATATAAAGGGGCCGGACTACCCAACCCGGGCCGAGATCATTACCCCGCAAGCGGCCATCAGGGAGATGTACGAGACCGGTTACGGCTCCATCAAGATGCGCGCAACCTGGGAAAAAGAAGACGGCAACATCATTGTCACGGCATTACCGTTCCAGAGTTCGGGTAGCAAGGTGCTGGAACAGATCGCTGCCCAGATGCAGGCCAAGAAATTACCCATGCTGGAAGACCTGCGTGATGAATCCGATCATGAAAACCCGACGCGACTGGTGTTGATACCGCGTTCCAACCGGGTTGATTTGAATGAATTGATGTTGCACCTGTTCGCCACCACCGATCTTGAACGTAGTTACCGCGTGAACATGAACATCATCGGTTTGAACGGGCGCCCACAGGTTAAAAACCTGTGCACGATACTCAAGGAATGGCTCGAATACCGCACTGAAACCGTTCGTCGTCGCCTGCAGTTCCGCCTCGATAAAGTACTGGCGCAGATCCATGTGCTTGAAGGCCTGATGATCGCTTACCTGAATATCGATGAGGTCATCAAGATCATTCGCGAGGAAGACGAACCCAGAGCGGTACTGATGAAGCGCTTCAAGCTCAGTGAGATCCAGGCCGACGCGATTCTTGATTTGAAGTTAAGAAAACTGGCTAAGCTTGAAGAGTTCAAGATCAAGGGCGAACTCGATGACCTGAAGAAAGAAAGGAAATCCCTCGAAACCACGCTCGGTTCTAACCAGCGTTTAAAGACACTGGTCAAGAAAGAGATCCAGGCCGATGCCGAGCAATACGGTGATGACAGGAAGTCGCCGTTAAAAGAAGCCGAAGAAGCAAAGGCCATTGATGCCACCAGCCTGGTTCCGACCGAGCCGGTGACTATCATCCTGTCTGAAAAAGGCTGGGTGCGTGCCGCAAAAGGGCATGAAGTGGACCCGTTGTCGCTCAACTACAAGAGTGGTGATGGTTTTAAACAGGCCAGCCTGGGGCGTAGCAACCAGCCTGCGGTATTTATCGATTCCAGTGGCCGCTGTTATTCACTACCGGCACACAGCCTTCCATCGGCACGTAGCCTGGGCGAACCCGTTTCTGCCAGGTTAACACCGCCGGACGGTGTTTCGTTCGAGGGCGTTATGTGTGGTGACGAGGAAACGGTATACCTGGTTGGTTCCGATGCCGGTTACGGGTTCATGGTGAAACTGGGTGATGTGTATACGAAAAACCGCAACGGAAAATCGATCGTCAGCGTACCTGCCCAGTCCCAGGTACTGGCGCCGAGCCTGGTCAGGAATGTCGAGACTGACTGGGTCGCGGTGGTGAGTTCGATTGGTCGCCTGTTGATGTTTCCTATCAGTGAACTCACGCTATTACCAAAAGGCAAGGGCCTGAAGATCATGCAAATCCCGCCCGCCAGGTTGAAGACACGGGAAGAATACGTGGTGGCAATGACCGCGATGGCAGAGACCGATAGCCTGGTTGTCTATGCCGGTAAACGACACACGACATTGAAAACCTCTGATCATGAACACTACATCGGTGAACGTGGACGCAGGGGCAACATGTTACCGCGAGGCTATCGCAACGTGGATCGGATCGTGGCCGTCCCGGAATAAACCGTATTTACCCGTTTGGTTGTTGCACGTTGCTACCGCGGGCTAGAATCAATGCATGACAGATAAACAACCGCTGGTCGTCATTACCGACCTGGACGGAACATTGCTGGACCATGATACCTATCAATACGATGCGGCTATCCCGGCACTGCAGGAACTCACGTCTCGACATATTCCGCTGATACTGAATAGCAGCAAGACAGCTGCAGAAATGAAACTGCTGCGCGACAGGCTTGGCAATCAACATCCGTTCGTGGTCGAAAACGGCGCGGGTATATACCTGCCCAAAGGTGATGATTATAAAAAAGTCAGTTTTGGTATGGACAGGCAAGCCATCCTGTCAGTGATTCACCAGCTGCGATCAAAAGGGCAGGCCAGCTTTACAGGGTTTGCCGATTTTACTATCGACGACATCATGCAGAAGACCGGGCTGGACCGGGAACAGGCCCGGCTCGCGAGTGAACGCGATTTTACCGAGCCGGTGCTGTGGAAGGGCGAACCGGAAAAGCTGGAAATATTTAAACAGGCATTGGCTGAACATGGAATGACCGCCGTCCAGGGTGGGCGCTTTATCTCGATTTCCGGTAAAGTAGATAAAGGACAGGCACTGCGGTGGCTGCGCGACTATTACCAGGAGCAGTACCAGCAGATGCCCGTCATCGTGGCACTGGGCGACAGCGATAATGATCGCCCGATGCTGGAAAATGCCGACTATGCCATCGTGGTTCGTTCACCCGTGCATGAACCGCCCTTGGTAAACAATAAAAATGTACGTGTTACCGAATCAGTTGGACCCCGTGGCTGGAATGACAGCCTGCTCTCACTGTTACACGAAATCACATGACGGATAAATAATGGCTGACTTTTATCAAAACGGCGTTGTAACCACGTTACACAACCTTGCCGATCGCGATGTAAAAGACATGGAAGAAGAACTCGTGCGTTTCTCACGGGTGCGACCCATGGCGCTGGTGCTACCGTGCCTGTATTCGGAACTGGAAGGCCCGGCACTATCAAACATCGTCGATGAGTTATGCAAGGTGCCTTACCTGACCGAGATTGTCATCGGTCTCGACCGTGCGACCGAAGTAGAATATGTACACGCGCTGGAATTCTTTTCACGGCTGCCACAACAGCACAAGGTGTTATGGAATGATGGGCCGCGACTACTCGAGATCGATGCGCGCCTGAAAAAAGAAGACCTGGATCCGCAGGAGATGGGTAAGGGGCGTAATGTCTGGTACTGCCTTGGTTATGTAAAAGAGTCTGACAAGGTTGAATCGGTCGCCCTGCATGACTGTGATATTACGACTTACGACAGGAGTTTATTGGCACGGCTTATTTACCCGGTAGCCAATCCCAATTTTAACTACGAGTTTTGCAAGGGTTACTACGCGCGCGTGGCCAAGGGTTCAATCAATGGCCGGGTGTGCCGATTACTGGTGACGCCCTTGTTGCGCGCGTTGCGCAAGATCTACCCGGATGAATCATTTGTTGAATACCTGGATAGCTATCGTTATGCACTGGCCGGTGAGTTTTCCATGCGCACCGACGTAATCAATGACATCCGTATCCCCAGTGACTGGGGCCTGGAGATTGGTGTGTTATCAGAAATGCACCGTAACTATTCAACTAACCGTATTTGCCAGGTGGACATCGCCGATCAATACGATCACAAGCACCAGGACCTGTCCGAGAATGATGAAAACAGCGGCCTGTCCAAGATGTCGATCGATATCAGTAAAGCCATCTTCAGGAAGCTGGCCACGACGGGGGTGATCTTCAACGCCGAGTCTTTTCGTACCATCAAGGCGACCTATTATCGAATCGCACTGGATTTCATTGAAACCTATCACAACGATGCCGTCATTAATGGCCTAACACTGGATATAGACTCGGAAGAACGGGCAGTAGAGCTGTTTGCCGAGAACATCATGAAGGCCGGGCTGCATTTTCTTGAAAACCCGATGGAAACGCCTTTCATCCATAGCTGGACCCGCGTTAACAGCGCCTTGCCCGGTCTCGGCGCGGATTTTATTAAGGCCGTCGATGAAGACATGAAGCAATACACGAAGTAAGTATGGATGTGAGAAATAAAGTAGAAGAGTTAAACAGTCTCGTCGCAAGTCACCTGGCACAGATTTACCCGGAGCACGACATTAACAGCCTCGCGGACGACTGTGTCCAGGCCATGGGGCTGGAAAACAACAGCGAGATCCCCGAGCAATATGCCAATCACTGGGACGAATCCGATGTCGCGGTTATCACTTACGGCAATACCTTTCTGCGCGACAATGAAACACCGCTGGATACGCTGTACCATTTCTTAAGCGAACGCCTGGAAGACACGATCAACATCGTGCACATACTGCCGTTCTTCCCATTCAGTTCTGACGACGGTTTTGCGGTCATGGATTACACGCAGGTCAACGAGTCCTATGGCGACTGGGAAGACATTATTCATATCGCATCTCGTTTCAAACTGATGTCCGACCTGGTCATCAATCATTGCTCGGGCAGGAGCCGCTGGTTCGAGCAGCTAAAGGCGGGGGAGAAGCCGGGCAAGGATTATTTCTTCCTGGCCGACCCGGAGACGGATACATCACAGGTGGTTCGGCCTCGAACCAGTCCGCTGTTACGCCAGGTCCCTACACCGGATGGTGATGTGCATGTCTGGTGTACGTTCAGCCACGATCAACCGGACCTGAACTTTGCCAACCCGGATGTATTACTGGAATTCATCAATATCATCCGCCTTTACCTGGAGCGGGGTGTGCGTATCTTCAGGCTGGATGCGATTGCATTCCTGTGGAAAGAACCGGGCACGAACTGTATCAACCTGCCACAGACCCACGAGATAGTGCGCCTGCTGCGTACGCTGATAGAACGTCATACCGCAGACGCGATCATCATTACCGAGACCAACATCCCCAACCGCGAGAACCTGGCCTATTTCGGTAACGGTAACGAGGCCCATATCATTTATAACTTCCCGTTACCGCCACTGTTATTGAATACGCTGGTCACGGGTAACAGTCATTACTTCAAGAACTGGTTAATGAGTATGCCACCGGCAATGATGGGCACGACCTATCTAAACTTTATTGCCTCGCATGACGGGATTGGCCTGCGGCCGGTAGAGGGCTTGCTCAGTGATGAAGAACTGAATGACCTGGTGGCCACCATGGAGTCCTTTGGTGGCAAGATTTCCTGGCGCGCACTGGATCATAACGAGAACAAGCCCTACGAGATCAACATCACCTTGTACGATGCGTTAAAGGGCACGATAACTAACGGCCCGGACGAATGGCAACAACAGCGTTTCATCTGTGCGCATGCAATCATGCTTGGCCTGGAAGGTATCCCTGCCTTTTATATTCATAGTCTACTGGCAACGTTGAACGACTACGAGAAGGTGAGTCATACCAACAACAACCGATCGATCAATCGTCGCAACTGGCCAATGGAAGAACTGGAACAATTGCTGGTTGGTGATACGCATCACAACCGGGTGTTAACGGAACTGAAACGCCTGATCGCGATACGCAAGAAACAACCGGCCTTTCACCCGAACGCGACGCAATTCACCCTGCATATGGGGGAGGAGATCGTGGCCTTCTGGCGACAGAACCGCTCGCGCGATCAAAGTATCTTTGCTATTTCTAATATCACCGATCAACCTCAGCAGTTGATACTGGCACATATCAACCTGACGGTAACGGATGACTGGGTGGACTTGATAACGGGTGACAGGATCACGGAAGAACAAACGGAATTGACACTGCAGCCTTACCAGACGGTTTGGTTGAGTAATAAGGAATAACTTTTGATTCAGCGGCTGGCCCCGATATTTAGTTGCGTAAATGCTGCCGCGCTTCTTATAGTCCGTCGAAATGATTTGTTAGCTATTTTCATCTAATATTTCCTTTAAAAGATCAAATATACTGTTGAAATTCTCAAAGTCTTCTGCAATACCATTTACACATAACCAATTACAAAGGTTTCCTTTCTCGTCTTTGTTTACTTCTTTGCGCTCAGGTATTGTTATATTTTGTCCGCGTTCTGTTTTATTGATTTCAGGAATTATGTCGATAAAAGCATTATTTGCCTCTTGAACTTTATTGATAGTTTCAGTGGTAAATAAGTTTTCAATGCCTTTTTGTATAGGATTATTATTATGGGTGAGTATAACCTTTTTATATAAAGTCCCATTATTTTTCTCTTCTTTGTTTGTATCGCAATCATATAATAGGACAATTATGCCGCTAAATATTAACCCAATTTTTGAGTTATAAGTCTTCCAGATCTTGTCAAGATTTCCGTAGCCACCACCATCTTTTAATTCATAAGATTCTAATATGTCTTCTCTTCCCAGAAGCTCTGCAGATTTCTGTAGATACCTAATGTCGTAATCGCCTTCAACAAACAAGATTGGTTTGTTAGAAGAAGAAATTGCGTTTTCAATATCTTTTCTAAATTTTTCAGTTTCTTTGAATTGCTTGTAGGCTTCTTCAAATTCTGAAAACTTTTCAACTCCAACATTTTTACAATGAGGTGCCTCTAATATATTATATCCTTCATCATTAAATCTATTTTGAAGGCCAAGAAGAAAGAGTGGAGAATGCGTTGTGACAATAAATTGTATTTTTGGGAATTGCTTTATTAACTCAGGCAAAACTTCATATTGAAGAGTTGTATGTAAATGCAGGTCAATTTCGTCAACGATAACAATTCCTTTTATTTCGGCTAAATTTTGAAATGATGAATTAGAAAGATCAAAATCTCTCAGTATTGATAAAAAGAGATTAAGAAGAAGAGATTCCCCTGTTGAGAGTTGAAAAAGATTAGGGACCCAGGGTTTATCATTCTTCATGATAGAAATTTTTCTACTTGCTCTAGTCCCAACACCAAAACGAATGTCTCCATCTGCCCTCAGGATTAATTTCAATAAATTCAAAATGGAATTGTAAATATTAGTGGACTGTCCTTGGAAACCTTGAAAAATCTTATAGTTTTGTGAATGTCCCGCAATAGTTATAGGCAAATCAATATATTGACTCTCAAAAATTTGCCTATCAAGTAGCAAATCAAGCAGCCAACTCTGGTTAATTTTTAATGGAGTTAAACAAATTATCTGCCTATCTGAAAAACCTGATATATGTTTCAAATCAGAATAATTTGTTCTACTCGTTAAATTCTCAAAATTTAACCAAGCAGGCTCTTCAAATCTGTTTGAAGGGAAATAAAGCTGGCAAGAATTGTCTATAAGCTTTTTAACCTCTACTTTCTTTTGAGGGAAATTGGACCAAAAATGATTAGAATCATTTTCTGGAATGTCATTCCAGCTAGGAATAATAGACGTGTATTGTAAGTTTTTTTCAAAATCTTTGCGTGGTTGTATTAACTGCCATTCTTTTTGTTGTAAGTTTTGTTCGAAAACAATGTTTGCATATGAATAATGGTTGCCGCTCGAAATATAGCTTGGGCTCCTAAGTTTATAGACTTTCCCTTCTTCAACCTCAGTGTTTTTGTATGCTATCTGCTTGGCGCTTAAAAGAGAATTTATGATATAAGACAGAATTATTGTTTTTCCCGTGCCATTTCCTCCGACTATAACAACAGGTTTAGGATTTCCATTGTCACAGAATGGCATTTCTAGTTCGAGACTTTCAACAGGCCCAATATTTTCTAATACGACTTTCTGAAGATACATTTCATTCTCTATTGGCTAACAATGTGTAGGGAGGCCAATATTCGCATATTGTTATATGGGTGTCAGTGCGGGACATTTTGAAAATTTCCCTTTAATCAAATTTTTATTAACTGTAGTCCACATGCTGCCCAATATCTAGCAGGCTCACTCAACAGATATTAATAATAGTGCTTTAGTATTAATAAGAATGCTGGATGAGATTTCTCTGTCACGTTGTTACTTCGAAATGACAAAACAACCGGGGCTAAAAACCATCCACTAATTGCTTCTGAGCAATATTAAGGAATAAGAGGCGACTATTAAATCTAAGTAAATCCATGTTCAAGCTAGTAAACAAATAGATGGATTGTCTTGTTATATTGCTTGCATCCAGTCATGTTGCAGTGCAATATATTTATTTATGAGTCGTGCCATCAATAAAGGAATGGTTTAAGCATTAATGAGCGTAGTTAACCTTAAGTCCTTGTTACAACCCGCATCAGTGACGCTTATTGGCGCTTCTGAAAACCCGGCATCAATCGGGAATGTCATCATGAGGAACCTGTTGAATGGGGGTTTTGCGGGTCCTGTTTTTCCGGTTAATCCAAAGTACAAAACCGTTTGCGGGGTGTACGCGTACCAGCAGATCGAGGAATTGCCTGTTGTGGCAGATCTCGCCGTAATCTGTACACCGGCAAATACAGTACCGGAGATCATAGCGCGGTTGGGTAAACACGGCACGCGTGCTGCCGTGGTAATCAGTGCAGGCTTTCATTCCGGCAATGATCAGAACGGATTGACACAGGCAATGTTAGAGGCTGCCAAACCCTATGATTTTCGTATCCTCGGGCCTAATTGCATCGGCTTACTGAACCCGGTGCTTGGATTGAATGCGAGTTTTGCGCACACTGATTCGCTGCCGGGTAGCATCGCTGTTATCTCACAATCAGGGGCCATTTGTACTTCGATTCTTGACTGGGCCAAATCCCGTGGGATCGGATTCTCATACTTTATCTCGTTGGGAGATAGTGCCGATGTCGATTTTGGTGATTTACTCGATTACCTGGGAAGCGACCGGCATACAAAGGGAATTCTTTTGTACATGGAGTCGATCAAGCTGGCGCGGAAATTTATGTCTGCTGCCCGTGCGACAGCGCGAAATAAAACAGTAATCGTGGTAAAGGCCGGGCGTAAGCAGGAAGGTGCGACGGCAGCGACGTCACATACCGGTGCCATGGCAGGAAACGATGATGTGTTTGACGCAGCCATCAGGCGTGCCGGTATGCTGCGAGTATATTCCATCCAGAACCTTTTTGATGCGGTTGAATCTCTGGCCCATCGTCATGTCACTCATGGTAACCGGCTGGCTATTATGACCAATGGTGGTGGTATTGGTGTGCTTGCGACCGATAGCCTGATAGAGCAAGGTGGACGACTCGCAGAGCTAATGCCTGAAACCTATGCAGCATTGAACAGGTCATTACCGGAAAACTGGTCGCACGCAAATCCTGTCGATATCGTTGGAGATAGTGACGCAAAACGCTATGTAGATGCGTTAAAGATCTTGATGAAAGATGCAAATGCGGATGCGATCCTGGTCATGCTGGTGCCGGTTGCGGTGATTGATAACAAACTGGTGGCCCAGGCGGTATGCGAGGTCGCACAAGACTCGAATAAAACTATATTGACCTGCTGGATGGGAGGCGATGCGGTTGCCGAGGCCAGGGATGTATTTAAACACCATGGCGTTCCTCATTACGATACTCCTGAATTTGCTATACGCGCTTTTCTTCAGACCTATGAATATGGCTTGAACCAGGCAAGCCTGATGCAAATGCCGCCATCGATACCCAGGGAATTTGTGCCTGACATTACCGCAGCACGCAACATCATTAATTCCTTGATCAAGGAAAAGCGGGAAATAATGACAGAGGCTGAGGCGAAGCAACTATTAGCCTCATATGAAATCCCTGTGAGTAAGACATTAATCGCTAAAGACGCTACTGAGGCGGTGGAACATGCCAATACAATTGGATACCCGGTCGCATTAAAAATCCTGTCAAAGGATATTACCCATAAATCCGATGTTGGTGGTGTGTTGTTAAATGTTGAATCGGCAGCCATTTTGCAACTGGCCGCCGAAGGAATGTTAAGCCATATAAAAAAGCTTTTTCCAGATGCGAGCATCGAAGGTTTTACCGTTCAGGAGATGGTCAGCCACGATGCGGCATATGAGCTAATACTCGGGGTGAGCACAGACCCGGTGTTTGGGCCTGTTATTCTTTTTGGACAGGGAGGGGTAGCAACCGAGATAACCAATGATAAAGCTGTGGCTCTACCGCCATTAAATATGTCATTGGCACAAGACTTGATTCAGCGCACTCGAATCTTTCAAATGTTGAAGGGTTTCCGTGATGTCGAGCCGGTAAATCTCAACGAGATCATGTTGACACTGTTAAAGATTTCACAGCTGGTAGTCGACCATGCAGAAATTATCGAGCTGGATATTAATCCATTAGTTGCTAACAGTAAGGGTGTGATAGCACTGGATGCGCGGGTACGGTTACAGGAAACTGACAAGGAAGCTACTGCCCGACTGGCAATATGCCCTTACCCTAAAAACCTGGAAGAACACTTCAGAACAACAGATGGTGAGGACCTTCTGATTCGTCCGATAAAGCCGGAAGATGAAAAAGCACACAATGACTTTTTACACAACACAAAATCAGAGGACATTTATTTTCGTTTTTGTCGAGCAGTCAGTGATCTGTCTCATTCACAAATGGCCAGATTTACGCAAATTGATTATGACAGGGAAATGGCATTTATTGCTGTTAGAAAAAATAAACTGGGTGAGAATGAAACGGTGGGTGTCATTCGAATTGTCAGTGACTCGGACAATATTGAGGCGGAGTTTGCCTTGATTGTACGTTCTGATATGCACAAACGCGGCATTGGCAGCAAATTAATGAGCAAGATGATTGCCTATAGCAAGCTACGTGGAATAAAGCGTTTAGTCGGTGAAACACTCATCGACAATTTCGCCATGCAGAAACTGTCCAGACAATTTCAGTTCGAAGAAACGAAGAACAGCGAGGAAAAAGTCGTTCACCTGCTTTTGGAATTAAAGGAATAATAATTTATCGAATAAAAAAACCGGGTGGTCGGAACCACCCGGCGTATTGTTACAGAGCGGGTACTGGGGAAGGAGGGGAAACCCGTTCTACAGAGTTTAGCGGCGCGGGCGTAAATAACTTTAGGGTAATCTCTCCATTAAGGTCTTTGATTTCTCGCCCGTTTTCTCCGTCACCAGCGTAGGCACCAGGTAGCCGGCGACACTTTCACGCATTTCCCTGATAAGTTGCTGTGCCTCGGCGAGGGCGACCTCGTAGTGCGAAGCACCGGCGACCGGGTCCAGCAGGTGCAGGTAGTAGGGCACGACGTGGTTGGCCACGAGTTTCTCCGACAGTTGTACCAGGCTCTCTACATTATTATTGATCCCGTCTAACAACACGGACTGGTTTAATACATAAAGACGATGCTGTTTTAACAGTCCAAGCATATTCGATACCGTGTCATCGATCTCGTTGGCATGGTTAATATGTAAGACCATGACGATCTCCTTACCAAGGTCAGTCAATCGTTCAAGCAAGCTTTTATTGATGCGGTCGGGTAACACCACCGGGAAGCGTGTATGCAAACGTATGCGATCCACATGCTCAATGTCGGCCACGGATTCACACAGTGACAGCAGCTTGTCATCAGACAGGCTGAGTGGATCACCGCCGCTGAATATCACCTCGTGAATGTCGCTGTTGTCCCGGATATATTCCAGTCCCTGTTGCCACTGTGAATGCGCACCGGTGGATTCCTGGTAGGGGAAGTGTCGGCGGAAACAATAGCGGCAGTGTATAGCGCAGGCCCCGGTGGTAATCACCAGTACGCGATCCTGGTATTTCTTTAGCAGCCCGGGCACGGGTTGAAAACTGCTTTCTGCCAACGGGTCAACGACAAACCCGCTCTTCGTGGTTTCTTCATTAATATAGGGAAACACCTGGCGCAGGATTGGGTCATGCGGGTTACTACGTGTAATGCGGTCAGCAAAGGCATGCGGCACGCGCACCGGGAACTGCTCCAGCCCGGACTGGCTGTAACCGATGCTGTCCGCGTCCAGGCCAACATATTCCAGCAGTTGTTCAGGGCGCCTGATTGCGTTTGCCAGTTGTTTTTGCCAGTTAGGGGACTGCATTGTTGACCAAGTTCAATTATGATACGCGCTTTTTACGCAACTATATTGGAAAGAGACTACGATGGCGACATATAGTACGAATGAGTTCAAACAGGGCTTGAAGGTCATGCTGGACGGCGATCCCTGTTCTATTATCGAAAATGAATTCGTCAAACCCGGCAAGGGACAGGCATTCAACCGGGTCAAAATCCGTAACCTGAAGACCGGCCGCGTACTGGAGAAAACGTTCAAATCCGGCGAGTCTATCGATGCTGCCGACGTGATCGAACTGGAGATGCAGTATCTCTATAACGATGGCGAGATGTGGTACTTCATGGACCAGACCTCGTTCGAACAATTTGCCGCCGATGAAAAGGCCGTGGCCGATGCGAAACAGTGGATCAAGGGCGAGGAAAACTGCCTGGTTACGCTTTGGAACAACGTGCCGTTGTCTGTTTCTGCCCCTAACTTTGTCATTCTTGCGATCTCGGATACCGATCCGGGTGTACGTGGTGATACGGCCCAGGGCGGTTCCAAGCCTGCAACTTTGGAGACCGGTGCTGTCGTGAAAGTGCCCTTGTTTATCGAGAACGGTGAACTACTGAAGATCGATACTCGCACAGGTGAGTACGTCAGCCGCGCCAAGGAGTAAGCCTGCAAGCCATACAGTATCTACTATACTTAAAGACAAAGTCTTAATAGGAGTAGATGGTAGTAATGGAAAGTTTCGAGCATACATTGTCCGCGTTGTTCGCCCAGCTTGGGCTGGATAGTGCGCCCGAAGACATAGACAAGTTTATCCATACCCACAGACCCATCCCGGATAACGTGCCTCTGCCAGACGCAGACTGCTGGACAGAGAGCCAGGCCGCGTTCCTCAGGGAATCGATTGTAGATGATTCAGACTGGGCCGAGCTGGTCGATCAACTGGACAGTCGTTTAAGAGACTAACTCATTGCGGCTGGCAGTTTAGACCAGCAAACCTTAACATCTCCCGCCATGACGAATGCAAATACATGGCGGCCCCTTGCCACGAACGATGTAATCAAGCGGCGTGCCTTGCTCTACCGGCAAATCCGTGAATTCATGGCGGCCAGGCAGGTCATGGAGGTGGATACCCCGATACTGGCATCCGCCGGCATTACCGATCCGTTTATTGATACGGTCACGGCCAGTGCCAGCTTGCCCGATCTTGAACATTTATACCTGCATAGCTCGCCCGAGTTTTGTATGAAGCGCCTGTTAGCGGCAGGTAGCGGTGATATCTTTCAGATTGCGCACGTGTTTCGCAACGGTGAACAGGGCAGGCGCCATACGATCGAGTTCACGATGCTGGAATGGTATCGGTTGGGCATGGACTATCACCAGCTAATGGATGAGGTTGCCGCGTTACTTGAAACCCTTGGCCTGGAAACACCCACCAGGGTGACTTATGCCGACATCTTTGAGCAGGCAGTGAAGGTCCACCCGTTACAGGCGGAAACAGCGGAATTAATGGCACTGGCACGTAATGCCGGCTGGGATGATGCAAGTGATGACCGGCACGAATTGCTGGATTTTTTGTTTTCGCATCGGGTTAATAAAGAGATTCGATCGGAAAAAAGCCTTATGATCCATGATTACCCGGCCTGTATGTCCGTGTTATCGAAGATAAAGGCCGATAACAGCGAGGTGTGTGAACGTTTCGAACTGTTTTTAAACGGCATGGAAGTGGCCAACGGTTTCTCGGAGTTGAGTGATCCATTAGAACAGCGAGAGCGTTTTCTGAAAGATATCGAAGTGCGTAAACAAAAACAGTTGCCTGTCGCGCCACTCGACGAGCATTTCCTGGCCGCGCTGGAGCATGGCCTGCCCGAATGTGCCGGCGTGGCGGTCGGACTGGATCGTTTGCTGATGGTGTTATCGGGTAGCGACGATATCCATGACATGCATACATTTACATTAAAGAATAACTAGTTGTAATGAGTCTTTATTCCGTCGACAAACTGATCACCGAGACGCGGCGTATCGCCAGTGAATACCGCAAGGCCACCGGCAAGATACTCCCGGTTACGCCGGAGATCGCGATCAATGATGCCATTTCCATTCTCAAGCTGACGCCCAACAACGATAACCGCTTGCCCTATGACGCGGTCATGGAACGCGATGGCAAGAAAATACGTATACAGGTAAAAGGCCGGGCAATATTTAATGAGAAGAAACAGGGCCACCGTATTGGTCAACTCAAACTGGAACAGGATTGGGATGCTATCGTGCTGGTGATCATGGATGAAGAGTTCTTTCCACAGGAACTGTACATGGCCAGCCGTGATGTCATCATGAATGAACTGGAAGGCAAGGATTCCTCGCAAAACCGCAAGGGTGCGATGACGATCGCGAAATTCAAGGTGATTGCCGACCTGGTGTGGACGGCCGAAGGTGGCCTGCAACAGGAAGGAGTGTGGTCCAATCAACCGGAATAACTGCTTGCTGATTTATCCTGTTGTTCTGTTACTGGTTTACCCCGTTCTCGTGGCAAGCACATGAAATCCATATCTGATGTCTTTTCCAGGGATGGTGACCTGTCCGGGCTACTGAAAGGTTTTCAATATCGTCCTGAACAGGAATCCATGGCGCTGGCCATCTACGATGCGATTGAACAGGGCCAGGACCTGATTTGCGAGGCAGGCACAGGCACGGGCAAGACCATGGCCTACCTCGTGCCGGCATTACTCAGCGAAAAGAAAACCATTGTCTCCACCGGGACCAAGCACCTGCAGGACCAGCTCAAGCAAAAAGATCTGCCGGTTATCCTGGATGTACTGCGTCATCCGGTCACGATCATGGTACTGAAAGGGCGCGCCAACTACGTTTGCCTGAAACGGATGCAAACGGCGAGGGATGAACCGGGCGACCTGACTTACCAGCAAATGACTGACCTGCACGAGGTCGTGCAATGGTCTTCGTCGACGACCAGTGGCGATATCAACGAACTGCCCATGATGGAGGACAATTCAACGCTACGCACGTTGGTAACTTCCACCACGGAAAACTGCCTGGGCCAGTCCTGTTCGGAATACGACAAGTGTTTCGTCTTTAAGAATCGCAAGGCGGCCATGGAAGCCGACCTGGTGATCACCAATCATCATTTATTACTGGCCGATATGGGCCTACGCGAGAGCGGTTTCGGCGAGGTGTTACCACTGGCGGATACCATCATTTTCGATGAGGCGCACCAGTTACCCGAACTGGCCTCTACCTATTTCAGCCAGGCCCTGAGCAGTCGCCAGTTACTGGAACTGGTGTCTGATATTCGTCTGGCCGATCGCGAGGAGGCCGGTGATATCGACAAGCTGGAACAGTTACTGGTGCGCATGGAAAAAAGCGTACGTGATGTACGCCTGGTGTTTGGCAGGCAGGACCGTCGTTCCGGTTGGCAGGAACTGTGGGATAACACGGCGTTATCGACTGAAATGCCGCTGATGCTGGAGCAGTTGCAGGAACTGGTGGATGCGCTGGAACAGGTTAAGCAACGTGGCAAGCTACTTGAGAATTGCTGGCAACGTTGTCGCCTGCACTATGACTTTATCGAGAAATACATCAGCAGCGGTAGTGACAGCCTGATCCGCTGGGTCGAGGTACGTGGTTTACATTTTTACCTGAACCAGACGCCGGTCAATATCGCCGAGACCTTTCAACAGCGTTTAAATACTTACAATGCCAGCAGCATCTTCACGTCTGCGAGCCTGGCCGTGAATAACGACTTTACGCATTTCAAGAACCAGCTGGGACTGGCAGATTGCGATACACGCGTGTGGGACAGCCCGTTTGATTATGCGAAACAGACCGCGCTGTATATCCCGACCGACTTGCCTGAACCCAACGACCGGGCATTCTTTGACCGTTTTATAGAACGCACTATTGCCTTGTTAAAACTGAGTGATGGTCATGCATTTGTCTTGTTTACCAGTCACCAGGCCCTGAACCGGGCAGCAAAGCGACTGGCCGAGGAGATCGATTACCCGACCTTTATCCAGGGCCGTGCCTCGCGCTCGGAGATGCTGAACCGGTTTCGCCAGACCAGGAATGCCGTGCTACTGGGTACCAACAGTTTCTGGGAAGGTGTAGACGTGAAGGGCGAGGCCTTGTCGCTGGTGATCATCGATAAGCTTCCGTTTGCCAGCCCGGATGACCCGGTGTTGCAGGCAAGGTTGAACTACCTCGCCAAACAGGGCGGTAAACCGTTCATGGAATACCAGGTACCGCAGGCGGCCATCGTGCTGAAACAGGGTGTCGGGCGCCTGATACGTGATATCAACGATAGCGGCGTGTGCGTCATCTGCGATAAACGTATCGTCAGTAAATCCTACGGCAAGCGCCTGCTCAATTCGCTGCCAGCCATGCCGGTGACACACCAGTTGCAAGATATTGCCGATTTTTTCCGAAACAGGAGCTTGATCCAGGCCCCGGAAGAAATCTATAAATAGCTTTATATAATCTATATAGAATACTGAAATATATCAGTATTTATATGCTAAAGTAATGCCGTCGGCAATGGGCAACAGGCATTGCTGTACGCGCGTGTCCTGTCGTACGTGTTCATTGAAACGCCGGATCCCATCGGTATCCTCGTCGGTACAGTCGGGGTCGGCCGGGTTGCCATTCCAGAGGACATTATCGATTGCCAGCACGCCGCCGCTGCGCATCAACGGCAACAGCTTTTCATAGTAGTCGATGTATTCCGGTTTATGCGCGTCGATAAAGGCAAAGTCGAACCGGTACTGATCGGCACTGGTTAATAACTTGTCCAGTGTCTGCAGTGCCGGTGCCAGGCGCAGGTCTATCTTGTGCTCGACCCCGGCCTCAACCCAGTAGTCTTTCGCTATGTTGGTGACCTCGGGATCGTTATCGCAGGCAAGCAGTTTTCCATCATCAGGTAACGACAGGGCGATAGCGAGACTGCTATAGCCAGTAAAGACGCCTATCTCTATCGCGTTACGCACGCCCAGGCTTTTTACCAGGAAGCGGAAGAATTGCCCCTGTTCCGGTGCGATCTGCATCCTGGCCATGGGATGGCTTGCGGTCTGCTCGCGACAGCGACGCAGAATATCGGGTTCATCTAGTGAAACCGACAACATATAATCGTAGACTGCGTCGTTCAGATTAAGACTTTTTCTACTCACTTATAACCAGTATCCGTTATCAATCATGTCGCCCAAGCAAACTATCGCCTCCCGTATTCAACCGCGTGACGACCAGGCGATCAAGATCATACAGATAACCGATACGCATGTGTTAAACGACGGCGAATCGGTGTTTGAAAATTTCGACACTTCTCGTAGCCTGTCTGCTGTTATTGACGTCATCAAAACGAATGAGGCTGACGCTGATATTGTCCTGTTAACGGGCGACCTGGTGCACGAACCGTCAGAAGGGGCCTACCAGCGACTGGCTGACCACCTGGCTTCCCTGACCACGCCGTTATTTTACCTGCCCGGCAATCACGATAATGTCACCGAGATGGATTATGTCCTCGGAAATAACGGTTTTGACCATAGCAACCTGGTCGTGACCGGCAACTGGGCCATCATCCTGCTGGATACGCATGTCGATGGTGAGCATGCCGGCACCCTGGGCGAAGAGGAACTGGTATTTTTACAGGACTGCCTGCAGCAATACCCTCGGCATTCGATCCTGGTCGCGTTACATCATCATCCCGTCTCGATAAACAGTCCGTGGATGGATGCCATGTCGCTGACCAATGCCGATGCGCTGTTTGCCGTGCTGGACACGCATGCCAACGTGCAGGGGGTTATCTGGGGACATATTCACCAGGCCTTTGAACAAACACGAGACAACTGCCTGCTGCTGGGTAGTCCATCTACCTGCCTGCAGTTCAAGCCGGGCAGCGAGACGTTCGCCGTTGATAATAAAAGCCCTGCCTACCGGTGGTTGATATTAAACGGTGATGGGCAGATCAAAACCGGGGTTGAATATGTTGATTATAATATCGAGAATAAGAATTAATAAAGCAACATAAACTATTGATTAATCAATTAATAACCTTGTTTCTTAAATAGACCGGCGCGGCTTCCAGCACCGAACTGGTCGCACCTTGCAGGAACCGCTGTTTTGCAATTGCCAGTACGTGTGCCGCCAGCGGGAAGCGTTCACCCTCGTAACCTGTCAGCCTGCCATCACAGCGTTGGGCGAGTATGTCTGAATAAGTCTGCCAGCCGCTGCCCACACCGAACCAGTCAGCGCCGGCTGGTAGCTCGATGGACTCAGGTGCACACACGACTTCCTTGCCGCTTAGCTGCATGATGCCATCGTTATCGCGGTGAAACAGGCCCCAGTAGATCTCCTGCATACGGGCATCAATGGCAACGGCAATATTCGCGTGTTTTTCTGCCTGTTGCTGGGCCAGGGCTGCCATTGATGAAACCGGAATAACCGGGATATCGTGGGCAAAGGCCAGCCCCTGGACGACACCAATGGCGATACGTACGCCGGTAAAGGCACCGGGGCCCTGGCCAAAGGCGATGGCATCCAGGTCGGCAACCTCTATGGCTGCCTCCTGCAATAAAGAATCCACCATGGGCAGGATCAGGCTGGTATGTTGCCGGGGTGCAACCTCGCTGCGAGTAGTGACATTATCATCAACGAGTAACGCGGCAGAGCAGGCCTCGGTGGCAGTTTCAATCGCTAGTATTTTCATCGGCGTGTATCTTAACCGATGAATCGGCAAGCGTCTTATTCTTGCGTTTCATGTAAACCACTTCCTGCTTATAATGCCCGCCAATGTTTGATTCGTATGAAACCCTGATTGGGCTGCGCTATGTTCGTGCCCGCCGCCGCAACCACTTTATTTCGTTCATCTCGCTGACATCCATGCTGGGTGTGGGACTGGGTGTGATGGCATTGATCACCGTGCTGTCGGTTATGAATGGTTTCGAGAAAGAACTCAAGGAACGCATCCTTGGTATGGCATCGCATGCCACCGTGATCGAGGACGGGGATGTGCTCAATGACTGGGAACCTATAGCCAGGGAAGTCGCGTCTCATCCCGAGATACTCGGTGTCGCACCGTATTTCCATGCCGAGGGCATGCTGGTTAATAACAAGCGTGTCAACGGTATGATTATCCGCGGCATCCTGCCCGATGAAGAACCCAAGGTAGCCATGGTGACCGAAAAAATGATCCTGGGTGAATTACAAAGCCTGGTTGCCGGTGATTTTAATATTATCCTTGGGAAAGAACTTGCACGTTCGCTGGCTGTTTCCCTGGGCGACAAGGTCACACTGGTTGCACCACAGGCAAACGTGACGCCGGCTGGCATCCTGCCAAGACTGAAACGCTTTAACGTGACAGGTATTTTTGAAGTTGGCATGCACGAGTTCGACAGTGGGCTCGCGTTAATACACATGGATGATGCCATGCGCCTGTTCAGGAAGGAGGGCCCAACCGGTTTACGTCTCAAGACTGATGATATCCTGGCGGCACCGCGCATTAGTCGTGAAATCGTGGCACAGTTGCCCGGCAACTACTGGGTCGTGGACTGGACCCAACGTCATGCCAATTTCTTTCGCGCGTTGAAAACCGAGAAAACAGTCATGTTTGTCATCCTGATGCTGATCGTGGCCGTTGCCGCGTTTAACATTATCTCAACGCTGGTCATGATGGTTTCAGACAAGCAATCGGATATCGCGGTATTACGAACATTGGGTGCGAGTCCGCGCAGCATACTCAAGATATTCATGATCCAGGGCACTATCATTGGCGTTGTCGGTATTGCGCTGGGCGTGGCAGGAGGAGTCTGGCTGGCGTCTAACGTGGAAACGCTGGTACCCGCGATCGAGTCCATGCTGGGCACCAAGTTCCTGTCACCCGATATCTATTACATCAGTGATCTGCCCTCCGATATGCACTGGGAAGATGTGATTACTATCAGCGTGATTGCATTTATCCTTTGTTTGTTGGCCACTATCTATCCCGCGTTGCGTGCAGCCAAAACACAACCGGCGGAGGCATTACGTTATGAGTGATAGTTTGCTGGCAACCCGTGGCCTGACCAGGTGCTATAGCGAGGGAGAATTACGCGTTGAAGTATTGAAAGGAGTTGAATTCAGTATTGCCACACACCAAAGTGTGGCCATTATCGGCGCATCGGGTTCGGGTAAAAGTACGTTGTTACACTTGCTGGGAGGACTGGATGTACCGGATTCCGGTGAAGTCCTGTTGAATGACCAGGTCATGAGCAAGATGGGTGACGAAGAAAGAGGCAAACTTCGCAACCGCATGCTGGGTTTTGTCTACCAGTTTCATCACCTGTTACCTGAATTTACGGCCATCGAGAACGTGGCTATGCCATTGCTGATCAGACGTGATAACAAGCAGCAGGCCATGGACAAGGCAGAAGAGTTACTGGGCAAGGTTGGGCTGCAGCAGCGACTGTTGCACAAGCCGGGCGAACTATCCGGAGGTGAAAGGCAGCGTGCCGCGATTGCACGCGCACTGGTGAC
The DNA here is from genome assembly GCA_965229565.1 of Gammaproteobacteria bacterium. Lineage (GTDB taxonomy): Bacteria > Pseudomonadota > Gammaproteobacteria > Eutrophobiales > Eutrophobiaceae > JANQNX01. The sequence goes on along the minus strand of OZ245888.1, from coordinate 1,934,489 downwards.
ATCACCGGCCTGTGTTCTTGCCGATGAACCTACCGGGAACCTGGATGAGAAAACCGCTGACCAGGTTTTTGAATTAATACTCGAGTTGAACAAAAGCCTCGGCACCAGCCTCATCATGGTGACACATAATCTGGAACTGGCGCGACGAGTTGACAGGGTGATGGAATTGCACGACGGTGAATTACATCCCGCCTGATTTACCGTTGTTACGAAACTTTCTCCTGGCCAGCCACTTGTTAATTGATGTAAAGCGCCAGATTAGTCGCACCAGGAAATAGGTTATCGATGCGCTGATTATTGCCAGTATGGAGCAACCCAGTACCAGCGGTTGCCATATGTCGACAAACGTACTGATAAACCAGTCCCAGGAGAACTGGAATTGGACACCTTTGTGATGTATACCAAGTAACCAGCTACCCAGCTTATGCGCATAAAAGAACATGGGCGGAATGGTGATAGGGTTGCTGATAAGCGAAAAGACGACGGCCAGGGGCAGGTTTACCCGGAACAGGATCGCCAGGATGGCGGCGCAGGCCATCTGTATTGGCAGCGGAATAAAGGCGCAAAAAGCCCCAACAGCAGCACCACCGGCGGACGAACGTCGGTGAATATGCCACAGGTTGGGATCGTGCAAATGATCAGCCAGGAAATTCAGGCTGCCATGGGCTTGTAATTTTTCCTTGTTTGGCAAATGCCGTTTAAGCAGGTTGCGCAGACTCATCGTATTGTTATGTGTTGACCCTTAAAAAAGCGCGCTATTATAGCTTAATAGACGCCCAGGGAGATTGAAATTTCATGCTTGCAAGGATGCTGGCATTTATGTTTGGGCTGTACGCCGTACAGCAATTGTCCACGTTGCCATCTCTGGCAACGCTAATACTGATACCGTTGACTTTACAGCTTGCCCGTCAGTATAAACTTTTTAACGTTCCTGTCTTCTTAGTCCTTGGTGCAGGCTGGATGGTTCTCAGTGGCCACCTGATGTTAAAAGACTCGTTGCCCGTGGCACTGGAGCAACGCGATATCCTGGTCCAGGGTAAGGTAATCTCTATGCCAGAGGTGTTTGAACGTTACCAGCGTTTCCGGTTTCGTATCACGCACATATCTTTGCCCGGTGCACAATTGCCCCCATTCGTGGATATTCCAGGTCAACTGGATACCCGGCTGAACTGGTATAACAGTAATGTCGAGGTCATGCCCGGACAGACATGGCAAATGGTCGTGCGTTTAAAAAGACCGCATGGTTTTATGAATCCGGGTGGGTTTGATTACGAGGCATGGTTACTACGAAAGGGTATCCGTGCACTTGGCTATGTCAGGAACAATGCTGAACCAGCATTACTGCAACCGGCACAGGGCGCATACGTGGAGCGCATTCGTTTCTATCTTGCGCAACAGATCAAAAAACTCGTCTTGCCCGAATACCAGGGACTGGTATTGGCATTAAGCCTGGGCGACCGCTCTCAACTGACTAGCCCGCAACGGACTTTATTTCAGCAAACCGGTACCAGTCACCTGATTGCCATATCAGGATTGCACCTTGGTCTGGTTGCCAGCATGGTTTACTGGCTGGTCCGCACGGGCTGGAGCTGTTGCAATACACTGACACGCATCATCCCTGCGCCCCGGGCGGCTATTGTGTTCGCCTTTGTGTCTGCACTGGTTTACGCATTACTGGCAGGGTTTTCCCTGCCAACCCAGCGTGCATTGATCATGATTGCGGTAGTGCTGGGTTCGGTTATGTTGGCACGGCCTGTCGCGGTTAGTCACAGCCTTTGCCTGGCGGCATTGCTGGTACTGCTGCTGGACCCACTGTCATTTCAATCCAGTGGATTCTGGTTATCGTTCTGTGCCGTGGCGGCGATCCTGTACCTTTTACAGGGCCGTAGTGCATCAGCCGGTTCGCTGCGACGCTGGTTTAAATTGCAAGTTGCATTAAGCCTGTTACTGGGACCGCTATTGATCATCTGCTTTAACCAGTTGCCGGTCTATTCAGTTGCAGCCAACGTTGTCAGCATTCCCCTGGTCGGTCTTGTTATCGTGCCACTGTTGTTATTGGCAATGCCTGGTTTGTTTTTAGAGCCCGCGTTCTCTGAAGTTCTTTACCGGGTCGCTGTTTACCTGATTGATATGCTCTGGTGGTTCCTCGAATGGTTGCAGTCTTTACCAGTGCATACGCTGGCCGTTCCCGGTTCCGGGTTCAGCGCCTGGTTATGCGCGTTCATTGGCATTTTGATCCTGTTTATGCCAAGGGGGCTACCGGCACGCTGGCTCGGTATTGTCTGGTTATTACCGCTGGCTTTTCCCCAATTACTGCAACCAAAACCGTCAGAGTTCAGGTTGACCTTGCTCGACGTGGGGCAGGGGCTGGCAGCACTGGTCCAGACGAGAAAACATACGCTGTTATACGATACCGGCGCGCGATTTTCAGAACGGTTTGATGTCGGTGAAGCCGTGATCGTGCCTTACCTGGTCAACCAGGGAATACAGCAACTCGATATGCTGGTGATCAGTCACGGTGACAATGATCATATCGGCGGTGCCAGTGCCGTGATCGAGGCGGCACAACCAGCACGCGTATTGAGCAGCGTGCCGGCTGAAACCGGTTATCAGCATGCGTTTCATTGTCATGCCGGGCAGGGCTGGGAATGGGATGGTGTACGCTTTGCTATGTTGCATCCAGCCAGTGATGGCATACTTGAGGGGAATAATGCCTCCTGTGTCCTGAAGGTCTCCGGTGCATATGGTAGTGTATTGTTAACGGGAGACATTGAAAGACGTGCTGAAGCTGACCTGGTGCAGCATCACTATGAAAAACTGGGAAGCAGGGTACTGGTTGTTCCACATCATGGCAGCCGCAGTTCCTCCAGCCCGGCCTTTATCAACGCGGTAGGACCGGATTACGCATTGATTACGGCCGGATACAGGAATCGATTCGGCTTGCCGAAACAGGATATAATCATGCGCTACAAACAACGTGGCGTTGATACCCGCGTCAGCTATCAATCCGGGGCGCTGTTGGTGAATTTCGCCAGTTCTGGCCTGACCGTGGATGATTACCGCCATGAATACAGACGATTTTGGCATAATGACGCGTATCACAATTAAACACTGCAAATGGAGAAGAAACACAGGTGCTTGAATTAATAAAAGCAGGTGGCTTACTGATGTGGCCTATCCTGCTATGTTCCATCATTGCCATGGCTATCATAGCCGAGCGCTTCTGGTCACTGCGCGATAGCAAGATTGCCCCCAAAAACCTGGTCTCCAAGGTCTGGCAGTGGGAAAAGGTTGGACACCTTAACCAGAAGCGCCTGCAGGCATTGCGCAACAGTTCGCCGCTGGGAATGGTGTTATCAGCTGGCCTGGTTAACCGGCATCACTCGCGGGAAATCATGAAGGAAAGTATCGAGGAAGTTGGTCGCCATGTTTCGCATGAACTGGAACGCTTTCTGAATACCCTTGGCACGATAGCCTCCATTACGCCACTGTTGGGTCTGCTCGGTACTGTCATAGGCATGATCAAGGTCTTTACCGTGATTACGGCACAGGGCGTTGGCGATCCCAGTGTCTTGTCAGAAGGTATATCCGAGGCATTGATTACCACGGCTGCAGGCTTGTCGGTCGCTATACCGAGCCTGATGTTTCATCGTTATTTCAGTGGCCGCGTCAATGAACTGACCATGATGATGGAGCAGGAAGCATTGAAGATGGTTGAGGTTATGTGTGGTATGCGCGAATCAGAGCAGCCTGTTGGAGAAGAGCAGGCGTGAACTTCAGAAAGGACAAGCCGGATACGGTGAACCTGGATATTACGCCGCTTATCGATGTTGTCTTCCTGTTGCTGATTTTTTTCATGGTATCGACCACGTTCGAACATAATTCCGAGATCAATATCACCTTGCCAACCTCATCCAAGGAATTGACAGAAGCGAAGCCGGATGCGATCAATATCGGGCTTGATGCCGGGGGCAATGTTTATATCAATGATAAGGCACTGGTAAATGCACAGCTTGAAACGATCAAGAATGCCTTGTCAGAGGCGCTGGTAGGCATGAATGAACCACCCATTATTATCAATGCTGATGCCAACGCGACTCACCAGTCAGTAGTCAAGGTCATGGATGCAGCGCGGCAACTTGGACTGGTCAAGATTACGTTTGCGACCAAGGAACTGGAGGAAGACAGCTCAGGTAACTGATACTCTCTTTATGTCGTCCGCAAATGAATTCTTCGAGAAACTCTGGTATTCCTCTCACCCGCTAGGCCTGCTACTGGTGCCAGTGGCATGGTGTTATGCCCTGGTAATTATTATTCGTCGTCTGTGTTACCAGTCCGGGATTTTTGCCATCAATCACATCGATGCACCGGTCATTGTCGTTGGCAATATCACAGTGGGTGGTACGGGCAAAACACCGCTGGTGTTATGGCTGGTAGATTATTTTAGAAAAAAAGGCTTGAAGCCGGGTGTTATCAGTCGTGGTTATGGTGGATATGAATCGGATTCACCACAGCAGGTCAGGCCTGACAGTAACCCGTTACTGGTCGGCGATGAACCGGTTCTTATCGCGAGAAATACGCTGACTCCGGTAGCGGTAGCCAAAGAACGTCGACTTGCTGCCGAAGAGCTTATCAAGCATTACAAGTGCAACCTGATCATCTGTGATGATGGCTTACAGCATTATGGACTGGGCAGGGATATCGAGATTTGTGTGATTGATGGGCAGCGTCGTTTTGGTAATGAACGTTGCCTGCCGGCAGGTCCCCTGCGAGAACCTCTGGGGCGCCTGCATAGCGTTGACATGATTGTCAGCAAGTACAAGGCGGCACGGCATGAGTACAAGATGGACTATACATACGGTGACCTGGTGTCACTGAAAGATAATGACAAAATCATGTCAATTAAGGAACTTGAGGGGCAGGAAGTTCACGCCGTTGCGGGCATTGGCAATCCCGAACGATTTTTTGCGCACTTACGTAATCATAACGTGCATGTCATCAAACACGTTTTTCCGGATCATCATCCATTCAAGGCCGAAGATATTACTTTTCATGATGGCCTGCCGGTAGTGATGACGGAAAAAGATGCGGTAAAATGCCTGTCATTTGCTAACCGGGTACACTGGTACCTGCCGATCAAGGCCAGTCTGCCCGAGGCATTCAGCATTCGATTGGATAACCTGATGAAGGAAGCGATTAATGGATAGAAAACTGCTTGAAATACTGGTTTGCCCTGTAACCAAGGGACCACTGGTATATGACAAGAAGAAACAGGAACTGTTATCCCGGTCAGCACGCCTGGCGTATCCGATACGGGATGGTATTCCCGTGATGCTGGAAGAAGAGGCCAGGACGATCAGCGAAGAAGAAGCTGACCAGCTAAAATAGTGTCCGCGTCTTACACGATCATCATTCCCGCGCGTTATGCATCGACGCGCCTGCCGGGTAAACCCTTGCTGGATATTCACGGCAAACCACTAATCCAGCATGTTTACGAGGCATGTTGTGCCACCAGCGCCGGTAACATCTGGATAGCCACCGATGATGAACGAATTGCCGAAGCCGCGACGGCGTTTGGTGCCGAGGCAGTCATGACTTCCAGTAAACATGAATCCGGAACGGATCGCCTGGCAGAAATGATCAAGCTGAAGCAACTCGCCGATGATGAAATCATTGTTAACGTACAGGGAGATGAATATGGACTCCCACCACAACTTATTGAGCAGGTGGCAAATGGCTTAAACGATAACCCGACGGCAAGCGTGGCAACCCTGTGTGAGGCCATTAACGATGAACAGGATTATCTTGACCCCAACGTAGTCAAGGTGGTGTTTGACCGAAACCGTTACGCGCTCTATTTCAGTCGTTCACCATTACCTGCCAATCGCGCTGGTGGCATGCCGGATTCGGTGTACCGGCATATTGGCCTTTATGCTTACCGTGCCGGTTATCTTTGTGAATTCAGTAAATGGCCGCCAGGTCGTCTGGAACAAAACGAGGCACTTGAACAATTACGCGTGCTGGAACACGGCGACCGGATCTATGTAGCGATTGCCAGTGCAGAATCAGGGGTAGGGATCGATACGGCTGCCGACCTGGAAAAGGTGCGGGCAGTTAAAAAAAGTAACTAGTTAGGACGGATGATTGAACGCCTAGCGCGCTCTGAAGGTGATACGGCCCTTGGTCAGGTCATAGGGGGTCATTTCTACGGTAACACGGTCTCCGGTCAGGATACGAATATAGTGTTTTCTCATTTTTCCAGAGATGTGTGCGGTAATGACATGTCCATTGTCGAGCTCAACTCGAAACATCGTGTTCGGCAATGTCTCGGTTACGGTTCCCTCCATTTCTATCTGATCTTCTTTGGCCATACAGTCCTCGGTTGCTAAAAAAGTGCGAATTGTGCACTAATTATCTGGTTACTGCAAAGTCATTGCCGGGAATCTGGCTGAATCGCTTCCATTCATTGTCCAGGAAACATTCTATGGGCTGGTATTCGATCTTGTATTTCATTTTGTCACAGCTGGCAATCCAGTAACCGAGGTATAGCCAGCGTTTTCCCTCGCGCCGCGTTTGTCTGATCAGGTGCAGGATCGCGAATTGACCGAGGCTGCGGGCGGTAAAGTCTGGGTCAAAGAAGGTATATACGGCCGAATTGCCGTCAGCCAGGCTATCGACCACGGCCACTGCCAGCAAGTGATCATCAAGCCTGAACTCAAACAGGCGGGTTTCTGACCAGTTGCACCAGAGAAAATCGCGGTAATTGTCCTCGGTTGGGTTATCCATACCACCATCCCGGTGCCGTGCGCGTAAATAGCGCTGGTACAGGTCAAAGTGTTCGGGATGGAATTCTGCCAATGTCTCAGTGACCACAACGTCCGTATTTTTTCTGAGCGCACGTCGTTGCCGTCTTCGAGGGTTAAATTCCCTTACCGGTATCCTGACAGGGACGCATTCCGAACAGTGTGAACAATGAGGTTTGTAGAGGTGCTCGCCACTGCGCCTGAAACCATTTGCTACAAGCATAGAGTAAAGTGTCTTGTTCTTGGGGTAGAGCGGGTCGGCAAACAGGCTGGTCGCTTCCTGGTTGTCAATATAGTTACATGGGTGAGGGGTGGTCAGAAAGAAACGCAGCTTGCTTGACTGGTTGTCCATTAGTATTCCCAGTCGGTTGTCTTTTCATCACTGCAATAAGTTTCCAGCAAGCCAATGAATAATTCACGTTTGATTGGCCTGGCACCCATAAACTGCAAGTGCCTGGAATGCACCTGGCAATCAATCATACGGAATTGTTTTTGTTCCAGCGTCCTGGCCAGGTGAACCAGTGCTACCTTGGAAGCATCGGTCCTGTGACTGAACATGGATTCACCAAAAAACACCTTGCCGATAGCAATGCCGTAGAGGCCACCGACAACCTTGCCTTCATACCAGCATTCCACCGAGTGTGCGTAACCACGATAATGCAGGTTCAGGTAAGCTTCCTTGATGTCGCCGGTGATCCAGGTTTCGTTAACTCCCTTGCGACTTGCTGCACAACCTTTTATGACTTCGTCAAATGCCTGGTTGTAAGTTATGTCGTATTCTTTTTTCCGGATTCTCTTGGCCAGGCTGCGGGAAACATTAATATCAGCTGGTTCCAGTACACAGCGTGGGTCAGGCGACCACCATAAAATAGGCTGGCCCTCGTTAAACCAGGGAAATATGCCACTACGATATGCCTGTAACAACCTATCACTTGAAAGATCACCGCCGATGGCAAGCAAACCATCAGGATCACGCAAGGCCTGGTGTACATCCGGAAAATCATTTGCGAGCAGATTTTCCTTTACCCAGTAAAGCTTGCTATTACCTTCTTTAAAGTTTCCGTAGGTCATACACTCAACCAGTTTGCTTGTAGGGAAGATGCGTTTCGAGCATGGCAATATGCTCACGTACCATCCCGGTTTCACGCTTCAGGTAATCTTTTATTGCTTGCGAAAATGCCTGTTCACGGATCCAGTGTGCAGATGACATGCCAACGGGGGAAAAGCCCCGCGCCAGTTTGTGTTCGCCCTGTACACCGGCATCCAGTTTCAACAGACCGTTCTCAAGCACGTGCTCTATAGTCTGATAGTAGCACAATTCAAAGTGAAGAAAGGGGACCTCGGTGTTGCATCCCCAGTGGCGCCCATACAGCGTCTCACGGTCCTGCATTGCAAAAGCACCGGCGATGTAGCGGTTATTTTGCTTCGCCAGTATCAGCAGGGTTTGATCAGGTATGGTTTCGCCAAGCCACAGGAAGAAATCCAGGTTCATCCTCGGTTCACCCCACTTCTTGTAAAAGGTGCTGCAATAGAAGTCATGGAAAACCTGCCAGTGTGCCTCGGTAATATCGCTACCTGTCAGACGTTCTATCTCGACACCAGCACTAATGACATCGCGTCGTTCCCGCAGCAGCTTTTTTCTTTTCTTCGAAGTCATTCGATCGGTAAAGTCACTGAAATCACGGTAGCCGTCGTTTAACCAGTGAAACTGTATGGTCAGTCGTGACATCGCCTGGTGTTCGGTATATGTCTGCATCTCATCTTCATCCGGGAACAACACGTGCGCCGAAGACAGGCGGTTTTCTTCAATTAACGTGCGTACCGCCTCTACCAGCCTGGCACGACAAGTATCGATATCGGCGTGCTCTGCGATCAGTAATCGTGGGCCCGATACCGGTGTAAACGGTATTGCAGAGACCAGTTTCGGGTAATACGCGTGTCCGGCCCGGTGATAGGCATCGGCCCAGGCCCAGTCAAACACGAATTCACCGTAGGAATCCTGTTTGATATAAAGCGGCATCATCCCCAGTAGCGTATTGTTTTCCTCGAGTACGATATGCGCTGACTGCCATTGCTGGTTAGCAAGGCAACCGAATTTTTCCAGGCCGTATAAAAATGCCCTGGACAGAAAAGGATTGTCACCTGTTTGCAGTGTTTGCCACTCGGCAGTCGATACCGAATCCAGGCTATCTATGACGCGCCAGTCAGGCATGGTCACGCTTACAACGTTGAATGATACTGATTACCTTGGGATGATACTGACGTTGCCGCCCAGAACGGTCAGTGTGGCGCGTTTTGAACCGTTTAGAGAAAAGCTGGTTTCATCATAGCCTCCGTGATCCAGCATGAAACGGTAGGTAAGGGTTTCTCCATTCACGAGTGCATAGAGCTTGGGAGAGATCACTTCCTTGACGTTGACATAGCCAAGCACAAACTCGCTCCAGTCAGCATCATTAATACAGGGTGCATCGTTAACCGAGCGGTTGTCGAGAATCCTGTCATCGACCTGGAATGTCGGACAGTGGCGTGCAGGCAGTTTATCAAGCGGGCGATTCAGTGAAAAACGCGCCCGGATAGCACCGACGCTATCACGGTAAATGTCCAGCGTATAACCCTCGTTGTTTTCCGCGTGGGCAATGCGGGTCTGGATGTTGCTGCTTGAGTCTGCCTGGGACACCACTTCCCAGGCGGCAAGTGGTGGACCTGGCAGCATTAGCAGCAATCCGAGAGTTAGGCTAAGGTATCCGTATGTACTCATCAATGTTCCCGGGTTGTAGGTAAATAATCCAGTGTTTCCAGAAAACTGACGTATAAACTTAATTTGATGTCTTAAATTAACATAAATTTAACATATATGAAGCGCAGAACCTTTATTTTCAGCACTTTCGCGACCGGTTTATCACTTGCCGTCCTGCGTCCCGCCCTTGCCGGCCAGGATCGTGGCATTGGCTACATCGGTGACCCGGTATTCCTCGAGTACCATTTATTCCCTGATCACCCGGAATCACCGGCACGTTTTCGCTTCATCATGGAGACCATGCAGGAAAGCGGTTTGCTGGAACAGGTTGCCAGGCCGGGCCTGAAAACAGACGTGCTGGAATGGATCAAGGGTCTTCATACCGAACAACATATTGCATCAATACAACGACACTATCCTGAAGCGTACGAGGTTGCCTGTGCCGCGACAGGCGCAGCGCTCAGTGCCGTAGACGAGGTCGCCGCGAACCGCCTGCGTCATGTTTTCTGCGCCACGCGTCCCCCGGGTCACCATGCCTTGAATACCGGCAAGGAGGAGGGCTTCTGCTATTTCAACCATGTCGCTATTGCTGCCCGCTATGCCCAGCAACAATATGGATATAAAAAGATCCTGATCGTCGACTGGGACTATCACCATGGTAATTCAACCGAGATGATGTTTTACGATGACCCGAGCGTGTTATTTTTTTCATCGCATGATCAACACGCGTATCCCGGCACGGGTGACCCGGCAAAGACGGGCAGCGGCGCGGGTGAAGGCTTCAATATAAACGTGCATCTGCCCTGTGGTACCACTGATACGATGATTCAACAAGCCTACGAACAACAACTGGTGCCCGCGGTACACGCATTTAAACCGGATTTTATTTTTATCTCTGCCGGGTTTGATAGCAGGCAATATGACAAGCTGGGTTGTTTTAATGTCACCGATGCCGGGTTCACTGCACTTACGAAACTAGTGAAAAAACTGTCCAATACATATTGTGAAGGACGTATCGTCTCGATACTGGAAGGTGGTTATAACCTGCAGGGAAACGCCGATGCGGTAGTGGCCCATGTTTCAGCCTTGCTTAATAAAAGCCGAGACTGAAAAGTCAGGGCAGCGATCCCGCCTTTTTCTCGAGGTTGTCGATAGTAACCTCGGTAATCTCTATCAGCTTGTCTTTTAACACCCTGGTGCCAATTATCGGCATGATAAAAAAGTCGGGCTCGACTTCCAGTTCAATCTTCAACAACGTGGTCGGTTGTCCGGTGCCTTCTACCGACGTTGCTGACCATCGGGTCCAACCGTGCTTGAAATCACTAAGCTCGGGAATGAATTCGCTGTAGATGGTTTGCTTGTCAGGGCGCACGAAGTCCTGCACGTGTTGCATCTTGTAACAGATCAACATGAAACAGGTGCGCGTTGTCATGCTGACCCGTTGTGTGTCTCCATTGCTTGATAACAAGCGACTTTCCAACAGGTACGGGTTGATATTGGTGAGCTCGTCATAGGCAACCATGATTTCAATCACGTTGTCTGTTGCAGCCTGCAATACTGCTGTTGCTGTCATCCTGTAACGCTGCTTTTCGTTCGTGACCTCAACTTCCGTCATTGTTGCCGCCATGATTGCAGGCGCTAACAGCAAAAGATTAAGTAAAAGCAGTTTCGCAACGAAACGCATTAATCAATGCTCGCTATTTATAGAAAGGTAAGGCTCGAACAGGAAAGCATCATCAAAGTGTCGCCGTCCAACGAACGCCGTGGCATGGTTGCCAGCCTGTCGCATTGCTCCCGGAGAGGTAATACCCATGGGCCAGAAGATAAACCTTTCCAGTCGGGCACTTTGCTCAATGATGCCGTTCTTTCCGTAAAGCCCCTTTCTTTTATCCCCGGCTGCAAGCGAACGCAGTACATTCTTGTGCATACTGGTTAATGCAATCTCGTTACCTGTTACGCTGCCTTGAGTATCAACACTATCAATGTAATGGCTGTTGCTGGCAATCCTGAGGTATGTGCGTTGACCTTCGTTAATAGTTAATTGCCTGGGTATTAACAACGGTTCCTCGTAACCAACCTGGTTTGTAATGACTGTTGCGTGCTGTGTCGGAAAAAGCAGGTGGTAGCAGCCACAGGGATGGATACTGTCATACAGCAATGGTTTGCCATCGGGTAATAGCGTTACTCGCCAGATTAAGCCATCCAGTTTGCCGCCAAGCAAATCAAAACCGGATGACATGGGCCGGGCAGGGAACCACACCATGTAGTTTAATTGTGGCAACGTATTTTCGTTAAAACGCGTATAAGTTATATATTGATAGATGACGGGTGTCGTTATATCTACCTCGGGGTCGAGATCTTCTGTCAGTCGAATAGCGCCGATACGATCATTGTTACTGGTAGTGTCGATTTCAAACACGGGCGCATAGGTATTAAACAGCAGTTGCGTATATTGATCATTGGGCTCAAGCATGCCCAGTGGATGTGCAACAGCTTCGCCCAGGATTTTGGCGACCTCGCTATACGCGAGTTTTTTTGTCTCTTCGCCAGGTACATAACGCAGCAGTTTGCCATGCACGGGAAGTTCAGCACGGTCACGCGCATAGGTATTGCGTGTTTCCTCATGCCAGTCAAGCACACCCAGTTTGAAAAAGGGGCTGACCAACGGGTATAGCCCCAGCGTTCGTTGCCACAGGTTATAGGCATCAGGCACGACAACCTGTTCAAGCAAAACCTCTCTTTGTTTATCTTCTGCCAGTTCTTGCTCAACAAGGTTGCGACTACAATCATCCAGTGCGGTGCTGAGATTATCAAAAGACAGTGATTGAACTGCCTGTGACAGTTGTTGTTGACTGGCCTTATCCAGGTTCATGACTTCGTAGTGCCAGCCTTCAAGAGCGAGTTGACGTAACTGCTCGACCCAACTGGTGAACATTAACTCGCTGTTTATTTCATCATGGAAGCTGGCCAGGAAACGATTGCTGCGAAGGTAGCGGAAGTCAGTAATGCGGTGGCTGGCATGGTCAATGACAGCGTTGCTTTGTATGGTCTGCTCAAGAGATTGAACCAGGTTTCTGCAACCAATGTAATGGCTGGTAGTTGTTTCGCTGCTGGAAGCTTGATCTGGCTGTACGGTAGCACAACCGGAAAGCAGGAAGATAAGACAAACCAGGCTATGCGTTGCGTGTTGTGCGAATCGCGTGCGCATGCTGGTTCGACAATTTGAAATACATCCGGTTCTGGCTTTTACCGTTAACAGAAAGCCTGTAACGGCGAATCAGGAGTCGGGTTCGGCCGACTTGGAATAAACGGGAAATGGCATGACGTTTTCGCCGGGACTGGTATCGGTGATCTTGCCAGCGCCTTCCTTCTCAACTTCATCAATGCGGATAATCGAATGCATCGGTATATACGTGCGGCTGACACCCTTGAATTCACTTTTCAGTTTTTCCTCACCCGGGTCTACAACCACAGAAGTGCGTTCGTCGAACAGCAGTTTTTCAACTTCGATAAAACCAAACATGACACTCTGGTGCACATCACGGGCGTAGATCTCATAGATCTTGCCCTGATTATGGAAAACTATCTTGTAAATGGTCTTGTTAGTCATGATTACAAACCGGGTTATCAATCGGTTTCGAAAGGGGAACGAATCATAGCAAAGTTATGCTATGAATTGAATGTATATCGCAATGGCCCCTCAGGTCCGAGCGGGAAGCCTGTCTGTATCCAGGCGATGAGTAATATCAGCCAGACAATTAAAAAGGCGAAAGTATAGGGCAGCATCGTTGCCACAACGGTGCCCAAACCGGAACCGCGCACGTATTTTCTGACCTCCATGATGATAATAATCATGTAAGGATTCATTGGGGTGATCACGTTGCTGACAGAATCGCCAACACGATATGCGGCCTGTGTCAGCTCCGGGCTGATACCAACCTGCATGAGCATGGGTACAAATACCGGGGCGAAAAAAGCATATTTAGCGGATGCAGAACCTACCAGCAGGTTAATCAGTACTACCATGAAGACAAAACTGCTTAACAGGTAGGCATCACCTACAGCGAGGCTTTGCAGGAAACTGCCGCCTGCAATCGCGAGTAATTTGCCGAGGCCTGAATAATTAAACGCAGCAATGAACTGCGCGGCAAAAAATGCCAGCACCACGTAGGGGCCAAGCCTGGCCATGATTTCACCGAGCATCGTAGCCACGTCCCGGTCCGACTTGATACTGCCACTTACAATGCCGAACACCAGCCCCGGCAAAAAGAAAAAGATAAACAGCAACGGTACAGTAACTTCTATCCAGCGATCAAAACGCTTCCCGGTGCCGTGCAATGGCCAACCCTCGATATGCGTGGCCACAATGAAAAGCAACAGTAATAAGCCGGATACCAGGCAGGCGAATTTGAGTGCGCGCCGATCATTGTTAACAGGAGAACCGGCAGGGTCATCGACATGGTTTTCACTAAACTCTACCTTGGCCACGTTTGGTGCCACGAAATGCTCCGTTACAAACCAGCCAGTGAGCGTTAACAATATGGTGGATACAATCATGAACCACCAGTTGCTGGTCACCGCTACCTGGTAGCCGGGCTCAATGATCTGCGCACCAGCCTGGGTAAAACCGGCAAGCAGAGGGTCCAGTGCAGTAATAAAAAAATTAGCGCTAAACCCGGCCGAAACGCCGGCAAATGACACAGCGATACCCAGTAGTGGCGAGCGGCCAGCAGACATATAAAGTGCAGCTGCGATCGGGATCAATACAACATAACCGGCATCCAGTGCCAGCGATGACAATATGCCCATTAGCATGGTAGCCGGTGTCAGGTAACGATCCGATACATGGGTAATCACGAAGTTGATGAGGGCCGGCAGGAACCCGGTTTTCTCGGCAAGCCCGATGCCCAGCATGCCAACCAGCACAATTCCCAGGGGTGGGAAGCTGATAAAGTTATCTACCATCGTAGATAACAACCACCAGCTACCATCCGCAGAGACCAGGTTGATGGCACGTATTTCGTTGCCTGCCGGATCGGTGACGGACCAGCCGCTGAAGGCAGCGACCATTGACAGTAAAAAGACGATCACCGTGCCGAGCACAAACAGGGTGGCCGGGTCGGGCAGGCGGTTACCTGTTTTTTCTATTGCTGCCAGCAGGTTCATCTTTCATTAAGAAAATTAATAAATTTCAGCAAACCTTCGCGGTAAATCTGGTGACTTTCCTGGTAACCATAATTATGGTCACCGTCGATCTCGAGGAAGTGCTTGGGCTCGTTGGCAGCCGCATACAACTGCTCGCTAAAACGGAAGGGCACAATTTCATCCTCACGACTATGTATTATCAACAACGGTGACTTGATTGCATTGATTCTTTCCAGTGTATCGTACTTGATGTGATTGATAAGTTTTATCGGGAGGTAAGGGTAGTAGTGACTTCCCATGTCGGCAACAGAGGTAAACGTGGATTCCAGTATTACGGCTGCGGCGTCATACCTGGTTGCCAGCCAGCTTGCGACAGCGCCACCCAGTGAACGGCCAAATATAATGATTCGGTCGGCATCGATGTTCTTTTTATTCACGAGATACTGCCATGCGGCCTCGGCGTCATGGTAGGTTCCCTGTTCGCCAGGCTTGCCTTCACTGTTACCGTAGCCGCGATAATCAAGGATAAAAATCGACACGCCCAGTTTATTGAATATCTCCAGGCTGTGCAGGCGATGAGAAATATTGCCGGCATTGCCATGTAAAAACAGCAGCGTATATTCTGCGTTTGCATGCGGTATCCACCAACCATGTAACTCGACCCCGTCTTTGGCTTTGAAATTAACTTCCTCGTAATCCAGGTTGATCGCGGCAGGCGTGCTGGTGACGCCCTTGTATGGTTGGTAGATGTACTGCGACTGAAAAAAGAAGAAAAGTAATGAGAGTAACACCCATACCGATACAAGAATGAACAGCAGGGAAGACAACATACGTTTAACGGGCTTTATAAAATCAGCTGCCGGCATCAACTGTCAGATGATTCAACCTGCATATCGAGCACCACTTTGCCGGTAGTATGGCCCTGTTCAATCATATGATGGGCATGTGCTGCCTGGTCAAGCGGCAGAACTTCACTAACGTGGACCTTGAGTTGGCCTGTATCAAACAGTTCGGCACACTTTTCCAGTATAGCTGTTTGATGTTTCTGGGCCTCAACCAGTCCGGCTGCTTGCGGTGTAAGCATGACCTCCAGGCTGAAACTGAGATTGCGTTGCCGGGCTATCGTCCAGTCAAGGTCCCTTTCGGGCAGTAATAAACTGACAACATGGCCATAGGTTTTAGTCAGTGAGAACATCATCTGTGTTTCCCTGCCACCAATATTATCCAGTGCCACGTCGACACCTTCTCCATCAGTCCAGTCATTCACCTGCTCAATCACACCCTGGCGCTTATAGTTGATAACATGATCTGCGCCCAGTTCTTTCACGAAAGCAGCCTTTTCATCATTACTGACAGTCGTACAGACTTTTGCGCCGACACTTTTGGCGAGTTGAATGGCAACATGACCAACGCCGCCCGCACCGGCATTGATAAATACCGTTTGCCCTTCTGCCAGCGATGCACGATCAAACAGTGACTCCCATGCCGTCAACAATACCAATGTGGCGGCAGCTGCCTGGTAATAATCCAGCTGCTTCGGTTTTTTTACCAGGAAACGTTCATCGATGATGGCGTACTCAGCATAGTTCCCTTGTATACCGCTGATTCCACCATGAAAGTAATACACGGCATCACCGGTTTTAAAACGGCTGACATCCGAACCAACTTCAATGACTTCACCCGCACCATCACAGCCGGGAATAAAGGGAAAATGTTGAATTGTATTGGCGCCTGCACGAAACTTCGTATCTACCGGGTTAACGCCTGCCGCGTGAATTCGTACCTTGACCTGGGTACCGGTACCAATACTCGGTGTGTCTATCTCAACAGTCTTGAGAATATCGGCCGAACCCGTTTCATTGATGGAGATAGCAAGCATGGTCTACGCCTTCTCGAGGCTGTCGAGATAAGCCTCGGCATCCAGTGCCGCCATGCAACCCGTGCCGGCAGAAGTGATGGCCTGGCGATAGACATGGTCAGAGACATCACCAGCCGCAAAAACACCGGGAATACTCGTCGCTGTGGCGTTACCATTTATGCCGCTATTCACGATGATATAACCGTTATTCATATCCAGTTGTCCGTCAAATAACTGGGTGTTGGGTTGATGCCCGATCGCAATAAATACACCCTTTAAATCAATTTCTTTGGTGGCACCAGATTCTACCTGTTTAATACGGATACCGGTGACACCGCTGTTGTCACCCAGTACCTCGTCGAGTACATGGTTCCACTGGATCTCAACATTACCATTTGCTGCCTTGTCGAGCAGGCGCTTGGAGAGGATTTTTTCAGAGCGAAATTCATCACGACGATGAATAACTGTCACCTTGCTGGCAATATTGGACAGGTAAAGGGCTTCTTCAACGGCGGTGTTGCCACCACCTACCACGGCCACCTCGGCGCCACGGTAGAAAAAGCCATCACAGGTGGCACAGGCGGATACCCCCTTGCCCTGGAAGGCTTCCTCGGAAGGCAGTCCAAGGTACTTGGCCGAGGCCCCGGTCGCAATAATCAATGCATCGCAGGTATAGGTACCGGCGTCGCCGGTGAGTTTGAATGGTTTCCCGGTCAGTTCCGCGGTATGAATATGATCAAAAATAACCTCGGTTTCAAAACGCTCCACGTGTTGCAGCATCCGGTTCATCAAGTCAGGACCTTGCAGTCCCTCAACATCTCCCGGCCAGTTATCGACATCCGTGGTAGTGGTCAACTGGCCACCCTGTTGCAGGCCGGTGATCAAAACGGGCGAAAGATTGGCACGGGCCGCGTATAATGCCGCCGTGTATCCGGCCGGGCCGGAGCCAAGAATTAGCAGTTTTACGTGTCTAGCGTCACTCATGGGTTGTTACTCCACAGAATACTGATGAAAAAAGTGTTGCCGGCCATGCTGACAAGTCGACGAAGTGCGTGTTCAACAGTGAAAATGGGTGCCCGTGAGTTGCTGTTCGGGCCCGGCAAAAGTGGGCTATGGTACGTCAAAGCAGTATGATCGGCAAAATTATGCAGGTGTAAAAAATCCCACCATGTTCACGAAAAAGCTATTTAATTAGTTCCTTATTAAACATATAATTACGTAAATATCTTTTTAAAAAGCATTAAAGTGGGTCAAGCGTCCAGAAAACAGAAACAGGGTCAACCACTGACCGACCACGTAATGAAAAATATACGGGAAGTCGCCGTCTTCGCGTTGTTGATCCTTGCTGTGTATTTATTTATCGCTTTGTTCAGTTACCACCCGGATGACCCGGGCTGGTCTCATTCGGTCAGCGTGGAAGACATCCATAATCGTGCCGGCGCCATCGGTGCCTGGATTGCTGACGTGTTGTTGTACATATTTGGCTATTTCGGATACATCATCCCGGTCTTGTTGTTGGTAAGTGGCTGGCGCCTTTTTGCCAGTCGCAAGGCCAAACAACCCTTTAACCAGTTAATGTTTTCCCTGCATGGAATCGGCATCCTGCTTGGCCTGGTAGGCGGCTGCGCCATTGCGTGGATGCATTTCTACGCCGGCGATGCCCTGCCACACGAGGTACGCGGGGCCGGTGGAATCCTGGGTGACGCTATTGGCAATATCGCCCTCGAAGCCACTGGTAGTACCGGCAGTACCGTCGTGTTACTGGCCATGTTCATGATAGGTCTGACCCTTTACACGGGCCTGTCCTGGTTGACCGTTATCGACAAGACCGGGGCCGCAACCCTTTCCGCTGTGGCCTACATACGAAATGCATTACTGTCGTTCCAGGAACAATCCCTGGGCAGGAAAGCCCGCAAGGACCGTGAGCACGTATTCAAGCGCGAGCAGCAGCAAGGCGAATCGCGCATGCCACCATTGATTGAACCCAAGCTGCCTGAGGTCAAACCCGGGATCAGGGCCGTCAAGGAAAAACAGGAAAACCTGTTCGATATGCCGGCCAATAGCGTATTGCCACCGCTTAACCTGCTGGATGAACCACCACCATCGAAAGGCCAGTATTCAAGGGAAGCGCTGGAAGCCATGTCGCGCCAGGTGGAATTAAAACTGAAGGATTTTGGCGTTACCGTTGAAGTCGTGGCCGTCCATCCCGGCCCGGTTATCACCCGCTTTGAACTGGACCCGGCGCCGGGCGTGAAGGGCAGCCAGATTAGTAACCTGTCCAAGGACCTGGCCCGGTCCCTGGCCGTGATCAGCGTGCGCGTGGTCGATGTAATACCAGGTAAACCCTATATCGGCCTCGAGATACCGAATGAAAACCGCGACCTGGTGACGCTGGGTGAAATTCTGAACTCACAGGAATACGAAACCATTAAATCACCACTGGTACTGGCACTGGGCAAGGACATCAGTGGTAAACCTATCGTGACCGACCTCGGCAAGATGCCACACCTGCTGGTAGCCGGTACCACCGGGTCGGGTAAATCGGTTGCCCTGAACGCCATGATCCTGAGCCTGTTGTACAAGGCTACAGCGGCAGATGTACGTGTGATCATGATTGATCCCAAGATGCTGGAACTGTCGGTGTATGAAGGAATCCCGAACCTGCTGGCACCTGTAGTAACTGATATGAAAGAGGCCGCCAATGCCTTGCGCTGGTGTGTGGCCGAGATGGAGCGTCGCTATCAACTGATGGCAGCGCTCGGCGTCAGGAACATCAGTGGTTATAACAAGAAAGTCAGCGATGCTTTACAGAAAGGTAGCCCGATAGCCGATCCGTTTTATAAACCGATCAGCGAGGATGATGACATCCCGCACCTGGAAACACTGCCTTACATTGTCGTGATTATCGACGAACTGGCCGACATGATGATGACTGTTGGCAAGAAGGTGGAAGAATTGATCGCGCGCCTGGCGCAAAAGGCCCGTGCTGCGGGTATTCACCTGATACTGGCAACGCAACGTCCATCTGTAGATGTCATTACCGGCCTCATCAAGGCCAACGTACCCACTCGAATTGCCTTCCAGGTCTCGTCAAAGATTGATTCACGCACGATCCTGGACCAGATGGGTGCGGAAAACCTGCTTGGACATGGTGACATGTTATTCCTGCCACCGGGTTCAGGCATTCCTGAACGTGTACACGGCGCTTTTGTCTCAGATAACGAGGTGCATAAAGTGGTCGATAATCTTAAAAACCGGGGCGGTGAGCCTGACTACAACGAGGATATCCTGCGTGGTCCCAGCGAGGGCGGGGCAGATGCTATCCCGGGTCTGGATGCTCCCCGTGATGACATGGATCCGCTTTATGACGAAGCGGTCAGGATCGTGACTGAAACGCGTAAGGCATCGATTTCCTACATTCAGCGCCGTCTCAAGATCGGTTACAACCGTGCTGCCAGGATCGTGGAAGAAATGGAAACCAGCGGCCTCGTTGGTCCATTGGAATCAAACGGCAGCAGAGAGGTGCTTGCGGCACCGCCACCACCGATAGACTAGGCTGATATGAAGCGTCTCTTTTTATCTCTTTGCATTGCTTTTTATGCTGTGCCCATCGTCGCTGCAGACAATGCACTGTCAGCATTCCTCGACAAGCTGGATAGCCTGCAATCCAGTTTCACCCAGACACTGGTTGATGAAAATGGCCAACCGCTAGAGACCAGTTCCGGCGTGTTATACCTGAAACAGCCCGGCAAATTTCACTGGGCCTATAAAGATCCCTACGAGCAAAAAATTATTTCAGATGGCGAATCCCTCTGGGTTTACGATGTAGACCTGGAGCAGGTCACTATTCGGACCATGGACGAAACAATGGAACAAACACCGGCAGGTATCATCCTTGGCGGCACCGATATCGATGCGTACTTTGTGCAGAAAAATCTTGGCTCGATCGAGGGCTATGACTGGATTGAACTCACGCCACGTGACCCAGAAACCCAGTACAATTTTATCAAGCTTGGTTTTAACGGTAGTAACCTGGGTATGATGATAATCGACGATAATCTTGGTCAGACCACCCGCATTGATTTCGACCAGGTGAACAGAAATTCAACACTGGACGCAGGCCTGTTTTCACTTGACCTGCCCGCTAATATCGATGTCATCGATGAACGCACGAAAGATGACTAAGGAAACAGATTATCGTCCGCTGGCAGACCGCATGCGGCCACAGACGATTGATACTTACTCAGGACAGGAACATATACTCGGCAGCGGAAAACCCCTTCGCCAGGCAGTCGAGCAGGGGCGTCTGCATTCCATGGTGTTCTGGGGACCTCCCGGTACAGGCAAGACCACGCTCGCAAAGCTTATCACTCAATCCTGCGATGCACAGTTCCTGACCGTGTCAGCGGTATTAAGTGGTGTTAAAGACATACGTGCCGCGATAGAACAAGCACGTCAGTACCGCCAGGTATATGGCAAGGAAACCGTGTTGTTCGTGGATGAAGTACACCGTTTTAATAAATCACAGCAGGACGCATTTTTACCCTACGTGGAAGACGGCACGATCACGTTTATTGGAGCGACGACAGAAAACCCCTCGTTTGAATTAAATAATGCCTTGCTCTCACGCGTGCGTGTTTACGTGCTCAAGTCACTCGACAAGGAAAGCTTGTTGAAGATCATCACCGAGGCCCTGCAAAACTCGAAGAAAGGACTAGGTAACATGGGTCTTGAAATCGATACACAGACGCTGGAGAAACTGGCTGATGTCGCTGATGGCGATGCAAGGCGTGCGTTGAACCTGCTGGAGATTGCTTCGGACCTTGCCGAAGAAGGGGTGATTGACCAGGAATTACTGGACGAGATTTTGAAAGATGGTTCGCTGCGTCGTTTCGACAAGGGCGGTGAGGCATTTTACGATCAAATCTCTGCGTTACATAAATCAGTGCGCGGGTCCAACCCGGACGCAGCACTATACTGGTTCACACGTATGATCGATGGTGGTTGTGATCCACTGTATGTTGCACGACGTGTCGTACGCATGGCTTCCGAGGATATAGGCAATGCCGATCCAAGAGGCATACGCCTGGCGCTGGACGCATGGGAGACGCAGGAACGGCTGGGTTCCCCAGAGGGTGAACTGGCGATTGCACAGGCTATTGTCTATCTTGCCTGTGCGGCCAAGAGTAATGCGTTATATACCGCCTACAAAAGCGCCATGCAGGATGCAAAGCAGTCGGGTTCAAAGGAAGTGCCCCTGCATTTACGCAACGCACCGACTAACCTGATGAAGTCGCTGGATTATGGTAAAAACTACCGTTATGCCCATAATGAAGAGAGCGGGTATGCAGCGGGGGAGCACTATTTCCCTGAAGATATGCCGGCAAAAGAGTACTATCATCCGGTCAATCGTGGCCTGGAAATAAAAATCGCCGAAAAACTGGCCGCGCTGCGTGAGATGGATAAGAAAGCAAAACAATCCAAGAACTAGTTCATGACTCAAATTGTATACATTGCCCTTGGCGGGGCGCTGGGTGCCTTGATGCGTTACTGGTTTTCAACAGGCACACATATGCTGTTGGGCAAGGGCTTTCCCTATGGCACACTGGTAGTGAACGTTATTGGTTCATTCCTGATCGGCGTGCTCTATGTGATCATGGTGGAACGCCACGAGTTATCCCAGGAATTACGTTCATTTGTCGTAATTGGCCTGCTGGGTGCATTCACGACATTTTCAACTTTTTCATTTGAAACCATAACCCTGTTCGAGATGGGGCAAGCCAACAAGGCATTCATGAATGTATTTGTATCGGTGTTTTCCTGTCTCGTCGTCTGTTGGCTGGGTATGTCGCTGGCCAGGCAAACAAGCTTGTAACATGTAGGAAGATAAATGCTGGACCCACAACTAATAAGAAATGATCTCGATAGTGTTGCTGTCGCGTTGAGAAAGCGAGGTATGGAACTTGACGTTGAAACCATCCAGGACCTTGAAGCTAAACGCAAGGCCATCCAGGTAAAAACAGAAGAGCTGCAGTCATTACGTAACAGCAAGTCAAAAGAGATCGGCAAGATCAAGGGGCAGGGCGGTGATGCTCAACCTATCCTTGATGAAGTCGCTAATATCAAGCAGCAGCTTGATGAAAGTACAAAAGAACTGGACAACATTCAGTCATTATTAAACGCGATCCTGAACACCATTCCCAATATCCCGGACGAGTCTGTACCGGAAGGCAACAGCGAGGAGTGTAACGAGGAAATTCGAAAATGGGGTGAGCCGGTAACGTTTGATTTCGAGCCAAAAGATCATGTCGATCTTGGTGAACAATCAGGTTTAATTGATTTTGAAGTCGCTACCAGGATAACCAGCTCCCGTTTCGTGGTCATGAAAGGTGACATTGCCCGCATGCACCGGGCATTGATTCAACTCATGATCGATACCCATACCATGGAACACGGCTATACCGAGGTCAACGTGCCTTACCTTGTCAATGCCGATAGCTGCATGGGTACCGGACAGTTGCCGAAGTTCGAGGAAGACCTGTTTCATATACAGGAACATGGTTTCTATTTGATACCAACCGCCGAAGTGCCGGTCACCAATATGGCCCGCGACGAGATCTTTGAAGCTGACAGCATGCCCCTGAAGTTTGTCTGTCATTCTCCCTGCTTTCGCAGCGAGGCCGGTTCTTATGGCAAGGATACCCGCGGCATGATCCGACAGCACCAGTTTGAAAAGGTGGAAATGGTGCAACTGGTCAAGCCACAGGATTCCTACAAGATACTGGAGGAATTGACGGGGCATGCCGAAGTAATATTACAGAAACTGGAGCTTCCCTATCGTGTGGTTGCACTATGTGGCGGTGACCTTGGCTTTTCCGCCGCAAAGACCTATGACATCGAGGTCTGGTTGCCGGGACAACAGGCATACCGGGAGATATCCTCCTGCAGTAACTTCGAGGCCTTCCAGGCCCGGCGTATGAAGGCGCGCTGGCGTAACCCGGAAACCAATAAGCCCGAGTTGTTACATACGTTGAATGGATCCGGCCTTGCTGTGGGTCGTACGTTGATAGCCGTGATGGAAAACTACCAGGACAAAGACGGCAACATTACTGTTCCGGCAGTCTTGCGACCCTACATGAATAACCAGGCTGTCATCAGCGCATAACACGAACAATAAAAAAGCGCCCGTAAGGGCGCTTGTAAACTGTAAAGTACTACTTTTATTGTTGTTATTTCGTGACTACCCAGATGGCATGTATGACCGCCGGGATGTAAAACAGGAAACATAACAGGATATTAATGACGAGGTCCTTACCAGCACCTTTTTTCAGGAATACCGCCAGTGGTGCCAGCAATATGGCGACGATAATTAAAACAATTTTATTATCCATTTTTTTACCTGTTTAATTAAAGAATCGCTTTCAACACCGCATCCAGGCTCTGGTGTGCATCACCAAAGTACATACGGGTATTCTCCTTGAAGAACAGCGGGTTCTGTACGCCGGCATAGCCCGTCGCCATGGATCGTTTTAAAACTATTGTTGTCTTGCCTTTCCAGCATTCCAGTACCGGCATGCCGGCGATTGGACTGTTCGGATCTTCCTGTGCTGACGGGTTCACGATGTCGTTGGCACCGATCACTATTGAGACGTCGATGTTCGGGAAATCGTCGTTGATCTCATCCATTTCAAAGACGATGTCATAGGGTACCTTGGCTTCTGCCAGTAACACGTTCATGTGTCCAGGCATACGTCCGGCAACCGGGTGAATACCAAAGCGCACATTGACACCTTTATCACGCAGGATCTTGGTGATCTCGTTAACGATATGCTGGGCCTGGGCAACAGCCATCCCGTAACCCGGGATGATCATGACTTCGCTGGCATCGGTCAAAAGCTGAGCGACTTCATCGGTATCGATGGCAATGATTTCACCTTGTTCTTCGTCACTGTCGCCACCACCACCACCGGTCGTGGTGCCAAAACCGCCGGCAATGACCGAGATGAAATTGCGGTTCATCGCGCGACACATGATGTAACTCAGGATGGCACCGCTACTACCAACCAGGGCACCAACAACAATCAACAAGTCGTTAGAAAGCATGAAGCCCGTTGCTGACGCGGCCCAACCTGAATAACTATTCAGCATCGAAACCACGACCGGCATATCGGCACCGCCAATGGCCATGACCATGTGAACTCCAAAGGCGAGGGCGATCGCCGTCATCAACAGCAACGGGATGTATGCCACGGTACTGCCTGCTTCAGCCGCATCCAGGAACCAGGAGCCGAGCCAGATAGTGATCAGCAATCCGGCCAGGTTTATCCAGTGTCTTCCGGGTAACAACAGCGGGTTTCCACCAATCTTGCCGCTTAATTTACCGAACGCGATAACTGAACCGGAGAATGTAACCGCACCGATGAGTACGCCGATATAGATTTCAACTTCATGAATAACCTTTTCTATACCTTCGTATCCGGGGCTACCCATGAAACTCACGTAACCTACCAGTACAGCGGCAAGGCCCACCAGGCTGTGCAGTATCGCAACCAGTTCTGGCATCTGGGTCATTTCTACCTTTCTTGCCAGCGTGATACCTACGGCAGCACCAGTCCCCATCATGACCAGGATGAGTAAATAGCTGCCAAATCCCTTGACCTCGGGACCCAGTATCGTTGCCAGCACGGCAAGGGCCATGCCGATGATGCCGTAAATATTGCCTCGTCGCGCGGTCTCCTGGTTGCTGAGCCCACCCAGGGTCAGGATGAACAGGATAGTTGCACCAATATAAGAGACTGTAACCAAACCTTCTGACATGACTAGCCTCCTTATTTACGAAACATTTGCAACATACGCTGGGTGACCGCGAAGCCACCGAATATGTTGATGCTGGTGATAAGGACGCCAAAGGCCGCCAGGGCCGTCAGGAAAAATCCGGGCGATGATATTTGTATCAGTGCACCAATGATGATGATGCTCGATACCGCGTTGGTCACACTCATCAAGGGTGTGTGCAGTGACGGTGTGACATTCCAGATCACCATGTAACCGACAAAGCAGGCCAGTACAAATACGGTGAAGTGCTGCATGAAGGAGGGCGGGGCCACGTTGCCCAACCAGAGTAAAATAATTGCACCCAGTACAATCGGGATGAATTTCATTAAAGGATTCACTTTTTTGGGTGCCGGCGGTTCTACCGGTGCCGCTGCTGGCTTGGCCGGTGCCGCTGATAGTTTTGGTGGCGGTGGTGGCCAGGTAATCTCCCCGGCATTGATAACCGTGGCACCTCGAATAGCCTCGTCTTCCATGTTAATTACAAGTTTGCCATCCTTTTCCGGCGTCATATCCGTCAGCAGGTGGCGCAGGTTGGTGGCATAGAGCTGGCTCGACTGTGTTGGCAGGCGACTGGGCAGGTCGGTGTAACCAATCACGGTGACCCCATTGGGTGTGGTCGCAACCTTGCCGGGCTTGGTCAGTTCACAGTTACCCCCCTGTTCGGCCGCAAGGTCTACGATAACACTGCCATTCTTCATGGACTGGACCATTTCGCTGGTAATCAACTTTGGTGCCGGTTTGCCGGGGATCAGAGCCGTGGTAATGATGATATCCACGTCTTTAGCCTGCTCGGCAAACAGGGCCATTTCGGCCTTGATGAATTCGTCGCTCATGGTTTTGGCATAGCCGCCTTCACCGCTACCGTCTTCTTCGAAATCCAGCATCAGGAACTCGGCGCCCATACTCTCTACCTGTTCCTTGACCTCGGGGCGAGTGTCGAATGAACGAACAATGGCACCCAGGCTGTTGGCAGCGCCAATAGCCGCCAGGCCAGCCACGCCGGCACCAATAATAAGCACTTTGGCAGGCGGCACCTTGCCGGCGGCAGTAATCTGCCCGGTGAAAAAACGTCCAAAATGATGCGAAGCCTCAATGACCGCGCGGTAGCCGGCGATGTTTGCCATGGAACTGAGTGCATCCATCTTCTGGGCGCGGGAAATACGGGGTACGCTGTCCATGGCGAGTATGTTGACCTTCTTCGCGGACAATTTGGCCATTAGCTCTTCATTCTGAGCTGGCCAGATAAAACTGATGAGGGTCTGACCTTCGTGCAATAATTCGACTTCTTCATCTTCGGGTGCGCGTACCTTCAGGATAATATCGGCTGCGTCCCAGAGTGCCTTGCGATCGCTGATAATCTCGGCACCAGCCTCCTGGTAAACCTCGTTGGCGAAATTGGCGTCTTTCCCGGCATCGGACTCAACTGCTACCTCGTAACCGAGTTTGGCCAACCAACCTATAACCTCGGGTGTTGTTGCAACTCGCTTTTCACCCTTGAATATCTCTTTAGGCACACCGATCTTCATCGTCACACCACCTCTTTATGGATTTTTATTTGAGAAAAAGTCTACTTGGTACTGGTTTTTATACTTATTGCCAAGATGCTAGCACGATTAGGATATCAAGTCATAGCAAGGGAAACGTGACTGCAGAAAAGAAACAAGCCCGGCAGTGCCGGGCTTGTAGGGTAAGGATTGGTGGAATGTTCCTATTCTTCGCCTGCGAAGGCTCCAAGCAGGTGTAGCAGGCTGGTAAACAGGTTGTAGATAGTGACGTACAACCCGACCGTGGCCATGATGTAGTTAGTTTCACCACCATGTATCATCTCGCTGGTCTGGTACAGGATGAATCCTGACATCAGCAATATGAACATGGCTGAAACAGCCAGTGACAGGGCAGGGATGCTGAAAATAGCTGCACCGATGCCAGCCAGGAAGGCTACCAATACACCAACCATGATAAAACCGCCCATGAAGCTGAAGTCCTTGCGGGTCGTCAGCGCATAGCCGGACAGGCCAAGGAAAATCGCGCCGGTACCACCCATGGCCATCATCACGAGCTGGGCACCATTAGAAAACATGGTGAGATAGGCACTGATGATCGGACCCAGTGTTAGTCCCATGAAGCCGGTCAGGGCAAAAATGGCTGCCAGTCCCCAGGCACTGTTACGTAATTTAGTGGTCAGGAACAACAGGCCAAAATAACCAACCAGGGTCAGTAACAGACCTGGATGCGGCAGGTTGAATGCCATCGATAAGCCAGCCGTCATGGCACTGAACAGCAGCGTCATTGACAAAAGGGTATACGTATTACGTATTAATTTATTGGTTGCCAGGCCCGATTCGACCGGTCTGGCGACTGCATAGGGGGATTGACTCATCACACACCTCTTAATTTAAATGATAAATACTATGTAATGCTTTGAGACCAGAATTTCAAGTTTAGTTTCATGAAATTTTATTTAAAATCAATCGACTCTGGCAAGCGAGCAACATGCCAAAAATGACAATTTTACCGGTTTTCCGGGCCAGATTGCCCGCTTTTTTTCTGATAAGAGTTATCGACTCGGCTAATTACATTTGCTGCCTTAAGCAGGGCGTGGGTGAATTCATAACAGGTACGAATATTCCGCTCTGGTATGGATTAAGATCTTACTCATCAGGCCGGGCGAGTGGTACTGGTACAGCGATTAAACTTGTGTAAAATGCGCAAACTGCGCAAAACGGCCCATCTTATTGAGAGGTGGCAGACAAATTTGTCTGGACAATTTTGTCAGGAACAAAATTGGACATCCCGAAGGGATGCCTGTGGTTAAATACAGGGAAGTATTTAATCAGCAAATTTGAACCGCCGTCAGGCGGGCCCGAGCAAAGCGAGGGTGGAGTACATGGATGTACGGAATAATGGTTGAATGCAATGTTCGATTTGCAGTAAATCGTTGAAAAGAAAGATCAACCGGAGAGGTGGCAGAGTGGTTGAATGCACCGGTCTTGAAAACCGGCAAGTCAGCGATGGCTTCGTGGGTTCAAATCCCACCCTCTCCGCCAATTCTTAGGCCTACACAACAAATCACGTTATTAATTTTCTCTACAGCACGCCAATGGGTGGGATTGAACCCAGTTATGGGTTCAGCTTGCCCATACAGGCACCTCTCCGCCAATTCTTAGGCCTACACAACAAATCACGTTATTAATTTTCTCTACAGTACGCCAATGGGTGGGATTGAACCCGGACGTGGGTTCAACTTGCTAACACAGACGCCTCTAGTCATCGAAAAAAGTATGAAAAAACCAGGCTGCTTCAGGGTTCGCCTGACCATCTACCATTTTCCTGTGCACAGGCTTTTATTAATTTAGCTCTTTCATCAGGATCGCCTGTAATAGGAAGGTCGGTTCTTCTTTCAACATCCTCCAGTAGTTTAACTGCGGCCAGTGTTTCATTGGGCCGCCCATATTTTGCTGCCCAGCAGTCAGCTTCATTTTCGATTGTTTGAGTATAATATTTCGGGTTAGTGAAAATCTGGTGGTTCAACATGTCATGTGCATTTGCATGGTTCTTGAAAAAGCCGCATGCATCACCGATGTCTTCACAAATTTTTGAGTTGTAGAGAATGGCCACAGAGTTGCCTCTGCCTACCCTGGCTGTGGCAATATATTTGAGGTTTGGATCCCCGATTTCATAAAAAGGCGAGGCAGTATAATTCGCACAGCCCGGCAGGCTGGCAAATGCCACTGCGATAGCTAATAACAGCTTTAAATTCATTTACTTACAACCGTCTAGAGTATTTGCAGATAGTTCGTATTTAATAATAGCAAATATAGACATACGAATTATTTAGAAATTCTATTTTCGTGATTCACGATTGATATGCCATCTGGAATTTGCGCTAATTTAAGCACCCCGGAAAATTTCATCACGCCCATTCATAAAATTATTTACAGCGCGCAATAAACGGGCTTTCTTTAAGCTTCTGCATATCCCTTTTTCTTTTGTTATAGCCTGCTATTGTTCGTGCCGATAATAATTTTGATATCAATACAAAAACTGTAATTGATTTCAACCAGTCAACTTATCCTTAGCGACAGTTAAGAACCTGTTAGCCTGAAGTCCCCTTTGTAAAACCTAGCTTGCCTCTTGTTATTTACCCCCTTGAATTGTCACTGGCAGTCTTTGCTACCCCGTTGTACATTTAACGACAGGTCAGACGCAGATCTGACATCACAACTGCGTCTGTATGTCCTATAATAGGTCAAGCACAAACCTCGGAGTTAAATTATGTTCGGTATATTCAAGCGTTTTTTTTCAAAAAAGGAGACTGTTGAAGAACTCACGCCTGAAGAAATTGAATTGGCAGGACTGGATGATGAAGACGAGGAAGATGAAAAAACACAGCTCGTAGATACGCTGGCTTATCATCAACCGCCGAAAAGTGCTATCGCCGAAAAGGCGAAGAAACTCGCAAAGGGAGATAGTGACTGAGGCCGTACACCTGAGAGGCATTCTCACCGACACTTATTGAAGAGTTTAATTTCCATTGATATCGCCCGGTGTTTTTGCTGTTAGCGCGGTATTTTTCTTCCTTGACTATATATATCAAGAGCAGACTCAGCATTGGTAGTACATGACGTATGCGAAAACTTTTATTCGTCCTGTTATTCATCACCGCCAACACTACTCACGCGAATTACCTGAATGGTGCCGAGTTACTGAATCATTGTGTGGGCTATCTTCAGGCTGAAGAGAAGACCGACCATATTTGTCCCGCTTTTATAGCAGGGATAACAGACGTACATGTCACACTGGTAAATTGGGGTGAGCACCGTCGGGAGTGGTGTCCTCCTGAAGACATGAAAACTGACAGGCTGGTCAGCCTGGTTACCCGGGATCTGATGAAGCAGGCCCCGGAATCGTTAATATACAGCGCTAGCAGCCTGGTGGCATTTGCCCTGGTCAAACTTTTTCCGTGTCGGTGACGACACGGGTAGTATTGATCTCAGGCCTGGTTGCCACCCGCGGCGAGTTTCCTGGCTTTTTCAGCAATCAGTTCTTTCGGTACCTGGTGATAGTCCATTGTATTGATGACCTCGGTAACAACATCATCTTCATCAACTTCCAACTCGACTAATTCCAGCTTCACAGGCTCCTTGATGACTTTCTTCTCACTGGCTGGAAACGGCTCATACTGATTCTCTGCTTTATTCCTGACAAACAGGATAAACAGCATCAGTACCAGTCCAAAAACGGCCGCTGACAGCGTCGCTATTTCTATATTGATATTTTCCAGTAACATTTCAGCACCTTCTCCGAGCTAAACTATATTGTTAAAGATAGCTTTAAATTACTGGTTTAATTAAGTTTTACAGCTGGAAACTGGTAATTTTGTGATGCTATTAACAGCTTGAAATCAGCAATTGTGAACCCTGACCGGTTTCCGGCTGGCAATGACACGCCACGTTCATGTGCGACAGTCATGTTTAATATCGGGATTAAAGCTGGCTTTAGACTTGAAATGTTTGTTTCCGAACCTTTATGTAATTGAAATATTCGGACAGGAGTCTAGGCTGAATACGGTATCCGGAGAGGTGTGTTTACTATCAATGGATACCGTTCTTCTTTCATCCGAATTCAAGCCCTCGAGAGAGGGCTTTTTTTCTACAGCTGGATGAACAGCCTGTCGTCGATAGATAGCTCCCTGATCATATTATTTACCTTTTTCTTGATCAGTGACTAAAACAACATGAAATAACATGCACAATAATAGTTCATTCATGCACGTTTTGTGAAAACCCTGGTACAAAACAGGGCAATAATAATATCAACGGGTATCAGGAAAACGCCCCCGGCAGGGGGCGTTGTTCAGTTTGTCTTATTCTGCTTCGCAGACATTGCATGGTTAAGATGAGAGTGAGAATTCTTAACCGGTGGAAGTGAGCTACCCAGCCTGTTCGAATGCCTGGGGCTTTTCGATCCGGGTACGCATGTAGAAGAAAACGGTCTGGAAAAGGTATTTCTGAGCATCGTACTTTCCCCCCTGTTGCTTCGTGGTCAGTATTTGCAGCTGTTTCCGGAATAACGGCCCAGTTGCAGCACACGACGGTCGCCATGCCTGGAACAAAGCTTAGTAGTTAAACTCCATCGCTACCATTACCAGTTAATGACGATTCCCAAGCCAGTCTTTAAAGATAGTTCTGTACCCGGCTGTTATGTAGACAAAAATTGAATAAAACGATCGTTGTCAAAAAGTATAAAAAAAAAGAGCATTTTTTTATGAAGCTGGCCGGAATATTGCACCAAATACATCCTGTATAACGCTATTCTGAAGCATCAGTGCCCGTCTCCCATGCATTTTTGCTTCAAGATCAGCGGCCTGCGGCCGCTAGTATAGTTAGCGAACATAACAATGGGTTGATGCCCAAAATGCATACAACTTTATAAAGCATGGAAAAAGAATATCTGGATATTATCTGGGTCCTGGTGGCTACAGTCTTTATTGTTGCCATGCAGGGCGGCTTTCTGTGCCTGGAAAGTGGAGTCACACGCACAAAAAACTCGATTAACGTTGCCTTGAAGAACGCCGTCGATTTTACGGTGGTGATCTGCCTGTTCTGGGCAATCGGGTTCGGTTTGATGTTTGGACAAACCCAGTCCGGCTGGATTGGTACCAGCTATTTTCTACCTGCGATGACCGTAGACCAGGCCTGGATGGCCACGTTTTTCATCTTCCAGGCCATGTTTTGTGCCACGGCTGCCACTATCGTTTCCGGCGCGATGGCAGAAAGGGTCAAGTTCAAGGGTTACATCCTTATTACTATCCTGATCACAGTCCTAATTTACCCCGTTTTCGGGCACTGGAGCTGGGGCGGTTTCTACACCGGCGATACCACGTTTTTACATGAACTGGGATTTGTCGACTTTGCCGGCTCCACCGTCGTACATAGTGTAGGCGGCTGGGTTGCACTTGCTGGCATTCTGGTCGTTGGCCCACGTATAGGTCGTTTCGTTGACGGTGAGGTTAATAATCTGACGGCCTCAAACCTGCCGATTGCCATGCTGGGTCTGTTACTGTTCGTGGTCGGCTGGGTAGGCTTCAACGGCGGTAGCACACTCGAAATTAACAAATCTATTCCAATCATCGTTGCCAACACCATCATGGCAGCAGCGGTAGGGATGGCCACGGTATACCTGATACAGGACTTT
The DNA here is from genome assembly GCA_965229565.1 of Gammaproteobacteria bacterium. Lineage (GTDB taxonomy): Bacteria > Pseudomonadota > Gammaproteobacteria > Eutrophobiales > Eutrophobiaceae > JANQNX01. Next base: position 1,901,914 of record OZ245888.1, on the reverse strand, counting down.
GTTTGCCCGAACGGTGAAAAAGTCGTGTTACCTATTAACGGCGCACTCGCAGGTATGGTCTCCGTAACCGCCAACTGCCATGCAGTTGATACTGCAAATGCCGTCATCATTGCCATTATCGGTGCCACTATCATGCTGTACACGCACGTCCTTTTGTTAAAGCTAAGAATTGATGATGCAGTTGGTGCCGTACCTACACACCTTGCCGCAGGTATATGGGGCACGCTGGCTGTAGCCCTGTTTGGTGACCTGGAAATACTCGGTACCGGGTTGAGCCGTTCTGAACAACTAATGGTTCAGCTACAGGGTATTGTCGTTTGCGGTATCTGGTCATTTGGTGTCAGCTATTTTTTGATGAAAAATATCGACAAGGTTTACCCCCTCCGGGTCACTGCAGAGGAGGAACATGCCGGCCTGAATATCTCGGAACATAATGAAGGCACACCGCTGTATGACCTGATACGGGTGATGGACAAACAAATCAGGACCAAGGAGTTGACATTACGCGCACCGGTAGAGCCCTTTACCGAGGTTGGACAGATCGCTCATAGCTACAACCAGGTTATGAACTCGCTTGAACAAATGACCCGCAAGACACGGCAGATCGTTAAAGATATCCGCGAAGGCATTATTACGTTTACCGAGGAAGGAATCCTGACGAGCTTTAACCCCGGTGCTGAAAAACTACTCCAGGTAGAGGCTGTACGCGTTATAGGCAAACCGGTGAGCGAGCTTTTCTTTGAATCAGGCTATGAAGCCAAGATCAATCATCACCATGCCGGTACTGAAGCCCCCGGTTATTCCATGCATGGATCCATCGAATTCAACAAGACCGATGAGAAGGGCAGAAAAACGATACTGGAATACATGCCGTACCGTGGTAGCGATCACATGAGTGAATCATATACAGCCGTAATCCGCGATGTGACTGATCAGAGAGTTGCCGAGGAACAATTACATTTGGAGAAGGAAAGGGCGCAGGCAACGGTAGAGTCAATAGGTGAAGGCGTGATCACTACCGATAAAAATAATTGCATTAGCTATTTCAACGATATTGCCGCAAACATCCTTGGAATTAGCCTGAGCGACAGTCTTGGCAAGGAATTGAATAATTGCCTGGTATTGATTAATGAAAAAACCGGTAAAGAAATCACTCTAGAGCATCAAGGCGACAACAAGATCAACGAACAGATAAAGAAATACAATCAATTACTACTCAAACGCCCTGATAAGAAACAGTTGTCCGTCAACATAACCAGTTCAATCATCAAGGACAAGGACCACGAAACAGTGGGCAGTATCCTTGTCATACAGGATATTTCCAAGTCCAGGGAGATGGAGGAATTGCTCACACACCAGGCCACGCACGATTCCCTGACAGGCTTGCTGAATCGCGTGGAATTTGAGAAGCGACTGTATGAATTCAGTCGTCGTTCCAAAATCAACAATGAGAAACACAGCATCTGCTACCTGGACCTCGATCAGTTTAAAATAGTAAACGACACCTGTGGTCACCATGCCGGTGATGAACTGCTCAGGCAATTAAGCGCAATACTCAAAAACAAACTGCGAACTGGTGATACCTTTGCAAGACTTGGCGGTGATGAATTCGGCATATTGCTGAACAACTGTGACCTGGAAGTCGGTTACAAGATTGCCAACAACCTCAGGGAATGTGTTGAGGAATTTCGTTTTCCATGGAAAAACAAGAACTTTTCCGTGGGAGTAAGTATTGGCGTGGTTGAAATCAATAACATGCACAATGCCTCATCCGAGATCATGAGTATGGCCGATGCGGCCTGTTACGCTGCCAAGGATGCCGGCCGTAACCGCGTCCATGTTCACAAGTCGGATGATAATGAACTACAAAACAGGTGGGGCCAGATGGAATGGGCTACCAGGATCCAGCATGCATTGGATGAAAACCGTTTTTGCCTCGCCAGGCAAAAAATAGTGCCCACCAAACGACAGGCATTGAATGGCACACGCTATGAAATATTTGTTCGGATGCTGGACGAAAAAGGAGATATCGTACCGCCAGGTGCTTTTATTCCTGCTGCTGAACGCTACAGCCTGATGACTTCAATTGATGACTGGGTGATACGCAATACCCTGGAATGGATGCAGGACACAACCGAGATATTGGAACACATAGCTATAAACCTGTCAGGCACGTCGATCAACAACAATGAATTCCTGAACAAGTTGCAGGGATACCTTAAAGACACCACTGTAGATACCAACAAGATCTGTTTTGAGATTACCGAAACAGCGGCTATTGCCGATGTCCTGCAGGCGAAAAACTTTTTTCTCAAGTTGAAAGAGTTTGGTTGCAAGTTCAGTCTTGATGATTTCGGTAGTGGATTGTCTTCGTTTGGTTACCTTAAATCACTGCCGGTAGATTACCTGAAGATAGACGGCATATTCGTTAAGGACATACTGACAGACCAGATTGATCATGCCATGGTCGAATCCATTCACAACGTCGGCCGCTTGATGGGGCTGCAGACGATCGCTGAATTTGTTGAGAACCAGGACATCCTGGACAGGATTGCGGGCATTGGCATTGACTTCGCCCAGGGTTATCACTGCGGTAAACCTGAAAACATCGACACAAGCAAAATCAAAAAAATAAAACAGGCAGGTTAATCCTGTCGCCTGTATCATTGGCGGCTTTTAACGGCTTCTGCACACTCTTCAATCAAGTCTGTCCGTTGCAAGGAGTCACCGTAAACTTTCAGCCCTGCATGCTATTCGGTTATGCTTAACAAACTGAGCGTGGCCTCAAGTTCTGCAGGTTTCAGGCGTTCAGCAATCAGCACGCCGTACCTGGATCGCGGTATAATCATCTGGCCCGGGTAAAATCAGGTTCCCCAATCCATAGTGGGCGTAAGCACACGGGCGAAAAAAAAACGACAGGCATCAGCGAGTCGCGCACAGGTTTCAGGATTATAAATAAGCATAAAGGTGTTGAAGCAATATTGACGCAGCAGGGTGATTTCATCCAGACGGGGATCGGCCATTTCCGGAAAGGTAATCGCATGGCGCGGTACACACCCGGTGACTGCGGTCACACAGGCAAACAAGGCAAGGGTAAGGCTGATTTTCTAGCTGGTTGCATTGCAGAACGCTGCGCTGTAAAAATTTGACAACACTGTGGTTAATTGAAGATATGAGTAGTTCTGCGACAACATTCAAACCAGATTGCGAGGATTGCCCGCGATTGGCCCGTTTCCTGAAGAGTATCAGGCAGCAATACCCGGATTATCACGCAAGACCGGTGCCTGCATTCGGTGTAAACAAACCCGGGTTACTGATAGTCGGACTTGCGCCTGGAATGCACGGAGCCAATGCCAGTGGTCGCCCGTTTACCGGTGACCACGCAGGTATACTATTGTATGAGATGCTCTTCCGGCATGGGTTTAGTAATCGAGCCAGTTCAATACATAGAAATGACAAGCTTAAATTAATTAATAGCCGCATTACTAATGCTGTTAAATGTTTACCTCCACAAAACAAGCCCAATGCGGACGAGATAAATACCTGCAATCATTTCCTGGCAGCAGAACTGGAACAGGTGGCAGCTGATTCCGTTATCCTGTGCCTGGGACAGATATCGCATAAAGCAGTGATCCGGGCACTGGGTCTCAGACAGCGTGACTACCCCTTCAAACATGGCGCCTTGTATCAACTTGCAAATGGCAAAGCAATCATGGATTCTTATCATTGCAGCCGTTACAACACGCAGACAAAACGTTTAACGGAGGCCATGTTTGACGCTATATTTCGCCGAATAAAAGAAGAACTCGAATAACTCGCATGCCGTTTGATGCCAAACCCTTTCTGAAAAGCCTGACCACAAGGCCTGGTGTGTACTGCATGCAGGATGGGAACGGCCAGGTGATATATGTCGGGAAAGCGAAAAACCTTAAAAACCGGGTGTCCAGCTACTTCGTCAAGAGCAAGACCGATTCACCCAAGACCCGGGTCATGGTAAAGCAAATCGAGAATATTGAGATCACTGTGACTCATACAGAGAATGAGGCCCTGATTCTTGAAAATAACCTGATAAAAACCTACAAACCGCGTTACAACGTCCTGTTTCGCGATGACAAGAGTTACCCCTATATTTATCTGGACACGACTCATGATTATCCGATGTTTCGTTATCATCGTGGCTCACTAAAAAACAAGGGACGTTATTTTGGTCCTTATCCAGGTACCCGTGCAGTTCGCCCAACTATCAACCTGATTCAAAAATTGTTCCTGATTCGTTCATGCGAAGATAGCGTGTTTGCCAATCGTTCCCGGCCGTGTCTGCAATACCAGATAAAACGCTGTTCTGCTCCCTGCGTTGATTACATCAGCAAGGAGGATTACCAGCAGGACATTGAACACGCCACTATGTTTCTTGAGGGTAAGAATGAGCAAGTGATCAAGGCCTTGACCAAACCCATGCAGAAGGCAGCCGACAAACTGGAATTTGAGCGTGCTGCAAGGTTACGTGATCAAATACGATCTTTACGACAGGTACAGGAAAAACAGCATGTTAACGCTCTGGCAGGAGATATCGACATCGTTGCTTGCGCCGTTCATGAAAACCAGGCATGTATACATATGGTCTTTATTCGTAACGGCCTGAATATTGGCAGTAGAAACTTTTTTCCACAGCATGCGGCAGGGCAGTCAGAAGCTGACGTAGTCCAGGCATTCCTGGCGCAGCATTACCTCGGTATGCGTCATCACAAGAGTGCTTCCGAGGTTATCTTGTCACACGAAACTGATGATCTTGAACTCGTTGAAAGCGTTATCGTTGAAAAAACCCAGAAACAAATACAATTTAAACATCATGTTCGTGGTGAACGTAAAAAATGGTTGGAAATGGCAAAACAAAATGCCTTGCTAGCCTTGAATCACCGTATGGCCAGTAATAAGAACCAGCAAAAACGGTTTACCGCGCTTCAATCCCTGTTAAAGATGGACGAAACCATAGAACGTATGGAATGCTTTGATATTAGCCATACCCAGGGAGAAGCCACTGTTGGGTCCTGCGTGGTATTTGGTTCAGAAGGCCCATTGAATGCCGAATATCGCCAATTTAATATCAAGGATGTAAAAAGTGGCGATGATTATGCGGCCATGCGGCAGGTCATACGCCGCCGCTATACCAGGCTGGTTAAGGAAGAGGCCCGGCTACCGGATTTAATCCTGATCGATGGTGGTAAGGGTCAGGTTCGCATGGCAAGGGAAGAGTTGCAGGAATTACAACTCGGCAGGATTCCTGTTCTGGGCGTCGCCAAGGGGCCGGCTCGCAAGGCAGGGATGGAAACCCTGGTGCTGGCACTGGAGAATAAGAGCATTAACTGCGATGCTGCTTCACCGGCATTACATTTGATTCAGCATATACGGGATGAAGCGCATCGTTTTGCCATTACCGCGCACCGGCAAAGACGTAAACAGGCCCGCTCGCGTTCGCGCCTGGAAGAGATTGAGGGAATAGGCAACAAGCGCCGGCAAAACCTGATCAGGCATTTTGGTGGTATCAAGGGCGTGGCCACGGCCGGTATAGAAGACATAGCAATGGTGCCTGGCATTAGTAAAAGCCTGGCTGAAAAAATTTACGACACCTTTCATAGTGGCTCATGAATATACCTAATACATTAACACTGTTACGCATCGTACTCATTCCGGTGTTTGTGCTGGTTTTTTACCTGCCTATTAGCTGGAGTAACGAGGTTGCATGCATCATCTTCGTGGTAGCTGCCGTCACCGATATCTTTGATGGTTACCTGGCCCGGCGCCTGAACCAGTTGTCCAAGCTGGGGGCATTCCTTGACCCGGTTGCCGACAAGCTCATGGTTGCCGTGGCGCTGGTCTTGATTGTTGAACGACAGCCAAACATCGTGCTGGCGCTACCGGCTGCAGTCATTATCTGTCGGGAAATCACCGTATCGGCCCTGAGGGAGTGGATGGCCGAGATAGGTGCTCGCAGCAAGGTAGCTGTTTCCTTGCTCGGCAAGGTCAAAACCATTTCGCAGATGGTGGCCCTTGGCTTTTTAATTTTCCACGAGTCGGTTCTGGGCCTGCCTGTCTACGGCATTGGCCTGGTACTGCTTTATGTGGCCGCTATACTTACATTAATCTCTATGTTTCAATATCTTAGGATTGCATGGCCGGAATTAAAGGATTAATCTGTCGTTGTGGTTGACAGGCATAGATCCACGACTACAATAGCCTGCTTTCCAATCCATACGCGGGAATAGCTCAGCTGGTAGAGCACAACCTTGCCAAGGTTGGGGTCGCGAGTTCGAATCTCGTTTCCCGCTCCATTTTTCATAACCTGTATAAACCTTGTCGCACATAGATCACGTGTGATCCTGACCCGGTTTATTGCTTAGCTATATATTGAGGAGACGCTACGGGCGCTTGATTCTCCCTCGCAGGCAGCAGCCAGGGATGCTGCCGAACATTATCGAGGTAAATCGATGTGGCAGCTTTGCCGGGCCTCACCCACGATGAATGGGCGTCCTGGTGGGTGATACCAGCATTAAGCGCAGCCAATATTGCCCCGGGCATCTGGCGACCCCGCATCGTGAAACGGCACAGGCCTGCTAGTTAAACACAGGTTGTTGAATCTAAATAACTATTAACAACGTCGTGGCAAATAGGGTAGTATACCGCGCCTGATTGATACCGAATCCAGCTGTTTTCTGATTCGTTATTTTCCAAACAGATACCTCTGGCTGAGTGGCAGAGTGGTTATGCAGCGGCCTGCAAAGCCGTGGACGCCGGTTCGATTCCGACCTCAGCCTCCAATTCTTTTCGTGTCTGGCCCGGGTGGTGGAATTGGTAGACACAAGGGACTTAAAATCCCTCGCCTTAACAGGCGTGCCGGTTCGACTCCGGCTCCGGGCACCATCACTTTTTATTGTGCATTTGCTCCAGTATTTTGCTCAGCCCTGACAGGCCACGAATGAATGTGCCTGGTTCTTCTCGTCATTATGTTTAGCTGAAGGGCGCTTTATACAATGCATTCGACCAATAACTATTCGTCGGCAAACGTCAACAAGGCCTCGCGTATTGCACGTGTAAACCGGTAATAATTCTGGTTGGGTCGCCATTCAGTATGATTATAGTCCGGCTTATCGAACAGGCTTTTGCGAAAACCCTGGGTCATCTCCATCTGTACACCACGTTGTAACTGACCGCGATTACAGATATTGGTCCTGCCCTTGCCCTGGCGGGTTGGGCTAGGGTCATGGGCTGCCGGGAACCCTGCGTCTTGTAATATATAAATCAACTCATGCTTCAGACCAGTATGCAGTCCGCCGAAATAGACATAAGGTTGCTTACCATAGGCGCCGTGCACGGTCACCACGATATCCACCTGTGACACGATATCCAAAGCCGTTGGCTCATCGAATTTGTTACTGGTAATGTGCAGATCATGACTGAGAGGCTTGAGTCCCTCGAAACAGTAACAGGCGTGGTCATCGCCGGCGATACCACGTGCGACCTGGCTGGTACCATGTTCAATTCGGCCACCGTGCGGCGCCACGATGGCAAAGCGGGATGGGGCAGGGCGCACGTCGATACGGTAATCGACCTGTTCCCGGTGATTCTGTGCCAGTTCCTCGAAGCTGCTGTAGATATCGGTCATGTATACTCTCGTTTACAAGCTGACTCTATTTTGCATGATGCTTGTGAAAAATTCATGAACGTGAACAGGTCACGATGTTAATTTCAAGACAAACATTTTTTGCCCGGCCGGAGCGTGCCTTTCCACAGGTTAGCGCTAATGGCAACCACATTGCTTACCTGGCATACAAACAAAATAATGCACAGATTCAGCTGTTGCAACGATCGGCAAACTGGAAGGATGAAGATATAGTCATCCATGTTTGCAGTAGTCCGGCAGTCAATTTTTTCTGGAGCCTTGTTGATCATATTCTACTGGTCATGGAGCAATCGATTGAAGAAGCTCATACCTGCTTATACGCAGTAGACATTCGTTCCGGGGAGAGCCGGCTACTAGCAGACGAACTAAAGGGCAGAATGCACTTGCTGGAGCATTCATACAGCCAGCCCGGAGAACTGTTATTAGGCAGTAACCACCGTGATCCGCACTGGTTTGATGTCTATCGCCTGGATATAAATAAAAATAAAACAGAACTGGTCTATGAAAATAATCGCTTCAGTGGTTTCCTGGCGGAAGATCGATGTTTGAAACTCGCCGTGGCTGACAATGCGACCGGGGGTAATGAGTATTTTATTACGGACGATGAAAATGACTGGCGATTGCTGTTCCAGGTTGGCGCGGAAGATGCGCAAACAACGACACCACTCTGCATTAATAGTAGTCAGAACAAACTGTTTCTAACGGACAGTCGTGAACACAATACCAGTGTCCTCAGTGCCATGGATATCAATGATGGTAGTTGTACGATAATGGCTGAGAACAAACTTGCCGATATCGAAGACACCCTGGTTGATAAATATTCATCCAGTATCGATGCGGTCAGCTTTAATCATGTTCGTAAGCAATGGCAGGCAATTACCCCTGGTATGGAGGCTGACCTTGCTTTCCTGGAAGATGCCGACAGGGGAGATCTTGCGATCAGCAGCAGGACACGGGATAAAACCAGCTGGGTGGTCGGCTATGCCAGGGATGACCAGCCAAATACCTATTACGTCTATGAGCGACCCAGTAAGTCGCTGCAGCCATTGTTTTCCAATATCAGCGAGTTCAAAAAATTATCTCTCAGGAAGATGCACCATCAAGTCACCCGGTCTCCCGATAACAAGTACAATATTGTCAGTTACTACACCATGCCGGACAAGAACAGTGGGCCAGTGCCACTGGTCGTACTGGTGCATGGCGGTCCCTGGGCACGCGACAAGTGGGGCTATAATCCCTGGCATCAATGGTTAGCAAACCGTGGCTATGCAGTACTAAGTGTCAATTTCAGAGGCTCTACCGGTTTCGGTAAGGCATTCATGAATGCAGGAGACAGGCAATGGGGAGGTAGCATGATCGATGACATCCACGCTGCCATTGATGATTTCTCCGGAGATTTACCGATTGATAAAAACCGGGTAGGTGTGATGGGCACCAGCTACGGTGGCTTTGCGGCATTGATGCTGGTTAGCCGTTATCCCGATTACTATGCCTGTGCCATCGATATCTTTGGGCCAACCAACCTGGTTAACATGATTGAAAGCATTCCACCGCAGTGGCAATCACAGCGAGACATGCTGGTAAAACGTGTAGGCGATCCGGACACTGAAACTGGCCGACAATCGCTGAATGAGCAGTCCCCGGTTACTCATATCGATGCAGTGAATGCGCCACTCCTGATTGTCGAAGGCTTCCAGGACCCGCGTGTGGACCACAACGGCATAAGAGATTATGCCATGCAGTTTAAGGACAGGAATGGCTCACCGCTGATTCACATCTCTTTCCCTGATGAGGGACACAATCTAGGCAAAGAGAAAAACCGTCTTGTCTTTACCGCTATCGCAGAGCTGTTCCTGCAACAATACCTTGACGGTGAATGCGAGTCGTTTGACCAGGCACTACTTCAGGAGGTTGCGATTCTGTCAGGTAGCGATCTGATACAGGCATATGCTAGATAATTGATCACAGCAATACGGCTAAAGCACTGCTATAGTGCGAATTATTAACTCTTTGCCTGATCAAAGGACAAAACCCTGGATTGTTGGTGTTACTGGAAATAAGTTGTGAAATTCTTTATTTTAAAGCGCTGTTAAATTCACCGTGACCCGCATTCTTACTGCTTGATTAAATGCTCCCACTAATTGTACCAATCAGTGCACTTCTAGCTGGTGTCGGATTACTGCTGCTCGGCAGCGGCTTATTGAACACCCTTATTGCTCTTCGTGGCAGCCTTGAAGGCTATGACGAAAGCTCAATGGGTTTCATCATGTCCGGGTACTTCCTGGGATTTCTTTTGGGCACCTTTGTGGCGTTGCCACTAATCCAGAGAATAGGTCATATTCGCGCATTCGCTTTTTGTGCTGCGATCATCTCTTGCGGAGCGTTATTACATTCCCTGGTAGTAAACCCGTACAGCTGGTTTATTTTTCGTGTGTTCTACGGTGCGATACTTGTAGTCCTTTATACCATTATTGAAAGCTGGTTAAACGGTCTGTCAAATGCCCAGAATCGTGGAAAAATCTTTTCTGTTTATATGATTGTAAACCTTGGCGCGTTGGCTATTGCGCAGCAATTGTTACGATTCGGCTCCCCGGAAGCACATGAGCTGTTTATTTTATCGGCAATGTTAATCAGCCTGAGCCTGGTGCCTGTAACCTGGACCCGTTTACAGCAACCTGAAATTGGCAGTGTAGAACGCATAAAATTCAAGCAGCTATACAACCTTGCTCCATTGGCAGTGATGGCTACTATTGCTTCGGGCCTTGCGATGGGTGCGTTTTGGGGAATGACACCTATATTTGCGAAAGAAGTCGGCTTAGACACTAATGCAATTGCTGCATTCCTGAGTATCGGAATAGTTGGCGGGGCAATTTTCCAGTACCCGATAGGTCGATATTCCGATACCCATGACCGCAGGCTGGTGTTGGCAATATCCAGCGGGCTCGCAGCCCTGGCTGGCATTGCACTGTTTGTCGCCACCTACCTGGGCAGCTGGATCTATCTTGCTGTTTTTATCTATGGCGGTATGTCTTTTGCCATTTACCCACTGGCAATCGCACATATTGCTGATTATCTTGATAGTGATGATATCCTCAGCGGAATTAGCAGCCTGTTACTGTTGTATGGAATTGGCGCCGCAATAGGTCCTGCTATAGCAGGACAGCTGATGTTTTTGACCGGGCCGCAGGCCTTAACTATATTTTTTGCCGTAGTACAATTTGTCTTGTCATGTTATGCAATCTACCTGTTACGAATGACTACTGAGGACCATGTAGAAAACCACACACATTTTGTAGCAATGGTACGAACCACTCCTACCGCTATTAACATGTATCCGGATGAGCAGGTTGATCCAGTTGACGACCAGAAATAGGTTTTCCTGTATATAGTCAATTTCCAGGACTTGTGGCAACATGCAGCGCTGCCAGGGCAGGGCACCTTTTTTTGCAAATCACCCTTATAATTCAATAGATGCTAACTACAGAAAACCACGATCGTGACAAGGCAGGGTTGACGTATGTCTACCCCGTGTTATCGCGTCGCTCGGGCGGGCTCTCTATCGGCATAAATCTGAATATTAATAACGCCTGTAACTGGCGTTGCATCTATTGCCAGGTGCCAAACCTGATCAGGGGGAGTGCACCACAGGTAAATTTTGATTTATTCGGACGAGAGCTACGTCGTTTTCTGGCCGATGTGATACACGGTGATTTTTATGACCATGAAGAAGTGCCGGACGAATTACGCATCATCAAGGATATTGCCATATCAGGTAATGGCGAACCCACTACATCTGGCGAGTTCAACCAGGTCATCAACAGCATAGAAATGATCCTGAAAGAATATGGTTTACTGGGAGACATCAAGTGCGTCCTGATCACCAATGGCAGCATGGTCGAACGCGACGTCGTACAAAAAGGTTTGCGAAAGCTTGCCAAGATCAATGGCGAAGTCTGGTTCAAGATCGATAGTGCAACGCCAGCTGGCATGGCATTAATCAACAATACCAGGGGTAGCACGGTTAGCATGTTGAACCGCTTACAGACCACTGCGACGCTATGTCCTACCTGGATACAGTCCTGTTTTTTCTCTTACAAGAACAGGAAACCAGCTGCTGCAGAAATAGATGCTTACCTGATGCTAATGGATGCAATTGAAAAGAAACGCATTCCTATCAAGGGCGTCATGCTGTACGGAGTGGCGCGTGAATCCCATCAGCCGGAGGCACAACATATCAGCCCATTGCCCGAGGAATGGTTCGAGGAACTGGCGGTAAAGATGAACCGTTTCGGGTTTGACCTGCGAATTACCCCCTGACCCTAGTTAAACAGGCCTTTTAATTTATCTCCCAATGCACGAGCGGGGTCTTTGCCGCTTTCTTCCGTCGGTGTTGTTTTGGTTGGCTCAGGCTCGGCCTGTTGTTGTGTTGTGGTCGTCGGTTTCATGCCTAACGCCGTGGCACAGGGATCGGCATCGGCAGTTGCCCGGTTAAACAAACCCTGGGCCAGTATGGAAATGCCGCCCGTTGCTACGGCAGCACCAATAGTAGCAGCAGACTTCAATGCTTCCTTGGTACTGGGACCAGCCTTGGGCTCAGCCAATGTACCCCTGACCCTGACCAGTTCGGCCAATTGACCAACACCAAGACCCATGCCTTCACGAGCCTCGGGGTCGATACCAATATCGAGTTCTTCAGTCTTCAGGTTGATGGCGCCCGAACCAATCAGGTTCATTGCCCTGGTTTGAAAAGCGACCCCCTTGTCCAGTGTGGCGATACCATCCACGATGTTCGCATTGATGACGCCACATTGCAGAATGGTTTCGTCTTTGCTTGCAGATCCGTAAACGCTGTTAAAGGTACTCAACAACAAGCTCTTTTCCTCGCCGTCTTTGCCACTTTTTAACGTGCCTGCTCCCATTTGAACAAGAAACTTGCCATTAAGTCCGGCCATTATCTCGGCAACGCTCTTGCCATTACCGTTAATATCAATATTGATATCGGTCTTGCCGCCCTTTAGCTTGCCTTGCAGTGTCGGAAGGGTAGAAGGCTCAAAATTCTTGATATCGATACTTGTCACAAGTTTACCGGTCTTGCCACTGCTGGCATCCAGGGAGACATTTGCAGTGGCCACACCACCGGCAGCATTAAACTTGAATGGTTTAATACCAAGATTGCCATTGTTCAGTGATAACTTGAGTTCAACATTCTCCAAGGGCATGTCAGGATGCTGGATTTTCTTCGCCGAGACGCTCGCATTCACGTCAGCCTTCTTTAACAAATCGAAAGGCAATGGCTCTGCAGAAAAGACCTTTGATTTTTTTTCCGTTTTCTTCTTTTCTTCCTTCGCTATAAACGGTGTCAGATCGATAAGGCTGGAACTGGTCGTGGCTGCCAGGGCAGGACGTGTGCCCGAGAGGTTTATCGTGGCATCACCGTTTATGTCAGTTTGATCGAGTTTGAGCTTGAAACCAGTCAGCTTGTAACCGCCGTCGGCATCCGTTGCCGTTCCGCCAAGTGCGAAGGGACCAATTTCAGGCAGTTTGCTTTGCGCAAGCTTGTTTAAGTCAGATAATTTATCAACTTTCACATCAAAATTAAGCTTGATTCCTTTCAGTGCGGCCGCATTGGCGATCTCACCGTTGGCATTCATCATTAGCTTATCGATGTTGGCGACAAGTGATTTAAGCTCATAGCCGTCACCCTTGTCGGTCACGTTGGCCTTGATATCAATTGGACCGACGTCAGGCAGTTCTTTCTTGATTAGCACGGCGACTTCCTGCAGAGACGACATACTTATTTCGACGTTCAGATCCAGTCCCTTGACCTGTTTCGGGTCAGCAACCTTGCCGCCAAGGTCGGCCTTTATTTTTCCAATCTTGCTGGAGATATTCAGTTCGTAGGGCTCATTCTTTACCAGTGACTTGAGTGAACCGCCGCTACCGGTAAGCTTGACCGGTATATTGTTGTAATTGGCATCCAGAAGTACTTCCAGTGGATCGGTATATCCGCCTGCCTCAATACTCAACTCATTTAAACTGACCTTCTCGGTTTTACTGGTGACAGCGTCAATGTAGGTGAGGGTGGCGTTGTTGATCCTGACCTCGTTAATATCAAGCCCGGGCAATGCGGTTGCTGCTGCCGGGGCTTCAGCTTGTTCTTTTTTCTTGCCAGGTTTGGCATCTGCCAGTTCTATAGTCCAGTTGGCTTCGCCTTTTTTGTTTTTTTCGAGCAGGATATGGGCATCATTCAGGATCAGCCGTTTAACCTGTATGTTCTTGCTCAACAGCGGCAGCAGTGCGACCTGGGCTTCAAACAGGCCGACCGAAAGCATATCGGGCTTACTACCCCATTTGGCATTGCCAAATTTCACACCCTCAACCGCCACGGTGGGTATAAGGGACGGTTCCAGCCGCAGCTCACCCTCAATGCTGAACGTACGCTGGGTCTTTTCCTGGACTATCTTGACGATATCGTCCTTGTATTGATTGACATCGAATGTCATCAGGAAGCCGATGAGGGCAACAATAACGAGGGCGAAGAGTCCTGCAATGATTTTGAGGGCGAGTTTCATAATCTTTTTTTCCAATGCATCAGGTTTTACTTGATTATAAGAAACCGTCATGTGCCGTCTACCGCAAAAGATGACATGGGTTCTAAACAGGCGGGGTAGTAAGAGACATTGGCAACGGCACTGGAATAATTCAGCTTTCTATTACAGTCGAATACGGGCTAAACGAAGATGATAATAAATACACAGTGCAAATACACAGTATATGTATTTTATTTATCTTAATATTTTATTATATATAACAATAATTTATAATATATATTAAAAGTTAATTATAATTTATTGACTTGGTCTTTTATTAGCTGTATAAAACTGTTTATTTATACTGTGTAATTACTATGCTGACCAGTAAACAAATCATGGAACAAACCGGTATTTCCCGGGCCACGTTGAACAACTACATCTCCATGGGGCTGTTACAAAAGCCGCTGGTGCAGCGCACTCGCGAAGATGACGGCCGCGCACCACGCATAGGATACTTCCCCGATGATGCGCTGGAACGAATCAATGAAATACAGTCCCTGAAAAAGCAGGGTATGTCCATGACATCTATCTGTGAACAGTTCGGGCAGCCTCCGCCTGCAATGATTGATGAGCCAGCACTGGTGACAACCGATCCCGTTAGTGGCAACCGGTCTCTTACATTCCAGGTGGATATTGACCACATCCCTGGGCCGGCTTACATGGTCAACAACAATTTTGAACTGGTGTGGTGGAATGAATATGCCGAGCAAAAGCTGTTTGGTACGGCAGGGGCTATATCAAACGAAATAGCCGACCGATCTTTATTTAAATTACTAATAGAATCAAAGACATTTCGAGCTATTCTAAAGTGGCAGGAGATACTTGCCGTACACATGGAAATGGCCAAGCGCCGAATTACTCCTGGCAACCTGGCCACGTTGCAATCCAGTCTTGAACCCGACAATTCCAGCCTGTTATACCAGCTTTATAACCAGGTTGAGCCGATGGTAGAGACACCGGTCCTGCATCTACCCATTCAACTCGGAGAGCAGGGGTCGGAACAAAAACCTTATACCTTGTATGCCTGTTCTTTCCGTGAGGGCATATTTTTCACCTGTGTCGAGTCCGAGATGGACAATTCGCCTTTACTGGAGTTGTTATCCAGGCGTGATTACGTCATTCGCAACCTGTTAAAGAAGCGCCGGCCGTTCCTGACCCAGCTATCGGTGATGGTGGCCGACCTGCAAAATTCCATGCAGATCTGCGCTGAATTGCCTCCCAACGAGTATTTTCAGCTCATAAACGATATCTGGCAGGCCGCAGAGCCTGTGTTCCGTAAGTATTACGGCACCCACGGCAAACATGTTGGAGACGGCATGCTGTATTATTTTTTCCCCCAACCCGACAGTAACTACATCATGAATGCCATACTCTGCGCCCATGACCTCAAGGCCATGATGAGTGAGATAAGCCGTGAGTGGCAGCAAAAGAAGAATTGGCTGCATGAACTACACCTGAACATTGGCCTGGATGAAGGGCAGGAGTGGTTTGGCACCTATTCCAGTGGCTCCAACCTGGAATTCACAGTACTGGGTGACACGGTTAACCATGCCTCCAGGATCAGTGATTTTGCCCGTAATGGTGCGATCTGGTCTACCAAGCACATGGTTGAAAACCTTTCCAACGCAGAACGCGAACGCTTACGTTTTGGTATACGCCGCAAGGCCATGGAGACCGGGGAGGAAATCCTGGTGCGCGATATCTACTCCCGGGTGTCCGGTATTGTCGACCTGGAAGAAGGCCGAAATTACAAGTTCAACGATATCGCTACAATAACTGTAACTGAAATCATTAATATCAAGCCTCAATCCACAGGCTGATTTTTCATCTGGAATAATTGATTTGAACCCTTAACATGTCATTCAAGTCTATAAACAGAAAATTGGCTTACTGCTGTTGGGGAGATTCGATTTATGCACCATTTTCAAAACTTGCTTTATGTCAGTCATGGCACAAACGAAGAAACTGCAGGGCTGAAGCAGGCTCTCAGCCTGGCGAGAAACAATAATGCTGCACTTGAGGTGCTGGTTATCGCTCCCGAGTTCCCGCAAGACTTTCCAGACCACAAGAAGAAATTCGAGGAATCCCTTATAGCGCAGGCGCAATCGTCGATCGATTCCACCAGGGACGCCTTAAAGCTGGAAGAACCAGTTAATATTTCGATACAGCTACTTGTAAACCAAAAACCAGCGATAAAAATCATTCAGCATGCAATACAACAGGACTATGACCTGATAATCAAGGAAGCCGAACCACAAGACAATAAAAGCGGATTTAAAGCCCTTGATATGGAATTGTTGCGGAAATCACCGATGCCGCTATGGCTGTGCCGACCAATCAAACATCATCGCCAGGATATCCAGGTTGCTGTAGCGATTGACCCGATAAATGACGAACCTGTTTCTGTAAGTCTGTCAGAGGATTTACTTGAACTGTCCCGTTCACTCGCAGACAGCTGTAGTGGAGAACTGCAAATAATCTCGTGCTGGGACTACCCACTCGAAACAGAGTTAAAGAATAACGTATTCATAAAAATTCCTGACGACCAGATCGTACAAAAAGTAGAAAAAGCAAGACAGAATCATCTTTTGCAAGTTGAAAGGCTGGTTGAGAAATCAGGCATCACTGGCACTAATAGTATTCATCATATACGCGGCAAGGCGGACCTGAAGATTCCTGAGTTCGTAAACAAACAGCGAATCGATATCCTGGTGATGGGCACTGTTGCGCGTACGGGCATTCCCGGTCTGATATTCGGAAATACTGCAGAAAATATTATTCAGAATTTACCTTGCTCACTGTTGGCGCTGAAGCCAAAAGGTTTTGTCTCACCTGTGTCGACCAAGTAAACAGAATAGGGCCAAGGGACATTCAGCTCGTTACAGACATGAATACACATATATCCTATTTAACATAATATACATTATGCGCAGTCGGATATATACCGCTGGTTATCAGGAAAGTGGTCCCATGAGCCAGCTTCAAGACATCCTCGACGATGGCTACCGGGGCAATTTGACCACCCCCAGTCTCCTGCAAGCCATCAGCCAACTCCCTGACACCGCAGCCGCCCAATACTGCCTTGTGAGTGCCCATACCTGGCGGCGGTGGAAAACGGACCGAGCGCCGAACCGCACCGCCATCAAACTCCTCGCCATCCGGGCCGGCTACGTGCCGTGGCCGAGCTGGGAAAAGTTTTTTTTCTGTGCCTTCGATGGGTGCCTGTACCACGAGGATTTGAAGTACGGCTTCGAGCCGGGCGACCTCCTCACACTGCATTGGCTACGTCAGGAAAACAGCGTGTTACGGTTGGCCTTGAAGAATCAGAACGTCTCACTTGTGACCTCCTGTATAGGCAAGACCAGACAGGGCCACCCCCAGCCTGCGGCTACGGGCTGGCCTGTCGCTATGGGCGCCGGAGATTTTGGTCAAGATCGAGACTACAATATACATTATGCGTAGTATGATTTGGGCTGGCCAGGGCTATGTTTGGTCAGATTGCACGTTGTTATCCGTACTATCCTGCTTTTCTGATTCGTCAGGCTCCCCTCGTAATTCATCCAGCAGCGACTCATCCAGAGAGTTTCGTAGTCTTATATGATCAGATTCAAGCCTGCGCTGGTAGTAGTGTTGTTTTTGTTGGCAATTTTCATCCAGCTCGGATAACGGCAGGTTGGTGTAATGCACCATTCCTGTAGTATCCACGCAGGCATTGAAATCAATCGCGGCACATGGCTGAATCAGTAGTAAGGTTATGGGCAGTGAAATCAGGTATCTCATAGATCAAACGGTTTTCTCACACTATAAAGCAATTTACACGGGCTTGAATATGCAACTCGCGGATATTATCAAACAGGAGTTTCAGCTGGATGACGACATCATCTATCTCAATCACGCGGCCGTATCGCCCTGGCCACGCCGAACGGCAGAGGCCGTAAAGGCATTCGCCGAGGAAAACTGTAGCAAGGGCGCCAGCAACTACCTGGACTGGCTGCAAAAAGATTCATTATTACGACAACAGTGTCAAAAGCTCGTGAACGCGCCTTCTGTCGATGATATTGGCTTGCTGAAAAACACCTCGGAGGCACTGTCTGTCGTAGCCGGCGGTATCCAGTGGCAAACCGGTGATAACGTGGTCAGCACCGACGAGGAATTCCCTTCCAACCGCATACCCTGGCTGGCGCAGGCTGCTAAGGGCGTTAAATTCAAAGAAGTCTCTATCTCCGATATAGAGAATGCGGAACAGCGCCTGATCGAGGCTTGTGACGAGCAAACCCGCCTGTTAACCGTCAGCTCCGTGCAATATGGTTCAGGCCGCAGGCTGAACCTGGATGTATTGGGAAATTTCTGCCGGGACAACGGGGTCCTGTTTTGCGTCGATGCCATACAAAGCCTGGGCGTGTTGCGCATGGACGTACTGGCCGCGAAGGCCGATTTTGTCATGGCCGACGCGCACAAGTGGATGCTGGGACCGGAGGGCATCGCCCTCTTCTATTGCCGTGAAGAGATCCGGGATCAGCTGCAGTTACATCAATTCGGCTGGCACATGGTGGAGAATGCCGGCAACTATGACCAGGCAGACTGGCAACCGGCGGCCTCAGCCAAGCGTTTCGAGTGTGGCAGCCCGAATATGCTGGGTATTTATGCCATGTCTGCCAGCCTGGCAGTGATTGAATCTGTTGGAATCGACACTATCAGCGAGCTGGTGCTGAAAAATACGCAGCAGGTGATCGATTTTGTCGATAACAGGAACGATATAACACTGCTAACGCCGGCAGCGGCGGAACGCCGGGCCGGGATTGTGACTTTCAGGATCGAACACCAGGATAACGCCGACATCTATCGTCAGCTGATGCAAAGCAATGTGGTCTGCGCCAATCGCAAGGGCGGGATTCGTTTCTCTCCGCACTTCTATACCAGCCCGGAAAAAATCCAGAACGGACTTGAAATACTTGACTCAATTATTTGATTTAATTAAATAATCTATAGTAGTTTGCGGTGGTTTTCTCGGCCACGTCTGTAAATTCAACCTGCTTCAATTCGGCGATAAATTCGGCCACGTGGCGCACAAATGCAGGCTGGTTGGTCTTGCCTCGGTACGGCACCGGGGCCAGGTAGGGAGAATCTGTTTCGACCAGCATTTGCTCGAGCGGGACCTGGCGGGCCACGTCCTGCAATTCCCTGGCATTCTTGAAGGTAACAATACCTGAAAAAGAGATATAAAAGCCCAGGTCCATGGCTTTCTGAGCGGTTTCCCAGTCTTCCACGAAACAGTGCATGACTCCGCCCACCGTATCGGCACCCTCTTCTTTCAATATACGCAACGTATCTTCCTTTGCCTCGCGGGTGTGGATAATAAGGGGTTTATCCAGCTCCTTCGCCAGCTTGATATGCAGGCGGAAACGATCGCGCTGCCACTCCAGGTCGCCCTCGCTGCGAAAATAATCCAGCCCTGTCTCTCCTACTGCCACGACTTCCTTATCCGCCGCCATTTCCAGGAACACTCGCTCATCGATGGGCGCGGTCAGCTCGGTATTGGGATGAACACCGACAGAGGCAGACACCATCTCATGCCGGTTAGCCAGCTCGATGATCTCGGGACTGCCTTCCATATCAATTGCCACGCACAACATGTGCTCGATGTCGTTGTCACGGGCATGGCCCAGGATCTCGTCGACCGCCATGGAGTCACTCAAAAGCGGGATATGGCAGTGGGAATCAACCAGCATGGAAATACATCAGGAACGAATGACACTCACATGGTGTGAGTGGGACGATCGGACTTCAACGCTCCGGCGAGTTGGGTTTCAATCTTGCTCTTGGTGGCACCCTTGTCGAGTTCACTGAATTGTACGCCGATGCCTGCGGTCTTGTTGCCCTGGGCGCCCTTGGGCGTGATCCAGACAACCTTGCCAGCCACGGGTAATTTATCCTTGCTATCGGTCAGGGTTAACAACATGAAGACTTCATCGCCAAGCTTGTACGACTTGGCCGTGGGGATGAACAGACCGCCATTTTTAACAAAGGGCATGTAGGAAGCGTAGAGTGCGCTCTTGTCACGTATCGTGAGTGACAGGATACCCTGTCTTGGATCGCGCCCGGCTGCCATCGTTTAACCCCTTAATATTGCGGTACTTGAGTTGGATTATTCCAGTAAATGATAATCTCTTCAAGAATACTCAGGGAATTATAACTGATACTGGCCGTGGCCTGTTGATACTTGCCCTGTAAAAACCGGTAAAAATGCAACAGTCGTTGTAAATCCAGCCGCTCTGCCAGTTTCAATAACTCGTCCTGCATATCCTCGTTGGTAATCGCTGCCTTTTCTTTCAACAACTTAAGCCTGATGAGGTCCTGGTTGATACGCATTAACCAGAGAATCACGCGCTCACAGCCCAGGTTGTCCCATTGACCTGCCAGTCTTACCGGGTCAGCCCTGGTATTCATGATATCGGCCAGCAGCGAGGCACGCTGTTGGAAGGTTTCTTCCTCGAGTATGCTGGCGACATTCATAGGGCCGCCATCGGCCAGTTTCAGCAGCAGTTCCAGCGGGTATTCCGAATCCGGGTGTTGCTGTTGCAACCACTCCAGCGTGGCCGTACTGGTATCAGGTTTGAATTCAATCGCCTGGCAGCGGCTGCGGATGGTTACTGGCAAGCGTTCAGGTCGGTAACTGACCAGGATTAACATGGACTGCTCCGGCGGCTCTTCCAGCGTTTTTAGCAAGGCATTGGCCGTGGACCGGTTCATGGCCTCGGCAGGGACCACGATGGCGATCTTGTTGCTACTACTAAAACTCTTCAGGGAGACATACTCGATAAGCGAACGTACCTGGTCTACCTTGATCTGTTTGCCCTCTGCTTCCGGTTCAATCAGGACAGTATCGGGATGGGAACCGGCAGCAAATAGCTGGCAGGCCTGGCACTGCTGGCAACTGTTTCCCGAGCTATCCGGCTGATGACATAGCAGTCGTTGGCTTAATACCTGGGCAAAATGCCTGAGCCCCATGCCGACACCACCGGTTAATAACAGCGCATGCGGCAGGCGTTGATGTGCGAGCATATCCATGCAGCGTTGCCAGGCCGATTGTTGCCATGGCAAAACGCTCAACATAGCTGTTTATCCTTCAACACTTCCAGTATTTGTTGCTTGACGTTGTCGACCGTGCTGGCTGCGTCGATAACCCGGAAACGTTCCGGCTCGGCACTGGCCCGGTCGATATAGCATTGCCGGATACGTTCAAAGAAATCGACATGTTCCTGTTCAAAGCGGTCGGCATCACCGCGTTTGCCGGCGCGGCGTAATCCCGTCGCCACATCCAGGTCGAACAGGATAGTCAGGTCCGGTTTAAGGCCCTGCTGGGCCCAGTCCTCCAGTTGCCTGATGCGCTCTGTGCTCATGTTGCGGCCGCCACCCTGGTAAGCATAACTGGCATCGGTGAAACGATCACAGAGTACGTACTGGCCTGCGTTCAGGGCGGGTCGGATAACCTGTTGCAGGTGTTGTGCCCTGGCAGCGAAGATAATCAACAGTTCGGCATCATCCGAAAGCTGGGTATTGCTGTTATCCAGCAGGATTTCTCGCAGCTTCTCGCCTACGCGGGTACCTCCCGGTTCACGGGTCACCACAACCTCGTTTCCGGCCTGCTGTAACTGTTCGGAGATAAAATTCAACATGGTGCTTTTACCTGCACCTTCAATGCCTTCCAGCGTGATAAATTTCCCCGTGTTTTTTGTCATTGGCTCTTCTTCAACTGGTATTTTGCCACGGCGCGGTTGTGTTCCTGCAGTGTCTCCGAGAAATAATGCGAGCCGTCGCCTTTAGATACAAAATAGAGGGCCTTGCCCGGTTCCGGGTTGAGAGCGGCATGGATGGCCTCACGTCCGGCCAGGGCAATAGGTGTTGGCGGCAATCCCCGGTAACGATAGGTGTTATGCGGTGAGTCAATATTCAAATCTTTTTTCCTGATATTACCATCGAACTGCAATCCCATCGCGTAGATGACCGTGGGGTCTGTCTGCAGCTTCATATTTTTTTCCAACCGCCTGACAAAGACGC
Source organism: Gammaproteobacteria bacterium (assembly GCA_965229565.1). GTDB lineage: Bacteria > Pseudomonadota > Gammaproteobacteria > Eutrophobiales > Eutrophobiaceae > JANQNX01. The sequence continues at coordinate 1,879,585 of OZ245888.1, read as the reverse complement.
CGGCTATCGTATCGCGCTCACTGGCGAGCCCGGTTTCCTTTTCAACGATAGAAGCCATGATAAGTGCTTCGTAAGGTGTATTGTAGGGCAGGTTTTCGGCACGGTTACTCCATTCCTCCTGCAACACAGACTGTAAGCGTTGATATGCGCGTTTCAGAAATTCCTTGTCGGTAGTGCCGCGCGGAAAATAGTAAGTATCGGGGAAAAAAAGACCTTCCGGGCTTTGTGATTCAAAACCCAGGTTGGCCATCAGTTTGTCGGTCTGGCTGTAGTCCAGCGTTTTTATCAGCACCGGGTCCTGTTCCAGGGCGGCAAGTACTTCCCGTATATTCCACCCTTCCACCAGGGTGAGGCTGTACTGCCGCACTTGTCCCGACACCAGTAGATCCAGCAGGCTGGTTGGGGTTACGCCGGGAGCTATGTCGTATTCCCCGGCTTTAAGCCGTGTGGCGTGACCACTCTCACCTGCCAGCAAGCGCATGTACAAGGAGTTATCGAGTAAACCACGCTCTAACAACGCCTGGTTGACTGTATCAAACGACGAACCCGGGGCAATGATAATGATTTGTGGCTCGCTGAGAGTCAGCGGCGTCTGCTTGAACTGTTGATAATCCCGGTAAAAAAAGAGAGCGGTCAGGCTGATACAAATAACAATGATCAGGCCCAGTTTAATCGCGAGTTTTGGCATTAGTGACCGATATATTCCTGTTTAATCAGCAAGTCCCTCAGGTTCCGGCCAATGCTACCGACCTTGTATTTCCTGTCGTTGATGCGTGTCACAGGCCACAGGCCGATGATGCTGTTACAGACAAAAACTTCATCGGCATCGAGCAATTCAGGTAACGAAATTTGCTTGATAGCCACGCCCTCGGCCAGGTCGATAATCTTTTGCCTGATAATACCCTTGATACCGCACTGCTTGAGATCAGGTGTGAATAGTTTGCCGTTACTGGTGTAGAAAATATTACTCATGGTGCCCTCGATGACATTGTCATCTATATCCAGCACCACACCTTCTGCAATGGCAGGATCGTCCCATTCTGCGCGGGCCATCACCTGCTCCAGCCGGTTCAGGTGTTTCATCCCGGCCAGCAGGGGTTGGTGTCCATAGCGCGTATCACAAACACGTACCGCAATGCCGTCGTCGATTGTTTCGGCGGGAAATTCTGGCCAGGGATAGCGTGCAACGATGCGGGTTGGTTGCGGGTTTACCGGTGGTGCATAGCCTCGCCCGCCTGAACCACGCGTAATAATGATCTTGATGACACCCCGGCCAACATCGCGGGCCAGCGATTCCACCTCGGCGTGTAATTGCCGATCCTGGGTAAAAGGCAGTTTGAGTTGCTGGCACGAGACAAGTAATCGTTCCAGGTGATCAGCCATGCAGAGTAACTGGCCACCCTGTACAGCAATGGTCTCGAACAACCCATCGCCATAGTGCAGACCACGGTCCTGTACAGGTAATTGTGTGGCCGGCTCACCATTGATAAGTATGTCGTCCGCCATCGCTCGTGGCCCTGAAACCTAGTCCGGCTTCTTGAATATTAACGTTCCGTTGGTACCACCGAAACCAAATGAGTTCGACAAGGCGACATCAATTTTCATTTCGCGGGCTGTATGTGGGACATAATCCAGGTCACATTCAGGGTCGGGGTTATCCAGGTTGATCGTGGGAGGTGCGACCTGGTCGCGAACCGCGAGTATGGAGAAGATCGCCTCAACGCCACCCGCAGCACCCAGCAAATGCCCAATCATGGACTTGGTAGAACTCACAGCAATTTGCCTGGCCGAATCACCAAACACACTTTTGACAGCGACAGTCTCGGCGATATCGCCGGCAGGCGTCGAAGTACCGTGGGCGTTGATATAGTGCACAGCGTCGGTAGACAGACCGGCGTTTCGAAGTGCATTGCGCATGCAATTAGCTGCGCCTTCGCCGTTTTCTGACGGTGCTGTCATATGATAGGCATCACCACTCATGCCATAGCCAGCCATCTCGGCATAGATTTGGGCACCTCGCTTTTTCGCATGTTCGTATTCTTCCAGCACCACCACGCCGGCTCCATCACTCAAGACAAAGCCATCGCGATCCTTGTCCCAGGGACGACTGGCGCGTTCAGGTTCATCGTTACGGGTGGATAGCGCCCTGGCAGAGGCAAATCCGGCAAGACCGGTTTCTGATGACGCCATTTCGGCACCGCCGGCAATCATGACGTCGGCATCACCGTATTCAATAATGCGTGCCGCATCGCCAATATTATGTGTGCCCGTGGTACAGGCGGTAACAATGGCAAAGTTCGGACCTTTCATTCCATACATGATAGACAGGTGGCCGGAGATCATATTGATAATGTTGCTCGGCACGTAGAAAGGCGAGATTTTTCGCGGACCACCGTTCAGGAACGCCCTGGTCCCTTTCTCGATACCGGGTAAGCCACCAATGCCGGAACCCACTGCCACACCAATGCGATGTGCATTGTCTTCGGTCACTTCCAGGCCAGAGTCTCGAATGGCCTGGATACCGGCAGTTAATCCGTAATGGATAAACGGGTCCATTTTCTTTTGTTCTTTCCTCGGGATATAGCTATCGACATCCAGGTCACGAATTGACCCGCCGATCTTGACGCTGAAGTCCGAGGTATCGAAATGTTCTATTAATGAAATGCCGCTTTTACCGGCGAGGATGTTTTCCCATGTCTCGGTCACGTCATTTCCAACCGGGGTCACCATGCCCAGTCCTGTCACGACTACTCTTCTTTTACTCACAATCTCCTTCCCGATTCATCATTTACCAGATAAATAAAAAAAGCCGCGCTACACAGTTATAACGCGGCCTTTGTTGTCCTGCTACGCTTAGTTATTCAAGGTGGGCGTTAATGTACTCGACCGCCTGATTAACCGTAGTGATATTTTCGGCTTCTTCGTCAGGAATCTCGGTCTTGAATTCTTCTTCCAAGGCCATAACCAGTTCGACAGTATCAAGAGAATCGGCACCCAGATCATCAACGAAAGATGCTTCACTTGTAACCTCTTCTTCTTTGACGCCCAGTTGTTCAACGACGATTTTCTTAACGCGTTCTTCAACACTACTCATGATAAATAAATCCTCCCTAGACGGCGCGTTGGCCTTTTTGCGAGTGCTAAGTTTAGTGAAATCAAATCTTCTTGCAACTTTGATTATTTTTAATTAAATATTACTAATAATATCAATAATATAGATTATACATTATATGTTAAATATAGCTTTATGCCATATACATTCCGCCGTTTACACTGAGTGTTTGACCGGTAATGTAAGCAGCGTCATCAGCGGCCAAAAAGGCAACGGCATTGGCTATCTCGACGGCGCTGCCAAGTCGGCCAAGAACAATCTGTTTAAGCAGGGTTTGTTTCACCTCTTCAGGCAGTTCGTCTGTCATATCGGTTTCGATAAACCCCGGCGCAACGGCGTTAACCGTAATGCCACGTGAACCAACCTCCCTGGCCAAAGACTTGGTAAACCCGATCAGTCCGGCCTTGGTCGCTGAATAGTTAACCTGCCCAGGGTTACCTGACAGGCCAACCACAGAGGTAATATTAATAATGCGTCCGTAACGGGCCTTCATCATGTTACGCAGGCACAGGCGCGTGACCTTGAACACGCCGGTCAGGTTGGTCGCAATGACGTCGTCCCACTCCTCGTCTTTCATGCGCATCATCAGGTTATCGCGCGTGATACCGGCGTTATTGACCAGTATTTCGATATTGGGCTGTTCAGCCAGTGCCTCGGTAAAGGCCTTGATGGAATCATTATCAGACTGGTTGAGCACCAGTCCAGTACCCTTGTCGCCAAGATAGCCTGATATATTGTCCGCACCACTACTGGACGTGGCGGTGCCAATTACGAACGCGCCACTACTGGCAAACAGTTCTGCGATGGCCTTGCCGATACCACGACTGGCGCCGGTAACAAGGACGGTTTTGTTGTCGAATGATAGTGTCATGGTTTTACGCTAACGCTTTTTGAAATGAATCCTGGTCCTGCAGGCAGTGGGCCTCGATCGAACGGTCAATGCGCCTGTTCAGGCCAGATAAGACCTTACCGGGACCGCATTCTATAATGCAATTAATTCCTCTCTGTTGTATTGCCTGTACGAGTTCAACCCAGCGCACCGGTTTGTAAAGTTGTTCCAGCAGGCCTTGCTTGATGGCGGCAGCATCGGTTTTCTCGCTGGCGTCTACGTTCTGCAGGACCGGGATGCTGGCTTCATGTAGCACAACCTGTTCAAGGTGTGCGGCGAAATGTTCTGCCGCCGACTGCATTAACAGGCAATGGGACGGCACGCTCACTGGTAATAATATGGCGCGCTTGCTACCGGCCTCCTTGGCGGCTTCTACAGCCCTTTCCACTGCGTCCTTGTGACCGGCAATAACAACCTGTCCAGGCGAGTTAAAATTTGCTGCCGATACAATTTGATCATTTGCGGCTGCCTTGCATACCTGTTCGACTTTATCATCCTCAAGACCAAGTACGGCGGCCATGGCGCCAATGCCTTCGGGAACAGCCTGCTGCATACACTGGCCACGAACTGCAACCAGTGTAACGGCATCTTCAAACGACATGACGCCGGCAGCAACCAGAGCCGTGTATTCCCCCAGGCTGTGCCCGGCTACAACCTCGGGCATTGCTTCCGTCTTGGACTGCCATGCCTGCCAGGTCGCGATACCGGCGGTCAGTAATGCAGGCTGGGTTTTTTCTGTCTGGTTTAACTGTTCTTCCGGTCCATTACTAACCAGCTGCCAGAGGTCATAGCCGAGAATTTCCGAGGCCTGCTCGAACAAGGGTTGTACCTGGTCTGACATTTCGGCCAATCCGGCAACCATCCCGACAGACTGCGAGCCCTGACCGGGGAAAACCATCGCGTATTGTTTATCCATTGTTATAACTGTTCTCTACCTAGTATTTAAGTAACACCGAGCCCCAGGTAAAACCGCCGCCAAATGCTTCCAATAGCAAAGTGTCTTTTTCCTTGATACGACCATCGCGTACGGCCACATCAAGGGCAAGGGGTACCGATGCTGCAGATGTATTGCCGTGCTGATCGACAGTTACCACCACTCTTTCCATTGGCATGGACAGTTTTTTTGCCGTCGCTTGAATAATACGAATATTGGCCTGATGTGGCACCAGCCAGTCGATATCTGCTTTCTTCATTGAATTTGCTGCAAGTGTCTCGTCAACAATCCGCCCGAGCGTATTCACGGCCATCTTGAAGACCTCGTTACCCTGCATTTGCATATATGCCTGTCCGGCCTTGAATAATTCCGGGTTGGCAGACACGCCGGCGGGCACCTTCAACAAGTGCTGATAGTCACCGTCAGCATGGATATGAGTGGACAGGATACCGGGCTTTTCACTGCTTTCCAGTAACACCGCGCCTGCCCCATCACCAAACAGCACGCAGGTAGAACGATCGTTCCAATCCAGGATACGTGTCAAGGTCTCTGCACCGACAACAAGCACACAGCGCGCATTACCAGTACGAATATATTGATCCGCCACGCTCATTGCATAGATAAACCCGGTGCAAACCGCCTGGATATCAAATGCTGGACAACCATGTATATCGAGACGCTGTTGCAACAGGCAAGCCGTACTGGGAAAAACCAGATCCGGCGTGGTGGTTGCCACGATGATCAAATCAATGTCTTGTGCGGAACGGCCGGCTGCTTCCAGGGCTGCAAGTGCTGCTTTTTCTGCCAGGTCACAGGTGGTTTCACCATCTGCGACGACATGGCGTTTTTTTATGCCCGTACGAGACTGGATCCAGTCGTCGGTTGTATCTACCCTGTTTTCAAGATCGGCATTCGTCAAAACACCCGCGGGTAAATAGGAACCGGTACCGGTAATTTTTGCATACATTCGCGCTAGAGATCCTCTTCCTGGTACAGCTCAAGTTTACTACTAATCCTGGCCGGCACATCCTTAACAACTTCCAGCACCGCCTCGTTGATCGCGGTGGCAAACGAAATACGATCGGCACTGCCGTGACTCTTGATGACAATACCCCTGAGACCAAGCAACGAGGCCCCATTATACTGTTTTGGATCGATCGTTCTTTTCAACGACTTTAACACCGGAATCGCCACCAGGGCTGCAAAACGTGTATACAGGTTTTTACTGAATGCCTGGCGTAGATTATGTTGTAAAAACTGGGCGAGCCCCTCACTTGATTTCAGGGCGATATTACCGACAAAGCCATCGCAAACGATGACATCGACATCGCCGGTAAAAATATCCGTTCCTTCCACATAACCGACGTAATTCAGATGACTTGCTTCAAGCAGTATTGATGCCTGCTTGACGCGATCATTGCCCTTGATCTCTTCCTCGCCAATATTAAGCAATGCCACGCTGGGATTTTCCTTGTTTTCAACCGCGCTGGTTAGCTGCGCACCCATTATGGCAAATTGAAATAACTGCTCAGAGGTGGAATCGACGTTAGCGCCAAGATCCAGCACGTGCGTGTGACCGTTCTTGCCCGGCAGTGTAGTACAAATAGCAGGACGGTCCATGTTCGGTAGCATTTTCAGGATATAACGAGCAGTGGCCATCAGGGCACCGGTGTTACCGGCACTGACACAGGCCTGTGCTTCACCGTCACGTACCTGTTCAATGGCAACGCGCATGGAGGATTGTTTCTTGTTGCGCATCGCATGCGAGGGTGACTCATGCATTTCCACGACTTCCGGGGCATGCATGACCACAAGGCGTTCGTTTTCCCCGGCCTTGTTATTTTTCAACTCCTGGCGAATGAGGTCTTCCTTGCCGACCAGGATTAGCTTGAGGTGTTTGTGTTTACGTAATGAAGAAATCGCGGCAGGCACGATCTCGGGCGGGCCAAAATCCCCGCCCATGGCGTCGAGTGCGATTACCGTAGTCACTGGAATGAATACCGGACAAACAGGAAGAATGCCTGTTTATCACATGCAATAGAAGAAACTTTCAGAATTACTCTGTTTCTTCGTTTGATTTCAGTACCTTTTTTCCCTTGTAATAACCATCAGGGCTGATGTTATGGCGCAGATGCACCTCTCCTGATGAGGGTTCAATAGATAATGCAGCCGAAGACAAGGCATCATGCGAACGACGCATATCTCGTCTTGATCTTGATTTCTTTCCTTTTTGAACAGCCATGATTACTCGTCTCCTGAATGATGTTAATCGTTCGTCTTTTTTAATTTTGCCAGTTCCGCAAATGGATTGGGTTTCCCTTCTGCCCTGATACGCTCAAGGTCTTCACTGGCACTACAATCTTCCGGTTCGTGCAATGGTGCCAGCGGTATTGCCAGGATTAATTCATCCTCGAGCAAGTCTATTAATGATACCTGCCCCTGCTCCGCGAGTAATAAAGGCTCGTATTTCGCTGCTAACCCTTCCAGGGCCGCTTTATCTTTCACAGCTGCCAGTCCGGTTTCCCTCGCTATTGCAACTCGCATCGGCTGTAGACAGCGCTGGCAAGACATTTCCAGCTCTGCCGCAATCTCAATACTGATGATTATCCGACCCTCAGCATCTGTTTCAAAGGATAAACAGTAACTTACATCACCCTCTGGCCGCGTTAACAGTGACTTGGCCCGTTGCATCAAATCCAGATTCAGCACCCCTTCCAGCCTGTCACCAGCCTTGGCAAGACGCAATAAATTCAGGGGTTGCGACGGGTCGTCAGACATCAGGGCGCGAATTTTATCGGCAGTCTCTGACAGTGTCAAAAAGATATGTAGTTTTACAGGATAAATAATTGAGTTAATTGATAAATCTTGTAATTTGTAGAGAATACATGACTTTATTGCAGGAGAAACATTATCAAGGTCATACTTGCATCCACGTCGCCCTACAGAAAATCACTGCTGGAACGACTCAATATCCCTTTTTCTACCCGTTCACCGGAAGTGACAGAGCAACAGCTGGAAGCTGAGCCTGCCGGTGAGATGGTATTACGCCTGGCCGAAGCCAAGGCACGACAGGTCGCAGAGTCGGAAATTGATGCACTGGTAATCGGTTCCGACCAGGCCCTGGTGTGCGAGGGCGAGGTGCTGGGCAAACCCATGAATGCTGATAATGCCAAACGGCAGTTACAAGCTATGCGTGGGAAAACGCTGGTATTTCATACGGGTCTTGCTGTCATCAACACCAGTACGGCTGCGATTCATCGTAGCGTGGTTGATTGCACGGTTAGCTTCAGGGAACTCGAAGATGCCGAGATAGAGCGTTATCTCGAAATAGAGAAACCGTTTAATTGTGCAGGGAGTTTCAAGTCAGAGGCGCTTGGCATCTCGCTGCTCGATGGTCTGCGTGGAGATGACCCGACCGCGTTGATCGGCCTGCCGTTAATCAGGCTGAGTCAAATACTGAGGGAAGAAGGACTGACGGTCCCCTGATAACTCAGAATATTTTCCACTCACTGATGGCATTGACCAGGCTTGCCCCCATCTGCCTGGCAAAACGATCCAGGTAATTTTCGTGGCGGGTAAAATCGATAATATCCTCGGCACCAATGATATCTCTTGCTACCTGGCTGGCGCTGGCCAGTCCGTCCACCAGTCCCAGTTTAATCGATTCTTCACCGGTCCAGACAAGACCCGAGAAGATTTTCTCGTCGGCCGCAAGTTTATTCCCCCTGCCCGACTTAACCACGTCTATGAATTGCTGATGAATGTCATCCAGCATTGTTTGCACATGCTGCTGTTCGTCCGCCTTTAGCGGCTGGAACGGGTCCATGAAGCCCTTGTTGTCACCGGCATGTAACAGTCGGCGTTCTATTCCCAGTTTGTCTATTGCCTCGGTAAAGCCGAAACCAGCCATGACCACCCCGATGGAGCCCACGATGCTGGCCTTGTTGGCATAGATTTCATCGGCGGCCGCGGCGATGTAGTAACCGCCAGAGGCACACATGTCACTGATGACCGCGTAAACAGGAATGTCAGGGTATTCGCCCCTCAGGCGTTTGATCTCATCATTGATATAACCCGCCTGCACCGGACTGCCGCCCGGGCTATTGATGCGCAGTATTACGCCCTTGGTTTGCTCGTTTTCGAATGCCCGGCGTAAACCGGTTACCACGAAATCGGCACGGGCGTCGGAAGTTGAAGAGATGATGCCGTTTATCTCAACCAGTGCGGTATGTTTCTCCGAGGATAGAGTGCCAAGTTGCGTATTATTCACCAGGTAGATGATAAAAAAAGCGAGGATATATAACGCAAACAGGGCCTTGAAAAAGATACCCCAGCGTCGGTTACGGCGATGCTCGACCAGTAATTCCCTGGCCAGCTCGTTGACGATGGATTGCTCAAACCCTGCAGATTGATTTTTTCCGGTTTCTTCACTCATGACTTAACAAAATAACTCGAATTGGTTGGTATGGATTATAGACCTTAATAACTATATGAATAGTTCACTTTTTTCATTCAAGACCGTCCAGTATTGATAGTAACTGCGGATCAAGTGGGGCTTTAATATTCAGTTTTTTACCGCTGGCGGGCGAACGAAACCGCAGTGCGCTCGCGTGCAGGAACAGGCGGCGCAGGCCAAGTTGCCTGAAATGCTGATTGGTATCCTTGTCACCGTATTTTTCATCGGCTATGACCGGATGCCCAATCGATGCACTATGTACGCGTATTTGATGTGTGCGGCCGGTTAACAAATCGACCTCGACCAGTGTGGCTTTTTTAAAGGTTTTCTTGCGATTAAAAACCGTGACGGCCTTTTTGCCTTGCGCATCAATCCCGACAATTCGCTCACCGGCACGCTTTGTCGTCCGCGATAGTGGTTTGTCCACGCGTAAACTTTGACGCTGCAACTGCCCCATCAACAAAGCAGTATAGGTTTTATCGATCTCGCCTGATTTCATATCAGTATGTAATTGCCGGAGAGAAGGCAGGTCTTTTGCCAGTAACAGGCAACCAGAGGTCTCACGGTCCAGGCGATGGACCAGTTCCAGTTTTTCATAGCGTGGTTCCGAGGCACGAATTGCCTCTATAAGGCCGAGCTTTTGCCCGGTACCACCATGAACAGAAAGCCCGGATGGTTTGTTTAGTACGATAATGCTGTCGTCCTCGTACAATATTGCGTCCAGTAACATTTGCGCCAGTTTGGTGGATACCACGGGGCCAGATTTAGCGTCTTCCATGAATAGCGGCGGGATCCTGACGGTATCTCCGGCCTGCAACCTGTAGGTCTGCTTGATCCTGCCCTTGTTCACCCGGACCTCGCCTTTACGTAGCATCTGGTAGATGCGTGAACGGGGGATTCCGTCCAGTTCACGCTGCAGAAAATTATCAATTCGCTGCCCGGAACGGTCAGAATCTATAACAACCTGTTTTACTTCGGTTTTTTTCATGGCAATGGATTGACGAACAACTTCATTTTATTGCTGGAATGCCCCGGTCTTGGTATATTCACACTGTTGTGGTCGAAGATTACACGATCTGTAGGCGTCACTTGCTAGAAATATCTACAACTCTGTAATCACAACTTTACCAGTTAACGAATTTAGCCACTGGTGTTGATAAACATCATGTTTGGTCTGTTAGCAAGTGAATGCCCGTATGGGCACATAATAAAAAGGCAATGTCACGTACGAAGCAAACAGATTCCGTACGAACATTGGGTAGAACTCGCTCTAACCTGACCAAAGAGCAGAAATTTTAGTCCGCGCTCCCGACCGGGTGTCCACCGGGTCTGGTTGAGCGAGACTGTAAAGGAATAACAAAATGAAACGAATGCTGATCAACGCAACTCAGCCAGAAGAGGTGCGTGTCGCTCTTGTTGACGGACAGAAACTCTATGATCTGGATATCGAGTCCGCGGGAAGAGAACAAAAGAAATCAAATATCTACAAGGGACGTGTCGTCCGCATAGAACCCAGCCTGGAAGCCGCCTTTATTGACTATGGGTCTGAGCGGCATGGCTTCCTGCCCTTCAAGGAAATCGCCAAGGTCCTGTTCAAACCCGAGGACCAGAATAATCCACGTGGCGGTCGCCCTGGCATCAAGGATGTCATCGAAGAAGGCCAGGAATTTATCATCCAGATTGAAAAGGAAGAACGTGGTAACAAGGGTGCCGCGCTTACTACCTTTGTCAGCCTGGCCGGCCGTTACCTGGTACTCATGCCCAACAATCCTCGTGCCGGTGGTGTTTCTCGCCAGATAGAAGGCAGCGACCGCAGTGAAGCAAAAGATGCCATGGCCAGCCTGACTGTGCCCGAGGGAATGGGACTGATATTGAGGACCGCCGGTGTCGGCAAGTCTTCGGAAGAATTGCAGTGGGACCTGGACTATCTCAACCAGCTCTGGGACGCCATCTCCAAGGCAGCAGACGAACGCCCTGCCCCATTCCTGGTATACCAGGAAAGCGAAGTCATCATCCGTGCGATTCGCGATTACCTGCGTAAGGATATCAGCGAGATCTGGGTCGACAATCCCGAGGTGCACAAGCGCAGCTACGACTTTATGTCACAGGTGATGCCGCACAACCTCGAGAAATTAAAACTCTATAGCGATAAAGACCCGCTTTTTACCCGCTACCAGATTGAAAACCAGATTGAATCAGCCTTCTCCCGCGAGGTACGCCTGCCATCAGGTGGTGCCGTGATTATTGACCATACCGAGGCATTGATCTCGATCGATATTAACTCGGCCCGTTCAACCGCGGGCAGTGACATTGAAGATACTGCCTTGAATACCAACCTTGAGGCTGCCGAGGAAGTTGCACGGCAGTTGCGCTTGCGTGATATCGGTGGACTCATCGTGATTGATTTTATCGATATGTTGAATTCCAGGAACCAGCGCGCTGTTGAAAATGCCATGCGCGATCATTTGCGCATGGACCGTGCCCGTGTACAGGTTGGTCGTATTTCCCGGTTTGGTCTGCTGGAGATGTCACGCCAGCGTTTGCGTCCATCACTGGGCGAATCAAGTCATATCCCCTGTCCCCGTTGTGACGGCCAGGGAACCATACGCGATGTCGAGTCACTGGCCCTGTCGGTATTAAGAATCATTGAAGAAGAGGCTATGAAAGACCTGACCGCAAAAGTGATTTCAAGACTGCCAGTCGATGCGGCCACGTTTTTGCTCAATGAGAAGCGTGTACAGATCAGTGAAGTACAACATCGTCATGATGTCGAGATACTGGTAATTCCTGACAGCAACATGGTCACGCCCCAGTATTCAGTCCAGCGTATCAGGCTGTCAGATGCAAAACAGGGTGAACACCAGCAGCATAGTTACCAGATGAAATCTGATGATAATGAGGCTGAAGTGATTACTGCTGGTAACACGGCCAGGAAGCTACAGGTTGAGCAACCGGCAGTAAAACAGTTTGTTCCCCAGGCACCAGTGCCTGTATCAGCACCTGTGGACAACGGCATTGTAAAATCCAAGGGATTAATCTCACGTCTGTTCGGAAGCCTGTTCGGCGTCCCCGAGAAAGAGAGTGACGACAAGAAACAGGACGAAGAACGAAAAAGCAATACCAGAAGAAACCAGCCACGTCGAGATACTAATCGAGATAGTAATAATGATAACCGCGGTGGCAGAGGTCGACGTGGACGTGGTCGTGGCAATCGTTCCGACAACAAGAATGATGACCAGCAGGACAATAACCGCAAAGGCGGCGGTCAACGTCGGCGCGGTAGCCGCAATGCCGATACTGACGGTAATCAGCAAGAAGGACAGGAAAAACGCAGGAACTCGTCTTCAAGACGTGGGCGACGCGGTGGCCGTCGAAGAAAATCAGAAAACCAGGGTAATACCGCTGGTGATGACAGGAAGACATCATCTACAGCAAGGGGTAACGATAACCCCGAGACGAACAACAAATCTGATTCAAACAACAGGAACGAATCACGTGCGCCGGAACAGAACAACCGTTCGGACAACGCGAATGAAGCAACTGCCAAACCCGCCCAGGCAGCAGCTAGCAAGCCCGTTTCAGATGATGATACGACAGAAATCAACAGGAACTGGAAATCCCAGGCTTCCGGAAATACTTCTCCTGCACCGGCCCCTGAGCCTAAACAGCAAGCTCCCGATAACAAGTCGGAGGGCCCGGCTGAAGCCGCGGCACCTGCAGCACAGGTAGAAAAACAGGAAGTCTAGAAAGAACGACTAGTGTTCACGTGTGGCCCGAAACTCAATATCGGGCCAGCGTTCCATGGTTAAATTCAGGTTGACCATGGACGGTGCCAGGTAAGTCAGTTGTTCGGCACCATCAATGGCAATGTTCTCTGACTGACGACGCCTGAACTCGCCCAGTTTTTTCTCGTCTTTACATTCAATCCAGCGTGCTGCCATTACCGGTACCGCATCGTAGGAACATTCTACGCCGTATTCTTCTTTCAAGCGCCAGGCCACAACATCGAACTGCAGGATACCAACCGCACCCAGTATCAATTCGTTTGTATTGATGGGCTTGAATACCTGGGTAGCACCTTCCTCACCAAGTTGAACCAGTCCCTTTTGCAATGCTTTCATTTTTAAAGGATCACGTAACTGTACACGCCTGAATAACTCCGGCGCAAAATGCGGGATGCCGGTAAAATTAAGTTCCTCTCCCTGCGTGAATGTGTCTCCTACCTGGATAGTGCCGTGGTTATGTAAACCAATCACATCGCCGGGCCAGGCTTCCTCTGCCTGTTCCCGATTACCGGCCATGAATGTCACGGCATTGGCTATCTGCACATCGCGTGCAATCCTGACATGGCGCATTTTCATACCGCGGGTGTATTTACCCGAACACACGCGTAAAAAGGCAATCCGATCACGATGGGCCGGGTCCATGTTAGCCTGGATCTTGAACACAAAACCGGTCAATTTTTCTTCATCCGCTTTGACTTCCCTTTCCAGGGTGACACGCGGCAACGGCGGTGGTGCATGCTCGATAAGGCAGTCCAGGAACTCTTCCACCCCGAAATTATGTAACGCGGTTCCGAAGAACACCGGGCTAACACGGCTTTGCAGAAAGGCAGACTTGTCAAACTTGTCATACACACCCTGGATCAAATCAATCTCGTCAACCAGTTCCTGCCACTGCTCTCCCAGTAACTGTTTTGCCTCGTCAGAGTGCAGGCCATCAATGAGCTGGTCGTGTTTACCCTTGCCCGATTTGTCGTAAAGACGAATCTTGTCCTCAAGCAGGTTATAGACACCCTTAAGCCGGTTACCCATGCCGATAGGCCAGGTAAAGGGAACGCACTTGATGCCTAGATCTGTTTCTATTTCATCAAGTAAATCTATTGGCTCTTTGCCTTCGCGATCGAGCTTGTTAATAAAGGTGATAATCGGGGTGTCCCTGAGACGACACACTTCCATCAGTTTGCGTGTTCTTTCCTCTACACCCTTGGCCACGTCTATGACCATCATCGCCGAGTCCACGGCGGTCAAGGTACGGTAAGTGTCCTCGGAGAAGTCCGCATGTCCTGGCGTATCAAGCAGGTTGATAATCTTCTGCTTGTAATGAAACTGCATCACTGAACTGGTCACGGATATACCGCGTTCTTTTTCCATCTGCATCCAGTCCGACGTGGCATGGCGGGCTGATTTACGCGCCTTGACGGTACCCGCCATTTGAATCGCACCGCCATACAGTAACAACTGCTCGGTAACAGTTGTTTTACCGGCATCAGGATGGGAGATAATGGCAAACGTGCGACGTTTGCTGATTTGATCAGTCAGTTTGGACATTGCTATGCGCCTGGAGAATCAGGCTACGGCCTGATCGATAAGTTGCTTCATTTCTTTTACGGCTGTCGGAAGACCGACGAAGACCGAGCGCGCAATAATACTATGACCGATATTTAATTCAATGACGTCAGGTATCCTTGCTATCGCGGTGACATTATCGTAATTCAAACCATGACCCGCATTGACCTGCAAACCAAGTTCATGGGCAAGCGTCACCGCCTTGGTAATTTTTTCCAGTTCCCGCTGACAGGTGTCAGGCGTTGTAGCGTCAGCGTAATGGCCGGTATGGATCTCAATACAAGGTGCACCGGTATCTGCCGCGGCCTGTATCTGTTCAGTATCTGCGTCGATAAAAAGGGATACCTTGATACCCGCGCTCGCCAGGTATTCACAGCCTTCACGAATCCGTCCCAATTCATCCCTGACGTTAAGCCCCCCCTCGGTCGTCAGTTCTTCACGTCGCTCGGGAACCAGGCAACAGTAGGTCGGACGTAATTTCCTTGCCAACTGTAGCATTTCGGCCGTGACAGCCATTTCCAGGTTGAGCGGAATATTGAGTACTTCTTTCAGACTGGTGACGTCACTGTCCTGGATATGCCGCCTGTCTTCACGCAGGTGCACCGTAATCGAATCGGCACCGGACTCGGCCGCGAGGATTGATGCGGTAAGTGGTTCAGGGTAACTCGTGCCCCTGGCCTGCCTTAACGTGGCAACGTGATCGATATTGACGCCTAGTAACATGGTATCCGGTAATCTGGTTTCGAAAAGTGCTTTATTATATGAATCGCCAGTAATTATGCAGTAGTTCCAGCCTTAATAAAGGCATTGTACAGGTCCCTGCTGGCCAGTTTTTTATCCCCGAGGTACCTGGCAAGTATAACGCGCAAATACTGCTTTGCTTCACGCAGGCACGACCTGTCCTGGTCCAGCAATGTCTCCTGCTGCAACGCCAGTAACGTTTTTCCGGAAATTTTGATCCCCTCAACCGTATCTTTCATATAACTGACCGGACCACGTTCATACACGTATAAATAATCCTGCTCCGGTGAGACCGGCTCACCGGAATCGACATCGATATCAAGCACCAGGCCATAACCCAGCGTCTGCAGTAACGTTTTTTCAAAGTAACGAAGCACTATTTCTTCTGCAAGACCACCGGCAAGCTGTTTCAGGATACTTTCATAGGCATCAAACAACTCCGGGTGAGATTCATGACGATGTAACAGGTGCAAAACCAGTTCGTTAATGTAAAAACCCGAGAATAACTGGCGGCTGTTCAGCGAAAAACCGGCCTTTTCTGCATCGATATGCGTAAGAGTGCCAAGTTCAGACCTTGCAATCCATGACAGCTGGTAGCGTTGAAAAGGTTCGAAAGCGACACCCTGCTGTTTCCTGTTGCGCCTGGCTCCCTTGGCGACCAGTGACAAGCGGCCATAATCTTTTGAAAAAATATCAAGTAGCAGGCTGGTCTCACGATACTTGTGCCTGTGCAAGATATAGGCAGATGCAAGGTTGACCTTTTGCATTTCAGGCGACTATACAAGCATGTTTATACATCATAGCCTAGCGACTTCAAGGCCTGGTCTGACTCGGTCCATTTATTCTTTACCTTGACCCAGGTCTTGAGATTGACCTTTTGCCCAAGCAGTTTTTCCAGGTCAAGTCTTGCCTCTCTTCCCGCCGCCTTCAGGACCTTGCCTTCCTTGCCAATAACGATCTGTTTCTGACCCGGTTTCTCTACCCAGATAACCGCATGGATATGACAGATATCTTTTTCGGTTTTAAACGCATCGATAGTAATTGCCAGTCTATATGGCAATTCTTCGCCAAGACGGGACATGAGTTTTTCTCGCAGGAATTCAGCAGCAAAAAAACGTTCATTACGATCAGTCATCATATCCTCGGGATACAACGCCTGGCCTTCCGGTAAGTAGTTAATGATCATGGCTTCCAGTTCAGCAACCCCGTCACCTTTCCTGGCTGACAGCGGCACGATCTCCCGGAACGCATATTGGCCAGAGATGTTTTTTATAAATGGAAGCAATTCATCCTTGTTGGATACCTTGTCTGTCTTGTTAATAACAAGGAATACATTTGCAACAGCATATTGCTGCAATAGCTTTAGCGCATGCTCGTCTGCGTCAGTCCACTTCAGTGCCTCAACCATGAACAGCACCAGGTCAATATCAGCAAATGCCTGGGTGACCTGTCGATTCATAAACCGGTTCAGTGCCTGTTTTGGTTTTTGTTGAAGGCCGGGCGTATCAATAAATATTATCTGTGAACCGGGGTTGGACTTGATACCGGTAATCTGGTGCCGGGTTGTTTGCGGTTTCCTGGTAACAATACTCAGTTTCTGTTTCAGAATAGCGTTTAACAAGGTCGATTTGCCCGTATTCGGACGACCGAACAGGCTTACAAACCCGACACGGATCAGTTTACTATCAGCGTCTATCATTTATTTTCCGTCAAAATTAACAATGCCTTTTCTGCTGCGGCCTGTTCAGCTTTGCGCCTGCTTTTGCCTTCCGCCAGTATGTCATTATCCAGGCTGTCTACCTGGCAGCTTACCTGGAAATGCGGATTATGCGGCGATCCGGTCTGGTTAATAATTTTATATACCGGCGTATTCAATTGACGCGACTGCAAGTGTTCCTGCAAACGGGTCTTTGCATCTTTCTTGATATCACTGATATTGATGGAATCGAGATAGGGCTGGTACAAGTCGAGGACAACACGCTGGCAACTGGCAAAGTCGGAATCAAGAAAAATGGCTCCCAGGATTGCTTCAAGCGAGTTGGCCAGCACTGATTTCCTGCGCCAGCCGCCACTTTTCAGCTCTCCAGGACCGAGATTGATTGCATCCTGTAAATTGTGCTGGCTGGCTATCTCGGCAAGCCTCTCACCCTTGACAAGGTAAGCACGCAGACGGGTTAATTCACCCTCGCTGGCATTGGGGAATTTGCGAAACAATGCATCGGCAATGACAAACCCCAGTATTGCATCGCCGAGATATTCCAGGCGCTCATTATTATTATTGCCAAGGCTTCTGTGGGTTAGCGCCTGTTTCAGTAATTCGTCGTCATTAAATTCGTAGTTAAACAACGTGGTTGTTAGTTCTTGGACTCGGGGATTTCCATGGCAATATCGGTCTTGACAGTAAGATACACTTCTTTAAAAAGTGGTTTTGAATTCTGATAATTCATATGTAAATATTTTTTACCATCCTTGCCTTTTTTGATTGATAAATAATCATTAATATTGGCCTCGGAAAAAGTATAGACGCTATTTATTTCAGCATTCTTGAGAAAAAGCAGACTCGTCTCCCTGGAGGTGCTTCTTGCTTCTGCAGGCTGGTTTAACGTCGACGTCATAGCAGCTTTAATCTGTAGATGCTCGTTGTAAAGAGGAAATAGACGCAGGCCAAATAAAAGAAAGCAACCAAATATTGCTGCCATCAATAATAGACCAATAAAAGTAATTCCTGTTTGCTTATTATGAAGTCTGTTCATGGTTTCCTCTCATAAATAACTGTCATTATTCGATCATTGTACCAATACGGCTGAAGTCAATGCCACTGTTCTTGCTGTCCCAGTTCATCCATATCATGAATGCCTTTCCCATGAGGTTTTCCTCGGGCACAAACCCCCAGAAACGGCTGTCCTTGCTATTGTCCCGGTTATCACCCAGTACGAAATAATGACCGTCTGGCACGATAGTTTCAAGTTTCAATGAGAATCTTCTGGGGTCAATGAGTATTTCGTGATTCAGTTCTCCGGGCAACAATTCTTCCCGCAGGGAGACGCCATCCATTGCCAGGCCAGCGCCACTGGCCACGTAACGACCCAGTTTTTCCTGTTTAACCTCATTGCCATTGATAAACAAGGTTTTATCGCGGTAAGCAACCCGGTCCCCCGGCAAACCGACCACTCTCTTAATATAAGGTATGCTGGGGTCTTCCGGGTAACGAAATACGACAATATCACCACGTTCGGGCAGGCTATTTTCCAGGATCTTGGTATGCAGCACAGGCAATCGAAGCCCGTATTCAAACTTGTTGACCAGGATAAAATCGCCGATCAACAGCGTGGGCATCATGGACGCGGACGGAATCTTGAATGGCTCAAATACGAAAGACCGGAGTAACAATACTATAAGGAATATCGGAAAAAATGACTTTGAATACTCGACAATAAGGGGCAGTTTTGCTGTTTCGACTGTCTCCTCGTCAGAACCTTCAACCCTGCTCTTCTGCCTGGCAACAAGGACATAACCCAGCCAGATAAGCCCACTCGCAAAAGTCAGGAAAACGAGTAATGCCGAAAAATCAAAATTCATTTGTCTTTACCGACATGCAATATGGCCATGAATGCCTGTTGCGGAATTTCTACGGAGCCAAATTGCTTCATTCTTTTTTTGCCTTCTTTTTGTTTCTCGAGCAATTTTCTTTTTCTGGTCACATCACCGCCATAACACTTCGCAGTAACGTTTTTGCGCATGGCCTTTACCGTTTGCCTGGCCAGTATCTTTGAGCCTATGGCCGCCTGGATGGCGACATCAAACATCTGTCGCGGAATAAACTCCTTGATCTTATCTGTCAGTTCCCTGCCACGAACCTGGGCGATATCCTTGTGCACAATACAGGAAAGCGCATCGACTTTCTCCTCGTTGATTAACACATCCAGTTTTACCAGGCTGGAAGGTTGAAAATGACTGAAACTGTAGTCAAATGAGGCGAAGCCTCGGCTGGCTGACTTGAGACGATCAAAAAAATCCAGTACGACTTCGCTCAAGGGTAGCGCATAAGACAGCGAGATCTGCTTGCCAAGATATTGTAATTTTTTTTGAACGCCCCTCTTTTCTTCACACAACTTGATAACATTGCCGAGGTACTCCTGTGGTACCAGGATATCCGCATTGATTATAGGCTCGCGTATTTCCTCTATCTTGTTGGGTGACGGCAGATTGGCCGGGTTATCGATATTCAACACTTCACCACCCGATGTGACCACCTCGTAGATAACAGTGGGCGCGGTGGTAATCAGCGACAGATCGTATTCACGTTCCAGTCGTTCCTGGATAATCTCCATGTGCAACATGCCGAGAAAGCCACAACGAAAGCCGAAGCCCAATGCCTGGGAAGTTTCAGGCTCATAATGTAACGCGGAGTCATTCAACTTTAATTTTGAAAGGGCATCACGGAAATCCTCGTAATCACTGGAGTCTACCGGGTACAGGCCGGCAAACACTTTTGGCTGAATCATTCGAAATCCCGGTAGCGGTGCAGCAGCGGGTTTGTCTGCATAAGTTAATGTATCGCCAACCGGTGCACCGTCTATGTCCTTGATGCCAGCAACGACATAGCCAACCTCACCGGTTTTCAGAATTTTCGTTGGTGTTCGTTTCGGTGTGAATTTACCAACATCGTCCACCAGAAAGTCTCTTTTCGTCGACATGACCTTCATTTTCTTGCCAGCAACCAGTTGACCATCAACAACCCGGACCAGGGACACCACGCCCAGGTAATTATCAAACCAGGAGTCGATAATTAAGGCCTTCAGTGGCGCATCCTCCTCACCATTAGGCGCAGGTATCTCCTTTATCAACTGCTCCAGTAATTCCTTTACACCCTGACCGGACTTGGCACTGACTCGCAAGGCCCGCTCGGCATCGAGGCCGATAATTTCCTCTATTTCGTTAATCACCCGCTCGGGTTCTGCCGAGGGCAGGTCTATCTTGTTTAATACCGGTAATACTTCAAGATCATTAGCGATCGCAGTAAAGCAGTTGGCTACACTTTGTGCCTCTACGCCCTGCGCAGCATCGACGACCAACAGGGCCCCTTCACAGGCAGACAATGAGCGTGAAACCTCGTAACTGAAATCGACATGCCCGGGCGTGTCAATGATATTGAGTTGATAGTCTTTGCCGTCATCAGCGTGATATTTCAAGGTCACACTTTGTGACTTGATGGTTATGCCTCGCTCACGCTCCAGGTCCATGGAATCCATGACCTGTTCTTTCATTTCCCTCTCTGTCAGACCACCACAGAGCTGAATAAACCTGTCGGCCAGCGTGGATTTACCATGATCGATGTGGGCAATAATAGAAAAATTACGTATATGTGACTGCATTCGTCGTCAACCAGGGCTTTAAGCCCTTGTTAAAAAGGCGCGATTCTAACGAAAAGCGGGGGTGTTATAAATCAATACTTTTGGCAGGGCTATTTACGGCTGTTCCTGTTTTCCAGCGCCTGCCGTAGCTGCTTTTCATCCAGGAAATACTGGCTAACCTCGACATCATCAACTGCCAGGACGGGGATCCTGGCAGCATAGCGTGATGTTAATGCGGCATCAGTATCGATATTGACTTCCTCAACAAGGAAGTTGTACCTGCTTTGCCAGGGTTTCAGTGCTGCGACCAGTTCGTCGCAGAGATGACACTCAGGTCTGCCGTAAACAGTTAGTATGGGTACGTCTTGCTGATCAGTCATCCAGCTTTAGTGCCAGGAACACCGGCCCGCCGCGGCGCTGGATAAGTACCGGTACAGACTTGCCCTTGGGTAAATCCTTGATCAGGCGCTCAAAGTGGGCAGCATTTTTCACCTTGATATTATTGATCAGAAGCATGATATCCCCGCGCCGGATACCTGCATCCCTTGCGGGACCTGATCCGACTTCTTCTATCAGTACACCGTGGTCATCAATTTCCAGTTCCTTGCGCTGGGCGCTACTGAGGTCTCTTACCGTTAGATTGAGTGAATTCACACTGGATTCAGGCTGGGCATCATTACTGGCAACCAATTCATCGTCTGCGGGCAATTCCGAAATTTTGACCTTGATGGTTTTCAGGTTGCCACGACGAATGATTTTGACCGGTACTACTGAATCAACCACGGTACTGCCCACCAGGGGTGGCAGGTCAGAAGAAAAATTAACCTTTTTATTATCATACTCAATGATAATGTCGCCGACCTCGATACCAGCCATCTGTGCCGGACCATCATCCAGCACCTTGGCAATTAGCGCGCCGTGCGGATGTTCCATTTCAAATGATTCGGCCAGTTCGCGCGTGACATCCTGGATTAATACACCCAGCCAGCCGCGGCTGACCCTGCCTTTGTCACGCAATTGCTTGTACACGCTCTCCACGACATCAACGGGCACCGCAAAAGACAGGCCCATGAAGCCGCCGGTACGACTGTATATCTGTGAGTTAACACCAATAACCTCACCATCAAGGTTGAATAGCGGACCACCCGAGTTACCGGGGTTAATGGCGACGTCCGTTTGTATAAATGGCACGTAGTTTTCGTTTGGCAGGCTACGACCAATTGCACTGACAATGCCGGCCGTTACAGAATAGTCAAAACCAAAAGGTGAACCGATGGCCAATACCCACTCGCCAACCCTCAAGTCATCTGCCTTGCCAAGTTTAAGTACCGGCAAATCGCTGGCATCAATTTTAATCACGGCAATATCGCTGCGCTCGTCGGAACCAATCACGTCGGCGACAAACTCGCGCCTGTCGTTCAGGCGAACAATAACCTCGTCCGCATCACGAATGACATGATGATTGGTAATGACGTAGCCGTCCTTTGAGATAATAAAACCGGAACCCAGCGAGGACCTTTCCTGGGAAGGTCCCTGCCCTTCGGGTATATCTCCAAAGTATTTCTTGAAAAACTCGTAAAAAGGACTGTTCTCGGGGATGTCCGGCAGATTAAAGCCGGGAGGCATACCATTGGCCATGGGTCTTTTGCTGCTGGTGCTAATGTTCACGACTGCAGCCGAGTTCTCATCTACCAGGGAAGTAAAATCGGGAAGTTCGCGCGCGAAGGTTTGTGCCGAGAATACAAACAGGCAGGCAAAAGCAAGATATCGGGACAGGTTCTGGTATTTCATGCGTAACATTCCGTGATTTGATTATATTAACGTGATTATAACTGCAAGCCGGGCGGTAAGACGATGCAAGATCGTACTTGCCGGGTCTAATTAGTTGAGCGATTCGACCGAATCGGCCATCTGTCTGACTGTATCTTTCGGTACCTCGCCGACCGCTGTTATCTGGTAACCGTTTGCCGTGGTGGAATAGGCATTTACACCACCGAACTTGGCCGGCCCTTCGTTTTCATCCGGTTTTCGCGAAAGCTTTTCTATAAAAATCGACACCATCGCGAGGCCATCACTGTAAACCAGGTGATCAACCGGTATATCACTGGTCATCATGGCCTGTCGTGAATGTTCATTCATACTGAAACCTGCCGGCATCCATGTCGCTTTCCACTTTAATGCATGTTTGCTGGTTTGCGGCTGGCTATGCTGAATGTTGTTGATCAATGTCACTTCCTTGTCCGAAAAACTGGGCTTCAGCAGTGCATCGTCAATGTAGTCGGAAATATGTATCTGGGCGAAAATGATTTGTTCGAGCGACGTGCCTAACTGGTTTTTCAGTTCTGACTTGAGTAATAATTTTGATTGTTTATCTATCCATAGCTGGTAACCATAACGGAATTCGTCACGGGGGCGAATATTGACCACCCAGGCATTGCGACCGGCGACCCGGCCCTCGCCCACGGTTTCAAATGTGTAGTAATCCGAAATGGATTCGATCGGGCTGGGTAAGTAGGATGAGACCAGTTTACCCAGGCGACTTTCATCTATCAGCAAGGAATTGTTTTCAGGGAAGTAACATTTTACATGTTCGTTATCGCGAATAATCTCGTTCGCATGCCCTGTCAACGATATCAGCTTCTCATGTATTCCATCTTCCGTAACCTTGTGGACGATGCGCATGGTATTTATCTGGTTACCCGTGCGATACATGAATACGCCATCATAATTTAGGCTGCGGCTGGCAGCCGACATTTCATTAATGAGTAACTGTGGGTCGGGTTTTGATTCTGCTGCGAATGCCTGTTGAAAGGCTAGCAACACAAAACCGGTAGCAATAAATTGCGCCAGACTGTTCAAATCGGCCTATTCCTGCGTATCGATGGTAATGATTCTGACATACGGCAGACTACCATGCATGCCATTGGATGAACGGTACTGGTTATGATTAACCAGGTAGCCGCTCATACGCTGACTGGCCATGGAGGCCGGCGTATCAGTCTGAATCGATGCAGGCCGAACTTGCGGTTCAGTGAATGTATAGGTGTCAACGCTACTGGCAGATTGAACTGGCTGCACCGCCTGATTGGCAGCAATCGCGGGCTGATTAGTCACTGGCACAACTGAGTCGGTATTCTGGCGAATACCAAATACGGCTACCAGTGCAACCGATGCGGCTATGGCAAAACCGGCCAATGGCTTGAGATGACTGTGTTTGTTTCCGGCAGGTGCCAGCACGGTCGGCTCACTCGCAAGTTGCGCGTGTATCCTGTTTGCCAGGCCGGTATCCATCTGTTCAGGCAGGCTATCGCGCAGACAATCGCCAATAAGATGATAACGTGCCCAGGTATGCTGTAATTCCTCGTCTCTTAACAGCTGGTTTAATGACTGATGATCATAGTCATCATCCATTAACGCTGAAATTTGTTCATTGCCCTCGGTCATAATTCACCTGCCTAGTTTTCCAACAATGGTCTCATTTCCAAATCGATTGCTTCGCGCGCACGAAATATCCTGGATCGAACAGTGCCGATAGGACATTCCATAACTTGAGCAATCTCTTCATAACTTAATCCCTCGACCTCGCGTAGCATAATGGCTGAACGAAGATCATCGGGTAGATTCTCTATAGCCTTTAACACGGTTGCCTGCAATTCGTCTTTGAGCAACATGTTTTCCGGCGTCGCCTGTTCCTTTAGAGCACCCGCACCTTCAATTTGTTCAATTTCAGATATGTCATGATCGCTTTCAGAGGGTCGTCTTGCCTGCGAGGCGAGATAGTTCTTGGCCGTGTTCACTGCAATCCGGTAAAGCCAGGTGTAAAATGCACTATCTCCCCTGAACTTCGGCAAGGCCCGGTAAGCCTTGATAAAGGCTTCCTGTGTGACATCCATGGCATCACTCTGGTTCCTGACGAAACGGGAGACCAGGTTGATAATGCGCGACTGGTATTTGAGCACGAGCAGATCGTAGGCCGACTTGTCCCCATTCTTGACGCGCTCAATTAATTCCTTGTCGGTCGTGGTTTTGGCCATCTGGCCGATCCTCGTGTGTTATTATTCAGTTAGTTCAACGCCAGAACGCGAGCTCTATTGCCCGCGCCTGACAAATGTATTAGTTTTCTACAATCAATAGCTTAGCTTTAAAAAAGGCAATATTACCTTAACTGGTATGCATGACCAACAAGAACATGACGTGTTAATAATCGGCAGTGGCGCTGCCGGTCTGAGTCTCGCGCTTAAGCTGGCTGACTTTGCCCGTGTCGCCGTCTTATCGAAAAATATCCTGGCCGAGGGCGCCACGCTATATGCCCAGGGCGGTGTCTCGGCAGTACTGGACGAACAGGATTCTATCGAATCTCACGTTGAAGATACACTGAAGGCTGGTGCAGGGCTATGCCGGCCTGAGGTTGTTCGCCACGTTGTCGAACATGGACAGGAAAGCATCAACTGGCTGGTTGAACTTGGCGTCGACTTTACCCGCGCTGAGACAGGTCAAAAAACCGGGACGCCTTATCACCTGCACCAGGAAGGCGGGCATAGCCATAGACGCATTATTCATGCCGCCGATGCCACCGGAATGGCGATCGAAACAACACTTGAGGCAAGGGTCCGGGCACATCCAAATATCTTTCTTTACGAACATCACATCGCCGTTGACCTGATTACTGACAGCAAGCTAAACCGCAGCGGCGATCGTTGCCTGGGTGCCTATGTTCTCAACCTGTCACGTCGATCGGTATCGGTTTTCAGTGCGCGCTGTACTGTTCTTGCCAGTGGTGGTGCCGGCAAGGCTTATCTCTACACCAGTAATCCTGATGCCTGTACCGGTGATGGTATTGCCATGGCATGGCGAGCCGGTTGTCGAATAGCAAACATGGAATTCATACAATTTCATCCAACCTGTTTATACCATCCACATGCCAAGTCATTCCTGGTATCGGAGGCCTTACGCGGTGAAGGCGCCAAGTTGATCCTGCGTTCCGGTGAACGCTTCATGCACCGTTACGACGAACGTGAAGAGCTGGCACCACGCGATATCGTTGCACGGGCTATCGACCATGAGATGAAGAAACGTGGTGAAGACTGCGTCTTTCTTGATATCACTCACCAGTCCAGGGCGTTCCTGGAACAACATTTCCCTACTATTTACCGGCGTTGCCAGGAACTGGGTATTGATATTGACCGCGATCCTATCCCGGTCGTCCCTGCCGCTCATTATACTTGTGGTGGTGTCATGGTTGACTTGCAGGGACAGTCAGACATCCCGGGGCTATATGCCATTGGTGAGGTCAGCTGCTCCGGTCTGCATGGCGCAAATCGCATGGCCAGCAATTCACTGCTTGAATGCATCGTTTATGCCCATGCCGCCTATGCCCATATCCGGCAAAACATTGCCGGCGTCAAATATCCGGGCCCATTGCCCGCCTGGGATGAAAGCCGGGTTACCGATTCCGATGAAGAGGTCGTGGTTAGCCATAACTGGGACGAGATTAGACGTTTTATGTGGGACTACGTGGGTATAGTCAGGACCAGCAAGCGGCTGCAACGCGCGCAGCATCGTATACGCCTGTTACAATCAGAAATCACTGAATATTATGGAAATTTCCGAATCAGCAAGGACCTCATAGAGCTACGCAACCTGGCGATGGTCGCGGATCTGATCATTGAATCAGCCTTAAGGCGCAAGGAAAGCCGGGGTCTGCATTTCACCACCGATTACCCCGTCGCGGACGTGGCTGACCAGGCCAGCGACACTATCCTGCAAAAAGACTTTGCTCACAACGATCACGCCGCAGCTTAAATCGAATTATATCAAATAGTTATACGACTATACGATTAATGACTGTAAAATGACTATACAGTATATTGACATGCAACAGTGTTTAAACGAATGGCATCTGTTTTGCATCGTTAACTGCAATTGCAACTAGCTAAGTGAACAATAATGAGAACCAGTAGCGAACAAGTAGCGACCATAGCTGACCTTAAAGATAAGGCGGACAACGAAAACAGCCGACAAATGATCTCCTACCCGGAGCATATGACGGATGTAAGCGAAATCTCTGTGCATATTATGGGTGTACTGCAAAGTACGCTGGAACTTGAGAAGCTTATTGAGCTATTCGACGATGAGATGTCGAGCATCGTACCGCACGCACACCTTGCTTACAGTAACCATGCCGAAGATATTGCTATCAATATCGGCAATCCTGCCAAGCACGTGGTTAATTATCGACTGGCCCTTTTTGGTCATGACCTTGGTGAGCTAACGGTTTCACGCGACTCCAAGTTACTCGATAATGAAATCGAGAAAATGGAAAACCTGATATCAGCGTTGATCTATCCGTTACGTAATGCCTTGCTCTATAAACAGGCGATTGAGAAGGCCTATATCGATCCACTGACCGGTGTCAGCAACAGGGCGGCGTTTGACAAGGCCCTTGAACAGGAATGTGATCTTGCCCAGCGGCATGACAATGCCCTGACGTTAATGATGCTGGACATTGATCGCTTCAAGGAAATCAATGATAACTACGGTCATGTTGTTGGCGATGTTGCCCTGAAAAGTTTTGCCGACTGCATCAGCGAGTGCGTGCGCCGCAGTGATGCCATGTTCCGTTATGGCGGCGAGGAATTCGCGATCATATTACGCAATACCGAGCTTGATGGAGCGGCATTACTGGCTGAGCGTATGCGTAAAAAAATTGAAGATATGCAATTACAATACGAATCGGTGCAGCTATCTTTCACTGTATCAATCGGCGTTGCGCCTTTTATCAAGGGTGAAAACAGTCAACACCTGGTTGAACGCGCAGACAAGCTGCTTTACCAGGCCAAGCAGGCCGGTCGAAATTGCATCAGGGCAGAGTAATACCAACTAGTTCTCTTCCAGCAACCGGGTGAATTCCTGTTCGTTCAATAGCGTCACCCCAAGCTTTTCCGCCTTGTCATATTTACTACCCGGTGAATCACCGAAGACAACGTAATCCGTTTTTTTAGAGACACTGCCCGTCACCCTGGCACCCAGGGCCAGCAATTTATCCTTTGCTTCATCTCTACTGAAAGCGTTTAGTGTTCCGGTCAGGACAAAGCTTTTCCCTGCAAGTCGATCTTCTGACACCACTTCTTTCTCATCCCAGTGAATTCCACTCGCCAGTAAGCGCTCAATGATCTCCTGGTTATGTGGTTGCTGGAAAAAAGTATAAATATTCCTGGCGACGACAGGACCCACATCGGGCACCTGCTCAAGCTCCTCGACACTGGCCCGGGCAAGATCTGTAAGCCTGTGAAAGTGGGCTGCAAGGTTACGCGCTGTCGCCTCACCCACCTCGCGTATACCCAGTGCATAGATAAAACGCGGTAACGTGGTGGCCTTTCTCTTTTGCAAGGATTCCAGGATGTTGCTGGCAGACTTCTCACCCATACGTTCCAGTCCAGCCAGTTGCTCAAGCGTCAGGTCATACAGATCGGCGACGGTACTAATCAAGCCCTGCTGTTTCAGTTGTTCAATCAACTTATCACCAAGGCCTTCGATATTCAGCGCCTTGCGCGAAGCAAAATGGATAATGCTCTGTATGCCCTGCGCCGGGCAGGATATTTCGCCAGAGCAGCGATAAACAGCCTCGTTTTCCTGCCTGACCACATCGGCATCACATACCGGGCAATGTTCAGGCATGTCGAAACACTTGACGTCTTTACCACGTTTTTCCTTGATGACGCGTACGACTTCGGGAATGACATCACCTGCCCTTCTGATATATACCCAGTCACCTATCCGGACGTCCTTGCGCCTGATTTCATCCATGTTATGCAATGTGGCATTTGTCACCGTGACACCACCAACCTGTGCCGGTGCCAGTCTCGCCACCGGTGTCAACGCACCGGTGCGGCCAACCTGGACCTCGATATCAAGTACCTGTGTCATCTCTTCCAGCGGAGGAAATTTGTAGGCAATCGCCCAGCGTGGGGCGCGGGAGACGTAACCGAGCTGTTGTTGCTGCTCGATACTATCCACCTTGAACACCACACCATCTATCTCGTATGCCAGGGACATCCTGCGTTCGGCAATCGCATCGTAAAAATCCAGGCAGGCTTGCAATCCTGTCAATTGCCTGGATTCCGGCGACGTTGGCATCCCCCACTCGGCAAGCTGGGCCAGTACGTCGGTATGACATGTAATGTTATTGCCTGCCTGGTAATCCCCCACGCCGTAGGCATAGAACGACAATGGTCGCCGGGCAGTGATACGGGAATCGAGTTGACGTAAGCTGCCAGCCGCCGCGTTCCTGGGATTGGCAAATTGCTTCTGGTTGTTTTCCTTCTGTAACTGGTTCAGGCGCTGAAACCCGTCGTGCGTCATAAACACCTCGCCCCTGATCTCAACCGTTGCGGGCAAGTCTTTACCTCGCAATGTCATAGGAATAGAGGCAATGGTTTTTATATTTTGAGAAATATCCTCGCCGGTATAACCATCGCCCCGGGTAGCGGCACTGGCGAAATCACCCTGCTCGTAAAACAGGTTTACTGCCAGGCCATCAAGCTTGGTTTCACCGGAATAAACCACGTCAGTAACCTGTAACTTGTCACGTACGCGCTTATCGAATGCACGCATTTCTTCCTCGTCCAGTGCATTTGCCAGTGACAACATGGGAACCCGGTGTTCAATCTCTGCAAATTCTGCCAATGGTGCAGCACCCACGCGCTGGGACGGCGAATTGGCAGTTTTCAGCTCAGGGAACCGGGTCTCCAGTTCAACCAGCTCTCGCAGCAGGCGGTCATACTCGGCATCAGGAATTGACGGATCATCGAGGACGTAATATCGATAGTTATGATCGTTCAGCTGCTCGTGCAGGGCCGTAATCTTTTTTTTCGCCTGTTCGAGTTTCATTGTTATGTGTAATTAGTCTGTTTCGGACAAGTGCTCGGCTTTCAGGCGTAATGACTTTATCCCGGAAGTGGTGAGTATCTGGTTATCCTCGGTCCTTATCTCTCCATTGAGTAATTTGGCAACACGCTGGGTGGTATTCAGGAACAGCTCAAACACGACGCCTGGCTCTATTGATGCCGGTGAATACATGAATAACACCACGCCCTTGGTGCGCAGATCGGCCATTCTCCCCAGGTCGAATGATCCCGGTTCAAACATGTTGGCCATGCTGAACAGAGGTTGGCCCGAATGCAGTTTACCGGGGCCAAAGTGATGAAACACATTCATATGGCCGTAAATCATGCCAACCTCATCCGCAGCCTTGCTGATTAAAAGGCCATTAAACATGGTTTGTGCGGGACTGGTGACATACAACACCACGAGGTCATCGCCAGACTGACCCAGTTGCCTGTCTCTTTCTTCCGCAAGTGCTTCAGCTTCGGCTACGGTCAGTTCAGCAGCATCTTTTTCAAAAGTCGAGTCATTGGCAACTGCTTCAACTTCCTGCCCGGTTTCATCTTTAACGGGCTCTGCCTCTGTTTCATCAGGTTCATCAATGACACTCTCTGCTTCGGTCTTGTGTTTGCTAAACAAGTCGAAATCTACATCAGAAAACTCGTCAGTGTGTTGTTGTTCACTGGCATCCTGGTTAATTTTGGAGTCAGCAAGTATTGCCGTTGCCTCTGTGTCTTCATCCTCGTCATAGTAGTTACTTCTCTTTATGACAGGTGTCGGTTCGTATTCAGAGTCTTCTTCATCCGTAACACTGACCCGGGGTCGTGACAGGGAGGGACCGTCGGTATCTTCCTCGTAGCTGCGTGACTGCGCGATCATGTTGCCCAGGTCTACCAGCGAACGTGAATAGTCCAGCGGCTCATCGGCCTGGTTGACACCCATGCTTGGCAGGTCAGGGATATCGTCTATGGCGTCAAGAATATTGTCCTTGCGTTTGGGGTCGGACTTGAAAAAGACTTCCCGGCAATAAATTCCCACGATAAACAGGCAGCCAAGTACCAGCAGAATGACACGTAAATCAGACATGGTGCATTTTGATCAATTTCGCCCCGGGATGAGTGTTCTCAGGTGCTAATGATAATAGACACAGACCGAATAGTCAGTGTCCTAATGAGGGTCAGGCCGTGGCCGCCATCTCTACTGCTTCATCGACATCGACGGAGACGAGCCTGGAAACGCCAGCCTCGTGCATGGTTACGCCCATCAACTGGTTCGCAATTTCCATCGTGATCTTGTTATGTGTAATGAAGATGAACTGCACTTCATCTGACATGGACTTAACCAGATCGCTGAAACGACCAACGTTGGTATCGTCAAGCGGCGCATCAACCTCGTCGAGAATACAGAACGGTGCGGGGTTCAGTTTGAAGATAGCGAACACCAGTGCCACTGCGGTAAGCGCTTTTTCACCACCGGACAAAAGGTGAATATTGCTGTTTTTCTTGCCGGGAGGTCTGGCCATGATGGCCACGCCGGTTTGTAACAGGTCGTCGCCGGTCAATTCAAGATAGGCATGACCACCACCGAATAACTTGGGGAACATATCCTTGATGTTGGTATTGAGCTCATCAAACGTTTCCTTGAAGCGCGTACGGGTTTCCTTGTCTATCTTGCGGATCGCGCTTTCCAGCGTATCCAGTGCCTCGGTCAGGTCCTTGTGTTGACTGTCCAGGTAGGTTTTTCTTTCGGCGCTTTGTGCATATTCATCAATGGCCGCGAGGTTTATTGCTCCCAGCCGCTGGATTTTTCTTTCAAGCGCTTCCAGCTGTTCTTTCCAGTCAGATTGCACGGCGTCATCGGCAATATTCTGCAATAATTCTTCTGCACTTTGTTCATGCCCGGAGAGCTTTTCAAGTACCGCCTCGAGTCGTACCTGGCAGCCATTTACATCTATGCGGGCCTTTTCCAGCGAGGCGCGTTTTTCCTCCAGTTCCTGCTCATGGTGATGCCTGCCCTGCTCCATTTCACGCAAGCGGGCCTCGATGCCATGTACCTGCGAACGGGCATCGGCAAGGTTTTTCTCGGCTTCCACTTTCGAGGACAGGGCTTTTTCCATTCGTGCCTGCAGCTCAGACAGAGGCTGTTTACTATTGTTAAGTTCCTGGTTCAATTCTGCCAGGCGACTATCCAGGTGCTGTAACTGTGTATCGTTGCGTTTGATTGCCTGCTCGTAAGAGGCACGTCTTGAGCTGTACGACTCAAGTTGCAAGGCAATGCCATGACTTTCCTCATGCGTGCTTTGCCAGCGTAAACGGGCATCATCCAGTGCTGAACGATGTTTGTCCCTGACCGCAGCCAGTTCGGCTTTTTCCTGCTCCAGTCTTTGTTTATCCGACTCCATGTCCTCTAAACGCTCGGCTATGGCAGCAAGTTCATCGCTGTCACGAGTCTGTTGCTGCTCCAGTGAATCCAGTTCCTCGACCAGGCTTTCATTACGCTGGTGATTCTGCTCGGCCTGCGTTTCACTCGCAGCCAGTTCCGCGCGCAGGTCAGCAATCGACTGTTGCGCTGTTGTTAATCGACCCTGGATATCCTGCTGTTGCTGCTCGGCCTGTTCCAGTTTCTGTTCAGCTTCCTGAAGCCGGGATTCGATCGTTTTCAGTTCTGTCTCTGTCTGTCCGAGTTTGCCGCGCAGTGTTTCGATTTCCTGCTCACGGGTAATCACGGTATCTGCCGCTGCCCTGGAGTTATTAATCAGCATCCAGTCCCGGGAAAGCCAGGTGCCATCAACGGTAACCACCGAATGGCCTTCGGGCAATGTGGCCAGAACCTGCTTTGCCTCGGCCAGGCTATCGGCAACGTGAATATGATTAAGTAGTGATGGCAGCTTGATGTCACTCTGAATAAAATCCATCAACCTTGGTTGCTGGATAGTAGCGTCACTGATATTGCCATGCTGCATACTGACCAGGCCAAATTTGCCCGGTGCATGCTCGACCATATCAATGTAATTATTGATATTGTCGACGCAAATATGATTCAGGCGTGTACTGGTTACCGTTTCCAGGGCATGAGTCCACTTATCATCGACTTTTAACTGCTGCGCCAGACGTTTGAATTGGTCCAGGTTATTTTCTTTTAGCCACTGCTGGAGTTCTGCGTTTTCTTCAACGGTAGATTTCTGCAATGTTTCCAGTGAAGAAAGTTGGCCCTGTAACCGCTGAAACTCATGGCGCTTACTATCCAGTTGCTGGGAAAACTGGCGAACGACATCGCGCTGCTGTTTTATAGCGGACTGGTTTTCACTGTATTCACGGCTATGTTCAGCGTGTAGTTGTTCCAGTTCCTGTAACTTGCCGGTCAATGTACCTACTTTATCAGTCAGACCGTTGTCATCGATCTTGTCGAGCTCGGCCTGTAATTGATGGCGGCGCTCCTTTATTTCTTCCAGGTTGTTCTGCAGTAATTCCTGTCGCGTTTGATCAGCGTGGTGGCGCCGGCTCAGTTCAGCAAATGAATCGTTGAATTTCTCCCATTCAGCCTGCCACAGTTGCATGGCCTCTTCGGACTGGTTCAGTATTTCATAGGCCTTGTTGCTTTCCGTGCGCGATCCCTGCAAGCGCGGCTCCAGTGTTTGCAATTCTGCCAGGAGCTTATCGAGTTCAGCCCTGTCCTGCGCCTGTTGTTCGGCCGTGGCCGTCTTGTTGGCACTGGCCTTCTCTATTTCTGATTCCAGGTTGCCAATCTTTTCCCTGGTATGTTGTAACTGCTGCTCATACTGCGCAATGTCACTACCAATGCGGTAAAACTCGGACTGTTTTTCGTTAAAAGCATTATTGGATTCGCTCAGGGCCTCGCGCTGTTTTTCAATTTCGGCCTCGAGTTCCCTGATTCTCGCAACGGCCGCTTCGACTTCATTCTGACGCTTGCCAGCCTTATCATTAAGCACCTGCATTTCGCTGCTCATATCACGCCATGTCAGTGCCAGTAACTCGGCATTTAATTGTCGCTCTTCCTTTTTCAGCTCCTTGTAGCGCTCCGCGGCCCTGGCCTGGCGCTGCAGGTGGTTTAACTGTTTTTCCAGCTCTTCACGAATATCATTAAGTCGGTCGAGGTTTTCCTTGGTATGCCTGATACGATTTTCAGTTTCGCGTCGACGTTCCCGGTACTTCGAAATACCAGCGGCTTCCTCGATATATACGCGCAATTCCTCGGGCTTGGCTTCGATCAGGCGCGAGATCATGCCCTGTTCAATAATAGCGTAGCTGCGTGGACCCAGGCCGGTGCCCAGGAAGATGGCCGTGATATCGCGACGGCGACAACGAGTACCATTCAGGTAGTAAGTAGAGATACCATCACGGGTAATCTGGCGTTTGACTGATATTTCGTTATAGCTGGCGTACTGGCCACCAAGTTTCTTCTCGGTATTGTCAAAGACCAGTTCAACTGATGCCTGCCCAACCGGCTGTCGAGCAGAAGAACCACTGAAAATAACATCGGTGAGTGACTCACCGCGCAGGTGCTTGGCCGAACTTTCGCCCATGACCCATGTCACTGCATCGATAATATTAGATTTGCCGCAACCGTTAGGTCCGACGATGCCAACCAGGTTTCCGGGGATGATTAGATTGGTGTGATCAACAAAAGATTTGAAGCCGGACAGTTTTATGTTGCACAAACGCATGAGGCGATAAGATACTAAAGTTAGTAACCCCTGTCCAAGTGAATATCTTTTCTATAATTCACTTTAAATAAGACAAATAAGTTATTGATTATTATATTAATATTGAATTATTATTAGAATTCAATAAGTGCGTATTTCGACTGCAAGAATAAGTAGAATACCTGATTCAATCAAGCCAAAAATTTGAGGAACTGTAGTGACAAGCCAAGCCTTTGATACTCTTGAGACATTTGAGAATCCCGATCCAAAACGTGACTTTACAATACGCATGGAGATACCGGAATTTACCTGTTTGTGTCCAAAAACAGGCCAACCGGATTTTGCTGTCATGACACTTGAGTATGTTCCTGACCAGCTTTGTGTAGAATTAAAATCACTGAAAATGTACATCTGGAAGTATCGCGACGTTGGCGCCTTCCACGAGGCTATTACCAACCAGATTCTTGATGATCTGGTGCAACTCACCAGTCCCAAATTCATGCGCCTGAGTGCCGAATTCAACGTTCGCGGCGGCATCTACACCACCGTCGTTGCTGAGCATATGCAACCCGGCTGGCAACCACCTGCGGACGTAAAACTGCCGTAACACAGGATAATGACCAGATTTAAACAAGGCATATCATCGCTGCTGGCCGGTTTCAGCCTGATTACCCGGCCCGGAATACGACTTTACGTCCTGGTTCCATTACTCATCAATACCTTGCTGTTCGCGGGTGTGATCATCTACGGGGCCAATCTCGTCAGTGACCTGATAAACAGCATGATTGCCCAGTGGCAATGGCTGCAGTGGCTGGAATGGCTGGTTTGGCCATTGTTCGTAATTGTCTCGCTGACTATCGTGTTTTTCTGTTTCAGTATCGTTGCCAACCTGGTCGGTGCCCCCTTCAACGGTTTCCTGGCCGAGGCAGTAGAACGCCACCTGTTAAAGCAGGAAAAAGTCGATACGGTCAGTCGTCCATTGCTTGAGGAAATCCTCCTGGCCTTTAAAGCCGAGTTACAGAAGCTGCTTTATTTTGCGCTGCGCGCAATCCCGCTTCTGCTCTTGTTCATCATCCCCATTGTCAATGTCAGTGCGCCACTATTCTGGTTCCTGTTCAGTGCCTGGATGCTGGCACTGGAATACATGGATTATCCGATGAGCAATCATGGCCTGTTGTTCAAACAACAACGTGAAAAGTTATTTGCCAGCAAGCAGTTAACGTTTGGTTTTGGCCTTGGTGTGATGATCCTCACCCTGATACCGGTAATCAACTTCCTGGCCATGCCGGTCGCGGTTGCCGGCGCCACCAAAATGTACGTGGATAACCGCGAATTCAGGCTGGAAACCGATAATGGGAATTCATAATTGCTTCAGTAAACCTTTAGT
This sequence comes from Gammaproteobacteria bacterium, assembly GCA_965229565.1. GTDB lineage: Bacteria > Pseudomonadota > Gammaproteobacteria > Eutrophobiales > Eutrophobiaceae > JANQNX01. The sequence continues at coordinate 1,843,818 of OZ245888.1, read as the reverse complement.
GGTATAGATGCACGCTTATTTTTTAACGGGCGGAGAAGTCTGATGGCTGCCAAGAAAAAAACAGCTAAAAAGAAGTCTTCAAAAAAGAAGACGGCAAAGAAAAAAACTGCCAAGAAAAAGGCCACCAAGAAGAAAGTGGCCAAGAAAAAAACCGCGAAAAAGACTGGCAAGAAAAAAGTAGCCAAGAAAAAAACCGCGAAAAAGACTGGCAAGAAAAAAGTAGCCAAGAAGAAGGTTGCTAAAAAGAAAGTAACCAGGAAAAAGGCAGCAAAGAAAAAAGTGGCCAAGAAAAAGAGTAAGCCGGCAAAAGCCAAGGCAACGGTAACCCGTATTTCAGACGCTTCCAAGGCTGGAAAATCTGCCAAGAAAACCAGAGTCGCACCCTACAAGCACACCAAGGGTGAAGACTACATGAATGAGGAACAGAGCGAGCATTTTCGCAATATCCTGAATACATGGAAGCGTGAATTAATGGAAGAAGTCGATCGTACTGTTCACCATATGCAGGACGAGGCTTCAAACTTTCCGGACCCGAACGACCGTGCAACGCAGGAAGAGGAATTTGCTCTCGAGTTACGCACCCGCGACCGCGAGCGTAAACTGATTCGCAAGATTGATGAATCGCTGGTCGCCCTGGACAATGGCGATTACGGCTATTGCGAGGTTTGTGGTATCGAAATCGGTATTCGTCGACTCGAGGCCAGGCCTACCGCGACTCTTTGTATTGATTGCAAAACCCTTGATGAAATCAAGGAGCGTCAGCTCGGTTAATCGATAACGGGCAGCCAGTGGCTGCCCGTTTGACGGACTACACCCGTCTATCACTTCACATCACCATGACATCAACCCGCTACAGAGGACGTTTTGCTCCAACGCCCAGCGGTGATTTGCATTTTGGTTCCATCATCGCTGCGCTGGGAAGTTTTTTACAGGCCAGGAATCAACAAGGTTCATGGCTGGTCAGGATCGATGATGTTGATAAAACCCGTGCCCGTCCCGGCGCTGACACCCGGATATTAAGGCAGCTGGAAAACCTCGGTCTGCACTGGGATGGCGACATCATGTACCAGTCACAACGCGATCGGTTCTACCAATCGGCACTGGACAGTCTTGATCAAAAGAATCTGCTTTATGCCTGTCAGTGTAGTCGCAAACAGGTTGGGCAACTTCCCTATCCAGGTACCTGTCGAGAAGCAGCACTTGAATTCTCGCCTTGGTGTGCCTTGCGCGTTAAAACAAATAATGCCGAGATAACGATTACAGACAAGCTACAGGGCAATATTAGCAGCCAGTTACAGCACGATATTGGTGACTTTATCGTCCGGCGCGCCGATGACCTGTTCGCCTATCACCTGGCAGTGGTCGTGGATGACGCGGAACTGGAAGTCACCGAGGTAGTCCGTGGTGCGGACCTGCTCGATACCACGGCAGCACAGGTTTACCTGCAACAACTATTACATTTCGACACACCGCATTACCTGCATTTACCGGTAGCACTGGATCAGCAAGGTAAAAAACTGAGCAAAAGTGGACAAGCCGTCGCGGTAACTGGCCAACCGGCACAGGTGTTAATCATAAAAGCCCTGTCTTTCCTGGGACAGGTGTTACCTGATCATGTGCATGATGCCGACCGGGATGAGCTACTGGCCTGGGCGATTGAACACTGGGATACCAGCTTGATACCCAGGCGGACTGCAATCACTCTCTAGCGACTGTATTTTGCTGCCAGTTCGGCCCTGTCCAGGTAGGCCTTCCTGGCAATCTCGATGTCTTTTAAAAACCACTCGAGTTCATTCATCAATAAAGCCTGCGGCCCATCAACCAGCGCCCTGGGGGGATTAGGATGAAAATCTACCAGCACCATGTTGGCACCGGCAATCACGCCCTGTGTTGTTGCATGCATAACATCTAGAATGCCCTTGGGATCCTCATCGCGCGATCCCACCGAGTGCGAAGGGTCAATACAAACAGGCATATGGGTCAGGCGTTTTACAACCGGCACATGGGCAAAGTCGACCAGGTTACGGTGCGGGTCACCCATGTTGGTCTTCATGCCACGCAGGCAGAATATGACCTTGTGATTTCCTTCACTGGCAAGGTATTCCGCTGCATTCAAGGATTCTTCCAGCGTAATACCAAAACCACGCTTGATTAGTACCGGGTGCTGTTTTTGGCGACCGACGGCCTTTAACAGCTCGAAGTTTTGTGTATTACGTGTGCCGATCTGCAACATCACGCCGGTCGGGTTTCCGGCCGTTTCCAGGGCCTGGTTGATCTCATCGATATGAACATCATGCGTGATCTCCATGGCAATCACCTTGATCCCGTACTTGCCTGCCAACTCGAATACATACGGCAGGCATTCCTTGCCATGACCCTGAAAAGAATAGGGGTTGGTACGTGGTTTATAGGCTCCCATGCGAGTGCAGGTTAAACCCTGCTCACTGACCGCACGCATCATCGCTTCAACATGATCAGGTGTATCAACTGCGCAAAGTCCGGCAAATACATGCAGATCATCCTGGCCAAAACGCACACCGTTATATTCAAAATAACTTTCCCGGACATCATCCTTGTGACGACCAAGCACCTTGTATTCTCGTGAGACCCGGACCACTTTCTCAACTACGGGAAAATTCCTGATTTCATCGGCATTAAGGGATATCGTGTCGCCGACCAGGTACAACTCGGTTAATCGTTGCTGTACACCGATTTCTTCATGCATGCGCACCTTAATATTCGGCTGGTTATCCAGGTATTCTGTTAACTGGGAGAATTCTGTACTGGCTTTGTCCGTATCCGGTTTCAGGATAATGATCATATGCTGCTACTCTTTGTCATAGTTATAATGAGTTAATGAATTTAAACATTACGTTCGTGTTTCGACAAATTAAATACCACGTTAATTATGCCATGGCGCTGTGCCTGGTGGGGTCGTTATTACCCGGTTCGACCCTGGCCGTGGAAAAAATAGTCGTCAATGGCCTGTTCCCGGACAAGGCCGTTGTATCTATCGATGGCAAACGCCGCGTATTGAAAAAAGATGAGCCCAGCCCGGAAGGCGTTACCCTGATAGAGGCTGATAGCAAACAGGCAATAATCGAAATTGATGGCGAACGTCAAACCTACACGCTGGGCACACAGATCGGTAGCAGCTACGAAAAACCTGAAGAAGGCAAGAAATTGATCATCGTCCCCGGGCCCGGTGATATGTACCGGATCTCGGGAAGCATTAATGGCTTTGCAACAAAGTTTGTCGTCGATACAGGCGCATCGCTCGTCACGATGAACAGCTCCGTGGCCAGAAGAGTCGGCATTGACTATAAACTCATTGGCACCGAAAGCGTGGTCTACACGGCTTCCGGAAAGAATAAAATGTACATCGTTAAGCTGGACCGCGTAAGGATAGGTGACATCGAGTTACGCAATGTGCAGGGTGCGGTTCTGGATGGTGATTACCCGGTTGAGGCATTACTGGGTATGTCGTTCCTCGGCCGTCTGGATATGAAGCGCGAGGGACGTATCATGGAACTGCAGAAGAAATACTGATCTCGGATCCACGGAACTATTTTGTTTTCAGGCGGGGCAGAAAGGCGCGCAGATGCGGAGTTTATAAAACATAAATGAGCAATCGAGCACCTTTATAACGAAGCATGAGGACCAAATAGCATCCGTGTTTAAACAGAGCGTTTCAGGCGCTCACTATCCCAGAAAACTTCCTTCCCACCCTTCTGCTGGTTCAGGTATCGAGCCAGGACAAACAACAAGTCAGACAGCCGGTTAATGTAACGCAATGTCTCCGGGTTCAGGTATTCGTTGTGGCCAAGATCCACCAGTGAACGTTCAGTACGGCGGCACACTGCACGCGCCAGGTGACAGATGGAAGCCGGTAACGAACCGCCAGGCAGGATAAATTCTTTCAATGCTGGCAGGTCTTCATTATAGGATTCGATTAGCTGGTCCAGCCTGTCACTGGATTCAGGTGATATCGCAGCTTTACCCGGTATGGCCAGTTCCCCACCGATATCAAACAGGCGATGTTGAATGTTACGTATATAGCCCGAGATGTCCTTGCTGACACCACTTGATTCAAGCACGCCGAGCAAACTGTTAAGTTCGTCTACCTCGCCGATGGCATGGATACGTATACAGGATTTATCAATACGCTTACCATCGGTCAGAGAGGTAGTGCCGTCATCCCCGGTGCGGGTAGTAATTTTGCTTAAGCGGTTTGCCACAGTGGCGACCGATCATGCAGTACTGGTGGTTTTATTGCTAATAGTTTGCTGTAACAGTGCAAACAACCCGAACAACAGGAAGCTATAGACCAGGTCACCAGCAATGGAATTAGGATAAAACGGGATGGCAGCTACGTAACATGCAGCAAGTCCTTCGAACGTAAGCGGGTATAACGTCCCACTGAGCCACGTTCCAAAATTGGACAGGATAAAAAATAAGTTCGTGCTGGCAAAGGCAGCGCCACCGATACGCAGGGGACTTTGTTTACTCGACAATACCAGGCGACCTATGACAGCAGCCCCGGCAAAGCCAAGGTATACGAACAACATTGAGACCCAGTGATAAAAGCCCAGGAAAAGATCGCTCAGTAGTAATGCGAGTAACGGTAACAACCAGTAGCGCCGATACGACATAAAGGCACCCGCGAACAGGCCCAGCGCAGCAATCGGGGTAAAGTTGACCGGGTGTGGAACGAATCGCGATAGTACGGCGAATAGCACCAGTGCTGCTGCAATTAAAATAGTTTGCTTGTTCATTTTATAAATATCCTTGTAATACTTGTTTGTGTTACCAGTCAAAATTATAACCTATTGTGAAATAAATGTTTCTTTCCGGCAATGGTTGCGCGTTGTACCTGCCAGCGACAGCTGTGCTGCGGGCACCGTAGTCAAACGCCTCCTCCTCCAGGAGATTATTCACAGCCAATTCAGCGAACCAGCCCTGGTAGTTACTACTTAACTTCAGGTCCCAGAAACTATAGGAAGGTATTTTTTGACCAAAATCATTGGTTTGATCATTATCGAAACGCCGTTCTCCTACATAACGCCAGGTACTTACCAGTGATAAATATGAGTTCACTTCCCAGTTGGCCGATACACTCGCCGTATGCCGGGGTACCAGCGGTACTACATTGCCTGCATAAATGCCCTCGTCAAAACTGGATCTCGTATAAGCGTAATTGCCTCGCAATGTCAAAGTAGATATCGGCTTGTATTCCAGTGTCGTTTCTATCCCTTTACGCTCTGTCGGGTCCAGGTTGATGTTGGTAAAAGTGGCCGGATCAAAATGAATTTCATTTTCCAGGTCCATGTAATAGGCGGACAACGTGGTTGTAAGTTCATTATTTTTGAAACGGATACCTATATCAGCATGATCCGACTTTTGCGGCTCAATGACAGAAAACACCCTGACAAAAAGCGCGTTGAACTGGTAAATCTCATCGATGGTTGCAAAGCGTACACTGCGCCCGGCATTGGCAAAAACTGAAACGGTGTCTGTCAGAAAATGGCGGATTCCCACGTTGAACATCTCTTCTGTATCAGATTTTGAAAAATCACCGGCGCCCGTATCGAAAGCACCACCTGGCGCCGTTGGATCAAACACATCCACGCCATCCTGGTTTACGTGTTGTAATCTGAAACCAAACTCAAGGTGTGTGGCCTTTGTCAGTGATGCCAGGTTGTTTATATACAGCGCATAATTTTCCTGGTCTAAACCTATCTGGTGTACAGGCGTATTGATCGTGGCAAAGGTTGGGGCTGTCTCTGATTTGTAATTGTAGCGATAGATATCCGCACCGATAACAGTACGATTAGCAATCGATAAGAAACTGTACTCTGCGTTTAATCTTGGTGTAAACGACCATACATCCAGATCTGTATCAAGTGAATTAGGGAAACCTCCCTGCTCCAGGAATGATTTCTGGTTTTTAAATCGATAACCAACATCAATCACTGTGCTGATATGATCATTAAAACGGTGTTTATTACCTACAGTAATCCTGTGCACATCCTCATTGGCATAATCATTCGGTGTGTTTGTCCCTTTTCGAGCTGCGGTCAGTTCATTCAAACCAATAGTCGGATCGACCAGCCTGTTACCAGGCAACCTCAGGATTTGATCTGATATACCGGCCTTTAAGAAGACTTCTCCGCGACTGTAACTGCGACGCAGATCTGTTTGTAAATTTCGTTGCCGGTAATCGTTGTTTTTCCTGTAACCATTAGAATCGGTGTAATTGGCGGCGAGATTAAAACTGTAGTTTTCCGTTCCGGACTTGAATGCGCCCTGAACCTGCTCGGTAGAATATGAACCATAGGTAGTTTTCAATACTGCTGCCTTTTCACCCTGACGGGCCCGTCGTGTCACGATATTGATTGCGCCACCAACTGCGCCGTCACCATACAATACGCCACCGGCACCACGTATGATCTCGATGCGTTCGATATTATGTAGTGGAATGGATGCATAATTGATATTGGAAAGGTCAACATCATTCAGTCGACGTCCATCCAGCAAAATCAGGGTGTTTTGTGTTGAGCTGGCCCCAAAGCCACGAATATCAATGGTACTGCGTGCTGCATTATTGCCAAACGTACTGCGGTTAAATATTCCCGCTTCAAGCGAGATTAACTCCGGTATCGTCTTTGCCGGTGAACGTTGTATCTGTTCTGCGCTAATTATCGTCACGTTCCTGGGTGAACTGGCTACCTCTGTATCCAGTCGTGTCTCGGTGACCGTAAGCTTATCCAGTTGGTAAAGTTCTGCTGCGTTAACGCTTACGGTTAGCAGGCCTGCAGCAATGGCCGCAATTTGAATTCGCATTGTCTTCCCCCATGTGCCCGCCGCACATATTTTTACCGGGGAAGAAGCAAGGCTGTGTGTGCAACCTGAACAGGCTAAACACGGTATAAGCCTCACCGCCGCCCGCAGTGTTGTTATAGTGATTAGCGGGCCGGTCTCCGGGCTCACGAGTGATGCACTGCATCCATTTATTCACCTTCCCGTATCATTTGATACAGTGGTATCGCGAACAAACTTGACTCGTCTACCGTTGCGGGGGCAGCGTCGGCATTGCAAATAATTTCACTATTGGCGCACCGACTTCCCGTTTAACACAACTGTCATAAACAGCTGGCACCTGCTAGATTTCGTCTTAAACGATAAGCCTTAATACGCGTCTGAATCAAGTTAATAATCTTCAAGCTGACTTGAAAGATGCGTTTTTTGGCCAAAACCATTTATAATGCCGGCAGATTGACCAGTATTCGCTGTATTTATAATTACAAATAACAATCGCAGGGGCATCACAGATCATGTTGGACAAGTTGCATAAAGAGCACATTGTCGCAAAAGAAGGCTTTAATCGCTGGTTAATTGCACCAGCGGCGCTGGGTATACATTTATGTATCGGTTCAGTCTACGCCTGGAGCCTGTTTAATCCATCCCTGATCAAGCGCCTGGGCGTGGTCACCAGCGCGGCCGATGACTGGTCTCTCAGGAGCGTCGTCTGGATCTTCACCGTTGCTATCGTTTTTCTTGGTCTATCTGCGGCCGTTGCCGGTAAATGGCTGGAAAAAGTGGGACCACGAATGGTTGGTTCGCTGGCCGCCGTATGCTGGGGTGGCGGTTTCATGATAGGCGGCGTCGGTATATTGACCGGCCAGCTGTGGCTACTGTACCTGGGTTATGGAGTGATCGGCGGTATCGGTCTTGGCCTTGGCTACGTCTCCCCTGTTAGCACGCTAATACGCTGGTTCCCTGACCGGCGCGGTATGGCAACCGGCATTGCCATCATGGGTTTCGGTGGTGGTGCCATGATAGCAAAATTCATGATCGAGCCATTCATCAAGTTTTTCTACAAGGCGCCCGAATATCTCGGTAGCGTCAACGGTATTGATTTAATCACCGACGAAACCGGACGTCGCTTCGCAGAGGTCGCCGGTCAGTTAAAGGAAGTCGTGGTTGTCGGATTAAACGATGTACCGAACATGCTGGTCCCCGGTGATCCGGGCGTGTACGTCGTGGCAAGTGGCACCGTCGGTGTCGCAGAGGCATTCTTTACATTGGGTGCAATCTATTTCGTCATCATGATGATTGCCGCCTTCAGTTACCGCGTGCCACCAGAAGGCTGGACACCCAAGGGCTGGGAACCACCGCCTGAAGACAAGCAGCATTCCATGATCTCGCAACATAGCGTACATATTGATGAAGCTCTTAAAACGCCGCAGTTCTATCAACTCTGGATCGTGCTCTGCTTCAACGTAACGGCGGGAATTGGTGTCCTCGCCGTGGCCAAAACCATGATGAACGAAATTTTTGGCACTACCTTGCCTGACATCGTCGATTTTGGTTTTGCTTCGACTTATGTCCTGATGATCAGCGTATTTAACATGTGCGGACGCATTGTCTGGGCCAGCGCCTCTGATTACCTGGGACGGCGTAATACCTACTGGATATTTTTTGCGCTCGGTATCGTTTTATATTGCTCCATCCCGATTATTGCGCAACAAGTCAGTGCCAGCCCTTCAGTGATGTGGTTAGTCCTGTTTTACGCAGTTACGATGCTTATATTCACCATGTACGGTGGTGGTTTTGCGACCATCCCTGCCTACCTCGCTGATATCTTCGGTACAAAGTATGTCGGTGGCATTCACGGCCGACTGCTCACTGCCTGGTCCAGTGCCGGCGTGTTCGGACCGTTGGCGATTACCTCGTTACGCGAGATTTCGGTGAAGAATGCGATCAACGATCTCGTTGAGAAGATTGATCCTGCGCAATTCAAGGAAAAGTTCGGTGCTGGTGTTGAACAACTGGACCAGCTGGTCGCGGCCAAGACAGTCACCATCAACAAGCTAATGGATATTGCCCCCCCGGGCACCGTTGACCCTACTTCGAGTCTCTACAATACAACCATGTACCTGATGGCGGTGCTCCTGTTCGTGGCACTGGTTGCCAATGCCCTGATGCGGCCGGTTAACGCCAGGCATCACATGAAGGAATAATCCGGGAGTAAAGCATGTCGATAGCCTTTTCAAATTCCAGCGAAGTCTTTATCTTCATCCTGTTATGCTCTGTGTACGTATGCAGTTGCCTGTGGATATACGGTGATGCCGCCACCCGGGATATGGGTGCCAAGGGCGCCATCCTGCCACTGGTGTTTATTATTGCGGCCGCCCTCTTTCTTATACTGGGCATTTACTGGGTGCTGGTTGTCTGGCCCATAGGCTACATCGCCTGGTTTATCCTGAGACCGAAGTCCTCGCACGTCATCGATCACTAGCCTTTCCGGCATTGTGCCGGCCAGGATTAAAGTCATTCAAGTAAGCTTGAAAAAGTATCAACTCCTGGCTCAAACATCGGGGGCGCGACCTGCTATCCTACGCGCCTCTCAACATTCCAGGTGCATATGAACGATAAAACTCAGCAAATTCAGGAATTAATACAGGAACGTATACTCGTGCTGGACGGTGCCATGGGCACCATGATCCAGTCCTACCAGCTCGAGGAAGATGATTACCGTGGCGAGCGGTTTGCCGATCATCCCTGCGATCTGAAAGGGAATAATGACTTACTTTCCATTGTTCGCCCGGACATTATTAAATCCATACATAAGGCCTACTATGAAGCCGGGGCGGATATTGTCGAGACCAACACCTTCAATGCCACGTCGATCGCCATGGCCGACTACCAGATGGAAGACCTGGTCTATGAACTGAACAAGCAAGGGGCCGCACTGGCCCGCGAGGTTGCAGATGAATTAACCCAGGCCAACCCGGACAAACCACGCTTCGTGGCCGGCGTACTTGGTCCCACAAATCGCACTTGTTCCATATCACCGGACGTCAACAATCCCGGTTATCGTAATGTCACCTACATGGAACTGGTCGAGGCCTACACCGAGGCGCTAAAGGGCCTGGTTGAAGGCGGTGCCGACCTGATCCTGGTGGAAACCATTTTCGATACCCTGAATGCCAAGGCAGCGCTATTTGCCATCGATCAGTATTTTGAAGATCACGACGTACGTTTGCCCATAATGATATCGGGCACCATAACCGATGCCTCGGGCCGCACCCTGACCGGGCAGACAACCGAGGCCTTCTGGAACTCTGTCCGTCACTCGAACCCACTGACGGTAGGTCTGAACTGTGCGCTGGGACCAAAGGATCTGCGCCAGTATATTGAAGAACTGTCGGAAGTCGCCGATTGCTACATCAGTGCCCACCCTAATGCCGGACTCCCGAATGAATTTGGCGAATACGACCTCGACCCGGATCCCATGGCCGAACATATCGAGGAATGGGCCAATGCCGGACTGTTAAACATTGTCGGTGGTTGCTGCGGTACTTCACCTGGCCATATCAAGGCCATCGCCGCTGCAGTAGAGGGTAAGAAACCGAGACAACGCCCTGAACTGGAAATACATCAAAGGCTCAGTGGCCTCGAACCTTTCAATATCACCGAGGATACCAACTTCGTGAACGTCGGTGAACGCACCAACGTTGCCGGATCACCCAAGTTCCTGCGCCTTATCAAGGAAGAAGAAGACCTGGATGCAGCACTCGAGGTCGCCAGGCAACAGGTGGAAAACGGCGCCCAGGTGATCGATGTGTGTATGGACGAGGGCATGCTCGAATCTGAACAATTAATGCACGACTTTCTGAACCTGATTGCTTCGGAACCGGACATTAGCCGTGTACCGATCATGATCGACTCGTCGAAGTGGAGTGTCATTGAAGCCGGGTTGCGTTGCGTACAGGGCAAGTGCATCGTGAATTCCATCAGTCTCAAGGAAGGCGAGGAAAAGTTTCTGCACGAGGCGCGACTGGTTAAACGTTATGGCGCCGCCGTTGTGGTCATGGCCTTTGACGAAAATGGCCAGGCCGACACAACCGATCGTCGGTTCGAGGTTTGCAAACGATCCTACGACTTGCTGGTAGAGAAAGTGGGCTTCCCGCCGGAAGACATTATTTTTGACCCCAATATCCTCACTGTCGCCACCGGCATGGAAGAACATAACAATTACGCAGTCTCGTTCTTTGAAGCGACAAAACTGATAAAGGACAAGCTGCCCCATGCGCTGGTCAGTGGCGGTCTCAGCAACGTGTCTTTCTCTTTCAGGGGCAATAACCCGGTACGTGAAGCCATGCACGCAGCATTTCTCTATCACGGCATCCAGGCTGGCATGGACATGGGTATCGTCAATGCCGGTCAGCTGGGTATTTACGATGAGATAGACAAGGAACTGCTGGAGTACATCGAGGACGTGTTACTCAATCGTCGCGATGATGCTACCGACCGACTGGTTGATTTCGCCGAGACCGTCAAGGGTGAAGGCGGCAAGAAAAAGAAGACCGACCTTGAATGGCGTAACAAGGAAATCCAGGAACGACTGACACACTCACTCGTCAAGGGTATCACCGACTACATCGAGGAAGATACCGAAGAGGCCAGGCAGCAGGCTGATAAGCCGCTTGACGTTATTGAAGGCCCGCTGATGAACGGCATGAACGTCGTTGGCGACCTGTTCGGCGCAGGCAAGATGTTCCTGCCACAGGTTGTAAAAAGCGCACGCGTAATGAAAAAGGCAGTGGCTTACCTCATCCCATACATCGAGGAAGAAAAGAAGCGATCCGGTGACACCGGTAAAAACAAGGGCACAATCATCATGGCCACGGTCAAGGGTGACGTGCATGACATCGGCAAGAATATTGTCAGCGTCGTATTGCAGTGTAATAACTTTGACGTGATCGACCTTGGCGTAATGTGTCCCGCGCAAAAAATACTTGATGCGGCGAAAGAACATGATGCCGATATAATCGGCCTGAGTGGGTTAATCACACCTTCCCTGGATGAAATGGTCCACGTTGCCAAGGAAATGCAACGGCAACAGTTTGATGTGCCACTGATGATAGGTGGGGCCACCACGTCGCGCGCCCATACCGCCGTCAAGATCGACCAAAACTATAACCAGCCAGTTGTACACGTGAAAGACGCGTCGCGTGCAGTTGGTGTTTCCACGCGTCTTATCAGCAAGGAAAAACGAAAGGAGTTCGCCGAAGAAATTACGGCCGAGTATGACACCTTGCGCGAACGCCACAAGGGCAAGCAGGCGCGCACGAACTGGCTCAAACTAGAGAAGGCACGTGAAAATCGTTTCGAGGCCGACTGGGAAAACTACGAACCACCGGTACCCAAGCAACTCGGCATACAGGTATTCGAAGATTATTCACTAAAAGAGATTGCAGAATATATCGACTGGACACCGTTCTTCGTAGCCTGGGAACTGGCAGGGAAATACCCCCGTATCCTGGAAGATGAAGTGGTTGGCAAGGAAGCAACCAAGCTGTACAACGATGCCCGCGAAATGCTTGACAAGATCATCAAGGAAAAATGGTTTTCCGCGAAAGGCGTTATTGGTCTTTTTCCTGCCAACACCATTGGCCATGACGATATCGACGTTTACACGAATGAAAAACGTAACGGCCTGTTAACAACACTGCACACGTTAAGACAGCAGACACAGCGACCACCGGGACAACATAATTATGCCCTGGCTGACTTTATCGCGCCCGAGGAAACCCACGTTAAGGATTACATTGGCGGTTTCGCCGTTGCCGCCGGTTTTGGCATGGAAGACCGTATCAAGCAATTTGAGAAAGACAACGATGATTACAACTCGATCATGCTTAAGGCTCTTGCCGATCGTTTTGCCGAGGCATTTGCCGAGCTCATGCATAAGCGAGTAAGACAGGAATTCTGGGGCTATGCACAGGATGAACAACTGGATAACGAGGCGCTCATCGCTGAAAAATACCAGGGCATAAGACCGGCACCGGGCTACCCCGCCTGCCCCGACCATACGGAAAAGCCGCTATTATGGAAATTGCTTGATGTTGAGAAGAATACCGGCATCACGCTGACAGAGTCATACGCGATGTATCCCACGGCTGCAGTTTCAGGGTTCTATTTCTCTCATCCCGATTCTCGTTACTTTGGACTCGGCAAGATCAATCGTGATCAGTTGAATGACTATGCACATCGTAAGGGAATGAGCAATCAAACCATGGAACGCTGGCTCTCTCCCAACCTGGGTTATGACCCGGATGACAGTAACGAAGATGACAAACAGCAGCCGGTTAAACGTACAGACGACCAGGAACAGGACGAGTAAAACATTTGTCAAATACCATGACGCCCTGGTTATCTTTGGCTACAATTCAAGCCTGAGGAGACGGCCATGAAATTCGACAATATCTTGCAAACCATTGGCGACACGCCACATGTAAAGCTGAATCGGCTCTTCCGAGACGACATCGAGGTCTGGATGAAGGTCGAATCATTTAATCCCTGCAGCAGTATCAAGGACCGCATCGCCATTGCGATGATCGAAGACGCCGAGCAAAAGGGATTGATCAACAAGGATACGGTTATCATCGAACCCACCTCCGGCAATACCGGTATCGGCCTTGCGTTTGTCTGTGCCGTCAAGGGCTACCGCTTGATCCTGACCATGCCGGAATCCATGTCGATTGAAAGGCGCAAGTTCATGAGCGCACTGGGAGCAGAACTGGTGCTAACGCCCAAGGAACTGGGAATGGGTGGCACTATCAACAGGGCAAAGGAACTCCTCGAGGAAACCGATAACGCCTGGATGCCACAACAGTTCCAGAATCCAGCCAACGTGGAAGCGCACAGGAAAACAACCGCGCAGGAAATCCTGAAAGACTTCCCGGACAAACTGGACTACCTCATTACAGGTGTTGGTACCGGCGGTCATATCACCGGTTGTGCAGAGGTGTTAAAAGAAAAGCATGCCAGCCTGCAGGTATTCGCGGTTGAACCGGAAAAATCTCCTGTGATCAGTGGTGGTGAGAAAGGCCTGCATCGACTCCAGGGTATTGGTGCCGGTTTTATCCCTGACGTTCTTAACAAGGACATACTCGATGGTACTATCCTGGTCAGCGAAGAAGACGCTTTTACCATGACCAGGCGTTGTGCCCGCGAGGAAGGTATTTTTGTCGGTATATCTTCCGGCGCATCACTCGCAGCCGTGGCAAACAAGCAGGACGACATCCCAGCCGGTAGCTGCGTCCTGGTATTCAGTTACGACACCGGCGAACGCTACCTGTCTATCGATGATCTATTCAACTAGTCGCGATACGATTTATTTTTATTAACTGACTCAACCCCGGCGTTGCACGCTTTTGCCTGATAACCGGGTGAGCACTTCCCTCGGCTCTGGCCTCCTGCTTCGCTCTCGGTCTCTGCTCCTGACTCGACTCTACCGATTACATCCTTGTAATCGTACCGACTGCATCCATGCAGTCGTGTGCTATCCGGTTAATAAAACTCCTTACTGGTTCTAGGAGAGGTGAAAAATGGCTCGTCCATCGGCGCCGTGAGATGCTTCGGCTTCAGGCACAGTCCCAGGGCAATACTTTTCGCCAACACCGGGTTGTCGAGTTGATTTTTCCACACGAACTGTACTGCCTGAAACATACGAAGTTTCTTGTTCTCGGCGAGCGGCGCTTGTTCTATTAATTCAAGAATATCGGGCAATTTTTCACCATGCGCGTAGCTGCTGGCAGCGATATAGGCATCGTTACCAAACATCTTGCATGCCGCAATGGTGAAATTACGGGAAGTGTAATTCACTCCCTGCCCATAAACTGGCAAAGCGTGAATCCCACTTAATAAAATTAATAGGGCGAGTACATTTTTCATCTTACTATCTCATTGTGTATGAGCCTCCTGTTGTTATGGCATCTACTGATGCCGGTTAAAAAATAAATACCAATCACCGCTCCCGCACTTCCCTGTGCTCCGCGGTATACGACCGCCACGGATGGCGGAAGTATCGGTACCGTATGGAACAGGTACCGATGAGCACCTCCATGTGCCAATCACCGCTCCCGCACTTCCCTGTGCTCCGCGGTATAAGGCCATCCCTGGCCAAAAAAAAAAGCCGCAGGTTGTAGGCCTGCGGCTTTTTAAAAAATCTATTGGAACGGTGTTCTAGATCACATGCATATCCAATACGCGCAGGCACGGGCAAACGTCACACAGAAAGGTGTGGCGCCACATAATGACCGGCTTGTATGCGTATAAATTATTCATGGTGCGCGAATATCTACCTGGTAAAGGAATATGTCAAGAAAATGGGGGCAATTTCAGCGATTTTCAAGCTTTTTCACAAAAAATAAGTCGTTATTCATCCTCTTGCTGCCCGGCGCCATAGTTGGCCCACAATTTCCTGGCCAGCCGACGCGCGTCATCCAGGCGCTCGGGACTAAGCACGGATTCGATATTGTTGCGTAAGGTCTGGGCCACCTGGTGATCACCGGCAGCCGCCACGCCTGCCCAGGCGTAGGCCAGTTCAAAATTAACGCTACGAATCGTGCCTTCGTGATAAATTTTTGCCAACATGTACTGCGCCACCACATCTCCCTCCTTTGCCCAGCGAAGCACCCAGCGAAACATGGCCTCATCATCATCCGGTAATCCCTGGCGATCGGCGTATAGTTCTCCCAGTTTTTCCTGGGCGCGTACAAACCCCTGGTTGGCAGACTGGCGGTACCATTCTATGGCCTCGGCATAGTCGATCGCGGTGCCTCTTCCGGTCGAATACATGACACCCAGGTCATGTTGTGCACTTGGCAGACCCTGTTCTGCCGCCTTACGGTACCATTTCATGGCCTCGGCATAATCCTGGCCAACGCCAATGCCGTCGTGGAACATGTAGCCAATATTGGCCTGGGCTTCGGCATTCCCCTGTAATGCGGCCTTGCGAGACCATTTCATGGCTTCCCAGTAGTCCCTGTTGAAATACTGCCCGGCAAGATACATCCCCGCGATCTTGACCTGCGCCAGGGCATTACCGAGTTCCGCTGCTGACAGGTACAGCCGGCTGGCCTGTTCCATATCTTCAGTCACACCCAGGCCTTTTTCATACATGCTGGCCAGCATTTGTTGGGCCTCGGCATTACCGGCATTTGCCAGCGGTGTCAGTTTTTCCAGTGCGATCGCAAATTCACCGTTATCAAATACCTCGCGTGCAACTTCCAGATCAGACTGACCGCAGGCAGTTAACAACAGCAACAGGACAATGCAGGGGAAACGTCTCAAGACTACAACGCAATGGCAAATGTCAGGTCATTATAGACCAACGGTGAAAGGCATGAGTGTCATACAGATTCTCATATAGAAACTAGAAATTACATCAAGTATTTCACTAATTATTACTATTTTCAATAGTTTATAATAATTAATTAAGAATATATCTATACTGTCGCTACAAGGTAAACGAGACTGCGTGGATCCTGTACCCAGAATAAAGATGTTTGCACCGCTGATAGCGGGCAAGTGCACGGCGACACAAACCCCGCCAAGGTCGAATAGACGAGGATACTGTTACATGCGTTGCAGTAACACGCCTTGTAAATAACTTCGGGCGTTTCATGAATTGCGGGCCAGCCTGGGATATACTCGCGAATTTCGACAATGATGAGTATTCAGCAAGGCCCCTTCCCGTCTTGCAGACCTTACTAGCTAATTACCTGCATCCACGTGGCCACGATAGAAGTTAACAAGCTCGCTTGCTCGCGCCGGGACAATATCCTGTTCGAGGATATCTGTTTCGAGGTCAGTGATGGCGAATTACTCCAGGTAGACGGCATTAACGGCAGTGGCAAGAGCACGATGCTGCGTATTATAGCCGGCCTTACCGAGCCCAGTGAGGGCACCGTTCTGTGGAACAGCCAGTCGATTGTCGAGTGCCGCAACGAGTACCAACAGCAGATGTCTTACCTGGGTCATAGTAACGGCGTTAAAGATGCGCTGACCGTCAGCGAGAACCTGGCTGTAATGCAGGCGCTGTCCGGCAGGGAAAACCACGCCGACATCGATACTGTACTGAAAACAATCGGTTTGCCCGGCATGCACGATGTGATGCTGGGCAAGATGTCTGCCGGTCAGAAGCGACGCACAGGATTGACTCGCCTGTTGATAAACCAGTCACACTTGTGGTTACTGGACGAACCCTTCACATCACTTGATACGGACGGTAAGAATATTATCGAGGACTTGATCGTGAAACATTGTCAAAACGGCGGCATTGTCATCTTCGCTACGCACCAGGAAATGGACATTGAAGGACACAGTGTTCGGCATATTCACCTCGGCAAGGGTAATGACTGACAAATGTATACGTTTTTCACAATTGTCCGACGCGACCTCCTGATTGCATTTCGTAATCGCTACGAACTGATTAACCCGTTGATGTTTTTCATCATGGTGATCGTATTGTTTCCGCTCGCGATTGGGTCTGACAGGCAAATGCTGCAACCTTTAACAGCGGGTATGATATGGGTAACGGCATTACTGGCATCGACTTTGTCACTGGAAGCAATATTCCGCTCTGATTTTGAAGATGGTTCCATTGAGCAATTCACGCTGGCCAATTACCCGCTGGTCGGGCTGGTGCTGGCCAAGGTCTTCGCCCACTGGTTGATAACGGGAGTACCGCTCATCCTGGTTGCGCTACTGGTCGGGGGCTTCCTTGCGTTAAATCACGCTGCCCTCTTCTGCCTGCTACTGACACTGTTACTGGGCACACCCATCCTGAGCCTTATTGGAGCGATCGCGGTAGCATTAACAATCGGGCTTAGAGGTGGTATGTTATTGAGCCTGTTAATCCTGCCCCTGTACATGCCCGTTTTGATCTTCGCAATGTTAGCGATGAACAATGCCAGTGATGGCTTGTCCATTGCTGCGGAATTGTATTTCCTGGCAGGCATACTGGTACTGGCATTAACGTTGTCACCCATTGCAACAGCGGCGGCGCTGAGAATTAGACTAAGTTGAACATAAAAAGACAATTTCACCTGTTCGGTTCACCAAAATACTTTTACGAGTTTTCGTTGAAGTACAGCGGCTGGATCATGTGGTTTGCCCTGCTTTGCTTTGTCACCGGGCTCTATGGTGGCCTGGTCATGGCACCGGCAGATTATCAACAGGGAGACAGCTTTCGTATCATTTATATACATGTACCCTCGGCCTGGATGTCACTGTTCGTGTACATGGTTATCGCCGTCAACAGTGCCATTGTTCTCATCTGGCGGGTCAAGATATCAGAGGTCATCGCCCGCAGCAGTGCTGCCCTGGGGGCATCTTTTACCTTCCTGGCACTGGCCACCGGGTCAATATGGGGAAAACCGATGTGGGGTACCTGGTGGGTATGGGATGCGCGCCTGACCTCGGAATTGATCCTGCTGTTTTTGTACCTGGGTTATATCGCGCTGCAATCGGCATTCGAGGACCGCAGGGTGGCCGCGCGTGCCGGAGCTATCCTGGCGCTGGTTGGCGTGGTCAATATCCCTATCATCAAGTACTCGGTTGAATGGTGGAGTACCCTCCACCAACCGGCCACCATCAGTAAAATCGGGACACCTTCAATTCATATAGATATGCTAATCCCGTTATTGCTCATGACTGTTGCCTTCATGTGTTACTTTTTCTCGGTACTACTGGTCCGTTGCCGCAGTGAAATCCTGGAATACGAAAGCAATACAGCCTGGGTCAAGGACCTGCTGACAAATAAAGGAGCGGCTGCATGAGTGATTTTCTGAACATGGGCGGCTACGGGCCCTACGTCTGGTCAGCCTATGGGGTCTGGCTGCTGGTAATGGTGATCAACTATGTCCAGCCTCGCTGGCGTGAAAAAAAGGTATTCAGCGAACTCGCACGGCGCAATAAGCTCAAACAACAATCATGAATCCAATTCGCAAAAAACGACTCGCTATTGTGTCTACCATCGTCCTCGGCATGGGCATCGCCGCGGCGCTGATACTGACCGCGTTTGAAAAAAACCTGCTGTATTTCTACAGCCCAACACAGGTCGCCAGTGGTGAAGCACCTGCTGAACGTGCCTTTCGTATCGGCGGCCTGGTGGAAAATGATAGTGTCAATCGCGATCCGGAAAGTCTGAAGGTCAGTTTCAGGCTGACAGATACCAAAGAAACGATCACCGTCACATATCAAGGCATACTGCCTGACCTGTTTCGCGAGGGTCAGGGTATCGTAGCTAACGGCAAACTGGATGCGAACGGTGTCTTCCAGGCCAGCGAAGTGCTGGCCAAGCATGATGAAAACTATATGCCTCCCGAGGTAGCCGAGGCATTGGCCAACGCCGGTGTTGACATGACCATGCCCCACAAGTATTCGACTGAACCATGATCCCTGAACTCGGGCAACTCACGCTAATACTGGCCCTGGCGCTGGCCATCGTGCAGACAGTGTTGCCCATCGCCGGCGCACAACTCCGCAACTATAGCTGGATGGCATTGGCCCGCCCAACAGCGCAATTGCAGTTTATCTTTCTTGCGATTGCCTTTGCCCTGTTGACCTGGTCGTTCATACAACACGATTTTTCCGTCGCTTACGTCGCGAACAACTCAAATTCAATGTTGCCGCTGATGTATCGTATCTCGGCCGTATGGGGTGCGCATGAGGGCTCGCTGCTGCTTTGGGCACTTATCCTAAGCGGCTGGACGCTGGCAGTGAGTATATTCAGTCAACGTCTGCCACTTTATTTTGTAGCCCGTGTCATTGGTGTCATGGGATCGGTCAGCATCGGTTTCCTGTTGTTTATGTTGTTAACCTCCAATCCCTTCGATCGGCTGCTGCCGGTACCGATGGATGGCGCTGACCTGAACCCGTTATTGCAGGACCCCGGATTGATTATTCATCCGCCCATGCTGTACATGGGCTATGTCGGTTTTTCCGTTGCCTTTGGCTTTGCCATAGCGGCATTGCTCGGCGGCAATCTCGATTCGGCCTGGGCACGCTGGTCACGCCCATGGACAATCATGGCCTGGGTATTCCTGACAGTCGGGATTGCACTTGGTAGCTGGTGGGCCTATTACGAACTCGGCTGGGGCGGCTGGTGGTTCTGGGACCCGGTAGAAAACGCCTCTTTTATGCCCTGGCTCATCGGTACTGCATTGATCCATTCGCTGGCAGCAACCGAAAAACGCGATGTATTTAAAAACTGGACGGTGTTACTGGCTATCTGTGCCTTTGCGCTAAGTCTGCTCGGCACCTTTCTGGTACGTTCCGGTGTACTGACCTCGGTACACGCCTTTGCCACAGACCCAACCCGCGGTGTCTTTATCCTGGCCCTGCTGGGTGTCTACATCGGCGGTTCACTGTTACTTTACGCGTGGCGTGCACCTACCACGCTGAAAGGCGGAACCTTCAGCCTGTTTTCACGCGAGACATTCCTGTTGTTCAATAGCGTCTTTATGGTTGTATCGATGTTAACCATTCTGCTTGGCACACTGTACCCGCTGGTCATGGAAGCAATGAACATGGGCAAGCTGTCAGTCGGTGCGCCTTACTTTAATGCCGTTTTTGTTCCATTGATGCTGCCGGTAATCGTTTTAATCGGTATTGGTGCCATCGTCCGCTGGCGCAATGACAACTGGCAACGCATCTCGAAACCGCTTGCCATTCTGCTGGGTGTAAGCGCTGTTACCGGAGTTATAACCGGGCTGCTGCTACTCGAGTCAGACATATTCATCAGCATCCTCGGACTGGTTGCCGCATTCTGGATAATCCTGACCAGCCTCTCGGCCGTACGTGAGCGTTTAAAAAACCGTCAGAACAAATGGCTGGCTCTCGCCAATATACCGCGCAGTTTTTATGGTATGACGCTGGCACATATCGGTTTTGCCGTCATGATCATTGGTATCACCATCACCAGTACTCATAGCGTGGATGTACATGAACGCATGGCACCGGGAGACAGTGTCAGTTTCGCCAACTATGAATTCACACTTGATAGCCTGCGTTCGGTACCCGGACCTAATTACAAGGCAACCGAGGCCGTCGTGAACGTCAGCCGGGATGGCAAACTGGTCAGCACCTTAAGAACACAGAAAAGACTGTATACCGTTCGTAACATGCCGATGACCGAGGCCGGCATCGATGCTGGCCTGACACGGGACATCTATGTGTCACTGGGTGAACCACTGGATGGAGATGCCTGGAGCCTGCGCCTGTATCACAAACCATTCGTGCGCTGGATCTGGCTGGGGGCACTGTTCATGGCCGCCGGCGGTATCCTGGCAGCAACTGATCGCCGTTATCGCCTGCGCATAAAGAACAAGGCCACCCAGGTTGACGATAACAGCGTAACAGCAAAGTAGAACCTGAATGTGGCGCTATAGCTTTCCCCTGTTGTTTTTTGTCGGCCTGGTAGTGTTGTTCATCTTCGGCCTGCAAAACGACCCCAGCAAGGTGCCGTCACCACTCATAGACAAACCGGCCCCGCCATTTGCCCTGGATACATTGCATGATGAAAACAAAAAAATCACGCACGACACGCTCAAGGGACAGGTCACCCTGTTGAATGTCTGGGCCTCGTGGTGCGCAGCTTGCCGCGTCGAACACCCGCTACTGGTCCGGGTCGCACGCGAAGACGGGATAGCGATCTACGGACTGAATTACAAGGACGAGCGACCCAATGCCCTGCAATGGTTAAAACAGCTTGGCGATCCCTACGTTGAAAGTGCCTTTGACCAACAAGGCGATGTCGGTATTGATTACGGGGTCTACGGTGTACCTGAAACCTTTGTAATCGATAAACAAGGGTATATTCGCTACAAGCATATCGGACCGGTTGAACAGGAAGACCTGGATAACATCATCATGCCAATGGTCAGGCAACTCGAGAACGCCTCGTGAAAACAGTCATCGCTTTTCTCCTGTTATTTAATCTCGGCACGCTATCTGCGGCAGACGTTCCCATTCGCTTTAACGATATAGAGAAAGACAACCTCTATGATTCCCTGCTCGAGGAAATCCGCTGCCTGGTTTGCCAGAACCAGTCACTGGCCGATTCCAATGCCGAGCTGGCCCAGGACCTGCGACGTCAGATCATTGAAATGATCGACGCCGGAAAAACTGAAAATGATATCAAGGCATTCCTGGTCGAACGCTACGGTGATTTCGTGCTATATCGTCCGCCGCTACAGGAAAATACCTGGTTGTTATGGGCAGGACCGTTTGTGTTCCTGGTGATTGGTATTGTTGTTGCGATCATTATCATCCGGCGCCAGGCTAACAACAGCGCCACTCAAGAACCCTACAACGACTAATCACTAATAACCATTCACTATTCACTACTAACTATTCACCAATCACTATTAACTAATCACTAATCATGCTCCTGTTCTGGCTTATCTCCTTACTGCTCATCCTGCTAACACTGGCGATCTGTATCCGTACAGTCATGCTGTCGCAAAGGCCCGAGCATGAAGATTCACCGACATTGCAAAAAGATATACTGCAGCAGCAACTGGCTGAACTCGAGATAGACCTTGAAAACGGCACTATTACCGAGCAGGAAGCCGCGAATTCACGCCGCGAAATAGAGACTGCGATCAATAGCATTAAAAGCGTATCTACGGCCGGAAAGAATGAACGTTTACAACTTAAACGCCTGACTGCCTTGTCACTGACGGCATTCGTCCCGCTATTCGTGTTAATAATGTATTCATACCTGGGACGACCTGACCTGGTTGGCCAACAGCCGTTACAAGCCTCGCAGGATCAGCCAATCACGCCGGAACAGGTTGAAGAAATGGTAGCAGGCCTGGAACAGCGCCTGCAGGACAACCCTGAAGATATAGAGGGTTGGCAAATGTTTTATCGTTCCAACATGGTGCTGGAACGCTATGCAAAGGCAAAACTGGCGGCTGAAAAACTGTTCCAGCTTGAAGGTGAAACACCTGAATCCCTGCTGCGTCTTGTCGATGCGCTGGCGATGGAGAACGAACAACAGCTGGCCGGTAAACCTGCCGAGTATATACAGCGCATACTGGAACTTGAGCCGGACAACGCCAGTGCCCTGTGGCTGGCCGGCATGGCTGCCACTGAACACGGCGAGTTGCAACAGGCACTGAGCTACTGGGAACGATTGCTGCCGCGCATTGAAGACGGCACAGAACCAAAACAACAGCTACAGCAAATGATTGCCTCAACCAGGCAACAACTTGGCATGGACAGCGACAGTAATGTCGACCCGGACCTGGTTTCACTTGTCGTCAATGTCTATCTTGCACCTGCCCTGTCAGATAACATTGCCGAAAACGCCATGTTGTTTGTGTATGCCCGTTCCGAGGATGGTGATTCAATACCGATTGCCGTTGTGCGCGAACCCGTCACTGAGTTCCCTGTACAGGTGACACTGGATAATACGAACGTGATGATGCCATCCAGGAAACTGGGCGATTTTAAACGAGTTCAGTTAATCGCAAGGGTTTCTAACAGTGGCCAGGCCAAGCCTGAAAACGGTGACCTGGTTGGTGCGGTATCAAATATTTCGCCGCTACTTGGCAACCCGATAGACCTGATCATTCGCGAAAAGATTCAGCTCTGACAAGTCTCTGCCTGTCACTTCCCGGCACTTGAACATGGCTAAAGGCAGCCATTTAATCAACTGTTGCCATGCCGATCATGATTAACGATAATCGGACGCTCTTTCCAGCAACAAACTGAATACAGACTCCAGCTTTATGGCCCAATACGTATACACAATGAACGGCGTGAACAAGATTGTTCCGCCAAAACGCCAGATACTTAAAGACATCTACCTTTCATTTTTCCCCGGCGCCAAGATCGGCGTGCTGGGACTGAACGGCGCAGGTAAATCCACGCTGTTAAAGATCATGGCAGGTATAGACAAGGATATCATCGGCGAGGCAAGGCCAATGCCTGACATCAAGGTTGGTTACCTGCCCCAGGAACCGCAACTGGATAATAACAAGGATGTCAGGGGTAACGTGGAAGATGGCCTGCGTGAACCGCTGGATGCATTGGCTGAATTAAACGAGGTCTATGCCGCCTATGCAGAAGAAGGAGCAGATTTTGATGCACTGGCCAAGAAGCAGGAAAAACTCGAGGGCATCGTCCAGGCATGGGACGCGGAGAACCTGGAACATACACTGGAACGAGCAGCCGATGCCTTGCGTTTACCACCATGGGACGCCGCAATTGATACCCTTTCTGGTGGTGAGAAACGTCGTGTCGCACTTTGTCGCCTGCTGCTTTCAAGGCCTGACATGTTATTACTGGACGAGCCGACCAACCATCTTGATGCCGAATCAGTATATTGGCTGGAAAGATTCCTCGCCGATTTCAACGGCACAGTCGTGGCAGTAACACACGATCGTTACTTTCTTGATAACGTTGCCGGCTGGATACTGGAGCTCGACCGCGGTGAAGGTATCCCTTTCGAGGGCAATTACTCGCAGTGGCTTGAGAACAAGGAACAGCGACTGGAACAGGAAGAACGTGCGGAATCAGCACGACAAAAAGCCATCAAGCAGGAACTGGAATGGGTCCGTACAGCACCCAAGGGTCGGCATGCCAAGAACAAGGCACGCCTGGCCCGTTTCGAGGAAATGAACTCGCAGGACTTTCAAAAGCGCAGCGAAACAAACGAGATTTACATTCCACCTGGCCCAAGACTGGGTGATGCTGTCATCGAGTTTAAAGACGTCAGTAAAAAATACGGCGACCAGGTATTGTATGAAAACCTGAACCTGATTATCCCCAAGGGAGCCATCGTCGGTATTATTGGTGGCAACGGCGCCGGCAAGTCTACCCTGTTCAGAATGATTGCCGGCCGTGAAGTACCCGATAGCGGCGAGATCAAACTCGGCGACACCGTGAAAATTGCCTTTGTAGAACAAAGCCGTGAAAACCTCGATGACAAGAAAACCGTCTGGGAAGCCGTCTCCGACGGGCTCGACAACATTGTCATTGGCAATTATGAATTAAACTCCCGCGCCTATGTGGGCCGCTTCAATTTCAAGGGTACCGATCAGCAAAAACATGTAGGTGACCTGTCCGGTGGTGAACGTGGACGTCTGCATCTTGCCAATACCCTGAAACAGGGAGGCAACGTGCTGTTACTTGACGAGCCTTCCAATGACCTTGATGTAGAAACCCTGCGTGCACTGGAAGAAGCAATACTCGCGTTTCCCGGTTGTGCACTGGTGATATCGCATGACCGCTGGTTCCTTGATCGTATAGCCACGCATATTCTTGCCTTCGAAGATGACGGCAGCGTGGTATTTATCGAAGGCGACTTCAGTGAATATCATGAAGACTTTCAAAAACGTAAGGGCAATGATGCACAACCAAAGCGCATGCGCTACCGTCGTTTAAAAAACTGATTGCTTCTCAAGCAACAATAATGCCCAAAAAAAACAACAGTATTACATCCTTCAGATTTCAACCTGGTACGTTGATATCAGGCAAATACGTAATCGATCAGCTACTGGGTGTAGGTTGGGAAGCAGAGGTTTATCTCGTCCATGAAAAGCGTACCGGTATAGAACGCACGGCCAAGTTCTTTTTCCCACAGCGCAACCTGAAAGACCGCGCTGTAAAATTCTATGCGCGTAAATTACACAAACTCAGAAAGTGCCCTATCGTAATTCAGTATTCGACCCAGGATACGATCAAGTTTAATAACAGAACGATTTCGTTCCTGGTGTCCGAGTATGTTGAAGGTGAGCTGTTGACCACGCACCTGAAAAAACAGCGTGGTAAAAGGTTGCATCATTTCCAGGGTCTACATCTTCTGTATGCATTGGCAAAAGGAATAGAATCTATTCATGCCGTTGGCGAATACCATGGTGACCTGCATTCCGATAACATCATCGTGCAACATGTTGGCCTGGAATATAGCCTGAAAATTATCGACATGTTCCAATGGAACGACAGCAAACGGTCAAATATACATTCTGACGTCATGGACCTGATCAGGATATTCTATGACGCACTGGGCGGTCAAAAACACTATGCCAACCAGCCACAGGAGGTTAAAAACATCTGCTGCGGCCTGAAACACTCGATTGCGCTGCGAAAATTTAACAGTGCGGGTAAACTAAGGCAGTATATAGAAAATATAAACTGGTCATAAAAAGAATGAATAAATCCAGCGATAAGCCAGTAATGGTTTTTGAAGGCCATGCTGATGAAGCTTCACCGCTTACACTGCCTCATGGTGAAGTCGTTTATTTTTCTACCCGATCACCTGTAAAGGAAACGCCGAACGAGGATGCCATCGGCGTTATTCCTGTTAACGAACAAACCACCGTCCTTGTCGTCGCCGACGGCATGGGCGGCATGCCTGCCGGCGAACAGGCCGCCAGGATCATTGTTGAAACAATGGTCGATACCATGGAACAAAAGCCTGAAGAACAACTCATGCGTGATGCCATATTAACCGGCATCGATGCTGCCAATAGCAACATAAAAGACCTTCGTAACGGTGCAGGCTCTACGGTTTCAGTTGTTGAAGTTAGCGGCAGCCAGATGCGCAGCTATCATGCCGGGGATTCATTGATACTGTTGACCAGTAGTCACGGCAATATCAAGTACCTGTCAATGTCACATTCACCAATTGGTTATGCACTTGAGTGCGGCGCAATCGACCAGGTGCCGGCCATGATGCACGATGAACGAAACCTGATTTCAAATTATGTGGGCATGCAGGAAATGTTTATCCACATCGGTCCCATTATTGATATGGCACCGCAGGATACCGTCATCGTTGCCAGCGATGCACTGTCTGACAACCTTTATGAACAGGAGATCAGTGAATACATCCGCAAGGGCCCATTACTTGAAAGCGTGAACGAAATGATTGAAGCCTGTGAAGACAATATGCTGAATATGGTGCCGGATCGTCGCTGTCACCCGGACGACTTCAGCTTTATCTGTTTTCGCACCAATAGCTGAGGCGTCGAGAGACGTCTGGAAAGCGGGGAAAGAAAAAAGTATATTTACGTTTCTTACACGCACTAGAAACCCCCGTTAATACATCTCGCGGGGGCTGGTGCCACTGATGGTGGCATATCCTAGAGGCTTATCACCTGACTTTCAGTATAGTACATATTTTCGGAAGTACAGGGCTGAATGACAGACTTGCAAGCACTATAGCTAAGGCAATATTTAACTAGTAAAACTAAGTAATTGAATGAATGGTCGATTTATACATGATCGGAAAACCTGCCATAAATCATAAAATTTTTATATCTAACCACTGGCAACCATAGCTTTTGCATTAATACAGATGAACTATTTTCGCCGGCTACTTCGTAATCACAGACTGGGCTCGCTACTGCTGACTGCCCTCGTGTTGCGCTCACTGGTTGCAACCGGTTACATGCTGGACACCAGCCCGGCAGACGGCTCACTACTATCGATCAAGCTATGTGATGGGCCCGCCGGTATCTACAAAACAGTCGGCGACGATCCACATCAGCACCATCATGCCGACGCTGAACATGACCAGCATGAACAACACGAGCTATCAGGGGAACAGCATGTCTTTTCTGCCTGTAGTTTCTGGTCCTCCAGCAGCCAGCTGCTGTTGCTTTCCTTTTCACTGGACCACCTGCTCGATAACGCCCGCCACACTGCTGTTTTTGACCAGGCAGTAGCAACGGGCACTAATGCCTTTACACGAACACGTTTTCCGCGCGCTCCCCCAACCTACTCCTGAAATATAAAAGTTATTTTCATCCTTCGTTGTCCGTTTAAACGGGTAACGAATGCTATGTATTTATATTAATGGAGTACGAACAATGAGTTTTATTCGCAACGGTAAAACCCTGCTTGCCTGGGTGTTACTGGTATCAACGCAACATCTCTATGCAGATGCAGGACATGGCGCTGCAGGAGTCAACGTCAACAAGGATGGTCTGAGCCCGGTCATGGCAGACAGTCATGCGCCCATAGGTGTTATGGGTGATCACATGCACAGCAAGGGCGAATGGATGCTGTCTTATCGCTACATGTACATGGAAATGGCAGGCAATCGTATCGGCGAAAACAGTGTCACGCCTGAAACCATCGCCACGACTGTACCCAACCGTTTCTTTGGCAACCCCATGCAACCGCCCACGTTACGTGTTGTACCGACAAGTATGGACATGCATATGCACATGCTGGGTGCCATGTATGCTCCAAGCGACTGGCTAACGCTGATGGTCATGGCCATGTACCAGGAAAAGACCATGGACCACATCACGTTTGCCGGAGGCATGGGCACAACGCGGCTGGGTACGTTTACAACAAAAACCGAGGGTATTGGCGATACCAGAATAAGTGGACTGATACGCCTGTATGATGATGCTACCCACCACGTACATCTTAATGCCGGCATCAGTTTACCCACCGGCAGCAATGATGAAACCGATACCGTCCTGACGCCCATGGGCATGCGACCTGAATTACGTCTACCCTATCCCATGCAACTGGGATCGGGCACCTTTGACCTGTTACCCGGCATTACCTATACCGGACAACAGGACAAACTGGGCTGGGGTGCGCAATACAATGCCACGATACGCACCGGCAGTGATGAAGGTTACAGCCTGGGCGACCGACATGAAGTCACTGGCTGGGTCAGTTATCGCTGGCAACCCTGGATCAGTAACTCATTGCGTTTATCCTATATGCACATGGATTCTATCGATGGTATCGACCCAAATATCATGGCACCCGTGCAAACGGCAGACCCCGATAACCATGGTGGTGAAGTCATGACCTTGTATCTTGGCTTGAACCTGGCGGGACAACAGGGTGCCGTTCGCGGCCATCGACTGGCACTGGAAGCCGGAATTCCGTTACAACGTGATCTAAACGGTCCACAGCTGGAAACCGACCTCACCCTGACCGCGGGTTGGCAATACGCCTTTTAAACGACGCTGTACAAGGGCCCGACCATAATGGTCGGGCCGTCCCTGTCATTGAACTGTCATGTTTATGCATTAAGCTTGCGCGAACTTGAACAGCGTGACTTGCCAATGCGTATATTAATGATCTCGGATGTGTATTTTCCGAGAATTAACGGCGTTTCAACCTCCATCAAGACCTTTCGCAAGGAACTTTCCGACCTCGGTCACGAGATCACACTGATTGCGCCCGAGTACCCGCAGCCGCACGAGGATCCAACCAGCATCATGCGTATCCCGTCACGCTACCTGTTCGTTGATCCCGAGGACAGGATGATGCGCCGAAAACCCATTCGTGCGCGTATCTCCGAACTGGCACAACAGGCATTTGATATCCTGCATGTACAAACACCGTTTGTGGCACACTATGCCGGCCTGGAATTATCGCGTGCCCTGAAGATACCGCGCGTGGTGACCTATCACACCCACTTCGAGGAATATCTCTATCACTACCTGCCCTACCTGCCCAGGGCCTTGACGCGATTCTCGGCCAGGTGGTTTAACCGGCAACAGTGTAATGACATGGATGGCATTATCGTGCCCTCAACAGCCATGCTGGATGTATTACGTCGCTATGGCATACACAAGCCCATCGAGATCATCGCTACCGGTTTACAGGAGCACTTTTTTCGACGCGGTGATGGTGAACGTTTCAGGAACAAGCATGGTATCAGTGCCAATCGACCGGTACTGGTACACATAGGCAGGCTGGCACACGAGAAAAATATCGATTTCCTGCTTCACATGCTGGTCGAAGTAGTCAAACGTGTTCCCGATGTTTTATTGATCATTGCAGGCGAGGGTCCGGCGCGACCGCACTTACAAAAGGTTGTCAGCGAACTGGACCTGGAGAATAACGTGTTGTTTGTCGGCTACCTTGATCGCGATACTGAACTGCTGGACTGCTACTGTTCGGGACAGGCTTTCGTGTTTGCCTCACGCACGGAAACCCAGGGACTGGTCTTGCTGGAAGCGATGGCACAGTCAACACCCGTGGTGTCGCTATCAATACTGGGCACGCGGGATATCCTTGATACGGCCAGGGGGGCACTGCTTGCCGAGGAAAATATCCAGGACTTCAGTGACAAGGTGATAGCCATACTGAGCAACCCTACTTTGCAGCAACGGTTAAGTACGGAGGCGCACAGCTATGCACAGACCTGGTCATCACGCGCGTTCGCAGAAAAAAAACAGGCTTTTTACGAAAAAACCATTCAGCAATACGCCTGAATCGTTTCTAATAACATCATGCAATTGCTGGCCATGGACATTGGCGGCACCTACAGCCGTCTTGCGCATTGCCAGGTTGATGACCGTGAACATTACCGGGTGTTATCAACCTGCACGTTCGCAACCCCGACGCAGGCTACCGACGGCCTGGGCACACTCCTGGCATTGCTGGCGGATAACAAGCCTGGAGATTTCCTGTTGCCACACGAGTACGACGCCCTGGCACTGGCTATTGCCGGTCCGGTAACCGGCCGGGCAGCAACCCCACCGAATATCAACTGGGCACTGGACCTGGCAGACTACACCGATTTACCAACATCCTTCCTGTTAAATGACTTTGCCGCACAGGGGTATGCACTGGCACAGCCAGCACAGTTACAACAATGTCAGCGTATTCGTGATTGCGATCCCGTCAGCGCACCCGTTGCCATTATCGGCGCCGGGAGCGGTCTCGGGCATTGCCTGTTAATACCTACGGCCGGGACATTTAATGTATTGCCCTCCGAGGCAGGACAGGCCGGTTTCGTGTTCAACGCCGATGAACAGGAACTGGAGGCGTTCTTTCTCAAACGTGTACAACAGGATTATGTCACCAATGACCAGGTCGTCAGTGGCCCGGGACTGCAAACACTGCACACTGCCCTGACTGGCCACGACATAGATGCGGCCGGGATATGTGCCGAACCCGATAAAAATAAAAACACACTGCGACTGTTTTCACGCTTTTATGGCCGCGCTTGCCGCCAGTATTGCCTGTCCAGTCTTGCTCGTGGCGGGCTCATCATTTCCGGCGGACTTGCAGCCCGGAATCCCGAATTGATACGGTCGAATGAGTTCCTGGCTGAATTTGAGGCATCCCCCACGCACCGATCATTGCTGGAGACTATTCCCATCAGCCTGAACACCGACCAGGACCTGGGGCTGACTGGCATCATTCTCTATGCCCTTTCCCGCTATTATTCATAGAAGATTCAAATAGTTGCATTTACAGGCAACTTGCTGGAAAGCAGCCTGCCAGAAGTTGCTGCAATGCACAATTCTCGATATACTCCCGTGATCAAAGACTTAACTATCCAGGGGCGACTATGTACTTGAACAACATGAATGAATTACTTGGCAAGGTCCAGGAAAGTCACGAGACCGTTACGAGGGAATTTATTCATTCCAGCCTGGATGCCATGCATCAGACTAACCCGATGTTGTTCAGTGACGAGGTCATTGAACACTGGAAAAACTACGTGGACAAAAACACGCAGTGCCTGTCAGGAAATTTTCAATTCTTTAATGACATGGTGCGCCTGTTCAACTACACCACCATGCGCACGTTTGGCATGGAACCAGACCCGATTGTCAGCCCTGACCGTTCAGACCGTCGCTTTTTTGATGAAGGCTGGAATGATCACACGGTGTTTGATCACCTGAAACAATTTTACCTGCTGGTTTCCAGGTACGTGCAGCAATCAACACAGTGTAATACCCACATTGACGAAACCATGCAGAACAAGATCGATTTTTGCACCAGGCAGTGGCTGGACGCGCTGTCACCTGCCAACTTTGCCGCCACCAACCCCATGGTTCTGCAAAAGATTATGGACTCAAAAGGTCAAAACCTGCTGAATGGAATCAAGGCCTTGTTTGAAGACCTGTCGCGTGGCAAGGGCAAGAAATTGATGACGCGCATGACCGACACCGAACAATTCGAGGTCGGTAAGAATATTGCCACCACGCCAGGCAAGGTGATCTATCAAAATGATTTGATGCAGTTGATCCAGTATGCACCAACGACGAAAACTGTTTATGAAACACCGCTGTTGATCGTTCCACCATGGATCAACAAATTTTATATTCTCGATCTGCGCAAGGAAAACAGCTTTATCCAGTGGGCCGTTGACCAGGGTCATACCGTTTTCGTGATTTCCTGGGTTAACCCGGACGAAAGCTATGCCGACACCGAGTTTGAAGACTACATGACCAAGGGCATATTGACCGCAGCCGAACAGGTGAAGAAAGAAACCGGCGTCAGCAAGATCAACACCATTGGTTACTGTATCGGCGGCACATTGATGGCAGCGACCAACGCTTACCTGGCGAAAAAGAGAAAGCGTTTAATCAATACCACGACTTATTTTACAACCATGATCGATTTCAAGGATCCTGGCGACCTGGGTGTCTTCATTGATGAATACCAGCTGGCATCACTGGACCAGGACATGGAGCGCGAAGGTTACCTGGATGGAACTACCATGGCCCAGGTATTCAACATGTTGCGCGCCAACGATCTCATCTGGCCGTTCTTTATTAACAATTACCTGCTAGGCAAAGAGCCAACCGCTTTTGATCTGCTGTACTGGAACTCGGACTCAACGCGCCTGCCTGCAAAAACTCACAGTTATTACCTGCGTCAGTGTTACCTGAAGAACCTGTTGAAAGAGCCGGATGCACTTGAATTCGATGGCACACCGCTGGACATCAGCAAGATCAAGACGCCGACGTATTTTATCTCGACCATCGACGATCACATTACGCCGTGGAAATCGACCTACGAGGGTGCAAAATTAATGTCCGGTCCGGTCCGGTTTGTTCTGGGTGGCTCAGGCCATATCGCCGGCGTAATCAACCCGCCGGTCAAAAACAAGTATGGCTACTGGACCAACGATACCATCGATGATAACCCGGACAACTGGCTAGAGAATGCCAGCCAGTCTGAAGGGTCCTGGTGGCCGGACTGGCAAAAATGGATTAGCAAAAAATCCGGCAAGAAAGTAGCTGCCAGGAAACCTGGCACGAACCTGAAGCCATTGGAAGATGCACCAGGTAGTTATGTAAAACATCGCATTGTTCCGGATTGACCGGTAACTGATTTACCCCTCCCTGCTGCAGCCCTGCAGCGGGGATTTTTTTTACCCATTTTCATAAAAACGTCACAAATATTCTTTATAAGGAGAAACATGATGAGCAAAGCTAGCGCACGACATATCCTGGTTAAAACCGAAGAAGAATGTAATGCACTGAAGCAACAGATCGAAGAAGGTGCAGATTTCGCCGATGTGGCAAAAGAACATTCAACCTGCCCGTCAGGCCGTAAAGGTGGTGAACTGGGTACATTTGGCCCCGGACAAATGGTCAAGGAATTCGACGAGGTCGTGTTTAATGGAGAGATCAATACGGTACTGGGACCGGTTAAAACACAGTTCGGTTATCACCTGCTGGAAGTCACCAGCCGCGAGGACTGAACCTGCATGCAAAACCCTTGAAAGATACGCTGATAGTCCTGGATTTTGACGGGTTACTGATTGATTCCTACAAGCTGTTAAAAACGACGTTTAAACAGCTGGGCCTGGATATCGGTGAAGAGGACAGTTTCAGGAACCGCCGTAAATTCCTCAAGTACCTGGGTGGTGGCAAGGAAATCATTGGCAACCTGGTCAAATTCTCATTACCCCAGAACAGGGTGCTGCGAGAGACACTGACCAAAAACTACCATGAACAAGGCGCTATCTTTCCCGAGTTCACCGATTTAATTAATGAGATGATCGACTGCCCGGCTATCCATGTCGGCGTTATCAGTCGTAACTTCACCTGCCATCCCGGCAAGACCATTCGCAGGGTTTTGAAAAACAGTTGTGTCAACGAAGCGGCAATGGACTTTATCATTCCCATTTCAGTCGGTGCAAAAAAGATCAACGTTCTGGAAGGTATGCGAGCCGACCATTACAAGCACTGTATCTTCGCAGCCGATGAAATCGGAGATTACAAGGCCGCGGTAGATACCGGCTACGATACGATACTGATGGCCAGTTACGGTTTTGATCACAAGGAACGGTTGCAGAAAAAAGGCGACGTCCCCGAAAAGATCATTTACGAAAGTCCGGCCAGGCTCGCAAAAAAGATGAACAAGCTCCTGGTCAAGTACGACCTGTTGATCTAGGTCTTACTTTCGGGCTGTATGCGAAACACCTTGCCGTTTTGTTCATCGGTAATCACGTAAATATTACCATCAGGGCCCTGTTTCACATCGCGAATACGGCCCAGTTCACCATCAAACAGGCGCTCTTCGTGTACCACCTTGTTATTTTCCAGTTCCAGCCTGGCAAGCTGACCAAACTTCAGTGAACCGACAAAGGCATTTCCGCGCCACTTTGAAAATGGTTCGCCCGTGTAAAACAACAGACCTGAAGTGGCAATCGAAGGCACCCAGTAATGAACCGGTTGTTCCATTCCGGCTTTTTCCGTGCCCTCGCCTATCTTTGTTCCAATGACATAGTTGACACCATAGGTGATCACTGGCCAGCCGTAATTGACCCCGGCCTGCATGCGATTGAGTTCATCACCGCCTTGTGGTCCGTGTTCAATCGTCCAGATTTCACCCGTGTCGGGATGCACATCCATACCCTGCATGTTGCGGTTGCCGTAGGTAAAGATTTCAGGCTTTACTGCATCACGCATTACAAAGGGATTATCGTCGGGCACGCTGCCATCCTTGTTGATTCGAATCAACGATCCGGCATGGTCACCGAGATCCTGTGCACGGTCCTTGTCGCCGCGATCACCGAGTGAGATATACAGCCTGCCCTCGGCATCGAAGGTCAGCCTGGAACCAAAGTGATACCCGCCATCGGTTTTCATGGCCAGGCGAAATATTATCGAGACATCTTTTAACTCTGTGCCATCCAGCCGGGCCTTCGCTACCTCGGTACCAACACCACCGGAACCGGGGCCGGCATAGCTGAGATAAATAATCTGGTTCGTGGCGAAGTCCGGGTCCAGTGCGACATCAAGCAAACCACCCTGGCCAAAGGCCTTGATCTTCGGCAAGCCGCTGACAGGCCTGGAGACTTTGCCATTCTCGATAATACGCAGGTAACCCGGCCTTTCCGTGACCAGCATGCGGCCATCCGGCAGGAACTCCAGTGCCCACGGGTTTTCCAGGCCGTCAGCCACTTGCTGTACATGGAGATTGTAATCTTCCGTTTGAAACCGATGTTCCTCGGCGAGTGCAATAGAACTGGCAAAGAGTAATACGGATATGAGTCCGGTCTTCATGAATGTTTACCTCTAGTATTTAAGTCGTTGCGTCGGCCAGCACAATGGCACGCACGGGTGCCGGGTAGCCTTCAATTGTTTTTGTCCTATCCTGTTTGTCCAGAAAGTC
Source organism: Gammaproteobacteria bacterium (assembly GCA_965229565.1). Taxonomy (GTDB): domain Bacteria; phylum Pseudomonadota; class Gammaproteobacteria; order Eutrophobiales; family Eutrophobiaceae; genus JANQNX01. The sequence continues at coordinate 1,808,601 of OZ245888.1, read as the reverse complement.
CGGCAAAGATTCAAATTGCATCCAGTCTGTCGCCCTTTGTTCATCGGTCGTGGTTACGCTGACATCGACAATGCGTACGTTACGGTAACCGGCCTCCTCTACCCATTGCTGTAATAATGCCAGGCCGGGTATCGCATGCACGTTATTCATCTTTGCATAGCGTCCATCCGGTCGCAGTATATTGTTGCTCTCTTCATTAAGCACCAGCGTTTCCAGTACCAGTTCGCCGCCGGGTTTGAGGGTTTGCCTGAGCTGATGTAAATGCTCCATGTGGTCGCGCCGGTGATAAAGCACGCCCATGGAAAACACGGTGTCGAAGCCGGAGCGTCCGACGGGCAAGTGCTGTATGCCCAGTGGCAGGATATCGATGGGGGCCGAGGGCCAGTATTTTTTCAATACCTGGAACTGCATGACAAATAACAGCGTGGGGTCGATTCCCACGACGTAACGGGCCCCATCACCCAGCATGCGCCATGCGTAATAACCGTTACCGGAACCGATATCGAGCACCAGTTTCCCGTTTAACGGGCGGATATGTTGTTGCAGGCGCTGCCACTTCAGGTTGGAACGCCACTCGCAATCAATGTTGATGCCGAACAAATGAAACGGCCCCTTGCGCCACGGCATGAATTCCCGTAACAACTCGCGTAACTGTTCCCTGCTGTCATCGCTGCAGTCGTCATGTTTGCCAATCGTGACGCTATCGATATCAAAGACACAGCCAGAGGGTTTAATGTCTGGCAAGCGATCCAGTGCCGACTGCCAGCGGGGATAATCCCCGTGTTTTGGATTAGCGAAATACCGGTTCAGTTGCGACTCCAGTTCCGTGCGCCACTCCGGCATAGCGTTGGCGGCAAGCATCTCGTACAGCGACTGGTAATTCACAACTGGAAAAATTATTTAATGGCCAACAGAGAGACAAAGTTCAGACAGCGCAGCCATGAAGAAACCTGGCTAAAACCTGTTTCCTGCAGGCGCTGAAGATGCGTGTCCAGCGTTTCCGGTAACAGCACCTGTTCCAGGGCCTCACGCTTGTTGGCGATCTCCATTGCATCGTAACCGTTCATGGCCTTCATATGGTGATGCAACTCCTGCATCAGGCTGGCTTCCTGCTCCTGTTCAAAATCTATCTTCTCGGACAGGATAAACACGCCACCGGGCAGCAAGGCATCATGTATTCGTTGCAACAACATTGTGCGTTGTTCCAGTGGCACGAACTGCAGGGTGAAGTTCATGATCACAACCGAGGCCTGGCTGATCGGGGTATCCATTATGTCGGCACAGACGAACTCCATGTCCATCTGTTGCGTACGGTCTCTTAACTTCTCCTTGCAGGCCGCAATCATTGGGCCGGAACTATCCACGCCAACGATGGTGCCCTTTTTACCCGCCAGGCTCTCGTTCAACATGAAACTGACTGCGCCCAGCGAACAACCAAGGTCATAAATATTGGAGTGCGGCTGGAAGTAGCGGTCCGCGAGTACGGAAATCATGGCCACGGTCATCGGGTAACCGGGAACCGAGCGCTTTATCATATCCGGGAAGACATCGACGACATGTTGGTCAAACTCAAACGGCTTAATCGCCGATGCCTTGTTTCGATAGAGCGTGTCTTTCATACCAGTCCCGTGCTTGAATAGATGACTTAGCGGTAGTCTTGCCCGGTTCTCACCAGCGTGCAACCAGGCTGAAATAACTAAAGCTTGGCGCCGATATGTTTTTGCTGCCGCTTCTCGGCCAGTTCGACCTGGTACTGGCGTTCACGAAAACCGGCACGCTGTTCCTCGGTCTTTTCATTGATACAGTGCGGGCAGGACACGCCTTTCTGGTAGTGCGGTGATTGCATGTCTTCATCCGATATCGGGCGTCGACAGGCAAAACACTGTTCATAGTCACCTTCCTCCAGGTTATGGTCAACGGCAACGCGGCCATCGAACACGAAGCACTCACCTTCCCACAGGCTGTCTTCCTTGCTGACCTGTTCCAGGTACCTGAGGATACCACCGTTTAACTGGTAGACCTGGTCAAAACCCTGTTCCAGCATGTAGGCACTGGCCTTTTCACAGCGAATACCGCCGGTGCAAAACATAGCCACCTTCTTGTGTTTGGCCGGGTCCAGTTGTTCCCTGACATAATCCGGGAACTCACGAAAGTTGGTTGTCTCCGGCGAGACCGCGTTACGAAATGTCCCAATCTGGTATTCATAATGATTACGCGTATCGATCAAGACCACTTCCGGGTCGGAGATAACCTGATTCCAGTCTTCCGGCTCCACGCGTGTACCGGCACGCTTGCATGGACTCACGCCCGGTTGACCCAGCGCGACGATTTCTTTTTTCAACTTGACCTTGGTGCGGAGGAACGGCGCTTCGTCGGCATAGGATTCCTTGTGCTCAATATCGGCAAGGCGACTGTCGGACCGCAGGTATTCCAGCAAGGCATCGATACTTGCACGACTGCCGGCCACCGTACCATTGATCCCCTCATCGGCCAGTAACAGCGTGCCCTTGATCTCATGCTGCTGGCAAAACTGCAGGTAACGCGGCTGTAATTCAACGTAGTCGGTTAACTCGACAAACTTGTAAAGTGCGGCAATGACAACTTGATTCTGCATAACTAACCTGGAAAATTGTAAATATCAGGAACTGGACTTTGCCCTGTCGTTGTTGCGCGTGATGAATTCAATCAGCTCATCGGCAGGCAACGGGTAACAGATATGATACCCCTGGGCCTCGTCACAGGAAACCTCGCCAAGATAGGCGTATTGCTCACCGGTTTCAACACCTTCGGCAACCACCTTCAGTTCCAGGCTATGCGCCAGCGTGATAATGGCCTTCACGATGGAGGAAGAGCCCTTGTCCTGGTTGATTTTATCGATAAAGCCCTTGTCTATCTTCAGCTTGTTTACCGGTATCTGCTGCAAGTAGGTCATGGAGGAATAACCAGTGCCGAAATCATCCATGCAGATACTGATACCGTATTCCTTCAGGTCGTTCAGCAGCCGCGTCATTTTTTCATGGTTGTCGCTGTAGATCGACTCGGTGATTTCAAATTCCAGCGAGTGCGGATCGACATCGGTGTCTTCCAGTATGTGCACCACGTTGTCGTAGAATTTTTGCTCTCGAAACTGTTCGGATGAAATATTGATCGCAATATTCAGCTGCACACCCACCTCTGCCCAGCTTTTACTCTGCCGGCAGGCCTCGCGCAATACCCAGTACCCGATCTCTGCAATCAAACCGCTCTCTTCCGCCAGCGGGATAAAGATATCCGGCATAATGATACCTTTTTTAGGGTGGTGCCAACGTATCAGTGCCTCGACATCTGTCACGAGCCCACTACCCAGGTCGATCTTCGGCTGGTAATTGAGCACAAACTGTTCGTTAATCAATGCCCGCTGCAATTCACTTTCCAGTTCCAGTTTTAATAATGACTCAACATTACTTTCGTTATCGTAAAACCGGTAACTGCCCGAGGATTCTTTCTTGGCCTGGTACATGGCCATGTCGGCCTGCTTCAACATTTCGTCATAGTTTCTACCGTCCTGCGGATAGATGGCGATACCAATACTTGGTGAAACGAAGAACTCGCGCTCATCGATCACGATAGGCGCTTTCAATGATTGAATTATTCTTTCTGCCATTAACGCCGACTGTTCGTGGATATGTTCGGGCGCCACATCTGACAGGATGATGACAAACTCATCACCACCAAAGCGGGCAACCGAATCGTAGGCACGCACACACTGCAGGAAGCGGTTGCCTACCTCTTGTAATAACATGTCACCAATATCATGACCGAGTAAATCATTGACACTCTTGAAACGATCCAGGTCAAGAAACAGGATAGATGTCTGCATGTCACTGCGCTTGGCACGCTCCATGGCCTGTTCAAACCGATCCTTGAACAGGAAGCGGTTCGGCAGCCCGGTAAGCTCATCGTAATGGGCCTGTTCAAACAGTTTTTTCTCCCAGTTCGCATTGGACAACGCAACGGCGGCACGGTCGGCAAGCGGTGGCACATTGTCCTTGTAATAGGATATGTCGACCATTTCGTCAGGCAGTCCAATCATGATTACACCCAGCAGGTTTTCATGACTCCTGATCGGCGTTAACAGGAACTGCTGGTTATCAAACTGTTGTAACGGACCGAGGTAACCGTGCTGGTCTTGATCGTCCTTGCGCAATACATCACGGGTCTTTTCCAGCTCTTCGAATTCGTCTTCACCCAGGATCAGGTTGGTCCGCTCCAGGCTGATATTGCCCTGCTTGTGATAATAAACCGTACCCATGTAGATAGAGCTGTTGTCAAACACCATGATGGCAAGATTCTGCAACCTGATCACCTGGGGAATGTATTGCAATAACACTTCAACGATATAGTTTGTATCCGGCTTGGAGAGTATTAACCTGTCGAGCTTGGCCAGCGTCTTCAATTCATTATGTTGTTCCTTGACCCGGTTCGACATGTCATTAAACGCACGACCCAGGGTTTCAAACTCGTTGTTACTTTTTATATCGACCTGCGACCCGTAGTGTCCCTCGGTGATATCATTGGCACCTTTTATCAGTTTCGTTAAAGGATCCAGCGAGCGCCTGACCTGGATACTGGCCAACAGGTAGGCAATCAACAGGATAATCACCATGGTCTGTGGAAACACCTTGCTGAAAAAATCGTACTCGAGGAAGGCGGCCTTGCGTGGCAGGAAATAATAAATATTGATCTGCCTGAGGCCAAACTGGGGCTGGATAAACAGTTGCCAGTCATTACCCACGTATAGCCGATCCACGAACTCTATCTCGTAATAATCGCTTTGTTTTTTCAGTTCGCGACTGGTCAGTTCTGCCAGGCGTGCCTTGTTATGTCGCGCTTGCTCATTCGAACAATACAGTAACTGTCCCGGGGAAGTACCGGCACAAAAGAAATCGGTTTCCTTGGTAGTCAGGTTCCAGAGGTAATCATTATCAACGACACCTACCAGGTAGCGTTCCTCGGCCATGTTTATCGGTGTTATCATCAGGAACTGGTATTGCTGGCCACTGCTGTACAGCATCAGCAAGGCCCGCTGTTGTAAATGCGCACGCTGGTCGTCTTTCAAATTTATAGCCGTGTAGAAATCGCCATGCAACAGCTGTTTCACGTCGCCCTGCTCAAAGATGTAGAGACTCGAAAACATCTTGTTGAGCCACTCAAAATCATGGTCCAATGCCTCGTTCTCAACAATCCTGCCCAGGTAATTCAGGTTGCTCTCCATGCTTTCCAGTCGGTCAAACAGGGTCAGACCCAGTGACCTACTCTCGGAATAGACCTGTCGGTTAATATTCGTTTCAAAATGATCGTTTATAGTGAGATAGGCAAAGAACGACAGAACCAGTGCCGGGGCCAACGCCGTAACCAGGAAAGAGAGAAAGATTTGTCTAGATAGTCGCCCGGTTTTTTTCAGCGGTTGATCCATGGTATCTAAACCCTAGTAATCGGAGGCAACGCCTACATATGCTCCGTCCCTGGCCCGAACAATGTCATCCTGGCTGATAGCAGCGGTTAATGGAGTGGCCGTCTTACCATCGGGACCCATGCTGTAAAAATCGTAGTCGGTATTGATCGGCACCAGGTTCTTGTCCTTGCGTTTTTTACCATTTCCGGTAACCGTATCAAAATTCAGGTACTGGTAGGGATTGCCCCACGGGTCCAGCGGCACCTCGCCGAAGACCTCGACCAGGTCGTCGGGCAGGCGGCCATTGTCCTTGATGAACTTATCGATATCGGCAATGAGATCGGTAATCTCACCTTCGGTTTCATTGATCTGGGCTGACTCCATCATCTTCAGCGCAGCCGGGGAAAAGGTAACAATTGCCAGGCCGGCAATCAGCACCACGATCGCTACTTCTATAACAGTAAAGGCTCTGCTACGCCGTCTCTGACAGACAGACATGTAAGGCTAACCCCGTATTTTAATTATAAATCAATCACTTAGATTATACATGGAGAAACAAAAATGCCTGCCCGGACACGATTTGTCTCAACGATCTCAAGCCGTGAATAATCACGATCCCTTTTATAGTTATTAAGCTATTCAGCTAAAAATGTCTTACTATTTGATAGTATAAGTGTAAACAAGTTTAGGAAAGGGATTGCCCCGAATAAAAACATTTCTTTACGCTAACTAGCCGGCGATAATTTACAGCATGAAACAGCAGTCTTCCTCGACAAACTCCGGCGAACGCCGCAATTACTACCGCATCCTGAACGTGCAGCCAGACGCGCCGATCGAGATCATCAAGAACAACTACCGAACGATGATGCAAAAACTGCGACTGCACCCGGACCTGGGCGGAAACAGGCACGAGGCCAGCATCATTAACGAGGCCTACCAGGTATTGAGTGATATCGACCGCCGCGCCGAATATGACAAGCAACTGCTGGCCGGGTACGGCATTGAGACCCTTTCCCGCGGCAACCTGGGCAAATCCAGCGCCAGCGATACTGTCAGCAGCGACCGCTACGGCAACCACCGCAATTACTATCGTGTACTGAACGTGATGCCGGATGCCCCTGCACACATTATCAAGACCAGTTACCTGTCGCAGAAAAAAAATGGTGATAGTCCACTGCTGAACGAGGCCTACTCGGTGCTCGGGAATACCGACAAGCGCAAGCTCTACGACAGGCTGCTGGAAAAGTACCATCACGCCGATGCGGTGAAACTACTACAGAACACGGGCGGGCTCTCAGTAACCCAGGCCAACAAGGCATCCGGTTTTGCAAGTAAAGCGGCATCACTAGTACGCAAGGCCTACAGCAGCAAGCATTCCGGCTACAAGCCCGTCATTACCCAGTACTGCTCGTTCTGTAAAACACCGCATAGCCATAGCCCGTGCGAGGATACCGCGCCGCTTTGCATTGAATGCCAGAGCCCCCTGTTTCCCCCGTCCACTGCTTTCCTGGAACAGAACCGACGTGACATCGTGCGCCTTGCGCAACGCCATGGTGATTGTCACTACTACACGCGCTGGCCGGGCTCCGGCAACCGGGCACGCATTGCTGACTTGTCACCAGTGGGCATGCAGTTGCACTCCTCAATGACGCTGAACAAGAATCAACTGGTAAAGATCGATAGCGGGGAATTCAAGGCAGTTGGCGTCGTGACCCACACGCGCCGCGATTTTGATAACGACGAGTTCAGCAACTATGCCGTCGGCATAAAGTTTATTACGGTGAACTTCAATAAATTAAAGGGTCAGTTCTTTTCCGCGAGTGCGTAAGTCCATATGCGGGGCCAGGTATCAATGGAGAAACGATGAGCAAGACTTTCAAAGGGAAAATGGCTCAGGAGATCAGCGACTGGGAAAACACTGGCCTGATCAACCACGAACTCGCCGAGCTGCTGCACGCGCGTTACGATCCGCAACCTTTCACTGGCACACTATTTCTCAAATGGCTGGGGCTGTTTGCCATCTTTATGCTGGCCTTATCTTTCCTCGGCTTTACCGGCACCATCATGGCCAGTTTTTCACCGACTTTTTCCACGCTCTGCCTCCTGGCAGTAGCAGGTTATGTACTCTACTTTGGCGCCGGGCTCGCTGCAGATAAACAACAAAAACACCCGTTCACCGGGCAGTCGTTATTAACCGCTGGGCTGGTCGGCCTCTACTCAAGCATGGCGGCTCTCTACCTTATTAACGATGGCGACAGGTATAGCGACGCCCATAGCTGGTTTCTGCTCTTCACCGCCGTCGCCGGTTTCCTGGTCGCCTATTTCTATCACTTGCGTTGGCCATTACTGGTGGCACTACTGATGTTGTTTCATGGTATCGGCAGTATGTCCGGATACTGGGGTAGCGGCTCCTATTTCCTCGGCATACACGACCCGCGTGCCATGGCAGTGATCGCGGGCTTCACGGCCGCTTTTGGCGTGTACCACGAACATCAACCTGAAACTGGCAAGCTCAAACGCTGCATTGGCTTTGGCCATATGTATATCATCTTCGGCCTGCTCTATTTAAACCTGTCTTTATGGATTAACAGCATCGAGGAGAAAGACCTGGTCTGTATCGTGGTCTTCACGGTGGTTGCCATTGCGCAAATCGTTATCGGAGCGCGTTTGAAAGATGCACGTTTCACCGGCTTTGGCATCGTGTTTCTCGGTATCAATCTGTATACACGCATGTATGAATACTTCTGGGATGATTTATCCAGGGCCATGTTCTTCACCGTGGCCGGTGGTATCGCCCTGGCATTGGCCTATGTGTTCGAAAAACAATTGAAACCGGGTGCCGCCACATGACGCCGCAACGTTTCAACGACAAGATGCAGCGTGAATTAAGGCGGCTGTTGCGTGAAGAGGTGATCGTGGATGACACTTATCACACGTTAAGCGCGCGTTACCCGGCCACCAACTGGGACTGGACATCACTCGGCCGCTGGTTTGGCGTGTTCGGTGCCATCAGTTTTGCTGCCGGCATCATCCTGTTTGCCAGGGAATTATTTGAATTCACGCTGGTAAAACTCGCGTGGGTTCTGGGAATCCTGATGGTCAGTTTTTTCGTTGCAGGTTGGCGCCTGGACCGCACACGTTTCACGATGACCCGGCGCTCACTGGAACTGGTCGGCGCCATCACGTTAATCGGCCTGACCTTTACCCTGGGATATATCTACTCCACCGGCTCCGGCAACTTGCCGGCCTTGTTACTCATCGACCTGGTTATCCTGCTGCCACTCGCCTACGTATTAAGGAACGTGTTGATACTCATACTTACCGCCGTGGTGTTTTTCACCTGGTTTGGTGGCTTCACCGGCTATTACTCCGGCTGGGGCGCTTACTGGTTCGGTATGAATTACCCGTTACGTTTTCTGCTCGCTGGCGGCATTATTATTGGCGTGGGGTTATTACATCGAGTGAATGAAGAAAACCTGCTCAGCAATTACCGTGACTTTTACAAGGTCTGGTTGTCCAGTGGCCTGTTTTTCTCGGAGATGGCGCTATGGTTATTATCACTGTTTGGCAACTTCAACCTCGAAGCGAGCCGCTGGCACAACGAATCCGCAGGTGAACTGTTCCTGTTCAATATTCTCTGGGCCGGTTTGAATATCGGCCTGATCGCACTCGGCACTAAAACCCTGATGCGCATGCTGCGTGGCTATGGCGTGACATTCCTGATCATCCAGGGCTATACCCTGTTCTTCTGGCATATCTATGGTGAGCTCGGTTACATACTGGGCTCGGCCGTGGCAGGCGGCAGTGCATTGGCATTGGTGTACTGGTTTGAAAACAGGAAACAATCATCGGTTACTGATACATAAATCGTGAAAAATAAATGGGGACAGACCACGGTTTTCATAGCCACTGCTGTTCTCCCTGTTTTCAGAACTGAATCAACCCGCCCGCTTTAATTTTCTTGTATTTAAGGTAACAGGCGAATGAGTCACCAGGATCTTTGTCAGCCTCGTTCAGACTGATCTCTCCCATACGGTACGGCCTGCCACTGTTTTCTGGCAGGTCCGAATTGACCGGATTAAACCAGACTTCTATTAATTTGTTATAGCCACTATCAAAGGGATAGTCCTGTATTACATTTTCTGCCACCTGCTGCCCCACCTCGCAGGCCCTCCTGGTGTCCAGGCGCTCTGTCAGATCCATGGCAATGCGCATCTCGTGAAGCTCTTTGTTAATATCTATGGAAGTCATCTGAAACACACCATCGGCATAAGTTGTGGTGTGCAATGCGGGGGTACGATGCTGCCAGTGGTCAAAGGCAATGTATGCAACCACGCCAACAACACCGGCGACGGCAATACAGGTCACATGAAATTGTACCGGATTGGCATGTCGTTTCGGCGGCACCAACGCCAGGCTGAACACCAGCCCAACCAGCGCATCCACCCAGGGAAACAGCACGAAGGGTATTTTTGCATCCAGCATGAGAAGCAGCAGGCCAACGGTAATAAGACAACACAGCCGGTGATACTGCGTCAGCTTCGTGCTTGCCTGGCTTATAAATAAAAGAGGAACGCCGTAAAGGAGCATGGAAGGCCAGTGCGCCAGCGCCCAGGTAAACGGCAAAGGATAGGCATACTCACCAAAACTGGCATCCACGTTAAACAGCGAGGGATAGTTCAATGCGAGAGCCAGGTACCCCGACAGCAAGTTGACGCATACCAGGTACAGGGCAAATGCCAGCAACCGTGGCCAGGGCGATGATTGTTTAGTCATAATTCTTGTCAGTGTTGTAATCCATGTTTTTTATTTGAATACTAAGTTTATGTCTTTGAGAGCACATATCAAAATTTACAAATAAAAATAATGAACAGAAAGCCACATGTTAAAAGTAAGATTCACCCGACATAACGCATCTAAGATTATAGACATATTTTTTTAATATTTACCTGGAGTTGCCGGATGGCTCGTATTCGTCCTGTTGAACAAGAAACCGCCGATGCTGAAACCAGAGAGATTCTCGGTGTCGTCCGGAAAAAGATGGGACTGGTCCCGAACTTCATCGCAACGATGGCAAACTCGTCAGCGGTATTAAAGGCCTACCTGGGGTTCAGTCGTTCTTTATCGACCGGTTCATTGTGCCCGCGGTTAAGAGAACAGATTGCCCTGGTAGTCAGCGAGGCAAATGGTTCCTGTTACTGTGTCGCGGCACACACAGTATTAAGCCAGGGTACCGGTTTAAGTAAACAGGAGACAATCGATGCACGCCGGTGTTTACCAACAGATATGAGGGAACGCGCAGCACTGGAATTTGCTCGCGATGTTGTTCAGAGTCGTGGACAGATAACAGATCAAAAGGTCGCGCAGTTAATCGACGCCGGTTTTTCCGAGGGAGAAATCAGTGAAATCATTGCCAACGTCGCTTTAAACCTTTTTACTAACTATATTAACCTGGTTGCAGCAACTGACATGGATTTTCCCGCAGCACCGAACCTGTAATGTAACAACCGGAATGACCAACATGTTCTATAGAATCAGGTATGGATATGATTGTTCGCAATAACGAGGCCTGGCTGGCACATTTGTCTTGCACGGGTAACGAACAAAAACAGGCATTATCAGACCTGCGTAATGCATTAATCCGGGGATTGAAATATAGCTTGTCGGGCCGACAGTCAGTTGATGAATCCTTTATCGAAGATGCTGTTCAGGACGCGTTGTTATTAATCCTGGAACGGTTGAATCAATTTGAAGGGCGTAGCCAGTTTTTAACCTGGGCAACGTCTATTGCGATCCATGTTGCCATGAGCCGGTTACGGAGAAAGCACTGGAAGGATATCTCGCTGGACAAATTGATCGCAGACACAGATTTTTCACTCGAAAGTGTCTCCGACAATAACTCCGGGCCTGAATCCGACATGCAACGCAAAGCTTTACTGGTGAAGCTGCATAAGCTGATCCAGGAGGAACTCACTGAGAAACAACGCCACGTCCTGGTCGCTGAACTAAGAGGGATGCCACAGGAGGAAATCGCCAGGCACCTTGGCAGTAACAGGAACGCGATTTACAAACTCGCTCACGATGCACGTAAACGATTAAAACGGGGGCTGGAAGCTGCGGGGTACGAAGCAACAGACATTAGTGCAGCATTCACAGCATGAGGAACCTGATATGAAGATATCCAAAAAAGAAATCGATGGCTTGATGCGATTCATTGGCCTGACCAAAGATGAAGAAATCAATTGCGATGAGTGTCTGATGCAAATCGCCGAATTTGTTGAAACCGAGCTGGCCGGGAAATCGGTCTGCGATAGTCTCAAGGCCGTCCAACATCATTTATCACTCTGTTCCGAGTGCCAGGAAGAGTACGAGGTACTGCAGAAGGCGTTGAAACAAATGAACCCCTGATCCTTGATGATAAGGATCAAACGAATTTATGAAACCCCATCAAAAGCTGACGGTTATCGCATCCTTGTCGACCGCCTCTGGCCAAGAGGAGTAACTAAAGAGGCCGCCTGCCTGGACCTGTGGTCAAAGGAAATGGCGCCATCCAGCGAACTGCGCAAATGGTTTAACCACGACCCCACGCGTTTCGAGGAATTCAGTGACCGTTACTACGCCGAGTTAACTGAGAAAAGCGATGTAATAAAAGACATCGTTTCCTCATCAAATAAAAAAACTATCACGCTGCTTTATGCCGCACGTGATGCGAAATGCAATCACGCTATCGTCCTGAAGGATTTTCTCTCCAACCTCGGTCTGCCCCCGATAAATATTCTTTACTGAAATTTTAAGTAAGGTTTCTTCCCTTCACTGCGTCAAAAGGATGCCGACGGGAATACATGCCCCGGTAAATATTCTCGATATTTATCTTTCGCAATCTAAATAGAAGGAGAAGCAATATGAAATTTAAAGCACTATTAGCAGGCCTGTTGCTCATGACAGGCTTTGTCGGTAACGCCTTCGCCGAAGTTGATACAGCAGTAAGTACACTGGGCATTCAGGGCTATGATCTCGTTTCTTACCATAATGCAAAGCGACCGTTACGTGGTAATGGTCATTATGTTTCTGTGCATGATGGTGTCACGTACCTTTTTATCAACGATGCCAACAAGAATACTTTCGACAACAACCCGGATAAATATCTGCCTGCGTACGGCGGCTATTGTGCATTCGGCGTGTCCGTCAATAAAAAGTTTGTGGGTGATCCGGAAGTCTGGCGCCTCGTTGATGGAAAGCTTTATCTAAACCTTGATGCCAAAATCCAGGACGAGTGGTTAAAAGATGTGCCTGGGCGAATAAAGATCGCGGAACAAAACTGGGGCAAGATCAAGAATATTGCGCCCAGCCGTTTGTAATTCCTGAATAAAACTACCCCTTATCTCCAACAATGGATCCAGGGACAGTTTTACAAAATATATCAATCAACGAGGAGAAAAAATTATGAACTCAATTATTAAGATTACCTTGATTACAAGCTTGCTGACACTGGCTGCTTGTAATGAAAAAGAAATAGATACGTATGTCGATGCCTTTTCAACCTACGTGGATAATAACGGCAAGATTTCAAGACCGACCAATTTCCGGGAAAACTGGGTACACCTTGGTTCCTGGTACGTGACCAGCGAGGGCATGAGCAGTGGCGCATCGCTGCACGATGTGTATTCCACACCTGCATCCGTCAACGGATTTAAGGAAACCGGCGAGTGGCCAGACGGCACCATCCTGGTCAAGACTGTTTCTGATACAAAAACCGAACAACTCACAACTGGCCACGCACGTTCGGCACAAGGCATTGATGTCTGGTTCGTCATGGTCCGCGATCGTAATAACCGTTTCCCGGCGAACAAGGCGTGGGGTGAAGGTTGGGGCTGGGCATTATTTACGTCCGAAGACCCTGACAAAAACCTGACCACCGACTGGAAAGGCACCGGCTTTAATAACTGCTTTGGATGTCACGTGCCGGCGAAAGAAAACGACTGGGTGTATATCGATGGCTATCCGACTGTAAGAGATTCGATACACGCCGCGTCAAAGTAACAGGATTGATAAACAACATTTTTTAACTAACCAGGAGTAATAAACATGAATAAGCAGAAACAAATCATATTCAGTCTCGCTACAGCGATCAGCCTGTCGGCAAGTACCGCGGCATTGGCAGATGATGTTCAGACTGTACTGGACCACAAAGACGGAACGAAGACAGAACATTCATTAAACAATGTCATGTTGAAACGCATCGAGTCTCCACAAACCATCCAGGACCACGTCATTAACTTTCAACTGAATTACCAGCAACGACATGGCAACAAGACAAACGAGATCGCTACAACAGTAGAGCCGGTCGAGAGTGGCTGGCGCCAGCATCTGGGTAACCCGGTAAAGATTTAACCTCCTCTCCATTGCGGGCTAATAATTGTATTTCCGATTAGCCCGCTTTTTTATAACTGCAAATAACTACCAATTAAAAGAGCTTAAAAAGATGATTGATTTTTATTTCTGGAATACCCCCAACGGTTATAAAGTCATGATGTTCCTGGAAGAGGTCGGCATACCCTACCGCCTGTTACCGGTAAACATCGGCAAAGGCGAACAGTTTGAATCTTCATTCCTGCAGATCTCACCGAATAACAGGATTCCCGCTATCGTTGATCACGACCCGGTGGTTTGCGATGAGCCCGTTTCTATCTTTGAGTCCGGTGCGATTCTTATATACCTCAGCCAGAAACTCGGGCGATTCCTGCCGACTGATATCAGGAAACGTACCGAGGTATTGCAATGGTTATTCTGGCAGGTCGGTGGGCTGGGGCCTATGGCCGGGCAAAGTGGGCATTTTCAACAATACGCGCCTGAACGTATCCCTTACGCCATAGAGCGTTATCACAACGAAACAGAACGATTATTAAAGGTACTGGATAATCAATTAATCAAACATGAGTTTATCGCCGGCCAGTATTCCATTGCCGACATGGCCTGTTATCCGTGGGTTTTCGTGCATGACAAGCTAAACGTGGACATTGATCAATTTCCGGCACTGGCACGCTGGCTTCAACAAATCGCTGACCGCCCGGCAACGATCAATGCCTACGCAAAAGGCGAGGCAGTGAACCAGGCACCAACCATGACCGAAGAATCCAGAAAAATCCTGTTTGGCCAGAACGCAAACACCGTAACGGCCTGATCCTGACTCGGTATAACCATGTCAAGCAATAAAGATTGTAGCGACGAAACAGTCCTGTCCATCGAGGAACAGGATGCCGATCAATACAGTGAGGTTGATGCCATGGTGTTTTACTCGGGGTTTATCGACATCAGCCTGTACGCCAATGAAATGATTCCCTTAACCACAACAAAGAGGTTCTCTCAATGAAGCTGTACGATACACAAGCATTACCTAACCCGCGCCGCGTTCGCATCTTCCTCGCCGAAAAAGGCGTGAATATCCCGTTTGAACAAGTCGATGTGCTCAACGGAGAACACCGCAAACCGACATTCCTGGAACGAAATCCGGATGCCACGGTACCGTTGCTGGAACTGGCCAATGGTAACTACATCAGCGAGACCGTCGCCATCTCTCGTTACTTCGAAGAACTGTACCCGGAAAAACCTTTGATGGGCACTAATCCGGAGGAAAGAGCCGCGGTGGAAATGTGGCAACGTCGCGTTGAACATTCATTAATGAATACACTGGTGTCATTCTTCCACCACGCAACCGACGGTTTCGGTGATAAAAACCGTTACCGCAACAAGGAATGGGGGCAGCATAACCGCGAACGGTTCCTGTCATCGCTGGACTTGATCGATAAGCAGCTCCAGGGAAATGCGTTTATTGCCGGGGAAAACTTTTCCATCGCCGATATCACGGCCCTCTGTGCCATTGACCTGGCCAAGGCATTGCAGATAGATATCCCGGCGAAGTACAAGCACCTGCATGACTGGTATAAAAACGTATCACAACGGGAGAGTGCAGCAGCCTAAAGAGTGGTAGCCTGTCAGGATTGTTGATTGGATTACGGCTGGGTGGCAGAACATGATGCGACGGTTTGCAGAACCGTTTATGTTGGTGCGAATCCAACCCCAGCCTCCAATAACAATATCGATAAACGATCCGGGAGTTAGAGATGAAAGAGTTCGTCAGTGATATCGCGTTCACGGATACCGTGAAAGACCTGCAGAAACAGAAAGAATCGCGCAATATGTACGCGCGCATGGAGGAGTTCGGTGGTTGGGATGATATTGTCACCACCAGGCTCGCAAGCTTCATTGAACAACGGGACTCCTTTTACATGGCTACGGTCAATGGTGAGGGGCAGCCCTACATCCAGCACCGCGGCGGCCCGAAAGGGTTCCTGAAGATTATTGATAATAAAACACTGGGCTTTGCCGATTTCTCTGGTAACAAGCAATACATCAGCTACGGCAACCTGTTGGATAACAACAAGGTCTGCCTGTTCCTGATGGATTATCCGAACCGAAAGCGAGTCAAGATCTGGGGCACGGCAGCGGTGATCGAAGATGATAAAGATTTAATCAACCAGCTCGTGGTTGACGGTGATGATGGCATCCCGGAACGTGCCTTCATAATTTACATCAAAGCCTGGGACTTTAACTGCCCGAAATTCATCACGCCAAGGTACACTGTCGAGGAAATCAATCACCTTAATCCAGAATAAAAGACACATCTCAATCTGTATCGAACAATGAAATCGATAAAGTACGTCAAATTCGACGATATAGAGCCAGAAGAATTCATACCCATTCTCAATGAGGGAAGCATCAGGAACCATTTAATTGCGCATGATTTCTTTGATACTCAAAGCATCAACAAGTGGATCAAGGAAAAAACAGCCTGCGACGCAATGCCGAAATGCCGTGTCAGGGCCGTTTATATTGATAATGTTCTGGCAGGTTGGTGTGGCATACAACAAGACGGTTCAGACTACGAAATTGCCATTGTTCTATCTAAAGCGTCCTGGGGAATTGGAACATCTATATTTAAAGAACTGGTTTCCTGGTCGGAAGAAC
Source organism: Gammaproteobacteria bacterium (assembly GCA_965229565.1). GTDB lineage: Bacteria > Pseudomonadota > Gammaproteobacteria > Eutrophobiales > Eutrophobiaceae > JANQNX01. The sequence continues at coordinate 1,792,142 of OZ245888.1, read as the reverse complement.
TAGGTCATAAAGAAATCTTGATACACCTGCTAGAAACCCGCCCGGCCTACAGATTTCTAAAGCGTATTTCGACCAAGGTACGACGGACGAAAAAATTTGGTAGAAATTTCTTGACCTATCATGTCCCCGTTTAGGGACATATTCACCCCAAGATATAATCAAACGACTCTCACTCTAAGCAGAAAACTGTTCCTGTCACACTTAAAGCTCCATGATGCAGATATGCCCTGGCGTATAAATCACGTCAACAACAACCAGCAACACTATGAAACCTTGCGTGTAGTCTAAAAGACTGTTTGGTAATAATGTCATCATTGTTCAACAAGACAAGGAGTCAACTCCCTTTTTTCCCTTTTTGAGGTTGAAAAATAGACTCATGCTATTATGATGAAGATCAGGAATACCTCCCACATACTTTACTTCAGATTGCTTTAAACTTATACTGCTGTTTTTAGCGATTTTCATATTAATGGATACCCGTGGTGATTATTAAATCAGCTGCAAGACTACTTTTTTTACTCCTTTTGGGTTTTTCAGGATACGCGTTAAGCGCGGATAAGGAGGCAGGCGAAGCAAGATACAACGAATCTTGCGTCAATTGTCATGGACCTGCCGGTAAGGGTGCAGCCAGTTATCCAAAAATATCTGGAAATGAAATGTCCTATACAAAGTCAAGGTTAGAAACATACAGGGCCGGTGACAAGGTTGGACCCAACTCGGCATTGATGATCATGATGGCAAAGCCCTTAACGGATGAAGAAATTACAAATTTGGCTGCATATCTTAAAGATGCCAAATACGAGAACTAATCAAAGGAGATAATTGATGAATAGATTAGGAAAGGTTTTATCGACAGTCACAGCTACGGCCGTGATGCTGGTCGGACAAGTTTCCATTGGCCACGCCGCGGACCATAAAAATAAGGGAATGGACGTGCCCACTATTGAAGCATCGAAAGTAATGTCCGGACTTGAAAGTCCATGGGATATGGCTTTCTTGCCTGACGGCACCATGTTTTATACTGAAAAATGCAAAGGTCTTTCAGTAAGAACAAAAAGCGGAAATGTGAATGCACTGTACGGCATGAAGGATTCTAAAGGCTACAAGGATTCTGGCAGTGATCTTTTCTGTGAGGGACAAGCCGGTATGCTTGGCGTCGTCCCGGATGTAGATTTCGAAGAGAATCGTACTCTTTATGTTTATTCGACATCTTCCAAATATCATGGTGATGGTTGCAAAACCAATTTTGAGAAGTGTAACGGTAATATCGTTATGCGTTTTAAAGTCAGCAATGACCTCAAGAGTGTTTCCGACCGTACTGACATTGTTACCGATATCCAGTACAAGCCTTTCGAGTCGGACCAGCCCTTCGGCGGACCTGGCGCACATAATGGCGGCAGGATACGTATTGGACCAGGAGGCTTCCTGTGGGTAACCGGTGGTGATCGTCATAGAGGCATTTGTCCTCAGGATGGCAATTTACTTTGTGGCAAAGTACTGAGGATAGATGGAGACGGTAACGCACACCCCGACAACAACCCACCTGCCGGTTTTGACAAGCGTATCTACACCTATGGTCACAGAAATGTACAAGGTATCGATTTTCGTCCAAGTGATGGCAAGGCGTTTACTACAGAGCATGGTCCATGGCATAACGACGAGCTAACTGCATTGGTAAACGGCGGTAACGCTGGTTGGGATCCTGCAGAAAACAGGGGTGGTAGAGGCGAATGTCCGGACAAGTACTGTGGTTATGAGCCCAATCAAAAAGAAGCGATGCATCCCGCCGTACGAGCTGCGTACACGCCTATGAGTGATACTCGCTTTGAAGACCTGATGCCGCCCACATGGAATAACAATGGTTATTCTCAAGGCACCGGTTCTGCCGCTTTTCTTACAGGCAGTAACTGGGGGATCTATGAAGGTCGTTTAGCTGCTGGCGTCATGGGTATTGGTTTCGGTGACACCCCTTCTGGAATGCGTATCGACATTTATGATATCGAGACTGACGGCTTGTCAATAAAGAGTGTTGTGCACATGCCCGTTGGCATGTCAAAGAGGTTCCGTGGCCTGGTCATGGGCCCGGATAATGCACTGTATGCTTCTACCGATGAAGGTGAAATTTATAAAATTACAGCGAAGTAACTAACAGTAACAAACTGGACTAAATACCTGCGCTATGAATGTAGCGTGGGTATTTTTTTATTTGCCGTTCTAATGCCAGGAGTTCAAATCAATCGACACTGACCCTTCAGCTTTATATGTGCGTATGCTTTGCAAAATGATCTGGTCCAGACTCAATGACTTATCCTGTCACACTTCAAGCTCCATGATCCAAATATGCCGCAGCGGATATACCACGTCGATAGCCACCAGCAACACCATGAAAACCAGGGTATAACTCATAGGCAGGCTGGTAATAATATCGTCATAGATTAACAAGGCGACAAACACACTAATCGCAAACAGCGGCTTGGTAATGAACAGTCGTTTTGGACGAGCGGCAAAAAGCTTGACCAGCTTGTCGTCACAATACAGGCGACAGGCCAGTTCTCCTTTTGACTTATCCAACACCTCGATCTCGAGCCGGTAATGGTCGCTGTGTATTGCGAACTCGTGCGTACTGAGTGTTGAAATGGAGCGTTGGCTCGAGATCAGTTCGCCATCGACATACACATACTCTTTCCCGGAAAGCGGCGATCCACCGGCACGGAATGACAGACCATTGAAGTCAAACCGAAAGTCATAGCCCTTATTGATGACCGGAGGTGATACAGGCTTGTCATATCCAGACTGCATGGATTAATTATCAGTCTGCCACCACCTTAAATCAATTTAACTGATCCTTTGGGTTTACCTCAGGCAGCAGTGGCTTTTCGTTTTTTCGCAAACCGCGACTTATTTGGACGGTTAGTTGTATCGGTGCGACCTTGTGGCTGTTGCTCACCGCGTCTTTGATTGTTTCGCTTGTTGCGATGTTGTCCATTCGACGGTTTGCGCTTGCCCGGCTGACCGCGACGGTTGCCGCCTGTCTTTTTAATCGTCTCCGGCAAGGCATGTTCCGGCTCAAAGCCTTCCACTTCATTACGCGGCAGTTTTATGTTTATCAATTTTTCGATATCAAACAAGTACTCGGCCTCATCGGCACAGACCAGTGAGATCGCTTCACCACTGGCACCGGCACGACCCGTACGGCCTATACGGTGCACATAGTCCTCGGCAACATTCGGTAAATCAAAATTGATAACGTGCGAGAGCTGCTGCACATCAATACCGCGCGCTGCAATATCGGTCGCTACCAGCACTCGGGTTTTGTTTTGTTTGAACTCGGTCAAAGCGCGTGTGCGTTGCGACTGGCTTTTATTGCCATGAATCGCTGCCGCGCTGATATTCTCGCGCTTCAGGTGTTTAACCAGCTTGTCGGCACCGTGCTTGGTGCGACTGAATACCAGGACCTGGTACCAGTTGTTGTTTTGCAAAAGTGATTTTAACAATTCGGTTTTACGCGCCTTATCGACCGGGATAATGCGTTGCTGGATACTGCTGACCGTTGTATTGCGCGGGGCAATGTCGATCTCAACCGGGTTATCCTGGATCGTTTTTGCCAGCCTGCGGATATCATCCGAAAAAGTGGCAGAGAACAGCAGCGTCTGGTGTTTCTCCGGGATCAAGTTCAATACGGTCCTGATGTCTGGTAAAAAACCCATGTCGAGCATACGGTCGGCTTCATCAAGCACGAGTATTTCAATGGAATCAAAGCACACGGCCCGTTGGCGGTGCAGGTCAAGCAGGCGGCCCGGTGTGGCAACCAGGATATCTACACCGTGTTGCAGGCGTTTAATCTGCTGGTGCATGTTAACACCACCATAGACCACGGCGGCTTTCAGGTTTATAAACTTGCCATACTTCTTCACGCTCTCTTCAACCTGTGCGGCTAATTCCCGCGTGGGCGTGATCACGAGTGAACGTGCGTGTTTCGGTTTAAGTGTTCGGTTCTTACTGAGCATCTCAAGTAACGGCAGTGTAAAGCCGGCCGTTTTGCCCGTGCCCGTCTGGGCGGCAGCCATCATATCGCGGCCTTCAAGAATAGCCGGGATCGCTTTTAGTTGAATCGGGGTGGGTGTTGTATAACCGGATTTTTCTACTGCACGCAGTATGGCCTCCGACAGGCCAAGGTTTGCAAAACTCATTAATTCATTCCTTGTATTGTACAAAGCGGCAAGTCAAACCAATAGCTGACAATACCGGCAAAAAATGGCAGGCACGCGCATAACAGCGCAGGCACTACCCGGGTGCGGCATTCAGTAATTGGTTCTTGCAAGGAAGAACGGGAGGACTCGGAGAGAATGTTAGGACTAACCCGGCAAACTAAAGAGGCAAACTTTCAACTAAGGATGACGCGCTGAGCACCTGTAAGGTGATTCAGCTGCGCGCACAGTAGCACAACGAGGAGGAAAAGCCAGTTATATCTCTAAACCACCGACTTGACCTTTTTCGTCGTGGGGACAGGCCAGGCTATGAAGCCTGCCTGGAAAAACGCAAATACAAAGTCAAGCAAACAGCCAGGGTGAACGATCAAGGCTCCTTTTTAACCACAGATGACAATTATTTTAATTTATCAAAAGCGGCCTTTAAGGCATTGTTCATTTTTGTCCACTTTAATTCAGTTTCGGCCTTTATTTCATCCCAGTGGCGTTCACTGGCATTCCTGAGCTTCTCAAAATAATCCCAGGATTCGTCCTGTAACGCTTTCAGTTTATCAATCTGCTTCTGGTATTCAATTTTGGCTTCGGCCTCGACTTTCTCGACCTTTGCATTCAGCTTGTCGATCTCGCCTTGCCATTCATTTAACTGGGCCTTGAGTTTATCCTGGTACGCTGCTCTCTTTTTTTGTTCGTCAGTCATGCTAACCTCCGCTGATACCTGTTTTATGAAGCGTGGATAATGGAGTGTCGTAAAAACAAATGCACACCGTAAGCTTAGCATGATATTTGTTATGTGATCATGGTTCCGGATCGGGCGGCGACTCCTTATTTAACGATGTTTCCTGTAAAATCAGATAGCTACCTGCATGGCTTGACGAAGGAACATTTTTGAGCCCTCTATGACTCACGCGCCAGGTATCGCATAATAAAGTGCTTGTTTTTTTGCATACTACCCGAATGGAGTAACCGATGACGAACAGCTATAACGCCCGCACGACATTGAAAGTCGGTAACAAGGATTATGAAATCTTTGCCTTCAAGGCACTCGAGGGAAAACATGATATTTCCCGGCTGCCCTTCTCGCTGAAGATCCTGCTGGAAAACCTCCTCCGCTGTGAGGACGGCGTTAATGTCCATGAATCGGATATTGCCGCCGTTGCTGACTGGGACGCCAGTGCAGAACCCGACAAAGAAATCGCATTCACACCGGCACGTGTATTGATGCAGGATTTCACGGGCGTACCGGCCGTGGTCGATCTGGCTGCCATGCGTGATGCCATGGGTCAGCTCGGTGGTGACCCGGCAAAGATTAATCCGTTATCGCCAGCCGAACTCGTCATCGATCACTCCGTGCAGGTGGATGTCTTCGGCAAAGCGGATGCCATGCAGAAAAATGCCGCCATTGAATTTGATCGCAACAAGGAGCGCTACGGTTTCCTGCGCTGGGGCCAGGAAGCCTTCTCCAACTTCAAGGTGGTACCGCCGGATACCGGCATCGTGCACCAGGTAAACCTGGAATACCTGGCGCGAACCGTTTTCTCAGCCGAAAAAGATGGCAAATGTCAGGCCTACCCGGACACACTGGTTGGCACTGACTCACACACCACCATGATCAATGGTCTTGGTGTACTGGGTTGGGGTGTTGGCGGTATCGAGGCCGAGGCGGCCATGTTGGGGCAACCGATCACCATGCTGATTCCGCAAGTGGTCGGTTTCAAACTCACCGGCGATTTACCGGAAGGCGCCACGGCAACGGATTTGGTATTAACGGTGGTTGAGATGTTGCGCGAGAAAGGCGTTGTTGGAAAGTTTGTAGAGTTCTACGGCGACGGCCTGGACAACCTGCCATTGGCAGACCGCGCAACGATTGCCAACATGGCACCGGAATACGGCGCCACCTGCGGTATCTTCCCCATTGACGCTGAGACAGTGAATTACCTGGAACTGTCCGGCCGTTCAGAAGAACAGATCGCACTGGTGGAAGCCTATGCCAGGGAACAAGGCATGTGGCGTGAACGAGGTGACGTGGAGGCCACTTACACCGACTCACTGCATCTTGATATGAGTGAAGTTGAACCTTGCCTGGCTGGCCCGAAACGTCCGCAAGATCGTATCCCGTTAAAACAGGCCAAGACCGTTATCGCCAGGCACCTGCATGAAATGCAGGAACAACGCGACGGTGATCCCGGCAAGAATGAAGATGTCGCAAAATTTGAAGGCGAAGGTGGTGGTACCAGTATCAATGGCGATGTCTCGCAACACGTCGGGACAGTATCCGTCACAGACCCTGAGGGTAACGAATATCAATTGAACGATAGCGCTGTTGTGATTGCCGCTATCACCTCTTGCACCAACACCTCCAACCCGTCTGTGATGGTCGGTGCGGGCCTGGTTGCCAAAAAGGCAAGAGAAAAAGGCCTGAGCAGTAAACCCTGGGTGAAAACAAGTCTTGCACCCGGTTCACTGGTGGTGACGGAATACCTGAAAAAATCCGGCCTGACGCCGTTCCTGGATGAACTCGGCTTTAACCTCGTCGGTTATGGTTGTACCACGTGTATCGGCAACTCCGGGCCGCTACCGGAACACATCAACGATGCGATTAATGATGGTGAGCTTATCGTCAGTTCGGTGTTATCCGGAAATCGCAACTTTGAAGGCCGCGTGCATCCGGAAGTCAAAATGAATTTCCTGGCCTCTCCCCCGCTCGTGGTCGCCTACGCGCTTGCCGGTACAACCAATATTGATCCGTTGAATGAACCACTCGCGCAAAACGATAAAGGCGAGGATGTTTACCTGAAAGATATCTGGCCGAGCGAAAAAGAAATCAATGACACCATTGCCAAAACGGTGAACTCCGATATGTTCCGGGGTAGTTATGAAAATGTCTTTGCCGGTGACAGCAACTGGAACAGTATCGACGTCAGCAAGTCCGACCAATTCAAGTGGGACGACAACTCCACCTATATCCAGAACCCGCCCTACTTTGTCGGCATGGACAAGGAACCGGAAGGCATAGAACCGATCAAGGGTGCGCGCCTGCTGGCATTACTGGGCGATTCCATCACCACCGATCACATCTCACCGGCCGGTTCCATTAAGCCGGACAGCCCGGCTGGCAAATACCTGGTCGATAACGGTGTCAAACCGAAAGACTTTAACTCTTACGGCTCACGCCGTGGCAATCACGAAGTCATGATGCGTGGCACCTTTGCCAATATCCGCCTGAAAAACCTGTTGGCACCGGGCACCGAGGGTGGCTGGACTACTCACCAGCCTTCCGGCGAAGAAATGACCATTTATGATGCCGCCATGAAATACCAGGATGAAAACGTGCCGCTGCTGGTTATCGCCGGCAAGGAATACGGTACCGGTTCTTCCCGTGACTGGGCCGCGAAAGGCACAAAGCTGCTTGGCGCACGCGGTGTGATTGCAGAAAGCTTTGAACGTATTCACCGCTCCAACCTCGTGGGTATGGGTGTGTTGCCAATGACATTCAAGGACGGTGACACCGCCGAATCACTTGGCATCACCGGCAAGGAAGTATTCGATATCGAAGACTTTGAAGTCGGCGCCAAAGAAGTGACCGTAACAGCCAGACCGGATGATGGTGATACTATTACTTTCAAGGTCAACGTACGCGTGGATACGCCAAAAGAATGGGAGTACTACACCAACGGTGGCATTTTGTCTTATGTGTTAAGACAACTCGCTGCCTGAAAAAGTGGGGTCAGAGTAGACTTTTTGAAAAGTTTACTCTGACCCCACTTATTGTAGTCCCCAGAAATGACCAATCATGCGCGCGGCGCAGATACCGACATCCAGTATATAGTCACTCTCCTCGCCACAGGACTGGCCAGGCGCAACGGCCAGACCATGTTGCAAGTCCGGGATGAGGAACGACTGTACGACGGTTTTACCAGCAGCATTGTGATACTCCTGTAACAGGATCGCACCGTTGGCACCGAGCCTGGTTTCCCGGTCCGCGACTTGATCAGCACCGTGCAGTGCCGTCCATTGATCGATGATCTCTTGCTGGTTAAGTTTATTGACAGCCTCGTCCGCATCACCCTGCCAAATCGATATAATCGGCCAGGAGCCATCTGGTTTTGCACCGTACTCTTCGACCAGTTTCCGCCATTGTTCCGGTGTTTTATCTACACCCTCCATACAGCTACGCGCATCCTGTTTGGCACTGTAGTAATTCCACCAACGAAATACATCCCAGAAATAACGTTCGGTACGTGCACAAAAGGCCGGCCCGCCGGCATGTGTTGCACCACCGGCAAACACATCCGGATAACTGGCCAGCAGGACAGTGGTAAGAAAAGCACCAGCAGAAAGCCCCTCTACATATACACGGTTTGTATCAATAGCATGATCGGCCTTCATCTTCTTGACCATTTCGATGATGGATTGTACTTCCCCTTCCCCACGTGTGGTATCGTCGGCCTGGAACCAGTTCCAGCATTGATAGGGATTATTAAAGCGTTTTTGTTCCGGAAAGATGAGATAGAACTTCCATTGCTCTGCCAGTTGTATCCAGCCTGCCTTACTGTAGGTTTCCGCATCCTGCCGACAACCGTGTAAAGACACAACCAGTGGCGCATTTGCCGGCATATTCTCAGGCACGTATTGATACATGCTTATGTTGCCGGGGTTATCGCCGAATTCATCGACCTCGGTCAGTGACGCGGCAACAACTGGCGGCACCCACAATTGCATAGACAGTAAAAAACAGGCGAAGCGTGACATGCAACTAGTATACATGAGGACTGAAAAAGTGGGGTCAGATCAAACTTTTTTGATGCTACGATGCCTTGTCAGCGGTTTGGTATCTGGAACATGGTTATGATAATAAAAAGTCTGATCTGACCCCACTTTTTAATAGCTCCCTGCTCTGCCGCCAATTGGGATAATACTTATCCATTAGTCTTTTGAAGTTTTCATTATGATAGCGTTCATGCAGATGAACCAGCTCATGCACTAATACATACTCAAGGCACTCGGGAGATGTTTTTGCAAGCTCCAGGTTTAACCAGATACGGTGCGCTCTAATATTGCAACTGCCCCAGCGGGTTTTCATTTTCTTAATACCCCAGTCCTTTACCTGCCTGCCTATTATCGGCTCCCATTTATCAATCAAGCCAGGGATGATGTCTTTTAACTGTTTCCTGTACCAGTTGTTCACCACCAACGCACGATTTTGCATACTGGTTCCAGGTGATACAGTCAGTAGCATCTTGTCACTATTTGTAATACTTAATGTGTGCTTGCCCTGCTTTTCTTTGACCTCAAGAATGTAGCGTTCACCTCGATAATAATGGATCTCACCAGTGACATACGCTCGCGGCGTCTGTCGTGGCTGTATTCTGAATGCTGCCTGTTTCCTCCTAATCCAGTTTAATTTGGAAATAATCGTCAGGCGCACATTTTCATGAGTCACATGCCGGGGCACGGAGATTTTCACATTTCCCTCGGGTGGTTGCACAGTTAGATGAATGTTCTTGATATTTTTTCGAACAATCTCAACGGCAATATCGGAAACGGTAATAGTCTGAGTAGTTATATTCATATAATAAGTGGGGTCAGAGTAGACTTTTTGAAAAGTTTACTCTGACCCTACTTTTTTATACATCAAAAAATGGCGAATTCATCCCCTTGCTGGCAGCTTCAACCACAGTGCCATCAAAAAGCTTTACAGACAGGTTGCCATTCACTGTTTGTGCAAAGGGAATCAATAATTCATCGATATACTTTTGCGCGAGTTCCTGCGATGTAAATTCATAGAACCCGCCAACGGTATTCGTATTTAAACCACTAAGCCACGTCTTTGAGACCAAACCCTCAAACTGCTTCATACTCTCATTAATGGGTTTCCAGTCTATCTCATCGAATGGAATTGAAACCTGGTATTCTGCATACAGGAAAATTTTGTCCGAACCCATCTTGAGCTCCTTTGATATAAGTAGTCACATACACGATATAGCCTATTCTGACCCCGATTTATCGCTGATTTCAAGACCGTGGGAATGGCGACGAAATATCGACACTTCGTTGGAAATTCATCATTATTAAGGCCACGTGCCAATAAATATAGCCACCCTTCTCTATTAAAGTTCAACATGACCTCATCGTTCCTGCCTTAAATTGAGACACCATGCACAACCCGGTACGCCATCTGTGATCAAATTATCAAATTCATCGTGATTTTTTAGGTGGTTTAGCAAACTGGCATCGCTATTGCAGCTACAGGGTTAATAATCTGTTTTAAGGAGACAGAAAATGAACAAGTTACATTACAACATGCTACTGATGATATTCATTACCGGCGCCGTTGTGTTTTTGTTGGCACCATTAACACTGGTCCCCATGTTCACCACCGCAGAGTTGGCTATGACCGGCCTGTTTATCGAGGCCTTGGGTATAGCAACCGGGTTCGTCTGGTTTTTAAGAGAGAAAGCCGGAGAATTAAGCTAAAAAAAAACCCCGCCTTAATGGCGGAGTTTTGATTAATAGACGCTGCCTTCAAGCTGGTCAAAAAGTCTGATCTGACCCCACTTTTTTTAATACTTGGCAGCCGCACTGGTATTTTTAATCGTTTTTTCTAAAGCCGTATCTGAGTTTTTGTCGGCATCACGGATAGCATCTGCTTTCACTTCGCTACCATGATCCAGGTCGGTTAGCGTCCGCTTGGCCGATGTGCGTGTATTTTTAACCGTTTCTTCTAAAGCCGCATCCGAGTTTCTATCGGCATCGCGTATAGCATCGGCTTTCACTTCACTACCATGATCCAGATCGGTTAGCGTCTGTCTGGCCGATGTACGTGTGTTTTCCACAGTTTCCTCTAATGCCGCGTGTGATTTTTCATCGGCATCGCGTATGGCTTCTGCTTTCACTTCACTACCATGATCCAGATCGGTGTCTGCATACACAGGCGCTGTCAGTGCAAAAACAGATACAATAAAAACGGTTTTCAACATGTCTAGCATGTTTAACATGAAATGAACTCCTTTTAGTTTTCTAAATGTGTATGTTTATGACAGACATAAGAGTGAGAGTTCAGGTCAATTTATTTCACCTCCAGTCAACAACTTAGCTAGGTCAGACGAACGTGGTGTAAATATGTGAAACAAAAAAAGCGTTTCACAGCGGGAGTGTGAAACAAAAGAGTAACTTTTAAAAAAAGCAGGGGACCTGCTATTTCATAAACTCCAATCAAGCTTCCTCTTATTCCGGTAGAAAGCCACCCGCCTGCATGTTCCACAGGTGCGCGTAATGACCCTCTCTAAGCAACAGCTGCTAGTGACTGCCGCTTCGAATATTATAGATTGTCACCCATGATGAGTGCTGTCTGGAAAGCCTGCTTGACGTTTTAATTAGTACTGACACTAATTCCGGCAACTTCTTTTGATTTGGCAGGATGCTTCTTTAATTTAACTTCAACATCCATATCCAGCGCATTAAGAAATTCCAGCAGTTTACCAACTGAAAAACGACCAGAACGATTTCGCTTGAGGTCAGAAACATATGACTGACTGATGCCCAGTATTTCTGCGGCTTCCTGCTGCGTCAGATTACGCTGTTCAATGATCTTATAAATCTCGTATGTCAAACGCGCCTTTAAAAGTTCCTGCTGAGAATCAGGGAACCCCAAATCTGCAAACACGTTGCCACTGCCTTTTTCGAATTTAAGCTGACTCATTGATTCATTTCCTGCGATATCTGTTTTGCCTGAAGTAAACGTTGATTGATTATGTTGATATGTTTCTGCGGTATTTTTATACCTGTTTTCGACTTTTTCTGAAAAGCATGTAATACAAAAATAATTTCACCGATATTGACTGCATAGATAACTCTGTAAGTGTCCGTTCGATAGGAAGCTACAATCTCCATAACCTTGCTCCCTCTAAAACCCTTCATCGCTTTAGCAGCAGGGTCAACGCCACCTGCCTGAGCAGCAAAGAGTGCCTGACCAAAATCCCGTTGCACTCGGCGCGGAAAGGCCTTCAATTCCTTTTTACTGGCACCAACCCAAATAACCGACTTTAACTCATCCATGATATTAATATCGTAATATTAAGATAAACTGATATCAAGGTGCTAAGTGTTTAAAAACACGTTTCTAGCCTGGAAAAGTCTGATCTGACCCCACTTTTTACGTTTCTTCTTTTTCCGGCAGAAAACCACCTGCCTGCATGTTCCACAGGTGCGCGTAATGACCATCTCTAAGCAACAACTGCTGGTGACTGCCATCTTCGACAATCCTGCCCTGGTCAAACACCAGGATACGGTCCATGTGGGATATCGTTGACAAGCGATGCGCGATGACAACCACGGTACGTCCCTGCATCAGGGTTTCCAGGCCCAGCTGAATTTGCTTCTCGGTATGCGAATCAAGCGATGACGTCGCTTCATCCAAAATCAATATCGGCGAATCTTTCAGGATCGCGCGGGCAATCGAGATACGTTGCCGTTGCCCACCGGAAAGCTTGACCCCGCGCTCCCCTACCAGCGAATCGTATTGCTTCTCGGTCTGCATGATGAACTCATGGGCGTGTGCCTTCTTCGCCGCCGCTATGACCTCGTCATCGCTGGCTTCAAGTCGCCCGTAACGAATATTCTCCATCAGGGAACGATGAAACAACTGCGGGTCCTGCGGAATCATCGAGATGTTTTCGCGCAGGCTGTCCTGGGTTACCTCGAGAATATTCTGCCCATCGATCCGGATAGCTCCCTCCTGCGTCTCGAACAGGCGCAGCATCAGGTTCACGAAGGTGGATTTACCGGAGCCGGAAAACCCGACCAGCCCCACCTGCTGTTTCGGTGCGATGGTCACACTCAGGTTCTCAAATACCGGTAATCCTTCCTTGTACGTAAACGAGACATCGTCAAATTCGATTTCACCCCGCTCTACCCGTAATGCAGGCGCATCGGGCTGGTCGACAATCTCATGCGGCTGCACAAAGGTGGTGACCCCGTCGCTGATATTACCCAGGTACTCAAAGAACTCGAGGAAACTGCGGCTCAAGCCCCTGGCGGCCTCGATCAGCATAATGGCCAGGCCCGCCACCATGGAGAATTCCCCGACAGTCATGTCACCTTCAGACCAGATCTTCAGCGCATAACCCACCATCGCGATCATCAACACCATCGCCGCCGTGTACTGGAACCAGCGCAGTTTCTCCATGTACCAGTAGGTACGCAGCGCATGGTTCACTTCATGGTTCAGGTAGTCCGTCAGGTAATCCTCTTCGTACTTACGACGCGCAAACATCTTCGCATTCATGACATTCGTTACCGAATCCACGACCTTGCCGGTGACCAGAGACCGCGCCTCGGCAAAATCCTGGGCATACACCCGGCACCGTCGCGCCAACAGGTAGGACACGTACACGTAGATACCCAGCCAAAGGCTTAACACCAGCGCCAGCTCGCCACTGGCATTAAACAACAGGAACAACGCGACCACGGACTTGATGATCAAGGGATAAAAATCAAAGGTGACGGTCCACAGCGCATGCATGCAGCTCATCGAGACCTCGGCAATGCGGTTCGCCAGTGACCCGGCGAAATGCGAGATGAAATAGCGGTGTGAGTGATGCTGCAGGTAACTGAACAGCGTTTTACGTATCTCGCGGCGCAGCTTCGGCCCGGTCATCACCAGCATCGCGCCGCTGGCACGACTGAACAGGACAATCCCCAGGTTCAACAAGGCAAACAGGACCAGGGCATCCTTGCTGGCCGTGAACACATCCATGTCGGTTTGATTAGCCAGCGTCACGGCATCGATGATTTCCTTGATCGCATAGGGCAGCATAATGGTACAGGCCGCCTGCGCTGCCTCGAACACGAAGATCGCCGCCAGCGTCAGGCGCGACTTGAGATAAAAAAACAGCGCGAAGCGCCAAGGTGAATGGGGCAGCCGCGGCGCGTTCTCTGCAATGATCATTGATGAATTCATATGTATTGAAGGGTTATAGCCCCTTAAATTATCCTTGTCATTTATAACGTGAAATAGAGTAAATCTGCCCCCTTTTGTTCAAAAAGGCCAATATTTTCATCTAATGCTATTGAATGACTAGGCAGCAGTGGTTTTATAATGAATAAGCGATAATAAATGTTCCACCTAAACATGGAAGCAGTTACATGGAAATGACTGAAACTCTAGAAAATTGTCCTAGGTGTAAAGCCCCTCAAATCACTTACGTTGAGCAATGTAGTTCTTGCGGCGCTAGCTTAGGTGCCCCTAACGTCAGGCTAGCTAACACTGAAGAAGAACTTCAAGCACTAGAACAAAAATTTTCAGACTGCGAAGAAGTTGCAAAAAGAAACTCTATAACAGAAGAGTTATATTCATTAATCGTTGAAGTTTCAAAAAATTCAAAAGTAATAATATCTCTTCCTGCACCCATTGCACTTAATCTTGTAAATGACCCAAATATGCTGTTTAAAAATTATGAAACTTTGGTTGGGACAAACTCCAGAGAACCTGCTTCTTTCGCCAATGATACCCATCGTAAAATAGTTTCTGGCTCTCTATTCGGTTCTTTTGCTGAAAAGATAATTTACGGAGCCCTTTCCTTAAGCAACATAGGATTAAAGACATATGGCGATGTTTACTGCACATTAAAAGAAATTTCTGTAAATGAACGGACTTCCTTTTTAATCACAAACTCTTATGAGTTTTTAGAGCAATTTGGTGAAACCGGTCTTCCCAAAGGTTTTCGTGCAGACTGGAAAAATAGGGGGAAATTGGTTGCAGTTAAGTTCCTAGAGAACGATAATTTAAAGAAAAAACAAAAAACAGAGGATTGGGCACAAATATTGCTTTTTAGTGATGGAGTTCACAGGGAAAAAGATGAGTTTATTGAAGCTCATATATTCGGAAAATTAAACATCTATAGCGTTGATAAAATGTTGGCAGCTGAACCAATAGACAAAAAAGAACGTGCTTTAATTGATACTATTATTGAAACATTTAAACATTTATAAAAAGATATGGAAGCTACTATTTCTCCCTCTTTAGGCTACTTTATATTGGATAGTGAAAATGCTATGCCAATTATTATGTCTGTCCTCGAGGAAAGAGAGATTGATGCTGAGTTAGAGAAACATACTGTTAGCATAATTGATGATTGGACTACTGTTAGCTATGAGAATGAAGAGGATTTAGTAAAAAAGACTAAAAACGCTCATTACCAAACAAAGTGTCTTTCGTTGATAAAATTAGGTTTGCTAGCACCAAGAAGCATAAATTATGAATGGCTTTGCTCGGAAATCGAAAGCATCCTTACATTAACAGGCAGTGAAGAAGCATATATTAATGACCTCATTCATGCGCCGATACGTGATTGTGAAAAATTAGAATATTTTTCTAATAAAGCTATGAGCAATGGTTTTACTGCATTAGGAAATATACTCAATAGAGTAATTAATTTTCAACCTCTGATAAATCGCTTTTCTTTTCTCTGGTTAAAAATTAATCCTGAAGTTTTCCTTGGGATTGGGCGAACTAAAGAAGAACAATGGAAAGAGTTTGTTAAGACAGGGGTATTGATTCAAATACTCGAAGCTGAAAACAGTCATAACATCAAACGTATTTTTGGTGAACTCGCTTTTCAATATACTAAGCCTAAAGAAAGAACGTCAATTGCCAGATTAGGACATGTAATAGCGGATGCTTTATTTCAAAGCAGTACTGAAAATAATACTTTAGCTGCTGAAATACATGAAGACGATACCCCTTCTAAAATTGAAATCCTTCAATCGAAGCATATCAATGTAGAAACAGAATTAAACAGAGCATTAACAGAGATTGATGCGATATCTAAAGCTGTAGCATCAGGAGATGATTATCATGCCCTGAAATATCTTAATGATTTAATTATTCGTCAGACTTCAACAGAAAACACTAACGAATATGCAGTAAAGTCATTATGCAATATAGCAAAGCAATGTGCCGACATGTTCCGCACAGATTTTGAAAATATCTGCATTCAAGCTGCGCTTGATTTAGACCCGACTGATTCATGGACAATGATTCAATATGGAGATCATTTAAAGCGTATTGGGAAATATGATGATGCAGAAGAAATCACAGAAAAAGCCATAAGCTACGGGGATGTAGATATTGGAAGATGTTTATTAGCTGACATTGCTTCACAACGCGGTGATTATGAACAAGCAATCGACCTGTACCATCTTGTTCCTGATTGGGAAATTGATTCTACAGCTAGAACTGCAATAGCAGATAACTTGAGGCGGCTTGGAAAGTTGGATGAAGCTTTGGAAGAATACTCTAGATTAAAAAAGTCTGGTTTAACTAATCATAGAATTATAGCGGGAATAGCCGACATATACAGAAGGCAAAATAAATTTGATGAAGCTGATGAAATGTACAAAGTACTATTAGGAATCAAACTCGACTTTAGGTCTTGGTGGGTAAACCGAGTTACTTATGCTGGCTTTCTAAAGCAGCTTGGCGAGTATGAAAAAGCATTAGAGCTAGTTGAAGAGGTGGTAGCAAAAGCTCCTTTTGCTATGCAAGCAAGAGTGTTGAGATCCGCTATATGCGGGCTTCAAGACGATGAAATCAATGGTTTAAATAACCTTCCACATGCTGATTCAGACTATAATTACAATGCATATGGTGAATGGGTAAGCGAATACACAAGAGGCCTCTTGCTGCTAAAAACCTCAAGATATAAGGATGCGCAAAAAAGATTAATCAAGAACTTAGAAAATAGCATATTAGACAAAGAAGAAAAAAATGTATTGAGGCTAGCTGCTGCACTTTCGTATATAGCTGATGAGAAAATTACAAAAGCTCTAAATTTTTTTAGTGATGAGCAAGTAATAGAAAATGACTATCTAGATTACATTCAAAATGTATTGAAATATCATATTTCTGTCATAGAAAAAGACAATCAAAAATCCGAAAAAATATATGCTTATTTAGCGGCTAGAAAAACAGATAACATTATATTGTGGGAAGCCGTAGAAGCTTTACAACAAGGGGAAAATGACAAAGCGCTAAAAATTGAGATTGATTCATTACTCAGATTCGCAGCTTAAACCATCAAGATTCTACGTGTAAGTATGGAAAGCTGAATCAATAGAGTCATATTAGTTCGATAATAATAAAGCCGCAGTGATTGTTTAACCACTGCGGCTTTTAACTTACATCAATCATCCCTGATGTTAATTAATACGCAATTCCGCAATTCCGGGGACAGTTTACTTAATTCTTGGCTTGGGACCAGGTCTCTTTCTACACAGCCCCCTCCTGCCAATTCTTCCAGATTCTGCACGAATGTTTCGCTGCAAGCGGATATTCATGATGAGGAATATCTACACATCGTGCAATCAAGTCCAGGCAGTATTTATAGTCACCGGTATTAAAAGAGATTTTCAATCGTCGAACCCACGTTATGTCACATCAAGTAGATAATCCGGCACGACTAATCTTGGCATCCTTTCCATCAACTGAATTAAGTAAACTGTCCCCAGAATAAGAATCAAAACACAGAGCGTCCGGTCATCGTGGTGAGGTATTCCAATGCCGCACCGCCCATGATGGAATTGCCATAACTGTCCAGTTCTGGCGACCACACGGCAACGGAATATTCACCGGGCAGCACCGCAATAATGCCGCCACCCACACCACTTTTAGCAGGTAAGCCGACTCGGAAAGCAAATTCACCGACTTCATCATACGTACCACAGGTAAGCATCAGCGCATTGACACGCTTGACCTGCGACGAAGTAAGTAAAGAATCCTCAAGAATGTCAGACTTGCCGTCATTCGCCAGGTGCAATGTGGCCTGGGCCAATTCGCTGCATGACATGGCCAGTGCACATTGATGAAAATACAGGTCCACTACCTTATCTACATCATTGACGAGGTTATTGTGTCCTTTCAGGAAATTGGCCAGTGCCCGGTTGATGTAGCCGGTTTCTGCTTCTGACTGTGCAACGACGGGATCATATTGAATATCAAAACTGCCAGAGAGTACGCGCATGTAATCAAGTAACGCCTGCCTGGGATCATCAAGTTGCGATACCAATATGTCACAAATGACGATTGCGCCGGCATTAATGAATGGATTACGTGGAATTCCCTTCTCATACTCCAGTTGAATCAATGAATTAAACTTGCTACCCGAAGGCTCTCTACCCACTCTTCGCCATACTTCTTCACGAACCAGGCTAATCGCCAGACACAGGGCAAACACCTTGGAAATACTCTGAATGGAAAAACGTTCTTCACTGAGGCCTGAAGTATATTTATCACCTGAAACCGTATGTAGCGATAAACCGAATTTGTCGCCGGGTACCTTTGCCAGCTCCGGGATGTAGGATGCAACTTTGCCCCGCCCTTGCAGACCTTTGACATGCTCTGGTAACTCATCAATGATTTTCTCCAGGTTCATATTTCCCCTTGGTCTCACTCAAGACAGTTCAATATATTATTACCAAGTGTGCATGGCTGGAGTTCAATCACATCATAGTTGAATTTTACCTGTAGTAGTGAAAAACGTGGTCTGTCCCCTATTATTGCGGCGCGTTCTCTGCAATGATCATTGTGGAATCCATCGTTTATTTAAGAAGGGCTCTGGCCCTTTAAGTTCTACCTATCATTCTAAAAGTATTGAATGAGCAGTCCGGACAGTACGGAGAGATGATTGTTTCATTATATATAGTGTCAGCGCTGACACTTGAATAGGTATTTCCAGACATTTGACTTGAATATTTTTAGTCCAGACCTTCGCAGCCACCCCTTAGAGTACTGTCAATAACCGCAAGAAAAACAGTGGCATACAAATGGATACACAAATGTGTATCCAATCTAGTCCATATTTATTACAATGCGTACATGCCAAAAGATGCAGGACTGAGAATCAGAGTAGAAAAAGATCTCCGGGAAGCGTTTGTGCAAGCATGCAAAAACGAAGGATCTTCGGCTTCTGATGTACTTAGAGAGTATATGAAATCGTTCGTTAATTACGAATTAATGCGACGACAACCAGATTTTTTTCAACAAACGGAGCGCGCCGAATTAAGTGAATAATTTGGATCACATAGCAAATTATAAGCTGCACCAGGGAGATGCTGTAGAGTGGTTACGTACTCTTCCAGATAGTTCAGTAGATTTAGTCATTACTGACCCGGCCTATGAGTCCCTCGAAAAGCATCGTGCTAAAGGAACAACAACTAGACTTAAACACAGCAAATCATCAAGCAATGATTGGTTCACCATTTTTCCTAACGCTAGATTTCCAGAGTTATTTTCAGAAATTTATAGAGTGTTAAAGAACAATTCACACTTCTATTTATTTTGCGATGCAGAAACGATGTTTGTAGCTAAACCAATTGGAGAAAAAACAGGGTTTAAGTTCTGGAAGCCTCTAGTCTGGGATAAAAGAAAAATTGGTATGGGCTATCACTATCGTGCCAGGTGTGAATTCATCTTGTTTTTTGAAAAGGGAAAAAAAAAGCTAAAAGATCTAGGCATACCAGATATCTTAGAAGCAGATAGGATACATAGAGGTTATCCAACAGAGAAGCCAACGGCTGTATCTGATATTTTAATTAAGCAAAGCACTGAACAAAATGCCCTTATTGCAGATCCATTCTGTGGTTCAGGCACGTTTGGAGTATCAGCAATTTCAATGGATAGACGTTTCATTGGAAATGACATATGCCAGAATGCTATTGAAGTGTCCAAAAGCAGAATTTTAGGTAAGCCTCAACTGTTAGAAGAGAAAAAACAAGCTGTAAAAAGCAAATCAAAAGCTACGACTGTTGGCGATCAGCAGATTTCGCTCGAGTTATCATGATCACATGAATAAGAAATATACGCGTCCATTTCTCAAATGGGCCGGCAATAAATATGATCTCTTAGATAAAATCCTTCCGCATTTCAATAAAGCAAACACCTTAGTAGAACCTTTTGCAGGTTCTGGAGCTGTATTTTTAAATGCAGAATATAAGAACAATATAATTTCGGATATAAACCCCGATTTGATAAATCTATTCAAAACGATCCAAAAAAACGGAAATAAATTTATCAGAGATAGCAAAGACTTTTTCTCTGAAACGACAAATAATGAAAAATATTATTATGCGGCCAGAAATAAGTTTAATAACACAAACAATCGATACGAAAAAGCTTTGCTGTTCTTATATTTAAACAGACATGGCTACAACGGGCTTTGCCGCTACAATAGCAAAGGCATATTCAATGTGCCTTTTGGCAAATACAACAAGCCATATTTTCCAGAAAAAGAATTAATTTATTTTGCTAAAAAGAGCATAAATGTGACATTTTACTGTGAACCTTTTGTAAAGACATTAAACAGAGCAAGAACTAATTCCGTAGTTTATTGTGACCCACCCTACGTCCCTCTAAGTAAAACTTCTAACTTCACTACTTATAGCATCGAAGGTTTCAGTCTAAAAGAACAATTAGATCTCGTTATTGCTGCTAAAAAGAAAACAGCTAAAGGCGTACAAATATTAATAAGCAATCATGACACTAAGTATGTCAGGGAAATATATAAAGACGCAAAACTTATAGTGTTTGATGCTAGAAGAAGAATTAGCAGTAATGTAAAAACGAGAAATGCAGCAAAAGAATTACTGGCAATTTTTGAATGAGCTAAAATTCACAAACAAAGTTTGTTGGCGTCATATTTAATTTAATTAATTCGTCAAAAGTTAAAATAAACAAATTTCCAGCAGACCTTTCCATATCGAAATTACAAACACGATAGAGCAAAAACTGATCTTTATATTTTTCAGCAAAATCCATTTCGTTTTTTGTTATGTAGAATGCAGTTTTGTCAGGCCCTAACGTGGTTTTAACTTCTATATATATTTCCTTTCCCTCTTCAGAATATGACAAAATATCATATCCGGCTCCATCGCCCAGTTTTTTAGATACATGTATTGCCCTTTCTACCAAAGATTTATCTTCAAAATCTGCTAATTTTAGAAGTTCTTTTGAAAAAACAAATTCTTCACCTGCCAAACCTATTTCTGAAGCCCTGTCTGTCCCTGGTGCGAAAGCATATTTTCTTGGAGTAAAAGTACCCGTCCTTTTTCTTTTTTCACCAACTTCTGGAATTTCAATAATCGTTAGTGTTTCATTATCAAGAGCAACATCTTCAGAAGGTTCTAGTATTAGATCTTCTCCATATCCTATGGCGTAAGCACAAACAACGCATTTGTGACGTTGAGGACCACCTTGGTTTTGGTGGAGGCTCTCGATAATAGCTAATCTTGCCATTCGACCATGTTGGCATTCTACTATTTCATTAACAGTTGGCTCCCAACCATCTTGTGCATCTGAAATTCCTTGTTGGTAGGCACAATTACAACAAAGGTGTCTGCCAGGACCTCCTTGGTTTTCAGGCAAGCTTAATAAAACTCTGTTTGGCGCATAACTATCTTGATTACAAGTCGCCATATATTTAATCCTCTTCCACTAGAAAATCCATGTGTTCCTTAGATTTGTTGACATTAAATTAAAGGGCTCTGATGCCCTTAATTTGTAAAAACTTGGTCTGTCCCCAATTATTAATTTACAGTCCAACAATACGATTCCAATCACCTATGTACATATACATCCGCTGAAACTCGCTAGGCAATAACATTCGATTATGAGCGATAAAATTCCGAGACTTTTCAAGTTCATCCATTCGTTGCTTAAGCCAATGCTGTGAAGGTATTATTGATTCGAAATGATGCCATTTGGTAATAATTATTTGTGCCAAGTGAGCGAAATCTAAAAATCCGAGCAAATCTGTTTTCTCCCCTTCTAGCCAAGAATCTTTAAGTGCATCTGATTGTCGATCCTCTGCATGCTTTTTAATTTTGGGAGGTAACTTTTCCAGCCAATCAGCGCCTTCATTTTCAGACAAAGTTTCACGTATAAACTCGCGGACATGATTTTCAAAAGAAAACAAGACCGCATATAACCTAGCCATCTCAAGAGAACTATTTCTGAGGTTAACAGGAAACGGAGAAAGTGCTTCATCAAGCAGTCTTTCTTCTGTTTCAGACTGATCCGCACCAATTTTAATACCTGCATTTTGGAATGAAGAAGCCTCAGCTTCAAACAATAAACCACGAAACATAAAATCACGCAGATCTTTAACGTTCATAACAAGTGTTCCTTTAGAGATTTAAAAATAGCGTTGTAGACTTCTATGTCTTTTGTGGCTGGCAAATGCACTTGAATATTGTAATGTAAACTTGGCTTAGAGTCTGATTGTACTATGGGTGGAGTGACTTGTTCTGGCTCAGAGTGCTGACTCTCTGCTTCTGCTTTCTTAACTATCTTATTCTTCGGCATGCTTTTTAAATCAGCTAGTTCTAGAAGCGCGAAGAATGTTCTTCTCATATTAGTTGCAACATTATCGCTTGAATTATGAAAGCTCTTAAACTTACCTTCGACTGCTTTATGATCTGCTGATGTAGGGTTTTCTTTGATTAGGAATATGTCTGAATAAGCTTCCTTTATTGCCTCGCCCATAATCCTTTTTGATTGAGAATGATCTCTATAATCTTTGTATCTTTGCGTAGGTTTACCTTCAGGCGTTAAGAATCCAAGAGCTTTTAAAAGTGGTATGTAAGCTCGATGTTTGTTGGATTTAAACCCAAGATCTTGCAGTACTTGATGTGTAAAATGCTCTGGCGCTTGTCCATCTCGAATCGCCGAGAAAAACTCTCCAAGCTTGCCATATGCCTCTGTATACGCATTAGTTAATGCCATGATTATTCTCCATGATGTTTGGGCTATCCTGCTGTTTATGTAAAAAGCCGCAGTGATTTACATCAACTGCGGCTTTTAACTTACATCATTCATCCCTGATGTTAATTAATACTTAAGTACTATGTTGCAGCTTCCACCTGCACCAGGTTATCGAAGAACGTCGGTGAGTGGCCCATGTCGCCAAACTCGGCAGAGCTGGTACTGTTCACCGTGCCTTCGTTAAGCTGGCGCCAGTAACCTAATGTAGTCAGGCAGATACCGGCATTGACGTCATCCGTTATCTTCGCCACACCTTCATAGGCACCACGGTCGTTAAACACCTTCACGTTACTACCATCACTAATGCCACGTGATTTCGCATCCGCAGGATTCAACAATACAAACTGCTCGCCCTGCTCTTTTATCTTCATGTTGGCATAACAGGAATTAAGGAAGGCGTGGCTCTTCGGTGCAATCATGCTTAACGGGTATTTCTTTGCCAGGTCCGGGTTGGTTTCCGGGCGTTCGTAAGGCGGAATGTAATCCGGTAATGCAGGCAGGTCTTCTCCGGGTTGGAAACCTTCGTACATTTGTCGGAACGGCGGGGCCACGAAGTTCTTCGCGCCTTCCACCTTGAAGTTGCACTTGCCGTTGGGTGTCGGGAAGTTACCTTCCTTGTGCGGGCAGCGATCGTCCTTGGTACCAACGTTCAAACGGGCAAAGCCGTTGTTGCGCAGGTATTCCAGGTCGATACCGTCACAGGCGGGTGAATCCCAATCAACAAAGTTTTCCAGGCACTCGGAATCAGACCAGTGCAAACGCTCTTCTTCGTAACCCATGGCCTTGGCCAGGCGACGGAAGATTTCGTTATTGGGTAAGCATTCTCCCGGTGACTCCACGCTCTTGGCGTTGTAGGTCAGGTACAGGTGGCCCCAGGAAAGAATGATGTCTTCCATCTCGGCACCCATGGACGCCGGTAACACGATGTCGGCATAGGAAGCAGTATCGGTAATGAAATGATCCGCGGCCACGTGGAAGATGTCGTCTTTTTCCAGTGCTTCCACGATCTTGTCGGTTTCCGGTGACTGCGTGACCGGGTTGGTGTTCCAGGTCATCACTGATTTGATCGGTGTCTTCAGGTTTTGCTCACCGAGCAAGGCGCGACCCAGTTGCAGGATGCTGACCACTTGCGTGCCTTCCGGTATCCAGTCCGGGCGACAGATCACGTCGAACTTGTAAGGGTGTTCCCACACCGGGAATTGCGTGACACCGCCACCGACATGACGCCAGGCACCGGTCAGTGCCGGGATACTGGTCACGGCGCGGATGGTCTGGCCACCACCGTAGTGACGTTCCAGGCCTACACCCATGCGGATGGCTGCCGGTTGTTCGGTCGCCAGTTCTTTCGCCAGCTTGCGGATATCCGCAGCCGGGATGCCGGTGATCTCTTCGGCCCATTCCGGTGTGTGTTTCTTGCTGTGTTCTTTTAAATCATCAAAGCCTTCGGTGTAGTTATCGACGTAATCCTGGTCGACCAGGCCCTGCTCGATAATGCTATTGATAACGGCCATGGCCAGTGCACCATCGGTAGAAGGCTTGGGCGCGATATGCCAGTCGGCCTGCTTGGCGGTCCTGGACTTATAGGAATCAATGACAACCACCTTGGCACCCTTCTGCTGTGCGTCTTTCACGATCGCCCAGTGATGCAGGTTGGTAGAAACACTGTTACAGGCCCAGATGACGATGTACTTGGAATGGATATAACTTTCTACGTCCACGCCGGCCGTTGGGCCCACGGTTAACAGCCACGCGGTACAGGAACCTTCACCGCAGTAGGTACGTTCACACACGGTAGCGCCCATTCTATTAAAGAAGGCATCGCCGCCGTTGAGACCATGGACCAGGCCCTGGTGGCCCAGGTAGCTCACGGGCAGGATGGATTGCGGGCCGTATTCTTCTATCAGCGCTTTCCATTTGTCCGTGATGGTGGTGATGGCTTCATCCCAGCTGATCCGTTCGAACTGCTTGCTGCCTTTCGGGCCAACGCGTTTCATCGGGTACAGGATACGGTCGGGGTGATAGTGCCGTTTTTCGTAGTCTTTTAATTTTACGCACAGGCCACCGCGGGTCATGGGATGGTCTTTGTTACCGCGAACACCGATGACCTTGCCGTCCTCGATATCAAACACCATGGCACAGGTGTCGGGACAATCGTGCGGACAGCCACCAAAGGCCGTCTCTACTTTCGGGTTTGCCGCCATGTCTACATCTCCTCTCTAGCGTTTCTGTTATATATTTATGCGCTGATGATACTCCTCCATTCGCAAAACAGAAACCGGGCGGCGGGCTTTTCCTAGTGCAATTGTTGCGACATGGCAGGCTGGGTTTGCAGCAGGCGGGAGCGCTACACGTTCAATGACTGGCTGTAGATATGGCGTTGTTCCGGCACCAGCTCGATATGCGGGTGCTGGCACAGGTGCGTCAGTGCCTGCACGATATGCGTGGCTATGTGTCGGCACGGGTGCATGCTGTACTGCGTTAATAATCGAAACAGCTGGGCCTGCAGGCCGTCCAGCGAGGGTTGCTCTGTGGTATGCGTGTTCACACTATGGTTCATGGGTTTTCTCCTTTTACATACAGGTTGTTGCTGGGCCAGCGTGGACAGGGACCGGGCAAAATGCCGGAGTAATACCGCGTAGCCACGTACTTTTTCGTTGTCATTGAGTGACGCACGTGCGGCCAGCAGGAATAATTCCCGGCATAAGGTTCGGGTCTGAAGTTTGTCTGGCTGTAGCAGGTCGTCTACCGGTATTTTGTGTTCATCCAGGTAACGACCCACGGTTTCTGGCTGCCACTCGATATGCAGGCTATGGTGCTTTAATCTCAACTCTTTCAACATCACACTACGATCCCTAATAGATGTTAATGAGAATCATTATCGTTTAAGATTAGAGCTCATGCAAGTGTTGTTTGAAGATGTAATACTTTTACAAATGAGTGAACAGATGAATGACCTGAACCAGAAATTAACCAGCGCCGGCTATATCGCCGATGCCGGGCTCACGGCCACGCTGGGCCTGATGCAGACCTTGCAACGGCCGTTACTGATCGAGGGCGAAGCCGGTGTCGGCAAGACTGCCCTCGCCCGAGCCCTGGCCCGTGCACGTGGCTGCGAGTTGATCCGATTGCAGTGTTACGAGGGTCTGGATAGCCAGTCCGCCGTGTATGAATGGAATTATTCCAAGCAATTGTTATGGATCAACATGCAGGAAAAAGACAGCGGCGAGGCCAGCCGCCAGCTGCAACATATCTTTGACCGTGAATTCCTGCTGGAGCGTCCGTTGTTGCAGGCCATTACCCGCGAACAATCACCGGTACTATTAATCGACGAGATCGACCGCGCCGACGAGGCCTTCGAGGCCTTTCTGCTGGAACTGTTATCCGAGTACCAGATCAGTATCCCCGAGTACGGCACCGTCACCGCGAAAACGATTCCCTCGGTTATCCTCACCTCCAACGGCGTGCGTGAACTCAGCGATGCATTGCGTCGCCGCTGCCTGTATCACTACATGTCTTACCCGGACGAGGCACGGGAACGAATGATCGTGCAAGAGACTCTGCCGGAGATTGATGCCAACCTGAACCAGCAAATCGTCAGCTTCGTGCACAAGCTGCGTGAACAGGACCTGCGCAAGTGTCCCGGTATCGCCGAAACCCTGGACTGGTCCATGGCGTTGTTAAGCCTGGGCGTGAAAGACCTGAAACAAACCGGCCAGAAGCTGGGTGACAGCCTGGGTTGTTTACTAAAAACACAGGAAGACCGCGCGCTCTTGAATGATGCCGAACTGGATCGACTGCTGCGCATCATTGCATGATTGCCGCACCGGTTAGCGAACGCCTGCACGATTTCAGTCGCTACCTGCGGCAACACGGTTTCCAGATCGGGATCAGTGAGATCAGCGACAGCATGCGCGCACTCGATAGCCTGCCCGAACCCGACCGCGACCGTTCCGAGGCGTATTTACGTAGCGTCTTCTGTCGCAATCCGGACCAGTGGCACCAGTTCCACGACCTGTTTAACCACTACTGGTACCAGGCAGAGAATATCGAAGCCGGCCGGGAAGCCTGGCTGGGACCTGTCCTTAAACAACAAACCAATAGCGTCAGCGGTATGGCCGGCACGTCCACCGATCACTTCAAGGCCATGGACGAATCCAGTACCGGCGTCGGTGCCGGTAAACAGAACACTATTGGCAAGGCGGACTTTCGTTTCCTCAACGATACCGACGCCATGCGCGAGGCCGAGCACCTGGCCGAGCAACTGGCCCAGCAGTTAAAGAAAAAGATCAAACGCAATAAAAAGATCGTCACACGCGGACGCGTGATCAATATCCGCCATACCTTGCGCGCCAGCCTCGGCACCGGCGGTATCCCGCTATACCCGCGTTACACGCTGCGGGTTAAACAACCGCCGAGGTTACTGGTATTACATGACGTGTCGCATTCCATGACCTGGAACAACCCGCTGTTGTTTCGGTTCGTGCGCGGCCTGGTGAATGTGTTCCATGATACCGAGGCCTTCGTCTTTCACACGCAGTTGCATCATGTCACTGAACTGTTCCGTGCGCGTTCGCTGGATCACATGCGCAAGCAACTCGAATCCAAGAACAACCTGTGGCTGGGCGGGACCTGCATTGCCGATTCCCTGGCCAGCTTTAATAAAGACTATGCTTTCCTGTTGAACCGGCAGACCCGGGTGATCCTGATCAGTGATGGTTTCGATACCAATGAGCCGGCGATGCTGGCGCGCGAGTTACAAAAAATTAAGCGCCGTGCCGACCGGGTGATCTGGCTCAACCCGATGCAGGCGCGTGAAGGTTATGACAGGAACAACGCCACGGCCAGGGCCGCCAGGCCGCATGTAGATTGTATTGCCCCGGCGCATAGCCTCGATTCGTTGCGCACGATACTGAACGCGCTGCGCTGATGCCATGCTTCAAGTAAACTTGAGACTCAACCCGAGCGGAGAATGACCATGACCGATCCCGTGATTGCCCAGCGCGCCCCTTATCCCGTGGAAGTGAAGGCCGGCAAGGAATACTACTGGTGTGCCTGCGGCAAGAGCCAGACCCAGCCATTTTGTGACGGTTCCCATAGCGGTTCGGAGTTTGCGCCCGTGCCCTACAAGGCCGAAGAGGATAAAACGGTGTATTTTTGCGGCTGTAAAAGGACGGGGACGCCGCCGCTGTGCGATGGCACCCACAAGAAGTTGTAAGACCAACGCTTCAGGCTATTTCGCACGCACCAATTGAATTTCTTTCAAGGTGGCTTATCATTACTTTACTAACGGTAAAGTATTATGGATATTCGTCACCTCAAAACCCTGCGCATGATCCGGGAGTGCGGCAACATGGCCGCCGCTGCCAAGCGCCTGCACCTGACCCAATCGGCCCTCTCGCACCAGCTAAAGGCCATTGAAAATCAATACGATAGTGAATTATTCTCGCGCAAGAGCCGGCCCCTGCAGTTCACCGCGCTGGGGCGTCGCCTGCTGGCACTGGCAGACGAGATACTGCCCCGCATAGAGCTGGCCGATAAGGACATAGCCCGTATCCTCAGCGGTAACACGGGCAGATTGCATATCGTGATCGAGTGTCACAGCTGCTTTGACTGGCTGATGCCGACCATGGACCAGTACCGCGATGCCTGGCCGGACGTGGAGATGGACTTGTCACTGGTCTCCAGTTTTGAACCGCTACCGGCGCTGTTGAACGGTGACATCGACCTGGTCATTACCTCCGACCCGGACAGCAATACCGATATCGCCTATTTCCCGCTGTTTCGTTACCAGTCGGTCGTCATCCTGAACAAGAAACACCCCTTGCTGGAGAAAGACGTCATCGAACCACGGGATTTTCGTGATCAAACCCTGATCAGTTACCCGGTGGATCGGCGTCGACTGGATATCTTCAGCCGCTTCCTGATGCCGGCCGCGGTAGAGCCGGAGGAGATACGCCACGCCGAGCTGACATCGATGATCGTGCAGCTGGTCGCCAACCGCCGTGGTATCTCGGTATTGCCGTCGTGGGCAGTCAGTCGCTACGTGGAAGAAAACACGGTACAGGCACGGCCGCTGGGACAGGACGGGCTCTGGGGCACACTGTACGCGGCCGTTCGCAACGAGCAGAAGGAGCTACCCTATATCAAGGCATTCCTGGCGTGTGCCAAGAACACTTCGGCGCAGTCGCTGGACGCGATCCTGGATTGTGAAGAACAGGGCTAGTCCATTCCGACTATTTCCCATGAATAATTGCTATCGAACATCCCACCAGGACAGTTTTTGACAATAATTTTACCGTTTTCGGGGTCCGACCAGCCCCGCAACTTAAGCTTCTGAAAACGCTAGTATTAACTTTCCAACTGCCAATCCTGGCCGGTTTTTACCCAGCTTATCCACAGGTAATCAGGATCTAAATCACAGGCTGATACACATTATCTAGTGGTTTAATAAACGCTTGACCACATTTTATAGTGGTGCTATACATTCAGTTACATAAAAAACATCAACAAGTTTCGAGCTTTTGTAGCGGCATCGAAACATGATTTGTACAAACTGGAGGGGTAAATGGAAGCGGAAAGCACTTCTACCACGGACACCGTTTCGTCAGCGACACAAACCGGTCACGGCAAGGAACAACTCGCAAAAGCCAGCATGATTGGCGCCAACATGTCCCAGTCATTGGGGCAGTATCGTGTTATTCGACGAAATGGCAAGGTCACGTCGTTTGACCTGGGCAAGATCGCCGTGGCCATGACCAAGGCTTTCATTAACGTTGAAGGCGGCACCGCCGCTGCGTCAACACGCATCCATAAGCAGGTTGAAGAGCTGTCACAGCAGGTACTGGGCGCCCTGACGCGTCGCCTGCCCGATGGTGGCACCGTCCATATTGAAGATATCCAGGACCAGGTTGAACTGTCCCTGATGCGCGCCGGCGAACAGAAAGTCGCCCGTGCCTACGTCATTTACCGCGAAGAACGTGCCCGCGAACGCAAGGCCGAGAACAAGGGTGTACCGGAACAGGAACTGAAACAGGTCCCGGTCAGCGTCACCCGTGCCGATGGCAGCAAGGGCCCGCTGGATGTAAACCGTATGCAGGCCGTTGTTGACGAGGCCTGTGAAGGCGTTGAAGCCGTTGACCGACAGGTCATCCTCGAAGACGCACTGAAAAACCTGTTCGACGGGGTGAACGAAAAAGATGTGAACAACACCCTGGTGATGAGTGCCCGTACCCTCATCGAGAAAGAACCCAATTATTCCTATGTCGCCGCCTGCCTGTTACTCGACAAGATGCGTGGCGAGGCCCTGTCCTTTATCGAGGAAAGCCCGGTGCAGGCTACCCAGCGCGAGATGGCGGCGGCCTACCCGGATTATTTCAAGAAATTCATCTTCCGCGGTGCCGAACTTGGCCTGCTGGACCACGAACTGGCGAAGTATGACCTGGAACGACTGGGCGAGGCATTAAAGCCGGAGCGCGACCAGCAGTTTACCTATCTCGGTCTGCAAACCCTGTACGACCGCTACTTTATCCACTCCGAGGATGAAATCCGTTTCGAACTGCCACAGGCCTTTTACATGCGTGTGGCAATGGGACTGGCCATCAATGAACTCGACCGCGAGGGCCGTGCCATTGAATTCTATGACCTGCTGTCGTCGTTTGACTTCATGAGTTCAACCCCGACCCTGTTTAACTCCGGTACCTGTCGACCACAGCTGTCCAGCTGTTACCTGACCACGGTCCCGGACGATCTCGATGGCATTTTCAGTTCCATCAAGGACGATGCCCTGCTCTCCAAGTTTGCCGGCGGTCTTGGTAACGACTGGAGCCGCGTGCGTGCACTGGGCGCCCACATCAAGGGCACCAATGGCAAGTCCCAGGGCGTGGTGCCGTTCCTGAAAGTCGCCAACGATACCGCGGTTGCCGTGAACCAGGGTGGTAAACGTAAAGGTGCCATGTGTGCCTATCTCGAAACCTGGCACATGGATATCGAGGAATTCCTGGAGCTGCGCAAGAACACCGGTGACGATCGTCGCCGTACGCACGACATGAATACCGCCAACTGGATCCCCGACCTGTTTATGAAACGCGTGGCCGAGGAAGCCGACTGGACCCTGTTCTCACCCAACGCCGTACCGGACCTGCACGATCTCTATGGCGCCGAGTTTGAGAAACGTTATACCGAGTACGAGCAGATGGCGGCCAACGGTGAGATCAAGAATTTTAAAACCATCCCGGCCATGTCACTGTGGCGCAAGATGCTTTCCATGCTGTTTGAAACCGGGCACCCATGGATTACCTTCAAGGATCCGTGCAACCTGCGTTCACCGCAGCCGCATGTGGGTGTCGTGCACTCTTCCAACCTGTGCACCGAGATCACACTGAATACCTCTGATGACGAAATCGCCGTCTGCAACCTGGGCTCGGTTAACCTGCCCCAGCATGTTGATGAGAATGGCCTGAATGCAGAAAAGCTGCAAAAGACCATCAACACGGCCATGCGCATGCTCGATAACGTCATCGACTATAACTACTACAGTGTTACCAAGGCGCGTCGTTCCAACCTGCGCCACCGACCTGTTGGCCTGGGCATCATGGGCTTCCAGGATGCGCTGTACAAACTGCGCCTGCCTTACTCTTCCGAGGAAGCCGTGGAGTTTGCCGACAACAGCATGGAGATGGTCAGCTACTACGCCATCAAGGCATCCACCGACCTAGCCGAGGAACGCGGTACCTATTCCACCTACCCGGGTTCACTCTGGAGCCAGGGCATACTGCCGATTGACTCTATCCAGCGCCTGGCCGAAAACCGTGGTGACTTCCTGCAGGTCGATACCAGTTCCACGCTGGACTGGGACAGCCTGCGCGATCGCGTCAAGACAGTCGGTATGCGTAACTCCAACTGCATGGCGATTGCACCGACAGCGACTATCTCGAACATCTGTGGTGTCAGCCAGTCTATTGAGCCGACCTACCAGAACCTGTTCGTTAAATCGAACCTGTCCGGTGAGTTTACCGTGGTCAACCCCTACCTCGCGCATGACCTCAAGTCACGCGGTATCTGGGATGACGTGATGGTGAATGACCTCAAGTACTTTGACGGTAGCGTGCAGTCGATAGACCGTATACCGGACGACCTGAAGGCACTGTATGCATCTGCATTTGAAGTTGATCCGCGCTGGCTGGTGGAAGCCGCCTCGCGCAGACAGAAATGGATCGACCAGGGCCAGTCACTGAACCTGTACATGTCAGAGCCCAGTGGCAAGAAGCTCGACAACCTGTACAAGCTTGCCTGGGTACGAGGTTTAAAGACGACGTATTACCTGCGTTCACTTGGCGCCACGCACATGGAAAAGAGCGCTACCAATAACAATACGGCCGCACAGGAACAGGAAGCACCGGAAGAACCGAAGGTGTGTTCAATACTGGATCCTGATTGCGAAGCATGTCAGTAACAGCAATAAACGAGGGGATAGAGATGTTTGATTGGAATGATCCGTTAGCCAAGTCTACTTCAACAACAAGGGCGGCACCGGAAACAGAAATGGTCGAACCTGTGATCGTTGAACAGGCGCTGAACCAGGCCGCGCTGGAAGATGAAGAGATCACGGAGATCAAGAAACCTGTCAAATCACATAATGTTGCACCGGTTAACCCGGATGATAAACGTGTTATCAACGGCCAGACTGATATCAACCAGCTGGCACCGTTCAAGTATCCGTGGGCATGGAATTTTTTCCTGAATGCCAACAAGAATCACTGGACCCCACTGGACATTAACATGGCGCAGGATGTAACGGATTACCGTCACAAGCTGACGCCGGAAGAACGTCACGTGTATGAAAACGTGCTGTCTTACCTGACCACGTCTGACATCCTGGCCATGCGTAACATCGGCCTTGCCGTGATGGAAAAAATGTCGGCACCGGAATTACAGATATACCAGGCACGCCAGGTATATGAAGAATCATTGCATACCTGGACCTACCAGCACTGTATTGAAACCATTGGCCTGGACCAGAGTGAAATCTATAACCGTTACCGCGTGGTACCGGAGATACACCAGAAGATCTCCATGGCGAACCGACGTTTGAGTTCAGTATTGCGTTCTGATATCGATCTCAAGGATCGCGACGAGTTGAATAACTTCGTGATGTCTTACATGTTCTTTGCAGCCATCTTCGAGGGTTGCTGGTTCTATAACGGCTTCAGTCCTATCTTCGCCTTGCAGCGTCGTGGCCTGATGAAGGGCACGGCCGAACAGTTGCAATACATCATGCGTGATGAAGTGATGCATGCCGCATTTGGTATCCGCGTGGTCAAGCAGATCATCCAGGAAGAAAAAGTAAAACTGGATCCGAAAGACATACGCAACATGTGGGATGAAGCCTATGAGGCAGAAAAATCCTATACCAGTTATATCCTGCGCGACGCGATCCTCGGTTACTCCGCGGAAACGCACCTTGGCCAGTTCCAGTACATCGCCAACCGACGAGCTATCCAGCTGGGGTTAAACGAGGAGCCTTTCCCGGGCGCCGAGTCTACCCTGCCCTGGCTCGACGAACAGGCCAACATGCGTAAAGAGAAAAACTTTTTCGAGACGCGTGTCACCGAGTATCAAACCGGTGGCGCATTGAGTTGGGATTAATCAGCTAAAGAAAGCACTCGTATGAAAAGAAAAAGCATCAATGCAGAAGACGGGACACTGGTTCAATCAAACCAGATTGAACTGCCCGTCAACATTGATGCTAGTTACAACTTTAAACCAGTTTACCGTGACCGCGTAAGCGGAAACCGAGATGGATGCTCGGTTATTGCCTGGTATCTCCAGCCTCTTCCGGATACCAGGCCTTCTTATTCCGGGACCGGCCTCTCGTAGAGGTTGGTCCCCAGTTAGTTTAATATCATTGCCAGGCTTGCCTGGTATCTCCAGCCTCTTCCGCGCTGAAATCCAAGGCCTTCTTATTTCGGAACTGACCTCTCATAGAGGTTGGTCCCCAGTTAGTTTAATATCATTACCAGGCTTGCCTGGTATCTCCAGCCTCTTCCGCGCTGAAATCCAAGGCCTTCTTATTCCGGGACCGGCCTCTCATAGAGGTTGGTCCCCAGTTAGTTTAATATCATTGCCAGGCTTGCTGGTATCTCCAGCCTCTTCCGCGCTGAAATCCAAGGCCTTCTTATTTAGTAAGCAGAGCGAGCCTATTCATTAGGCTCTGTAAGAACAAATATAGCCCATAAAAGCTATATTAAAAGAATATCGACGCGGGTAGTTCTCTAACAGAGTCGAGGGGCGAAAGCCCCTCACTCATCACTATTCACTAGTCACCATTCACTGGTCACTAGTCACCATCTCAATCTGCAACCGTAAACTTGCTGACCTGTGACTGCAGGTCTGCAGCCAGTCGTGCCAGTTCATCACTTGCCGTAGCGGTTTGACGTGAGCCGCTGGAGGTTTCCTGGGCCACTTCGCTGATATTCACGATGTTGCGGTTGATCTCTTCTGCCGTCGCGCTTTGCTCTTCTGCGGCACTGGCGATCTGCATGTTCATGGTCTTGATGTTATCAACCACCTGGGTAATCATCTGCAGCGCTTCACCGGCCTTGCCTGCCTGATCTACACTTTCCTCGGCCTTTTCCCTGCCGGCCTGCATCACGCTAACAGCTTCGTTGGCACCGGTCTGCAAGCGTTCAATCATGTCGTTGATCTCACGCGTGGACTGTTGTGTACGACTGGCAAGTGTTCTGACTTCATCTGCAACAACCGCAAAACCTCGTCCCTGTTCACCGGCACGTGCGGCCTCGATAGCGGCGTTTAATGCCAGCAGGTTAGTTTGTTCAGCGATATCGCGAATGACATCCAGTACCGTTCCAATGCTGATGCTGTCTTCCTTCAGGTTTTCGATCACACCGGCAGTTCGTTCAACTTCCCTGGCCAGGTTATGAATAGTATCCACCGTGGTAGCAACTACCTGGCTGCCATTCTTGGCCTGGGCATCGGCGTCTTGTGCTGCCGATGCGGCATTGGCCGCGTTACGTGCGACTTCCGATACAGTAGCCGACATCTCGTTCATGGCCGTGGCTACCTGTTCGGTTTCACCCTGCTGGCGCATGACACCATTGGTACTCTGTTCGGTAATGGCTGATAGTTCTTCGGCTGCTGCGGCCAGTTGACCGGAACTGCCCAGGATTTCCTGTACCAGCTTGGAGAAATTCTTGCGGCACTGGGAATATTCCCAGCACATCCAGGCAAATTCATCCTTGCCATCGATGCGCAGCTTGTAATTGAGGTTGCCCTTGGACATTTCCTGCAACGCTATCACACAGTCATGAGCCCGATCGCCATTAAGCTTGCCAATATAATGAGCCAGTCCAAACATGGCAGCAACAATTACCAGGTTGGATATAACTATGATGGTGTGAGGCGTAGACGTCAGGGCCAGTATTTCCTGTGACACCATGAATAACACCGACATGACGCCGGTCATCAAATAAAACTGTTTCCGTATACTGAAACGGGTAATGAGCTTTTCCATTCTGCTACTCCAGTCTGTAGTCCTACTGTTTAATAATAATGATGTTAAAAAATTCCTTCGCTTGATTGCTTAGCGGTAATTAACACGAAACCTTTAACTGAATTTTTCAAGTTTCCTGGTATATGCAGCGGTCGTGCCAGCGGACGATCAGCACGGTATGGAGAGAAGGTAAGCAGCTAGTTGCGGCGATTGCACACCAGTGCCGGCGGCCACGCCTGTGGATGAGCCAGGTCGGTGAAGTTTTCCACGGGAAATATATAGATTTTACTTTTAATATCATCTATAAGTAATTGAAATCCTTTATCAATTACTTCTTCATTAATGTAGTCTGTGAGACTTGCATCGGTATCCAGTGTGCGCATTTTAACCAGCAGCATCCGGGACGCATGCAGCTTGCCGGCCAGCCACAGTGCGATGCTATCAGAAGTGTAGTCCCAGCTGGCGGGGATGCTGGTGTCATCCAGTAACTCCAGCGGCAACCATAGCAGCGGCAAGCCCTGCCCCAGCTGCGGCGAGACCTTGCCACTATCTATTATTGGTTGCAGCGCCGGGCATTTTTCCATGAGCCAGTAACCCGTCTGGCACATGGCCAGTAACGCCTGGCGATGTGCGGTCAGGTCATCAAGGCCTTGTTGTTGCTGCTGCAGGCGAACCTGGTCAGCATAGGGACCACCGCCCGGTACGATAATAATGTCCTGCTTTTTTGCGAAAGCGGCAATCGCGGTCAGCCATTCATCCAGTAGCGGACTGGTTGACAGGCTACCGCCCAGTTTTAAAACGGTAACATTCAAGAGACTGCGGGTTCACGCTGCCGGGTGCAGAGTTTTGCCAGGGTCGAGATCTTGTCGAAACACTCCTGGTATTCCTTGTCAGGATTGGAATCCCAGACAATGCCGCCACCGGCATAGAAACACAGCCGCTTTCCGTCCTGGATGAGGGTTCGGATACAAATATTACTGTCCATGTTGCCATCAAAGCCGATATATCCAATCGAACCGCAATAGACAGAGCGTCGATGTGGTTCCAGTTCCTCGATGATCTCCATCGAACGCAGCTTGGGTGCACCGGTAATAGACCCACCGGGAAAACAGCCGCGCAGTAATTGCAGGGCATGTTGATCTTCACGCAGCTTGCCGGTGACCGTACTGACCAGGTGATGTACCGAGGCATAGGTTTCCAGTGCAAACAGTTTAGGTACGATGACTGATCCCGGTTCACAGGTCTTGCTGATATCGTTGCGTAACAGGTCGACAATCATCAGGTTCTCGGCGCGGTCTTTCTCGCTCTCCAACAGAGACATGGCCAGCGCCTTGTCCTCGTAGGCAAACACAGAGCGATGCACGGTGCCCTTGATCGGTTTTGTTTCTACCTGCTGATCCTGTACGCGCAGAAATCGCTCCGGTGATGAACTGAGCACGGCACCATGCGGCAAACGTATGTAGGCGGCATACGGTGCAGGATTTAATGCTCGCAGGTCCATGTAAGCCTGCCAGCTATCACCGCTAAAACCGGCTTCGAAACGTTGTGCCAGGTTAACCTGGTAACAATCACCTTCACGGATATAGTGCTTGATACGGTTAAAGGCCTGCACATAATCATGTTTGCTCATGTTGGCACTGATATCAGTGGTGATCTGGAAGTCACGCTGCTTTGGTACGTATTCCTGTTTAAAAAGTTTCTCCAACTCAGTCCATTGCTCGTTTGTCACATCAAACTTGCAGTAGCTTACCAGCCAGCAGCGACGTTGATGGTGATCCAGGATTACGGCCCAGTCATAGATACCAATCGCCATGTCCGGTAAATTGATATCCCTGCTGGCCATCTCCGGCATGTGTTCTACCCGGCGACCAAGATCATAGGAAAAATACCCCACGGCACCACCACAAAATGGCAAACCACTAAGATTGGACTGCTGGTCACCCAGCTGTTGCTGAACGACAGTAAACGGATCGTCGCCAGTTACTTGTGTATGACCGCTATCCATTTGCGTAATCGTTGTTTCACCAGCGGTAGTTTCGATAGTGACAACGGGTCGTGCCACGATAATGTCATAGCGGCCCATGTCGATACGCGGATAACCACTATCGATAAACATGCTCCACGGCTCATCGGCTACCCGATCAAAAAGGCTGCTTGCATCACGCTGGTAATTTAATTCCGTGAGTTTCATGACAGCAGGCGCAAACGGTTTAACTGTGCAAGCGCCACGGCAGGCGCACAGATATTACAGTCGTCTTCAAGACCGGCATTACATTGCAACAGGTCACTGAATTCCATGTACTCAAACTGCAGTTTTTCAGCAAGCCGGCGCAACACGAAACGACCGGCACCAGCACCGATGATAATACGATCGAGTTGTGGCAACCGGGACATGACGCGTGCGACTGCCTGCTCCAGTTCCTGCAGATGCAAATCGGCAAAATGCCTGGCAAGGTCGACCCATGCTTTTTCATCCTTGTCATCCTTGTCATCACCGGCATCGATACCCACCATGCGTGCCAGGCGGCGAATACTTGCAATCCTGTCCTTGCCGGCGCCGTCCGCGGTTTGCATGAGGTCGGTACGTTCATCGAGCAAGCCAAGGATGCGATAGATATCAGCCGTGGTTGCAAAATGTTCTGCTGCTATGTTCTGCCAGTGACCGGCAAAGGGCACGCGGCGGGCAAGCGCCATCAGCGAAGTACGGATTACTCCGGTGTAAACCAGTTCATCATGCTGCATACGTGACTGATCGTTGTTACCCAGGTTAAGCAATTTTTTATTGGCAAAGGGCACGATATCCGTCGTGGTACTGCCAATGTCGATAAACAACCCGCTATCGATGTGAGTCGCAACCAGTTCACTGCTTGCATACCAGTTAGCAGAGGCAATTTCGTCGCTTTCTTCTGCGTGGGGATTGACGTTAATAAATCCGAGACCGGTTGCGTACAGGTCAATATCATTTCCCAGGAACTGCTGGCATAGCTGTGTTAATGCCCGCACACCGTCTGTCCTGCTGGGAAAGATATCAACCAGTTCCGCTGTCATGGTAACGGCATGCCTGGGTATGGACTGTGGCAGTGCATTGATAGCGATGGGCATCGCCTGTTCAAGCTGTCCCATTCCCTGCCAAAGTGGTGTGGCAAACTGCTTAACGTATATCAATTCACCTGCCGGATTGACGCCAGCCACTTTCAGGTGTGCGCCACCAATATCCCAGCCTATGTAATTTATATCCTGCATGTTTGCATTATAGCGGGATTCTTATCTTGCTCGCCCCGTTGATATTGATCGGCGGGACGATACCTGACTGAAATGTCTCAATGATCTGAGCAGCCAGGTTGATACCGAGGGATTCGGACAGGCCCACATAGGCCGTGGTCAACCTCGGGTTGATCTCGACAATGGTGTAATTGTTATCCACGGTTTGAACCAGGTCGACACCGATATAACCGCGTAAACCTGGCATGGCCATGGCAATATCACTGGCGATCTGTTGCAAGTCTTCAAGTTTGTCCGTATATGCATTGACGCTCACCGCCTGCAATGTAATGACACCGCTGTCCATATCAATCTCCTGTTGATTACAGCCGACAACTTTGGCCTGGCCGTCATAACAAAGCATGGAAAGGCTCATGGCAGAACCATTTACGCGAGGCTGAATGACCCAGTTTGCCGGATCTATTTCCGCAATGAATGATTGCAGTTGTTGTTCGCTTGAAAACACGCGAACACCTTCGGCACCGGCACCATCATCGGGCTTGATGACCCAGCCGTTCTCGCTTGCCGGAACAGGTTGCCCGGCAACAACGGTGTGTATAACGGGGATCCCATGCTGTTTAAGTTGCTCACAGGTTTTGAACTTGCTTGAACAGGCACGCAGACTGTCAATACCTGACACCAGTACTTGCACAGGTTGTTGCATGAACAGTTCGGCCCACTCTACCAGGCACCCGCCTGTCTCCGGTGCAATCAACCATACCAGGTCATCATTATTAATTGCTTGCAGCACTGTTGCTTGTGCTTGCTGTGACACGATACAGTATTGAATATCAGCATCGAGGCCGGGCAGCCGTTCATCACGACATAGTATGATTTCGTCTCCGGGCAACTGCTTCAGATCGTTGACCAGGGCGCTCGCCATCAGGTCGCCCTCCCTGGCCAGGCTGACTGGCAGTTCCCGGCCAGACAAGCCGCCGCCAGTGATAAACTCGAATACAAAGTGACGCATTATTTAAAGAATGATTATTCCTGTTATTGATTTACTGGATGGACAGGTTGTTCATGCTATCAAAGGTGAACGTCACCTGTATCAACCCGTCAAATCGACACTATGCAGCAGTGCCGATCCTGATGCTGTCATTGCTGCTTATTTTAAGCTATATCCATTCAGAAGAATCTACATTGCCGACCTGAACGCCATACAGGGGAACGGTAACCACGATAAATGGTTACAAGCTGTCATGAACCGCTATCCTGGTACCGAGTTCTGGGTTGATGCCGGTATGCATAGAGATGTTGCAGCCACCAACCTGGCACCGGTAATCGGGTCAGAAAATAACATCACGGGAAAACAGTTGCAGGAACTCTGCAAACAGAACTCCAACGCTGTATTGTCACTGGATTTTGATACACAGGGAAAACTGATGAATCCCGGTATTATGGAACTGCAGGAAGAGTGGCCTGACAGGATCATCGTAATGATGTTATCCCGGGTTGGTACAGGCCAGGGAATAGATACCAGTGCTGTTGATCTCGTGAAAAAGAAAGCCGGCAAACAGGAAGTTTACGTGGGTGGCGGCGTTGCTACTATAGATGAGATAAAAAAGTTACTTGCCAGGGGTATTACTGGTGTACTGCTGGCATCAGCACTGCATAACGGGTCGATACCGGCCAGCGAGATTGAATTAGTAATGTCCGTGTAAATCCATCGCTCCGGACTTCCTCGGCTCAGGCTTCCTGCTTCGCTCTACCTCCTGCATCCATGCAGTCGTGTCCTCCGCGGCATTACGACCGCCAGGGACGAAGTGCAGGAAGCACAAGTGTCGCGACTTCAAGGACGAAGATGAGCGACTGGCGGGAGTGTCGGTAATGCAGGAGCAATTACCGACCATTACATCACGCTCCCCAAATAAAAACGCCCCGATAAACGGGGCGTTTCGTACAAACCTGTATGATACAGATTAGTTGGCAGCAAATGGGTGAGTTGCTGAACCCTTCTTGCTAACAACTTCAGCCGCTTTTGGCTCACGAGCAACTGCACGCTTGATTGAAAGCTTGGTTGCTTCGTAGTTGTATTCCTGGATCTTGGCATCGTCATCAGCTAACCAGTGAATGAAAACACCAACGGAGATGAAGATGTCATCAGCTTCGTCAGCCGGAATGGTTCCGTCTTCAACGCAATCCATAACTGCCATACCAACACCACGCTGTGCAGGACCGAACATCTGAACGGCTTGCTTGGCGCCTTTGATGGTGACCTTGTTAAAAAGGATCGTGGCTGGTTTACACATCAGGTTCGGAGCAACAACAGCCAAAAGGGTGCTGAAACCGTCTTTGTTGTTGGTTAATGCATTACAGAATGA
This sequence comes from Gammaproteobacteria bacterium, assembly GCA_965229565.1. Classification (GTDB taxonomy): domain Bacteria; phylum Pseudomonadota; class Gammaproteobacteria; order Eutrophobiales; family Eutrophobiaceae; genus JANQNX01. Next base: position 1,751,027 of record OZ245888.1, on the reverse strand, counting down.
GGATTCTGCTGCACTACCACGAGGACCCATGATCAGGTCGATGTGCGCAACTTCATTACCGTCACCTACCAATGCTTCGCCAAGTAATACTCTATCTATGACCGCCATTTTTTTTTCTCCTCCAGTTAGAAAGCCAAAGAGTTTTTGAAATATAGACATTTCTGCTTTCCTATCTAGTTTAAAGATTAAAATTAAGGGGGGACTTTCCCCCACCCGCTATTTCCGACAGCAAGTCCAACTTGCTGTCTGGATTTATTAATGTTCTTGATCGTGTGCCAAATTATAGACCAGCAGACTGGTTGTCGTTAAATCAGCCGTCGTCCCTGGATTTATTTTTTTTAGTTTAAGTCGCTCATCAAAATCCAGTAGCAAGTCTTTCGCTGCCTGAGGATTATTATACTTTGTGAACGTGTCTTTTATGGCACCACTTTGTTTCTTAATTTGTTCTGCTACCTGCTCACCATGTTTTCGCACAATATGCGAATCCGGCAATGACGCCAGGAACTCCATGTGGCAAGCAACGGTCGCCCATTCTACACTATTCCAGCTGTGAACAAACCCCCTAATCGTGGGTAGACCTTGCTCAAACACCTGCTCGTAGTGATTAATATATTGCAGTGCGACACTGTCCCTGTGACTGGCCAGCTTCATGGCCTCCAGCACCGTGCAGGTAGCGACTTCATTCACATCGTGCTGTTCCACCTTGCCCAGCCCGCCCGGCTGTGCCAGCCTGATGGCAGCGAACATATCTACCGCGTCCTGCTGATTCATGTCTGCCAGTACCCGTCTCACGCTCTCTCTCAACCCGGTACTGGTACTGAAGCCGTTTTCCGCGGCCATTACCAGGGGGATAAATAACAGCAACATGCCGAGGTTGGTATTACACCCTACCGCTTCCAGGGTGGCTTCTGTTGCCGCATACAATCGTTGGCCGTAGCGCCAGTCCCTGTGACAGATGAAAGGTGTTGCCACCTCCGCACTGCGCTGGAAATCTGCCACGGTCATGTCGTGACCATCGGCATAAACGCTGACATTACCGGGTTTGAGGGCGGCCGTATCACCGTGAAAACTGGCCAGGACCAACTGCTGTAGCGACATTGCCTAGTTCGAGCAGAGTTTCAGGTTATTACTATCGGCTATACGGCTGAGGAAGGTATCAATCAGGCTGCTGGCGATATTGAAATCAACCACACCCTGCAGTCCAAACCAGGCCGGGATGCTGTTCACTTCGATGATGTAAAAGCGGCCGTCCCGGTCCTGCATGATATCAACCCCGGCATAGTCTATATCGAGACAATGACAGGCATCGGTGGCAAGGCGGGACAGTTGCTCGTCAACAATAATACGTTCGCATGTCGCACCCTGCGCACGATTGGTAATCCAGTGTCGACTGCGCCGACGCATGGCTGCCCTGGCAACACCATCGATCACAAACACCCTGATGTCAGTATATTCAGGTGGTTCACGCTCAATATAGCGTTGCAAATAGTAAATACCGGCAAAATTTTCATCATGGAACAGCCCGGTTCTGGCATCGATCAGGTGAACACCTATGCCCTGCGAGCCAAAGAGCGGTTTCAGTACCATCCTGTTACCGGCACGGGTCTCTTCTTCAAGAATACGCGTCGCGTGCTCAAATGATTCACAAATCCAGGTAGGTGGAGTCGGCAGACCGGCGCGATGTAGCAACAGGCTGGTCAGCGGCTTGTCGACGGTGCGCTCTATTGATCGTGGCGTATTGAACACCGTAATCCCCTGCTGCTGTAATCCATGCAGGATATCCAGTCTGACGATGACCTGTTCCAGCGTCCCGCCTGGCACGCCGCGTACGAAAACACCGAGCGGTGCCTGGTCGAATCCGGGCAGGATCAATTCCTGTTCCACGCCCCCGATCTGCATGGCACAGTTCGTCAATGACAGGTACTGGCTGGCCAGGCCCCGCTGTGAAAGGGCCTCGGTTAATTGTCTGCCATGCCACCCCGGGTCGTCAGTGATAATGGCTATCTTGCCCGGTTGTTCTTGCATAGTGTTTATCAGTTAAATGAGCGGTCCAGCAGGTCCAGGTCGATCTCGCCTGCATGGTAGGTCTTGCCCGTCGTCAGGGAACTCACCGCGACGCGCGCCGGGCTGAATAACATCGGGTCTATCTTGTAGAAATCATATTCGACGTCCTTGAAGATTTCACCGAATGGTTTGCCGTAATCCGAGGAGGCGCTGCTGGGTAACTGTTGCGCCAGCTGTTCGGCTTCATCATCACTGGCTTCGACAAACAGATGTATCTGGCCGGCAAACAGGATGGCATCGTTGGTACGGCTCATGGCCTTGAGAAAGTCCTGTGACGGAGGACAAATGGGCGCGCTCCCTGCCCCGTCGATAATCTTTTCCAGCGGGAAGTGCAAGGCATGGGCCTTGTGCAATGATGTCTCCAGCACGCGGGCTACGACCTGCACCGATCCAGCAAGACTGGAGGTGGGCGTCATGATAATGGTCAGTTTATCGGCCGGGATACCACAACGCTCCGCAACCTTGTCGGCAATCTCCACCGGGGGCAGTTTGTCTGCCTCGATAACAATACAGGCCGTGTCAGCCTTGTCCCTGTAGCCAAGTTCTTCATATAGTTCTTCATTACTGCCCATAGCCCTGGCCGGACCGGAACCCAGCGCGTTAAATGCTTCCTTGCCCTTGCCATGGTTCAGGCTCCAGCCGGCATACTGGCTGGCAAGACAGGCCAGAACCGGGTTGGTGCTGTGTACATCCAGATGCCATGACCAGTTTCTGAAATTGGTTGATGCACGTAACTTCACTGTACCCAGGCCACCCATGCATATTTCACCGATAATGCGACCTGCTTCCAGGCCACCTGCCACGTTTATGCCGGCATCAATAATTTGACTACCGTTCTCCAATTGGCTCACCTCGACGCGAAGGGCCGCGGCGTTGTTGACCAGTTGATCGACCAGCGACCGGGTCAGTTTGTTAATGCTGGGGGTATTGTTATTGTTCATCTTGGTTACTCGCCTCTAATCTTATGTCTTTAGTTTTCTTTATCGTCTTTAATCTCTGTACAGTTGTGAGCAAAGCGCTTGTCTTCTGCGTTCAAGCAATTCCAGCAGTTCGGAAGTGGTTTCTGATTCTGCATGTATCGTACAGACAGGTTGGCACGGTTCGAACTGTGTCCCGGCTGCGGGTCTGTCCTTTACCCATGCAGGCCAGTCGAAGCCTGTACTTATCGCTATATTCTCCGTGGCGTAGATTATGACATAGGCACGGTGTCGATCACATCGGCGGTACGGTGCCACCGGCTGCGCAAAGCTTTGTAAATGGGCCGCGAATAATGATTGCTCACCTTCGTGGAGTTCAAATGTAGCGGGCGGGCGCGGATTGATCTCGAGGATCCTGGTTTCACCATTTCTATCAATAACAAAATCCATACCGCATAAACCCCGCAAACCGGTTTCCGGCACGATAACCTCCAGGCAATTTTCAATTCCAGCCTGCAACTCTGCCGCTGGTTGTATGCTGTTGGCCCCACCCAGTAAAAATGGCTGGTTATCACAATGCTGCTCCAGCCATAGCGAGTTATACCCGACCACCGCGTGATTCCTGCCATCTGCGACAAAGACCACGCTATACACCGCTCCTTCTATGTAAGGCTGGTAGTAGAAACCGGGAGCGAGCGGGATTGATTCGTCAGCCCGCTTAATGTGTTCGCCACCCATGCCACCGATACGCTTACATAAAAGCGGCCCGGTATTGCCTGGCCACTCGCGGTACACGGGAATACCGGGTAAACCTGCTCTTTCCAGCATGGCATAAAAACGGAATGGGTCCGTCACGTGCGCCAGCGTGTCAGGGCCATTGGAATAAAGAGTTACCCGGGATGATGTCTGCTGCAATAAATCATGCTGTTGTTCCAGGCCACTACCCACAACAACCAGTTCAATTGGATATCGAGCCTGCAAATCTGAATAGATGGCCTGCAGTTGCGGCACGTTAAAACCGGTCGCATCGTACTGGCAGCGCTGTACCGTCTCTGCCTGGATATCGACATCGGCAAAGGCGTCAATAACATGGACCAGGTAGCCTGCCTTGCTGGCACTGGCTGCCAGGGCGCGCCCGGAACGGGCAACGATCACACAGTGCGGTCTGGACATGGTAGTAATACTGCCCTGCCAGGTAGCAAGGCAGGCATGGTTAGTTAATCAGCCGGGGCAAATTTGCGGGCTACCTTGAAAGCTTCCTCGTGCTCGAGATAGACCACGCTATCCGGGTCTTTCATCATCTCGAACAACTTGTTATGAACCTTGTACTTGACGTCACCAATGGCCAACGCGCCCAGGCCCAGGGCCTTGTTTGGCGTGAAGTCCAGTTCCTTGCCCATATCGAACACATCGATACCTTCTATTCCTACTGGCGGAACCGCGTTGACGTCCGCGGCAATACTCAGGTTCTCTGCGGCTTGCAGTTGCTGCTTTGATAACACCTGGATACCGGCCTTGGCTGCCGCAATGACAATGTCCGACTTGCGCATAAACTCCAGTACGTCTTCATTGTTACTGCTGCCCTGACCGTGCATATCAATGTTAAAGCGATTGTTATATTCCGACGCAAATTCGGTTGCGATGCGTGCGCCACGGTGGCTGGTCAAGTAAACCTCTGCACCACACTGGGCGGCCAGTATCCCGGCACACACCCCGACCGGTCCGGTACCACCGAGAATATCAACGCGTTTACCTTCAAGATCTGAACCTGTCTTCTGTTTAAACTTGGCTTCGACACAGGCCATCAATGCGGCCGCTGTTGTTATCGCACCACTGGGATCGGCAAAGACAGAGATCTCGAACGGTGGCACCATGGCAGACTTGGCGCGCTTTAACATATCAATAGCGAGACCAAATTCGCGTCCACCGATAAATATACCGGTGCGCTCAACGCCTTTCTTTCCACGCGAAAATATCGTGTCCTGGGTCAGTGCGTGTATATCTTCCAGTGCGACCTCGGTATAGGGAATGACACCATCAAAGTCAGCCTCGTAGGCCATGTTGACATCAAACGGGCTCACGTTCTTGGTCGGATTGAACATGTGTAATAAGTAGGGATCTTCTTTTTTGCTCATGACTGTCCTGATGTTGTTATCACTTGTTGTATCGTCTCGCCGTCCTGAAATGTTTCAAGTTGGGGACGGGTCACTGTCTCTTTTATCATGGCCGGCTGGTTACAGGGTTCTGTCAGCATAAACGACAATCTTGATTCTTTCTTCCAATTGGCCCGTATTTTTTTCAACGCCTGGAAGGCAGTGGTCTCATTTGGGAAAAAAGCGAAGCCGGTTGGCCCCCATGAGCTCTGGCCGCTACCTGTGGCGCCCAGTTCCTGTAATTCTGATAGTACAGGTGCCAGAAAGGGCGAGGTAAAACGACCGCCCTGCACCTGTGCAAAATAATCTCCGATGATTTCCTGGATGCGCGTGATGGCAATGCCAAAGCGCTGGCAATTGTCCTCGGCGATCGCTGGCAGCACCTGCATCATGGCGAGGCGGCATAACAGGCCAGCAAGGTCTGCATCCAACGGTGGCAGGGTATTAAAGGCGCGCCGCTCGGGCACGCCGTTAATGCCCTCGGTACCCTGGTCGAATACCAGCAGGATCCGCCAGTGTTCAGGAACTACAGCCTGGCTAATGACCGGCGGCACTTCGGTTTGCTTGCCGCGGCCGGCATCAATAATGAAACCACCATGCATAAAAGTACCAATACCTATGCCGGAACGGGCCCCGCGATGCAATATAGTCGCCAGTTTGGCGGTATCAGCGGAGAGCCCGTACAGGCGTGTTATCGCGGTAGCGATAGCCAGTGACAGCTGGGTGCCAGAGCCGAGTCCGGCATGGGCAGGAATGGCGTTGACCATTTCAATACGAACACCGCCATCGATACCATAGTGCGACAAGACCTGTTCCGCCAGTTCGGCTGTGCGCTCCGCGCCAGGCCCGGACACATCAATATCATCACCATAACCCGCGATGAGAGTGGTATTGACATGCCTGACCGCAAGACCGAGGCTGCCAAACTTGCGCCCCAGGCCGCCATGCAGGTCCAGGAAACCAAGATGCAACCTGGCCGGTGCCTGCACAGAGACAAATTTTGTGCTCATCGAATCAAACCTGTCTTTCATCCTGATAGCGTCTGCCCTCGTTTAGTTGCAACGCAATATAACAGAAACCCTGCCGTGTTGGTTATATTCCCCGACTATTTATCAAGAACCTGCGTCAGGTATGTTCTTGACTGGCCGACGTGACTATAATGGTAAGTATTTAAAATTACAGTTATATGGGTCAAGTATTAAAGGCAAATTCTATTGGCAGCAATGTGCCAGAATACACAGCCTGGAGAAGGTGTGAATGAAAATGATTTTGATACCGGGGCGTTCAAGTAAACAAGGCACTTCGCTGAACCAGGGGAAACTCAAGGCAGAGTACCTGGAAGTGACTTCGACCCTGGAAATGAACCCGGACGATATGCAGAAGCTGAAACTGGTTGACGGCGACTCTGTCAGACTTAGTAACCCCGTTGGTGAAACAGTCGTAAAATGTATTGCCAAAAAGCCCGGTGAACTTCCTTCCGGCACACTGTTTATTGCCTACGGGCCGCCATCAAGCCAGTTGATGGAAAGTGATACGGCCGGCAGCGGCATGCCGCTGTCCAAGCATATGGAAGTGGAAATTGAGAAAGTCTGAGCAGATAAGCATAATCAGACATGAGAGGTTAAAGCATGAGCGAAACTGAAAGCAGCAACATCAAGATAGTCGAAAACGCCACCTGCACATTTTGTGGCTGCGTCTGTGATGACATGCATTTACATGTCGATGTTGAGGCCAAGAAAATCGTCAAGGCAAAAAATGCCTGTGTGCTTGGTCGCGCCTGGTTTGCGGAACACACCATAGAAGATGCGCCTGCCGCGCTGATTGATGGTAAAGAAGTCAGTGTCGAGGAGGCCATCGAGGAAGCCGCGCAAACGCTTGCCAATGCCCGTTTCCCGATTACCTATGGTTTAAGCGACACGACCTGTGAGGCACAGCGCCAGGCGGTCGCCATCTCCGATATTATCCGTGGCACCATTGATACCACCACGTCTGTATGTCACGGGCCTTCCGGTCTTGCCTTCCAGGGCGTGGGCGAAAGCACCAGCACGCTGGGCGAGGTGAAAAACCGGGCCGACCTGGTTATTTACTGGGGCGGTAACCCGGCCGAATCACATCCGCGTCATTTTGGCCGTTATGCCGTCACACCGAAGGGCATGTTTACACCCGGAGGCAAGAAAGACCGTACCGTGGTACTGGTCGACGTGCGCAAAACCAAGTCTTCTCCGGTTGCCGATATACTGTTGACCCCGAAACCCGGCAAGGACTTTGAACTGCTGTGGGCATTACGGGCGCTGGTCAAGGGCAAAACCCTGTCATGCGATATTGAACAGGAAACCGGCGTGCCACTGGAAACGCTGACCGACCTGGCCGATAGAATGAAGAACTGCCGTTTTGGCGTGCTGTTTTTTGGCATGGGTCTGACCATGACCCGCGGTCGCCACTTCAATTCCGGCGCCCTGCTGGCGCTGGCAACCGATTTGAATGAATACACTCACTTTGTTGCCAAACCGGTACGTGGTCACGGCAACGTCACCGGTGCCGACAACGTGGTGTCATGGCAAACCGGCTACCCGTTCGGCGTCAACTTCAGCCGCGGCTATCCACGCTTCAACCCGGGCGAGTTTACTACCGTGGACACCTTGTCCAACGGTCATGCCGATGCAGCATTGATAATTGCCAGTGACCCGGCATCAAATTTTCCAAAACGGGCCATTGAACATTTGAAAAAGATTCCAATTGTCGTGCTGGATACCAAGAACACCGAAACCACCAAGGATGCCCATGTCGCTTTTCGAACATCTACCTACGGCATAAACACCTCGGGGACGGTGTATCGCATGGACGATGTGCCTATTACATTGCGACCGGCATTCGAATCGCCCTTCCCGGACGACGAGACGATACTGACTGCAATAAAAAAACGCGTAAACGAATTAATGCTGGCCCGGCACCATGCCGTTGGCGCATTGGGTGAGGCAAAGGTAGCAGCACCATTGTAATTTTGTTCAATACTAAATTTTGATAAAGTACTGTATTAATTAATAATTATAATTGAGACCATTTACGAGAATTTAAAACTAAACAGGATATCTCCGACGCCATAAGGTACGCCGAAGATTTCCCGGTTAGAAAAGTTCATCAAACAGTTGTCGTAAAATTACTCATAAATATCTAGAGTTTTAGGGGTATTTGATGACAGCTTCACTGCGCATCATCAACGGGCGGGTCTATGACCCAGCTAACGGTATAGATGGTGAAATAAAAGAGCTTTGTATCAAGGACGGCAAGCTGGTAGACAGCGTCGAGGAAGATGCGACCGTCATTGATGCCAGGGGCATGGTTATCATGCCCGGCGGCGTCGACATTCATTGCCATATTGCCGGACCCAAGGTCAACGCTGCACGCAAGCTGCAGCCCGAGGACCACAGGCACGATGTGCATCCATCCACGCCGTTTACCCGTTCCGGTACCGGGGGCACTGTGCCCTCGACGTTTGCAACCGGTTACCGCTATGCCACTCTCGGCTATACCACTGCTATGGAGGCGGCTGTTACCCCTATCGGTGCACGCCACACGCTGGAGGAATTTCATGACACACCTGTCATCGATAAAGGCTTTTATGTCCTGCTTGGCAACAATATTCTCCTGCAGCAATTACTGAAGGAAAAACGCTACGAGGAATTTGATCAGGCCGTGGCCTGGTGGGTAAGTTCTACCAAGGCCTACACCGTGAAACTGGTAAACCCGGGCGGGGATGAACCATGGAAGGGCAAGAAAAACTCCAACGTGTCGGATATCGACGAGCTGACCGATGAAGGACTCACGCCCAGGAAAATCATCAAGGCCTTCATCGATACCGTGAACAAGCGCGGTTTCCCGCATCCGCCCCACATTCACTGTAATAACCTCGGCCACAGTGGCAATTACGTGACGACACTGGAGACCATGAAGACAGCAGAAGGTCAGCGCGCACACATTGCCCATATCCAGTTTCATAGTTATGGCGGCGAGCTCGGACGCAACCCGGTCTCCGAGGCAACAAAAATAATTGATTACGTTAATAACAATCCCAACATTACCTGTGATGTTGGCCAGGTCATGTTCGGCAAGTCCACTATCATGACCGCCGATGCGCCGCTAGCGTATGTCTTGAAAGGACATAGCAAGGGCAAATGGGTCAACGCCGATACCGAGTGCGAAAGTGGCTGCGGCATCGTACCGTTTACCTACCAGGAACACTTGTACATGCACACGCTACAATGGGCCATTGGACTGGAACTGTTCCTGTTATCCCGGGATCCCTGGCGGGTCATTTTATCCACGGACCACCCCAACGGTGGTTCATTCCAGAGCTATCCCAAGCTGATCAAGTTACTCATGGACAAGGGCTTTCGCCGCGAGGAAATGAAACGCGTCAACCAGAAGGCCTTGTTGAATACCACCCTGCCCGACCTGGACCGTGAATACACGCTCAATGAAATCGCGATCATCACCCGCGCCGGTCCTGCCCGGGCGCTGGGATTAACCAACAAGGGCCAGCTTGGTATTGGCGCCGATGCCGACATCACCATCTACGACGACATGGAAGACAAGGAAATGATGTTCAATGCCCCGCGCTTTGTTATCAAGTCCGGTCATACCATTATCGAAAACCACGAATTCAAGAATGATTTCATCGGCAAGCTGCTGCACATTGCGCCCGAGTACGACGCCAAGATTGAAGACGTGGTGAAGCCATTCTTCGAAAACTATTACTCCATCGAATTCTCGAACTATGCCGTAGACGATCGCTACCTGCATGACCATGAGGTTATCCCAACGGGGTCACAGGAATGAAGATTAAATCAACCGAGGTCATCGATACCTTTGCCGAGGCGTTCAAGATGTTCGGCACGCGCTTCATTATTACAGCCGAGACAAAGCAGTGGGCCATGGCAGCAGCACAATCCGTAACCGGTTTCGCGACCTCGGTGATTGGCTGTAAATGCGAGGCCGGTATCGAGGCCGAGATTTCGGCGCATGATTCACCTGACGGCAGACCGGGGGTCAGCGTGCTGTTTTTCACCATGGACGCCGACAGTATCCAGAACAGGTTGATTGAACGCATAGGCCAGTGTGTCATGACCTGCCCTTCTACCGCTTGCTACAGCGGTTTACACGAGGGCAATGTCATCACGGTCGGTGGCCAGCTACGCTATTTCGGTGATGGCTTCCAGATAAGCAAGATGTTGAAGGACCAGCGCCTGTGGCGCATCCCGGTAATGGACGGTGAGTTTGTCGTCGATGACAAGTTCCACGTGCAGGAAGCAGTTGGCGGCGGCAACCTGCTGATACTCGGCAAGAATCAAAAGGCTACGTTGCGTGCGGCAACGGCGGCAACGAAGGCCATGCGCGAACTTCCAGATATTATCCTGCCGTTCCCTAACGGCGTGGTGCGCAGTGGTAGTAAGGTTGGATCGCGTTATAAATCACTGATTGCATCTACCAATGATGCCTACTGCCCGACGCTGCGCAGCGTCAGTAAGCAAACGGCACTGGATGACGATATTAATTGTGTGCTCGAGATCGTCATCGACGGTTTGAGCCTGGCGGTCGTGGAAGAAGCCATGCGCGTTGGACTACATGCAGCAGCAAAACCTGGCATCAAGCAATTGTCGGCCGGTAATTATGGCGGCGGTCTTGGTCAGTACCAGATACGGTTACTGCCTTTACTGGAAGCGGAGGGATAGCCATGCCACTGACGCTTAAATTACGCCATCAACCCGAGGTTCCGCTGGAGGCCGATTGTATCTGCCCGGATCGAATGCGCTCGCTCAGCCTCGATGATGTAAAACGCCTGGCTGTCTTCCACGGTAACCGTGAACAGCAGCTGGCGGATTTCTTTGACTGCAGTGGCGAGGTTGATGGCGACATCCGAATCGAGGGTGATCTGAACCGGGTCAAACACGTGGGCGCAACCATGTCGCACGGCTCTATCCATGTCGATGGTCATATCGGTCTCCACACCGGTGCCGCCATGAGCGGTGGCGAGATCGTGATCGAGGGCGATGCCGGGGACTGGCTTGGACCCGAGATGCTGGGCGGAAAGATTACCGTCAAGGGCAATGCCGGACACATGGTTGGTAGCGGCTACCGTGGCAGTACGGTTGGTATGCAAGGCGGCGAGATCCTGGTGCATGGCAATGTGAAAAATGAAACCGGTCACTGTATGCGCCGTGGTTTGATTGCCGTGGGCGGCAATGCCGGCGACTTCACCGGCGTTAATATGCTGGCCGGCACAATCATCATCTGCGGCGAAATGGGAATACGTAATGGCGCCGGCATGAAACGCGGCTCGATCATCAGCTTCAAGCAGACGGCCATGCTGCCCACATTCAGCCTGGGCTGCCAGTATCGCCCGGTGTTTCTGAAACAGTACCTTAATCACCTGCTTGATGCGGGATTCGACATCGATAGCAAGATACTGGATGGAGAATTTCAACGCTGGTGTGGTGACTCGGTAGAGTTAAATCGTGGAGAAATTTTGTTGTACGCGGGCAAATAACAACTAGCTAACTCGCCCCCGGGCGAAGGAGGAAGCAATGACCACAATCGTGACTGATAATTGCAAGGGCTGTCGATTTACAGATTGCGTTACCGTCTGTCCAGTCGCCTGCTTTCATTATGACGATGACATGCTTTATATCGATCCCGACACCTGTATTGACTGTAGCGCCTGTATTCCCGAGTGCCCGGTGCAGGCAATATTCGAGGGTGACGATATCCCCGAGGACAAGGAACACTGGATAGAGATCAATGCGGAACGCGCGGCAGAACTGCCCGTATGCGAGGAACAAATGGACCCCTTGCCCGGTGCCGAGGAACGCAAGGCCGAACTGGGCTTCTAGAGTAGCGTCATGTCCAGGCTCGGAACAGAGGACAATCCTTTACTGGTCGCCATCGTTGGCAGCGGACCCAGTGGCTTTTACGCGGCTGAGGCACTGCTAAAGAGCGACATCAATGTGAAGGTCGATATACTCGAGCGCCTGCCTTCACCCTACGGACTGGTCAGGACTGGTGTGGCACCCGATCATCAGAAATTGAAACAGGCGATCAAGCTGTACGAAAAGATTGCGTCTGAAGATGGTTTTAATCTCATCGCCAATGTCAACGTGGGCGTCGACGTTACGATCGAACAACTGAAGGCGTCACATCACGCCATTATCATTACCTGCGGTGCGGAAACCGACAGGAAGTTGAATATTCCCGGTGAAGACCTGCCCGGCAGTTACACCGCGACCGAGTTTGTCGGCTGGTATAACGGCCACCCGGACTACCGCGACCGGGAGTTTGACCTGTCGGGTGATACTGCCGTCATCATTGGCCAGGGTAACGTGGCCGCCGATGTAGCCCGCATCCTGTCAAAAACCGTCGACGAGCTAAAAAACACGGACATTGCGCAACACGCGCTGGATGTCCTTGCTGAAAGCAGGATCAGGGAGATCCATGTCATCGGCAGGCGCGGCCCGGCCCAGGCCAAGTTTACGCCCAAGGAATTACGTGAATTTGGTGAACTGGCGGATTGCGCCCCGGTGGTGGCAACCGAAGACCTGCATTTGAATGCCGAGAGTGAAAGGGAACTGGAAGAAAAAACCAATATAGGCAACAAGAAAGTGTATGACCTTTTCAGCGAATTTGCCCACTCGCTCGTGGATGACGATAAATCGCGCCGCTGCCTGTTTCGCTTTTTAATGGGCCCGGTCGAACTGGTTGGCAACGGACACCTGGAAAAAATTATTCTTGAAAAAAACAGCCTCAGTGGCGAACCCTTCAGGCAATCTGCCCGTGGCACAGGTGAAACGCTGGAGATAGAGGCCGGCATCCTGTTTCGCAGCATCGGTTATCGTGGTGTTCCCATTGTCGGTGTACCGTTTCATGACGATTGGGGCACAATCCCTAACGAGGCCGGCCGGGTGACAGAGGACGGCAAGGTCGTGCCCCAACTTTACACGGCAGGCTGGATCAAACGTGGCCCGAGCGGAATAATCGGCACGAATCGTGCCTGCAGTGTGGAGACAGTCGGCTGCCTGCTCGATGACCTGGACAAGCTGGACAGCACGGAGAGCAAAGGTGGTGCTGAACAACTGTATGCTATTCTGGCAGATAAAGAGGTTCGCCCGGTTAGCTACCAGGATTGGCAGAAAATTGACGCTGCAGAGATCGCCAACGGCGAGAAAATCGATAAACCACGAGAAAAATTTACGCGCAGAAGTGAGATGCTGGAACTGCTAGATTAGTCAAACAATATTCTGACGTCGTCCTATTTTTTACTTAAACTATATAAACAATTTCCCCACTGTTGTTGAGCAGGCGGCAGTCAGGTTTATAATGTAGCAATTAACCACACTTATAATAATAATTAGCTGAATTCAAAGGACTTATCATTGGAAGACTCTTCTCACTCATTACCATCTGAAAGACAGGAAGTGGCTTGCCCGTTTTGCGGCATCGTCTGTGACGATCTCACCGTTAAGAACAACAACAATAAACTCAAAATTGTTGCCAATGGTTGTCCAAAGGCCAAAGCTGGATTTGAAAAGCCTATCACCGAGGTCAGTGCCAGCATCAAGGGTAAACAGGTCTCGCTGGACAAGGCCATTGCCGCAGCTGGTGACATCATCAAGCAATCCAGCACACCGTTATTTGGTGGACTGGCAACTGACGCAGGCGGTATGCGTCAACTGCTACACCTGGCCGATATCAGCGGCGCGGTGGTTGACCATATGCACGGCAATGCGTTGATACGTAACACCCTGGTCTTGCAAGACCTGGGCTGGATCACAACCACCATGGCCGAAATCAGGAACCGCGCCGATATGGTGGTCTTTGTCGGTACCGACGCAACACAGTATCCACGTTTTTTTGAGCGGGTTATCTGGAACGAACAATCCATGTTCAAGTTGAAGCAGGAAGATCGCCAGATAGTTTATATCGGCGAAAACCTGAATACGCGTGCTGGTACCAGTCCGGCAGGAAGAAAGCCTACCGTGCTGAAATGCAAGAACCAGGAGATCAACGAGATCATCTCAACCATGCATGCAATTACATCGGGTGCCAGCATGGATGTAGAACAGGTTGGCGGCATAAAGATCAAGGTACTTGAAGAACTGGCTGCCAGGATCAAGTCTGCGAAATACGGCGTATTTGTCTGGGCCCCGGCGGAACTTACCATGCCGCATGCCGAGCTAACCGTGCAGGCCATGACGGAAATGGCCAAATACCTGACACGTGAAACACGTTTTGCCGGATTTACCCTGGGTGGTAATGACGGTGCCACTACGGCTAACAGTATTTGTGCCTGGCAAAGTGGTTACCCGCTAAGGGTTAATTTTAACAAGGGTTACCCGGACTACGACCCGAACCGCTACAGTTCAAACAACGTGCTGAAAAACAAGGAAGTGGACTCCCTGTTATGGGTCTCCAGTTTCAGTGATGAGCACAGCCCGCCGAAGGCGTCTATCCCGACCATAGTGATGGCGACGCCCGAAACCAAACTAAACTTTAAACCGGATGTATTCATACCCGTTAGTACCCCGGGAGTTGACCATGCCGGTCAACTGTTCAGAACGGATAGCGTTGTCGCCCTGCCCCTGAAACAATTGCGTGAGTCACCGCATCCCAGTGTTGCGTCCGTTATCAAGCAAATTATTGAGAGGATGTAACTTAATATGTATATCAAGCTTGCAAATGGCAAAGTCTATGATCCGGTGCATGGCATCAACGGCGAACAACGTGATATTTATATTCACAATGGCGTTATTACCCGTAAGCCAAACCCGAATACCAGGATCGACAAGACGTTTGATTTAAAGGGCAAGGTCATCATGGCCGGTGCCATTGATATACATACACACATTGGCGGTGGCAAGGTCAATATCGCCCGCATGATGTTACCCGAGGATCACCAGGCCGATCTTGTTGAAAGAACCAGGTTGACCCGTTCCGGCTGTGGGTACGCGGCACCTTCTACCCTCACTACCGGCTATCGTTACGCGGAAATGGGTTACACCGCCTGCTTTGAACCGGCGATGGTGCCTTCCAATGCACGCCAGTCGCACATGGAGATGGCCGATACACCCATGGTCGACAAGGGCGCCTATGCCATGCTTGGCAGCGATGATTTTTTCCTGCGTATGCTGTCATCGAAGAAAGACCAGGCCGCTATCAGCGATTACGTTGGCTGGACGATCAACGCGTCCAAGGCGCTGGGTATCAAGGTTGTGAATCCCGGTGGTATCAGCGCATTCAAATTCAACCAGCGGGAACTGGATCTTGACGAGCAGAACCAGTATTACGGTGTGAGCCCACGCCAGATATTGTTATCACTGGCCCGGGCCGTAACTGAACTGGGTATTCCGCACCCGTTACACGTACACGGCTGTAACCTGGGTGTACCAGGCAATATGGACACTACGCTGGAAACTATCAGGGCCACTGAAGGGATGCGCATGCATCTTACCCATATCCAGTTTCATAGTTATGGCACCGAGGGCGATAGAAAATTTTCTTCAGGCGCTGCAGAGATTGCCGAGGCCATCAATAGCAACCCCAATATCAGTTGTGATGTGGGCCAGGTGCTGTTTAACCAGACGGTTACCTGTTCCGGCGACTCCCAGCACCAGTATGCGGGTCACTGGCATGCGCATCCGAAAAAATGGGTCATCATGGACCTCGAGTGTGATGCAGGCTGTGGTGTCGTGCCCTTTCGCTACCGTGACAAGAATTTCGTCAATGCCCTGCAATGGGCAATCGGACTCGAACTGTTCCTGATGGTGAACGATCCGTGGCGCATTTTCCTGACCACCGATCATCCAAATGGTGCACCTTTTACCTCTTATCCACATTTGATTCGACTGTTGATGGACAAGAGTTTCAGGAACGACATGTTGGCAACCATCAACCCGGATGCGGCAGCAGCCAGCACCCTGGCCAGTATTGATCGTGAGTATTCCCTGTACGAGATTGCGATAATGACCCGTGCCGCGCCGGCCCGCAGTCTTGGTTTAAAGAATCGCGGTCACCTGGGTGCCGGGGCAATTGCCGACATTACTGTTTATAGCAATCACAAGGACAAGGAAAAGATGTTCAGCAAACCGGATTATGTATTCAAGGACGGTGAACTGATTGTGCGAAATGGCAAGATTGTAAAAGTAGTCAACGGTGGCACCCATATTCTGAAGCCCGGTTATGACAAGGGTATAGAGAGGTCACTGAAACGTTACTTCGATGATTACCAGACCGTCAGCCTCGGCAACTACAAGATAGATGATGATGAGATTGTGGAGCATGGTAGCGGCAAACTAATTGTCCAACCCTGTATGTAAACCCATGAAGATTAACGGCGTACAAATAGACGATACCTTTGCCGAAGCCTTCCCCATGAAGGCAACGCGAATCATTATTACCGCGATGAGCCTGAAGTGGGCTTATCGCGCGGCCAATGCACTGCGCGGTTTTGCGACATCGGTGATTGCCTGTGGCGTTGAGGCAGACATTGAAAGAGAACTCACACCGGATGAAACACCGGATGGTCGCCCGGGCCTGTCTGTGATGATCTTTGCCATGTCCAACAAGGAACTTGGCAAGCAGATCCCGGTTCGTGTTGGCCAGACAGTCATGACCACGGTCACCACCGCCTGTTACTCCGGGCTTGATTCCGACACACAGGTGGCGATGGGAAAAAGCCTGCGCTATTTCGGAGACGGTTACCAGATATCCAAGTTGATCAATGGCAAGCGTTTCTGGCGTATACCGGTTATGCACGGTGAGTTTATCTGCGAGGAAACCACAGGCGTTACCAAGGCAATCGGTGGTGGTAACTTCCTGGTACTGGCCAAGACCGCTCGCCAGGGGCTAATGGCCTGTGAAAAGGCGGTCGATGCCATCAAACAGGTTGAAGGCGTAATTACCGCATTTCCGGGTGGTGTCGTTGGTTCTGGCTCCAAGGTGGGCTCCAAGTACCCTTTCCTGAGTGCGTCAACCAACGAGGCTTACTGCCCTACCCTTAAAGGCGTGGTGAAATCCGAACTGGGACCGGAGATCGGCTCGGTTCTCGAAATTGTTATCAATGGACTCGATGAAGAATCCGTTGCCCGTGCAATGCGCGTCGGCATCAAGGCAGCGTGCGCCTATAGTCCCAAGCAAGGCATCTATCGAATCGCTGCCGGTAATTACGGTGGCAACCTGGGTCCGCACCTTTTCTATCTCAGGGAGATATTGAAATGAGCGTGCTGACATTTGCCCTGAAAACCAGGCCCAAGTTCACACTGGATGTTTCGCCGCTGGTGCCGGAAGCATTACAGGGAATGACGTTGGCAAAGATAAAAAAATTACCACTGGTCTACGGCAAGGAAACAGCTACCGTGGACAAGTTATTTGTTATCAGTGGCAAACCTGGCGAACAGCTTGTAATTGAGAAGAGTTGTGACAAGCTGATCTGCGTTGGCAAAAATATGTCCTCTGGTCATATACAGGTGAAAGGTGATGTCGGCGATCTGCTTGGCCAATCGATGAGCGGTGGCGAGATCAATATCAGCGGTAATGCCGGTTCCTGGACTGGTACTGCAATGACCGGTGGTCGAATCAATATTCATGGCAATGCCGGACACTTCGTGGGTGCCGGGTTACCCGGAGACACCTTTGGCATGAACAGGGGCACCATTAACATCAAGGGCAATGCCGGTGATCGGCTTGGCGACCAGATGCGACGCGGCCTGATCATTGTACATGGTAAGGCCGGTGATTTTTGCGGCAGTCGCATGCATGCCGGTACTGTCGTGGTACTGGACAAAGTGGGATATTACCCGGGCGAGGCCATGCGTCGCGGTACCATTATGCTGGCAAAAAAACCCAAGCATATTGCTGCCACCTTCAAAAGTTGTGGCAATCTTAAAATGCAATTTCTACGCCTGTTTTTTACCCAGCTTGCCAACATGGACCCTGAATTCGATTTCTTCAAGAAATACGGGCCAATGGCTCACCGCTTTTCAGGTGACCTGGCAAGAAATGGCAAGGGCGAGTTACTGATTTTGAAAGTAATGAACAAACGATAATTCTATAAATCACAGATATTAAGAGCATGAAACGAACTAGAGGAAAAAAAGGTCGAATACTTGGCCGTATCATGGACCAGAAAGCACTGGCCCAGGTACAGGATTTACTTGGTGATGCGCCAAGAACACGAGAGTTGCTGATCGAGCACCTGCACAAGATACAGGACAAGTATCACCACATTTCCAACCGGCACATCCTGGCACTGTCCGGCGAGATGAACCTGCCGATGACGGAAGTCTATGAAACGGCAACTTTCTATCATCACTTTGATGTGCTACATGAAAATGAAACACCGCCACCGCCGGTCACCGTCAGGGTATGCGAATCCATGACCTGTGAATTGTACGGCGCGGAACAATTGATGGAAGAATTGGAAGACACGGTTGATGCCAAGAAGATCCGTATTCAACCCGTACCCTGTGTGGGACGTTGCGCCGGCGCGCCGGTAGCAGTATGCGGTACCCGACCTGTAGAGAAAGCCGACAAGAACAAGGTGCTTGCAGCACTGGATAATAATGAACTGAATGATGATGTTCCGCCTGACTACGTAAATTATGAAGACTACAAAAAATCAGGTGGTTACCAGTTGTGGCAGGACTGCCTGGCAGGCAAACACAAGCGCGAGGACATCATTACCCTGATGGAAGACTCGAACCTGCGCGGACTGGGCGGTGCGGGTTTCCCCACCGGGCGTAAATGGCGGATATTAAGTGAGCAACCAGCACCAAGAAAGATCGCGATTAACATCGATGAGGGTGAGCCGGGGACATTCAAGGACCGTTATTATCTTGAAAGCGATCCGCATCGCTTTATCGAGGGCACACTGATTGCACACTGGGCCATCGAGGCAGAAGACATCTATATCTACCTGCGTGATGAATATGCCGGTTGCCGCAAAATGCTTGAGCAGGAACTGGAAAAGCTGAAACAGGATCCGCCCGCGGAATTACCCGACATATACCTGCGTCGTGGTGCCGGGGCCTACATTTGCGGTGAAGAATCGGCCATGATCGAATCGATCGAAGGCAAGCGCGGCATGCCACGCCTGCGTCCACCTTACGTGGCCCAGGTTGGCCTGTTTGGTCACCCGACGCTGGAACAGAACATGGAAACCATGCACTGGGTCCGTGAGATTATTGAAAAGGGTTCTGACTGGTTTGCCAGCCATGGCCGCCGTGAGCGCAAGGGCCTGCGATCATTCTCCGTCAGTGGCCGCGTAAAGAAGCCGGGGGTACATGTTGCTCCTGCCGGTATCAGCATGCGTGAGCTAATCGACGAGTACTGCGGTGGCATGGAAGACGGTCACCAGTTTTATGGCTATTTCCCGGGCGGCGCCTCTGGCGGCATCCTGCCAGCATCGCTGGGCGATGAACCACTGGACTTTGACACACTCCAAAAACATGGATGCTTTATTGGTTCTGCCGCAATCATCGTGCTGTCTGACAAGGACAGTGCCAAGGCAATGGCATTAAATGCCATGCGTTTCTTTGAAGATGAATCATGTGGTCAATGTACCCCGTGCCGCGTTGGCACCAGCAAGGCTGTCAAGTTGATGGACAAGGACGAATGGGACCAACCACTACTTGAAGAACTATCCCGGGCCATGGAAGACGCTTCCATTTGCGGCCTGGGCCAGGCAGCACCAAACCCGTTGCGCTGCGCAATAAAATATTTTCCCGAGGAATTTGAATAATGGCTGCAAATCCGAAGTTTATGAATGAAAAAGCCGTCAAGTTCAAACTTAACGGCAACGACGTCGAGGCCTATGGTGAAGAAACCATCCTGCAGGCGGCTAAACGAAACGGCGTGGAGATACCACACCTGTGTTACAAGGAAGGCTATCGTGCTGACGGTAACTGTCGCGCCTGCGTAGTAGAAATTGACGGTGAACGTGTATTGGCACCCTCGTGCTGCCGACAACCGACTGAGGGCATGGAAGTCAAAAGTGACAGTGAACGTGCCCTGCACTCTCAGAAAATGGTTGTTGAACTGTTGCTGTCTGATATGCCACAACAGGGAAAATCACCGTACAAGCTGAATTCAGAACTTGACCACTGGGCCAACGAACTTAAGGTGTTCCATCCCCGGTTTGAACAACGCCACCAGCCCAAGCCCGACCTGACTCACAGCGCGATTGCTGTGAACCTGGATGCCTGTATACAGTGCACACGCTGTGTCAGGGCGTGCCGCGAAGAACAGGTAAACAACGTGATTGGCTATGCTTATCGCGGCAAGCACTCCGAAATCGTGTTTGATATGGGTGAACCCATGGGTGAAAGCACCTGTGTCGCCTGTGGCGAATGTGTACAGGCCTGCCCCACCGGTGCATTAATGCCCGCCAAGAACGTAGGGCTAATCGAACCGGATAAAAAAATTGATTCGGTATGCCCTTATTGCGGTGTTGGTTGTTTACTGACCTTTAACGTCAAGAACAACCAGATTCAATACGTTGAAGGACGTGACGGACCGGCGAACAAGAGCCGTCTATGCGTTAAAGGCCGTTATGGCTTTGACTACATTCATCACCCGGATCGTTTGACGACACCGATGATACGCCGTAAGGACATGGCCAAGACGCCTGAACTGGTTAATCCGCAGGAAATACACAAATATTTCCGCGAAGCTACCTGGGAAGAAGCACTGGACTATAGTGCCAATAGCCTGAAACGTATTCGAGATGAAAAGGGCCCGTCTGCCCTCGCCGGCTTTGGCTGTGCCAAGGGCAGTAACGAGGAGGCCTACCTGTTTCAGAAACTGGTCAGAACGGCCTTCAGGACCAACAACGTGGACCACTGTACTCGCCTGTGTCATGCCTCATCCGTTGCAGCACTGCTGGAGACGATTGGCTCTGGCGCGGTATCGAACCAGGTAGCTGACGGCACCTTTGCCGAGGTTATTATCGTGATTGGCGCCCGTCCGAATGATAACCACCCGGTAGCCGCCACTTTCATGAAAAATGCGGCCGAACGTGGCAGTAAATTAATCGTGATCGAGCCCTATGGCTCCGATATGGCTATCCACGCATCACACTTCCTGCAGTTGCGTCCTGGTACAGATGTATTGTTATTAAACGGCATGATGAATGTCATCATCGAGGAGAACCTGCAAAACGATGAATTTATCAAGGAACATACGGAAGGCTATGAGGCACTGAAAGCAAACGTAAAAGAATTCACACCGGAGAAGGTGGCGCCGATCTGTTGCATACCTCCGGAAACCATCCGTGAAGTCGCACGTCTTTATGCCAAGGCAGACACGGCCATTATTTTCTGGGGCATGGGTATATCACAACATATTCATGGCACTGATAACGCACGCTGCCTCATCTCTCTGGCACTGATGACCGGGCAAATTGGTCGCACCAGTACCGGTCTGCACCCCTTACGCGGACAAAACAATGTGCAGGGTGCATCTGATGTAGGTTTAATTCCCATGGTCTTTCCGGATTACCAGCCAGTCACTGATCCTCACGTACGCAAGAAATTCGAGGAGCTATGGAAGACAGAACTGGATCCGCATCCCGGCAAAACAGTGGTCGAGATTATGCATGCGATTCATGATGACGATATTAACGGTCTGTATGTCATGGGCGAAAATCCGGCCATGTCCGATCCGAACCTGAATCACGCACGTGAGGCTCTCGCAAGCCTGGAACACCTGGTGGTACAGGACATATTTTTTACCGAAACCTGTAGTTATGCCGATGTCATCCTTCCGGCTTCTGCCTTTCCGGAAAAGGACGGTACTTTTACCAATACCGACCGCCGTGTTCAGCTCGGCCGCAAGGCCACCGAGCCACCGGGCGATGCGAAACAAGACCTGTGGATAATCCAGGAACTGGCAAACCGTCTTGGACTGGACTGGAATTACCAGCACGCCAAGGATGTATTCCAGGAAATAAGACTGGCGGCACCAAGTATGGCAGGTATTACCTGGGAAAGACTTGAAGAAGTTGATTCACTCACCTACCCGCTGAAAAATGTCGGTGACCCGGGCGAACCGGTTATTTTCAAGGACGGCATATTCCCCACCGAGGATGGGCGGGGTCGTTTTGTTCCGGCAGAATACACGGAACCGGATGAACTGACAGATGATGAATACCCGTTCATTTTCGTCACCGGACGTCAGCTTGAACACTGGCATACCGGCACCATGACCCGCCATTCGCGGGTTCTGGATGCGCTTGAACCCGGTCCATGTGTCATTATCAATCCGGAAGATCTGAAATCCTATGGGTTAAAATCTGGTGACGTGATGGTCATTGAATCCAGGCGCGGAAGAATTGCCGCGACGACGCGTGCCGATATGGGAATGCAGGAAGGCGTGGTGATGATGCCATTCAGCTTTAACGAGGCTGCAGCCAACCTGATTACCAACGAGGCACTGGATCCTTATGGCAAGATACCGGAGTTTAAGTTCTGTGCGGTGAACCTGAAGAAAGGTGAACGTGCTACTGATATATTAAGCCAGCAGCCGAAAAAACTGGATAGACGCGCTAACCGCGTCCGTTCAAGACATTGATTATTGGTAAAAAAAAGCTTACAAGTCTAGGACTTGTAAGCTTTTATACCTTTCAATGTCACTGTTTCCTGGATGAGTGGCTTTTTCGCTTCAGGATCAGCGATGTCAGGAATGGTGGTCTTGATTTGATATAACTGGCCGGGCAGCTTTTCCGCAAAGATAAACTCGTAGGTCTTGACGGCGAATCGCTCATATTCCGTGCGATGCGTATCATTCAAATATGGCGCAAACATGATCTTTTCGCCTGAATAATCCTTCCCATCAAAGCTGAAAGTCACAGGTTCAACCGTGGCGACTTCGCGCAGTGCTACTTTTATCATTTTAATGAAATGGCGATAGTGACCCTCGGTCAGCTGTTGCATGTTTTGAACATCACCCTGTAAAAAAATACCCAGTATCGGATTACCCGTTATTTCGGTCACATTTTCCGGTCTAACCACCTGCTTTTTTTCACCTGTCAGGAAATCAAGTTGACAATTCTTGGTTCCATCTTCGTTGATTTTTTTCACTTTCAGGTATACCGAATCAACGAAACCGGGATCATAGCTACCTGAGCGTTCAAACTCGTAATACATACTTACAGGTTCGGTCACCGATGAGAAATGATCGGTCATCCAGAGCTTGACCTCGGCTGGATTGAACTCAAAGCCTTCAGGGATTTCTTCAGCCTCTCCAAAACGGCCAATCTTTGACTCAAGTTCCTCTTCTGTAAGAACACGCGTGTTATCAGTTTCAGATTTATCTTCGGCATATAAAGATGCCGGACTAAATGTAACCAAGCATATAGCTATTAAAAATGTAATTTTGTTCATAATCTAAATAAATTCCAGGTAGTCGTTATATGATTATTAATCGATCAAAGGCACACCATACCCGGTCAGGATTTTGTTAATCTCGTCCTTGTTTTCTTTAATCAGTTTATTGACTTGCTCTTTCCATTCATTTTCACCATAGCGCACTGCCATCGAGAAACTGTAGGTAAAACGCATCTCCGGCTTGCTTGGATCATCCTGTAAAGGAAGTAAGACCAGTTCTGCCTCATCTGCAAGCTCTTTTGCGTAGTAGCCAGCGGTAGGTCCCCAGACTATCGCAACATCGATTTTGCCGGAAACTATATCATCAATGAATTTCTTACCCGGGTTCTCCTTGACGTTACCGGGCTGTGCCTGGTACGGCGCGATAGCACCAATCAGGTTGTTTTCAAACACCCACTGCTGGGCAGGGCCTCTGTCTGATAAACCCAGTTTAATCTTGTTACCTTGTTCATTAACAAAGGCATCAAGCTGCGACGGATCAGTAATCGAATCAAGCTTGCGACCTTTAGCGTAAACCAGTACGTAGGCCGATGTGAAATACGGATCGGTTGTTGCCGCCAGTTCAAAGTTTTCCGGCACGCTAATCACCAGGTCGCATTTATATCCAAGACCATCTTCGGCTTCAGCCTTGAGTGTATTCCTGATAAAGCCTATACGCTGCGGAAAAAAGGTATATTTCAACCCTTTACCAAGTTTCTCGGCAAATAGCTCGGCGATTTTATTCTCGTAGCCTTCACCATCCTTGTTAGAGAAAGGCAGCATGTATGGGTCAGCACAGACTTTAAGGTCTTTTTCATCCACTTCGGCCAGTGCCGAATTGGCAACCAGCAACTGTGCAAACAACAGGTATGTAAGATATTTTTTCATGTATTTATAAAAAGCCCACCGAAGTGGGCTGTTCCTTAAGGTTTTTGTTTTAGATAGTAGGTTCGATCTTGTTGATCTTGCCCAGCAGTCGACGGTAAGGGCCCTGCAAGGTGTCCATTGCCTTTTGCTTGTAGGCCGCCACGTCGTCGGCGGAAACATCACCTACGACAATCACACCGACCATGCCAAAGCCGATGTGCGGCTGGCAGACATAAGAATATATACCGGGGACATCAAGAGTCAGTGCCAGGTTTTCACCCATGCCACTGGCCCAGGTTTTGCCACCTTCAGGTACTAGTTCATCGACGGTCACGGTGTTATGAGAATTCATGTTCGTGAAGGCTACATTGTCGCCAGCAGCCATATATAGAATCGGTGTTTCAAAGGCACGCGCGCCGGCTTTAATTGTATGATCGGCTGCTATGGCCATACTTGAGAAGGCCATGCCAATGATTGCCAAGCCTGATATCAATAAGTTTTTTAAAGACATTAAAACTCTCCAAATATTTGATTTCAAATTTATTTACAACAAAAAAGCAGTGTAGCGAATTAAAAAGATAATTACGCGTTTTGTCAATTTTTCAGACCCGTGACCACCCTTATAGTTCGACAGAATATGAATTTTTCCCGCCGTAAATGACGATTAATAAAAAAAAAATCCCCGACCGAGGCCGGGGATTTTTCAACAAACAAATGTTTGTCTAGTGCTTACGGCAAGCTGAATACCATCAACACACCACTGTTACGTGCTGAGTTGCGGAGAGCTCGGTAACCACCAACAGCGCCAAGTGCAGCTTCGTCAGGAGCAGCAGCTAAGCCAGGGATAGCGACAACTGCGCCAGCCCAACCGCCGATGCCTGAAAGGACACCAACGTATTGCTTACCTTTATGTGCCCAGGAGTTGAAGTTGCCAATGATGCCGGAAGGCGCTTTGAACTTCCAAAGCAGCTTACCAGACTTGGCGTCTACAGCCTTGGCGTAGGCGTCCAGGGTGCCGTAGAAGACAACGTCTCCAGCGGTCGCCAGAACACCTGACCATACTGACCACTGCTCAGGAATAGACCAGACGATCTTACCCTTGTCAGCGTCCCAGGCAATCATGTTACCCATGTTGTCCTTGGCAGCGTTGTTGTTCGGGCAATCCGGACATACCGCACCAGCAGGATACATGGTCAGGTTAGCGTTAACGTATGCCTGACCAGCAGTGTACTGGTTACCACCAGCAGCATAGCTGACTGGCTCGTAGGTCATACAAACGTGGTTGGTCGGAACGTAGAACAGACCGGTACGTGGAGAGTAAGCAGCAGGCTGCTGATCCTTGGTACCCAGGGCTGCAGGACAGATGTCCTTGGAAACGACGTCTTCACCATTGTAATGGGTAGAGTACTTGTTAACCGTCTGAGGATAACCCGTCTTCATGTCAATATGGGTAGCCCAGTTGACAGCAGGGTCATACTTTTCAGCAACAAGCAGTTCACCGTTTACGCGGTCCATGGTGTAAGCGAAACCGTTACGGTCAAAGTGAACAGCGACTTTGCGCATTTTACCTTTGACTTTCATGTCGGCAAGAATCATTTCGTTAATGCCGTCATAGTCCCACTCATCATGTGGCGTCATCTGGTAAACCCAACGCGCAACACCGGTGTCGATGTCACGAGCGAACAGGGTCATAGACCACTTGTTGTCGCCAGGACGTACGACCGGGTTCCAGGTTGAAGGGTTACCTGATCCGTAGTACAGCAGGTTTTCGTCAAAGTCTGCTGGCCACCAGCCCCAAACTGAACCACCACCTGTTTTCCACTGATCACTAAGGCCTTTACAGCTGTTAGGAGCAGTCGCAGGGGCTTTCCAGTCAGAGTTAGAACACCAGGTGTTCAGAGAAGAGTTCTTGCCGACTTTCTTACCCAGTGAGGTAGTGTTTGCGTCGAAAAGAATGTCTTCGTCAGGACCCATGCTGAATGCACGCCATGCCAGGGAACCGTCTTTGGCATTGTAGGCAGCAATCCAGCAACGAACACCAAATTCAGCACCAGAACAACCGGTGATGACCTTGTCTTTCATCGGATGTGGAGCGTTGGTGTTGGTCATACCACTTGCAGGACCTACACCGACTCCTGGCTTGGAGTTGACATCGCCAGTAATCTCGCTGCCGTTCTTAACACTCCATACAACTTTACCGGTATCGGCTTCTAAAGCCACCAGAGTTGAATCGGCTTGCTGCAGGTAGATTTGACCCATGCTGTAACCCAGACCACGGTTTACGATGTCACAGCACATAACAGGCACAGTTTCGGCCTCGTCTTGCTGTGGCTCATAGAACCAGGTAATAGCCAGGGTATCCAGGTTAATTGCGAATACGTCGTTCGGGAATGAAGAGTGAATGTACAGATGATCACTGCCCAAGCCAGTTGCGCTTGATGGCAGGACCAGCGGTCCACCTTCATGACCTTGCAGACGGCCAGTTGAAAACGTCCAGGCGGTAACAATTTTGCTTGCGTTGCCCGTGTTGATTTGGTTCAACTCGGTATAACGCCAGTTGTTATAGTCACCACCAGGAAAAGCCCAGTAGTTGGGATCTGCGTTCAGTTTACGAACTTCATCGTTCGCCATCACTGAGGCAGAAAGACCCACTGCTAACGCAGCTACGAGCCATTTCTTCATTGATAATTTACTCATGACCTCCTCCTCTATTAGTTGATCATGTATTTGATCTCTATATCACAGAAAAACCCAACAGTACCTCGAGATCATAAAGCACTATTGCGTTGTTAAACTTTTACTTGTACTTGAATTACGAACAATCGAATTCGTATTGCGAGAGAGAAATTTATAAGCAAGGGAAGCACTGACTAATTCAATAGTCGGTCTAGAAAATGTATTTTCGATTGAGCTTAATGCAGGTAAATGCATATTAATCATCTATACCTATTAGCCAATTCCTTTGTACCCGAAATAACATATTCGAGCCTTGTTATTATTAATAAAATTATACAGCTGTTACATATTTCAAGGAAGAGTAATTAAAAATGTGCAGCGCAGCATTGATTTAATTACTGATCTTTGACGGACGATGAGTGTAGGAAATTTTCCTATGTCACGCAAGTCATTTAGAACACACCAGAAATTAATATCTAGACAAAAAATAAACAGTAAATAAATGCACTGATTACGTGCGAATCTTATGTTGCAACGCACAACCAGCATTGTTGCGTTGCGTCATTATTTATCATTAATTAACGACAAACTTCCTGTTACATTAACTGTCTTATAAGCATCACTATTTTAACAAGATTTTTTTCGAATTATGGCAATGAACAAGAGGTGCCAGACATGTTACTCAAGTCACTCATTTTTACCCTCCCGCTAACACTGTTGCTCGGTATGACCATGCCGGCCGCGGCCGATGTAGCGCCACCTGATTTCAGGCAACAGCAATCTGACAAGGTTTGGGAAGAAACGCTCCGGCCAGCCAACTTCAAGGGCAAGGAGATAATAGAGGGGGCCGAACAAAACATATTTGAAATCAAGGCACCCTATACGGCAGAGGATGCGACAGTCGTACCCATCTCGGTACATACCAAGATTTCTCAGGAAGACGATCGCTACATTAAACGTATGCATCTGTTCGTCGACAAGAATCCGGTGCCCCTGATAGGGATCTTCGATTTTACGAAGAAGAGTGGCAAGGCCGATATTGCCATGCGCATTCGGGTAGATACCTTTAGCTATGTCCGTGCCGTGGCAGAACTCAACACCGGCGAATTATACATGGCCAAAAACTTCGTGCGTGCCCGGGGCGCCTGCTCTGCACCACCACCAGCCAGTATTGAAGACTCGAAGAAACTGCTTGGTCAAATGAAGTTAAAAAATATCGGTGAACTGGAGCCAGGCAAACCTAACCTGGTTCAGTTGAAAATCAGGCATCCCAATATTACCGGTATGGCCCCTTTGAGAATTGGTTCTCACGTCATTCCACCTGCACACTACGTCAGTGATTTGGAAGTTACTTATGATGGTGAAGCAGTAATGAAGGCTGCACTGACATTTTCAGTGAGCATGGATCCGGCGTTTCGTTTCTACTTTGTGCCTGACGGAGAAGGGACAATGACTGTTAGTGGTAAGGATACCAAGCGGAATGAATTTTCTGACAGCTTTGAAATGAAAAAAGGGTGATTTAAAAATCACCCTTTTTCTTTAATTATTTTTTTGCATCGGCAGAGTTTGTCAATTTGCTTTTATCGACGGTTACCCGTTTGGTAACCGGACATTGGCTTAATGCATCCTTTCTGACTTCTTTCAATACCTTGTAAAAGTTTTCACCACGTTCATTGTCGCGAAAGAATCCACCCTTCTCACCTGGCATTGACTTGTTTCTTTCGTAAGTCACTGCTTCCTCGTATTCCGTGAAAGGCATGGCCGCGCGGATATTGTCATAGCGACACAGGCAGGTATAGAGGTTTTCATCCGTTTGACCACCAAGCTCTGCCATGCACTCCAGCGCATAACGTACGGTTTGTTCGGACGGGTATTCATCGGCGAATGCCGACGTGGTAGTACAGGCTAAAAGCGTTATCGCTGCCAGTAAGTGTTTCATGCTAATTCTCCTCTGAAATTTGTAAGGCTATAAGCGTGTAGGATTTAGTAGATTAGATATTATTTTTTGAATAAGTTGCATGCGGTTCCAGGAAATAAGCAACTATTTCGAGTATTTTATCCACGTTGCCCTGGTTGGATCTTATTACCTGGCGGGCCTTTTCTCCAGCGTCATGCCTGAAATTGGCATCTTCAAAATATTCGCAAACCTGTTCGCCCAGTTCAGAAGCCGACATAACCAGTCGGAGACCACCAGCCTCCTTTAAAATTTGCGTGATTTCTGCAAAATTATAGGTATAAGGTCCTGCCATAACCGGGATACCCAGGCTGGCAGGTTCCAGCATGTTTTGGCCACCTCGATTGACCAGGCTACCCCCGACAAAGGCGACCTGTGCCGCTGCATAGTGCGGCTGTAATTCTCCCAGCGTATCCAACAGGTACACCTGTCGTGATGAGGTGAAGGGCTGGTTGGACGTCCGGGTAATAAAATCGAGCCCTTTGTCGGCACACAGCACGGCTACTTTCGAACAGCGCTCCGGGTGTCTTGGCGCCAGGATCAGGATGGCATCCGGGTGACGTTTCAATATCGAGCGATGCGCATTGAGAATGATTTCCTCCTCTCCCTCCTGTGTACTGGCAGCCATCCAGATATGCCGACTGGTAGAAAAATATCGCTTCAGTACCTCGGCCTGCTCGGTCACACTTTGCGGTATAGATACATCAAACTTGAGATTACCGCAGACACTCACCTTGTCCGGGCTTAAACCCAGGGATATAAAACGTTGGGCATCTTTCTCTGTCTGGGCGGCTATCCGGGCAAGCCTTTCCAATGTCATTCGGGTTAACCCGGCAACTCGACGGTAATTCCTGGCGGACTTATCACTCAGCCTGGCATTTATTAACACAACCGGCACGTTACGTTGTTCACATTCGTAACAAAGATTTGGCCATATCTCTGTTTCCATGATGATGAGCAATTGCGGCTGTATCTTATCCAGCGTGCGTTTAACAAACATGCGCAGGTCAAACGGAAAATACAGGTGTTTTATTTCTCCACCAAAATGCATCTGTAACGTCTGGGCCCCGGTTGGTGTCACCGTTGTTACCAGTACCTGGTAGCCCGGGTATTGCTGGATTAATTTAGTGATCAATGGCGTGGCAGCATTCATTTCTCCTACTGACACCGCATGCAGCCAGATAACCGGTAACTCCCCCCTGTCCCAGTCAAAGATACCCAGTCGTTCCTGCCAGCGTTGACGGTAAGCGGGATTCTTAAAACCGAGAATAAATAGCCTTGCCAATGCCAGTGGCAACAACAGGATTATGATAAAAGAGTAAAAATGATGCACGGTTTGAATAGGGCCGGGGCTTCTTATATGTATGGTTTCAGTATAATGTTCTGAATTGGTTAATATCTCGAAACTATCGGGCTGGGAATGTATCAGTTTGATAAAAAATCCGGGGCCAGTTCGCAATTTATATCGAATTTTACCACACGGTAAATGTCCTAGTATTCAATATGTTTATTAAAAAATATCTATTACTCCTGTTCCTGCTGGCAGTTGTGGGCCACGGGCAGGCTGAAGCTAACCTTCCACCCTTTTTTCAGGTCAGTTACACCCTCTACAGCAACGATATGAAAATCGGCCTGATGGAAAGAAAATTCAGCATGATTTCAGACAACAGCTACCTGTTTCACTCGGAGAGCAAGACCACCGGCTTTATCTCAATTTTCAGAGACGACCATATTGTTGAACAGAGCAAATGGTCTTATTCGGACCAGGGCTTCATCCCGCAGACATACAAGTATCAACATACCGGTGGTAAGAAAGATCGGTTTGTTGACATTACTTTTAACTGGGATAAAAACAGGATAACCAATAAGGTCAATGATTCAACCTGGCACATGGATACGCAGGCGGGGATACTGGATAAATTACTTTACCAGTTGACCATCATGTCTGATTTGAAGAGCGGTAAAGTTCCTGAAAATTACACCATTGCAGATGGGGGAAAAATAAAGAACTATTACTTTGAGCATATTGCCGATGAAGTTATTGAAACGCCAATTGGCAAATTCAAGGCCATGAAAATAGAACGACGCAAGGAAAACAGTGACCGAAAGACCTGGTTCTGGTGCGCTTATGAACTGGATTTTCTGCCGGTTAAGGTCGTCATTACTGAGAAGAAAGGACGCTTGACGACTGCTGTCATCGAGGAATTTAACAAGCAACCTACGCAAAGCAACTAGCGCTTATTGTTGCTGCATACTTTTTATTAGCCTGTCAGGTGGCATGTAGCCGGGAATTGCCTGGCCGTCTTCAAGATAAATAGCAGGTGTGCCACGAACACCCAGTTGCTTGCCCAAATCATACTGACGGGCGATCGGGCTGTTGGCACAGGTTTTACTCTCTACAGACTCATTGTTCTTGGCCCTGGTGAGTGCCTCCTGCTTGTTGTCAGCACACCAGACAGATTCCATTTCACGGCCAGTAGCCGAATTAACACCAGCACGTGGATACGCCAGATAACGCACTGTCACTCCCCTGTTATTCAACTCGGGCACGTCCTGGTGAAGCTTGCGACAGTAGCCGCAGTCTATGTCCGTAAAAACATAAATGGTTTCAGACGGAGAGCTGGCAGCAAATTCGATATACTCGTCTTTTTTCAGACTGTTCAACAAGCCAACCCTGTTTTCTGAACGCACATCTTCAGTGAGGTTTCTTCGCTCGTTGATATCCAGTAAATCACCTTTAAACACGTATCGACCGTCAGCGGTCATGTAGATGACATCAGGCCCGATAATAACCTGGTAGATACCATTGATCGGTGTTGCCTTGATATCACTGACTTCCACTTCCGGCAGCAACATTGAAAGGCCCAGTCTAATGTCCTGTTCAATATCGTCAGCATATAATGACGGCGAAAGTGCCAGTGTCAGGATGATTGCAACGCCGAATTTCATACTGCTCAACCTCATTTTCAAAATTGATAATAATATCAGACCCATCAGATACCTGTCTGTTCCAAACTACCATAAAAATTAAACGGTTAGAGATACGCGAGTCACATTTTCCGTGTTAAAGTTGAGCAAGAGTGAGCACCAATGAATAACACGGTAGAACAATTCCCCGCCGACACCAACCTTGAGCTGGGCTACGTTCTTGATCTGCTTGAGAAAGATGGTTTGATCAAGCAACAACAACGTGTGCAAATGAGTGCCTTGCAAACCGAGAAATCCAGGGTCAAGTTACATCCTCTTATTGCTATCGCCGAGCAAGGCTGGCAATCAGCAACGCAACCATCCTATCCATTAACCCTGGAAACATTGACCCGATGGCTGGCTGATCGAGTCGGGCAACCCTATATGCGCATCGACCCATTAAAAGTGGACGTGGAAAAAATTACTTCCGTGGTTTCCCAGGCCTATGCCAACAAACTCAAGATCCTGCCAGTGTCAGTCAACAACAAGGAATTAACCGTTGCGACTTGCGAACCTTTTATTTCATTCTGGGAATCGGAACTCGAGCGCATCGCCCGCCTGAAAGTAAACCGGGTCATTATCAATCCGCGTGACCTGGAAAGATACCTGGTCGAATTTTATGGTGTGAGCAAATCCATTAGCGGCGCGATTAAACAAAAGAACGATGAACCAATTGCGCTGATTCAAAACTTCGAGCAACTGGTCAAGGTTGGCAAGGCCGGTGAACTCGATGCAAATAACCAGCATATCGTCAGCATTGTTGACTGGCTGTTGCAATTTGCCTTTGAGCAGCGCGCCAGTGATATTCACCTGGAACCCAGGAGGGAGAAAGGCAGGGTCCGATTTCGCATTGATGGTGTTTTGCATGTAGTACATGAATTTCCCACTGTGTTGACCACGGCTATAACGAGTCGCTTCAAGTCTCTCGACGCATGGATGTGACTGACCGCCGCCGCCCCCAGGACGGCCGTGTCAAAACCATTACTCCTGCTGGAAAGGAAGTTGAAATGCGGCTATCTACCATGCCTACCACCTTTGGGGAAAAGCTGGTGATCCGTATTTTCGATCCGGAGATGCTGATCAAGTCCTACCACGAACTTGGGTTTACGCGGCATGATGAACAAATACTATCGACAATATTAGAAAACAAGAATGGCATCTTCCTGGTAACTGGCCCAACCGGGTCGGGCAAGACCACTACGCTGTATTCGATTCTTAACCAGATTTCGAGACCGGAAATTAATATCTGTACTATTGAAGACCCGATCGAAATGGTCGACCCGCAGTACAACCAGATGCAGGTACAGCCTGTCATCGGGGTGAATTTTGCTTCCGGGGTCAGGACCTTATTGAGACAGGACCCGGATATCATCATGGTAGGCGAGATTCGCGATGCGGAAACGGCCGACATTGCCATCCAGGCCGCGTTGACCGGACATCTCGTGTTTTCCAGCCTGCATACTAATGACGCGGCATCGGCCATAACCAGGCTCATCGATATCGGCACTCAGCCGTTCCTGATCAATGCCACCCTGCGAGGCGTGGTGGCCCAGCGACTATTGAGGACCCTGTGTGTTCACTGTAAGGAAAAAGTGCCCGCAGATAAAAATGCCTGGGAACAATATTCAAAACCGGACAAACTGAAAATGCCGGCAATGATATGCCAGCCAGTTGGTTGCGATGAATGTCGGCATACAGGCTACCTCGGCAGAACCGGTATTTATGAAATCCTGACGCTTGATACGGAGATCCGCACATACATCAAAAGCGAGACCAACGTCGATGCTATCAGGAGATCAGCAATGAAAAGCGGTATGCGCACACTGAAAATAGGTGGCGCGCAAAAGGTTGCCGACGGGATCACCACCCTGGAAGAGGTCTACTCGGTACTACCCCAGGAATACACCTGACCTACGCGGCAAGTTAAGTCGCCCTATCCCCGGGGATGATGTTCACCATGCAGGTTTTTTAGTCTCTCTCGCGCTACATGTGTATAAATTTGTGTAGTCGAGATATCGCTATGGCCAAGTAACATCTGTACCACCCTGAGATCGGCGCCATGATTGACGAGATGAGTGGCAAAGGCATGGCGCAGGACGTGAGGCGATAATGGCTTGCTGATTTCTGCCTTTTTCGCGTAACGCTTGATACTGTGCCAGAAGGTTTGGCGGGTCATCGCCCTGCCCCGTTTGCTCGGGAATAAATCATCACTGAGTACTCCCTGTAGTATCTGGCCGCGGGCTGATTGCAGGTAACGTTCCAGCCAGCTATTTGCTTCCTCGCCCATGGGTACCAGCCTCTCCTTGTTGCCCTTGCCGGTAACCCGCAACACGCCCTGGCGGAGATTCAGTTGCTGTATGGTCAGCGTGACCAGTTCTGATACACGCAGGCCGGTGGCATACAGTAATTCCAGCATGGCGCGGTCTCGTAGCCCCAGTACCTCCTCCACGTCAGGGGCATTTAATAACGCCTCCACCTCGCTTTCCGTTAACGATTTTGGCAATGATCGTCCGATTCGGGGAGCCTCAACCTGGCTGGCAGGATTTACCTTGATACGGTCCTCGCGGGCAAGGTATTCGTAAAGG
Source organism: Gammaproteobacteria bacterium (assembly GCA_965229565.1). Classification (GTDB taxonomy): domain Bacteria; phylum Pseudomonadota; class Gammaproteobacteria; order Eutrophobiales; family Eutrophobiaceae; genus JANQNX01. The sequence goes on along the minus strand of OZ245888.1, from coordinate 1,716,437 downwards.
CGCCTGATACTGGAAAGGCGTCGGGCCACTGTGCGAACGGATTGTGCATTCGCATGCGACAGGTATGCCAGTATCGTTCCGGCATCAACAGCGATTATTTGCTTGTCTTGTTGCTGTAGCCACACGGCAAACTGTGCCAGGTCGGCCCGATACGCATCCAGAGTGTTCTTGCTGAGGCCGCGCTCCATCCAGATAGCGTCCAGAAACTGATCGATTATCGAGGTATGTGTAGCGGAGAGGGAGGGAGTACTTGTGCTTGTATCACTCATTGCAGTGTGGGCCTGAAACAGTCATTTCAGATTTCTGCATGCGCAGGCATGCATGACTTGAGTGTACAGATAGCGGACTGGCGATGCCAGTCCGCTGAAAAGGGATAAATCAGGAAGTAGTTTTAATCTTTTCCTTGATGCGTGCAGCCTTACCGCGACGGTCGCGCATGTAATAAAGCTTGGCGCGGCGTACATCGCCACGACGCTTGACCTGTATTTCTGCGACGCTGGGGCTGTATGTCTGGAAGACACGCTCAACGCCTTCGCCGTAGGAAATCTTTCTCACGGTAAAGGAGGAATTCAACCCGCGGTTCTTGACGGCGATAACAACTCCTTCAAAAGCCTGCAGTCTTTCGCGCTGTCCTTCCTTTACCTTAACCTGCACTACAACAGTGTCACCGGGATTAAATTCCGGGACTTCTTTGGTCATCTGCTCGGACTCAAGTTGTTCTATAATATTCGCCATCTTCATTACTCCAGTTTTCTCTTAATCATTGCTTATGTTCAGCAATAAATTCTTCCAACAATTGTTGCTGTTCTTTATCCAGCTCTTTCTCACCTAGCAGCTCTGGTCGTACCAGCCATGTCTTGCCCAATGCCTGTTTCAACCGCCAGCGTCGAATCTGCTCATGATTACCGCTGAGCAGTACATCCGGGACTGCCTGCGCGTTGACCCTCTCAGGGCGCGTATAATGCGGATAGTCCAGCAATCCGTCAATAAATGAATCCTGCGCAGCCGAGTCTTCATGTCCAAGCACATCGGGCAATAATCGACTAATACTGTCTATTACTACCATGGCCGCCAGTTCACCGCCGCTGATGACGTAATCCCCGATAGACCATTCTTCATCTACATGCGACTCGATAATTCGCTCATCGATTCCCTCGTAGCGTCCACATACGAGCACCATTCCATCCGCCTCTGCAAACCGGCTGACGGCCTGCTGTGTCATACGTCGCCCCTGGGGTGACAGGTAAACAACGCTGGCCTTTGGCTGCTGGTTTTTAGCCCTGGCAATTGCCTCAACAACCGGCTCGTACATCATTACCATGCCCGGGCCACCGCCGTAAGGCCTGTCATCAACGGTGTGATGCTTGTCCGTGCTGAAATGCCTGGGATTCCAGCTTCTAAATCCAATATGCCTTTCCCTGACCGCTCGCCCCGTGACACCATGTTCGAGTACGGCTGCAAACATTTCCGGGAACAGGGTTACCACGTCAAACTGATACATTATTCTTCCAGTTCCCAGTCGACCTGCATCAACCCGGCGTCCAAATCAACCTGTTTGACATAGATATCCATTACCAGCGGGATCAGTATCTTGCGCTGGTCGTTGTCAGCCGCGCCAACAACGAGTACATCATTAGCGCCGGTTTCCCTGATATCCGTCACCCGGCCCAATTGCTTACCTGCCAGGTTTTCTACGTTTAGCCCTATCAATTGATGCCAGTAAAACTGGCCATCCGGTAAAACTGGCAACTGCCCTTGTTCTATTCCCAGGTCACAACCCAGGTACTGGCGAGCAGCTTCAGGAGTATCCACACCTGCCAGTTTCAACAATAGCCGGTCACCACGTTTCTGGCTGGACTCTATATCAACCGGCTGCCATTGCCCGTCCTGTGACAGCAACAGTGCCTGGTAGTTAAAAATATTCTCTCGTGGCCGGGTAAAGGACAGCACTTTTAGCCAGCCCTTTATACCAAACACGCCGTTAATACGGCCCAGTATTAACAGCGCTTCATTGTTTTGCATTCGATACCATGGCCATAACCGTGGAACGAATAGACCCTGCTATCTTAAGCAGCGGCCTTCGTGTTTTCTTTAATCAGTTTCGCAACCCGTTCTGATGTCTGGGCGCCGTTTGCTACCCAGTAATCTATACGTTCCATATCGATCTGCAGCGGAATTTCCTGACCCTTCGCACAGGGATTAAAGTAGCCCACGCGCTCGATTGAACGACCATCACGTTGTTTGCGACTGTCGATTACCACGATATGATAAAAAGGCTTTCTCTTGGCGCCCGTGCGCGACAATCTTATCGTTACCATCTTTGTTTGCTGTCCTCTGTCATACTTGGGCGAGAAGTGCTAAATCGCCCCCGAAAAAAGGCGCTATTGTACGTATTTAGCCGGAAAAAGAAAGGCAATCACGCGATTTCTGCCTATCACAGGGATTATCGTGGAAGGTCAGTCAGTAGCGGGAATAAAAGCGGGTAAAGCAGGCAATATCCGGCATTACTATATCTTCATAATTTATTGATTTTAATGTACTATTTTTAATTACCTATGACATTACATGAAGAAAAAGCCCGGTTACGAGCGCAGCTGAAGCAAATGCGTAACGAACTGGCACCGGATGAGATTATAAAGAAAAGTCAGCAAATCTATAAAAACCTGGAAAAAATCGATGCCTGGTCAGGGGCTGGTTCCGTATTTTGCTACATTTCCTATTTATCCGAGGTCAATACCCGGCCCATGCTGGAGAATTTCCTCGAGCGCAACCTGCGCATCGCCGTACCGAAGATCGTGGACAAAACCACCATGCTTGCCATCCCGTTTGCGGGTTGGGACGAACTGCAACCCGACAGGATGGGTATACTCACGCCAACCGCCAATGAAGCTGATCCCGGTCCTTTTGACCTGGTGATCACGCCCGGGCTGGGATTCAACAGGCAAGGTGGCAGGCTTGGGTACGGGCGCGGTTATTACGATCGCTGGTTTGACCAGCACCAGGTAAAAACCCGCATAGGCGTATGCTTCGAATTACAACTGGTAGATGGGCTGCCACTAGAAGAAACAGATGTGCCATTGCAGGTACTGGTCACTGAACAACAGGTTTACGACTTTCGTGACTAGTTAGCCTACGTCGTAATCAGCCAGTTCGACCAGCAGTGAGCCTTTATCCAACGCGTCACTTTGCGTCGTTTCCAGGCGCTCCAGTTTTACCAGGCCAACACCCGGTGCATACCAGCGCGTCTCCTCGACATTGATCAATGTCATGCCGACGTAGTTACCCGCATCTTTCATCATGGAACCGGTCATCCTGATCTTCAGGCAGTTACTGAAGATTCCGGCCGGCACGCTGACAGTTTCTGTTAACGACTCAACCAACACATCCAGCGGCACCCTGGCCACGATACGAAACTCGGTTTTCTGTGGTGGACCGGTCTTTTTCAGCAACCGGGTTTGGCTGGTGGTCTCCCAGTTGGTATTCAATTCCAGCGGTTGTTTCATCACTATTTGCTGATCGGGTTTGAATTGCCCGCCCGGTACATCACGACTGTCACTGCCAAGGTAGCGAATCTCATCATCCTCAATGGCGTAGTACAGTAACGTACCATCCAGGGACTGCCTCGCATAAACCGGTTCTGAATTCAGCTTACTAGGACCCAGGTTATTGAGGATATATTTTTGCTTCTCGAGTCCGTCGCGGGTGGTCATGGCAACGTCATAGCGCCACTTGTAGCCTGACTGTAGTGGAAAATAGGTAGGATCAGGACCGGAGCAGGAGATCAACAACGACAGGCTAACGATTACAATAAACAACCTGCCCGGTATTTTTCGTAGTATCTGTTGTGAAATCATTCGCTTTGCTTTGCTCTCGCCCAATGGCCCGCCAACAGGGCGCCGCTGATGTTATGCCAGATACTGAACAATACACCAGGCAGTGCCGCGGCTGCAGAAAAATACTGGTTGGCCAGTACAATGCCCAACCCTGAGTTTTGCATACCCACTTCTATGGCTATTGTTTTTGCTATCTGCCGATCCCTTGTCAGCACTCGCGTGAGCCAATAGCCACTAAACAGGCCAAGTAAATTATGCAGGATAACCGCAACAACTAGTAACAAGCCAAGTTGAGACAGGTTAGCCTCATTCCTGGCCACGATAATGCCAATGATAAAAATCACACATAGCATGGACAGGGTTGGCAGGTATTGTTTCAACGGTGCCAGTCTTGAACGAAAATAGTGATTAAGCACGATGCCTGATAGCACGGGAATTATGATTATCAGCAACAGGCTCTTCATCATCATTAACACAGGAACATCGATACTTTTGTCGACATATAAATAAGTCAAATACGGTGTCAGTATTATTGCCAGTAATGTAGAAGTTGATGTTAGCGTAATTGACAGGGCCACGTTACCCCTGGCCAGGTAGCAAATGATATTCGAAGCCGTACCACCTGGACATGCCCCGATCAGGATCATGCCGGCCGCTACAACAACCGGGAATTCCAGCAGGTTTGATAATACCCATGCAATGAGAGGCATTAACAGGTATTGCAAACTTACCCCGAGTGCAATCCAGCCCGGACGCACGAAAACCAGCTTAAAATCCTTGAAATCCAGTGATAGTCCCATGGAAAACATGACCAGCCCAAGCAGTGGCACAATTGCGGCGACGTAGCCTGACAACACGCCCGGAGCCAGCCAGGAAAACACCGATATCAAGATGGCTCCAAGTGGAAACAACAAAGTTGTGTTACGAATCATGCTCACAAACGGGGATTGTCTGTCTGTTAAATGTCGCTAAACTGTAACAGAAAGAGCAAAAGGGATAACAATAATGAAAAACATGGGCGCACTGCCGCTACTGTGTGCCGCGCTATGGCTGCACGGATGCGCTACTGAGACAAATACTGATTGGCTGTTGTACGGTAATGACTACAACAACCAGCGTTACAGCCCCCTCACCCTGATCAACCGTGATAACGTCAAACAATTAAAGCTGGCCTGGCGTTATCGAACCGGAAAAAAAGCCACCTTCCAGACCAATCCACTGGTTGAGAATGGCATCATGTATATCACTACTCCCTACAATGATGTGATTGCCCTCCAGGCAGATACCGGCACTGAAATCTGGCGTTATTACCATCAACTTACCACGGACAACTATTGTTGTGGACCAGCCAACAGGGGACCGGCCCTTTCCGGTGACAGGATATTTACTGTCACCATTGATGGTCGCCTGCTGGCCCTGGACAAGACCTCCGGTGAGCTGGTTTGGGAACGACCGATTACCGATACCACGGCCGGCAACGCTGAAAATATCGTCGCTATTACCGGCATCGAGGAACTCAAGGGAGCACAACAAACCGGGCAAACCGGTTACAGCGCCAACCTGGCACCGCAAGTCTATGATGGTGTGGTTTATATCGGGATAACAGGCGCCGGCTATGGCCTGCACCTGGAGCAGGAAGTCGATGGAGAGTCGGTTTTGTCCGTGGGCAGTTTTGCCGGTGGTCAACATGGCCTGCGAGGTTTCCTCGCGGCCTATGATGCCGAGACAGGAGAAGAACTATGGCGTTGGTACAGCGTCCCTGAGGAGGGCTGGGAAGGAGCCTGGACTACACAGCTGGATTATGGTCCGCGTCTGAACCGCGACATACAAAAAGAACAGCAAATAGCACAACAATACGAGGATTCCTGGCGTCTCGGTGGAGGCTCTGTCTGGACAACCCCGGCAATCGATCCGGAGCTTGGCCTACTATACATTGGTACTGGCAATCCATCGCCGCAGATGGAGGGTTCGACTCGCCCCGGTGACAACCTGTATACGGTTAGCCTGGTAGCACTGGATATCAAGACCGGGGAACTGCGCTGGCACTATCAACAGGTTCCGCATGACCGCTGGGGCTATGACGTGGCCAGTCCACCCGTACTATTTGATTACGAGGAAAACGGTAACACCATCAAGGCAGTCGGACAGGCCAGTAAACTTGGCTGGTTTTTCATCCATGACCGTGAAACCGGCGAATTAATCCGTCTCTCCGAGCCTTTTATCAAGCAGGAAAACCTGTTTGCCCTGCCTTCTGCAGAGGGCACGCGCATTGTGCCGGGCACACTGGGCGCCTCGTCATGGTCGCCCGTGGCACTCAACCCGGAGACACAGAAAGTGTACATCATGGGCATCTACCAGCCTTCCATGTTCTATGCGCGGGAACTGGTACCACGCCCCGGCCGTCCCTGGAGTAGTTACACGTTCTTTCAGAAAACCGATGAACCGGACTACGGCAGCTTTACCGCGATCGATGTCACCACGGGAAATATCGAGTGGCAAAGACAAGTAGAAGACCCCATGGTGGGTGGTGCGCTGGTGACCGCGGGAGAACTGGTATTTACCGGGGAAGGCAATGGCAACTTCAATGCCTTCGATGCAGAAAGTGGCGAACTGCTATGGCAGTATCAGTCAGAATATGGCGTCAACGCCCCGCCAGTTAGCTACGTACTCAACGGTAAGCAATATATATCCGTGGCTGCCGGCGGAAACCAGCTCTACGGCTACCCCACCGGGGATGAGATCCTGACGTTCAGCGTCGAGGAATAAGTAAACCGTCTACTGTACCTGCTTCCTGGCTTGATAGCCTGAAACTATCAATCTCATAAAAACATTAAAATTCCAAGAACTTGTTTAGTTGTCTACCATCTAACCATCGTAATTTAACCAAGGAGTTATTAATGTTAGAAAATAGAGAAGGTAAAACAATACCTGACGCCACTTTTAGAGTAATCGAAAACGGCGACTGGAAAAACGTGTCTACCGATGATTTATTTGCCGGTAAGAACGTGATTGTGTTTTCACTGCCTGGTGCTTTCACGCCAACCTGTTCAAGCACTCACCTGCCACGTTTCAACGAACTGGCCCCGGTATTCAAGCAGAACGGCATTGATGAAATTATCTGCATGTCAGTCAACGACACTTTCGTTATGAATGCCTGGAAAGAAAACCAGGAATCAGAAAACGTCACTGTTATTCCTGACGGCAACGGCGAATTCACCGATGGCATGGGCATGCTGGTCAGCAAGGACGACCTCGGTTTTGGTAAACGTTCATGGCGCTACTCCATGCTGGTCAAGGATAAGGTCATTGACAAGATGTTTATCGAACCGGAAGTAGAAGGCGACCCCTTCGAGGTTTCCGATGCGGATACCATGTTGAACTACATCAACGCTAAAGCTGATAAACCTGAATTCGTTTCTTTGATTTCACGTAAGGGTTGTATTCATTGCGAACGTGCTCGCAAGGCTCTGAAAGCAAACAACATGCCTTACGAGGAGATTGAACTTGGACACGGTGTTACCAGTCGTTCATTACGTGCTATCTCTGGTGCAACTACCACGCCACAGGTCTTTATCGGTGGCAAGCTGATTGGTACAGCCGACGATCTTGAGGCCTACTTGAAAGACAAAAACAGGAAGGCCGCTTAACACTTATCTCCCCCACCCCTACTCTCTAGTGTTAAGTCAGGGCCATGCAAATGCATGGCCCTTTTTTTTATTCTGTTAACAATAATTGATACCAGTCTTTTCCAATTAATTTCAATAAAGCGGCATCGCTATACGTCGGGTTTGCCTTTCGGAAATCACGAACTACCTGCCTTGCCTCGACGACTTCTTCTCCGGCAATCAACTCGCGAAGCTTACGAATTAGTATCGCTTCCTCGTCGGTCAGACTTCCCCGCTCAGGTACTGAACCCTGCATCAGGCTGGATGTAGTTGCTGGATCTACTTCAGCTTGCACCCTGGATTCAGAGGGCATTGTATCTGCCGAGTAGTCTTGCATCAGTTCAACACTTTCAGGAGACATGGGTCTTTTCAAAGGAGTAGATTGTTGTGAGGTCTCTTTCAATATTATGTCTGCAGCTGGTGGTACCTGCCTTGCTGATTTCTGTTCAAACTCCCTTTTCTCCAGCGCAGGTTCGGACAGGCTCGACTCACGCTTTTTCACGTTTGCACCTGCAGATGCAGCTTCAATCTTTATTTCATCAGTAACCGACATTGGCATGGGTTCGGTTGTTTGTTGCTGCATGGTCGTTACCAGGCTAACCGACAAGACCATGATGGCGGCAATAGAAACCGGAATAGTCCAGGCAGGTCTTTTTACGAGTCGTCGCTTGTTGTTATTACTGGCATCTCTTTTTGCCCTGGCCGCAGCAAGAATATGATCGTCCAGCCTTGCCGGTGGCAATTCGCCATGTGACTCACGATAGCGCCGTGACAGTGATGAGTTTTCACCCATAAACTGTTCCAGTTCTTCGTCAGTTGGCTCTGTTGTCATTTAATTTCTCAAGACTGTTTTTAATTTACCAACCGCGTAACGCATGCGGCTCTTGGCTGTTTCATAATCAACACCGATCACCTCGGCGATTTCCTGTAACTTCATTCCGGCCTCTTCTTTCAATAAAAATACCTCAAGCTGCTCTCGTGGCAACGAATTCAGCGCATGGTCAAACTGGTCGACCATCTGCTCCATGCTTAATGCCTGCTCCGGATCACCCTCTGCGGGTAATGTCATCACGGCAACGGCATCAGCTGCCTGGTTTATGACTTCCCTGATTTTTTGCTTGCGGTAATAATCGATAAAGTGGTTATGTGCCAGCTTGTAAAAATATTTGGCAAACCGCATGGTTTCTGAAAATGATTCGCTGGTCTTGATCAATTTCATCCAGACCTCCTGGAACAATTCCTCGGCAACCGTCTCGTTACGACTCAGCCTTAACAGGTAACGATAGATTGGGCCTTTATGGCGTTCATATAACATTTCAAATGCAGCCATGTCTCCTTTGACATAGCGCATCATCAAGGCCTCGTCCGAATCTGCAGCTTGATCCATAGGTGTCACTATCAGAAATACACGGACGCCTTATAAAAGGCGCCCGCATTACCGCCAGGTTGTTAGCGTAAAGTATAGTCTACTGAATCCTGATGCTGGCCGCTGCCCTGACCAAGTGATTGCGCCAGGTTGACCAAGGCCAGGAATTCACCACGATAGCCAAATGGATCATCGCCCCTGGCATCTCTTGCCAGTCCCAGTATGCCAGCGTAGGTAAAATCACCCAGGAACTTACCGCCCCTCAACTGCTGGGCAAAGGCAGCGACTGCGGCAGCAAATCGAAAATTATCAGAGGCAAGACTGATGTCCTTCCTGATCTCGTTGCTGTTAATCGCCCAGGTCAGTAACCGGCTATCGTCTGCATCCGGCTGTTTGTAGCGGATTTTCAGAAAGGCCAGCTCACCTGACTGTACCCTGCCTGCCGTATCTTTCGGCTGGTGTTGATAACGAAGTGGATCCACCATGCCTGGTCTACCATCATTCAGCTTCAATTCGTAAATGGCGGTGACAGTATGCCCGGCACCGATCTCGCCAGCATCAATCTTGTCATTGTTAAAATCTTCTCGCTTTAACTGGCGGTTTTCAAAACCGATCAGGCGATATTCACTGACATTATCCGGGTTAAACTCGATCTGAATCTTTACGTCCCTGGCAATAGTCAACAGGGTTGAACTCATCTCATCAACGAGCACCTTTTGTGCCTCGTTCATTGTATCGATGTAGGCGTAGTTGCCATTACCCTTATCTGCCAGCTGCTCCATGAGATGGTCATTATAGTTACCTGCACCAAAACCCAGCGTACTAAGAGAGATGCCCGTTTTTCTTTTCTCTTCTATCAGGTTAACCAGTTGTTCATGGTTTACCGTACCCACGTTAAAGTCTCCATCCGTGGCGAGTATGACGCGATTGATTCCACCCGGGATAAATGCCTGTTCGGCGATACTGTATGCAAGCTTTATCCCGGCCCCGCCGTTAGTACTGCCACCGGCCGCCAACTGGTCCAGTGCAACATCAATAGCGGCGGTTTGATTGCCAGCCGTGGGTGATAACACGACACCCGAGGCACCGGCATACACGACGATAGATACCTTGTCTTTCGCCGTGAGGCGTTTTGTGAGTAATTTAAGCGAGCTTTTTAACAGGCCAAGTTTGTTTGCCGATTGCATGGAACCGGAAACGTCAACCAGGAACACCAGGTTGGCTTCGGGCAACATTTCCTGTTTGATATCCTGAGCCTTGATACCAATATGCAGCAGGTAGTTATCCGGGTTCCACGGTGACGGTGCCAATTCCCTTGCCACGGCAAATGGTAGATGCTTGTCTTCGCTATTGTGATAGTCATAGGAAAAATAATTGATAAATTCCTCGGCCCGCACGGCATCGTGTGGCGGCAACTGCCCACTGTTGATCATGCGACGGACATTGGCATAGGCACCGGTATCCACATCGATACTGAAGGTTGATACCGGGTCTTCAGCAACAAGCTTAAGTGGGTTGTCATCGTAGTGGACATAGTTTTCACGGTTCAATGGCTCGGAGGCATGCCTGAGCTGGTTCAACAAAGAATTCCCTGCGTTACCTTGCAGCCTTGGCATGGCAGCCTCCCTGGACGCTGTCGTGGCAATATCAAAACTTTGCACCAACTCGGCAGTACGCGGTTTCTTTGCTGTTTCTGATTCTGTAACGCCTGGGCTACTTTCCAGCTCTTGCCTGACGGGCGCCTGCTGGTCAGCTGGCAATACCTTTGGTACCGGTGGCTTATTGGCCAGTTCCTGTCCCGGGGTATTGGCTTGATTACAGCCGGTAACATGTACCAGCAATATAAGGAATACGATCGTAAGTAACTGTTTTAACATTTTATTCTCCTGGATTTATAAAACTGTCACTGCTAATGACGCAGGAGAATTGAAAAAGGGTTAATTCGCTTCGTATTTTTTTTGGCGGGCAATAAAAAAGGGCCATGCGGCCCTTTTTACATTCAGTTTCAGTAGAAACTATTCGTTAACTGCTTTCATGCTCAGGCGAACACGACCCTGTCTGTCGATTTCCAGTACTTTAACCTGCACCATCTGGCCTTCGCTGAGCTTATCGCTGACATTTTCAACACGCTCATCGGAGATCTGGGAGATGTGTACCAGTCCATCCTTGCCAGGCAGGATATTGACGAAGGCGCCAAAGTCCATCAGCTTGGCAACTTTGCCCTCGTAGATCTTGCCTACCTCAATATCTGCAGTAATCTGCTCTACTCGTTTCATTGCCGCATCACCCGCCGCCTTATCAACGGCAGCAATCTTGACCGTACCATCGTCATCGATATCGATAGTGGCACCGGTTTCCTCGGTAATGGCACGAATGGTTGCACCACCCTTACCAATAACATCCCTGATCTTGTCGGGGTGGATTTTGATGGTGGTAATGCGCGGGGCAAACTCGGAAAGGTCTTCCTTGTGACTGGACAGAACCTCATTCATCTTGCCAAGTATATGCATACGGCCTTCCTGCGCCTGGTGCAGGGCAACTTCCATGATTTCCTTGGTGATGCCATCGATCTTGATGTCCATCTGCAAGGCGGTAATACCTTTTTCGGATCCGGCGACCTTGAAGTCCATGTCGCCCAGGTGATCTTCATCACCCATGATGTCAGACAGCACGACAAATTTATCACCTTCCTTGATCAGACCCATGGCGATACCGGCCACCGGTGCATCAAGCTGAACGCCAGCATCCATTAATGCCAGGCTGCTGCCACAGACAGAGGCCATGGAACTGGAACCGTTTGATTCAGTGATCTCGGATACAACACGAATAGAATAAGGAAAATCATCCATGTTTGGCATCACGCCAAGGATACCGCGCTTGGCAAGACGACCATGTCCAATCTCGCGACGCTTGGGTGAACCGACCCGGCCAGTTTCGTTAACGCAGAATGGCGGGAAATTATAGTGAAACATGAAGGGTTCCTTACGCTCACCTTCAATCGCATCGATAATCTGTGAATCACGTTGTGTACCCAGCGTGGTTACCACCAGCGCCTGTGTTTCACCACGGGTGAACAGGGCCGAACCATGCGTTCTCGGTAATACGCCGGTCTCGATAGTGATCGGTCGAATGGTCTTGGGGTCACGGCCATCAATGCGATCTTCCCCGGACAGTACACTGCTGCGAACAATATGACTTTCCAGGGCTTCAAAGGCCTCGACGATCTGGCCGTCAGTCCATTGTGGGTCCTCACCCTCGGTCAGTGCCTCAACAACCTGGTTCTTAACCTCGCTGACGCGCTCCTTGCGCTCCAGCTTGTCACGAATATTGTAAGCCTCGCGCAGTAAATCTCCTGCCCTGCTTTTCACCTCGCTTTCCAGGGCCTCGTCCTTACCCGGAGCTGACCAGTCCCATGATTGCGTATTCGCTTCTGCAGCCATAGCCTTGATATTTTCTATCACGACCTGGAACTGCTCATGACCGTACATGACGGCACCAAGCATGACATCTTCCGGCAATTGTTTGGCCTCTGACTCAACCATCAATACTGAAGTTGATGTACCAGCAACCACCAGGTCGAGCTGCGAATCGTTCAACTCACTAAAAGAAGGATTAATGATGTATTGACCATCCTTGTATCCAACCCGAGCGGCGCCGACCGGACCACTAAATGGCACACCGGATATCGTGATTGCGGCTGATGCGCCGATGATAGCCGGGACGTCCGGGTCAACATCCGGATCCAGTGACAGAACAGTGGCTATGATTTGAATTTCGTTTTTAAATTCTTTAGGGAAGAGAGGGCGTATGGGACGGTCGATCAAGCGGCAGGTTAACGTTTCTTTTTCAGAAGGTCGGCCCTCACGTTTGAAAAAACCACCCGGAATCTTTCCCGCGGCATAAGTCTTTTCCTGGTAATCGACCGTTAACGGGAAAAAGTCCTGGCCTTCTCTAGCCTCTTTTTTGGCGACACAGGTAACGAGTACCCGGGTATCGCCCATACCAACCAGGACAGCACCGGATGCCTGTCTGGCTATTCTGCCTGTTTCCAGGAAAACATTATGATTACCAAATTTAAATTCTTTTTTTACCACGTTCATGGATATTCCTACCGAGAGCTTGTGAGTTATTAATTACCGAGATTTTGAGTATTGTAAAAACGCCAAAACCCGCGGTAGCGGGTTATGTTTTGGTGTTTACACGTGAATAAGACAAAAAATGTTACTTACGCAGACCAAGGCGTCCGATCAAATCGCGATAGCGATTGATATCTTTGTTCTTTAAGTAGTCAAGCAGCTTGCGACGCTGGTTTACCATGCGTAACAGACCCTGTCTTGAATGGTGGTCTTTATTGTGTTCTTTAAAATGGCCTGACAGGTCGGTAATACGTGAAGTAAGCAGCGCAACCTGGACCTCGGGTGATCCCGTGTCGTTGGCGTCGCGTTGATAATCTTTCACGATCCCTGCTTTCTGTTCATGACTAAGTGCCATATTGATCTTGCTCCTGAACTGACTCGTCTCAAAATTGGCGCGTATTGTAACCGCGCATAACGGGTGTAACAAGTGAAACCATTGATTTATTTGGCAATTCCAGCATTGTTACTTTATTCTATATTAATCAATCGCTTAGGCGCTACCAGGCCGTCATCGCGGGCTTCCCCGATGCCAAGAAACGGGCCCTCTTGTTCATAGATGCGCACAAGTCCCGTGTCGGGTAATCCATCCGCCTGAACCGCCTGTCCAAGGCAAAGGTGTCGCGCCTGCTCTTTTGTCAGAAAGATCCCCGGCAGATGAGCCAAGGCCTGGTCCATGGACAACAGGCATTTATCCAGGTTTTCCATGCCGTCTTCAGCCAGTTCCTGAAGCTGCTCGAGACCAAGCATTTGTTCCTCGTAGAACGGCCCACTTTGCAAACGACGCAGCAAGGTTGTGTGTGCCCCGCAGCCCAGCTCGGCACCGATATCCTGCACCAGGCTTCGAATATAGGTGCCTTTTGAGCATCGTACCCTGATAGTAAATTCGCGTGTGCTATAGGCCTGCAAAGACAGTTCATATATCTCGATGGGCCGTGGCTTACGTTCAACCTCGATGCCCTGGTAAGCGAGTTTATACAGACGCTCTCCATTGTGTTTCAGGGCTGAAAACATGGGTGGAACCTGCTCAATCGGCCCTTTAAATTTATCCAGCGTCGCTAGCAGGCGCTCCTCGTTGATATCGGTGACCGTTCTCTCCTCAAGCACGTCGCCGCTGGCATCACCCGTCGTGGTAGTAACGCCCAGGTATCCTGTAGCCAAATAGGTCTTGTCCGCATCCAGCAGGAAACCTGAGACCTTGGTAGCCTCACCCAGGCAAACAGGTAACAGACCCGTTGCCGGCACATCAAGGCTACCGGTATGTCCGGCCTTGGCCGCATCAAACAGACGTTTGACTCGCTGTAGTGCATGGTTGGAGCTCAGCCCGGCAGGTTTATCCAGCAGTACGATCCCGTTGACCAGGCGTCCGCGTCTTTTACGCTGCCTCGCCATCACTAGTCAGACTTGTTGTCGTCCTCGCCTTTTCTGAATGAACCGATGATTTCGTCAATTCGTTGCGCGCGGGCTATGGACTTATCGTAAAGGAATGTGAGAACAGGAACGCCCCTGGAGGTCAGCACCTGGGAAAGGTCGTGCCGTAAGGAACCCGACTCCTCGTTTAATGCAGCGACCAATTCATCGGCTGATAACTTGTCACCCAGCGTGGTAACAAAGATTTTTGCATTTTTCAGATCCGGACTGACATCCACTTCAGTCACAGTGATCATACCGTAGTCATTCAGGGGAAATGCTCTCTGAATGAGTATTGCCAGTTCCTGCTTGATGAAGCCGGCAACGCGCTGGTTGCGACCAAATTCTCTTGGCATTAACTATGCGATAGTGCGTTCAACACTGACGCGTTCGAACACTTCGATTTGATCGCCCACACGTACGTCATTGTAGTTTTTAACGCCAATACCACAATCCATACCGGATTTGACTTCATTGACGTCATCCTTGAAACGGCGCAACGATTCCAGTTCACCCTCGTAAATAACCACGTTGTCACGTAACACACGTATCGGGTTGCTGCGCTTGATATAGCCGGTCGTCACCATGCAGCCGGCAATATCGCCAAACTTGGGTGAGCGGAATATTTCCCTGACCTCGGCAACACCAATAATCTGTTCACGAATTTCAGGCGACAACAGGCCGCTTAATGCAGCTTTCACATCATCGATGACGTCATAAATAATACTGTAATACCGCAGGTCGATGCCTTCCGAGTCGACCAGTTTGCGTGCACTCGCATCAGCACGTACGTTGAAGCCGATAACAATACCGGAGGAAGCCATCGCCAGATTGATATCGGATTCGGTAATACCTCCCACGCCACTACTGATAATACTGACCTTGACTTCATCATTGCTCAGTCGAGTCAGTGCATCCACCAGGGCCTCAGCAGATCCCTGCACGTCGGCTTTAATCAGCAGGTTTAAGGCAACTACTTCACCATCCTGCATTTGAGACATGACATTTTCCAGTTTTGACGCCTGTTGCTGTGCCATCCTGGTCTCACGGTATTTACCCTGTCTGAACAGCGCAATCTCCCTGGCTTTCTTCTCGTCTGGCACAACGATCATTTCATCACCCGCATTGGGCGTACCGGACAAGCCCAGTACCTCAACCGGTGTCGATGGCCCGACACTGGTAACGTCATTACCCTTGTCATCCACCATGGCGCGAACACGCCCAAACTCGTGACCACTCAGTATTACGTCACCCTTGTTCAGCATGCCGCTTTGCACAAGGATACTTGCAACCGGGCCACGGCCCTTATCAAGTCGTGATTCAACCACGGTTCCCGTTGCAGCGCCCTCGGCCGAGGCCTTGAGTTCAAGTATCTCGGTCGTTAACAATATACCCTCAAGCAGATTGTCCACGCCCTCGCCGGTTTTTGCCGACACATTGACAAACATCGTGTCACCACCCCAGTCCTCGGGGATGACTTCGTGCTTGGATAATTCCTGTTTTACGCGATCCGGATCGGCATCTTCCTTGTCCATCTTGTTAACAGCGATAATGATTGGAACACCGCCTGCCTTGGCATGCTTGATAGCTTCCTCGGTTTGCGGCATGACTCCATCATCGGCGGCAACCACCACCACCACGATATCTGTCACCTTGGCACCTCGAGCACGCATGGCAGTAAAGGCCTCGTGACCGGGTGTATCAAGAAAAGTGATATCACCGTTTTCAGTCGTCACCCGATAGGCGCCGATATGCTGGGTAATACCTCCAGCTTCGCCGGAGGCAACCTTGGCGCGACGTATATAATCCAGCAACGAGGTTTTACCATGGTCAACATGACCCATGATGGTAACCACCGGTGCCCTTGTAACCTGCTCACCTTCCGACTGCGCTGCCTGTATCATCTCTTCTTCCAGCGCGTTTTCTTTCATTAACCTGGCCTTGTGGCCCATCTCTTCCACCACGATTGCGGCTGTTTCCTGGTCAATGGTCTGGTTAATGGTCACCATGGTGCCCAGCCCCATTAATACCTTTATTACTTCCGAACTTTTTATGGACATCTTCTGTGCCAGGTCAGACACGGTAATGCTTTCCGGGATATCGACTTCTTTTACTACCGGCGCGGTGGGTTTTTCGAAACCATGTATATTACTACCGGTAGGTTGTACGACAGGCTTGGTCTTTACCTTTTTACGACGACGACCACTGCCCTTACTGGCCACATGCAATTCAGCACGACCATGTCGTTTTTCATCCTTGAAACCACGCGTCTTTTCCTTGTCCGGGGTAGTGGACTTCTTTTCGGCCAGGTCTTTCAGTGCCGATTTGTCGACTGTCGGTGCCTGTTCGGCTGCGGTCGCGGCTGGCTCTGAATCTTTCTTTTCTTTTTCGGCGGTCTTTGCTGCAGCATCCGCCTTGGCTTCCTCTGCCGCTTTCACCTGCGCTTCTTCTTCCGCCTGTTTTTTCGCTTCCGCGGCCAGGCGCGCTTCTTCTTCCGCCTGTTTTTTTGCTTCTTCAGCGGCCTTGATTTCCTGTTCGGCCTGCAGGCGCTTGGCTTCTTCTTCCTGCTCCTGTTTCAGCGTTTCGGCGATATCACCACGTTTGGCATAGGTGCGGCGCTTGCGAAATTCAATGCTGACGGTCTTGGATCTTGGCTTGGCCCTGCCCTGTCCGGACACAGGCACTTTTAACTCGCTGACCGTTTTTCTACGCAGCGTTATTTTACGCGGCTCGGCATCGGCATCTTTACCGTGTTTCTTGCGAAGAAAGGCCAATAACTGGGTCTTTTCGTCGTCCGTGATGGTGTCCTGTTCATTTTTTTCAGACAAACCCGCTTCTACCAGCTGCTCACGAAGTCTATCAACCGGTACACCAACATCGGCGGCAAATTCACTGACTGTAATATCAGGCATTAATCCTTCCCACTAATTTGTTTGTTCTACTTGTTCAGCTTCGGCTTCGGCTTCAGCTTCCTCAAACCACGGTTTACGGGCTGTCATAATCAGTGACCCGGCACGTTCTTTATCCATGCCGGATATTTCCAGTAGTTCATCAACTGATTGTTCTGCCAGGTCTTCCATGGTAACGACGCCCATACCGGCGAGTTCAAATGCCAGTTCATCATCCATGCCTTCCATGGTCAGCAGGTCATCGGCAGGCTTGGTATCGCCAAGTTTTTCTTCCTTGGCAATGGCACGCGTTAACAGCAAGTCACGTGCACGAGCTCGAAGCACGCTGACCAGCTCTTCATCAAATTCTTCAATCGCAAGCATTTCCTTATCCGGAACATAGGCCACTTCCTCGATGCTGGAAAAACCCTCCTGGGCCAGGATAAGTGCTATTTCCTCATCCACATCCAGTTGTTCCTTGAACATGGCCTGCAGGGTTTCAGACTCGGCTTCACTCTTTTCTTCTGCTTGTTGAATTGACATGACGTTCAATTCCCAACCTGTTAGTTCGCTGGCCAGCTTGACATTCTGACCACCACGGCCAATAGCCTGTGACAGGTTTTCCTCGGCCACTGCAACGTCCATGACGTGTTCATCCTCGTCTACCATGATCGAAGCGACTTCTGCAGGAGCCATGGCATTGATAACAAATTGTGCGGGGTTTTCATCCCACAGGATGATATCTACACGTTCACCGCCGAGTTCATTCGAAACGGCCTGAACGCGGGAACCGCGCATACCGACGCAGGCACCAATAGGATCAATACGTGGGTCGTTGGCCTTGACGGCAATCTTGGCTCGCTGACCCGGGTCACGAGCACCATTAATAATGTCGATCATGCCCTCATTGATCTCGGGCACTTCAATCTTGAATAATTCGATGAGCAGTTCAGGTGCCGTACGACTCATGAAAAGCTGTGGACCGCGGGTTACCTCTTCATTTACTTCCTTTAAATAGGCGCGGATTCGATCACCGGGGCGCATTGCCTCTCTCGGAATTAGTTGTTCACGCGGAATAAATGCCTCGGCATTATTACCGAGATCGATAATAACACCGCTCCTGTCGGTACGCTTGACGACGCCACTGACCATTTCACCCACGCGATCAGCGTAAGCATCAACGACCTGCGCGCGCTCGGCCTCCCTGACTTTTTGTACAATAACCTGCTTTGCAGCTTGCGCAGCAATACGACCAAACTCTACCGATGGCATGGGTTCTTCTATAAAACCACCCACTTCGATATCAGGCTCTTTTTCCCGTGCATCAGAAAGTTTTATTTGACGGGATGGCACTTCCAGTGATTCCGGATCGTCATCGACTACTTCCCAAAGTCGAAATGTCTCGTAATCCCCCGTCTCGCGATCGATCTGAACGCGGGCCTCGATATCCTCACGATTACGTTTCTTGGTCGCACTGGCCAGCGCGGCTTCGATGGCCTCGAAAATAATGTCTTTCGCAACACCTTTCTCGTTACATACGACATCGACAACCATTAAAATTTCTTTATTCATCTGTTATACCGTTACAAGTTCAAATTTCCGGAACGAGTCTTGCCTGTTCAATCAGGCTAAATGGCACGACCAGTTCTTCATTGTCACAGTCGAGCAACACATTGTCGTTCTCGACAGCTATAATCACGCCGACAATACGACGTCTTTCATTCAGTTTTGTATGCAGCTTTAACTTCACCGTTGCACCTGTAAAACGTTCAAAATGTGTCAGGCTAAATAGTGGTCGATCCAGGCCAGGCGATGACACTTCAAGGTCATACTTGCCCTGTATGGGGTCTTCCACATCCAGCAGGCCGGTTAGTTGCTGGCTGACCAGCACGCAGTCATCCAGCGTAATCCCGTCATCCTTGTCTATATACACCCTTAACAGGGAGCCACGTCCGTTTTGGCCCATCTCCAGTCCGAGTAATTCATAACCGAGCCCCGAGATTTCCGGCTCAAACAATTCGAATAAAGCCTGATTTTGTCTATGCATAAGCCGAAAATAAAAAATGGGCCAGAAGCCCATTTTGTTTACACCACAAAATTTGCAGTAATTATAGACAGTATTACTAAAACTGCCAATTTACCCGGGCATTACTGGCGACATGCCTCAATACAACAAAGCCCCTGAAAAGGGGCTTTTAGAAGACCCTGCCGCAGGCATTGTCTCCATCGCATTCATTGACGACAGCGGCACGGCATGACGTTAACTATGCGTAATTGGTAGCGGGGGCAGGATTTGAACCTGCGACCTTCGGGTTATGAGCCCGACGAGCTGCCAGACTGCTCCACCCCGCAACTGTTCTAAAGCTTCTTCTATACAGGCCGCTACTGCGACCTTCGGAACTTTACGATGCCGGGAGCCCGACTATCTGTCAGACTGCTCCACCCCGCAACTGTTCTAAAGCTTCTTCTATACAGGCCGCTACTGCGACCTTCGGAACTTTACGATGCCGGGAGCCCGACTATCTGTCAGACTGCTCCACCCCGCAACTGTTCTAAAGCTTCTTCTATACAGGCCGCTACTGCGACCTTCGGAACTTTACGATGCCGGGAGCCCGACTATCTGTCAGACTGCTCCACCCCGCAACTGTTCCTTATCAACACAGGAATGCTGGCTAATCTCGGCCAATTCACCCCGTATCAGAGAGCGCGCATACTACAGGGCAAGCTGAGTATTTTCAACACGAATCAGTTAACTAGCGACATCATTTATCAGGCGACAGCATGCAGGCGAACCGGCATTCTTTTTGCGCCCCACACGCCAGGTTTGTCGTGAAATTTACCGTGGCAGGTTTGCTGGCATTTGGGACATTGCCCTGCCTCGTTTAAACGCCATGATTTGATGCAGTACCAATCGCGAATGATCAGGGGTTCACCGCAGTTGTGACAGTATGTCGTGTCCCCGGCCTCATCATGCACATTGCCCGTGTAGACATAATGCAGGCCGTTCCCGATGGCGATAGCACGTGCCTGCTGTAACGTGGCCAGTGGTGTCTGCGACTTGTCCAGCATCTTCCAGTCGGGGTGGAAGGCAGAAAAATGCAACGGCACGTCCGGGCCCAGTTCGCTCATGATCCACTGTGTCATCTGTTCGATCTCGGCCTGGTCATCATTCTCGCCGGGGATCAGCAGTGTTGTGATCTCAAGCCATACATCGGTTTCATGCTTGATGTAATGCAATGTGTCCAGCACCGGTGCCAGGTGACTGCCGGTGATTTTATGATAAAAACGCTCGGTAAAGGCCTTAAGGTCAATATTGACCGCGTCCATGTGTGCATAGAACTCGGTGCGCGGTTCCGGACACACATAACCGGCAGACACGGCCACCGTGTTGACGCCTTGTTCGCGACAAGCCTGGGCCACATCGATGGCATATTCATGAAAAATGACCGGGTCGTTATAGGTAAAGGCGATACTTTCACAGCCAAGTTTTCTGGCCGTTGACGCCAGAAGCTCCGGGCTGGCACTATCTGCCAGTGTATCCATTTCCCTGGATTTGCTGATGTCCCAGTTTTGACAGAACTTGCAGGCCAGGTTGCAGCCCGCCGTGCCAAACGATAATACCGAGCTTCCGGGGTAATAGTGATTCAGCGGTTTTTTTTCTATCGGATCGACGCAAAAACCGCTGGAGCGCCCGTAAGTTGTTAATATGATTTGATCATCCTCACACTCACGGACAAAACACAGGCCACGCTGGCCATTGTGCAGCTTGCAGGCTCGAGGACATAGATCGCACTGAATGCGACCGTCATCGAGACGATGCCAGTAACGCGTTGGCACTTTAGTTTGCATTGTCACTGTTACCTTTCGCTTTCAAGTCAGTATACAGAGTTACTATAATTATCCTCATTACTCATATTTTAGTTCATTATGGCCCGCTTACAGGACAACCAGGCACGCACATCGATACGACCGGCCGCCGTGGCAGGGGTGTTTTATCCCGGCAACGCTGTCCAGCTGGACACTGACATCGATCAATTCCTGCAGGCCGACATCCACGAGATTTCACCACCCAAGGCGATCATCGTGCCCCATGCGGGCTATGTATATTCCGGGGCCGTGGCCGCCAGCGCCTATGCCAACCTGTTACGACAGCGTGCAGCTATCAAGCGTGTGGTTTTACTCGGCCCGGCACACAGGGTCTATGTTGAGGGCATGGCCCTGCCCACGAATACGCATTTTGCTACGCCACTGGGAAACATTACGCTGGATACCCATGCCCTGGCAGATATTGCTGATCTGCCGTTTGTGGAATACCTCGATGCGGCGCATCGTGACGAACATAGTCTTGAGGTACAGTTACCGTTCCTGCAAAAAATCCTGGATGATTTTGTACTGGTGCCAATAGTCGTGGGTAATGCAAGTCCGGAACAGGTTGAGCTCGTGCTGGA
Source organism: Gammaproteobacteria bacterium (assembly GCA_965229565.1). Classification (GTDB taxonomy): domain Bacteria; phylum Pseudomonadota; class Gammaproteobacteria; order Eutrophobiales; family Eutrophobiaceae; genus JANQNX01. Next base: position 1,694,694 of record OZ245888.1, on the reverse strand, counting down.
ACGACTCTGGGGAGGCCCGGAAACACTGGTGGTCATCAGCTCGGACCTGAGCCACTACCATGATTACCAGCTCGCCAGGCAGCTGGATACAGCAACAACAGAGTTGATCGAATCGTTTGCCTGGCCGCAACTGGGCCCGGAACAGGCCTGTGGCTGCATGCCCATGCGTGGCCTGCTAAAACTGGCACGGCAAAAAAACATGACCATACAGACACTCGATCTGCGCAACTCGGGCGATACCGCGGGGCCGCGTGACAAGGTCGTGGGCTACGGGGCATATGCCCTGCACGAGCAGCTGATTTTATGCGGTAATGACAAGGACATCGTGTTCGACGTCATGCGACACAGCATTAAGCAGGGGTTACATGGCAATAAGGCCGTGCAACCGGATATCAATGACTATACAGCACCCTTGACCGGTCGCTACGCCATGTTCGTCACGTTAAAGCTGAATAAGCAGCTACGGGGATGTATTGGTAATACCGAGGCTGACCGGCCGCTAATCGAGGCGGCTGCCTACTATGCTCATGCAGCGGCATTTTCGGATCCGCGTTTTCCTGCACTGCGCGAGGAAGAATTCGCGAACATCGAGATCAGTCTCTCGATTTTAACCCCGGCTACCCGGCTGGAATTTTCAGATGAACAAGACCTGGTAAAACAATTACGTCCGGGTATTGACGGTTTGATCATCGAAAGCAACACTCGCCGGGCAACCTTTTTACCAGCGGTATGGGAATCAATAACTGAACCCGCCCGATTCCTTTCAGAGCTGAAACAAAAGGCCGGCATTGCCGCTGACGAGCCCCCTGAACAGGCCTGGCGCTATACAGCCGAGTGTTATTCCTGATATTCGTCAAAGCTAGATGCGCACCGATGTTTTCAAAACGTCTCCCTGTGACGCATGTAATTAAATAACATACTGTTCTCACTCAAGTTTTATCCTGTTTTGCCGCTAGCAGGGCATGAATATCCAATCGACGCTGTTATCACGGCTGCAACCGTCGCGGTCGACGCCGCCTGTCGACCTGAAAAACTGGCTGGTTGGAAAATTGCTCAACGCCTCCGTGGTAGAACGCAGACCAGGAAATACCCTGCTGTTAAAGGTCCAGGACCAGTTAATCGAGGCCCGTTCGCAGCAACCTGTCGCGCTTAAGCCGGGCGAAAAACTGACGCTCAAGGTCATGGATAATGGCAACCCCGCCATCCTGAAAGTGGTACAGCAAAACCCGCCGAGTAGCTTTCAGTTACAACAACAACTGTTGCGCGAGACGTTACCGCGACAAGCTGGCCTCGAAAAAATGAATGCCGTCCTGAAGCAGGTGCAGGTAAAGGCACAGGGGGTCGTTGCAGCATTACCGGCACCGGTTAAGAAGCAGCTGCAAAAATTAATCGACACACTACCGACACCGAAAAGCCTGAACACCGGCCAGGGCGTAAAATCGGCATTGACGGACTCGGGTCTTTTCCTGGAAGCCAAATTACTGAGCCAGGCAAAGCCACAACCCCCGGCGGCTACACTAGCAAGAGCGCCGATACAGCAAGTCCCGGTTTTACCCGGCACTGATCTCAAGGCGAACCTGTTACAACTCGCACGTGTCATTAAACAGGCACAACCTGCTACACAGGTAGCGACAACATCAGCATCAGTCAGTCCCCAGGTTGCGCATGCTTTAGTTAGCGAAGTTGCTGGCGTGACAAAAAAATATTCCACAACGGGAGCCGCGGCTGTGACTACAACGCAGACAGCAGCACACAATAGACAATCGGCACCCGTCCCGCTTGTCATCAAACAAGTGGATGTTGAACAATTGGGAAAACAGGTCGAAGCCGCGCTTGCACGCATCGAAACAAACCAGGCAAGAGCAATCGTCACTGACGGACAGCCTTTAACAGGCTGGAGCTTTGAAATCCCGGTCAAGGACCAGGATGAACTGGATTTGGTCAAACTGGATCTCGAGCAACGCAAGAACAATGACGAGAACGAAGAGACACAGGGAAACTGGACGGTAAACTTGCGTATTGAGTTCGAATCCGGTGGCAACCTTTCTGCACGTGTATCAATGTTCGTTTCAGAAATGAACGTGGCGCTCTGGTCGCACGAAAATAATATCGATGAATTAATCGCAACCAACTTAAACAGGCTAGATGAAAGACTACATAACAAGGGCCTGCAATTAAAACAGGTGCAACATATTCAACTGTTGGAAGAAAAATCTGGGCCGCAACAGGAAACCAACCTCATTAATATTATGCTATGAACGATCAACCAAAAAAGGCAGTGGCCTTGTTTTATAATGGCGAAACCGCACCGAGACTTTCAGCCAAGGGCAATAACGATATTGCTGAAAAAATTATTGCGATTGCAGCAGAACACAATATTCCAGTGAGGGAAGAACCTGAACTGGTTAATGTCCTTTCGAGACTAAAACTCGGTGAAGAAATACCCAGGGAATTGTATGTCGCAATCGCCGAGATCATTGCGTTTGCCTACATGCTGAAAGGCAAGATACCGAAAGGTGCTAGCCGGTAAGCCGTTGTCGCTGGCGTGCTTCTTTGGCTTTTTCCAGGTCGCCAAGTCCCTCATAGGCACGGGCAATAATCGACCAGTTCTGTGATTTAAGCGCGGTGTTATCATTCGCAAGGGCATTCGACTTCCTGGCCAGGGCAATGGCCTGTTGCCAGTTATGCTGCTGTAATCGAATAGCTGCAAAACGGTGCCAGAGTAGCGCGTTTTTCGGTTCAATCCGCAATGCCCTTTCCAACGATGCAATAGCCTTGTCTGTATTTCCCGCAGCAGCATGTGCGTTTGCTTCATCGACCAGGGTCGCTATTACCGTAGGCTGTACATTATCTACGCTATAGGCGGGACTTGCTGTTGTACTGCTTTCAGCAGGGACATAGCGCTCTTCTACCGGTATCAAGGCCTCTGATTTTGTCGGCTGCTGGGAACAGGCCGACAGTGTGATTAAACAAACAGCAATATAAAGACACTTATTCATATTCATAATGTAAAAATTCAGTGATTAAAAACAATTTACCGTGCGAGGCGCTGTGCCTTTTACAAAGGGATAATTCGCACGTTGACTGCAACTCCCGGGTGGATTACCAAGATCAGGCAGACTCTGCCATTCAATATTCTCCGGTGGAAGTAACATCAAGGGCACCGGTTTCAGCTGTTTCATTATACCAAGCCAGACCTGCATGGCACCGGTAGAACCGGTTAATTTAGTCGGACTGTTATCATCCCTGCCAACCCACACCACGCCGAGCAGACGGTCACCAAACCCGGCAAACCAGGTATCACGTAAATCGTTGGTCGTACCTGTCTTACCAGCCAGCGGCATTAGTGATGGCAGCTCACGTTTTAATCTTGCTGCCGTGCCCTGTTCCACCACCTGGGTTAACAGGTACTGCGTCAGGAACGCAGCCTCCGGCTTCAGGTATTCACGCACCTGCAGGTCATATTTTTTTAGTGGCTGCCCTTCACTATCGAACACGGCGCGTACCGTCTTGAGCGGTACCTGCAAGCCACCACTGGCAATGGTCTGGTACATCTGTGTCACTTCATAGGGCGACAGGTCCAGCGCACCGAGCAGCAATGCTGGCACCCGGGGAATGTCACCGCTAATGCCAAGATTGCGTAAAGTCTTGATTACACGTTCGAGTCCAACATCCAGTCCCAGTCGAACAGTTGAAAGGTTATAGGATTTTGCCAGAGAGCGTAGCAAGGGCACCTTGCCGCGCGTCAGGTTATCGTAATTTCTTGGCGTCCAGGTGCGACCATTATCCTGCACCAGGCTGACAGGTGAATCATCAAGTGCAGATAATACGTGGTATTTACCGGGTGACTCTAATGCTGTCAGGTATATCGCCGGCTTAATCAGCGAACCAATCGGTCGTTTTGCATCCAGTGCCCGGTTAAATGCATTCTGGTTACGATCACGGTCACCAAGCAGTGCCATGACTTCACCATCATTTTGGCTGGCAATAACCACCGCAGTTTCCAGCGTATCCGGTTTGAAATTGGCCAACGAATCCAGTCGTTGCAAACTGACCTGCACACTTCGTTCAACGGTATCCTGCATCTCGGTATCGAGAGTGGTATGAATCTTCAGCCCTTCATTACGTAAATCCGTATTCTCGTAATCACGGCGTAAGTGTCGCCTGACCAGGTCCAGGAAGGCCGGATACTTGGCACTACTCCAGCTTGGCTTGTCCGAGATCCGCAAAGAACGTTTCGTCGACCGTTCATGTTGTGCTGCAGATATATAATCCAGTTCCAGCATCGCATCCAGGACCAGGTCACGCCTTTGTCGGGCACGTTCAGGATGACGACGCGGATTATAATAAGAGGGGCCCTTGATCATGCCCACCAGCAAGGCAACCTGCTCAAGATTCAGTTCATTCAATGGGCGGGAAAAATAAAACTCCGCTGCCGTGCCAAAACCATGTATCGCACGCGCGCCATGTTGACCCAGGAATATCTCGTTGACATAGGCTGCGAGAATACTCTCCTTGGAATAGTGATAATCAAGCATGAGCGCCATTAACATCTCGTTGATCTTGCGTGTATAAGTGCGTTCACGAGTTAAAAAGAGGTTTTTTACCAACTGCTGGGTCAGCGTGCTGCCGCCCTGTGCAATCTTGCCGGATACGATGTTAACGAATAGCGAGCGCAAAATACCCTTTGGGTCGATACCGTGATGCTGGTAAAAATTCCTGTCTTCGATCGCTATCAGGGCATCAACCAGGGTCTCTGGAACATCATTGAGGTGAACCAGGACCCGGTCTTCATCATGCAGTGGAAATATTTTCCCTATCAGAACAGGTTCGAGTCGAATGATTTGTAACTTCTTACCCGTATCCAGGTCAGTGATCGAGGCCACGTATTGTTGCGTAAATCTGACACTGATTTTTTTTGATTCCTCGTTACCGTCCCAGTAGCTGAAATCACGCAGGTAAAAGTTCACCAAATCATTATTGACGCCATATTGCCCTGGCCCTTGCAGCATACGCACAGGTTTATAACCCAGTTCTTTAAGTTTTGTGACGAGCTTGTTCTGATCGTAGTGCCGACCAATATATAACTCGGTTGGCTGTGCATATACCCTCGCAGGTATAGACCAGCGCTTGCCCTCAAATTCCTTTTTGATTTGATAGTCCAGCCAGACACAATATGACAGGAACACGCAGACACCAATGACGAGTAGCTGCCAGATCCAGCGCTTCAAATAGGATTTACGGGTGGACTTACGTGATGGTCTTTTCTTGCGGCTTGCTTTCTTTTTCCTGGGCATCGGAATACTACTTTCCTGCGGGAATACTGCTACCTGGTGAAATCGATTTGCAGCTTACATGATCGTAAGCGCTGGTAGTGAAAATTAAATAAATAATTGTTTTTAATCAATAAAAAAGGCCCCTTTACGGGGCCTATCAGTATTTTGAAGAGTGACTCGCACACGGCCTGAACTAGTCAGACTTTAGCAAGTGCTCAAACAGCGCTTTTCTGCGCCTTTTTCTTGCTTCTATGACTTCCCGTGCCTTTTGTCGGCGAGCTTCATCTCGCTCGGCCGGGGTCATATTTCTACCTTCTTCTGGCTTTTTTCCTAGTAGCTTTTTTTTTGGCTTTCTTTTTAGCCTTCTTCTTAGCTACTTTCTTTTTAGCCTTTTTCTTGGCCTTCTTTTTAGCCTTTTTCCTGGTAGCCTTTTTCTTGGCTTTTTTCCTGGTGGCTTTTTTCTTGGCCTTCTTCTTGGCTTTTTTCTTAGCCTTTTTCCTGGTGGCTTTTTTCTTAGTCTTCTTCCTGCTTACTTTCTTTTTGGCCTTCTTCTTGGCCGTCTTACGCTTCGCGGTCTTACGCTTGGCGGTCTTCTTCTTTGCTGTCTTGCGCTTAGCTGTCTTACGCTTAGCGGCTTTCTTTTTTGCAGTCTTCTTCTTTGCCATGTCAGAGACTCCCCTTGTTACTGATTAGTAGTTAAACAAATAATATGTACAACACAATAAACTACAACGTTGACAATTATAGCTATGTTTTATGTTTTTTCTATACTTTTTTAATTTTTATTTGTAAAGACAAAAATGATCAAGTTTTAGTACATCAGTATTACTTGTGTTGACCTGCTGAAACTATTTCAATCGGGACAAAATTGCAGCAGACACTTCGCTAACATCCTGCATACCGTCAACGCTGATGTAATTCAAATTTGCGTCATCTTTATTTGACATAGTAGTGTAGAAATCAATCAATGGAGAAGTCTGTTCATGATAAACAGTTAAACGTTTCCTTACTGTATCTTCCTTATCATCATCACGCTGAATTAGAGGTTCACCAGTAACATCATCTATGCCTTCCTGCTTGGGAGGATTGAACTCAACATGGTATGTACGGCCGGAATCAAGATGCACTCTTCTGCCGCTCATGCGCCTGATAATGGCCTCATCATCGACCTGTATTTCAACCACGTATTCCACCTCGATAGAGGCGCTTAGCATGCCCTCAGCCTGGGCGATCGTGCGTGGGAAACCATCGAATAAGTACCCGTTTTTACAGTCATCTTCAGTAATTCTCTGCTTGACCAGGCCCAGGATAATATCGTCAGAAACCAGCCCGCCCTCGTCCATGATCTGCTTCGCCTGCTTGCCAAGTTCGGTGCCCGCACTGACCGCGGCTCGTAACATATCACCAGTGGAAATCTGGGGAATATTAAACTGCCTGGTAATGACATTTGCCTGTGTTCCTTTACCTGCTCCCGGTGGACCTAATAGTATTATTTTCATATCCAACTCCTCTTCTTTTTTAATTCTGTCCTGCATAAAGTATATTCAATTATATTCATGCACAGTTATTGAACATAATATAAATGAAAATTGAACTCGATATCGCTGATAAGGACGCCAATAAAATCCAGTCCTATTCTGAAGACTCATTCAAGGTAAAAAATAATATTTATGCCTCGAATATTGTTATTTCCAGGGATACATTGATCGACAACTGGGTATCCGAGGGCTTCAAGGGTTTTGCAACGCAACATCTTGATCAAATTATTCAATGGCAACCGGAGATAATCATCCTTGGTACAGGCGAGACTATTGCGTCTCCCGATCCGGAGATGACGGCCTACGTCAATACACATCAAATAGGATTTGAAATCATGCATACCGGCGCGGCCTGTCGTAGCTACAATGTGCTGATAGACGAAGGACGGCACGTTGTGGCCTGCCTGTTTTTATCCTCTGATTAATCCTCCAGGTAAAGCGTATCAAGGGAAAAACCCTGGCGCTGCAGTATCTGTCGCAATCGCTTGATGGCCTCAATCTGGATCTGTCTTACACGTTCACGGGTAACACCAAGTTCATTACCAATCTCTTCCAGTGTCGCCACTTCCCTGCCATGCAGGCCAAACCGACGTTCCACGACCGCACATTGCTTATCGCTTAGCTGGTTTAGCCAGGTATCGATATGCTCTTGCACATCACTGTTCTGAAGAAGCTGGGATGGGTCCGGGTTTTGCTCGTCCGGCAACGTGTCCAGGAGGGTACGATCGGCATCATATGGACTTGGCGAATCCACCGAGGTTATACGTTCATTTAACCCAAGCATACGTTTCACCACATCAATTGGCTGGTCCAGCATCTCTGCCACGTCTTCGGGGCTTGGTTCGCGATCCAGTTTTTGCGCCAGTTTTCTTGCAGCACGCAGGTAAATGTTTATTTCCTTGACGACATGAATCGGCAAACGCACCGTTCGGGTCTGGTTCATCAGGGCCCGCTCAATAGTCTGACGTATCCACCAGGTTGCATAGGTTGAAAAGCGAAAGCCTTTTTCCGGATCAAATTTCTCGACGGCCCGGATCAGGCCAAGATTACCCTCTTCAATCAGATCCAACAGCGCCAGACCACGATTCATGTAACGACGGGCAATCTTCACGACCAGCCGTAAATTGCTTTCTATCATGCGCTTGCGCGCACTCTCGTCGCCTTTCAGTGCCTTACGCGCAAAATAAACCTCTTCTTCTGCCGTCAATAACGGTGAAAAGCCGATTTCATTTAAATATATGCGTGTTGCGTCGAGATCGCCGGCGGGAATGACCTGGGTTTCCAGTTTCCTGGCCAGCGAGGCCTTTTCATCTTCTTCAGTCTCGACTGTAGCAGGCAAATCATCATCATCAGACAATACAGCGTCAGGCATGTCGTCGATGTCTTTGTCATCGACATCTTCCTGGTCTGGGCCAGTCTTGGAACTCGAGGATTCGTCTTTCATACAACCATGCTTGACGATCAGGCAGAACTCTTGGGGAGATAGGTAATTGGGTTGATAGGCTTACCGTTTTTGCGTATTTCGAAGTGCAACACAGTGCGACCACTATGATCTTGTCCCATGTAGGAAATGGGCTGTCCTGCCCTCACTCTATCACCTTCCTTGACAAGCAATTTGCTGTTGTAAGCATATGCACTAAGGTAAGTCTCATTATGTTTTATGATGATAAGCTTTCCGTAGCCAAAAAGTCCACTCCCGCTGTAAACAACATCACCTGTTGCAGCTGCTTTTATCGTTTGTCCGGACTTGCCGCTGATATCAATTCCCTTTTGCGATGTCGGTGAATTGGATTTAACGATCTTGCCCAGAGTTGGCCAGGACCACTTTACCGGTCCATCCGGCAGCGGTGAATTTGTAGCGGGTTTTGCAGCCACCTTTGTCTCTGCAGGTTTAGTCTCCGGCGCTGGTGCGGGTTTAACCTGTGTCGGCTCCGGTTGCTGTTTGGGTGGAAGTTTCCTGACTGTTTCGGTCTGTAACGGCGTCCCCCTTTTTTTCTCAGGCGGGCTTACCGCAACCTGTTGCCCTGAAGGTTTCAGTCGAATGAACTGGCCAGGATAGATTGTGTACGGTGGCGATATACGGTTCCAGCTGGCAACGTCCTTGAAGTCCCTGGAATAGCGAAAGGCAATGGAATATAACGTATCGCCTTTCTCGACGACATGATAGCCGGCGTTCAGGTTGGCGCGGTCTCTACTGCGCTGCACGGCGATACTACGTTCTGTCGTCGACGGCACCGGTTCGCGCACAACATCACGCTGCTGCACTGGCGCAATTGTTCTGCCGCAAGCCTGCAACAACAGTAAAATAACAATAATCGCCGCTTTAAATAAATTCATCCCGCCAATTTACAATCAATCCACACCACCCAGCATTGGCACAAAACTGACGGCATCAAGATACTCTTCTGAATAGCCATCATTTGTGCGCGTGATTAATAGTAATTTTTGTTCGCCGGATTTTCCAACTGGAATAATCAGGCGACCATCAATAGCCAGTTGCTCCAGTAATGCCTCGGGTACTCCAACCGGGGCAGCGGCCACAATAATGCCATCAAATGGTGCATGCTCGGGCCAACCAATGTTCCCGTCGGCATGTTTCGCCCGGATATTTCGCGCACCCAGCTTATAGAATCGCTCTCGTGCCTTCATTAGCAGACCATTGATACGCTCTACCGTATAAACCTTGCTGGCAAACTGGGCCAGTATGACTGACTGGTAGCCACACCCGGTACCGATTTCAAGCACGTTTTCCAGCGTTTTATTCTTGATCAGTGCCTCGGTCATCCTGGCGACAATATAGGGTTGCGAAATCGTCTGGCTGTAGCCAATCGGTAATGCAGTATTCTCATAGGCACGGCTGGCCAGGGCCTCATCGACAAAAAGATGGCGTGGTGTGTTACGTATACAATTCAAAACCTGTACCGACTGTATGCCCATGTCTGCCAGTTTTTCTGCAAGTCGGTCCCGGGTTCTTTGTGATGTCATACCGATACCGGACAACTCGGAGTTCATTAATCCATATCCTCCAGCCAGGAACACACTTCGTTCAGTATGCCGTGCCTGGTCAAGTCGACCTGTAAAGGCGTAATTGAAACAAAATTATGGCGCAATGCATGGAAATCCGTACCCTCACCGGCATCCTGCTCGGGACCAACGGGCCCGACCCAGTACACCTTGCGGCCCTTGGGGTCGTAAGCCTGCATGGCAGGTTCAGATTTGTGCCGGTTACCAAGTCGCGTGACCTGGTAACCTGCCAGTGATTTACATTCAGGTATATTGACGTTCAGCAAGGTGTCCTTATCCAGGGGGCGCTGCATCATGGTGTTGATGATCTTCATGGCGACCTCTACGGCAGTATCATAATCGATATCACCTTCCCCGGCCTGAGAAAATGCAATCGCGGGACGCCCCAGGAAACGACCTTCCATGGCGGCGGCCACGGTACCTGAATACAACACATCATCACCCAGGTTGGCTCCGGCGTTAATACCGCTGATAACCATATCTGGCTCTGTTTCCATAAGACCGGTAATCGCCAGGTGCACACAGTCTGTCGGAGTGCCGTTAACATAATGAAAACCACGGTCATCCTGTTTGACGTGCAAGGGCGCGTCCAGTGTTAATGAATTACTGGCGCCGCTACGATCGCGGTCCGGGGCCACAACGGTCACTGTACCCAGGTCTGATAACGCGGCCGCAAGTGCGGCAATACCGGGGGCCTGGTAACCATCATCGTTACTTAATAAGAAATGCATGGGGTTTTAGTCTTTACGGCAATCAGTTGCTTGGGATAGATGCAATAACAACACCAGGTGCTATCACGCGATTAAAAATTCGAGTAGCGCCTTTTGCGAATGCAGGCGATTACCCGCCTCTTCCCAAACCACGCTCTGCGGCCCCTCCAGGACATCGGTCGTGACCTCTTCCCCACGGTGCGCAGGCAAACAGTGCATGAATATCGCTTCCTTGTCGGCCAGCGCCATGAGTTCAGCATTTACCTGGTAGTTCCTGAATTTCTCCAGGCGCTTAATCTGTTCATCTTCCTGGCCCATGCTGGCCCAGACATCGGTAACGATGAGATCGGCATTCTCAGCCGCTTTCTTTGGATCTCGTTCAATAGTGACGAAGCTGGCGTTTTTCGCCAGTATTTCCGGGTCAGGGTCAAACCCGTCCGGGCAGGCAACGAACAGGCTGAAATCAAACAGACGTGCCGCATTCATATAGGAATGGCACATGTTGTTACCATCGCCTATCCACACCACTTTTTTCCCATGTATGGCACCGCGGGTTTCGGTGTAGGTCAGCAGGTCAGCCAGTAACTGGCAGGGATGATAACTGTCCGACAGTCCGTTTATGACGGGAACATCGGAGTACCTGGCAAATTTTTCGATGCGCTCATGCTCGAAGGTACGCAACATGATGCAATCCACCATTTTCGATAACACGCGGGCGGTATCTTCCATTGGCTCACCACGACCAATCTGGCTACCGCTGGGCGCGAGATAAATGGCATGACCACCCAGCTGTGCCATGCCTGCCTCGAACGAGACCCGTGTCCTGGTGGAGGACTTTTCAAAGATCATACCCAGTACCCGGTTCTTCAAACTTGTTTCGACGAATTTCTGCCTGAAATGTTGCTTCAGGTAGGCCGCCCTATTGATTATCGATTCGAGTTCCTCACGGGTCAGACTATCCAGCGTTAAAAAATGACGTGCTTCCATATTAACTCTTGTTATGTAAATAAGATTTTACTACTTCACCAAGCCTGGTCACGACCAGGTCAGCCTCGGCATCTGTCATCACCAATGGCGGCAGCAAGCGGATTACCCTGCCCGCGGTCACATTGATTAATAAATGCTTGTGCAGGGCGTGCTCAACCAGCTTTGCGCAGTCGTGATCCAGTTCAATACCCAGCATCATGCCGCGACCGCGTATATCGACAACAGCATCGACACCGGCAAACTCATTTGTGAAACCATCAAGCAGTCGTTTGCCAAGTTCTGCCGCGCGTTTGTCCAGCCTTTCATTTTCCAGTACATCGATTACTGCAAGCCCTGCCCTGGCCGCAAGTGGATTACCACCAAAGGTTGAACCATGGCTGCCAGGTTGAAACAGTTGAGCCGCATGGCCGCGTGCCAGGCAGGCACCGACAGGTACGCCGTTCGCCAGTGCCTTGGCCAGGGTCATCACATCCGGCACGACATCTTCATGCTGAAACGCAAACCATTTGCCGGTACGGCACATCCCGGTCTGTACCTCGTCAACAATCATCAATGCCTGTTGCTGATCACAAAATGTCCTGACCGCATGCAGGTATCCCTTGTCCGGGATATTGATACCTCCCTCTCCCTGGATCGGTTCTACCATGACCGCAACAATGTCGTTGTGCGTAGCGGCCAGTTTATTTAACGCATCGATGTCGTTATAGGGAATATGAATAAATCCCTCGACCAGTGGATCAAACCCCTTATGCACCTTGGCACTTCCAGTTGCACTAAGCGTTGCCATAGTGCGTCCATGAAAACTGTTCTTCATGACCACGATCACTGGTGCCTTGATGTTGCGGTGATGTGCGTGCAAACGTGCCAGTTTGATCGCGGCCTCATTCGCCTCGGCACCAGAATTGGCAAAAAATACCTTCTCCATTCCTGAATGTGCCACCAGCTTGTCAGCCAGCTGTTCCTGGAGCGGAATGTGGTACAGGTTGGAGGTATGTATAACACGTCCTGCCTGGTCAGCGATTGCAGCCTGCACAGCAGGATGTGCATGCCCAAGCACACACACCGCGATACCGCCAAGCGCGTCAAGATATTCCGTGCCGGCATCATCTACCAGTGTCGCACCATGTCCGGAAACAAAGCTGACTGGCAGTGGCGCGTAATTCGACATTAAAGCACTACTCATATTTAAAAGACCCGAAGAATAGCGTCATTTACATCACGCCCAAACAACAAGCCCGGCTCTAAAGCCGGGCTAAAAAACAGCAATTATTGTATGAAAGACTTAAAGAGGCAATCCGTGACCATGCGCTACCATGCACATGAGCATTGGAATTGATAAAAATGTATTGGTTCTTGATGCCATTAATGCAATGGTTTTGCCCTTCGCAATTTCATCAGCGCTGGCCTCAACTATACCCAGAACTTTCTTCTGATTTGGCCAGATTAACACCCAAACATTAAACAGCATGATTGTACCTAACCAGGCCCCGATACCAATAATCAAGCCATTGCCTTGCAAGAGAAAAGCATTTTTCAGCCCCACTCCCATGATTTCCAATGCCGCCGCTCCAGACAGCCAGGTTGCTAATGCGCCCCAACGAAACCACCATAAGGCAGGCGGTGCAACATATTTATTAATTGCAGCAGGTCCGGGGCCCCCCTCATCAGCCGTTGCCTTTGCCACGGCCGGCACCTGCACAAAATTGAAATAGTAGAGGAGACCAATCCAGACAACGCCAAATATCACATGTAGCCACACTACAAATGACCAAGCATTAAACGATGTTTCCCCTATAGCCAGGGTAATAATCGCTGCGGTTACAAAACCAAGTATAATTGTGCCTATAACAGATCTGAGTGGGTTCATTGACTATCTCCTGTGTTCGTAAAGTTTCTTTTTTTATAAAATTTAACGACTTACTTGCGCGCATTATACGTATGTAGTTATAGGCTTTCATCCCCTTATACGGATTAATCCGGTATTTTATTGCGTTTGATGAGATGTAAATTCTATGAGCAATGCAATTGAATTGGCTTTGTTTTCAAGCAGAATCAATGCGATATGCGAGCAAATGGGCGCAGTCCTTCAGCAAACGGCCTTTTCGCCGAATATACGCGACCGGCTGGATTATTCCTGCGCTATTTTTGACGCTGAGGGACAACTTTGTGCACAGGCCGCGCATATTCCCGTTCACCTTGGCAGCATGGCCTTCGCCATGCGTGATATCGTACGCGCACGCAAATGGCAGGATGGCGACACGGTCATTCTCAATAATCCGTTCATGGGTGGTACGCACCTGCCCGACGTCACTTTTATCTCGCCGGTTTTTGTCGATAGCCAATTGCATGCATTTGTTACCAATCGTGCACACCATGCAGATATCGGTTCCGAGTCCCCGGGTTCCATGCCGATATCTTCCAGCATAGAAGAAGAAGGCATGCTGATCTCGCCGACCCTGATCGGTAAAGACGGTCGCATACTGGAAGATGTGCTGCATGCATTTACCCGGCAGTTGCGTGCACCTGCCATCTCCGAGGCAGATTTCAAGGCGCAGTTCAGTGTTAACCAGACCGGCAAGCAGGTTTTGATCGGCCTGATTAACAACTGCACACAAAACAGTTTTGCGGATTACCTGCAGGAACTGAATGAGTATGCCCGTCGTATTGCGGGGCATGTATTGGCATCGATCCCGGACGGAGAGTACCGCTTCCATGATGTCATGGACGATGATGGCCTGGGGAATACAGACATCACGATTGATTGTACGGTACGTGCTCACCGTGGCGATATCACGCTTGATTTCACCGGCACCAGTCACCAGGTCAAGGGCAATATCAATTGCCCGCTATCGGTAACTGCTGCGGCTGTTTATTATTGCTTCCGTTGCCTGATGCCGGATTACATACCTAATTGCGCAGGTAGCTTTGACTTGATCAAACTGCAGGTGCCCGAACGCAGCCTGCTGCATGCGGAATACCCGGCAGCGGTGGCGGCAGGCAATGTCGAAACCAGCACGCGCGTGGTCGATGTCGTGCTGGGCGCGCTGGCGCAGGCAATCCCGGAAAAGATACCGGCAGCAAGCCATGGCAGCATGAACAACCTTGCCATGGGGGCAGAACACTGGAGTTACTACGAAACACTCGGTGGCGGCATGGGTGCAAGCAAAAACAACGATGGCTGTAATGCCGTACAGACACACATGACCAATACCCTGAATACACCGGTAGAGATCCTTGAACTGCACTACCCGTTGCGCCTGAAGGCCTACGGTATACGTACCGGATCCGGTGGCGATGGTTTACATTCAGGCGGCGCTGGCCTGGTCAGGCACTACCAGTTCCTGCAACCGGCCCATGCCACCCTGTTGACCGAGCGCCGCCATAGTAAACCGTGGGGACTGAAGGCAGGCGAAAGCGGTAAGGCCGGGGAGAATCGCCTCAATGGCAAGCTACTGGCCGCAAAAACCAGCATGCGCGTGAATCCTGGCGACGAACTGGTCATAAAAACCCCGGGTGGCGGTGGCTGGGGGCAATCGAAGCGGGTAGATTGACAGACACGATTAGGTATAATCCGCCGCAACCAGCCTAACCAGAGATTAAGACTATGGATGTTATTGAACAGATTAAGAAGACCGTTGAAGAAAACCCGGTCGTTTTATTCATGAAAGGCTCACCGGATTTCCCGCAGTGTGGTTTTTCCATGCGCACCTCGGAAGCCCTGAAGGCCTGCGACGTGGAATTTGCTTTTGTAGATGTCCTCGCCAACCCGGAAATTCGCGCCAGTCTGCCGCAGTTTTCCAACTGGCCAACCTTCCCACAGTTGTTTATCAAGGGTGAACTGGTCGGTGGTTGTGATATCGCCATGGATCTTTACGAGAAAGGCGAATTACAAAAGATGGCCAAAGAGGCGGTCGCTAACTAGAGTTTTTTTTCGGATGGGTCTGAAAAGGCCCATCCATTCCCTCATTTATAAATTCATATTTCTTTTTCGCCTGCCGGCGCGTTCTGCTTTGTTACATTGATGTCGCCTGCTGGCGATTATATTTTCTTTCCTGTTTAACATTGCTTTTCGCCTTTAAGGCGAGGTACTTCTTTTCATAAAGAAGTACCCAAGAAAACTTTTCCCTGCTGCCCTGGCCTTTGGCTTCCCTCAGGATTTTCTCGTTTATACGGGTCGCGCATAGCGTCTTCCATGACGCAATGCGCTCAACTGTGCGTCCTGCACAGTTGACCCTAAACGAGCAAATCCTTCGGCAAGGCAGCACGGGAGGTTTTCCTCTATTCCCCTTTTATCGTGCCGAGGAGAAGCGTGATGGCAGGGGCATTTGAACAGGGATGTTCAAATGAGCGTATTCATGCAGGGAGGCATGTATACGCGACCCTGGAAAATCACGAGACGACGAGGGTAGCCGCAGGACACGATAACGGGGTGGTCTTTCTTTTGGTACCTTTTCTTTGACCACGCAAAGAAAAGGTACTCGCCGCTAAAAGGCGAAATCAATCTATAAAATAGTAGTTATGTGAATAAATGCATCACCATAAAGGACGAAACCAATTAAAAAAAACTAATTCTTATTCCTCTCTTCCAGCAACCTTGCTATTTCATCTTCACCCAGTGGTCGCTTGCCTTTAATTCGCAGACTACTTTTCCATTCAGCCACAAAATCTTTCTGCAAGGCCATGTTGAGCGCGATAGTTATCAACATGGCAATCAATGCGCCGATGCTGGCCAGCAGTGAATCCTTGTGTGAATCCCATTCATCACCCTGGGTACCAAGATAGGCCATACCCAAATCGCCACCAAAGGTTTCAGCCGCGGCCCACTCAAACAGTTCAAAGATCATTGACGCAGCGATGGTAAACAACAGCGGAAAGAAATAGCCCCAAAAGCCCCTGCCATAGGCGAGGCGTACATACACCTCGCGTATCGGGTAGGCAATCAATAAGCCAAATAAAAAATGCACCAGTCGATCAAAATGATTGCGGCTCCAGTTCATGGCTTCATTCAGACTGAAATCAAACTGCTGCATTAAAAATGCATCATAGGGCACCCTGGAATAGGTATAGTGCGCACCGACCTGGTGAAGACACATGAAGATAAAGATCAACGTGTAAGACAGTCGTGACAGGACAAACCTGCGATAGCTTGCTGCGAGGATAAACACGAAGACGACAACGAGCACGTTCTCCAGTGCCCAGTCAGCACGGTCATAGGGACGAACGGCGAGTAACAGGAATTCGACCAGGAACAGTATCGACAGGATCAGAAAATAACGGCGATGTGACACCGTGTACGGCCTGTTTAGTCCTTCAGGCCCCAGTCTTTACCGCGCTGTTCCAGCATATCGGCCTGCAGAATTTCAATCCAGTAGCCGTCCGGATCGCGTATAAAGGCCAGCCCCTGCATTTTGCCGTCATCAACTTTTTTCTGGAAAGGCACACCCAGTTTTTCAAAGCGTTCACAAGCCGCGTAGACATCGGGCACGGTAAAGCCAATATGACCAAATCCCTTCGGTTCCTGGTTGCCACTGTGATACACGGTGTCATCGTTTTCTGTGCCCCAGTTATGGGTCAGTTCCAGCATGGTTTCATGACCAAATACCCAGGTCGCACGCTTGGCTTTATCCTCTGGAATAGTGCTGGCATCCAGGTCCCGAATCTTGCCGAGAAAATACAACGTGAACTCCATCTCGGGGAAATCAAACCGGCGCACAAGGCTCATACCGAGAACACGTGAATAGAATTCCAGAGAACGTGCCGGGTCTTTGATACGTAACATGGTCTGTGTCAATGCGTAGCCCTTAGTCGCTGCGTCATCGATCTCTACCAATCCTTCTGCTTCATCATAATGCTTCATGCTTCTGCTCCTTGGATGTTTTTATTTTGTTCGCGTTTCAATTTTAATTTCATTCCAGATACATTTGCCGCCGCTTTCTGCCAGCATCGCTTCCAGGCGTTGTTCATGTGCAGCGAGTTCATCGGCGGTGGGTTCAATAACCGGCAATGGTTTACGATCACCGGGTAGTCGTGTGTCACCACTGCTGAGTTCCTGTTCCGATGTCGCATCATCCAGTAACAGCGTCTCCTGCCCGCCCGTCATAGCCAGGTAAACGTCCAGCAGTATTTGTGCATCCAGCAACGCACCGTGCAAATCACGTTTTGAATTATCTATTTCGTAACGTTTGCATAGCGCGTCGAGGTTATTCTTCTGCCCGGGATGTTTCTCCCGCGCCAGTAACAACGTATCAACTACCTGGCAGTAGTCGTCGATCTTGCCCCACTTCCTGCCCAGCTTCTTTAATTCGGCATTAAGAAACCCGACATCAAATGGCGCATTGTGTATTACCAGTTCACTGTCGCGGATGAACTCAATCAATTCCCGGGCAACATCGGCAAATTTGGGTTTGTCCGCGAGGAATTCATTACTGATACCGTGAACATCAAAGGCACCATCCTCGATCTCTCTTTCCGGGTTAAGATAAACGTGAAAATTATTATCGGTCTTGCGCCGATTTACTAATTCAACGCAACCGATTTCAATGATGCGGTGACCCTGGGTTGGTTCAAGCCCCGTGGTTTCTGTATCGAGTACAATTTGTCTCAAAGCGAATCACCCTGTAGCTGCATTTCATCGATAGCCTGGTTAGCCAGTTGATCGACTCGTTCATTTTCATCATGACCACTATGGCCTTTTACCCACTCCCAGTTGACACTGCTATGGCGCTGCACGGCTTCATCCAGTCGCATCCACAGGTCCTGGTTCTTGACCGGTTTCCTCGCGGCGGTTTTCCAGTTACGGGCCTTCCAGCCCGGCAGCCATTCGGTAATACCATTTTTCACATACTGCGAATCGGTCGTGACAATGACATTGCAGGGCTGTTTCAAAGCCTCCAGTCCCTGTATTGCCCCCATCAATTCCATGCGGTTATTTGTGGTCGTGCTCTCGGCACCATATAGTTCCTTTTCGTTGCCATTGTACTTAAGTAACACACCCCAGCCGCCCGGACCCGGGTTGCCACGACAGGCTCCATCCGAAAAAACATGAATGGTTTTATCCATTGCGCTGTACCGGGTTGCGTGCTGTCGGTTCTGCCATACCTGATCCAATAAGCTGGCGCTTGGATTGCCACTGCATCTTTATCGGGTTTAATGGCACGACTCTTTTTTTAGCCACGATCACATACAGACCACCAAGGAAAGGCCAGCAAAATCGGCCCAGCCTTTCCATTGGCTTGAACCATTGCAACCACTTTGTGCTGCGTAACGGTGGTGCATAAAAACCGTAGTAGGTTTGCCTGATTTCAAAATCCAGCAGCGACAGCCAGTCTTTCATACGCGGGATCGATATCAATTTTCCTGTCCAGGGCATGTTGTCCCACCAGCAGAAGAACAGGTGCCAGAGACCCCAGAGACTAAACCGGTTAATACCGGTAATCACAACATGACCGTCATCGATCAGGATTCTGTCGAGTTCTCGTAACAAGCGATGCGGATCCCGGGAGAATTGCAATACATGTGGCAACACGGCTACATCGATACTGTTGGCGGCAACGGGCAGATGCTCGGCCTCGGCCATAACGCAATTCATGTTGCCATGGATTTCAGTTGCATCAAGGCAGAGGTAGCTCTTGTTGCCAATCTTTGACGTACCCAGGTAATCAACACCGTTCGACATGCCATACTGAATGATGTGATAGCCAAATAATTCGGGCAGAATCTGTTGCATCTGCTCCAGTTCCACCTGGACGACACGTTCACCCAAAGGGGAAGCGAGCCATGCTGCAAGCTTCTGACGACACGAGGTTGCTGTGGAATCGTTGTGGTTCATGTCCTGTATTACGTTTGCTGTTTCAAATTGTTAGACTGCACAAAAAATATCACTGTGTCACTATCACCATGTTAAATATCTTACCCCTGCCTGCCCTGAAGGATAACTACATATGGCTGTGTCTCAACGAGGATAACGGTCATACGCTGATTGTTGATCCGAGTGAAGCACAGCCGGTGCTTGATTATCTGTCGGAACATAAAATCATAGCGGATGCCATCCTGATTACACATCACCACTGGGACCATGTCGGCGGAATCCCGGACATTACCGCTAAATATGATATTCCGGTGTTCACACCGGCATCTGAAACCGTCAAGGGCAGTACCCACGGCGTGCGCGAGGGTGATGTGCTGCCGTTCCCGGAACTGAACCTGTCGTTAAAGATACTGGATGTGCCTGGTCACACGGCCGGTGCAGTCGCCTATTATAGTGACAACTTTGTTTTCAGCGGTGATACCCTTTTTACAGCTGGTTGTGGCCGCCTTTTTGAGGGTACACCGCAACAAATGCACGCCTCACTGGAAAAATTCAGGCAGTTGGACGAAAATACGCGCCTTTTCTGCGGACATGAATATACCGAGGCCAACCTGGGCTTTGCCAGTGCAGTAGAACCGCACAACAAGGCCATATCCGAACGTCTGCATGAAGTCAGGGCACAACGGCAACAACAACTACCAACGGTGCCAGCAACGCTGGCGACAGAAAAACTGACCAACCCCTTCCTGCGCTGTCACGAACAAGGCATCGCCAGTGCCGTATCGACCCATGCCGATAGGGAATTATCCGATCCCGTCGAGGTATTTGCTGCGCTACGGCAATGGAAGGACAATTTCTAAAAAATCACAAATTTACTTGACCTAGTTGAACTGGAACTCTACGATTCTGCCATGCCAAAAAATCAGTTTGCGTACGTTATCTGTACGATATTAATAACAAGCGGCTGCAACATTTCTTCCGTCAAGCAGGACGCAGCGACACCTCCACCGACAACGGATAACGAAGCGACGACAACCCAATACGTTGCCCCCTCGAACGCGTCAGTTGATTTTGAGCGCGATAACACTGCTGGCGTGGAAACAAGCGAACCGCAACAGCCTGCCGATATATGGTCAGTGATCCGCGAACAACTGGTACTTGACACCCATATAGAACATCCCTCGGTCAAGGCACGCCTGAACTGGTTTGCTAAAAACCAGGAATATATCGATCGTGTCGCTGAACGTGCCCAGCCCTACCTGTATCACATCGTGCAACGTCTGCAGGAACGACAGTTACCACTGGACCTCGCGTTGTTGCCTATTGTTGAGAGCGCTTACCAGCCGTTTGCCTATTCGCCAAGTCATGCCTCCGGTATCTGGCAATTCATTCCTGGCACGGGGAAACGCTACGGCCTTAAACAGAACTGGTGGTACGACGGTCGTCGGGACATAGTTGCGGCTACCGAGGCAGCACTTGATTACCTCGAGATGCTACACAAGCGCTTTGATGGCAACTGGCTACATGCCCTGGCTGCTTATAACACCGGGGAAGGAAGACTTGAACGCGCCATTCGCCGTAATAAACGTGCAGGTAAATCAACCGAGTTCTGGGATCTGCGTCTGCCACGCGAAACCCGTGGCTACGTTCCCAGTCTGCTGGCAGTCGCGGAAATCCTGAAGCATCCGAAAAAATACAACATTAGTTTTAATGCCATTACAAACCAGCCATTTTTCGAGAGCGTAGACGTTGGCAGCCAGATAGACCTGTCTACCGTAGCCGAACTTTCCGGCCTTAGCATGGATGAGGTCTACACGTTAAATCCCGGCTTCAATCGCTGGGCAACCGATCCTGATGGTCCACACCATATCCTGGTACCACTGGAACGGGCAGAAGCATTTAAACAAAAG
This sequence comes from Gammaproteobacteria bacterium, assembly GCA_965229565.1. Classification (GTDB taxonomy): domain Bacteria; phylum Pseudomonadota; class Gammaproteobacteria; order Eutrophobiales; family Eutrophobiaceae; genus JANQNX01. Next base: position 1,673,442 of record OZ245888.1, on the reverse strand, counting down.
CTGGCGGCTCTGCCCGATTCGGAACGAATCAGCTGGCAACGTCACACCATTAGAGAGGGCGAATCGCTGGGTCTGATTGCCACTCGCTACAACACCAGCATAGCTACGTTGAAATCTACCAATAACCTGCGCGGTAACCTGATTCGCGCTGGCCATTCGCTATTGATTCCCACGGCGAAATACGATTCAAAACACTACACGCTGAGCGCTGACGCCCGACGCTTTCGCGGTCTGAAAAAAACCGGGGATGGACAGCGTTATGTCTATACCGTGCAAAGAGGCGACAATCTCTGGGACATTGGTCGTAATTACGGCGTCAGTGTCGGACAAATGACCCGATGGAACGGTATCTCCAGCAGCAGCATCTTGCGTCCGGGCCAAAAACTGGTCGTGTGGGTAAAAGATGACCAGACCCGGGATGAAGAACAAGGGCTGGTCAAGGTGGCCGCCAATACGGATACAAACAATTCCTACACGGTTCGCAGGGGTGATTCACTCTGGCTCATTGCGAGAAAATTCAACATCCAGGTCACAGACCTGGTGAAATGGAACAACCTTAACAAGGGCAAGCACCTGCAGCCTGGCCAGGTGCTGGTTGTACGACCGACTGTCACCGGCGCCTGATTGCCTGGCACAGACGACAGACGATTGCTGCGCATCTTTCAAATGCTACAGCAAGAGCGTGTTTATCCATAAACCGGTTTAAACGTCATGATCAAACTGGCTAAATTCTTCCTTAGATTACTTTTACGCCTGCTTTATCGTGTCGAAGTGACCGGCCTGGAGAATTACCACGCTGCCGGTGACCGCGTCCTGATTGTAGCCAACCATACCTCCCTGCTCGACGGCGTGCTGTTGTATGCCTGGCTGCCGGAAACCCCCACGTTTGCAATCAATACAGACATAGCCTCGCGCCGCAGTTTCAAACCCTTCCTGCGTTTTGTTGATTTGTTCGAGATGGATCCGCGCAACCCGCTGTCGGTCAAGTCCATGGTGAAATTCCTGAAACAGGATCGCAAGGCCGTGATGTTTCCCGAGGGCCGTATCACTGTTACGGGCACGTTAATGAAAATCTATGAAGGTCCCGGACTGATTGCAGACAAAAGCCAGGCAACCATTCTGCCTATTGCGATCGAGGGCGCTCAATACAGCCGTCTCTCTTACATGAAAGGCCGCAGCAATGTTTACTGGTTTCCCCGGGTAAAAATGCATGTGTTACCAGCAGAACAGATTGCATTATCCGAACAACATACGGGTAATGAACGTCGCAAGCAGGCTGCCCTGCAAATGCAGGACATCATGTATCGCGTAATCTACAAATGCACAAAGCAGGACCAGACGTTGTTCGAATACCTGCTTGAGGCAAGAAGCAGGTTCGGTAAAAAACAACCCATTCTTGAAGACCTGTCCAGGGAGGTACTTGATTACCAGTCATTATTGCTACGTAGCCTGGTACTTGGCCGCCTCATCAGGAAACGCAGCCTGTCAGACGAGCACATTGGCGTGCTCTTGCCAAACGTCAACGCTTTGCCAATAACATTTTTTGCCCTGCAATTTATCGGGCGCATACCGGCCATGCTCAACTACACGTCTGGGGCATTAACAATCAAGCGCTGCTGTAATACGGCTGGCGTTAACACGGTGATCACCTCGAAAAGATTTATTGAGAAGGCAAAACTTGAATCGGTTATTGAAGAATTGAAACAGGATGTGGATCTGATCTTCCTCGAGGACCTTAGGGAAGAGGTAGGCCTATTCAGCAAACTGTTAGCCGTATATAAAAGCCTGAACCCGAAACGACAGTACCTGAAACAACAGATCAACAGTAACCCGCAGGCGGCTGCCGTCATCCTGTTTACCTCGGGCTCGGAAGGACAACCCAAGGGTGTGGTGCTCTCACATCAAAACCTGCTCTCGAATTTTGCCCAGGTACGCTGTCATATCAACTTTAAAACAAGCGATATCGTATTCTGTTGTTTGCCGCTGTTTCACTCGTTTGGACTGAATGCCGGGTTCCTGATGCCTGTCTTTGGTGGCGGCAAGGTCTTCATGTATCCCACGCCCCTGCACTACCGCGTTATCCCTGAAATGATCTACGAACTTCGCGCCACGATCTTCTACGCCACCAACACCTTCTTCAAGGGTTATGCACGCTATGCCCATGCCTATGATTTTGATTCACTCGACTTCGTTGTGGCCGGTGCCGAGAAACTGCATGAGGACACCATGCAGTTATACATGAACAAGTTCGGGCAACGCATTTGCCAGGGCTATGGTGTGACCGAGACCAGCCCCGTGATCTCTGTGAATAACAAGATCCAGAACAGGACAGGTACGGTGGGTCGTATCCTGCCGGACATGGAATACTACCTGCAACCGGTAGAAGGTATCGATAAAGGCGGTAAACTCGTAGTGCGTGGACCCAATGTCATGCTGGGATACCTGTTACATGACAAGCCTGGTGTTGTACAGCCTCCTTCTACTGATCGCGGTGCTGGCTGGTATGACACGGGAGATATTGCCTCGGTTGATAACGAGGGTTACATCAGCATTCTTGGTCGCGCCAAGCGTTTTGCCAAGGTAGGGGGCGAGATGGTTTCTTTGTCGTCGGTGGAAGAACTGGCCACTATCACCTGGCCGAACATACCGCACGCCGCTGTCGCCGTGCACGATGAACGCAAGGGCGAACGTATTATCCTGGTGACGCAAAATAAAAAAGCGGAACGCAAGGATTTGCAGGAACAGGCGCGACGGCATCACATTGGCGAATTGAACATCCCTAGAGAAATACTTGTTGTCGACAAAATCCCTGTACTGGGCACAGGCAAAATTGATTACATCACCCTGACCAAACAGGTCAATAGCAGTCATCCTGTCGAAGCACAAGCTGGCTGGGCAGGCAAACTGAAAAAACTGATGGATAACGAGACAGACTAATCCATCTGTGTAAAATCATAGTCGATCGCGGTGATTACAAAGCTGTTGGATTGACCTCCATGTTCGAAATCAAACTCATCATCCAGGCGTTTGCCCAGCAGGAGTTTTGATAACGGTGCATCGACAGTAATGTACTGTTCGTGCTGATCAAATTCATCGGCACCGACAATACGATAGCGCTTCTCCGCACCAGCCTCATCTTCCAGCGTCACCCAGGCACCGAAAAATACACGGGAGTGATCCTGCACCTCCGTGACAATCGTGAGCTTCGGCATCCGGCGTTGTAAATAACGGATACGCGAATCTATCTCACGCAGCTGTTTCTTGCGGTAGATATACTCGGCATTCTCTGAACGATCACCTTCAGCCGCAGCAGCTGCCAGGATCTTTGCTACTTCATTCCGTTTTTGCCAGAGCGCAGCAGATTCGCGTTCCAGTTTCATATAGCCCTCTGCCGTGATGTACGGCGCAGACTTTGGTGCAGGTGGTCGCCAGCGTCCCATATCAATCAATAGACCTCGCCAGGATCGTACTGACCTGGCAATAAGGCAGTCCACTCTCTTGTTGCCACTTGTTCATACAAGACTGTACCTGTCTGAGTTGTGTCTTGTTTTTTGGCACAAAATCAATCGCACCCCATCTACCCATGGCGCGTACCACGTCTGTTGTTAATAAAAACGTGTCTTTCTTTATCCGTCTCAGGAAATAGGAGCCCGAGGTGCCGCCAAGTTGCTTGAACCGCTTGTGCAGGTAATCCCACAGACCAATGGTGTCAGCACCCTGCCAGTCAGCAATCAGGGAGACAAAGCTGCCCTCCTCTTCATTGATCTCGTGTATGGTCTGTGCATTATGGCGCACGCTTTGAATCTTGCCCCAGTGCCTGACAATACGCCTGTCATGCATCAACCTGTCCAGTTCTTCATTACTCATCATTCGTACTGTTTGAATCTCAAACCGGTGAAACACGGCCTCGAATGCTGGCCACTTGTTATCAATCATCTTCTGGTTCAGGCCCGCCTGGAATATGCGATGTGTCATCTCTGACAGGCAGAAATCATCGCTCAGCTTTTTTAATTCCTGCCTTGACCGCGGAACCGGTAACCTGGAATGCAATTGTTGCTCACCACCACAACGTGACATGGCATGCTCATGAATGTTTTTAAAGGCTTGCATGATCGAGATTAGAACATCTTGCGGCCATTCATGACAACGGGGTTCCACTCCAGAGCATTAAGCCGGTAAACTAGTATCGAAATTTATAATTGAGAAGCAGCGTAATGGAACGACTGAAAGCACATATTCGCAATATCCCGGATTTCCCGGAGCCAGGTATCCAGTTCAAGGACATCACGCCATTGGTTAAACAACCTGACATGCTACGTCTCGCCGTACACCAGTTAATCCATCCCTTCCTCGGTCAAAACATTACCTATGTTGCTGGTATGGAAGCGCGTGGTTTTATCTTCGGCACTCTGGCTGCATGGGAACTCGGTGTTGGATTTATCCCGTTAAGAAAGCCGGGCAAGCTGCCCTATGATGTAGAAAGCCTGTCTTACGACCTGGAATACGGATCTGCCTCGCTGGAAGTGCATGTCGATGCCATAGGTAAAGGCGATCGCATCCTGTTAATAGATGATTTAATTGCTACCGGCGGCACAGCTGCAGCCAGTTGTGAATTGATAGAAAAACTCGGCGGAGAAATCGCTGGCTGTGCCTTTGTCGTGGAACTGGATTTTCTCAAGGGCCGTGACAAGCTTGCAGCCTACGAGGTCCATTCCCTGATTCATTACTAGCCAATAAGTACAAAATGACTAGTACAAATTGTTCATCCAGTCATCTTCGGCAAGACTGGCATAGTATCGAGCTGTATTAATAGACTCCGCTTTAAGACTGCCATCAAACAACAGCTCCACGTCAACCAACAACTGATCAATAAAGCGCTCAAGTTCCTTACGGTCGGCGGCCTCATAGGCTGCATCACTCCAGGTACTGACCGTGCGGCTGTCTATAAGACGATCGGGGTCGTCTTTTGCCCATTCCGCGGAAATAATCCGGCCAAGATAGTTCATCTTTTTGGCAATGGCTGGATAGCGACCTGCTTCAGTACTACCCAGTACCTCGGCAGAGATATCATTCCAGCCATTAATAGACTGATATCCATGATAGAACCGATATACCCAATCCATATACTCTTCTTTGCTTTGATACTTTTTATTCACAGCATCATTGGCATAAATGTGTTCGAAATAATCCTTTTCCGGAATTTCTACTTTCCAGCTTTCTGCCTGTAGCGACAGGGCGCTACCGGCAAACAATGTCAGCACAAGCAGCGGAACAGTCATTTTGATTTTTAACCCGTTCTTGTTCATGACTACGCACCCATGATTAAAGTTGTAACAACGAAATATCTTTTATGCTTACAGTTAAGCAGTCGCCCTGCATGGATACAATTGAACTTCTGTGACCTGTTCGGAACTATCGGATAAAATGCCGGGATGACTGAAAAATTCTGTGACCTAGTTCCATAAATCGAATGCTGCCACAGCACATCAAGGTCTTTATTGCGGGTATCTGTAGCCTTGTATTAACCATGGGGATAGCCCGCTTTGCCTATACCCCGTTACTACAGGTCATGCAGGACGCCAGCGTTGTCAATGATGCCATTGGCGGCTGGCTGGCCGCGTTCAATTACCTTGGTTACCTGACCGGGACAGTCATTGCTGCCTCTATTTCCAACCTGGTACTCAAGGACAAGCTGTATCGTCTGTCATTGATCATTGCCATCCTGACCACCGTGGGGATGGCCTGGACCGAGAACTGGATAGTCTGGTCGATACTGCGTTACCTCGCCGGTTTAACCGCGGCCGGTGGCTTGTTAATGGGCTCCGGTCTGATACTGAACTGGTTGATTCGCAATGGTCATCGCATGGAACTTGGCGTACATTTTGGTGGTGTTGGTCTCGGTATCGCCATCACCGCCGTCGCAGTCGAATGGATGATTCCGTTGTTTGACTGGCGGGAACAATGGGAAATCTTCGCGCTGATGGCAGTATTGATCGCGATCCCGGCCTGGGTCTGGTTACCACGCCCGGACGGCCATGTAACAACGAGGAACGGAAAAACACTGACAGATGCGCCACCATCAAAAAAATGGCTACGCCTGTTAACCTTGAGTTACTTTTGTGTAGGCATCGGCTATGTGGTTTACGCCACGTTCCTGGTCGTGATTGCTAACAATCAGCCAGCCTTGAAAGGGTTTGGGAATTGGGCCTGGTTACTCGTTGGGCTTACCACGATACCCTCGTGCGTAATGTGGGATCGTATTGCACGCAGGGTGGGAGAGCTAAAGGCGATGTTGTTTGCCTATTCATTCATGACCATCAGCATATTCATCCTGGCATTTGATGTACCCGTTTACCTGCTGGTTATCAGTGCATTGATTTATGGCGGCACCATGATGGGTATAGTGAGCCTGATGTTAACCCTGGTCGGCAAGTTTTACCCCACACGCCCGGCCAAACCCATGGGCAAAATCTCCTTTTTCTATGCAATGGCGCAGGTGATTGCCCCGGCTGGTGCCGGTTACATCGCGGAAATAACCGGTCGCTATTCACTGGCCCTGTTCATAGCTACTGCGGTCATGGTAGCAGGCACTGTCATCCTGTATTTCCTGTACAGGGCCTCACCGCAGGTAGACCAGGCAAGTTAGTTCAGGCTTGTTGATGCTCCGCCTGCCACTCCTCGATTACTTCCTTCGCGGCACGAAATGCTTCCTGGGCCGCAGGTGCGCCACAGTAAACCAGCGAATGCAGTAACACTTCCTGTATTTCTGACACTGTACATCCATTGTTCAGCGCACCCCTGACATGGCCTTTCAGTTCCATGGGTGCCTTCAGTGCCGCCAGCATGGCAATGGTAACCAGGGAACGAGTTTGCCTTGGCAAACCATCACGCTGCCAGGTTGACCCCCATGCGTGTTCATTGATCCAGTCCTGCAGTGGCTGGGTCAGTTCAGTCGTGTTGCCCATGGCACGCTCGACAAACTCCTTGCCCATGACCTCTGTTCGTATTCTTAGCCCTTCCCGCTTCGATTGTTCAGACATGACTACACCAGACCTCCATTCACCTTGATTACCTCGCCAGTTATATACGATGACTCGTCCGACACCAGGAACACGGCGACGGCGGCCACGTCTTCAGGCCGTCCGAACCGGGCCAGGGGTATCTCTTCGATTCTTGCCTTGTAGTAATCCTCGGCCATGTGTTCCTCGGCAAAGGCCGTGGCTATCCAGCCGGGAGAGATAACATTGGCCCTGACAGATGGTCCACAGGAACGCGCAAATGAGCGGGTAAAACCAAGCACGCCGGCCTTGGTAGCGGCAAAGATTTGCGGGTTATCCCCCTCGAAGCCGTGTATGGCAAGGTCCCAACTCATGTTGACAAAAACACCGTGCCCTTGCGCTTGATAATAGGGCAAGACAAGACGGCAGGCGTTGATCGTGCCCTTCATATCAACCTCGATCAGGTGCTCCAGCTTTTCTGCCAGTACCGCATCAGCCAGTGCACTGGTCAGGATATCCGCACCCGCATTATTGACCCAGGCATCGATACGCCCGAATTGATGAGCACTTTTTTCCAGTAATGACTCAATATCAGCCACTTTGCCAATATTGGCCTGTATGGCCACGGCCTGTTGTCCCAGTTGTTCAATTTCTGCCACGACCTCGGCGGCCCTGTCAGCAGAATTCCTGTAATTCACGACGATGTTGGCACCTTCACTGGCACAGGCAAGTGCAATCCCCCGGCCGATACCACTACTGGCACCGGTCACGACGATAACTTTATCTTTGAGTCGATTCATTTATGATTAGTCATTGGTAAATCGTCTATTCTAACTTTAAAGCCCTTTTCTGACATGCCCGATTTTTCCATCAGCGTCATCATCCCGGTCTATAACAGGATCACATTGATTGATCGGGCACTGCAGTCGGTATACGAGCAAACACGTTCGGCTGATGAAATCATCGTTGTGAACGATGGATCGACAGATAACATTGAAACCCATATCAGAGAACAACATCCGGCAGTAAGGTTGTTAAACCAGTCACACCAGGGCGTTAGTGCCGCACGTAATACCGGCATACGGGCGGCTGGTGGCAACTGGATTAGCCTGCTGGATTCTGACGATAGCTGGCAGCCACAAAAACTGGAACGACAGTGTGGCGAACTGGCAAAGGCCACCACATATTCAATATGTCATACCAACGAGACCTGGTATCGCAATGGCAAGGTGTTGCCACAAAAAAAGAAACATCGGAAACAGGGCGGCCATATTTTCCAGCACTGTTTGCCACTATGTGCAATCTCTCCCTCCTCGGTAATAATCAGGAAAACATTGTTCGACGAGGTTGGGTTCTTCGACGAAAGACTGCCGGCCTGTGAAGATTACGATATGTGGTTACGGATCTGTAGCCGGCATCCGGTGTTGTTTATTGATGAGGCGCTCACCAATAAGTTCGGCGGACATGCCGATCAGTTGTCGCAAATGCACTGGGGCATGGATCGTTTTCGAATCCAGGCATTGCAGAAATGTATTGAATCAATTGACCTGAACGACATCGACAGGCAGGCAGCAATCCAGATGCTATTGCAAAAGATTGATATATTCATACAGGGCAGTGAAAAACATGGCACGAATACTTACTCAAAACAGTTCATGACATTGAAACAACGTTATGCTTGATCAAATAAAGAACTACAAGCATATCAATGCCAGGCTACATACCTCGGCACAACCCGACAAAGACCAGTTACTGCAATTAAAACAGGCCGGAATCGAACTGGTCATCAACCTGGCCCATGACGAGTCTCCGGGTGCAGTTGCAGATGAAGCCGAACGTATCAAATCGCAGGGTATTCCCTACATCAACATACCTGTCGATTTTAACCGCCCACGACTGGATGATTTCAACCGCTTCGTCGCAGCCATGAACAAACATTCAGCTAACACAATACTGGTTCATTGTGCCTGTAACTGGCGAGTATCCGCGTTTGTCTATCTTTATCGGGTGCTGGTTGAACAGGAAGACCGCATACGGGCAGAAGCAGACATGCTCGCTATCTGGCAGCCGGACGCAACCTGGCAAAAGTTTATTACTCATTGCCAGGAGAACTATCAAGGGCAGCACAATAAACCATGATTCACATTTTTACCGCGCTTGCCTGCGAGGCAATGCCATTGATAGCGCATTTTAAACTCAAGGAACAGAATCAGCATGACCTGTTCCGTAGTTTTATATCTTCAGACAACAACGTCAGCCTGGTCATTACCGGTGTGGGCAAATCACTTGCCGCTGCCGCCGTCAGTTATCATCACGCCAGCTTCAAGACTTCGCCGGCTGATACCTGGGTCAATATCGGTATTGCCGGTCATGCCGACCTGGACCTGGGCGAAGCCTGCCTGGTAAACAAAATCACCGATGCAGCCAGCGGCGCAACCTGGTACCCACAGGTATTGTTTGATGCTCCCTGCCCGGTGCTGCCGCTGCGGACCCTTGATACGCCTTCCGAAGAGTACCAGGCCGTTCTGTTTGACATGGAGGCCGCCGGTTTTTATGCACTGGCAAGTCGGCTGGGAACCAGCGAATTAATCCACTGTTTCAAGATCGTTTCCGATAATGGGCACAGCCATAGCGGTAACATCAAGGCAAAAATTGTTTCGGGCTATGTCGAGTCACAGCTCGGGACAATTGATAAGATACTGTCCGCATTGCATGATTTTTCGAGTGAACTCGAACAATCCCTGGCGCTGCCTGCGGCCTATGAAGCGATCATCACTCGCTGGCACTTTACACAGACGCAAAAAATACAACTGCGCGAGTGTTTGCGACGCTGGCAAATCTTGCAGGAAGATGCCGATACCTGGCAGCTAATTGGCACTGCTGACTCGGCGAAGGCCGTGCTGCGCTTGCTCCGGGATGCGCCGTCCAGGGTTCCCTTTACTTTACACAGTCCACGTGCAGAACAGGAATGATCGATACCATTTACATGGAAGATGCCGTTGTCGACCATCCACGTAGCCGGGATATCCTGCGACGTTATCCACGCGCGCAGATTATCAAGTGCGCTAGCTACACGGAGGTGTTTAATCGCAAGGCGCAGAACTTCAGACTACAGAAGAAAAAACCTGCCCTCATACTTGCAGAAAAGCATAGCGGCCATGTCTTGCCGACTCCGGCTCAATACGGCATCGGTGCCGAACATAATTATTACTTCTCACACATGCTGAACTGCCTGTATGACTGCCGTTACTGTTTCCTGCAGGGGATGTTTCAATCCGCGCACTATGTACTGTTTGTCAATTACGAGAACTTTATCGACGAACTGGCAAGGCTGGCGAAACAGCATGACGATGAGACGGTACATTTTTTTCAGGTTACGATTGTGACAGCCTGGCACTGGACCCGCTGACAGGTTTTATCGATCAGTTTCTACCCTTCTTCGAGGAACATAGCAACTGCCTGCTGGAACTGCGAACCAAGAGCACACAGGTACGCTCACTGCTTGACCGGGACCCGATCGCCAACTGCGTAATTGCCTTCAGCTTTACACCCGAAACAATCGGCAAGGCCCTTGAGCACAAGGTGCCCTCGATTGAGAAACGACTACAGGCCATGCTTGCCCTGCAACAGGCTGGCTGGCTCATTGGTTTACGTTTCGACCCCTTGATCTATATCGATGAATACCAGCAAGCCTACGCAAGTTTGTTTAAAGAATTATTCAGTCGGCTGGATTGTTCACGTATCCATTCGGTCAGCCTGGGCAGCTTTCGTCTGCCACGCGACTACTTTCGAAAATTGCAGAAATTGTACCCGGATGAAAGATTACTGGCCTCACCGCTTACCGACGAAGATAAACAGATCGGCTATCCCGCGTCTATACGCAATAACATGCTCGACTTTGCCGCAGAACATATACAACAATACATTGAACCGGACAGGTTTTTTCCCTGCCATGAAATGATCTAGCCAATGTCAGACAGCCAGTTAATCTTCATTACTTTCAGCGGCTACCTGTTGCTCATGCTTGGCATTGGTTTCATTGCCTGGAAACGTACCACAAGCATGTCGGATTACATCCTGGGTGGCCGGAAACTCGGCCGCTGGACAACCGCGATCAGTGCCGGGGCTTCGGATATGAGTGGCTGGCTATTACTGGGCCTGCCGGGCTACGCCTACCTGGCAGGACTGGAGGCAATCTGGATTGCCGTTGGCCTGTTTATCGGCACGGCATGCAACTGGTACCTGGTCGCACCCCGCCTCCGGGTTGATACAGAAAAATTACATAATGCATTGACGATACCCGAATACCTTGAACATCGTTTTGGTGACGGTACGCATCGCTTGCGCCTGTTATCAGCGTTGATCATCCTGTTGTTTTATTTTTTCTATACCAGCTCCGGCCTGGTGGCAGGCGGCAAACTGTTTGAAGCCGTTTTTTCCATCCCCTATCACTGGGCCGTCATCATAGGTGCCGGCACAATCCTTCTTTATACCTGTCTTGGCGGTTTCCTGGCGGTAAGCTGGACGGACTTAATCCAGGGTCTGTTGATGGCACTGGCACTGAGTTACGTGGCACTGGCGTCGTTATTCATGCTGGATGGATTCGATACGCTGTTCAACTCCATGCAGATCGCGAATTTTGAATTAACCGATGCCTTTACCAACAACAGCGGTGAAGCACTGGGGCTGATCGGTATCGTGTCGCTACTCGGCTGGGGCCTCGGTTATTTCGGGCAACCACATATCCTGATACGTTTCATGGCGATTCAATCACCATTACAGCTACCGGCAGCAAGAAGAATAGCCCTGGTCTGGACCCTGGTTGGCCTGGTAGCGGCCCTGTTTATCGGCTTTGCCGGTATTGTACTATTGAGTGAACCACTGGTCGGCGCTGATAGCGAAAAGGTGTTTATCAAGTTGCTACCCGTGTTGATGCACCCGTTACCGGCAGGTATATGCCTGGCGGCCATCCTGGCCGCGATCATGAGTACCGCGGATTCGCAATTGCTGGTTGCCTCATCAGCGCTGGCAGAGGATATCTATAAATCTTTTCGTAAAGATGTGAGTGAAAAGGCACTGGTCAATCTTGGTCGTTCAGCCGTGTTGGTTCTGACGTTATTAGCGACTGCGCTTGCCTTGCAACCGGACAACAAGGTACTGGACCTGGTCGCCTATGCCTGGGCCGGTTTTGGCGCCACGTTTGGCCCCTTGATCCTGCTTTCGCTGTACATGAAAGAGCTGTCATTCCGAGCTGCGCTGGTTGGAATGATCACAGGGGCAGGAACCGTTCTATTCTGGAACCACAACACACTAGGTACAGAAATATTTAATTTGTATGAATTAATACCAGGATTCCTGTTGAGTTTCGTCAGCATTGTTGTCACCAATACTCTCTCAAGTAAGTAAAGACAATCTTATTCATAAGCAACGATATTGATCTTGGTCATCAGTTATAGTGACGAAAAAATTCAGCTTTATTCTGTAACCCTATTGTAAACAACAGGTTGCAAAAACCTGTTGTTGCATTAAACGGTTGCTTTAGCTGAAACGATTTGCCATATTGTGAAGTGTTGTCAACAGGGATTTAGACACATGAACGCACACAACCCTTCCAGGACGATTCTTGCATTATTGCTCCTCCTTGGCCTCGCCTCATGTTCCAGTGACAAACAGGCACAAGTAGTTAGCCAGGACAAACCATCTTATATCATGGGCGGTGATCTTAATTACTACCCTTACACCTTCATTAATGATTCCAATCAAGCCAGTGGCCTGGATGTGAGGCTGATGCGTGCAATCTCTGAAGAATTAAATGTGGATATCCAAATCGTATTAGGTACATGGAGTCAAATGCTGTCCGATCTGGACAGTAGCAAGATCGACATTATGCCAATGTTTATCACCAAGCAACGCAGCGAAAAATACAAGTTTTCCAAACCATACCAGCACAGACACTATGTGCTATTTGGCTCTGCAGATGCCGAATATATACAGTCGATTGAGGCCGTCTCGGGAAAAACGATCTATGTACAAGCAGCGACAGCAGGACATGAATGGCTGTCGCAAAATGCGACTTCGGCGAATATCGTGGCAGTAGACGACATGCAAGCAATGCATAATAAAATATCTGCCAGTTCCAGGGATTATATATTCAATGAAGAATCGCAATTTCGTAGTTTTCAAAAGAAACTGGACCTCAAAATACTTAGCATCAGAAGCCCACCCCTTGTAAGTTTTGATTATGCTTTCGCTACTCGTTTGGAGAACAAAGAGTTAATACAGCTGATCAATATTGGCATAAAAAATATTTCAAATTCAGGACAAATGGACGATATTAAATCGATCTATGAAGATGAGCTAAACCCGCGGTCATTTCTGTTTTATTTAATTTCTTATGTTTTTCTGTTTTTATTGATTTTGAGTATCGCTTACCTGAGTTATTACTATAGAAAAGGCATTAAGGAAGTGTCTGGCACGCTCAAGAATGAAGCCGAAAAGCGCATGGAAGCAGAGAAGAACGCACTCTATTTAAAGAGCCACGACGCATTTACCGGGCTACCAAATAGAAAACGTCTTAAAAATAAACTGCATAAAATTACCACGGATAATCCAGGTCTATACACTTGCCTGATACAGCTTAGTATTCTTGATTACTTCGAGTTGTTTATTAGTGTTGGAGAGGCAGCCTGTAATGATGTAGAGAAAAATCTTGCCAAATTAATCAAGCAACACAATGTTTACGAAATTGGTTCACTGTCTCCGGGAAAATTGGGCATCATTTTGAATCCATGTACAAACAACAATGAGTTGCTTGAAAGGTGTAAACGCCTTTTTGAAAGTGTCAACACCACAATCTCCATTGATAACATACGTTTTGACATCAGATGCTGCTTTGGCATTGTCATTTACCCCGATCACACAGATGATGTAGAAAAGCTGTTTAGACATGCGTACCTGGCGCATGCCCATGCCATTAATAGTGCAAACCACTATAGTATTTACGACAAAGATATGGAGCCTGATCCAAAATCTATAAGATTGTTATCAGATTTCAAACAATCAATGGTAGACGATGAGTTTATTCTTCACTACCAGCCCAAGCTTGATCTGCGAAATAGCAAAATCACAGGCGCTGAGATACTTGTCAGGTGGAATCATCATGAGTTTGGTTTTCTACCTCCCATTTCATTTATTCCTCTTCTGGAAAATACGGGATTAATCAAGGAACTAACCTGCCACATCATGGCCAAGGCAATTGAAAAACAGGTCACTTTAATCGATTCAGGTTTGTTATTAAGTATTAATGTTTCAACCAAAGACCTGACTGATCATGATTTTATTGAAACTGCATTAAGTCTCAAAAAACACTTTAATACTTTTATAATGTTAGAGATCACGGAAACTTCCTTTACCAAGGATTACAAGCTGTTCCTCAACAACGTCCTGACCTTGAAAGAACATGGGTTTCATTTTTCAATTGATGATTACGGAACCGGTTATTCTTCAATGCAATACTTGAGGGATATCAAGCCCTATGAGCTCAAGATTGATCAGTCTTTTATAAAGAATATAAACAACTCAAATGAAGATGAAATACTTGTTTCCTCTACAGTTAAAATGGCCAAGGAACTCAGTTCCAGTATCACTGCCGAAGGCGTTGAAGACATGCATATTGCACAAAAAATCAAGCAACTGGAATGTGACTTTGCACAGGGCTATGGAATCGCCAAACCTATGGACGAGAACAGCTTTACGAAATGGCTGGAACAACCAGGCGGCTTCCGTTTATAACTACCTCTACTGTATTTTCAGCTGAAACAATTACCAGGAAAAATTATACATTTAACCAGTCAAACTAGGATTTGTAATAAATCTCTCCACCCTTGTGCTTGAACTTTTCTGCCATCTCGTCCATGCCTTTCTCAATGGCATCCTCGGCATTATCAAGGCCCTGCTGCGCCGCATAGTCACGCACATCCTGCGTGATCTTCATGGAGCAGAAGTTGGGACCGCACATGGAGCAGAAGTGCGCCACCTTATGGCCTTCCTTGGGCAGGGTTTCATCGTGGAAGTCACGGGCCCGGTCGGGGTCCAGTCCCAGGTTGAACTGGTCTTCCCAGCGAAACTCGAAACGTGCCTTGGATAAGGCATTGTCCCTCAATTGCGCCGCCGGGTGGCCCTTGGCCAGGTCGGCAGCGTGGGCGGCAATCTTGTAGGTAATAATCCCTTCCTTCACATCGTCCTTGTTCGGTAACCCCAGGTGCTCCTTGGGTGTGACATAACACAGCATGGCCGTGCCGTACCAACCGATCATCGCGGCACCAATGGCAGAGGTAATGTGGTCATAACCCGGTGCAATGTCCGTGGTTAATGGCCCAAGTGTATAGAACGGGGCTTCATAACATTCGTCCATTTCCTTGTCGACGTTCTCCTTGATCATGTGCATGGGCACATGCCCCGGGCCTTCAATCATGACCTGCACATCATGCTGCCAGGCCACCTGTGTCAATTCGCCCAGTGTCTTCAGTTCTGCAAACTGCGCCTCGTCGTTGGCATCGGCAATCGACCCCGGCCGCAGGCCATCACCCAGTGAAAACGCCACATCGTAGGCCTTCATGATCTCGCAGATCTCTTCGAAGTGCGTGTACAGAAAATTGTCCTTGTGATGCGCCAGGCACCACTTGGCCAGGATAGACCCACCGCGTGACACGATACCGGTGACGCGTTTCGCCGTCAGCGGGATATACGGTAAACGCACACCGGCATGGATAGTAAAATAATCCACGCCTTGCTCGGCCTGTTCAATCAGCGTGTCCCGGTACATCTCCCAGGTCAGTTCCTCCGCCTTGCCATCCACTTTCTCCAGTGCCTGGTAAATCGGCACGGTACCGATCGGCACCGGGGAATTACGGATGATCCATTCCCGCGTCTCGTGGATGTTCTTGCCGGTCGACAGGTCCATCACCGTATCGGCGCCGCAACGGATGGCCCAGGTCATCTTCTCCACCTCTTCTTCAATGGAAGAGCTGACCGCCGAGTTGCCGATGTTCGCGTTGATCTTGACCAGGAAATTACGACCGATGATCATCGGCTCGGATTCCGGGTGATTGATATTGTTCGGGATAATGGCGCGCCCCGCGGCCACCTCGTCACGCACAAACTCCGGCGTGACCTCTTCCGGCAGGGTACTCTGCCACGGCATACCCGGATGGCGTTTTGTCAACGCTGCATCACGGTACTCGTTTAAACGCTGGTTCTCGCGGATGGCGATGAATTCCATCTCGGGCGTCACAATACCGCGGCGCGCGTAGTGCATCTGCGTCACATTGGCACCGTTGTTTGCGACACGCGGCAAGCGTGTGTGCTCGTAGCGCAATGCGGCCAGTTCCGGGTCCTGCAGGCGTTGCACCCCGTAGTCAGAGCTGAGTGCATCAAGCTGTTGTGTATCCTGGCGTTCATCGATCCAGTCCTGGCGCAGCGCCGTTAAACCACGACGAATATCGATGTCGGCTGCGGGATCGGTGTATGGCCCGGAGGTGTCATAAACCGTGATCGGCGTATTCTGCTCCAGCCCGGACCGGGTATGGGTCGGGGCACAACTGATCTCGCGCATCGGTACGCGAATATCGGGCCGGGAACCGGTCACGTAAATCTTCTTGGAGTTCGGGATCGGTTGGGTAATACGTGCGTCGACGCTGGCAGTTTCGCTCAGCACGGCTTTGGATTTTGCGCTCATAAGGACCTCAGGTGTCGTTGTGCATGAATAATGAGCGCCAATGGCAAGAATTCGCTTCCCTACGCTGGTACTAACCAGATCAGGTAAAGGGTCAATCTCAGCCCTGCAGGGCGCCCCTAGCTTTCACACATGCTATATAATACGATCCCTGACTACAACCAATAATAAGTCGCCTGGCGCCGTCGTGCCGCGGCATACAGATATGGATATAGAACTGGCCAGATTTAATATGATCGAACAGCAGATCCGCACCTGGGAGGTGTTGGATCAAAGCGTGCTTGATCTGCTAGGTAAAATACATCGTGAGGTCTTCGTGCCAGAGTCATATCGAGGCCTGGCCTTTGCGGACATTCGTATCCCGCTTGATCATGGTCAGACCATGATGATGCCAAAAGAAGAGGCGAGAGTTTTACAATCCCTCGAACTTGGCAAGGATGATACCGTGCTGGAAATTGGTACCGGCAGTGGCTATCTCACCGCACTGCTTGCCAGTACTGCTGGCAAGGTTAAGAGTATCGATCTTTACCCGGACTTCACCAGCAGCTGTCACGAAAAACTGGCCCGATTTAATCTCACCAACGTGGAACTGGAGACAACAGATGTCTACCAGCTACTGCAAAAGGGTCAGCAGTATGATGCCGTGGTATTAACTGCTTCGTTACCCAAAATGGATGAACGCTTTTTGCAGCTGGTAAAGGAAGGTGGCAGCCTGTTTGTAATTGTAGGCAGTTCGCCGGTGATGGAAGCAGGCTTGATCGCGAAGCAAAGTGCCGATAGCTGGTCGCTGGAAGGTCTATTCGAAACGGACCTGCCGCCCCTGATAGGTGCACTCGAAAACGAGCCATTTCAGTTTTAGCGATGCTAGCTATTTCACCGGAACAATTGAAAGAAAAACTGGAGGCAGGGCCAAAACCGATTTTGCTTGATGTGCGCGAAGAGTGGGAATACGAGATCTGTAATATCGAAGGTTCCCTGAATATCAGCATGGAGCATATTAACCAGATGATGGAACAGCTTTCCCCCGACCACGAAACCATTGTTATTTGCCATCATGGTATGCGTAGCTTCCAGGTAGGTGCCTTCCTGGAAAATAATGGCTTTAAACATATTATAAACCTAGAAGGCGGTATTGATGCCTGGGCCAGAACGGTTGACCCGGAAATGGCACAATACTAGTCCGTGTAAACCCGAATTTCCCAGGAAGTACTCATGTTTAACTCAATTTTTGTTCGCCTGCTATTACCAGCCTCGCTTGTTATTGTAGCTTTACCCGTCACCGCAGAGGATCTGCTGGATGTATTCAGCCTGGCCGAAAAAAACGACCCGACCTATCTGCAGGCCACTGCTGAATACCGGGCTGCGCTGGAAGCAAAACCGCAGGCCATCTCGCAGCTGCTACCACTGGTTAATCTCAGTGCTGAATCGGCCGTCAATCGGCAGGATATTTCCACGCAAAGCAATTTCGGTGCGTCGGGAGAATTCGATTTTAACAGCCACGGTTATTCACTAAGCCTGACCCAGCCACTGTTTCGCTATGACCGGTTTATCTCGCTGAAACAGGCAGACAGTTCCATACAACAGGCCGAGGCCGAGTTAACCCTGGCCCAGCAGGAGCTTATTGTGCGTATTGCAGAGCGCTATTTTGCCGTGCTGGGAAGTATCGACAACCTGGAGTTTGCCCAGGCCGAGGCCAGGTCGCTTAGCCGTCAGCTGGACCAGGCCAACCAGCGCTTCGAGGTCGGTTTAAGTGCGATTACCGACGTGACAGAGGCCCAGGCGGGTTTTGACCTGGCTTCTGCCCGCGTCATACAGGCACAGAATGCCATCGATAATGCCTACGAGGCGATGCGTGAACTGACAGGGATGTATATCACGGAATTCAATATCCTCGGCGACGAGGTACCCCTGGTCAGACCGGATCCCGAAGCGATTGAGGACTGGACTAAAACGGCCATGAACCAGAACATGGCCATCAATGCCGCCAACTTTGCCGCGGAAACAGCAAGAAAGGAAATCGACGTACAGCGTGCCGGCCACTACCCGACACTGGACCTGGTTGCATCGAAAAGATATGACTCCAGCGGCGGCCGTTTTGGTGGTGCTGATACCCATACCGAAGTATTAGGTCTGGAAGTCAACGTGCCCTTGTTTGCCGGTGGCCTGGTCAATTCGCAAACGCGCGAGGCCTATGAAAACTACAACGCGGCAATGCACTCACTGGAACAGGCTCGCCGCTCCGCCCAGCGTTTAACCCGCGAGGCATACCTGGGAGTGATTTCCGGCATCAGCCAGGTCAAGGCGCTGGATCAGGCCGTTGTTTCCAGTGAAACAGCGCTGGAAGCCACAGAGGCAGGATTTGAAGTAGGTACGCGTACTGCCGTGGACGTCGTTGCCACACAACGCACACTGTCGGATGCCAGAAGAAACTACAGCCAGGCAAAATATGAATACATATTGGACACCCTGCGCCTGAAACAGGCGGCCGGGACACTGGCCCCGGACGACTTGCAACAAATCAATAACTGGTTAACTAATTAATGAGTGAACAAAAGTCTTTTCTCTGCGAGGCAGATAACAGTTGCCTGCTGTTAATCGATATACAAGGCAAGTTAAGTGCCGCAATACCCGACAAGGTCATCAACAGGTTACGTAGTAATGTTGAAACTCTATTAGCTGCTGCCAACAAGCTGAATGTGCCAGTCATGGCGACAGCACAATACCCCAGGGGCCTGGGCCCGATTGAAGACTTCATCACTGCCAGGTTGAATGACCAGGCGCTGACCTATGACAAGACCTGCTTCTCCTGTATGGGAGCACAGGGATTGGCCGACGATCTTGCCAGTTCAGGCAGAAAACAGGTAATTGTTACCGGGATTGAAGCTCATATCTGCGTGCTACAAACCGCGTTTGAACTGAAAAAAACGGGGCTGGAAGTATTCGTGGTTAATGATGCCATTGCATCAAGAAAATTAAGCAGCTATGACACGGCGCTGGGCAGGATGACGCAGGGTGATATTAATATAGTGACGACGGAATCGGTTTTATTTGAGTGGCTCAGAGACGCGAGCCACGTCCATTTTCGAGAGTTATCAAAACTGATCGTGTAGCCCTCTCAGGCCTCGGTTTTTCGTGCGGTCAGCCCTTCCCAGACTCGCGCCAGTAACAGGCCGCAAAAAGCACTGAGTAACGCCATAAAAAATAGCTGTCGCGCATCCAGCCCTCCCGTCTGTGTCAATAGCAGCAACGCCATGGTCAACACGGCAAATAACAACTCGTTCAGGCGAGCGTTCACCGATACAAATTTTTTCCGCACCTGGTTAACACCCGACCTGTAATATTGCTGCAACGATTGCCCGGGACGAAACAGCTTGAGTGAGACCAGGCAAACTCCTGCCAGCAATAATACGATAAATACTTTTTCGCCCATGAGCGTGGAGATATCGATAGAAACCCGTTTGTCATCGATATATAGCAAGGCACCAAGCAACAATACTGAAACCAGTCCCGTTAATAAGATAACCAGAAGTTTCCTGGCCAGTTGCTGCTGTTGTTGTAGCCGGGGATTGTTATCCATGACGGTTCCTCGATAGGGTTCAGGAACCTGTGTCGCAAGCCATATGCCAGTACGCTGGTTATCATTGCCAACGCCTGGAAAATTGTTTTAGATCTTATTAATCAATAACTTGTAGTTCATGGCAACACTGAACAGACAGTGTGCAATGAAAGTCAGACCTGTAAGAAATGCAGGATGTGTCGTTGGGAAGAGACAGCCAGCTAGCCAATACCCTGGATGGCTTCAAGCAAGGTTGCCTTTTTAACCGGCTTACCCAGGTGCGAATCGCAACCCGAGGCGATGCATTTATCAATTTCTTCCTTGATAGCATGCGCGGTCAAGGCAATGATAGGTGTCTTATCCTTATTGTTTTTTTGCTCCCAGGCGCGTATCCGTTTTGTGGCTTCATGTCCATCCATGACCGGCATCTGAATATCCATGAAAACCATGTCATATTTCTTGCTCATGAATCTATCCAGTGCAATTTCACCGTTCTCTGCTTCTTCAAGAATGTGATCTGTCTTCTTGAGATAGGCACGTATTAACATCCGGTTATCCGGATTATCTTCAACCAGCAGTATATGTAGACTCTTTGCAACCTTATCACCAGCTTTTGGCTTGATTATCTTATCAACATCTTCCTTGCTGGTACGCTTATACATGGAACGAATTGCGTCCAGTAACTCAACTCGCTTCAGAGGTTTCATCAGGATCTTTCGATAACCGTCACGCTCTACTACTGACTGATGCCTGGTCATATATGACGGACTGATTGTCACCAGTGTTTTCTGTTTCAGTTCATCGCTAAACGCCGACTTCAGTTCCATGGATTCATCCAGCAACATGTGACTATCCACGATAACGATATCCGGTTCCTGCTGATTGGTAAGATAATTCACACAGTTTTTTACTGTCGTTGCATTCACGCAGTTAGCACCACAGTACTTGAGCGTTTCTTCAAGGGCGAGACAATTATCAAGCCTTGAATCAACTATCAATATGGATTTATCGGTCAGGTCCGGAGGCACAACGCGTGGCTTGTCCTGCTGTGCCAGGTTAACCTTGACAAAAAATTCACTGCCCTTGCCCTCTTCACTTTCGACCCAGATTTGACCATTCATCAATGTGACAAGATGGCGACATATCGTTAAACCAAGACCGGTCCCCCCATAACGGCGCGTAGTGGAAGTATCTGCCTGGGTAAAGCTTTCAAAAATGGTTTCAAGTTTCGTAACAGGAATACCGATACCGGTATCTCGAACCGACATGCAGACGTCGTCTTTGTCGCTGGCATCCTTTGGAAGTTTCAGCGACACCACTATCTGGCCCTTCTCGGTAAACTTCAACGCGTTGCTGATAAGGTTCAACAAGACCTGCTTGAGTCTGCCCGGATCACCAACACGATAAATATTAACGGAAGTATCAATATTGGTAATGATCTCAAGGTGCTTATCCGCTGCCTTAAGCGCATAAATATCGGCGGCTTCTTCAACAATTTCCATCAGGTTAAAGGAGATATTCTCCAGCACAAGCTGCCCGGCCTCGATTTTTGACAGGTCAAGTATGTCATTCACCAGTGTTAACAAGGCATCGCCTGCTTTCCTGAACACGCTCACGTAACGGGTTTGCTCGTCATTCATTGTTGTTTCAGACATGAGATCACTCATGCCAATGATGGCGTTCAACGGCGTTCTTATCTCGTGACTCATACTGGCAAGAAATTCAGATTTCATCTTGACTGCCTTCACCGCCTCATCGCGCGCGACTTCAAGTTCAAAGGTCTGTTCTTCTACCTTTTGCTCAATCAGCTTATTGCGTTCGCGCAACTCTGTTTCCTGCTGGCGCCTCGCGTTCATCAAACCATACATGAGCAGTAGAATACCCCCACCCAACAAAATGGAAACAAAGATCAAACCAAAGTCGAGATCTTTAAAATAGATGGGTTTATGAGCAGATATTTTTATCGAGTAAGGTGGAATCTGGACAGATTCTTCTTCGACAAAATTTTCGATTACCCACCGTTCTTCTGTCTGCTCTTCGTCGCTGGCATAAAGCTGTGTACGACCGTAGAGATTAACCGTATCACTGTACAGGGTAATCGTCAGTGCCTTGTCATGGGCACGATGCCCCACAGACTTGGCTGGAGATACCAACACTGCCACGATACCTTTGACACTGTCGTTTGCTTCTGAGCCGGGCTGCCCTGTTTCTCCTGTTACATCGACGGCCTTGAACAGCCAGTACTGGCGGCTGTTTTCATGTTGTTCAATAAGAGGACTGGGCACCACTTTTCCCGTTGCCATGGCTGTGTCCAGTGCCGCCCGAAATTGAAATTCCAGGTAAATGTCCTGCCCTGGCCCGACAGGGCCTGCATCGTTAGACACCTGGTATAGTAGCGGAAATTTCTTTATCTCTTCATTACCAGCAAATTGAAAATAATTAATACTATCCAGGTGTGTGTAGCGCGACAGGATGTCTTCAGCAAAAACACCGAACTGATCTTTGGTCAGATCGTCACTGGCAGCAACAAATGCGGCGACGTTGTTGGTAACATCATTTGCTGATAAGACATTTCTTGAAATGGTTTGCTGGATAGATAACACATCGTATTGCAGGTTTGTTTTGGTACGATCAAGCGTGGTGTCCCAGGCACTTTTTACCAGCGTCAGGCAAAAAGCCAGGCCCATGAAGGTTGTCACTACATAAGCGTAGCGGGATGAATAAGCGCGTTTTTTTTCAGCGGCCAACGCAATACCTGCATCAGACAAATTTGATTTCTACGTTCTGCAAGTAATTCTTCAGCGCACTAATGCAGGACTTTATCTCTTCCAGTTGTTCACCCTTGGCAGCAGTTTCTATACTGGCACCAAGTTCGGACATCTTTTCAAAACCGTAACCACCACCCACGCCCTTGAGACTATGGCCAATGGAACGTAACGTTTCAAAATCACCAGCATCTGCTGCCTGTTGTAACTTGCCTATGTCGGTATTGCGGTTTTGCAGGAACCCCGGGATAAGGTCTTCAAGATCTTCGTCTACCTCTACTACAATTTTTTCTTCAGTCATATCACTAGCTCTCTGTATTTATTATTAACCTGAAGTGTTTTTATTTCTGAAATCATCGGGGTCAATATTATACTGATTCAGTAATTTGTAAAATTCGGTACGGTTTCTACCGGCTATGCGAGCAGCATTGGCAACCTGTCCATGCGAAATACGCATGACACTGATCAAGTACTTTTTCTCGAAGTCCTGTTTAGCTTCTTTCAGTGTCTGGATTTCAACCGGCTTTTCCTGGATGGCCTTTTTTACCAGACCAAGGGCAATTGTCTTGCTCTTGGATAAAGTCGCACAAAGCTCAACCACGTTGATTAGCTGTCGTACATTGCCCGGCCATGTCATTTTACCCAGGTATTTCATTGAATCGGCCGAAAAGGACTTTTTCTCAGTCTTGTTTTGCCGGGCAAATCGCTCCAGGAAGTGATCCACCAGTGCCGGGATATCATCTGGTCTGTCCATCAGGTCGGGGATATCCAAGGGCACGACCTTCAGCCGGTAGTACAGGTCCTCGCGAAAATCACCATCGGCCACAGCCTGTTCCAGGTTCCGATGGGTTGCCGATATCAGACGTACATCAATAGGAAAGGTCCTGGTGGCACCGACCGGTCGCACTTCAAAATCCTGCAATACCCGTAGTAATTTAACCTGCAACGGCAACGGCATATCCCCAATCTCATCCAGGAATATGGTACCGCCGTTGGCCGCCTGGAACAGTCCTTCATGTTTCAGTGAGGCACCGGTAAACGCGCCTTTCTCATGCCCGAACAATTCAGATTCAAGCAACTGTTCAGGAATCGCGCCACAGTTAACGGCAATAAACGGTTTATCCCTGCGTTTACTGGCATCATGAATAGCACGGGCAATGACTTCCTTGCCGGAACCGGTCGGACCCGTGACCAGTACTGAAACATCGGTCTCGGCCACGAGCGCGGCCATTTCCATCACATCGGCCATGACCTTGCTTTCAAAAACAATACTGCCGGAGAATTGCGATAATTTTTCAGGGCCGCGGGTACACGGAATATTATCTTTCACTGTTTGCAGGAGTTTCTGCTTTTCAACGGGTTTGGTTAAAAACTCGGAAACACCGAGATGCATGGCCTTGACCGCATCAGGTATCTGCGCCTGACCACTCAGCATAATTACCGGCAACAGGGGATTATCGGTATGAATTTCATTTAACAGCGCCATACCATCCATTCCCTCCATGAATAGATCGGTGATGACCAGGTCAGGTACAAAGGTAGAAACAAGTTGCAAGGCTTCAAGACCGGACGCAGCGCGTTTTACGCAATAGTCCAGATCCACCAGCCATTTTTCCAACAGGTTTAATATATCCTCATCATCGTCAACGACCAGAATTTTGATGGCAGGTGTTTTTTTCGTTGCCGACATATTTATTCAGTAGATATGTTTTCCAGATAGCATAATTCTAATTGATTATTACCCTTTACAATATGACTGCATCACATTCCACTTATTCTACCGTGACTGATTTTGCCAGGTTGCGTGGCTGGTCAATATCAGCGCCCTTGATCACGGCCACGTAATAAGCAAGCAATTGCAAGGGGACGGTATAGAGTACGGCGGCCATGTGATCATAATCCGCATTCACTTGCACTGACACGAGTCCTTCGCTGTTCTTGATATCGCTGTTCTTGTCGGCAAACACGTAGAGCTTGCCGCCCCTGGCCCGCACTTCCTGTAAATTCGATTTAAGTTTTTCCAACAGGTGGTTGTTAGGTGCCACAGCAATAACCGGCATGTCGCTGTCAACCAGCGCCAGCGGCCCATGCTTCAACTCTCCTGCCGCATAGGCCTCTGCATGTATGTAGGAAATCTCCTTGAGCTTCAAGGCACCTTCCATCGCAACCGGCAACATACTACCCCGGCCCAGGAATAAGGCGTGATGTTTATCGGCGAAGTCGCTCGCCAGTTCACGTATATCATCCTCGTATTGCAACATGTGATTTACACGGCCTGGCAAAGCCTGGAGTTGATTGACGAGTTCCGCTTCTTTTTCGGCCGACATCCCATGTTGCCTGGCCAGTGCAATCACAAACAGGAACAGACCTACCAATTGAGTTGTAAAGGCCTTGGTAGACGCTACCCCGATCTCGTGGCCGGCGCGAGTCAGGAAGACCAGGTCTGCATCGCGCGTCATCGAACTCTCGGCAACGTTACATATAGCCAGCGTGCTTATAAAGTCAGTTTCTTTGGCGAGGTGTAATGCCGCCAGGGTATCGGCTGTCTCACCGGACTGGGAAATACAAACAAATAAAGTATCGTCTGCTGTCACCGCGTGCCGATAGCGAAATTCACTGGCGATCTCAACATCACATTTAATCGCAGCGATCTCCTCCAGCCAGTAAGCAGCAATCAGGCCTGCATGATAACTGGTGCCACAGGCCACTATTTTTACATTTCTTGTCCTTGCAAAGATAGCTGCTGCATCCTGGCCAAACTCGGCTGATACAACCTGGTTATTCTTTACTCGTGCTTCCAGTGTTTCAGCTATGGCTTGCGGCTGCGAAAAGATTTCTTTCAGCATGTAGTGACGATAACCTGCCTTGTCCGCAACGTCGGCACTGAGTTTCGAAATATTGATTTCACGCTCAACTACTTCACGCTGGTCGTTGTAAATCGTCAGTTTGTCTCGTCGAAGATCGGCAACATCACCTTCTTCCAGGAAAATAAACTGCTGTGTCACGGGTAACAACGCAAATACATCCGAGGCGATAAAAAATTCACCTATACCAACACCAATCACCAGCGGACTGCCCTTACGCGCGGCGATCATTCTGCCCGGTTCAAGCTTGCTGATCACACCCAGCGCATAGGCGCCCTCCAGTTGTTGGCAGGCATCAAACACGGCACTCAACAAATCCTTTCGGCTTTCTACGCCGGTATAAATTGCGTTCACGATCACTTCAGTATCGGTATCGGATTGAAACTCAAACCCGGCCGCCTGCTGTTGTTGTCTCAGCCGTTCATGGTTTTCAATGATGCCATTATGGACGAGTGCGACCGTGTCGCGACAAATATGTGGATGAGCATTTCTTTCTTCCGGGATACCATGCGTTGCCCAACGCGTGTGGGCTATGCCCGTGACCCCGTTAACAGGAGACTGGTCATATTTATCGTGTAACTGCTGTACCTTTCCCTTTACGCGCAATCGTTGCAGTTCATTATTAGCACTGATGACGGCCATACCGGCAGAATCATAGCCTCGATATTCAAGTCGCTTTAAACCTTCCAGTAATATCTTGCCTACATCACGTTCAGCAACAGCTCCGACTATTCCGCACATAGCTTATTTCTTGTTGATGTAGGTATCGTGACTCATGAAGCGCCTGGATTCATCCATGATATAAGGATTGGCATCAATCTTGGCGTGCATTTGCTGGTTTGGAGAAAGGTTGCCGGAGGCCGCAATAACTTCAATCTGTTTGCCTGCGCCATCATTACCCTGTTGTGAAGCGGCGAAGTACCATTTGTAGGCCTCGTAATTATTCTTTTTGGTACCGCGGCCAAAATGAAGCATATCACCGTAGTTGCGCTGGGCGTCGGCATGGCCAGCCCTGGCAGCCTTTTCATACCACTCCAGTGCCTTTTTATAATCCCGGTTCACACCGAAACCCAGGTAATAAAGAATACCAAGATAATTCTGGGCCTCTGTATCACCGTTTTGCGCCAACGGCTGCCATAACTTGTAGGCGGTTTTATAATCCCCTTTTTCGAACGCGGTCATGGGGTCGGTTTCTGCACCACAGCCGATAAGAGAGAAGCTGGTTACAATGAAGAATACTAGTCCGCAAATTGCTTTAGATGTCATGCGCAGTAAACCTTAAATGAGTGCTTAATATGAAGCGTCTTGCCCTGAATCAATTATCTAATAGTACTTTATTTTTAGCGTGCAAGTGACTGATTAATAGATAAAGTCTTATTGTAACAAGGAAGTCAGAAAAGGCATAAAAAGTTGGGGTATAAAATGGTCGGGGAGAGGCGCTACTTTACTGTAACAAGAGGATTTGCTCCGCACATCCTGTGCTTCGCCCTTCGGGTCATCGCTACAGCGATGTCCAGATTTGTTCCCGACAAATCTGTGAACCTCCTTCGTCGGTACTAAACACTCAATCATTCTATGAAATAGGCCTCAAAAGAGGCCTATTTCATAGAATGGTCGGGGCGAGAGGATTTACTCGGTACATCCATGTACCTCGCCCTGTGAGGGCCAGCTGCGCTGTTCAAAAACGCTCCCGGCGTTTTTGTGAACCCCGGTTCAAATTCTTGCCTATTAATATTCATAAAAAGGCCTCTTCAGGCCCTTTTATGAATATTGGTCGGGGCGAGAGGATTTGAACCTCCGACCACCTGCACCCCATGCAGGTGCGCTACCAGGCTGCGCTACGCCCCGATTCGGGAATAATAATGGATATATCCAGGTACGAATAGTTTGGCCGGGCATGGTATGCCCTGGCCAGGACAGAAGCAATCAGCGTCTCAGGATATCGAGCACTTCTTCCAGTTCAGTGCGTAATTGACGGATGATTTGCTGGCTCTGGTTAGAGTCATCTTTGGCCTCATCACCGGAAAGTCTTTGTCTGGCACCACCAATAGTAAAACCCTGCTCGTACAACAGGCTTCTAATCTGGCGAATGAGGATGACGTCGTGTCGCTGGTAATAACGGCGATTACCCCGTCTTTTCAGCGGCTTGAGTTGCGGAAATTCCTGCTCCCAGTAACGCAGAACATGGGGTTTTACTGCGCAGAGATCGCTAACTTCACCAATCGTAAAATAGCGTTTACCGGGTATCGCCGGCAGTTCACTATTATTGGACGCTTCCAGCATATGCTTCTACCCGTGCTTTGAGTTTTTGTCCGGGACGAAAGGTCACCACGCGTCTGGCGCTGATTGGAATTTCCTCACCCGTTTTCGGGTTTCGTCCAGGTCTTTGATTTTTATCCCTCAGGTCAAAATTTCCAAACCCTGAAAGCTTGACCTGATTGCCTGCTTCTAGTGCAGAGCGAATTTCTTCAAAAAACATTTCTACGATTTCCTTGGCCTCGCGCTTGTTGAGCCCCAGTTCTTCGTATAGCTTTTCTGCCATATCAGCCTTGGTTAAAGCTGCCATATTATTCTCTCAGTGTTGCACCGAATTTATTATTTAGGCCAGCAACGATATTTTTCATGATGGCCTCCACCTCTTCATCCTTAAGAGTGCTCGAAGTTGTCTGAAAGGTCAAGCCCAAGGCAAGACTTTTTTTCCCTATTTCAATACCTTCGCCATGATATACGTCAAACAACTCTAGGTTAGTTAGCAAGTTTGTTGCCGACTTTTTTATCTCCCCGATGACGGCTGACAAGGGCACCTCTTCATCGATCACGATAGCCACATCACGCGCTACCGCCGGGTAACGGGAAATCGGCTGGTACCTGACCGGTTTCTCCGCCTGCAAATTATTCATAGTAATTTCAAACAGATAGACTTCATTAGGGATGTCCAGATCAGCCCGGATACGCGGGTGTAACTGGCCAAACAGGCCCACCTGCTTGTTGCCCGCCAGCACGCAAACTGCCTGGCCGGGATGTAGCATCCCGTGCTCGGTTGGTTGGTAATCCAGTTCGTCGACGGCGTGAAATTGCTTCACCAGCGCCTGTATATCCATTTTCAAGTCATATAAATCACATAAACTATTGTTTATATCCCATTGTTTATTATATTTATTTCCATAAATTAAGCCGCCAAGCATGCGTTCCTGTGTTAAATCCTTGTTGCCTCTGAAAACCAGGCCCGTTTCGAACAGGCGTACCCGCGGCTGTTGTCGCTTCAGGTTGTATTGCAACGTGGTCAGCAGGCCTGGCCACAGGCTTTGCCTCATCTCGCCCAGTTCAGGTGAGATAGGATTGGCCAGCCCCAGGCCTTTATCTTTGTAATTCAATAGTTTATTGAGTTCGCTGGCAACAAAACTGTAACTGATGATCTCCTGGTAATCGCGATTCACCAGGGTGGCGCGAATAGCCTGCAAGGTATCGAGTGCAATATCCGGGCGCTTCATCTTCAACCGCGCCGGCGGAAAGGCTGGTTCAACCTGGTTATAGCCGTGCACCCGTACCAGTTCCTCGATCAGATCGGCCTCGATATTAATATCGAATCGGTGTGAAGGAGCTGTTGCAACCCAATGATTTTTATATTTTTTATATTGCATACCGAGCTTGTCCAGCACGCCTGATATGAAGGCGTCAGACATTTCCAGGCCAAGCACCCTGGCGATGCGGTCTTTCCTTAATTTAATAGAGGGGTTCCGGGGAATATGTTGCTTGTCGCTGACCTCGGTGACCGGGCCGGGTTTGCCGCCACAGAATTGCAGGATAAGTGCTGTTGCCCGCTTGATGGCCTCTTTACACAGGTCGGGGGCCACGCCGCGTTCAAAGCGGTGTGACGAGTCTGTGTGCAGTCCGTATTGCCGCGCCTTGCCAATAATGGCCCCGGGCGTAAAAAAGGCACTCTCCAGGAAGATATCTCGTGTGCCCTCGCCTACCGCGCTGTCCAGCCCCCCCATGATGCCAGCCATGGCCAGCGGTCCTGAATCATCGGCAATGACGAGCGTACCGGGTTTCAGTTCGTATTCCTGCTCGTCCAGAAGCGTGAGCTTTTCGCTCTTGTCGGGGTAGCGCACGTTGATAGCACCACGCAATTTGGCATTGTCAAATGCATGCATGGGTTGACCCAGTTCCAGCATGACGTAATTGGTGATATCGACCACGATATTGATGCTGCGCACGCCTGAGCGGCGCAGACGCTCGACCAGCCACAGCGGTGATACCACTTGTGTATCCACAGACTCGATAACACGACCGCAGTAGCGCGGGCAGGCATCCGCCGAGGATAATTTAATAGTGCGTTGCTGCTGGCTTTTAGAAGCGGGCGTCTTAACCTTGTCTTCCTCCAGCTGCATTTGATTTAGTACGGCCACTTCCCTGGCAATACCGCGGATACCCAGGCAGTCGCCACGGTTGGGCGTCAGTGATATCTCGATAATGCGATCATCAGACCCGATAATCGTATTCAAATCCTGGCCCGTCTCTTCCGACGAGGATAATTCCATGATGCCATCATGATCGTCACCCAGTCCCAGCTCACTGGCCGAGCACAACATGCCATGCGATAGGACGCCCTTGAGCTTTGCGGACTTTAATGCAGGTTTACCGGCCAACCTGGCACCCACCTTGGCCAGTGCCGTCTTCATACCGGCACGCACGTTAGGTGCACCACAAACAATCGTCAGGACTTCCTTGCCACTATCTACCTGGCAAATGCTGAGCCTGTCGGCATCGGGATGTTTCTCAACGGTTTTCACCTCGGCCACGACAACGCCACTGAATTCCGGGCAAGCCGGCTCCACGCCATCGACTTCCAGGCCGGCCATGGTCAACTGTTCGCACAGTGTGTCCGAATCAACCGGGGGATTAACCCACTGTCTTAGCCATTGTTCACTGAATTTCATTTCGCAATGGCCTCAATTAAATTGTCTTAAGAATCTGAGATCGTTGTCGAAGAAGAGTCGCAGATCATCGACGCCGTAATACAACATCGCCAACCGTTCCACGCCGAGTCCAAATGCGAGCCCGGTGTGCTCTTCCGGATCAACGCCAACGTTTTCCAACACGTTGGGATGCACCATGCCGCAGCCAAGCACTTCAAGCCAGCCACGTTCACCCATGATATCGACCTCGGCCGATGGTTCGGTAAAGGGAAAGTAAGAGGGACGAAAGCGTACCTGCAGGTCACGCTCGAAAAAAATCTCGAGGAAATCGATCAACAAGCCTTTCAATTCGGCAAAGGTCACTTCCTTGTCTACCAGCAGTCCTTCTACCTGGTGAAACATCGGAGTGTGCGTCATATCCGAGTCGCAACGATAAACCCTGCCCGGCGCAATAAAGCGATACGGTGGCGGGTTGTTATTCATATGTCTAATCTGTACCGATGACGTGTGTGTGCGTAACAGGCGGCCATCCGGAAAGTAAAAAGTATCGTGCATGGCACGGGCAGGATGATGGGCAGGGATATTGAGTGCCTCGAAGTTATGGTAATCATCCTCGACTTCCGGTCCTTCTACCACGTCAAAACCAATTTGCTGGAACAGTGCCTGGATACGCTGCATCGTCAGTGTAATCGGATGCAAGCCGCCACGATCCAGCCCCCTGCCAGGCAAGGTTACATCGAGTCGACTGCTTTCCAGGGCGTCGTTGAGTTTCTTTTCCTGCAGGAATTGCTTGCGGGTTTCAATGGCATCCTGCACTGCCTGCTTGGCCTGGTTGATCACCTGCCCGGCCTGGGGGCGTTCTTCAGCAGGTAACTGGCCCAGCTGTTTTAACAGGCCGGTAAGTTCTCCTTTCTTGCCAAGGTAGTTAATGCGAATGTCGTCAAGCACGGCAAGATCCGTTGCCTGCTCAATTTCGGCCAATGCCTTTGCTTGTAATTGTTCTGTATTTGCCACTATAGGAAATGTCGTTTTTTATTTTTTTGTAACTTTAACCTGTCATTTCGAGCATAGCGAGAAATCTTGAGCCCCCTCTACTACGCTCGGGATGACAAATAGTCGACATGCATCAGTAAAGTTTATCTTTCTCTTA
Source organism: Gammaproteobacteria bacterium (assembly GCA_965229565.1). GTDB lineage: Bacteria > Pseudomonadota > Gammaproteobacteria > Eutrophobiales > Eutrophobiaceae > JANQNX01. The sequence goes on along the minus strand of OZ245888.1, from coordinate 1,641,457 downwards.
AATAAAAAAAGGGAAAGGTTTCCCTTTCCCTTTGGTTATCCGAAACCTGTTTGATTAATTGGCGAGACTTGATTTTGCCTGTTCTGCCAGTGTAGCAAAGGCAGGCTTATCAAATACGGCCAGGTCAGCCAGAACCTTGCGATCAATTTCTATAGAAGCCTTGTGCAAGCCATCCATGAAACGGCTATAGGACATACCGTTTTCACGCGCTGCGGCATTGATACGGGTAATCCACAGTGAACGAAACTGGCGTTTGCGCTGACGGCGGTCACGGTAGGCGTACTGGCCTGCCTTGGTGACAGCTTGAACGGCAACACGATAGACGTTCTTACGACGACCCGAATAGCCCTTGGCCTGATCGATAACTTTCTTGTGTCTGGCGTGGGCAACGACGCCGCGTTTTACTCTGGACATTATTCCTTTCCTCTCTTACAAATACGGGACCATTCGGGCCACTGCCTTCTGGTCACTGTCATGCACGGCCAGCGTGCCACGCAACTGGCGTTTACGCTTGGTGCTTTTCTTGGTCAATATATGACTACGATGCGACTGCTTATGCTTGAACTTGCCCGAGGCTGATCGGGAAAAGCGTTTGGCCGCACCACTGTTAGTTTTCATCTTGGGCATGTCATTAACTCCAACTCTTTAAATCCTGTTTCGTGTTATTTCTTCGGGCTCATGACCATGACCATCTGGCGCCCTTCCAATTTTGGAAACTGTTCAACAGCTCCGTATTCTTCGAGGTCCTGCTCGATGCGTTTCAGCATCTGGCTACCCAGTTCCTGGTGGGCCATCTCCCTGCCCCTGAACCTCAATGTAACTTTTACCTTATCTCCGTTTTCAAGAAACTTGACCAGGTTTTTAAGTTTTACGTTGTAATCGCCTTCATCCGTGCCGGGCCGAAACTTGATTTCCTTAACCTGTATTTGTTTCTGCTTCTTTTTCGCCGCGTGTTTTTTCTTGTTTTCCTCGAATAGAAACTTGCCGTAATCCATGACTCGGCAAACCGGCGGATTCGAAGTAGGCACAATCTCAACCAAATCGAGTTCGGCCTCTTCTGCATGTTTTAACGCTTCGTCTATCGATACAACTCCAACTTGCTCGCCCTCCGGGTCTATTAACCTGACTTCGGGTGACGTGATCTCATCATTGAGACGCGTCTGCTTATTTGCGGAAATAAATTAGTCCTCCAAATTAATGCGGCCGAGGCGCGCGATATCCGTGCTCAAACGTTCAGTGAAATCTTCCAGGGACATTGCACCCAGGTCTTCACCGTCTCGCGTACGCACAGCCACCATGTTGTTCTCTTGCTCACGTCCACCCACGATAATCTGGTAGGGAACGCGCTGCATAGCGTGGTCGCGGATTTTAAGCCCGATCGTTTCATTTCTCAAGTCGTGTTCTATGCGAAAACCTTGATTTTTCAAGCTATCCGCAACTTTTTTCGCATAATCGGCCTGGTTTTCCGTTATTGAGATCACCACGGCCTGAATCGGCGCCAGCCAGGGAGGAAAGGCACCGGCGTAGTTTTCAATCAGAATACCGATAAATCGCTCCATGGAGCCGACTATGGCCCGGTGTAACATGACCGGGACCTGTTTTGAGCTGTCCTCGCTGACATAACTCGCTCCCAGCCGCTCGGGCATGGAGAAATCGACCTGGATAGTGCCACACTGCCAGACACGGCCAATACAGTCTTTCAGTGAAAACTCGATTTTCGGCCCGTAGAAGGCACCCTCGCCCGGCTGCAGTTCCCAATCGAGCTTTTTGTTGTTCAGGGCCAGTTCCAGCGCCTTTTCGGATTTGTCCCAGCTCTCGTCACTGCCGACCCGCTTTTCCGGGCGGGTGGACAGCTTGATAATGACATCCTCGAAGCCAAATTCGCGATAAACCTCGAACAGCATATCGATGAAATTCGATACCTCTTCCTGGATCTGGTCCTCGGTACAGAAGATATGGGCATCGTCCTGGGTGAAATTACGGGCCCGCATCAGGCCGTGCAGCGTGCCAGAGGCCTCATTGCGGTGACAGGAACCGAATTCAGCCAGTCGTAGCGGCAAATCCCGGTAGCTCTTCAGTCCCTGGTTGAATACCTGCACGTGGCAGGGGCAATTCATGGGCTTGATGGCGTAATTGCGGTTTTCCGAACTGGTTGTAAACATGTCATCGCGGAACTTGTCCCAGTGACCGGATTTCTCCCACAGGCTCTGGTCGACCACCTGCGGCGTATGGATTTCCTGGTAACCGTGGTCACGCATCTTGTCGCGAATGTATTGCTCGACGACCTTGTAGATTGTCCAGCCCCTGGGATGCCAGAACACCATACCGGGCGCCTCTTCCTGGAAATGGAACAGGTCTTGTTTCTTCGCTAGTTTCCTGTGATCGCGCTTCTCCGCTTCTGCCAGGCGATTCAAATACGCCTTCAGGGACTTTTTATCGGGCCAGGCGGTGCCGTAGATACGCTGCAGCATCTCGTTGCTGGAATCGCCACGCCAATAGGCGCCGGCCACTTTCATGAGTTTGATGGCCTTGATCTTCCCGGTACTGGGCACGTGTGGGCCACGACACAGGTCAATAAAATCTCCCTGCGAATACAGCGATAGCTCCTCGTTGGCGGGAATGGATTCAATAATCTGGGCCTTGTACTCCTCGCCCATGTCACGGAAGAACTTCACGGCCTCGTCGCGGGACATCACCGAGCGTTTCACCTCGAAGTCCTGGCTGGCGAGTTCCTGCATCTTTTTCTCGATCTTCTCGAGGTCTTCGGGCGTGAAACCGGGGTCGTACTTGTAATCGTAGTAAAAGCCGTCCTCGATAACCGGGCCTATGGTTACCTGGGCATCGGGATAGAGTTCCTTGACGGCCTGGGCCATCAGGTGGGCGCTGGAATGACGTATGACTTCCAGGCCTTCCGGGTCCCGGTCGGTCACGATTTGTAGCCTGGCATCGTCCTCGATGACATAGGAGGCATCGACCAGCTTGTCGTTGACCTTACCGGCCAGTGTCGCCTTGGCGAGGCCGGGGCCGATGGATTCGGAGACTTCCATCACCGAGACGGGATGGTCAAATTCACGCTGACTATCGTCAGGGAGGGTAATTGTTGGCATTACTACACCTTTAGTTTCAGTGGTGGCCCCCACAACAGGCCACGTGTCAGGTTTTTTAGTGGTTACTAGTGACTGGTGAATGGTGATTAGTGAGTGGTGATTTGTGACAAGTCACTATTCACAATTAACTAGTCACCATTGACCAAATTAATTGGTAGGCACGAGTGGACTCGAACCACCGACCCCTACCATGTCAAGGTAGTGCTCTAACCAGCTGAGCTACGCGCCTACATTAAAACTTTTCAAATTGTTCAGTTCAAAACCCTGTTCTAGCTCAGGCTCAGCCGGGACCAGCTGCACCCTCCGGGCATAAAAGCCACACGCTACGGGTCTGTTACAAGGCGGCATAGAATACATCGTATTCTGCTTATGACAAGCCCGAATTTAGGCCGATTTGCTATCCACCATACCGAGACCGTGTATCTGGATCTGTTTAATCTCATCGCGCACCCGGGCGGCCTCCTCGAACTCGAGGTCGCGGGCATGCTGGTACATCTTTTCTTCCAGTTTCTTGATCTTCTTCATCAGTATTTCCGGGGAAAGCGCATTGTATTTCGCCTTCTCCTCGGCCACCTGTTTCAACACCGCCTGCTGGGCATGGTGCTTGTCTGAATAGGCGCCCTCGAGGATGTCAGTAATGGCCTTGATAATGCCCTTGGGCGTAATGCCATGCTCCTCGTTGAAGGCAATCTGTTTTTCGCGCCTGCGCTCGGTTTCAGATATCGCGTACTTCATGGACTTGGTCACCACATCGGCATAGAGAATGGCCTTGCCGTTGAGGTTACGTGCGGCACGACCGATCGTTTGCACCAGTGACGTGCCAGAACGCAGAAAACCTTCCTTGTCGGCATCCAGTATCGCCACCAGCGACACCTCGGGCATGTCCAGTCCTTCCCTGAGCAGGTTAATTCCCACCAGCACATCGAATTCGCCCCGGCGCAGGTCTCGAATGATCTCGACCCGTTCGACAGTGTCGATATCGGAATGCAGGTAGCGAACCCGCACACCGTGCTCACTCAAGTAATCGGTCAAATCCTCGGCCATGCGCTTGGTCAACGTGGTCACAAGAACACGCTCGTTCTTTTCAGCGCGCAGGTTAGCCTCAGACATCACATCATCGACCTGTGAAGCAACGGGCCGTATCTCGACCTCGGGGTCGATAAGGCCTGTGGGACGCACCACCTGTTCCACCACCTGGCCGGAATGCTCATGTTCATACGGCCCCGGCGTGGCCGACACAAATATCGTCTGTGGCACCAGTTTTTCAAATTCATCGAAGCGCAATGGCCGGTTATCCAGTGCGGACGGTAAACGAAAACCGTATTCCACCAGGTTTTCCTTGCGCGCGCGGTCGCCGCGATACATGCCACCCAGTTGCGGTACGGTCACGTGGCTCTCATCGATAATCATCAGGGCATCTTCCGGCAGGTAATCCAGCAAGGTCGGTGGCGGTTCTCCCGGCTTACGCCCGGACAAATAGCGCGAGTAGTTTTCGATACCCGAGCAATAGCCAATCTCGTTGATCATCTCGATATCAAACCGCGTGCGCTGCTCCAGGCGCTGTGCCTCTACCAGCTTGTTCAATGATTCCAGTTGTTCGAGCCTATCCCTGAGTTCTATCTTTATTTGTTCAACCGCATCCAGCAGGGTCTGCCGCTTGGTCACGTAATGCGTCTTTGGATGTATCGTCACACGTGGCAGTTTACGCAAGACCTCACCGGTAAGTGGATCAAACTGGCTGAGCCCCTCGATTTCTTCATCGAATAATTCAATACGAATCGCCTCGCGCTCGGATTCCGCCGGGAACACATCGATCACGTCACCGCGGGCACGGTAAGTACCTCGATGCAATTCCACTTCGTTGCGCTTGTACTGCAATTCAGTCAACCGACGTAGCAGGGTGCGCTGGTCAACCAGGTCCCCGCGGTCGAGGTGCATGACCATCTTCAGGTAACTGGACGGATCGCCCAGGCCATAAATGGCCGACACCGTGGCGACAATAATGGTGTCGCGCCGCTCAAGTATCGCCTTGGTGGCCGACAACCGCATTTGCTCAATGTGTTCATTTATCGAGGCGTCTTTCTCGATATAGGTATCGCTGGCCGGCACATAGGCCTCTGGCTGGTAATAATCGTAATAGGAAACAAAGTACTCGACGGCGTTATTCGGAAAGTATTCCCGCATTTCGCCATACAACTGTGCGGCCAGGGTCTTGTTCGGGGCCAGTATCATGGCCGGGCGTTGCTGTTGCTGGATCAGGTTCGCTACCGTGAAGGTCTTGCCGGAGCCGGTAACGCCCAGCAGGGTTTGCGAGGCCAACCCGTCTTGCAGGCCTTCATTAAGTTTGGCTATCGCCTCGGGCTGATCGCCAGCCGGCGAGTAGTTCGAATTAAGCGCGAATTCCTTCATATTGGATGTTTAGTATGCAAGTTGATTCGAGTATATTACGTGGTCTTTCGGACAGCGACCCCCGGCAATAATTCAAGGGCGAATAACCAGCTTGTCTGAGTCAACAAGTAGTCAGGATTATTGAGGTAGTAAGTTGGACATTGAATTATCGCATCGCGCGCAAAGTATTAAACCCTCCCCCACACTCGCAGTGACCGCCAAGGCGGCAGAATTACGCGCCGCAGGCAGGGACATTATTGGCCTGGGAGCCGGTGAACCCGATTTTGATACACCGGAACACATCAAGGCCGCGGCCATTGAGGCTATCCAGAAAGGCATGACCAAGTACACGGCCGTGGATGGCACAGTCGAGCTGAAAAAAGCCATTGTGCAGAAATTCAAAACTGAAAATAACCTGGATTTCGACCTTACCCAGGTGGCCGTGCAGTGTGGCGCCAAGCATAGCCTCTATAACCTGTTCCAGGCGGTATTGAACCCGGGTGACGAAGTGATCGTTCCCGCACCATTCTGGGTATCTTACCCGGACATGGCCAAGCTGGCCGGTGCAGAAGCCGTTATTATCAAAACTACGATCGACGATGGCTTCAAGATCAGTCCTGAACAGCTGCGTGGTTCTATTTCAGAAAATTCCCGCATCTTTGTGATCAACAGCCCGTCCAATCCATCGGGCGTTAGTTATACAGAGGAAGAGCTGGCTGAGCTCGCCGAGGTATTACTGGACCACCCCGAGATCATCGTGGTCACCGACGATATCTACGAGCATATTCTCTGGGGACAGGACAAGTTCGTGAATATCCTCAATGCCTGCCCGAAACTCTACAATCGAACGGTGGTGGTAAACGGTGTCTCCAAGGCCTATTCCATGACCGGCTGGCGTATCGGTTACGTGGGCGGCCCTGCGTCGATCGTTAAGGGCATGAACAAGATTGCCTCACAGAGCACATCTAACCCGACTTCAATTGCACAAGCCGCCGCGGTAGCCGCATTGACAGGTGACCAGAGTTATATCCATGAAAGTACCGGCATATTCAAACAGCGCCATGATTTCGTGTATCAATCCATGAACGAACTGGATGGTGTGCAGTGCCTGGCGAGTGCCGGTACGTTTTACAGCTTTCCGGACATGAATGACCTGATTAAATCCATGGCCGGTATCAATAACGATATCGAGCTGGCCGAGTTCTTCCTGGAAAAGGCCGAGGTAGCCATGGTACCGGGTTCGGCATTCGGCGCACCGGGCTGCATGCGTATTTCCTTTGCCACCAGCATGCAAAACCTAGAAATCAGCATGGAAAGGATTAAAAAATCACTGGCAAATTAGGCTGTTATCCGTGGTTGACCCTGTCGCGGTCCATCAGTACTATACACGGCCTTCTATATATAAGATTCACATCAGCTTTATGCTGGAGAATCGAGAAGTAAAAGTCATTTCCCCGGTAGCTCAGTCGGTAGAGCGGGTGACTGTTAATCACTAGGTCGGCAGTTCGAGCCTGTCCCGGGGAGCCAAATTAAGAAGCCCGCTAATGCGGGCTTTTTTATTGGTGAATAAGTGGGATCAGATCAAACTTATTTGTCTCACGCTTTTACCAATCATATAAGTTTGCTCTGACCACATATATTACTCATTAGCCTTTTTAAAAACTAAATGAATTAAAATAGAAACTAGCACTAAGTTAATAATGATAGATGGAATAAATATAAATTTAGAATAATCCAATCCCATAGAAACTTTAACTAAAATGGCCATTTTAGTTGTGGTAAGAAAACTTAAAAATAAAAGTAACACTATAAAAAGTTGTATCTTCAATTTAAGATAAGATGATCTCTTGACACATAAAAATCCCAAGGCTATATAAAATAACAACCAAAGCCCATTTACAATTAACATGAAACCTGTATTTGTAAATGATTCTGGTTCTATTGCATTTATTATTAATGTGCTAATCAGATAAAAGACTATAAATAATAATAAGAGAGCAATCGTAAAGTATATCCTTTCAGAAAACATTTTATTAATTTCAGTAATAAAAATTATTCACCTTGGCCCCTTATGCGATTTGACATCCTGAAAACCAAATACGCACCCAACATTGAAAACAAACTATATGGAATTAATGATAATGCTCCCACCATCAAAAAAGGGCTTGGCAAGAATATTAAAATAAATAATATCTGCCCTAGGTACAAACCTAATGGCGCAGTCAGATATTCATCTGGGAACAACATTGTTATCAAACATCCAGCAACTAACAGCGTTACCACATAACTTAAAGGCCTTGTGAAGCCCCCCGGGTTTCATAGACACGTGGTTAAGCAACAGTGCGCATTGTTTCATGCTCAATCGGTGATGCAAAGTTGAGTGATTGATGCGGACGTTTGCGGTTATAAAATAATTCGATGTAATCAAAGATGGCTGATCTGGCCTCGCGCCTTGTACTGAAGTCATGATGGAACGTCAGTTCGTTCTTCAGGTTCGCAAAGAAGCTTTCGGCAACCGCATTGTCATGGCAATTCCCAATTCGACTCATGCTGGTCACCATGCCGTGCCTGGCCAGCAGTGCTTTGTATTGCGCACTGGTATAGGTGCTGCCTCGATCTGAGTGATGCAGCAACCCGGCAGAAGGTTGTCGATGAGCGATGGCCATATTCAAGGCATCACAGACTAGCTGCGTGTTATTGCTTGCGCTCATCGACCAGCCAACGACCTGGCGGGCATACAGGTCGAGGACAACGGCAAGGAACAGCATGCCCTGACGTGTCGGGATAAAGGTGGTATCTGTTACCCATACCTCATCCGGTTGCCTGACGCTGAACTGACGATTGAGCAGGTTATCAGCGGCGGGCTCACTGTTCCGTGCTGCATGACTACCACGGAAGCGTTTCATGCGGATCGCCTCAATACCGTGAGCACGCCGCAGCCGTGCCACACGATGCCGTCCACAGCTCACTCCTTCTGCCTTCAGCAAGTGCCAGGTCTTGTCACTGCCGCAAGCTTGTCGATGCTGTTGATGGATGTGTTGGATTTTAACCAAAAGAAGTGCATCCTCTTTCTCGCGCCGACCAGGCCGCCGATGACGCCAGCTGTAGTAGCCGCTGCGGTTGACACCGAGCGCGCTACAAAGGTGGAGGATACTATAACGATCACGAAGTTCATGGATAAAGGCGTACTTCACTCGGACTCCCTCGCGAAGTACTTTGCGGCTTTTTTTAGGATCTCGTTCTCCTCCTTGAGCCGCTTATTTTCACGCTGCAGACGGGTTAGTTCCGCTTCAGCCGGTGAGCGCCGCCCATGGCCGGGGAATGCCCCTTCGCCTTTGGCTTGCAATTGTTCCTGCCATTTATAGAGCTGATTGCGTAGAACACCGAGTTCTCGTGCCAGGTCAGCAGCAGGCTTCTTACCTTCTTCCAGTAACCGAACCGCTTCTTGTTTGAATTCTTTGGTGTAGCGTTTTCTTGTGGTAGTCATAGTCCACTCCTCGGGATAGTATCCCCTTATCTGAGTGTCTATGAAACACGGGGTGCTTCATTGCGTCCCAGGGCTCTCCACTTTCGAATATAAATACATAACAACTCCATAAAACAAAGCCAACTAAGACTCCAATACAAAATTTTGATATTTTCTGGTTTTTCCTTTTCATTTAAGAGTGGCCTAAAAATTTGTGCGTCCTGCATTTCCACCCCGAGTAGTTGAACCTGTGTACAAAAGAAGTCGGAGTGAAGCACCCCATGTTTTGAACTACCCCCGGAATTGCACAGGGAATACCGGGGACAGTATACTTATTTGTTCATGCTTTCCGCCGGCTTGCGGCCAGGCTTTTTCCGAATCAGTTAAGTGGGGTCATATCAAACTTTTCCTGTTGTTTATTCAACCTGCTTTTAGCTAGTTCAAAAGTTTGACCTGACCCCGCCGAATACCGGGGACAGTATACTTATTTGTTCATGCTTTCCGCCGGCTTGCGGCCAAGCTTTTTCCGAATCAGTTAAGTGGGGTCATATCAAACTTTTCCTGTTGTTTATTCAATCTGCTTTTAGCTAGTTCAAAAGTTTGACCTGACCCCGCTTATAAAAAAACGCCATGTAAAGTTACTTTGTCATGTTTGTTTTTTTTAAATACCAAACCAACACACCAAGAACTTCCCCAACCATTGCTGCCACAGGTATATAATCAATTAAAACTAGTGGGCCTTGGGGGCTGCTATAGATGATAGTAAATATCGCAACAACAAGAATAGTGGCAAATAAGCTAAAAGCTGTGCAAGTTAAAATCGTGAAAATATAGTTAATAATATTGTCTAAGGGATTCTTTTTCTTTACAAGAAGAACCAAAATAAAAACAATTATTGCTAGCAGAAACAATAGAACTGGCAATGAATACAATGTAGATAGTTTTATTTGATTAAGCATAAATTCGTTATCTACATTCTAATTTATTGCAATCCCATATATCTCGAATTAAGTGGGGTCAGATCAAACTTTTCCTGTTATTTACCCCGTTGCGTGACATGATGAGGGTAACCGGGCACAACCACCCGCGGCATTCTGGCCATGTTTGCACCTCCTTGTGCGATTTGAAATTGCCCGCTTAAGAAATAAGTATACTGTCCCCGGAATTCCGGAATTCCTTTAGTTTACCTTAGGCTTTTTGCGTAGGTAATAACTAATAAAAATAATTGAAATAACAATTTCTATAATAAAACTTACATTTCCAAATGCTATAAAAAAAACTGGCCATATATTACTTTTCTCAACCCACATTTGATAAGTTATATATATGGTAAAGATCAGAATTGGCAGAGGTATAGTTGAAATAAGTTTGAATTTTAGTTCCGGCAAAAAAATAATATTCAAAATTTGAACAACTAAATAGCCCCAAACGCCCCAGCCCAATTGGGTTGACAATACTTTCAATAATTCTTCAAAAAACATGGTGATACTTTTGTTTTAACAACATTCGGAATACCGGGGACAGTATACTTATTTATTCATGCTTTCCGCAGACTTGCGGCCAGGCTTTTTCCGAACCAGTGCTTTACCAGTTAGTCTCTCAAGTTTTGCAATAAACCTGGCATCCCCCAGTGGCCGGCCAGTTCGTGTGTGCTGTTGGATATGTTGATGGGTCACCTGCGTTTCCTGTACGACTGATAAATAGGACTCCCAGTTATCAATCCGACTCAGCATGGGATCCACTGAGACTAAACAATCATCTTTACCCGCGAGGTGAGCTGCAGCGCTTGACCAGGGCCAGTCTGCTGGGTGGCGGCATAATCTGGCCGCCACCGGGTTACGCTCAACATAGCGAACGGTCGCAAACAAATACTGCTCATCCATCACGAATGAATGAAACCGTTCTTGCCATAAATGCCCACGCCAGCCGTGACGGAAGTTAATGTGGCGAGTATAGCGTCGGTGAGTTTCACCTAATACAGACCGCAACCCATCTTCTTTATCAGGAACTATCACCAGATGTACGTGATTGGGCATCAGGCAGTAAGCCCAGATATCGTTATCAGACGACGCGACAGATTCGGACAGCAGCTGGATATAATAGCGATAATCGTTATCACAGAAAAAAGTCTGTTGGCGGCGATTACCCCGTTGCGTGACATGATGAGGGTAACCGGGCACAACCAACCGCGGCATCCTGGCCATGTTTGCACCTCCTTGTGCGATTTGGAATTGCCCGCTTAATAAATAAGTATACTGTCCCCGGAATTCGTGCAAGAGTTGTTTTAATCCTGCATCTTAAGTGGAATAAAAAATGACCTTATAAATTCTAGAACCACCCAAGCAATTAAGCTAATAAGTAATCCAATAAAATTAAAATAATGCAGCATATATAATAAAAAAAGAAACATTAACGCTGCTAGTGTAAAAAATGTTAATGCATCCATCATCATACTAGGACTAAGTCTTATACCACAATTCTGACACCTCACTTTTTTAAAAGGAGAAATAAACGAGGCACCAAAAAATAAAACAGACTTAGCTCCACAAGAAGGACATTTTCTTCTCATTCAATTATCACCTATAAATTTATTCAGAATCTCTCGGGAAATTTAAACACATAAAGGTAGCAGTTAAGCCATTAAAAATGGTGTCTGCATAGGCTATAGCTTTATCTCGTATTGCAGACGTAGCAGGTTTAATAAGTAACTCTGCCAAATTAAAGACTGTTGTATATCTTTGCAGCGTTGGATGTGGTGCCCATTTAAGAGGAACTTCGACTTGTATTTCAATTTTCGGTGTAGCACCACTTACTGTCCAATTATCACAATCCTCACTACAGGCAACTTTCCATTCAATAATGGCATTACCTACAAATGGAAACATAATAGGCACCCAAGCAGGAGGAAATAAATCAAGATTATCTATGAAAGGAGGCCTATATGCACTGCCCCAAGGGTGTCTGACATTAAAAACTTGGGGTTGTGGACGTTTAATCCACTCGCCTACAGGAGCTAAACCCCAAGGGTCAACCCAGAGGAAAGGATTAGAAAACGCGTAACCATAGGTATTAAATCCACCTCGTAATCCTATAGGATCACTAGTAATGTATCGTCCTGTCGAAGGATCGTAGTATCTAAACCGGTTATAGTGTAAGCCTGTTTCTTCGTCATAATATTGCCCCGGGAAACGAATATTGTTACTAACCAGTTCTGTTGTTATGTCTACTTCACCGAAAGGGTTGTAATCGGCTTGCCAAACTGTGTTCTGGAAACTGTCTGTTATTAGCTGTGGTGTGCCCAGGTGGTCATTGTGGATATAGTAAATTTCGTTGTTTCGGATCAGCGCAGTTGGTTGACCATCGACATAGATATATTCAACCAGGGTCATGCCAGCGGCGTCGGTCTCGGCGATTAACTGGCCATTCTGATCGTAGTGATAATAAGTCGTGCCGAACGCGGATTTCCTGACCCGCTCACCTTTGCCGTTGTAGGTGTATTCAGCAATGGCACCACCATTGATATTGACTGACTGCAGTCGATTGTTATCACCATAGCTGAAATCCAGCTCGCCATTACTTACGGTATTGCCGTTGGCATCATAAACATAATCTTTAAGTTCATTGCTCACCTTCTGCAACAGGTGATGGCTACTGGAATCATACTGATACGTCTCGACCACGGTATTTTCAACCATGGTCAACCTATTGCCGATGCTGTCATAGTCGTAGTTGATTTCGCCATAGGCACCCGCCGCATCACGCAAGCGGTTTAGCTCGTCGTACTGAAGGAACTGACTGCTTCCTGTATCAAGCGTATTGGTGATATCGATAATATTATTGGCATTGTCGTAGCTGTAGAGTCGGCCCTGGTAATCACTATCTGCCGTAGTTGTCAGCCCTGTCAGTCGATGATCCAGGTCGTAGGTACGAGTATGCAGTAGCGAATTGCCATGTGTCATGCCATCAAGTGGCCCGAAGGGCTGATAGGTCATGCTGCTACAGATAGAATCAAATGCATTATTTGTACTTGTAGTCACGCTCTCAACCTGTCCCAGTGCATTGCGACCGTACTGAATGATTCGACCGCTGGGATAAGTCATCTGGATAAGCTGGTCTGCCCCGTTATAGGTATAGCTTGTTGTATAACTGAACCCGTCCATGGTCACTGACTGGCTGACAAGATTGCCGCGGGCATCATAAGCATAATCCGTCACGCCTGCTGCATCGGACATCTGACACAGGCGGCCAATACCGTTGGTACAATCGTCATAAGCATAGGTGACATCGAGGCTACTATCGGGATACCGGGTTGCTACGAGTCGATTCAAGGCATCATATTGATAGCGCGTCACCACGCCCCGTGCATCGGATTGCCAGATTCGATTTCCGGCCGGGTCATAGGCAAACAGGGTGATGCCGGTGTCCGGGCTCTCCTGTTGAATTAATCGATCCAGCGAATCATAGGTATAGTAAGTAGTCAGGCCTTCGGCATCGGTTACGCTGGTCAGGTTGTCCCTGGCATCATAGGTATAGCGAGTAATGCCATTATTCGCATCGGTAGTACTGGTAAGCCGTTCAAGCGCATCAAAGGCCTGTGTCGTGACCTGGTTCAGTCCAGCGGGGTCAACCACGATTTGTACCTGGTTGCCATTCGGATCATAGCTGAAGCCATTAACCTGCCCTGCACCACCCATTGTTTCAACAAGTCGATTCAGTTCGTCGTAAACGCGACTCATGGTCCTGGTAAGTACACCATTCGGATCTTTCACGTCTTCCTGGATACGGTTGCCGAGGCGGTCCAGCGTGTATTCAATCCGGTTACCCAGGTTATCCTGCACCGCTACCAGGCGCTGGGCGGCATCGTATTCATTTTCCAGGAAGGCGCCGTTTGGCAACGTGGTTTTGACAATATTGCCTGCCCTGTCGTATTGATAGGATGTGGTGTGTCCGTCAACCGTGCGACTCAATAGTCGACCACGCGCATCGTAGGACAAGGTGGTGACCGTACCATTGGGGTCAACCATGGTTAACGGGCGGCCGTGGGCATCATGTTCTGTCATTAACGAGACATGACCAAGGGCATTCGTGGTTTTTACCAGGTTCCCCTGTGCATCGTATTCGAAGCGGGTTATATCTGCGACATCCACGCGGGGGCCATCAATGGTTTCAATCAAACCCAGCGCGTTATACGTATTCAATGTCGTGCTCTCGGCGACCTGCTCCTGGATATCCGGAATACCATTTCCATCCGCGTCATCATCCAGCATGTCCGGGATACCATCCCCATCAAGGTCCGGCGGTGTGCTATTAGCATCGTACACATCCGTGCCTGACAGCAATTCGTACTCGTTAGTGATCCCGTCACCATCAATATCCAGGTCCGCATTATTGCCTATCCCATCACCATCGGTGTCTTCCCATTCGGAGGCATCGTAGGGAAAGGCATCCAGCGCATTCTCGACACCATCACCATCGATATCGCCGTCTATCGAGTCAGGTATGCCGTCTGCATCCAGGTCGGGCGGGACACTGCTGGCATCATCAGGGTCTGTCCCAACCTGAATCTCAATTTCATTATCGAAACCATCGCCATCGCGGTCCGGGTCACTGTTATCCCCTACACCATCATTATCCAGGTCCAGCCATTCAGTTGGATCATCTGGAAATGCATCCTGGTCATCACTGATTCCGTCACCATCTGAATCCGGCTCACCCGCCGCAAGGATACGCAGTGAAACCCTGGAGCCAGGTCGCCCGTGTAAATTGAGCCTGATGTTGTTATCACTTTTCAAACGAACCAGCCTGTAGTGTGTTTGTTGGTGCTTTTTTAGTTTCCAGGGCAAAACAACCAGCCGGTTATTCAGAAACACGGTTACCCCAACACGTTTATGCCACCGCATGCGCCTTGTGGGTCGGTTCTCCAGCCTTAGTTCCAGTAGATATTCATCTTCAGGTTCAGCGACCGTAAACGTTATTGATTCCCTCTGGCGGCGGTATTTTTTCTTTATAAATACTGTTTCCGCCAACACCTCGACATTCCATTGCTCGAGGTCCAGCATACTCCCGCGTGCTTGAAATAAGCCGTATTTCTTAAAGGGCTTCTTCCCGGTGCCCTTATAATCCCCTGCAACCGCAACCGGAGAAGCAAATAACATAACGACGAGCAAACTTACGCATAATCGTGAAACAGTCCCCAGCCAATTGTTCCCAACAATAAAGGGCATGTGCAATCCTTTGCATAAAAAATCCCTGAAACTTTATTATCCATACTTGATGTAGTTAACACATCATCTGGAATAGTGATTTATATTTAGTGACTGTCTCCACTTAAATAATTAATACTTAAGTATTAAAAAAGGCCTCCGAAGAGGCCTTTTGAAAATATAAAGTGATCTTATTACTAAAGGCTTTTAAGATATTCTCCAAATTCTTTACTAATTTCTTTATCTTTTAAAGCGTACTGCACCGATGCCTGCATATAGCCCAGCTTGGAGCCGCAGTCGTAGCGCGTGCCTTCGAATTCATAGGCAAAGACGGCTTCCTTGTTTAGCAACAGATCGATGGCATCGGTTAACTGGATTTCGTTGCCCGCACCACGTGGTGTTTCTTGCAGGCAAGAAAAGATTTCAGGACTCAATACATAACGACCTACTACGGCCAGCGTCGTCGGTGCATCTTCCGGTTTAGGTTTCTCGACAATACTGCTCATCTTGAACAACGAAGGGTCATCCGTGGCGGACGCCTCGACAATACCGTACTTGTAGGTTTCTTCCCTGGGCACATTCATGCAGGCGATCACACTCTTGCGCTGTTTTTCATACTTATCCACCATTTGTTTGGTGGCACCGCGCTTGCCATCATCTATCAGGTCATCCGGCAGGATAACTGCAAACGGTTCATTACCTACCACAGGCTTGGCACATAAAACGGCATGCCCAAGGCCCAACGGCTCTGCCTGGCGAATATAGATACAAGTCACATTGTCCGGCACGATGCCGCGCACAATGTCCAGCTTGTCGGTTTTGCCTTTCTTTTCCAGCTCGGTTTCCAGTTCGTAGGCCTTGTCGAAATGATCGGTAATCGAGCGCTTGGTACGACCCGTGATAAATATGAGTTCGGTAATACCCGCGGCCACGGCTTCTTCTGCTGCATATTGAATAAGCGGTTTATCCACGATGGGCAGCATTTCTTTTGGGTTGGCCTTGGTCGCCGGCAAGAATCGCGTGCCCTGTCCCGCAACAGGGAACACGGCTTTAGTCACCCTGGTCATTGGTTTTTCACTTCCTTGAGAGAAATCACGTTGTTTGTAGAGGAGTTGTTATAGGGAATAAGCTCACTGATCATTGATTCTATCATTTCATTTGTGACAGTTTCATTAACATCGATCAGTTCCTGGATTTGCTGGTTTACCTTTTCAAGGTCCAGGGGTGGGTACTTGGCAATAAATATTTTTTTATGCGAGGTGTCTTCACTGTTCTCATTCTCATAAAACAGCTCTTCATACATTTTCTCACCCGGCCGCAAGCCCGTGTACTGTATTTCGATGTCCTTGTTTGGCATTAACCCGGATAAACGGATCATTTGTTCAGCAAGGAAATTAATTTTTACCGGCTCACCCATATCCAGCACGAAAATTTCGCCACCCTGCCCCATGGTGCTGGCCTGCATGATGAGTTGGCATGCTTCAGGGATTGTCATGAAGTAACGCGTGATATCCGGGTGTGTCACCGTAACCGGCCCACCAGTCTTAATCTGTTCACGGAATAAGGGCACGACGCTGCCCTCTGAATCCAGCACATTGCCAAAACGCACGGTCATGTATTTTGTTTGGTGTTTACCCGCCTGCGCTTCCGTGTACATTTCCGCAATACGCTTGCTGGCCCCCAGGATATTTGCCGGGTTCACCGCCTTATCCGTTGAAATCAGGACAAATCGCTCACAGTTGTATTTACCGGCGATATCGACGACGTTTTTGGTGCCCAGAATATTATTGCGAATGGCCTGGTAAGGCTGGCGTTGCAGTATGGGAACATGCTTGTAGGCAGCTGCATGAAATATTAAATCCGGGGTGTGTTCTGAAATGACTTTTTCCACTGCAATCCGGTCACAGATATTGGCCAGCACAAACTCTGCATTGATATCCAGCTTTGAGAAGGCCTGCTCTACCCGGTACAGGTTATACTCGCTGTGATCCAGCACGATGATTTTCTCGGGCGCCAGTGACGCTAGCTGTTTACAAAGTTCAGAGCCGATTGAACCGCCGCCACCGGTGACCAACACGCGCCTGGCATTCACGCCTTCCCTGATCGCGGCCCAGTCCAGCTTCACCTTTTCTCTACCCAGCAGGTCTCCAATGACAACTTCACGAAGCTCATTGACCGAGACCTTGCCAGATACCATATCCTGTGTGCCGGGCAAGGTTCGAATAGAACAATCGGTCTGTTCACAGGCGTTAATGATCCGTTGCATTTGCTGATTACTGGCGGATGGGATGGCGATAATAATGAGTTCAATATCCCTTTGCGAACAGATATCAGGGATATCGCCAATCGCACCAGCAACGCTCACACCATGTATCTCCGTGCTTGGCAGTCTCGGGTCATCATCCACAATGGCAACTGGTTGTAATTTTCCTTCACGCAGCATGTCTCGTATGAGCATGTCGGCCGCAGCACCGGCACCCACTACCAGCACGGTTTTTCTTCTACCCGAAGGTTTCAGGTTCAGGGAATGGTCTTTCCACATTCGGTAAGTCAGTCGCGGCCCACCGAGAAAAAACATAAGCAAAATTGGATACAGGACAAGAATCGAACGGGGTATTCCCTCCAGTCTTGACCACATGAACAACACTAACGTAATGCTCAGTGCGCCAATGATACAGGCACGGAAGATATTCCACAGGTCTGGCAGGCTGGCAAAACGCCAAAGCCCGCGGTACAACTTGAAACGTCTATAAACCAACCCTTGAATTAAAAGTACAAGAGGCAGAGTGTACAGGCTCAGTTGCCAGTTAAAGAAAGGGAAATCAAGATTGAAACGCAACCACCAGGCCCCCTGCCAGGCAATTGCTGTCATTAAAATATCGTGAAGAATAATGGAATGCTTGCGATTCATTTCACTAACAATCTACGCTGAATTTTTCTCGACCGTGATGAAGGCACGGTATTTGAGGTTAATCACTATCCATAACAAGAACATGATCATCACAACACCGAAGGCATAAAATACGGCTGCATCCGGATACCACCATGCCATAAATGTTGCTGGCCAGATGACTACCAGGTTGACCAGGATAAAGTTCAGCAATAGCATTTTATGGTTCATACCCATCTGTACCAGTAACTGGTAGGCATGCCCCTTGTGAGCCTGGTACCATTTTTCCCCAACACAAATTCGTTTTATCAATGTAAAGGTTGCATCGCAAATAAAGATTGCAAGCAACATACACCACAGGCTCACTAGCATTGTACCTGATTTGTCTGTTATTACCGATATTGTCGCAAAGAAAAAACCCAGGACACAACTGCCAATATCGCCCATGAATATTTTAGCAGGCGGCCAGTTCCAGATTAGAAACCCCGTGCTTGCGCAAACAACACCAAGGCAGATGACCGCATAAGCCTCGTTCCCCTGGAGGAGTAACAATACGAAGCCAAAAAAAGCGGCAAGAACGGCCTGCATCGAGGCAATCCCGTCAGTGCCATCCATGAAGTTATAAAGGTTGGTGAGCCAGACAATACCCAGCCAGGTGATAACAATCCCTATGACGCCCGGCAGAGTAATTATCAAACTACCGACAGTGATGCTGTCCAGCGGCCCTATCCAGTATATTGTCCATATGGCAGCCACCGAATAAAACACAAAACGCCAGTAAAACCGGATGTCGCCATGATCATCCAGCCAACCCACTATCGCAATGGCAAGCAAACCAACGATAAGTGCAATAAACTCATTGAATGCTAACCAATCGAAAATAAAAACGAGCAGCATTGACGCTAAACTGACAATGACAATCGACAAACCACCACCGCGTGGCGTGGCCTCACTGTGAGAGCTACGTTCATTAGGCACATCGATAACCTGGTTCTTGATTGAATATCGTCGAACAAGTCCGGTTATCGCTGCGGCTAAACCAACCGCAATCACGAAAAACAATAATAAGTAAGTATTTCCTGTCATTGCCTGAAATGACCCATGTACCAATCAGCCGTGTCTGCTATTGCTTGTTCAAAATTGACGACAGGTTTCCACCCGGTTTTGTTTCTAAAACCGGTGTCGTCTACAGCAAGGTTTGAAATTAACTTATTTAACCTGTCAGCATTACCTGTTAACGAGGCCGCAAATTTAAGCAGGCTTTCAGGCGCTGAAAATAAACGCGGCTTCATGCCAAAGGCTTCCGCCAATGCCTCAACCAGCTGCCTGGTGGACAAGTCGACATCCTTTACCATGAACAAGTTATCGCGCGCAGCCGTCTGGTTCATACAGGTAATCAGTGCGTTGCATAAATTTTCCACAAAGATCAGGCTGCGCTGGTTGTTGATACCGGAAAATGGCAAGGGCATACCGCGCTGTACGAATTTCATTAGTTGCAGGAAATTCGCCTTGACCCCGGGCCCAAACACCAGTGGTGGACGAATAATCGTGTAGTGCATGTCCGAATGCGCACAGACTTTGATGAGATTTTTTTCAGCCTGTAACTTACTCTCACCATATATATCCTGAGGAGCAGGACTATCCTGTTCAGTAAACCCTTGTGCCGGGCTGACATCGCCGTTGACCTTGATCGAACTGACGAAGATAAAATGTTTTACGCCGGCACTTGCAGCATTAGAAGCCAACCTCTCGGTCGCAAAACTATTCAACTTGATATATTCATTCCGTGATTGCTTGTCAGGTTGGTGCGCGAGCCCAGCCAGGTGTATTGTGGCATCATGAGACTCAAACAAGTCTGATCTAATTATGTCAAGATTATCAAGCTTCAGCTTTTTCCATCGTATCTTGGAGGATTCAAGCTGTCTTTCATTTGGGCGTTTAAGGTAGGTCACAGTTGCGTTATGCCCTGCCGCCAGCAACGCATCAATCAAGTGACGACCAATGAAACCGCTACCCCCAGTGACAAAGACATTCATTCAACACCGCTCCAGTAACCGGTTATATAAATCAATAGTTTCACCATAAATCCGATTACTGGAGAAAGATTGCTCAACCATCTTTCTTCCTTTCATTGCCATGGATTGACGTAATGCTGAGTCATTGATCAGCAATTCCAGTTTTTCAGTTAAATCGCCAAGGTTTTCAGGATCTACAAGAAAGCCATTTTCATTGTGTTTTACAATTTCCCTGCAGCCAGGCCTGTCTGATGTGATAATGGGTCGACCGCAGGACGCTGCCTCAATCAATGCCTTTGGAATTCCTTCTCCATACGTACTTGGTAGACAAACTATGTGACATTGTGCATAGACATCGGGCATATCGTTGCGCTTACCCCATAGCTCTATGACCTCTTCAAGCTCCCATTGGCGTAGTTGTTCGTCGCTGATACTTGATGGATTCATGTCATCAGGTTTACCGACCAGCGCGAAGCGTGCGATAACGCCTTTTTTCTTCAATTCCCTGGCGGCATCGACAAACACGCCCACTCCCTTTTTCCAGAGTAGCCTGCCAGTCAGGATGACCAGTGGAACAGAGTTAGGCTCAGGAACATATTTATATATATTTATATCGACACCGGCGCCCTTGATCAGTGAGAGACTTTTCAATCCCATGCGCTTTAGCAGTTCATAATCATCCGGGTTCTGTACAATTATCTGCGTTTTACACAGTAGAGCCCGAGAAACACCTTTTAAACAATATTTGAACGTAGTAGCCATGAAGGATTGACTAGTAAATAACCATCCCATGCCCGCAAAGGCATTAACAATAACCGGCACACCTGCTAGGCGGGCAGCGAACGTGCCATATAATACAGGCTTGAGCGCCACGTGATGAACAATTTCCGGCTTTTGTTGCTTGTAGTATTGATAAATATCCCAGATGACTTTTAACTCGTTAAAGGGATTCGTGCTTCGACGTGACAAGTTTAACGGCAATAATCTAACACCGGCTTGCCTTATATCCTCACCGTGTTCATTAACCCGTACAATTACACTGACATCAAAGCCTGAGTTAATAGCGGAAGTTGCCAGATCAAGACGGTGTGAACAAAAATACCAATCTTCTGTTACCAGATAGCAGAGTTTTATCATGTGTCTAATGACTTATCGGAAACAGGCACATGTACAGAATTTTCACGCGTCGAAAGGGGGCTGAGTTTAATCATCGCCATAGGTATCGCGATCAGGGCGCCGATTAATAACCAGAATATCCGCTGGTAAAATATTTCATGAACTGTTGAGAAGATGGCAAAACCGATTAACAATAATAACAATAGCTGTCTCGTGGCAATGCCAGTCTTCCAACGCCATGCAAAACTGAATACTTTGTAAAAAATCCCCATAACCAATATCGCGCCAACAATTCCAAACTCTGCCAACAACCATACAGGTGTGCTGTGTATGACAAGCGGTTTGTTTGCCCATTCCTTGCTCCCATCAATAAAGGCACCAAGCCCTGCGCCGAATATGGGCTGCCCCCACCACATTTCTATACCGCGAATTATTGAAACCCATCTTTCAGAATCACTTGTTGACCGGGTACTTTCCGTTTCCATATTGATGATAGACGATAAAGAATTCTTATCACTGTTAAAAATGAACGATAAAATAGGCTTGCTGTCGCTTGCTAAAGCCTTTACTAACGGCGGTAAATAAATCAAGCAGATATATGCACACAAACTTATAAATATTGATTTAACCATGATGGTTCGACATGCCTTTCCTGACATCATGCTGTAGAACATGATAATCAATGCCGTACCCAACCCCGCCCTTGATTCTGCAAAAAGCAAGCCTAACAGAATGATGGACATCATCATTATCGATATATGTTTTTTTTTATTTTTTTGAGCCCTATCACATAACTTGAAATAGCTATTATGCGAATAGGCAATAATTACAATCAACATTACAAGTAACTGAAAGGAAAACGCGTTGCGATTAGCCGCATAACCCTCAAATCTTTTTGTAATCAAGAATCCGGATTCAAACCCATAATAATCCAGCAATCTCGCCAGGAGTTGCACCAGCACGACAGACATTGCAACAAACACCATGTTTTGCGTAAAACGTCGAAGCCCTTTTTGCCCGAGGTGAGTCATTACAAGATAACCGACGGACAGGTATCCCAGGATGATGACCCATCCAAGCAAGCGCGAGCCGAGCCCCCATGAGGTCACGCCAATAGACGGCAGCGCATAGAAAAAACCAAACAGCAGTAATGAGGTCAACATGACTAATGCCGAATTGAAATAGCGCAACCGCCACTGCGGCAGGGCACGGTGCTGGAACATGTCCTGCACGACTATCGCAAACGCGAATAAGGCAAAAGGATCGGCAAGGTTGACATTAATCAGACCGTCGATCTGCGGCAGTTCAAGGTGTACTTGAAAAAAAACAAGACTCGCTACGGCAACTCCCAGTAGCCAGACGGCCGTTTTTTCCAGATTGAGCACGCTATTTTTGGCGTCAGTCGTGACCGGAGATTCCTTCACCATATTCACATCTTGCTTTAACACGTACGGCGCAGTCATTAATATGGCAATACTGGAGCAGAGCCCGACAAGTATTGATATTGCCAATGCCTGTTCCATGGGCATGTTGAAATAAGTAAGGACATAAACAGCCGCCGCCTCCCGCACCCCCCAGCCATTAATCGAAACCGGCAAGGTGGCGGCAAAACTGATTATTGCTGAAGCACAAAGCGCCTGTATAACAGTGACGTTCGTAGCGAAACTTACGATGGCGATGGTGAATGCGAATAACATCAGGCACTGCGATAATGCTGACAACCCCCCTATTCCTCCGATGAAAGCCAGCAACTTTCTTAATTGAAAAGTATCAAGTATTTGTTGCTCAAACCGGGTACGGCCTATAAGAAAATATAAGGTGAGTGACACCGTTAACACCATCACCAAATCCATTACCGGCAGGTTACCGATAAAACGATGGATGACATCCCAGTTATACAGGTAGAGGCTGCCAAGCAAGGCGAACAGCAGACTGATTCCGGCGATGATAATACGTTCATAGGCGGTCAGCATGGCCACCACAGAGGGTTTGACGCCGGTCTTGGCAAGCATCGATTGACGCCCAAGTGTTTGCCCCAGCAATGACCACATTAACAGGCCGCCGAGATAACCCGCCATATTGGCCCTAAACGCCTGAGCATACGGCACAGGCAGGCCAAAACTCGACAACATGCACGAGAGACGCAGGGAAACCAGCAGCAAATTGACCAGCAGTACCGCCATGATAATCACTAGGGAAAGCATTGAGATATTGCCAAACTGTTGTGTCAGCTCAGTGATGTCAGACAGATATAAAACGCCTGCCAACAAGGCTAGTGACACCAGATAAGGCAAGAGTTTACGCACAACGAACTTCATAGTTTAAACGGAAATATACTTTTGATACTTCTGGAACCAACTCTGAAACATCAGCATTATCCAGAGTGGGTAATGGCTCGCAAAACGACCAGACAAGTAGTCGTTCCATACAGAGTCAACCTTGCTGGAATTAAATAAACCTTGTTGCATAATTACTTTGCTTTCCAACAGAGTGCATGACCAGTCAAATAGCGGTCCTCGCAGCCAATCTTTAATAGGTAAACTAAAACCGGATTTTGGCCTTTCCATTAATGTGAGCGGTACGTACTTGTTTAATATACGTCGTAATGGCATTTTTCCGGTCCCTTGGTTGATCTTTTCTTCTAAAGGTATCCGCCACGCGAGTTCGAACACTTCATGATCGAGATATGGCAATCGGGTTTCGAGACTGACAGACATACTGGCGCGGTCAACCTTGGTCAGGATGTCATCCGGCAAGTAAAACAAGGCATCCTGAACCATCATTTGCTCGATGTCTTGCCTGGCGTCGTTAGGCCAGCGTTGACCGTTGTTATCCTGCACAGAATCAGCGAATATGGACAACGGTTCCCAGTACGATAATGTATCATCATAATACTGTCGCACATTCTCGCTATCGAGAATGCGAGCCAGCTTATGCAACTTGTAATCGACCTCAGCATAGCGCAAATTTGGCGGCAAAACACGGCTCATGCCCTGTATGGCTTGCGAAGGCATGTGCTGAATTAGCCGGGCCAACGCACGTCTACCTGAAACAGGCAAGTGCTGCATTCTTCGCCACAAGCGGTAACCGAGCAAATAGCGATTGTAGCCGGCAAACAACTCATCACCGCCATCACCCGAAAGGCAGACCTTGACTGATTGTCTTGCCAGTTTGGATACCAGGTAAGTCGGTATCTGTGACGCATCGGCAAACGGTTCATCCCAGATGGAGGCAATTTCAGGAATGACAGCCAGTGCGTCTTCATGCCCGACTATTAACTCGTGATGATCAGTCTGCAAGTGTTTTGCCACGAGGCCGGCATGCTTGGCCTCGTTAAATTCCTGCTCCTTGAAACCGATACTAAAGGTGTTGACCGGACGCTCTGATAATTGCTGCATAAGTGCCACTATGGTGGTTGAATCAATGCCACCGGAAAGGAACGCGCCCAGCGGGACATCCGCCACCATCTGGCCGCGCAGAGACTGACGCAGACTCTCTTCAAGCGTGGTTGCGATTAAACCGGGATCGGCGGGCAACACTTCCCTTTGTGCTGAGGCTCTCACCCGCTCCAGAGACCAGTAAGCGTGCTCTTTAATCGCAACGCTGTCCTGATGATCACTGTATTTCACCGCTATGAAATGACCGGGCTTCAGTTTTTGGATGCCAACAAAGATTGAATAAGGCGACGGAATAAAGCCATATTTCATGTACATGGCCAGAGCCTTACGATCCAGTTTTCCCTGCCACTCTCGATGCACCATCATGGCTTTCAGTTCCGAGGCAAACAAAAACACCTTGCCACTGGTACCATAATACAGCGGTTTTTCTCCCAACCTGTCCCGCGCTAGGTAAAGCGTTGATCGTTCACGATCCCACAAGGCGAAGGCAAACATACCCTTGATTTTGGCCAGTGTCTTTTCGAGCCCCCAGGTTTCGATAGCGGCAAGCAGGATTTCCGTATCGGAATGACCGCGAAAAGGATAATCAGCCTGTGTGTCGAGCAAACTCTGTTTTAGTGACAAAAAATTATAGATTTCGCCATTAAAGACAATGACAAAACGCCCTGTCGCCGAGATCATAGGCTGATGCCCGGCCTGACTCAGGTCAATAATGGAAAGACGGCGATGCCCCAGCGCCAGTCCACGCTCCGTGTCTTTCCAGATGCCGGCATCGTCCGGGCCACGATGCGCAAGCTTATCCGCCATCCTGTCGATGTCTGTCAGCATGTCGGCTGAACGCTGGCTGTTAAGACTGATTATCCCGGCAAATCCGCACATAGGCCTTAGTGGCTTTCTAAAACAGGCTCACTGTTGATAGCCACGGCTCCGGGTTTACTTGCCAGAAAGTGACAGCAGCGTATCTTCAGATCAGGTTCGGGCCAGGTGCGAAAGGGTTCCGCCATGGATTGACGCGCCGTCGGCAAGTCTGTCCATGAGCTATAACCGCAGTCAGCTATCGCGAAACCGAGTTGCTGCATAAGTGATTCCATTTCGGAGTAGCGAATCCGGTTCGTATAAAACCCGGAATTGGCTACGAAATCGAGCTCCCAGACCTTTTCTGAAAACCGCAAATTATTCAGCGCCCCACCCAGATGATCCATAAAATCGACGTTGTGACTCATCAGCGCACCAGGTTTTAAAATGCGTAGCATCTCGTTAAACAAGTGAGCAAACTCCGCTTTTCGTATGTGTTCAAGCACCGAATGCGACCAGATAAAATCGACACTGTTTCCTCTCAGTTGCTGAAGACTGTTTAGCCCTTCTGTCAGGTACTCTGCGTGGCATGCACGCAAAAGTGCCTCAACGTTATCAACAGAATGGGCATCAATACAGTTTTTATTTTGTTTCCTCAGCTTGTCAGTCAACTCGCGATAGATAGTAATATTCCTGTTGACATAGTCACCGGTATCCACCAGATATATCTTTTTTGCCTTCGCGGCCTGAGCCAGGATGGCCGATAACGCGCTATCACCCGGTCCCAGTTCAAGAAGAGTTGCATTTACCGGCACCCCGTCAGTAAACGTCCGCGAAGCGTGCAGATTGAAGATCTTCTCTGCATAGGCTATTTCATCCATTGCGCCAAGGCGAAATAAACCCAGCCTCTGCCAGAAACGATAATCCACGGGCAAATGATGCAGAATCATTTTCGCGAGTATTTTCAAGCGCCAGTTCATTGGCAAACCTCACCAATCAAGGATTCCCATTGGTCGAGCACCTGCTCTATATCGAATCGTTTGACATGCTGGCGCCCGTGCTGCCCCAGTCTTGCCCGCAGGCCAGGATCACGCATTAATTTTTCCAGGCCGGTTGCAAATGCTGCTGCCCTGTCATTGCTGGCAACAAGCAGGCCATTGACACCGTCTATGATTAATTCATTCGTACCGGGACAATCGGCAAAACCTACAACAGGCAGTGCAAAAGCCATTGCTTCAGCGGTGACAAGGCCAAAACTCTCGTATCTGGATGACATAGCAAAAATGTCGGCTTCCCGATATACCTTGCTGATTTCATCGACACAATCTTGCAATTCAATCCTGTCTAGACAGTCCAGTGAGGCAATGAGATCCTGCAACTGTTGCTTTAATTGACCACTGCCGATAATACATAATCGCCAATCAGGGTATTTATCTTTCAAGCTGGCAAAGGCCTGGATCAGGGTTGTATGGTCCTTTTGCTTATCTAGGCGCCCTACATTCAATATCAAGCCAGTACTTGATGAATTACCTCGGCAGTTACCGGTTTCCTGTGAATACATAACCGGGTTCGGCATCGCCCTCATCCGTGAGTGCAAAAAAACGGGATACAAGTTTTTTATCGCGTCAGACAGCACCGTAACCCGGTCACTCAGATAGGCAGACACACACATCAGCAGGTATTCAAGCGGCTTATGCTGGTAATGCGCGGGCACGATGTGTTCGCTGGCAATATGCGGCACAGGTTTACCGAGCAGCGCAAACGCCATCAGTACAAACATGCTGTGCTGAAAGGCAATGACGACATCAGGTCCTGTTTGACTGATATAGCGGCGTAACGCCAGCATGCGCCGGTATGACTCTAACAGGCCTGCTTTTGCGCCTGCATCGCCGATGCCAAGCCAGCGTGTATTAACAGCCGGATGTAAAGGATAGAGACAATCCCCGGAGGTGGTATCAAACGTGAGTAGTTCAATTTCATAGCCCCTTTGCGCCAGGCCTGATGCAATCATGCTGATTACGCGCTCTGAACCACCTTTACTCTTTTTTACTGTTTTTATGGCAAACAGTATTTTCATGCACGGCTCAGTTCCATGAACAACTGTTCCCAGCGATCGAAAATCGCCTCAGGCTTATAAACGGCAATCTGCTCCCGGGCCTGCTTTCCCATCACTACTCGTTTTTCATCATCGGCCAATAGCTGTGACAGCGTTTCAGCTAACGCATCAGCTTGTCCATTGCCCTGAGCAAGCAAACCAGTCTTCCCGTCTTCAATCAGATCAGCCACACCGGAACACTGCCTGAATCCAACCGCCGGCAAACCATGCGCCATCGCTTCGGCCAGGGCATTAGGAAAGCCTTCCCAGCGTGATGGTAAACAAAAGAGTTGTGCGTCTGCATAATATTGACCAACGTTCGTTGTCGTGCCAGGCAGTTTGATGCAATCACCCAGCCCCTTGGATGAGATAAATTGCTCCAGTTTGTTACGGTCTTCGCCCTCACCCACTATTACAAGCTGCCATTCCGGAAAATGGCTGGCAATTCGGGCAAAGGCATCAACTAATGCGTCATAATTTTTCTGGTAACCAAGACGCCCGACGGACAGAAGAGTTTTTATTTTTTTGCCTTCTCCTGACGGGTCGGCAAGATGCACTGCTTCAGCAACCGGGTTGGGTATAGAGACGATTTTTTCATGCAGATATGCGGGGTAACTGTTGCGATACGATTCGATCTGGATTGTGATGGCCCTCGCAAGCCGAAAGCATTGGAAGATTAAATTCTTGTATTTACTTGCTGAAATATGTTCGAACCTTGAAGGTGCATTTCGCTCGGCTGCAATAACCGGTGTACCCATACCGATCGAATAAAGGCGAGTGCTGATAAACGTGCCCTCCTGAAAGGCCAGTATCACATCCGGCCTGGAGTCCTTCAGTATCTGACGCATTCGTACTGCACGTTGTAGTCGGGTCTTCAGCGTTGCTTTTTCCTGCGGATTGCCAATATCCAATTGATACCATTTTATTGCCGGATGTATCTCATAAAAGGCGGAAGCCGAACTCGAGTCCCAGGTTAATAGCTCCATTTCGTGCCCACGTTGGCGCATTGCTTCAAGCATAATACAAGCCATACGTTCGACACCGCCAGCCATGTTATTAAAAGCGCGGCAGCTAAAAAGAATTCTCATGACCGATTAGCTATTTTTGTTTCATGTAGAAATCGACGTGGAAACGTGTGCAAAACATGTGTTAACACGGCGAGTGGATGACGAAGAAACAACGATGCAAGCTGTTGAAATAATTTAATGTATTGACGCTTGAAGTGAAAATAACGTAACAATGGCCAGCGCCAGGCATAATCAAACCGACCCTTACTTTGCAGATACTGTTTGTACTTGGTTGCCACATTCTGTTCAGCCTGAAGATTCCTTTCAGCTGACTTATCCGGTGCATCAGTGGAATACTGGATGAATAACTGTTCGGGACAACCGATAAAATGCCCGCCTTTCAGTGCCAGCCGAATTGCAAAATCAACATCTTCCAGTCGCCGCAATGCAGGATCAAATCCGCCCATGGCCTGAAATACTTTTTTTTCGCCCATCAGTGAACAGGAAGGCGTGCCCGAGCCATAAAAGACATCATGCTGCCTAGCAAAAAAAAGCAAATAGTCGGCCATTTGCTCGCCTTTCGGGCATTCATTCCGCGATCCAACTGCTTCCAGCAACTTAACAAACCCGTTTGGATATATTCGCTTACCGGACGCATAACATGCTATCAGGTTCACGCCTGTTGCTCGTTTATAGTTATTGATACGTTGTAACTGACATTCTATTCTGTCAGGCAGACTTTCATCATCATCATCAAAAAAAGCAATGTATTCGCCATTTGCCTTATTAACTATGGCATCACGGACATAGCCCGGCCCGCAATTAGTAGCGTTAGACATTAATCTGACACGGCGGTCATCTTGCGAGATAGACTTGATGATATTAGGTGATTGATCCATGGAGCAGTCATCAACCACAAGTATCTCCAGATTTTTATGGGTTTGTGACTGTGCGCTTTTTATTGCTCGCGCTATCGTCGCTTCTGCATTAAAGCATGGTATCCCCACCGTAATTAAAGGGGTATCGTGATCAGCCATTAGTTATTTGGCTTTGCGCATGGAAACTTCTGAAATACCTGTTCTGAACCAGTGACGGCAAGCTCCACAGCAAACGCTTGCTTGTTTGCCAAGGGTGTGTCACTGATAACCTAACCAGGCTTTTCAGAAAGAGCATGTTTTCATGTGATAAATAGTGGTATTTCGTTTCTAGCCATTTGCGACAAAAATCATACGAATCATATTGATCTATAAATGACTGATACTTCGCCAATAATTGAAGCATCAATTGTCTTTCAATATCCAGTTTCTTATCGTCAGTGTAAGTCATTTTCTGAGTCACCAAAGGCTCGCTAATGCCTACGAAATGGCCGCCACTCAAGGCAAACCGTATATTGTAATCAGTGTCTTCTGAGCGACGCAAAGATTCGTCAAAACCGCCTAATGCACGATAATCACTGGTTTTTCCCATTTGCGAGCAAGTTGCACAAGCGCCATAGGCATTTTTCAGAGGCTTTCCGTAGAGGATGCGCTTGGCAACATCTGGACCATGCGGCGCAATAGACTTATCTATCGTCCCCATTGTCGGCACATATAACAGAGGCTTGTTTTCGTATTGTTGAAGTCTCGCCGTATGACAAATTGCGGGCTCGTTAATCTTATATTTTTTTTTATAATTAATTATTCTCTCATATTGCTTCTCTATACGTTCAGGATCACTGACATCATCATCATCGTAAAAAGCAATAAATTCTCCTTTTGCTTCATTGATAAGTGTATTTCTAGACGCAGCAACACCTTGATTCACGTCATTTGAAATAAGTCGTATTGAATTATGTTGATTGAGAATGTTCTTCAATATATCTGATGTTCCATCAGTGGATGCATCATCCACAATTAATATTTCTTTTTTTCTCCATGTTTGTTTAAGTGCTGAATGAAATGCTGATTCAATCGTATTGCCAGAATTGAAAGCAGTAATACCAATAGTTATTAATGGAGTACTAATGATTGCTTACGAATTTCTTTTTAAATTTATTAAATGCGATGTGAGGTTGCAAAAGGCAAGCTGAAAGAATATATAAATTGCTAAGCAAATATTGCTTTTTATTATTATAGAAGTTCACTCTGGCAAACATCATGCTCCAAATGTACATACCTTTTTTGTTAAGATAGTCTTTATATTTTTTTCTTAATAGCAAGCTGTATTTAAGAGGTATTTTGTTTGATTTATACGCACCTTTAGTTTTGTATTGATGCACTAGTGGTTCATTAACCGCAATAAAATAAAAATCTTTTTGAGCTGCCCTCACAGCATAATCCCATTCGGCGCATCTACGGAATGATTCATCCATAAACCCGATGGTTTTTATCGTTTCTTTATGAAGCATCCATGTGCAACTACCAAAAATACCCCATGAATATTTATTATCGACTTCACAACCCAATAAATAATCTGCAACCATTAAGCCATTTGGCTCTGGAGAATTACGCCCTATTGCTTGCCCTATATGTTCATCATTAAAATTATGATCAGACTGTATTATTACTTTTCTATTACAATAGCAAATAGGGTATGTATTTATGCCTTTCTTTCTAAAAGAAATGATTTTATTTAGTTGTTTATCTAGTCTAGATGGTTCACTGACGTCATCAGCATCAAATATGGCTATAAATTCACCTGTAGCATGACGAAACACCTGGTTAACTGCTGCAGGGTACCCAATGTTAATTTTGTGCTTTAGTAGTCTTATGTTGTTATTATTATTGGCATAGGTTTTTATTATTTCCAATGATGCATCTTCTGATGCATCATCCACAACAATTATCTCTACATTTTTATAATCTTGAGACAGAGCGCTATCTATAGCTCTTGCGATGGTTTTAGCAGCATTAAAGCAAGCTATACCTATGGTTATTTTAATTTTAGACACTAAATATTATTTTGTTGCGTGAATAATGAAGCCGGTTGTTTGTATCGAATTGCCCGGCTTTATCCAATCTAGTAATGCAGATATATATTCTTTACCTTTTTTTGTTTCATACTTTTTTGTCTTTTTTAATAAGCTGATTGCCGTAGATAATTGATTTCTCACAGGATAAATAGTTATATCCTCAAAATCACGAAACATGTATGCAATACCATCTCTGGAGAATCTGTAGAAATCCTGGAATTTAAGATCTTTTGGCGCATGATATTCCATTAAAAATGGAACAAAGCCCAAAAATATACCATTCGACTTCAATACTGTTGACAGATTTTTAACAGCAGAAAAGGGATCATAAGTATGCTCCAGAATGGAATGACAAATAATGCCATCGAACTTTAAATCCGGATAAGTATTCAT
This sequence comes from Gammaproteobacteria bacterium, assembly GCA_965229565.1. Classification (GTDB taxonomy): domain Bacteria; phylum Pseudomonadota; class Gammaproteobacteria; order Eutrophobiales; family Eutrophobiaceae; genus JANQNX01. The sequence continues at coordinate 1,609,634 of OZ245888.1, read as the reverse complement.
ATCGCAAACATCCACAATGTAGTCCGGATAATCCTTGAACTGATTGATGTCAAATGTAGTTATTTGATCTTTTTTGAAAAGATTAAATAACTCCCTGGATGATTTGCCTATATCGAGCACGTTGCTGCACGAGTTAGCCATTTGTTTTGTAATGAAATAGGACAGTTCCTTGGATTTACTCATCCATGTTTCATCAACTTTAACTCGATGAATAAATGATCTTAATTCTTCATTTTTTGAAGATGCAATCGACATAGCTAATATTTTCTAAATAATTTTAAATGATATATTACAGCTGATTTTAAGACACTTTTGCTGCCAAGAATATTCCTGCGCCATCAGGAATATTTGATAAATATTTCTTTTTATAAATACAAAATAAATAATTTTGTATTTTCTTACTATTTACAATGTAAATTCTGTTTACAAAACAAGAATAAATAATTCTCCAACTAAATTTATCAGAGCCGTCAATATATTCGGATTGCATTATTTTAAAGCCAGCTTTATCTATCAACCGAGCCAATCCATCTTTTGTAAAATGCTGGTAATGTTTTTTTGCAAGTTTTAATGAGTTGGAAGGCACTGTGACAATCAGCACCCCTTCCTTGTTAAGGCATTTTTTTACGCTATTTAAGAATTGGTCTAATTCACGAGGATCAATATGTTCCATCACCTCAATTAAAGTAACTACATCATATTTACAAGCATCTAATGGCTCACTAATGATATTGCGAGCAAAGTATTTTACGTTGCCACCAATATTTATAGCTTTAGCTAGGTTTATGGCTTTTTCAGAATAGTCTATTCCTTCCAGTTTCTTTTCATGAAACACTGAACTTAAATAACTTAATAACCTGCCATCTCCACACCCAACATCAAGTAGGCTATCAAATTTAATATCAGCAAGATACTTTTTTACCAAAAACAATCTTCCTAAATACTGTATGCTCCATGCCCAGTATTTAAAAAGCGATATGTTTTCATTGTTTATATCAACATTGTAGTGATAAGGAAAAGCATATTGTTTTTCTTGAGCAATTTGTTCAGATGACTTTTTCATATTTCGGAACCATAAATACTTTAATATTTTCTAATTTATATTAGGCATCTACATATTTAACACTTACTGTGCTTAGAGATTAAAGCATTTCGTAATTAAATCTTAAGAAATCTTCTTCATAAATATCATTAACAATATTTATTTCATACTTAGTATAGTAAGACATATATTTATCATGAGTAGATCTATTTAAATACTCAACGGAATTTTCTTGTCTATCGCTGCCAAACAAACCATATAGTTTGTTTAAATCACTTATTAAGTTTTCTTGTCTTCCAATAAAATCTATATTGATGCCTTCTACCCATTTATATTGTTGATTAGCTTGACTTAGTGAACTGGAGTTATATAAACCAATAGGCCGCACAAAGTCATTTCTTAATAGAATCAGAAACGTTTTGAAAGACATTTCGCTGGGTATAAGCTTTACTTTTTTGTAATAATTATATAAAGACACTGTTCTACTATAAGGATTTCTGACAAAACAGATATATTTACAATTATCAATTATTTTTCTATCTATATATCCATTCTTAATCAATTCAGTAACGCTTATATGCCCGAATGTATAAGGACCTGGATGCATTTTTTTTATTTTTTCTACATTTTTTATTTTTTTGCATCCAAATTCATTTTTTAAGTGTTTATAGATAGTTGATCCTGCGTTTTTTGGTATCCATATAAAAATAAAGTTAATATTTCTTTTTATTGATTGTTTATATTTATTATTTGCTATTAATTCTTCAGGCGTAATTAAATCTAGCGCACTATTTATACGGTTTTCTATTTTTGACAATATTTTCATTATTTTTTAACAAATATATAACAGTAAATTCATCCGCTAAACCATGGAAATAACACAGATAAAATACTCGCTCTTTTAGTTTCTCCTTTTCGCCATTTTTTACGGCGATTATTGCGTATATAACGTCTAACTGGCGCCAGTATTTTCGACACTAATTTTGAATTACTTTCAAGGCAATACAACAACCTCCTGCTTTGCAATTTTAATAGCATATCCGGCTTGTTAATTAATTTCTTATATTCTCTATTAATGAATTCGAACCTGTCTTTACTTAACCCCGGATATTCTTGCTTCGAATCATTTTTAACATCATCAAACAGAGACTTTCTTTCCGGAAACCATTGCTCGCGTATGAGTTCATTACCATTAAAAAAACGTTGAGAAAAACGCTTTTTATTTTCTTCGCTAAACCAGCTTACATTTTCAGGCCCAGTTATTAATTCGGCAAGTTCAAACAGCAACCAGTGATCATATTGTCTTTGTATCGGGTCTTTCTTTTTTTTATCCAGTTTACGTTTGAATGCCAAAAGGTCATATGACGTACGATCTCCAATTCTCACATCAGGAAGATACCAGTTGGAGGTTGGACTGATATGCATAAAGTTACAAAAGTCTTTGATAATATTGGTATCTTTATCAAAAATGTTTAGATTCACATTGTCTTTGCCAAAAGCATCGCACCAAAGCTGTAAATGACTGTTGTAATCAAACAACTCTTCTGCCTGGTTAAGAAATTCCTCAAAACCAATTGAGAATGGAGCCGGGTCTCTAATAAGTTGGCTATAAATAGATTCTGCAAAACTGTTTTGACTTCTAAGATAGCAAATGACTTCGACGTCGAATACCTTTGTTAATTCTGCTATTTTATCTACGCGGTTTTTTTCTTCTTGCCAGTATTTGTCATTCCTGTAATGCCCGAAGGCCGGATAGAAAAAACTCATCGCATACATTGTTTCACCACTTAGAACAACAGTAGCCGCGCCCGCTTTTTCTGCCCTTTCCTTTGTCTGCTTTGTAAAATTAGATACATAATCGTTCTTTCCCTTTGATATATTTCCACCCAGAAAATTGACATTCTTTGATGATTTGTTTTCATCAATTGAATAGTAGATCTTTTCTTTTTGAAGGTTAGGCCTGTTTGTGGCCAGGAAGAATTGCAGGCTACTACTGCCAGTTTTATGTGTACCAATATGCAACAAAAGTTTCATAGACATCTTACAACTTGAACTAATACTAATCTGAATATTTTCATATTTTATCAACTGCCAGTTCTTGCAATGTTTGTTTTGTCAAACGACCATGACTGTGCATTACATAAATATTGTCGCAAGCAGCTAGAATGGAATGCCTATGACTAACAATAAGCACTGTCAGGTCCTTTACGGCGCAGATGGCGTCAATAATTTGCTTTTCTGTTACGTGATCTAATGCATTAGTAGCTTCGTCAAGTACCAACACAGGACAGTTTTTGTAAAGGGCGCGTGCTATGCCAATGCGCTGACGTTGCCCACCGGATAATTTTGTACCTCTTTCACCGGTTTTAGCAAAAAGCCCTCCATTTTCTATGTTCACAAACTCATTGACACGAGCCAGTTTTGCACTGGAAATTAATCTATTCTCATCTATCTTGTTTCCTAAATCCGATATTGCAATGTTTTCAGCAATAGTAAGATCTGCCAGAAAAATAGACTGGGGAACATGGGCAATATACTTTTGCCAGTTATAATAATCTGTTCTCTTTAATTGCTTATTATCAATATATATATCGCCGTCAGTCGGAAAGAGCAGCCCCATGAAAATATCAAGTAAAGTGCTTTTACCAACACCTGTTTTTCCTATCACCCCTATTTTATCGTTTTTGTGAATAGTAATATTTACGTTATGTAGCGTATCATCATTTTTATTATCATATCTGAAACAAACATTATGCATATCTATTTTTTTATTGAATGTGATAACTACTTTTTCTGATGCTTTATTAATGAAGTCCTTGTTTTTATCTTCTACCAGTTTCACAACATCGGTTAATGATGCCTGACTACTTTTTATTACTGCCCATCCTTTAAATATTTGTTGAAGTAATGGCAATAATCTTTGCACACCTAGTGCAAATGCTGCCAGAATTGGAAGAATTAAGGACATATCAATATTATTGGCAGCACTGTAATAATATGCACTGGAAGACACTGCCAATATGATTATAAGTTCTATCAATACACGTGGATACTGTTGCGTGAATAAGTTATTCGCTGATGCTTTACTTAATTTATAATTAATTTTAAAAAAAATCTTAAGATAATATTCATGAGTTTTGTCAAGAATAATATCTCTAATGCCACCTAATGTTTCCTGCATTGTCTTGAGACGCTGTGTTCTTTTGCTGGCAATTATTTCGCCGTTAGCAACCAATCTTTTTCTGGTGAAGTAAGAAATTACGATATATATGGCAGCCAGTGATAGAAAAGCAACTACCGATATTTTCGGCTGAATAATATAAAGAGAAATTACAATGAAAGTTCCGATTATTATACTGGTAGTAATATTTAGAATAGATAAAAAGATACCTGCACAGGTTTTTGCTTTGTCTACACCCGTAATTATTTCACTAGAATGTTTGCCTAGCTGCATATGATATGGCTTTAACACCGACTCCCTGAATACATATTGCTCAAGATCAAAGCCTACCATTTGAGAAAGGTATGTATTCAGCCAATACAAAATGACGCGAAACAAAGCGGCTATTAAAGCTGCTGCACAAAAGAAGAATGTCAGTAACAGTCTAAGTTCATTTTCATTAGAGACTGGCTTGATACTCGTTATATAAAGTGTAATTTGGTTATTTAAAACATCATCAGGAGATAACAAAACTCCCAAAAATGGAATCAATGCGCCAATACTTATCATTTCAGATACACCGGCACAAACCATTAATGACAGCAAGATGAAAAGTTGTTTTTTTCTCTTGGTTGATAATATTACCCAAAGGCTTGCTATCTTTGCCAGGCTGGAATAAGGATTTTTTGATTTTTTTGTATAATTATCAGGCATATTGAGCCTTTGTTCTAATATGAAATACGTTTAATTATAAAGAATACTGCCGTAGTACTGTATTTGAATGGTATCCCTGCGCTCCATAGGAATAATTAGACGGGATCATCATTTTTTTTGCTTTAATCTGAAGTGCACTTGGGCTGAATGGCCTGCCCTCTACATACTCTTTAACAGTGTCATAAATTTCTTGCTCAGTATTATCCTCAATGTAGACTTTTATTTTATCCAGTTCTCTAGGCCCTGGGTTTGGACAAAACGGCTTGTACATCAATTCATTAAAAGGTACCAACGAGCCATCATGTTTGTATCTGAATTTTTTAAATGTGGTTATATCTCCTTTTCTGACGCCAAGACAATTTGACGCAGTAAAGAAATTAACCAGGCATAACGACTTGCCAAACATTGAAGCAAAAGGAGAAAGCCCGGACGGAGAACCTATTACAAATTCAGAGTTTGCTATCAAAAAACAATCCATTAAGTCCGATTTTATGTCTGACTTTGCATAATCGAAAATACCCGCTCCATATTTATCCAGTAACGATTTTATATCCACCATATATGGATCGCCCATGCGCACCACTTTATAGTTCTTGCCTATTAGATAAGCTATAGCAGCCTCATATGTAAAAACATCGGCATTTCTTTTTTCGCTTCTTATTGAGCCTGCGTCATTATAGTAACCCCCATCTCTAACATGTAAGGCAACATATTTTTCTCCTTGCTGTAGGTAATCTTTTACAATATTCCAGCCTTCTTTTACGTCTTTTTCTTTTATATTAATTAGCGGCTCACTGCCAAAGGAATCTTCATATTGAGCATAATTCATTTGAAGTCGACACCACTGAAAACCATCTTTTATATTTTGCGCCCTAAAATTATCGTTGCCCAAAAAGCGATATATATCGTCTTTAAAAAATGGATTCATAAAAAAAGGTAACAGAAGCAGCCTGCTCCATGTAGAAAATAGAATTGTTGCATGCGCCTTATAGAGTGAATAGGCATAGGGATTTACAACTTGAGGAAAGGCTGGAGCAACAAACAGCTTATGGCGCGGAGTTTTCTTGTTTAAATAATTTTCTCTAATAAATGCATCCAGTACCGCGATACCACCTATCGAACGCATGGAAACTACAACAAATCTGTAGCCACGAAGATAAAGCAAAAAAGCTATTGGCGTTACAATTAAACCCGATAACAAATGCACTACCAGGGTAAAATTTCTGAAGAAATTTACAAGAATATTCCGCCTGCAGACTATCTCTTTTATCGTATTTAAATAATATGTTTTATAGGTCTCTTTTATCTCGCTAGTCGGGCAGGAAAAATAATCAATATAATATTTTATATTCACTCTTCGTAATTAATGGATTAGAGTTTGACTGCTTGCAGTTCCTTTATAATATTCTTTGGACTGCATATACTGAATGCCTTGAAATCATCAAGGTGTTTTTTTATATTATTAATCACCTTAGATTCACTTTCATTATTGACTGCGAGCAAAAACAGATTTTTTGAATCATTCATATTCTTCACATTCATACCTGTAATTTTCGGCTTGCCATGCGGCATAAATAAACCTTTTTTTTCTGGTTGATCGTCTATTACATAATCAATCAAATTTTCTAGCCCCAGAAAACTCATGGCAGCACACGCACGCACACCACTACCATATAAAAATATTTTATAACCTGAATTACGTGCCGTTTTTAACAGGTCTGAAATAAGTTTTTGATATTGTTCTAAAGCATTTATAAAACCTTTTGTGCTTTTAATTTCATTTTTTAAATCAACATTTTGTTCATCAATTTCTTGTATTGATTTGCCTGATACTTTAGTTGCCAATACAGACAAGCATCCGCCTGAGAAATCGAATGTCTCAACAATATCTGCCTTAAATCCAAACCTGTTAAGCGTATTTATCAGAGTATATTTTGTAAAATAGGAAACATGTTCCTCCCAAAGAGTTGTTACATCGCCACTAGTACGAGATGGCTCGAGATCTGGCACATCTATAAATAAACTGCCATTTTCATTTAGCAACTTATTAACACAACTAAAGAATTCAGGTAAATCATGAACATGTTCAAGTACTTGCCTGAAAACCACTAAATCAAATCGCCCATATTCTTTAACAATTGTTTTAACAGTTTTTTTGTTTAAAAAACTGTTAACCATAACAAGATCTTTAGCTTTAGCCGATTCAAGGGGTTCAGGATTTGGCTCTATGCCAATACAAACTTTCACTCCTCTTTCTTTTATAGCTTTCAGGAATTTCCCATCATTAGCACCAACCTCACATACCGATGCTGGCTTAATGGAATTAAAAATCATGTCCAGTTCATCATCAAAATGAGGCTCTTGTTTCCAGCTTGAAAAATTATAATTAAATCCACTATATAACTTTTTCGCTGGAATTGGATTATAGACCTGTACAAGCCCGCAATTTTCACAAAGATGTAAATTGAAATTATATTTTTCGATATGTTTTTCTTCGTGAGTAAGATATTTATGTGCTATAGGATGATCACCAAAGTCTTTTACCAGTATTAATTTACTTTCACAGGCTCTACATCGTTTATCCATTTTTAAAATTCTCGTCATTTTTTAAGAGGTTAATATACCAACTGCAATGTTCGTCTATATTCTTATCTTTTGGCGCCCAGTCAGGTATTTTTATACCGTCACTTCTGTATGGGCCAGAGGTAACTTCATGGAATATTAACCATTCAGTCTTTAATACTAACCCGTGGATTGTATTTCTTTTTACTCTATAAAAATAAGAATCGGCGCTTTTTTGTTCCAGTGAAGTTAAAGCTGATAATTCATATTTCTCTGTTATTTTTCCATCTGCACTGAATATCAGCATGCTCGCTTTACCTTCCATTACATTAAATGTTTCTTCTTTATATGGATGATAATGAGGCGGAACAAAGCTGGTTTTATGTACAGCAATAATCATCTCTTGTACGATTTCATCAGATGTCTCATGTAAACATATTCTGGCTCGACGGGTAGGTGAAGCAAGCGCTTTACTTTTTAACCATTCAATAATCCGCCTATCAACAACATATGTTTTTTCCTTTAAAACAAAAACATCTGGTGATATTTGCTTGATACCTTGCGGAATTGTCGAAACCCGGTGAGTAGTATTCTGCTGCATCAGACTATTTCAGGTGTTGGCAAAAGTAACAGGAATTTTCCACCTTTTTCTATGTATTCTTTATTTTTCTCTTTAATTGAATCTATATATCTCCAGGCAAACACCAATGTTAGTTCGACATTATTTTCCAATAATGCAGCCGGGCTCTTGATCGGGATCTGATAATTTGGCCCATATAAATAGGTTGCTTTATGTTCATAGTCATCATCAACAATCAAATTAACCTTATCTGATAGATCCAGTTGGCCAAGAAGGGTCAGAGTTCCTACAGATGCGCCATAACCGGCAACAGACTGATTATTATTTGTATTTGCCTTAATTAATTTCTGTATTTTTTTAGCGCGATCTTTAATGCCAGCCTCGAACTTTTGAAAATATTCATCTGAATATATGTTGTCTTTCAATTCTTTTGAATTTAAATCATTAACATATTCGTTAACAGGTTTACTCCCTTCGTTCTTTTGAACGTAGACTCTTATAGAACCACCTTTAGTGGGAATATTTTCAACATCAAAGACTTCAAGCCCGAATTTTGGCAACATTTTACATAGAGGATTAATGGTAAAATAAGTTAGATGCTCATGATAAATTGTATCTAAAAGATATTTATCCAGAACATCCCTTCCGTATTGTGTTTCAAATACAAATACTCCATCCTTGGACAGCAAGGTATTTACCGCATCGAATATATTCCCTAAATTATCAATATTAGCTATTACGTTATTCGCAACCAGCAGATCAGCTTTCCCTAAATCACTAGAAATTGTATTCGCCAGATCTATGCTAAAAAAGTCAGAATATGTTTTGATGCCGTTCCTGGTAGCTTCTTCAGCAATTTGCTTTGCCGGGTCAATACCAACAACGTTCATGTTTAATGACTTAAAAGCCTTCAAATAAGTCCCGTCATTACTACCGAATTCCACAATATTGCTGTCAAGCTCAAGGCTTAATTTCATTACCATTTTTTTTGCCGAGTCAATAAAATGCTGCGGCAAACCCAGACTCATTGTAGTCTTGTATACGTAATTACGATATTGCACCTCAGGGTTTCCAATATATCTGATTTGAATCAGCTTGCATTCCGAGCAAACGTCTATTGGCATCGGGACGCCTTCACTAAATATTTTTGCTGCCGGATCATTCTCATCAACAGCGAAGTTTGGCGTAGCAATTGGCATACTTGGCAATTCTATTTTCTGTTGCAAATGGCTGGAACCACATAAACGGCAGGTGCTTCTTTCACTCCACAGTTTTACATTGTCGCTTTTAATTGATTCATTATTTTTCATGCATATACCTCTGATTCTGAATTATTCTACAATTTATTTCTGTTCAATAATTCTCCAAACATCTTCCACCAGTTCTTGATTGCGTGCTGTTTCGTTCACATCGCAAGAAAACTTTTCCTTATTAATTTCATTATTGATAAGTAAATTTATATAGTTTTTCATTTGATTAAAAAAAGACCATTGATTTACCATAGCTGAATCGGGGAATATTACCGGCTTATTATTTATTTCTATACTTGCAATTCTTTTTTTATCGAACGGCGCAGGAAAACGTAACATCACATCACCTTTTTCAAAATAAAGCTTCGCACCCTCGTCCCATCTGCCGCTTAATCGATACTTGCAGTCCATTGAAACTTCGCAATTAGAGGATTCAAAATCGATGAATACTTCATTTTCTTTATTTTTTTTTACCGCACTTACCTTGTTTAATTGCGTTAAACTATACAACCAATTAAATATATGTATGTGCACATTAAGAAATAGTTCATATTCATCTATGCTGTTATTATCCAGCCAGTCTGGTGATGCTGACCACTCTTCCACCCCTGCCGGACGTGGCTCATCAGTCATCAAATAGCCAAGCGTAGGCCTGCAAACATCGCCTGCATGACTCCATGCTTCAATTTTCAATAGTTTTCCACGCTCATTGTTTAACAACCATAGATCCAACATGTTTTTGAAATGCAAGAAACCTACGTCATGCCGCTTCATATAACCTATACGCAAATCGGATCTACTTTTTTTTAAACAGTCTTGAATCAGGCTAACTTGCTTCCTGGTTCTTGCTAACGGTTTTTCAGTAAATACATTAATATCTGCATCAATAATGTCTCTAACTATTGCCCCGGTTGCACTTCTGTTAGTTACAACTATAACAGCATCAACTTTTTCATTTTCCAGCAATTCCAGATGACTGGAATACAGTTTTGGTATGCGATAGCGTTCAGCTACTAATTGAACTAATTGAGGCCGTAAATCAGATATTGCAACAATATCTACTGATGACAGTTTAGTCAGCGGTTCAATATGGCACATTTGCGAAACCTGGCCTGCGCCAATTACAGCCACCTTTATAGGCGGTTTATGCTGAAGCATTAGTACTAATATTTTTTATTTCTTCCCTGGCTGATTCCAGGCTTTTTGGCGTACCTATGTCCCTATGATAGATATAGTTTTTATAAACAGATATCCGATTTACAAACTCAGGAATGATGTCTTTACATATATCGTTTCTTGACTCTGAATAATTGGCGCAAATATATTCTAGAACAGAAGGTTCAAATATGAATACCGCACCATTTGCAAGATTACCAGGCGGGTCAGGTACTTTTTCGTGATATTCACGAACAATCCCTTCATCACTAACCTGAACGATACCGCATGATTGCGGTTTATCAGTAATAAAAGTCATCATAGTGAGTTCGGTACAAGAAGGTCTGTTTGCATGATGATTTATAAAATCATTTACATTAAATACTGTTAAATTGTCAGCATGAGCTATCATGCATGGTTTTCCTTCGAAGAAGGAAATATTAGTGACAATCGTTCCTGCTGTTCCCAACAGTTGAGGTTCATAAACTATTTCAATCTTGTCTGACCATCTGGATTGCTTTATGTATTGTTCGATTACAGAAGGCAAATAATGAGTATTTACCAGTACTTTTTCTATACTCCCTGAAAACAATAGCTCCAGCCAGTATTCAAGTAATGGTTTACCATTTATTTCAACCATACACTTTGGGATAGTTGTCGTAATTGGTTTTAATCTGGAACCAAAACCAGCAGCCAGTAAAAGACACCTCATTGAGAAATTTCTTCCAGTAGTTCTTTGTGGCTTAATGGCACATTCCCTATTCGACCGACCTGTATAGCAGCAGCAGCAGATCCGATATAAGCACTTGTCCAGATATCTGCAGCAACTGCCATAGATAACGCGGAGCTAATAAAATAACAGTCGCCAGCACCAGACACATCCTTGGGATTTTCATTCATTGCAGGCAGTGTATCAGTCACATGTATTTGCTTTGTTCGATCAAAACCGTGAACGAGCGATCCTTCTGCTCCCAGAGTGATTATTACATTTTTTGCTTTTGACTTTTTTATTAGTTTATCAGCTATCACCACCAGACCTGATGTATGATCATCTCCATCTACTGCCAGTCTTGCTTCATATTCAGTAGGTGTGATTAACTCCATACTCTTGAATCGTGAAATATCACTGATTTGAGAAGATGCCTGGCTATCAGCAAACATTAATTTATCTTCCCCTTCAAACAACTTGATTAAATCTCTTACAAGTTTTTGAGGCAATAATCCATAATTAAAATCGGAAAAAATGATCAAGTCTATCTCATCAATTATTTTTCTAACATGATCTTTGATTTTTTTTATAAAATCTTTACTTATATCATGCTGCCTAAGATGACTGACTCTTAACAATGTTTTGCCCGCAGCTCTATATCTTTGCTTAAGTGTTGTCGGCCTGCTTTCATCTTGCAAGATGTAGGTGCTAACACTTGTATTTTCAAGTGAACGACGCGCCCAATCACACATTTCGTCGCCACCTCCAACACTTATAAAACTTACTTTTGCCCCCAGGGTTTTCGCATGTGCAGCGACAATACCGGCACCACCAATAAATATTTCCTTACTGATTGGAGTAACTACAACTGTCGGATCCTCTCTTGACATGCCTAATGGCTCACATTCAATGTACTCATCCAATATCAAGTCGCCAATCACCAGCACTCTTAGATTACTGAATTTTTCAATTACATTTTTAACATCATCTTTGCGGATACCATGTCTATGCAAATATTCATCCGGCTGTTTAATTGATGACAGGTTTATTTCAAACAATTCTCTCCTAAGCAGGTCAAGCGATGAAAACCTTACTTCACCAGAGCTGAAAATTAATTTCCCACCATATTTGTCAAGAACGTGTTTTTCTTCATTATATTTATTTTCAAACTCTTTCCCTTTAACAACTATATCGGGCTGTAACTTCTCTATAGACTTTACCAAGCCATCCTTTAGAAGGACAACATGATCCACTTTGCTTATGGCTTGTATACCTTCCAGCCTATATTTAGCTGGCATCAAAGATTTGTTTTTTCCGTCAGGATGCACGCCGACGACGAGTAGATCTCCGCATGCAGCAGCAAAATTAATTAAACGCAGATGTCCAGGATGTACTATGTTGAAATTCCCTGAAACAAACACAATTTTCTTATTTTTAGAATTATTTCTGATGTCATCTATAATTTTTTGCATTGTATATTACTTAAATTACCAGTATTAAAACTTAATCATACAACGACCGGCCAGCGTACCGTTTCTCATGTCATCAATAGCAATATTAATATCGTCTAGATTGTATTCCCTGGTTATTAACTTCGCTAAATCAATATTTTTCATTGAAAAAAGATTGAAATACTTCGGGATATCAGTTTCAGGCATTGCATTGCCCCCATGCGATCCCTTTATTATTTTCCCAAAATGCATTGGCAGTGAATATATAGAAATATTATTTCCTTGTTTTGGCACACCGACCAAAATCAGTTTTCCTGTTGGTTTAATAGTGTTGTAACCATATTCGATAATTTCCGGGACACCTGTATTATCAATAAATATATCCAATTGATTATTTTTAATAATCTCATTTATTTTTTCCGCAACCTTTTCCTTGCCCGAATTAATTACATGAGTTGCACCCATTTCCTGCGCTAGTCTCAAACGCTTATCATAAATATCTACAGCAATTATTGGGTATGCTGAAGATAAAGCTGCAGCCTGAATAATATTTAAACCAACACCACCAGCACCATAGACACAAACTGAATCTGCTATTTTTATTTGTGCATCATTTACCACAACGCCAAACCCTGTTGTTACAGCACAGCCAAAAAGTGCGGCCACGTACTTATCAGTATCTTGTGGAATTCTTGTCAATCTATTTTCAGAAATAACTGCATACTCATTGAAGGTTGTTACCCAACCCGCATTAACTGTTTTACCATTCCAATCATATTTTGGTGGTATTGCCTCAATACCACTGCCTTTTCTCCAGTGCATAACAACAAGGTCGTCTGGACTGACTGTTTCTACACCAGGCCCACATTCAATTACAGTTGCAGTCCCTTCATGGCCGAGTAAATGAGGCAAAAATTTATCAGGACCCTTAACACCTCCTATTTCACCTAATTGTGATCCGCAAATACCACTGCAATGCACTTTCACCAAAACCTGACCAACGCCCAGGCTTTCAGGCAATGAAATTTCATCAACTACTAATGGTTTATTTAGCTCGACTAAAATTGCTGCTTTAGTCTTTCGAGGTCTTGACATAAATTCACCTAATCAAAAAATATAAACGAATAATCGCCAGTGTAACCTGTCAATTTGAACCACCAATCCCATTCTTCGGGAGTATTAAATGCCTCACAGGTAACTTGCCAATATAAAAGATTGGCCTTTTCTTCTTCATTTCTATATGACTCTACACATAAATACTTATTATGCTTCCCTACTCTTTCCATTTCCTTCAGTGAAGCATACAAATCAAAAGCATAGAGGTTATGTAATGTTGTAATTGAAATCACTAAGTCAAAATAATTATCTTCGAAAGGTAAATTATTAGCATTCGCGATCTGCAAATGATCTTTAACTTCTTCTTTACAATTGTTTATTGCATATTCAGAAATATCCACGCCATATATCTCTACGCCTGGACAAACCTTGGTGAAGTCATATAACAGAAAACCTTTCCCGCAGCCTATATCAAGTATACGATCACCAGGTTTTATCCCGTAGTGCTCAACCATTTGTTTGGCTACCTTCTCCCACCTGCCCTCGATATATTTATATCCTCCATAATTAATCTTTCTGCTACCATCCCAATAATCATAAGCATACTGTTTAGCTAATTCAGCGGCCTTGGCTTTGGGATACTCAGGGTCATTAACCCTTGCCAGATAATCTCTTTTTGTACTCTTGTGCAGAACAGACATGAAATCTATATAACTCATAATTCACCTTTATGGTTATTCAAATTAACAATTACCCTTTCCAATAATTTTTTTGCCAGAATCAATCTTTCTTTTCTAATCTTTTCCAAATCTTCTTCTGCAAGATGATTAAATCTGAGCTCGGCCCATTTTTTGTCAAATATATTCAGTATGATACAAACCCATCGCAAACCTATAATTGGAAAAATATTTTTTGCTCTTTCTATATGCTGCTCTTTAATATTCCCATCAAGATGGCTAAGACACGCATCTAGAAAAAACGGAAAGTATTCTGGATCTACTGGTACTTGAGGTTGAAAGAAAAAATCTGCGGCGAGTTTTGCAGGATCATCCCAACCCGAATATTCAAAATCAATAAAAACTAATTCACCGTCTTCTTTTTGTATTACATTGTGAAATCCAAAATCAGAAGCCGACAGTATTTTTTCTTTTTCAGTTAATACTGATGTATATTTTTCAAGTCCTTCTGTTTCTATGATCTCTTTATTTAATTTTTTCTTCAGCTCGAATATTTGATCACCAATATTTTTTACATAAGTAAAGTCATTATGAATTGTCTCAAACAGACGCTGTATTCTGCTATTTAGCAGTTCAAAATGTTCGGCATAGGAAAATGCAGACTCTGAAGCATTACAAACTTGTGCTGCACTTCTTCTTATTAGAGATGTATTAATATTCCTGACAAAATTTGCTGCTTGATTGATATGTCTAAAAGTAATACCGGAGGGTTCTAACTTCCTACCTGGGATATAGCTATACAATGCGATGTTTTCTTTATCGTCCGCACCTATGCTCAAGGGAACCTGGGAAACATTATGCGCCTTCAAAAGCTCAAGAAAAGTCCATTCTGCTTCTAGCCTGTTATGCCGGCCTTTGTCGGATTTATTATAGAACTTTATAACATACCTGTTACTGTCTACAGATATGCAAAGTAGCTCATTATTTCCACCGCGGAAAGTATCGAGTACTTTTAAATTATCTGTTGCAAGCGAGCATTCTTGTAATAGCTGATTAATTTTTCTTTCTTTTATCCTGTACCCGTTAATCATTTTAACAAAAACTTAGATACATCCTCCCAATTATATGCTCGCTCAAAATTGTTATCGCCATGATGCTTGTCAGGATCAAACAATATCTTTCTCGTATCATCTGGGAAATTATCAGCCATAAAGATTTCCGGCAAATCATCTACAAAAACATCACAATTTAGGTCGCTTATCTGATCTATCTTCTCTTTTTTTGTTTCGTGGAAGCTTATATTTTGAGGTGATATTAATGGCCCAGATTCATTTTTAAAATGTTTCGCCAACCAACTCCTCGCAGCCTGATGTAGATCGTATTTTTCACCAACGTAGGGATATCTCGTTTTATGACTGATCACAAATAAATCAGCGCCATTTCCCTTAGCTTTTTGAATAAAATCAAAAAAACCATTAAAAACAGTTGCTTCATCCATCCTCTTTCCATAGACGTAGCCTTGCATTTCTATCCATTGCTCTTCCATCCCTTGCTCGCGCAGTTTATTTCTGACAGATATTTTTGACACCTTTACATTTTTGTCTATTAGTTTTTTTTCAACTGCTACTTTATGAAATACATAATCATAACTAACAATAGTATTGTCGAAATCTATACCAATTCTCATCTTTTTCAGAATAATTGCTTACATTTATTGATGATATTTTCTTCAGTGATACCATAAAATTTTCTGGCAAAATTCTGCCCGCCAATTTCATGTAAAAATGTATCCTGGGCGCCAATACCTATTACTCTTGGACGACTGTTTTTTTCAATATAATATTCTGCTATTGCTCCATACAGACCGCCTATAATGCCATGTTCCTCTACTACAACTAGCGTCTCAAATTTATCAGCTAATTCATTAAGTTTTTCCCTATCAAGGGGCTTAATTGTATGAAAGTTTTCTACTCTTGCTGAAATATTTTCATTTTTAAGCGAATTTGCTGCATTTAAAGCCAGACTTAATACTGAACCTGTAGCAACTATGCAGATATCGCTACCCTCCATCATTTGAACGGATCTACCTAAAATAACATCATTCTCATTATCCAGTACCGGCTCTCCTTTTTTCCCAAGTCTAATATAGACCGGGCCATCATGTTCATATGCAGCGCGTAATCCTTTTCGTACTTGCAGTGGATCACAGGGAGAAAATACGGTCATTTCTGGCAAAGTACGCAATACAGCCATATCTTCCATGGAGTGATGTGTAGGGCCTAATGAGGCATAAGAAAGACCTGAACCTGTACCTACAATAATAACAGGTACTTTTTGATAACAAACATCTACTCTGATCTGCTCAAAACATCGATAGGTTGTAAATGGTGTAATCGTATAAACAATAGGTCTAAATCCCGAAAGGGCCAAACCTGAAGCAATTCCCATCATTGATTGTTCAGCAATACCACAATTAAAGAACCTTTCCGGGCACACAGCTTTCAAATTATCAAACAGCCTGTTGCCAATATCACCGGAAAGTAATACAACATCTTGATGGTCTTCTGCCAGCTTACATACTTCATCTGCAAAGTTATTTCGCATAATTAAAAACCCAATTCTTCTCTGGCTTTCTGTAATTCTTCTTCATTTGGCGTTTTATAATGCCAGTTATTGTCATCTTCCATAAATGAGATCCCTTTCCCCTTTACTGTATGACCAATAATGGCAAGCGGCTTGTTCGTTCTATCCATATAAATACTTTCCTGTAATGACTTCATGTCATTGCCATCAATTTCAGTAACCTGCCAGTCGAAAGACTTCCACTTGTCAACTAAAGGGTCTATAGAAGTGACTTCATGGCTTCTGTCAGTAGCCTGCCATTTATTAAAATCAATGATCACAGTCAGTTTGTTCAAGTTATGTTTTGAAGCAAGCATTGCAGCTTCCCAGACAGACCCTTCATTACATTCACCATCGCCTAATAAAACTGAAACCTGATAATTTTCATCATTCATTTTACCTGCCAGTGCCATTCCGACACCAATAGGCAAACCATGTCCTAACGACCCTGTTGCTGCCTCAACTCCCGGCAAATGTCCTGGCGATGGAGGGTGCTCCCCAAAGTAATCTTCCCCATTATGACTTGCGTCATCAATACGACTAAGAGGATAAAAGCCTGCCACCGCTAAAACCTGGAACAAGGCAGGCGCAGCATGGCCTTTACTTAAAATGAATCTGTCTCGACTTTTCTCAAATGGTTTTTCAGGGTTAATATTCAGAGCATCAAAATAATATGCTGTTAAAATATCCACGCATGACAGGCAAGAAGCCAAATGTGGAGTTTTAGTGCGATGAGAATATTCAATAATTCTCATTCTTATTTTTCTGGCTATATTTTCCAGCTCATTTAGATTTTTTTTTGGTTTTAATGACATAGAGTACTCGGTTATTGAAAGTAAGAGCAGACACCTGCAATTACTAGATCAATCTCTCTCTGGGTTATTTCAGGATATATTGGCAAGCTCATCATCATAGTTGAAAGTTTCTCAGCAACAGGGAAATCACCCTTTTTGCAATCAAGGTTTTTGGCGGCGGGTTGTAAATGCAATAACACTGGATAGTGAATTTTCGTTTCTATTCCTTTATCAAGCAAGAAAGCCATTAACGAATCTCGTTCTTCGGAGTAAATAACAAAATTATGGTAAACGGCATACTCATGTGACTTATCACAAGGCACTTCCACTATATCTTTTAACGCTTCACGATATTTCGCTGCAATTTCTCTGAATCTTTCATTCCATTTTTCAATATAATTCAGTTTATAATTGGCTAATTCTGCCTGCAGTGCATCTAATCTTGAGTTTAACCCCCACTCCAGACAATTATCTCTATCAATTAAACCATGATTGCGATCCCGTTTAATTTTTTCGTAAACCTCTACATTATTGGTAGTAACCAAGCCTCCATCGCCCATAACATTCAGATTCTTAAGAGGATGCAAACTGAATGCCGCCACATCCCCCAGGCTACCCACTCTTCTATTCTTGTATCTTGCACCAATAGCTTGTGCCGCATCTTCAATCACAAACAAACTGTATTCTTTAGCAATTTCATTTATCTTGTCCATCTCTGCCGGTCTACCAGTGAGATGCACAGGCACTATAGCTTTGGTTTTACCAGTTATTGAAGCTCTGATTTTTTCAGGGTCTATATTCAAATCCTGCTGAATATCTGCAAAAACCGGAACAGCACCTAACGAAGTAATTCCGCCTGCAGAAGCAATAAAAGAATTTGGCGCAGTTATTACCTCATCTCCTTTTCCTATTCCAAGAGCACGCATGGCAAGTATTAGAGCATCTGTACCATTTGCTACGCCGAGAGCATATTCCGTCTCGCAGAATTCTGCAGCCTTTTTCTCAAATGTTTCCAGAGATGGCCCCATAACATAGCTGCCACTAAGACCTACTTTCCTGAAAATATTACAATAAGCATCCTCGTGCTCGGCAAACTGCCTCCCTAAATCAACAAAAGGAACTTCAATGTTCATGACTTATAGAATTCCTTAATTAGTTTCACAACTTGTTGTATTTGTTTTTCACTAATAAATTCGTGCACTGGAAGAGAAAGAGTATTGTTTGCAATGCCTTCTGCAATCGGGAAATCTCCTTTTTTATAGTTAAAACTTTTAGCGGCTGGCTGTAAATGCATGGGAACAGGATAATGGACCTTTGCATCTACACCATTTGCTTCCAGAAATGATTTCAACTCGTCTCTTTTTTCAAACATCAGTGAATAAATATGGTAAACCTGTTTGCACTTGTCTTCCTCTCTGGGAGGTATGGTAACTTCTGGCAAAACCTTTAAAGCGTTATCAAATAATTTTGCATTATGAATACGTCGAGCACTTATATATTCAATCTTATCCAGCAGATGATCAGCGACTATCGCCTGTACAGTATCAAGCCGGGAATTGTATGAAAATATCTTGCATTCATCTCTACCGGACAAACCATGATTTCTCATCAACCTGAGTTTATTGGCATATTCCTCTGAGTGAGTACATATAACACCACCATCACCCCATA
Source organism: Gammaproteobacteria bacterium (assembly GCA_965229565.1). Classification (GTDB taxonomy): domain Bacteria; phylum Pseudomonadota; class Gammaproteobacteria; order Eutrophobiales; family Eutrophobiaceae; genus JANQNX01. Next base: position 1,590,191 of record OZ245888.1, on the reverse strand, counting down.
CATTCAGGTTTTTCAGAGGATGCATGGAAAAGCAACCTGTAGCTCCAAATGAACCCGCATATTCATTATTATATGTAGCCGTAATTGCATGACAGGCATCCTCTACTATCGGAATAGAATGCTTTGCTCCAATCCCCCTGATCTTGTCCATAGCACAAATTTTTCCAGACCAGTGTACTGGCAAGATAGCTTTCGTGTTTTCAGTAATTGCTGATTCAATGAGATCTTCATTAATATTGTAATCATCCTTTACATCGACAAAAACCGGTTTGGCTCCGGCAGTAACAATCGCTCCAATTGTTGCATAAAACGTAAATGGCGTGGTTATGACTTCATCCTTTTTTGAGTCTCCAACACCAAGCATACGCAAACTCAAAAAGAGCGCATCAGTCCCGCTACCCACACCAACTGCATATTTACTACCTGCTATACGTGCAAATCTTTTCTCAAAATCATCAACTGCTCGTCCAAGAGTAAAATCTCCCTGTTTTACAACTTCTGCTATTTTCTCAAATATTTTCTCATAGTCAGCAAATTGTTCAGTGAGATAATTGTGATTTATCGGTTTTGCATCTGTTTCATCGTACTGCGATGGCAAAAAATTTACATTCATAGCTTTATCTACGTTTATTAAGGTTGATGAATATAGTGCTGGGGTAATTCAAGTATTTCTTGAATATTATCGCGAACCCAATCTACGGTTTTATTCAGACCCTCTTCAAGAGATGTCCGCGCGGACCAGCCAAGTTTTGTTTTAGCTTTATCAGCATTCATAAAGTATGCGGCATCTTTACCTAATCGTTCTGGTCCATCGCTGGAAAAAGTATTGCTTCTTACATTTAACAAAGAAGCTATCTTTTCAACAAGATCCTTTATTGAAATGAAATCATCAGGAGAAAAATGAAAAATCTCCCCTGGCTTGCCTCTTTCTATCATTGCCAGTATACCTTTAGCTGTATCATCTCCATATATGAATGCTCTAATCGTCTTTCCACCACCATCCAGGATGAGTTTGTCATGACCAAGTCCGGCAATAATGGCTCGAGGAATAATCCTGTAAAGTTGTTGTCCGGGACCATAGAAATTTGCAAATCTACCTATCATGACAGGAAAACCAAACTGGTTATGGTAGGCCAAAGCATTCATGTCAATTGCCGCATGTGATATAGCATACGGTGTAGTGGGATTATATGCAGCCGTTTCATCAATCAGATGATCGGTGCTCCCATATACTTCTGGCGTTGAGATACGTACATAGAGTTCTAAAAAAGATTGGTCTGTAAGGAAACGATGCAATTTTGATTTTGCAACAACATTAGTTTGATACCACTGTTCCGGATTTATCCAGCTTGGAGCAACCATGCCTTGGCCTGCTAAATCAACAACAATTTCCGGCTTAAACTCTGATATCAATTGACAGAGCTTTTGCCATTCCCTGTTTAAATCAATTTGTCTGAACTGGAATCTGTCCAGGTTAGGATGATCTCTGTAACTTGCCATAACTGGCGCTATTTCGGATGACCTGCTAATTCCAAGAATTTCATAATTTTTGTATAAAGCAGCATTTACTAACGAGTGACCAGCAAAAGAATTGCTGCCAAGAATCAGCATTTTTTTTTCAACAGTCATGAATTACAGGTTAGGTGTGAATTAAATCTTTATGCTGGTAAAGCCACTGCATCAGCATATGCAGTACTATAAGCTGCAGATCTTCACTGATTTGCATATCATTGATCGCATAATGAATAGAGACATCCGCGAGTTCTTTTGCTTTACCACCTGAGTAACCCAGAATAGCAAAAGACTCTATTTTCATACTCTTTGCTGTCTGCAGCACATTGACTATATTCTGCGAATTGCCACTTCCGGATAAAACGATCAATGCATCACCTTCATGTCCTAGTACACCAAGTTGGTATGAAAAAATATTCTCATATCCTTCATCATTGGCCAGACAGGTCACCACGGAACCATTCGCCGGTAAAGCTGTGATCTTTAAACCGGAACCAAATTTTTTGGAGATTCCATAGATCAGATCGTTGGCGATATGTACGGCATTACCGGCACTTCCGCCGTTGCCGCAAATAAATACATGTTTGCCTGTCTTCCAGCATTCAATGAGTTTTTTGCCCAGTGTTTCAACAGCTTTGATATCAGTATTATCAAGTATTGTGGTCAGTTTACTTTTATAATTTGAGACATGTGCTTCAAATGATGACTGGCTCATATTTATATTTCCTGTTCTGACTAATTAAGCAAGCACGGATTGTTTCATCCAGCCCAAATTATAATAACTCGGTTCATTGGCTAGTTTTTTCTGCTGATAAGCCTCAATTATTTCATTAATTGCATCTTCGACCGTTTTCTTTGGCTTGAAACCGGTTGCCAATAACTTATCTGAATTAATTCTATATGATCTCGGATCATTCGATGGTTTAACCGTTATTTTCGCATCAACTTTACTTACTACCATTTCTGCAATTTCCATGATACTGAGATTTTCGAAACCAGCATTATAAATACCCGTCACATTAGGATTATCGAGCAGGAACAAATACAGATCAGTAATATCATTCATATGAATATTCGGTCTGGTTTGCTTGCCACCGAGCACCGTGATTTCTCCATTCGTCAGCGCCTGCATGGCCAACATATTAACAGATACATCGAGACGCATTCGTGGCGAAAGACCACAGACAGTAGCCGGTCTTACAATTTGAACGGTCATATCATCAACATAGGAGAGTAATACACGTTCAGCCACCATTTTGGTTTTGTTATATTCAGAAATGGGTTCCAGAGTTAGGTCCTCAGTTACCTGTTCTTCCTCTTTAACACCATAAACACTACCCGATGACGCATAGATAAATCGTTTGACGCCTGCACGTTTAGCCCTGTCAGCAAATTGCATGGTCGATAAAGCACTGACTTCCCAGGTCAGTTTTGGATCGAGATCTCCACATGGGTCGTTAGCAATCGAAGCCAGATGTATGATTGCGTCAACGCCATCAAAATTTATGTTCCCCGGTTCCAGTACACTTCCTTTAATTACCTCAAGTTGTTGATGATATGACAAGTGATTTCCAAACCACTGGGTATCGATAACGACGACATTATGTCCGGCATTTAGTAATTTTGGAACCAGCACGCTACCTTTATAACCGCATCCACCTGTTACCAGTATTTTCAAGTTTTCTTCTCCTTATATTTGAAATTCAGGCACGCTACCGCCGTGTAGTACCATTTGATGGCACCACCTGAAATAGATTACTAACCGTACCCTAGAGATTTAAAAAGTCCGGTACTAAAATTTTTTTTTCGTCATAACAAGACCTCACTTCTTGATAAATATGAACAGAATCATTCAGTGAAGTCAGTAAACAGGCATCAATGCCTTCATGCTTATTTAAATCATGCCAGACAGGTTTGCCTAGAAATTCAAAGACTGAAAAATTTTTATCAAAGGTCGCGACATGATTCAGACTAAATTCATGTATGCGTATCGAAGCAATTTCAGCCAACTCGGAAACTCCACAAAACAACACATTTTCGCAACCATTTTCTCTGGCTTGTACGAATAACTGACGATATGAATTGCCGGCCTTTCTGTAAATATCAAATGAAGCAGAAAGATACTTTGCTGTAAGACGACTCTTTTCAGCAAAACCCTGCGGGGTTAAGTAATACAAATATCGATTCGCTGGCGCGTGTTGAATCTTGATCAGCCCCTTTCGTGCACACCGCTTCAAGTATGAATTTGTTAATCCGAGCGCGACGCCCAGACGTTCAGACAAGTGACGTTGAGTGACATTGTTTTTCTCATCGATCGCCTGCAGTATTTCCAGGGTTACGGAGTCTTCACGGTCTGGTTCGTTCATTATATGAACAGTATATATCAACACGTTCATGTGATGAACAACTAGATATTGTGTGACTTCAAATTATCACGGCCTGAACTACACGAATAGTTGCTTAAGCGCCAACATAACAATAACACTTTGATTTTATTGGTTTTTTATATTTGCCACTGTTCTCTCGTTTTACTCGACACACGGCTTGAAATGACAGCGACAGTCGAAATAATCAACGGAAGGTAATGATTTGCCTTACGTACAGCAATTCCAGTATCTTCGCGACGCAGGCATCAATAGGTTCCTGCGCCGTATTGATAGCGAGCTCCGGCTCTTCCGGTTCTTCATAAGGGGATGAAATACCGGTAAATTCCGGAATCTCCCCATTGCGTGCCTTTTGATAAAGGCCTTTATCATCCCGGTACTCACACACCTCAATAGGGGCATTACAGTGCACTTCTATGAACTCGTCCTCTTCCACCAGGTCACGCACAATTTGCCGGTCGCGTCTGAAGGGAGATATAAAGGCCGTGATAACAATGATACCCGCCCCCATCATCAGTTTGCTGACCTCGCCAATGCGGCGGATATTTTCCGTTCTGTCTTCGTCGGAAAAGCCGAGGTCCTGACATAAGCCTTTTCGTATATTATCTCCATCCAGTACATAGGTCCTGACCTTATTCTGGTGCAACACTTCTTCCAGTGCATGTGACAAAGTAGACTTGCCGGAGCCGGACAGGCCAGTGAACCAGATGATGGCGCTGTTGTGCCCGTTCATCAGTTCGCGGTGGGTGCGGTAAATCGTTGGTTCGTGCAAGACGGTATTTTCGTTGGTAATTGATTCTTTTTTGTCTATCATAATGTATTTAAGATTTCTCGGTCGCTTTGCTCTCTTGAAATAACAAAGCTGATTACTCACTTCGTTCGAAATTACAATGCCTTAATTATCTACCAATACAGATGTAGTCAAATCCTTGCGCACGCATCACGTCTGGTTCATAAACATTGCGCAGGTCGGCGAAGGCATTTCCCTTCATCCGCTTTTTAATTTCATTCATATCGAGATTTCGATATTCATTCCATTCCGTCATCAGTACCACGGCGTCTGAACCTTCCAGCGTGTCATAAATGTCATCAAAGTATTGTATATCGGCGGGCAGGAGGTTCTTCGCCTCTTCCATGCCCTGCGGATCATGGGCATTTACCTTGCACCCGTTTTCAATGAGTTTGGGCAGAATGGCCAGCGAGGGCGAATCACGCATATCGTCCGTTTCCGGTTTGAAGGTCAAACCAAGCACGGCAATGGTCTTGCCACTTTCACTGCCGCCCAACACGCGTCGAATCTTCTTGATCATACGTGCCTTTTGCGCACCGTTTACCTCGATTACCGACTCGACAATACGACTGGAAACGCCATTTTCCTGGGCTATGCGTACCAGTGCCTGCGTGTCCTTGGGAAAACAGGAACCACCGTAACCAGGCCCTGGATGCAGGAATTTTTTTCCTATGCGTCCATCCAACCCCATTCCTCTTGATACAGCATGGACATCTGCACCCACTTCTTCACAAAGCATGGAAATTTCATTAATAAAACTTATCTTGGTGGCAAGAAACGCGTTAGATGCGTATTTGATCAATTCAGCACTCTCCAGACCAGTCTTTAATATTGGAGCTTCGATTAGATTTAATGGTCGATACAAGGCACGTAATAACTGTTCGGCTCTTTCAGACTCAACGCCAATAACAACTCGGTCCGGGCGCATAAAATCCGATATGGCGGCACCTTCACGAAGGAATTCCGGATTGGATGCCACGTCAAAATCGGCACCCGGATTTGTTTCTTTAATAATACGCAACACGTTCCTGGCAGTACCAACCGGTACCGTCGATTTATCGACGATGACGGTGTATCCCTCAAGATAACCGGCAATTTCCTCTGCCGCCGCATATACGTAACTTAAATCGGCATGCCCGTCACCGCGACGTGTTGGCGTACCCACGGCAATGAAGACCAGGTCCGAATCCTTGATGTTTTCCTTATAGGAAGTACTGAACGTTAACCTTCCAGCCTTCACGTTGTCGGCGACCAGTTGATCCAGGCCAGGTTCGTAGATGGGCATCTTGCCGTTTTTTAATGCATCTATCTTTGCTTCATCTTTATCTATGCAAACAACGTTAGCACCAAATTCAGCAAAGCAGGTGCCAGAAACAAGCCCGACATAGCCTGAACCAATCATTGAAACTTTCATAAACAGTGTTCCCTTAAATTTACAATCTTAATAGACGGACATTTTCCGGCATGGACTCTCGGCCAAGGATTGCCTTGACGTCGAACACAACGCCTTTTTGATTTTTTAACAGGTTTGTTATTCCTTGCCAGCCTGACTCGATATAGCCAGCATGTGGTACTGCCAGCACAATTGCGTCAGCAGGTTCAAGTTCCTTAATAGTCACAGTCTCTATTCCATGTTCCTGAAGCGCATCTTTTTTACTCGCCAGCAAATCATTTACCTGTACTGTTACATCGTATGATTGAAGTTCATTGATGATATCTACCACTCTCGAGTTTCTTAGATCAGGCACATTCTCCTTAAATGTAAGCCCGAGTATGGTAACCACAGCTGATTTAATTTTAATGTTTTCCTTAATCATTGCCTTGATGAGTTTCTTTGCTACAAAGCCCCCCATCTCATCGTTAATGCTTCTGCCTGTCAGGATAACCTGTGGGATATAACCCAGCGTCGAAGACTTGTGGGTTAGATAGTAAGGATCCACACCTATACAGTGGCCACCGACCAATCCCGGTTTAAAGGGGAGGAAGTTCCACTTGGTGCCAGCGGCTTCCAGCACTTCCGTTGTGTCAATACCAACACGGTCAAATATCAGGGCCAACTCATTCATTAAAGCAATATTTAAGTCACGTTGCGTGTTCTCTATCACTTTAGAAGCTTCAGCCACCTTTATAGATGAGGCCTTATGCACGCCGGCCTCTATAACTGAACTATAGACTTCCGCAACAATCTCAAGAATTTCTTCCGTCTGAGCACCAACAACCTTCGTAATGGTGGTGAACGTGTGTTGTTTGTCGCCAGGGTTAATTCTTTCGGGAGAATAACCTACAAAAAAATCTGCTCCTGCCTTTAAACCTGATACCTCCTCCAGCACCGGAATACAGTCTTCTTCGGTAGCCCCGGGATATACGGTAGATTCATAAACAACGATATCACCGGCTTTTATATTAGCCCCAACAGTCCTGGAGGCTGCAATCACAGGGTTGAGATCTGGGCTTTTCGCATTATTTATCGGGGTAGGAACAGCGACGATATGAAAATCCGCTTTTTTAATGATTTCAGGATCAGCTGAAAACTCGATATTGGCTGTATCTAACTCCTGTTTCTCGACTTCATTGGTTGAATCCAATCCATCTTTCAGTTCATTTATTCGCTGTTGATTTTTATCATATGCATAAACCTTATCCTGCTTACCAAATGCCACCGCCACAGGCAGGCCAACATATCCAAGACCAATCACAGAAATTATTCGGTTATGTGCCACAATCTAGTCCTTATAGTAGTCTCTGAACCACTCCACAAATCTCGTCAACCCGGTTTCCACGTCAGTAGTTGGTGAGTAATTAAGCTCTTTTATGGATAGTTCAATATCCGCATAGGTTTTTTCCACATCACCTTTCTGCATCGGTAACATGTTGAGTTTCGCCTTTTTCCCAATAATGTTTTCGAGTGTCTGGATAAATTGCATTAACTCAACCGGTTTGTTATTCCCCAGGTTATATACTTTACAGCTGTTATTTTCATCGATATCCCTGTCCACTGAACTCAATACACCAGATACAATATCATCGATATAGGTAAAGTCACGAGCATGTTTGCCATTGTTATAAACATCGATACTGTCCCCGTTGATGATATTTTTAGTGAACTTGAAATAGGCCATATCAGGGCGACCCCATGGGCCATAAACGGTAAAGAAACGCAGTCCTGTCATTGGGATTTTATATAAGTGGTTATATGAGTATGCCATCAACTCATTTGAAGCCTTGGTGGCACCGTATAACGACACAGGCTTTATCACTTTGTCTTCAGTTGAAAAAGGTATTTTCTCATTCGCGCCATAAACCGAACTTGATGAGGCGTAAACAAGATGTTTCACATTGTTATGCCGGCAAGCCTCCAGGATATTTATAAAGCCGTTGATATTGGCATCGATATAGGCATAGGGGTTTTCAAGTGAGTATCTCACGCCGGCCTGGGCAGCCAGGTGTATGACACGATGAAATTTTTCCTTGGAGCATAATTTTTCAATTGCATCACGATGGGTAATATCTATTTTGTCGAAGACAAAATTGGCATGGGACTCAATAGTTTTAAGCCTTGCTTGCTTCAAGGCCACATCATAATAATCATTGAGGTTGTCAATGCCCACTACAGTATCGCCGCGATCCAGCAATAACCGGGTGACTCGCGAACCTATAAAGCCGGCAGCGCCGGTAAGCAAAATCTTCATTTTTTTGAACAGCCCTGCTTTAAAGAATGATTATGATTAGTTCTATTATTTATGTGCAAACTGGCGAGCAAGATTTAATTAAGAATAACTCTCTTAAAGCGATATCGACATTATTGGAAAAGCCGACAAATCGTCCATGCTGACGCTACCCTGCTGAGTATTGGCAAAGAGTGTTTCATGTTATTCTGAATTATTGCTGCTTAGCAGCAATAATGTATCATACAATTAATCAAGAATGATAATACGAAATGCCAACCTGTTGAACTTTGTGTAATTGCGACTGGCATCGACAATAGCCCTGGTTGTAGTGCCGAAGAAAATGAGACCGGGACAAGAAAAATGATTGGCTTTGTCCAGTGTCCGGGAAGCAGCCTGGTATGCTCAAAAACAGTCAGTTTATTGCTGACAGGCGCGGGAATAAGTAGCTTAAAACATAATAAAAACATTTAGCTTATGAATAGAAATAGCAAAATATTGATCTCCGGAGCCGGCGTTTCCGGACTGACTGCTGCTATCTGGCTTGGCAGAAATGGCTTCAGGCCTGTTGTTGTCGAAAAATCACCGGAAATACGTGCTGACGGCTATATTATATCCCTGTCACATAAATCCTATCATTACGCAGATGAGCTGGGGATTCTTCCGGAATTAATCCAGCGTAACACCGGGATCAGGCACTCCAGCTATCACAACCGTCGCGGCTCTGCGATGCTGACGCTGGACTACAAGGACTTATTTTCCGGTGTGGATATTGTTCAGGTAATGCGTGACGAATTGCAAACGGTACTTTATGAACATGCCAAAGATTATGCCGAATTTCGGTTTGGTATTAGCGCTGCATCTATTAATCAAACCAGTGGAAAAGTTCAGGTTGAATTCAATGATGGTAACTCAGAAGAATTTGACCTGCTAATTGGTGCGGACGGGTTGCATTCAATAACCCGAAAACTTGCTTTTGACGAAGATGAGGTGAATAAGATCTATCTTGATCGTTTCTCTTCGGCATACAAACTGGATAACGTGGTAAACCTGGTCGACAAATTTGAAAACCATATGGAAAAAGACCGCTATATGTGTGCATATACAACCGGGAAGGGTGATTTAGCATGTGTTTTTATCTGGAAGGATCATGACAAAAAAGCACCCGAACCGGCACAAAGACCTGCTAAATTAAGAGAAAAATTTGCCAATTGCCCGGCTTTTGTAAAAAGCGTTCTTGATGAATGTCCTGAAGACCAGACCATCTATATGGATCCATTAATCCAAATCGATATGAAAAAATGGTCAAAGGGGCGTGTTGTTTTGACTGGTGATGCAGCCCATTCTCTAACGTTATTATCAGGCCAGGGAGCCTCTTCTGCATTCTGGGGTGCCAGCATTCTTTCAAAAGCACTGATCGAACATGAGCCCCAGGAGGCATTCGAAATATATGAACAGGATTTAATGCCTGTTATTCAAAAAATACAGCCTGCAACAAGAAAATCTACAGGTTGGTATGTGCCATCTAATATAATCAAATATTATGCGCGCGACACGATCATGACCTGCATGCCTAATGCTTTCTTTCAGGCTTATTTTAAAAGTAAATATACAACTGCCTGATACTATGCGTGATATTGTATTTACATACGATCTTGAGAAACATACACAAACTCTACATAGCCAGAAGCGCTATGTGAAAATAACAGAAGATCTTCTGGATTTTCTTACAAGACATAACATTCATTGCACTATATTTGTATTGGGTGAGTTAGCTGAAGAAAGCCCGGACCTGATAAAAAAGTTGGCTAATTGTGGACACGAAATCGCTTTCCATACCTATCAACACAGGCACCTGACACAGGAAAAACCGCAGACATTCAGGAAAGAAACAGAATATTGCAAAAAACTGATTGAAGACCTGACCGGGCAACCACTTATCGGTTTCAGAGCCCCGGCATTTTCACTGACGCACGAGTCACTCTGGGCACTGGATGTGCTGAAAGAACTCGGTTTTACCTATTCTTCAAGTGTTTTGCCGGTACGTAACCCTATCAACGGCTTTCCCGGCGCACCCGAACATCCTTTCTACTGGTCCAATGGCATACTCGAAATACCCTCACCGGTGACACGTGCCGGTCCCCTGTCAATACCTTTCCTGGGAGGAATTTACCTGCGCTATCTACCTTATACATTCATTAATTATATGCTAATGAAATCCGCAGATAGTTCTTGTCTGTGGACTTACTGCCACCCACATGATTTTGATCACGAGGAAGAGTTTTACATCATTCGTGGCACCTCGTTCATTACCAGCCTGTTGCTATGGATGAATAGAAAAAATACGTTTAGCAAATTGGAAAAGTTTGCAAATAACAACAATATTTCTTTCGAGGGTACGTTTCAGAAGCTGGTAGAGTCGGGACGATTTGATACAGCACCTGTTTTCCGTCCTGTCGGTAATAATTAAGGAAGATACATGTAATTATTGATTGCTATCGAGATTAATATTTACAGGCCTGACAGTGTCAGCCATGTACGAATCTGCACACCCTGAACAAGCAAGGGCCAAATGGCAAAGGCAGTGTACTCTCTTCTTTCAATTGAAAACCGAACTCAACAATATCGCTGATCAGCGCATTGATATTCGTGTGATGATAATCACCCTTGTTTCCAAAGCCTGCCGCATACCTGCCGATTTTGTAAAAAATGTTTTCAGTCGGACCTGAAACTATCAAACTGGCATTATCATTGTTTTTTAGTTTTAGCTGGAAATTCCCAAGAGTGTATTCCAGTGTGTCAAGATGCTCAAGTACGTCTGCAGCAATGATTACGTCTAGTGAGTTATCCGGAATCTCGCTAAAACTGTCAATAAAGTTCACATCAATTGAATATCGCCTGGTCAGTTCCAATGCGTATTGGGGAAACAAATCCATAGCATAGACTGTATCGTATCTACTTTTCATTTCCGGAAGAAATAGCCCCATGCCGCAACCAAACTCCATGGCTGCTTGTGTGGATGACACAGGAAGCATACTGGCAATCACTTCATAACGTTTCCACATTAGCCACCTGATTAACGGGTTAGCATGGAGATAAGATGGAATTGCCATCTCATCCCTGTCATGGTCACTAATCTCATCAACAACAATTGAGCTGATATCTTTGATTTCAGATAAGGTTAATTTATTCGAAATCATACTAAATTAGCCCACGAGCAATTCGCGGCCCTATTGAATTTGCTATCACGAGTGGCAATTTCTTCCATATGTTGACATACAGCCTGTAACGAGGATTGTCTGGCCTCAGATCAGGAGTTTTTCTGGCTTTTACAAGCCATTGACGATAGTACAAAGGCGTCGGCTTGAAGCCCCAGTGCTTTTTGAATGCAAAAGAGCCAGTGCCTTCAATACTGCGCCCGAAATCGAAGCGACTAATACCTGATTCACAACTGCGCCGCATAAGTTCCCAGTACATGAAGTCATGAGCCTTGTATTCCCTGGCTTGCGGCAGTCCGCCGCCATAATAGGGAAGCACAGTATTATTATAAAGAAAACTGAAAACGCTGCTGATCGGCTTTCCGTCTTTTTCAATCGTCAATACATTGCAACCATCACCAAACATCTCGAATAAAGACTTGAAATACTGCTTCTGTAATACTGGTGTACCGAGATTACGCACACTTGTCGAGTATATGTTGTAAAAACGATCAATGTCGGTGTCTACGGTACTGTATAGGCCGTTATCAATGCCTTTTCTTATCATGGCGCGTTGTTTTCTTGGTATGGATTTGTAGTTCTTCTCAGGGTCCGCATCAATATCTTTAACAAATGTATGGTATAGATTTTTGTAAGGCCACCCCTGAGTATCAGGCGATTGTTGACGCAATTCAAGATAATCAACGCTTAATGATTTAGCCAGGTCTATTGCCCTGTCTTCAAGTTTTTTCCTGGTAATTTCGTCATCTACACATACACCGCCATATACGCAGCAAGGCGTAGAGATAAGCATATTACCGAAAAGCATGGTCTTTACGTGTGCCAGCGGTAGTATTCCGCATATTCGGTCGTTCCTGCTGGCAAAAAAATAGTATGTCTTGTATTTGAAGACGCTGGACAAGATATCCTCCCATTCCGCCAGGTGGCATATGGTCGAATCCGGGTGTTGTTTAACATACTTGTTCCATAGTGAATATGTATCTTTACCCAGAGGCTGGATTGTTAAAGTCATAATATGGGTGCCTTGCCGTGCCTTTCTATTTTTCTGCAACTATGAAACATGATGCTCCAATAAGTTTTCCAGCCAGTCCGTCGACATTGCTGGTGCGCCAGTTAATAAGCGGGAAAATCAGTTCTTTTTTTACAATTTTAGAAAAACCGCTTCCAATAAGCATCTGCTCTATCACATTGACAGGATTGTCATAATGCGGGAATCGGGGATTACCAACTATTCTATGCCAACTGTTAAAAAGGAGTAGTGCCAATTGATGTATGGCTGCACGATGGTTTCTCCATACTAAAAGACAGCGTCCACCTTTACATAGCACTCTGTTCATTTCTTTCACAAGATCCTGTGCATTGTTGGTTGGTTGCTGGTTAAGGAATTGACAATTCAGGGCCATTTGAACCGAATTATCTGGCAAGGGGAGTCTGAACGCATCTGCACGAATGACAGGAAGGCCATTTAACCTGGCATCAGCGCAGGCAATCTCGTTGAAATCGAAACCAATAACTGATTTAATCCTTCCTATTAGTGGCTTGAGCATTAGGCCGGAACCACAGCCAATATCTATTACAGTTTGAAAATTGGCATCAACCTCTGACAGTACGATCTTCTGCTCATTAAGAAAAAAACGCTGACAAATGTAGCCATTAGCCCGTGAATTACCTTCCCCATATTTTTGCCGCATGTGCTTGTACAGTTCATTTGTTTCGGTGTCTGCAGTTACAGGTTTACTGTCCATTAACTAACCAGGATTTACATGTTGACATGAGGTTATTCTCGCGACTGAGTGATATGATATTAAATTTATTTATGACAGTAAAATGATTAAGTTGCAATCAAAAATGGCCCATGTATTACTGGTTATTGTCCTAACCGCAGTTACAGGTTTTTTTTACATTACTGACAGAGGACGTGTAGGTGACGAAAATTTCTATCTCAATTTTGCATATACACTATATAACGATAATGTATTTGGCATAACAAAAAAACCTGGGCTGCCAGCAAAGCCAGCCGCCAATGTTGCACCATTATTGCCTTTCTTTATCAGCGTCCTGATGCGCGCAGATAGAGAACTCGCAAACACTGTTGAGTGCGATCTCTTTAGTAATGGCGAAAAATGCGAAGGTAATTTTAACACTATAAAATATGCAGAGCTCGCCTTGCTTGCCATCTGCCTGGGAATAGTATGGCTGTTGCTTTACAAAATGAGTGGTTCACTTTTGCTGTCATACCTCACAGTATTAATGGTATTAATATCCGGCTCACCCTATTACTATATTAATTACTCTCTTACAGAAGCCCTCTATTTCCCCATCGCCTGCATTTTCATATTGGTTTATTCAATAGCATTGGTAAATAAAGAAGTCTATATGTTAATCCTGGCGTCAGCTCTTTTGGGCATACTTGCATTAATACGTCCTACGTTTTTTTATCTTTTCTTTATACTATTAACGTTTAGTCTGTTATATATATTTATATTCTATCGACGCATTGCACTTTCTCATAAAGTAACACTGGTTTTTTCTTTCCTTATTCCCTTTGCTGTTGTTGTGTCTCCATGGATTGCAAGGAATTACTACAATTTCGATAGACCAAGCATCACCATAGGTTATGGAGACAAGGCGCTTTCATCAAGACTGGCGCACAACAAAATGACTGATAAGGAATATTTGTATGGCTGGATATACTGGCTGCCGGATTTTGGTGACAGCCTGGCAAGAGATCTGTTTGGCAAAGATGCAATTAAGCGGTTTGACCACAACAATCCATACAGCTTCTTACTACATGAACGTAGTTTACTCTTGGCTGAAGTCCAGAAAAATATAAATCGGTCTAAGAGTGTTAGCAATTTTCAAGGGACTGCATCGCCTGAGAGATGGCTGATTAATAGATATATAATAGGAGATTTATACAATCATATTAAAGTCACTATGCTGATGGCATGGCGCGGCGTTTTTGTGGAAAAATATTTCGGGTTGTTCGGACTATTGTTTTTATTATGGGGCCTGACTAATGGATTAAAACAACATGTCGGTCCACACTTTATTTTAATATCTTTACCTCCGCTTATCCTACTGTTCTTTCACGCTGCTATATCTTTCAGCATACCGCGATACAATATTTTACTTATCCTGCCTATGTCCATAGCGATGAGCGCAGCATTTTGCTCTCTTTATCAACATCTGATGAAAACATGGATGCAGTCTAGTGAACGATAGTACTCATGTAAAATACATCTTGTCTACTGGCAGAACCGGGACAACACAGTTGCGTGAATACCTGAAGAAGAATTATCCCGGGTTGAGAATCTGGTTTGAACCACCGCCATCACGTCAGCTCTATTTGCTCTGGAATGCTGAACAGGCTGGTTTTATAAAACAAAAAAGCAGCCTGAAACTCCTTAATAAATACAAGTCGTGGCAATTAAAGAAACATACTGGTGAGAACATTATTGAGTTCGACAGTTATTTATCGCCATTGGTATGTGATTACATCGAAGCTGAAGCGTTACCAGTAATTGCACATTTTATCAGGCACCCATATACATGGATACAATCAATAGGTAATTTCAAGGCGGCATCCTGGCGCAGACATGCTGTTGACATTTTGCCTTTTACCTATGTAGTACACCCTGCTGCAAGAGCGGAATGGCCGCACATGGATAAAATACTTAAATTGGCATGGTCATGGCGGTTTATCAACGAACGCATTCTGGCAACACAGTCGCCGAATTCTACATACAGGCTGTTTAAGTTTGAAGACTTTGTCTCGGAAAACACCGATCTACGCCTGAACACACTGCGTAATATTATTTCCTTTTTACATCAGCATGAAATTACAAATGTGCAGGATATTGATGTATCCATGAAACTTAATAAAAGCAATGCAGACTCTATTTCTAATTGGCAAGAATGGCCTGTTAACACGTTAAATAAAGTTAATGAAATATGCGGTGATTTGATGCGCAGATTTGATTACGAGGCCTGTGACCAGTGATTCTACTCAGGAATCTTTTTGTAAAACTTAAGACAAACAGTAGTTCCGGATTGATTAGCGTTGCCCTGATTACATCGTCGCTGATTTTAGTCGCTTTACTATATTTTGCTGACACAACGTTGCTGCTTGAATCTCTAAAGCAGTTTGACCTAAAAGTTATTCCTTCAATATTGTTAATATTCTTCGTATTGTTCGTGATAGTCGGATTACGATTGTTTATTAGTTTGCGTCTCTCTGGATTTCACAATTTTATCAGGTCATTTGACGCAGGAATATTACATGTTACTCTGCTTAACTTTTTGCCTGTCAGGCTCGGCGATATTCTTTACCCGTTCATTCTCAAGTCCAGTTTACAAGTTATTACTGCCAGGTCTATCGCCAACCTTATTATCATCAGAATTTATGATTATGTCAGCGTGATCATTATTTTACTCTTTTCCGGCTGGATTTATTTTGTAAATACGAGCGTGAAGCTGGACTTTCAATATTTGTTATTAGCAGGCATTCCTGTAATTATGGCTGTAATTCTTGCAATAAAGTTATTTATCATTCTGGCTCTGCGCGTAACGTCTAAAAAACCTATACATTTATTTAGTAAAAATGTGCACGAGTTCATTGTTGAGTTAAATGATGGCTTTACCATTCTGGGCATTCATCAACATTTATTATTGCTTATCATGACCTTTCTCAGGTGGTTTTTTGCAAGCATCTTGTTCTTGATGATTTTTAAAGGAACAGGTCTGACTATAAATCTTAATGAAGCAGTGCTTGTTACAACCGGGGTTAATTTAAGCGTCATCTTGCCAATACAGACGATTGGCGGGTTCGGCTTGTCAGAAACTGTAATGGCCTACTTCCTGGGAATCTTCGGTAACCCATTTGGTACAGCGATAGCCATAGCTATCTCTACCAGGATCATATGGCTATTGGGCCTGTTTTCACTTAGCTTATTGTGGATTCTTTCAAGAACCAAAGTACTTAAATTCGTAGATATTGCAGAATCACACAACTCGTCGACTATTCAGTAGTTTGCTGAGCGGTATAGCAGGTGTATTTTCAATATCGTAACTCATCGCTGATAAAGTAAGCTGAATTCCAATTAGAGTAGGTAATGCTGCCAGCATTACCGTGCCAGCTGTAGCCGCTGTTCCCTGACTGATGCTTTGAGCCCACTCCAAAGAGCCATAACAAACGCCAAAGAACAGCAATAATGGTCCCACCAGCCACTCTATACTGGCAACATTGAAATCACGTAAATAATAATTATAGAAAATTCTTTTCACAAAGTTTCTTAAATGTTTATACAGAAAAATAAAAATGTTTTTATGTATATTCAGGCTGCTATTTTCATCTCCGTATTTCGCGTTCATTGGAATGTCAATCACTACAGCACGCAAAGTATTTAAACGGAAAAGCATATCTGACTCAAAAAAATAGTCATGACTGATTTTTGACAATGGGATTAACTTTAATACTTTTGCATGAATCGCAGTAAATCCATTATTAGGATCAAATAGCCTCCAGTATCCTGTTGAAAACTTACTCATAAAGGACAGTACAGCATTACCACATAGTCTTAAACCAGGCATGCCAGTAAGACTTTCAAGCCTGTAAAACCGATTACCTTTAGTATAATCAGCCTCTTCTGCCACAATAGGCGCAATAAACCTTGGTATCAGGCCAGGATCCATCTGGCCATCACTATCCAGTTTAATAATGATATCCGCACCATCTTGTAAAGCCTGTTTATAGCCTGTAACCATGGCGCCACCTACACCTTGATTCATTTCATGGTGAAGTATCCTGATTCGACTGTCATGGCATTTTTGTTGCAAAAGCATACCGGTTTCTTCAGGGCAGGCATCATCAACACAATAAATATGTGTTACACATTCAGGTATTTCTGATATGAGATTTATTATTTGTTTGCCAGAATTGTAACAAGGCATAACAACAGCTACTTGCATATATTTTTCCAAATTATTAATTGGGATGTTTAATTAACAGGGTTATTTCTGACCTGGATATTTCTTGTTTTTACAAACCATAGATTTCAAACTTTCTTGTCTATTCATAGACATATAAGACATGGTTACTAACCGCACCTTATTACTCTAGCTTGGACAGGGGGCCGCCCCATCGTTCGTACTTAGAACAGTAATTGAAATAATTTGCTAGCGTGAGTACCAATAAAACCCTCAGCACCAGTTATCAATACTATTTTTGTCATTTGAGTTTAAAATGTCGCTTTAAGATAATATTATTATATTTTTCAATAGGTTATTTTATGCGCGAGTGATTCGATCTGGTTTGATTTATCACTGAAAGCCTTGTGCTAAAGGCGCAATATTATCTAGGTTAAAGACTATCAATGCCAGCCCGTTTTGGATGCCGTCCTATTCGATTCCTGGGCGGTTTAATCCCTTCAAACTGGTTAGTAAATATCTTCCGTATTGATTACAGCTTGATTGACAATATCTTCACTGGCTCTTTTCCCCACGACTTTCTCCAGGCTAGACGCATCGCATCCGTTTGTAGATTCAGTGCGTAACAATTGTAAGTCTTCTCTTTTTATGATCTGGTCTTTCTTTATTGCTCTAGCTGCCACGATCTTTTTTTTCTGGAAGGTTCGATACTCGATTTCTTCTTTTGTATGCGGTCGATCAAGGTCACCATCTCCAAGCGCCTGTACAGCGGCATGCATTTGGCTTACATATTCTTTTAGTTCTTCCGGGTTTAGCGAAGCTTGATAGTCAGTACCCTTTAGGTTCCGGTCTATAGTATAGTGTTTTTCAAAAACACAGGCACCGGCACCCAGCGCCAACAGATCAATATTGATTGAAAACGGGTTATCGCCGGAGGTATGGTCCGCGTAGCCAACGAGCGTATCGTAAGTATTCCCCAGGCTTCGAATGCGTGAAATATTTGCATTTTCCACTTGCGTAGGAAAGCTTTGTACTCCATGCATAAGTACAACGTCTTTCCCGCCATGTTCATTGACAATTCGTAATGCCCTTTCAATCTCTTCAGTGGTAGAAGCTCCTGTGCCCAGCGTAAATGGAATACCTGATTTAGATACTGTCTCCAGCATTTCTGCATAATTCAAATCTGCCGAATTAAACTTTATGCCGTCTACTTCAAGTTCGATTGCCAGGTCCAGGCTTGGCTTATCATAGGCACAGGCGAACACTGTAATGCCTATATCCCTCGCATAGGCAAGCAGGTCCTCCCATTGTTTCTTTTCAAATTGTATTTTTTTTAACAGTGAATAAATCTTATGCGAGTGAACCACGTTGTTATCCGTGTCAAATAACTGGAATTGCACCGCATCACAACCCGCTGTTTTTGCTATATCAATAAGTGCTTTTGCATTATCAAAATCACCGTCATGTGCGCAGGCCATTTCAGCAATAATATAAGCCTGTCCTGGTGCAATTGTGTTGTTTCTGATTGTGATCTGTTTGTTAAACATTATGTGATTCAAGCCTGTATCAAGCCAATTTCAGCCATGGCTTCTTTTAACTTGTTTCGGTCACTCTCATTAATCCTCAACATTGGCTTTCTCTCATGGCGGCTACCGCAGCCAGACAGAAACATGGCCTCCTTTAATGCCGGATGCCAGCCTATTCTTGTTGCCACCTCGAAAAACGGTTTTTCATAGTTATTAATGAAGGTTTCAGCGAGTTCGATGTCATTCGCTTCCAGCGCATTAAAGAAATCTATCTCTATTGCAGGATTAAAATTACCGATACCTGCGAGGTAGGCCTTCTGCCCGAATGCCCTTGCCTTGAGATGCGCTCCCATACCCCCCCTGCCGCCAATAACCAGCCATTCATCTGCAAAGGTGGTGTTAATCTCTTTTATCAATTCCTGGTCGGCGCTCTCTTCTTTCATGCCTATCACGTTCTCGAACCCGAGGATCTTCTCCATGACAGGTAAGGTGTATTGCCAGCTCGGCGCTTCCATTACACGCCCGGCACGCATGGCCATTTCATGGATCATGATCTTCATGTCTGTATTTTCAGACAGGTCTCTAAAATATTTGATAATACTCTCATCCCCGTAATACCTGTCGGGATACAGTGCCAGGATGGCGTCGGCCCCAACATTCCGGGCATGTTCTGCGAATTTCATCGCCAGGCTGGTAGGCCCAAAACCCGGGGTGGTGACGATGCAAATAGCCTGCTGGTTCACGGTTTTTGCAACGACCTCGTTCACCAGTAACATTTCATCCAGCGTCATTACGTCATAGCGACTGGTGCCCACGGTACACATCACGGCCTTAACACCGTTATCCAGTAAATACGCGACGTATTTTTCGATGCCTTCAATATCGACATCGCCATTTTCCCTGAACAGCGTCAATATCGGGAACACCGGTCCACGATAAGAAGTTAACTTTGCGTTTTGCACTGTCATGTCAGCTTTGTGTTCATCAACTGCTCGGCAAGTAGAAACTGGTATTCATAATCAATATCCAGGGAACGTTCCGGTGGCATAACATATATCGCCATTTCTTCCTGGAAAAAAGTCTTCTCCTTGAGATACGTATCTATGCTTGCCAGGTAAATGGCACCATTGGGATGGTAAAGCGGTTCTATTGACTGGCTTCGGGTCGAATTTACATAGGCATCGGCATCAACCATCTGACCCAGGCCACCATTAGTTGATCTTAATGCCAACTGCGGTGGAAAATCATAAGCGACAACAGAAACCAGTGGTCTCGCATCATCTGCTATCACCTTGTAATGGTTTACCGCGTTTTGAATATCTTCCGAAGTTCGAAATGGACAAGTCGGCAACAGCATGGCGATGTATCGATAGCTTTGTTCCGCTTTCGTCCTGGTTAAAAATTCATAAATAACTTCAACTGCCCTGGTTTCATCGCCGGCGAGTTCTTCCGGCCTTGAATCAACCTCGATATTATACTCTTCCGCTATACCTGCTATTGATTCATCATCGGTAGACAACACAATCTTGTCAAAGCAGTCACTGGATGTGGCGGACTCAAACGTGTAGGCGATTAATGGTTTGCCATTCAGTAATCTCTTGTTCTTTCCCGGGATCCTTTTTGAACCACCCCGTGCCAGTATGACAGCAAGTGTATTATTGTTTGAAATTGTATTGCTGCTCATGGTTTATTCAGTTTTTTAAATTGATAATTTTCTTGATTTCCGCACAAACGCTATCGATGTCATGATCGCTAATGTCATTACCGGATGGCAGGCTGATACCCTGCAGGGAGAGCCTGTCAGCTACTGCAAAGTCACCCTCTTGTTTGAACGGCTGTTGTACGTGTAGCGGGTAGAAGAACGGCCTGGTTTCTATGCCGCACTCAGACAATCGGCTAATGAGACTGTCTCTTGATATTCCCGCCTGGTTTTCATCCACCAGCATGGAAAAGATCCAGTATATGGTACTGGCCCACTCCAGGTCGGGCGGCATGCTTAAGCCCGTAATACCCTGCAGGCCCTGCACGTAGCGGCGCCCTATTTCTCGTCTACGCGAGATGAATTGATCCAGTCTTTCAAGCTGCGCCACGCCTACTGCTGCCTGCAGGTTTGTCATTCTATAATTAAATCCAGCGACATCGTGCCAGTATCGCCTCTCCCGGCTCATACCATGGTCACGGTATAACAGTGCCTGTTCGGCGAGGTCGTTATTGCGTGTCATGACCATACCGCCCTCGCCTGTTGTAATCACCTTGTTGGAAAAAAAACTGAAACAGCCGATATCTCCGATTGTGCCCACCATACGACCTTTATACGTTGAACCCTGTGCCTCGGCACAGTCCTCTATTACGGACAGGTTATATTTCCTCGCGATATCCATCACGGGATCCATATCACAGGGATGACCATACAAATGTACCGGGATAATCGCCCTGGTCTTGTCAGTAATGCTTGATTCAATTTTAGTGACATCCATGGTCCATGTTGTCGCATCGACATCGATACAAACAGGCCTTGCACCACAGTGCACAACCACGTTTGCCGTAGCAGCAAATGTCAGGTCAGGCACAATCACTTCATCTCCAGCACTAATGCCAAGCGCTTTCAATGCCAGGTGCAGTGCCGCTGTACCGCTGGACACAGCCATACTGTTATAACCATCATGCATATCTGAAAACAACTGTTCAAACTTTTTTACATAGCCACCCTGCGAGGAAATCCACCCGGAAACGATGCAATCATTGAGGTACTTCAGCTCATTGCCTGCCAGGCTGGGTGTCATCAATGGCAGGTTCAGCATCTCCGTCCATGACAGCATGTCTACCAGGCGACCGTCATCGTCAAGTACGGGTACATGCCTGATTTTTTCATTCAATAACGCCAGGTTATCAATCCTGGGGCTTGCGGCACTGCCTTTTACAAACTCTTTGTTCATGTGCTTGCTGGCTAAGTCATGCATGCTTGCACCGTTTAACAATGCACGTCGAACATCGCCATCGGTAAACATACCCATAACCTGGTGATTAACATCCGCAATAAATACCGCACCGCGCACACCCGAATTCAAACGAGCAAGCACCTCTTTCAGGTTGACGCTAGCAGGAAGCAGGTTGTTTTCTATTTTTTTATTCAAGGAGAACCGGGTTAATGTAACAAGTCAGGGTTGAGTGATTGAAGTTGTTTAATGATCAAGTCAACCTGTTCGCGAATGGCTTGAATCTCAAGGTTATATACTTCAAGTACCCAGACCGGTGGTTGAACAAGGCATTCTGCCAATGGCTGCCAGAACCAGGACTTTTCATGTATTTTCTGATTAGAGTCGGTGAGACCATCGTTATCACTGAGATGACAGGCCACTATCCATGGCGCTATTTTCTTGATTGTCTCTTCTGCTGAAAAGCCCAGTGTATTTGCCGATACTTTTAAATGCGCCACATCAAGTAGTATGCCTACATTTCCTTTATTGACTCTCTCGATGATCTCGACCAGGTCATCTGCTGTGACTCCAAGGAGCATTTCGTTTTTTCCATCAATGGTATTAGCAGCAGAAACCACGTTGTTTTCAATGAGAAGGCCGACACCTTTTGCTGCCGCATAGTCGGCGACTTGCTGAACAGTCGAGATAAAAACATCCAGCCCTTGTTGCCTGCTAACCCGGTCTCCTTTCAGTTTTTTTCCCAGATCCAGGGGGGATGCATTAATGCAGAAACCGGCATGGAGACTATAAAAGGGGGCATTAAGCTGTGCCGTCAGGTCAATTGCTTGCCGACAATGCTCGATGCTCAGTGCCAGCACATCCTGGTCAGTGGCTGCCAGGTTCAGGACAAAAGGCACTCTCGGTACCGGGAAATAATTATGCACCATGAAACGCATATTCCTGTTCATATAATCACTCAGGAAATTACCCAGGTCTGTCGAGTGATGTCTTGCGCCGGAACTCAGCTCTATACAATTGAGTGCGGCGCCCTGCGAGGCATCAACAGCTTCTTCAACGGCCATGCCCTTGTATGCCCCCATAGAGACAAACACTTCCCCGGCATACTGTTCGAGATTATTAGCTGTGAATTCCATAAATGCGACTATTTGGATGTACGTCTTTCAGGATTATTGAACCCGCACCGATGACAGAATTTGCCCCGATAGTTATTCTCTGGTCAATCTTGCTTCCCATACCGATAAAGCATTGCTCTTCCACGTTCACCTTGCCCGCCAATATCGCGCCGGGGGCGACATGACAAAAGTCACCGATAGTTGTTTCATGGTCAATGATAGTGCCTGTGTTTACCAATACTGCCCTGCCGATGGTGACTTCGACAGCGATTTTTGCACCAAGACAAACCTGCGACGCATCACCAATTTGTACACTATCTTCTACCAGGGCAGAGGGATGAACGAGACTTGGCATTGAATAGTCTTTGCAACATTGCTCAAAGTATTTTCTTCTTGATTGGTTATCACCAGTGGCCAGGTATAGATCAGTTTCATCATCCATATAATCAGCCAGGTTCTCTGGCACATCCAGCAAGGATAAATCCTTATATATTTTTTCAGCTTCACCTTGATAATTGCTATCAAGAAAACCTGAAACCGATATCGATCGTAATTCCAGCATGGCGGCAACGACATGTGCATGTCCGCCACAACCCAGTATTAGCGCTTTACTTTTCAATTGAAAAAATCCAGTTTGAAAACATCATCTTTTTTCAGGTCCAGTTTCAGTTTTTTGCCGATGATTAAGTGGACCTGACCGGGCTTAAGATCTGACTCAGGCCTTTTATATGCAATATGCTCATGACTTACGATAGTGCCTGCAGGCAAATCAGTTTTTGCCACGACTCCTCTGCGCATTTTGGGCCTGTTGATAGACTCATTACTGGTCGGTGCTTTGCAAGCATCGCCCAGGCACTCAGAAGCCTGTTTTATTAATGTTATGTATTCCTTTAGTTCAGGTGGATCGCAGGATGAACTGTGATCCGGACCATCCATGGACTTATCCAGCGTGAAATGTTTCTCAATGACTGAGGCACCCAGGGCCACGGCCACAATCGCTGAGGTATGTGATTGCGTATGATCTGAATAGCCTACCGGAACGTCAAAGGTATCAGCCATTTTCACCATGGCTGCCAGGTTACAGTCCTCAATAGTAGAAGGATAGTTTGTCGTGCATTGCAGGAGCGTAAGCTGCGCCGTGGTGTTATTTTTTATTACATCAACGGCATTGGCCACTTCATCATGCGTACACATACCTGTAGACAAAATTATCGGCTTATTGGTTTTGGCGACATATTCAAGAAAAGCGGGCTCTACGGCCATGGCGGAAGCAATCTTATAGATATTTACATCCAGCTTCTCCAATGCATCGACATCCGTTGTGTTATATGGAGTGGAGAGAAAATCGATGCCGACTGATTCACACTCTTGTTTCAGTGCTGCAAATTCCTCAATGCTCAATTCCAGCTGTTTTAACATTTCATACTGGGTATTACATCCAGAGGTATTCCTGAGCTGGTAGTCTGCCTTTTCTGCTGTCCGCGTCACCAACTCATCGGCATTGAAGGTTTGAAATTTGACTGCATCGGCACCAGCAATTTTTGCCTCGCGCACGAGTTGCATTGCCAACTCCAGGCTACCGTTGTGATTTACGCCAGCTTCGGCAATAACGTACACCTGCTTTGACTGCTTCATCTAAATTAAGCCTGTTGCCATTTGATAATGTCGCGAACAATTTAATAATAATGGAATCGCGTTACCGAGAGAATTGACTTACTAATCAATTGTATAAGTAAGATTATATTCTAATAATGGGAATAGATAACGCTTAAGATGTCAATTGCGTGGCAATGTTGGAAAAATATCAGAGGAAAGTGCGCCGACGAGTACCACAAATAAAAAAAGGCACTGATAGTGCCCTTGTTTATTTATGGCGTCCCCAAGGGGATTACTCCGGACATCCTGTCCTCCGCCCTTCGGGCCGGCCTAAAGGCCGTTCAAATTTGTTCCCGACAAATTTGTCGAACCGTGGTTCTCATCACTTACTAGACATAATTATAAAAAAACCGCCTGTTGGCGGTATTTTTTATAATGGCGTCCCCTAGGGGACTGACTGCGGCACATCCGTGTGCCTTGCCGCTTCGCGGTCGCTGGCGCGGCCCAAATTGCCAATCCTGGCAATTTGTCGAACCCGGGGTTCGAATACCAATAAATACCCACAAATAAAAAAAGGCACTGATAGTGCCCTTGTTTATTTATGGCGTCCCCTAGGGGATTCGAACCCCTGTTGCCGCCGTGAAAGGGCGGTGTCCTAGGCCTCTAGACGAAGGGGACAGGTTGGTGAATTGTGAATGGTGACCAGTCATTTGCAAAGTACTAATCACCAGTCACGATAATCCTGTCACTGACTATTGGTGGAGCTAGGCGGGATCGAACCGCCGACCTCTTGCATGCCATGCAAGCGCTCTCCCAGCTGAGCTATAGCCCCGTTTAATTCCTGAGCTTTGAATTCAATAACATGAATTCTTCGTGGAAATACGCTGGGTAGCGCTGCGCGCTCTCCCAACTGCACCCACAGGGCATAGAAAGCTATAGCCCCGGATTTCTCATTAAATTCCTTACTACGTTCGAATTCACAGCAGGCCAAGTTTGCTGCGATTTAGGCGCAATTTCGAGAAGCGGCAGACTGTACGTGAGCCCCTGTATGGTGTCAAGAATTAGCGCGCATTTCGATAAAATCCAGCGCTTTTTTAAGTCTTTTCAGGGTCTTGTCCTTACCCATCAGGCGCACGGTGTCATCGATGTTCGGTGAGATGCCGGTACCGGTTACGGCCACGCGCAGTGGCTGTCCCAGTTTACCCATATTCATGTCGAATTCGGCGGCCACGGTCTCGATAGTCTGCTTGATGGCATCGTTTTCCCAGTCAGCCAGACCTTGCAGGGAGTCGTACAGCTTTTGCATCGGTTCCAGTATGACCGGGCGCAAATGTTTCTTCGCCGCGTTGGCATCAAATTCATCAAAATCCTGGAAGAAACAGGCTGATTGTACCGCCATGTCCTTCAGGGTCTCGGTACGCTGCTTTTGCACATCAATTAGCGCGACGATACCGGGACCATCATCGGTGGTTACTCCCAGGGCAGCCAACTGGGCCTGTAATGGCTCAACCAGGGCTGCCGATTCGGTCTCTTTCAGGTAGTGCTGGTTTAGCCAGTTAAGCTTTTCCGGGTTAATACTGGCCGCTGACTTGTTCACGTCCTTGATATCAAACAAATCGATCATCTGCTGGCGGGAAAAGATCTCCTCATCGGCGTGTGACCATCCCAGCCGCACCAGGTAATTCAACAGCGCATCAGGCAGGTAGCCATCTTCACGGTATTGCAGCACACTGGCAGCGCCATCCCGCTTGGAGAGTTTCCTGCCATCCGGGCCAAGTATCATCGGTATGTGTGCATATTTCGGCACACTGGCACCCAGTGCCTTCAGGATATTGGCCTGGCGCGGGGTGTTATTCAGGTGGTCATCACCACGTATGACGTGCGTCACCTCCATGTCCATGTCGTCCACCACCACGGTCAGGTTATAGGTCGGCGTGCCATCCGAGCGGGCAATAATCAGGTCATCCAGTTCACTGTTTTGAAACACCACCCTGCCCTGTATTTCATCCTCGACGATCACCTCGCCGTCCACCGGGTTCCTGAAACGGACAACCGCGTTATCCGCATCCAGGTTTAACACCCGACAATGGCCGTCATAGCGGGGTTTTTGCCCATTGGCCATGGCCTGCTCACGTAATTCATCGAGCCGTTCCCTGGAACAGTTGCAGTGGTAGGCGTGCCCGTTCTCCAACAGTGTCTTGATAATCTCCCGGTAGCGATCAAATCGCCGGGTCTGGTAGGTGATTTCTCCATCATGGTCGAGATCGAGCCACGCCATCCCGTCCAGGATAATTTGAATAGCTTCATCGGTGGAACGCTCGCGGTCGGTATCCTCGATACGCAGGAAGAACTCGCCACCGTGGTGGCGGGCATAGAGCCAGGAAAAAAGCGCGGTTCGGACTCCACCTATGTGCAGCGAGCCGGTCGGGCTGGGGGCAAAACGGGTTTTGATGGTCATTTAGTGAATGGTTACTGGTGATTAGTGAGTAGTGAGTAGTGAGTAGTGAGTAGTGATTGGTGAATAGTTATTAGTGATTAGTTCGTGGCGCTAGATGGATTCGATTTCGTGCTGGTCGAGTTTTACGTTAACAAAGTTCTCGGCAATCTTGAGTAATACCAGCACACGGTTTTTCGCCTGCCTGTCAGAGAATATAGCCTCGTAGCCTTCAAACGGGCCCGTGGTGATACGTACTGTCTGACCCTTTTCAAATGCCTTGTCGGGCAAGGCCACCACACCATCAGCGTTTTCCCTTGCTCGAATTTCCTGGACCAGTTGTTCAGGCACCCGCGCCGCTTCCATCCCGAAACGTACCATGTTGGCGACGCCAATCGTGGACCGGATCGGGCCCCAGTTGTCTGTCTGGTTATCCAGGTAGATAAACAGGTAGCGCGGAAACATGGGTAAAACGGTCTTGATGGATCGCCCCTGCTTTCTTTTTAAGCCCATTACCCTGGGCAGGTAAGACTGGAACCCCTGTCGTTCAAGATTCGCCAGGGCCACGTCTTCCTGCTTGGGTTTGGTGTAAATGAGATACCAGGCTTTCATTGGTGATTAGTGATTAGTGATTAGTGATTAGTGATTAGTGATTAGTGATTAGTGATTAGTGATTAGTGATTAGTGATTAGTGATTAGTGATTAGTGATTAGTGATTAGTGATTAGTGGAAATGATGCAAAAAATAGATTTATAAATCAATAGTTTATTACATCGCCTCCCCAATTCAGGGTAGAGGTGTGCCACCTCAAAATACTCAATCCGAATCATTCCATAATTCGGGGCAGGTGCTACCTTACATCACGTAAGGTTAATCACTTTACAAATCTCAAGATCCCTTTGCTTTTAGCAGACCCCGTTTAATAGCGGGGTTTTTTATTTATACCCTTCGTCTTTCACTTTGCAGCGGCGTTGGCTACGCTCTTTCACCCCAGTCACTTAGTTCACTAAGCTCAGGGGACTCACTCGCTTGCCGCCTGGCTGCAAAACGAAATACTTTGGCTATATAACACTATTATTAGGAACCATTGTCCGAAAACAACCAGGGCGCAACTTCAGCGCGCTTTTTTTCGTAGGTCCGAATCTCATCGGCCTTTTGCAAGGTCAGGCCAATATCATCCAGCCCCTGCAACAACCGTTCCTTGAGGTTTGACTCGATATCAAACGAATAGGTCTCTCCACCTTCCACGCTGACAGTCTGGTTCTCAAGATCCACGGTTGCCTGTTGGCCGTTGTTAGCAGTCACCGCGGCAAAGATGGCATCCACTTCACTGTTAGCAAGCTTGATCGGCAAAAAGCCGTTCTTGAATGAATTACTATAAAAGATATCCGCATAGCTGGGAGCGATCACGGCCTTGAAACCGAAATCTTCCAACGCCCAGACCGCATGCTCGCGGGACGAACCGCAACCGAAGTTCTCACGCGCGACCAGTATCTGCGCCTTGTCATATGGCGACTTGTTTAGCACGAAATCCGGGTTCACCTCGCGCGGCGCTTCGGGGTTTAACGGGTCCGCCTCGTCCTGGTAACGCCAGTCATCAAACAGGTTGGGGCCAAAGCCCGTGCGCTTGATCGACTTCAGGAATTGTTTCGGGATGATGGCATCGGTATCGACATTGGGTCGATCCAGTGGCGCGATAATACCGGTAAAGGTTTTATATGCTTCCATTTTGGTGATTGGTTACTCGTTAATTAGTGAATAGTTATTGGTGATTCGTGAATGGTTATTGGTGAATTGTTACTCGTGATTAGTGATTGGTATTTAAGCTGCCGATTAATGCCGACAGCATTTTCATAAGTACGAGATTATCTTCTTTTGCCTTTATAATTAATTCACTTGCAGTCATTTTAGTTCTATCGGAAATCTCCAGTAATGTATCCAGTTCACTTGCAGATCCTCTTGCAATATACAAGAACTGAATAAATTCTTTGCGGCTTCTTCTTGCAGCACCCTCTGAAATATTAGCAGCGATAGATACCACAGCCCTACGCATCTGAGATACAAGGCAGTAGATTTCCTCGCGAGGATAATCTTTGGTCAAATTGTAAATATTTCCTGAAAAATCAATAGCTTTATTCCATACGTCCAAGTCTTTATGTGATTTCATCCTTGTCACACTCCTCTACATTAACTAATCCCTAGTTGAATAACTAATCACTATTCACCATTCCCCACTCACTATTCCCTACTTCACCACTCACCAATCTCTCACATCAACAAAGTGGCCGGCAATTGCCGCCGCCGCCGCCATACCCGGGCTGACCAGGTGCGTACGTCCACCCTGTCCCTGGCGTCCCTCGAAATTACGGTTGGAGGTGGAGGCACAGCGCTCACCCCTGCTTAACCGATCCGGGTTCATACCCAGGCACATGGAACAACCGGGGTCGCGCCATTCGAAACCGGCATCCAGGAAGGCCTGGGCCAACCCTTCTTCTTCTGCCTGCTTTTTAACCAGGCCGGAGCCGGGCACTACCATGGCCAGCTTGATGTTATCCGCAACCTTTTTACCCCTGACAATATCCGCAGCCACACGCAGGTCCTCGATACGGGAATTGGTGCAGGAACCGATAAAGATTTTATCGAGCTTGATATCAGATATAGGTGTACTGGCCTTCAGGTCCATGTAGGCCAGGGCCTTTTGCATCCCCTCGCGTTTAACATTATCAGTTTCCTTATCAGGATCGGGCACGCTGCTTTTAACCGAGACAACCATCTCCGGTGACGTGCCCCAGGTTACCTGCGGTTCAATACTGGCCGCGTCCAGTTCCACCACCTTGTCGAAATGTGCATCCGGGTCACTCTTCAATTCTGACCACAAGGCCACGGCCTTGTCCCAATCGGCACCTTTCGGTGAATACGGGCGTCCCTTGACGTAATCCAGTGTTTTTTGATCCACGGCAATCAGGCCCACGCGGGCACCAGCCTCGATACTCATATTACATACCGTCATGCGTCCTTCTATCGACAAGGCTTCGATGGCCTCACCGGCAAACTCGATGCTGTGCCCGGTTCCGCCTGCGGTGCCAATCTTGCCAATAATAGCGAGCACGATGTCCTTGGCCGTCACACCCTTGCCAACATGGCCATTCACGCGTACCAGCATGTTCTTCGCTTTCTTCAATACCAAACACTGCGTGGCAAGCGTGTGTTCCACCTCGGAGGTCCCGATACCAAACGCGAAGGCACCCAGTGCGCCGTTGGTCGAGGTATGCGAATCACCACAGACGATGGTCATGCCGGGCAAGGACGCCCCCTGCTCCGGGCCGATGACGTGCACGATGCCCTGGCGCGGGTCTAACATCTCGAATTTGGTAATCCCGGTCTCGGCGCAGTTTTTATCCAGGGTTTCGAGCTGGAGTTTCGATATCGGGTCTTCAATCACCTGGCGGTTTACTGTCGGGACATTATGATCGGGCACGGCCAGGTTGGTATTCAGCCGCCAGGGCTTTCTACCGGCAAGCTTCAACCCCTCGAAGGCCTGCGGAGAGGTGACCTCGTGGATCAAGTGTCGATCAATATAGATTAATGCCGAGCCATCGCCATAATCATGCACGACATGATCATCCCACAGCTTGTCATAAAGGGTTTTCGCTACCATCACTATTCCTGTCAGGGTTTATTAATCTCTACCAGCGTCCTGCCGGTCGTTTTGCCGGACAGCATGGCATCAAATACGCCGGGTAATTCGGAAAGCGTCACCACCTGCGACACGATCCTGTCGAGGTGAGTTGGCTTCAAGTCAGTGGCCAAACGCTCCCACAACGGCTGACGCCATACCGTGGGCGTGCCCGAGGAGGTTATACCGATAATACTCACGCCACGTAATATAAAGGGCATCACGGTGGTATTCAGATGTGTGCCTCCAGCAAGTCCTACCGAGGCAATACAGGACCAGGGGCGCATGGTTCTTGTCAGCCAGGCCAGTAAATCGCCGCCGACATTATCTATAGCACCACCCCACTCGCCTTTTTCCAGCGGCGGGCCATCGAGCTTGATGTCATGTCTATCCAGGATTTTGCTGGCACCCAGTGCCTTTAACTCGTCATGACTTTCCTTCTTCCCGGTCACGGCAACGACCTCGTAACCCAGGTTGCTGAGCATATCGATGGCAAAACTGCCGACACCGCCCGTGGCGCCAGTGACGATAAAAGGTCCGTTATCCGGCTTGAGGCCATTCTCTTCCAGGCGTTTGATACATAATGCCGCCGTAAACCCGGCCGTACCAATGGCCATGACTTCATAGGCACTCAGTGATGCAGGAATGGGCACCACCCATTCAGCCGGGACCCTGACAAATTCGGCATAGCCACCGTCGTGCCCGGTACCCAGTTCATAACCAGTCACCAGTACATCATCACCCTCTTTATAACGGGGGTCCGTGGAGGAGACGACCTGGCCGGCAACATCAATACCGGCAATTCGGGGAAAGTCGCGGATAATCTTGCCCTTTCCGGTCGCAGCCAGCGCATCCTTGTAATTGACCGACGAATAGGCGGACTTGATCACGACCTCGCCATCGCTGAGATCGTCCAGCGAGACGTTCTCCAGCCTGCCCTTGACCTGGTCATCTTGCTGGTGGACGCGAAATGCTTGAAATTCAGTCATTTGTTGATGCCGTTGTATTTACAATTTAAAAGTCGCGTGAAACAATTCATCGCCTTTGCTGACTAAGCTAATAACAAATATATATGTCACCTTCTGGATCAGGCGACGCATTCTACGAAACTTGACACAGCAATACCAACAGCGAGTATAAAATGAAAAAAATCAGCTTAATTCTGGCCCTTCTCATCCTTGGTTTTTCGACTGCAGTACGTGCAGATTTTAACGATGGCGTGGTGGCCTACACCATGCAGGACTTCAACAAGGCCTTTCCTATTTTCCAGTCACTGGCAGAAACCTCCGATCATGCTATGGCCCAGTACTGGCTGGGTATGATGTATCTCAAGGGCCAGGGAGTTGAACAGGATTATGAAAATGCCGGCAAATGGTTTCGTAAATCGGCTGAGCACGGCATCCCCCAGGCACAGTACAAACTGGGCGAGTTGTACTATCAAGGCAATGGTTTACCGAAGGACTATGAGTCAGCCTATATCTGGTACAAAGTCGGCGCCTCGCATAAGCACGAACTTTCAATTGACGCTGTTGACAAGGCCATGAACAAGCTTTCCAGTGAAGAGTTGTCCGAGGCTGACAAGGTAGTCAATGACTACGTGGTCAAGTTTGGCCCACAGGAAGACATTGATCCCGGTCAGCCAATACAGATTAGTAACGAGTAATTAATTCGCCGCCGCGCGCTTCATTAGCGCTTGCAGATTATCCAGCGAGGCAAGGTGCGCATAAATGAGTTCCAACTGGTCGGACTTGACCAGTTGGGATAAATCTTCCGGCTTCAAGTCTTTCAGTTTCTTCCTGTTCACGCACATGAAGCCGCCCATTTTCTTTTTCTGCCCACTGGCAAATTCGATATTGGCTTCCACGGGTTCCAGTAATTCCAGCTTTTTCATGTTGTCACAAAAGAGTGTCGTCAATTGCACGTGTTGCTGATATTCTTTAAGGAATTCAATTGCTTGCAATAATGGCTTGAGTTCTTCGCCCTTTTCATTAAAGAGCGGCTGGCCTTCTTTAGCGGTATTAAAACCGGCAAAGCCCTCGTCGATACACACGGTAAACTGGTCCTCGTTCATGGCAAGAATGAACGGGTAACGCCTGACGTAGGCCGGGATGTAATTGGCCAACCACTGGCCTGCCTTATTGATGAATGCATTTTTCTGCTGCTCAAGTCCGAGCAACACAACCGGGAAAATGCTGCCATCGGTATTACTGGCGAACACGATCGGGTATTCATGGCTGGCCTTGATAAATTCAATCGCCGCAATATAAACACTGTTCGTGTCCCTGGTATGCAGGTAATTTTCAATCGGCTCCAGGTAAAGACCACTGTGTGCCGTTTTATTTAATGGCACGACCTTCTTGTAGAACTGGGGTAATTGAGGTGTTGGGTCGGCTTCTTTTTTTTGTGCTTTGGTCTTCGTTTTTGTTTTTGTCATTAGCAATAATTCTTTAAGGGGTTTCCGTTGATTCTTTCAGATCTGCAGGCAAAGGTGGCAAATCCCACTCTGTTTCATCATCCACGAGTTCGTCGTCTTCAAACAGTTCCAGTTCGTCTTCAATGTATTCAAGCAGTTCAGCATCACGGGCGGTTTCAACCGGGAAATCCGGTTCGGGCACTGCCTGGTCGAGGAATCCTTCATCACTGTCCAATTCACTCTTCAACTCTTTCAGTTTTTCCAGTTGTGCGCTGTAGTCGTCACGGGTATCGGCATAGGCAGAAATGACGGCCTGGAACGCGGCCGGGTCTTCAACATTTTCCTGTTTCAGTGTCAGCGTATTGATACGGGACTCTAGCGCACTGATTAGGGCCTCCATTTCAGCAACATCAACATTCAATGTGCACAGATCGACACCCTCACATTGCGCGATAGACAATGCGATACCACGTTGAATAGACGCAAATATAGCGCTGTCATTTTCCAGCGTCGGCACGTCAGCCTGGTCAAGTTCTGCCTTGCTGAGTATAGCCGTGTGACCTGCCTGCGAAACCAGTAGCGCAATGGTAATAGCCAGTGATATGTAACGTGACAAAGCCATGGTTAATAAATATTCATACCCTTCAGGGCAATCTTGTTGTTATCTAATTCTAGTAAACCCGGGCCATAGTGCAGCACTTGCGTATCGTCATAATTCCTGGCCTCGGCCGTGAAGATGGGCTGTACTCCGAGACGTGCCTCGGTTCCTTCAATTAACAGGCGAATCCTGTTCTCGATGAAGGCGGCTTCTGCCCTTGCAGCCTCGATTAACTTATCCAGTTCTTCAAGTGTCAGTTCAATACCGGTCGCTTCACTGAGACGATTCCTTTCTTCCGGGTCTTCTTTCAGGCTTTCAAGCCAATCGATACGTGACTGGATGGTCTCAAGCACACCTGCCAGGACTGTTATTTCATCCGCACCGGTTTCGCCATCAAGCAGCGGCTCTTCATCTATGAAATCGTCTTCCAGCTCTTCTTCCAGCGCTGCCTCGGCAGAGAAGAAGGCCTGCAACTCTGCAAGATATGAATTGAACGCCTGCAGTTCCTTGTTAAAGCCTTCGATTAAACCTTCGAGTTCAACCCTGTTTGCCGTGTTCTCATTTTCTTCAAGTCGTCGACGTAATTCCTCGATACGTGCTTCAAGAGTTGCAATGAGGGTATTCAATTCATCCTCGGTGACGTTAGGCGCACAACCCTCTTGCTCTTCGCACTGTGCCAGTGCCAGGGCAATGCCGGTACCGATGGTACCAAACAGCTGCAACTCTTCTTCAAATAGGCCAAGGTCGATAAACGCCAGTGTTTCGAGACCAATCAATGCCGATGCCGGGTTGATGGAGAAGGTAGTTGTAATATTGACGCCTAAAGCTGCCAGTGCACCGTTTACGAAGGCCTCAAATTGTGGATCCGTGAAAATATCATTACTGATACTGGCACCGTTGAATTCCACGTCTTCACCCGCACCGGTTGCGAGATCGACTTCGCCACCGCCAAATGCCAGCGTGATATTTTCTGACCCAACAAGATTATCACTGGCGACAAAGGCACCGGATGGGGCTGCACCCGGGGGTGCTGTTAGCGTCACCGGACCGGCTGACGCATCAATAATACCGGTCGAACCCGGTACGACAACCGGTCCGCCAGCAACCATGCCAATCGTGCCGGAGGTCAGGGTAATATCGTTATTCAGAATGACATCACCACCCAGTAACGTCACGGAGCCGCCGCTGTTAATCGGGTCAGTTACCGTCAGGGTCGTGGTATTAAAATCAACCGCCGTAGCCGTGTAATAAGGAGTTGCACCAGGCACAGTTAGTGCGCCACCAATTATGGTGTGACCGTTAAAGCCTGCGAGATTCGGCAATACCAGATCGCCGCCTGCAATATCCAGCGCTACACCATCAGTGCCTGGAATTGTCAGTGATCCTGAGCCGGTAACAGCGCCGTTGGTTAACGTGGCACCCGGCGTATAGTTCCAGGTGTTATCAAGATCCGTCAAATTAACCGTGCCGTTGTATGCACCGTTTGCGGTGAAGGTATCAGTTCCGGTACCGCCTCTCACAGTGGGTGTATTGGTAAAGGTAATAGCCGTCGTACCATCATTGGCGGTGCCCGAACTCGCAGCATTTAGGTTCCATGCAGTCGTTCCTGCAGACCCCACTAATGTACCACCGCCCAGATTGACATTTTCGACATTGGATATGCCGGTATTGGTGCCGTTCAGCGTAACGGTCTGCCCGGCAAATGTGGCCGAATCGCCTCCACCCGCACCGTTTATAAGACCGCTTAAGGTGCCGCCAGTAACATTAAAGGTGTCGGCGCCCGCTGTACCTGTCAGGTTTTCTATCTGGCTCCAGCCCCCGGTTATTCCAGTCACCGTGCCAGAGTTTGCACCGGTCACAACGTAGTCATTACCGCCTATCAGTGTGTCTGTGCCGGCACCACCCACGGCTGTTCCGCTTAGCGTACCGCCATTGATCGTGAACGAGTCGTTGGCGCTACCACCAGTAAGATTTTGCACGCCGGTAAATGTCAGCGTGCCAGTGCCACCTGAATAAGTACCGCTATCACCACCAGTGATATCGAATGCGCCATTCACGTTTTCACCCGTTAAGGAGGCAGCTGCACCGGTTAGTACCTGTATACCATCAAAATTACCTGAGATATCTGCCTCGGTTCCGGCATAACCGTCAGCATCTGAGCCGGTAAGGACGACGTTGGAAATCAATGTGCCCTGCAAGATGTCTGCACCTGCTTCACCATCGATTAAACCTGTCAGGGCGATATCAACATCAAAGGTATCGACACCGGCACCGCCACGTAAATTAAACGTGCTGCCAGCCGTATTAAGGTTAAAGGCATCCGTGTCTGATCCTCCCTGCAAATTGGCAAAACCAGTAAAATTCAGTGTGTTGCCATCGCTATAGGTCGGCGTACCATCCAGGTTCCACGTACTCGCGACATCACGGCCTTGTAAAGTACCTCCATTGCCTGTGAGCGTTTCAATACCATCGAAACCACCTGTGATATTGGGCTCAGTACCGGCAAAACCGTCTGCATCGGAACCCGTCAGTACAACATTATCAATCAGGTCGCCCTGTAAGATATCGACACCCGTTTGTCCTTCCCCGTCTATCAACCCGGTCAAGGTCGCGTCGATATCAAACGTGTCGTCGCCGTCTCCACCTCGCAGATTATAAGCATTGGCAGTAGTCACGTTGAAGGTGTCGGTATTTGTCCCACCCTGCAGGTTGGCGAATCCGCTAAAGATCAGATCCGGATCTGCGGTTCCATCATCAAAGGTCGACGTGCCGGCAAGTGACCAGGTATTCGTCGTATTGCTACCGGTTAAGGTACCCCCGTTGCCAGTGATATTCGCAATGCCATCAAATCCGCCTGTTATATCTGTCTCTGTACCAAGGTATCCATCCGCGTCCGAGCTTGTAATAAATACAGCATCGATTGCTGTACCTTGAAGAACATCGGCACCAGTCTCGCCATCAATAGAGCCCGTTAGTGTTGCATCAATTGTAAACGTATCGACGCCAGCACCACCAAAGAGGTTATAGGTATTGGCTGTAGTTACGTTAAAGGCGTCGGTATTCGTGCCACCTTGTAAATTGGCAAAGCCCGTATAGGTCAAGGTATGTGAGCCGTTATTGTAGGTCTGCGTCGCACCCAGGTTCCACGTCGACGCCACACTCTGACCGGTCAAGGTGCCGCCGTTACCATTTATTACGCTGATGCCGTCAAAATTTGCCGTGATGTCGGCCTCGGTACCAGTAAATCCGTCGGCGTTTGAGCCAGTCAATAAGACGTCGTCAATCAGGTCTCCCTGTAAAATATCGGCACCTACTTCACCGTCCAGTGAACCGGTTAACGTGGCATCAATATCGAAGGTATCCACACCAGTACCACCTAACAGGGTAAAGGCACTCGCGGCAGTCACGTTAAATGCATCCGTGTTGGTTCCGCCTTGTAATACCTCGAAGGCAGAAAAATCCAGTGTCGCAGTGCCATCGGTGTATTGCGGAGTACCATCCAGCGTCCAGGTACTGGCTACGTTCCTGCCAGTGAGCGTATCGCTGACCGTGCCGCCCGTGAGCACATCAATGGTCACAAAGCCGCCGGTGATACTTGCCTCGGTACCGCTGAAGCCATCCACTGTTGAAGCGGTCAGCAGAACACTTCTGGATGTATTGTAGGCAGTCCAGTCAAGGGTGTCGGACCCGGTGCCGCCTGTAATAGAGCCACCGACCGTGACACCGTTAGTAAATACAAAGGAGTCATTGCCACCCACGCCGTTCAGACTGCCGCTCCAGTCCACGGTAATGTTGAATATGTCTGCACCGGTATCGGTGTCAGTGCCGGGTGTAGCAGTAAATGCATCGGCACCATCAATGGAATCGATATTCGTGAGGTAGGTAGTACCTGCTGCGGTTGTGAAGTTAACAGATGTGCCAGCAATTGGAGTCGGAATTTGCCCGCCAGGAAAAGTATCGTTGATATTAAATGTATCTGCGCCCTGTGTGCCCGCCAGAATATTGTTTCCAAGTCCACCATCGATACCCAGCGTGATTTCACCCGCGTTCTGAAATATAAACACGTCATTCTGGTTGCCGCCGAGTATAGAGAAGTTGTTAAAACCCGTAGTGATATTGGTTAACGCGTCACCGAAGAAACCGGTGTCGGTACCCGTTACATTCCACCAGGTATTCTGGTTCGGCCCCAGCAAGACACCCAGCCCGTTACCTGTAAGTGCATTAATATTGTCAAAACCGGCAGTAATCAGATCGGTGTCAGGGGCAATGTTAATTAATGGCTCATCCTCGATCAGGCCCTGTTGACCATTATCGGTACCTGGAATGTTCACTGTCACCTTAAGCCCCAGTTTGGAACCGGAGAAATCAATCGAATCATTTCCTACAGCAGTGCCGCCACCGGCGCCATCGAACACGCCGCCATCAATACTGCCTATGAGTTGCGCGGTGCCAGCCGGATTCGCTCCATCATCAAACACAAAACTGTCTGAGCCATCATTGCCGCCACCGGCAGGGTCACCGATAAGATCTGCTGTATAAATCGTGGTGATATTGAAGGTGTCATCCCCGGCACCTCCCGTGAGCGTATTGAAGTCGTTGGTAAAATCCAGGTCCTGACCACTACCGGTATCCAGGTAATTTTCTGTGCCGCCGCCGTCCAGTGTCCATGTGGCCGTCGTGTTAAAACCGGTCAATGAGTCACCAGCACCGGATCCATTAATGGCATCGATATTATCGAAATTAATCAATCCGGTAATACCACCGGCCATGCCGTCATTAGTTCCCGCAGAAGTTAATAAGGCCGTGAACGGGCCAGCAACAGCACTGCCATCTGACTGGTCTATCGTGTCTGCAATGACGCTATCGTCACCCGAAATGGTTCCAATATCCGTGAAGCTGGCAAAATCGGGGGCACCGGTATCAATCAAAC
Source organism: Gammaproteobacteria bacterium (assembly GCA_965229565.1). Lineage (GTDB taxonomy): Bacteria > Pseudomonadota > Gammaproteobacteria > Eutrophobiales > Eutrophobiaceae > JANQNX01. The sequence goes on along the minus strand of OZ245888.1, from coordinate 1,551,470 downwards.
CGGCATTGGCACCGGTAATAACCCAGGTATGGCCGCCGGGTTGGCCTCGTAGCGTGTCATTATTATCCGTACCACCGGATAAACTGATCGTGTTGGTTACTGTTAATGTGCCATTGCCAAGATCAAGTAGTGCGCCTGCAGTGTTATCGTCTGTATCGACATTAACGCTAAGGTCCGTTAACGAGGCAACATTATTTAGCGTAATACCGTTTTGCGAATTCAGCGTGGCCGCATCAGGGCCATCGACAGAGGTGAAAGTAACATCGCCACCACCAGTTTGATCGAAGGTAATATTTCCGACACCGGCAGTCGTCAAAGAACTGACCGTGACCAATGTAGCAAAGGCATTATCAATGTCTACAGCGCCCGTCGTACTGTTATCAACGGCCAACGTGTCAGTGGCTGTAACAGCAACAATACCTGTAGCCGCATCCAGGTCTATCGAAGAACCTGATACCGTGCCGCCCGTGCGTGAAATCGCTCCGGCATTATCAGCATCACCAGTATCTGCATTAATAGTGACGGTATCTGCCAGCGCATTCACATTTCCACCAAGTGCAACACCATCTGCGGCATTTAATATAATATCACCAGCGCCGGCACCGTTGGATGCTATGCCATTAGTGCCGACGGTAATAGAACCGTTGTTGCTACCCGTATCACCGGCTGTCAATGTGATCGCACCGTCCTGGGTGGACACGGCAACCGTTCCGGTATCAATACTGCCGTCGGCAGTTGTTAATGCAATCGTTCCATTGGTCGCCGCGTTGAAAAAATTACCCACCAGCAATACGTCGTCAGCTTCATTGATAACTATATTGCCAGCCGGTGTACCGGTATTATTAGTCACATTCAGTTGAGCGACTTCGGTTTCAATATCTACAACACCCTGTTCTGCTGTAATTACCAGACCACCGGTGCTCGCGGTTACATCAGCGCCAGCTGCACCATCTGCATCAGTTATAGCACCGTTATCGGAATTCAGGTTGACCGCACCTGCTGTTGAATTCGAGGTTGTTACAAGTCCAAGATCAATATTGCCATCGGCATTGATATCAATAAGACCGGCACCGGCATTGACGATAGTGCCGTCAGCCATATCAACGATGCCACCAAGCGCGCCAGCCGCCGTGTCTGCAGTCAGTGTGATGGCATCTGTGGCCGTAACAGTGGTGCTGGTAATATCACCATCGACTCCCATGATGATGTCGTTTCTAGATTCAACGGTGACCGAACTGCCAGAGGTGATTAGCCCGTTGATAACCATATCGGTTGTATCAGCGGTAGCCGCGTTATGGTTTAAATCGATAGTACCCGCGGCATCGAGTACGGCTATGGCACCGTTTGCCTGGATGTCAATACCCGCATCCGCTGTCGCGGCGGCAATAATATCGGAACCGTTCAATACGATATTCTGACCGGAATCAATCAGTCCACCCGTTTGCACCCAGATGCCACCCGCACCATCAGCCGGCCCGGTGTCAGCAGTCAGGGTGATGTCATTGGCACCCGTGGTTTGAACGGTACCTGTACCGGTAACTATAATATCGTCGGTTGCGGTCAGACTGATTGGACTGTCATCAGAGATAAGGGCACTGATAGTCAATGTGCCAGCACCACCATTAAGAATAATGTCATCGCCACCTGCATCCAGGGCAGCATTCACAGTCACATTGTTACTGATTTGAATGGTACCGGCTGTTCCCGCCGATGAAGTCGTTAATGTCCCATCAACCACGATGGCATTGGCGGTCACATTGATATCACCGGCACTGGCGTCGACCGCAGCGGAAAATGTCGTTGTACCCGTGCCAGCAGTCTGGGTAAAACTGGCCGCTTCAACAGTACTAGTGGCGGTTAAATTTGTAGCAGAGTTTACTGTTATCGCGCCCAGTGCCTGGTTCAAGCCAGATCCGACTGCACCGGTAAATGTGATACTGCCAGTACCAGCTGTTAAATCTAATGTATTATTTTCCAACGCTTCACTGTCAAGTGTGGCATCAAAGCTAATATCACCACCTGCAGTACCTGTTGATATGGTAATGTCTGTACCCAATGCGGTAGCAGATCCCAGTGTAATTGCACCACCAGCATTGGTAGCCACGCCTGACGTTAGATTACCGTTGAGCGTAACGACACCGGTTCCACCATCATCATTGAGTTTGATGATGCCCCCATTAATACCAGTACTATTAGTCGTAATGCCCTGTACTGAAATTGCATTCGTACCATCGGCATCAATATCAACTGCACCACCTGCAATCAGACCCTTACCAATAGCACTTATCTCGCCCCCGACTGTGATCGTGCCACCAGCAGCATCAATGGTAACTGCACCTCCTCCCTTGTTAGCCCCGGTGTCAGTACCATCAGTAGTGATCGCATCGGTACTAATCGTTGCACCAGAAATTGTTACGCCACCATCCATTGCTTCTGTTCCACCGATAGCGCCCGTCACGGTGACATCGCCCGCACCGGCGGTTAATGTCAAAGAGCGGTCCTGGTTGTCTGCATCATCTGCATCAATCGTAGAGGAGAAAGAAATATTATCGCCGCCAGCCCCGGCCGTTGTGACGGTGACATTGTCAAATAACTCTACCGGCCCTGTGAATGAAATTGTACCGGCTGTGTTACTGGTGTAAGTCGTTCCGCCTAAATCAATATTCGCGGACGTATAGGATTGATCACCCGTCGTCGTGACATCATCAACGTTGATTTGTGCCGCGTTGGTCACGGTCAGGCTTTCAATAGCCGTTGCGCCACCAACTGCTTGTTGAAACCAGGTATTACCGGTAGCGCCGGAATTGACAACAAGTGCCGTGTTACCAGCACCGTTATCGTTTACGGTGCCGCGGAATGTAATATCACTGTCTGCACCACTGGTGCTCGATACCGTGGTCGTCGTGGCGGCACCCTGGTTTAACGTGACAGGGCCATCAAAACGAATAATGCCTGATGTCGGGGAATTAATAGAATCATAATTGGCACCATTCAAATTAAGGGTAGTGGTAGTGCCAAGCGTGCCCACAAAAATATTTGCAGCACCTGTCGCTACGCCATCAACGCGAATACTATCAACGTTGATAACCACGCCATCAATATCGACTTGCCTGACCCGGGTAATACCGCCAATCGCGCCACCAACCGTGACATTACCGGCACCACCCGCATCCGCATCAAGCGTCAAAATACTATCACCGGCAACATTATCATCAATCGTACTACTGAAAGTAATATTGTCACCTGCGCCACCGGGTGTTGTGAAAGCAGTGATACCAGTACCAGTCAGCACAACCGGACCCGTGACATTAATTTCGCCCGCCGTAGTTATCGTGAAGCCGGAATTTAGATCAATGTTATTGCCCGTTACGAAAATATCGCCGTTATCTACATTGATAATGTCTAAGCTGATTTGATCACCATCAACATCAACCGTGCCAATAGGCGTAATAGCACCAATCGTATCCGCCGTTACATCACCCCCGACACCGGCATTTAGTGTAAGTTGTGTGGCATCACCATCTCTTATGGGCGATTCAATAGTAATATCGTCGCCTGCCCCGCCAGCTGTTTGAATTGTAGTTAGACCGCCAGCCTGATCCAGGTCAATCGTGCCTGAACCTGCCCCAAGTTCAGCGCCAATTGTAATACTGCCTGATGTGGTGGTTTGATAAGTCGCACCGTTGAGATCGATATTGGTGACAGCCGATAAGGCAATGTCACCTGAGGTCACTTCAATGTTCGCTACGTCAACCTGGTCAGCAAATACAGTAAATCCCGTTAAATCATTCGCCGCTGCGCCATTGACTGTTCCTGCACCCACATCGCCAACCACATCCACCGCACCATAGCCACCAATAGCGACGCTACGAGCATCCAGCGTTAGGGTATCGCCCGTCGTATCGACCGAGCCTATGTCACCCGTAATTTGAATTAGACCCGCAGCGGCCGCAGTTGCGCTGTTACCTGAGTCCAACGTTCGGGTTCCATCCACCAGCACCGTGTCATTAATAATGATATCACCACCATTAGTCGTGATATCGCCACTTAACAAAGTAGTGTCACCCGCACCTTCGATGTTGAAATCTGAACCGGTATTGGCAAGCGTGATCGTGCTATTGATGTCGATATCACCCGGTGCCGTCTCCACACGTAAACGCAAACCGGTATTATCGATAGTCAGGTTGTTATCAGCACCACTGTCATCTACCTGGATAGTGCCGGACTGGGTCCCGTCAACGCCGACAATAATTTCAGTAAAGGTAGAGTCGACGATATTTAATTCGTCCTGGGTCAACTGCAGTGTGCCAGCAGAACCTGTGCCCAGGCCGATCGTTGTGGCATCCGTTTCACCGGCAAAGGTTACGCTTGTGCCTCCGCCTGTAGATGTCAGGCTGGCCGAGCCGGGGAACGCTATATCATCCGTACGAAAGACCATGTTACTGCCATTCGAGTCCAGGGTAACGCCACCTGCAATGACGACGCTATCATTGTCGCCGCCGTTTTGAACACCGGTAGCGGTAATCAAGCCTGATTCAACGTTTCCATTGAAAGTAATGTCGTTACCGGTAATCGTTAAATCACCGATTTGTGTTGTAGTGCCGATGGCATTCAAGCTAACGTCGCCGGTATCCGCATCAACGATAAGAGCAGAATCACCAATGGAGTTATCGTTCACTGCGCCATTGAGATTAATGTTGCCATCCGTAGCATCATTATCGGCATCACTATCAAACGTGATCGCGCCCGCTGCATCCAGATCGATAGCGCCCGTTAGTGTAATATTGCCATCATTGGATGCATAGGAAGTGCCATTCAAATCTATACTCGGAGTGGACACACCTGCTGATACATCAATCGTAATATCTGTTTCTGCCACAATATTGGCAACGTCAATTGTATTCGCCGTATCAATGGTGACACTGCCAGCTGTAGCTGTCAGGGTGTTTTGAATATTGAATACGTCATCACCTTCAAAACCACTGAAGTCAATCACGCCCGCTGTAACCGTACCGACGAAATTGGCAACAGCACCCGTGGCCGCGTTGGTACCGACATCGACTGTTAATGTGCCACCGCCATCCATATTGACTGATGAAATAGCGGTAATACCTGCACCTGCGTTAATAGTAAGATCAGCATCGGCCGAATCAGTGATGTCGGCAAGTGCAATGGTACCCGGGCTACTTGCATCAATCGTTAACAGACCCGTTCCCGTGATGTTAAACGTACCAACATTATTATTGTCGCGAATCTCGATTTCTGTGCCTGTAATGGAGTTACCACCTGCAGCGGCATTGACGGTGGTAACAGCATCAATATTGATATTGCTGGCTGCATTGATGCCACCATTGATATTGATCGTCGCGGCATCACTAAGACTGACACTGCCTGAAGATGTTGTAATTAATCCGCCAAAGGTCATGGTGTCGTTGGTGCCCTGACCTAAAACCAGGCCTAAAGTGCCTACCGTTATAGTATTGGTAACATTGAGCGCCGCAGCATCATCGCCGCCCTGGTCAAAACGAATATCCAGTGTGCTCGAGCCCGGCGCGTTATTGAGAGTCACGGTATCCAAAGTCACACCGGTATCCGCAAGCAAATTCAAGTTCGTGATATTCGCAGCATCAGTCAGTGCTGCCAGGTCTATAGCGCCTGCCGTTGCCGTTAGAGTATTACTACCAGCACCGTCCAGGGTCACCGCTGATATATTCTGCGTGGCACCCATGGCGATATCACCTGTGCTGGTTGTAATATCTACATTACTTCCAATTAACACCGTATCATTGGCATTCTGACCATCAACTGTCAGACTTCCGACGATAATATCGCCATTCAGATCCAGGGTCTGGGTGCCATCTGCACCTTCATCCAGGTCAATATCCAGCAGCCCTGCACCATTATTAAGAGTAACGTCGGCCAATGTAATATTGGTACCGGCATTCAGTTCCAGTTCGGCCACTGCGGCACTGCCTGTGATTGAAGCCAGATCTATTGCGCCTGCAGTCGCAGTAATAATGTTTGAACCCGCGCCATTAATATCGATACCGGTAATATTTTGTGCTGCACCTATTACAATGTCGCCAGTAGCAGCAGTGATATCAGCATCGGCGCCCAGGTTCACCGTGTCATTACTACTCGTTCCTGAAATCGCTATGCTATTTACATTGACATCATTATTGAATGACAGTGATTCCGTCCCACCATCGCTGGCATCGAAATTGACAACAAAATCACCCGCATCGCTAACGGTACCGAGGACAAGTGAATTGGCATCTGTAAGCGAAATATTGGTGCCAGCGGCACTGACTGCGCCAACAAAGTCATTCGTGGCTTGATCCAGCGTCACTGCAAATCCGGTTGCCGTAATGCTGGTTGTGCCGGTGACATCCACATTATCGCCAGCAACTCCCGCTGCCGTCTGCGTAACCGCACCACCAGCGGTTAATGTGAAAGCACCACTATCATCGATGTCATCCAGTTGGATCGCATTCGTATCACGCAAGGAAATATTGGTGCCGGCAACACTGACCGCACCACCAAAATCGTTCGTGGCTTCATCCAGGGTTACCGCAAATCCGGTTGCCGTGATACTGGTAGTTCCGGTTACATCAATATTATCGCCTGCCACACCTGCTGCAGTCTGGGTCACGGCACCACCGGTTATTAAGGTAAAGTCGCCCGCATCATCGATGTCATCAAGCACGATCGCGTTAGTATCGCGTAGCGATATATTAGTGCCGGCGGCGCTGACTGCACCCGTGAAATTGTTGTCCGAAGAGTTCAAGGTTACGGCGTTGCCGGTGGCCGTAAAACTGCTGGTGCCGGTGACATCAATATTATTGGTTGGACCTGCCGCCGCAGTCTGAGTGATCGCACCTGCCGAGGCCACCACCACCAGGTCACCAGCATCATCAATGTCACCTAGTTCGATCGCACCGATGTCGGTTAAAGAGATATTGGTACCCGCTGCAGTTACCGCACCACCAAAATCGTTCGTGGCTTCATCCAGGGTTACCGCAAAGCCTACTGATGTAATATCGGTTGTGCCGGTTACATCGATATTATCGCCTGCCGCACCTGCTGCAGTCTGGGTCACGGCACCACCGATTATTAAGGTAAAGTCGCCCGCATCATCGATGTCATCAAGCACGATCGCGTTAGTATCGCGTAGCGATATATTAGTGCCGGCGGCGCTGACTGCACCCGTGAAATTGTTGTCCGAAGAGTTCAAGGTTACGGCGTTGCCGGTGGCCGTAAAACTGCTGGTGCCGGTGACATCAATATTATTGGTTGGACCTGCCGCCGCAGTCTGAGTGATCGCACCTGCCGAGGCCACCACCACCAGGTCACCAGCATCATCAATGTCACCTAGTTCGATCGCACCGATGTCGGTTAAAGAGATATTGGTACCCGCTGCAGTTACCGCACCACCAAAATCGTTCGTGGCTTCATCCAGGGTTACCGCAAAGCCTACTGATGTAATATCGGTTGTGCCGGTTACATCAATATTATCGCCTGCCACACCTGCTGCAGTCTGGGTCACGGCACCACCGGTAATTAAGGTAAAATCGCCCGCATCATCAATGTCATCCAGTTCAATGTCATTCGTATCGCGTAGCGATATATTTGTGCCGGCCGCACTCACCTCATTACCAAAATCGTTATCCGAGGCGGTCAATGTCACCGCGTTACCCGTCGCGGTGATAGAAGTAGTATCCGTGACGTCAATGTTTGTACCAGCACCACCTGCGACAGTCTGAGTGACGGCCCCGCCCGCGGTTAATACGAAATCACCGCCGTCATCTATATCACCCAGCACAATCGCATCAGTATCTACCAGCGTAATATTTGTGCCCGCTGCATTGACTTCATCGCCACTATCGTCTGAATCAAAGTCATTGCCGGTTGAATTCAGGGTAATCGCTGATGCCCCTGCATTGGCATTTAACGTGGTCACACCGGAAATCGTAATCGTTCCAGTGTCGGTTATTGCATCACCAGTTATCAGGTTTAGCGAGGAAGCTGCAAAATTAGCGGCCGCAAAATCTATTGCGTCTGTATCGGTAAATGTCACGGCAGTAGTGCCACTCGCAGCGAGAGAATCAACATCATTGGCTGTGCTGTTTAATGTAATGGTTCCATCACCGACGAATGTCAATGTAGAGGCTACAATACTGTCTGGTGTCGTTGTGCCCTGGGTGACAGTGGCACCGCCGGTTGTATCCAGCGTCAAGTTAGTAGCAGTTACAGTGCTGCCTGTGGCATCACCACCCTCACTGAAATCAATCGTACTCGTAGCGGCTAAAACAATATTTGCACCAGTACCAGTAAAGTCGATACTGACTGCATCCAGAAAAGTTGTGGAGTCCATGGTCGTCACGGTGCCGGTAGAATCCGTTGCACGACCAAAGGTAATTGTTCCTGTAGTTGATAACAGGTCGACCTCTGTCTGGTCAAATTCATCGCCAAATGTTAATGGTCCAGCTACCTGTGTCTCAGTGAGAAAAATATCAGCGCTACCAGCGTCAATTCCTGCTCCTGAAAAAATAAAGTCTTCAGCTAACAGGTTTATCGTTCCATTATTGGTTTCTATCAGTTGAGATATTGTCAGGGAGCCCGCACCACTGGCGTCAGAATCGGCATTTAATGTCAGGTTTAATGTGTCTCCGCCTGGCGTGCCATCGGTGATAGTGCCACCAGTTATATTGATATTATTGTTAGCAACCAATGTTAACGAACTGGTTCCTATACCGTCATAGTCAAGGTTCGTGGTAAGAGTAATGTCACCGGCATCACCCGCTGTAGATGCTGTGGTTACAATGACATCACTTAGTGCTAATTGATTTACCAGATCAGTAACATTTAAGATAGATGGGCTTGGACCATCATTCGAAACGTCAGAATAAGTAAAAGGATCTGGACCACCATCGTTTTCAATTGAAGTAACGGCGGCTGATATTTCTATGTTAGTCGGGTCAAGGAGAAGCGTACCGTTTCCCCCCTGGCTGGCTCTTAGATCAACCAGCCCTTTAAAATTGAGTAGCTCCTTGCCTGATACTTCTACGAAACCACCGTCCCCCAGTAATGCACCGCCAGTAGAAGAAATGTCGCCATAAAAATGCGTCGTATCGTCGGCCCAGACAATAACCTTGCCGCCATCGCCTTCAGTGACTGCATCCGCAGTAATTGAGACATCTTTGCCAACATAGGTTTTGGCAGCATTAACAACATCAGGATTCTTGCCCTGAAGATCACCACCAATTAATACTTCACCGCCACCAGTATCACCGGAAGCATCAACAATGGAGTCGCCAGTTAATCCAACCTTGTCACCGGTAATTTGTACCTTGCCGCCCTTGCCGGTTTCGGATGCCGTGGTAATAACCGAGGTTTCAGAAATGATGACTTTGTCTTCGGCATGGATTTCAACATTGCCACCATCGCTATCGCTGGATGACGCGTCAACTATGCCCGTGTTGAGAAGTGAATTACCCGCGCCGCTGGCAACCAGTTTGATCTGACCGCCTTCGTTCTGGATCTTGTTGGCGCCAATCACACCGCTGTTGTTGACTACATTGGTAAAGACATCCTTGGCAGCCTTACCATGTAACAACACGCTGCCACCGTCGGCATTAATGGTGCCGCTGTTGGAAATCGCGTCATCAAGGTCGTGGGCGTTCTGCAGGATCTCTTCATCAACCGTAAATTGAATCAGACCATCACCATCAAAATCCATCGTGACTTTCTTTCCGGCAACGAGGTTGACCTGCCCGGCTGTGGCCAGGATGGTGCCCTCGTTCTTGACGGCACCGCCAATTAACGTCACCGACCCGCCGGTTGCTGCCGAGATCAAACCCTGGTTAACGACCATGCCACCTTCAGACCCGTCCTGGTTAAAGAACGTATGCTTACCGGCCATGAAGTCTTCGTCTTTAATATTCAGACCAGATGCAACCAGGCCACCCACGTTTACTCTTGCAGTGGGGCTGAAAAAAACGCCATTGGGGTTAATCAGTAATACCTTGCCGTTAGCGTTCAGTGAACCAAATATCTGGCTGGGGTTTTGATCGAAGATACGGTTTAAGGCCTGGGCAGATTTGTTAGGTTGTTTGAAGTTGACCGTCTCATGGGTGTTGACGTTGAAGGATTCCCAGTTGACGATGAGATTTTGTGAGGCCTGGTTAACAACCGTGGTCGAGGCATCGGGATTGGCAATACTGCCCTGACCAGCTGCAACGACTCCACCTTCCGGACCTGCCAGTGCAGAACCCGCGGGCAGCCCGAGTAACAGCCCGGCAGGCAGTGAGGCGCGAATAAAAGCCGTAACGGGGTTTAAACGCGGTGCAGATGCACCACGATCGCAAACTTTCTTACATGACTTTCCGCGCTTCTTATTAATGTTATTTCTTCCCATACTTATTCGCAGCGTTGCTAAATGGTAAGCGCACTATCCACATCATACTTAGTATCAGATACCAGCACCAAAAACTGTGAACCAGTTATCAGACAAACCCACTTAAATCATTTAAGCAATATTCGAAATTGTTTTTTCAACCAGTTACCCGTGTCTTCTCATGCAAATTAAAAGCTGTAGGTCAAATCACCCCAGATCTGTCCACCGCGGCCATTGTCTGGTGCCTCGGGCCCCAGCGGATTCGCATACATCAGGCGACTGTCTATCATGCCCGGTAAATTGAAGCGCAAGCCCACGCCCCAGCTGCGGTAAGTTACCCACTTACCCGAAGTATTCCTGTCCTGATCGGTATCAAGCGCATCGTTTTGTTGTGCCGTGGCAAAATCATAAAAGAAAGAGAGCTGAAGAATTTCACCCCAGGTCCGGTTCATGAAGGCCGGTTTATCGGCGAAGAACGGTGCATTAAAAATATATTCGAGTGAAACAAAGTAAGCCCGGTCAAACAGCCCCTGCGCATCCGGGAAACCGCGCACGTTCTCAGGGCCACCGACCGAATATTGCTCCAGAGGCACTAACAGATCCTGGGACCATTGAAACTCTGTGCGGAATAGCAGTGATGTATTGCGCGTTATTAGTTGTAAGCGTTGGTAATTGGCCTCGACCTTTAAAAATTGTCCTTCAGCCAATCTGCCCGAACCACCGCGCCTGCTACTGCGCTTGTTGCCGATGCCTGCAAGCTGATCGGAATTGGAGCCCATTGCACCGAGCACATCGTTAAAGCCGCGCCTGATCGTCAATGTGGCAAAGTTCAAACCGCCGCCAAAATTATCCGGTTCTTCTTTGAAGGCATTGATAAATGTTCGAAACGGATGGTAGGTATCGACCGAGTCGTAATTCATTCCCAGAGTCAAGGTGGTGAGCCTGTCTTCATTGGTCTGCAGACCTGCCGTAGTGGTAGCCGATCGCCGTCTTTGTACCATGGCATTCAAGGCAAGGTTTTCCTGGCGACTACGGATGAATGATTTTTCTATGCCAATGGTATCGGTCGTGGTTTCAGCAGATATCTCGTTGGCAGCAAACTCACCACCGATATCAAACCGGTTTTTGTAGGTGCCTATATTGAAGTTATAGCTATCACCAAAGTAGATCTCGTAGTCCAGTGCCCAGTAATCATTATTTTTGGGATTGTAAGTTTGCTGGAACGTGGCAGACAGGCGATCAGCCAATCCTCCCGGGTTATTCCAGTCCACGATGGTACGAAAGCGGGCTCGACCGGTTTCCTGCAGACCATGGTTATCCGCACGATAGGCCACGTCATACCATTTTTCTTCCTGAACCTTCAGGATGATGTCGGCTTCACCGACTTTCTGACCGGGCTGGAACACACCAAACACGCTCAGCCCGGGGTAGTCGGTTAAGGTGAGTAGCGCTGATTCAATCGACTCCTGGGTAATCGGCTGTCCGATCAACTTCAGAAAAGGTCGTCTAAGAGTAGACTCGCTGTAATCCTCGTTACTTTCTGCAATCACACGACCGAGTCGACCAACAAGAACCTGGATATCCACGACACCATCTGCCACCGTTTGTACCGGTAACACGGCCGTAGACAGAATAAGTCCTTTCTCACGGTAGTAGCGGGTCACTACATCGGAGACTTCCTGTAACTCTCCAATACTGAAACCCCTGTCTGGCTGCTCCTGTAATCTTTCATCAAGCAGAACCATGACCTCGTCAATGTTGATATCAAAACGAGGCATGTCTTCGGCGTCAAGCAAACGGAATTTCTGCACCATGACATAAGGGCCTTCCTCGATATCGAAAGGTCGATCGATCATCGCCGGGATTTCTACCTTTGGTTCGGTTGACGCTTGAGATGGTGTAGCGCTCTCAGGGGAAGGATCTGGTGCTTTCGATTCTGCCGGGACTTTTATTTCCGGGCGAACTGCACCCGGGCGAGAGGAATCAGGCATACCCAGTGGCCCGGCAGTCGCATGCGTAAAACACAGCAACATACAAGTTGCCAGCAGGCGTCTGACAATCAGTTCAACACTTTTTTTATTATCTTTAAAAGTCACAAATTGTGCTTTGTATTTAGACACTTGCCAGCAAAGTTAAGCATACTGTCATGAACAATATATAGCGCGGTATACGCACTGATCCCCAAGTTAATGACTATATCAAGTAAGCCTGAGCCGGGCAAAAAAAATATTTAATGAAATTAACTAGATGCTTTCGCTAAAGAGCTGAAATAAATGGACTTTGCAAAGCGGTTAAAATGGCAGTTTTTGTTGCTAACGCGCAACAAACTGCCGTTATTTTGTGACGGTGTCTGTTTTCAGCCGCAGGCGCCATTCCTCGATTTTTTCAGCCGGGATGGTTTGAGGGTATTCCTTTTGCGCCTGAGTGTAGATGGCACCCCTTAATTGTTGCTGTGCCTGGCGCATCAGCAATTGCCTGATTTGATCTTTAACCTCTTGAAATTCAACTGTTTCTGATTCGACGATGCGGCCTCGTTTGAGGATATGAAAGCCACTTTCAGATTCTACAGGTGCGCCAAGTTCCCCCTCTTTCAACTTCAATAAGGGCTCCCGTACCTCGGGCAGTAACTCGGGCATCTTGATCAAGCCCATGTAACCACCGCTGCCCCTGCTCTGCTGATGTTGTGACAGGCTCGTGGCCAACTCGGCAAACTCGGCCTTGCCTTGCTTAAGTTGTTCATAGACCTGGGTCGCCTTGTCACGCACCTGCTTGATGGAAGACTCGTCGCCATCCAGTGGCTTTTGAAAAAATATTTGCCAGACGTGGATACGTTCCGGGAGTACAAACTGTGACTGGTTGCTTGTGTAGTACTCCTCTACCTGGGCTGCTGATGGAAAATCTTCAGGTAGCTTGCTGGCAATCAGGCGATTCAGGTAAGCCTCGCGCAGAATATTGTCTGCCCCGCGTTGCATCAGGAACGCAATATTCGTGTCCTGGTCCAGGTTGTTGGCCCGCGCCGCCGCCAACACTGAATGATTATTTGCTTCATTTTCAACTGCTTGCTTGAATAAATCAGCATCGCCCAGGATCTTTTGGCGTTCTGCCTGGCTCATATTCCGCAACAGCATCTGTACGTAGTCGATATCAAGTTGCGAATTGGTCGGCACGGCAACATCGGCCGTCATTGCCCACTCCGTAGCATTAGCCTTTTCACTTTCCGTGGAAACCGGTTTGCCTGCCCCCGTTTCAACCGGCTCATTGCCGAGCAGGTTTTGCATGGGCAGGCTTGAGACCAGGCCCGATTGCACTGCTATAAATGCAAGCAGCACGACTATTACCAGCAACAGTATGGTTAAACTGGCCTTGTTCGATTTTGTGTTTGTTTCTGACAATTGTATGAGTCCCGCAGGAAGTTTGAAATTGAGTTGCCCAATTACTGAAGAATTTACGTCAAGTCCTGATTTTACCGATTAATTTTATGATGTAAGATGATGACTGTATAGCCGTGACTGGTTACTATTTGGCTGTGTTCCTTCGTAACTGCTCTTATTAGCAATTTACGCCTGGAGTACAGTAATGAGATCGGTGATTAATTTCAGCAGTCGTTACAATATACAGAGATTTCTAAAACAGAATAACCATACTAACTAATTGTTTTTATAGATTAAAAAACCATGTCGCCCAAGTCTGCTAACCTTGCGATCATGTTCGCTGATATCAGCGGCAGTACTCGTCTATTCGAAATTTTGGGTGATTCAACTGCCAGGGTCACCATTTCCGAGACACTTAATCACCTTACCGAAATCGTGCACGCACATAAAGGCACTGTTATTAAAACCATCGGTGATGAAATCATGTGCACATTCCCGGATGCCAACGAGGCCGCCACCGCCTCCTGCGAAATGCATGAAGACCTCGAAGACATGAATGCAGAGCGCGAGGAAGACAAACCGGAAATACGCATCCGTATTGGTATGCATTTCGGCCCAGCTTTGCTGGAAGGTGGCGACGTCTTTGGCGATGCCGTCAACGTGGCAGCGCGTATGGCGGCACAAGCCAAGGGCGGACAAATCATCACCACCAAGACTACCGTGGATTTACTTGAACCCGTCATGCGTGCCAGTACACGTTTCGTGGACAACGCCCCTATCAAGGGCAAGAAAGACGTGATCCAGATATTTGAGGTCATCTGGCAGGAAGAAGACGTCACCCGTATGGCAACAGGAATGCTGAACGAGGTGCCCAAGCCCCAGTCCATCTCCATGAATATTGAGTACAAGGGGCAAACAGTCACGCTTAACAGCGACAGGACCGGTGCTGTACTAGGCCGCAGTCAAACCTGCGATGTACCGGTACACGAAAAGCTGGCGTCCAGGCAGCATGTTCGAATCGAACTGCGCCGAAACAAGTTCTTTATCATTGATCAGAGCACTAATGGCACTCACGTAAAACTGGAGAATGCCGAAGAATCATTTTTGCGGCGCGAGGAAATGCCGATTCCCAGCAGTGGTGAAATCAGCCTTGGCAAATCCTTTGCCGAGGGCCCAACAGAAGTCGTCAAGTTCACTTTGAATGGATAATGACGGTGAAATCTACACCAACGACAGTTCATTAATATAGGCCAGCAATGGAGAACTCTAAAAAAAACAAGGCGAACGAATTTTCCTGGCACTCACACGGTGTCTCGAATGTTGGTAAAGTTCGCAAGTTAAACGAAGATTCCATGCTGGAAAGGCCAGAGGTGGGTATGTGGGTCGTGGCCGATGGTATGGGCGGCCATGCCGCTGGCGATGTCGCAAGCCAGATGATAGTCAATTCCCTGAAAAAGATTCATGAGGGATTGTCACTCGAGCGCTATATCGACGACATCGAGGACAAACTGATCGAGGTCAACAGCAAACTCCTCGAAAAAGCCAGGGAGTCCCGTAAACGCACGACTATTGGCAGCACGGTTGTCATCCTCGTTACCTACGCTAATTATTGCGTTTATATGTGGGCGGGCGACAGCCGCCTTTATCGCCTGCGTGATGGTGAATTAAGACAGATGACCACCGATCACTCCCAGGTCGAACAATATGTAAAGCATGGTCTGATCACTCGCGAAGAAGCGGCCGTGCATCCGCATGGAAACATGATTACACGCGCCGTTGGCGCGACCCCGGAACTGTATATCGACATGGATATACAGGAACTTCAGAAAGGCGACCGCTACCTGTTATGCAGTGACGGACTGACCAAGCATTTAAACGATATCGAATTCCAGCAAATGCTGAAATCCGGCACCGTGGAAGAGACCTGCCAGAAGCTGATTGATTTAACGCTGGAACGTGGCGCAGGTGACAATGTAACTGCTATCTTAGTAGATATAGATTAAGCATTATCAGAATACACATACTGGTGTAAGGAGTTGTGTAAGTGGCAGATTTCAAGACCGCATTAGAGGCTTTAGCCAGGGGGGATCTCAAACTCGAGTCGCTGTCGACCCAGCTCGACGGTCTGCTGAAGAAGTCTCCTCAATTTGCCAACAAGATGTTGCAGCAACTCGACGAAATTCACGATCAGAATAAGCTCGACGATAAAGCCTACGCCCATTTAAAAAGACAGATCAATGAATTCAGGCGCACCCACGCCAGGCAAACCGAATCCGGTGCCCCTGCCAATGCCGACGCAACCGTATTTGCGCAGGATTCTGTCGAAGACCAGGCAGCCGAAGATAAAGGACTGGAACGTGACGTCACGCGTAAGCATGATACTTCCAACACCGGTGATTCAACCCGGATTATGTCCGACGCTGAGAAACCCGACACGGACACCGGTACAGACAGCGATTTCATAGATCTCAGTACTCCGGGTACCAACACATCCACCAACTCGGTTACCTCGGCCACCGGCCCGGCTGGCACTGAATGGAACGAACCTGATGCACCTGCCGGTGATTTAACCGGCGGTTATAAAGAGGGTTCTATCATCAAGCAGCGCTTCAAGCTGGAAAAGGTACTGGGTATTGGTGGTATGGGTAAGGTGTATAAAGCACTGGACCTGCTCAAGGCCGAGGCCAAGGACAAGAAGCCACACGTTGCCATCAAGTTATTGAACGACGACTTCAAGGACCATCCGGAAGCATTTATATCGCTGCAGCGTGAATCCAGCCGCCAGCAGAAACTGGCACACCCGAATATTGCCACCATTTATGACTTCGACCGTGTAGGCGGACCGAACACGCCGGTTTTCATCACGATGGAACTCATGGAAGGCATGGAACTAAAGGATTTCATCAAGAAGAAGGTTCGCCAACAGGGCGGCCTGCCATTTGATGAGGCCTATGACATCATCAAGCAACTGGGTGCCGGCCTGATCTATGCACATGAACGCAACCTGGTTCACTCCGACTTCAAACCCGGCAACGCCTTTCTCTGTAATGACGGCACAGTAAAAACACTGGATTTTGGTATCGCCCGTGCCGTTAAAAACCCGGTAACGGGTGAAGCAGAAAAAACCCTGTTTGATCCCGGCAAGCTGGGCGCGCTCACGCCCGCGTATGCAAGTCTTGAAATGCTGGATGGGCAGGAACCGGACACGCGTGATGACACTTACGCACTGGGTTGTACCGCCTATGAACTGTTAACGGGCAAACACCCTTTTAACAAGTTGCCGGCCAACAAGGCGATGGAAAACAAACTTGTTCCGCCTTATATCAAGACGCTGAATAAAAAGCAGAATCGTGCCCTTAGACGCGCGGTTGCATTCAAACGTGAAGACCGCAGCCCGAATGTAGGCCATTTCCTGGAAGAACTGGAGGGTAAGGCCACCTTCTACAAGAACCCGTTCTTCATTGCCGCCACTGTCCTTATTTTAATCGGCTTGATGCTGATCAACCCGGCACTCGATTACCTGAAACAACAACGGCTCAACGCCATGGTGGCCGAGATTCAGCAAGGCAACGAACAGGTTATAGTTTCAAAACTTGATGAGATACGCCTTCTGGATCGCGCTGATCAAAACACTGTCACCGATGAAGCCAAGGAAGCAATCCAGAATTACTTCAGTGACAAGATTGCCGCATTGATCGATACCAGTAGCGACGACTATGACTTTCCAGCTGCTGAAAAAGTACTGGACGAAATCAGTGAGTTCTATCCAGGTTCAATTTATCTTGCAGAAAAAACCGACCAGGTAGCAGCGAGTAAACGAACGGCCATCGGTGACCTGTATGCCGAGTTCAAGAATGCACTGGAAGATGAGAGCCTGATTGGTGAAACCAACAAGATACTCTCCAGGATCAAGGCCATCGACCCGGGCAACCCGCTGCTTGAAGACCAGCGACCGGGCAATGCCTACCGTGTGTTTGCACTCAATCAACTTGAAGAAGGCAATTACGAGGATGCATTGGCCCTGGTACGTTCAGGCATGCAAACGGAAAGTGGCCGTGGCGATCCAAGGTTGACCGACCTTGAAAAGCGAATCGAGAGAGAACAAAAGATCGCCAGTCTTGAATCTGAACTGGGTAGTGTTGAGGAACAGCTTGCCAGCCTGAGCGATTTCAAACAACAGGAAGCCACTATCGTGGACTTGGCCAGCCTGAAACCGGACAGTGAAACACTGACCAGCGTCGCCGAGAAATTCAAACCGCTGATCGAAAGTGAATTAAAAACCATTTTAAGTGAAGGAGACCGCACCCAGGCCGAGGCACTCGCTGCCGACTTTGGCAACCTGATGAACGGTTTGCAATTGAATGAACAACTGACCCAGGTCCGGCTCGCACACCTGAGTGGTGACGAGAGAAAGGCCAGGATCACTGAACTGGCCAATGAGAATATAACCAATATTCAAACTGCGCTGGCTGAACCGGCGATTGATAATGCCGTATGGGAAACCGAGTTACTGCGTGATGTACAGGAATTAAGCAGTTTGGTGAATGAAGACAAGTCCGTGGAAGCAGACCTGAACCGTTTCCGCAGCGAGATCGCCGATCTGTACGTGGCCAGGGCGACTGAAACATTACAGGCCGAACGCTATGACGCGGCCGATGCCTATCTTGATACCGGTGAACGATTTGCACCAGGACTACAATCACTGGTCGACACACGCCAGGAAGTCCTGGCTGCCAGGGAAGAGACAGAAAGAGTGGCACGGGTCGAAGCCAACAAGGGTGACTTCAAGGCCTTTACCGAGGCCAACAATACGGCTGAAGCAGAAAAAGTCTTCGCCCAGCTAAAAGCTGATCTGCCCGAAAATGATAATTACATCATGTTTGAAGCACCACCCATGCTGGCTGACGCCTACGCACGGTTGGCCCAAAGCAAGGCCGAAACCAAAGACTTTGCCACCGCGTTTGCCTTTGTACAAAAGGGACTGGAGATTGATCCGAATAACGGCACCCTGGCCGAGTTGAAAAACTCGTACCAGGCCGAGGCCAATATTGCTGAATTGACCGAGTCATTCAAGAACGACCTGAACTTCCCCAATACCGAGGTGCGGCTCAAACTCAGCCAGATAGAGCTCGGTGATCCGGCGCGTTATGCAGAGTTCAGCAAGCAGGCTGCCAAAATACTGGCCGATCGTATTAACGAGTTGAGAACCACGGATGAGAATGCTGCCGCCGCACTGGCACAGGCAGCGGCAACGTTCTTCCCTGCCGATGCAACACTGGCCGATCTTCGAACCCAGTTACAACTCAAACCGTGGCCGCAGCTGTCTGCCGCCAATGCCGCCATTGCCGCTGGCAAGTTGTCACTTGCATCACAACTCCAACAGAACGCAGCAACTGAATTCGCGGCCCATCCCGACTTCCTGGCCTTCTCGCAAACACTGGAAAACAAGATCAAGGAAGCCAACAGCGTGTATGACATCTACCTGCAGGACAAGGAGGCCGCCGACGGTGATGAAGACAAGCTCAGGGCTTCCAACAACCTGTTGACCCGTGCTGTGGCCCTGTGGACGGATAACCCCGATTACCTGCAGGAACAAAGGGAACTGAACGCCATTATTAACAAACCGAAGATACGCACCCGCGAGACCTTCGACATCGCCGAAGCGGCAACCGATAGTGCAAGTGAGGCAGCAGCGGCAGCAATAGAACAATGGTCGCCGATATCCAGTGATTCAGAATGCTCGCCACGCCTTGCCGGGTACGGCACCCGTGCTCGTGCTATCTGCTACGACATGATTCACCAGCAGGCCAGGGGCCCGCTGATGGTAGTCGTGCCGGAAGGTGACGGTATGGACAAACCGTTTGCTATTTCCAAGTACGAAATATCCGTCAGCGATTACAGTAAATATTGCATCCTTAGTAGCGGTAGCTGTCAGCCCATCAAGGATAAAGACCGTCGCAACGATCCAATGACGGGTATCAGCCTGAAGGAAGCCGAGGCCTATGCCGCTTGGTTATCGGAACGTACCGGTAAAAACTACCGCATACCCACCAAGCAGGAATGGGAATATGCCGCCAATGCCGCCGGCCAACAACCTGACAAGGATTTTAACTGCAGCGTGTCTGTGAACCAGAAGCTGATCAAGGGTACGGGTACCGTCAGTGTGAAATCGGGTAAATCAAATGGCTGGGGACTTAAAAACTATGTCGGTAACGTGCAGGAATGGGTAATTGATGGCGATACGACTCTTGCCCGTGGTGGTGCCTATACCGACCCCCATGCCAAATGTGAGATCACACTTGAGCGAACACATGACGGTAACCCCGACGAAACAACCGGCTTCAGACTGGTACGTGATGACGTCGGATAACCGATTATCATGATCAATAAGACGTTAAGTGAGCTGGCAGAGGCCTATGCCAACGGTGATATCGATATAACTACGTATCGGAAAAACCGCGGTGAATTACTCCGGGAAATTGTAGCCGGGCATGTGCCGGTACAGCCTATTGATTATTTGCCACCGCTGGAAATAGAGGAAGAAGCGGCGGTAACGCAGCCAATGGCCAGGGATACCACGCAGCTCAAGGGGAATTCTGTTCCAAGAGGAAACCTGTCTGATCCAATAGAAACAACGCTGCCACCTGACTATAACAAAAGTTATAAAATGCTATATGTAGGTGTCAGCATACTGATTGTTATTCTGCTGATTGTAGCCGTGGTCATGTTTTACCCGGAGCCACCATCTTCGCATCAAGCGCAGC
Organism: Gammaproteobacteria bacterium; assembly: GCA_965229565.1. Taxonomy (GTDB): domain Bacteria; phylum Pseudomonadota; class Gammaproteobacteria; order Eutrophobiales; family Eutrophobiaceae; genus JANQNX01. Next base: position 1,530,939 of record OZ245888.1, on the reverse strand, counting down.
CAATACCCTCTGCGCCTGTTGAGGAAGAACTTGATGAAAACCTGGGTAAACCGGGAGAAGCCATCATCACGGATTTTCTGCAGCAGAACGTATGGGACGATAACGCCCTTGATGCATTTTTGCAGCAGTGGAACGCGTTGAATTATGACCAGCAAATTGCAGCCAGCGGTACCAAGCGCATGCAACGCTTGAGTAGCGAGATTTACCGTCGTTTCCTGGAAGAGAAGGCGCTGATGAGTATCGACAGTGAAAAAGCACTTTCCCGTCAGCAAAAGCTTATCGATTTCGCCAGCGAGATAGGTATTCTCGATACCCGCATGACTATCGAGTAATCACGCTTTTACTCGAATGGAAAATCTTCCATAGCCCCGTCATTGATCTGGTCTTTACGCTTTTCAAAAAAAGCATTCTTGATAAAGTCGTATTGATCGATGGCGGCTTCTCCAACTACGTCACGTGCACTAAGCAGATCGGATTTGATATCGACTGCGTTCAGGGCAATGAGCCCCATGCGTAACTCGTCGCTATCCAGGTGGGTAACTGGACTCATCAAACTGTCGACGGCAAAACCCGTAGTATCCCGTATGGTCGATGGACCAAGAAAAGGCAGTACCAGGTAGGGGCCGGAGCCGACGCCCCAGTGTGCCAGGGTTTGTCCGAAATCCTCGTCACCATCGGGAACCGCTGAACCAACAATATCGTTAAAGCCAAGTAATCCCCATGAGGAATTAATCATAAAACGCACCAGGTCGTTTACTGCCTTATCGAATTTCAACTGTAATAGATCATTGGCAAAACCAGGAATCAAGCCAAGATTACTAAAGAAATTGGAAATACCATTATCGAGAAAATCTGGCGTAATAGCATCGTAGCCCCTGGCAATGTGATCTAACAGGTATTTATCTGCAGTTTCATTAAACGCATAGACACCGCGGTTAAAACCTTCCCATGGATCGCGTTCATCCAGTGAGCCGGTTGTTGTAGCACAAGCCGAGAGGACCAACATTGTCGCCAGGAGAAAAGGCAGACGACCTATAAGCAGAATTCGTTTACACATCGTTACATCCGTATGATTTTTGTCGTTATTATTAATTACTGGAGGTAAAAAAGATTACACTAGCATTTGCTCAAGATCCATTTAGTCAATCTACATAAATTTCCAGACACAATTATAATTAAACAGCTATAACAATATTATTTTATTAATTCAGTAATTTGTCTTAAGAAGTTAAACTGTTTTCAAATTCATCCAGGTAAGCTTTCATGATGTCGGGCAACATAGATCAAGCAGAACTAGAAAAGTTTTCCAGTCGTGCGGATGCATGGTGGGATAAACAGGGTGAGTTCAAGACCTTGCATGATATTAACCCTGTACGCCTGCAATATATTGAACAATGCACTCCACTTGCACATAAAAATGTCCTGGATGTCGGTTGTGGTGGCGGCATACTGGCCGAGGCAATGGCGAAGCATAATGCCAGCGTCACCGCAATTGACGCCAGCAAGGAAAATATCAGCTGTGCCATGCAACATGCTGACAGTAGTGGCATCACCATCGATTATCATTGCTGTACTGCCGAGGACCTTGCCCGGGAACAACCCCATGCCTTCGATGTGGTTACCTGCATGGAGCTACTTGAGCATGTACCGGATCCGCTGTCCCTGGTCGAGGCATGTGCGCGCCTGGTAAAGCCCGGCGGCCATGTCATCTTCTCAACCCTGAATCGTAAACCCAGGGCCTACCTGCTCGCCGTACTGGCAGGTGAATACCTGTTGAACCTGTTACCCAGGGGCACCCATGATTATCAAAAGTTTATCCAGCCGGCAGAACTGGTGCGATGGTGCCGCCAGTATGGTCTGCAGATGAATGATCTGCGCGGTATGCACTATAACCCGTTACTCAAACGGTGTTCCCTGGTCAAGGAACCCGCTGTTAATTACCTGCTCGACACCGTGGCCGGTTAATTCATTCGATGATAAAGCACGTCCTTTTCGACCTGGATGGCACGCTGGCGGATACCGCGCCTGACCTGGCCAATGCCCTCAATGCCGTACGCATAAACCAGGGGATGGAACCCTTGTCCATGGAAACAATACGCCCCAGTGTCTCTCTGGGTGGAAACGCCATGATCAAGCTCGCGTTCGGACTGGAAGAAGGAGATGACGGCTTCGATGGCGTGCGTGATGAATTTCTTGATTACTATCGCGACAACATTGCGGTCGATTCCTGTTTATTTAACGGTATGGAAGACGTATTGCAATCACTGGATGAAAGAGGAATATCCTGGGGAATCGTCACCAACAAGTTAACCTGGCTTACCCTGCCCTTGCTAACAGAACTTGACCTGGACGGTCGGACTACTTGTATCGTGTGCGGCGACACCACCGAGTATCGCAAGCCACATCCGCAGCCGGTCAGTCATGCCTGCCAGCTACTGGCAGCAGACCCGGCACATACGGTTTACATCGGCGATGCTGAACGGGATATCGAATCAGGACGCCGTGCCGGCACAAAGACACTGGTGGCACTGTACGGTTATATTGAAGCAGACTCGGACCCCATGGCATGGCAGGCCGATGGCGTGGTTCACTCACCTCAGGAAATCAATGAGTCAATCGACAAACTCTGTTGAGACCAGCAGCCCTTACACGTATTGCCTGGGCAAGGCCCTGCCCGACGGCTCCAACCTCTACTATGCCAGCCTGTACGAGAGAGAGGACCACAAGCCGATCGTTATTGGCCTGCATACGTTGTTACAGGAATTAAACGATGTCCTGCTGGAGTGTTCGGACCCCGGTGTTGCACGTTTAAAATTTCGCTGGTGGCAGGAGGAACTGGACAGACTGGAACAGCAACAGGCCAGGCACCCGGTAAGTCGTTATCTACAGCAAAAGGTCAGACCAAAAGCAGACATGATTGCCCTGCTACAACAAGCCGTTACCGGGTTTGAAGATTTGCTGATGCCTGAACAACCACATCTATATGAAGACAGCCTGGATTTATTCCGGCGATCCGCCGGGCGGATATGGTGTAGCAGCGCACGCCTGACGGGTATTACAGATAACAATGCCATTAATAATATCGAAACAATGGCCGCGGCCTATTACCTGTTATTGTCGCTACAACACCCCAACACCTTTATGACGGAGTCATGCTGCGTGGTACCAACCGAGACAATCCCGTGGGAAACATTGCAAGCAGCAAGGCAGGACAATACCGATCCCGTGGCATTCCAGTCACTCGTACAACGAATTATCGACACACTGGAAAGCTCCTATGAATCTGCCTCAGACCAGGAAAAAAGGAATTTTAAACACGGCCTGATACTAAACCGGCTCGCATTCAAGACGGCGAGGGAGATAGTCAAATCCGACAGCCGTTTGCTCAGCATGCGCATCAGCCTGACACCCGTCAGGAAACTGTTTACTGCCTGGTGGACACGGTTATTTTTGCGCTAGCTCGGATTCCCGGTTCAGACGGTGCTTTATCCTGACACGGAGTCGTCGAAAACTGTCTGCATCCGCGTTCTCCGGGGTAAACAAGAAGAAATAGTTTTTCCTGTCCAGTCGCAGTTCAAGAATCGTCAACAAGGGATGGATATAATGCCGCTCGCCAAATGTAGCGGTGAGCGTGTCACCATTGACCAGGACGAGTTGCCAGTCATCGTTGCCATCCAGGACTACCTGCTCCACCCTGTTCGCGGTTTTGATTAGCCTGCCAGCGATCATGTAATAGAAGAAACTGACCAATACGGCCAGCGAGGTAACTACTTTGAACACCAGCGGTATCGCGGCAAACCAGGGCAAAATAACTGCGGGCAAATGTATCACCACCAAAGTGATATAAAAGCTGGTCGGTATGGCGACCGCCAACCTGAGCGGCTGCAGAAAAGGATTATAGCTGCTGTCCATGACCATCCGTGGTAAATCCATGAAATACATCTTCCTGAAAAAGATACTAATTCTTTTTTTCGGCAAAATATGCAATTATTGTCGGCTTGCGCGCAACAGATTCATTAATAAGACGATTTTCAATACTTAATGGATAAAAAGACCAGGACACCGGCGAAAGCTACCAGACCAAACAAGCCGGAACACAGCAAAACAAAAGAAATTGGTGGACCCAAGGGCCCGGAACCAACGCGCTATGGCGACTGGGAAAAGAAAGGTCGCTGCATTGATTTTTAGATAAAACAACCACTTATTCGGCCTGATTTTGGGCCATCAACCATGAGGAATACGGTTATGGATTCGGTTAAACGTCCGTTATCGCCCCATTTACAAGTTTACAAGCCCCAGTTGACGTCGATGTTATCGATCACGCATCGTGCCACCGGTGTATTTTTAAGCCTGGGCGCCCTGTTTTTCAGCTGCTGGCTGGTAGGCCTGGCCACCAGCGAGACGACGTTTGCCAATCTGAATAGTCATATCAATACCTGGTATGGCCAGGTTGTGCTGATTGCCTTTGTATTCTCCCTGTTTTATCACCTGTGTAACGGTGTACGTCACCTGTTCTGGGATGCCGGCTACGGCCTGGAAATATCGACCACTTATATCACCGGTTATGCCGTGATCGCCGTATCTGTCCTGCTGACCGCACTGGTTTACATCCTGGGAGGTGTCGCATGAGCCTGCAAACACCACTGGCACGTGCCCGCGGACTGGGCTCATCCAAGGAAGGCCTGCATCACTGGACGGCACAGCGACTGACAGCGCTGATACTTGTACCACTGACGTTATGGTTCGTGTTTTCACTGGTATCCGTTACCGGTGCCGACCACGCCACCGTTTCTGCCTGGCTAAGAGACCCGTTTAACGCGGTGTTACTGCTGCTGTTTGTGCTGGCACTTTATTTTCACGCGGCACTTGGCGTACAGGTCGTAATTGAAGATTACATTGAGAGTCAATGGCAAAAGATAGGCAGCCTGGTACTCGTGAAATTTCTTGCATGGTTTGCCGGACTGGCGTCGGTCCTTGCTGTTCTAAAAGTTTACCTGGGATTGTAGGAAGAATGACAAAAGCATACGAAGTTATTGAGCATAAATACGATATCGTTGTCGTGGGTGCTGGCGGCGCGGGTTTGCGTGCTACCTTTGGCATGGCAGCGAAAGGATTAAAAACGGCGTGCCTGACCAAGGTATTCCCAACCCGTAGCCATACCGTGGCCGCCCAGGGCGGCATGAGTGCGGCACTGGGTAACATGGGCCCGGACGACTGGCGCTGGCACATGTACGACACCATCAAGGGTTCCGACTGGCTCGGCGACCAGGATGCCATCGAGTACATGTGTCGCGAGGCCATCCCTGCCGTTATCGAACTCGAACACCAGGGCGTGCCCTTTTCACGTACTGAGGAAGGCAAGATATACCAGCGCCCTTTTGGTGGCATGACCACCAATTTCGGTGAAGGCACCGCGCAACGAACCTGCGCCGCTGCCGACCGTACCGGCCACGCGATATTGCATACTTTGTATCAGCAGTCGCTGAAAAACGAGGCCGAGTTTTTCATTGAATACTTTGCGCTTGATCTCATCATGGATGACGGCGTCTGCCGTGGTGTTATGGCTATCAACATGGAAGACGGTACTATCCATCGTTTCCGAGCCCACCAGGTTGTACTCGCCACCGGCGGTTATGGTCGTTCCTATTTCTCTGCCACCTCGGCACATACCTGTACCGGTGATGGTAACGGCATGGTCTTGCGTGCCGGCCTGCCCTTGCAGGACATGGAATTCATCCAGTTTCACCCAACCGGCATCTATGGTTCCGGCTGCCTGATCACGGAAGGCGTACGCGGTGAAGGCGGTTACCTGACCAATTCCGAGGGCGAACGCTTCATGGAACGTTATGCACCCTCTGCCAAGGACCTGGCCTCGCGTGACGTGGTTAGTCGATCGATGACCATGGAAATCCGGGAAGGTCGCGGTGTCGGTGAACATAAAGATCATATTCATTTGCACCTCGAACACCTGGGACCCGAGGTAATACACGAACGCCTGCCCGGCATTGCCGAATCGGCACGTATTTTTGCCGGTGTTGATGTAACCAGGGAACCCATACCGGTGATCCCGACCGTTCACTACAACATGGGCGGCGTGCAAACGAATTACCACGGCCAGGTAGTCACGATAAAAGACGGTGACCCGGATGCCGTGGTCGAGGGACTGATGGCGATTGGCGAGGCCGCTTGCGTATCGGTACACGGCGCCAACAGGCTTGGTTCCAATTCACTGCTGGACCTGATCGTATTCGGACGGGCTGCCGCGAACTTCTGTGCCGAGAACATGAAACCGCATGCGCCGCACAAGGCATTGAGCAATGCCGGAGAACAGGCCATCGAACGTCTCGACAAGCTACGTTACAACAAGGGTTCAACGCCGACAGCCAAGATCCGCGATAACATGCAACGCACGATGCAAAACGATGCGGCCGTGTTCCGTACCGGCGAGACCCTGAAAGAAGGCATCGATAAAATGGCCAACATCTGGAATTCTTTCCAGGACGTCAAGATCGAAGACAAGGGCCTGGTCTGGAATACCGACCTGATCGAAACGCTGGAGCTGGAAAACCTGCTCGGCTGTGCACTGGTCAGTATCCATTCCGCGTATAACCGCCAGGAAAGTCGTGGTGCCCATGCGCGTGAAGACTTTCCGGATCGTGATGATGAAAACTGGCACAAGCATACGCTGGCTACGTTTAACAGTAGCAACGGTGAGGTATCGTTTGAATACCGCCCGGTACACATGTACACGTTAACGGACGAAGTTGATGTGTTTCCGCCGAAGAAACGTGTCTATTAATTAATGTGACTGGTGAATCGTGAATCGTGAATGTTGAAAAGTATGCAACTTTACACTTATAAACAAATGACTAATGACTATTCACTAATAACTAATCACTAATAACCAATCACTAATAACCAATGACTATTTACCAATAACAGGTTAAAAAGATGGCTGAATTTACCTTACCGAAAAATTCCAAGGTTAAACCTGGTAAAACTTTTTCCAACGCCAACGGCGCCACGCGCAAGAAGACCTTTCGCGTCTACCGCTGGGAACCGGACTCAGGTGAAAATCCAACACTCGATTCCTACGAGATCGACCTGGATAAATGCGGACCGATGGTGCTGGACGCGATCATTTATATCAAGAACGAGATCGACTCCACCCTGACCTTCCGTCGTTCCTGCCGCGAGGGTATTTGTGGTTCCTGTGCCATGAACATTGGCGGCACCAACACGCTGGCCTGTACCAAGGCGATTGATGATTTCAAGGGTGATATTGCCATCTACCCGTTACCGCACATGCCGGTAATTAAAGACCTGGTGCCGGACCTGACGCATTTCTACGCACAGTACGCTTCTATCAAGCCGTGGATGCAGACGCAAACACCACCACCACCCGACGCGGAACGCCTGCAATCAAAGGAAGAACGCGCCCTGCTGGATGGGCTCTACGAATGCATACTGTGTGCATGTTGCTCGACCAGTTGCCCAAGCTACTGGTGGAACAGCGATCGTTACCTGGGCCCGGCTATCCTGTTACAGGCCTATCGCTGGATCATCGACAGCCGTGACGAGTACACCGGTGAGCGACTGGATGAACTGGAAGACCCGTTCCGCCTGTATCGTTGCCATACGATCATGAACTGCACCAACACCTGTCCGAAAGGACTGAACCCGGCCAAGGCCATCGCCGAGATCAAGAAACTGATGGTGACCCGTACCGTCTAGTCATGCTTGTTGCCGGCTAATCCAGCATGGGCCCGAGATGACAGAGAAATCTCGCCTGTTATGGCGTTGCCGACGGGGTATTCGCGAGATGGACATCGTCTTTACCGATTTCATCGAACAGCATTACGAGAGTTTGTCCGACGAGGAAAAACAGGGGCTGGAAGAATTGCTGGATCAGCCCGACCTGGATATCCTCAACTGGATCATGGGCAAGGACCAGCCCGGCAATGATACACTGCGGCACATGGTGACGCTGATCCAGAAATCCCGCAATATCAACTAGACATCCTTATGCATTCCGACTGGCAGAACTACGCGAACGCGCTGAATACCAGCGCCAGTATTGATCCGGCACAAACACCGTTGCTGTGCTTTCCTGCCGGGTTTGCATTGCTGTCAGTCAGCGGTGAAGACCGCCATGCATTTCTGCACGGGCAACTGATCAACGACCTCAACCTGATCAAGGAACCGGGTGCACAACTAAGTGGCTGGTGTAACCCCAAGGGGCAGTTGATTACCAACTTCCTCGTGGTTAATACAGGAACGGCTTTCCTGCTGCTGTTTCGAAAAGAGCTGCTGGACTACGTGCTGAAAAGGCTCAACATGTTTGTGCTCCGGGCCAACGTAACCGTTGAAGACATCACCGAAACCACGCCCCTGCTGGGCATAGCAAACTGTGAAGACCCTGGACTGCTTGATGCTGGCAATAGCAATACGCCGGGCGCCGTCAGTGCCCACGACGGTGTGATAAGTGTTTGCCTGCCGGATGAATCGCAACGTTACCTGCTGCTTGGTAACATCGAGACACAGGTTGCAAAAACCACGGCATTGCAACAAGCGTTAACGCTAACGAGCGCTGATACCTGGGCGCTACTGGATATCCTGGCCGGCATTCCCTGGATCGGCAGCGCAAACCAGGAAAAGTTTCTGCCACAAATGCTCAACCTCGATTTTCTTAACGGCCTCAGTTACAAGAAAGGCTGTTACCCGGGGCAGGAAGTCATTGCCCGCCTGCACTACCGTGGCGAGGTCAAACGTCGCATGCAACTGGTAAAGAGCGAAGCGAAACTGGTTGAAGGCATGGTAATCAAATCGCAGGATAACAATGCCGGCACGGTGATCAATAGTGCTAGCGATAGCGAAGGAAATGCTGTTGCACTGGCCGTGATCGATCTGGATAAGCTTGAAAACAATCTTTACCCGGACAATACCCCTGATACTGCCATCCAGGTACTGCCCCTGCCCTATGCCGACCACGGCTAACCCGATCCGCTTTCCCGCCGAGTGGGAAACCCAGTCCGGTGTCATGCTGACCTGGCCACATGCACAAAGTGACTGGCGTGCAAAACTCGGGGAAATTGAGTCCGTGTACATTGCCATGTGCAAGGCAATCAGTGCCCATGAAACCTGCATCGTCCTGTGCCTTGATGAGGCACATAAGAATCATATCGCTGAACTGCTGCGTGCCCACGGCGTGTCACTGGACCATTGCCGGCTTATCATCTGCCCGACTAACGATACCTGGTGTCGTGATTACGGCCCCATCACCACGCTGGTGGATAACAAGCCGCTACTGAATAACTTTATCTTCGATGCCTGGGGCGGCAAGTACCAGTCCTCGCTCGATAACGCGGTGACGGCTTGCCTGCAACAGCAAGGACTGTTTGCTACTGACATCATGCCGCGCGAACTGGTACTGGAAGGCGGCAGTATCGAACCCGATGGTGCCGGTACACTGCTGACCACATCGCACTGCCTGTTAAAACGCCACCCGGACAAAAGCAAGGCAGCGGTTGAAGCCCACTTACAGTCCATGCTGGGGGTGAAGCGCATGCTGTGGCTGGATGCGGGTAGCCTCGGTGGTGATGATACCGATAGCCATATCGATAACCTGGCCCGTTTTGTCAACGCGGAAACCATCCTGTACGCGGCCTGCACGGACAAAGCACACCCGGACTACGCGGCACTGCAAGAGATGCAGTCACAACTAAAGACATTCACACGGACAGACGGAAGCGATTATCAACTGCTACCGCTTTACCTGCCGGACCCGGTCTATGACAAGGGACAGGCCTTACCGGCATCCTACGTGAACTTCCTGGTTATAAATGATGCCGTACTGGTACCACAGTTCGGACAGGAGTCGGATGCAGCCGCGCTGGCGATATTCAGGCAAACCTTTCCGACGCGCGAGATCATTGGTATAAGTTCGACTGCATTGATAAAACAATTCGGTGGGATACACTGCGCAACCATGCATTTGCCGCAAGGCACGCTAAACCAGGAACCAGATAACACATGAGCAAAATCAAGGTCGCCATCGCCCAACATGCTTGCAGCAGCAGTTATGACGACAACCTGCAGGCAGGGCTCAACGGTATCCAGCAGGCAGCGGCCGCCGGTGCTGACCTGGTCCTGTTACCCGAATTAAGCATGGGCACCTATTTTTGTATCAAGGAAGACCCGGCCTGTTTTGACCTGGCTGAAACGATTCCGGGGCCCACCAGCAAGGCACTGCAAGCCGCGGCCAAGGAAAACAACATCGTCGTGGTTGCGACCGTCTTCGAGAAACGTGCCAAGGGTCTTTATCACAACACCTCCATCGTACTGGATAAAGACGGCAGTCTTGCCGGTAGCTATCGCAAGATGCATATCCCGGATGACCCCGGCTACTACGAGAAATATTACTTCACGCCCGGCGACACCGGCTTTAAACCGATCAATACCTCGATTGGAAAACTGGGTGTGCTTGTTTGCTGGGACCAGTGGTACCCGGAGGGGGCACGGATCATGGCGCTGTCAGGAGCAGAGCTGTTGCTGTTTCCAAGTGCCATCGGCTGGGAACCGGATGCCGACAAGGCCGAGCAGGAACGACAACGCGATGCCTGGATAACGATACAACGTGCCCATGCCGTGGCCAATAACCTGCCGGTCCTGAGCAGTAACCGCGTTGGCATGGAAAAAGATCCGGATAGTGATATGGCCTCGCTGTTCTGGGGTTCCAGTTTTATTACCGGCCAGCAGGGAGAATTACTCGCGACTGCTGCAACGGACAAGGAAGAAGTGATCGTGAGCGAAATCGATCTTGATAAAACCGAACAGGTACGACGCGTATGGCCTTATTTCCGCGACCGTCGCATCGACGCCTATGCAGGAATACTGAAACGGCATATTGATGACGAGTGATTATCAACAGTCAATTCCAGCCGCCGTGGTGGTGTCGTAACCGTCACCTGCAAACGCTTTACCCCGCCCTGTTCAGAAAGGTAGCGCTGGTTGATACCCGCACGGAACAGTTTGAATTGGCCGACGGCGATTTCATTGATCTTGCCTGGACGAGCAATGATGCAAAACCTGGTAGTCCCGTCGTACTCGTACTACATGGCCTGGAAGGCTCGATAGATTCACCTTACGCACGTGGCCTGTTGAACCTGGTAGCAGGCAAGCAATGGACCGGGGTCTTGATGCAGTTTCGCGGCTGCAGTGGTCGTCATAATCGACTGGACCGCAGCTATCACTCGGGTGATACCGGTGATATCCATGCGGTTGTCACGGCATTGAAACAGCGCTATCCCGAACGACCGCTCGTTGCCGTTGGCATCTCGCTGGGTGGCAATGTCTTGCTCAAGTACCTGGGTGAACAAAAAAACGAATCCTTACTGGATGCCGCCATGGCGATATCCGTCCCGTTTGACCTGGCCGACGGCGCACGGGCACTGGGTAAAGGAGTATCGCGTCTTTACCAGTGGCACCTGATCCGCCATATCCGTAGCAAGATGAAAGACAAATTCAGGGACAAACCCGCACCCGTTGATATGAACAAGATTGACGGTTGGCGTGACTTCTTTTCATTCGATGACAATGTCACCGCACCGATCCATGGGTTTAATGGTGTGGATGACTACTACTCGCGCTCGAGTTCGAAGCAATTCCTGAAAGACATCACCACCCCTACCCTCATCCTGCATAGCAAGGACGATCCTTTCATGAGTGAGCAGGCGATTCCGCGGGAAGAGGAACTCTCGGAAAGTATCACGCTTGAATTAACGGAACGGGGAGGACATGTCGGGTTTGTTTACGGCGGGATATTCAAACCACGTTACTGGATAGAAAAAAGTTTTGAAGCATTTTTAACAGGGCATTATTGACAGTCCTGCTGACAGCTTCATTCTAAACTAACCGTTTTGAGGTATTTTTCTTATCTATAAATATCCTCTCCCTGGGTGATATCGATAAAAAATGTGTCACCTTTCTAAAATCTTCCTGGGTTTGTAACTTATTGAAATTAAATAATACTTTTATGCGCCAACTTAATTAAGGTGACACACAAATAGTACATAGGAAATATAGAAAAGGGGACACCCTGTATATAGACTCATTAATCAGGATGAATACCCAATCACGCGCGCCTACTTATGTCTCCTATAAAATATTATGGGACAACCTGTCTCTTAGACACTAGTTATGTTTTGTAAGGAGTAAAAATGTTTGGTTGGCTAAAGAAGAAAGGGCAAGATTCACGTGTATACATGTGCATAAAAGAAGTTAAATGGGAGCTTGAATCAAGCAACTCTGTTCATCGTGCAAAAATACTTGCTATTGCTTCGATACTTGGCAAGGAGTTTTTTGTGTCCGGAGTAATACCAATAGATGTTGTTGATAGGCCGTTGGATTACTCACGAGAAGATCTTATGGGATTTTATGAAATCCTAGAAGATATAAGAAACAACAACACTCTACAAATTGCTCATATGAAAAAAATGATGGGGAAATTCGGAGTGGAATTTCCTAAGTTTGCAGAAGATCATGCAAAACAAACAGGGCGCTCCTTAGAAGTATGGATGGCAACTGTAGGGTCGGGCATAGCTGTAGATAGAAGAGATGATGTTAGAGAAATATGGAAACTCTTAACCATGTCAAAAACATCATTAGATGAGGCTATTGCTGAAATTGTAGCAACAGAAAATAAAACAATGGAAATGACAGGGCAAGAAGGAGGCATGTTTTCAGCTTGTGATCCTGAAGAGTGGAAAGATGCTTGTAACTTTTTACCAGCTCAATTTACGAAAGAACTCAATGTCTAAAAGACAAAACAATGCACTCCAGCCGATCAAAAACCGCTACGCGGTTTTTAGTCGTTAGCGGTAAACATTGACCTGCAAAAAGCAAAAAATGATTGAAAATCCTAAAACAACTATTTGGAAAGACACCGCAAAGGGAAAAATTTGTGTGAAAACAAGAGTAGGACTTCCTACTCCAATTCCTAAACAAGGCGACTCCGTTTTTGATAATGAATTCGGTAATACTATATGCACGGGCTTGACATGTTCTGGTTCGGAAAATAACGTTCAAGAAGTTATGCTTACTATTCAATAACTAAATAATAAATGAATAAAAATAAAACAGCTAACAAGGCATTTCAAATGCTGCGTGCCAAAGGCGCGCCGCTGAGTTCAATCGTTAGAGCCTAAAAGAGGGATATCTTTAATGGCAATTGTACGCAGAAAATGCTTTATCTCTTATCACCATGCAGACCAGGCAGAAGTAAGCCAGTTTGTCCGTTCTTTTGATCATGAGCAAGACGCATTTATAGCACGTGGTCTCGGTCAAGAAATGACAGAAGACATTATCAACAGCACAAACACCGATTATGTGATGGGTAGAATCAGGCAACTATACTTAGGGGATTCAAGTGTAACATTAGTGATGCTAGGTAAATGCACATGGGCCCGGCGTTATGTGGATTGGGAGATTCAATCCTCTCTTCGCCAAGGCGAGAACACGATGCCGAATGGTCTTCTTGCGATAAAGCTGCCTAGCTATGCATATGGCAATCAGAATTTCCCGGACAGGCTGAATAGAAATCTAAAACAATCCGATCAACAAGAAGACTGTTATGCGAGATGGTTGGAATACCCAAGTACAACGGAGCAGTTAGTGAACGCCATTGAGGCTGCATATCAAAGAAGAACTACACATAGAAAGTGGATTGTTAACCCACGAGAACGCATGAGCTATAACCGTCAGTGTTAGTATCTACTGCAATGACAACTGAAAATACACCCGATCATCTGAGACTAGTACTGGACTCTAATTTTGTACTCACCTTTGTGGCTAGCCCATGGGTTCTTGGCGGAAGCGTGCTCATAATTGCCATTGTAGTGTTAATTCGGCTTAATGTAACATCGCGAGGCCCTTGGCGTTCATTCGAGATTGACGAAGCAGAATTTGGTCTTGGTGATCAGAAAGTCAAACTGAGACCGAATGATATTGACCGTCAAATAGCCTATAAAATATGGGTTGAACTGAGCACAAGAAAAATAGGTTTAGAAATTGATCTTGATAACGATGTTATTACCGAAATATACGATTCTTGGTACAACTTTTTTTCAGTTACTCGCGAACTTATCAAAGATGTCCCCGTATCGAAGTTTAGGAGGAAGGATACTGAGCGTATCATACGATTATCAATAGATGTATTGAACTCTGGGATCCGGCCACATCTCACAAAGTGGCAAGCAAGATTTAGGCGCTGGTACGAAGCTCAGCTAAAAAAAGACGACAATGCTGAGCTACACCCGCAAGATATTCAAAGAAACTTCCCAGATTTCGAAGAGCTTAACAGTGACATAATGTCAGTAAACAAGCATCTTATCGGTTATAGGCAGAAAATGTATCAGATTATATCGGGCCTTTGATAGTAGGCTCTAAACAACCCTATCAAACCGACATCCACTTCGCTGTGCTTAGTTCTTGCGGCTTATGGGCAATGTTACCCAAACCTCGGCAAGGCATACGCCAATGCCAGCGGCAGTGATATCACCGTAAAGGCATTACCAAATAACACCATAGCCGCGACCTTTGCAGGCTCCTGCTGGTAATGTTCCGCGAACATGTAGTTCATCACGGCCGGCGGCAAGGCACCGAACAGGAATAATGCGCCCTGCTCCAGCCGGGTCAGTTCCATGAACTGCAACAAGACCATCACGATAGCGATACCGCTGACCGGTGCCAGCACGGCAGCCAGAATACCGATCTTCCATTCTGACAAGCGCATATCGATCAGGCGCGTACCCAGGGCGAATAGCATCAACGGCACGCAGATCTGGCCCAGCATGCGCACAGGCTCAAGCAATGTTGAGCTGATCTGTACTTTTAACAGGCTCATTATCAAGGCCAGGATGACGGCCACGATCATCGGTGACAGCAACATGCGTAGCACATTAGGCTGCTTGTTGAGCATGAAACTACCGAGGGTGATGTGGAAGAAATTACAGATCACGAAACAGATCACCGCTGCTGGCAAGGCCACATCGCCAAAGCTGAGTACCACCAAAGGCAAGCCAAGGTTACCGGCATTGCCAAACATGATAGGCGGACACAGGCTCCTGGGCTCAATGTGTAACAGCCTGGCTACAATAAAAGCAATAACGCCGGACAACAGCACGACCAGCGCAATAGACAGTGCCAGGTTACCGAACAGGCCTTCCACACCGGCACGCTCGTAGATAACGCTGAACAGCAGGCAGGGAATGAATACCTCCATGTTCAGCTTGTTTGGTAATGTCATGTCAGGACGGAATTGACGTGCATACACCAACCCGGCCATCACGATGGCGAAGATAGGGAACGTGATTTCGAAAATGCGTACGGCGATCATTGTTTACTGAAACCGGGCGCTGAACTGAATGTTATTTACGCTGTCCACACGGTATTATAATGAATTGAATAATAATTTCTGACGAAGTATAGAGCATGAATGTGACACGATTATTTTACCTTGCCGTCTTTACCGGCTGCCTTGGCTTACTGGTTTTTGGCCTCTATCTCGAACATGGGACCGGACTGGAACCCTGCCCCCTTTGCATCTTCCAGCGTATTGCCTACATCGTTGTCATGTTGATCGCACTACTCGCCGCCATCCATCATCCGGCTGGCCGGGGTCGCTATGTCTATGCCGCACTCACCGTTATCACTGCCGGTATAGGTGCAGGCATCGCCGGCCGCCAGACCTGGTTACAGCATTTACCGGCGGACCAGGTCCCGGAGTGTGGCCCGGGCCTGGAATACATGCTGGAGGTCTTTCCGCTTGCACAGGCACTGGAACTGATCCTGAAAGGCTCCGGCGAATGCGCGGAAGTACAATGGACTTTCCTGGGTTTTAGTATTGCCGAATGGAGCCTGGTTTGTTTCAGCCTGATCATACTGGCAACGCTAATCATCACTTTTGTAATCAAACCTGAAAAACAAACCGCCTGATAATTAATTAACCGCGGTTTCCTGTAACAACGATTCCTCTTTCTGCGCCTTGTTTTGCGCATCGACCACGGCGATAGCACTGGCGTTGACCATCTGCCTGATCGTGGACGACGGCGTCATGATGTGCACGGGATGATTCATACCGACCAGTATCGGGCCGATGGTAATACCGCTGGTTAATACCTTTACCAGGTCGTTGGCGATCTTGGCGGAATCAATATTTGGCATGATGAGCAGGTTGGCATTGGCAGTCAGTTTTGCACCGGGTATAACCCTGTTCCGTATCGTGTCCATCAATGCTGCATCGGCACGTATCGGTCCTTCTATCTCAAGTTCCGGGTCCTTTTTATGAATCAGTGCCAATGCATCACGCATCTTTATCGTAGACGGTGATTCAATATCATCACCGTTCGCATAGGAAAGCAGTGCGGCCCTCGGTACCAAACCAAAACGTTTTACCACCCTGGCGGCCAGCAAGGTATTATCGGCGATCTGTTCTGCATCCGGGTCAGTGGTAACTGCCGTATCACACATAAACAGGGCGCCTTGTTTCACCAACAACACGTTGACTGCCGCTGCCTGTTTCACTGCTGGTTCAATACCCAGCTTATCCACGACGTGTTTGTAATGATCGTGGAAGTGTCCATCGGTTCCACAGATCATGGCATCGGCATCACCGCGTTGTAACATCTTGCTGGCAACACAGGTACTCACTTCTTTCAGGTCACTGTAGTCGACACCGTGGTCATCCATGTATTTTTCAGGATCGACAATCGTGTAATCAACTTCAGAGCGCATGCGCAGTCCCATTTGCTTGATCTGTGCCTCTATCTTTTCCGGGTTGCCTACCAGGATCGGTCGCGCCAGTTTTTCATCTATCACTGCCTGCACGGTATGCAGGGTCTTGACCTGTTCGCCCTCGGCATAGACCAGGCGCTTCGGATCTTTCTTGGCACGTTCAAATAGCGGCTTCATCAGGATGACGCTTTCAAAGACGTACTGTGACAGTTTGTCCCGGTAAGCATCCATGTCTTCAATAGGACGCGTGGCGACACCACTATCCATTGCCGCCTGCGCAACTGCCGGCGCCAGCTTGATGATCAGGCGCGGGTCAAACGGTTTCGGGATCAGGTATTCATCACCAAACTTCAAATCCTCGCCACCGTAAGCAGCCTTTACCGATTCCGGTGCTTCTTCCATTGCCAGCTCGGCCAGGGCATGGACCATGGCAATCTTCATTTCATCGTTGATAACCGTGGCACCGACATCAAGCGCACCGCGGAAGATAAAGGGGAAACACAACACGTTATTAACCTGGTTCGGGTAATCAGACCTGCCTGTTGCCATGATGGCATCCGGCCGGACTGCCATGACTTCTTCCGGCAGGATTTCCGGTATGGGATTGGACAGCGCGAGTACGATGGGACGTTCTGCCATGCTCCTGACCATTTCCTGTTTCAATACACCGGGACCCGACAAGCCGAGGAATATATCGGCGCCGTTCATCACCTCGCCCAACGTGCGTAATTTGGTATTACTGGCAAACTGTTTCTTGTGCGGTGTTAATTCCTCGCGGCGGTTTTTGTAGATAACACCCGCCCTGTCAACGGCGATGATGTTTTCTTTCTTCATACCCAGTTTCACCAGCAGTTTCAGGCAGGCAATGCCGGCAGCACCGGCGCCGGTGGTCACCAGCTTTACATCTTCAATCTTCTTGTCGACCAGTTTCAGCGCATTGATCGTGGCCGCCGCCACGATGATTGCCGTGCCGTGCTGGTCATCATGAAACACCGGGATTTTCATGCGCTGGCGCAACTTGCCCTCGACCAGGAAACACTCGGGTGAGCGGATATCTTCCAGGTTAATACCACCAAAGGTCGGCTCGAGACTCGCGATGATATCGACCAGCTTCTCCGGGTCTTTTTCATCGATCTCGAGATCGAAGACATCGATACCGGCAAATTTTTTAAACAGTACTGCCTTGCCTTCCATGACCGGCTTTGCTGCCAGGGGACCGATATCTCCCAGCCCCAGTACCGCGGTGCCATTGGTAATGACCGCGACCATGTTGGAACGGACGGTCAGCTCGGCAGCAAGGCTACTGTCCGAGGCGATGGCCTTACAGGGTTCTGCCACACCGGGACTGTAGGCCAGTGCCAGGTCGCGCTGGTTAGCAAGCGGCTTGGTAGGAGAAACACGCAGCTTGCCGGGACTTGGATAGCGATGATAGTCCAGTGCTGATTTTTCGTTATCGTCTGACATTTTTTAATACCTGCCCTGGTGACAGGCATCTGAGTAATTTTTTAACAAAGTATGGGAGAAAAATAGCAAGCTCATGTTCAAAATGGCATGCCAGGCATCTTGCCGCCCATCCCCCGCATCATCTTTGCCATTCCGCCCTTACTGGCAAACTTCTTCATCATCTTCTGCATTTGCTTGAACTGCTTCAGCAGTTTGTTTACATCCTGTATCTGGGTGCCGGAACCCTTTGCAATACGCTTCTTGCGCGAACCATTAATCACATCGGGGTTAACGCGCTCGCGCGGTGTCATGGAATCAATAATGGCACCGAGTTTGACAAATTCTTTCTCGTTAACCTGGGAAGCAACACCGGCAGGCAACTGGTTCATGCCGGGCAATTTATCCATCAGGCCGGTAATACCACCCATGTTATTCATCTGCACCAGCTGTTCACGAAAATCCTGCAGGGTAAAGCCTTTGCCCTTCTTCAGTTTTTTCGCAAGCTTGTCTGCCTTGTCCTTGTCAGTCTTTTGTTCGACCTCTTCGATCAGGCTTAAGACATCACCCATGCCGAGTATGCGTGAGGCAATACGTTCGGGATGAAAGGCCGTGAGCTCACTGGTCTTTTCACCCGTGCCAAGAAACTTGATCGGTTTGCCCAGTATCTTTTTAACCGTCAGTGCTGCACCACCACGGGCATCACCATCGGTCTTGGTCAATATCGCACCGGTCAGTGGTAACGCCTCGTTAAATGCACTGGCTGCATTCACCGCATCCTGGCCCATCATGCTATCGATAACGAACAGGGTTTCTATCGGCGAGATGCTTGCATGAACCTGTTGTATCTCCTGCATCATTTCATCATCAATGTGCAGCCGGCCCGCGCTGTCCACGATCAGTACATCGATCATCTGGCGTCGGGCCTGGTCCAGTGCCGCTGTTGCAATGGCCACCGGCTGTTGACTCTCGTCACTTTCAAGCCATACAAGATCGTTTTCCCTGGCAAGGGTTTGTAACTGCCTTATAGCCGCCGGACGATAAACATCACAACTGACGACCGCGACTTTTTTATTTTCCTTTTCGCGTAACATGCGACCAAGTTTCGCTGCCGTTGTCGTTTTACCCGCGCCCTGCAGACCGGCAAGCAGTATCACGGCTGGCGGCTGTGTATTGAGTTGCAATGGCTCATGGTTATCGCCCATCAGGGCAATCAGTTCCTGGTTGACGATCTTGATCAGGGCCTGTCCCGGCGTGAGACTGGTCATGACTTCCTTATCCATTGCCCGGTCTTTCACATGTTGAATAAAGTCGCGCACCACGGGCAATGCCACGTCAGCCTCCAGCAGGGCCATGCGCACCTCTCGCAGCCCATCACTGATATTGGCCTCCGTCAGGCGACCCTGGCCACGCAGGTCTTTAAATACGCGGGTTAACTTATCGGACAAGGTATCAAACATATTTCGATGACTTTTGCTTATTTATTGATATATCAATTCTAACTTATTAGTGTAACAACAAAAATACTGAATACGCGGTGACGGCTGGCACTTCAACCCGGGGCTATAATGTGCAATCATTTGCCACCTATAACCGATAATAATTCCGTATGGACTCTCTACCCGTTATTGCTGTTTTCTGCTACTTGCTGGCTACCGTGGCCCTATACATGAAAACATTTCGCTCGGCCAGCGCTCCCGGGCAATCGCGCCAGGTTGCACTGCTTGCAGGGTTCATCGCCATACTACTCCACGCCATCTTTCTTTATCAGAGAACCTTTGTCGGGCAAGGTTTGGACCTGAGTTTTTTCAATACATTTTCACTGCTTGGCTGGCTGGTTGCCGCGTTTGTGTTGCTGTCTTCCCTGTTCAAACCGCTGGAAAACCTGCTGGTCATCCTGTTCCCCTTTGCGGCTGTAGTGTTGACCCTGTCGGCCGTGGTACCTGAACAGCGTATCCTGAATTCGGAATTGACCACTGGCTTGCGGATACACATCCTGTTATCAATAAGTGCGTATAGCCTGCTCATGGTCAGCGCCCTCCAGGCTATCCTGCTGGCACTGCAGGAACGCCTGATAGCCACCAAGCGAGCCAGCCGTGTGATCAATATCCTGCCGCCACTCCAGGTGATGGAACAATTGCTAATCCAGATCATCGTGGTCGGCTTTTTCCTGCTCAGTCTCAGCCTCGCTTCAGGCATGATGTTTATCAATGACATGTTTGCCCAGCACCTGGTGCATAAGACTGTCCTGTCGATTATTGCCTGGCTGATATATGGCATCCTGCTATGCGGGCGCTGGTTTGCCGGCTGGCGAGGCAAAAGGATCACCCGTTGGGCCCTGGGTGGTTTCTTTGCCCTGTTACTTGCTTATATCGGCACAAGAATCGTACTGGAACTCATCCTGCACCGTGTCTAGCACTTTATTGCCCTGTTTGACTTGAAGCCCTGCCGGTCAATAGAACACAATAACCCGTAATCACACATTGAGGTCGCATTTTTGGACGAAATATCACTATCGGTCCTGTTTGGAACACTTTTATTGCTGATTGTTTTGTCCGCATTCTTTTCCAGTTCAGAAACCGCGATGATCTCGCTGAACCGCTACCGCCTGCGCCACATGGCAAAAGAAGGCAAACGTAGCGCCATAATCTCTGAAAAGTTATTGAGCAGACCGGATCGGCTCATTGGCCTCATTCTGCTGGGTAATAACCTGGTCAATATCATGGCAGCCACCATTGCGACATTGATCGGCATGCGCCTGCTCGGTGACCTCGGGGTTGCGCTTGCGCCGTTCGTACTGGTCGTGGTGTTCCTGATCTTTGCTGAAGTCATGCCAAAAACCATTGCCGCGTTTTACCCGGAGAAGATCGCGTTTCCCGCCAGTTATATCCTGGCCCCGCTGATGAAACTGGCCTATCCCGCTGTCTGGCTCATTAACTGGGTCTCAAATGGACTTCTGGGCATGGCCGGTATTCGCACTGATGAACAGGCTGACACGCCACTGTCCCGCGAGGAATTACGCACGATCGTACGTGAGGCTGGCACGCTGATCCCACAGCGTCACCAGCGCATGCTGTTAAGCATCCTTGACCTGGAAAACGTTACTGTCGATGACATCATGGTACCGCGAAACGAAGTGGTAGCAATCGATCTCGACGATCCGATCAAGGAAATTATTGAACAGCTAAATCATTTCCAGCATACACGCATCCCCGTTTACCAGAGTAATATCGACAATATCATCGGCATTATTCATGTGCGCCGGGTGCCGAGGGTACTCAGTGAAAAAGGCGAGATCACGATAGAAGCCATCAAGAATATCGTCAGCGATTGTTACTTTGTGCCCAAGGGCACGCCGCTGCACACACAGATGCTGAATTTCCAACGCAATCGCCGCCGCTTCGGTATCGTTGTCGACGAGTACGGTGTGATACAGGGGCTGGTCACGCTCGAGGACATCCTTGAAGAAATCGTCGGCGAATTTACCACTGATTTGCAGACCTACAAGCTGGACATCCAGCAACAGGTAGATGGCAGTTACCTGGTCGATGCGACCGTACACCTGCGCGAACTTAATCGCCAGTTACGCTGGTCACTGCCAACCGATGGTCCAAAGACCCTGAATGGATTACTCCTGGAACAGCTTGAATACATCCCGGAAGCAGGCACCACCCTTAAAATACTAGACTATCTAGTTGAAATTACTCAGGTTTCTGATAGCGCAGTAAAGATGGTCAGGATCCGGCCGATACCTGAAGAAATACAAGACATGGACGAATGAGCCCTGGCGCTCAGTCATCATAGCAACAACGGAAGCCGGTAGATGAACGTAGAGGAAAAAAGAAAATTCAGCCGTATACACTTTGATGCACCCGTGACAATATCTCACGATCAGCAACAATGGCTGGCTCGACTGGTAGATATCTCTCTAAAGGGTATGCTGACAGAACGCCCGGCGAATTGGCCTGAAGCCGCGAACGACTGTCATGTCACCGTGCAGTTACCCGGACATGAAATCAACATGGAAGTAGAAACCGCACATACAGAAACTGACTCTATCGGTTTCAGGTGCGTCAATATTGACCTGGATAGTATCGCCAACCTGCGACGTATGGTTGAACTCAACCTGGGCGATGAAAAATTACTGGAGAGAGAGATCTCCTCTATGATCGAGACTTGATAGAGCCTGATTGAAAAAGCTTGTCCAGTTCCACGGGAATAGCAACACCGTAGCCCTGCACATAATCCACACCAATTCTTTTCATCTCTTGCATGATGGCATCGGATTCGACGTATTCAGCTATGGTCTTTTTACCCATAACCCGCCCGATATCGTTGATTGATTTCACCATCGCCATATCAATTTCATCATCCAGTACGTCCTTCACAAAGATGCCGTCAATTTTCAAATAATCTACTGGTAAATTTTTCAAATAGGCAAACGAGGAAAAACCGCTACCGAAGTCGTCCAGCGCAAATGCACAACCCAATTCCTTTATCGCGCTAATGAAGGAATTGGCATCCACCAGGTTTTGAATTGCCGATGTCTCTGTCAATTCAAAACAAATTTTATGGCAGGGACTGCGGTATCGATATAATGAATCCGTAAGGTATTGCAGGAACTCCGGGCGAGCAATACTATCTGCTGAGAGATTAATACAAAATATCGGGCAATCCGACGCCGTAAAATGACTGGCTATGTATTGCAGTGTGTAATCTATAACCCAGTGATCGATCTTCTCTATCAGGTTGTAACGTTCAGCAACCGGCAGGAAAGAACCCGGGCTGATGTATTTACCATCCTCGTCAATCATGCGCAGCAATAGTTCATACATCACAGACCCACCATTTACATCCCGGATCTCCTGTGCCATCAGGATAAATCGATTTTGCTCAATAGCGTCATTGATGCGCGTAACCCATTCAACCTCGCCGCGCTGTTTGATACTGTTATCATCTTCACGGTAAAGGCAAATCCTGTTCCTTCCCTGCAACTTCGCCGTGTAACAGGCCTCATCAGCTTCCTTGATAACTTCGTTTATATCCTGCGCTGAATTATCAATCATAACCATGCCTATGCTGATACCGATATGGAAAGACTTTCCATTCCACTGGAACTTGTAGTCACCAACATCTCGAAGGATTGCTTCACTGATTTGCATAGCCTTATCAAGGCTGCAGTTTTCAAGGATCAGTGCAAACTCGTCGCCGCCGAAACGTGCCAGGGTATCTGTGCTTCTAATATGCTCCTGCAACAGGATTGCAAGCTGGCGTAATAATTCATCCCCGGCGATATGACCACAGGTATCATTAACAAGCTTGAACCGGTCAAGATCCATAAAGCACAGGACATTAGATTCCGACTTTGGTCTATCCGCTGAGCACAGGTGCTGCAAACGCTTTTCAAATTCGCGACGATTAACCAGTTCCGTCAGCATGTCGTGCGTGGCATGGTAACTCAGCATTTCCTCGGCACGACTACGCTCGGCTATTTCACGCTTCAGGTCCTCGGTACGAACAGTTACGATTTGCTCGGTACGGTAATGACGCCCCGTTATAGACAGTAACCAGCCAACCAGTGTCAGGGCTACGAGCAAATCAGCGACGAGTAATATCGGTGTTTCGCCGTCCATGTTGGCCTCGACAAACGGGCTTGTTGGGTAGAAATCAACTACCCAATCGTGATTGGCAAATTGTACTTTGCGGGAGAGTTGCAATGGACTGTCGCGCATGACGTTTTGGCTCGTGCGCATTTGATAGATCAGGTCCTGCCGGATCCCATTGTTAGTTTCATATATTTCAAAAAACAGGTTTTCTGATTCACTCAATGTTTTCGGCACGTTCAACAGTTCATTAATCCTTGAGACTGATGCAATCACACCCTTAAACCGCCTGTCCCTGTCAGCCGTCACCTTTCTTTCCGGCTCGTAAGCATAAACGGGCAGGTAAATAACGAAACCAAGTTGCTCCTCTGTCTCCTGGATCAACCTGATCGGTCCAGCTGCTATCAACTGACCACTTTCCCTTGCTTTCAATACTGCATCACGCGCCTCGGGCTTGGACAGTATGTTATAACCATGCGCAATGGCATTTCCCTGGTACGGGTTAATGTAATTAATCACCAGGTATTCGTCGGCCGGTTCGGCAACGGATAACCGGTCATTAAACTGGTTGCGAATTTCGAATCCCGGGTAACCTTCACTGGAAACGCGCTCGACAAATGCCTCGCGTTCGATATGTTCAACATGCTCTATCCATTCCAGCGCAAGAATGTCCGGAAAACGTTGCAGTATCGGACGTGTAAAAGCATGGAAATCTGCCCTGCTGACATGCGTCGAACTCATAAAGAAAACCTGGATTGAAGACAGGTAATCAAGCTGTGCCTGCAAGCGCTGATCAATCACCACGCCGACATCGCTGACCATCTGATAGAACCGCAGCTTTTGTTTCTCTATCAGGTCGCTGGCATTCTGTGCCTTGATAAACAGGAAAATCAGGAAAATTATCAGTAATGGCAGGGTAAAACTGAGACGGCGATAGCGCCATATTTGTTCATCACCGAAAAAATACACCAGCAATAAAGGGGTCACTATCAGGACACCAATGCTATCTCCGACCCACCAGGTCAACCAGTTGGAATAAATCTCGCCAGTATTGATCTGTGCATACTGGTGTACGAGGCCAATATTCCAGGTGGCCGAGACAAGGCACCCTACAGGCGCTGCAAATAGCAAAAATTTAACAATCGTGATCTCGTTAGCCAGGATGTTAGGGAAACCAACACATTTCCTTACCAGCCAGGCACCAAACCAGGCCTGTGTGGCATTCCCTGCTGCTTTCAGCAAGGCAAACAAGTAGATATTGTTGGCGGGCTCCGCACCTGCCGGGCTTGAAATTACGTAGAGCAGAAATGCGCCAATCAGAACGCCCAGAATTCCCACATTGCCATAACAAAGCGCAGCAAACAGGGCGATACCGGCAGAGGGCCAGATCGGGGCAGCGGTGCTGGGTAGTACCGCGGTCAGTTTCAATATCAGCAGTGCGATACCCAGATAGGAGGCAGCAACGACGAGCATCGCCACGAGCTTACGACCGGTCATTCCCTGATGTAGATAGCCTGTTTTCATTTATGTTGGCTGCAAATCCTTTTGAAGGAGGCAGCTGATTGATTTATCACAAAGGATATGCAAAACACGGACCTATTACTACGCCGGGACATAAATATGTGGGCCCGGGTACTAGTCGTACAGAACGGCCAGCGCCTCGGATAAATGCTTGACGGCCCGCACTGTAATATCGCCCACGCCTTCCCTGGGGCTGTTAGCAGAAGGAATAAGGGCCTGCTTGAAACCGTGCTTGCTGGCCTCGTTGATACGTTCCACGCCATTCTGGACCGGCCTGATCTCGCCGGAAAGTCCCACCTCGCCAAATATCACCATATCAGTTGGCAGTGGCTTGTTTCGAAGACTGGAGACGATGGCCATCAGCAGGGGCAAATCCACCGCCGTTTCAGACACGCGCACGCCACCGACGATATTGGCGAAGACATCCTGGTCACCTACCGACAGGCTGGCATGCCGGTGCAAAACAGCCAGCAGCAATGCCAGGCGATTTTGTTCCAGTCCCAGTGCGACTCGCCTGGGATTCGCCAGGTGTGAAGCATCTACCAGGGCCTGCACTTCCACCAGTAGTGGCCGGGTGCCCTCGCGCGTGACCATGACGGCACTGCCCGGTACCGGTTCGTCATTGCGCGACAGGAATATCGCGGAGGGGTTACTGACTTCGCGCAATCCCTTGTCAGTCATGGCATAAATGCCGAGTTCATTCACGGCACCAAAGCGGTTCTTGATGGAACGCACGACCCGAAAGCGGCTGTTATTATCACCCTCGAAATACAGTACCGTGTCGACCATATGCTCCAGTACCCGCGGACCTGCCAACGAGCCATCCTTGGTTACATGTCCGACCAGGAACAGCGACATCTGGGTTTGCTTGGCAAACCGTACCAGTTGTGCTGCACATTCTCTCACCTGTGCCACCGAACCCGGGGCCGACTGTATCAGGTCGCTGTATATGGTCTGGATGGAATCAATCACGATAACGCTGGGGCGCTCCTTGCTGGCCACGTCCATGATCTTTTCGAGGTGGTTTTCGGTCAGGATGCGTAAACCGGCGAGTGGCAAACCCAGTCGTTTACCACGCAAGCCAACCTGTTGTGCCGACTCCTCACCGGTAACATACAGACTGGAAAGCTTTGCATGCGTCTCCAGGCTGGATAACATTTGCAACAACAACGTCGACTTGCCAATACCCGGGTCGCCACCGATTAGCGTCACTGAGCCCCTTACCAGTCCACCGCCCAGCACGCGATCAAGTTCACTGATCCCGGTTGCGGCACGAACGTCTTCTTCACTGTCGACCTCGTCCAGCGAACACACCTGGCTGGGACCAGCCAGGTGTTCTTTAAAACGGCTGGCATTGGCTGAAGGTTTTTCAACCAGGACTTCCTGCAGGGTATTCCATTCAAGACAGTCAGGGCACTGACCTGTCCATTTTGGCGCCTCGGCACCACAGGCATTACAGTGAAAACGGTACTTTGACTTAGCCACGTTCGATAAAGCTCAGGCGTTTATGTACTCCGCAGAGCAACTCGTACGGGATGGTGCCGGCATGCTGTGCGATTTCTTCGATGGGCAGGTTTTCACCCCATAATACTACCCTGTCGCCAATGTGGGCATTGGACTGGTTACGCAAGTCTATGGTCAACATATCCATGGAGGCACGCCCGATCAGTGCGCAACGCACATCGTTGACAAGGACCGGCGTACCGGAACGGGCGTGGCGTGGGAAGCCATCGCCATAACCAGCGGCAACAATGCCTACCGGCATATCTTCCGGGCAACACCAGGTCGCACCATAGCCTACCGGCTCACCGGCCTTTAAATGCTGGATAGCAATGATCTCGGATTCAAGCGTCATCACCGGTTTAAGCCCGTATTCTGAAGCCATGCTATCGACCATGGGTGATACGCCATACAGCATCAGGCCAGGCCTGACCCAGTCACAATGTGACTGCGGCAAACTAAGTACCGCAGCCGAATTGGCAATGGTCTTTTCCAGCGCGATGTCACGGCAAAGCTGGCTAAAGCTATCCAGTTGTTTATCGGTTAAAGGATGCTGCTGTTCATTGGCGGTCGCCAGGTGCGTCATCAGGCGCAACGTTGGTTTAACCGTTTTACAAGCCTGTAAACGTTGCAATACATCTGGAAATTCCTGCAGGGAAAAACCCAGTCGATGCATACCGGTGTCAATCTTGATCCAGCACTGTAACGGCGCAGCCAGGCTCGTCTTCTCGATGATATCGACCTGGTGCGCGTTATGGATCACGATATCAAGTTCGAGTTCGGCTATTTGCGGCAGGTCTTGTGCCTTGTGTGGTCCTTCCAGCAGGACTATGTCGTTGCTAACGCCTGCCGAGCGCAACTGTTGTGCCTCTTCCAGGCAGGCCACGCCAAAGGCATCGGCCTCCGAGAGCGTTTCGGCCACGCGCACGATTCCGTGACCGTAGGCGTCTGCCTTGATAATAGCCATAACCCGGGAATGAGGTGCGAGTTGTTTAACTCGCTGGAGATTGTGACGCAGGGCCTGTTTATCGACAACGACCCTAGATGGTCGTGTCATTCATAAACCCCGGCCGGTGGTAGGGCGTAGTCCTCCACGTAGTTCTCGAAACGCGTGTATTGACCACGGAACGCCAGTCTCACCCTGCCGATGGGACCATTACGCTGCTTGCCTATAATGACCTCGGCAATGCCCTTGTCCGGGCTTTCCTCGTCATATACCTCGTCACGGTAGATAAACAGGATTACATCGGCATCCTGTTCTATGGCGCCCGATTCACGCAGGTCTGACATTACTGGACGCTTGTCGGTACGTTGCTCGAGACTACGATTCAGCTGCGACAGGGCAATGACCGGCACTTGCAATTCCTTGGCCATGGCCTTCAAAGAGCGCGAGATCTCCGAGATTTCATTAGTACGGTTTTCTGTCGTGCCAGCGACTTGCATCAGTTGCAGGTAGTCAATCACGATCAGGTCCAGCCCGTGTTCCCGCGCTATACGGCGGCAGCGGGCACGCAATTCTGCAGGAGTTAAGGCCGGTGTATCATCGATGAACATACGGGTTTCCTGCAGTATACCCACGGCGGAAGTCAGCCGCGGCCAGTCATCGTCTTCCAGTTTACCGGTCCTGACCTTGTGCTGATCGATACGACCGAGCGAAGACATCATGCGCATGGCGAGTTGTTCTCCCGGCATTTCCATACTGAATACAGCAACGCTCTTTTTTTCCTTGATGGCAGCATGCTCGGCAATATTGATCGCCAATGCCGTTTTGCCCATGGAGGGACGACCGGCAACGATGATCAAATCCGATTTCTGCAGGCCAGCCGTCTTCAGGTCGAGGTCGTCAAAACCGGTTGCGACACCGGTAATCGGGCTGTCTTTATGAAACAGTTCGTCAACCCGGTCGAGCGCATCTTTCAGGTATTCCTTGATGAACTGGTAGCTCTTGCGCCCCCTGTTTTCCGATTCGGCGATCTCAAACACGGTCTGCTCGGCAAATTCCAGGATCTGTTCACTGCTACGACCCTGTGGATTAAACACGGTGTCGTTGATTTCCGTTGTGGCATGGATAAGTTGCCTGAGGATCGAACGTTTGCGAACGATATCCGCGTAGGACGAAATGTTACTGGCACTGGGCGTATTTTCCGCCAGGGCAGCAAGATTGCGCATGCCGCCAGCGTCTTCTAGCAGGTGATGGTTTTCCAGCCACTCCGCTACCGTGACGATGTCATAGGGCATGCCCTCGTCACTGAGTTTGCTGATAGCGCGGAAAATGATACGGTGGTCCTTGCGGTAGAAGTCTTCTTCCCTGACTTTTTCTGCGATCTTGTCCCATGCTTCCCGGTCGAGGAAAACACCACCCAGTACGGCCTGCTCGGCCTCGATGGAATGCGGCGGTATTTTCAGTGCTGTGGTTTCAGCATCACCCGAAAAGGATGAAGGCAAGGTATCCTGCATCAACTACCCCTGGGTCCGCAGACCCTTAATAAAGTGCGGCATACTGCGGGGCCGCACTGAGTCACTATGTTGCTGAACCGAAACGTCGGATCAGGCTTCTTCTTCCTCTATGACAACCACTTTAATCGTTGTCATGACATCCGCATGGAGCTGGACATCGAATTCATACTCACCGGTCGCACGGATGGGACCTTCGGGCATTCTGATTTCGTGTTTTTCCAGTTCAGTACCGGTAGCAGTGACGGCTTCCGAGATATCTATGGTACTGACAGAACCAAACAGTTTGCCCTCGCCGCCGGCCTTACGCGCTATGCTGATGCTGACATCTTTCAGTTTCTCGGCACGGGCGTTGGCCGCGGCCAGCGCTTCCTGCTGCTGTTTTTCCAGTTCGGCCTTACGCTCTTCAAACTTTGCCACGTTTTCTTTCGTAGCAGAAACAGCTTTGCCACTGGGTATCAAATAGTTACGTCCATAACCCGGCTTTACATTGACCTTATCGCCAAGTTCGCCAAGGTTGTAGACTTTTTCGAGTAAAATAACTTCCATCAGATTACCTCAACTCACGTTAAATCATAATAACAGATTAGCCGGTGACTATCTCAGGATTCGGTCCCCGGCGGTTCATTTTTTCTGCGCCAGTTTATGTAAACATCGGTCATACCGAGGCACGCTATCAGCACACCGATTTGCGGTATTAACAACAGCATGCAGTACATCATCACCAGCCAGCCGGACGATAAACCGTACTTGTCGACCACCCGGTGTACGGCTGACACACCCTGCACCAGGTACATAAAAATCATGATAAAAAGTATGTCTCTTATCATGCCCTGCAATGGCTGTTCGGTGACGAAGGTCATGACCACCACCAGTCCACTCACTGGCAAAATCAGCGAGGGCAGCCGTAAAGCAAAAAATTCCTGTCGGAATGCCCCGGCGTTAAACAATCTCGACTGCCACCAGCGCGCCAGTAACACGCTCATCATGATATTCAGCATGACGCCAACGCTGATGATGGCGTTGAACAACACCGCTGCCGGTTCCAGTGCCTCCTGGTAACGGCCCATGTCTTGCTGCGGCACGTTCTTTTCCAGCATCACTTCAAACCACTCACGCCACCAGCCAGCAACATCCTGCAGTAGCAGGTACATACTGATGATGAATACCATGGCCAGTATGCCCGCCGCCATCAGGGTGATTCCCTGGGATTCACTCCAGCGCAACACTACGGCGCAAATGCTCACCGGTAGCCAGATACCCAGCGCGTAGCCAATCGCTAACTGGTAAGGAATACCAGCCACCAGGCTGAACAACAACAGTATCAGCAGGGCCACCAGCATGGTTTGATAACCAAGTGCAGCGCCCTTGCGCAGGGTAATAAGTCCAACCACGGTGCCACTGATGATATAGGCAAGTGGTGGCATCAGTAACGAAAGCAGCGCGCTGGTTGCCGTCGTTAATATGGCCGGCACACGGCCACTCAGTATGTATTTGCCAATCAAAACCTGGTCAGGAATACCCTGCGTATACCTGGTCGTTACTGTAACTATTAACTAGTGCGCGTCGCAGTAAGGGATCAAGGCCAGGTACCTGGCGCGCTTGATTGCCGTTGATAGCTGACGCTGGTAACGCGCATTCGTACCAGAGATACGGCTGGGTACAATCTTGCCGCTTTCCGATACATAATTCTTTAATGTATTGATGTCCTTGTAGTCGATTTGCGTAACGCCTTCGGCAGTAAATCGACAATATCTTTTTCTTTTGAAATAACGTGCCATGATTGTTGTCCTCCTGATTAGGCCTCTGCGGTCGACTCTTGTTTCTTGTCACTGGAATCATCGCGACTCGACTGTTGAGAATCGCGTGCATCTTCTTCTTCCTTGGACTTGAGTAAGGGAGA
This sequence comes from Gammaproteobacteria bacterium, assembly GCA_965229565.1. Classification (GTDB taxonomy): domain Bacteria; phylum Pseudomonadota; class Gammaproteobacteria; order Eutrophobiales; family Eutrophobiaceae; genus JANQNX01. Next base: position 1,499,727 of record OZ245888.1, on the reverse strand, counting down.
GGGTTCGGTCACGGCCTCGTTCATTTTCACGACCAGGTTACGGATAACCGCGTCGTTAAAACGAAAGCCGTCAGTTAACTGTTTCAGGGTTTCGGCATCACACTCAATATTCATTAATACGTAGTGTGCCTTGTGGATCTTGTTGATCGGGTATGCCAGCAGGCGGCGACCCCAGTCTTCAAGTCGGTGTACGGTACCACCATTACCGGTAATCTGGCTCTGGTAGCGTTCGATCATGGCAGGAACCTGCTCACTCTGGTCCGGATGAACCAGAAATACGATTTCATAGTGTCTCATTGTCAGTCCTCATGGATGATAGCCTCCCCTGACCAGGCAGGGTGAGGCAAGGAAAGTGGCGCGATTCTAATGGATTCAACCTGCCTCTGCAAACGCTGCGGGCCTGAATTGACGCAAATCAGCCGGGAAACGCAAAATAGCTGAAATATGAGTGTTTTTTTTACAAAACTGACCACAAAAGTCTACCTGTCAGGGCTGTTTTTCGCCGCCCTGTACGGCCTGGCCGGCTGTGCCACGCAGGCACGCATGGATCTGGCCCCGGAAACAGAGCCATTCCTTGGGATCGAGACCAGGCCAAACGCTACGGGCGACGCCGTCATGGTAGGCAGGCTCTGGCCAGGGCCGGTGCTGAAGGCGCTGCAGCAGGATATCCGTATTGATATCAGGCGCGACGTGCTGGTATCGATTGATGGCACAGAGGTCAATCCCGAAAACTTCCGGCAAATCGTGGCCAGGTTAACGCCCGGCCAGCCTGTCACACTGGGCTTTATAGAACCTGATAGCAGCGAGACGGAAATGAAACTGCTACGGGTCGTGACCGGTGACCGAAATGACTGGACAGGCCCAATAACGAAACATGATGCCAGCAGCTATGCATCAAGGCAGAAAACTTTACCCCTGGTCGGAGCGGACACAGGTGTGACCGGGTTGTTGAAAACGACCGTGACCGAACAGGGGCTTGTCAATGCAGTGGCAGATTTACATCAACTGTTCGCTGACTGGCAAAGTAGCCAACGCGGTTTTCATTCCCTGTCACGGGCACTGTATCCCTTTCAGCAGCCTTACCGGCTAACCGAGCTGCAGCAACAGGTCAGCCTGCCTCTGCTCGATATCGGCAAGGACCCGCAGCGACTGTTGCAAGAGATTGCACGCAACCTGGACCTGGCTGCAGCCGACTTGCCTGAATGCAAACAGGTACCGACATTCAGCACCATGGTAGAGGCGGTCAACGAGGCCCAGGGGCACTTGTTACATGCCTTTCCAGGTTGGGGACAGGAGAAACTGGACCAGGTATATGCCGATTTGCGCTACCTGCTGGAGGAACTAACCCGGCAACGCACGCTCGAGCGGCAATTGTTTCCGGAACGCTCTCTCAATGCAATGAACAGCAGTATGCTCATCGATTACGAGGCACTGCTGACTTCGGCAGCCGCCTTTTCATGCCTGATCAATAATCGTCTGCCGCTTACGCTGGATCGAAAAACTTCAGTTACGTTACCCGTAGAATTGACGCAAGCCATAACGGGCGAAATCAAGGCAGCCATAAAAACTGAACGTGGCTGGGTTGTATACGGCGGTGAGGGCGATAACCAGTATGACCTGCAGCATATCGCTGCCGTCTACGATCCGGGCGGGAACGATATCTACCGTGCATCAGGTTACCAGGCCGGTAGTGCCAGGCTGATCATCGATCAAGCCGGCGATGATCGCTACGAAGGTGACCACGCCGGTCCCGGTTCGGCCTGGCTGGGTATTTCGATAGTAATAGACCATGACGGTGACGATATCTACGTGGGTGAACTGGCCGCAAACGGTAGCGGTATGATGGGCATCGGCATACTCATTGATCGCGCTGGTAATGATATCTATACAGGCAACTATTTTTCCAACGGCGCGGCCTTTTATGGCGCCGGTCTGCTGATCGATCTTGGTACCGGATCAGACAGTTATCAATCCTGGGGCTTTAGCCAGGGACTGGGAGGCCCCAGGGCACTGGGGCTCATTTATGATGAGGGTGGTGATGACCACTACCAGGCCAACTACCGGATGCCATCGGTATACGGCACAGAGAATGTGTTCGCAGGATTCAGCCAGGGATTTGGCTTTGGAATACGTCACTACGACAGCGGCGGCATTGGCGTGATAGTGGATAAACAGGGTAATGACCATTACGATGCCGGTGAATTCAGCCAGGGTGGCGCCTACTACTGGGGACTGGGCATCCTCCATGATCATGCCGGGGACGATATTTACCAGGGTAATCGTTACAGCCAGGGTTTTGGCGTACACCAGGCCAGCGGGGTATTACGAGACGATGCAGGTAATGATCAATACCAGGGAATGACCGCCGCTTGCCAGGGCGCCGCCTGGGATGTGGCGCTGGGTCTACTTATCGATGTCAGTGGTGATGATCGTTATCAGGGTGATGAATTGTGCCAGGGGGCCGCTGCGATGCAGGCCCAGGCCTGGTTGGTCGACCTGGATGGCCAGGATACCTATTCAGCGAGCGGCGGCAGTATTCAGGGTAACTCGGGCAGGAATCATTATCACTACGACCCGGAACAACCAGTCTACAGCTGGTCAGTGCTGGTTGATGCGGGCAAGGGAGAAGACCGGTTTTCTTCCGGTCGCCAGCCAGGTGAGGTGTCGACCAGTAGCCAGTTCGACGAGCTGGCACCCGGTAACAGCCGTGCCTACGGGTTATTTATTGATCTGCCAGCCAGGCTGGTTATCGATTAATAGCACGGCGCTGGCGTATCACTTCATACAGGCTAACCCCGGCGGCGACCGAGACATTCAGGCTTTCAATTTCTCCAAGCAGCGGTATCGAGGCCAGGTAGTCACATTCTTTTGCCACCAGATGGCGCAAGCCTTTTTCCTCGCCACCCATGACAATCGCGATGGCTACTTTCATGTCCACATCATAGATCGTCTGCTGCGCCTCACCCGTCGTCCCGACCAGCCATACGCCTGCCTGCTTCAATTCCTGTAACGCACGAACCAGGTTGGTCACGGTAATGATGGTCATCTCTTCCACACCACCACTGGCAACCTTGCGCACGGTTTCATTTACGCTGGCAGCACGATCCTTCGGAATAATGACCGCCGTCACGCCTGCCGCCACGGCAGTGCGAATACAGGCACCCAGGTTATGCGGGTCCTGTACCGAATCCAGTACTAGAAATAACGGCAATATTTCATGGCTTGCTTCCAGCACGCTGGATAAAGAGACGCTCTCTGCACCGGATCTTTTTACTTCAACGACAATACCCTGGTGATTACCGGATACCCGTTTATCGAGTACCTGGCGTGTCACGGTTTCGCAGGCCACCTGCTGATTGGAGAGTGATGACTTTAATTGCTGTAGAGCATCTGAGTGCGCATCTCTCTGCATCCATGCACGCACGATAGCTTCCGGTGATTTTTTTAATAGTTGTTCAACCGCATGGATGCCGAAAACGTAATCGCTTTTTTTACTCATTTTCCAGTAGTTCAAAATCTATCTTGCGTTCCTCGAGATCAACACGCGTGACCCTCACCCTGCAATCCTGCCCCATCTGGAATTTCCTGCCGCTGCGCTCTCCCCTGAGACTGTGAGTAATCGGATCGTGATGATAATAATCAGCTGGCAGGTTACTGATATGAATCAGGCCTTCCACGAACATATCTTTCAGCACCACGAATAATCCAAACGCGGTAACGGAACTGACCATGCCATTGAAGTCCTGGCCTTCCTTGTCTTTCATAAATACGCACTTCAAGCGTTGACTGACATCACGCGAGGCTTCTTCGGCCCGACGCTCTGTCATCGAGCAATGTTCTGCCAGTTCCAGCATGGTTTGCTGTGTGTAGGGATAGGTCGCGGCATTACCTTGTTGAAGCATGTGTTCAATCGCGCGGTGTACCATCAGGTCGGGGTAACGTCGTATCGGTGAAGTGAAATGCGCATAGGCATCAAAACCAAGTCCGAAGTGTCCCTCGTTGACCGTGCTGTAAACGGCAAGCGGCATACTACGCAACAAGACCATCTCCAGCATTTCACCATCGTCACGTTTTCGTATCTTTTCAACCAGGCTGGCATAGTCTGCCGCGGTCGGTTTGTCGCCGCCACCCAGGGTCAGACCCAGTTGCGCCAGCAATGCCCTCACTTCTTCCAGTTTTTCCAGCTTGGGCTTGGCATGCACACGATACAATGCATGGATTTCATTCTTCTCAAGATACTCGGCTGCGGCAATATTGGCTGCAAGCATCATTTCTTCAATCAGGCGGTGTGCATCGTTACGTGTTACCAGGCTGATTGTTTCGAGTTCATTGTTTTCATCAAACACAAAGCGACTTTCTACTGATGAAAAGTCAATCAGTCCTTTACGCACGCGCTCGGTATGCAGTAACTGGTACACGACATAAAGATTATCCAGGTGTTTTAACAGGGGCTTGCGTTGGTTACGGGCAGCCTCATCCTTGTTTACAACCATCGCGGCCATCCCGGAATACGTCAGTCGTGCCGAGGAACAGATCGTAGCCTTGTAAAACTTGTGGCTCGTCATTTTACCGTTGGCATCCAGGCTAAGTTCACAAACAAATGCCAGTCGATCTTCTTCCGGGCGCAGGGAACACAGACCATTGGACAACGCCTCGGGCAACATCGGAATAACGCGTTCAGGAAAATAGACAGATGTACCACGCAGTCGCGCCTCGTTATCCAGGGCGCTGTCAGCAATCACGTAGTGTGATACATCGGCAATGGCAACAAGTAATCGCCAACCGTTGCCCTGCTTCTCGCAGTAAACAGCATCATCAAAATCCTGCGCGTCTTCACCATCTATGGTGACAAAAGGCAGATTGCGTAAATCCTTGCGCCTGGACACCTCTGCCGCATCGATGACCGGTTTAAACTGGCGGGCTTCCTTGTTGACGGATTTTGGCCACTCGTAAGGCAAATCATAACTGCGTATGGCAATATCAACGGCAATGCCTACTGCATCACCCTGGCCCAGTACCTCGATTATTTTACCTATCGGCTGTCGATGTTTGTCAGGCTGTGAAACGAGATCCACGACCACGTAGTGACCCGGTTTCGCTTTCGACGGGCCGCCACCGGTTATCAGGATGTCCTGGCTGATGCGTTTGTTATCCGGCACCACGAAGGCGATGCCACTGTCTTCATAGTAACGACCAACGATCTGCTGGTGGGCCCTTTCCAGTACCTCGATCAGTTTACCTTCACGTCGACCCTGTCGATCTACATTGGCCTGTCTGACCAATACCCGGTCAGCATGCAGGGTTGATCGCATTTCTTTTGGCGACAGGTAAAGGTCGTCACCGCCCTCATCGGGAACCACGAAGCCATAGCCATCCGGATGACCAATAACCCGTCCCTTGATGAGGTCCATTTTTTCAATCAGGCCAAATGCATTGCGCCGATTTTTTATTAATTGACCGTCGCGAGTCATGGCCTTGAGTCGCCGACCAAGGGCACGCTTGGTATCGGGGTCTGAAATTTTAAAGGACTCGGACAGTTGTTTGCGTGTAAGTGGGCGGCCAGCCTTGCGTAACAAATCCATGATTTGGTCCCGTTCCGGGATCACGAGTTTGCGGCTGGATTCGGCCTTGGCCCTGGTTTTTTTTGACATGCTAATGATGGATTGACAATAGTTTTATGGGTCGGTAAAGTCCGCCGTCTTGCACACCTGCCGAGGTGGCGGAATTGGTAGACGCGCTAGCTTCAGGTGCTAGTGGGGGTAACCCCGTGGAGGTTCAAGTCCTCTTCTCGGCACCAAAAACCTCTCTTCAAAATCTCTAAAAATCCTTTCATAATCAAACCTTAGCCTCACTTTATATTTTTTCTTAAAACGCTTACTAACGCCTATTTAAGCCCCGTATGGCCCCGTGGTGGACCCGTGAAAGGAACATACAAATTGGTAACGGAATGTTCACAATACATAGATAAAGGCTTTACTTTATTAATCTTAATCTTGGTTTTTGATCCAACAAGCTTGGGTAAAGCAAATTAAAATCGGTTTCATTAAGTGAAAAAAGGTTTGCCATTTGATTTATAGAATATTCAAACTCACTCATATGAATGTTTAACATTTCAGGAACAATTTTTGGTATCTCTTTTGAAAACTCAGTGCTTGCGGGTTCTCTTGTTCTATAGCCTTTAGCACTAATTTGTCTCCATAGATAATTTGCTTGATTTTCATTCAACAGAGAAAGGTCTTTAGCTCTATATAAAATAGCCTGCATAGAAACTTTCCATATAGATTTTTTTCTGGCTAATTCCGCGAGATCTATTCTGCGATTTAAATCTTCTATGAAATCATCTTTTGGCATCAAAAGAGAAGATGCAAATTTATTAGCTTGATGTTCCATATCAGGATTCGGTTGCTTATGCATTACTAAATGGCCAAGCTCATGCGCTAAAGTGAACCTCATTCTGTCAGCAGGGATATTATTGTTAATAAAAATGCAAGGTGGCATTCCTGCAACTTTTAGAGAGACACCATCAACCTTGGCATATGAAAAATCACAATAAAAAATTACGGCGCCAGATTTTTCAATTAGATCTGTCAAATTTTGTATAGGGCCACGTCTAACTGACCAGGTTTTTCTAACATAATTAGCGATCTGCTCGGGGTCATCATATTCATCAATATTAAAATCTGGCCAATGTAATGATGATTCCAGTTCCACTGAACGAAATAAAGCTTTGAGGTGAGAAATCCTCATAGATAATTCAGCAGTCATCTTGTTAAGACTTTTAACACTAACAGATGCAGATTTTCTCCAAAGAGGATGAATGCTTAACGGTTGCCCGTAAGCACGTCCTTGAGTAAAGAAAAAATTGACTGGGAATTTTACGACGTTGGAAATCTTCTTTACGAGTTCCTCATCAGGAAAATGCATGCCATTCTCGATTTTACTAAGAGTGCCCTGGCCAATCCCAAGATCTTTTGCTAATGCACCTTGGGTTATAGACCTATAATCCCTCGCAAGTAATAGCATGTCTGGATTGAAAACAAGTTCATTCATGTTCTCCCCGCTTTTTTGTGCTGTCATCTTGAATCTCTTTCTTTATTATTATTCTAGGACCTTTCTCTTCCGCTTGATTAGCATGCAGACGGACTACCTCTGCTGATCCTGCTTCCATAATTGAGGATGTCCACTCTGTTTTATTTCCGTTTCTAGAAACAATTAAGATATCTTCAATTTCTGTTTCAAACTCGTCTAAAACATAGACGACATCGAATCTTTGTATTTCAGGAATTCCTGGCAACTGCTGTTGCGGATTATTGAAGTCTAATGATGCCTGAGTCGGATAATTACGACTCAAACCTCTGCGGTCACCTTTTTTGAATCTGAACAAAATATCTGGTTCAATTCGGAACCAAACAGTATCGTAGATTGGTATTATGTGAATATCTGATTCGCCACGAAGATTATCAACCGCAGCCTGGACAGTTATGTCCCATACAACATTTGCTCGCGTTCTCTTGGCAAGCTTTCCAGCATCCGGCATTTCCTTGTAATAATTCCAGCCAGTCTTTACAGCTGCAACTATCGTTTCTTTATATTGGTCAAATATATCCTCAATAATTTCTTTATCTATCATTAAATTACCTCGACATGTTAATGGTGCAGATTATAGATAAGAAATAACAAAATTACAAATTTTGTATGAAATTATTCCGAAATTATTTCATTATATTATAAACAGTTGTTTCCTATAGCTTTTTTTTCACTTCAATTCGTATTTATCGTCTCAACTGACGGGAACACGCAGATCCAGTGTGTAAGGATGATCAGGATGCGCGGACTCCAGGGGTATTGAGACCTTGTCCTGGGTTTTGCCGTGCTGGATAAAGCGTGAATTGCGACGCGCCTCGGCCTCGTTGCCATTGACCGGGAAGGTGTCATAGTTACGGCCGCCCGGATGTGACACATGGTAAGTACAACCCGCAATCGAACGTTCAAATTTTGTATCGATAACATCGAATACCAGCGGCACATGTGCCTTGATGGTCGGATGCAGGCTGGAATAAGGCTGCCATGCCTTGAAGCGGACGCCGGCAATCTTTTTTCCCTTGATGCCGGTATCCCGTAACGGGATTTTCCTGCCGTTACAGGCTAGCACGTATCGATCGCCATGCATGCCGTGCACGCTGAGCTGCACTCGCTCGACCGATGAGTCGACATAGCGTGCAGTACCCTGCCCGGTCGATTCCTCGCCAAGCACATGCCAGGGTTCCAGGGCTGCATGTAAATCAATCTGCATATCATGCGCGAAGATCGTGCCGATACGCGGAAAGCGAAATTCCTTAAAGGTATTAAACCAGTCCAGTTCCAGCGGGTAACCTGCCTGGCGAAGGTCATAGATCACACGGTTGAAATCTTCCCAGACATAATGCGGCAACATGAATCGATCATGTAGTTCTGTTCCCCAGCGGATCAGTTCACCGCGATAAGGCTGTTTCCAGAACCACGCAATCAGCGTTCGCAGTAACAGCATCTGTACCAGCGACATCTGGTAGTGCGGCGGCATCTCGAAGGCACGAAATTCCAACAGGCCTTTACGGCCAGTGATGGAATCCGGCGAATACAGTTTATCAATACAGAATTCAGCACGGTGGGTATTACCGGTCAGGTCCACGAGGAAGTTACGCAGGATACGATCGACCAGCCATGGCTGTTCACATTCCCCATCGGGTAACAGACTGAGCGCAATTTCAAGTTCGTACAGGTTATCGTCACGTGCCTCATCAACACGTGGCGCCTGGCTGGTAGGTCCAATGAACATCCCTGAAAACAGGTACGATAAAGACGGGTGATGCTGCCAGTAGGTTATCAGGCTGCGTAATAAATCAGGGCGTCTAAGGAATGGACTGTCGGCCGGCGTTTGCGCGCCCAGTGTCACATGGTTGCCGCCACCGGTACCGGAATGCTTGCCATCAAGCATAAACTTCTCGGTACCCAGTCGGGTCTCGCGCGCTTCCTTATACAGGATCTCGGTAACCTTGCTCAGATCTTCCCAGTTGCTGGCCGGATGTATATTGACCTCGATAACACCCGGGTCGGGTGTCACCTGTAGCATATTCATGCGCGTGTCCCACGGTGGTTGGTAGCCTTCTATCGCAATAGCCAGCTTCAATTTCCTTGCGATTGCTTCCAGTGTCTGTACGAGATCCAGCCATTGTTCAATTTCATTGACCGGTGGCATGAATACGTACAATTTCCCGTCTCTTTCCTCGACGCACATTGCTGTATGAATCACTTCATCCGCAACGGTGTTGTTTTTTTTCTTTCCTTTTTTCTGCCTGGTCTTTTTCTCGTCGAGCTTGTCACGTGGCGCAAACGGATCGAGTTCCGTGTCGAATTCAAATTCGTCCGGTAGTTTCCACGGCAGTGAATTTAACGGCAGACGGTAACCCATAGAAGAATCACCCGGCACCAGGTAAAGCTTGTCAGTTCGTAGCGGCCATGGACTGGTTTTCCAACAGTCTTCGTTCTTACCGCTAAAATATTTTACTGGCAGTACGTATCCACGAATTGAATCAAGCCCCTGTTCGGCAATCCTTGCCAGACGCTTCCGTTCTATCTTGTCACTGGACTTGCTGTCGGCCATGCTCACGTTTACCGGTAACTGGTTTTCCTTTTCCAGGTAATGTTGTTTGTCTTCATAAGCAGAAATAATGTATGCGGGATCCAGTTCCAGTTCATCTGCCAGCTGCAGGACGAATTTTCTTGCATCATCCTGACTACAGGATGCCTCGGCATCCTGGCTGGAAATCAAATCCTGGTTATTCCAGACTGCCTTGCCGTCCTTACGCCAGATCAGGGACAGCGCCCAGCGAGGTAACGGCTCGCCCGGATACCATTTACCCTGTCCAAAATGGACCAATCCTCCAGCGGCAAACTGATCCTTGAGTCTGAACAACAATTTTTCGGCAAGGCGTCTTTTGTCATCACCAAGCGCGGCGTCATTCCATTCCGCACCTTCCATGTCATCAATGGAAACAAAAGTAGGTTCACCACCCATGGTCAGGCGAACATCTGCTTCCTCAAGCTCTTTGTCAACTTCGGTACCAATGCGCATGACTGACTGCCATTGGGTATCGCTAAAAGGTTTGGTGACCCTTGGGTCTTCATGAAATCTTTCAACTACGTTTTTGTGTTTAAACGTCACCACACAAGGATCGGTGGCACCGGTAACTGGCGCCGCCGTGCTGGGATGAGGTGTACATGCAAGCGGGATATGACCTTCACCTGCAAACAAACCGGATGTGGGATCCAGTCCCACCCAGCCTGCGCCGGGTAAATATACTTCGGCCCAAGCATGCAGGTCGGTAAAGTCATTGGCCGGACCCGATGGACCATCCAGTGCCTTCACATCGGCAGTGAGTTGTACGAGGTAGCCGGACACGAAACGCGCCGCCAAGCCCAGGTGTCTGAGTATCTGTATTAATAACCATGCAGTGTCACGGCAGGAACCTGATTTTATCTTCAGCGTTTCCTCACAGGTTTGCACCCCCGGTTCCATGCGCACGTTATAGTTGATGTCACGGTTTAGCCTCTGGTTCAGGCCTACCAGGAAATCAACGATAGCGCATTCACTGCGATCGACTTCGGCCAGCCATTCAGTTAACAACTTGCCGTCTTCGCGTATTTCCAGGTAAGGGTTAAGATCGCGTTTTAAATCCTTGTCGTATTCATAGGGATAGGTTTCAAACTCTTCTTCCAGGAAAAAATCAAACGGGTTTATCACGGTCATGTCCGCGATCAGTTCTACATCAATTTTCAGGGCCTGTGCTTTTTCCGGGAAAACAAACCGCGCCAGGTAGTTGCCGAAAGGATCCTGTTGCCAGTTGATAAAGTGCTGTTTTGGTTCAACCTTTAGGGAATAGGCCTGGATTGGAGTACGGCAATGTTGTGCCGGGCGTAAACGGATTACGTGAGGCGACAAATTTACAAGTTTGTCGAAGTGGTATTCAGTCTTGTGTTTCAGTACAACCTGGATCGTCATGTTTATATATCAAAGCCCTTTCAATACAGCATAACACAGACACAAGCAGTGAATGCCTGTAAGAAAAACTGAATTTGAAGGATTAGTGACTACTAATTAGAGGTATCTTTCTCTGACACCTGCGCATTGTCCCAATTATTACTCCAGGCAATGGGCGGCAGATTGGAAAATGCATCTTTAAGATTTTCGTCCCAGCAGCGTTTTAATTCCCGTAAGTAATCACTGTCTTCCTCGAAGCGGTAACGACGATCAATTACGAGACTATCTTTCTTGTAAACTACGACTTCGATTGGCGGTCCCACGGTCAGGTTACTGCGCATGGTTGAATCCATGGACACCAGCCCACACAGGCACGCCGTTTCAATCGATGTGCCGGGTTTCATAATGCGATCAAGAATCGGTTTGCCGTACTTGCTTTCGCCTATTTGCAGGTAGCAGGTGTCTTTAGAGGTAGTGATATTATTACCCTGGGGATAAACATGAAAAATACCCTGCTTGGCATTCTGTACCTGGCCACCAATGATGAAGTTGGCCTCGTAATTCACTCCGCCACTTCCGTTTGCTGCATTCTTCTCCTGGATACGCACGCTGACATCACCGAGGTACTCGGCTGCATCGCGCACCGTGGAAACGGTCATCAGGTTCGTCTCGGTATGTTCCTTGATATCGCGTTTGACCCGGGAAATAACGCTCTGGGTCGTGGCAAGGTTGCCGGATGTCAGTATGATGAACTGGCGCTGGCCGGTAATTCCAAAGTGATACATCTTGCTATAGGTGCTGACATCATCAACACCGGCATTGGTCCTGGAATCAGAAATAAAAACGAGGCCGGAATCAGGGGCAAGGGCTACGCAGTAAGTCATGCTAGTAAAACAGGTCCTGAGAAAATTGTTGTACATTATTCATTGTCTGGAAACCCCGTCAAGCGTCGACCTGAGATTGTCTGGAAAACACTTTTGTCACTCCATAGTTTATTTAAATTTCAATCACTTACCTATTTTCAGATAATCCTGAAAAGTTACTGTATCAGGCTTGCATTTTTCACACCAATTAGCTAAGAGGTCGGCTTCTTCAAAGTGCTTTTGCGCGTTAAAACGGCGATTGGCAACGACCCACACAGGGCAACAAACAGCAATATCCAGAACAAACCCTCGCTGTTAATACCCGACAGCGCAAACACAACGGTCATCACCAGGAAAACCAGCATGGTGATATTCTGAACAAAGTTATTCCCGGCAAGTATACGTCCAAGTTCATCGTTCGGCGCATGATACTGTATTAACGCATTGTAAGGTGTCAGCAACAGACCTCCACACACTCCCCAGAACAGGAAGTTAATCGCCTGCAGGTAGGGGTTCATCAAGTACGGTAGCACCAGCAGGCATATTCCAATCCCTATCGCACCAACAGGCAGGATACCTGTTTCGATACGCGCATCGGAAATGCGACCCGCAATGACAGCACCAAGCATGATGCCAAACCCGGCACAGGCCATGGCTCCCTGGATAATGATGGTGTTATTTATTGACAGGGTGTCCTTGGCATAGGCAGGGAAAGCAGCCAGCATCACCTGTGAGATCGCCCAGAACAGCGACAGGCCCAGGATGGAAAGATAGATAATCCTGTTTTGAAACACGACCCGGGTATTGTTCTTCAGATATTTGCCACTGCTGTAATGTTTGAAATCAAATTCAAGATCGGGTTCGACTGCCTGTCTTAGTGGCAACTGGTAAGCAATTTTTAACTCAATCACGCTGAGCAGCACCAGTAGCCAGCCCACCGGGGCAATGGTCTGTAATAGCTCGTGGGTATCTGCATAATTGACACCTTTTAACTGCGTTTCAAACAGGACCGAGAATGCAAAGATACCGGACAGGATCGCGATGGTTGTTGTTGCCTGCACAACACCATTAGCCTGGGCCAGGTTATCACTGCCGACCAGTTCTTTTATAAAACCGTACTTGGCCGGCGAGTAGAAAGCGCTTTGCAATGCAAGCATGAATGTCATGGCAAAGGCTGGCCAGAACCAGCCCAGATAATAAAACAGTGTGATGCACAGGGTTAATATTACTGCGCCCCATGAAGTGACACGTATCACCTTGTTCCTGGGAAAACGATCAGAGACAAAACCTGCCGGTGACAGTAACAGGATAAATGGCAACAGGATGAGTGCATTCACGATCGCGGTAAGAATTATCTGCTGTTGTCCGTCATAGATCTTGAATACGGTGTTCTGGATAATAATCTTGTGCCCAAGATCAATGAACGCGTTCAGAAACACCACCAACAGGTAGGGCAGGAATCCCGTAAATGAGATCAGTCGTTGCATGCGGAATACATCGTCATGTTAGGCACCATGTGATATGCCTGCTCGATTTGTACACGCAGTATTGAACACTACGTGTCCGTTACCGTAATCAGCTAAACGGATTTTCCAGGATAATGGTTTCGTTTCTATCCGGACCTGTTGAGATGATAGCCACCGGCACACCGGTTAATTCAGCAAGTCTGTCCAGGTAACGACGTGCCAGTTCAGGTAGCTCATCGTATTTCGTGACACCTACGGTAGTTGATTTCCAACCCTGGTGTTCCTCGTAAACAGGGACACATTCGTCAAAGGCTTCTGCGCCAATTGGCGGAATCTCGACGGTCTTGCCATTCAGTTCATAGGAATGACAGATCTTTATCGTCTCCAGGTCGTCGAGTACGTCCAGCTTGGTAATACACATACCTGACAGGCTATTGATCTGTGCCGACCGACGTAATGCCACAGCATCAAACCAGCCACAGCGACGAGGACGGCCCGTAGTAGCACCAAATTCGTTACCGACCTTCGCTATATGTTTTCCAATATCATCATGAAGCTCTGTCGGGAAAGGGCCTGCACCAACACGAGTGGTGTAAGCTTTGGTAATTCCCAGTATGTAATCGAAATATCGTGGACCGAACCCCGTGCCGGTAGCTGCACCACCTGCCGTAGTATTCGATGAGGTCACAAAAGGGTAAGTACCATGATCAATATCCAACAAGGTGCCCTGCGCACCCTCAAACAATATATTCTTGCCCTGTTGATAAAGTTCGCTCAACCGTGCACCTATGTCGGCAATCATGGGTTTGAGCAACTGCGCCATTTGGCGTAAATCATCCAAAGCCGCCTGGAAATCAATCGCGTCGACTTTATAGTAATTTGTCAGCATGAAATTGTGATATTCCAACAGACCTTCAAGCTTTTCAGACATACGCTTTTCGCAAGTCAGGTCACCAACCCGTAACGCCCGGCGTGCAACCTTGTCCTCGTAGGCAGGACCAATGCCACGCCCCGTGGTACCAATGGCGGACTTGCCCTTGGCCAGTTCTCGCGCCTTATCCAGTGCAACGTGGTAAGGCAATATCAGGGTACACGCCTCACTTATCTTCAGGGATTCACGCACAGCTATGCCATTGTTTTCCAGCATGCCGATTTCTTCCATCAAGGCATGTGGACTTAAGACAACACCATTACCGATAAGACACTCAACACCTTTTCGTAAAACGCCTGAAGGAATCAAATGCAAAACTGTTTTTTTACCATCGATGATCACCGTGTGGCCGGCATTATGGCCGCCCTGGAAACGCGCCACGGCTGCCACATCTTCTGTTAGTAAATCGACAATCTTGCCTTTGCCTTCATCACCCCATTGCGTACCAAGGACAATTAAATTTTTTCCCATGAATTTTTCTATTATTTTAATGTATTAGATCTTTTCCAGCTTCCATTCCCCGCTGGCCTCGGTCAGCGTATGCGTGCACGCCATGTCTGCGGGCGAAGCCTTCTGTCCCTGCAATTCCCTGACGACTATCCTGCCCTCGGCGCGCAACTTTTCAACAAGCTGCTCAAGCTTTTCATCCTGGTTTGCAGGTGCAAAGATGCGTTCGACAACAGGTAACTTGTCGGACCGGTACTTGACCAATGATTTAACATCCGTACTGAAGCCAGTTGCCGGTCGTGAACGACCAAAGGCAAGGCCGATATCATCATAACGTCCACCAAAGGCAATTCCCTCGCCCTGGCCATGGACATAGGCCGTGTACACCATGCCGGTGTGATAGTGATAACCACGCAGTTCTGCCAGGTCGATATGAATTTCAACATCCGCTTGATCTTCTATTGCGTTTGCCAGCATTTGCAATTCTTCCAGGTCCTGCTTGACCGTGGTTGAAATCGAGGCAAAGCGCTTTTCCGCTTCCTGCAAAACACCGGTGTCACCATTCATGTCGATAAGGTCAAGCATCGCCAGACTTGCTGTGTCCTTTATCTGCCACTCGCCCAATCTATCTTTTAATTCGTCCTTTGCCTTACGCTGTAGTATCTCGAACACTGTTGATTGCTGTCCCTCATTGAGGCTGGACTGCTTGCTAAGCGCTCGGAAAATACCAATGTGGCCAAGGTCGATGTAGGTTTTGTCGATACCGGCCAGCCGTAAGGTAGCCAGCATCAGGCGCACGATCTCGATATCGCTGGCCATACCGGCATGGCCGTATAATTCCGCGCCAACCTGTAACGGTGCCCGGGTCTCGCCGGAATGGGCCGGGCGCGTATGTATCACGCTGCCCAGGTAACATAATCGTGTTGGAGTATCACGCTTTAACAGGTGCGCATCTATACGCGCAACCTGCGGTGTCATGTCCGCACGCAGTCCCATCAGGCGGCCGCTAAGCTGGTCCGTAAGTTTGAAGGTTTTTAGATCCAGGTCCTCGCCGGTACCGGTTAACAGCGATTCAAGGAATTCAAGCATTGGGGGGATGACAAATTCATAACCCCAGCTTGAGAGTAAATCGACGATATCGCGGCACAGTCCCTCAAGCTGACTGGCCCTTGGTGGCAGTATTTCTTCAATACCCTCTGGCAGCAGCCACCGGTTTGTCTTATTCATAATTATCGCACCAGGTACAAGAGAACGACCCCTACCAACATACTGGTCAATCCCAGAAAACGTAAAGTTTGATTATCCATTTGTGAAGCCTGGAAGTATAACTTGCGAATACCTTCCGGATTTATAAAAGGCATTAGTCCTTCCAGGACGAAAACCAAAGCGAGCGCTGCCCACAGGTCTGATAAATTCAAATCCAAGAGACGCCCACTCCTTACCGCAGCGTATCACCAATTCCCCAATTGGTGATTAAGAAGGATTACCTACCCTGCTTATCGTTAAAGTATTTAAAAAAGTCTGATTCTGGTTCAACCAGCATTATATCGTTGTTGCCACTGAAACTGTTCTGGTAGGCATTCAGACTTCGATACAGGGAATAGAATTCACGGTCGTTATTAAATGCCGCTGCATATATCTCTGTAGCCTGGGCATCACCTTCACCGCGAATGATTTCCGAATCACGATAAGCATTGGCAAGAATGACCTCGCGTTCCCGGTCAGCATTGGCCTCAATACGCTCGGCAGCTTCGAAACCACGGGCACGAAAGTCCTTGGCTACCCGATTACGCTCGGCACGCATACGTTCATATACCGAGTTACTCACCTCGGCAGGCAGATCGATACGCTTGGTGCGAACGTCCTCGACAAAAATACCCAGTTCATCGGGCAGATTGGACGTACTCTTTTTAACGACCTCAAGAATCTGCGAACGCTCTCCGGCAACTACTTCCTGCACGGTGCGGGCACCAAACTCATCACGAATGGCACGGCTGATACGTTGACCGAGCAGGCCATTGGCATAAATAACATCGCCACGCGTCGCGGTATAAAACTTAACTACATCGATGATGCGCCATTTGACGTAGTAATCCACGATCACATCTTTCTTTTCAGAGGTCAGGAAACGTTGAGGTTCCAGGTCAAGGTTCAACAATCGTTTTTCAAATTTTTGCACGTTATTGATAAACGGCATCTTGAAATGTAAGCCCGGTTCAAAATCAGAACGCTTAATCTTTCTGAATTCAAACACGATAGCCTGTTCGTATTCCTTGACCGTGAATACCGAGAAGTAACCCAGGACCGCGAGAATGATGACGGGAATAATAATCTTTTGACTAGTAGGCATTATCTCATACTCCTCATACGTTCTTCGACCCGCTGTTTTACAGTATCAAGTTTCGTCGATAGCGAAGTATTGGAACCACTGCTTGATGAAAAGTCTGATACCGAGTTACCCGATGAACGGAGCTGGCGTTTCTCGATTAATTTATCAATTGGCAGATACATCAGGCTATTGGCATTGTCTCCGTTAATCAGCACCTTGCTGGTATTGGTCAACACGGATTCCATGGCATCAATATAGAGACGTTCACGCGTCACTTCAGGAGCACGTCGATATTCAGTCAGTAGCGCTTCAAAACGGCTCGCCTCACCCTCGGCCTTGGCAATCACGCGTGCCTGGTAGGCCGTTGCTTCTTCCCGGAGTCGTGCAGCAGCACCGCGAGCCTTTGGAATAATGTCATTCCTGTAGGCCTCGGCATCATTGACCACGCGCTGTTCGTCCTCACGTGCCTTGATGGCATCATCGAATGCGGCTTTTACTTCATCTGGTGGCTTGGCCGGCTGGGTTTCTACGGCAGAAATGTAAATACCCGACTCGTAGTCATCGGTGGCATTTTCATCATCCAGGGTTTGCTGGATGATCGTCTTGATAGTTTCAGCAATCTGGCTACGACCCTCGGTCAGGACAAAATCCAGTTTGCTTTTGCCGATTACTTCCCTTATCACGCTTTCGGTAACCTGGCGCAGTGTGGCGGCAGGTGCATACACATTGAACAGGTACTGGGTTGGGTCATTGATTCGCCACTGTACGGCCACCTCAACATCCACGATGTTTTCATCCTGGGTCAGCATCAAGGCCTTGTGTGTGATAGAACGTACCTGGCCAATATTCACTTTTTCTACAGTTTCTATTGGTCTGGGCAAGCGTATTCTCAAGCCCGGCTCCAGCGTATCAACATGTTCACCGAAGCGAAGCACGACACCGCGTTGTTGTTCGTCAATCAGGTAGGTCATGTCATAGGCTAGCCAGCCAATGAGTATGATGATGGCCAGGAAGAATGGAAAACCGGCATTATTGTTATTCATGGAGGTGGGCTTTTTACCACCAAACATGCCGCCAAAGCCTTTCTGCATCTTGCGTACAATTTCATCAAGATCAGGGGGGCCGTCGCCATTACCGCGATTACCCCAGGGATCCTTGCCCTTGTTTCCGTCAGGTGGTTCGTTCCATCCCATTAGTTAAATGTCTCCGACAATAAAATCTTAAGATTTAAAGAAAACTGATTTACCGAGTGTTTATCAGGAAATTCGTCAATTCAAGCAAGTGTGCAATCTTAATAGTGAGCACACCTTGACTGCAACTCCGACATGTCCAATTTGGCTTCCTCGCACAACTTGTTGAGGCGAAAATCTTCCAGTTCTATCTCCATCAACCAGCTGCCCTCGTTGTCAATGTCTTCACTTCTGACAGCCCCAAGGTCAAAGAGTTTTGCCCGCAACTGGCCAGCAGACATGGGAATCCGTAATTGATGATGACTACACTGGCGGGATAACAAGGTATCAACAGCATCCAGCAGGTTATCGACGCCCTCACCGGTCAATGAAGATAGCCAGATACGCGGTCGTTGCAGCTGTTCATGGTTCTCCACGCGCGCGTCCAGGTTTTCATGCAGGTCAATCTTGTTATATACCTCTATCTGGGGCACATCCTCTGCGCCAATAGTGGCAATAACGCTGTTAACCTCGTCGATACGCTCCTGGCGCTGATCAAGTTCCGAATCAATCACGTGTATCAATACGTCCGCTTCTCGTACTTCATCCAGTGTCGCCTTGAATGATTCGACCAGGTCGTGCGGTAAATCCCTGATAAATCCCACGGTATCCGTCAAGATAACAGGTCTACCAGTGCGGGTCTCTATCCGTCGCAGGGTCGGATCCAGCGTGGCAAACAACTTGTTGGCAGCATACACACCGGTTCCGGTCAGGTAATTAAACAGGGTTGATTTACCCGCGTTTGTATAGCCTACCAGAGACACCACCGGAATCTCGTTTTTCTTGCGCTTTTGTCGGCTTTGCCGACGCTGTTGCTGAACCTTTTGCAAGCGCTGGTTAATCATCTTGATACGCTGGCCTATTAAACGTCGGTCTGTTTCCAGCTGGGTTTCACCAGGACCACGCAAACCAATACCACCCTTCTGTCTTTCAAGGTGGGTCCAGCCACGGATCAGGCGTGTTGATAAGTGCTGTAGTTGCGCCAGTTCGACCTGCAGCTTGCCTTCATAGGTACGGGCACGTTGCGCGAATATGTCCAGTATCAGTCCTATGCGGTCTATCACACGGACATTTATAGCTTTTTCCAGGTTTCGTTCCTGTGCCGGTGATAGTGGCTGGTTGAAGATGATGACATCAGCGCTCATGTCCTGTGCCAGTTGACTGATCTCCTCGACCTTGCCCTTACCAACAAAGAAATGTGCATCAGGGGCGTGCCTGGGAGCCGTCAGCGAAGCAACAATTTCCAGACCTGAAGATTCAACCAGTTCATGAAACTCACTACAGGCGTGATCTATTGTGGTTGAGTGGAAGTCCACATCAACAACCAGGGCACGCCGAATTTCAGCTGAACGGGATTCCAAGTGATTATCGGCGCGGGCTACAAACTAGCCTTCGCTGGTGCCTGATTCCTCGTCAGCACGGGGCAATTTGACATTACGTGCAGGAACAATCGTGGAAACAGCATGTTTATAAACAAGCTGGCTGACGGAGTTTTTTAATAAAATAACGAATTGATCGAAGGATTCGACTTGTCCTTGTAATTTAATGCCATTGACCAGGAAGATAGATACGGGAATGCGTTCTTTCCTGAGGGCATTTAAAAAAGGGTCCTGCAGAGAGTGCCCCTTACTCATAATAGTTCTCCTTCCAAATTTATAGTTATTATTCCGCAAGTTATGACTTACGGATTACTTATTAGTTTATTTTTACAGAAGTATATTACAAATCCGCGACGACGGTCGATTAGTGCATATGGGTCAGCACTTTATCAAAAATGCCTTTTTCAAGAGGATCATAGCAATTAGCGGCATTTTCACCTCGAAACCATGTCATTTGCCGTTTTGCCAGTTGCCGGGTCGCGACCACGGCATGTTCTACCATGGTGTCATGGTCCGTTTCACCGGCCAGGTAACGCCAGACCTGGCGATAACCCACAAGGCGCATGGATGGCAGGTCCAGTGACAGGTCACCACGGTCATATAAGCGCCTGACTTCGTCAACCAGTCCCCTCTCCAGCATGGCCTGGAAGCGTTGTTTTATCCTGGCATGCAGTTCCGACCGGTCTTGCGGCATCAGCAGGATCTTCTCGACCGGGTATGGCAGCGATCGTGTCCTGCCTTCAGCCATCAACTCAGACATACTCAAGCCGGTAATCTCATAAACTTCCAGTGCACGCTGAATACGCTGCGGGTCGTTTTCGTTAATACGTTGGGCCGATACCGGATCTATCGCCGCCAGCCTGGCGTGCATGGCCGGCCAACCCTCTTGTTTCCCCTGCTCATCAAGCCGCGCTCGAATCCGGTAATTGGCATCCGGCAAATCTGCAAGGCCCTGCTCCAGTGCCCGGAAATAAAGCCCGGTTCCGCCAACCAGGATTGCCGTCTTGCCCCGCTCAATAATCTTGTCTATCAAGACGCTCGCATCTTGCTGGAAACGCGCGGCCGAGTAAGCCTCTACCGGGTCGCAGATATCGATAAGATGGTGCGGTATCGATTGCAGTATGGATTTATCCGGCTTGGCCGTTCCGATGTCCATGTCCTTGTAGACCATGGCTGAGTCCACACTGACGATCTCGGCGTCGAGTTTTTCATACAGGCGCAGGGCAAGTTCAGTCTTGCCGGTAGCGGTGGGGCCCATCACAAAAATAATTCTGGTATCTGCAGTCATGCCTGGCTGTTCAGCATCGCTGCGAGTGCCGCAGCATCGAGGCGACGCCAGGGCAGACTTTTCAGTGCAGTTGACTGTTGTTCATACCGGTTTATTTTTTCCAGTAACAACGCGACATAAGCCTCATTAATATTAAGACCGGCATCGTTAACATGTTCAGCCAATCTGGCCGCAACTTGCTCGTTATGTTCTTTCGAACAAAGCGCGTTCAAAAAATCTTTCACCAGGGGAACAATATCTGCATAACTTAACATGGCTGGTATCGCGCGTACGGCTACCTGTTCTGGCGAAATGGGTTCGATAATAAATCCCCACTGTTTAATTAATGCCTGTTGTTCCTGCACAATGAGTTGTTGCTTGATAGTTAAATTACAAGAGACAGACACCTGTATTGGTCGTTGCTCGACACGGCCCGTGCGATAGGCATGCAACAATTCATGTAACGCCAATAGTATGCCAGTGTCAGCAACATCAATTAATAATTGATCTGAACCGGTATCCACGATCAAAAACTTGCCCTCAAGCAATTCCAGGTAATTTACCCCGCTTTCAGTCTGTTTCAATAATTCTTGCTGTAGCTGATCGGTCTGCCTGTAAAACGCTGTTGGTTCGTTTACAGAACTGGTTGAACCGGTTTCGCCACGCGCGGGTTTACCGGGCTTCACTTCAGTTCTGTTGTTATTCGCGAAGGCATTCGTCAGTGAAGCGTAAATAAAATCATGCACGTTGCGTGGCTCTGCAAAACGTACCTCTGACTTGGCCGGGTGTACGTTGATATCCACATCGGCAGGATTTAACTGCAGGAACAGCACGTAGCTTGGATAGCGTCCGCGAGCAACCGTGTCGCTATAGGCAAGGCGCAAAGCATGCTGGATATGTTTATCCTGCACCAGGCGACCATTCACAAAGAAATACTGCCGGTCAGTCTGGCTTCGCGCTACCTCATTAAGGCCAATCCAGCCCCGCACATGCATGGATTCACGCCCGGCATCAACAACCACGCTATGCTGTAAAAAGGCCTTGCCACATACATCGACAACACGCTGTTGCGGTAACTCGGCACAGCTGGCGAAATACAGGTTATGTTGATCTTCATACCTGAGTTGAAACGCAATATGACTGTGACCCAGTGCTACTGCCTTAACAAGTGACTGTATATGCAGCCACTCGGTGCGTTCGGATTTTAGAAATTTACGCCTTGCAGGTGTCGCATGAAACAGGTCTTTGACTTCAACGGTTGTCCCCTCAGCATGTGCAGCCGGTTTTAATACCAGCGAGTTATCAATCGACCAGGCATTATCAGCATGCTGCTGTCGCGATATCAGTTGAAAGCGTGATACTGAAGCAATACTGGGTAATGCCTCGCCACGAAAACCCAGGCTGGCTATTTGCGAGAGATCGGAAACACGGGTCAGTTTGCTGGTTGCATGAGACTGCAGTGCCAGCGCGAGATCATCTTTATGTATGCCCTGGCCGTTGTCCTGGACCCGTATCAGTTTGATACCGGCACCGGCAATATCGATAGTGATCTTACTTGCCGCAGCATCAATGCTGTTCTCAACCAGTTCTTTTACAACGGAAACCGGCCGCTCTATGACTTCACCAGCCGCAATCTGGTTGGCAACCTCGGCAGCAAGTGGATGAATTCGCGGTAAGGGTACAACGGCTGACATGCGCCGTATGATACGGCAGCGCAACGCCAGCCGGTAGTGGTCGGGCTATGTGTCGCTGTTGGCGGCGGGAATACTCAATGTCTGGCCCACACGAACCAGGTCGCCCTTGAGGCCATTGAATTCACGCAGGCTGCGGGTACTTACCCTGTACTGCTGGGCGATGGTAGACAGGGTTTCACCGCGGCTGATGATGTGTTTACGCGAAGCCAGCAAGGTGCCTTCAGGCGCAAAATCACGGAAGTAGCCATGCAACCCTTGCACTATCGCCTTGGATAAACGCTGCTGGTGCTGCTTGCTGATCAGTTTCTGCTCTTCAGTCGGGTTGGATATGAAGGCAGTCTCAACCAGTATCGAAGGGATATCCGGCGATTTCAGCACGGCGAACCCGGCAGATTGAACCGTGCGCTTGTGAACCTTGCCCACGCTCTTCAAACCCTGCAATACACGTTCGGCGACATCGATACTGGCTTCAAGACTGGCCGTTTGCGACAGGTCCAGCAAAACAGAAGCAAGCACGTCATCACGATTATCGAGGCTGACACCACCGATCAGATCGGACGCATTTTCCGATTCGGCCAGCCAGCGCGCCGCTTCACTACTCGCGCCCCGCTGCGAGAGAACATACACCGATGAACCATGGACACGATGATCGCGAAAGGCATCGGCATGAATTGAGATAAACAGATCTGCCTTGTGCTCACGCGCCTTTTCAATACGTTTGCGCAACGGCATGTAGTAATCGCCTTCACGCACCAATACGGCACGCATACCGCGTTCCTGGTTGATAGCCGCGTACAGCTGTTTAGCAATATTCAGTACCACGTCTTTTTCAAGGTTACCTGCTGGCCCCCTTGCGCCCGGGTCTTCACCACCATGACCGGCATCAAGCGCGATGACAACATCACGCAGGCGATTCCTGGCAGTAACTTCCTCGGTCGTGGACTCGTTCGATTGCTCTTGCCCGGTTCCAAACAGGTCAACCACCAGTCGATGACCGTAATGCTGGTTGGGTTTTAACTGGAAGCTTTTATGGTCAACATATTTTTTCAGGTCGAGCACCACGCGCAGGTCATCCTGGTTACGGGTGGCAGCGCGCATACCCTGTAAAAACTTGTCCTCGTTGCCTGGCTGTATCAGCTTGCTGTCGAGGCGCGCATTTTTCAGGTCGACGACGGTGCGATAGGGAGCTGTCAGTTTAATCAGGTTATGTTCTACCGGGCCGCTGATATCGAACACCACGCGAGTGCTGTCCGGCGCGGCCCAGACACGAATACTCTCTATGGTGACGGGGTTAGCAGACACCGACACGCTCATGAGGAGGAGTAAATTTATCAACAAAATCCGCATCTTGAATCAGTCCAAAGCCAGACCTTTTTATTATCTATTTAGTCGTTATTAAGATAATTTCAAGTTTTTTTTAAAAAATCAAGCTATATAGCTGTTTTTGCTGATGAATAAGAAAATAATTAACGCTAAATCGAGCTGTTATGGCGAGGCGAAAACGTCGGCATCTGCCAGATTGCAAAGCATGATATTGCCGCTAGCCGAGCCTGCACTGACAGTGACGTCGCGTGCAGAATCCGCATGCGAAATAGCCACCATGAGGTCTACATCGGGCAACACCCCCGTTCCCCGCTCCGGCCATTCAAACAGGCAAACCGCCTGGCCCTGGCAATAGTCACGGATGCCCATGTCCTCGAGTTCCTCGGGATCGTTCAGCCTGTATAAATCGAAGTGATAAACGGCGACGGGTGACAGTTCATAGTTTTCAACCAGCGTATAGGTTGGACTTTTTACCGTGCCGCTATAACCCAGTCCCCTGAGCAAGCCGCGCGTCAGGGTGGTCTTGCCGGCACCCAGTTCACCTTTTAGATAGATGATCTCACCGCCCTTTAGACAAGCGGCAATCATGTTGCCAAGTCGCTCCATGGCGATCTCGTTTTCGATATGTAACTGCATGTCAGGGATTGACCAGTTGTCTCAGGTAGGGCATCAGGTCCGTTGCAAGCAGTCCACGCTCACCGCCGTCAGTAGAGGCCGCGTCGGCGGCCTCGGCATGCAGACTCACACCCAGGCACGTGGCAGCATTAATATCAAGGCGCTGAGCAATCAAGCCGGCAATCACGCCGGTCAGGACATCACCCATGCCGCCACTGGACATACCCGGATTTCCCGCATCACAGACAAATAGCCGGCCACGACTATCGGCAACCACACTGCCACTGCCTTTCAGTACTACCGGCCCGCTGAATTTATCGTGTAGTTGTCTTGCTGCCTGGTAACGATCAGACTGAATGTCATTGCTGCTTACACCCAGCAGACGTGCCGCCTCGCCAGGATGGGGAGTCAGTACCCAGTTCTTTGAACTACGCGTATCGCTGGCCAGTAAATTGAGCGCATCGGCATCAATTACCAGTGGCAGGTTAGTTTCCATTACCCTTGCCAGTATGCTCTGTGCCCACTCGGATTGCCCCAGCCCGGGACCGATGGCAACCACGGTTGCCCGCTTCAGCAACGGTAATAAGTCAGGTACCGATTCCACGCCATGCGCCATGATTTCAGGACGCGTGTCGCACAACATCGCCACATGTTCAGCACGGGTAGCAACACTGACAAGACCAGCACCAACTCGCAACGCAGCCTCGGCAGCCATACGCGCGGCACCAACGTAACCGCTGTCACCACCTATCACCAGCACGTGTCCAAACTCGCCCTTATGCGCATTACGCTGGCGCGGTTCTAACAGGTACAGTTGATCCTGCAACAGCAGCCGCGTGACATCATGCTGACCAAGTCGACGATAGACCTCTTCGGGTACTTCCAGATCATTAAATAAAATCTTGCCAGCGTATTCCTCGCCGTTATTGGTAAACATCCCCTGCTTCAGACCGATGAAGCTCGGCGAGACATCGGCCTTGACGGCCGTACCCATGACCCGGCCGGTATCAGCATGCAGGCCCGAGGGAATATCAATGGACAACACAGGCAACATGGAATCATTGATGGCATTAATGGCGGCAGCCATTGCCCCTTCCACGTCGCGATCCAGTCCCGTTCCCAGTAATGCATCCACCACGATATCAGCGTCATTTAAAAAATACTCGTCGAATGGTTCAGGCTTGCAACCGCTCTCAACCAGGTCCCTGTAGGCAGTGTTGGCGTCACCTTGAAGTTTTTCCGGATCCTGAAGCCAGCCAACCTGAACCTGTTTGCCTTCCTCGATAGCGTAGCGGGCCAGCACGTAACCATCCCCGGCATTATTGCCGCCACCGCAGACAACCAGTATCTTGCGTGCCTCCGGCCATTGCTGTTTCAGGCAACCATAGCTGAAACTCGCCGCGCGCTGCATCAGGTCATAGCCCGGGATTTTCAGTTCATCGATAGCAATACGATCGAGCTGACGAACATTCTCAGCGGTATAAAGCTGTTGTGGTAATCGATAGGGCATGACAGCTGGCCTGTGTCAGCAGTTAAAAAAGTGTTCCCGGTAGAATTTCAATTCTGCAATTGAATCGCGAATGTCATCCATCGCAAGATGGGTCGCCTGTTTTTCATAGGTTGGTTTGTCAGGTGCCCAACGCTTTACCATTTCCTTGACTGAACTTACGTCAAGATTGCGGTAATGGAAATAGGCCTCAAGTTCCGGCATCAAACGGTGCATGAAGCGGCGGTCCTGGCAGATACTATTGCCACACATCGGTGATTTGCCGGCAGGAACCCATTTCTCGAGAAATGCCAGTGTCTGGCGCTCGGCCTGGGCTTCATCACAGGCACTTTCCTGTACTCGTTTGGTCAAACCGGACTGACTGTGCTGCCGTGTATTCCAGTCGTCCATACGTTCCAGCACCTCATTGGGCTGAAAAATAGCGAGGACCGGGCCTTCCTCAAGGATATTCAGTTCGGAATCCGTAACAATCGTCGCGATCTCGATTATATAATCATTATTGGTATCGAGACCGGTCATTTCCAGGTCAGTCCAGATGAGGTTATTTTCAGATTGTGACATGATGTGCCCGTTGTAATTGAATATTTTATTTTAAACACTATTTATAGAAGTTGAACACAGATTACTGAAATCGATTAGTTTCGAGCAGAGAAATAACAGGAGACAACCAGTTCGTGAACAGTTTTAGCTATATATTCTTGCTTTGCCTTGCCGCCAGCATCATTACACAATGGGTGTTGGTCAAACGCCACGTGCAGCATATTCGGGCCAACCGTGCCAACGTCCCCGCCGACTTCAGTGACAAGATACCGCTAGAGGCACACCACAAGGCGGCTGATTATACCCAGGCCAAGGTGAAAACCGGGCTGGCGGAACTGGTTGCTGGTTCCGTGATCCTGCTGGCATGGACACTGGGTGGCGGACTGCAATTGCTTGATAATTACGTACGAGCACTCGGACTCGCAGAAATCTATACCGGCACACTGTTTATTCTCAGTGTGTTTCTTATCAGTGCCATACTGGACATTCCCATGTCGCTTTATCGCACATTCAAACTCGAACAATCATTTGGTTTTAACAAGATGACGCCGGCGCTGTTCTTCATCGACATGCTAAAGAATGGCCTGGTGGCACTCATCATCGGCGCGCCACTTATACTGTTGGTGCTCTGGATCATGGATAACAGTGGCAGCTACTGGTGGTTTTACGTGTGGCTGACCTGGCTTGGCTTCAGCCTGCTCATGATGTGGGCCTACCCTGCCTTTATTGCGCCCCTGTTTAACAAGTTCAGGCCACTGGAAAATGAAGAATTGCGTAGCCGAATAGAAAACCTGCTGACTCGTAATGGATTTAAAAGCCAGGGCATTTTCGTCATGGATGGTTCTACCCGCTCCACGCATGGCAACGCCTACTTCACGGGGCTGGGTGCAAACAAGCGCATTGTTTTCTTTGACACGCTGATTGATGAACTCAGTTACGATGAAATAGAAGCCGTACTTGCGCATGAACTGGGTCATTTCAAATGTAACCACATCAAGAAGCGTATAACAGTACTGGGCACGGTATTCCTGGTTGGACTGGGCATACTGGGCTGGTTGATCAATGAACCATGGTTCTTTAGCGGGCTCGGTGTCTCTATCCCGTCGAATTACATGGCACTGGTGTTATTCATGATTGCATCACCGGCATTTACTTTTTTCCTGCAACCGCTGTTTTCATCCATATCAAGACAGCATGAGTTCGAGGCCGATGATTTCGCCGCTGACCAGGCACAGACAGATAACCTGATTACCGCCCTGGTTAACCTGTATCGTGAAAACGCCAACACGCTCACACCGGATCCGTTGTACTCGGCGTTTCATGATTCGCATCCGCCAGCGCCAATACGCATAGCGCATCTTAAAAATAAATTTGCTTAATGTAGACAATGTTTTATTTGCGTCACCTGATTTTTTTAATATTGCCGGCGATAGCAGCAAACTCTTTGGCAGCAAATATTGAAAATGGCAAGGCGCTGCACGATGCAAACTGTGTGCGTTGTCATCAGTCCGAAGTCTACACCCGTGACAATCGCATGGTTAACAGTTATGCCGAATTGCATGAACGGGTGAGGCAGTGTGAAATCATGGCCGAGATGGCCTGGTTCGAGGAAGAAATCGAGGATGTGGTCAGCTATCTAAACGAAACATACTACAAGTTCGATAGAATAAAATGACGGATTTCCGGACACTGGCGCGTTGATTAACACAATTATTAATACGTGACACTGCCTTGTGAATAGTGCGCCTGTTTCAATATATAAACCATGCTAAACCTGGATGCCTTGCCAACACTTGGAGTCGGCGCAAGCCTGAGTCTCTCATCAAGCCCTGACCCGGTAAAACTGGTACAAGCCAGCGGCGGTCCCGCATTTGTTGAGTATGCGGGATTGGTCGACGTAGAACGTGTTATCGATGAGGTCGAACGAGTCCACGCAGTCGGTGCGAAGGTGTTATACCACCCTTCCTATATCAACTTCTGTGGTTCCTTTCCGAATTCAGAGGCCTGGTTACGTACCACCGCAAAACATATAGAGGCTGTGGACTCGGCCTGGTTTGCACAGGACCTTGCCTATTGTTTCTGGCAGGAAGGTCAAAACTACTCAACACAGATGGGTTACTTCATACCACCCATATTCAATGAGGCCTCATTGCAAATGGCGATCGATAGAGTAAAGGAAGTACAGGCCATCGTACCGGTTCCCGTTGCCATCGAACCCCCGCCAATGTGCTTTATCGTTGGACCTCTAGAGCTGTTTGATTTTTTTGGCCGCATTGCCGAGGCAGTCGACTGCGCTATCCTGCTTGATATGGGCCACCTTGTTTCCTATGAAATGGCAAGCGGAAAATCCATCAAGCAACAACTGGCCAGGCTGCCCAGGGAACGCGTAGTAGAAGTCCATATCGCCGGTGGCCGTATCAAACAGGCGGAATCGGGACCTGTATACGTTGATGCACACGAGTGCGAGATCGTTGGCGAAACATGGCGCATGTTTCAAACCATGTTGCCTGAGCTACCTAACGTTAAGGCAGTGTGCTACGAGTGTGAAAATGTGAATGAGCATGTGGTACTCGACAACCTGAAGCGTATACGCAAACTGGTAAGTGAACTTAGCAGCAGTAAAACACTGTTACGTACAATGGACACCTTGTAATGAGTTTTATTGAACAGGAACGGGTATTGTTTGACCTGCTGTTCGATCAATCGATTCGGACTGATTTTGCACAGGATGCGGAAGCTGTTTTAAAAAGGTACGACCTGGAAGAAAAAGAACGTAACGACTTCAAGACCATCCGCATCGATGCCCTGATGCTTGATGCCAGCATGCGCACCCAGCTACTGCTTTCCACCATCAGCCATGCCTACCCGGTCACGTTTAGCCTGGTATCTGCCATACCTTCAGGGCTTGGATTACTGAAAGACCTGGTCGATACCGAAACCATGCACACACCACCGATACACCGTGCTACTGTTTTTGGTAAACGTTTGCGCGACAGCTTGCAAGCGATACCAATGGCAAGGGAATCCGAGCGACCGTTGCTACTGGCGCTGGCAGAAGTGGAAACGGGAATGGCCTGGACGGCCGCAACGTTAAAACAACATGTTGTCGATGACGGCAAGGTGAACCAGTATAAAGACCCCTTACCCGACAACTGGTCCAGCCTGCCAATGAAACTGGCCGATTTCGTCAGCGTGGCGATGCTGCCGCTTTCCTATCACACCTTGAAACAGCAGCTTTGTAGTAATAGCGCCAGTGATACCTGGTCACAGGTATCCGCCAAACCGCTGGCAGCCGCCCGCATGTCTCGGGTATTGGATACACAAAATCCCGTATTACTGGTAGCGCAGGCCAGGCTGGCACATGCGTCAGCCTGTGAGCCAGGGATTACCCACCAGACACTTGAGCTATCAGAGGGATTCGCCCATCTTTTCCAGCATATCAACGGTAGCAACAGTGTGGATCGGCTCCTGGCCGGGTTTAAACAGGCCGGGGCACCGGAACCGCTGCTGCACGGTGTCCGCTCGGGTTTCAAACAATTATTTTCCGAGGGCATGCTCATCGCGAGCTAGTCGCGTAAATACATGTTTTGAAAGTAGTTTGATACTTTCTGACAAACCAGCAGGATTGCCTGTAGACCGATTAAGTAAAGAACCTCGATTTCGTCAATTCATGGACAAAAATTCGATAAAAGACCGTCTGGCATGCTTAATGCTTACATATAGGCAAAGATAGAGACTCGCCAGTATTTTGACCATGGCGGAACGATAACTATGATGACAACACACGACGCCGATCCCAGGCATATCGGCCGTCAGGCACTGATACGTTTTATCCGTAACGCATCGGTGTCTGCTGCCATGTTTGACCGGGAGATGAATTACCTCGCCTGGAGTCAATCCTATGCGCGTGAAAATCGACTTGAAGAATCTGATTTCGTCGGCAACAACCACTACGATTTGTTCCCGGACCTGCCGAAAAAATGGAAAGCCGCACACCAACGCTGCCTGGCTGGCGCCAGTGAAAGTTCGGAAGAAGACCTTTACATCAAGGAAGACGGTCGCCATGTTTGGTATGAATGGGAGATGAGTCCCTGGTACGAGACCGATAATGATATCGGCGGCCTTGTACTGCAGCGTAAAAACATCACCGAAAGAAAACTCGACAAGCAACACCTATTACAGTTTCAGCAGATGGTGGATGACAACGCCGACTATATTGCGCTACTGGACAAGGAATCGCGCTTCCAGGTCGTTAACAAGGCCTACCTCAATGCCAACAGGAAAAACAAAGACGAGATAATTGGTTGTACACCCGCTGAGATATTTGGTCGGGAAACGTTTCAAACCTTGCTCAGGCCCAATGCCATCCGTTGTATGCAGGGCGACAATGTGCACTCGCAGGCATGGCTAACATTCCAGGATGGAAAGCGACGTTTTGTCGATATTCACTATGCACCTTTTTATGATGAACATGGCGAGATCAGCGGTTACATAACCAATGGTCGCGATATTACCAACCGGCAAAAACTACAGGACCAGTTAAACGAAGTTCGCTTGCAGAACAAACTGATCCTGGAATCAGCGGGTGCTGGCATCTATGGGCTGGACTCCCAGGGACGCACAACCTTCGTCAACCCGGCAGCAGAGCAGATGCTCGGTTGGAGTAAAGAAGAACTGATCGGCAAATTACAGCACGACATCATTCATCATAGCCATGCCGATGGTACTACCTTTCCCGTCAACCAGTGTCCTATCTACAGGACCTTTACCAGAGGCAGCGTTTACCATACCAGTGAGGATGCATTCTGGCGTAAGGACGGCAGCGTCTTTCCCGTGGAGTATACGGTCACACCGATCATCCAGGATGGGAAAAATCACGGTGCAGTGGTGGTATTCAGGGATATAAGTCAACGCAAGGAAATCGAGGACAAACTAAAGCTGTTCGAGTTTGCCACAGAAAATATTGCAGATAGTGTTTACTGGATGAACCCGGATGGCAGTTTCTATTATGTTAACGACGCGGCATGCAATTCACTAGGGTACAGCCGCGACGAGCTGTTGGCTATGTCGGTTTACGACATTGACCCGGGCATAACAGAAGCGCAATGGAATGACTTTTTTGACCGCATCAAGGCTGGTGAAATAGTCCAGCTCGAATCACAACACATTACCAAGTCCGGCGGCATACTGGATGTTGAAATTACGGCCAATTACCTGGCAGGTAAAGATTTTGAATTTGATTGTGCCGTGGTCCGTGATATCACCGAGCGCAAACAGACCGAGATGAGCTACAGGTCTCTTTTCAACCAGGCCGCGGTAGGTATTTCACGCAAGACGCCTGAAGGTATTTTCATCGATATTAATGACAAGGCGTGCGATATCCTCGGCCATAGCCGGCAGGAATTGTTGAATATGGGCTGCAGGGACATTACCCATCCTGATGATATCGAAAGGGATCAGATCATGATGCGCAAGGCATTGGACGGGGAACTGGATGAATACAACCTGGAAAAGCGCTACATACGTAAAGATGGCGAAACTGTTTGGATAAACCTGACTGTATCGCTCATTCGTCACGACGACGGCAGGCCCAATTTTTTTATTACAATTATTGAAGAAATCGAAGCCCGCAAAAAAGCAGAACTCGCCCTGCAGCACAGTGAACAGCGTTACCGTTCATTAATGGAGGCCACGACGTCCATTATCTGGACCACGGATCCAAATGGTGAGTTTATCGAGCCACAAAGTTCATGGGAGAAATTTACCGGTCAGGGTTGGCCTGAACACGCGGGTTTTGGCTGGGCCAACATGCTCCATCCTGATGACATCGAGCGTATCAAGAGCGAGTGGCTGAAAGCTATAAAAACACACCGATTATATAAAACCCATGCCCGGGTCTGGAACAAGGACTTGAATGAATGGCGAAACTTCGATGTTTCTGCCGTGCCAATTATTGATGCTGAAGGTGTTGTGCAGGAATGGGTGGGGTTTAATACAGATACGACACAGTCATATCGACTGGAAAAGAAACTGATTCATACGCAGGAACTGCTGAACAAGACGGAACAGATTGCACGTGTTGGTGGCTGGGAATACGACCTGGAAAACGAACGCTTACTCTGGACTGACATGACTTACGAGTTGCATGAAGTGCCGTACAATTATTCGCCAACTATCAGCAAGGCCCTGGATTTTTACTATGGTGATTCCAGGCAAAAGATTGAAGCAGCATTCAACAAGCTAATGAAAACCGGTGAACGTTTTGATCTTGAACTACGTTTTAAAACAGCAAAGGAAAAACTGATCTGGGTGCGGGCAATCGGGGAACCGATATACCAGGATAATACCATGATCAGCGTCGCAGGAACGTTCGAGGATACAACAGCACGCAAGAATTACGAGGATGCGATGCTGGCCAGCGAGGAAAAATACAGGACACTGGTTGAGTCCTCGCCCTATTCCATTTACCAGTTAAATTCAGCGGGTAAAATTATATCAATGAACCAGGCCGGTTTGCATATGTTCGACGCTGTGAAAGAAAGCGACGTACTTGGTAATAATTTTCTTGACTTCGTGCACCCGTCGGAACGTGGCAAGGTACAGTCCGATATTGATAACGCCCTGGCCGGCGCCCACATGGCGTTTGAATTTCACTCCACCAACGGACTTGATTTCAGTTCTACTCTTGTCCCTATTTACAGCAAGGACGGTAACACCGAAGTAGAGAGATTGCTCGGTATCACGCTGGATATCACCGAGAGCAAGCTGGTGCAGAAACAACTCAACTACCAGGCATCACATGATGCATTGACACAACTGATCAATCGACGCGAATTTGAAATACGCGCCAGGCGACTGCTGGATACCGTGGCTTCAAACGGTGGCGAACATGCATTGTGTTTCATGGACCTGGACCAGTTCAAGGTGGTCAATGACACCTGTGGTCATACCGCGGGGGACGAACTTTTGCGACAGATCAGTACCAGGTTGAAGTCCGTGGTGCGAAAAAGAGATACGCTTGCCCGCCTGGGCGGTGATGAATTTGGTGTGTTGCTGGAACACTGCTCACGAAAACAGGCTGTGCGCGTGGCCGAAGAAATCCTGGAAGCGGTACAAAATTTTGTTTTCAGCTGGCAGGGCCAGACATTCAAGATCGGTGTCAGTATTGGCCTGGTTTCGGTGACAAAGGAAACTGCAAACCTGACCAACCTGCTGAAGAATGCCGACACTGCCTGCTACATGGCCAAGGACCGGGGCAGAAACCGTATCTATATCTACAAGGAAGATGATGATGACACATCACAGCGACAGGGTGAGATGAAATGGGTCACACGTCTGCATGAAGCCCTCGACAACGATCGGTTCTGTCTCTATGCACAATTGATAGAACCACTTGGATTAAATGGCAAAAGTCATTATGAACTGCTGGTACGCATGCTTGATGAACAGAATGAAATTATTCCACCGGGTGCATTCCTGCCAGCTGCCGAACGCTATAACCTGATTACACGCCTGGATCGCTGGGTCATTGATCATGCCTTTGAGTTATTACTATCCAACCCTGATTTTCTGGAGCAGGTTGAGCACGTCTCCATCAACCTGTCAGGGCAATCGATCAACGACCCGAACACGCTGATTCACATCATGGATAAATTCATCCGGCATGATTCTCTGTTTGGCAAAATCTGTTTTGAAATTACGGAAACCTCGGCCATTGCCAACCTGACCCAGGCACTGGAATTTATCAACAAGTTGAAACAGTTCCAGTGCCGCTTTGCACTGGATGACTTTGGCAGTGGCCTGTCGTCGTTCGCCTACCTGAAGAACCTGCCGGTCGACTACCTCAAGATCGATGGCATGTTTGTGCGTGATATTGTTGACGACCCGATCGATCACGCCATGGTCCGCTCTATTAATGACATCGGCCAGGTCATGGGTATGATGACCATCGCCGAGTTCGTTGAATCCGACATGATCAAGGGAATGTTAAAGGAAATAGGTGTGAATTACGCTCAGGGTTACGGCGTGGAAAAACCAGTGCCATTCGAGGAACTGTTACGCCGTTCCAACAACATCATTCCTCTCAAGCACAAGAAGTAAGCCGGTGGGAGCCGGGCATCATGTCTCGGTGATATCCATGACTGCCTCGCGTTCGGGTATTGCATAACCCTTCATTTTTTCCAGGAGTTCGTCAGGGTCTCCTGCCACAAGCAACATATGAAGATACTTCTGTCTTACAAATCCTTCGGCAACCGTATCCGACAGGAAAGACACAAGCTTGTCGTAGTAGCCTGCCACGTTTAATAACGCGCAGGGTTTTTGATGTATACCCAGTTGTGCCCAGGTCAGTATTTCAAACAATTCTTCCAGTGTTCCCAGTCCACCGGGCAAGGCAATAAATCCATCGGCGAGAGTCGCCATCAGTGCCTTGCGTTCATGCATGGAATCGACGACATGCAACTGGGTCAGGTTTTGATGCACGACTTCTTTTTTTGCCAATGCTTCCGGTATCACACCGATCACTTCGCCCCCACCTTCAAGGACACGATCGGCAATGGTTCCCATCAGGCCGATACTCGCACCGCCATAGACCAGTCCTATCCCCCGCTGCAGCATGACATTTCCAAGCTCTTTTGCAGCCTCGGTGAATAACTGGTTATTACCGACACTCGATCCGCAATAGACGCAAATATTTTTCAAACCTAGATCGCTTTCCTGCCTTCCAGCGCATGTGCAATGGTAAGGCTGTTGGCATATTCCAGTTCACCGCCCATGGGCAGGCCGTGCGCGATTCGCGAAACACTCTTGCCCCTGGATTTCACCATCTCGCTGATAAAGTGTGCCGTGGCCTCGCCTTCTACCGTGCTGCTGGTGGCCAGAATCACTTCCTTTAACTCCGGTTCCTCGATCTGTTTCTCCAGTTCATAAAGTCCCAGGTCTTCAGGACCGATGCCGTCCAGAGGTGACAGGTGACCAAGCAGTACGAAGTAACGCCCCTGGTAGTTGGCTTCCTCTATCGCTTCCACGTCAGAGGGGTTTTCAACTACACAAATAGTACCCGGGTCGCGGCGCTCGCTGGCGCAACGACGACAAATGGTCTGCTCGGTGAAGGTGCGACACCGCTGGCAATGGCCAATCTTCTCCATGGCCTCGAGCATGGTACGGGAAAGGTATTTGGCCGCATCGCGATCGCGTTGCAATAAATGATGCGCAATGCGCTGTGCGGATTTCCTGCCTATGCCCGGCATGCAGCGCAGTGCTTCTACCAGTTTTTCGAGTAATGCCTGTTCAGACATACGAATTACATCTGGATAGCTTTATACAAATAGGAATTTTGTTCTCAGACGAGACAGAAATGCGCGGAGAACCGGAGTGTATGCGCAATACATGAGGCTTCGAGCACATTGATAACGAAGTATGAGGACAAAAGGACATTTGTAGAGATATATCAGAAGGGTAGTTTCATACCGGGAGGCAACCCCATCCCTGATGTGAGCTCTGACATCCTGTCCTGCGTCATCTTTTCAACCCGACGGTTGGCATCATTGACTGCGGCTGCCACCAGGTCTTCGACCATTTCCTTGTCGTCTTTCATCAGTTCCGCATCGATCTCGACCCGCTTTACATCATGGCGGCCATTCATGGTGATCTTGACCATGCCGGCACCGGATTCACCCGTGACCTCGGCCTCGGCCAGTTCTTTCTGGGCTTTCTCGATATTGGCCTGCATTTGCTGGGCCTGTTTCATCATGTTTCCTAAACCTTTCATCAGTTACCTCAACTTACTTGATAATGGTTAATTTGGTTGAATTGAATCCTTGTCGACCGTGGCATTAAACGTATCAATCAGTGTTTGCACCGTTGGATCGTTCTGTACTGACTGCTCGGCCGCCTTCTGTTTTTCGCGCAACTCCCTGGCTTTTGCCTGTGCAGGGGTTTCGTTTTCCGGTTCTTCAATCGTGATTGATAGCGACAGCTTGTCGCCAAAACGATTACGAATAGCCTGCTCGAGTCGTTGCTGCTGGCCTGGATTCAGTAAAGCTTGCTGCGATGGCGGTAAAGCCAGTTCAATTTTGTTTTCAGTATGCTGCTTTAATGCACAGTTACCTGCTAGTTCACGTGCCAGCCCGGTCAACGCCATTTCTTCAATCATGTTGTGCCAACTATCATCCGACGTAGGGGCAGGTGGAGATACCGGTTCCTGCTTTTCTGCACCAGCCGCCGTTTCTGTACTGGCCGGGGTTGTTGACTGTGCCGGTTTGGTTTGTTGCCGCGTCGGGGTGGAAAGTGGTGCCTGCGTGCTACCGCTTGTTTCATTGTTCTCTATGGGTCGAAAGGCCAGCATGCGCACCATGATCATCTCGAAGCCGGAACGGGCATCCGGTGCCAGGTACAAGTCCTTTTTGCCCATCATGGCTATCTGGTAATAAAGCTGCACGTCTTCTTTTGACATGGCCTGGGCAAAGCTGACGAGTTCCGGCTCTTGCAACAGCGGGTTGTCGCCCTTTTCCGGCAACAGCTGGGTAATGGCGATCTTCTGCAACAGGCTCATCAGTTCCGTTAGTAATGCATAGTAATCAGGAGATTGCAGGTTAATTTGTTCCAGTATCTGCAGTAACTGCTCCGGGTCACCCTGTTGCAAGGCCTGCAACAAACCGGTGAGATCAGCACTATCAATAGTACCGAGCATGGCCCTGACCTGTGATTCCTCCAACTGGCCGCCACCATAGGCAATCGCCTGGTCCAGCAAACTCAATGCATCACGCATACTGCCTGCAGCACCACGCGCAATCAGCTCAGTGGATGCTTTGTCGTAATTCACTTTTTCCTGGTCCAGGATCATCTCTAACTGTCTCGCAATCTGGTCATTGGTCAAATGGCTCAGGTTAAATTGCAAACAGCGCGACAGGATCGTCACCGGTAATTTTTTTGGTTCAGTGGTCGCCAGCAGGAATTTCACGTGCGGTGGTGGTTCTTCCAGCGTCTTTAACAGGGCGTTAAAGCTGTGGTTGGAAAACATGTGGATTTCATCGATAAGGTACACCTTGTAGCGACCGGTGGTTGGCGCGTACTGGACGTTCTCCATCAGTTCGCGGGTCTCATCGACCTTGGCCCGCGAGGCGGCATCCACCTCGATCAGGTCAACATAACGACCTTCATCAATAGCCACACAGGCAGAACATTCACCACAGGGTGTGGAACTGACACCGGTATCACAGTTCAGGCACTTGGCCAGTATACGTGCGAGCGTGGTCTTGCCCACGCCGCGGGTGCCGGTAAAGAGATAGGCGTGGTGCAGGCGGTCCTGATCCAGGGCATTACCAAGCGCTTTCAGGACATGCGACTGGCCGACCATGTCGGCAAAGGTACGCGGCCGCCACTTACGTGCAAGTACTTGATAACTCATTGAAATTTGTTAACTCAGTATGGCAAGGATTCAAAATTCGGTAACCTGCATAATACATGAGGCAGTAATCGCGGCAAGTCCGCCCGGGCGCTGGCTTTGAAGATGGAGGCAACCCGCACCGTCCCGACCCCGGCACACACATCCACTGCTGCCGCTGCTCCCTTCCGGGCCTGACGGGGTTCACAATTTCGCGTTGCGGGGAGACCGGCACGGGTCACCATTGAACAGGAAAGCGATGGTATCAATTCATGTTGAAGTTGGATAGTAGTCCGGTTTGTCATCTCGAATGCTAGCGAGAAATCTGTTGTTTGTATGAACACAAGATTTCTCAGTCATCGTATTCCTTCGAAATGACAATAGTCGAAATACTTCATTAAACGTGATCACACGCTTGATGTTCATACGCTGTATTAATGTATCGTCGGCCTGGTCAACAGTATGATGGCCGGCAATAACAACAAGTCGCCCACCAGGGCTACGAACATGGCAAAACCGGTCAACAAGCCGAAGTAGATCGTCGGGATAAAGTTTGATAACGCCAGGATGGCAAACCCAAACATGATTGCCAGCGACGTGTAATACATGGCCTTGCCGATGCTGCCGTGACAACGCTGTATCGTGGCAAGATAGTCGTGGTCTGTTGGGAACTCACGCTGCAGCCGGTGTATATAATGTATGGTGTTATCGACCGAGATGCCGATGGTAATCGCGGCAATCGTGATCGTCATCATATCCAGGGGTATACCCAGTATCCCCATTAAACCAAGAATGATCACCGCGGAAAACAGGTTTGGCACGATAGCAATTGCTGCCAGGGAAAGATCTCTGAACAACAACAGGAACATCAGGAAGATGGCGGCAAACACCGCACCGATGGTCAGGATCTGTGACTTGAACAAGCTCTGTAACATGTTGTTATAGAGCACCATCATACCCGTCAGGTGTACCTGTTCCGGCTCCAGTTCCAGTTCATCCACCAGAAAGCTGTTGATGGATTGCAGTAATTCCTGCCGGTTCAGGGTTGGATCTGATTCGATGATGCGCATACTGAATCGTGCCTGGTTACCGTCTGCCGATAGATAAGGTGCCACCAGTGTTTCCTTGATGTTCCCGGGGATACGTTTTCTTAACAGGGTCAGTTCAAACTCATCCAGCGGTTCACCATTGATTTTTTCAACAATATTCACTGTCGTCACGATGGAGATGACCTTGCCTATGACTGGCATCGACTCCAGATATTGTTGCAGCTTCTGCCCCTTCTCCAGCACGGCCGGGTTCAGCCAGTACGAAGCCTGTTTTACCTTCTCCGATTCATCCATGAACAACATGTCCATGTCGTTGACTTGTTCAGACAATTCCTGCTGTGCTTCCAGGAACAGGCTATCCGGATCAATAATGATATCCAGCGGCATGGTGCCACCCAGCCTGTTATCAATGATGCGCATACCCTGGTAGATCTCGGTATCTGCTTTGAAATTGTTAATAAAGCGGTTTTCCACTTTTAACAACGGGATGCCCGAACCCACGCCCAGTATGAGCACGATGCCGATGATCATCACGACGACCGGGTATCTGCTGACCAACCCGGCCAACATTAACGTGATTCGGCGAGTCAGATCTTTTGCTGGCGGCATACGTGGCTCATGCATCAGCCCCAGCAAGGCAGGCAACAGGCTGAATGCCACCAGGAACGCAATACATAAACCGACAACCATGATCCAGCCAAAATCAATTACCGGCCTGATCTCGCTGACCACCAGCGACATAAAAGCGACAATTGTGGTCAGCACCGTGTAGAAACAAGGTCGCAACATGGAGTTGACTGTGGACTGGATATGCTCGCGATACGAGGTTTCAGGTTGTTCCAGCTGCAAGTCACGAAAACGCACAATCAAATGAATGGTCAGGGACAACGTAATAATGAGCAGGATAGAAAGGAAGTTGGAAGAAATCACCGTAACCGGCCAACCCACCATCCCCAGAAAACCAATGGTGATCACGGCGGTACTGGCACACACAGCCAGCGGTATCGCTACCCAGCGCAATTGCCGGAAAAAGAAGGTCAGTATCAAAAGCAGAAAGGCCAGCACGCCTGTACCGAATACCAGCAGATCATTTTTAATATAATTGATCATATCTACCGTGATCATCGGTATACCACCAAGGTAAAACTGACCATGCTGGCGATGGTCATCAATGATGCCACGGATAGCGGCTATGTCTGCTTCCCGTTCCCTGGACAGTTGCCTGTTCCGGTCATGGATCAGTTTTGTGAGTTTCTGTGCTTCTGCATCATTTCCCTGTTGTTGCCACTGTTGGCGCTGATTGATCAACTCCAGGTAAGCCTTATCCTGTTTGAAATGGGCCTGTATGGCAGTGGTACTGCCATCCTTGCTGACCAGCAGGCCGCGATACAGCGGATTGCTCATGAATTCCTTGCGGGCGAGTTCTTTATCGACATTGCCCTGGCCAAGCGTGTATAGCTCACCGGAGAGTTCGGACAGGGTCTTACCGCTTTCATAAATCACGGGCACGTCCAGTATGGATGTAACCCCGGTAATGCCAGGTATGGTCAGTAATCGTTCCTTGATTGACCTGATAACATCCAGTGAGTCATCAGACAGAAGATCGTCAATTGGTGTAAAAGTAATTACTACAAAGTCGTCAGAAGCATATCTCTGGCTAATCTCGCGGTAGTAATTAAGGCTTTGATCATTTTCCAGGACAAGCGACTCACCCGAGGCATCCAGTTCAAAGCGACCGGTGAAGACCGCGGCAATAACCAGTAACAGGAAAAAACCGGACAGGAACAGGTAGGTGTGCCTGAAGATCAGGCGTAAGTACAAGTCGACAGGCGACATAACTGGAAAACCTGGTAGCTACTTATTGATTACATTCGGGGAAGCCATGAATAAATCCATAGATTCCCTGGTGGTCAATCTTTTTACCAAATATTCTACGGTAACTTTTAACAAGGCTGACGTCATCAATGACCAGGTCTATCACTTGCCAGCTATCACCGACCGGGCGCATGGGATAAGTAATCGTCAGTGGTTTAACATTCGGACGCGTCAGGGTCTGGGTAATCGAGATGTAATCCTTGTGACCCGTGGGTATTGCAGACTGGTAGCTGATATCCTGGTTGCGGTACGCCAGTAATACATACGCGTAACGTTCAACCAGCAGGTTACGGAATCCACTACTGACACATGCCTGATCGTTGCTCTCCAGTTTGTCCCAATACTGACCCAGCGCCAGTGCGGACATGGTGTCGAAATCCATATGCGGTACAATCAGTTGCCTGACAATTTGCTTGATATGGTTCGGGTCAGTTTCAAGCCTGCCCTGGTCTGACTGTAAACGCTGCACGACCTCCTGCGTAGTGTTATATACAATTTCATCTGCATCCATTGCCTGAACCGGGAATGCATGTAACAACAGCAAGGCAAATGTGCTGCCAAGTGAATAAATTCCAGACTTTCTCATAGTTGTAAAATCCTTTATTTTCCTGGACCAGACTTCAATCATATTATCATTGTTTATTCACCAGTGGCGTTGATCAAGATCAATCGACATGCTGAATCAATACGCATGTAACCTTCAAAGACTGGGGCCATATTTATGTTCATGATGCAGGCCCATGTAGAGTGCTACACACATACAAACCAACACCAGCGTAAACGGCAGACCCACGGTGATAGCAGCAGCCTGCAGGGCTCCCAGCGCATCAGCCCCGCCCCCGTACAGCAGTGCACCTGCAATAACGCCCTCCATCACGGCCCAGAACACGCGTTGCGGCACCGGGGCATCCAGCTTGCCACCCGCGGTAATGGTATCGATTACCAGAGAGCCGGAGTCCGAAGAAGTAATGAAAAATACCAGTACCAGCACGATGGCAATAAACGACGTGATCCATCCCAACGGCAGGTTTTCCAGCATATGAAATAATGCAAGTGAGACTTTCGATATTCCATCAGCCAGCTGGCCGATACCGGCCACCGCCTGGTCCAGACCACCACCGCCAAACGTCGTTAACCAGATGATAGTAACCAACGGCGGCACAAATAGAACAGCAGTAATAAACTCCCGTATTGTACGTCCCCTGGAAATACGGGCGATAAACATGCCGACGAACGGTGACCATGAAATCCACCAGGCCCAGTAGAACACGGTCCAGCCATGAAAGAATTTTTCATCTTCCCTGCCCATCCAGTTGCTTAACTGGAACAGGTTTTCAGCATAGGCAAACGTTGTCTGAACGATGCCCCCAAAGATAGACAGACCATGACCTACCGCAATCACGAACAACAACAGTACCAGGGCCAGTAACATGTTCAGGTTACTCAACAACTTGACGCCGCCGTGCAGGCCCCTGACCACGGAAAAAATGGCGATGGATGTCACACCGATAATTATCGCTATCTGCGTATTGATTTCATTCGGTACGCCGAATAAAAAGTGAAAACCGGCCGCAGCCTGCTTTGCCCCAAAGCCCAGGGACGTGGCCAGGCCGAAAATTGTCGCCAGCACCGCGACGATATCAATGATGTGACCAAACCAGCCCCAG
This sequence comes from Gammaproteobacteria bacterium, assembly GCA_965229565.1. Classification (GTDB taxonomy): domain Bacteria; phylum Pseudomonadota; class Gammaproteobacteria; order Eutrophobiales; family Eutrophobiaceae; genus JANQNX01. Next base: position 1,457,146 of record OZ245888.1, on the reverse strand, counting down.
ACACGATCTTTAAGTAATGGATAAAAGGCCGAACGTATCGTCAGTGGTAATCCCTTGTTGTAGGTAAAAAATGCCAGCGACAGTCCAACCACGGCATAAATGGCCCATGGATGTAAGCCCCAGTGAAACATGGTTGCACCCATTGCTGCCTGGACACTGGCCTCTGTGCGTGGCGCGACATTCATGGGTGTGCCATGCCAGTTAGTGTAATAGGCTACCGGCTCGGCAACACTCCAGAACATGAGACCAATACCCATACCCGCAGCGAACAGCATGGCCAGCCATGACGGAGTTGAAAACTCGGGCACCGCTGCATCACCACCGATACGAATGCTACCCAGGGGTAATGCGATGAGTAACAGGCAAAACACGACAAACAGGTTGGCCGCAACAACGAATAGCCAGTCGAAATTGGCGATAGACCAGCCCTTTGCACCATCAAATGTCGATTTTGCAGCCTCGGGATAAACCAGTGTACCGATGACGAAGACCAGCGTGGCAAGACTGGCAATCATGAACACGGGACTATGCATATCCATGCCGAAACGTTGAATATTGTCCTGCCCTACCTCGTAGTCTGTATCGTAGCTGTCTGGCATGAAACTGACCCTGGAACCTCGTAAGTGAGTTTGAATCCGAATAAACAAAAAAGCCCCTTGTATCGGGGCTGTTTATTGTAGGGTTTCAGGAGAAAGACTACAAAGTTCGGGAGAAAGGGCATTAAAAGTGCAGGGTTCGAACCTTAACCAGCAAAATAAAAAACCCGCATAAAGCGGGTTTTGTATTTTGGCGGAGACGACTACAGGGAAGTAGGAGGTAGAGAATGTCGGGAACACATTCTCGAGAGAGGGACTGATGAGTAAACGCTGGTGGCGTTTACTCACCCCGATGGGGCAGACTCTCTGCGTTCGTCTGTCCAATCTTCCTTCGGAAGATTGTCGAACCCATATTTTAATATCGAGGGTTCGAATCTTAACCAGCAAAATAAAAAACCCGCATAAAGCGGGTTTTGTATTTTGGCGGAGAGAGAGGGATTCGAACCCTCGATACGGGGTTACCGTATACACACTTTCCAGGCGTGCTCCTTCAACCACTCGGACACCTCTCCTGATATGGCAGACAGGACGCGAAGGTTAATGAATTCTACGGGTGGATGCAATCCACCGGCGAGGTTTATTGCAACTGCGTAGCTTTTGCAGCTTTGGCCTTTTGCAGGTGCGCGATGAGGTTCAGTTCACCCCGACTGAGGTCACAGGCAGACAGCATTTCGTCTTCGGTTGCGCCTCGGTTTAACAGCGCCATGGCCTGTTTATAACCGGAAAACTCCGGTTCGCCTACTTCAAGTTTGTCCTGGCGGTCATTCAGGTAACGGAACTGATGCTGATAGGTATGTAATTTCTGGGAGATTCCGCGGCTGCACGACAACAGAGCGTTTAAATCCTGGTTCAGCTGCCTGATTTGTTTTTCCTGTATGCGGGCTTTTTTACGCAAACCCATGGTACTAAATAGTACGATCATGGTGATGAATGAAATCATCAATGGTGACAGGTTTAGTAACATTTCCAGATAGCTCGTATTCATCATGTATTCCCGGATCGTAAGATAAATGTTGTTAATTAAATGCGCCATCCCTGGCAATCCCTTTCAGCGAATAAACCTTCCTGTTTATCCGTTTTCTCTTCCTGAGAAAAGCCAACACTCCTAGATGTACTCGTTAATCTTTCCCATCTTCGAACTAACGTCCTGTTCGTCGGCTTTGCCTTCCCTCTTATCTTTACGCTTTTCCTTTCGCGAAGAATCCTTGTTTACTGGCCGAGCCGGGACGATTGGATAAAGAGGTTTGATTTTTCCCAGGTCAGACATTGGCTATCGATACTAGAAACCGCTCACGGCATCCAGTTCCTGCTCGGTTAATAATTTGTTCATATCTACCAGAATCAATATCTGGTCGTTTTCGCTGTATACACCCTGGATATACCTGGAGCTGTCATGATCTTCACCAAGGTTAGGCGCTGTTTCTATTTCGGAGGCACGTATATTGACTACCTCGGCCACGCTGTCGACCAGTATCCCAATCACCTGGCTGTCGACCTCGACTATCACGATACGCGAAGAATCATCCGGCTCTTTTTGCACCAGGTTAAATCGCTTACGGGCATCAATGACGGTAACCACATTACCGCGCAAATTGATGATGCCCATAACGTATCCGGGTGCACCAGGAACCGGCGCAATTTCCGATACGCGTAACACTTCCTGTACCTGCATCACGTTAATGCCATAGACTTCTTCATCAAGCCTGAAGGTTACCCACTGGATCAGTTCGTCCGCTTGAGTGGTGTTCAGGTTATTGCTTGTTAATGTCATTGTTTGTTCCTCTATCCTGGGCTCGTTCGTCAATTTTCTGTCTCGATTTCTGCCTGGGTTGAATAATGCACGCTCCATGCCAACTCAAAGCTTGAAGCTGGTCTCAAATCCGTACTTATCGCTGCATTAAACAGACCAGATGCAGTACCATGAAATCAGTCAGGATCACACCAGAAACGCACCGTAACCTATTGATAAAAATAAAGAATGTACATAATAGCTAAATTCAGGGCTCTGCCCGGTCGCTTCTATCGGCGCGGCATGTCTGTGAAAAGCGTGCTCAACAATGCCATTGATTATGTCGGAGACCAGAGGGTCTTTTATGGCAGCCTGGCTATCGCGGTAATCATTTTCCTCGTGTCCCTGCTGCTATTTGCCGCCTGGTTTGCCGTCCTGGTATTTATCCTGTCTATTCCGGTCCTGCTCATCATCGCCAAGGCCATATTTTACGAGCCTACACAGGTCGTGATTGAACTGGACGATGACACGACCCGCCTCGAATACGTGAAGGAAGTGCAACTGGATGGTGAAAGTGAAATCGTCATTCATTCCCAGCCTGGATACGGCGAAGACAAGACTACCTACGTGATACTGGACCTGGTTAATACAATATCAGTCAGGGATTGTCGCAACATCACATCCGTCACTGACAAAACATGGCGCGATATAGAGATCCGTTATTTTCACCCTGTAAAGGGACCGCACAAGCTAAAGGTGACTTCAACAAATGGTGACGTAAAGTATAAGGTAAAAGAAATGAAACCCGACTTTTGTCGCGTGGTATTCAATGAGCCAATACCCGCCGAGGTAAAAATCGAGGTTATAAAGATGTCCCCGGTTGCCCGCTAGGTGACTGGACGAAAGGCATTGCCATAACCAGTTCGTCAACGTGTTCAATATCCAATAACGGGCAAAGTCGGGTAGCAACTACCCCGCTGTAGCAGCGATTGTTAAAACCGGAGTTATTCCAGCGGATGTTCCCCGGGTGGATACTCTCTATTGCGCCTATCTCATCACAGGCAATGGCGTACCCGCACCCTTCCATGACAATGGCGTAGCCGATGTAAGTCTCTGTCACCTGCATATCATTATCTAATGCTGAAACCTCGCCATGATTCATCAATGACAGAATATCGATAACCGCGATGGAACGACCACGAATACGGATTCTCCCCCGGAAGGCATTCGAGTCCAGTGGTATCCGGGTCAACCTGGTGTCTACCCTCTCTATACATACCACCTTGCCGGCTGGCAACATGAAGAGCGTGCCGTCAACGGTAAAGGCGAGACAATCAAGCGGAGTGGTATCAGATAACGCAGACTGTATTTCATTGTCTACGATGGCTGTTTCAACCACTGTTACCGGACTGGCAGTTTCTACCAGTTCCACCGCCCGTTGTTCTGCTCCATGTTCAGGTTGTATTTCGTCAACGCTTAACAGCCCTTCGATGTAAAGACTGAGATCAAGCTGTGCGTCTGTCGCTGATTTATCGTGATACATGATCAGGCAATTTGTCCAAATAATTGTTCATGCTGTATGGGTGCCTGCGGCCTTGTAGCATCCAGGAGATGCTCAAGCAGTCCCTGGTAGGCCTGTACACCTTTTGCATTTTTGAACAGGTAGGAGGCGGGTTTTCCCCTCACACTGGCTTCCCTGAACTTGGTATCAACCGGGATAAAACCCTGCCAAAGTCGTTGTTCATAGGTATGCTGCAGATGCTCCAGGCTGTCCATGGCGGCCCGCGTACGGCGGTCAAACATGGTGGGTACAACAACAAACTCCAGTGCTGCTTTGCGCGAGACATTGATCATCTTTAGTGTATTGAGTATGCGCTCAAGACCCTTGATGGCAAGGAATTCAGTCTGTACCGGGATAATCAATTTTTCACAGGCTGCCAGGGCATTAATCATCAGGATACCCAGCGTTGGCGGGCAATCTATCAACACGTGGTCGTAATGATTTTGATAAGGCATAAGGGCGTCCTTGATAATAAGGCCCATCCCCTTGGTCATACCCGCCTGCCGGTCCAGTGATACCAATGATGTACTCGCCGGTAGCAGATCCAGGTTATTGATCCCTGTTTTACGTAACATGGCAGCCAGCGGCGTACGTCGATCATGTATCTTTTTCTGGAATAACGAGTAGACACTTTCTTCCAGTTCGTCAGGGTTATAGGAGAAATAACTCGTTAGTGAGCCATGCGGGTCCAGGTCAATGACCAGCACACGCTTGTATTGTTGCGTTAATAATCCGGCCAGCGTTACCGTAGTTGTAGTTTTGCCAACACCGCCCTTCTGGTTGGCAATTGTCCAGACTTTCATAGCTTAACCTCGCAACATCTCGTTATTTTCCTGCCAGTAAGTGACAGATACCGTAATGAAAAATGCAACAGTTATGCCATGTTCGGTATAGCGAAGGGGCTATTTCCCAAAGTAAGAATTAACTTTGCGCTGCTTAATGTTTTGCGAGTGACAGGCCGATTTCGTCGACTGACATAACCTTGTCCGCCAGGTTTTCCTTCACGATCGCATGTGGCATACCATAGACCACACAGGAAGCTTCATCCTGTGCCCAGACCGTGGCACCCTTGGCCCGTAATGCGCGTGAACCCAGGCAACCATCGCTGCCCATGCCAGTCAACACGATCGCGAGCACGCGTCCGATGTATTCAGTGGCGATGGAATCAAACGTTATATCGACTGACGGCTTGTAAGTCGTTATTGCTGGTTCATCGTTAACAACGACATGATACTGGCGCCCTTCCTTTTTAATTCGCATCTGGCGACCGCCCGGAGCGATATAGGCCTTGCCGGCTTCCAGCACATCGCCATTGGCCGCTTCCTTGATATTCACCTGGCAAATCTTGTCGAGTCTATCGGCAAAGGCACCGGTAAAACTTGCCGGCATATGCTGTATGACCAGGATTGGTAACGGGAAGTTGGCGGGCAGTGTTTTCAATACCTTTTCAATAGCTATGGGCCCGCCGGTTGAAGCCCCGATAGCGGCCAGTTGATAGCCGCTACTGGTAGCACGGGCAACAGATTTCATTGCCGGAGGAACTGTAATTTCAGGCGAGACCTGGGAAGGTTTCTTATTAGCCAGCGAAACAATTCGTTCGCACAGTTTCTTTACTGCCTCGGAGCGTTCCTGCGCAATCTCTTCAAACTTTTTCGGTAGAAAATCGGAGGCACCGGCATCCAGTGCTTCAAATGTTGCCGTCGCACCATCATGGGTGAGAGACGAAAACATCAGGATGGGAACATGTTTGTCTGTTTCACGGATCTTGCGTACGGCATCAATGCCATTCATTTGTGGCATTTCAATATCCATGGTAATCAGGTCGGGTTTCAGCGCGGCATGTTTCTCTACCGCCTCACGGCCGTCATTGGCCTGCCCGATAACTTCCAGCTCGGGATGCGATGTTAGAAACTCGGTAATGCGACGACGAAAAAAACTTGAATCATCAACCACGAGCACTTTGATCATGATGCAGAATCCTTATATAAAAAACTGATTAAAAATTACTTGCCCGCGCCTGAATCAAATCAGGTAAATCAACAATTAACGCTATCTTGCCATTACCGGTAATGGTGGCCCCGGCCAAACCACGCGTGCCCTGTAGCATGGCACCCAGTGGTTTGATAACGACTTCCTCCCGTCCGAGCAACTTGTCTACCAGCAAGCCGACATGACTGGTACCCACCGACACGATGACAACATGTGCAGAGCCACCCTCATATTTAATACCCGAGTTATGCAACAAGCCATTCAGGTAAAACAAAGGGATAGGTTTACCCCTGACGATAATGACTGACTGACCATCAACCTTGTTGATTCGATTCGTATCAAGTTCGATGATCTCGTTAACATTCACCAGTGGCAGGGCAAAAGTCTGTTGTTCTTTACCCAGTTTGACCATGAGCGTGGGCATAATCGCCAGTGTCAGCGGCACCTTGATAGACATAATGGTGCCCTTGCCCCTGGTCGAATCAATATCGATCATGCCATTCAGCTGGTTGATACGTGTTTTCACGACATCCATGCCTACGCCACGACCGGAAATATCGGAAATTTCCTGCTTGGTGGAAAAGCCTGGCAGGAAGATCAGGTTATACACTTCCTTGTCGCTGAGACGGGACACGGCATCTTCATCCATTAAACCCTTTTCAACGACTTTCTGGCGTAATACATCGGCATCGATACCGGCACCATCGTCCTGAATCGTTAACAGGATATGATCGCCTTCCTGTTCAGCAGACAGCACCACTGTTCCCTGTCTCGGTTTACCTGCTGCCTCGCGTACGTCCGGCATTTCAACACCATGATCAACCGAGTTCCTGACAAGGTGCACCAGTGGATCGGCCAGGGCCTCTACCAGGTTCTTGTCGAGGTCGGTTTCTTCACCAATCATTTCCAGTACAACTTCTTTCTTGAGACTGCGCGCCAGGTCCCTGACCACACGTGGGAAACGGCCAAATACTTTCTTGATTGGCTGCATGCGCGTCTTCATGACGTAGGTTTGCAAATCAGCAGTAACCACGTCCAGGTTACTGACAGTTTTACTCATTTCATCGTGGCCAATTTCTGCTTCCAGGTTTGATAGCCGGTTCCTGACCAGCACCAGTTCACCAACCATATTCATAATGCGATCCAGGGTTGATGTTTCGACTCGTACCGTGGTTTCTGCCTGTGGTGCCTGTTGCCTGGCAGCGGCAGGTTTATCTGCTGGCATGTCAACAGGTTTAGCGGCTTCCTGTTTAGCAACCGACTTTAGCTCAACGATCTTGTCTGCCGCGGTTTCCGGTTCTGACCGCGTCGCTTCCTGCCCCTGGCTGGCATCAACCTGTTTGAACGCGCCTTCCTTGTTGGCTTGCAAGTTATCCAGCAAGGCTTCAAATTCATCATCGGTAATATTGTCATCATTTACCTTGACCGCTGACGCTTCTGCTTCTTCAGTAGCCTCGGGGATACCGCTGTGCGCACCCTTGCCATGCAGGTCATCCAGCAAGGCTTCAAATTCATCGTCGGTAATATTGTCACTGGTAGTAGTAGTAGTGTCCTTGTCTACCTCCGATGCCTCTGTATCAGCCGCAACTGCGTTGGTTTGCTCGTCCTGTTTTGGTATGCCTGAATGCGAACCCTTACCATGCAATTCATCCAGCAGTGTCTCGAATTCATCCTCGGTGATCTCATCGATGCTGCCGCTACCTGTTGCCGACGTAGTTTCATCATTTGGCATAGCAGATTCATTACTCGTTGCCTGTTCTTCTGCTACTTCCTCAACTGGCGCAGGGGCGGCTACAGGCTCAACCACTTCTGCGGGAACAGAGAACGTATTCAATCGTGCGATCAAATTTTCATCCGCCGCTGTCGGGTCTTCCGCACTCCTGATTTGCCCAAACATGTGGTTCACGACATCCAGTACTTCCAGCACCACGTCCATGAGTTCAGCATCAACCGAGCGCTTGCCCTGTCGTAACACGTCAAACACGTTCTCAGCCGTGTGACAAACGGTAACCAACGCATCGATACCTAGAAAGCCGGCACCACCCTTGATCGTATGAAAGCTTCTGAATACTGCATTCAACAAATCCTTATCTTCAGGGTTGGATTCCAGTTCTACCGTCTGTTCGTTCAACAACTCCAGAATCTCACCTGCCTCGAGCAGGAAGTCCTGCATGATTTCGTCATTTAAATCAATTGCCATAATACAATCCCTATCAATTTGTTCCCTGGATCAAAATCAAAATCCGAGACTTGATAACAAGTCGTCTACTTCATCCTGTCCGGACATGACATTGGGATTATCTTCACTGTTAATCTGGGGACCTTCCGCGGCAATACCAGTCTTGCTTTCACCTGATTTCTTTTCAGTATATCCCTGGGCATGACTGGTGCGTTTGATCACGGCGACCAGGCTCTCTTCCATGTCCTGCACCAGTGTAATTACCTGGCGAATGATCTGGCCCGTCTGGTCCTGGAAGTCCTGTGCCATCATGATGTCTGATAATCGTTTGTTTAAAAACTGTGCATCTTCCTCAACCATCTCCAGGAATGATTCAATATGCTTGCTCATTTCCTTGAATTCGGTGACATCCATTTCGCGACGTATAAAGCGACTCCAGTCGGCATGGGCTTGTGCGCCCTTAATGGCCAGTTCACTGGCAATCGGTAACGCTTCATCAATTGCATTCAAGGTTTTATGTGCTGATTGCTCTGTCTTCTCGATGACAAAACTCAATCTTTCGCGTGCGTCAGGGATCCTGGCTTCAGCCAGTTCAGATATGCGTTTGTCGTCACGAAAAGCATACATGGCATCATGTAATTGTCGTGTTAACCTGCCGATTTCCTGGAACAACATGGATTCATGTTGATCTATGAGGTTGCTGATTATTTTATCGGATGCTGACTCATCGCCTTTCTCAAGGCTGTCGACCAGGGATCTTGCAAGGGACAGCCGCATATCAACCGGCTCTTGTAGTTCTGCTGTGTCAGTCATTTCAACTCCCTGCTATGCGGCTTCGATGCGTTCAAATATCTTATCGATTTTTTCCTTCAGTGTTGCCGCAGTGAAAGGCTTTACCACGTAACCGTTGACGCCGGCCTGCGCCGCTTCAACTATCTGGTCACGCTTGGATTCTGCCGTCACCATCAGTACTGGTAAGGCTGCCAGGTTGGGATCGGAGCGTACGGCCTTGAGCAGGTCAATACCCTGCATACCGGGCATGTTCCAGTCAGTGACAAGAAAATCGTATTTACCGGTTTGCAACATAGGCAATGCGGTTGTTCCGTCATCGGCCTCGCTGGTATTGGTAAAACCCAGATCACGTAACAGGTTTTTGATAATTCGTCTCATAGTGGAAAAATCATCCACTATAAGAATATTCATTTTCTTATCCACAATTGGCCTCCAGCTTTACATTCCTCATGATCTTGTCTCGTGAATACATTCTTAAAAATCCTCATCATCGATATCCATCAGGCGCTGCACTTCTGCCTTGATGCGTATCATTGCCTGTGAATGAATCTGGCAAACCCGGGACTCACTGACACCCAGTACTTCTCCGGTTTCTCGCAGGTTCAACTCTTCATCGTAGTAGAGTGACATTACCAATCGTTCTCTCTCCGGCAGACCTGCTATCACCTTTGCCATTACCTCTTTCAGGTTTTCTGCTTCCAGGCTATCGTATGGTCCTGTTATTGCCGAGCCTGAACCTTCTGCAATTTCTGCATCCTTGCTCAGGATATTTTCAAAACTCACGATCTGGTGGCTACTTGCATCCTGTAAAACCTGGTGGTACTCCTCCAGGCTCATTTGCAGCCTTTCAGCCACTTCCGTATCGCGTGCGTCACGTCCCTGCTCTCCCTCTATCTCGCGCATTGCCGCGGTAATTTCACGCACCTTCCTGTGCAGTGAACGCGGCGTCCAGTCACCTTTCCTGATCTCGTCCAGCATGGAGCCGCGTATGCGTATACCTGCATAGGTCTCGAAGCTGGCACCCTGCGAGGCATCATAATTCCTTGCTGCCTCGAGCAACCCGATCATGCCTGACTGGATTAAATCCTCGACCTGTACACAGGCAGGCAGACGACTAATCAAATGATAGGCAATCCTTTTAACCAGTGATGCATGTTCTTCAACCAGCTGATCCTGGCTTAGTTTGCTGATGTCACTGGTCTGCTTGTATGCGGCAACGACACTATTCATGACATTGCCCTCGATGCCTGTACTACCTGTGTCCCCAGCATCTGTTCCGCAAAGAACGTCAGGCGACCACTCGATTTCACAGCCTTCTTGCTGGTATCGGCATCGAAGGCCATTTTCTTGAATGTTTTTACGGCCTTCGCATGTGGATAGGCGAGGTAAAAGGCCTGGCGCTTCCTGGCTGCCTGCTGGATACAGTTATCATCAGGGATATTCGCGTTCAGTTTCAGCACCACATCCAGGTATTGATCGGTAACGGCACACAGGCGCTCGAACAGCAAACTGCCCTCGGCCTCGGTCTTGACCTTGTTCACCACGATACTGAAACGATGTAACTTGTGTTCCTTGTTCAGGGTTTTTATCAGCGCGTAGGCGTCAGCTATTGATGCCGGATCGTTACACACCACCACGAGTATTTCCTGGGCCGCGCTGCAAAAACGGACGACGCTATCGGAAATACCGGCCGCGGTATCGACTATCAGGTAGTCGGTGTCATTGACGATGTCATCGAACGCGTGTACCAGACCCACATGCTGGGCCGGGGTTAACTCGCTCATCATCTTGATACCGGATGCGGCCGGGATAATACGCACACCACCAGGACCCTGGATCAGGATATCGCGTAACGTACAGTCGCCTTCGATTACATGCGACAGGTTACGCATCGGCCTCAGGTTCAGTAATACGTCGATATTGGCCAGGCCAAGATCTGCGTCCATCAATGTCACGGCCTTGTCCCTGGCCGCCAGAGCCATAGCCAGGTTTATGGCAACATTGGTTTTGCCCACGCCACCCTTGCCGCTGGCAACCGCCATTACCTGTGTCATATTTCTTGGTTCTGAGTACATTTTGCTCCCTCAGTGTCTCATTCCATGTGCAAATTCATTCTGGCCAAAGGCCTGTTCAAGGTGTTCTTCATCAACCGAAAGCTGGCTTTGTTTCGCACGGCTTACCACTCGCGATACCAGTTCATGCGCCTTCGGTTTTTGCAGGTCTTCCGGTACACGCTGACCGTCGCACACGGCAGCGATTGGCAGTGCCTTATCGATTGCCGTCGACAACAAACCACCAAGAGAAGTGGCTTCATCGAGCTTGGTCGGGATACAACAGTTCAACGATACATTGCGATAACTTTCAATCAGCCGTGACAGGCTGTTGTAATTTTCAGTTGCCGGCAGGATCAGGCAGTTGCTGGTTTCACCAATACCCAGTCGCAACATGTTCATTTGCTGTTCAAACTTGTCATCACGCTGGCTGAGCCCGGCAGTATCGACCAGTACCAGTTTGTCGCTTGAGGCCTCCTCGAACAGGCTCAGGTATTCATCGCGGTTGCTGATCGAGCGTAGTGGAATGCCAAGAATACGCGCATAGCCACGCAGTTGTTCCCTGCCACCTACTCGATATACATCGGTAGTGGCGAGCAGGATATCCCTGGGGCTATGCTCCAATGCAAAACGCGTGGCCAGCTTGGCAATCGTGGTGGTCTTGCCAGACCCGGACGAACCCAGGAACTGCACGACCTGGCCTCGCGCCATGATTTTGTCGTTATAAAGCGGAACCTGGTAAGACAATAAGGCCAGTGCCGTTCGCCTTGCCTGTTCGAACTGGTAGTGTTCAGGAATTTCCCTGACAAGCCTGCGCGCCAGTGCCGGCGACAGGTCCATGTTAATCAGATGACGAATGACATTCGCCCAGAGCGGATGCTGGCGACCGATGTCACCCCAGGCCAGGCCGGACATCTGGTGTTCCAGCATGGTCCTGAGTGATTTTATCTCATCACGCATCTGGTCAATCGTGGACTCGTTGGTCCAGATGTCACTCATGGTTTCCTGCTTTCCGCGCGCGGGTAGTGTTGCTGCCCTGGCTGTTACAGATGAATTTGCCGTCGCCGACTCCTCGGGCCTGTTCAACTGGCGCTGTTCTGACTTCTGCCTGGTTTCCGCATTGAGGCGATTGAAGGCCGCCTCGTCATAGTCCTCGGCGGCAATCAGTTCTACACCACCTAGCACCTTGCGATTCGACAGGATCATCACATCCGGTCCCTGCTCCTGCTTGGCCATTTCCAGTGCCTGTCGCATATTTGACGCAAAGTATTTTTTTATTTTCATAGTTTCCTACCTGAATAAACCTTAAGCTGCTGCCCCAACTGTTTTAACGATGCGTATTTCCTTGTTTTCCGGCACCTCGCTGAAACCGAGGATGTGTAGCCTGGGCACGCTGTTTCTAACCAGTTTCACCATTAACTCCCTCAGTCCATCAGCCACCAGTAATATCGCGGGTTCACCTGCCACCTCCTGCTTGTCTGCTGCCTCCCTTAGCGACTGAATCATTCGCTGCGCAAGGTTGGGTTCGATGGCACCGGTGCCCTCACTCATTGCCTGTAATGTTTGCTGCAATAACTGTTCCAACGACATGTCCAATGTCATCACTGGTAGTTCGGTGTCGCCACCACCAATACGCTCAACAATAAAGCGTCCCAGCGCGACCCTGACATGTGCTGTCAGATCGTCGGTATTCTGGGTAGTCCTGGCGTGCTCGATGATGGTCTCGATGATGGTACGGGTATCTCGTACCGGGATGTGTTCCTTAAGCAGGTTCTGCATGACCTTGAGGATCACACCCAGCGGCACCACGCCCGGAATAATGTCATCGATCACCTTGGGTGATTGCTCGTTATAGCGATCGAGTAGTGACTGCACTTCGCGGTGACCGATCAATTCATGCGCATGGTCCTGCAATATCTGGCTCATGTGCGTGGCGATCACGGTACTGGGGTCGACCACGGTATAACCGTAAGTCTGCGCCTGGTCACGCTGGGATGGATCGATCCAGGTAGCCTCCAGCCCGAATACCGGGTCAGTAGACTTGTTGCCGGGTAATTCGCCAAAGACCTGACCCGGATTGATCGCCAATTCGGCGTCGACCTGCACGCTGGAGCGGGCAACGGTGGCATCCTTGACCACGATGCGGTAACTGTTTGGATCCAGGTCCAGGTTGTCACGGATATGCACGGGCGGTAATAAAAAGCCCAGCTCCTGTGTCAGTTTTTTGCGTACGCCTTTTACACGCGATAACAATTGTCCACCCTGGCGACGATCAACCATGGGTATTAAACGATAACCCACCTCAAGACCGATCTGATCGATACTTTCAACGTCATCCCAGCTCAGCTCACGTTCTTCTTCGGGTCTTTCAACCGGTTGCGGTTCGACTGCAGCTTCTTGTGCGGCTTCCTCTGCCTCGACCTTGCTTCTCTGCAATTCCATGTAATAGGCGAGCCCACCGGCAGCAGCAGCTAACGAGAGAAAAGCCACGTTCGGCATGCCCGGGACAATACCAATCAGCCCCAGGACACCGGCCGTAACGTAAAGTGTTTTCGGGCTTTGAAATAACTGGAACAGGATCTGTTCGCCCATGTCGGACGAGGTGGATACGCGCGTGACCATGATCGCGGCCGCCGTCGACAGTAATAATGAAGGTATCTGCGCAACGAGACCATCACCGATTGTTAATAATGTATAAACCCGTGCCGCATCGCCCATGGGCATATCATGTTGCAGGGTACCAATTGCAAGACCACCGAGTATGTTAATAAACAGGATCAGGATACCGGCAATGGCATCACCCTTGACGAACTTGCTGGCACCATCCATGGCCCCGTAGAAATCTGATTCCTGTGCAACCTCGGCACGACGGAGCTTGGCTTCTTCCTGGTCGATCAGACCGGCGTTCAGGTCAGCATCGATCGCCATTTGTTTACCGGGCATGGCATCCAGGGTGAAGCGTGCAGTCACCTCGGAGATTCGTCCGGCACCCTTGGTGACCACGACAAAGTTGATCACAACGAGAATGGCAAACACGACAAAGCCTACCGTGTAATTACCACCCACGACAAAATCGCCGAAGGATTCAATGACTTTACCGGCCGCATCCGGACCAGTGTGACCGTTGAGCAACACCACACGCGTGGAAGCCACGTTCAGACTAAGTCGTAACAGCGTCGCGATCAGCAACACTGTTGGAAATACAGCGAAGTCCAGTGGTCGGCGACTATAGATAACGGCAAGCAACACGATCAGCGACAGTGCGATATTAAAAGTAAAGGTAATGTCGAGCACAAACGGCGCCAGTGGAATGACCATCATGGCCAGGATCGCCATTAACAGGAACGGGGCACCCAGGCCCATGCGATTCACGTCGGCAAATTTCAATGTAGCGACACCTACAGCCATCTTTCTACACCCTCATTTGTTACCTCGTTAATCATGCTTAAACTCGTCCGGAATGGGTAAGTCCGTCGGTGCCTTCGGATTCCTGTTGCTATTGCCAATGTGATCACGCAACTGGAAGACATAGGCCAGTACCTGCGCGACCGCCAGGTATAAACCGGCCGGCACGTCCTGGTTGATCTTCGTGTTGTAATAAATGGCACGGGCCAGCATCGGCGCCGGGAAGATCATCACATTGTTTTCTTTGGCTATATCCCTGATACGTGCAGCAACCAGGTCAGCACCCTTGGCAACAACCCTAGGCGCATCCATGCTGTCCGGTTTATAACTCAGGGCAACCGCGTAGTGCGTCGGGTTGGTGATAACCACGTCGGCATTCGGCACCTGTTCCATCATGCGACGATTGGCCATTTCCATTTGCATCTGGCGTATGTGCTGCTTGACCTCGGGTTTACCCTCGGTTTCCTTCATTTCATCCTTGACCTGTTGCTTGGTCATACGTATCTGCTTGCTGTGTTCAAAGATCTGGAACGGTACGTCAACAAAGGCAATCAATACCGTCGACAGGCACACGATCAGGAAACTGGAAATGATCAAATCACTGGCCTGGGTCAGTCCCGGTTCAAGTCCATTCATACCTACATACAGCAGGTCACCAATGTTGTACCAGAGCACGGCCATCGCTATCACGGTGACCAGTAGAAACTTGGCCGCCGTCTTGAAAAACTCCATGACAGTTTTCATGCCAAACAAACGCTTGATGCCACTGATCGGATTCAGCTTGTCCGGCTTGAATGCCAATGCCTCGGGACTGAACAGCCAGCCACCGACCAGCATCGGCGCCATGAACGCAATCATGATAAAAACCAGTAACAGCGGCGCGAAGCTGACCAGGATATCCTGGCCGGATACGAGCAATGCATTGATGAGGTAGTGTTCGTTAAAAATGTTGTTGCGATGTATGGAGAAATTGCTCGCCATCAGTTGCTGTAACGCGTTGGACAAGTCCTTTCCCATCAGGATAAATACAAAGGCACTGGTCATCATCAGGAACATCGTGGTCAGTTCACGTGAACGCGAAACCTGGCCTTTCTTGCGCGCCTCCTCGCGGCGCCGCGGGGTGGCCTCTTCTGTACGTTCCTGGCTGGTATCGTTCTCGGCCATTATTGACTCACCAGTTTCAACATCATGAAATTACCGTCTTCAAACATTTGTATCATGTGCGGTACGAACGTATTCAGGCTGAAGAAAATAATCATCACGCCAAGAATTATCATGATCGGAAAACCCACGGCAAAGATGTTGAGCTGTGGTGCCGCGCGCGTCATCACGCCAAAAGAAAGGTTAACGATTAACAATGACACCATGGCCGGTAACGCAATGATGACGGCCACGCCGATAATTTGACCGGTCCAGGTAATGAAATCCCAGATACCGTTACTGCTGATGCCATTTACACCAATCGGCAGTGTAGTAAAACTTTCTGCCAGTACCTTTATCATTAACAGGTGCCCATCAACTGCCAGGAACAACAGCGTTGCCAGTAACAGGTAAAACTGACCAATGATGGGGACATTATTACCGTTCATGGGATCAACCATGTTTGCCATCATTAATCCCATCAACTGGCCAATTGCCTGTCCCGCCAGTTCCAGGGCTACAAATACCACGCGCAGACATAAACCCATGGCAATACCGGTCATCACCTGTTGTATCGAGATCAGGAAACCCTCCCCGGAAATCGGTTCCACGTCCGGCATGGCAGGAATAACCGGGAAGATCACCATGGTGATAGCAAGCGCAATTATCAAACGAATGCGCACCGGAACGGTTCGCGTACCAATCAACGGTGCAGTCATAACCAGGCCGGCGATACGAAAGAAAGGCCAGAGCCAGGCCTGCACCAGTTGCATTATTTCCAGCGTGGTTACTGTGAACATTCCCGGTCATCACCCGATTAACTGAGGAATATCCTCAAACAGTCTCAATGTGTATTCCGTTACCAGTCGTAACATATACGGACCGGCCACAACCATGACCAGCAGTGTGATCAGCAACTTTGGAATAAAGCTCAAAGTCATTTCGTTAATCTGTGTGGCCGCCTGGAACATACTGATAAGTACACCCACTATCAGCGCCGGCACCAGCATGATCAGTAAGATGATGGTCAGGTAGTAAAGCGATTCCTGGCCTATCTGGATAATCAATTCAGGAGTCATCAGTCAGCCTCATGCAAAGTAAAAACTTCCAGCCAGGGTACCCATAATCAACGCCCAGCCATCAACCAGTACGAACAACATCAATTTGAATGGAAATGAGATGATGAGTGGTGACAACATCATCATACCCATGGACATCAGTACACTGGCGACCACCAGGTCGATAATCAGGAATGGAATAAAGATCAGAAAGCCGATCTGGAACGCGGTCTTGAGTTCACTGGTGACAAAGGCCGGAACGATTAACGTGAACGGGATGTCATCCTGCGTTGCGATATCGGTTTTACCGGAGATATTGGCAAACAACTCGATATCGGTTTCGCGGGTTTGCGCAAGCATGAATTCGCGAATAGGCACCGCTGCATTATTGATTGCCTGATCGGCCGTCATTTGTTCGTCCATATAGGGTTGAATTGAACCCTGGTAAATCTGGTCAATCACCGGCGTCATGATAAAAAAACTCAGGAACAGGGCCAGGCCAATCAAAATCTGGCTACTGGGTGTCTGCGCTGTACCAAGTGCCTGGCGCAGAATAGCCAATACAATAATAATTCGGGTGAAAGACGTCATCATCAATACTGCTGCCGGCAACAACGTCAGTACGGTCATCAGGAAAAAGATCTTGATGCTGAGTGTATAAGTCTGACCACCGTCCTGGTTATCAATTACCGTAAGCAGATCAAGCCCCGGCTGTGCGTGAGCAAGTCCGGGTAATAACAGCAATAACAAAATGAGTAGTCGCATAGTCATACCTGTGAACGTTCGGCTGCGGCCTGCATTAATTCATAAGAGGATTCTTTGCCATTGGCTGCATCAAGATCGCTGTATAGCGTATCGATCTTGGTAATACTGCCCGGTGTAATGGCCAGTAGCAGTTGCCTTCCCTTTAATTCAACCAGCACCAGCCGTTCCTTATTACTGATATGCAGACCATCGATGATCTTCATCTGGCCTTTGGCTAACATGGGACCATTGCCATAGCGCTTGAACAGGTACGTAGCGATTAAAAACAGGCCAATTACAAACAATAGCCCCACTATCACCTTTATATAGGCCGTGACAGTGACTGCTTCTGACGAACCTGTTAGTGGCTCTGCTGCAAAGGCCGAAACACTTGCCAGCAATAGTAACAGTGGCAATGCCAGTAACAGGAAGCGAGACTTCACGCCAACTGGATGTATTATCACTGCAGTTTCTTGACGCGTTCGTGGGCACTGACAATATCTGTCAGGCGTATACCGTACTTTTCATTAACCACCACGACCTCACCATGCGCGACCAGTGTGTCGTTCACCAGTACATCCAGTGGCTCACCGGCAAGTCTTTCAAGCTCTACCACCGAACCCTGGTTTAACTGCAGCAGGTTCTTGATGCTGATCCTGGTTTTACCGATACGTACTGA
The DNA here is from genome assembly GCA_965229565.1 of Gammaproteobacteria bacterium. GTDB lineage: Bacteria > Pseudomonadota > Gammaproteobacteria > Eutrophobiales > Eutrophobiaceae > JANQNX01. The sequence continues at coordinate 1,439,223 of OZ245888.1, read as the reverse complement.
TAGCGTGACCGGTATATCCAGTATTGCTTCCAGGTTGGCATCGGTTCCACCTGCCTTCTTTTCAGGCTGCAGGTTTTGCAGTGGCGCATTCTCTACCTGAGAATCTCCTGTCTCTGATTCTGCCTGTTCCGACATAGCTGCAGCCCAGTCATCGCTCATTGCTTCCTCTTCCACGTTGCCTGTTTCATCTGTCATTGCTTTGCTCCTGTAAATAACTAATGGCAGTCGATGAACTATCGTGTCTTAACATTTCAACTACCTTTAAAGCCCGATTACCCCGGGAAAGTCCATATTGACCACGAAATACCGGAATACCATCCACATCAGCAAAAACCGTTTCTGGAAAGTCAATCGGGATTACATCGCCGGTTTTAAGTTGTTTTAACTCTCTTAATGAAATATCCGTTTCTGTGAGTGTGCTTGAAATTTCTATGCTTGCTTTCTTGATTTCCTCGCGCAGGGAATTTATCCAGCGCTGGTCATAATCTGAACTGTCACTTTGCACACCGGCATCAAGCTGTTCGCGTAGCGGTTCAATCATTGAATAAGGCAGGGTCAGGTGTAGATCACCGCCACCGTTGTCCAGTTCTACATGAATAGTCGATACAACAACCACTTCGCTGGGCGTTACTATGTTTGCAAAATGCGGGTTCACTTCTGAACCGGCATGTTCAAACGTAAGGTCGATAATCGGTGCCCAGGCTTCTTTCAGATCGTCAAAAATCTTGTAAAGAATCGTATGCACTACCTGCATTTCTGTACTGGTAAAATCACGGCCTTCAATCTTGGTATGGAAACGACCATCACCACCGAAAAAAGCATCAACAATCGAGTAGACCAGCTTGGGATTCATGACAAACAGCGCAGTACCGCGTAATGGTCTTATCTTGACGAGGTTCAGGTTAGATGGCATGAACAGGCTGTGAATGTATTCACCAAATTTCGTCATCTGCACACCGTCTACCGAAATAGCCGGTGAACGACGCAGGAAATTAAATAATGTGATGCGGAAATTCCTGGCGAAACGCTCATTAATCATTTCCAGCGTCGGCATACGACCGCGAACGATGCGGTCCTGGCTGCTGAAATCGTAGGTCTTCGCCGTACCATCTTCAACGAGGTCTTCCCCATCGGTATCGACGTCACCACTGTCAACGCCGGTCAAGAGGGCATCAATCTCGTCTTGTGAAAGTATGTCTTCAGCCATGTTCTATGCCTCATCCATGTTTGGTTATTGCATTACAAAACTGGTAAAGAACACGTCTTCAACACCTTCATGACCTGTCTCAGCTTCCAGTATTTTCTGAATTTCCCTTAACACCTGCTTACGCAGACTTGCCTTGCCTTCCATCGTATTGAGTTCTTCATAGGTCTTGCTGCTCAGTAATAACACCAGGCTATTTCTTACCTGCGGCAGATGCTTGGTGATGTCTTCTTTTACCCTTGAGTCACGGGTCAGGCCCTCGATACTGACCTGGAGAAAACGGGCACGCCTGGTGCCGGCAAAGTTAACAATGAACGGCGGGTCCAGTGAAAAATAATATGCTTCACCCACAGTTGCTGGGTTTTCTCCACCCTTGTCGGATTTTTCTGTCTTCGCAACTGTTGCCTTTTCATCGACAGCTGCTTCGACGCTACCCTGGCCCAGCATAAAATAGGCTCCGGTACCGGCGCCTGCCACGACAACCACAGCGGCAGCAATGATCAACAGTAACGGCTTTTTCTTTTTTGCCGGCTGTTCCTCTTCGGTAACGTCTTCCAAATCTTCCTCTTCAGCCATTTTGAATCTCCATGATTGGTCACAAAAACACAGTGTCGGTTTACATTTAGCAAGCACTATGCCATTAGTTTTTTATTATTATTTTCAGTAACTTGGCTTGGGGAAGGAGTTGCCATGTCAATCCTTTGACAGCAACGGCATGTTGACGCGAGTAATAGACGTCAGCACGCACACCGGGGTGCGTACTATTCGTTTGCAAGAAAGAGTTATCTAGACGTAATGATCGACCAGACCATCATTGACGAGATAGTCTGTCATGTCGTCCGGCGAGAGTTCCTGCTGACCGTCGGCGTCGTCGTCATCAATTGCAATGGCATTGACCACAGGTGCCTGTTCAAAGCGCTGGTCCTGCTGTTGCTGCTGGGCTGACTGCTGCGAGACGTTCGCATCTGCCAGTTGCAGTCCGTTCTGGGCAAACATTTCACGTAATCTTGGCAAAGCCTCCTCGATCGCATCCCTGACAGAGGCGTGGTTGGAAACAAAATGCACGCTGGCCTGGTCATGATTGAGATTTACCTTGACCTCGATTGGTCCCAGTTCCGGTGGGTTCAGAATTATACTGGCCGCCTGCACCTTGTTATTGACCATGAACATCAGGCGCTCACCCACTGCCTGGCCCCACTGGGCCTGTCCAACCGGGACTTCTACCCTGGGCAGTTGCGCGACTGACTGCGACTGTAATGCTGTTTGTAATCCACTCGCCGGAAATGCGCTGGTGGCATTTAAATTGAGTTTATCGATACCAGCCAGGTGCTCCATTACCTTGCCTTGCTGTACTTCACGCAACAATGATCCCGGCGACAGTTTTTGTTCAGCCTCGCCGGTGAATAACTTCAGGCCTGATATCTGTCGCATCAGATCAATATCGAATTTATCCTTGTTGAGTTGCTCCCTGAGATTACTTATCTCTTCCAGTGCTTCTTGCGGTAACAGCTGGTGTAACTGTTCACGCGTATTTAATAATTTACCAAAAGGCTCATCCGGCGTTTCCTCTGATCGGACACGAGCCTGTTCGGGATTCATCATTTCTGGCTGTCGCATGCGGGCAGTATTGAAGCCGGCTACGATCTGTGGTCCATGACTAAAGGCAGGAGTTTCCTGCATCACCCGGGAAATGGCCTCGAGAGCCGGCGCTGGCAAGGCCAGTAACTGTTGCGGGCTAAGTTCCAGCTGCTCACTCAGTTGTTCAATCAGTTCGGGCCTGAGTTCTTTAAGAGCACCCATAGCCTGCGGCAAATCCTTGCCGCTTGTCGCCGCCAACTGTTGCCACAGAAGCGCAAACCCGGATTGAAAGCCGGCCTCTCCCTGGGGCAGGTTATCACCCTGGAAAATACTTCCTAAACTATTGTTTTCTAATAATTTATTACCAGTCAGTAGACCGCTTGTCAGTAATGGATTCACGTTTAATACCCTGTTAAATGACCATGTACAGGGAGGAAATTGCAATGGCTGTGCCAGTTTTCAGGTACGGCTGGCGCGGTTCGTTGCCAGTTCATCAAGCGTGTGTTGTGTACGTAGCTCCCGTAGTTGTTGTTCTGCCTGAAAGCAGCGATCGTGAATGTTTTGCATGGTATCCAGCTGTTGTTTTTGCTGGATCCAGTTCTGTCGTTCCCTGTCATTCATCTTCTCCTGGATTCGGAGCTGCTGTCGCAGCATTGCGATACCCTGGTCAAGTTGCAAGATGAATGCCTGTTGATCGCGAATAGACTTGATTGATAGTTTTATTCCGTCGGATTGAAAAAACTGTAAATACTCTTCCCGGTACTCCAGCAGTTGCTGTATGCGTTGCCGGATAGTTGCGAGCGTCAATTGACTGGCCGCTAACGACCTGGCGGCATGACGTTCACGATGGTTCTTTAATTTAACAATTGTCTTGATACGCTGTGAACGTGTCATAAGTTATGTACGCTCGAGTTGTCGCTCGTCCGGTTGTTGCTGGCAACTGGCAACCAGTTGCGCCAGCTGTTGCAGGGATTGCTGGTAAGACACCTTTTCATTCATGTTCTGCGTCAGGAAGTTCTGGAATTCATTCTGTAGTTCTATGGCAAGATCCAGTTGTGGATCGGTGCCACTCTGGTAGGCGCCAACGCTTATCAGGTCCTTGTTCTGCTGGTAGATAGAATTTAACTGCCTTAATGCCAGCGTTTGTTGTTGATGCGTGTTGTTCGTGATCATGTTCATGGCGCGACTAATCGAGAGCTCGACATTGATCGCGGGATAGATGCCGGATTCTGCTATCTGTTTTGATAACACGATATGGCCATCAAGGATCGCACGCGCTGAATCTGCAATGGGATCGTTGTCTGCATCGACCTCGGTCAGCACCGTATAAATAGCGGTTATCGAACCACCGTTATCCGGACCATTGCCAGCTCGCTCTACCAGTTGCGGCAAGCGTGTAAACACAGACGGTGGATAACCACGAGTTGCAGGTGGCTCACCAATCGTCAACGCGATCTCGCGCTGGGCCTGGGCAAATCGTGTCAGCGAATCCATGAGTAACAACACGTGTTTACCCTGGTCACGGAAATACTCGGCAACACTGGTGGCCAGCAAGGCACCGTGCAAACGCATCAATGGTGGATCATCGGCCGGACTGGCAATAACAACGGAACGTTTTAATCCGGCCTCACCGAGGCTGTGTTCAATGAATTCCTTCACTTCACGACCGCGTTCACCAATCAGGCCAACTACTATTACATCAGCCTCGGTGAAGCGCGCCATCATACCAAGCAATACACTCTTACCCACACCACTACTGGCAAACAGCCCCATGCGCTGGCCGCGGCCTACGGTAAAAAAGCTGTTAATAGTACGTACACCGACATCCAGTGGCTTTGTTATCTTGGCTCGTTGTAACGGGTTAATCGGCCGACCGGCGAGTGGCACCTTGTCTTTTGATTTTATGGCGGGCTTGCCATCCAGTGGTTTGCCGGCACCGTTAAATATCCGGCCCAGCATCTCGGGTCCTACAGGGATATCACCGGTTCTCCCGGTTGGGATAACACGCGCATTGGGTGACAAACCCTGTGGTACACCGGTAGGCATCAAGTACAGGTTATCACCGGAAAAACCCACGACCTCGGCATCAATAAGGTTGTTATCTGTGCTTTTAACACGACAATAATCGCCGATCGCGGCACGACAGCCTGCTGCCTCAAGTGTCAGGCCCACCATGCGGGTCAAACGTCCCTGTACCTGCAATGGTGCCGGGTGCTTGTTGGCTGCAAGCAGACCCTGGATGCGCTGGCTCCAGATTGCGCGGCGATCAGCTAGCGGATTCATCGTCCTGGCGGCGGTCATCGCCGAGCATGTTAACGGCAATGGCAGCCAGCCTTGCTTCTATGGTTGCATCTATATACGAAGACTCGGTTTGTACCTTGCAATCACCGCGTGACAGCAACAGGTCTTCTTCCAGTCGCCAGCCATTTTCATCGTCACCGATAGACAGGGCGTTACGCACGAGTTGCATATCTTCCGGATGTAAATATATGGTCGGATTACGTGCCGATACCGGCAAGGCACTGACTGCCTGGCGCACCACGGCCACGATCTCACCCGGCTCGGTCTTGATCTCGCGCCGGACCAGTTGCCTCGCAATGGCGAGCGTCAGTTCGGCAAGATTATTTTCTATCTCGTCGTCCAGTTGCTCAAGTGGCTTATCCAGTGTCTGGCACAGGACACGCAAACTCTTTAAAGACTGGGCCAGTTCGGCCTCGGCCTTTGCCTTGCCTTCCTGGTAACCTTTTTGCAAGCCGGCCTCGCGTCCCTGTTCAAATGCCTCGTCATAGGCATCTTTCTGTACCATTTGTACCTGGTTTGCAGTAAGCGGCTTAACGTTACCGTCCATCTCGGATGCAATGCGACCCTGCACCAGCGGCTCCTGCCATTCCGTGTATTGCGCGGCCTCGCTGTCAGTAATAATTCGTCTGATGTTACCCATCGGCTTATGGTCCCTGTACTAGACCATTTCTTCTTCAGCACTACCGCCCAGCGAGATCTGACCCTCATCGGCAAGTCGGCGTGCAATGGTAAGAATTTCTTTTTGCGCAGCTTCAACCTCACTCAGTTTAACCGGGCCTTTCGCTTCCAGGTCCTCCTGCAACATTTCAGCAGCACGTTTAGACATGTTGTTGAATATTTTTTCTTTAAGTTCATCGTTTGCTACCTTCAACGCAAGTAACAGGTTATCTGTCGCCACCTCCCGTAGTATAACCTGCATGGAACGATCATCCACGGTAATTAGGTTATCAAACACGAACATCAGATCCTGTATTTCCTGGCCCAGGTCTTCATCCACTTCCTTGATCTTTTCCATGATCGCGGCTTCATTACTGGATTCAATAAAGTTAAGGATATCGGCTGCGGCCTTGGGTCCACCAATACTGGAAGACTGTACGCTGTTGCCACCTTTTAGTTGTTTTTCCAGGGTTTCATTGAGTTCTCTCATTGCTGCAGGTTGCACACTTTCCAGGGTAGCAATACGCAACAACAGATCGGCCCTGACCTTCTCAGGAAATACCGTCAGTATCTCGGCGGACATATCACTTTCAAGGTAAGACAGGATAATCGCAATGATCTGCGGATGTTCATTCTGGATCAACTCGGCAACCGATTTTGGATTCATCCATTTCAGCGCCTCAAGACCCTGAGAATTTCCACCGATAAGAATTCGATCAATAACACTTGCTGCCTTTTCCTCACCGAGTGCGTTATGTAATACGTTTCGCACGTAATCATCGACACCCACACCCAGGTTTGTCTGTTGATTGACAGTACTCATAAACTCACCGATGACATTATTGACCGTATCCTTGGACAGGTCTCTTACGGTGGTCATGGCAACGCCAATACGCTGTACTTCTTTCGGACCCATGTGCCTAAGCACTTCGGCGGCCTTGTCCTCGCCGATAGTCATGAGCAATACCGCGGCCTTTTGCGCCGGTTCCAGCGTGCTTTGTTGTTTTGTTGCAGCCATTATTCTTCACCTACCCAGTTTCGTACGACCTGTGCGGCAAGTTTCGGATCTGCGGTCACCATTTCCTTCACGTTATGAATTGATTTGTCGTATTCCGGTGCGGCTTCCAGGGCCTTCATTTCTTTCATCTGCTGCGTTACCTGTTGCTGTTCAGCATTAAGTTGTCCACCGCCTGCCAGTGCGCCCTGCGGCACCATCATATCTTTTGACATGATGTTCTTTAATGCCGGACGCAACATACCGAATACGATAAACAGAACCAGCATTCCGCCCAGTACCTGCTTGGCCGCATCCCATACCCATGGTTCCTGCCAGATAGGCGTGGCTGGGAGTGGTTCAACGACTTCAGGCTGGTTAAACCTGGTGTTCATAACATTCACTGTATCGCCACGCATCGCATTAAAACCAATCGCCTCTTTCACCAGCTGCTCAAACTGGTTCAGCTCTTCCGGTGAATGTTCTAACCACGTAACGTCACCTTGTTCGTTTACCTGTTTCTTGTGATTGACCACCACGGCCACAGACAACCGATTAAGCGTACCAACCGGTGATCGAGTATGGCTGATGGTTTTATCCAGTTCATAATTACGCGTTGTACGCTTGGCAGTGCTGCCCAGGCTGGCATTGCTGCTGGACCGGGATTTGTTGTCTGATGCAACTTCAGGAGCATTTCCATCCAGTGCCGGCTGATTCGAAAGTGCCCCGGGGACACCACCGGCACTGGCAGTCGATTTCATATCTTCTTCCAGGCGCTCACTTCGAATAGCAGGCGCGTCAGGATTGTAGGACTCACGCGTTTGTTCTGAATGGGTAAAATCCAGTTCGGCCGTGACCTGTGCCTTGACACCGTCCTGTCCAAGAATAGGCATCAGAATATTTTCAATACGGTTCATATAGGCATCTTCCAGCTCCTGTGTGTACTGGAACTGGCTGGCAGTAACGGCAAGCTCGGCAGAAGCACCGGTATTTGTCATCAAACGCCCATGTTGATCAACAATGCTGACATTGTTCATATCCAGGCTGGGCACACTGGCTGCTACAAGATTAGCAATGGCAGCAACCTGTCCCGCTTCGAGACGATGTCCCGGGTACAGGTCCAGTAATACCGAGGCACTGGCTGACTTGCGGTTTCTGAGAAATACGGTTTCCTTCGGCAATGCGAGGTGTACCCTTGCTGACCTTATCGCACTGACCCTGCTGATAGATCGCGCCAGTTCATTTTCAAGTGCATGTTGATAGCGTGCCTTTTCAATAAACTGGCTGGTACCGAGTTTCTGTTCCTCGTTCAACATGCTAAAGCCATAACTCGCGCTCTTGGGTAACCCATCAGCTGCCAGTTTCATACGCGCATCATGTACCATGGTTGACGGAACCATGATGGCGCCGCTGGCATGGTCCAGCTTGAAATCGATACCTGATTTTTGCAATGCCTCTACCACCTGTGATGCATCCTGGTCAGACATGTTGCCATATAGCAAACTGTAGTTTGGTGTTTGTGACCAAAGTACGACGTATACGCCAAGCGCTACGCTCGCAGCAATAGCAAACAGGAACCCCAGTTGCCTGAATAACAACGTTCTCTTTATATCGGGCGGTATTACTACCGTAGCTGCTTCAGTTGCCATAGTTTTTGTCCATGATTAAATGTTTAAACCTGCATGTTCATGATTTCCTGGTAGGCACTGACCAGTTTATTTCTGACCTGGGTCATGGCCTGGAAGGAAAGTGAGGATTTCTGTGAGGCAAGCATGACGTCTACAATGTCGACGTCCGGGTTGCCCATTTCAAATTGTGTTTTTAATTCGCCGGCAGCTTTTTGAGTTTCATTGACCTGGTTAACCGCATCTTTCAACACATTGGAAAAATCCGGCCCGTTACTGGTATTCGGCCGGGAGGTTTCCTGCATACTGCTGGCACGTTCCGCCATCGCACGCATCTGGATAAGTAATGAATCCATGTTGATATCGTTCATACCTGTTCTCCTATACCTTGTTCCTGTCAATTAACCGGCACACTAATGCCTTGCTCACGCATGCGTGCCAACTTGTAACGCAAAGTGCGTGGGCTGATACCCAGTTTTTCAGCGGCCGTCTTGCGACTACCCATATTTTCTTTCAGTGCCTGGATAATTATGTTGTGTTCATGTTCCTTAAGATCATCACCCAGTCGTCCGTCGCTGATGTCTTCATCGTTATTTTGCTCATACTGCACCACTGCAACGCGTGGAGTAGCAGCGACACTCTGCTGTTGTTCAAAGTGAATGTCATTTGCCGTGACCTTGCCGTCATTCTGCAAAATCAGTGCGCGTTGCATGACGTTATCCAGTTCGCGTACGTTACCCGGCCATGAATAGTCCAGTAGTGCCCGTTCTGCATCTGCGCCTAACCCTGGCGTAGGCACGTTATTGTCGCTGGCTGCACGTGCCAGCAGATAACGAGCAACAGGGATTACATCCAGCTTGCGATCACGCAATGACGGCATTTCGATGGGAAAGACATTCAATCGATAAAACAGGTCTTCGCGAAACTTGCCTGCTTCCACTTCAGCACGCATGTTACGGTTGGATGTAGCGATGACACGCACGTTGAGTTCAATCTGGTTTTGATCGCCGAGACGTTCAACCACTTTCTCCTGCAATACGCGCAATAGCTTGGCTTGCAGCGGCAAACTCATTTCAGAGATTTCATCCAGCAACAGTGTGCCATTTTGCGCCTGTTCGAATTTACCCGGACTGGATTTGTAGGCACCGGTGAACGCACCTTTCTGGTAACCAAACAACATGGCTTCCAGCATGTTCTCCGGGATGGCCGCACAGTTAATGGCAACGAATGGATGCTTGCTCCTGTTCGATTGTTGATGAACGAATTGTGCCAGCACTTCCTTGCCGGTACCGCTCTCGCCGGTAATCATCAGCGTGGCATCACTATCTGCGACACGTTTGGCCAGTTCCATCACGGCCAGTGTCTTGCTGTCTTCCGCGACAAAACCCTTTTCAGTTTCGGTCAGCACTGTTGGTAGAAACTGGCTGACCCTGCTTACCAAGACCTCGGGTTCAAAAGGTTTTACCAGGTAATCGACAGCGCCGATATGCATGGCATCTACCGCCTGTTGAATGCTGCCGTGTGCAGTCATCAACAAGGTTGGCATTTCAGGCTGTAGTGATTTAATTCTTTTTAACAACCTGATGCCATCCATGCGCGCCATCTGCACATCGCTAATGACCATATCAATTTTTTCTGACTGCAATACACCGAGCGCATCCTCACCGTTATCGGCAGTCAATGCCTTGTATCCCGCCAACTCTATCGTGTCGGTTAGTGCCTCTTGCAGGTCTTTATCATCTTCAACAATTAATACGGTATAACCCATGTAATTACTCCTGGTTTAAGTCGCCGAATTAAAAAAAACGGGTATGGTAATAGTGAAACTGGTGCCTGTCGGACAGGCATCTTTAACAGTTATCCTGCCCTTGTGTGCCCGTATGACGGCATTAACCACGGCAAGCCCAAGCCCGGTGCCGTTGTTGCGCGTGGTTACGAAGGGTTCAAACAGGCGTGACTTGATCGTGTCGGGAATACCCGGTCCGTTATCAGTAATCTGGATAGCAATATCACCATCACTGTTAATACCGGCATGAATTCGTATTGCGAGATCGGTATCAGCGGCCTCGAGGGCATTGTTGATCAGGTTTTGCAAGGCACTGATGAAGGCATCCCGACTAAGCCTTGCCTGTATGGATTCATCCAGTTCATTAGCAACGGTCAACGTCAATCGTTCCTGCTGCTGTTGGCTTGCAAAGTCCTCGACCACCTTACTAACAGAAGTCGGTTCAGTATTAAGCTGACCACCACGTGAAAACAACAACATTTCTTCCACCAGTTTTTCCAGGTGTTGTAGCGAGCCCATGGTCTTGTTAAGAAAGCGGTTACGACGTTCTCCATCCAGGTTACTGGAACCCAGGTTGGATACATACAACAGTGCCGAGGACAACGGTGTCCGGATTTGGTGGGCCATGGCTGCGGCCATTTCGCCCATGGCAGAGACACGTTTCAGTCCCGAGATCTGTTCCTGTAACTGGCGGGTCTCGGTGACATCGGTAATCAGTAAGATCTGGCCCGGTTCAGAGCCCAGTGACTGGGTGGAGATGTTGACGCATCGACCGTTCATCAGTGTGACGTCATGGCCATCATCCCACTGCGGACGAAATGAACTGCTGACAATATCGCGCCAGCGTTCACCAATTAATGCACTTTCAAATAATTCCGCAGCAGTTGGGTTACATTCCTGTATGACGCCTTCACCATCAATCACGATGACGGCACCGGGTAACACGGTCAGCAGGTTTTCAAGTCGATTAGTAACGCGCTCACGTTCCTCGTACTCGCGTAATTTTTGTGACCGCGCCTCGGCCAGTTCACCGGTAAGCTGGTTAATCCTGGCTTCAAGACCGGCATAGGCCTGGGTCAGCGTGGAGGATACCTCGTTGAATTGCAGAAACGCCTGCTGCAGTGATTCAGCACTGCTGAGTTCTTCCTGTTTTTGTAGATTGGTTTGAGCCATTTCCCCGCCGTTAGCAAATTCGTTTCCCGATTTGCTTACAGCAAAGACTATGCCATTAGATTTTTTGCTTTTATTTCAGTAATTTAAAGAAAGAGGGGAAAAACGGAATGTGACCCAAGTCAATTTTCCGACACGGTTTCCTTGCGGGTCATGCCCAGCTTGCGCATCTTCTCGACCAGTGTCGTGCGCCCCATGTTGAGCCGCTTGGCCGCGTGTGCAACCACACCGTTAGATTCATCCAGTGCCTGTTTGATCAAACTGGACTCGATAGCATTCACGTGTTCACGCAAGTCTACCCCGGTCTTGGGCAGGCGTGGCATATTCATGACTGCACCCATATCCAGTTCCGGCTCTGGTCGGAATGAAGCATTCTCCATGACATCGGCCGACTGGTATTTTTCTGGCAGGTCGTGCACATCTACCATGCCATTCGGGTACAGGATGGATAATCTTTCTATCAGGTTGGCCAGTTCACGTACGTTACCCGGCCATTCATATTCAGTTAACGATGCAACAGCGGCAGGGGTTAACTGGATACCGACATTGCCCTCGTGTTCCAGGCGTTCGGTCAGGTCCTTGATTAAAATCGGCAGGTCATCGGTGCGTTGACTCAGTGCCGGCATCTCGATGGGAAAAACATTCAGTCGATAGAACAGGTCCTCGCGAAAGCGACCCTTGTTGATAGCTTCTTCCAGGTCCACGTGGGTGGCCGCAATTATACGAACGTTGGCAGCGATGCTCTTGTTACTGCCAACACGTTCAAAGGTGCGTTCCTGCAACACGCGTAGAAGTTTTACCTGCATGTTCAGACTCATGTCACCAATCTCGTCAAGGAACAGGGTACCACCCTCTGCCATCTCGAAACGCCCTTGTCTGGCCGTGATGGCGCCGGTAAACGCGCCTTTCTCGTGCCCAAACAGTTCGCTTTCCAATAGGTCAGAAGGTATAGCACCACAGTTAATAGGCACAAATGGCTTGTTACGGCGGGACGATTGGTAATGGATATTACGTGCCACGACCTCCTTGCCTGAGCCCGAGTCACCCATGATCAAGACGTTGGCATCGGTATGTGCCACCTTCTCCACCATGCGCTGTACTTTCTTGATTGCAGCGCTGTTGCCGTTGAGGCTACGGAATAACTCCATTGAACGGGGACTACCGTCCTGGTGGCGGTGTTCACGGTAGACCTGTACCTTTTCCAGCGCTGTTTGCAGGGCATGATGACGAAGAGGTAAATCAACCGTGGCAATCGTGCCAATATCCAGTTCCTGGTTGAACCGGTTACGTTGTTTGGGATCGTTTAACAGGATGACCGGCAGGTAATTGTCTACTGCCTTGATCTCGCGGAAGACATGGAGCAGGTCTTTAGCTGTGCCACAGCTGCCGAGCAGTACCAGGATGATATTTTCGCTCTTTTCGAACTGGCTCTTCCATTCAGCGGAACCACTGACGATAAGAGGTTCAAATCCGAGGAACTCAAGGATCGGTTTAATATGATTGCGGGTCTTTGACTCGCTCTCGATGATAACAACCTGCTTACTACTTCCTCGCTCCATGAAGGATCCCCCAATCCACGAACGCCTGGATCAAGTTAAACAGCAGATCAGGAAAATGTCAAAATTTTGTCATATTCTGCACTGGCAGCGGGCATTGTCCAGCACAACAGGACGGGTTACGGGCTCTCCTTGCGGTAGGTCTTTTGCATATCGCGTCCGCGCTTCATCTTTTTCAATTCCTGCGAGACATTGTTACGCTTGTACTCGACCCCTTTTACCAGTTGCTGATGTCTGACCAGGAACTGCCGTATGGTTTGCAGGTCGTCGGGATCAAGCCGGGACTGCTTCAGCTGTGTAAAAGTCTCCCGGATGACGTTGTTATAATTCTCCACCTGGTCCTTCAAGGTCTCGATATCGAGATCATCCAGACTGGACAACATACCTTGATGCAGCGAATCAATTGCAGAAAAATCAGGTTTAGCGTTATTCATTTGCTTTAATTTCAGGCCAGGTAATTGGCTACTTTTTGACTGTTACCGACGCTGCTTGGCTGTTCCTGAATCGCATCCCATGCGGACTTGATCTCCAGCAACAGGTCCTGGACTTCTTCAAGCATTGCGACATCGCTATTGACATTGGCATGAAGTAAACGGTTGCCCATATATTCATAAAGTGCATCAAGGTTATGTGCGATATCACCCTGTGACTTATCCAGACTGTCACGCAGACCACCAATGATAGACACGGCCATCCCGATTGCTTCGCCCTTCTGCTTGATTTCATTACGTTCAATATGGCCCTTGGCCTGGGCAATCCTGCTCAAGGCTCCTTCCAACAGCATCTGGATAAGTCGATGTGGTGAGGCATTCACAATGCCGGTTTGAGCGCCTACCTTTCCATATTGCTTTAGAGCCTGAATGTTTCCAACGTTTGGATTCATTAGTGCACCTTCCGTATTATTTATCTTCTGGATCTTGATTGGGTTATTTGTGAAATTTGATCAAACTGTTGTGTCAAAAAACTACTGGTTGAGTTTAATTGCGACATCAGTTGGTCCAGCGCTGCAAACTGCGCAAACAGGCGTGATTCCAGCGCTTCCATTCTTAACGATAAAGCCTCAAGGTCATCGTCAATATCTTCAATACTGTCATTGAGACTTTCGGTTTTGTTCTCAAATATGCCATCCGTACGCACATATTCGTTCAGCTTGTTGCTCAGCCCGGTAGCAATACCATTATCGGCCGAAAACAGGGTTGCTACATCGGCACTGTTGCTATTAAGGGCTTCTGTCAACTTGGCCTGGTCGATTTGCAATGCACCGTTTGCAGTCGAGGTGATTCCCAACTCAACAATATTACGAAATTCATTACTAAGCCCAGGCAGAGAGCTGGACACACCAATCCTTACCGAATTACTCAATGTGCGCAGGGTTGCATCGCCGAGAAGTACACCACCAACGCCGGTTTCTGCATTATAGGCTGTCAGGGAATTGACCTGGTTAATGAAGGCGTTATAACTGGTGACGAACGATTCCACCGCGGTTTTGGCTGAATTAATATTGGGACTGATAGTCAGCTTGTTGATGACGCCGGTCTCGGCCTTTGCCAGGTTCAATGTCACGCCATCCAGCACATCTGTCACCGTGTTACTTCCACTTAGTACTTTCTGACTATCGATGTAAAGCTCTGCATCCAGGGCCTCGTTAATCTCGGTCATCTGCTCAGGTGTTGTCGCATCAGCAGTATCATAATAGAAGGCAGACAAACCGGAACCATCGGTATTGTTACCGTCATCATCAGCAACAGTCACGGTGATGGCATTATCAGCACCGGTTTCATTAGACGTCAGAACCAGTTTGGTTAACGTGCCTCCAGTACCATCGTCAACGGTCAATAGGGTTGCCGAGACACCGGTATTGTCTTGTGCATCATTGATGGCATTGCGTATGTCGTTGAGCGTCTGGTTTTCACTGTCTATTTCGACGTCAAACGAGTCACTGCCGACCGAGATGGTCATGATGCCAAAACCAACATCTGTGTTCGCATCACTGTAACCGGGTGATAACAATTTATGCTGCTCTGCCAGGCCACGGACTTCCACATCGTAAACACCGGCAGATGCCTGCGCGGTTGCCTCTACTGTGAAGTAAGAAGTATCTTGTGAACTGGCTGAAAATGCAGTGAAGGTTGCGGGGTTAGCTAACTTTGCCGCAGAGGTACGCAGCGTTTCTACTATGCTCTTCAAGCTGCCAAATGCAGAAACCTCGCTACTGATTCCGGAACGCCGGTTAGCCAGTAAACGGGTTTTGGCATCACTTTCGGCAGATACCAGGCTCTCTACAATCGAGTTAATATCCAGGCCGGAACCGACTCCCGGTACTGAAATCATAGCTTTACCTCTGGGTTATACATAGTTGGGGCATTCAATGCAGAATTCGCACCAACTATGCTTTTGCCCTTAACAAATTTCCAACGCTGCCATTGAATTCGCGCGAGGCATGTAGAAATTCCTCTGATGGAATCGTACGTACCAGGCGCTGGCTTTCGCTTTCAACGACTTTAATGACTGTTTCACCGCTTTCCTGGTCAACGCTGAAGTAAAGATCCCGCTGCAGGCTTTGTGCATACTGGGTCATTTCATTACTGGCGTTATCCAGTGATTCTTTTGGTGGTAGGCTACTTTCCTTAGCAGGCGGCAAATCTTTTCCGCTTTGCGGAATATCTTGCCGCGTTACTGCCCTGTTAGGCACTATCACCACTCCTTGTGAATTGCCGGCATTACTGGCAGCAATCCTGGCTTGTGTGGTGATCTCGGTAGGCATGGCGTTAACCTCCTGGTTTAATTTTTAAAATGCGGTCGGGAGTAAATCCCGACCGCTTCCTGCTTTACTCAATCGATTACTGTAACAGTGACAGTACCAGCTGAGGCTGAGCGTTGGCCTGGGACAGGATAGATATACCTGCTTGCTGCAGGATCTGGTCCTTGGTCAGGGCCGCTGTTTCTGCTGCAAAGTCCGCATCCTGGATTCGGCTACGGGCAGCTGTCAGGTTTTCAGCCGTGGTCTGCAAGGCACTAACCACTGACTCGAATCGGCTCTGGATAGCACCAAGCTGAGCGCGAGAAGAGTTGATGGTGTCAAGGGCCGCGTCAACAGACAGGATGGCAGCGTTAGCGCCGTCAACCGAGCTGATGTCAGTGTTAGCGATGGTTGTACCACCCAGCGTACCGGACAGTGCAGTTGTACCTGCAGTCAGACCAGCGTTACCGACATTGTTACCACCGATGACAAGTGCAGCACCCTGGCTGGAGATGTTGTTAACTGTACCGCGATAGGTTTCAGTTGCAGCACTGCCAGTACCGTCAACGGCCAGACCTTCACCAACACCGGAATCAGCACCGCTTTCAACCAGTACAATGTTAGAGCCATCAGCTTTGGTGATGCTCAGCGTGGTACCGGTACCAGAAGCGGTATAACCAGTCAGGCCGTTGATAGCAGCACCAACATCAGCAGCCGTTACACGACCGTCAGCAGCAGAAGCCGAAACGTCAACAGTTGTACCGTCGATGGTCAGGGTATACGTCGGGGCAACAGCACTTACAGCCGCAACACCGTCAGCAGAAGTCGCTGAACCATTAGCAAATGTCGGAGCGTTAGAGTAACCGTTAGCGGTTTCTGACAGGGTGAAGTTAGCACCGTCGGCACGTTCAATTGTCAATGAGTCATTTGTTAAAGCGTCTGTGATGTTAGCTTGACCACCGAGATCCAGCGTGTAACCGTTTACAGTACCTGTACCGTCAGCAGCAAAACCTTCCGTTACGAATGCAGCAGCCAATTTGGTGATGAAATCACTACCGTCGTTAGCGACGTTGGTGATGTCGATAGCCAGCGTGTTGCTACCGTCGGTTACACCCAGGGTGTAATCGTTGGTGGCGTCGGCGTCAGTGGTACCGTTAACAGTCAGTGCGCCCAGAGCCTGCGTAGCAGGAGTAGCGGCAACAGCTTCAGTACCAACCACGTCGTTAAACGTGATAGCAGTTTGTGCGTTGGTAGCAGTAGCCGTAACAGAAGGTGAAGTCGCAGCGATTGCAGCAGCGATCGCTGAAGCATCTCCAGATACAGCGCCTACATCGACGCCATTAATGGTCAAATCACCCGCGGTAAGTGCGGCGGTGACAGCTGTTCCGGTAGTAAAACTGGCAGTATCTGACTGACCAATATCAGCAGTTCTGGCACTGGCTATAGAAGATACGTCAATAACCTGACCGGCATTTGCACCAACCTGGAACTGTTGACTGGTAAATGAACCGTCAAGCAATTGTACGCCGTTAAAACTTGAGGCCGCCGCAGTACGATCCATTTCTGCGATCAACTGAGATACTTCCTGTTGCAGGGCCTGACGGTCCGATGCACTGTTGGTTGCGTTTGCCGACTGTACGGCCAGTTCGCGAATGCGCTGCAAGCCTTTGGTGATGGCACTAAGATCGCCTTCAGCAGTCTGGGCAAGAGAAACACCATCATTGGCATTTCGTGCTGCCTGGTTAAGACCATTAATCTGGGCAGTCATGCGGTTTGAAATAGCAAGACCAGCAGCGTCGTCCTTCGCGCTGTTGATTCGCATACCGGAAGACAAGCGCTGTAACGAGGTTGCCAGGCGGCTGCCTGATGCATTCAAGTTTCTCTGAGCGTTCAGAGACATTACGTTAGTATTAATTACCTGTGGCATAATTTTGCTCCTTTCTCATTCCTGCTTTTATTCGTGACAGGAAGTAAGGTTATTCTTTAGCAGATATATCGAAAAAAAATCGATATTCACTGCTTCCGAGGAGCTTATCGGCCCACCTGGAAAAAAACTTTAGAAAAAGTTATGAATAATTTTGCAGGGCAGGTAAAAAATAAGCCATTGAAAAACTCATGTTTTTCAATGGCTTTTGAGGGTGGAGAAAAGATATGTTAAAAATCGAACCTAAATAAAATCAAACAGGTTCAAACCCTGAACCCGGGCATAGGATTGTTGTGCCGCTTCCAATGCAACCAGGCGCGACTGTAATTCAACTGCGGCTTCCGCAATATCTACATCGCGAATATTCGACAGCGTTGACTGTAATTCAATCTTGTAGGACTCGTTGACGCTGACCTGGTCATCGATAGTTTTAAGCCTGGCACCAACGCTGGTTCGCACCTGCGTGATATTTTCAAAGGCATTATCGATTTCAACCAGGGACTGGTTAATCAGGTTCAACGCTTCCGACTCATTAACACCTACGCTTGCCGTAGGCATTTCCAGTGCCGTGACCAGTTTCTGTACAGAGCTGAACATGGATTCATTGGTGCTGGCTGTGACTGCAAAACTGTCGCCGGGCTGTGGCGTACCGTTAAAACCGGTTTCGACGCCGTTAAATTGTATTGTTGCACCACTGACATAGTCAGGCGCATCCAGCGTGGCATCCAGCGGTGGTGCTGGAATAATCTGACCATCGACACTGCCGACCACGTTATATCCGACGTTACCGTTGCCGTTGGTCACAAACGAAATCGTGTAGTCCTGGGGTGTCGCGCTGTAGCTAGCAGGGTCGATGACCTGACCCTGGTTAATGATCGTATCACCGGTATTGGCACCGTTAGCGGTGATCTGAAATGCGCCATTACCGTTTTTCAAATTCATGAATACATCATTGCCGGCATCACTGTCCTGGATCTGTCTGCCAGTTGATATCTGCAATGAACGTTCACCGTGATCACCGGAATAAATATACGTGCCATCACTCGCCTGGGTAAATGGCTGTGTATTCACCTTGTAGCCAGCAAACAGGTATTCCTGGTTGGCATCGCGCGTATTAGCCAGGCCTACCAGTTCTTTCAAACGCTCACTGACTTCCTGTGCGAGCGCATAGCGATCGGTATCGCTGAGTGTCGAGTTCGCACCCTGTACCGCAATTTCGCGGACACGTAATAATGAGTCCTGTACGTTCTTGAGCGTGGCTTCTTCCAGAGTTAAACGGTTTCGCGCATAGTCTGAATTCCGCTGAAACTGGTCTGTTGTCGACATGGCTTGCTCCAGGCGCAATACCTGTGTCGCCCCGGTTGGATCATCGGAAGGACGATTCAGGCGTTTGCCGGAAGCGATTTGTTCCTGTACTTCAGCCAGTTTGTACTGCTGATCGAGTATGTTGTTCAAGCCGCGTTGTACGTAAAAATTGGTTGATACTCTCATTTTCTAACCCTTACCTGACCGCATCGATTAACGAGTTAAACAGGTTATCGGCCACCGTTATCATTTGTGCAGCCGCTGAATAAGATTGCTGGAATCTCAGCATGTTGGCGGCCTCTTCATCCAGGTTTACACCGGATACGCTTTCTCGCGCTTCAAAGGCCTGTTGTTTCAATACTTCCAGTGCCTGGCTGCTGATTTCTGTCTGCCGTGTGCGGGCACCGACTTCGGCCACGATCTGACCATAGGCATCCTGGTAAGAAGCGGTACCATTGATTAATGTTTGCATATTTTGTAACGCGCCCAATAACAAACCGTTACGGTTATCGCCGGCGGCACCGTTGTTATTACTAATGGAAAATGCATCACCATCCTGAGGGAAACCGGAGATAGTAAAAGTGACCGACTCATTGGCATTAAGGGCAATGGTAAAGGATTTACCGGCGTTCTCTGTGGCCGGGTCATAGGCCAGTGTGCCGCCCGGTGCCGGGCTGGTATAACTGAACGAACCGGCTACTGCTACCGAACCGTTATTAACGGTATTCGTGCCAGTAGCAAGATCTGCCCCGGCAAAACCACCCGCTGTGCCAGTCATGGTGTTGGTTACATCAATATCAAAAGAGGCACCGTCAACTCGGCTGAATTGCAAATCGCCACCGACAGCGCTACCGCTGTAGATAATGCCTGCTGCATTCAGTGCGCCCGCATTGGCAAGTAAACCTGCATCAATCTCTGCTGCCGTAACATCATCACCTGCACCACCGGCCGTGTAACTGAACGCGGTTATACCATCTACTACGATGGTATATTCTTCACCGCCACCAGTAGCTACCGAAGTGCTATGTATTCCGGAAAGGGCCGAATCGTTTTGCACGGCTGCCGCGGGGGCAGTAAACGTCAGGTCAATATCCGCTGCCAGCGGCACACCAAGCATGGCGACACCATCAGTTCTTGTAGTGGTGGGTTCGCTAATTAGCGCGTTGCCCAGGTTGGTGGAAGTACCGGTTGCGTCGGTTGCGGCAGATGCCTTTAACGGTGCAGCGACCGCCAGTTTTCTTGGATCCGATATCAATACCGACATACCGGTACTGCCAGCCATGGTTGGTCGGACAATATACTGATCACCCACGCTGCCTGCAGCCGACAGCGTCAGGTTAAAACCATCTATGTCTGCGGATGTATAAGGCCAGGTGCCGCCGGTATCAATAGTTGTGGTCTTGTTATCGGTTAACCGGGTCAACGTATAGGTATTACCACCGTTATAAACCAGCTGGTAATCGCTGTCAGTCAGACTGGAAACATCGGTGATGGCCGCACTGGCTACCGTCGGCGCGCCATTCAAACCATAAATCGTGGGCGTGCCCACTTTAAAGAACGGGGTATCGACATCTCCATCCAGGCTCATACCAAGACGATGTTGATCGTTAAACGTTTCTGCCAGGCCGATGGCCATACGACCAAGGGCATTCCTGGCCGGCTCCAGCATCTCTGACTGGAATGACAGTGCTGCGCCGAGTGAACCACTGGTAATACTGTCCGAGATCACCGAGGAAAAATACTTGTCGGTGATGGTCACTTCATAGTGACCATCATAGGTTTCGCTTACCCCGATCTTGCTGGGCTGGTTACCAATGACCAGTGGCTGTCCCTTGCCAATAAAGACGTTTACCGAGCCATCATTCTGGGGAATCGTGTTCACGCTCACCAGTTCTGATAATTCCAGGATCATCTGGTCGCGCTGGTCGAGTAAATCATTTGGCGGCGCGCCACCTGCCAGGCCGGTTGCTTCAACAATGCGACTGTTAATATTGGCAATGGCGTTCGCCAGGTTGTTTATCGTGGCAACATCCTCATTCAGCATGTTACGTACTTCATCACCCAGCGAGGTCAGACGCTGGTCCAGGAACTGGAATCGTTCTACGAGTGACTGTGCCTCACTGATCATTACCTGTCGTGCAGTCACCGAGGATGGCAAGTCATTCACATCCTGTACGGCGGCAAAAAAGTTTTGCAGGCTTGGGCTTAACCCGGTATCGGCATCGGCCAGCATGTTATCGAGGCGACTGGCCAGTTGCAGAAAGGCATCGGCCTCACTGGTACTGGTTGTACTGACACGTAACTGCGAAATAACGAAATCATCGGCAATACGCGTAATGTCATCAACCGTCACACCTCTGCCAACATAACCAGGGCCTATACGCTGCGGATTGTTTGATGCCAGTTCAACCCGCTGACGACTGTAACCCTCGGTATTGACGTTGGAAATATTATGGCTGACCGTGGACAGGCTTCGTTGTGAAGCGAGTAAACCACTAATCGCTGAATTTAATATAGAAGACATACGCTGCTACCTGTTTATATTGTTTCTCTTTGCATGATGTCACTGACCTTGTCCGCGTAGTTCGGGTCGGTCGCGTAACCTGCTTCCTGCAACGCATTGATATAGTCAATAGCGTTACCCGCCTGCTTCAATGCAGACTGGTAACGATCATTGGATTTAATGAAATCCACGTAATCACGAAAACTTTCCTCGTATGATCCGTACACCCTGAAATCGGAGTATTCTTTTTTGGCCACGCCCTCACGGTATTCCAGCGATCCAACGCGCACACTGTCACCGGACCAGCGCGAGCTGGCCTTGATACCAAACAGGTTATGACTGTTCCTGCCATCAGCGGTATGCATGATCTTTTGTCCCCAGCCGGTTTCCAGTGCCGATTGCGCCAGCAGGACGCCGGTTGGCACACCCAGTTCCTGTGCCGCTTTTTCAGCATAAGGTCGCATGGCGTTGATATATTCTTCAGGACTGGAAAAGGACTGGCTCTTGACCACGCTGTCCCTGCTCATCTGCGGGAAGGCACGACGTGGCGGTAATGCGTTTAATTCGAATGTTTCACTTTTTTCAACATCTTCATTTTTCACCATTTGCTGTAACTGGCGAACGATACTTTCGGCGATACCCATACCGCGTTTCTCGGCCATGGATAACGATAACTGCTGGTCCATCATGTCCTGGTAAAAGCGGGTCTTATCGGAATCAAACAGGCCTTCACCGATATTGGCATCGCGCATTTGTTTCATAAGCATTTGCAAAAACATGGCCTCGAACTGCTCGGCAACCTTTTGCAGGGCCTCGGGCGAGTCCTGCTTCGCAGCAAGCTTGAGTTGTGACAGGCCCTCGAAGCTGTTGTAGATACTGGCGCTGGAAAGATCCGGTTTCATCGTGAGTACCTGTTAAATGACGATCAGCTCGGCACGCAGGGCGCCGGCTTCTTTCAGGGCTTCAAGAATAGCGACCAGGTCACCCGGTGCGGCACCAACCTGGTTGACCGCGCGCACGATATCGTCCAGCGCCACACCCGGGTTAAACAGGAACATGCGATTATCTTCCTGCGTGACTTCTATTTCGGAAGAAGGAATCACGGCCGTGGTGCCATCAGAGAATGGACCAGGCTGACTGATAATCGGGTTCTCGGTAATCGTCACGACCAGGCTGCCATGTGATACTGCAGCTTCATTGACTGTTACGCTCTGGTTAATGACCACCGTGCCGGTACGCGAGTTAACAATAACCTTCGCGGCAGTTGCACCGGGCTCGAACGTGATGTTTTCCAGCAGCGAGGCAAAGGCGACACGCTGGGTATAGTCTTCCGGTGCCGTTACCTGGACCGAGGTTGCATCGATAGGCTGGGCACTACCCAGTCCAATCCACTCGTTAATCGCATCGGCCATGCGGTTTGCGGTCGTAAAATCCGGGCGATGCAGGTTAAGCACGAGTGAGCCTGATTGACCAAAAGAACTGGGCACAGAACGTTCAACAATCGCGCCGTTGGGGATGCGGCCGGCACTGGGAATATTCACGGACACACTGGAACCGTCTGACGTTTCCACACCGAAACCACCCACCACGACGTTGCCCTGGGCAATGGCATACACCTGTCCGTCGATACCTTTTAACGGGCTCATCAGCAGGCTACCACCACGCAGGCTCTTGGCATTACCGAGTGACGATACCGTCACATCGATTTGCTGACCGGGTTTGGAGAACGGTGGCAACGTTGCGTGCAGCATTACGGCTGCAACGTTTTTCAACTGAGGATTGGAACCGGCTGGTAATGAAATACCAAACTGCTTCAACATGCTTTCAATAGACTGGATCGTAAACGGCGTTTGTGTTGTCTGGTCACCGGTACCGTCCAGGCCAACCACAAGTCCGTAACCTACCAACTGGTTGTCACGCACACCGGCAACATTGGCCACGTCCTTGATGCGCTCGGCATAAGACAGGCCGGACACCTGGAACAGCAGTAGTGCAATCAGGAAAGTAAACTTGTTCATCATGCGTCTCCTAGTAAGGCATGAACGGGCCGCTGAAAAAACGTGCCAGCCAGCCCTTGAAACCGGACTCGGCAACCGCGCCTTCACCGATATAGTTAATCGTGGCGTCAGCAACCTGGGTCGACAGCACCGTGTTATCAGACTGGATGTCGATGGGTCTGACGATACCGGACAACTGGATGTACTCGGGGCCGTTATTGATCGTGACGCGTTTCTCACCACGTACGATGAGGTTACCGTTAGGTAATACCTCGACCACGGAAACACTGATGTTACCCGTCAACTCGTTTTCCTGGCTGGCGCTGCCGGAACCATCAAACGAATGGTCCGAACTGAGATTGCTTTCGAAACTCAGGTTGCGGGTTCGGTCCAGTGGAATGAATCCCGGCACATTAAATTCCGGTGACGCACCAAGTATGGTCGGGTTATCCACATTGGTTGCCGTGTCCTTGGCGATGTTGGTTGAATTTGATTTGCTCGCATCGGTAGACTCGGCCAGGCGGATCGTCAGGATATCGCCAATGCGGCGTGCCTTGATGTCTTCGAACAGGCGCACATCGAAACCCGGTTTATAAATAGATCCGTTGGCCATGGGTTCAACCGGCGGCAAGGCAGGTCGCACGGCGGCAAACTCGGGGTTACGTTTTGCCGGTGTCTGGCAACCTGCCGTCAACGCCAGAGAATTGACAACCAGCAAGATCAATAAGTTACGTGAAAATTCGTGTGTTACAGTCATGTCAGTTCACCTAATTAGAGGTTCTGACTGGCATATTGCAACATTTGATCCGAAGTTGAGATTGCCTTGGAATTCATTTCGTAGGCACGCTGGGTTTCAATCATATTCACCAGTTCTTCAACCACGTTCACGTTGGAACTTTCCAGTGCGCCTTGCACGGTCCTGCCCAGTCCGGTCAGTCCTGGCGTACCCAGCGTAGCGGTACCACTGGCTGCCGTTTCCTTTAACAGGTTGTCACCAATAGGCTGCAAACCGGCCGGGTTAATAAAGTCGGCCAGCTGGATATTACCCACGTTGGTTGGCGCAGTACTGCCTGCGGTCAGTGCACTTACAACACCGTCCTCGCCCACGGTAACACTGACCGTGTTGGCCGGTATCGTGATCGATGGCTGCAGGATGAAACCGTTGGAAGTCACCACCTGGCCCTGGGAGTCGACCTGGAAACTGCCGTCACGCGTGTAAGCAGTTGAGCCATCCGGCATCAGGATTTCAAAGAAACCGTTGCCAGTAATAGCAACATCGAGCGGGTTTTCCGTTTGAATAATATTGCCCTGGCTAAAGAACTTTTGTGTGGACATGGTACGCACACCGGTACCTATCATCAGGCCGGAAGGTATCTCCGTGTTCTGTGATGATTGTGCGCCTGGCTGTCTTACTGTTTGATACAGCAGGTCATTAAATACCGGTCGTGATTGCTTGTAACCGGTGGTGTTGACGTTTGCCAGGTTATTGGAAATGACAGCCATACGCGTTTGCTGTGCATCCAGTCCTGTTTTCGCTATCCATAGTGCTTGCGTCATTGTCTTTTCTCCAATTTAACTATTTTTTATCAATGTGGGTTTGTTAACCCATCTTTAAAATCTGTGTGCCAACTTCATCATTCTGTTTTGCAGCTTCCATGGCCTTGATGTCCATTTCGAAACGTCGGGACAGTTCAATCATATCGACCATGGCACCCACCATGTTGACGTTACTCATTTCCAGTGACTCGTTGGCAACCCTGATGGACGCATCAACATTGGCCTGGCTGCCGTCCTTCATACGGAACAGTCCATCCGGGCCCTTGTATAATTCGTTCAGGTCCGGGTTAACCAGCTTGATGCGGTCAATAACAGCAATAGTCTTTTCATCCTGGCCGGCAGGACGAAAACTTATGGTGCCATCCACTGCAACCTCCAGCTTTTCGCTAGGTGGAATGGCAATCGGGCCACCGTTACCAAGGATTAACTGACCATCGCCATTTTCAAGCAAACCCAGGTTATTGATCTGCATGTCACCGCGACGGGTATAGGCTTCACCACCGTCTTCAGTTTGTACCGCAATCCAGCCGTCGCCGTTTATGGCAATGTCCAGCGGGTTGCCGGTCTGGCGAATGAGGCCATCACTGAGATCCACGCCCGGACGTTCCTGTAATGCATAGGCACGACTTGGAAGTCCATCACCGAATACCGGCATACTGCGAAACTGTTCAAAGTCGGCCTTGAAACCTGGCACATTGACATGTGCCAGGTTGCTCGCGACCGCTGCCTGACCCAGCATGGCATTGCTGGCGGAAGTCATTGACAGGTAGATCATCTTATCCATGATTTAGTCCTTTACTTATCTCAGGTTAATTATGGACTGGGTAACGGCATCAGAGGTGCTAATCACCTCGGCATTCGCCTGGAAAGAACGCTGCGCGATAATCATGTTGACCAGTTCTTCTGACAGATCGACGTTTGATTGCTCCAGCGATCCTGATTGAATCAAACCAAGACTTGCCGTACCGGGAGCGCCGATAGTAACCGAACCGGAAGAAAAAGTTTCCGCCCATGCCGTATCACCGACTGGCTGCAGTCCCTGCGGGTTGGCAAAATCTGCGATTGCCAGTTGTCCCTGCACACTGGACTGGCCGTTGGTAAAGCGGGCAAAGATGATGCCCTCGTTATCAATATCCAGCCCACTCAGGCGGCCGGTAGTAAAACCGTCCTGGCTCAGACCGTAAACCGAGAATGGGCTACCAAACTGGGTAGAAGAGGAATAATCCACGGTCATGGTAATGTTGCTCGCGCCCGGGATGGCAAACGCACCCGTGGTCAATGTTCCACCTGCCGGGGTTTGCAGCGCACCACCGGAAGTAAAAGTCAGTGTCTGCGGGTTGGCTGAATCGGCAACGCCATCAACATAAGTATGGGCCTGCCAGGTATTAGGTGCAGCTGCCGTTCCGTTATTGACCGTGTTGGTACCTGTCGCGTAGTTAGCATTGGCAAAGCCGTTAGCCGCGGTGTCATTAGTCACAACGATATCAAAGTTGGTACCGTCCGCCTTGGTAAACTGCAATGTACCTGCAGCAGCTGTACCCGTGTAGGAAATACCTGCCACGGTTAGTGCTGCCGAGTTGGTAGAAATAGCGGCATCAATCTCTGCTGCGGTTACTGTATCCGTGCCGGCACCACCGTCGGTTTCAGAAAAAACAGACACACCGCCAACTGATAATGAGTAGGTTTCACCGGCACCGAGGTTTACCTGGGTGAAGGCGCCGCCGGCACCTGCGTCAGTCGCGACCGGGGCCCCTGCTTTAACGTAGTACATGGCTGCCAGGTGGGCATTACCCAGGCTGTCATAGATGGTCGTCGAGGTTGAGTGGTTATAGGAATTCGGGTTGCTGGGATCAAACGTGCCCACTGCCGGATAGGTTTCCGCCGCGTCCAGGTTCAATTCTACAGTCATGGCAGAGGTGGCCTGCGGTGCAATGTTGGCCGTGTTGACCTGTATGGAACCAGCTGCACCGGTGATGTTTCCGGAAGCATCTGCACCAAAAGCAGTAAGCAACTGCCCATCGGCATTACTCAGGTAACCGTTGCGATCCACGCCGAAGGCACCGGAACGGGAATAGATTTGAGTACCACCGTCATCCAGGATAAAAAAACCGTTACCGTTGATCGCCATATCAAGATTGTTATCGGTAAAAGCGATGTTGCCCTGGGTAAACTGTTGTCGAATAGCCGACACACGTACACCACTGCCGGGAGTGTTGCCACTGCCACCTACACTGCTTACTGCAAACACATCAGCAAACTCGGCACGGGATTTTTTGAAGCCCGAGGTATTTGAGTTGGCGATGTTGTTACCAATCACATCAAGCTCGCCTGATGCGGCCTTAAGTCCACTGATTGCTACACGAAATGCCATGATTGTTTCTCCTGTTTATCTATGTCGTAAGCAGTGCTTACAAAATTTCCCTGACCTGGCTGATGCCAACCGAGCCAACTCCGTTCAGATTTAGTGATGGTTCACCACCCGTTTTACTCAGCGTTACGCTATCCACCTTGGCATAAACATAAACGGATTGAGCAACGGTCTGGTTGTTTACATTTGATGTTGCCTGGAATGAATAATCACCAGGCGCTACGGGCTGACCGCTGTTATCACGACCATCCCAGGTAAATTTGGTCAGACCGGCTGTCTGGCTACCCAGGTCGATTGTTCTGACAGTCTGTCCGGTAGAGTCCATGACGCTAACAGTCAGGTTGCTGGTTGATTGCGGCAGGTCAACTGCGCCTTTCGCTTCACCACCTGCAGCCAGTGTTGTGCCGTTACCCTGAACCAGTACCGAATTACCGACCATGGTTGAGGCCTGTAATGCCTGGCTGGATTGCATGGTCGTTGCCAGTGAACTGAATGATTTCTGTAATTCGGTAATACCGTTAACGGTACCGAACTGTGCCATCTGGCTCAGGAAATCACCGCTCTCCATCGGGTTCAGCGGATCCTGGTTCTGGATCTGCGTTAACATCAGTTCAAGAAAATCTTCCTGGCCAAGGTCGCTGCTTGCCTTCCTGTTGCTCGTCTGTTGAACGGCAAGATGCTGCAACTCCGGGGGTAATATTGAATTTGAACCTGCCATTAGTCTGTTCCTCTTACATTAGGCCCGCTGTTTACTGCCCCATCCTCAGGGTCTGTAACAACATTTGTTTTGATGAATTAATTATCTCGACATTGTTCTGATAAGAACGGGAGGCCGAGATCATGTTGGTCATTTCTTCGATGGGGTTCACGTTCGGGTAGTAAACATAGCCATCACCATCTGCCTGTGGGTGCGCAGGACTGTATTCCTTGCGCAACTCTGCCTGGCTCTCGATGATGCCGCTTACACGCACACCCTTGCTGACGCTGCCATCCATGACATCGGAAAACACTGTTTCAAATATGGGATGACGCGCACGATAGGTTGAACCGGTGCTGCTGCTGACGCTGTCTGCGTTAGCCATGTTACTGGCCGTTACGTTCATACGAACGCTTTGTGCCGTCATGGCCGAACCAGCGATATCAAATACGTTAAACAAAGACATTAGATTTCACCTCTTATCGCCATTTGCAGGCCGCTGATCTTGCCGTTGAGAAAACGCAGGCTGGCCTGGTACATCATGGTGTTTTCCATAAATGCTGATCGTTCAGCATGCAAGTCAACTGTGTTGCCATCCAGGTTTGACTGGTTGGGAGTGCGATAAAGAATGTCGGCACCGTTTGCCGTTGTACCGTGTGCATCCAGGTGACCCGCATGGGTACGGTCCATCTTGCTATTTGCCGTATCACCGGCCATGGCACCGAGCACCTGTTTGAAGTCGATGTCGCGTGCCTTGTAGTTAGGCGTATCGGCGTTGGCAATATTTGAGGCCAGCAGCTGTGCGCGGCTGGACCTGATTTTCAGAGCGGTTGCGTGTATGCCAAAAAGATTGTCCATTTATGATTCCAGGTTGAATTAACTTTGGTTGTGACATTGCATCTGCTGTGCCAAGTCACTATTTCAATGTGAAATCAATAAGTTATTGGATTTTCAGGGCGGCAAAACGGGCGGAAATGCGGTAATAAATTGCCTGCCGGCGGCAAGGGGCAAGCAACGGTCTAGACGTGGCGGTAAACGATACCCCGCGGGCACTTGACCATTTCAAAGGCCTCGCTGTAGTTGGTCACGGTTTCCGATGCTCCCAGGACCAGGGTGCCACTGCTGTTCAGTGACTGTGCGAACTTGTTCATGATCAGGGATTTATTTTCGTTGGAAAAATAGATCAATACATTGCGACAAAAGATGATGTCGAACTTGCCAAGGATGGCATAGCTTTCCAGCAGGTTAAGGTTTTGAAAACGCACCCGGCCTTTAATTTTTTCATTGATCTTGTAGGTGTCATCACCGGTATGGGTGAAATACTTTTGTTTTCTTTCCTCTGAAAGCCCGCGTGCCATCGACAGGCGATCAAACTCACCTTCCGCTGCACCTTTCAAAACGCGGTTCGAGATATCGGTTGCAACAATCTGCACACCACCTGGAAAAGCACCGGGATTTCTGGCCTGGTATTCTTCGATGACCATACTGATTGAATAGGCCTCGTGGCCATAAGAACAAGCCGCCGACCATATCCGTGGGGTCGTCATCCGGTTACCGGTCAGTTGTGGTAACAGGTATTCAGCCAGGTATTCAAATGGATACTGATCACGAAACCAGGACGTTTCATTGGTAGTCATGGCATCCACAATTTCCAGCTTCAGACGTTTGTCGTTACCAACCTGCATGCGTTTCATTGCATCGGTCAATGAACTGATGCCGTAGGCCTTCAGGATAGAACTCAGCCGGTTGGTGACAAGGTAGGCCTTGTTGGCACCCAGCGTGATACCGGTCGATTTCTCCAGGTATTCGCAGAAAGCTGAATATTCCTGGTCACTATGCGACGGCGCTTCACTGTGCGACGGTGCAGGAGTTGCCAGGGATGAGGTCATCGCTGTCATTATTGTTGTAGCCTATGGTTCCATTATCCGGGTTGCTGTTATTGTCGTTTGTTCAAGCGGCCTTGTCCGAGGCAGGATCGGGGCCCTTGATATGCAGGTGCTCCAGCACTCTTCGTGCCAGGTCATTCGCATCGTACTTGGCCAGAAAATCATCGGCCCCTACTTTCTTCACCATGCTTTCGTTGAATGCGCCACTGAGTGATGAATGCAATAACACGGTCAGGCCACCCAGCACATCGTGTTCCTTGATCTTCTTGGTCAGCGTATAGCCATCCATTTCCGGCATCTCAACATCGGACAGTACCAGCGAACATTTTTCCTTCACCGACTGACTGCCGTCGGCAGCCCATTCAAGCAGCATGTCATACGCTTCTTTACCATTGCAGGCCTGTGAGTACGACACTTCCATCTTCTCCAGCACCTTGATGATTTGCTTACGCGCCATGCTGGAATCATCCACCACCAGCACGTGCTTTTTATGCACGTCTTCGACACTGGCACCCTCGGTAATACTACTGTCGACTTCATCAGAATAGCCCAGCGTATCGGCCATCACTTTTTCAACGTCGATAATCTCTACCAGTTCATTATCAACCTTTGTTACCGCGGTAAGAAAGCTGACAATACCCAGCCCCCTGGGTGGCGCCTTGATCTCTTCCCAGTTCATATTAACGATGCGATCAACACCGGATACCAGGAAGCCCTGCACGTGACGGTTGTATTCAGAAATAATGATGAAGGCTTCATCAATATTCTCTATCGGTGGATGGCCAACGGCCATCGCAAGATCCATGATAGTAATTGTTTTGCCGCGCATGTTGGCGATACCACGAATAACCGGGTGACTTTGCGGGGCGCGTGTCAGGGGTGGACACTTAATCACTTCCCTGACCTTGAATACGTTAATACCAAAGCGTTGCCTGGTACCAAGTTGAAACATGAGTAGTTCCAGGCGGTTTTGTCCCACGAGTTGCGTCCTGGAATTTACGTTATCCATCAATTTTGTCATTGCCTGCTCCTGTTCCTGCTGTAGGCGCTGTATCGGCATGAGGGCAAAACACTTGAGACACTAAAATCAGGCATGTGTATTGCATAGATCCCTGCAGATAAAGAAGAGGCCTGGCTACCAACGACAGCCAGGAAACAGGGCTTATGATGAATATAGTCACAGCTGAAACAGGCAACACATTGCCGGCCGCGGCAAGTTCTGACGGTCGCGACCATGTTATTGAAAAAAATAACTATTTTTCAGCCCGTCACAATGACCAGACACAGGAACAAGTACTGATACAGGCGCTGGAAAAACGCGCTGCGGCAGCAAGACATGCCATGGTAAACCTGCGTACAGAGGAAGACTGTTGATGCGTAAAAATGCAATTTTTCACGACAGGAGCTTCGCCATCGTCGTGATTTTGACGTTATGCCTGGCTGCTGGACGCCCGGTACTGGCCATGGAGTTTCAGTCTGTTGAGGACATTGCCAATACGGCCCGCGCCTTTGTATATGCACAGATGAGCGAAACGTATACCAATGTTGAGGTCAGCGTGGACCAGATAGACCGACGTCTGCGACTGAAACAGTGTAGCCAGCAACTGGAAGCATTCAGCCCCGGTTATGGCGGTCGACAGGGGATGAGCACGGTTGGGATACGCTGTAACAGTGACCAGCCCTGGTCGATTTATGTCCCGGTGACGGTCAAGGTATTCAAGAACGTGGCCGTATTAAAACGGCCAGTAACCAGGAATATGCCGCTAACCGAGGCCGATATTACCTTTGAAAAAACCGACATTAATCGCCTGAACACTGGCTATTACACAGAAATCAACGAGATAACAGGCAAGATGCTGACGCAGAACCTGGCGCCAGGGACGATCCTGACGCAGCACCTGCTGAAGACGCCAATGGCGATTAAACGCGGTCAACTGGTGACATTGATTGCAAAAAATTCGGCTATAGAAGTAAGGGCCGAGGGCAAGGCATTGTCGCGGGGCGCGGTCGGTGACAGGATCAGGGTTAAAAACCTGAAAACCCAGCGTATCATCGAAGGTGTGATCCTGGATAACCAGTTAATTAATGTGAGTTTATAGACATTTTTTAATGCTAAAGGACTAAAGTTTTGCCGGAATTATCCGTTAACCGGGTACGAAACAATGAAACAAGACATAGAATTTAAAAGTGGAGTAAGAACATGGTCAATGAAATAAAAGGACCAGGTAATGCTATTAATGGCCTGAAGCAGCAGTCACAGTCCGAACAACTCAAACAGCAGGATACGGCGAAAGACACCAGGTTGTCGTCCAGCGGTGACGATACGGTCAAGCTGACCGAGCAGGGTGAAAAACTTGCCGCACTGGAAGCCAGTATAGAATCGCAACCCGTCGTCGACACCAAGCGTGTGGAATCTATTCGCAACGCTATCCTGGACGGCTCTTATTCAGTCAATGCTGAAAGGACTGCGGAAAAACTGATGGCGTTTGAAACGCTGCTGGATCAAAAGACCGGAGAGAAATAATCATGGATGAAACCCAGGGACGATTTGTGAACCTGTTGAAACAGGAAGCCAACCTGTTACAGGAACTGAGTGACTTGTTACTGGAAGAGACCGAGGCATTAAAATCGAAGAATACCGGGTTGATGACTGGCCTGGTCACCAGTAAAAACACGATGCTGGATAAACTCGGCATGCTGGATCAACAACGCCAGTTATACCTGGAAACTGAAAAGCCCGAGTCTCCGTATGACGAGGGGTTTGAATCCCATATCCGGGAAATGAATTCATCCATCCAGAAATTACTGGACCAATGTAAACACCAGAACAAGATCAATGGCAGCATTATCGAGATTAGCCAGATGTTCAATAACAAGATTCTCGATATCGTACTCGGCCATACCAGCCAGGATGACACTTACAGTGCCGAGGGTAAAAACCTGGGCAAGAACCATCAGAAAACTATCGCCCGCGTTTAGGAGGCCTCTGTGTCAGCAACGCAGAAAGTGGTTACCGACAAGGTTATTGGTGATGCCAGGCCCAAACAGAATGAGAACTCCGAAATCATAAGGAAAAGTGATGAAATATTCGGCCTGCTAAATAAGATCCAGTCTCGCCACAGCCTGTTAACCGTCACCATCGGCGGTATCGAAACCGGGTATGGCAGCACCATGCTCGAAGTTAACAAGGAAGAGCAATACCTGGTACTGGACGAATTGAATCCGCTGGAAGGCCACGAGAAGCTCGAAGTTGGCGGCACCATAAAGATTAACACCCAGCATGCCGGTGCCCTGGTACGGTTTAGTACCAGCATAGCCGCTATCGGTGGCGATGAAGATGCTGCTTATTACAAGGTGCCCTTCCCCCCCAATATAGAATATCACCAGCGCCGTAATGCATTCCGCGTATCAATAGGGATCAACAATACAATCCCTGTCAGCCTGAAAACCGAAGACGATGTTGTCGTATCTGCTGAATTACGTGATATATCAGTCGGGGGCATGGCATTAAGAATCAACGAGGTTTCGCATGTCAAATTCAGGGAAGGCGATTTCATTCCCAACTGCACGATCCGCATATCGGAGAACCGGCAGATCATGGCATCATTAAATGTATGCCGCGTGCAAAAGATCAAGGAATCCGGCATGCAACGCATAGGCGCACAGTTTGTAAAAATGAACAACGCCGATATACGCGAACTGGAACATTTCGTTGCCGAGATGCAGCGCGAAATAATAAAAAAGCTAAGGCGTATTAACGAGTAATTCCTACCCTGTTTCTGGCATCACAGGCTGGAAAAAGGTATCGCACATAAAGCTTCGCACCAGTGACTATTTTACTCGCATAGTCATTGGATGTGTAAAATAACATGCGTTTGTTATACATCATTGTAAATAACAGGCATCTGTCCTCGCCACAAGTTCCACTGCTCAGGCTCGGTAGCCAGATTTGCCATAAAATTTGCAACGTTTATGCGACTGGTAAGGCCGGAATCAAATATGGCGTTTCTCGTAGGAGACGGGTGAATTTCATATCGGGACACTTCGGCTTCATCGGTAAGACTATCCGGCCTCACAACAACCCATTCAATAAATTGGTGTTGTTGCCCGATGCAGGACCTGAGAAAGTCAGCAGCCCGTTCGTTATCAACATGTGGTGGAAGAAGCACTCTCAGTATAGAAATGACAATTCTTTGTGACAGAGCAGGAACCTCTGGAATATCACGATTACTGTTGCCTGTTGTATTCATCAGTATGATCTTTACCTTCCTGTCTGGCTTTAACAATACGATTGCCCTGGATAATTTTTCAATTGTTTCAGAAACCAGTCGCCTGGGCTCGCCAAACAGGCCTCGAAACGTCAGGTTATGCCCAAGACAGGACATAACTACATCGCAATCTCTGAGCAAGGGTGTCAACTCCTTGTTCGCCATCTCGGTGATACTGGCAGAAACTTCTTGATAATTCGGGTAGCTTTCAAATGTGTTCTTCAAGGAACTCGTCGGTCTAACAACGGCAATTACGTCGACGCCCCGACTTAACAAGTCCGCAACAAGAAGTTTGCCGGTTGCCCCACTTGCTCCTACCACCAATACTTTTTTCATATCCAAATGTTTGTGATGCATAACGAAACTTTATCCCGCGTTTACATAGCGCTTAGCTCGAATTGGAGGGAGTGCTAATAAACGTGGATTTGAAAATTCTATTAGGCTTTTCTCGCCTTTTTTTTGCCGGCGTCTGGATGTTCTTCGTGCAAAAGCATATTCATGTATTGTTTAAATCGCTTCTGCCTGGTCTCTGGTCTCTTTGCACTTGTCAGTCCATATGCAATAACATAACGACTGGATTTAGTGAGCGTTTCAAAAAACTGTCTCGCCTTTGGCCTGCTTTCCATTTCTGCCATAAAATCCACAG
This sequence comes from Gammaproteobacteria bacterium, assembly GCA_965229565.1. Taxonomy (GTDB): domain Bacteria; phylum Pseudomonadota; class Gammaproteobacteria; order Eutrophobiales; family Eutrophobiaceae; genus JANQNX01. The sequence goes on along the minus strand of OZ245888.1, from coordinate 1,404,461 downwards.
GCACTTCTATTTTACTCGCCACGTAAACATTTTCCCACCGACCATCCGCTTTAGCAGCATCAATATGTACGAACCCCGGCTTCGTCATTCGACCTTCTCTTATCAAACGCTCCGCATGTTCTATGTTTCTTTCAGACCAGTTGCTTCGCGCTTTTCTGGGAGTAATTCGCTGTAAATAAGCTTCGTCGTCGATTGACTTCCTGATGCCGTCGATCCATCCCCAGCACAGCGCTTCAATCACAACGTCGTCCCAGGTCACGCTTGGAATGCTGGTCTTTTTTTTAAATATTTTAACCCAAAGCTCTCTTTCTGTAGCGTGGTTGACCTGTAGCCACTGGCCGAGATCTTTCGGTGTAGCAAAGGTCTTGATTCTCGCTGGCTCGGGTTCAGGCATAATAATACGTCAGGAGAGTTTTTTTCGCATAACTATGTATGAACATCAGTTTTTTCCTGCTTCGTTTGTGCTTAACTGACCAAGATCTTCCGGAAAATCAATATCCGTATGTTCGGCTATTAAAGTGGTACCAAGACCCTGTTGTTTTATCCGTGCCAGTGTTTCCTGCAGTACAGTCTCACTACCCCATGGCATATCAGTAAACAGTTCCTGGTAAGGCTGAGACATACCGACCAGGTAATAACCGCCATCCGTGCTCGGGCCTAACACCACCTCTGTTCTTTCCAGCAAGGCCTCGCGTGCCTGGTTAAGATCATCTTCTGTCAAGCCTGCACAATCGCAACCGACCAGCACCGCGCCACTGTAACGCAGTAGCGCCTGTGCCAGCGCATGGTACATACGCATTCCCAGGTCATCACCCTGTTGGGCATAAACCGGGAAACCGTATTCTTCACTGATTGATTTAATAAAAGGATGTTCGACATCACCAGCGATACATAACTCAACCTGGCTGAATGCCGAGCTCACCGCCGCTTTGATGGTATTGGCCAACAGCTGTTTATAAATATCTGTTGCCTGTTGCTCGCCCACGGCATCGATCAGACGCGTCTTGACCTTGCCAGGCTCGGGCGCCCGGGAAAACACGATCAATACCACGTCGTCATGCATATCAATAATAAGATTTCACAAGTCGCTCGGGAGAAACACCGAGAAAATACAGTAGTCTTAACCACCACATTTGCAGGATTGTCTTGATTATTCCCTGCTGCTCCCAGCGTCTACTGGAGGTGATGACTCTTTCATAAATGACGACAGGCGACATGTGTTGTTTCAGGGTTTTGGTGAAAGCCACGTCTTCCATCAAGGGAATATCAGGAAATCCGCCTGATTTTATAAACAACTCCTTTCCTATAATTAAACACTGGTCACCCGTGGCGACGCCGGTTAGACGTGAACGAGTATTCATGCAAGATTCAATCATACGAAACAAGGGATGTCTGCCGCTGAGTTGCACCTGGAAAAAGCCCCAGTTACCGGGGTAACAACTACTTGTTACCAGTTCTGGCAGGTTTACCGGGAGTACGCTGTCCACATGCACAAACAACAGAATGTCATTTGTGGCCTGCGCTGCACCGGCATTCATTTGCCTGCCACGGCCCTTGTCCGAATGGATGACACTGTCAACCAGCGGCGTGGCCAGGGCAACCGTATCATCGGTACTGCCCCCGTCTACCACGATCACCTCGCAACCGGATTGGCGTAATGGCTGTAGCGACGATAAAAAAGGCGTGATTAATTCGGACTCGTTGAGTACAGGGACGATGAGAGTCAGCATGGTAATGGCAATAAAGCCCTGGTCAGCTTAACGCACCACCACAACTGCTGCCCTGTCCTGCCGTACAACCGAAGCAGTGCGCGCGCACGGCAATCGGTTTACCACTCAACTGTTGCTGGATAAGTTCGGACAGGTGTATTGGTGTCTTGCTATCCATGATGTTTATCCCCAGCATCTGGTTGAAGTCGCAGTCATACACGTAACCCTGCCAGTCCACGCTGATCAAATCACGGCACATGACGCCTTCCAGGTTTTCGTCTCGATGTGATTGCGTTAATAGCTCCAGGTAAGGGTCTAGTTGTTTATTCGAGATCAGCATACTGCCGAAGCGTTTAATCGGCATATTACATAGCGTGTATAGTTCATTAAAACGGATACCGTAATCCTGGTAGAGGTGCTCCTGGTATGCCTGTTGTAATTCTGCCTGTGAAGGAGGTAATGTCGGGCCCTGCGGGTTATATACCAGGTTCAGCTTCAGTTCGCTTTCGGCCATACCGTAACCATGGCTATTCAGTTTCTGTAACGCGGCAATACTCCTGGCAAACACACCATCACCACGCTGACGGTCGACATTATCCATTGAATAACACGGCAACGAGGCAACAATCTCTACCTTATGTTGGGCCAGGAACTCGGGCAATTCATCCATGCCAGGTTCGAACAGCACAGTCAGGTTGCAGCGATCAATCACATGGATATCCCGTTCACAGGCATATTCAACCAGGTCCATGAAACCCGGGTGTAACTCGGGTGCGCCGCCGGTGATGTCCAGCGTGGCTATATTGTTGTTATCGAGATATTGCCTGACGTTTGCCAGGGTTTCTCCGGACATCATCTCTGTACGTTTGGGACTGGCATTGACGTGGCAGTGGACGCACTGCTGGTTACACTTCAGGCCTATATTGATTTGCAGCGTGGTGGTATCACGTCGCGATATTGCCGGGAACCGGTGTTGTTCCAGGTATGGCAGGCAATCATGCATTGTATTTAACTACGGCCAAAATCATCGTCGAAACGCTCGATATCATCTTCTCCCAGGTAACTACCGGATTGGACTTCGATAATCTCCAGCGGTTCAGTGGTTGCATTCTCAAGTCTATGCTTCACTTCCAGCGGAATAAACGTCGATTCATTTTCTTTTAGTTCAAACACCTCGTCACCACGCGTAACCGTGGCCGTGCCCTTTACCACCACCCAGTGCTCTGCACGCTTGTGATGTAATTGTAATGAGAGTTTTTTACCGGGTTTAACAATAAGGCGTTTTACCTGGAAGGTGTTGCCCGTATCAACAGACTGGTAAGTCCCCCAGGGACGGTGCACCTTGACGTGTTCAAGACATTCATTGCGTCCCTGCTGTTTCAACTGTTCCACGACTTTTTTCACGTCCTGGGTCTTGTCCTTGTTTGCCACCAGTGTCACATCATCGGTATCAACTATCACCAGGTTGTCGCACCCTATCGCGGCCACCAGCCGGTTGCGTGTTTTGATTAGCGTGTTGCTTGTGTCCAGTACCAGGACATCTTCGTCGAGGCAGTTGCCATTTTCATCCAGTTCCCCGTGTTGCCAGATCGATGACCAGGCTCCCATGTCAGACCAACCAATGTCGATCGGTATCGTCAATACCTGTTTCGAATTATCGGCCAGCAATTTTTCCATGACGCCGATATCAATAGAGTCACTGCGACAATTGGCAAAGCTTTCAGCATCCAGCCGCAGGAACTTGCTGTCCTGCTCACCTTGCTCAAAGGCCTGTTTACATGATTTCACGATATCCGGGTTGTAATGCTTCATGTGTTGCAGCCAGACAGACGCCTTCATCATGAAGATGCCGCTGTTCCAGAGATAATGCCCGGCATCAATATAGGCCCGGGCTGTCTCTTCATCCGGTTTCTCCTTGAACCCCAACACGGGATTAATGGAAAAATCGCCATCGGTTTCCATGGCATCGGCATAATGAATATAGCCGTAGCCGGTATCCGGATAGGCCGGTGAAATACCGAAAGTAAAAAGATAATCTTTTTCGACATAGCGACTGGCGATACGTATCGCCTGCTGAAATTGCTCGACGTCCTTGATTACGTGGTCGGCGGGCATCATCAACATCATGGCATCACCACCATCAGCGAGCAGCGACAGTGCCGCAATCGTCAGCGCCGGGGCCGTATTTCTACCCTGGCTCTCCAGCACGATATTCTTCAGCGGTTGATCAATATCCTCGCATTGATCCGCAACGAGGAATCGATGCACCTCGTTACAGACCACCAGTGGCGGCTCAACCTGTATACCCTGTTCCAGTCCCTGTAAGCGGGTCAGGGTGTTTTGCAGCATCGACCGGTTGTTAAACAGGTTGATGAACTGCTTGGGATAATGCTCCCTGGATAACGGCCAGAGACGGGTACCGCCTCCACCAGCCAGGATGACAGGACAAAGATTCATATGTATTCCGTTTTAATGTGTTTGGTTCTTGTGTGCGTCCAACGCGGTTTATCAGGGCCAGTTTATCAGATAGTATTGCGTTCCTAGAACTGGCCCTGGTAGCTCAGTGGATAGAGCAACCGCCTCCTAAGCGGTAGGTCGCAGGTTCGACTCCTGCCCAGGGCACCATTTTCCAAGTCTGAAAATTAAATATCATTATTTAGAGTTAAAGAACCTGCGTATTCATATACCGGTCGCAGGCTGATGAAGGCCATCCATGGCCTTCACCCTACGGGCCACGCCTTGCGTGGTCCAATCTCGTTCCATACGAGATTGTCGACTCCTGCAGCCAATTGTTTGCCCGGAGGGCGAGCTACACGGACGAAATGCATGGACGCATGAGTGTCGCGAGAGGACATGACGTCCGAAGCGACTGTTGTAATAAGTGGGGTCAGAGTAAACTTTTCTCAACAGTACATATATCTATATGTCGGACAGATTACATTTATAACCACTAAATTCAAAAGTTTACTCTGACCCCACTAATCTTAAGCAACTATAGCGAATCAGCCTACTCACTACTCACCATTCACCAATCACTACTCACTCTTCGCCATAAACAAACTGCGCATGGATGGTATCAGCAGGATTGCTGCCAGCATGTTAAACAGAAACATGAAGGTTAACAGGATACCCATGTCTGCCTGAAACTTCAGTGGTGAGAATATCCAGGTAATCACACCGGCGGCCAGGGTTATGCCGGTAAAAATGACGCTGAAACCGGTGGTTGAGAATGTCTGGAAGCAGGCTTCATCTGCAATCGCACCCTGCTCCAGCAACGACTTGTAACGACTGTATATATAGATACCGTAATCAATACCGATTCCGACTCCCAACGCAACGACGGGCAGAGTATTTACCTTCAGACCAATCTCAAGCCAGGTCATCAGGCTGTAGGCCAGCACAGATACCAAAGCCAGCGGGTAGATAATGCTGAAAGTGGCCAACAGGGAACGAAAGGTCACAAGGCAAAGCACAATGACCGCGGCAAATACATAAAACAGGATCGGGAATTGTGCCGCAGCGACCTCCTGGTTACTCGCCGCCATCATCCCGACATTACCTGTCGCCAGTCTGAAATTCACCGTATCGTCCGGATTGTTTTCTAGAAAACTGTCGATACTGGCAAGGATGGTATCAATCGTTTCAGCCTTGTGATCGGCCGTGAAGATCATGACCGGCATAACACTGCAATCACTATTCAGAAGGCCGGTAGAAGTTGGCACATAGGCCACGGATTGCGCAAGCAGGGATGAATTGCCCGGGATGACCCGCCACTTCATACTGCCCTCGTTCCAGCCGGCATTGATACGCCTGACCAGCAGGGGCAACGTTGTGACAGTTTGCACGCCCTCGGTATTCAACATATGCCAGGCAAAGCGATCAATTCTTTCCATTGAGGCATAATCAATACAGCCTTCCGGTTTCGTCTCGGCGATCACGGTCAGTACATCAACACCGATAGAAAACTTGTCGGTAATCACCCCGGTATCGATATTATAGCGTGAATCATCGTGCAGTTCGGGTACGCCCCGGTGCAGATCACCTATCTTGATTTGTGCGGCCTGGTTGAATCCGAGTAAAAAGATGACTACCGATACCAGTACGATGCGCATGGCAATAGGTCGGTGGGTAACGAGTGATAATTTGCGCCATGTGCTTATCAAGCGGCGGGCTCGCTGTTTCAGTTTTTCATGGTAGGCATCGTCCGTATGCATATACGACAACAGCACTGGCAACAGGAACAGGTTGGTCAATATAAGCATGGCAATACCCAGGCTGGCCGTGATCGCCATTTCCTGGATAATCTCGATCTCGATTAACAGTATCGTGATAAAACCGATACAGTCGCTGATCAGCGCGATCATGCCGGGCACGAACAACCGGCGAAATGCCGTGCGTGCCGCGGTCATGGTATCTGCCCCGAGATAACATTCTGCTCTTACCGCACTCAGCATTTGTACGCCGTGACTGACACCGATGGCAAATACCAGGAACGGCACCAGTATGGACATGGGATCAATACCGTAACCCAGCAACGGCAACACGCCGATTTGCCAGATCACAGCAATTAATGATGACAGCAATGGCAATGCAGCCAGCTTGACTGACTGGGCATAGAAAATCACCAGCAGGCTCGTTATCAGCAACGTAATAAAAAAGAAAAATACGACCTGGCCCGCACCCTCGGTGATATCACCTATCACCTTGGCGAAACCGATGATGTGCACATCAATATTATCGTCGGTGTTATTCAGCCTGAGCTTGTTTTCAAGTTGGCTGGCAACTTCGAGGTAATCCAGTTTATCCCCGGTTTCCGGGTCTACTTCCAGTAACTGGGCACTGATCAACGCACCGGAAAAATCACTGGCAACGAGTTTGCCAACGATACCGGCCTTGATGATATTGGCCCTGACGCGCTGCAGGTCTTCGGCACTGCCCTGGAAATCATCAGGGATAACGTTACCGCCGGCAATGCCATCCTCAACGACCTCGGTATAGCGCACGTTGGGCGTAAACAATGACATGACCCGGGTACGATCAACACCGGGAATAAAGAAGACCTCGTCGGTTGCCTTTCTTAAAGATTCAAAAAAATCGGCTGTAAAAATATTGCCGTCCCTGGCGATGAGTGCCACCAATACCCGGTTAGCGCCACCAAACTCCTTGTTGTATTCCAGAAAGGTTTGCATGTATTCATGCTGTAACGGCAGTAACTTGTTGAACCCCGCATCAACCTGCAGCCTGGACGCAGACCAGGCCATGAAACAGGTCACCAGTATGAAAAACACAATGACCCACTTGCGATGGGTAAACAGCAGGTGTTCCAGTTGCGCTATCAACCAGTTCATTTACTGCTCTCCCGCAGGCCTGTCCAGATCGATTAAATCGATCCCTGTTTCACCGGTAACCAAAAGCAATTGATCGCGGACATGTATTAGCGAAGAGAAATCATGGCGATGTACCAGAGGAATCATTGTAAAGTCCAGGTCGTCTTTGCTACCCGACAGCAAAGTGCCTGCCATACCACTGATAATGATACGTTGATCATTTAATACCACCGCATCAGTCAACATGGCTGTCGTGTCGGTTTCGATTTTATTCCAGCTACTGCCGGCATCTGTCGTCCCATACAGATGTCCGCGTAAACCAAACGCAAGCACGTTATCTTTTGATAACGGCAACAATCCAAAATAAGAACCATGGTAAGGCGTTGTCAGTACCTGCCAGTCATTGCCGCCGTTATCGGAACGAAGTATGTAGCCACGTTCAGCTGCCATATAAAGACGTTGGTCGCTGGCAGTTGCTATTGCATTCAGGTGCAGGTCAAATGGCTGCATCAGGTGCGTCTCGAAGATTTCCTGGTTTTCAATAGAGATGTCCTGTGGTTGCCAGTTGTCACCGCCGTCATCGGTAACGTAGTAAAGACCATAGGCACCAACAGCAATACCGTTTTCCGCATTACTGAAATAGATGTCCAGTAAGGGCGCTTCATCATTGTCCGCTTCATGCACGAGCTGCCATGTCCTGGCACCGTCTGACGTTTTAACGATAACCGCATTATGACCCACAGCCCAACCGGTATTGTCATCAAGCATAAAAACCGCGGTTAGCAGTGAACGCGTGGCTACGCTTGCCTGTGTCCAGTTGCTGTTGTCTTCACTGTAGAGAATATGACCACGTTCACCGACAACCACTGTTAATGTCGCCGCACTGGCAGCATCCAGTAACAGGGACTCGACTGCCAGGGGCGCGTTGGTTGCCGGCTCGGAATGAACAGGACTGAAGACCAACTGCAGGATGATTAATAAGTATATTTGTCGTCGACAGCACATGGTCTGACTAGTTTATATAAAAAAAGCCTGGATGACTTGTTGTCTATCCAGACTTTCTGGTAATTGGTGATTAGTGAGACTGGTGATTGGGGGATGGTGATTCGTGATTAGGGTTAGCGATTAGCGTCGCCCTTCCCTGCGTAATGCAGATGGTGAAAAATCGGCATCACTGAACTCGGTATCAAAATTATACGGGTCACTCTCGTTATCAAGACCAATTACCAGGTATCTGCCAGCCTGCAGATCGGTATGTACTTCAAGCGTCGTCCACAGGTTAGGTACACTGTAGTAATTCATTGCCATCCCTTCTGATACGCGCCAGAGCTGGTCGCGATTATCGTACTGGTCTACATGTAGTATCTGCCAGGAGTCCTCATCAACATAGAATGTTCTACGCTTGTACAAGTGCCTTGCATCATCCTTTACTGTCGCCTCAACTACCCAGACCCGATGTAACTCATAACGGGGATAATCCTGGTTGATGTGTAATGGTGTCACAATTTGATCATAAGTCAGCGACGGATCAGAAATACGGTAGTTGTTATACGGCACATAGATTTCCTTCTTACCAACCAGTTCCCAGTTATAGCGTTCCGGGCTGCCGTTATACATGTCGAACTGATCGTTGGTACGCATACCATCACTGGCGGTACCCGGGTTATCGAAGGCGACGTTCGGGGCGCGGCGAACGCGTCTCTGTCCCGGATTATATAGCCAGGCGTTTCGTACCTCCTGGTTCTGGTTCAGTGTTTCATGCACCAGCAGGATACCGCCAGCTAGGCGCGCAGGTGACAACACTTCCTGTTTGAAATAAAGAATAATGTTATTCAGTCCTTCTTCTGTCGCGCCTTCCTGGCTGTAAATAATATTAAACTGCTCGGCAAACTTGACCGGTGTGTAGTCACCACCACGGGTAGGTGTAATCTGTGCAACAAAACGTTCCGCCTGGTCGGCTCGCCAGCGCAGGATATGGTTCCAGATCACCTCAAGACCATTAGATGGAATCGGGAACGGTATTCCCTCGGCCGCACCGCTGACCCCGTTACCGTCAGGGGATAATTTCGCCGTCGTGGCAATGCGTTTGGTCGCGTCGTAGATACGCTGCGGCATGGCGGCCGTGCGTCGCGTTTGATACACGTTTAATTTATAACTGTCCGGATAGGCTTCGAGCAACGCCTGGTGGCCCGCTGTCAGCTTGTCTGCATATTGCTGCTTGTTGGCATTGGTAATAGTAAACAGGATGTTGTCTTCGGGGAACGGATCGACGTAGTGTTTTCCAGGTTGATAGTTGGCTGGTGGCGTAGTCAGTCCTCCCTGCCAGGCAGGTATACTGCCATCGGCATTGCCGGCTTTCTCCGCACCCATCGGCGTAAGATCATTTCCCAGCCTGGCGGCCTGCTCGGCAGTGATTTCAGCAAATGCCAGAACCGGCAATATACAGAAAGTACATATAATTGATTTTGGTATAAGACTCATATCTTTTAACCTAGAATGCATACTTGATACTAAATGCCATAAAGTCGCGATCATAAATCAGGTTATGGCGCCCTGCTCCAAAATAACCTGTGTAACTCATATCTACTTCCCACTGGTTTTGATAGATGGCCTTTAAACCGAGGGATAATGACTTGCGCCCCTCAATAAAATTACCGCCCGGTCCGGGAGATACGCCATTCACATCATGCTGCCATGAAAACCTCGGCTGCAGATTAACTGATCCAAACAAGGCATTGTTGTAATCCAGGCGTCCCGCAAGTCGATATCCATAAGAAGTAGCATCGGCAAAGTGGTCTGCAGTTTCAGCAGCCTTGCCCGAGTGTCCTCCTCCTGCACCGGCATGAAACGGGTTGCCACTGGTATTGGTTCCCGGACCATTTAAACGCAGAACAGATTTTTCTGGCATGCCGTGTACATGAGAGATAGCAAACTCGCCAAGTAAAACACCTTGTTGTGCCTTGAAAATAGGACCAAAAATCTTTGTGGCAGTGAATTGTAGCTGGCTCACATTCCTTTCAATAAACCCCGGAATTGCCTGCTCCGTAGCAGTAGCAGGCAAATTAGCTACCTGGTTTACATCGAAGGGTAAAGCAAGACCTCCAGCAGTACCATTATCCAAAGGAGTCAATGCAGCAAAAAGTAATTCTACGTCGTCCACCTGCAAAGGTACGCCCTGTTTAAACGAATACTCTCCCTGAAAGGCTATGCCGGAGTTTCCCAGTTCCGTATTTAAACTGAAACCATACATCTGTATGTCTTCAGGATAAGACAGGAAATAATTTGCAGTAGAAGCATATGTATTAATACCCAGCGCTGCTGCCGTAGCAGGATCAGGAAAACCACCAAGTATAATTGGAGCTGCAGCTGCTATAGAGGCTGCAGTACCAGTAGTAGCGTTAATCAGCGGCAGGCGACTATGGTAATTAGCGAAATAAAACCCAAATTCAGTATCATTCAACTTGGGCGCAAATGCCCGCAACGCAAAACCAAACTGTTCGCCTTCTTCTGGTTCTGCATCTGCAGCACGATTAACTGCAAAAAAAGTTCCCAGATCACTGACATCACCAAAACCCAGGTAGACACTACTACCACCATCCGAAACAAAATCATTACTGCTGAAATACGAGCCGGACGGTTCCGGTTTTGTTTCTTCATGGTCGTATTGATAGAACGCCTCGACCGTCAGGTTCTGTGAAATAGATAGCGAACCCCATAACATGCCAACAGGCACAAATGCTTCCCTAAGCTCAGAACCGGGCGTTCTGAGCCTGGATACATCAACAGGATTAATGACGTTAATTCCATTCTGTATGAAAGTGCTTTCACCCCAGCTTACAACCTGTTCACCAATTCGTATTTCACCCGGCATATTACCCAGGTCAAAACTATGCCAGAGGTAAAAATCACGCAGAACGAGATTATTACCCACCAGCCTGTCTGCTTTGGCACTTAACGGTGTTCGTTCTGTGTCTTCAGTCTCATGGTCACTAAAACCGAATCCCCGGATAAAAATGCCGGTATTCTCATAATATAAATCGATTTCAGTATTGAAACGTGCTTCGCCACTGACCTGGCCACTATTGTAATTGAGGTTGCCACTGTCATTGTTCACGGAAAAGGCGGTACCACCATTTGCAGTACCAACAAGATCGGCGGCCCTTGATTGGACGCGATATAAATGACCATAGCTGAGCGTGGTATCAATATTGCCCTTGACCGGACCTAGATTGATTTCAACGGCATAAACAGCCTGACACGCCAAAAAGAGCAGCACGACCCGCAGAGCGCTATAGCTTGTTGCCATGGCTTTATTTTTGAACATGGCCTTAATCCCCCACTGATGTCATCAGAAGCAGGCTTCTGATTCAGTTTTTATTATAGTGCTTCTTGAACTTTTTCTAGTTTAACAGCGTAACAACAATTTTGAATACTAAAACTAATCCTCCTGGCTAATTTTTTCCGTCGTGGCTGACAGGCGCTGTATCAAGGTTCGCAGGAAAACCTTCAGGAACCTGACCTGGCAGTTCAAGGATACCTGTGAAATGACCGTGGAATTGATTTTCATCAGGGATACGTCGCCCTGTGCCCTGATAGAAGCTGTGCGCTTGGTCTTGGCCAGGTAACCCATTTCCCCGAAACAATCACCCTGTTGCAGGGTGCGTATGACCGAGCCACCCTTCATTACTTCTACGTTGCCCTGCACCATAATATAGAAACAGTCGTCTATATCTCCCTCCACGATGATCTCTTCTTCCGGGAAATAGTCATGCCAGGAGCTGGCCCGAAGGATTTCCCATATTTCGGAATCAGGAAAACCGGCAAAGAAATCCAGTGCCTTAATGGAATTGAATTTCTCCTGGTCGGAGATATCGTCTTCCGGCTTCTCCAGTTCATCGAACACCTGTGACAGGTCGGCAGCCAGTTCCATACCCATCTGGTAACGTTCCTTGACGTTCTTGGCGATGGCCTTGGACAGTATTTTGTTAAGCTCGGCAGGTATATCGCTGCGAAGCTCCGTCATATCGACGGGATTGTCATTCAATATCTTGTTCACCAGCGCAGAGAAGTTTTCTGCCTTGAAGGCCTGGTGACCGGTCAGTAATTCGTACATGACAACACCAAGAGAGTAGATATCTGTCTCTACGCCGACGTTTTCTTCACGTAGCTGCTCGGGTGACATATAGCGTGGCGAACCCATCACACCACCAACCTGGGTTTCGGTGCTATCGGCATTGACAACATGCGCAATGCTGAAATCGCCGATCTTTACGTCTTCCTCGGGTGTAAACAGGATATTGGAAGGCTTGATGTCACGGTGTACCACGCCCTGTCTGTGCGCATAGTCCAGGGCCTTGGCACACTTGAAAATGATCTCGACGACCTTGTCTACCGGTAGCAGGTTATCTGAGTTGCAATAAGACGCCAGGGTGTTCCCGCCCTCGACATATTCCATGACGATATAACAGTTATCTTCATCAACACCGGCATCAAAGATATTCATGATGTTCGGGTGGGTAAGCAGACCAGCCGTATGCGCCTCGTTAAAAAACATTTTGCGGTAACGAGCACCTGATTCCGGATCGTTTAACGAATCAAGAAACGCAACCTTGATGGCTACCTCTCGATCAATATACGGGTCATAACCGAGATAGACCACGCCCATGCTGCCGCGATTGATCTCTTCTTTAACTTCGTACTTACCCAGTTTTTCAGGGACCGTATGTTTCATTTTTATACTTAACAAACCGGTTATTATTATTGCATCGCAGCATATCCGATAGCCTGCGACAAGTCCACGTTCCTAAAAGACACCTGTCGATCAATTATACACATGGTTTTTCAACCGCGATAAGTAACCGAAAACAGACAAGGTTTTAAAACGATAAGGCATTCCCGGATTTTATATATTGATCATCAACACAGGAAAACTATACTGGAGTTGTGAATCCTGGGCTGGTTCATCCGAGCAGATTAGAGATGGGGAATTATTATAATGACAACGACCGTTAATCAACTTCTAAATGCCAAGCCAAACGCAATTTTTTCCGTAGAACCCGAGACGCTGGTCATTGATGCCATCAAGATCATGGAGGAGAAAAAAGTTGGTGCTCTTCCCGTGATTAAAGAAAACCGACTGGTCGGAATACTTTCCGAGCGTGACTACACTCGCAAGGTCATCCTCAATAACCGCAATTCCCGGGAAACGCCGGTCAGCGACATTATGACGGAGAACGTGAAAACGGTGACGCCATCGCAAACCATTGATGAATGCATGGTGATCATGTCAGACAATCACATCCGGCACCTGCCCGTGGTCGATAATGGCACCCCGGTCGGTTTCCTGTCAGTCATGGACGTGGTAAAGAACATCATTACCGAAAAAGAATTTATCATCGAACAGCTGGAACATTACATCACCGATACTGCCTGATTCTTCACTATTAGCCCGATACCTGCGGTATGCCCGGTGCATGCCGTTTTTTTTGTGCTAGGATGCATGGCGTACCGGCATTGCTCGCCATTTAGTAGTTACTATGTCTGAAAAACAACGACTGCTTGAAAAACTTCACGCGCATTATCAAGGCATGCAAGACACGCACATGCGTGACCTGTTTAGCCAGGATGTTGACCGCAGTCAACGCTACCTGAAAACATTCAACGGTCTGCACGTTGATTACTCCAGGAACCACATCACCGACGATACACTGAAACTTCTCTGTTCCTTTGCCAAAGCCTGTGACATGGAGACAAAAATCCAGGCCATGTTCAATGGTGAAATCATCAACACCACTGAACAGCGTGCCGTACTGCATACGGCCCTGCGCGCCGGCAAAGACAGTCACGTCGAGGTCAACGGGCACAACGTCATACCTGGTGTGTATCAACAACTGGAAAAAATCAGGGCGTTTACTGAAAGTATTCATGGTGGTGAACACAAAGGCTGGACCGGCAAGCCTATCGATACCTACGTCAATATCGGCATAGGCGGCTCTGACCTTGGCCCGAAAATGGTCGTGGATGCCTTACATCAGTACCGACATGGCAACACTGCCAGCTACTTCATATCCAATATCGATTACCAGCAGGTGGCCGAGGTAACTAAAAAAATAAACCCTGAAACGACGCTGTTTATCGTTTCCTCGAAATCTTTTTCTACCCTGGAAACCTTCACCAATGCCGAGAGCCTGCAGAGCTGGATGCTGAAGTCCGGTTGCACGGCAATTAATAAACACTTTGTGGCCATAAGCTCCAACGTGGAAGCCGCAGTAAGGTTTGGTATTGATAAGGATAATATATTTTCTATCTGGGACTGGGTCGGCGGGCGTTTTTCGCTCTGGTCGGCGACAGGTTTACCAATCGCGTTGGCACTGGGCTTCGATAATTTCAGAAGATTGCTTGATGGCGCGGCACAGATGGACCAGCACTTCAACCAGGCCGAACTGCCAGACAATATCCCGGTCGTTCTAGGCTTGCTTGATTTCTGGTACAACAATTTTTACCAGGCTGCTACCCATGCCTTTGTCCCCTACGATGAATCACTCAGGCTGTTACCGGAGTTTTTATCGCAGTTGTTCATGGAGAGTAACGGCAAGTCTGTTGACCTGGATAACGAACCGGTCAACTACCAGACCATGCCCATCACCTGGGGCTCAACCGGGACCAACGCACAACACGCGTTTTTCCAGCTATTACACCAGGGTACGAAACTGGTACCGGTAGACTTTCTTGCCCCGTTAAAAAAATCAGGAGACGGTGACCATCATAGCTGGTTACTGGCCAATTGTTTCGCCCAGAGCCAGGCTTTGATGCAGGGTGACGAGGCAGACAATCCTCATAATTATTTTCCGGGCAACAAACCCAGCAATACCCTCCTCTATGACGAACTGACACCGGCAATGCTGGGCATGTTGATCGCGCTGTTCGAACATCGTACCTATGTGCAGGGAGTGTTGTGGAACATCAATTCGTTTGACCAATGGGGCGTAGAACTGGGTAAAAAACTGGCGAAGAATGTGCATCGGCACATGTCAGGCGAGGAAGATGATGCAGGTGTCGAAGGTCTGGATTCAACGACTCGTCAACTGCTAGATCTCTATAAAAACCCTGGTTAGCTCCCAGATGCGTACATAGCTGTTGTTTGAGACAGCCTTTTTACCAGCGTCTGCATAAATACTTTGTTAAACCGCAACTGGCATTCAACTGAAGATTGTTCTATCAGGGTGGCATTGATTTTCATCAAGCTCACGTCATCCCTGGTCTTGATCGTGGCAGTTCGCTTGGCCTTGCTCAGGTAACTCATTTCGCCGAAACAGTCTCCGGCCTGAAGATGACCAATCAGGGTGTCATCCTTGTAGACCTCGACATTACCGGAAATGAGGATATAGAAAGAATCATCAATATCGCCCTGCACGATGATCTCTTCACCCGGTTTAAACTCCTGCCAGATACAGGCACGGATGATTTCCCAGATTTCAGCCTCGGTAAAACCCTTGAAGAATTCCAGCTGCTTAATCTGGTTAAAGCGTTCCTCTACTTCTACTTCCTGTTCCGGTTTCTCAAGGTAATCAAAAGCCAGGCTAAGGTCAGCGGCAAGATTTAAACCCATCTTGTAGCGTTTTGCCGGATCTTTTTGCAGGGCATGATACACAATCTTGTCCAGTATCTCGGGCAAATCATTTCTATAAGTACTAAGTGGTAGATGCTGTTCGTTGATTATCATGTGTATCAACCTGGAAAAACTGTCCGCAGCAAAAGGATGTTTTCCTGTCACCATTTCATACATAACAATACCGAGTGAGAACAGGTCAGTCTGGTTGGTAATGGTGTCTTCCTGCACCTGTTCCGGCGACATGTACCGCGGCGAGCCGACAAAACCCATAGGCATGGTATTGGTCGTGTCAGCATTCACAAGATGGGCAATACTGAAATCGGCAATTTTTACATCGAGGTCTTTTGTAATCAGGATATTAGTCGGCTTGATATCACGATGAATCACCCCGGAACGGTGTGCATAATCCAGCGCCTTGGCGCATTTGAAAATAATCTCTATAACTTGTTCCAGCGGCAGCAAGTTGTCCGCGTTGCAGTAAGTTTTAAGCGTATCTGCACCCTCCACCAGTTCCATGATGATATAGCAGTGCTCTTCGTCGGCGCCCGCATCGAGAATCTCAACGATATTGGGATGTTTTAACGTACCGGCAGTATGGGCCTCGTTAAAAAACATCTTCCGGTAGCGCTCACCGGATTCACCCTCTCGCAAGTGATCAGCAATGGCGACCTTGACGGCAACATGCGTATCCAGGAAAGGATCATAACCGCGATAGACTTCACCCATGCTGCCGCGCCCAAGCGCTTCAAGAATCTGATATTTCCCTAATTGCTCAGGTATCTGCATTGTTCATCACGGGTTTGTAAGAGTTTATAATTATATTGAACAATTAAAGCATATTATTGATAATTTAGGCATTATATCCGGGTAAGTAACGTTATTCAGGTGTTTTACTTCACATAAAATTACGTACTGTTCGTCCCGTTCCAACGCTTTTCCATCGCAAACAGTCATTACGAGGTTTATATAACATCATGCAGGCCATCATTCTTGCTGCGGGCATCGGCAACCGACTAGGTGACGAGGCCGGAAACAAGCCGAAGTCCATGCTGGAATTTAACGGTAAAAGCCTGCTGCAACGACACGTGGAATTGCTAAAAAGAAATGGCGTTAATCAAGTCAACCTTGTTGTTGGTTACCAGTCTGAATTGATTATTGAACATCTTAAACATTCGAGTAGTGACATACGCTTTATTCACAACCCGCGTTATACCGAGGGTAGCCTGATCAGTCTCAACTGTGCCAGGGACATCATGTTACAAGAATCGCAGTACCTGATCATGGATGCCGATGTGTTATACGATGAAAAGATACTTTCGCGATTGATAAAGACAGACATACCTAATTGCCTGTTAATCGACCGTGATTTCGTTCCCGGCGATGAACCGGTCAAGGTCTGCATTGATGGCCGTAACCATATCGTGGAATTCAGAAAAAAAGTGGCTCATGGCCTTGAGTTTGATAAACAGGGAGAATCGGTCGGTTTTTTCAAATTTGATAATGTAACGAGCAGTTGCCTCGTTGAAAGAATCGATACCTATCTTGCCAGGAACGAGAACGACACGCCTTACGAGGAAGCGATACGTGACTGTATACTGAAAGACCCCGGGCATTTTGGCTATGAAGACATCACTGGACTGGCCTGGATTGAAATTGATTTCCCCGAGGATATCATGCGAGCGCATGATGAAATCCTGCCCAACATTTAATAACAAAAACCATGGCGAAATTAAAAAAAACAAAACAACTGCGCAAGCTGCTGAACTCTAACAAGCTGGAATTTATACTCGAGGCTCACAATGGCATCTCTGCCAGGATCGTGGAAGAAGCGGGCTTCAAGGGTATCTGGGGGAGTGGTCTGTCCATGTCTGCCCAGTTTGGCGTGCGTGACAGTAACGAGGCCAGCTGGACCCAGGTCATCGACATGCTCGAGTTCATGTCTGATGTTACGACCATACCTATCTTGCTGGATGGTGATACCGGTTACGGGAACTTTAATAATATGCGCAGGCTGGTCATGAAACTGGAACAGCGCGAAATCGCCGGTGTTTGCATCGAGGATAAACAATTTCCCAAGACCAACAGTTTTATTGACGGTGAGAAACAACCATTGGCCGCTATCGATGAATTCTGCGGCAAGATCAAGGCCGGCAAGGACAGCCAAAGCGACGATGACTTTTGTATTGTCGCCAGGGTTGAAGCGCTGATTGCCGGTTGGGGACTGGATGAAGCCCTGAAGCGTGCGGAGGCATATCGCAAGGCCGGTGCCGATGGCATTCTTATACATAGCAAACTGTCCAGACCGGATGAAGTTCTGGCCTTTGCCAGGGAATGGAGTGGACGCAGTCCCCTGGTAATCGTTCCAACCAAGTATTACAGCACGCCAACAGAGGCATTTCGCAAGGCGGGCATTGATATGGTTATCTGGGCGAATCATATGATCCGCGCGTCGGTAGCCGCCATGGAAAAACGCAGTCGACAGATCTACCAGTCTGAGTCCTTACTCGATGTTGAAGACAAAATTGCATCTGTCAGTCATATATTCGAATTGCAGGGGGCGGAGGAACTCAAGCAGGCCCAGGAACGCTACCTGAACCAGCAGTCCAATATGAATGCGATAATCCTTGCAGCCAGCCGGGGCAGCGAATTACAGGAATTAACCAGTGATAAGCCAAAGGCAATGCTCAGTATCGGCGGCAAGTCACTTTTGCGCCGACAAGTCGATGAACTCAAAAACCTGGGTATCAACAAGACGACCGTCGTTGCCGGGTACAAATCCAAGTCTATAAATCTTGCAGGTATCACCAAGCGCGTAAATAAAAAATTCAAGAAGACAGATGAATTGTATTCACTTGCATGTGCTGTAGAGGATTTTGGTAATGACATGCTGGTGCTTTATGGCGACCTGTTGTTCCGGGGTTATATCCTGCGTGACCTGCTGGAAACCCCCGGCGAGATCGTGGTGGTAGTGGATTCGGCACTGGACAATCCAAGCCTCAGTGGCGCGCCGGACCTGGCCTGGTGTTCCAGGCAGGATGACCGTTCCCCGTTCATGCAGGACGTGATGCTGGAAAAACTGGGCGAAAGCACCAGTAAGAAGCAACCTTCCGGTTACTGGATTGGCATGTTACGCATACGGGAACGAGGCAGAAAGTGGATCGAGAAGGCGTTGAAAGAACTCGGCAAGAGGGATGACTTTAATTCACTGACGATACCCGACCTGCTTAATCACCTGATAGAAAAAGGTAAGCCGGTCAACGTGCACTATATTGATGGTCATTGGTTAGACGTTAATTCCCTAGATGATATCGATCGCGCCGGTGACTTTACAAAATGATTGAAGCAAACGAATTTGTCGAGGCCGCCCGCGAGCTGGGATTCAGTCGCTATACCGGCGTGCCCTGCTCTTTCCTGACACCGTTCATCAATTATGTCATCAATGACGACACGCTGGAGTATGTATCATCGGCAAACGAGGGCGATGCACTGGCAACGGCCGCGGGTAGCGCCATTGGCGGACAACGATCAATTGTCATGATGCAGAACTCCGGGCTTGGTAATGCCGTCAGCCCAATCACATCACTCTCCTATGTGTTTCGTATCCCGTTTCTCATCATCACGACACATCGCGGCCAACCTGGCGTGAAGGATGAACCGCAACACGAGTTGATGGGACAGATTACAACAGAACTGTTTGACCTCATGCGCGTACCCTGGGAAACGTTTCCAAAAACTGCCGAAGAGATCAGGCCGGCCTTGCAAAGTGCCATGGACTACATGAGCAAGGAGCACCGCCCGTACGCATTGATCATGGAGAAAGGCACGGTTGCCAAACACACGCTGAAGAAGAACCCGGTCACGGATATCAGTCAACGGCCGCGAAAACTGTCACGTGACTTCATCCAGGATGAAGTCAGCGTGGATCGCCAAAGTGCCCTGAAAAAAATTATCGAGTTGACGCCCGTAAAAGACACGTTGCTGGTTGCCACCACCGGTTATACCGGACGTGAGCTGTTTGCCATTGAAGACAGGGCCAACCAGTTATACATGGTGGGTTCCATGGGATGTGCGTCGTCACTGGGACTGGGTATTGCACTGGCAAGACCCGATCTGAAAGTAGTAATCATTGACGGTGACGGTGCGGGACTGATGCGCATGGGAAATTTTGCCACGCTGGGCAGCTATGCAGGTAACAACCTGGTGCACATACTGCTTGATAACGAGGTGCATGATTCCACCGGTGCCCAGGCTACGGTGGCGGGCAATATTGATTTTGCCAGCATTGCTGAAGCCAGTGGTTATGCCGTCTGCCTGTCAGGCAACCAGCTTTCGCTGATCGATGAGTTGTTCAAACAGGATGCCGTGCAGGGCCCGGTATTTGGCCATTTGAAAATCAAACCGGGTACAATCGATAACCTGCCACGCCCGAATGTATCACCTGAATCGGTGCTGGTACGAACGATGAAACAGATCGGGAGCACGTTTTAATGAAGACAATTCTAATGAACCCGGGTCCGGTCGTATTAAGTGACCGGGTTCGCAAGGCATTATTGAAACCGGACCTGTGCCACCGCGAAGCAGAATTTATCGATCTGCAAAATGAAATTCGTCGCGACCTGCTGGATGTTTACGACCTGGGCAACAAAGACTGGGCCAGCATTCTTTTTACCGGCTCAGGCACATCTGCGATGGAAGCCATGATGACCAGTTTTATACCGGCGCATGGCAAGGTGCTGGTCATTGTCAACGGCGTCTATGGCGAAAGGCTGAAACGCATTGCCGAGATCCATGATATTGATCATGTCGTCCTGCAGCACGAATGGGCTGAACCCATCGACCTGGCAAAACTGGAAGGCGAACTGAATTACCATGAAGAACTGTCGCACGTGGCCGTGGTTCATCACGAGACTACCAGTGGCAGGTTGAATGATATTGATGCTGTTGCCGGACTCTGCAAGAAATACGGCAATGTGCCTATTCTACTGGATGCCGTCAGCAGCTTTGGTGCCGAGGCCATCAAGTTCGATGAATGGAACATTGCCGCCTGCGCGGCCACGGCCAACAAGTGCCTGCACGGTGTACCGGGCACTTCCTTTGTCATTGCCAATAGAGAAGCAGTCAAGCAAATGTCTGCCACCCCGGCGCGCACGCTTTACCTTGATTTAATGACCTACCTGAAAAACCAGGAGGCCAACGGCACGCCGTTTACCCAGTCGGTACAAACCTTTTATGCCCTGGCCGAGGCGCTGAACGAGTTACAGGACGCGGGTGGCTGGCAGGCGCGCCGTGAATTATATTGGCAACGCATGGACTACCTGCGCGAGGCCCTGCTCGAACTGGAAATAGCGCCTTATCTTGATCGAAATCAATGTTCCTGCGTGCTCAACGCCTATCATTTACCCGATGGGATTTCTTACGAGAAACTGCATGATGCACTTAAACAGGCTGGGTTCGTAATCTATGCTGGTCAGGGTGAGTTCGCGAAATCTATTTTTCGCATTTCCTGTATGGGTGCTATCAGTGACGACGACCTGGTCCGTTTCGTTGATACCATGCGAGTAATTCTCAACAGTTAATCCATCCCTGGCTGGCGTTAGATCAATCGAACATGGTTGATTAGCGCCTTTCTCGTTTTGTACAAGAGGATGTATTAATCATGAATAATCTTCTCACTCAATCCATGTGGAACTGGAAAGCCAGTGGTATCGCACTGGCCCTGTGTTTTCTACTGGCCGTCGCGTTGGTCAAACCGATCGGTGTTTCTACCCAGTTTGTCATCCTCGACGGTATTATCTGGAGCTGGTTCGATGACAGCGTGATTGTGGCAGACGCCAATAGCAATACCGGTTACGCCAGTAGTAATGCCTACCTCAACAAAGGCGATGGCAAGTATGCAAAGAGCATTGCCAACCCAATGAACTACAGTTTTATTTTTGTCATTGCCATGATCGTCGGCGGATTTATTGCCAGCCGCCTGCAAAGAGAAAAACCCTCATTGCAGGAACGTATTACACCAACGGTTTGGCAGCAGGCCTATGGCACGGCAGTGACAAAGCGTTATGTAGTCGCCTTTATTGGTGGTTTCCTCGTTTTATTCGGTGCGCGGCTGGCTGGCGGCTGTACCAGTGGTCATATGATGAGTGGCATGATGCAAACTTCTCTCAGCGGTTACCTGTTTGCCCTGGGCGCTTTTGGACTGGCCATTCCGGTGGCCATGCTTTTTTACAAGGGAGGACAGTAACATGGATATCATGCTCGCTATTCTTCTAGGATTGTTATTTGGCTTCGTATTGCAAAAAGTTGGAGCTGCCAATCCGCAAATGATTATCCAGATGCTACGTTTTCGTAACCTGCACCTGATGAAAGCAATATTACTGGGTATAGGCGTTAGCAGCCTGGCACTGTTCACACTTATCGCAATTGGCCTCATTGATAGCAGTAATCTCAGCGTGAAAGCCAGCTACACAGGCGTGATTGTCGGCGGCGCTATTCTTGGCATCGGTTGGGCCATTGCGGGTTTTTGTCCTGGTACGGGACTGGTGGCGGCAGGGGCTGGCCGACGCGATGCACTGGTTTTCGTCATTGGTGGTCTGCTTGGCGCCCTGGCATTTACACTCACATATGAACAGCTAAAAGCCACTTTCCTGTTCAGTGACCTGGGTGGCAAGTCCACGCTGGCACAGACCGGGGTTGAAAGTTATCCAGCACTGATGGACAACCTGCCGGGAATTGCAGTGGCGGGCACCATTGCTGTTATTTTCATTGCTATTGCCTGGTTTCTGCCGTTGAAAGAAGAATAAAAAGTGGGGTCAGATCAGACTTTTTCATTGTAACGAAATCGTCCTTTCATCATCAAAAAGGGTTTTTCAACCAGCAAATACAGCAGGATTGAAAAACAAAACGACAGCAGGATATAAACTGCGAAATAAATAGAAAAAGCAAACAAGGCATTCTGCTCCACCATCCCGGAGACAAACCTTTCCGTCATGGGGATGATGGTGATATGGCACAGGTAGAGAGAATACGATAAACGCGCAATGAACCGCATTGTCCTGCCTGTAAGAAAGTTGCCGGGTGACAATGGCTGCAGCAGGTAATTATAAATTACCAGTGAAAACAGGACTGTCAGGAACAGCGTCACGTGGCTGCTTCGATTCCAGTCGCCGGCTTCCATCCACCGTTCTGAAAAGAGTAACAGCAATATCAGTGGCAGCGAACACCAGGTAAACCACTGTAGAGCTCGTTTGAACCCCTCGCTGATCTGGAACCTTAAGAAACTGTAGGCAACGATAAAGCCACACAGGATACCCACCACGGAAAAATGAAAAGGTGCCTTGTAGGCCCAGAAATACTCACTGTAAGACCCGGCATGGCTGCCGGGCATTTTCAGATAATGTTGTAGCAGTATGAATACCAGCATGCTGAGTATCAGTACTTTGCCATTGGCAACGCGGGCCAACAGGATTAGCAGCGGTGCTAACAGGTAGAATTTTTCCTCGACGGCCAGCGACCACAACGGCACCAGCAACGTGGCGGAAGAAAAGTAGTCCTGTAAAAACACCAGGTTCAAACCAAGGCTATGCAACGTGACCGGGTTGGGGGGGCTGTAATAAGGTATGACATATAGAACGATCAGTAACAGGATAACGAAATACAATGGCAGGATACGTAATGCCCTTTTGATGAAATATGTACCGATGAAACGCCAGGAAAAATGTTGAGGCCATTTTGATAACAAGTGGTAGGAAATAAGAAAGCCACTCAGGACAAAAAATAAATCTACCCCTATCCAGCCATTGTAAAAGATATTCCAGAAACTACCCTCCAGGCCCTGTTCCCGGTAATGAACCGCATGCCTGAGCAAGACAAGAAGAATAGCAATGGCTCTCAGGCCATCAAGTACGGGGAACTCACCTGCATCGCCGATAATATCACTATAACGTCTTAGCCTGTGGACGAGACCAGGTTCCTGCTGATTTCCTGTTTTCTCAGTTTCCATATCTTCGAGTCGACGATGTAGTGATGAAAGTTGATTGCAAAGTACACCAGGCCCGTCAGGGCAAGATCAATTCCGGCCGCTTCATGCAAGGTGCTGATAGCCCATTTCAGGAAAAGATAAGTCAGGGTTGAGAACATTAAACAAACAAGCAAGTACTGGGCAAACCTGCCCGGTTGGCTCAGGTAGGAAATAACCCGGCGCATGGGATCGATACCCGAAGCATAGCGCTTCCTGTTATATAGCCAGACGAATGCAATGTATTGTGCATTGTGCCAGATGTTAATCGTTAGCCAGGAATAATTGATCTCGTTGATAACAATGTAGGAAACAATATAAATAAAGAAATGTGAAAGACTGTACCCCAGGTATAAGCCGCTAATTTCATTTTTAATATAAGCCTTGATAGCAGTAAATAACCAGCCTGCAATGCACACGAGACACAGGCAGATTAAAAAACTCCGGAACGAGTCTGGCAGATAGAAAGTGTAAATCGGTATGGTCAGGAATTGATCCGGACCGCTGCTGATTAAATATAAAAAACTGGCTGCCGGAACAAGGTAAAAAACCACCCGGTTAAAAGGACTGTTGGCAAATTGCTTGCTGCCTGATTTTATCGCGTAGGTTTTAGCAATACCCTCGCTTTGCCTGGTGTAGTGATACCACTGCCAGTAAAGATAAATACTGCCGATCAGGATACCGCCAGCAAATTGATAGCCCGAATAAACAAAAATGCAAACGAGTACGGGTAACGGGAACAGCAACTTCCAGTGTTCAAACACGCTGCTTTTGTCAAACCCGATCCGGGTAAACGTTGAGATCACATGGTGATATCCCAGTAACCACAGATCCAGCAACAGGATTAACAGGAAATATTGCGGGTTAAAGTAGGCAAACAGACCCGTTACTACTGCCACCGCCGGGATAAGACCGATGAAGCAATAATCCGCCGACAGGTATGGAAATATCCCGCGATGCTGGACTGAGGTGGCATTCATGAATGAATTATTCCATTTAACAAACCGGGGGTTACAGGTTTTTAGTTGATTTCCTCGAGTTGATAGGCATCAATAAACCCGTCTTCATTCGGCATTTTTATCTTTGGTAAAGATGCCTTGTCCAGCACCGCTTCTTTATCTACCAGGTTATTCAGGTACAGCAGGTAGGCCGTAACGGCATAGACTTCGTCATCGGTTAACGAGCCGGGTGCCGTCATCGGCATGGAGCGGCGCACCACATCAAATACGGTGGTGGCATAGGGCCAGTAGGAACCAATGGTTTTTTCCGGGTAGTCGCTGGTTAAACCCATTTGCGCACCGGCCAGTTGATCACCGAGTTGCGTGCCCAGTCCGTTTTCACCATGACAGGCAATGCACTGTTGCTGGTAAATAACCTCTCCGTCGGTCACGCTACCATTGCCATCCGGCAATCCTTCCCCATCAGGAAAGATGCTGGTATCCCAGGCCGCGATCTCTTCCGCCGTAGCCGCATGGCCGAGTTGCGGCGACTGCGTGACATCCGCGTGGGCGCTACTAATCCCAGCCGCTATCAATACTGATTTCAGAAGGTGTTTGCTGTTCATCTTTATCATAGACATGTGAAACGAAACCATCTTCATCAACCTGCCAGTTGATGATGGCGTTATAGTGAAAAAACCCGTGCTTGCCACGTTGCTTGACCAATTCTGTACGTTCGGGCTGCACGTAACCGGTCTCATCCGTGGCACGACTCTTTAGAATGGCTGGCTTGCCATTCCACTGCCAAGGCATACGAAAACGGGTAAAGGCGCGATCCAGTACCGGTTCCTGCAACTCGGCCTCGGCCCAGGTCTTGCCACCATCAGCAGAGACATCCACCTTGCTAATCTTGCCACGACCGGACCAGGCCAGACCGGTGACCTGGTACAGGCCCGGTTTCTTCAATAGCATGTGCGCAGAAGGCGAGGTAATCAGTGATTTTGCTTCAATAAAGAATGTAAATTGCCGTGCCTTGCCGGACGGCAACAACTCCGTGTAGCGTGAGGTCTCGTTGCGTGCCATCACCGGTCGATTGGTTAGCTTGAGCCGGCGTAACCACTTTACGTTTAATACTCCTTCCCAGCCCGGTAAAACCAGCCTTAACGGGTAACCATTCTCGGGCCGTATTTTTTCACCGTTTTGATAGATGGCCAGCAAGGCATCGTCCATGGCTTTTTCGATGGGTATCGACATCTGCATGTTAAAGGCGTCGGCGCCCTCGGCTATGATCCATTTCGCATCTTTCTTGACACCAACCTCGTTCAACAGGACGGACAAGGGAATACCGGTCCACTCGCTGTTTGAAGCCATACCGTTGAAGTAGCCGGCCTCGGACCGTGACGGTGAACTGTTCCAGCCGGCATTGCTGTTACCGCCACATTCAATAAAGCATATTCGCGATTGCATCGGGTAACGCAGTAAATCATCCATGCTGAAAAACAGGTCTTTATTTACCAGGCCATGAATGAGCAATTTATGTTTGGCCGGATCGATTTGCGGTACGCCATTATGATGTCGCTCGTAGTGCAGGCCATTTGGCGTGATCGTGCCTTCCATGAGGTGTAACGGGGTCCATGACACACCGTTACCGGGCACGGCCTCGTTTTGTGTCGGGAAGCGCACTACGCGGTCTTCGTACTTCGAAGGCGTACCATAAATGGAAAAGGGGTCACCCGGTTTGTTCATCCAGGGCGGACGGGCAGGATTGAAATCCGTGTCAGTAGCCGCTTGCAGAGGTTGTGCCGCAGCCGATGCCAGGGTGGTAATGGCACCGAATTGTATTCCTTTTTTCAAGAACAGGCGGCGATCAAGCAGGCCGTTACCAGCAACCTGGTAATCACCAATCAAATCATCTTCTGTTTTGTCATTAGACATGAGTTATCTGTCAATCCTTCTATAAGACATTATAAACAGTAAAATTGCTTTTCGCTTTTACAGCGAGTTACTTTCTCTTGCGTGCCCAAGAGAAAATAACCAAAGAGAACGGCACCCCATTGGCATGTCGTTACACGATACCCTCGTCCTTCCCGATTTACTACGGGCACGCATATAGATGACTCCTGTCATCAATATGCTCTCGCGACGTCCATGTCGCTCGTCCCTGTGAATCGGTCAATCCTCGGCATGCCATAAGGGGATCCTTTCCGTGCTGGCTTGCCGAATGGTGAAACCGCGTTAGCGAAAAAAAATGGCAGGACGTCATTTTTAGCGCATTCATTCATGGACGAATGTATGCGCGACGCGTAAACGCTGTTGAACCATGAGGGCAATCAAAGATCAAGCCAGCGGGAAAAAATTCTTTTGCTTACTTTTCTATAAAGAAAAGTAAGTCGCCGTTCAAAGGTGAAATCAGATCCTAAATAAATGAATTATTTTCAGATTAAAAGATCCGACTTATTAAGCAGGAAAACACCATCCCCGCCATTTTCAAATTCCAGCCAGGTAAACGGCAATCCCGGGTATTTTTCAACCAGTGCCTCCTTGCTGTTACCTACCTCAACAATAAGGATGCCCTGCTCCGTTAAATAGTTACAAGCCTGTTTCAGTATGCGGTCTACCAGCAACAGGCCATTGTCATCGGCTTCAAGTGCATGCACGGGTTCATGACGGTACTCTGCTGGCAGGTCCTGCATTTCTTCCTGGCCAACATAGGGTGGATTACTGATGATGATGTCGTATTGCCTGGCCGGCAACTGCTCGAACAGGTCTGACTGGTACAGGCAAATGCGATCCGTCATGTTGTGTAGTTCGAGGTTTTTAACTGCAACTGCAAGCGCATCGGTGTCGATGTCGACCGCATCGATCTCTGCCTCCGCGAAGGCATACGCACAGGCAACCGGGATACAGGCACTGCCGGTGCCGAGATCAAGTATGCTTGTGACATCGTCTTCCTCGATCCACGGCGAAAATTTTTCCTGTATTAATTCCGCAACAGGTGAGCGTGGGATCAGTACTCGCTCATCAACATAGAACGGCAAACCCGCAAACCAGGCCTCGTTGACGAGGTAAGCCACGGGAACACGTTCATCAATTCTTCTGCGCACCAGGGTCTTTACCTTGTCGGCAATAGCGGCAGGTAACGCCTGGTCCAGCACCGCTTCATCACAATCGAAATCGAGTTGCAGTGCTGTCATTACCAGGTAAAAGGCTTCGTCGGCAGGGTTATCAGTACCGTGACCATAGTACAGGTCTGATTCTTTAAAACAGTTTTCAGCAAACTCGACAAGAGTCCGCGGCGTCGCTGTGTCGGTCACGCTGATGAATATAACTACAGGGGGGTATAACCGGGAATGGCATCGAAATTGATGTCATCAACCTGGCTGTCTTCGAGGAATTGGGCGGCGTAATCCAGGTAAATCTTTTCGTTGATAAAGATATCGAACAAATCGCCGTCTATATGTTTATCGACTTTCATCTGCCCCAGTATCTGTAATGACTGTGATAACGGCATGGCTTTCTTGTAGGGACGGTCACTGGCAGTCAGTGCTTCAAACACATCGGCGATAGCAACAATCCTGGCCTGTAGCGACATCTGGTCACCCGTCAATTTATTCGGATAACCGGTACCGTCAATTTTTTCATGATGACCCCCGGCAAATTCCGGCACACGGCGCAGGTGTTTGGGATATGGCAACGACTCCAGCATCTTGATTGAAACACTGACGTGGTTGTTGATAATTTCCCGTTCACGCATAGTCAACGTGCCGCGACCAATTTCAAGATTCTGTTTTTCTTCATCATCAAGCAAGTGCCTGGTCTCGCCTGCTGCGTCCTGCCATGTGTATTCAGCAATATGCTCAATTCTTTCAATATCTGTTTGTTGTAACGACTCGCCACCCACGTTGTACTGGCGCACATCACGACGCGCGTTTTCCAGTTCTTCAAGCTGGGACTGTAATTCACTGCTTTCCCTGATGGCCATGTCGATATCGTTGTTGTTATCGAACTCCTTTAGTTTCGCTTTCAGGAAATTAATAATGGCATCACGTCGCAACACCTCGACCCGCATATCGATCTCGTTGACACGATCATAAATCGTTTCCAGCTTGGTGCCCTTGTCAACAACATACTCGGGTGTCGTGATCTTGCCGCAATCGTGCAGCCATGCCGCTACCTCCAGCTCATACTTTTCGTCTTCATTCATGGAAAAGTCTTTCAGTGGCCCACGATCTATCCTGTTCACTGCGTCAGCCAGCATGCTGGTAATAATGGGCACACGCCGACAATGGCCCGCTGTATAAGGCGATTTCTCATCAATTGCGTCCGCAATCAATTGTATAAACGAATCGAACAGGTTGCGCTGGGCATCAATCAGGTTCTTCTTTGTGATCGTGACAGCGGCCTGGGACGCCAGTGATTCAACGACCTGCTGATCCAGCTGTGAGAACGCCATGATGTCGCCGGACTTGTTATCCTTTTTATTGATGAGTTGCAGTACACCAATAATCTCGTTCTCGTGGTCCTTCATGGGAACCGTGAGAAATGATATCGATCGATAACCGGTTTTCTTGTCGAAGTCACGCGTGCCGGAAAAGTCGAATTCTTTCGACGCATAGGCATCTTCAATATTTTTTGTTTCACCGGTAATCGCGGTCCAGCTGGCAACCATGTGATCATTGGCATTACCCTTTTCGTCGTAGAGCTTGATGGGGTAAAAGCCGATCTCTTTACCACTGGCACCACCCATGTGGATATTCAGTGACTGATTATGAAGGATCTCGAATTTGAGCCTTTGATCCTCTGTTTTGGAATAAAGCGTGCCGCCATCAGCGTGGGTGATTTCCATGGCCTTTAACAGGATCATCTCAAGCAGGTTATCCTGATCTTTCTCAGCCGAAAGCGCGATACCGATTTCGTTGAGTTCTCGCAAGAGATCTAGGAAGTTGTCCTGACTATAGTCCATCGATATATCGTCTGGTAGCTTTTGGTTTATTCTCTATCAAGAATAGAAAAAAAAATAGGGCTTACGCCCTATTCTTTGGAAAAACAGCCTGTGTTCACTCGGCTAGTGTCATGATCATTGAGTTAAGTTTATGCACAAAACTCGCCGGGTCATCAAGCTGACCACCTTCACTTAGCAAGGCCTGGTCAAACAGGATATGGGACCAGTCGCCAAATTTTTCCTCATCTGTCTCACTGTCGATCTTTTTCACGATCGGATGATCGGGGTTTATTTCCAGAATGGGTTTTGAACCCGGGATAGCCTGACCTGATGCCTTAAGGATTTGTTCAAGATGCCGCCCCATGTCGTTCTCATCACTGACCAGGCAGGCCGGTGACGTCGTAAGGCGCGATGTAATACGCACATCCTTGACCCTTTCATCGAGTATAGCCTTGATGCGCTCGACCAGTTTTGAATAGTCCTTGTTCTTTTGCTCTTCCTGTTTTTTCTCTTCTTCGTCCTGCACTTCACCAAGGTCCAGCTGCCCCTTGTTAACCGACTGCAAGGGTTTGTTTTCATACTCGGTCAGGTGAGTGGTGACCCATTCATCGATCGGGTCGGAAAGTAACAACACTTCAATGCCCTTCTTGCGGAAGATTTCCAGGTGCGGACTGTTCTTGGCCGTGGCATGTGAATCAGCTATCACATAATAGATTGCTTTTTGTCCTTCCTGCATACGACCGACATAGTCTTTCAGTGATACGCCCTGATCCTCCGTGTCTTCATGGGTACTGGCAAAGCGGAACAGCTCGGAAAGATCGTCCAGGTGATCGGCACCCTCAATGACGCCTTCTTTCAGCACCTTTCCGAAGGTCTTCCAGAAACCGGCATACTTGTCCGGCTCTTTTTCCGCCATCTCCTTCAGCAGACCCAGTACTTTTTTGGTACAACCGGCACGAATGGAGTCGATCACCTTGTTATGTTGCAGTATTTCGCGTGATACGTTTAACGGCAGGTCATCGGAATCGACAATACCCCGCACGAAACGTAGCCAGGAGGGAATCAACTGCTCGGCATCGTCCATGATGAAGACGCGGCGCACGTAAAGTTTCACCCCGTGGCGCTGCTCGCGGTCCCAAAGATCGAAAGGAGCGCGGCCTGGAATATAAAGCAGCGAGGTATATTCAAGCTTGCCCTCAACCTTGCTGTGTACATGCGCCATCGGATCCTCGAAATCATGGCCAACATGCTTGTAAAATTCATTGTATTCCTCGTCGCTGATATCCTTCTTGTTTCGTGTCCACAGCGCCGTGGCCTTGTTAACCGTCTCTTCGCCCTTCTCGTCTTCGCCTTCCTTGTCCATCACTATCGGCAAGGTGATATGGTCGGAATACTTGGTGACGATACTACGCAGGCGCCAGCCATCCAGGAATTCATCCATGTCATCACGTAAGTGCAAGATAACCTTGGTACCCCGTTTAGGTCTGTCCACGGTCTCGATGGTGTAATCATTCTCACCATTTGAAATCCAGCGTACACCCTCACCCCGGGCCATACCGGCGCGTCGGGTAACGACCTCTACCTTGCTGGCGACGATAAAGCAGGAATAAAAACCGACACCAAACTGGCCGATCAATTTGGAATCCCTGGTTTCATCACCCGTCAGGGAGTCAAAAAACTGTTTTGTGCCGGATTTGGCAATGGTGCCCAGGTGTTCAATCACTTCATCGCGCGACATGCCAATACCGTTATCAATAACGGTGATGGTTTTCTGGTCCTTGTTAAATTCGATACGAATTTTCAGCTCTGCGTCGTCCTCGTACAGGCTGTCATTTTTAAGTGCCTCGAAACGCAGCTTGTCAGCGGCATCGGAGGCGTTGGAAATCAGCTCGCGCAGGAAAATCTCGCGGTTGCTGTAGAGAGAGTGGATCATCAAGTGCAGGAGTTGCTTGACCTCGGTCTGGAAACCGTGCGTCTCCTGGTTTGCTTCTACTGGCATGTCAGATTGGTCCTCTTTAGCTTAATTCTCGAGATTCTAATAGATAGGGACAAGTCGCTGTTTTTCAAGTCAGAAAGTTTAAAGAATCGGTTTCAAACTCGATTGCGTTTACTATAATTAAGGATAATAATGGCCGCTTGAAAGTTTCGTAAAGGCATAGGCCGTTGGAGGAGGATTCATAATGAAACGCTTGGTAAAACAACTGGGCCAGGGCATGACAGAGTACATCATTATCGTGGCCCTGATCGCTATTGCAGCAATTGGTATTTACAGTGTCTTTGGCGATACGGTAACGGACCAGATGGGTAACATGACCGCTGAATTATCTGGTGGCACCGCTACAGCTGACGTCTACACGGAAGGTGGTGCAGCTGAAACCCAACGCGGACTTGGTGACTACCAGACCAGTAACGACGCAGCCGCACCCTAGTCTTATTCATATGCTCAGCCATGCTGCCCTCACAGGGCAGCATGGCTTGAACATTTAATGACTTTATTTGCCGGCCCCTTGCCGGCTATGGATACAGAGGGTCTTGCCCGGATTAAAGAAATACTTCTCTAACAGGCAGCGCGGTCAGGCTGCTGTATTCGTTCTATTGTTCGTCCCGATCCTCGTCGTATCCGGCCTGGCCCTGTTCAAATCAGGCAAACTCACCAGTAACAAGATGCAGCTGCAGAATGCGGCTGATGCCGCGGTCTACAGCATGTCCACGGTGGAGGCGCGCGATCTGAATTTCGCGGCCTATATGAACCGCGCCATCGTCGCCAACGAGGTTGCCATTGGTCAGCTGGTCGGGCTGGCGTCCTGGGCCTATCACTTCCGCTCTTTCGCGGATTACCTCGACAGTTACAACCAGTTGATAATCTCGCCTCTTACATTGGGCGCATCCAACGCGGTAATCACACCTATTACCTCGGCCTGGCGTTCGGCCGGGATCACGGCGCAGAACGTGATGAAGACCATCGCTAATGTCGGCACCACGGTCATCCACAATATCAACAAGATTTACGGTTTTGCCGAGTTCGGCTACCACACGGTCAGCATTATCTTTGCAGTCGGCGTGCTGGATGACGTGATCACGGAAAACGGGCCCCCCGGCACCAGGATCAGTGATTTTGGTATCGTTTCATTAATCGCGCATATTGCCACCTATGGCGTCTTACCGGATCTACCCGGTGACCAGTTTGCCACGGCCTATCGTTCCACCCAGCGAACCCCCGTGGGCGAGTTTGATGCAGCGGCCGATGGCTACACCCGACTGGCCGCCCTGATACGGGATTCGCGTGATCCCTTCACGATGAAACGCTGCTGGAAATTCCCCTGGGATGCCGAATGCGATGGTCTTCGCCCACCCGGCTTTCCCATCGAGATCGATATTGACCCCAGTTGGGGCATAGATATAGGTGTTGCATCTGTCGAATTCGGGTTTGATCTTTATGTCTACTTCGACCTGTACCTGAACCGTGCCGGTGCCAGCGAGCTGAGGCTGGTGTTGCCGACTTCGGGTAATGTCACCGCGGGCAATTACAACTGGTCCAGTGCGGATACCACCGGCCTGACCGTTGATTTTGCCTTTGACTTCGAGGCCTGGGCCGAGGCCTGTGGAGCCGGCATTTGTGGCAGTGTGTCTGTCGGCGGTGGCCTTGATATCAGCAATGCACAAGCGAGCCTTTACCTGCGAATCCTCGGTGAAGATATCGAGATCTTGCCGTCCATTCCTTTTCCCAACACGGCCCCGTTCGCTTCCGGTTTTGCCGAGGTTGGCAAGAATACACCCAACAACCTGAATACACTGCACATGAACCTGGCATCAACGGGCGGTGTGATCGAGAACGACCACTACGGCGAGGCACCGGAAAATCTCCTGGCCTGGTTATCGCCCGGCCCCGGTGTACCGACGCCGATTGGTATCGCTGCCTCGGCCCAGATCTATGAAACCATGCTGGGTTCACGCGTGAACAGAACTTATGGCGGCCTGCCCTATTACGTGGATACCACCGGCAATGAATCATTTCTTGGCGTCGGTGCGCCCAACCTGCTCATAGGCCTGATCCAGGATGAACCCGATTTCGACAGCACCACCACTTACAATGAGCCCACCGGCCGGTTTGGCCTCAACGAGGCACTGGCTGATGGCGAACTGGCCGTACTGGCCAAGTCAGAGTTATATTTCTCGCGCCCGACTGACAGCCTGGCCAGTCATTTTCATCGCGGCGACGGCCAGGCCGAGTATGGCAGTGCTTTCAACCCTTACTGGCAGGCACGCCTGATCGAGACCAGCTACGCGGACCAGATCCTGGCGCTGCTCATGCAGCAAAAGGAAGACTTCATCAATACCGGGCAGTCTTTTAATCTTATCTTTGGCGACCTGCTGGACCTGTTACCGTCACTGTAATCACTTATGCGCATCAATACTAAAAAATGCAGACGAACGAGCGGCCAGGCCATGACCGAGTTCCTGATCGTTGCCTCGTTTGCCCTGGTGCCCTTGTTCCTGGGTATTTCACTGCTGGCCAAGTACATTGATATCAAGCAGACCAATATCCAGGCCGCGCGCTACCAGGCCTGGGAGTACACGGTCTGGTTTGCCAATGGCGGTGAACCGATGACGGGTTTTGACGCCGTCGATCAGCCCATCAAGTCCACCAACTATACCCAGTTGGAGACGCAGCGCCGCTTCTTTACAGACACCGGCACCGAAAATACGACGCTGCCGATTGCAGATGCTGACGGCACCATGGGCTGGACCACGGCTACGGCCAAACCGTTATGGACGGATCACATGGGTAATCGCCTGTACCAGGGTGCCGCTGGTGCCAGCAATACCTTGCAGAGTTCAGAAGACACACCAACGCTGCCTGTCGTTGGTGACGTCATGAATATTATGTTCGACGTGATTGATTTTGCTTTCAGTGCCATCGGTGACCTGATGAACCTTGTCGGATCATCGGTTGGCTTTACCGCGATCAATACCGAAGGCTATGCCAAATCCAGCCTGTCCATGCAGGTCGCGATTAATCCTGCCTTTGTGAATATCAATTCAATCATGGGTGCGCGCGGCACGGCAGATGACCTGTCCACGCCCACGCTGGATTTCCGGACTCGCGCCAGCGTGCTGTCAGATGCCTGGAATGCGGGCGGCGTAGAACATACCTATAACCAGGCTGGCGGTACCGTACCCACCACTTTATTGAGTGAGCTGCTGGGTGCCATCCCCGGTTTCGAGACCGTCTGGAACGTCATTTCGGTTTTGGCACCGGAATTACGCCTGTGTAATCCTGGTGGTCTCTGGGGATCGGATGACAAGGGCAGCCTGTGGCTGGGTCATATCGATATTGATGCCGTGCACCCGGATCGACTGGAAGACGGTGGTACCCACGAGTGTGACGATGCCGGCATGTGCGACTTCGTACCCAATACACCTCGCACAGAAGACTCACGAACCTGTATAGATTGATGCGTACCCTGGGCAAAATAATCCTGTTAATGAGCCTGCCAATCACGGTCCTGGCTGGCCCGCCCGATTTCCCACATCCACCGGATGCGCGCGTGGAGTGGGTCGGTAAGAATATGCAAATTAATGGATTGCCCACGTCGATCCGTGCTTTTCATACCCGCAAATCTATAGAAGAAGTGGTTGAGTTCTACCGGCGTGAATGGCAGCGCCCGGTCGAACGCGATAAACCGGGCTTTATGGAAACGATTGATGCCTATCCCTGGTACATCATTAGTCGTATCGAGGATGATTACCTGCTGACTGTACAGGTGCAGGTAAAACAGAATGACAAGTCCGGTTCATGGGGCTACCTCTCTGTGAGCCCACTGGTTGACCCCAAGACAAAGCCACCTGAACTTGGCAAGGGCATACCGAAAATGCCGGGCAGCCATATCCTGACTGAAAACACCAGTAATGATCCCGGCAAGAAAGCGCGTACGTTGATTATCACCAATGATCACTCGGTGCCCAGTAATGTCAGTTTTTACCGCAATCATTTCAACGGCAAGGGCTGGACCAAGGAAACCGACAAGGCCCTGGGGACAGACAAGGTGCATTCCCTGGTCTTCAAGACGAAACGTGATCGGGTGACAATGATGTTTTTGAAAGACAAGGATTACACTAGAATTGTAATCAACTCCGTGACAAACTCTTTGTTCTAGCTTTGGGGAGAGCTTGATTAAGTGCGACACGTTCTAAAAAGAACTCAGCAGGGTCAGGGCATGGTCGAATTTGTCGTCGTCCTTGTTTTTGGCGTCATGGTGCTATCCATTGGCCCAGGCGGCGATGTTCTTCTGGACTTGCTCGCGATGTTGAATGATAAGTACCAGGGATACTCCTACGCGGTCTCTCTTTCAGACCTCCCCTCGCATGACAGCCTTGGTGCTTACCTGATTGATGCTGATGTGGTTGACCCGATCGACCCCAATGATCTTATCAACCAGATTTCCAATTACACTCAATTTCCCACGCTGGACACATTCCCGGAAGACCTCATGCCTGATGGTCCGGAAGATATTCTCGACGGTATGATCAGCTTTTTTTAAACACTAACTAAAAAATCTCCGACATGGCAAAAAAAGAAGAAAAAAGTGCACTCCCACTCCTCGCTGGCGCCGTTGGTTTTGGTATCGTTGCAGCTATCCTGGCAATGCTCTACCTGAATGCTCGTGAAAAGCAGCTTAAGGCACAATATGAACAGGACCGTGAGCGACAGGTGATGGTAGTCGTGGCCAACAGTGACTTACAGAAAGGCCAGGAAATTAACAGCCAGTATTTCAGTCAGCGACCGGTACCGGCAGACTTTGTTCACGGCGACGCAGTTGCACCTGGAGATTTCGAACGCTATGCCGGCAGTGCCCTGACTGCAGACCTGGAACGAGGCAAACCATTACTTAAGAGTTTTATCGACCAGGAATTTCCCAGGGACTTTTCCGATATTATCCCGAAAGGTAAACGCGCGATCACGATTACCGTAGATGATGTGAATTCCATAGGTGGTTTCCTGCGCCCGGGTAACCGAATCGATTTGTTCGTCAATATTCCTTTCGCAACCTCCGGTTTCAACCCGCAACTGGTGACAGAGGCGAAGGAAGCCGGCCTGCTGGAATTGTTACCTTCAGAAGTACTGTCCGAGATACCCGAGGAACTGCTGGCGGCATCGGGCGCACTGGAAGACCCGGCATCACTACTGGGCATGTTGAGCCCAACGGACGTGGTGATCCCGGTCATACAGAATATAACCGTGTTGGCCACGGGCCGCGACCCATACCAGGAAACGCTGGACAGGCTGCGCCAACCGCAACGCCGTACCGAAACAAATTTTTCCAATATCACGCTGGAAGTTACGCCTGAACAGGCAGCACTGGTCACGCTTGCCGAAGACAAGGGCGAACTCGTTTCCCTGCTTAGAAACCGTAATGACCAAAGTGCATCCGATTTTACCAGCCTGGCACCGGCAGACCTGTTTGGTAATGCCTCGCGCATGGCCGCGGCCGAAGCCGAACGCGCATCACGTGCCAGTGTTGCAGGCGGGGTCGATGTTAATGGCAACCTGGTCGATGCAAACGGCAACAAGATCATGAGCGCTGAACAGCTTGCTGCCGCTGGCTATACCGTTAATGAGAATGGGCAGATCGTTGACAAGGATGGCAACGTGGTAAATCCGGAAGATATGGTTGTCACAGCCGATGGTACCGTGATGACGAAACAGCAACTGGCTGCTGCTGGCTTGACCGTTAATGAAAGCGGTCAGGTCATTGATGCAAATGGTAATGTCGTTAATGCAAACGATGTGGTAGTAGCCTCTGATGGCAGTGTTATGACCAGGGAACAATTGGCAGCTGCAGGACTTAGTGTGAATGAAAACGGCGAGATCGTTGATGCCAACGGAAAAGTTGTTAATGCCAGTGACCTTGTCGTTTCCAAAGATGGCACCGTAATGACGAAAGAAAAACTTGAAGCACTTGAGGCTGCGGGTTACACGGTCAATGAAAATGGTGACATCGTTGACAAGGACGGCAACGTCATCGATCCAAATGACGTAGTCATTGCTGCTGATGGCAGCGTGATGACTAAAGAGCAACTTGCTGCGGCTGGACTAAGCATCAATGAAAACGGCGAGATCGTCGATGCCAACGGTAATGTGGTCGACAAGAACGATCTCATAACATCGGCAAATGGCGAGATACTGAGTAAGCAGGAGCTTGCGAAATCCGGATACAGGGTTAATGCGAACGGTGAAATCGTCGATGCCAGGGGTAACGTCGTCTCTGATTCCGAAATTTCCAAATTTGCACAAAATCAGTCCATTACGGGATCGATTATGGTTGCTACTGAATATGACCTGATTATTGGTGGTGCCAGTGAAGACGGTGTAGCGAAGTCGAAAAAAGTAGCGTTGCCTCCGGAAGAATTGCCGGCTGCAAAGCAGGAATAAAATGCGCGTAGTTGCTTCGCTTGCATTAGTGTTAATGGCAACGGTCTATGCTGAAGAAGATCCGGAAATTTCGACCAGTGCGAGTCTGAACGGGCGGGTAATAGAAGTTGAAACCGGGCAGTCAGCAAATGCCAACAACACGGATGACAGGTCGGATAAAAAGGAATTGCAGAAACAGTCCGTCAAGATGATTGTAGGTGGACAGTCTACTGACGGCGTGGCCAAAGAGGTCGTTGTCTCACCGGAGCAGTGACGCTTGCGGGCACAGGTAACACCTGGATTGAATATCCTCGTTGTGGGGAAACGATAAATAACCAAATTGGTAAGCAGGAAATACCATTATGATAAAAAGAATACTTGTCACCTTGCTTTTACTCTCTTGCTTTGGGGTCGCACATGCCGAATCACGTATCGATCTTTACGTGGGCGAAGTCAAAATCCTGAAACTGGGCTCCATAGATCGAATTGCTGTGGGTAACCCCAAAGTAGTCAGTAATTCACTATTACAAAACGGCCAGCTGATTCTCATTGGCGAAGGGGAAGGCTCCAGTAATATTCATGTCTGGTTCAGCAACGGTTCTGAAAGAGACTACATGATTCATGTCAGCGATACCGCTACCAGCCTGGTACAACAAAAGGACGCAGTAGAGCAGCTACTGGGTGACATTCCCGGTCTGTACGTGTCCATCGTTGGTGATCGTATCGTGCTTAGCGGCCAAATCGCCTTCGGCAACGAGGCAAATATAGCCGCCGTCAAAGAAGCGTTTCCTAAAGTATTGAACAGCACCAATTTTGCAATTAACGACCTTGTCCGAAAAAAGATTGAAATCGAGGACCTGCTGTCAGAGGTTGAAGGCCTGAATGTGCGCATAGTGGGCGAGAATATTGTCCTCAGTGGTCTGATTGACAACGGTTATGCAGAGGCCATCGAGACTGTCCAGGCAGCCTTCAGTGAACTCATGGACCTGACCCAGCGCGCCAGCCTGGATGCCAATATGCCGGACAACAAGATGGTGTTGATGAACATCAAGATTACCGAGTTCAGTAAATCCTTTACCGAAACGCTTGGTATCTCCTGGGGATCATCGGTTGCCGGTCCGGCTGCCGCGTTCGCATTTGATGCCGAGAACAACTCGGTATTTCGACCCAGTTCCGACGATACGTTTTCTGCGGGTGACCTGCCGATTGGTTCAGCGGATAGCCCGTTGGGTTACTTCGGCATTGCAGCCGAACTGACATCCCGTATCAATTTTGCTGAAAATACCGGTGATGCCGTTATCCTGGCTGAACCCAGGCTTACCGCTCGCAGTGGCGGTGAAGCCACATTTCTGGCGGGTGGTGAATTTCCGATCGAAATCTCAAACATCAACGGCACCACCATCGAGTTCAAGGAGTACGGTATCTCGCTCACGGTGAAACCTGAAATTGACCGCAATAACAATATACGAGCAAACGTCATGACCGAACTCAGTTCACTGGATTTTGATGTCGCAATTGGCGGTGTCCCGGGTCTTCTGAGCCGCAAGACAGAGGCCGATGTGATACTAAAAACGGGTGAAACACTGGTGATGTCAGGCCTGATAGATCAACAGGCAGCCGAAAGCATCAATGGCATCAAGTTCCTGAAAGACATTCCTATTCTTGGCAGGTTATTCCGTTCGGAATCTTTCCGGGATGACAAGACAGAACTGGTTATCTTTGTGACACCAGAGATTATAGATGCCAATTCGCAGATCAACCGCGACATGCTCGATTATGCTGAAAAAGGCATTAATGCAACATTAGAGAATATCGACAGAGATCGCCTTGATATTCAATTTTAATAATGAGACCTATATATGTTTGATGTAATCGTAAATAACGCCAAAGGTGAGCGCGTTAAAAATTTTCATTGCCCGGTTGCTGAATGCACGATCGGTAAAGCACGAGATAATTTTATTCAACTGCGTGGCTGGAAAGTTGCCAATCATCATGCAGAGATCACCCGCACTTCTGAAGGTCTGTTTATTGAAGACAAGACAGGTAAAGACAGCATTGAAGTGAATGGACAAGAAGTATCACATCACGGACCAATACGCTCGTCAGACGAGATAATAATAGCCGGATACTACATCAAGGCTGGCATGAGTGCCGCTGCCGAAGAAGAAGAGTTCGACGAGGATGATGACAGCTCTTTTGATGATATGAAGACGGTATTCGGGGTACAACATCATGCTGCGCTTGATGAATCGGAAGAAGTCAGCAAGACACTACTTAACCTGCAACACAATGAAAAATTCAAATGGCGTAACCGGGTACACGAAGAATTACTCGCCGCCATGGACTTGCGTCGTACTGATATCAGCAGCATGGATGAGGACCAGTTACGCTCGCATGTCGAAAAACTTATTCGTGAAATTATCGAGGAGATGGGACCAAAGCTGCCCTCAGACGTTGATAGGCAGCAGCTTGCAGCTGAAGTTCTGAACGAAGCGGTCGGGCTCGGGCCACTGGAATCCTTGCTGGCAAACGATGAAGTAACAGAAATCATGGTGAACAAGTTCGATGAAATATTCATTGAAAAGTCAGGCAAATTAACACTGTCTGACATCACGTTTTCAAGTGACGATGCTGTCATGACCGCCATCGAACGTATTGTTTCTCCCCTTGGCAGACGTATTGACGAGAGCTCGCCACTGGTGGACGCTCGACTGAAGGATGGTTCGCGAGTCAACGCCATCATACCGCCGCTTGCACTCAGAGGCCCCTGCCTTACCATTCGTAAGTTTGCCAAGCAGAAATTACAAGCCAGGGATTTGATTAATTTCGGCGCTTTGAATGAGGCAATGGTTAACTTCCTTGAGACCGCAGTTAACAATCACATGAACATTCTAATCTCTGGTGGTACCGGTAGTGGCAAGACCACGCTCCTGAA
Source organism: Gammaproteobacteria bacterium (assembly GCA_965229565.1). Lineage (GTDB taxonomy): Bacteria > Pseudomonadota > Gammaproteobacteria > Eutrophobiales > Eutrophobiaceae > JANQNX01. The sequence goes on along the minus strand of OZ245888.1, from coordinate 1,363,572 downwards.
TGTGTTATCTAACTTCATCCCGCCCAGTGAGCGCATCATTACGGTTGAGGACGCTGCTGAACTCAAACTGGTGCAACCGCACCTGGTCAGTCTGGAAGCACGCCCTGCCAACCTTGAGGGTAAAGGCGCGATACCGATTCGTGACCTCGTTAAGAACTGTCTGCGTATGCGACCTGACCGTATCGTGGTCGGCGAGTGTCGCGGTGGTGAAACACTCGATATGTTGCAGGCTATGAATACCGGTCATGATGGTTCATTGACTACCGCTCACGCGAACTCACCCCGGGACATGATAGCCAGGCTCGAGGTTATGGTAATGATGTCAGGCCTTGATTTACCGGTATCGGCTATCCGTGAAATGGTGGCATCAGCTATTCACCTGATCGTTCAGATCACACGTTACTCTGACGGTAGCCGACGTGTTATCAATATCACTGAAGTTACCGGAGTTGAGTCCGGCATAGTCTCCATGCAGGATATCTTCCGCTACCAGCAGGAAGGCTTTGATGCAGAGGGCAAGGTCAAGGGTCGCTTTGAGGCGACTGGAGCTATCCCGCATTTCTATGAAGAAATGCGCCAGCGCGGCCTGCCAGTTGATATGTCTATCTTTACCTGACACCGATGTTTGATTTCCTGCTAACTCTCTCTGCCGGCGCCAGCTACTACCTGTCATTGACCTTCGTATTCCTGACGGTGGCAACGCTATGGTTTGTGCTCGCGAAGAAGGTGCAAAGTTTCGCAGAAAATTACAAAAAGACATTTACCTCCACGGCCACGTCAAACATGTCTGACATGTTCATGACCGTGGATCCAAACCAGTTGTTCATGATCAACCTGGCAGCCATCGTGGCACTGCCAATACTGACTTTTATCGTGACTCGCGATGTGCCGGCCACTGTTACCATGCTGGCACTGGTACTGTTCCTGCCCTCGTTTGTTTATCGCTCCATGCGTAAAAAAAGGCTAAAACGATTTGAACAACAGTTGCCCGACGGACTGGCCATGATATCGGGCGCCATGCGTGCCGGTGCCAGCCTGAATATTGCTCTCGAGAGCCTCGTCAAGGAACAGCCTGCACCGCTGTCGCAGGAGTTTGAATTGTTCCTGAAGGAGCAGCGACTGGGCGTAGAGTTCGAGATATCACTAAAAAAGATGGAAGAACGTATTCCACTGCAGGATTTCAGCATGCTGGTTACGGCCCTGCTTATCAACCGCGAAGTCGGTGGTAACCTGGCTGAAACCATGGAGACACTGGGAGAAACACTGCGTCGCAAGGGCATGATGGAAGGCAAGATCCAGAGCCTGACGGCCCAGGGTAAACTGCAAGGCATCGTCATGACCGGCCTGCCAGTTCTTCTGGGTGTATTGCTTAATTTTATGGAACCGGAGGCCATGAGCAAACTCTGGACAACCACTATAGGCTGGGTGGTGCTGACGATCATCATTGTCATGGAAGCACTGGGCTACTTCATGATTACCAAGATAACCAGTATTGATGTATAGCGGAGATTACCGTGGCTGAGTTTTTTACAGATATTTTTTATGGTGGTTCGATAATAGGTTATTTCATCGCCACTGCGCTGTTTGCGCTTTTGGTCGGCACGCTTAACGCCATGATAGACAAGGAAGATCGTACCTACATGGATCCGTTACCGCCTTTGTTGAAATTACTGTGGCCATTCATACAGATCATTGCCAACTTCTTTGTCGTATTTCTGCCCTATGAAATCCTGGAAGCCACGGAAAAAAAGATCACGCATTCCGGTGTCAGCTACCTGTTGAATGCCGAGCAGTTTATTGCACTCCGTATCATCTCGGCTATTATTGCGCCATTACTGGCGCTGCTGGTCATGGTAATGCTGGATAATTTTGTCCCCATCTGGTTTGTCATCATGCCGGTTCTGGGCTTCCTGTTTCCTGAAATCTGGCTAAGCGATACGCGCAAAAAGCGTGACAGTGCCGTGATTCGCACCCTGCCCGTTTACCTCGATTTTATTACCATGTGTGTCGAGGCCGGCCTAAACCTGCAGGGGGCGCTGGGACAGGCGATGGAAAAGGCACCACCGGGGCCTCTGCGAAATGAATTCGCCGTGGTATTACGCGACCTGCGCTCAGGATTGTCGCGCGCTGACTCACTGCGCCGCATGGCCGAACGCCTTGATATCCAGGAAATCACAAGTTTCGTGAGCTCAATTATCCAGGCGGAAAAAATGGGGGCGTCACTCGCAACTGTGCTGCGCGTACAATCTGACCAACGCCGCAATGAACGCTTTCAACGTGCGGAAAAACTGGCCATGGAAGCACCGATCAAACTGGTCGGCCCACTCATCATGTTTATCTTTCCGGTCACATTTATCGTTCTTGGCTTCCCTATCGTGATGAAATTCATGTCCGAAGGAATGCTATGAACCATGGCAAGCTTGCCAACAACAGCAATGACTGCCTGATTGAGAACGTTTTTATAACCTCGAACTTCCTGGACAGGATGTGTGGACTGTTGTTCAGGCCGCAATTAAAGGCTGGCGAGGCCTTGCTGATTTCGCCCTGTTCTTCGGTACATACCTTCGGAATGCGTTACAGTATAGACCTCGTCTACCTGGATGCGACCATGACCGTGTTAAAGACGGTCTCTGCTATCAGGCCGTGGCGCATGTCTGCCTGTAAAGGCGCAAAGTCAGTACTTGAACTGGCAGCTAACCGGGCAGAGGAACTAAGCTTGGTAAAAGGACAACAACTTGTTTTGCATGAATATGAATAATCATAAATCTGTTTTAAAAATTACGCTGACCTGCCTGGCACTGTTGATGTTAAGTGGCTGTAATGCACTGCAAACGAAACCGGCAGAGGAAGATACCGCCCTGGTGGATTTACTGGAAATACGTAAGCAGGCCAACGAGGCATACCTCAATGACGACCTGGCGACGGCCGAAAAACACTACACCACGCTAATCAAGGAAATGCCACAGGAAGCCGAGTTCTGGTTCAGGTTGGGCAATATCTATGTTGCTACCGATCGGCCCTACGCCTCCATGAACCTGTACCGTGAGGCAGTGATCCGTGATCCGAAGTTTGCCAAGGCCTGGTATAACCTGGGAGTAGTGCAGTTGAAACAAACCGCATTTAGCCTGAACGAGATGCTAATCTATACTGATAAGCAGGATCCCCTTTACAGCAGGGCAACAGAGATGCTGGACGACATTAAAGCCATTATCAGGGAGTAGCCACCTGATGCATGCACGAGACGTGGTTCACCCCATGTCCTGCCCGTCGACACGAAACGGTCAGGCCATGGTCGAATTCCTGATCGTACTACCGGTAATGCTGATGCTGGTCATGGGCATCCTGCAGTTTGCACTGATCTACCAGGCCAAGATTACTCTCAACTATGCCGCCTTCCAGACAGCTCGTGCAGGCAGTCTCAATAATGCCAGTATTGATGCGATGCAACTGGCCTTTGCCAGTAACATGGCACCAATCTATACCAGCAGTTTTCTCGATATGGATAATTCCGGCGCCTGTTCCAATACCTTTTTGGACACCGATGCCGGCAGGCAGACGCGCATCGGCACGTCGAAAATAACGCAGACCAATACCCGTGGTGTACTGGATGCCAATATTAATACTTTCGAATCTGACGATGTGCTCTGCGCCCGGCAGATAGTTCAGCAACAAATCGACAATGGCTATGTCAACATCAGCGTGATCAACCCCAGCGCCGAGGCCTTTGGCGATTACGGCGTGATGTTCAATGATGCTGAACGCGGAACGGTACTGGGTATTCCCAACGACAACCTGATGTACCGTGATGCCAACGTTATCGGCGGCGGCACGTCGGCCCAGTCGTTGCAGGATGCCAACCTGCTCAAGATTCACATTGGTTACTGTTATGAACTTATCGTTCCCTTTGTAAACCGCATGATCTGGGCATGGCAACGATACGGTACCGGATCAGCACCGCCGGCAGAGATCAATTATGGCAATTACTGGCCCGACACCGACAACACGCCCGAAGGATTTTTTGGGCCACCACCGGCAGGTTCCTTTGCCCGCAGTTGTATCAATAACCCGGCTGACAACGGCAGACTCAGTATCGTGCTTTATTCCCAGGGAATCATGCGCATGCAATCAACGGCCTTTCAGTGCGAGGTGGACAACACCTGCTCCTGAGCCTCCACAGGCAATAGCCAAGCCCAACCAGTTAAACTAGAATAACGCCATGCCTGCCGACACCAAGCAGTCACCTACGCATACTCCCGTGATGCAGCAATACCTTGGTTTCAAAGCCGAGTATCCAGATATGCTGCTGTTCTTCAGGATGGGCGACTTCTATGAATTATTCTACGAGGACGCAAGGAAGGCGGCCCGCCTGCTTGATATCACCCTGACTCGACGCGGGAAATCCGCCGGCGAGGCCATTCCTATGGCCGGGGTTCCCTACCACGCGGTAGAGACTTACCTGGCGCGACTAATCAAGCTCGGTGAATCGGTAGTGATATGTGAACAAATCGGCGACCCGGCACTCAGCAAGGGGCCGGTCGAGAGAAAAGTCGTACGCATCCTGACACCCGGCACGCTGACCGATGAGGCCTTGCTGGAAGAACGCTCACCTAACACCCTGATGGCAATATGCCAACAAAACGAAAAGCTGGGCGTGGCCTTGACCGAACTCAGCAGCGGTCGGGTCGAACTGCTTGAATGCGAAGCCGACGCCAACCTGGATGACCTGCTTGCACAGTTCAATCCTGCCGAGATACTGGTCGGAGAACATGACACGCTGGAAACCCGATCTGATACCAGGCAATGCCTGACCCGCAGGCCTGATCTCCAATTTGATTATGATAGCTCGGTTACGCTTTTGAAAAAGCAATACGGCGTCCGTGATTTAAACGGTTTTGGCTGTGCTGACCTGACTGCTGCTATTGGCGCACTCGGCGGTTTGTTGTGCTACCTGGTAGAGACACAAAAGACCCTGTTACCTCACTTGCAGCCACCACGACTGCGCCACAACGAGGACTGCATCCAGATCGATGCCGCCTCGCGCCGCAATCTTGAACTCGAAAGCAGCATCATGCCTGGCACCTCGCATTCACTGCTAGACGTCATCGATACGACTTCGACGGTAATGGGTGGACGCCTGTTGCGACGCTGGCTGCAACAACCTACCCGCGATCATGACGAGCTGCGACTGCGCTATGACGCGGTCAAGCAATTACAGGCTAATTTCCTGCATCGTGATTTTCACGATGATATGCGCCAGATCTGTGATATCGAACGCATACTGGCACGCGTGGTACTACGGTCATCACGTCCACGTGACCTGATACAACTACGCAACAGCCTGCAACAATTACCGGCCATCAAGCAGCGTCTGTCCGATGTTGATAGTCCTCGTTTAATGGCTTTGCAGGATAAAATGGATCTGTTGCCCGAGCTGGTCAATCGTCTTGAACAGGCGCTGGTCGAAGAACCACCAGTTACGGTACGTGACGGTGGCGTCATCGCCGACGGCTATGACGCCGAGCTGGATGAACTGCGCCATATCAACACCGATGTCGGTCAATACCTGCATGACCTCGAATCCCGGGAACGTTCCCGAACCGGTATCAACACACTGAAAATCGGCTTCAACCGCGTACACGGTTACTACATCGAGATTGGTCGCAGTCATGCTGACAAGGTGCCCACCGATTATTCCCGACGCCAGACACTCAAAGCCGCCGAACGCTTTATTACACCTGAACTGAAATCATTTGAAACCAGGATACTAAGCGCAAGGGAAAAGGCGCTGGCCCGGGAAAAGCAGCTGTTCGAATCGTTGCTCGACTACATTGCCGAATTTATCGAGCCACTGCAGCGTAATGCTAATGTTGTTGCCGAGCTGGATATTTACCTTTGCTTTGCCAACATAGCTGAAACCCTGAATCTCACCATGCCGCGGCTGAGCAATGATAAGCAACTGGAGATAAATGGCGGACGTCACCTGGTTGTTGAACAGATCCAGGCAGAGACCTTTATTGCCAACGATCTGCAACTGGATGAAAAGCGGCAGATGTTGATCATTACCGGCCCGAACATGGGCGGTAAATCCACCTACATGCGGCAAAATGCATTAATTGTAATCCTGGCCCATATCGGTAGTTTCGTGCCGGCAGAGAGTGCCTGCATAGGCAAGCTGGACAGGATATTCACCCGCATTGGCGCGGCCGATGACCTGGCCAGCGGTCGTTCAACTTTCATGGTGGAAATGACCGAGGCCGCGACAATACTGAACTGTGCTACCGAACACAGCCTGGTACTACTGGACGAGATTGGTAGGGGCACCAGTACCTATGACGGCCTGGCACTGGCCTGGGCCTGCGCCCAGCAGCTTGTTGAAACAACTCATGCGTATTGTCTTTTTGCGACCCATTATTTCGAAATGACGGCCCTGCCCGAACGCTACCCCCAGGTCAGCAATGTCCACATGGAGGCGATTGAACATGGTAATGACGTCGTTTTCCTGCATAGCGTCAGACCCGGTCCGGCCAGCCAGAGTTACGGGTTACACGTGGCGGCCCTGGCTGGTGTACCCGCCAATGTCATCGACCTGGCGCGCAAGCGACTGTTGGAGATCGAATCCCTGCAAGTTCACGACAGTGGCCAAACACCGCAACCCGACCTGTTTATTGAAGAACCGGCGCTGCAGAAATTAAAGGAGATCGATCCTGATGCGACAACGCCGAAACAGGCGCTTGCTCTCCTGTACGAACTGAAAACCTTACTCAGCGATAAATAAATCCCACGGCCGTGCCTAACCTGCCCCGTATTTTCGAACTGGTCAGATTCGACTTTGTTTATGCATTTACCAGCATGCGTAACACGCTTTTTGTCATCCCCTACTTCCTGTTCTGGTACCTGATCTTCAGCAACTACTCGGCAACGACCCTGGAATGGCTGCAAAGCACGCAGGGTTTGTTTATTGCCAGCTGGCTACTGGAAGACCAGGAACTGGCACTACAGTTACTGGTTGACCGTTCACCGACGCTTTCGGTTTTCCTGCTGATCTCCGTCGGTATCATGCCGTTGTTTATCATGTTTGCAGCCAATAACCAGTTATCAAGTGACCGTGCCCGAGGTGCATTTCGCTTTGTCCTGACAAGAGCAACCCGGCATGAATTGTACCTGTCACGGTTCCTGTCATCGTTACTGGTTGCTGCCAGTTGTATTGTCATTGCCACGGCATGGGCATTGGTCGTCGCCTGGCTGAATGAAGAGGCGCAGGTATTGCGCCTGGTCGTTTTTGCGGCAGAAACGCTGCTACTGTTGTTGTTTTACTGCCTGCCTTTTGTTGCCTTCATGACCATGACCTCGGCACTGGCAAAATCAGCCATGGGCAACCTGTTCCTGGCACTGATGCTTTATACGTTCCTGGTATTCGTCATTCTCTGGCTACACAAGGATATTTCCACGATAGCCTATGTGTTACCCAGTGCCATTCGTCCCTTCCTGTTTGAGATAAACACTACCCATACCATGACAGCCATTGCAGCGCTCAGCCTGTATGCCCTGTCGTATTACATACTTGGCTGGTTCATTTTCAGGACCCGGGACGTGTAATGACGAACAGGATACAGTGTCAGGGACTTGGCAAGCGCTTTGGCAGCGTGACAGCGCTGCAGGCGCTGGATTTGGATATCGATCTATCTGAACCAACCGGGCTGGTTGGTGCCAATGGCGCGGGCAAATCGACGCTGTTTGCCATACTCTGCGGTTTCATACGACCCAGTGCCGGCTCTGTACAGGTCATGGGCATGGATGTACGACAGCCTGGCCTGAAGGGCAAGCTTGGGATCCTGCCGCAGGACACCAGCATGTATAAGGGTATCAGTGTGCATGCGCAGCTTTGTCATTATGCGAGGCTGCAGGGTTTCAACAGGCACCAGGCGAGGCAGGAAGTGGGGGCGACAATGGAGCGCGTGAACGCGCTGTCCCTGGCCAGGCAATACCCGGAAACCCTGAGCTTCGGCCAGCGTAAAAAAGTATTGCTTGCCCAGGCATTGATTGGTTCACCACGTTTAATCCTGCTGGATGAACCGACCTCGGGACTGGACCCGGTAGTAACCCGTGAAGTGCATCAATTGCTGCAAGAACTGGCCAAGGATTACTGCCTGTTTATCAGTTCCCATAATATTGACGAGATAGAAGGCATCTGCCGAAATATTGTTGTCTTAAACCACGGTAAATTGATCAGATCAGGCACGATCAGCGACATCAAGCGCATGCACCAGTGTTTCCGCCTGCGCCTTGAATCCAGTCCCGCGGTAGATATTATTGAAACCCTGGGTGCGATGCCAAATGTAACAGCAGTTGAGGCCGAGCAAGGTGATACGCGTCGTTACATGATCTTCTATCGCGAGGGCAGCTCCCACGAGGTACAGATAGCTGTTCTGAATGAAATGCAGAAATTCGACGTGGGCGTAGAGGAACTAAGCAAGGGATCGGCCCTGGCCGATGAAATATCCAGCCTGCTACGGGGCTAAATTGGGACTTTTTTGCAGACCCGGGAACGAGTATGATCCGTTTCTTTTCTAAACCAGTACAGAAAGGTAATTTCAATGCCATTTGTTGTCACAGAAAGCTGTATCAAGTGCAAATACACCGACTGCGTAGAAGTCTGTCCGGTTGACTGCTTCCACGAGGGCCCCAATATGCTGGTGATTGACCCGGACGAGTGTATTGACTGTACACTTTGTGAACCGGAATGCCCGGTTGAGGCCATCATGTCTGATGAAGATGTACCGGAAAACCAGCAGGAATTCATAGAATTAAATGCCGAACTATCCAGGGAATGGCCGGTTATCAATGAAATGAAAACTCCCCCCGAAGATGCCGATGAGTGGAAAGAAAAAACCGGCAAACTCGAGTACCTGGAACGCTAGAATCCACCCGCGGGGATAGCCAAATATCCCCGTAATTCCTCAAGTTATACCCGTTTCGCCCGATATTGAAAGCTATTGGCGCACGTGCTTTGTCGCGTATTGGCGCCATTCAAGGGCAACAATTAATGGCGAAAACACTAACAGAATGGATTAAACAGGCCAGCGACTGCCAGTTCCCGGTACTGGCGGCGAGTAAACGTCGCCTTGTCGAACTGCTTGATAACGAGGACAACATCAAGGTTGACGACCTCCTGGGCCTGGCCCGGCTCGATCCGGGGTTTTCAATCAGCCTGTTGCGTGAGGCCGGTATCCGCAGCAGAAAAAAACGTGAGATTACGACGCTTTCTCACGCCATATTGCTGCTGAGTATTCCCGCCACGATTAAATTAATGCATCGGTTACCGGTGCTCGAGCAAACCGTCAAACCAGAACTGGCCTACAGGATCAAGCGCCTGTATTTCTACCAGCATTTAAACGGTTCACTGGCCATGGCCTGGTCTATACAGCGACAGGAATCAGAGAATAATGAATTATTTACAGCGGGAGTGAACCATGACTTTCTGTACCTGATTCTATACCTGACCGAGTTCGATACGGCCATCAAACTCTATAATTACAGCACATCCAGCCTGGCAGAGTTAATCGAGAAGGAGAAGGAGCTGCTTGGGTATAGCGTGGAAGAATTGTCAAGCGCCATTGCCCAGGCCTGGCATTTACCCTACCTGATCAGGGAAAATTTTGCTGACAAGCAGCACAGCCCCAAGCTGGCCGGTATACGGTTAGCGAGTGAAGTGGTGCAGTGGCTGTATATTCACAAGTGCTATGACTACCCGGAAAAACTGTTCCAGAAGGTCACTACCTACATGCGCGTAAATGAACAGAAAACACATGTATTGATAAATCGCAGCATAGTGCAGGCCTTTCGCAACACGCATGGTAAATTGCCACCCGGCAACAGTATTCGCGCTTTCATGAGCCACCCTGCACGGCTGGATCAAGCAGACAAGCAATCAACACCCGTCAATCGCAAGGAAAATTTATTAAACTGTATCGAGTTGCTACGTAAAATTCCTGCTGCTGCATCTCATATCATTCCAATCAAGCAAGTCATCAACACCCTGCATGACACTATCGGCTTTACAAGAACTGCTTTCTTCTTCATGAATCACACTGATAACTGCCTGGACTCGGCTATCACTGCCAATGACAATGCATCGAAACAGTTAGCCAGACTCCTGATATCGCTGGAATTGAACCGACTGTTTGAGAAGCTGATGCAGAAAGAAGTATTACTAATCATCAATGACGACAATAAGCATAAATACCTGCCACACATGCCGCCCGGGCTGGTTTCAGACAAGATTAACGAGTGCATGCTGCTGCATAGCTTAAAACTGGATGGCAAACCCTATGGCTGCTTCGTGATCACTTACGACAAGGGGACAAAAGCCCTGAGCGAGGCTGAATTAAATGCCTACAAAACCATCACCAGGGAGCTGAAATCTGCCCTGAAAAAACTACAATCCTTGCACAAAAGCCAGGTAGCCTAATCAGGACAAATGTTCCGTGGCAAAGTAAAATAGGCCGATAATACGGTAATTTGCACGATCCAATATCTCGATGCTCGATAAACGTTACCTTTCGTATTTCATGTTGGTTGCACTCCTGTTAAGTCACGGGGAATTCGTGGTGGCCGAGATTTATAAATGGACAGATGACAACGGCAACGTGGTTTATGGTGACAAACCAAATAGCTCAACTGCAAAGAAAATAATAATTAAAAAAGCGCCGCCTACTGACCAGAAGTACCAGCAGCGTCTTGATAAAAGGCAACGCCTGCTGGAGACCATGGATGATGAACGTGAAGCCAGACTCGCCGAGGAAAAGCAAATGGCCGAACGCAAGGCCTTACAGGAAGAACGATGTAAGCGGGTGCAAGCTGATCTGACACGTATGCAAAGTGCCAGCTATCTTTACGAAGAGACGAACGATCCTCTCAACCCGACAATCCTGTCAGATGCGCAACGCAAAGAGGAACAGCAAAAATACCGGAAATACCTCGACGAAAATTGCTGAATCACATGGGCAAGGACAGTCATTAATTTCAGCAAAACTACATCGATTTCGGTGAATTCAGGGTAAAATACACCCAAAAATAAGTTGGCAAGTGTCTTCAAGACATGTAATTACCGGGCTTGGTGTATACTGCTTTACTTGCATAACCTACTGATACAACAAAAAAATAATAATGGACCTGTCGACCAAACTAGAAATTGTTTCGCAAAGTGATGTTGGCCGTCGGCGTCCACACAACGAAGACAGTACCATCGCTGACAAGCGAAAAGGTCTCGCCATCCTTGCTGATGGTATGGGTGGCTACAAGGCCGGTGAGGTAGCCAGTGCGCTTGCAGTAACCCAGATATATCACGACATTTGCCAGCAATTAAAACGGTTGAAAAAGGAACGTGTGGACCAGGAAAGCGGTTTTTACGAACAGACCCTGCTGTTGCAAAAAATAGTTAGCAAGGCAAACAGCTTGATTGTTGATACCGCGAAACAGGGAGAACAATACCAGGGGATGGGAACAACCATCATTGTAAGCCTGTTTTTTGAAAACAAGTTGGCCATAGCCCATGTCGGCGATTCTCGTGTATACCGCTTTAGAAACAATGAGTTACAGCAAATCACCCGGGATCACTCACTGGTACAGGAATTGATCGATCGAGGTTTGTATACAGCGGAAGAGGCCTACGCAAAAACTCCCCGAAATCTCGTAACGCGGGCCATGGGTATCGACGACAAGGTCGAGGTCGATCTCAAGGAAGAAAACGTCTTGCCCGACGATATTTACCTGCTGTGCTCTGATGGATTAAATGATATGGTAGCGGATGAAGAAATTCACTTAACCCTAAGTAAATATAGTGCTAATCTTGTACAGGCTGCAGACAATTTAGTGCAGTCAGCCAACCGACATGGGGGCAAGGACAACATCTCAGTCATACTGGTTCGCGTCCTGGAAGAGTATTCTTCACCACGGAACTTCTTAGAAAAATTGACAAATAGGTTCAAATAAACGGGGAATAGGAATTAGCGATGGCAAAGTTAGTTCTGAGTATGAATGGCGTGGTCCAGGGTGAACATGAACTGAACCAGGAACGCCTGACCATCGGACGCAAACCTGATAACGACATCCAGATTGATAACCTAGCAGTGAGTGGTAAACACGCACTGGTTATCACTATTCTGGATGACTCATTTCTGGAAGACCTGGGTAGCACCAATGGCACCTATGTCAATGGTAAACTCGTTAAAAAACATGCGCTTAAAGACGGTGACGTGATCGCCATCGGCAAGCACGAATTGAAATACATGAACGAGCTTGCCACCGAAGACGATGACGAGTTCGAAAAAACCATGATCATCAAGCCGGGTTCCGCCAGCGCCGCCGTGGCTGCCGCGCAGGCAGCGGAAAAGGCCGGGGCGTCTGCCGCTGCTGCCGAGCAAAAGATGAGCGAAACGTCCTCGGGTGGTGGTATGCCACTGGGTCGCTTAACGGTACTCAACGGTCCTATCGCCGGCAAAGAACTGGAATTGACCAAGGCCTTAATCACCCTGGGTAAGCCGGGTACACAGGTAGCCGTTATATCCCGTCGCCCACAAGGCTATTTTCTTACACACATTGAAAGTGATGGTGACGGCAAGCGTTACCCGGTTGTAAATGGCGAGGCGATTGGTCCCAAGGCTTACCAGTTGAAGGACAGTGATTTGATCGAACTGGCCGGCATTAAAATGGAATTCACGGCAGCCAGCTAGTGTTTTCCGTTGCGGGTGTAAGTCAGCCCGTTGTCTGGCGATAATCTTCTAATGTGGCATATATCGGGAATACCGAGTCCAGTCGAGCCAGCTGCAGCACATTCATTACGGCCTCGCTAACGCTAATCAACGCGAACTCCAGTTTCATCTTTTTTGCCATCTGGTAACCCTCCACCAGGCTGGCGACACCCGAACTGTCTATGTAGGTCACTTCAGAGAGGTTAATCAGCAAGTTTTTACCGTCGTCCAGCGTTTCAAGAATCGCCTTACGGGCCTCGGGCGAGCAGGACAGGTCCACATCACCGCCAAGAGCCAGTAGTGCCGAGCCCTGTTCTTCAATTACTTTGATATCCATACCAGTGGGTTCCCATCAGGTTATTTTTTTTATCATTTCAAGGTAATTACCGCGCCCCTCGTCCAGGTGGCCTCGATCACATTCATCCATTATCTCATTGATAAAATGCGTTCCAAGTCCGCCCGGCCTGATATCGTCCAGGTCCCTGGGATTGCAGTTATCCAGGTCAATCGGGGCAGCATTATCGAACAGTCGAAAATGCAACCTGCCCTCATTATTTAGCATTTCCAGAACAATTTCACCTGCGTCATCTTCCCGGTACGCGTGCTGAATGACATTCATACAGGCCTCGTTAACCGCAATTACCAGGCGTTCACAAAGTTCAGGGCAACAGCCGACAACCCCGGCTGTATGTTTCACCATTGATCGCACCATGCACAGGCGATCGGCCTTGGCGGGAAATTTAATTTCGAAAAGCGTTTCCATTATTTATTCAAACAGCATTCTATGACCATCATCGTAATATCATCGTGTTGCTCAGTCTCCCCCTCACGTATGCTGGCCACGATATCATCAAGCCGTTTAGATGCGATCACCCCGGAGTTGTTCGAAATCAATTGTTTTAGACCATCAACACTGAGGGTGTGTTGTTCTGAGTCTTTGCTTTCAGTCACGCCATCTGTAAACAGGTAGAGGCTGCCACCATTCAATTTAATGGTGGTCACCGGATACTGTGTGCCTGGCACAATGGCCAGTGGCGGTGCCTCGGCCGGAATCTGTTCAAACTCACCGCTTTTATGATGATACAGCGGCGGTTGATGCCCGGCATTGGCAAATCTTACCGTGCAATCACTGGTATCAATAAAACCGGAAACAATAGTGATAAACATCCCATGCGAGACAGTCTCACACAGTTCGTCATTGACTTTTGCCAGCAGGAGTCCCGGGTCGTCAATGGTCTTGGCGAGATGGTGCAACAGACTGCTCGCCCGCGCCATCAACAAGGCAGCATTCATGCCCTTGCCGGAGACATCGGCCAGGTTGAAGTAGATCAGGTCCTTATCGAGCTGAAAGAAGTCGTAAAAATCGCCTGACACTTCCAGCGCGGGAACGTTGACCCCCCTGACAGGAAAGTCGGCGATATTCGATTCCGGCAACAGGTCCATCTGGATCTCCCGGGCCAATTCCAGTTCCCTGCGTAAACGCTCCTGTTCAAACAGCTGTTCAGCTATATGAGAATTATGAATGGCCAACGCTGCCGCTGAAGCCAGCGCGACAGACAAGTGCCTGTCCTGCTCGTCGAACAGTTGCCCGTTTTTCTTGTTTAACAACTCCAGCGCACCAATGCATTGCCCGTTAACGACGAGGGGAACACAAAGTATGGAACGGGTAACAAAACCGGTGCCCATATCAACGCTGTCCATGAAGTCAGTGTTACTGGTCACATCCCGTATCAGTTGGCAGGAAGTCGTCTGTACCGCCTTACCAACAATGCCCTGTTTTGCTGTTAGCGTCAGACCTGTAATATCGACCGGGCCGGCACATTCCACGCAGGTGAGTTCAGTCGCCGTGTTGTTCAGCAGGAATATCGATGCAGCCTCGGCATCCATGTACTCCATGAACCTGTGTATGGCGATTTGTAAGGTTTGACCAATGTCCAGGGTGCTGGAAAAGCCCTGCACAATCTCCGCAAGCAGACCCAGCTGTTCACTCAAGGAATGGTGTTGTTCCGAACTAAACAGGTCATAGACGTTGTGTTTTGTCATCACTTCAACCGCTGCAGGCATTGCAGGTATTGTTGTTCATCAGGCATCCTGTTGTCCCTGTTTGCCAACCATAATGTCTCGGCCAGGCACTCCATCATACTGTGCTCCACGTCATGCGTGTTACCGTATTTAACAAGTAATGACTGGTACACAGCTGCGATACCGGCAGGTCGATCTGTTGCCTGCTGTTCTTTCAGGGCAATATGCATGCCCATATGCAGGAAAGGGTTGGTTTTACCCTGCTCCGGCGTGAACTCTTTTTCCAGGCTGGATGCCGGCTTTTCCAGGTACAGGTGATACTCCGGGTGCTCATCGATAACGCCTGCGATGATAGCCTCCATCGGCTCCAGCGGTTGCCGCAACTGCATCTTGTTCCATACCTGGAAGAAAAAGTTTCGCGCCTGGTCCCGGTCGTTGATCAACATGTGCAAATACTCTGCTACCGCGCTACCGATTTGCTATCAGCCTGCAACCGGTAGTGTTTTTTATCTTTCCACTCGCAATCATCATAAATAATACAGCTATGACAGCGCGGTTGGCGAGCGATGCAGGTGTAGCGACCGTGCAGGATTAACCAGTGATGTGCATCTTTTTTAAATTCGTCCGGGACGAACCTGAGCAGTTTTTTCTCAACTTCGTTGACGTTCTTGCCGGGTGCAATACCGGTTCGGTTAGACACCCTGAAGATATGGGTATCGACGGCAATGGTAGGCTCACCGAACGCGGTATTGAGAATGACATTGGCCGTCTTTCTTCCAACCCCGGGTAAGGCTTCAAGTGCTTCCCTGTTGCGTGGCACTTCTCCATTGTGCTGCTCCAGTAGAATCAAGCAGGTCTCGATAATATTTTTTGCCTTGTTGTTGTACAGACCGATCGTCTTGATATAACTTTTTAGCCCGGTTAATCCAAGATCCACAATGGCTTGCGGTGTATTGGCTACTGCATAGAGCCCGGCGGTTGCCTTGTTAACACTGATGTCTGTTGCCTGGGCCGAAAGAATGACGGCTACCAGCAACTCAAACGGGGTTTGATAGACCAGTTCGGTAGTGGGAGCCGGATTTTGCTGTTGAAACTTCGTGAATATTCGAAGCCTTTTCTGCTTGTTCAACTCACCCCCTTGCCTGGCACTTTACTATTGTGAGTCACTACCATGCTGACTAATGCACACAGCAATCCCAACAGGAACAGGCTGCCAGCCGCTGAGCTAAACAAGGGAATACCATCATCGGAAATCAGAAGCCTGATACCGCCAAAATCAGTATCGAACAGAAGTGACAGATCTGACAGCAGCGACCCGGTTTCCAGCATTTCGCGGGAAGCCCCGAAGAACACCAAAGACAGGAAAATAACGGTAGCCACTAACAATAGGTCATTTACCGGCGACGCGAACCTCGTCATACGAAATAGACCCTCGGCATATGACAGTACCAGCGCGTTGATAAACAGCAACGGGAAGTACAAACCCAACTGTTGTTCAAGTGTATATGCATGGGCCTGCACCAGGTGCTGCAAAATAACGATAAGGGCACTGTTAATCAATAGCAGTACCAGCAACCGCAGTGTTGGGGGAAACATATTACGCAACGGAAACACCAGTAACAGGTTTAGTAAAAGTGCAAGACAGATAACAAGGCCGGAGATTAAGCCCAGCAGCAGGGAATCAATGGAAAGATATAGCGGACCCGGCGCGAGCAAGGCAATGGGCAAATAACTGTTGATCGAGGCTTGCGGCATAGTTAGTGACTCTGGTTGAGTCAACCATTCTATGGAATTTGACGGGTTAGCGCACCCCGAAGATATTCAACCAGTGGCGCCGGCCGTACGTATTCACACCCGCCTTGCTCAGGCTGCGTGAAAGCGCGACTCGATGATGCTGGTCAAGTGCTGCATGTCATCCCGGATATTACCCTTGCCCGGCAAGGGATATTCTGTACCATCCAGCATTGCCGACATGGCCGGGTTGTCACGCAACCCGGATAATTTTTCGATGCGGCCGACAGCGCGGTTTTTATCGATAATAATTTTCCACAGGTATCCACGTGAATCGCCAATAGTGCGACTTTCCAGCCCATCTGTTGCTACAACGTAGTCTTTATTTTCAAGTCTTCTCATTGTCGTAACCTGCTCTTGGTCAGGCTAAAAGTAGTTTGTATGCATTAAGAAATGCGAAAAATTAGATTAAATATTTATGACAAAGTTTTGTTTTGTAATTAATAAATTTGTCATAAATATTCATGAATACGTCATTTTTGTTAAATCTCGCTGTCACACTGGATATGCATAGTCACACAAACCAAAACGCGAGATGTAGCTGTGAGTGCAAATTATTCGACCAGCAAGATCAAAGTAAAATCCGTTTTCATTTCTGATGTCCACCTGGGCTTCCCTGGTTGTAGTGCAAAATTTCTGCTCGATTTCCTACGCAATACCGAGTGCGAGAAGATCTACCTGGTGGGTGACATCATTGATTTTCTTTACATGAGAAAGAAACGTTATTGGCCGCAGGAACATAACGATGTTATCCGCACCCTGCTCGGCAAGGCCAAGCACGGTACCCAGGTAATCTATGTGCCCGGCAATCATGACGAACCGATAAGGGCACACAACCACATGGTCATGGGTAATGTCAGGGTTGAAAACGAGATAGTGCATACTACCGCAGACGGGAAACGCTTCCTGGTTTTGCATGGCGACCAGTTTGATAGTGTCGTAAAAAATTCGCGGCTACTGGAACTGGTTGGCAGTAAGGCCTATGACTGGTTACTCCAGGCCAACCAGGTGGTGAATTTCCTCCGTTACCAGTTAGGCCTGCCATACTGGTCTCTGGCTGCGGCGCTTAAGCACAAGGTGAAGGGTGCCGTAAACTATATCAGTAACTTTGAAAGCGCCGTGTCACAAATGGCCAAACAACGCCAGGTCGATGGCATGATCTGCGGCCATATTCACCGGGCCGAGATTCGGACGATTGATGATGTCCTCTACTGTAATTGTGGTGACTGGGTAGAAAGCTGTACCGCACTGATTGAGAACCAGGATGGCAGTCTCGAGATACTAAACTGGACAGAACAAACCGCTTCTCTGAAAAAACTGCCGGCAGCGGCCTGATACAATGAAAATTTCAATCGTGACGGATGCGTGGGCACCGCAAATCAATGGTGTCGTCACCACGCTGGAGAAGATGGGTGAAGAATTGAACAAGGCAGGAAACGATGTTCGGTATATTACCCCCGAGTATTTCAAGACTTTCCCTTGTCCCAGCTATCCCAGTATCAGGCTGGCAATATTCCCTGATAGTAAAGTTGCCGCAATGCTTGCGGACTTTCAACCGGACGCGGTGCACATTGCTACCGAGGGGCCACTAGGGCATGCCGCCAGGAAGTATTGCATCAGGACAGGATTGAAATTCACTACCTCTTACCACACGCAATTCCCTGAATACGTCCGATTACGAGCGCCTATTCCAATTGGCTGGACCTACCGTTACCTCAAACGTTTCCATGACCGTGCCGAACGCACCATGGTACCCACACCTTCACAAAAGCAGAAACTGGATGAGCGTAATTTTTCCAACGTGGTAGTGTGGTCACGAGGCGTGGACACGGACTTGTTTCATCCGCGTGATAAAACGTTTATTGATGCCGAACGACCTGTTTCCATGTACATGGGCAGGGTCGCCGTGGAAAAAAACATAGAGGCATTCCTGGATCTCGATCTGCCGGGAACAAAATACATCGTGGGAGATGGTCCGGACCTGGCAGAGATGAAAAAGAAATACCCTGACGTCGTGTTTACCGGTTTCAAACGCGGAATTGAGTTGGCGCAGTACCTGGCTGCAGCAGATGTATTTGTCTTTCCCAGCCTGACTGACACCTTTGGCCTGGTGATGCTGGAGGCCATGGCCTGCGGTGTACCCGTGGCAGCGTTCCCGGTCACCGGCCCTGTTGATGTCGTTAAACAGAGAGTCACTGGCGTGCTGGATGACGACCTGCAAAAAGCTGTTGCAGGAGCACTGAAACTGAACCCGCAGGACTGTATCGACTACGCCCGACAGAATTCCTGGGCACAGTGCGCAGAGTTGTTTTTTAACCAGCTCGAACCTAATCCCGCTAACCCGAATTAGCGACAACCTGCTGCGACCGGAACCGGTTTGCCGCTATCACTTCCGGGGCAGATCAAACAGCTGTTATACTCACGTGATAACGAAAAACGTCTTTCACCATGAAATTACTCAGCTATCAATACGATAATAAAATCCATGTAGGCGCACTGGATGATGCCGGAGTATGTCCGGCCGCTGCTAAATACCAGGGTAGCAATGGCATGCTTCAATTTCTCTGCGACGGTGAAATGTCGCTCAAGGCCATGTCTGATACGTTAGCAAATAATACTGAGAGACTGGCACTGGTAGATATCGAGTTGCTACCGCCCATTGCAAAACCGGATAAATTCTTTGGCGTCAGTCTCAACTACGCCGACCATATCGAGGAAACCGGTCTCGAACGACCGGAATACCCGACTTTTTTTAACAAGCAAAACAGTTGCGTGATTGGCCCGAACCAATCCATACATTTGCCCAGGATTTCGGAAAAGCTTGATTACGAGGGAGAACTGGCCCTGGTAGTTGGCAAACGCTGCCGCAACATTTCTATTGAGCAGGCCCGCACAGTCATCGCCGGTTATACCATTGCCAATGACGTCAGCGTGCGCGACTGGCAGATGCGTTCGCATACGTGGACGTTGGGTAAATCGTTCGACACGCATGGACCGATTGGTCCGTGGATAGTAACAGCGGACGAGATTGGCGACCCGCATTCGCTGGATATCAAGACATGGGTAAACGATGATAAGCGCCAGGATTCAAACACGCGGCACCTGATCTTTGACTGTTATTACCTCGTGCATTACCTGTCGCAGGTGATGACGCTGGAACCCGGCGATATCATTGCAACCGGCACCAGCAGCGGTGTCGGGGTAAAAATGAAACCGCGTGGCTACATGCATGCCGGCGACACGGTAACGATAGAGATCGAGAAGATAGGCAAGCTGGCCAACCCTGTTATCAGCGAGCCGGACAGCGCGACGTTTATTGATTAAGTCAGGACTGGTTCGTGTCACCTGCATCGATTTTCTCGAGCAGGACATGCATCAGGTCGAGTCGCTGCAAGGCGTTATCCATTTCCAGGAGTGTCTGCTTGGTCTTGAGACCAAACGGCAGGATTTCTGCCAGTCGCTCGCTAACCCAGGTGGCTTCATCATAACGTTCATCATCGTCGTCATACGGTAACTCGTAACGATTGATGATTTCTTTTAGTAATTCGGTAAAACCGTGGTAAGACTCCGGCAAGGGTTCATCATCATCATCCAGCCAGGTGACCTCGGCAGTGAGCAGGTTATCCTGTTGCAGTGCGCTGGTTTCTACACGAAAGCGGCGTTCACCCACCACCGTAATGCCAAGTAAACCATCTTCCATCTGTTCCCAGTCAACAATACGGGAATAAGTGCCCAGCGGGAATATCTCGGCCGCCTCGCCGGCTTCCTTGCCATCCTTGATCAAACAAATACCGAAACCCGTATCGTCACGCATGCAGTTACGCACCATATCGATATAGCGTGGTTCAAATAGTCGTAACTGCAGATCGCCTTCCGGAAACAGGACGACATTCAGGGGGAAAATTGGAATCGTGTTCATTGATCAGCGAGTACTTGCAACAGTTTTTTGTGTATACCGCCAAAACCGCCATTACTCATGACGACGATGTAATCGCCAGCGCGGCATTCAGACTTAACCTGGCCGACGATGGCGTCTATATCGGTGAAGACCCGGCATATATCACCAAGTTCAGCCACATGTTGCGAGATATCCCAGTTCACGTTATCAGCCTGGAAGATCAATACGACATCGGCTTCCCGCAAGGAATCTGCCAGGGTATCCTTGTGAACGCCCATGCGCATGGTGTTTGAACGTGGCTCCATGATCGCGATGATCCGATTCTCGCCAGCGGCCGCACGCAATGCCTTCAACGTGACCCTGATAGCGGTGGGGTGATGGGCAAAATCATCGAATAACCTGATGTTGCCGTTATCAAGGATACATTCGAGCCTGCGTTTCACAGACCTGAATGCCGCCAGTGCCTGCGCTGATTGCTGCGGTTCGATACCGATATGTCGCGCAGCGATAATAGCTGCCAGCGCATTCATGGCGTTGTGTTCGCCAAGCAATGTCCAGTTGACCTCGGCGGCCACTGTCCTGTCCAGTTTGACCTCGAAATGTCGATAGTCCGGACTCGCCTTACCCAGTTGCCAGCGGGAATCCTGGCCCGCATAATCCACCCGCTGTGACCAGCAGCCCATATCCAGCACCCGTTCCACCTCGGCATCTCCGGCCGGATAGATGATCTCTGCCGTTTCTGGCAAGATCCTGACCATATTGTGGAATTCACGCCTGATAGCGGCAAGATCATGAAATATATCGGCATGATCGAATTCAATATTATTAATAATCAGGGTGTTGGGTCGATAGTGAATAAATTTTGAGCGCTTGTCGGAAAACGCCGTGTCGTATTCGTCGGCCTCGATCACGAAGAAATCACTACTGGTAACGCGGGCTGACAGGCCAAAATTTTCAGCCACGCCACCGATCAGGAAACCGGGGTTCAGGCCGGCATGTTCCAGTAGCCAGGCAAGCATGGACGTAGTGGTAGTCTTGCCATGCGTGCCGGCCACGGCCAACACGTGCTTATGTCGAAGCACCTCGCTGTATAGCCATTCCGGTCCCGAGCAGTATGACAACTTCTGGTTAAGTACGTATTCCAGGGCCGGGTTGCCGCGGGAAATTGTATTCCCCACGATCACCAGGTCCGGGGCCGGCTGCAGGTGCTCGGCCAGATATCCCTGCTGCAGGTTAATCCCCAGTTGCTGCAGCTGATCACTCATCGGTGGATAGACGTTTTGATCAGAGCCCGTCACCTTGTGGCCGAGATCGTGCGCAATACGGGCGATACCGCCCATGAACGTACCACAAATTCCCAGTATGTGAATGTGCATCAACTGTACTCCGTGGGAAACATCGCTGCCGAGACACTCAGTATGATCCAGATATAAGAGATAGCGAGCATCACGCCGGTGAACATGCCGACTTCCAGCGCTTCTCTCAGGATGTGGGCCATGACCGCGATATTCCAAAGCGCCAATGCGGCGAGAACCATCACGGCAATCGTGTATAAAGGATTGGTATTGGCATCGGCTGTCGTATACATACCCATCAGGATATAAACGGGTAATGCAATCAGGCTTAATACAACACCGGTACCGGACATGGCAGTAATGGTTTGTACCCAGCGATTGGCCTTGCCAGACAGCATCAACAAGCCAATGGTAAACAGTAGCAGTATCACGATTTCAACACACGCAGATAAAAATGAGCGGCCGGGTGTTTCTGTCAAGACCAGTAACAACGTGGCGACAAGTAAATAGACGAACAGGCACAGCGACATCAGGTTCACTGATTGCGGAATGTCCTGCGGTCGGCGCTTGAACCTGCAGACATCAAAAAAAACCAGGAAAATTACCTTAATCGTCGACAACATTATTTATTCAGCCGGATTTCATTAAAGTTACTGACAGCATGATGCCGTTCGCCTTTCACAGTTTGTTCCCTGCATAGTTGCGTTGTCTTCATACCCGCGACCGCGGCCGCATCCAGTTCCTCCTCGATATCGGAAAGAAACAATATGTTGTCTGCCGGTAGCGCGGTATGTTGAATGATATTGTCATACGCAGCTACTTCTCTTTTATTGCCGATTCTCGTATCAAAAAAATCAGTAAACAAAATCGACAGGTCGCCGGCATCACTAAAACCGAATAACAACTTTTGCGCCTGAACCGAGCCGGAAGAGTAGACATAGAGTTTGATACCGTCCCTGTGCCACGCAGCCAGTTGCGCAGGCACATCGGGGTAAATATGTCCGGTGAAATCACCGTTTCGATAGCCGGCATCCCAGATCATTCCCTGCAGGGATTTCAATGGCGTGATTTTCTGATCGGTATCAATCCATTCGATCAATTGTCGGGTAATTGTCGCCAGGTCATCATCGATACCGGTCAAATTGACCACCTCATCCAGGCATTGCCTGACTGGCGGCTCTGTTGAGTGTTGCTGCAAAAAGTCTCCCATACGTTCCCTGGCATAGGGAAATAACACGTCGGTTACGAAGTGTATCGAAGTGGTCGTACCTTCAATATCGGTGACGACAGCCTGGATCATTGAATCAGAATAGCGCTTTAAGCCGTGGTCAAGGTATCGAAATCGGGGAACTGCGTGGCAATGTCACTACCGGTAAAGTTTCCTACCCAGCCATCGTCTGTCGTAAAAAAACGGATACATTTAAAATAAGGAGTCGTTCCCATATCAAACCAGTGTGTCGTGTTAGCAGGGACACTGATAAGGTCGCCTTGCTCACACAGCGTCGCATAAACCTTGTTGTCAACATGCAGGTAGAAAATACCACTGCCTTCCACGAAAAAACGAATTTCAAAATCAGCATGTGTATGTTCTGCGAGGAACTTGTTGCGCATGACCTCGCGATCAGGATGGTCCGGGTTAAGACCGACAACATCAACCGTTTTAAAACCGTACTTACTGTTTAATTCTGAGACTGATTCTTCATAAGCCGCCAGTACCTCTTCCTTGCTCGCGTCACGGGACAATGGCATACCGGCCTCCCACTTTTCCAGTAACACACCGATATCAGCCAGCGTGCTGACTATATCGTTAAACTCCGTCTTGGTAGTACCGTGATGCGGATCATTGTCAGGATAGATAGTTAATCGGGTCATGGCGTGTTAACTCCCTCTGCCGTCAGTTCGCATTTGAATAAAAACTCCAGTGCCTCGATGTAGTTTAAAGTATTGTCCAGTGAATTTCCCCAGGTGTAGAAGCCATGGCCGCGTATCAGGTATACCGGGCACATTTCATTGTTCTCC
This sequence comes from Gammaproteobacteria bacterium, assembly GCA_965229565.1. Taxonomy (GTDB): domain Bacteria; phylum Pseudomonadota; class Gammaproteobacteria; order Eutrophobiales; family Eutrophobiaceae; genus JANQNX01. The sequence continues at coordinate 1,339,798 of OZ245888.1, read as the reverse complement.
ATGTAAGTATCCACCACATCTGCCAGGCGTGTAATATCCTGATCGTTATCAAATATCGGTATGGTGACAGAGACGTCGTGAGTGCTGATACCCGGGAAGGCTTTTAATAACTCGTAATTTTTTAATTCCAGGCTGGTTCGGTCGGTACGCGAGATCAAGGTTGCGTAGAGCGAGTGCGCATGAAGAACGGCCTGGGCGTCAGGACAGCGTCGATAGATCTGGGTATGCAGGCCCGTTTCTGCCGATGGTTTTTTACCATCCAGGGATTCGCCGGCAAGGTTGATACGCATGATGTCATCGGTCGTCAGACGCCCCTTATGCCGGCCGGATACGGTTATGGCCAGCTCGTCCGCATCGATACGCGCCGAGAAATTTCCGCTGGTAGCCGGGACCATTTGCATGTCATAGAGCTGCTTGCCTGCTGCAACCAGTTGCCGGGCAAGTTCATCGTAACGATTCATGATTAATTCGGCGGTGGTGTAAAAATATCGACGACCAGCGCCCTGACCGGGGCATCAGAAATATTTTCCCACCAGTGCGTAACACCGCTGCGTTCAACGGCGATACTCCCTGCTTCATGCTGTATCGCGCCACGGGTATCGCTACGATGCTCTACAATATTACCACTTAAGATATAGGCAAAGCCGGGACGCTGATCGTGTGTATGTATTCCCACGATACCACCGGGCTCAATGGTAAAAACACGGGCACGAAACTGGCGACCAGTCATGGCGCTAAATTCAGCACCAAGATCAACCAGGCCAAGTGCCTCTATTGAGGCGATGCCCGAAGTCTCAGCGGGACCGGAAAATTCAGCACCGTCCTGTAACAGTTCCTCGACCTCTGCAGCCGCCAGCTGAGAGGCATGATGCTCATGGGCGTCAGTCTCAGCCAACGGATGAGCCTGCAGACCCTGAGAGGTCAATGCCAGAAAAACAAGTGTAGTTAACCTAAACATATTCGTAGCCCTGAAATATTGCATCCATACAGCACGGTACCTTTATTGAAAAAAACATCTACAAACGACGTCGAAAATCATCGTAGTTGTGTTTGCTTATCATTTCAAACCCGGCCTGCCCGTCAAACAGGTAGGTTGCTGGCAGATTAATGCCATTGAATGAATTGGCCTTGACCTGCATATAGGCACCCACGTTTTTGAACAATACCCGGCTGCCAATCTCCAGCGGTTCCTGGAAGGCATAGTCTCCAAAAAGGTCACCACTGAGGCAACTGCTACCCGCCAGACGGTAATAAAATTCACCACCTTGATTACTGTTGGCTACTACTGGCTGATATTGATATTCAAACACCTCTGGCAAATGATTGATACAGGTATCCAATATGGCAACGGTCTTGCCCGGTCGCTCAAAGATATCAATGACGCTGGCCAGCAAATAACCACTATGGCCGACAACAGCCTTGCCCGGCTCGATGAAGATATCGGACTGATACCGTTGCCGTATGGCCTCACAAACGCGAGCCAGGATCTCGCCGTTCACACCGTCCTGCCAGAGGTAACCGCCACCGAGGTTAAACCAGGCAGGTTCAATTGCATGCCTTGATAACAGGTCAAGCATCTTGTTAACCGTCAGCAACAGTTCATTCAGGTCCGTGGCTTCACAATTATTATGCACTGCGATGCCATGGATATCCTGCGTGCTCAACTCGCCAGCAACAACAGCAGCTTGCAGTTGTGCAGCGGTAATGCCCAGCTTGGAATGTTCGCGGCAGGGATCGTAACGAATGTCTTTAACCAGTGATAACTCAGGGTTGATACGCAGGCCACAACTCGTGTGTTGATTTGCCGTATTTGCAAGTCGGCGCCATTGCGCTACAGAATTAAAGCTGAGGTAGTCGGCCAGGGAAGCTATCTGTTCAAATTCATCAGGACGATAACCTGGTGTCGTTATATGCAGTGTTTGCTTTTCGGTAGCAAGCTCCCTGGCCAGCTTTAATTCGAACAGGGAACTGCAAGAGAAGCCGGCAATGTTGGGACGAATGAACTTTAATAATTCGACATTACTGGCAGACTTGATCGAATACAGGAATTTACAGCCGGCGACAGCAGCAGAATCGACTATGCGCGTCAGTGCTGCCTGTACAGCCGCAAGGTCATAGACGTAGCAGGGAGTGATGACATCGGCTTCAAGGAAAATTGAATCTTTCATGTTATTGTAGTTCTTAAAGTAAACATCATAACCGAGGAACAAGCGATGCATATTAAGGCCTGTACGGCAATAATCCTATGCCTGTCTGCAACAACGGTATGGGCCGAATACCGTGACCCTAACGCAATGAGCCAGGAAGAGTATCAACAGGCCAGGCAAATCGCCGGCGAACATGAACAGTGCATGAATGAGTTTGCCATGTCCCGTATGCAGCCGAACAGTGACCCGCGCGTTATCGCCGATCATTCCATGAAACACTGCGCACCAATACTGGAAAATCTGCACGAAAAAATTGTGAGCTGGGATTACCCGCCGGAATTTGGCAAATACTACGTTAGCGGTATCAGTAATCGAAACGCCAGTAAATTGCTGGGCAACCTGATGCGTTACATGGCCATGCCCAGGTAACGTTTCCCAGACTATAAGAACCTGTGGCGCTTGTTGCTATCGAGCGATATGAATGGTGCCAACTGGTTCAATGCCTGCTCGTAGACATTACGTTTGAAAGACACTACCTCTGTGACCGGGTGCCAGAAATCGACCCATTTCCATAAATCAAATTCCGGTTCATCGGACCATTTCAGGTCGACACAATCATCTTCGGCGACCAGTTTCAGCAAGTACCAAATCTGCTTTTGACCGATACACAATGGGTAGGCATTTTGCCTGATAAATCGTTTGGGTAGCCAGTAACGTAACCAGTCATCGGTCGCACTGATAATTTCAACATGCTCGGGCCTGAGACCGATCTCCTCCCTGAGCTCACGGTACATGGCCTCTTCCGGGGTCTCGTTCTTCTTGATACCGCCCTGCGGGAATTGCCAGGCATTCATACCCAGCCTGCGGGCCCAGAACACCCTTCCCTCCTCGTTTGAGAGAATGATGCCAACATTGGCGCGGAATCCCTCTGCATCGATCACGATGAAATACCTCATACAACTTGTTGTTTAATTTTCTAACAATCAATTAAAACAAGCAAACCACTATTAATGGTTGCCATCTGCGGATATCTGCCTAGACTAGCGCTTTTTTAATATCAGCCTTTTCCACCAAATGAACCTGGCCATATTTGATCTCGACAATACACTTATCGCTGGTGACAGTGACTGTCTCTGGGGCGAGTTCCTGATCGAAATAGGCAAGGTTGATGCCGACAGCTATCGTTCCGGGCATGAAAAATACTACCAGGACTATCTTGAAGGCAATCTCGATATACGCGAGTTCCTGGCATTTCAGCTACGCCCGCTGGCAGAAAATGATTTCAATGAACTTCAACGATGGCGACAACAATATATCGAGCACAAGATTCGCCCTATCATCCTGGACCAGGCACGGGAACTGGTAGAAAACCATCGTCAACGACAGGACGAGCTGCTGATTATCACGGCAACCAATCGATTCCTGACGGAACCGATTGCTGCCATTTTCGGTATTGATCACCTGATTGCCTGTGAACCGGAGATTATCAACCAACAATATACTGGCAATGTAACCGGCACCCCCTCTTACGCCGGCGGCAAGGTCACGCGCTTGAATGAATGGCTGGACCAGCAGGACAGGCAGTTTGATGAAACCTGGTTCTACAGTGATTCACACAATGACCTGCCGTTACTGCGTTTGGTTGACCATCCCGTGGCTGTTGATCCGGACGAAACGCTCATGGCCGAGGCCCGCAAGGCCGACTGGGAAATCATCAGCCTTAGAGAGTAAAACCGGTAACAAAAAAAGCCGCGTAAGCGGCCTTTTGTTTGTTTGGGTCAGCAGTAACTAGAGGATCTTGGCAACCGCGTCGCGTTCTTCTTCCAGTTCCTTTTGCGTGATATCCAGCATTTGCTGACCAAAATCATCGATCTCCAGTCCCTGCACGATGCTGTAATCACCACCTTTGCAGGTACAAGGAAATGAAAACATCAATCCCTCGGGAATTCCGTAACTGCCATCGCTGGGAACCGCCATACTTACCCAGTCACCCTCGTCCGAACCAAGGGCCCAGTCATGCATGTGGTCGATCGCACCACTGGCAGCCGATGCCGCACTGGATGCGCCGCGGGCCTCGATAATCTCTGCGCCGCGCTTGGCCACGCGGGGAATGTAATTATCCTTGTACCAGTCAAAATCCACCATGTCCTTTGCCGGCTTGCCGGCAACTGTTGCCTGGCTGATATCAGGAAACTGCGTGGTTGAGTGGTTACCCCAGATAGTCATTTGCTTGATATCACTGACTGCAGTGCCCGTTTTGGCTGCAAGCTGTGCCAGGGCGCGATTATGGTCAAGGCGGGTCATGGCAGTGAAATTTCGTGGATTCAGATCAGGTGCACTCAACATCGCAGTGTGGGCGTTGGTATTGGCCGGGTTGCCTACCACCAGGACCTTAATATCACGACTGGCATTATCATTTAATGCCTTGCCCTGCACCTTGAAGATGCCACCGTTGGCTTCAAGTAAATCACTACGCTCCATGCCAGGCCCTCTCGGTCTTGCCCCGACCAACAAGGCGTAATCTACGTCCTTGAAGGCAACATTCGCATCATCGGCCAGGACGAAGCCATCAACCAGGTCAAATGCGCAATCGTCAATTTCCATGACGACACCTTCAAGTGCCTTCATTGCTGGCGTCACTTCCAGTAATTGCAGGATGACCGGTTGGTCAGGGCCAAGCATTTGACCCGAAGCAATACGGAATAATAAAGAATAACCAATTTGTCCAGCTGCGCCTGTTACGGCAACTCTGACGGGGGATTTCATTAATAAACTCCTTGGTACTCGCGTGTTTTATAAATGGATTAGATACCGCGCTTTTCTATTGGAACGTAGTCACGCTTTTCCTGCCCTATATATAACTGCCTTGGGCGACCAATCTTGAAATCAGGGTCTTGCATCATTTCCAGCCACTGCGCAATCCAGCCAGCTGAACGTGCCAACGCAAACATGACCGTGTACATGGATGTGGGTATACCCAGGGCTTTCAGAATGATGCCCGAATAGAAATCCACGTTTGGATACAGTTTACGCTCGATGAAATACTGGTCTTTCAATGCAATCTCTTCGAGACGCATGGCGATATCGAGCAGGGGTTGATCGACAGTATCCACTTCTTCCAGCAGATCATGGCAGACCTGGCGAATTATCGTGGCACGCGGATCGTAATTTTTGTAGACGCGATGCCCGAATCCCATCAGGCGAAACGGGTCATCCTTGTCCTTGGCCTTGGCAATATACTTGGGAATATTATCGACATGTCCAATCTCGCCCAGCATGGTCAACACGGCTTCATTGGCACCACCGTGAGCACGACCCCACAAGGTCACGATACCGGCAGCGATACAGGCAAACGGGTTCGCCTCGGCACTACCAGCCAATCGCACCGTCGAAGTGGAGGCATTCTGCTCGTGATCGGCATGCAGGATCAGCATCAGGTTCAGCGCCTTGACCGCGATCTCAGGCGGGTGGTATTCACGCATAGGCACGGAAAACATCATATTCAGAAAGTTTTCTACATAGCCAAGGTCATCACGCGAATAAACAAACGGGTGTCCGACAGAATGCTTGTAACAATGTGCAGCCAGTATCGGCATTTTGGCAATAACACGCACGGCAGTGAGTTCACGGTCGACCGGGTCATTAATATCCATGGCTTCGTGGTAGTAGGACGATAGCGCACCGGTTACACCAATCAGCATGGACATTGGATGTGCATCGTAAAGATAGCCGTTATAAAAGCGCTCAAGGTGCTCATGCACCATATTGCGCTTGTTGAGGTTTGCCATGAAGGCCGCAAACTGGTTTTGTGTTGGCAATTCACCATAGAGCAGCAGGTAACAGACTTCCAGGTAGGAACTGTTTTGCGCCAGCTGGTCTATGGGGTAACCACGGTGAAGGAGAATTCCCTGCTCACCGTCGAGATAGGTAATCGCACTTTTACAGGAAGCGGTAGTCAGGAAACCGGGATCAAAGGTAAACATCCCCAGCTCCTTGTAAAGCTCCTTGGTATCAATTACAGGTGCCCCGTATACCCCATCAAGGATGGGACACTCGACCTGCTTACCGGTGCGGTTATCGGTAATCGTTACCGTGTCAGACATGAAACTTCTCCCTCACAAATCTACAAATTTTACCGTTGTTCTTATAATTCGACGTAAGCATACAGGCGTTAGTGGCAGTGCAGCAAGAGTAGTTACCGCCGCTCGGCCCCATTTATGCATAAAAAAATCACGCATGAGCTAAAAATCGGCTAAATTATATAGGAAATAATTCCAGAAAATCTTATAGTTAGAATTGCTTTTTACGCCTGTATTCGCAAATATGATGTCGATATGAATATTAGCGGCATATTTGCGGTTTCGGGCATGGTTGTAATTAATAAAAACGGTTGTCCAAAGGATAACAACGGATGAAAGACGCAATAGATTCCTACCTATACAGTGGCAACGCAGACTTTATCGAAGAGCTGTACGAAACTTATCTGAACCGGCCTGACGCCATCGATTCCGAGTGGCGCAAGCTCTTTGATTCCATGCAGCAAGCCGGCCAACCACGGGACATTGCCCATTCACCTGTGCAACAGGCGTATCGCAATGTGACACAACACAGGCACAAATCGGCGGTGTTGGCACCCGCTGCTGACTCGGTATCGCACCAGAAACAAACAGCGGTATTACAGCTCATCAACGCACATCGATTTAACGGTCACCGACAGGCCAATCTCGATCCCCTGAATCAATACCAGCGTCCACCAACCCCGGAACTGGACCCGGAATTTCATGGCCTGTCCGAGGCGGACATGGATAAAACCTTTAATACCGGTTCGCTATTTGCACCCGATGAAATAACACTGCGCGAGATCGTCCACATCATCAAGAAAACCTATTGTGGTTCCATCGGTGCCGAGTACATGCATATCAATGAAACAGAGCAGAAGCGCTGGATACAAAAGCATCTCGAGGAAAGACTCGGCACACCTGACTATGACCGGGAGAAGCGCATTCGCATACTGGACCGCGTGATCGACGCCAACGCGCTGGAAGAATACCTGCATAAGAAATACGTGGGCCAGAAACGCTTTTCACTCGAGGGCGGCGAATCATTGATCCCCCTGCTCGACGAGATCATACAGACCAGTGGTACCAAGGATGTAAAGGAAATTGTGATTGGCATGGCACACCGTGGCAGGCTTAACGTGCTGGTAAATGCGATCGGCAAACAGCCAAGTGAATTATTTGACGAGTTTGAAGGCAAGCAGCTGGAAAACCTGAAGGGTTCAGGCGATGTGAAGTATCACATGGGTTATTCCTCGGACATCAGTACGCCCGGTGGTGTCGTGCATATTACGCTCGGCTATAATCCGTCGCACCTGGAAATCATCGACCCGGTGGTGGAGGGTTCAGTTCGCGCCCGCCAGGACAGACGAAAGGATCTTGCCCGAAACCAGGTGTTGCCATTGCTGCTGCACGGTGATGCGGCCTTTGCCGGCCAGGGCGTGGTAATGGAAACCTTTAACCTGTCGCAGACCCGGGGCTACAGCACCGGCGGCACAATACATGTCATCGTCAACAACCAGATCGGCTTTACCACCAGTGACCCGCTGGACTCACGTTCATCTCTGTACTGTACCGATGTTGCGAAAATGGTGCAGGCACCAATATTTCATGTAAACGGTGATGACCCGGAAGCCGTTGTACTGGCGACCAGTATCGCGCTCGATTTCAGAATGGAATTCAATAAAGACGTGGTGCTGGACGTGATTTGTTTTCGCAAGCATGGACATAGCGAGGCCGATGAACCCATGGCAACACAACCGATCATGTACCAGCATGTCCGTCAACACCCTGGCGTACGCAAGCTGCATACCGATCGACTCATTGCCGAGGGCGTGGTAACACAGGAAGAAGCAGACGCTATCGCCGACGAATATATTGATTCACTTGAAAGTAACCGTGGTGTGGCAGGCACTCATGCCGATAATCCAAACCCCAAGTTCCTGGTTGACTACTCGCGCTTTGCCGATTCCCAGTGGGATGACCCTATCACAACCACGATGAGCGCCGAGGATGTGAAAAAGCTTACCGATGCGATAACCAGCATCCCGGACGACTTTAAACCACATCCGGCGGTACAGAAGATACTGGATTCCCGTAAGAAGATGGGTGCAGGCGAAATGCTGATGGACTGGGGCTACGCAGAAACCATGGCTTACGCATCGCTGTTGAACGAGGGTTACCCCATTCGCATCTCGGGCCAGGACAGCGGTCGTGGTACATTCTTTCATCGTCACGCCGTGGTTCACAACATGGAAGACGGTCGTACTCACCTGCCATTGCAACATATCAAGCCTGATCAGCCTGACTTCCTGGTCATCAACTCCACGCTGTCTGAAGAGGCAGTACTGGCATTTGAGTACGGCTATGCCTCGGCTGAACCCAACGCCCTGGTTATCTGGGAAGCGCAATTTGGTGATTTTGCCAATGGTGCCCAGGTCGTCTTCGACCAGTTCATCAGCTCCTGCGAGGCCAAGTGGGGGCGCTACTGCGGACTAACCGTATTGCTACCACACAGCTATGATGGCCAGGGCCCGGAACACTCCTCTGCCAGGCTGGAGAGGTTCCTGCAGCTTTGTGCTGAAAAGAACATGCAGGTATGTTTCCCAAGTACGCCGGCACAAATGTTCCACCTGTTACGACGCCAGCAACTCAGGCCGTATCGCAAACCGCTAATCGTTATGAGTCCTAAAAGCCTGCTACGCAGGAAACTTTCTGCATCACCGGTAGATGACCTGGTTAACGGTCATTTTCATAACGTGATCGACGAGCAAGACGATTTGGACAAGGCAGCCGTTACCCGGCTGCTGGTTTGTAGTGGTAAGGTATATTTCGACCTGCTTGAGCAGCGCCGCGAAAGTGATATCAAGAACATTGCTATTATTCGTATTGAACAGCTGTACCCGTTTCCGCGTGATGACGTCAAGGCCATCATTGATTCGTATCCGAATCTGAAACAGGTGGTCTGGGTCCAGGAAGAACCGAAGAACCAGGGCGGCTGGTATTACATGCAATCGCGCGGCACCATGATAGGGTGTCTGAGCGATCAGCATACGTTTGGCTATGCCGGTCGTTTTTACTCGGCGTCTCCTGCTACCGGGCTGATGCCATTACACCTGGAACAACAGAAGCAGTTGGTATCAGATGCGTTACAACTGGATAAACTGGAAGTGACCTCTCACAAACAACTTAACTCGGCATCATTGAGATAACCTAAGGAGTAAACAGTGCTAATTGATGTAAAAGTACCGGTGCTGGCTGAATCAGTCGCTGAGGCTACATTACTAAACTGGCAAAAAAAGGTTGGCGATCACGTGAAGCGTGGTGACAACCTGATTGACATCGAAACTGACAAGGTAACACTTGAGGTGTCCGCCCTGAATGATGGCGTGGTTGCAGAAATCTTGAAAAACGATGGTGACACCGTCCAGAGTGACGAGGTGATTGCCAAGATTGATACCGAGGCAAAATCGGCCAAACCGGCAGACAAAGAAGCAGCCCCTAAACAACAATCACTGCCTGACATGGACACTCCAGACAAAGATGCCTCCGCCGCCGCCAAGTTGAGCCCGGCCGTGAGAAACCTGCTGGAAGAAAATAATATTGCAGCCAGTGATGTTAAACATGCTGGAGACCGAATTACCAAGGAAGATGTCCTGCGACACCTCGGCAAGGCCGATACAGTCAGGCCTGCAGCCAGCAAACCGGCACCTGCTCCAGAAGCCGAGAGTGCCAGTGCGCCCAAATCTGCACCCGAACCAACCAAACCGGAAGCACCACAGAATGTAATGCCCAAGGCGGCGGCTGAACCCGTGACACCGCCAAAATTAACAACGAGTACCGGCGATCGCCCCGAAGAAGTCGTACCCATGACCCGCTTGCGCAAGCGGACCGCGGAACGCCTACTCGGTGCACAGCATGAAAATGCGATCCTGACCACCTTTAACGAGGTTAACTTGCAGGCGGTGACGGATATACGCAATCGCTACAAGGCAGATTTTGAAAAGACACACGATGTCAAACTTGGCTTCATGTCATTTTTCACGCGTGCTGCTATTGAAGCACTGAAAAAATTTCCGATTATCAATGCATCCATTGATGGCGATAACATTATCTATCATGGTTATTTTGATATTGGTATTGCCGTCAGTTCGCAGCGCGGGCTGGTCGTTCCCATCCTGCGCGATGCCGACACGCTGTCACTGGCAGATATAGAGAAACAGATCCGTGGCTATGGTGAGAAGGCCCGCGATGGCAAGCTGACGATGGAGGATTTAACCGGCGGCACGTTCACCATCACCAACGGCGGCGTCTTTGGTTCCATGTTATCGACACCGATTATTAATCCACCACAGAGTGCCATCCTCGGGATGCACTCAATACAAGACAGGCCTGTTGCCGAGAATAACGAGGTCGTCATCCGGCCCATGATGTACATCGCCCTCTCCTACGACCATCGAATCATCGATGGCCGTGACGCGGTACAGTTCCTGGTTTCAATCAAACAGCAACTGGAAGACCCGGCACGCCTGCTGCTGCAACTATAGTCTGCATTGATAAGGACTGAAGATGGATAAGTATGACGTAGTTGTTATTGGTGCCGGGCCCGGCGGCTATGTTGCCGCCATTCGCTGCGCCCAGCTGGGCCTGAAAACAGCCTGTGTTGAAAGCTGGATTAATGACGATGGCAAACCGGCACTGGGTGGGACCTGTTTAAATGTTGGCTGTATTCCATCCAAGGCCTTGCTGGATTCCTCTCATCAATATCACCACATCAAGCACGAGGCTGCCGAGCACGGTATAAACGTCTCCGGTGCCGCTATTGATGTCAACAAGATGGTTGCACGTAAGGCCAAGATAGTAAAAATCCTGACCCAGGGCATCACCGGCCTGTTTCGCAAGAATAAAGTGGACTGGCTCAAGGGCCATGCAAAACTGCTGAGTAACTACCAGGTTGAAATCACCCCGGTACATGACTCGCATGATGAAATAACCACGGTAGAAGCCGGGCACATTATTATTGCAACTGGCTCGGTGCCGACGAAAATTCCACCTGCGCAACCTGATGGTAAGCTGATTGTTGACTCAACCGGGGCGTTGAAATTTAACGAAGTGCCTAAACGCCTTGGCGTCATCGGTAGCGGCGTAATTGGACTGGAACTCGGCAGTGTCTGGAACAGGCTGGGTTCCGAGGTTGTTATCCTGGAGGCATTACCAACGTTTCTTGCCTCTGTCGACCGACAAATCGCCGATGAGGCCGAGAAGACCCTGCGCCAGCAGGGACTGGACATTCGCCTCGGTGCACGTGTCACCGGCACTGGCACCAATAACCGCGAAGTCAAGGTCAGCTATGAAGACGAATCCGGCAAGCAACAACTTGTGGTTGATAAACTGATCGTCGCCGTCGGGCGTAGCCCCAATACCAGGGGGCTTGGTGCCGAAGAAGCCGGGCTGGAACTGGACGAGCGCGGTTTTATCAAGGTGGACGCACACTGTAAAACCAGTCTTGAAAATGTTTATGCTGTAGGTGACGTGGTCCGCGGTCCGATGCTTGCGCACAAGGCATCCGAGGAAGGTGTGGCTATCGCTGAACGTATTGCCGGTAAACCGGGGCACATGAATTACGCAACGATCCCCTGGGTCATTTACACCTGGCCCGAGATTGCCTGGGTAGGTAAAAGCGAGGAAGAATTGCAACAGCAGGGTATCGAATATCGCAGCGGTAGTTTTCCCTTTATGGCGAACGGCCGTGCACGTGCCATGGCAGAAACAACAGGCATGGTTAAAATACTCAGCGATGCAAAGACCGACAGGCTACTCGGGATCCATATCTTTGGGCCGACCGCTTCTGAAATGATTGCCGAAGCGGTAGTCACCATGGAGTTTGATGGCAGTGCAGAAGACCTGGCACGGACGATCCATGCGCACCCCACGCTATCAGAGGCGTTGCATGAGGCAGCCCTTGGCGTCGACGGCCGTACAATACATATCTAGTTTGGAAAAAAAACACACGTCCCTGTGTTGAAATGCAGTGTTAGTAACAAGAGGAGGTATAGACACTGTAGAAAGAAAACTGCGTCCTGCAGTTGAAGCTTTTCTCAAAAATAACGACGCCACCTTAAGTCCACGAATAAGCGTTTACAATAGCGATTTTATTGATATATTGTTTCTAAAAAAGAAACAATGAGGGGTTATGGATAAGGTCATGAGCATGCAGGTATTCTCTGCTGTTGCACGCAACGGCAGCTTTTCAGATGCCGCCAGAAAAATGAATATTTCAAAGGCCATGGCCTCCAAGCATGTGCAATACCTGGAACAACTCCTGGGCGTCAGGCTATTCAATCGAACCACGCGCAAACTTAGCCTGACCGAAGTCGGGCTTGCCTATTACGAGAAAGTCGATTCGATACTTAATGATATCGAGGAAACGGAGCTGGCTGTCAGCCATTTAAACTCTGAACCCAGGGGCAGGCTAAAGATCATGGCCCAACCGTCGTTTGGTGCCTTTCACCTGTCACGCGCCCTCTCGAGCTACAAGAAAAAATATACCGATGTGCAAACCGTACTGGAACTGACCAACCGTATACCGGACCTTGTCGAGGATGGGATAGATGTCGCCTTTCATGTGGGGGAACTTGATGACTCCATGTTCGTTGCCCGTAAGATCACCTCGGCCCGACGAGTAGTCTGTGCCTCACCGGAATACCTGGACACGCACGGGACGCCCAACAGGCCGGAAGACCTGTTGCAACACAATTGCATGATCTATTCGCCCCGAACACCACAGTTCGAATGGGAATTTAGTGACCAGAAAGTCCGGGTAACCGGCGACATCCAGTGCAATGACGGCGATGCCCTGCGCATCGCGGCGATCCAGGGTTGCGGCATAGCACAGTTACCTACCTACATGGTAGGACTGGACATTCAGGCCGGACGGCTGCAGGCCTTGCTCGAACAACACGAGCCGGCCAGGCTGCCTGTATACGCCATGTATAACCATCGTAAATACCTGTCTGCCAAGATCAAAACCTTCATCGAATTTATGTTTGATTTGTACCAGCCAGATGCGTATTGGAATAAGTGGACATAATTAGCGTAAAGAATATGATGGACATTGGAACACTAGAAAAACAGCACAATTGGACTTTACAAATTAATCTGGTACTCTCTGCACACTTTGTTGCATCGCAACAATTTCGCAGTTTTTAGTAATTCCATCCAACTAGTACAAGCTGTTAGCAGAAGATAGAAATAGGAGCTCATTATGTCTGAGAAGGTTGTAATCGTATCGGCAGCCAGAACCGCAATTGGTAATTTTGGTGGTTCGCTGGCGAACATTCCCGCACACGAACTAGGTGCAAAGGTAATCACTGCTGTTTTGGAACGAGCCGGTGTTAATCCGGAACAGGTCGATGAACTCATATTCGGCCAGGTACTGACGGCAGGTTCCGGCCAGAATCCGGCCCGCCAGGCAGGTATCGCTGCTGGCCTGTCCCACAACGTACCCTGCATGACCATCAACAAGGTCTGTGGCAGTGGTTTAAAGACAGTCCATCTTGCGGCCCAGGCAATCAAGGCTGGCGATGCTGAAATCATCGTTGCCGGCGGCCAGGAAAACATGAGCCTGTCACCGCATGTTTTACCCAAATCCAGGAACGGTCAGAAAATGGGCGACTGGAAAATGCAGGATTCCATGATCGTTGATGGTCTCTGGGACGCATTTAATAACTATCACATGGGTACTACGGCAGAAAATATTGCCAAGAAATATGGCATCACCCGGGAAGAACAGGATGAATTTGCTGCCGCCTCCCAGAACAAGGCAGAGGCCGCTATCGCCGCTGGCAAGTTTGAGGAAGAAATCGTGCCCGTGGAAATACCGCAGCGAAAAGGTGACCCCATCATTTTCGACAAGGATGAATTTCCAAAAGCCGGTGTCACCGCAGAAGGTATTGGCAAGCTGCGCCCGGCCTTTGACAAGGACGGCACGGTCACTGCAGCCAACGCCTCGGGACTGAACGACGGTGCCGCGGCGGTACTGGTCATGTCAGAAAGCAAGGCGAAGGAACTGGGACTGGAACCGCTGGCAACAATTGCTGCCTATTCCAGTGCTGGCGTGGATCCGGCCATCATGGGTACGGGCCCGATTCCTGCCACACAGCTGTGTCTTAAGAAAGCCGGCTGGAGCACCGATGACCTGGACCTGGTAGAAGCCAACGAGGCCTTTGCCGCACAAGCCATTTCCGTAAATCGCGATCTTGGCTGGGATACCAGCAAGGTTAACGTGAACGGTGGTGCCATCGCACTGGGACATCCAATCGGTGCCTCAGGTTGTCGCGTACTTGTTACACTTTTACACGAAATGAAACGCAGTGATGCCAAGAAGGGTCTTGCCACCTTATGTATCGGTGGTGGTCAAGGTGTCGCTCTGGCAATAGAGAGGTAATCAGATATGTCTAATCTTGAAGGAAAAGTTGCATTAGTCACCGGCGGTACCGGCGGGATCGGTGCGGCGATATGTATAAAGCTTGCCGCCGAGGGCGCCAAGGTCGCAACCAATTACAGGAACAAGGAAAAAGCCGAGGCCTGGCAAAAGGAATGCAAGGATAAGGGGTTTGATATTGCTATCTACCAGGTCGATGTCACCGATTACGAGGGTTGTCAGAAAATGATAGAACAGATCGAGAAGGATCTCGGCCCCATAGATATCCTGGTTAACAATGCTGGCATCACCAAGGACACGACGCTGCGCAAAATGACCCGTGAAAAATGGGATGCTGTTATGGACATCAACCTGAACGGCCTCTTCAACGTGACCCAACCGCTCATCGAGGGAATGACCAATCGCGGCTGGGGCCGCATCGTCAACATCGCCTCAGTCAACGGCCAGAAAGGCCAGATTGGCCAGACCAACTACACGGCAACCAAGGCCGGCATGCATGGTTTTACCATGTCACTGGCGCAGGAAGTCGCCCGTAAGGGTGTCACGGTAAATACTGTGTCCCCGGGTTATATCGCTACAGAGATGGTCATGGCCGTGCCTGAGGATATCCGGGAAAAGATCGTAGCCCAGATTCCGGTAGGCAGACTTGGTGCCTCGGAAGAGGTAGCTGAACTGGTAAACTATCTCGTTTCTGAAAATGCAGGATTTACCACCGGCGCTAATTTTGCTATGAATGGTGGTCAACACATGCATTAACTGTATTATGGACAGGCACCGCGGGGTGCCTGTCCGCATTAACGAGGCAATATGATGGAAGAAGAAAAACGCATTATTAAGAAATATCCGAATCGTCGTTTATATGATACGGAAGAAAGCAAATACATCACCCTGGAAGATATCCGTAAGCTAGTGCTGGGTAACAAGTCGTTCATGGTAAAGGACGTCAAAACCGAAGAAGACCTCACGAGGACTATCCTGCTGCAGATCATTATCGAACAGGAAGACGATGGTGAACCACTGTTTTCTACCGATGCGCTTTCTCACATCATCCGTTTCTACGGTGATTCAGTGCAATCTGTCGCCGGCGACTATATTCAGCAAAGCATCAACCTGTTCGTTAACCAGCAAAAACAGATCCAGGATCAGTTGTCCTCGGCCGTGAATACCAATCCGCTGACGGCCATGGCAGAAATGACTGAGAAAAACATGGATATGTGGAAAAAGATGCAGGAAAACTTTTTCAAATCAGCCATGCAGAATGTGAATAACAAAAAAGCTGGCGAAAAGTAAAAAAATTGCATCAGTCTTCATTATTTCTGCATATTTCATATAGTTAAACACTCTTCCCGCTGTTCACAGGGCTTTAAAATCAGTTGACAAAGCCCCTCTCTATAGCTATGCTGCATTGCAATAATGTTGCGTTGCACCATATGCACCAAACGGAGGAGCAGAAAATGAACAGCGAATATATTGAAAAGATGAACAAGCTTGGCAAGTCCAGCTATGACGCCATGAAAGAACTATATGAGATCAACATGCGCGTGGCTGGCCAGTTTACCGAACAACAGGCCGCCTTCTTTAACCTTTACATGGAATGTGCCACGGCCCAGATGGACATGATCGGTAAATCCAAGGACTACAAGGACATCATATCCAAGCAGACCGAACTCATGAGTGAAGCCAGCGAGAAGGCCCAGGGCATTGCTCGCAACACGGTAGACATCATGAACGAGAGCAAGGACGAAGTAAGTGCCTGGGTTGAAAAAGAAGTGAAAGTGGCAAGTGCAGTAGTGCCATTTGCCAAGTAAACCAGTCTGTAACAACCAGTTTAGAAATACCCCTACTTATTACCACAGTCCTGCGCGAGCAGGCTGTGGTTTTTTTTTACTGGTTTTTTGACAGGTCTGTCAGGCCTTCATCAAGATTTTGTTTTTCCTTGGCACCGTCATTGCGCATTGACTCCAGGTGCGCCAGGTAACCTTCGCTCACATCACCGGTGACGTATTCCCCGGAAAAACATGATGTATCGAATTGCTTAATCTTTTTATTACCCCTGCTACAGCTATCAATAAGGTCCGGCAGTTCCTGGTAGACCAGCCAATCAGCACCAATCTCCTCGGCCACCTCTTCCGCTGTCTTGTTGAAGGCAATCAACTCGTTCACTACCGGCATATCAATCCCGTAAACATTTGGATACCTGACCGGTGGGGCAGCAGATGCAACGTATACATGTTTTGCCCCGGCCTCCCTGGCCATCTGCACGATCTCTTTTGAAGTTGTCCCCCTGACGATAGAATCATCCACAAGCAGTACATTCTTGTCCTTGAATTCCAGTTCAATCGCGTTCAACTTCTGGCGTACCGATTTTTTCCTGATAGCCTGGCCCGGCATGATAAACGTGCGTGGGATGTAACGATTCTTGACAAAACCCTCGCGGTATTTAACACCAAGGTCGTTCGCAAGCGGCAAAGCTGCGGTTCGACTCGAGTCCGGTATCGGGATAACCACGTCAATATCATGGTTTGGCCTGAGTTCCATGATCTTCTTCGCCAGCTTTTCACCCATGCGCAGCCTCGCCTTGTAGACAGAAATACCATCGATGATGGAATCCGGCCTTGCCAGGTATACATATTCGAAAATGCACGGGTTATGAGCCACTTTATCTGCACATTGTTGCGTATAAAGTTGACCATCCAGTGAAATGAAAACCGCCTCGCCAGGTTCGATATCACGCAGCCTTTCAAAATCCAGTGCGTCGATGGCAACGCTTTCAGAGGCAATAATGAATTCGGCACCTATATCTGTTTTACGTTCACCGAATACGATTGGGCGAATACCGTTTGGATCACGAAAACCAATAATGCCAACCCCGGTAATCATGGCGACCGCGGCATAACTTCCACGGCAGCGGCGGTGTAATTTACGCACAGCCTGAAAAATATCAGCTGGCTGCAGGTTGCTGCGTAGCTTGCCTATCTGGCTTAATTCGTGGGCGAGAATGTTGAGCAACACCTCGGAATCGGAGTTGGTATTCAGATGGCGCAGATCATCGCGCATTAAATCTTCTTTCAGTGACTCGGCGTTAGTCAGGTTGCCATTATGTGCCAGCGTGATGCCATAAGGGGTATTGACGTAGAAAGGTTGTGCCTCTGCCGATGAGGAGCAGCCGGCCGTAGGGTAACGAACGTGACCAATGCCCATGTTGCCTTTCAAATTCAGCATGTGCCGGGTATGAAAGACATCCCTGACCAGGCCATTATCCTTGCGCAGGTAGAGCTTGGTATCATCACAGGTGACCATCCCGGCGGCATCCTGGCCTCGGTGTTGCAAGACGGTCAGGCCGTCATAAATGGCCTGGTTTACGGGGTTCTTGGCAACGATACCGATTATGGCACACATAAAGTGGGCGAGCTCCTGTCAACTGGGTGTTTGAGTTGCATCATACGAATGGTATTCAACGATAGATTCTGGCAGAAACCGATAACACCATATACCAATTCGCTCGAAAGGATCTACTAGTTTTGATTGTTGCCACCAGTTTTCCTGCGGCATCAGCGTGAAGCCACCAAGGAATACGATCACCGCTACGATGATGACGCCCAGGCCCATGCCAAAGAATAATCCCAGGATGCGGTCAGCGGCGGTCAGTCCGGCACGGCCAAGCAGTTTGACAATAAAGTAGCTGATTAAACTGAGTAGTACCAGGCAGAGTATAAATAACGCGACAAAGGCCAATGCTGTTCTCAGCAGTTCGGTCTCGACAAAGCCCTCGAGCAAGGGGGTAAAATACGGAAGCAACTTGATAGAAGCGCCAAAAGCCAGGGCCCATGATAGCAACGAAAAGACAATATTCAGAAACCCGTAAAAAACACCGATAACAGCGGGTAATGCAAGCAGGGCGATAATGAAGATATCAAAAGCAGACATAAGACATGTTTACGGATAGCTCAGCACGATGCCCTTGAGTTTCATTTTTTCATTTATCGATTTGAGCAGTTTCTCGGCGTCGGAGCGCAGCAGTTCAGGCCCTACTCTTACGCGATAGATGGTTTTCTTATCCTGTTGAATGGGCTCGACGAAGGCCGGGAATCCCTCCTTGCGCAGACTCAGGTTGAGCTTGTCGGCATTGACCTTGCTACTGAAACTGCCAAGTTGTACTACCCATGCAGAAAGCCCCACGGGTTTGTCGGACTTTTGTTTTTCCGCTTGTGGCCTGGGCGAAGCCGCTGGTTGTGCCTCGGCCTCGGGTGGCTCCTGCTCCCTGGTTTCGGTCCCGGATTCAGCAGCACTGCTTTCAGTCGCTGGTGCGACATCAGTTTCTGCGGTCTCGATTATAGTAGTGTCTGTATCCGCTGTGGATTTCTCCCTGGTGACTGACTCAACTGGACTGATACTGCCACTTATCGGTACCAGTGTCGGTTTGAATTTTTCATCAGGTTTTGCCGGTATATTGGTTTCTTCTATGGCACCGGTATCCACTGGCCCGGTCAGGATCATCGGGATAAATATTACCGCCAGTACAACCAGGACTGCTGCACCGACCAGACGTTCTTTTAATCGTTGATGCATGCTGAACCTGTCAATTCATGTGACGCAAGGCAGCCCCAACTGTAAGGAAGGACCCCGTGATTACGATACGGTCACCTGGCTTTGCCGTTCGCCGGATACCATCCAGGGCATCTGCCACACTGGGAAATGCATGAACGTTATCCCGAATATTCAGGTCTGCCAGTGCCTGCATCAGTTGTTCCGCCTGGCAACCTCGTTCCTCCGCCAGTGTCACGACATTCCAGCTATCAGCAACGTCACCGAATTCAGACAAGACCATGTCGTGACTCTTGTCTTTCAGCATACCAATAATGATATGTGTTTTACCCAGGCACGGCACGGCCTGCAGATTTGCAATAAGTGCGCGAACGGATTCACGATTGTGTGCGACGTCGAGAATCATTTGAATCTCACCAGGTATTTGTTGCATCCTGCCGTTTAACCGAAAATTGGCGAGGCCGTTCTTGATGTGCTCTTCCTTGACCGGAAATTCATGCCTGATTTGTTCCAGAACCATTAATACACCAGCCGCATTTTGCAGCTGGAAATCGGAATACTGCATCGGCCGTGGCAGGTCCAGCCAGCTACTCTGTGCGGATTGCCAGGACCAGCCATCCTTTGTACTGGTGTAACTGAAATCCCTGCCTGCCAAAGATAATGGTGTACCCAGTGCACTGGCACAGTCCATGATGGTTTGGGGCGGATTTGGATCCGAACAGACTGCCGGGGCCTTGTTCCTGAAGATACCGGCCTTCTCGCGGCCGATACTCTCGCGGGTATTACCCAGCCATTGTTGATGATCGAGATCGATACTGCTGATAAGTGCCACATCGGCATCGAGTATGTTGACTGCGTCCAGGCGGCCGCCAAGCCCGACTTCGAGTATGGCCAATTCCACGTTGTGCTGTCGGAACAGGTCCAATGCCGCCAGGGTACCGAATTCGAAATAGGTCAGCGAGATATCGCCACGGGCCCGATCAATACGATCGAACGATTCACACAACTCGGCATCGGTGACCTCAACGCCATTAACACTGATCCTTTCATTGTATTTTATAAGGTGTGGCGAAAGGTAACGGCCCACCTTGTAACCGGCATTGCGTAATATCTGATCGAGCATGGTGACGCTGGAGCCTTTGCCGTTTGTACCCGCCACACTGATCACAGTGTAACCGGGTTTCAACATGCCCATGTTATTGGCCACTCGCCGACAGCGCTCCAGCCCGAGCTCAATCGCGGTAAAGTGCAGACTCTCCTGCCACTTCAGCCATTTTTCAAGACTGTTAAAGCGTAATTGTCCTTTCTTTAATTGCTGACGAACGGGTTTGTTTCGATCCGGCATGTTATTCGATTACTCAGGAAACACTCGACTGCCTGGATAACAGGGAAATGAGATTGCCGATCCTTGATCTTAGTTCACGCCTGTCAACAATCATGTCAATCTGTCCGTGTTGCAGTAGAAACTCGCTGCGCTGGAAGCCTTCCGGTAATGTTTCCCTGACCGTCTGCTCAATCACGCGCGGGCCGGCAAATCCTATTAGCGCATTGGGTTCGGCAATATTGATATCACCCAGACTGGCCAGGCTGGCTGTGACACCACCCATGGTCGGATCCGTCAATACGGAAATAAAAGGCAACCCGTTCTTTTTCAGCGTGGCGATCGCAGCAGCCGTCTTCGCCATTTGCATCAGAGAAAACAACGCTTCCTGCATTCTTGCTCCACCACTGGTTGAAAAACAGATAACTGGAGCACGCAGTTCAATTGCAGTTTCGACGGCGCGCACAAAGCGTTCGCCAACCACCGAGCCCATGGATCCGCCCATAAAATCAAATTCAAACGCGCAAGCGACAACTGGCATGCCAACAAGCTGACCCGACATGGCTATGAGTGCATCATCCTCACCAGTTTGTTTCTGGGCCTGGCTGAGCCGATCGCGGTAGCGTTTGTTATCACGGAATTTGAGCTTGTCTACCGGCTTCAGGTTTGCACCAATTTCCTCGGCTGTATTTTCATCAAGAAAATGTCCCAGGCGTTCACGCGCGCCCATGCGCATATGGTGATCGCACTTGGGACACACCTCAAGATTTCGTTCCAGTTCAGCGCGATAAAGGACAGCATTACAGGCAGCACACTTGGTCCATAGACCTTCCGGCACGGTGCGACGGTTGCTACCGTTGGTCTTGATACGGGAGGGAAGAATTTTTTCGAACCAGCTCATGATTGCATCTTATGTTCTATCCATTGCTTGTCTAATGGTACTAATAAAACCGTTAATTTCTTTTCTTAGCTTATCAATGTCGTCAGAGTGAGCAGCTATACGCTCAACGAGGGCACTGCCAACGACGACAGCATCGCAAATTCGGGCTACCGCGGCCGCGGTTTCAGCATCCTTGATACCGAAACCGACTCCCAGCGGTAAACTGGAAATACTACGAATCTCATCAAGCTTGGCAGCGACCGTGGCGGTATCCAGCCGGTCACTGCCCGTCACTCCTTTCAGGGAAACATAATACAGGAAGCCGGAACCAACTTCACAGATCCGGTGCAATCGCTCTGTGCCCGTTGTAGGCGAAATCAGGAATATCTGATTTATGCCATGCTGTTGAAATACCTGGCTAAATTCTTCTGCTTCCTCAGGAGGCAGGTCAACGATGAGCACGCCATCCACACCTGCTGTCTCAGCCTTGGCTGCAAAAGTCTCGTATCCGACCACCTCGACAGGATTCAGGTATCCCATCAACACCACCGGTGTGGCAGCATCTTGTTCCCTAAACTCGCGCACGATCTCGAACACATCATCCGAGCTGGTGCCACTCTTCAATGCGCGTTCACTGGCACGCTGAATCACGGGTCCATCTGCCATGGGATCAGAGAAAGGAACGCCCAGTTCGATCATGTCAGCCCCGGCTGCAACTAGCTCATGCATTAATTGTGCGGTTAGTGATTTATCCGGATCACCGGCCGTAAGGAAAGGGATCAATGCTTTCCTGTTGCTACTTTTTAATTGTTTAAAGCAATCTGTAATTCTACTCATGATAGTTTCGTGACAGGAAATATGATTAATTAAAAACTGGCCACAGTGGCAATATGTGCTCGCGAGCACGACCTGGTGTTCATTAACAAATCTCGATTATGGCTGGCTGACAGTGATACTAGAGCGTAATGCCCTCGTGCGCGGCAACGGTATGAATATCCTTGTCACCCCGACCTGATAAATTACAAACGATAAACTTGTCGCTCGACATATCGCGTGCAAGCTTGGCGGTATAGGCCAGCGCATGACTGGATTCCAGTGCCGGAATAATGCCCTCAATGCGGGTCAGGTCATGAAACGCCTGCAAGGCCTCTGTATCGGTCACCGAGACGTAGTTTGCCCTGCCCGAATCTTTCAACCAGGCATGTTCCGGACCAACACCCGGGTAATCCAGGCCAGCCGAGATAGAATGCGTTTCAATGATCTGTCCGTAATTATCTTCCATCAGGTACGTGCGGTTTCCGTGTAATACGCCAGCCTTACCCGCATTCAACGGTGCAGCATGGCGGCCGGTTTCAATTCCGTCACCAGCCGCTTCCACGCCATAGATCGACACATCGGCGTCGTCGAGAAAATCATGGAACAGGCCTATGGCATTTGAACCACCACCGACACAGGCAACAATGGCATCCGGAAGACGACCAACATCATCCAGGCACTGTTGACGCGCCTCGCGCCCGACCACGGCATTGAAATCCCTGACCATTGCGGGATAAGGATGGGGACCCGCGACCGTACCGATAATGTAAAAGGTATCATCAACGTTAGTAACCCAGTCGCGCATGGCCTCGTTTAACGCGTCCTTTAGCGTACGCGAGCCGGCTTCTACCGCAACCACGGTGGCACCCAGCAATTTCATGCGAAAGACATTGCTGGATTGCCTCTGGATATCCTCTGCACCCATATAAACGATACATTCCATGCCATAACGTGCAGCGACCGTGGCACTTGCCACACCGTGTTGACCAGCACCCGTTTCAGCAATAATTCTGTGTTTGCCCATGTGCCTGGCCAGCAACGCCTGGCCAACGGTGTTGTTAATCTTGTGTGCACCCGTATGGTTCAGGTCTTCTCTTTTCAGATAAACCTGGGCACCACCAAGTAACTGACTCCAGCGCCTCGCGTGATAAAGCGGTGATGGGCGACCAACGAAGTGTTTCAGGTCATGCTCAAATTCGGCGATAAATTCAGGATCCTTGCTGTAACGGTAATAAGCCTTTTCCAGCTCGTCCAGCGGCCCCATCAGGGTCTCGGCAACAAACCTGCCGCCATAAGGACCAAAATGTCCGCGGCTGTCTGGCATGGACTTATAGGATTTAATCGGGTCTGTTTTCTTTATGACTGCTTCAGGCATTGAGTACTTCTCGTATGAATTTTTGAACCTTGTCTATGTCCTTCTTGCCCTTGCTGCTTTCAACGCCACCACTGACATCTACGGCATAGGGACGGGTTTGAACAATGGCAGATTGTACATTTTCTGGTGTTAAACCTCCCGCTAAAATTAGCGGTTTCTGGCTGTTGTCAGGTACTTTTTGCCAGTCAAAAGACTGCCCCGTGCCACCTGGCAGGTTTTCCACAAAAGTATCCAGCAATAATGCGCTGGCAGACGGATATAGCGCGATCATTTCAGACACGTCCAGGTCCGGTCGCATGGCTATAGACTTAATATACGGCTTGCCGTAGAGACTGCAAGCCCGCTCGGTCTCCTGTCCATGAAATTGCAAGGTGTCAATTGCCACCCGTTCGAGCACTTGCGTGATCGCGTCGGGCTCAGCATCGACAAACAGCCCCACCACATTCACGAATGCAGGTAAGGCCAATGCGATTTCCCGTGCGACTTCCGGTTCCACATAGCGTGGACTGGGCTCATAAAAGACCAGGCCGATGGCATCGGCACCGGCGTTGGCAATAGCTACCGCGTCGGTAACACTGGTTACCCCGCAAATTTTCACTTTTACACGTGTGACATTCATAGATTGAGTCCGAGTTGCTCATACAGGGTGGAGACCCTGGGAATGGCATACTGCTCCGGGTATTCAACATTAACCAGGTACAGTCCATCTGGTGGTGCGGTAACACCTCCTGCCGTTCTGTCTTTCGCCAGCAGGACTTCTTCACACCATGACACTTCCTGTTTCCCGGAGCCGATCATCATCAATACACCCGCGATATTCCTGACCATATGGTGTAAAAATGCATTGGCACATATGGTAAGCAAAAACCAGTTTTCCAGTCTATGTATCTCAAGTGAGTGCACGGTACGTACCGGTGATTTTGCCTGGCAGGCAGCCGCCCTGAATGAAGTGAAGTCGTGTTTACCTTGCAACCTGGTCGCAGCCAGTCGCATTCTCTCCACGTCCAGTGATCGGCATTCCCATGTCACCCTGCCATTAAAAATAGCCGGTCGCGCACGGCGATTTAAAATCAGGTACTGGTAGGTTCGGTTTAGCGCCGAAAATCTTGCATGAAAATCATCAGAAACCTGTTTTGCCCAGGTGACGGCAATATCGGCGGGTAGTTTCGTGTTTGCACCAAGCACCCAGGCATGCAGCTCGCGTTCTACAGCCGTGTCGAAATGTATTACCTGTTGCAAGGCATGTACACCGGTGTCGGTGCGCCCCGCACAGGTTATGTTGATCTGTTCAGCAGCAACCGCAGACAGCGCTTTTTCAACGTGTTCCTGCACAGTGTTCGGGATAGCCTGCCTCTGCCAGCCGTAGTACTGATATCCGCAGTATTCAATACCGAGTGCGATTTTCATTGGCTAGTGAATCCAGATTGACCAATCGACAGGTAACTGGACAAATAGCAAGGATTAAAAAGGTTTGATCAGACCTGTTCCAACAGATCCTGGGCTTGCTGTTTCTGCTCGTCATTGCCGGCAGCCATAACTTCATCCAGTATGGTCTTGGCGCTGTCTTTATCTCCAAGTTCGACATAGGCCTTGGCAAGGTCAAGCTTGGTAGCAATTTCATCCTCGGCACTTTGTTCCTCGGCTTGAGAAGTGCGCGGAACAAAAACGGTACTATCATCCTCGTCGTCGTCATCATTGCCAGCATCTATTCCTGGCGGCTCCATTTCAAGGGTGCTACTACCATCTACAATATCATCGTCATCACCCAGGTCTTCATCCATGCCCAGGTCAAAATCCAGTGAACCCGGATCATCTTCCTGCTCGCTATTCGAATCGTCGAGTGACAGTTCGCCAGCATCATCTGCCCCTTCTATATCGAGATCCAGCGAAGGCAGTTCATCATCCGTGTCGCCGCTGTCGGCATCAAGCTGGATGGGTTCTTCATCATCAGACAGGTCTTCACCGGTTAAGGACAACTCAAGACCGTCATCAGCAATGGTGTCTTCTTCCTTTTCACCAAGGTCAAGTTCCAGCCCCCCGTCCAGATCATCTTCATCTGAAACTGCACTATCATCCATATCGAGGCTGAGGTCATCACCCGCAGAGGCAGCATCAAACTCAATGACGTTATCACTATCGTCTGAATCTTCCGCTTTATCAGCAGCCGTATCCTCGAAATCAAGGTCCATGAGTTCTTCGCTATCCGTACTTTCGCCCTCGGCCGCGGTCAGATCCAGCATATCTCCATCGTTATCCAGATCCAGACCACTATCAGAACCTTCAGCAGAGGTACTTTCCAGTTTATCATCGCCGCTGGAGCCCTTGCTGGAAACATCCAGTACGTCATCGTCAAAGCCGTCGTCAGTACTGCCTACTGCCGTGACGTCCAACAGGTCTTCCGCTTCGTCAACCGAGGTATCCATGGTAGGTTCTTCAGAAAAGTCCAAACTGTCATCATTCTCTTCAGCATCACCAAGAGCAGTAACATCCAGGATATCTTCACCATCATCAGCCGCGGTCAGATCGAGTACATCGTCATCGTTATCTGTATCTGCTGCTGGTTCTTCACCGGCACCGATATCAAAATCCAGCGTATTTTCGTTGTCCTGGGCCTCAGCATCGGCGGTCACATCGACAAAACCACCGCCTGTATTGTCTGCGGAATCGTCATCCTCAATGTCGCCTTCACCGAACAATTCACGATTGGGCGACATTTCCGACCACATGGCCACGGCCATATCCCAGTGTTCGCCTTCACCAGCAACCAGGTCATGCAGGACTTTCGCCTCTTGTTCATAGGCCTTCTTGTTGCCCGATGTATAAAATACTTCCAGTAACTTGGTGTGATATTCAGGATTATCAGGCTTGGCTTCGATGGCATTACGCACAAACTCTTCAGCCTGATCAAACTGCTCAAACGCAAGATAGGTATTCACTTCCTGCAGTGGGTCTTCATCTTCTTCATTTTCAGCTTGTGTCGTCGCTACAGCTGGTGCCGTTTCCTCCACGACCTCTTCATTTCGCTCAGGAAGATAGGTTTCGTCCTCGGAATTTTCGTCTTCTTCCTCAGCGATGAAAGTTTCATCTTCCGAGTCGAGTTCTTCCTCTGCACCCGGCAATACTGTCTCCGCCTCGGCATCGAGCGCCCGTTGCGCTTCATCAAGGTCTGATTCGTCGTCATCAAAACTCGGAAACTGATCAGCTGACATCTCAACAGCATCAGATGATTCAGTGCCCTTTGCTTTCTTTAACTTCGCCGCTACGGCAATCAATATCAATACAACAAGCAAACCAATTGCAGCTATGGCATAAAGCGGATTGCCACCAACCAGGTCCGTAATCGGAGCAAGATATGGTCCCAGCATATCCATGATGCCGCCTGAAGTAGATTCTGGTTCTATTTCAAGTATTTCAATGGTTTCCTCTTCAGGGGCCGCATCTTCTGCTACCGGTTCTTCCTGTACGGCTTCAGTTTCCTGTTCAGCAATTTCGTCCGTTATCGGCGTCTCGGCAACCTCTTCAACGGTCTCCTCAACAACGGGCTCCGCCGCCGCGGCTTCTTCCAACAACTCCTGCTCTGCCAACTGCTGCTGTAATTTAGCCAGTTCGTCGTCTTTCAGTTCCAGCAGCCGTTTTAAATCGTTAAGTAATGCCTCTGTTTCCTGCAACTGGTCTTTCAATTCCAGGTTTTCCTGTGTCAGGGCCTGGATACTTTCTTCGGCAAGGATCAAATCCGCCGCACCGGCAGCACCTTCAACGCTGGTCACTTGCCCGGTGGACTCTTCCGTATCGCCTGCAGACAACAGTTTTAATTCAGCATCACTCTTCGCGGAATCGGTGGTTACCCCGGCATCACTACCGGCGGCAGGTGTTGAACTGGTTTCCGGACGTGCAGCGACACCAGCACCCAGCCTGTTCTTGATCTGTTCCCAGGCTGCGTATTGCTTCCTGGTTTCAGCCAGTGCATCAGACTGGCTCAGGGCATTTATTTCTGCCTCGGAAGGCATTTTCAGGATCTGACCACGCTTGAGGCCATTCACGTTATTAGCTGCGAAAGCGTCAGGGTTAGCCTGCAACAATGCCAGCATCATCTGGTTGACACTGGTAGATGTGTCCGGGCGCATGGCAGACGCAATGGACCAGAGGGTGTCATTGGCGCTGGTAGGACCATAATCTCCGCCACTGTAGTTTATGGTTCTGGCAACAGGTGCAGATGCCGGCTGTCCGGATGCACCGGAGTACTGGTCAAAATCATCTGCATATACAACCTGGTGACCGGGGTCATCGGGAGTGGCAGTGCGCGATGAGTCTGCTGGCTTCAGTGCCATGATCTCGGCCACGTTCACCTCGGCATCGTACATGGGCGGGTCTAACAGGACCGTGTATTCACGGTACAGGCGACCATTTGCCCAGCTCACTTCAACCAGGAAATTAAGAAACGGTTCACGTATGGGCTGTTCACTACTGACCTTGATGTAATCGGCACCGGTTTCAGAACGGATCAATTTGAAACGCAGTTCGCTGAGTATAAATGGACGATCAATGTTGGCCCGGTCAAAGGCCTCGGCATCCGCCAATGCGACATTCAAAGAATCAAGCTCATCGACGCTGGCAGAAAGTAACTGGATTTTGCCGGAAAAGGGTTCGTTCAGGGCTGATTCAAGATCCAGATTTCCCAATCCCAGTGCGGCGGCTACGCCCGGGAACAGGCTAAGCAAAAGAATAAAACGTAAAGAAAATTTCATTTCAAATCTTGTATTGTGTTGTTATTTACCTTGCGCCTGGCGGATCCAGTAGTAGTGTGTAATCCCGAACCAGTTGCCCGTTGTTCCAGTTCAAATCCAGTTGAAAATTCAATACAGGCTCCTTGATTGCGTCAATACTAGTGATCTTCAAGAAGCTAGCTGTTTCTGTCTGCACCAGTTCGTGTTTTAGTTGTTGCGAACTGATGCCATCAGCGTAGACAGGGATAATTGTTACCGTCAGGCTGCGGAGTTCTTCATCAGTTGCGGCAGTAAGTGCTATTTTCGCGTCAAGCTTTTGATTCAGAGAGGAATTCAACTCAAGATCAGACACGCCCAGGGCAAAACTATTACCCGTCATCAAGGCCATAGTGAGACTGCTGAAAAGGCCAATTGTTTGCTTGCTGGTAAACATGTTTAGTGCACTATATATTTGTTTTTTAAATAAAATATTCGACTAAACGGCACCTGGTCCAGCGCTTGAAAAGTAAAACTGCCGCGATTTTACACGCTCAAACCAGCCGCAAACTTGCGAATATGCTTTACAATTTACCCATAACTATAGTTTATAAGTGATCTTTTACCAGAAATTCAGCGATTTGAACACTATTTAATGCCGCTCCTTTTCGCACGTTATCGGAGACTACCCAGAGATTAAGTCCCATCGAATGAGAGATATCCTCGCGGATGCGACCCACGAAAACCGGGTCTTCGCCTGCTGCCTCTGTCACTGCAGTCGGATAACCGCCATCCTTGCGCTCATCCATCACAACAACGCCGGGCGCCCTGGCCAATAAATCGCTTGCCTGTTTTGCAGTCAGCTTTTCCCGGGTCTCAATATGAACGGCCTCGGAATGTCCATAGAAGACAGGAACCCTGACGGTGGTTGGATTCACCAGGATCTCGTCATCTTCAAATATCTTTTGTGTTTCCCAGACCATTTTCATCTCTTCCTTGGTATAGCCGTTGTCCTGGAATGCATCGATATGTGGTAACACGTTAAATGCTATCTGCTTCGGATATACTTCACAGGTCGCTTCTTTCGCATTTAGCAAATCGGCTGTCTGCTTTGCCAGTTCTTCGATCGCTTCCTTGCCAGTACCGGACACGGCCTGGTAGGTACATACATTAATACGACTGATACCCACGGCATCATAAATAGGTTTCAACGCCACCAGCATTTGTATGGTTGAACAGTTCGGGTTGGCAATGATGCCCCGGTTTTTATAGTCGGCAATGGCATGAGGATTGACCTCGGGCACCACCAGCGGAATGTCATTGTCGTAGCGAAATTGCGAAGTGTTATCGACAACGATACAACCGGCCTCGGCTGCACGGGGAGCATGAATGGCTGATACGGAGGCGCCCGGCGAAAACAGCCCAATCTGGGTCTGACTGAAGTCAAACTCGTCCAGGTCGTGGACCTTAAGGAATTCATCTCCAAACGCGACTCTTTTACCGACCGAACGGCTACTAGCCAGCGCGAAAACCTTGTCGACCGGAAAATTCCGCTGCGCCAGGATAGACAGCATGGTTTCTCCAACGGCACCGGTAGCACCGACGACTGCGACATTAAATAATTTACTCATCATCCTAATCCAGGTTTTAACAATCAGTTACTATACAATTACACAAGTGCCTGCAATGCCTTCAGTACAGCATCACCCATCGCTTCCGTACCAATGCTTGAACTGGCATCCGCGGCAATATCACGGGTACGCAGGTCTGCACTAAGTACATCGCTAACAGCCTGTTCTATCTTGTCTGCCAACACTTCCTCGGCCAGTGAGTAACGCAGTAACATTGATAACGACAGGATGGTGGCAAGCGGGTTCGCAACATCCTGGCCGGCAATATCCGGGGCTGAACCGTGTATTGGCTCGTACATTCCGGTACCGTCGGCTGCCAGTGATGCTGAAGGTAACATACCAATACTGCCGGTTAACATCGAGGCCAGATCGGACAAAATATCGCCAAACATATTGGTCGTGACAATCACGTCGAACTGTTTCGGGTTTCGTACCAGTTGCATGGCCGCGTTATCTACATACATATGCTGTAACTCGATGCTGCTGTATTCCTTCGCTGTCTTTGTCACCACTTCCCGCCAGAGTTCTGTTGCTTCCAGTACATTGGCCTTATCGACTGAACAAACACGGCCCTGCCGCTTGCCGGCAACATCAAAGGCAACCCGCGCAATGCGTTCAATTTCATGCTCAGCATAGACCAGGGAATTAAAACCCTGGCGTTCACCGTTTTCCAGGGTCCGGATTCCACGCGGTTGTCCAAAATAGATACCGCCGGTAAGTTCCCTGACGATCATGATATCGAGATTGCTGACAACCTCCGGTTTCAGGGTAGAGGCATTGACCAGCTGCGGATACAGTATTGCCGGCCGCAGGTTGGCAAACAGGCCCAACCCGGCACGGATGGCCAGTAAACCTCGTTCAGGCCGAAGCTGACGCTCGATTTGATCCCACCTGGGGCCACCCACGGCACCAAGCAATACGGCTACTGATGCCTTGGCCTGCTGCAAGGTTTCATCTGGCAGCGGCACGCCGGTTTCGTCTATGGCACTACCGCCTATCAAGCCGTAATTCACCACGACATCCAGCCCCTGACTCTCGACAAGATAATCCAGGATTTTCATGGCCTGGGTGACAATTTCCGGCCCAATACCATCCCCGGGTAAAACCAGTATATTCTTACTCACGCGTATTTCCTGTTGTCCATTTAGCGACTAATAACGGGCGCGTAGGATACATGAAAAATCAGGACGAGTATCGAGTGGTTACATATGCACGCTGTCTTTTTATAACCCCGATCAAGCCTGCAGCGATGATAAGTACACCGCCCACGTATTCAGCGCGACTCAGCACTTCAGTGGTTAGCCAGGCCGCAGAGACGGCACCCGCGATAATCTCCAGCAGGAAAATAATGGATGATGTCTGCACAGGGAGATGCGTGACACCGTATTGCGCTGTCCATGTCATGATGAACATAAACGGGAAACCCAGTAACAGTATCAGCGACAGGGTCATACCGTTGAAATCCGGCACAGCCTCGAAACTGAGAACCAGTCCGATAGCGCTGATTATGACTACGCCAATCCAGGCTGAACCCAGTTTCAGGCTCCAGTGCACATGCCCTATTCGCCTTATCAAGACGTTGGTCGAAGCGAATGCCATGCCCGCGGTGATGGCGTAGCAGTCTGCGAGGCTGAGGGGTGTAGAAAAGAAATGGGGATGCCAAAGCATGATGACTGCCCCAATCATGGCCAGCACCAGGGCCACCAGGCCAGGTACTTTGATTTTTTCCCCGAGAATCAACCGGGCCATCAACATGGCCCATACGGGTGACAGGTAAAACAGCAACAAGACGCGCACGACCTCACCTTCCAGCATGGCAAGAATAAATGCCAGGTTGGTCCAGCCCGCAACCAGCGCCAGCAGTGTATAATTGACTTTCTGGTGCATGAATTGCTGTCTTAACCGCCAACAGGGAATAATGACCGCTAGCAAGGCCACAATATAAATCAGCAAGGTCGCCCACAGTCCCGGAACACCGTTTTTCTCCAGTAATCGCAGCGGGTACCATAAAACGCCCCAGAGCAAGGCGGCAATGGCGCAGGAAAATGCAGGAAACAGTACAGCAGACGGTTGGGGAAACATGGTCGATAGCATATACTTACGCGGTTTTTGAGCAAACTTCTTTGCAAATCCGCAATTAAAAAAATTTAATTCACTACCAGGAACCAGGAAATGAGTGATTTGGAACAACTAATAAACGATCAATTTGAAAATCGTGCACAGCTCGAGTCGGGCAAGGCCAGTAAAGAAATCAAGGAAGCCGTCGAAAATATTCTCTGGCAACTCGATAGTGGTCAGCTACGTATTGCGGAAAAAATAGATGGTAAATGGGTGGTTCATCAATGGCTAAAAAAAGCCGTATTAATGTCGTTCATCCTTGATAACAACGTGGTAATCCAGGGTGGTCACACGAACTATTATGACAAGATCCCGAACAAGTTTTATGGTTATACGAAAACTCATTTCATAGAAACCGGTGCTCGCGTTGTACCGACAGCCACCGTCAGGCGCGGCAGTTATATTGGACAAAACGTGGTATTGATGCCGAGTTTCGTCAACATCGGTGCCTATGTCGATAGCGGCACCATGGTCGATACCTGGGCTACCGTTGGCTCCTGTGCACAGATCGGAAAGAACGTGCATTTATCCGGCGGTGTGGGTATTGGTGGTGTACTGGAACCGCTGCAGGCAAATCCTACTATCATTGAGGATAATTGCTTTATCGGTGCCCGCTCGGAAGTGGTTGAAGGTTGTATCATTGGTGAAGGCTCGGTTATCTCCATGGGCGTTTACATTGGACAAAGTACACGCATATACAATCGCGAGACCGGTGAGATCAGCTATGGCTATGTTCCACCTGGCTCAGTGGTTGTGTCCGGTAACCTGCCATCCAAGGATGGAAAATATAGCCTGTACTGTGCCGTGATCGTCAAGACCGTGGATGCGAAGACACGTAGCAAGGTGGGCATCAACGAAATCCTGCGTGGATCTGTAAGCGAATCCTAAAACAGGCATGGCGATCACGCTTTACGGCATCAGCAACTGTGACACGGTAAAAAAAGCGCGTAAATGGCTGGATACCAATAGCGTGATCTATGCCTTCCATGATTTCCGCAAGGACGGTATCGATACCGGCATGGTAGACAGTTTCCTTGATCAGGTTGGTGAGGAAATGCTCATCAATAAACGCGGCCTCAGCTGGCGCAAGTTGTCAGAAAAGCAAAAGCAACTGGACTCTCGCAAGAACACGATTAAATTGCTGATAGCAACTCCTACTCTGATCAAGCGACCTGTGCTTGATATCAACGGTAATTACACTATCGGGTTTAGCGAGGAACTCTACAAGGGTTTGGATTTCGACTAGTGATTAATTATTAACGATACTTTCGACGGTTTGAGTTAACTGATCGACCAGCATCTCTACCTGTTTTTCATTTTCACCCTCGATCATGACCCGTACCAGCGGCTCGGTACCGGAAGGTCTCAGGACAACGCGACCGGATTTGCCCAGCGTGGATTCGACATCTTTTACAGCAGCAACGATCTCCGGGTTATCTGACAGATCAAATTTTTCCTGCAACCTGACGTTGCGCATGATCTGCGGAAACTTCTGCATCCCTGTTCTGAGTTCAGATAACGTTTTGCCAGTCAGGAACATTGATTCCAGCACAAGCAAGGCAGCAATAATGCCATCGCCGGTGGTTGACATGTTCAGGTTGATAATATGGCCCGAGGTCTCACCACCCAGAACCAGGTTCTTCTGTTGCAGGAGCTCAAGTACATATCGATCACCAACAGCGGCCCTGAGCAGGTTCAGATCAAGTTCACCCAGGGCATGCTCAAGCCCAAGGTTAGACATAACGGTGCCAACCACTGCACCATTCAACTGCTGTGGGTGTGCCTGGCTGATAAAATAAAGTATGTCATCACCGTCAATAACCTTACTTTCATGATCGACCATGATCAGGCGATCGCCATCACCATCCAGTGCAATGCCGACATCAGCG
This sequence comes from Gammaproteobacteria bacterium, assembly GCA_965229565.1. Taxonomy (GTDB): domain Bacteria; phylum Pseudomonadota; class Gammaproteobacteria; order Eutrophobiales; family Eutrophobiaceae; genus JANQNX01. The sequence goes on along the minus strand of OZ245888.1, from coordinate 1,305,878 downwards.
CCCGTTTCCTTGACCTTTCTCTGCAATAATTTTGGCGAAGTCGCACCACATTCTTCATTTATGTTGATACCGTCCGGCTTGTCAGATAGCGCGATGACCTCGGCGCCCAGTTCCTCGAAGACGCCGGGAGCAATGTGATAGGTAGCGCCGTTGGCACAGTCGATAACGACACGTAAGCCGGACAAATCAAAACCATTACTCACCTTTGACTTGCAAAACTCTATGTACCGTCGGGGTGCGTCACTTATGCGACGTGCCTTACCAAGGAAACGGGATTCAACCGATTTAATAGATTTCGATAACTCCTCCTCTATGTCCAGCTCGGTTTGATCATCAAGTTTTTTGCCCGCAGCAGAAAAAAACTTGATGCCGTTATCGTAATAAGGGTTATGCGAGGCGCTGATAACGATGCCGGCCTGGGCACGGGTACTTTTTGTTAGAAAGGCGATGCCGGGAGTAGGCATGGGACCCAACAGGCGAATATCTACACCGGCGGCAGACAACCCGGCCTCCAGTGCTGACTCGAACATGTAACCGGAGATTCGCGTGTCCTTGCCTATCAGGACAGGACCACTGCCCTTCTTGGCCAGCACGCGGCCAGCTGCCCAGCCGAGGCGCATGATAAAGTCCGGGTTGATAACACCATCACCGACGGTGCCACGAATTCCATCCGTGCCGAAGTATTGCCGTTTCTTAGTATTGGTCATGGTGCGCAACAATATACTGCAGCGGACGCTGGATATGAAGATAGCATGCCATGAAGCAGTACTGCTTCATGGCATGTAAAGAGTAATCAGGCGGGTTTTGCCGGTGGCTCACCGGAGGGCGCATCGTCCTTGCCCTTGGCTTCGGCACCAGTAACTACCTCTGGCGTACCGCCACTCGCATCATCGGGTTCGTCCCAGTTGGCTGGTGGGCGGGGCACTTTGCCATTCATAATGTCGTCGATCTGATCGGCATCGATAGTCTCGTACTTGATCAAGGCCTCGGCCATCAGGTGCAGCTTATCCTTGTTTTCAGTCAGGATTTCCTCCGCACGTTTGTAGTTACGGTCAATGATGTGGCGAATTTCCTCATCAATAGTGTGTGCAGTTTCATCCGAGATCGCCTTGTGCTGGGTAACCGAATGACCAAGGAATACTTCGCCGTCATCTTCGCTGTAGGTCAGCGGGCCGAGTTTTTCGGAAAGACCCCACTTGGTGACCATGTTCCTGGAAAGCTGGGTAGCCCTCTCAATATCGTTGGAAGCACCCGTGGTGACCTTATCCTTACCAAAGATCAACTCTTCCGCAATACGTCCACCAAACAGGCTGGAGAGCTGGCTTTCGAGTAACTCACGGGTATAACTCAACCGGTCTTCCTCGGGCAGAAACATGGTAACACCCAGTGCCCGACCACGCGGAATGATGGAGACCTTGTAAACCGGATCGTGTGACGGTACAAGTCTGCCAACAATGGCATGCCCGGCCTCATGGTAGGCAGTCAGTTTCTTCTCTTGCTCGCCCATCACCATCGATTTTCGTTCAGCACCCATCATGATCTTGTCCTTGGCACGCTCGAAATCTTCCATATCAACCAGTTTCTTGTTGCCGCGCGCGGCAAATAGCGCCGCCTCGTTCACAAGGTTGGCGAGGTCCGCACCGGAAAAGCCGGGAGTACCACGCGCCATGATGCCAGGCTTCACATCATCAGCCACGGCGACCTTGCGCATGTGCACTTTCAGTATTTGTTCGCGACCACGAATATCCGGTAAGGGTACGACCACCTGGCGGTCGAAGCGGCCGGGGCGCAGTAACGCCGGATCCAGTACGTCAGGACGGTTGGTCGCCGCGATAACGATGACTCCTTCATTACCTTCAAAGCCATCCATCTCGACCAGCAACTGGTTAAGGGTCTGTTCACGCTCGTCATGACCGCCACCAAGGCCGGCACCACGGTGTCGACCAACGGCATCAATTTCGTCGATAAAAATAATACATGGCGCGTGTTTCTTGGCCTGCTCAAACATGTCACGAACTCGCGACGCGCCGACACCTACAAACATCTCCACGAAGTCAGAGCCGGAAATAGTGAAAAACGGTACCTTGGCTTCACCGGCAATGGCCTTGGCCAGCAGTGTTTTACCCGTACCAGGAGAACCGACCATCAATACGCCGGAGGGAATCTTGCCACCGAGTTTTTGAAACTTGCCGGGGTCTCTTAGAAATTCGACCAGCTCCGCCACTTCGTCCTTGGCTTCCTCAACACCAGCCACGTCGTTAAAAGTGACCTTGACCTGGTCTTCACTCAACATGCGTGCACGGCTCTTGCCAAATGACAAGGCACCACGGCCGCCGCCGCCGCCCTGCATCTGCCGCATAAAATAAATCCAGATGCCCAGTAATAGCAGAATGGGGAACCATGAAATTAACGCATGGGCCCAGAAAGAATTACGGTTGGGTTCCATACCCTTGATCTCGACGTTGTTGCTCAACAACGTACCAATTAACGCCTCGTTATTGGTTTCAGGGCTGTAGGTGGTAAAGCGATTTCCATCTGCATAGCGACCGGTAATAGAATTACCCTCAATATTGACGGACACAATGCGACCGGTTTTGACGTCCGATACGAACTGCGAGTAGGGAACCTCACCAGACATTGCCGGGTTACCAAAATTCTTGAATACCATCATTAGTACCAGGGCAATGATTACCCACAGCACCAGATTTTTTGCCATATCGTTCAAGTCAAAAACCTCTATAAATAAAGTAACTTATCCTTCTGTAAACACTATAACGCATAAGAACGTGCCAAAACATAGAATTCACGTGATTTATCACGTGACGCTCCAGGTTTTCGAGTCAAAACCTGTTTAAAATGTTCCCGTAACTGCTGTCGAAATTCATTGGTGCCGGCACCTTCAAACAGTTTAATCAATAAATCTCCACCTGGCTTCAGTGCCCGCTGACAAAAATAGAGAACCAGTTCCGCCAATGCCAGGCTACGGGCCTGATCAGTGTCCCTGATACCCGTTAAATTGGGGGCCATATCAGAGATTACAAGGTCTACCTGGCGCTGCGCCAATGTCGCCAGCAATAACTGTTCAGTCTCCGTCTCGGTAAAATCACCTTGTAGTATATGAACATGCATTATCGGTTCCATTTCCAGCAGGTCGACCGCAATGACCCGGCCAGACTCACCTACCCGCTCCGCCGCGTACTGCGACCAGCTGCCGGGCGCGGCACCGAGATCCACCACGCAGGCACCGTGTCGTAACAGTTTGTCTTTTTTGTCAATTTCCTGGAGTTTGTAGACGGCACGCGAGCGATAGTGTGAGTCGCGCGCCTGCTTGACATAAATGTCGGTATTTTGCTCCTGCAGCCAGCGCTTGTTTGGCTTCTTTTTCGGCATCTGGGAAACCGGTGACAGGCAGGAATATTCCGCTAGATATACTTCACTTCGAGAATTTCGTATTCGACCACGCCACCCGGGGCATTGACCTCGACAACGTCACCCTCGGCCTTGCCTATCAGGGCCCGGGCGATAGGTGAAGTAATTGAAATCTGCTTTTCCTTGATATCGGCCTCTTCCTCGCCAACGATTTGATAGGAAACCTCGTCGTCGTTGTCCAGGTTCATCAGGGCTACCGTTGCGCCGAACACGACGCGGCCATCGGCTTCGAGTTTGGTGACATCAATGATCTGGGCATCGGCAAGGGTAGATTCAATGGAATTGATCCGACCCTCAGTAAAACTCTGTTGTTCACGCGCAGCATGGTATTCGGCATTTTCGCTGAGGTCGCCATGTGCTCGAGCCTCGGCTATGGCCTTGGTAATTCTAGGTCTCTCTACCGTCTTTAGCTCGTGCAATTGTTTCTTGAGTTTTTCTGCACCTTTTACCGTTAACGGCGTCGTCATACGATGACTCCCTTATGCAAATCCTGAAGACTATTCACGGCAACCTGGTTCCTGTTCTTAAGGGCTTCAACCGTAGCCATCGCACCGGCCATGGTTGTGCTGTAAAACACATTGTGTTGTAAAGCCGTTCGCCTGATTGAAAAAGAATCGGCGATCGCCTTCTTGCCTTCGGTTGTATTCACAATGAGATCGATTTGATCGTTCTTTAACATGTCCACGATATGAGGTTGGCCTTCCCTGACCTTGTTAACACGCTCGCATTCAAGACCGGCTTCCGTCAATGCCTGACAGGTACCATGCGTGGCGCAGAGTGTATAACCCATTTCACTGAGTTCTTTTGCAACCTTGATTGCATCCTGCTTATCACGTTCCTTAACACTGATAAACGCCTTGCCTGAAAGAGGGAACGTTTCGCCAGCCGCAAGCTGCCCCTTGGAAAAGGCCTCACCAAAAGATTTACCAACGCCCATGACCTCACCGGTTGATTTCATTTCCGGTCCCAGCAATGGGTCAACACCCGGGAACTTGATGAAAGGAAACACAGATTCCTTCACTGAAAAATATTCAGGCACCGGAATTTCACTGATCCCCTGTGCAGACAAGGTATTGCCGACCATGCAGTTTACGGCAATCTTGGCTATCGGCATCCCGGTCGCCTTTGATACGAACGGTATCGTTCTTGAGGCACGCGGGTTAACCTCGAGCACGTAGATGTCATCACCCTGGATGGCAAACTGCGTATTCATTAATCCAATAACTTTCAAACCCCTACCCATGGCTCCGACCTGGTCGGCAAGCTTGTCCAGGATATCGTCACTTAAACTGTAGGGCGGCAGTGAACAGGCCGAGTCACCGGAATGCACGCCCGCCTGTTCAATGTGTTGCATGATCCCGGCTATACAAACATCCTTGCCATCTGAAACGGCATCGACATCAACCTCAATCGCATCGTCGAGAAAGCGATCCAGTAACACCGGCGATTTGTGCGAAACCTTGACGGCGTTGTCCATGTAGTTTCTCAGGTCATCCTCGTTGAAGACGATCTCCATGGCCCTGCCGCCGAGCACATAGGACGGACGCACCACGATGGGATAACCAATCTCTTCTGCCTTTTTTATAGCATCGTCGAGCGTTCTGGCTGTCCTGTTCGGGGGTTGTTTCAGGCCAAGATCGTTGAGCAATTCCTGGAAACGCTCGCGGTCCTCGGCAAGGTCAATCGAATCCGGCGTGGTACCAATAATTGGTACGCCTTCTGCTTCCAGGTCACGGGCAAGTTTTAGTGGTGTCTGGCCTCCATACTGGATAATGACGCCGTATGGTTTTTCAACGTGAATAATCTCAAGCACATCCTCCAGTGTCAGAGGCTCGAAATAGAGTCGATCGGAGGTATCGTAATCGGTTGAAACCGTTTCCGGGTTACAGTTAACCATGATGGTTTCGAAACCTGCCTCGCGCATGGCAAAGGCAGCCTGGACACAGCAGTAATCAAACTCAATACCCTGCCCTATACGGTTAGGTCCTCCACCGAGCACCATGATTTTCTGTTTCTCGGTAGGATCGGATTCACACTCGTCTTCATAGGATGAATACATGTAGGCCGTGGTCGAGGCGAATTCAGCGGCACAGGAATCCACGCGTTTGAACACCGGCCTGATATTATCTTTCTGACGTAATTTGCGGATATCGGTTTCCTGATTGCCCGTCAGTTCAGCCAGTCGCTCATCGGAAAATCCCTTGCGCTTTAACTGCCGCAATCGATCTTTATCCAGACTTTTTATACCGCCGGCTCGTACTTCACTTTCTTCCTTTACCAGGTCTTCTATCTGTACCAGGAACCAGGGATCAATACTGCAAATATCAAATACCTGCTCCAGTGTTAACCCGTGCCTGAAGGCATCGGCCACGTACCACAGACGTTCGCCAGCACGCGGAACACGCAATTCACGTGCAATCGTTTCAATAGCGGCGGGATCATTTGCTTCCAGCATCTCATTCAACCCGGTCATACCTGTTTCCAGGCCGCGTATGGCCTTTTGCAGGGACTCCTGGAAGGTACGGCCAATCGCCATCACCTCGCCGACTGATTTCATCTGGGTATTGAGGCGATCATCTGCCTGCGGGAATTTTTCAAAGGTAAAGCGCGGGATCTTGGTCACAATGTAATCGATACTCGGCTCAAATGAAGCCGGGGTAACGCCACCGGTGATCTCGTTATCCAGTTCGTCCAGGGTATAGCCGACCGCCAGTTTTGCAGCGACCTTGGCAATCGGAAACCCGGTTGCCTTCGATGCCAGTGCCGATGAACGAGACACGCGTGGATTCATTTCGATGATGATCAATTCACCATCTTCCGGGTTCACTGCGAATTGCACATTGGAACCGCCGGTATCCACACCAATCTCGCGTAACACGGCCAATGACGCATCACGCATGATCTGGTATTCCTTGTCGGTCAACGTTTGTGCCGGCGCAATCGTGATCGAGTCACCGGTGTGCACGCCCATGGGATCCAGGTTTTCGATAGAGCAGATAATAATGCAGTTGTCCTTGTTATCACGAACCACTTCCATCTCGTATTCTTTCCAACCGATAATCGATTTATCGATTTGTATCTCGTTGGTCGGCGAGGCATCGATACCGCGTTTACACAGTTCCATGTACTCGTCACGGTTGTAGGCAATACCACCACCAGTACCACCCATGGTAAAGGAAGGTCGGACAATAGCCGGGAAACCCACCTTGTCCATGACTTCAACGGCCTCTTCTATGGTATTCACCACTTCTGAATACGGCATCGCAAGGCCAATCTTTTTCATGGCGGCACGGAAACGGTCGCGGTCCTCGGCCTTGTCGATTGCGTCTTTCTTGGCACCGATCAATTCAACGCCGTATTTTTTCAGCACGCCGTGTTTATCCAGGTCCAGTGCGCAGTTCAATGCGGTCTGTCCGCCCATGGTCGGTAACAGCGCGTCCGGTTTTTCCTTGGCAATAATGTTTTCTACCGTTTGCCAATGTACCGGCTCAATGTAAGTCGCATCGGCCATCTCCGGATCGGTCATGATGGTAGCTGGGTTCGAGTTGACCAGGATAACCCGGTAACCCTCTTCACGCAGCGCCTTACAGGCCTGGGCACCTGAATAGTCAAATTCACAGGCCTGACCGATGATAATCGGGCCTGCACCAATAATGAGAATACTGTCTATGTCTGTTCGTTTTGGCATAATTACAACTGTTTATAGGCCTGCATCAACTCAATAAAATGTTCGAATACAGGTTTAAGATCATGTGGGCCTGGACTCGCTTCCGGGTGTCCCTGGAAACTGAAAGCGGGCTTGTCCTTGTGATGAATGCCCTGCAATGAACCATCAAACAGGGAATGATGGGTGGCTTCAAGGGAATCCGGCAAGGTCTTTATATCCACGGCGAAACCATGGTTCTGGCTGCTAATCATAACCCGGCCATCAGCCACCGATTTTACCGGGTGGTTGGCACCGTGATGTCCAAATTTCATCTTTACCGTTTTTGCACCCAGTGCCAGTGCCAGTAGTTGATGGCCCAGGCAAATACCGAACACGGGCACACCCTCGTCGACGAAACGCTTGATGGCCTTGATGGCATAGTCGCAGGGATCCGGGTCACCGGGACCATTGGATAAAAACACGCCATCGGGTTTGGTTGCCAACACTTCTTCTGCCGGTGTCTGTGCCGGGACCACAGTCAGGTCACAACCAAGGTCTGCAAGGATGCGTAGGATATTACGCTTGATGCCGAAATCGTAGGCCGTCACCTTGTAAATCTTTTCTACGGGCGGCATTTTCAATCCATGTTTTGCATCCCATGTTCGCTCCTGCCACTGGTAAGGCTCCTGCGTGCTTACCTCTTTGGCCAGATCCATACCAACCAGACCAGGAAACTGCCTGGCCTGTTTGACTGCATTGTTTTCATCGATGTCTTGACCGGCAACAATACAACCGCGCAAGGCACCCTGTTCACGCAGGTGACGGGTTAACTTACGCGTGTCGATATCGGCGATAGCGACAATATTATGCCGCTTGAGATACTCCGACAGGGATTCAGTTGATCGCCAGTTGCTCGTTATCAGGGGCAAATCCCTGATAACCAGGCCACTCACACAAGGGGCAGACGACTCTTCGTCTTCACTGTTGGTTCCCGTGTTTCCAATATGCGGATGGGTCAACGTGACTATTTGTTTGAAGTAGGAAGGATCGGTCAGTATTTCCTGGTACCCGGTCAAGGCGGTGTTGAAAACAACCTCGCCGACAGACTCTCCTTCAGCGCCAATACCTGTACCATGAAACAGGGTGCCGTCTTCCAGTGCTAATAATGCTTTTAAACTCAAAAAAGGGCCTCGAATTATCACATAAAAAAAGGAGTGACCTTTAAGGTTACTCCCGTGGATAGAGAAAAAGTATACTGGAACAAGGCCGTTACTGTCCATTGAGCGATACTATTTCATGCCTTCACAACCTGAAACACACCTGGCGTGCACAATCAGCGAGCTACAGCAGTCATCGTGCTTTGAATGTGAAATATTGGTGCATGGTGAACCAGTACAATGCTTTCTCGTGTATCACCAGGCCCAGGTATACAGCTATATCAACCGTTGTCCGCATACTGGTGTCAACCTGAACTGGCAACCACACCAGTTTCTCGATATCAGCGAGCAACTCATTCAGTGCGCCACGCACGGGGCCTTGTTCAGGATTGATAATGGTCTATGCATCCGGGGGCCATGCCTGGGCGCCAGCCTGGTCCCGGTCAGGCACGAGATCGTAGGCCATAAGATTTACCTGCATATCGATCAATGAAGGATTTAATGTGGAATTCTAATGTAACTTATTAGTTTCTAATGCTAACCTTTGGACAGGCTACTGGATTTGTTCAATTATATTAATATACGAGCCGGGCGAATCACCTACAGCTTATGAGTGAGAATAAACGCCATCTCAGCGCTTTAAAGAAAGGACAAAAACTGCATTGGTACGAGATCCACGACATCATCGGCCAGGGCGGTTTCGGCATTACTTACCTTGCATATGATAGAAACCTCGCACACGAGGTTGCCATCAAGGAATACCTGCCCATCGATCTGGCCATCCGCACCAAGAGCGGCACCGTCTCCCCGGTATCAGAACAACAGCAGGAACGCTATTACTGGGGCCTGGAACGATTCATAGAGGAAGCCCGCACCCTGGGCCAGTTCAAACACCCGAACATTGTGCGGGTCCGTAACGTATTTGAAGCCAACAACACCGCATACATGGTCATGGAATACGAGATGGGCGAGAGTTTGCAGGAGATCCTGAATAACAAGAAGACACTGTCAGAAACGGATTTAAAATCTATCATCTTTCCCATTATTGATGGCATGAAGATCGTCCATGCTGCCGGGTTCATTCACCGCGACATCAAGCCGGGCAATATTTTTATTCGTTTTGATGGTGAACCTGTCTTGCTCGACTTCGGCTCTGCCCGGCAATCAATTGAACAGGATAACCAGTCACTCACCAGCATTTTTTCCCGCGGTTATGCGCCGATAGAGCAATACCATTCCGGTGAAGAAGCACAAGGGCCATGGACCGATATCTACGCACTGGGAGCAACCATGTATCGCGCCATAGCAGGAATTCCTCCTGCCGATGCCGTGGACCGCAGCAGTGCCCTGGCCCAGATTGACAGGGACACCTATGTTTCGATTGGCGAGATAGGTGTTGGTCGCTATTCCGAGGACCTGATGAACGCCATTGATTACGCTATGCAGTTCAAACAGCAGGCACGCCCGCAAACGATCAGTGACTGGTTGGCCACCTTCGAGCGTCGTGATGTTGCCAACCGTAGCAGTAACAACGATTCGGTATCAGATCTTTCTGATCAAATCAGGGCAGCCGAGAACGGCGACCCGGCTGCACAGTCCAACCTGGCATTCATCTATGCAAAGGGCATCAATACCGGGAAGGATGAAGCAAAGGCCATCGAGTGGTTCACCAAAGCGGCGATGAAAAATCATCTGAATGCGCAGTTCAACCTGGCACTGATGTATGCAAAGGGACGCGGAGTAGACCAGAATTTCCAGGAAGCAATGAAATGGTACATCCTGGCCGCCCAGCAGGGCGACGTCACTTCTCAATATACACTGGGCATGATGTATAGCCGTGGTATTGGTGCAAAACAGGATTACGGTCGTGCGTTTGACTGGTTTTTAAAAGCCGCTGAACAGGGACATCAGAACGCTCAGTTCAAGACAGCAGAATATTATTCAAAAGGTAAAGGTGTGGACGCTGACACTGAACTGGCACACCACTGGTATTTACAGGCCTCAAATTCCGGGCACACCTCCGCCCAGATGAAACTGGCCTACATGTACGGCAAGGGACTAGGAGTAAATCGTAACGATGCCGAGGCTTTTCACTGGTTTCGCAAGGCCGCGGAGCAAGGCCACCCCAAGGCACAATATAACCTCGGTGTGATATACGGTAAGGGGCGTGGTATAGAGAAAAACCTGGAAGAAGCAAAAAAATGGTTTGGGCTCGCCGCCGCCCAGGGCGACGAGCTGGCTAAACAGGCGCTCTCGCGCTTAAATGACGATTAATCAGCTACGTTCAGTCAACCACTGTCCAACGGCAGGCGGGATCATCTTCTGTGCCTTGCCGCTAACGTATATACCGATATGTCCACCGGGGAATTCCAGTGACTGGTAATCGCTGGTACCGACACAGCCTTCCAGGGCCCGCGAAGAATCAGGCGGTACAAGGTGATCGTCCTTGGCATATATGTTTAACACCGGATTCTTTATATTTTCCAGGTCCACTGTTTGTTCACCAATCTTGACCGTGCCTTTGACCAGGCCGTTCTCCTGGTAGAATTGTTTTATAAACTGACGATAGGTTTCTCCAACCTGGTCAGGACTATCAAAGATCCACTTTTCCATGCGCATGAAGTTCAATGCCTTGTTCTTGTCATCCAGGATATCAACCAGGTCCACGTATTTTTGCCCCATCAATGTATAGGGTTTCAAGGTCAGGAAGGTCCAGTTCAACATCTCTCCGGGAATATTCCCCATGGTGTCGACTACCTGGTCAATGTCGATCTGCTGCACCATGTGTGAAAGCAAATCGTCCTTGGTATGAAAATCGACCGGTGTCACCGTTGTAATGAGGTTCTTGACCTTGTCCTGGTGTAATGCGCTATAGCAAAGACTGAAACAGCCGCCCTGGCATATTCCCAGTAAGTTGATCTTTTCCTGGTTACTTGCCTCGCGTATGAAATCGACACAACGATCAATATAACCATTGATGTAATCATCCAGCGTCAGGTACTTGTCAACGCTCTGGGGATAGCCCCAGTCAATCAGGTATACATCCAGCCCTTCATCCAGCAACCCCTGGATCATTGAACGTCCGTCCTGCAGATCCGCCATGTACGGACGGTTGACCAGTGCGTAAACAATCAATAGTGGAACGGCATTCTGTTTTTTCGTTCTCGGTTTAAAGTGATAAAGAACAAGGTTATCTTCCTTGTAAACAGGTTCCTTTTCGGACACGCCTACATCAATATCTTCAATTTCGCTTAAGGTTTTAAGCCCCTGTGCAAGCTTGGCATTGAATTCATTGATCTCACTGACTATATCAACGGGGTTCATTTGAAAATTATTCATCAGCGTGCTCCGTACTAGAATTTAATTTCTATCATGCCCGCAGAGGCATCTTTTTTATTATCCGATTTGCTCGTTGCTTTATCAGCTGCCTCGGCTTTTTTCTTTTTTTCTTTTTCGAGCCTGGACTTCTTGAAATCGACCACCTGAGACGAACTCTTTACTTCGCTGGTCTTGGCCTTGCTCTTGCGCTTCCTGGCAGGTTTCTTCCTGGCCCTGGTTTTTTGCGACTTGGCAGGCTTGCTGGACTTTGCCTGTTGTTGCTCAGGCTGTGCGCTTGTTTTCTGGGTGAGTTCGGATTTCACCGCCTTCATTTCCGCCTCCAGCATGCGCACCTGCTTGCGTAACTCATACTGCCTGCGTTCCAGCGCTTCAATGGAACTGCTGGTTGGCAGATTCATGGTCCTGAGGTAGTCCTCGGTGATTTCATGGCTTTTGTTCTTGAACGCCATCAACGAATTGACGAGGCGTGCATTCAGCTCTGCATATTCCTCGGTAAAGACAAACTCGCCATAGACCTTCTCGTTCGAGTCAACCCAGATGTTATATATCTGGCGCATGGATTCGACCGATTCGCCCTCCTTGTGCATTTGTATAAGTCGTTTGCGCATCAGGCCCAGTGCATCATGATTCAGGCGCGCCATGACCGAGTGAAATTCCTGGTAGTTATCCTGGTAACTCGCCCACAGTCGCAATGCCTCCTGCATTTTTTCCTGTGTTTCACGACTGTAACCAACACCGGGTACAGACAGGAATTGCTCACGAACTTTTTTCAGCTCGGGGCTGAGTTCGTTAAACACATCCCCTGTATACAAGGGGGCACTGGACATGAAACTTTTCAGGAGGTCGGCCGGTTGTTCGCACTGGTCAATAAAGTTGGTCCAGTTGAAGATTTGATTATTTTCAGCAAACAGGCTTTCGAGATTTTGAAACTGTTCATTCAGGAACTGCACAATGTCTTCAGAACCCTGTTGTGCCTTCTGCATGGCCTGGTAAATCTCCGAGAACTGCTGGCTAAGCAGGTAATAAGAACGACACTGTTCCAGCATTTTGTTGAATACGTTTTCATTTGCTGAAACACTTTCAGGCTTGAATGCGCGCCACCAGAAGTCCATGGCATCCGCCCAGCTCGTATTGGAAGAAAAATTATTACCCGGCATACCAAACGTTTCCTTTTTGCCCGTCACGGCATCCATGAATTGTTTCTGTATGTCACTCCAGTCAAGATTATCAAAGGGTGTTTTGTATTGATTTGCCATAACTCCTTCTCCGGGGTGGACCTACCTTCGGGTAAATCGCTATCTGGTGATTAAAATAAATTATCCCTGAACTCAGTTAACATCAGCAACCGTTAGCCGCCCATACAATCAAAAAAGCCCGCAAAACCTTCATGGTGTTGCGGGCTTAATCTAAAGCATTGGCTACTTAGGCAGCTTTCTTGGTGCTACGCTTTGCTGCCGGCTTCTTGGCAGGTGCAGGTGTAGCTACAGAAGCGGTTTCCATGGTCTTTTCAAACCATCCAACCATCTCGTCACGAGATTCAGTCAACACGTCAGCCGCTTTGCGACCGTATTCCATCATCTTGCTACCGTACTCGCTGGCAAATTCAGCTTCAGCTGAAAGCATGTCCTTGTAGTTGCTGGTAGTACCCAGTGCCTTGGTAAATTCAACACCGGATTCAATGCTGTAAGAAGCCATGCTTATCTGTAATTCAGACAGCTCTTTCATGATCTTGGTATTAATTTCGCCCAGTTCCTGGATAGCTGAATACGAGGTTTTGCCTGCTTCAGTTATCTTTTCAAAAATTTCGTTCTGCATTTCTATCATCTCCATTAAGTGTACTTGTATTGGCTATATTCGACTACGAATTGTATGACGCAGCGCAATATATTGCAATGCAACATATCCCAGTTGACCCGGTATTGTCAACCGTTTCTGCATGAAGATTTTATGAATGTCTGCATGTAAAAATCCCTATGAATTACATGGGATTACAGAGACACTAGAAATGCAGTTCTTCTCCTGATTCGCTATAGGCCTGCATGGACTCGACGATTTCCTGTTTTGCCTCTTCTGGCCCGTACCAGCCATCGACCTTGACCCACTTATTTGGCTCCAAATCCTTGTAATGCTCAAAAAAATGGGTAATCAGGTTGAGTAATGCCGGTTTCAAATCCTCATAGGATTGAACGTCTCGACTAAACTTGGAAACGCTATCCAGCGGCACCGCAAGGATTTTACTGTCATCTCCGGCCTCGTCGGTCATCTTTAAAACACCGACAGGCCTACAGGGCATGACAGCACCCGGGATGATAGACATAGGCGTTTTTATAATAACATCCACCGGGTCTCCATCCTTGGCCAGGGTCTTCGGGATATAGCCGTAATTACACGGGTAATGCATGGAGGTATTCAGAAAACGGTCCACGAACATGGCGCCGGTTTCCTTATTCAGCTCGTATTTTACAGGGGGACCATTAATGGGAATTTCGACAATTACGTTAATTTCGTCCGGCGCATTTTTACCCGCCGTTACTCTATCCAGATTCATATAAATGTTGCTCCATTCATTATTTATTGGCGCGGTTGTCAATCAGGTCATCAACCACCGACGGGTCAGCCAGTGTACTCGTATCACCGAGATTCTCGAGTTCATTCGCGGCAACCTTGCGCAGGATTCGGCGCATGATCTTGCCAGAACGGGTCTTGGGCAGTCCCGGCGCCCACTGGATAATATCAGGGGATGCAATCGGACCTATTTCCTTGCGCACGTGCTGCACCAGTTCCTTCTTCAGCTCATCGCTGGCTTCCACATCGCCCATCAGGGTGACGTAGGCATAAATGCCCTGGCCCTTGATATCATGCGGGTAACCCACCACGGCTGCCTCGGCGACGGCCTCGTGTAATACCAGTGCACTCTCAACCTCGGCCGTACCCATGCGATGACCGGAAACATTGATTACGTCATCAACGCGCCCGGTAATCCAGTAATAACCATCCTCATCCCGCCGTGCTCCGTCGCCACTGAAATACTTGCCGGGAAACATCTTGAAATAGGTTTCATGGAAGCGGTCATGGTCTCCGTAAACCGTACGCATCATGCCCGGCCAGGGTCGCTTGATACAAAGTGCACCCTCGGTAGCACCTTCCAGTTCTTTACCCTTGTCATCCACCAGGCATGGCTCAACACCAAAGAACGGCAACGTTGCCGATCCTGGCTTCAGGGCCGTGGCTCCTGGTAAAGGGGTAATCAAATGGCCGCCGGTTTCGGTCTGCCACCAGGTATCCACGATCGGACATTGCTCGTTACCAACTACGTGGTAATACCATTCCCAGGCTTCCGGGTTGATAGGTTCGCCCACGGTGCCAAGGATACGCAGACTACTGCGATCGGTTTTCTTGACGAAATCATCGCCCTGCCCCATCAACATGCGGATGGCGGTAGGCGCGGTATAAAATGAATTAACTTTCCACTTGTCCACGACCTGCCAGAAACGGCTGGCATCGGGAAAGTTGGGCACGCCTTCAAACATCAATGTCGTCGCGCCGTTGGCGAGTGGACCATAGACAATATAGGAGTGGCCCGTGACCCAGCCAATATCAGCAGTACACCAGTATATATCGCCCTCGTGGTAGTCAAAGACATACTTGTGGGTCATGGCCGCGTACAGGAGGTAGCCACCGGTAGTGTGCAACACGCCCTTGGGCTGGCCGGTTGAGCCGGACGTATAGAGAATAAACAGCGGGTCCTCGGCGTCCATCGGTTCTGGAGGACAATCATTAGACGCAGCCTCGATAAGTTCGTGATACCAGGCATCGCGACCTTCTTTCCAGTCAATATCACCACCGGTGCGTTTTATAACCACGCAACACTTTACATTCGGACATTGAGCGAGGGCCTTATCGGCGTTCGCTTTCAGAGGAATCTGTTTCTTGCCGCGCAGGCTGTAATCACTGGTGATGACGACCTGGCAATCGGAATTATTGATACGATCACGCAGGGCATCAGAAGAGAAACCACCAAAAACAATAGAGTGCACGGCACCGATACGGGTACAGGCCAGCATGGCAACCGAGGCCTCGGGGATCATGGGCAGATAAAGGCAAACGCGGTCACCCTTCCGGACGCCCTGTTCTTTCAGTGCATTGGCAAAACGGCAGACTTCGTCATGTAATTCCTTGTAGGTAATTTGGCGATCCTCTTCCGGATCGTCGCCTTCCCAGATGATCGCAACCTGATCACCGCGTTGTGCCAGGTGCCGGTCGAGACAATTATGACTAACGTTTAACTTGCCACCCTCGAACCATTTAATATTGGCCTTGTTGAAATCCCATTCCTGCACCTTGTCCCATTTTGAATCCCAGTCCAGGAATTCTTCTGCCTGTTCTGCCCAGAAAGCGTCAGCGTCATTGATTGAACGTGCATACATATCATCGTATTTTGCTTTGTCGATATGGGCATGCTTGGCAACTTCTGCGGGTACTTCATAGACTTTTACATCGGACATAAGCTATCTCTCTGCATTGCTTTTTATAGTAATTCCAGGCTGCCTGGTGGTTATTTTGAGGTGGCTCTTCCTGGGTCCCCGGGTATAGCTGGCGTATACCTTCTCTTATTTATTCAATCATAACGCTAACTTCGGGAAAGGTTAAATACCGCGAGCGCGCTTACATTGTGATTGTTGCATAAAACAACACTCAGGGGGATTTTGAAGTTGCTCGATTATTTGCTACTGAAGACCTTTTTCAGCAATTCGGTAGTCCTTGCCGCCGGGTTGTCGCGGATCGATTTTTCTTCGCGGGCAATCAGGGTAAACAGGCCATCAATGGCCTTGTCAGTGACATAACCATCGATATCCAGTGTGGAAGTATCGACAATACTGGACATCATGCCCAGGTTATCTATCAGCGACTTGTATTCCCGGGTGACGCCGACGCTATCCGTGGCCTGGGCCACGACAGGACGAAACTGCTGCTTCAGCTCGGGGCCGCCTTTCTCGCGCAGATAGCTGGTCGCGGCATCGTCCGGTCCGCGCAGTATGCCGTAGGCATCCTCTACCGACATACCCTGCACGATCGACACCAGGATATCCCTCGCCTTCGGTACCGCCTGTTCCGCGGCGCGATTCATTGACAGCACAAAGTCGTCTGCCAGCTTGTCCTGTTTCATCGTGCGCAACGCTGATTCAACATCCTGCAACTTGCCTGGCATAGGTATCCTGACCTTTGGGTCGGCATAATAGCCGTCTACCTTGCCAAGCTGGTTGACGGCCAGGCGGCTGCCCTTGTTCAGGGCCTGCTTGAGGCCCGCTATCACATCCGTCTCGGTGAGTGCATCACCGGCAGAATCTGAATCCAGGGTCTGCTTGATGCCATCAAACCAATCACCCCAACCGGCATGCGCGGTCAATGGCAGAAGACAGACCGTTACGATAGTAATGACTAATATAATGGGACGCATAGTTACAGGGATAAACCAGTGAAGGGCCTGATGAGACTCAACGCCAGACCGACCATTGTTAACCGGAAAGTTTTGAATAATGAGTTTCGACGTAATTATCGACGATTTCGCGAAACTCGTTAGCGATGTTATCACCTTTTAGTGTCTTCACTTTTTTGCCATCGATAAATACCGGTGCCGATGGTGCCTCACCGGTACCGGGCAGGCTAATACCGATATCGGCATGCTTGCTTTCGCCGGGACCATTGACCACGCAACCCATCACGGCAAGGCTCATTTCCTCCACGCCGCTGTATTTTTCCCGCCAGATTGGCATCTGGCTGCGAACGTATGCCTGAATGTTGTCAGCCAGCTCCTGGAACACCGTACTGGTTGTACGACCGCAACCGGGACAAGCCGTAACCAATGGTGTAAACGAACGTAGACCCATCGTTTGCAGGATCTCCTGTGCTACGATCACCTCTTTCGCACGATCGCCATTGGGTTCCGGTGTCAGTGAAACGCGGATGGTATCGCCGATACCTTCTTGCAGCAGGACGCCCATGGCGGCTGTTGATGCAACAATACCCTTGGATCCCATACCGGCCTCCGTCAGGCCCAGGTGCAGTGCGTAGTCGCAGCGGGCAGCAATATCGCGGTAAACGGCAATCAGTTTCTGTACGCCGCTCACCTTGCAGGAAAGCACGATCTTGTCTCGAGATAGACCGATCTCCTCGGCTTTTTCCGCACTTTTTAATGCAGACACGATCAGCGCCTCACGCATAACGTCATCGGTCTCGGCAGGCTGGGCAAGCCTGGCATTATCATCCATCATCTGCGTTAACAGTGCCTGGTCGAGGCTGCCCCAGTTAACGCCTATGCGCACGGGCTTGTCATATTCAATGGCAGTTTCGATCATGGATGCAAACTGGTCATCTTTTTTGCGGCCAAATCCCACGTTGCCAGGGTTGATGCGATATTTCGCCAGTGCCTTGGCGCAGTCCGGGTAATCCGTTAGCAGCTTGTGGCCGTTATAATGGAAATCGCCAACCAACGGTACCTGGCAGCCCATGGCATCCAGTTTCTCGCGTATGCTGGCAACCTGTGCGGCGGCCTCGGGAGTATTTACCGTGATCCTGACTATCTCGGAACCGGCTGCGGCCAGTTGTTGCACCTGTTTTGCCGTGCCCACTGCATCTGCGGTATCGGTATTGGTCATTGACTGGACAACGATGGGATGACCACCACCGACGATAACGGAGCCAACCTTTACAGCAACAGATTTGCGTCGGGTCAGCGTGCCGGAATGTGATGACATAAATTAAACCTATTAAGGGATAAAAACAGCATGCAGTCTAATCAGCAAGAAATACCTGTCAAGCGTCAGTTTGACGGGTCTGCAGTCGAGAGCAATTCGCAGAGGAAAAAAGAATGCCAGCATGCGATACTTCACGCGATGAATAAGAATAATAGTTATACAAAAGAAGAGTTGCTCGCATGCGGTAGGGGTGAAATGTTCGGGGAGGGCAATGCCCAGTTACCCCTGCCACCCATGTTGATGTTTGATCGAATCGTCAGTATCACTGATGACGGGGGTTCAGCTGGAAAAGGCCAGATCGTCGCGGAACTGGACATCAATCCCGGGCTCTGGTTTTTCGACTGCCATTTCGAGGGAGACCCGGTGATGCCCGGCTGTCTCGGTCTTGATGCCATGTGGCAACTCGTTGGTTTTTTCCTGGGCTGGTCTGGCGCGCCGGGTCGAGGTCGTGCACTGGGGGCCGGCAGCGTTAAATTTAGCGGTCAGGTCACACCAGGCACTACACTGGTCACCTACCAGATCAACATGCGCAGGGTAATGCTGCGCAAGCTGGTGATGGGCGTAGCAGATGGCATCATGCTGGCAGACGGAAAAGAAATTTATCATGCAAAAGATTTGCGCGTGGGATTGTTCAAATCCACGGCAGACTTTTAAGGGGAGAGAAATTGAAAAGAGTTGTTGTGACCGGTATGGGTATCGTATCCAGTATCGGTAATGATAAACAGCAGGTCCTGGAGTCACTCAAGAATGCCAGCTCAGGCATTGAACACTGCGCAACCTACGAGGAACTGGGTTTCCGTTCGCATGTACATGGATCGATAAATATCGACCTGGATGCGCTAATAGATCGAAAACTAAAACGCTTCATGGGTGACAGTGCCGGTTTTGCCTATGTCGCCATGCGTGAAGCCGTTGCCGATGCCGGCCTGGATGAAGAATCGCTGTCTGACCCGATGATTGGCCTGATTGTGGGATCCGGTGGTGGCTCCAACGCCAATATGCAGGAAGCCATCGATACCATGCGTGAACGCGGAGCCCGCAAGGTCGGCCCCACCATGGTGCCCAGGATCATGGCCAGTACCGACAGTGCCTGTCTTTCAGTGGCATTCAAAATAAAAGGTGTAAATTATTCCATCAGTTCAGCCTGTGCAACGAGTGCGCACTGTATTGGTAACGCGTATGAGTTGATCCAGACCGGAAAGCAACAAATGATCTTTGCCGGTGGCAGTGATGAACTGCACTGGACCTCTACCCTGCTGTTCGACAGTATGGGTGCATTGTCTTCCAAGTATAATGATTGTCCCGATCGTGCCTCCCGCCCCTACGATGCCAACCGTGACGGCTTCGTTATCTCTGGCGGTGGTGGCATTCTTGTCCTGGAAGAACTCGAACATGCCCTGGCGAGAAATGCCAAAATTTACGCCGAGGTCATCGGTTACGGCGCGACATCCGATGGTGTTGATATGGTCAAACCTTCCGGCGAAGGTGCCCTGCGTTGTATGCAACAGGCACTGGCAACAGTTCAAACACCAATTGACTATATCAATGCACATGCGACAAGCACGCCTGCCGGCGATATTGCTGAGATACAGGCTATTAAAACCGTGTTTGGAGATAACATACCCGCAATAAGTGCAACCAAGTCACAAACCGGTCATGGCCTCGGTGCAGCTGGTGCCAACGAGTCGATTTACAGCCTTATCATGATGGAAAATGAATTTATTGCCGCGTCTGTCAATATCGAGCAACTGGACCCCGGCGCAACAGATATGCCTATCGTATTGAACCGCAAGGACGGAGTTACACTCAACACAGTTATGTCTAATAGTTTCGGTTTTGGCGGGACCAATGCCTGCCTGGTGTTTCAAAAATACGACTCATGAACAGTAAATTGTTATGGAAGCAAAGCTACTTGCAGTGTTACTTAGCTGGACAGTAAGCCTTTCCAGTTACACACACCCGGGCGTGCCACCCGAGATAGTTTTTAAAACCCATGAATTCTTTGTCGAGGAAGCATGCGGGGGCTTCGATAAATGCGATGTTGTCGCCTGGTACAACAATAACGGGATTATTTACCTTGATGAACGCCTTGACGGCCATACCGATGCCTATACCCGTAGCGTGGTAGTACATGAACTGGCGCACTACCTGCAGGATCTAAGTGGCGAATACGCTGAAATGGACTGCGAACTGCATGCAAAGCGCGAGCGAGAAGCCTATTCCATCCAGCGCCAGTATCTTAATAAGATTGCCGGGCGCTTTACGGCGATCTACATGAACTACCCACCGTGTCGTGTTACGAACAACTAAAACTTTCCTGTCTGTAATTGCCCTGTGCATACTGCTAATGGGGTATTCCATGCCGCAGGCTGTTCCTGCTGAACCTGGCTATGAAATCGATACCGAGGTTTTTGACATTCCCGGGCATGGAGAAATTACCATGGAAGTGCCGCGTTTATGGAACTACAACTTCACCAAGAGTGACGAAAAGACGCCGCCGCTGATTACCTTCTATGTACTCGACGACAACAAACAGGAAATATTCCAGCTGAATATGTCGGTGTTCTGGGAAGAGGGCTACACCAGGAACATCACGCGGCTGGACTATATCAAGACCATGGTTACGGAGGCAGGTAACAATACTCTCCGTTATTCCGATGAAAACCAGCTGGAATTAAAAGAAATAACCGGGCGTGCCGGGCAAGGTTATTATTTTGAACTCACCGACAGCAGCGCCGGTGAAGATGAGTACCGCTATCTTACCCAGGGCGCACTGGGAGTAGGACAAGTGCTGCTGGTTTTTTCCCTGTTCAGCAACGACGCAAATGGCATTCTCAGCGAAGCCATGTTTCGCAGCCTGCAATCTGCACGCCATAGTGCACGCAGGGATGTTTAACAAGCAGGGCAACTGTAATTAAGGCCTGATACTTGGATCATCATTTACTCATCTCACTTGCCGCCATTACCGTACTCGGTATAGGTAGCCAGTGGCTGGCCTCATGGGCAAGGCTGCCAGCCATATTATTTTTACTGATTATCGGCATCATCGTCGGTCCGGTGCTTGAGTTTATTCAACCCGATGAACTATTCGGTGACCTGCTCTTCCCCATCGTTTCTCTCTCTGTTGCTGTCATACTGTTTGAAGGCAGCCTGACATTGCGATTTGAGGAGATAAAAGGCCTGGGCAAAACCGTCAGGAACCTGATCACTATTGGTGCCCTGATCACATGGGTTATCATTGCCTTCAGCACGCATTACCTGCTCGATTTTTCATTTGAGCTTTCTTTTTTGTTTGGTGCCATGGTGATTGTTACCGGCCCAACCGTCATCATCCCCATGTTAAGAACCGTCAGGCCGAATGCCGCGATCGCAAACGTCCTGCGCTGGGAAGGTATTGTCATCGACCCGCTTGGTGCATTACTGGCCGTACTCACATTTGACTTCATTATTTCCGGTCAGCAACAGGATGCAATCAGTTCGGTCATGTTGACCTTCGGCATGATTATATTCATTGGCACGGTCAGCGGTTTTATCGGCGGCTGGTTGCTGGGCGAACTTTTGCGAAGACAGCTCGTGCCCCAGTTTCTACGCAACGTCATCACGCTGTCTTTCGTATTCGCGGTATTTGTCATGGCTGACTCCTTTGAACACGAGTCCGGTTTACTGGCTGTGACAATCATGGGTATGACCATGGCAAATATGAAAGACATGGAAATCGATGACATCCTGGATTTCAAGGAGAGCCTGAGCCTGCTATTAATCTCCGTTCTCTTTATCATATTGGCAGCGCGCGTAGAACTGACCCAATTCATCCAGTTGGGCTGGGCCGGTGTCGGAATACTGGCAATCACTATGCTTGTTGCCAGGCCGATATCAGTATTCGTATCGGCATTTGGTTCGGACCTGACTTTCAGGGAAAAACTGATGATCTCATGGATTGGTCCACGGGGTATCGTCGCTGCAGCAGTCTCGTCATTATTCGCCCTGCGCCTCGAAAACGAGGGCTACACCGAGGCAGCCCTGCTGGTACCGCTCACCTTCCTTATTATCATTGGTACCGTCGTGATACAGAGCGCGTCAGCGAAACAGGTAGGTCGTTTGCTCAAGGTCAGGGAACCTTCGCAGACCGGCCTGCTGATTATCGGTGCTGGCAACGTGGCGCGGGCGCTGGCAAAACAGTTACGGGAACATGGCTTCAAGACCGTGCTGACCGACAGCAACTGGGAAAATATCAGCCTGGCCAGGATGGAAGGACTGGAAACCTTTTATGGTAACCCGGTCTCGGAACATGCTGATCGCAACCTGAGTCTGGTCGGGCTGGGAAAATTACTCGCCATATCAGGCCGGGGCTCACTCGATACGCTGGCCTGTTTGCGCTTCAAACCTGATTTCGGCGTCAAGAACCTGTATCAACTTCGCACTACCCGGGAACAACATATCTCCGAGAAACATATGGTTTCTACCAGGCACAAGGGCTATGAATTATTCGGTGAAAAAATGACCTATGGGGTCATGGCACAGTTACTTCGCAGCGGGGCCGAGATAAAAACCACGACGCTTAGCGAGGAGTTTAACTTTGATACCTACATCGAGCAGTATGGAGATCGATCCGTACCCCTGTTTGCCATAGACAACAAAGGGCGACTGCATATCTTTGTCACCAACGGTAAGATGAAACCAGAAAAAGAATGGAAGATTATCAGCCTGGTCAGTCCTGATGGGCCGCTCCCCGAGCGAACTGAAAAACCAGCCTAGCGTATTATTCTTTCCGAAACCGTATCCATTTAATCGGCAGATTGTGAGTTGGATCACAGTAAGTACTGCCGCAATTACCTAGTATTACTATCAATAACATCCTCCCTGATGCTTGTGAGTTGGCCCGGGAACGCAGA
The DNA here is from genome assembly GCA_965229565.1 of Gammaproteobacteria bacterium. Classification (GTDB taxonomy): domain Bacteria; phylum Pseudomonadota; class Gammaproteobacteria; order Eutrophobiales; family Eutrophobiaceae; genus JANQNX01. The sequence continues at coordinate 1,282,660 of OZ245888.1, read as the reverse complement.
AAACAATCCTCCCCCAAAGTTGATGCGTTTTCGGGCCTTTTATTTTTTATTGCGTCCTTTCATCACAATAAATGGCAAACTGGCACTTTGACATATCGTCCGCGGTACAAACGCGTTCTTCCTCGTTGATTGTTTGCCACTCACCCTGGTACTCCACGATCGAGCATCCTGTTTTTAATGGCCATGCATCCATCTCCAGTAAACGCCCGCTACCGGAATAGTAACAACTGACGTACTCACCGCTATTTTTTAATCGTACCGAGTACAGCTTTTCTACTGCCAGCACATCGTCCAGGGTTCGACGTTCATCAATATACCAGGCATAAACCCTGGATATCTTCCTGTCCTTCACTGTTTCTGGTGTCGGACAGGTATCTGCCAGTACCACCGATGAACTGGATAACAAGATGGTAGCAAGCAGTAGATTAAATTTGCGGTTCAACATTCAGTATTTTCTCTGGACAATAGGCTACTATAATGGTGATTAAAACATACAATATGTGAGTGATTCATTATGGCAGAAGGTCTGGATAAAAAGATTTCCGAGTTACGCGAGGAAATTGAACAGATAACATTCAACAAGGCAGAAGATAAACAGCATCTGGAACAACTGATTGGTGAGATCGAAAAGGTTGAAGATGCAGATCAGGAGGAAGATCCTTCAATTGTTTCAAATATCAAGGATACGGTTGCAAGGTTTGAGACTGAACACCCAAGGGCCACAGCCATACTCAACGACATCATGGTGACCTTGAGCAATATGGGGATCTAGTTACATAAACCGGGTCACTATCGATACATTCTGACCTGGCTCACTACCACACCCTGGATATGCACCCGGTTTGCAGGATAGATCATGGGTGCCATTGATTGGTTGGCCGGAATTAATTCGACCCGGTCACCGTGTTTGCGCAGTTTTTTCAGTGTCGCCTCACCATTATCTATCAAGGCAACCACAATATCGCCGTTATCAGCCGTTTCGGTTTTCCTGACAACGACAAGATCTCCGTTAAGAATGCCGGCATCCACCATGGAATCGCCTTTGACCTCAAGCACGTAACGGTCACTACCAAGTAGAATATCTGAAAAATTGATTTCAAGCTGTTCGGGTATGGCCTCGATCGGCTGACCGGCAGCAATGCGGCCAGCGAAGGGCAGGATGATCAGTCTTTTATTGTTCTCACCAGTCAGACGCAATCCCCGCCAGCTGCGACCGGAGCGATGCAGGTGGCCTTTTTTGATCAAGGCATCAACATAGCGATGAATTGTGCCCTTGGATCGTATTTCCAGCGCATCGCCAATCTCCGTTAGTGTCGGGGCGTGCCCATGCTGGGTAATATGGCGGGTAATGTATTGCAGCACCTTCTCTTCCAGGCCAGTCAACATGCTAGTTCTCCTAAAGTTCTCTTTGCATAGGGTAGAGAACTTTTAGAGAACTGGCAAGTACAAACTGCCACGTGTGAATTATTTTGACCAGGGGATATCATAGGTTAATAAATCATCAGGCGTTTGCCGGAGTCAAAATGAAAAAGATAGTTGTCCTGATTTTCTTCTCGGTCCTCTCCCCTTTCTATAGCGCCAGTGTAAACGCGGAGGCTGCAAACAAAGGTTCTGTCGTTGAAGCCGCCATGGATGCCGGCTTTAGTGAACTGGAGCGACAGATTATCGAACGCTATTACCATGGGTCGGAAAAACCGGCAGAGCGTAATGAACATTCTGACGACGGTAATAAAGACAAGGACAAGACCAGGAACGACAAGAAAATGCCGCCAGGACTGGCAAAAAAAGAACAGTTGCCGCCGGGACTGGCAAAACAACTGGAGCGCAACGGCACTCTGCCACCGGGACTTGCCAAGCGTGATTTACCCTCGGACCTGGACCGGCAGTTACCCGCACCCATAGACACACTGGAGAGAACCATTGTGGATACATCAGTTGTACTGGTTGAAAAGGCTACCGGTCGTATAGTTGATATCATCGCTGACGTGGTCACCGGTAACTGATATGGATAACTTAAAGGCAAAGACCGAGCAGGACTGGCAGGACGAGCTAACCGCGGAACAGTTTCGCGTATGCAGGCAAAAAGGAACAGAACGGGCCTTTACCGGGAAATATTACGATTGCCGCGACAAGGGTATTTATCACTGTGTTTGTTGTGATGCACCCCTGTTCAGTTCGAGCACCAAGTACGATTCCGGCTCAGGCTGGCCCAGTTTCTGGGCGCCCATGGAGGATGCAGTGACTACCGAATCAGATTCGAGCCTGGGCATGCGCCGCACCGAGGTGTTGTGTAAGCAGTGTGATGCCCACCTGGGCCACGTGTTCGAGGACGGCCCCGAACCGACCGGTCTGCGTTATTGTATTAACTCGGTATCACTTGATCTCAAGCCAGACACAGATATTTAGTCCTCGACCGGTAATTCCGATTCAAACCAGGACAGCTTGTCACGCAGGCGCACCACTTCACCAATGATAATCATGCTGGGTGGCTTGATGTCATGTTGCCCGGGTAGTGCCGGCAGTCCTGCCAGCGTCGTCGTGTAAACACGTTGTTGGTCGGTTGTACCCTGCTGCACTATCGCTGCCGGAATATCGGGCTGCATACCGTGACTGATTAATTCCCTGCTCAATATATCGAGACCATGCGTACCCATGTACACGGCCAGCGTTTGTTGTGGCTGTACCAGTGACGACCAGTCAAGTTGACTACCGCCTTCTTTCAGGTGACCGGTCACAAACACGCAGGACTGCGCATAATCTCTATGCGTCAACGGGATACCCGCGTAGGCTGAGCAGCCGCTGGCAGCCGTGATACCGGGTACTACCTGGAACGGTATGCGGTTGGCAGATAACAGGTCAATTTCCTCCCCGCCGCGACCGAAAATGAAAGGATCACCTCCTTTTAAACGTAATACGCGTTTACCCTCCCTGGCGAGGTTAACCAGTAACTGGTTTATTTCCTGCTGCGGTAAACTATGGTTGCTACGTTCCTTGCCGACGTAAATTCTCTCGGCACCGGGGTTCACAAGATCAACAATGGCGGGGGATACCAGTCGATCATAAAGCACCACGTCTGCCTGTTGCATCAGGCGCAAGGCACGAAACGTCAGTAAATCCGGATCGCCTGGTCCTCCGCCAACCAGGTACACCTCACCGGTTGCATGCTCATCGTCGGCGTTGGTCTCGAACTGTTTTTCCAGCCAGGCCTCTGCACGTTTTTCCTGGCCTGCATAAAGCAACTCGGCAACCTTGCCTTGCAATACATGTTCCCAGAACCGTCGGCGTACCTCTATATCGGGAAAGCGCTCGATTGCCATTTGCCTGAAACGAGAGACAAGACTGGCCAGTTGGCCATAGCTGGCAGGAATCAGGGTTTCCAGGCGGGCACGTAACAGCCTCGCCAATACCGGCGAAGCACCACCGGTAGAAATGGCAATCGTGACCGGGTCGCGGTCTATCACCGAAGGCATGATAAAAGTGCCGGCATCGGGTTGATCAACGACATTAACCGGCACCTGTGCCTGTTTGGCCAGTTCGGCTATGTGCAGATTCAAGGCTTTATCATTGGTGGCGGCAATAACCAGTTTTACACCCTCGAGATCGGCAGGCTCAAATTCCCGTTGCCTGATATCAAAATTGAATTGTCCGGATGATGAAACAATTTCCTGGCAGCAACCGGGCGAGACAATCGTCACCCTGGCACCTGCCCGCCCCAGTAGTGCTGCCTTGCGCGCGGCAACGGGTCCGCCACCAACGACCAGGCACGGCTGCTGTTGCAACATAAGGTAGATGGGTAAATTTCTCATTTAACTTAATAAGTTTACAGTCATAGCCTGCACTGCCGTTACAGGTTATAGCAAAAATGCGCCCGCATCATACGCAAATTAAACCGCTAACAATAGAATATTGCCGGTAAAGTTTGCCGCGATCCTTCCGATATACAAGATATCCACTGCATCTGGCAGCCGGAACCACAAGTACTTGTTAGAAAAGAATTTAGTGCAGCTTACTGTACGGATGAAGGAGAACACATGGATCTTGCTACGCTAATAGGATTTATCGCGGCAATAGGGATTATCACGGCGGCCATCTTTCTTGGCGGTAGTGCATCGCTGTTTTTCAATATCCCTTCGTTACTAATCGTCATGGGCGGTACCGTTGGTGCCGTCTTGATGCAGTTCAGTATCGGCCAGTTCCTGGGTGCCATGAAGGTGGGCTTGAATGCACTCTTTCACAAGGGATTATCTCCCCGCGAACTGATCGACACGACCGTTGACCTGGCCAATGCCGCCCGCAAGGGAGGCCTGTTAGCGTTGGAAGAAAAAGACACGGGCAACCCTTTTTTCCAGCAAGGTATCCAGATGATGGTCGATGGCCATGAACCCGAGGTCGTGCGCCAGACCATGCTTAGTGATATGAACCTCACCGTGGAACGCCATGAACTGGGGCAGAAGATCTTCAAGGCCATCGGTGATGTCGCACCCGCCATGGGCATGATCGGTACACTAATCGGCCTGGTACAAATGCTATCCAACATGGATGACCCGAAAAAAATCGGGCCTGCCATGGCCGTGGCACTGTTGACCACGCTGTATGGTGCCATTATCGCCAACGCCTTTGCCCTGCCCCTGGCAGAAAAACTCGGCCTGCGCAGTAACGAGGAAAGGATGATCAAGTCCATGATTATCGATGCTATCTCGGGCATACAGGAAGGCCGCAACCCACGCGTTATCGAAGGCATATTAATGACCTACCTGCCGGTATCCAAGCGCGGGCAGGAACAGGGGCAAGACGCGGCTGGTGAAGAACAGGCGGCCTGACGGCCTCCGGGATAAAGCGCGATGAGCGAAGCAGCGCCAGCAAAGCCACAGGAAAAAAAGGGCGCACCCGCCTGGGTAATGACCTTCGCCGATCTCATGTCCCTGTTGATGTGTTTCTTCGTCTTGTTGTTGTCTTTCTCAGAGATGGACTTGCTCAAGTTCAAGCAAATCGCCGGCTCAATGAAGGCCGCGTTTGGTGTACAGCGGGAAATCAAGGCCGAGGATTCACCCAGGGGTACCAGTATTATTGCCCGGGAATTTACCCCGGGGCGCCCGACACCGACCCTGATCCGCGAGATCAGGCAGACAACGATCGATGAAACCAAGCAAACGGTTGAATTCACCGATGCCGTTACAGAGGAAAAAAATGCCGAGAGTATCGACCCGAACCAGGACAGTGACGGGTCCGGCAGTATGGCCATGCAACGCCAGCCCATTTATCAACAGGCCGACACCGAGATGCCGGAGGAAAATCCGGAAGAAAACAGGCAACTAGCCAACAAGGATGAAAAACTGGCTGACGAAAAGGATCATGATGAAAACAAGGCCGAACAATTGGCGCACGAACAACAGGAAAAGCAACTTGCCAATGCGCTGGAGAATCAGAATACATTCAGCGATGCGGTCAGACTGCTAAGCATGCTGGAAGAAGAAGTTGAGCAGGGTTTGGTCGAAATCAAAACGCTAGACAACCGCATATTGCTGCGTATCAATGAAAAAGGATCGTTTCCATCCGGTTCCGCCACGGTCAAAAGCAGTTTCCTGCCAGTGCTTAAAAAATTAAGACAGACCCTGACCGGGATAGAAGGAAATGTGATCGTGGCCGGGCATACGGATAATGTACCTATCAAGACGGCGCGTTTTCGTTCCAACTGGGAACTGTCTGCCGCCCGGGCTGTGACCGTGGTACATGAATTATTACTGAATGATGCACTTAAGCCAGAGCGTTTCCTGATCGAGGGCCATGGTGATGGCCACCCGATTGCCAGTAACGACACCGCCAGCGATCGCGCCCGCAATCGTCGTGTCGAACTGACCATCGTACAGAAAAGAGATACCCCGGTTTCTGCAGCTGCTGCAGACTCGGTTGCAGGGCAGGATGCTGAAACAGTTGTAGATAATCAGATATCTGCCGATAACCCTTTTACAAGCCATTTAATGGACGCGGAAACACCGGCACTGACCACCAATATCCAGCGCATACTGGACCAGGATTTGAAACCGCTGGAAAAGGTTAGAAGCACGGAAGAAAAGCAGTCCATCAAGGGCATGTTTGACCGGTTGCGCAACAGCCTGCAGGGTAAAGCAGAGCAAGAAACGGAAGCAAGCGATCCTGAAACCGACAACAGCGACAACACTAGCAGTCAGGATGAAAATGACCCTGAATCGATACAAGGCAAGTTTAGTGCAATCAGGGACAGTTTAATGAACTAGAGATGGTGCAGAACAATGAGTGACAGAAGACAATTTTTCAGAATCAACGACACGATCTCATTGAAATACCGGATTGTGCAAAACGATGATATTGAGGCCGAGATTCGCCGCTCGGAAAACGAGCAGCAGGAATTGTCTGAATTAAAAAATGCATTCAACGTCATCGAGGCGCGCATACTCAGCCGCATTGAGCGTTTGCAAAAATCTGAACCACTGGTGGCAGATATCCTGGGACTATTCGATAAGAAACTGACCCTGATGCAACACATGCTGATGAACAATGATGATAACGAGGACATCATGTCTAACATGCAGCAGGTCAATCTCAGTGCCAGTGGTATGTCTTTCGAGTCCAACACCCCAATTAACGAGGGCAGTCACCTGAAAATAGATATGGTGTTATTTCCTGAATATCACTACGTATCTTTATATGCAAAAGTCGTGGACTGCCGTAAAAAGATCGATGACAGCCTGTATCGTTTCAAGGTGGGAGTCGAATTTACCGGCCTCAGTGACAAGATGCAGGAAGACATAGTGCAGCACGTCCTCAGCAAACAGGCCTCGGAGTTACAACAGGCAAGGAATCTCGGTTCGCAGGACGTGGTAAACAGCTAACCCGTATCAGGTCTTGGGCAACGTTACGCCTGTCTGACCCTGGTATTTACCGCTACGGTCCTTGTAGGAAGTCTCACATACCTCGTCTGATTCAAGGAAGATCACCTGGGCCACTCCTTCGTTGGCGTAGATCTTGGCAGGAAGATTGGTGGTATTGGAAAACTCCAGTGTCACGTGTCCTTCCCATTCCGGTTCCAGCGGCGTGACGTTCACGATGATACCGCAGCGGGCGTAGGTAGATTTACCCAGGCAGATAGTCAGTACATTGCGTGGGATTCGAAAGTATTCAACCGTACGTGCCAGGGCAAAGGCATTCGGTGGAATAATACAAAAATCTGCTTTTACATCAACGAAGCTTTTTGGATCAAACCCTTTAGGGTCAACCGTGGCTGAATGTACATTGGTAAAGATCTTGAATTCATCCGAGCAACGAACATCGTAGCCATAGCTGGAAGTGCCATAAGAGATCAGTCGTTCGCCATTGCTTTCCTTTACCTGGCCATGTTCAAATGGCTCAATCATGCCTTCCTGCTCTGCCATGCGGCGGATCCATTTGTCAGACTTCACACTCATTTATACGTGCCCCTGTAACTAAGATTTTATTTGTTTTTAAAATGGTGATTTTTTTGCACGACCGAGGCAGCGACCAGCGCAGATGCGGAGTGTATAAATAAATACATGAGTAATCGAGCATGGTTGCTGACGAAGCTATTGTGAAAAAAGTGCATTTTTAATTGTTCTCGACGACGATCTTCGGAAACTTCGATGAATAATCCCGAGCCTGTATCGCCAGCCTGGCAGCCGTGCGCCTGGCAATGTCGCGGTAACTTAGACTGATTAGTGAATCCGGTTCCATTGCCACGGTAGGCTTGCCATTATCCACGCCCTCGCGGATATGAATATCCAGTGGCAATGAACCCAGCAAGTCAACATTGTACTGTTTAGACATTTGCTCACCACCACCGGCACCGAAGATGTGTTCCTCGTGGCCGCACTGGCTACAGATATGGGTGCTCATGTTTTCCACGATACCCAGCACCGGGACGTTCACCTTTTCAAACATCTTTAATGCCTTCTTCGCATCAAGCAAGGCGATATCCTGTGGCGTAGTCACGATCACGGCACCACTGACCGGGATCTTCTGGCACAACGTCAGCTGTACATCACCTGTACCTGGAGGAAGATCAATAATGAGGTAGTCAAGATCGCGCCAGTTGGTTTCATTGAGTAGTTGTTCCAGCGCCCCCGTTGCCATGGGTCCGCGCCAGATCATAGGGGTGTCTTCCTCTATGAGGTAACCGATCGACATGGACTGAATGTTATAACTGACCTTGGGCTCAACCGACTTGCCATCCGTCGTATCAGGTTTGCCCTTCAGGCCCAGCATCCTTGGTTGGCTGGGCCCGTAGATATCGGCATCAAGAATACCCACGTTGGCACCCTCGGCCTGTAACGCCAGGGCCAGGTTGATCGACGTCGTGGATTTACCCACACCGCCTTTACCGGAGGCGACCGCAATGGTGTTTTTCACGTTGGGCAGGAGCTGTACGCCCTGCTGCACCGAGTGAGCAATGATATTAGTCCGCAGTGTGACCTCGCAGGTACTGACACCCAGCTCCTGCAGTTGCTTTTCGATATCGGCCTTCAGTTGCGGCGCATAGCCTGCGGCCGGGTAACCCAGTTCGATATCCAGTTGCACGGTATCTGCCTCGATACGTATGTCGCGTACGCATTTCGCGCTCACCAGGTCCAGGCTGTTATGCGGATCGATGATATTGGCAAGGGTTGCTTCGACTTGTTCTCGGCTGATTGTGGACATTAATTACTGACCTGTTGTGTGAAAGGCGGGTATTCTACAAATTAATTGGCTTCTCTTCACGCTGCATCTGAATAATGCTACTTTAGCGCGCCAAATTGAGACTAATAATAAAGAACGCATGTCGGACAATCCCAGACAAATCCTCGTGACCAGCGCCCTGCCCTATGCCAACGGGCCGATCCATATTGGCCATATGGTCGAGTACATCCAGACCGATATCTGGGTTCGATTCCAGAAGATGCAGGGCCATACCTGTTTCTACGTCTGTGCTGACGATGCCCACGGCACGCCTATCATGCTGCGTGCCGAGAAAGAGGGTATCACGCCGGAAGAACTGATCGCACGGGTTAAAGAGGAGCACCAGGCCGACTTCGCTGAATTTGCGGTTAACTTTGATAACTATCACAGCACCCATTCAGACGAAAACCGACACCTGGCCACCACTATCTACGAAATGCTTGAGCAAAAAGGCCATATCAGCAAGCGTGTTATCAAACAGGCCTTTGACCCGGAAAAGAACATGTTCCTGCCCGACCGCTTTATCCGCGGTGAATGCCCCAAGTGTGGTGCCGCCGACCAGTACGGCGACAGCTGCGAATCCTGCGGGGCCACGTATAGCCCGACCGATCTAAAAAACCCGGTATCCGCGATATCCGGTGCCACCCCGATTGAAAAGGAATCCGAGCACCACTTCTTCAAGCTCAACGACTTTAACCAGCTATTACATGACTGGACACGCGCCGGCCACCTGCAACGAGAGGTCACCAACAAGCTGGACGAATGGTTCGAGGCCGGCCTGCAGGAATGGGATATTTCACGTGACGCGCCCTACTTTGGCTTCCAGATACCCGGTACCGATAACAAGTATTTTTATGTCTGGCTGGACGCACCCATGGGATACCTGGCCAGTTTTAAAAATTACTGCGATAAAAACGGGATGGATTTCGATAGCTGGACCAGGGCCGGTAGTAAGACAGAGATGTACCACTTTATCGGCAAGGACATCATCTATTTCCACGCGCTGTTCTGGCCTGCCATCCTGCACGGCAGTGGCTACCGCACGCCGTCCGCCATCTATGCGCACGGATTCCTGACCGTGGATGGGCAAAAGATGTCCAAGTCGCGCGGCACCTTCATCACTGCCCGCACCTATCTCAAACACCTTAACCCCGAGTACCTGCGTTATTATTTTGCCGCGAAGCTGGGTGGCGGGGTCGATGATATCGATTTAAACCTGGATGATTTCGTCTTCCGCGTGAACTCCGACCTGGTCGGTAAGGTAGTCAACATTGCCAGCCGCTGTGCCGGTTTTATCAACAAGCGGTTTGATGGAAAGCTTTCAGACATGATTCATGATGAAAAACTTTTCAAGGCCCTGAGCGAGGCCGGTACCGCTATTGCCCAGGCCTACGAGCAGCGCGAGTACGCACGTGCCATGCGCGACATCATGGCGCTGGCCGACAAGGCCAACCAGTATATTGATGAAAACAAACCCTGGGTCATTGCCAAAGAAGAAGGCCGTGACGAAGAGTTACAGGCGATTTGCAGTATGGGTATTAACTGCTTTCGCTTGTTGATGCTATACCTGAAACCGGTATTACCCTTAATGGCGGAAAAAGCCGAGGAATTCCTGGGTATTGAACCCCTGCAGTGGCAAGACCGGGAACAGCCGCTGACCGGACACCGGATCAACAAGTTCAAACCGCTGATGACGCGAATAGAAAAGGAGCAAATCGAAGCGATGATCGATGACAGTAAAGAAGACCTGGCCGTAACCGGTAGCACGCCATCGGCCCCCACCGGCCCGCTGGCCGATGATCCCATCGCCGCACAGATCAACTTTGATGATTTCATGAAAGTCGATTTACGCGTTGCCCGTATCGTCAAGGCGGCGCATGTCGAGGGCGCAGATAAATTACTGCAGCTAACGCTGGACCTTGGCGGTGAAACACGCAACGTGTTTGCCGGTATCAAGTCCGCCTATCAACCGGAAGACCTGGAAGGCAAGTTGACCGTAATGGTCGCCAACCTGGCACCACGCAAGATGCGTTTTGGCCTTTCCGAGGGTATGGTGCTGGCTGCCGGCCCCGGCGGCAAGGACCTGTTCATCCTGAACCCCGATGCCGGCGCCGAACCCGGTATGAAGGTAAAATAAAACGTCCTCGACAACACCTGAAACATTTATAAATGCTGCAAGCTTGGTAAGCTATGCCGCAGCATGAATGAAATCCTGATAACCCTGTTTAGCTGTGCACTGCTAAACAACCTGGTCATGTCCCACCTGGTCGGACTGGACCTGCAGCTGGTTGCCAGCCAGCGTATGCAGGCGGCATGGAATACCGGCGCAACGACCCTTGTATCACTTTGTTTCCTGATGCCGATTGCGCGATTGCTTGATGTACTTATCCTGGTACCGCTGCAACTCGAGCATTTCACCGTACTGGTTTATGTCGTCACGACAGTATTTATTATCACTGCGCTACAACAGGCCTTTTACTATATGTTTCCCCAGCATAAAGAAAACTTTAATTCTGTCGTGCCGTTATTACTTACCAATAACCTGTTCCTCGCCACGATGTTGTTACAACAAACCAGTAGCGAGGGATTTTTTATGCTGTGCGTAATGGCGTTTGCTTATGGGCTGGGCTTCCTGCTGTTGCTGCTGCTGATTACCTGCATGCGCGAACGTATTGATCACGACAAGGTGCCGCGACACTTCCGCGGTGTCCCGGTACTGTTGTTCAGCCTTGGTATCTTTAGTATGGGATTAATGGGTCTGACCGGTATCGCATGAGCCTGCTACTCATCATTTTCCTGGTCGCTGCCCTTGTTTTGGCAACCGCCATGCTGACCAGAACCGGGCATACTTATCCCGGCACAGAACAGGTCGAGCAGGAAATCCTCAAGCTGGACCAGTTGCTACCACAAACACAGTGTGGTGATTGTGGATATGTCGGTTGCCGACCCTATGCCGAGGCCATCGTGAAGGACATGGAAGACATCAACCGTTGCCTGCCTGGCGGTGAACACACGGTCAAATTGCTGGCGGAACAAACCGGTCGCGTTATCAAACCACTTTACAAAGACTCGACTAAAAGTGAACAGGTCAAACTGGCCGTGATCGATGAAGCCACTTGTATCGGCTGTGTTAAATGTATACGTGCCTGCCCGGTCGACGCCATTATTGGTGCGCCCAAGCTGATGCACAGCGTGATCAACAAGTACTGTACCGGTTGCGAACTCTGCATACCCCCCTGCCCGGTCGACTGCATCAGCATGGTCGAGGTGAACTAGCATGGCGGTAACCACTGAAAAAAGCCTGACCTCACCGCATACGCACACCACTCGTACTGTTCGTGATGTGATGTTGCAAGTGATGCTGGCATTGATACCGGGAATCGCCGTCAGCACCTGGTACTTTGGCATCAGCATCCTCGCCAACCTGTTCCTGGGCGTGTTATTCGCGGTTGCCATCGAGGCTGGCCTGCTAAGACTGGCAAGGTCACCCGTGTTACCCGGCATCACTGATGGCACCGCCATTGTTACCGGCATGCTGTTTGCGCTGGCATTGTCCCCTTTCACTGTCTGGTGGGTAACACTTACCGGTATTGCCTTTGCCATCCTGGTTGCCAAGCACCTGTTTGGCGGTGTGGGTAACAACCCGTTTAATCCGGCGATGGCCGGTTATGTATTTGTGCTGTTATGTTTCCCGGTACAAATGGCGGCCTGGCCAGATCTGCTGGCAAGCAGTGACCTATCGTTTGCTGACAGCCTCGGAATTGTTTTCCAGGGGCTACCCGCTACAACAGATGGCCTGACCGGTGCGACACCGTTGACCAATATGCAGCTGGAACTAAATCGCATGACCATGGTATCCGAGATAGAAGCCGGGCCGTTGTACGGGGCACTCGGTGGCATGGCCTGGCAAGGCATTGCCATCGCCTACCTGCTGGGTGGTATCTGGTTGATGATTAATCACATTATTCGCTGGCAGATTCCCTGCGCAGTTATCGGCACGGTGTTACTTGCAGCCATCGTCTGCCACATGACAGACCCGGACATCTACCCATCGGCCAGCTATCACCTGTTTACCGGTGGCACCATGTTATGTGCCTTTTTTATTGCCACCGACCCGGCCAGTTCATCGACCACACCAGGGGGCAAGATCATATACGGTATTGGGATTGGTTTACTGATTTTTATCATACGGACCTGGGGTAGTTACCCGGACGGCATTGGTTTCGCCGTACTCATCATGAATGCATTTGTACCACTGATTGATTATTACACGCGTCCCCGGGTGCTGGGTGAAACATGAATAGCAGGAATTTATTAAGTAATGTGCCGCTAGTGCTACTGGCGCTGCTATGCATATTGTTTATTCACCTTGTCCACCAGTTGACGCGCGACGCCATTAAAGAGAACGAGAGAAGAACGGCATTACAGGATATCAACGAGGTCATCGTGCATTATTATGATAACGATATTTACAACGATATGACTGTTGTCACGGTACCTGCCAGCATTAACCCTGATGGAAAGCTCGACATCTATTTCGCACGACATGGCAACGAGCTGCAGGCGATGGCATTACTACCCGTTGTCGCAAAGGGTTATAGTGGCCCGATTAAATTGATCATTGGTATGAATACCGATGGCAGCATAAGCGGCATGCGGGTGATCAGTCACCGGGAGACACCGGGCTTTGGTGCCGAGGTACACCAGGACAAGTCTGACTGGTTAACCATGTTCAGGAACACGTCATTAAAAAGACAGTCAGGGCAGGAGTGGGATATCGTCAGGGACGGTGGTAAATTCGACCAGTTAAGCGGGGCAACCATCACTTCGCGTGCCGTCATAAACACGGTACACGAACTTCTAATTTATTATAACGAGGACCCGGACAGGTTTTACCGTGTCCAGGAATAAGCAATGGCATTAACCAACACGCAGAAAAAATTTTTACGCCAGGCGGCGCACCACATCAAGCCCGTAGTCTGGGCTGGCCAGCAAGGCATTACCGACGCCTTGATTGGCGAGATCAATGAGGCCCTGTACCGTCATGAACTAATCAAGATCAAGTTGCGCCTGGGCGAACGTGAAGAAAGAAACGCTGGTATTGATGAGATAGTGAATAAAACCGAAGCCGAGGCAGTGCAAAGAGTTGGCAATATTTTAACGCTGTATAAGCGCAACAATGAGAAACCGGTCATTAAATTACCTGGATGAGATTATCCGTTGTTCATGGGACGCTGCTTACGTAGCTTGCGCAATAGCATTATTCTTTTAAGCAACGATATTCCTGACCATCAAGGCTAAACAGGGCGTCAGTGCCCTTATTCCAGAACCTGATATTTTTGCCTTCTTATTGAGCACCCGAAGCAGATCGCGATCGTTGTAACACGGCAACTCGACTGCCTGTAGATAGCTCGACAGTTTCCAGCCCAGGAAAACGAATGTCTATCCTGCCCGCCCTCTCACATTGGAAAAATGTTATTTACTTCGAAAGTTGCGTTGTACCTGTGCTTAAATATTCACCCTTTTCACCAAGTACGGCACCTAGACCACCCCAGATATGTGCCAGGAAAAGTGAATCACTGTAACTGGCTTCCGTGTGCCCCAGCGCGGTATAAAATGAACGCCCGCCATCAAACTCATGAAACCATGCAATAGGACGAGGCTCCGGGGCCGGGTTTTCTTCACTCCGCTTATAGCTGGCCTCATCGACGTTTAGAAGAATGGTTATCCCGTCTCGAAAATTATGAAAGTCGTACCATTCATCCGTGCGAACCCAGGTAGCAGGCAGCATCCTGGTCGATGGATGGCTGGCATCTGCAACAAGAACGGTGCCTTCGCGGACGTTGGGATTGAAAGGATGTCCATTGAAGAAACCGCCTACAAGCTCGCCGTACCAGGGCCAATCATGCTCGGTATCGCTGGCTGAATGAATGCCAACAAAACCGCCGCCGGCCCGGATGAACCTGGTAAAGGCATGTTGTTGATCGTCGTCTAATACATCCCCCGTGGTTAAAAGGAATACGACAGCATCATATTTGGAGAGACTATCCAGACTGAAGGACGTGGCATCTTCCGTTGTATCTATTGCTACATTGTGATCATCGGCAAGCTGTCGCAGCGCCCGTATTGCAGACGGTATGGATTGATGACGATAGCCATCGGTTTTGGAGAAGACCAGAATGTTAATATCACCGGTATTAGCAGTCTCGCCGTTACAACCCGCTAACAAGCCGGCAACCAGCACAAACAACAGATACCTGCATGGATTCATCTGTAGTCTTCTCGGGTTATGTTAAACCACCTGTCAATTAAATTTAGCGTAATTAAGTGGGGTCTGATCTGACCTCACTTATTTGGGTTAAATCCTGGATAGAATAGCATCCAGCACGAACCCCGGCAGGATACGTTTCAAAAAAGCAAAGGCATAGGTAGGCTTGGTAACAAAATACCGGGCTTTCGGTTTTTTACTTTCCAGTGCATGAACTACCCTGGCGAGTACCGCCTCCGGCCCAAGCATAAAAGGATAAGTGTAATTCTCAACATCCATTTCTTTTTCTATTTTCCGGTAATTTGATTTGTGTACGCTGTCCTTGTCCACGATGGATTCGTGGTAAGTCTTTAGCATGTTGTTCCTGAATTCACTGCGAATCGGGCCCGGTTCTATAAGGGAAACATATATGCCAGTGTTGGCCAACTCGTAGCGCATGGCATCGCTCAAAGATTCCAATGCATGCTTTGATGCGCAGTAGGCGCCACGGAAACGCATGGTGATGAACCCGAGTAATGAACTGATTTGGATTATCCTGCCCTCGTTGCGTGCGCGCATGGCGGGTAGGAACAGGTTGGTGAGTTGCTGGGTACCAATAACGTTGGTCTGGAATTGCAGGTTGAGCTCATCCCTGCCAAGGTCTTCGATGGCGCCGGCCTGACCATAGGCAGCGTTGTTGATCAATGCATAGAGATTATGCTCACAACGGGACAGCACCTGTTCGGCAGCCTGTTGAACGGATTCAGTATCGGTCAGGTCGAGTCGAACCACTTCAAAACCTGCCGCGGTTAATGCCTCTAGATCCTGTTGTTTCCTGGCCGTGGCAAACACACGGTAACCTTTACTGGCAAGACCTTCCGCGATGCAACGCCCGATTCCTGTTGAGCACCCTGTTACCAGTACATTTTTCATCTGGCAGGCTCGGCCTCGGCATGCTTTTTAAATAAATCAAAAAACCGCACCCTGATGTCATCGGCAATCAGGTAAAAACAGGGCAAGGTCAACAGGATCAACATGGTAGCGAACAACAGGCCGAAGCCAAGGCTGACTGCCATCGGTGACAGGAACGCCGTTTGGCCGGTCGCGAAAAAGATAAGTGGCGATACACCGAGGAACGTCGTGATCGTGGTCAGTAATATTGGTCGTGCCCTGACCATACCTGCAGACACCACTGCGTTGATGCGATCCATGCCTTCGCGCCGCCGACGCTTGATAAAATCCACCATGATGAGTGAATCATTCACGATAATACCAGACAGGGCCAGCATACCGACCGCGGACAGGAATTGCAGGTTGTAATCAAACACGGCATGACCAATGACAACACCGATAAACCCGAACGGTATTGCAAACATCACTACCAGCGGGTCTACCAGCGATTTAAACAACGCGGTTAACATGAAGAAGATCACCACCAGCGCTATCAACAGCGCCTGGTTCATCCCCGAGAAGGAATCCTCGGCACGCTTTTTCTCACCCAGGAAGAGCAAGGAATATCCCTCACCATAGCCTTCCGGTGTACCAAATGTTTGTTGAATCTGGCGTGTTACCTCGCTTGGCGTAGTGATATTGGAATCCACATCGGCCGTAATCTTGGCCATACGCTGCGTGTCGCGGCGACGAATCTGGTTCAGGCCACGACCAATACCAATATCGGCCACGTCGGCCAGGTAAACTGTCTCTCCAGTCTCAAGAATAATGGGCAGGTTTTTCAGGCTGGTAGATTGTTCACGCAGGTTTTCCGGGTAAATGACACGCACAGGGATACGTTTCTCGTTCCAGGTTACATGCACGATCTCGTTACCCAGGTAGCCACTGCGCACGGCACTGGCGAGTTCGTTTTGCGTGAGGCCGAGGCGCTTGCCGCGTTCGTTTAACTGGTACTTGTATTCAAGTTTGCCCGGCTCCTGGTCATGCACGACATCGTTCACGCCGGGTATGCGTTTCATGTAATCACTGATTTCCGTTGCCATTTTCTGCAACAGTGTGAGGTCGGAACTGACTATACCCAGTTCAATATCATCACCAGCCGGGCCAGCATTTGGTTTCAGGATACTTAGCCTGTCCACGCCGGGTATGCGTACAAAATCTTCGCGGATCTCGTTAATGATGGCATCGGCAGTACGTTCACGCACGCCAGTAACACCAAAGTCCATGCTCACAATAGGGGTAATCCATTTCTCGATAAAGGATTCCGGCACCGGTTTTTCAAGGTCAACCACGAACTGGATGATATTGCTGCCGGTTTTATTACGGTTAAAGTCGATAATGCTGATACCCACGTTGGTAAGCAGTGTTTTCAGCTCATCATCAGACATGATGTCATTGATACGGCCTTCAAGCTGCTCCGCGAGTTCCAGGCTGTCTTCAAGGCTGTAAGTATTGGGTGTTTCTATGTTGAGAAAAAACTGGCCGATTTCGACATCGCCAAACAACTGGAACGGGAACCGGGTCGCTGCGTAACTCAGGCTGATCAGCATGACACAGATACTGAGTACTGCAAAAAAATAGCGGTTGATAGCAGACCAGCGCAGTAACCTGCCGTACTTCTCCAGCAACGGCTTCCAGTCAAACTTCGGTTTCTTTTTTTCTACTCGCAGTAGTTCACTGGCATGAGAAGGCAGTACAGCAAATGCCTCGATCAACGAACCAATCAACGCGCAGCAGACGACCACCGGGATAACTTTAATAAATTCACCAAGGATACCGCCGATGGCAAACATGGGAAGGAACGCGGCAATAGTAGTCAAGGTTGAAACAACTACTGGCCCGACCACCTCGCGAGAACCCAGGGCAGCGGCCTCGGCCGGTGCCATGCCCTCTTCCATGTGCCGATAAATATTCTCGGTGACGATAATGGCATCATCCACGATCATGCCGAGCACGATCAGGAAGGCAAACAGCGACACCATGTTAATAGTGTAATCAAAGTAATAGAGACAAATTACGGCAAACAGGAATGCCACAGGAATTCCGAAGGCGGTAATGGCCGCCGCACGAAAATTTAATAACAGGTATAACGACAACAAGACCAGAACCAGCCCGATCATCCCGGACGACTTGACCAGGTTTAGACGGGTTTCTACGTAGACGGACATATCGGTGTGATAACCGACGTTAATACTGCCGGGGAATTCACGGTCGAGCTCTTTCGACATCGCCCTTATCGCCTCTGATATACGGATGGTCGAGGCATCGGCCGTCTTGGTCACGGTCAGGTTTACCGAGGGTTTGCCATTAAAGCGGGCATAGGTTTGTGGCTCTTCAAAACGCCTGATCACGCGTGCCACATCACCCAGTCGCAACTCACCGCCGTTGACATTCGTGCGTAAAACTATTTGCTTTATCGCTTCGGGATCGGGTTCTACGCCCTTGCCCCTCAAGCGAATATCACCCTCGTTGGATTTGATCGATCCACCCGGCTGATCGACGAGGTTATTGCGCAGAGCTGCATTAATCTGTAACAGCGGGATCTGCAGGGCCGCCAGCTCATGCGGATCGATCTCTACCCAGATTTCCCATTCCCTCTCACCGGCCATACCTACGCTAGCCACTCCCTCCACCTGTTGCATACGACGTCGCGCAAGCTCGGCATACTCGTACAGGTCCCCTTTGGAGAGGTCACCATACAGCGTCAATGTAATCACCGGGAAACGGGTGCGAATGCGGTTTAACTCGGGTTCCTTTGCCGTGTCTGGCAGATCGTCAACACGATCAAGAATCGTTCGGGTATCGCGGATAAAGTCATCCACGTTGGCACCCGGTTTCAGCTTGATAAAGATACTGGAGAAACTTTCTTTATTAATCGAGGAAATAAAATCAATGTCCTGGCTGTCCTCGAATTCCTCTTCGATGGGGATGGTGACCTGTTGCTCGACCTCGGCTGGAGACGCCCCCTCGAATTCGGTAACGATACTGATCATGTCCAGGTCGACCACCGGAAATATTTCCTGCGGCAGTTTTTTCCATGCCAGCACGCCAATAATGCATAGCAGGATCAAACTCAGGTTAACCAGCAGCGGGTTTCTGAGAGAGAACTGGATGATTGACATGTGTTAGTCGTCAGGTCAATGCACGTTGACCGTTTGTCCATCTGCCAGGCTGGACACGTCGCGACTCACTATGCGAGTCCCGGCTGAGACGCCCTCGACGATGTGCTGATCGTTGTAGCGTTCAATCAACCTGACTGGTTCACGAGACAGGGTATTGTCCTTGAGGGTAAAGACAAAGGTTTTTCCATCTTCATAGAGAATTGCGCCCAGTGGCACAACGAACGCATCCTGGTAATAGGTACCGGGTAAATAGGCTTCGGCCAGTTCACCCGGGTAAAGGCCTTCAGAAGGAATCCTGATCTTTAACGAATGCGTATTGGTTAATGGGTCGGGGTCGACCGATAGCGAGATTATCTTGCCTTCGCGCCTGTCGGTCCGCGTGTCTATATTTATTTCCTGGCCCAGTTGTAACCGGGAGGCCATGGCGCCGGTGATTTCCACGTTGAGATCGAGGCTATCTACCTGGACCATATCCAAAGCTGCTTGATTCGGTGAGACATAATCACCGACATCGACATTTATACTATTCACCACACCTGAGAACGGTGCCACCAGCCGGGTACGCTGCAAGTTGCGTTCGGCTTTATTCAGACGTGCCTGTTCAATCATCAGGCGCGAACGCGAAGATTCCAGGCCGTGCTTGAGGCGGGCTTCTTCGCCCTGTAAACGATACAGTTCCTGCAGCGACTGTTCGTATAGTGATTTTGAGGTCAGCGAATCCTTGTCCAGCTGTTCCAGGCGCTGTACCTCCTGTTCCTGTAATTTTCTCTCCTGGATGATTAATTCCAGCAGGCGTGAATCACGGTCGATGGCGTCCTGTTCATTTTTTAACAGGGCAAGCGACTCCTGCACGGCATCGACATAGTCGCCTTCTTCAATCGTCAGCAGTTCGCTGCCTTTTTCGACGTACTCTCCGGGTTCAACCAAGCGGGTATTGACCTGACCGGAGACCTGGAACTGCAGCGTGGCTGTGCGGGCAGGCTGGAGTTTTCCGGTTACGCGGTTGACGGGCTGAATATCGACCTGGCTAACCTGTTCAATCTTGACCGTAGGTGGCGGTAATTCCTGCAACTCCGCGAAGGATTCCGGCCGCGTCCAGAAAAGCATGGTAATAATGACCGCCGTGGCAGCGATTGTCAGGAGGATCCTCATAAGATGGTTAAATGCTCGAAATACCCGTCATGTTAAAGCTAAAGTAGTGTTTCTTCAGTCTTATGACAATGCTATTGCATAAAAATTTGAAGATATTTGAATTCTATGCGATTTTAGCTACTGTTAGACCCTTCAATAATTATAAATCAGGCCTGAATGAAGCGCATTTGCATAGCAGTAACCTGTTTCTCCGCAGTCATGCTCTGCAGCAGCGGATTGACGGCAGCCGAACTGAATCGCGACTATACCACCCTGTTTTGTCCTACCAGTCTTGATATTCCACCAGGCCCGGTAGTCGACACCGAGCTTGAAATCGATGATACCTTTATCACGGCCGATGAGGCAGACCTCGTCGAATACGGCACATCTACCCTGCGTGGTAATGCCGAGATAACACGCAACACGCAGCAGGTGCGTGCAGATTATATTGAATATGATGAGCCTGCAGATACGGCCGACCTGGAAGGTAACGTTAATTACTGGGACGAGGCGCTGTATTTACAGAGTAATGATGCCTACCTGACCTTTGATGACGGCGTCGGCGATTTTAATAACGCCAACTATATCCTGATTGATAGTCGTGGTCGCGGACGGGCAGACCACCTGCTTGCCGATGTCGGTACCCGCACCAAGATGAAAAACGTACGCTATACCACCTGTGATCCGGACGACGAATTCTGGTACTTCACGGCATCCAAGCTGGATCTGGATCACGAGGAAAACCGCGGCACCGCCAGAAATTTTGTTTTGCGCGTGAAAGATGTGCCGGTGTTTTATTCACCATGGCTGTCGTTTCCTTTAAGCAACGAACGAAAGAGCGGTTTTCTCGCCCCAAGCTACGGCAGCACAAACCGCCATGGCTTCCAGGTCGAAACACCATACTACTGGAACATTGCCCCGCAGATGGATGCGACACTGGCTCCGAGGCTTTATACGGATAGCGGTGTCATGGCCGTGGGCGAATACCGCTACATGTTTAGCGAGGGTATAGGTCAACTGAATGTCGAGTACCTGCCCAGCGATAGCAAGCGCAACGACGACCACCGTAATTTGATTTCATTTCAACATGACCAGACATTCCTGCAACGCGGTCGACTGGATATCAACTACAACCGTGTCTCGGACAAGTTTTATTTCGAGGACTTTGGCGGACAGATAAGTTCAACCAGCACACGGTACCTGGAGCAGCGTGCCGATGCTTACTATCGTGGCTATGATTTTGGCCACAACTGGAACATTCGAACGCGCGTACAAAACTACCAGACAGTGGATCGTAGTATCCCGGTTACTTCGCGTCCATACCGGCGTCTGCCGCAGATCATGTTCAATGTTAATTCGCCACGACGCTATAACAGCATTAACTACGGAGTTTCCACCGAAACAACTTATTTTGCCCGTGATGAAGAACTCGCCTTTACCAATAACCTCGCTGCAAATGACAACGTCAACGGCGCACGCCTGCACCTGGAACCCTATATAAGTTATTCCATGCGTACGGTCGCAACTTACATCGAGCCCAGGCTCAGTCTTGACTACGTTCAGTACGACCTCGATAACTCCAGTCTGTTTGACAATAATCCGAGCCGGGTGCTGCCCAAGTTCAGTGTAGACAGCGGAGTCTACTTTGAGCGGGAAACCAGCATGTTCAACCGAAGCCTGATCCAGACACTGGAACCCAAGCTGTACTATTTATATGTGCCCGAGACCGACCAGTCTGACCTGCCCGTGTTTGATACCGGGCTTTACACAACAAACTTCAATACATTATTCCTTGATAACCGCTTCAGTGGCCCCGACCGCCAGGGTGACGCCAACCAGGTAACGCTGGCACTGGCATCATACTTTATCGACCAGGAAACCGGACGTGACCTGGGTAATGTGGCGATTGGCCAGATTTTTTACCTGAAAGACCGCGAAGTCGACTTGCCAGGTGGCACCGTCCGTGACGAGGACAGTTCTGCCATCGTGGCCGAGATCAACGCGCGTATGATCCAGGACTGGGAATTTGGCGGTGACCTCATCTGGGACCCGAATGTGGGTAACGGTACTGACGCGATTGGACTACGGGCCGTTTACAACCCGGAACCCGGCAAAGTGATCAACATGTCATACCGCGTTAATCGCCGGGGCAACACGGATATAGAACAAAGCGATATCTCCTTTCGTTACCCGCTGGGCAATAACTGGAGCATGGTCGGCCGCTGGAATTACGCGATCCCGGAAGGGCGTAGCCTGGAGACGTTTGGCGGTATAGAATACCAATCCTGCTGTTGGGGTGTACGTGCCGTGGCACGACGCTATCTAACTGATATCGATGGTGAATTTCAGACCGGCGTATTCCTGCAGCTAGAACTCAAGGGCCTGACCGGTGTCGGAAAAGAAACGGTCAACTTCCTGCAACAACAAATTCCCGGTTACAAGAGTGAATTCTGATTTTAATCCTTACAATTTGTCCCGCTATTTCTTATTGGCAGGATTGCTGGCTTGCCTGATTCCTGCCAGCGTCGCTGCCAACCTGCCACTGGATCGTATCGTTGCCGTGGTTAACGAAGACGTGATCATGGAGAGCGAGCTTGAATCCAAGCTGCGTACGGTGCGTAACCAGATCGTCAAGCAAGGAGCTCCGCTTCCGCCTGCGTCGGTGTTTCGCAGACAGGTACTGGACGGATTGATACAAAACCGAATCCAGTTGCAACTGGCCGAAAGAGCCGGTATTCGGGTTGATGATGAAAGCCTGAACAGGACGATTGCCAACATCGCCTCCGAGAATAACGTCACGCTGTCAGAGTTCAGGGAAATCCTCGAAGCCGATGGCTACAGCTATGAGAACTTTCGTGAAGACATACGCAATGAAATCAGGTTAAGCCAGTTAAGAAAAAGACAGGTTGATAACCTTATCAATGTCAGTGAAAAGGAAATTGATAACTTTCTTGCCAACCAGGAGTTTCAGGGTGACGTTGATTCCGAGCTAAGGATTGCGCACATCTTACTGGCCTTGCCAGACAATGCCACTGATGAAGAGATCGCCGAGGTAAGGAAAATGGCCGAGGACATACGCCAGGAAGTCATGGCTGGCGGGGATTTTGCAGAGATTGCCAGGGCTGTGTCAGATGGCCAAAACGCGGACAACGGCGGTGACCTGGGCTGGCGTAAGATGGATGACATTCCCAGTCTTTTTGCCGAGTACATACCAAATATGAAAAAGGGTGACGTCAGTGAGCCCATTGCCAGCTCCAGCGGCTTTCATATTATCCAGGTTGCGGATACCAAGGACGAGCAACAAACCATAGTGACACAAACGAGGGCAAGGCACATATTAGTCAAGGTTGATGAACTGACAACCGAAGAACAGGCAGAATCAAAAATTCAACAATTGCGAGAGCGTATTACCCGGGGTGATGATTTCGCCGTACTGGCAAAAGGTAATTCCGATGATACGGTCAGCGCACTGAATGGTGGTGAACTGGGGTGGACTACACCGGGACAACTGGTACCCGAGTTTCAACGCGCGATGGATGCTATGCAACCGGGAGAAATCAGCCAGCCTTTCCAAACGAGTTATGGCTGGCATATTGTACAAGTGCTCGAACGCAGGGAATTTGATAACACGGAATCGGCAAAAAGAAGTAAAGCCCGAGCGGCAATCTACAAACGCAAACTCGATGAAGCCATGCAAAGCTGGGCCAGGGAATTACGGGATGAAGCGTATGTAGAGTACCGCCTGGATGAATACGAGTAACCGTAAACCCCGCATCATAGTCACCTCCGGTGAACCTGCCGGGATTGGCCCTGACCTGATCGTTCAGTTATTCCAGTCCGGCCATAATCTCAGTCATCTCACGGTATTGATTGATCCCGGTTTGCTTTTGCAAAGGGCAAAACAGCTGGGTGCCGATATTGGTCAGCCGTTAATACTTGATAAGCAATCGCCAGCTAGCGATAGACAGGATACACGACCCGGCATACTGCCCGTTCACCTCAATACAGAAACGGTCACAGGTATGCTAAATACAGTGAATGCGCCTTACCTGCTTGAAATGCTGGATAGCGCCGTGTCGGGCTGCCTGAGTGGTGATTTTGATGCCATGGTAACGGGCCCAATACAAAAATCCGTTATCAATGATGCCGGCGTCAAGTTTAGTGGTCATACCGAGTATATCGCACAACAATGCGACAATGCCTTCCCGGTGATGTTACTGGCCTGTCCCGGCTTGCGCGTGGCGCTGGTCACCACACATATCCCACTAGGCGCGGTACCTGCGGCGATAACCAAAGAGCGATTGCATCAAGTCATAACCACCGTGGAAAAGGAGATGCGCGAGCGTTTCGGCATTGCTCAACCACGAATTGTTGTTTGCGGATTAAACCCGCATGCCGGCGAGGATGGTCACCTGGGCAGCGAAGAACAGACTGTAATAAATCCCGTTATTGCAGAATTAAAAACACAAGGCATGGATCTGGTTGGCCCCCTACCCGCTGATACGGCATTTCGACCCGACCTGCGTGACTCCACGGACGTCTTTATCGCGATGTACCACGACCAGGGTTTACCGGTATTAAAAACAATCGGGTTTGGCGAGGCTGTGAATATCACGCTGGGATTACCCATCATTCGTACTTCTGTCGACCATGGCACTGCGTTAACACTGGCTGGAACGGGAAAGGCTAAATGCGACAGCTTGCTGGCCGCAATAGAAATGGCCGAGGCTCTGGCGACCACACAAGAACATAACTACTCATGAAGTCAGCCAAATAACTAACAATAAACTGTAACAGACAGATTAATAACAAGTGAACATTAGAAATCATCGTTTTCCGAATCAACAAAGTGATTGATCAAATACCGTAAGGGTAGCTTTGTTAATTTTCTTATACGACCTGGAGAAAATTACCCGGAAATTGCTGACAGTGTTTTAGCCGCATTTCTATTGCCCTCTTTGTAGCTCCATTGCACACGCAATTTTCTCAAAAACACGGTTTCCAATTTTAGCAGATTCGTAAATGACCCCGAGAATTTTCTCGGCCTGGGAAGTTTTGAATACCCGAATAATTCATGGCCTCACTATCACCTTTCGCCGCCCGCTCTTTTCATAATTATAGAGATATTTCATACTCACCTTTTTCAAAGACACGTTTCGGGCACCTGCTTGACCGCAACCGCTCAATAAACAATAGAAGAGCAACAGAATATAACTATTTCCGGTAATGAAGTAATTGTGCTGGTTTTGATTTAGTGAAAGTAATGTTGGGCTGCATTTCTGACTGCAGCAATATTTGCTGGACGTGTGCTTACTGTATTGATACCGAGCTTGATTAAATCGGGAACAAATTCCGGGAACTCCATAATCATTCCGCAGATTTCGACCGGCTTATGTGCGTCACGAGCAGCAATGGAAATTATATTCAGCATACTCCAGAAAGCAGGGTCCTTTACCATCGCATAATAATCAAAAAATGTACTGCTTCTATCACAAGCGAACAAGTACTGAACCAGATCATTACTGCCAATCCTTCCAAAATCGATAAGCTCATAGAATTCAACTGCATTCAGGCATACGGATGGTACTTCAAACATTATCCCATGCCGTATCCTGGTCTTGCTGTCTTTAACTGCAGCATTCATGAATATGTTTTTTAATTGTTTGAACTGCGCAATATCAGAAACCATTGGGTAGATCACGCTTATAGACGATTTAACCGCAGCTCTGGACAGGGCCCGTGCCTGTGTCTCCAGTAGTTCCGGGTGCTGCAACAGGAACCTGGCACCACGACAACCCAATGCAGGATTGTCTTCTTTGTGATGCTGAAGCCAGTCCGCAGGTTTGTCACTACCAATATCCAACAGCCGTATATATATGTCACCAGGCTTTATTTTTTCCACAACTTCCTTATAGAATTCATACTGTTCCTGCTCAGCCATATTCCTTTCCAGTCTTAGCATTTCGAATTCTGTTCGATACAGGCCAACGCCGTCTGCCATGACTTCTTTTGCGTCTTTCACGGCCTCGTGAAAGTCTATGTCTGCCAGCACCCTTAAACCTTCCACTGGTGGAACAACGACAAGGTTCTTCAGGGACACATTTATCCGATCTTTAAGCTGCTGCAGTGTGGAACTTTCCGGATTAACAATAATTTCACCAGTATCACCGTTGACCAGGATATCATCCTTGCACGTAAACACCTGTTCGATATCGCTGACACCACTGACAACAGGTATGTTCAATGAACGGGCTATAACTGCAGCATGTGAGTTTGGGTTGCATTTTTCAGTAATAATACCTTTCGTGAATTTTGATATCTTGATTATGACATGTGTCGATAGTTGCCTGGCTATTAAAATATGTTCATTTCCAAGTATACATTCACCTATAGAACAACCACTGGAGTCCCTGCATTCCAGTTTTTCTTCCGAGTTAGTATAAAAAGCAACCAATAGCTTTTTAAGTTCAATAAAATCTGCGGCACGAGCATTAAAATAACTTTCGTCCAGTTTTGAAAAGTAATCAGTATAAAAATCGAAACACATATCTATTGCTTCAGTGACTGTCCTACGCTCGTTTGTCATCATGTTTATTATGTCTTTTTCAATCTCCTCGCAAATCATTTCATGTGCTTTGAATAAGGTGGCAGTGTCACTGTCAAGGTTACTCTCTGCTATCTGGTTCAAGTCGCGCAGTTTACCAGTCAGCATAACGAATGCTGCCTGAAGTCTGTCTTGATATTTTTTAGTGATATCTGCTGAGATCACATCCGACTTATTCTTTTGCTCTCGGCAGAAACAACTTCTACCAAATCCAACACCAGGAGAAACGCTAATAGCACGATAAACGTGCGGTTCAGAAATGCTTGTTGCTACCATAATTTTCTTTCTATTTGAGAACAGTCAAACCCGGGATTTCTTCTTGTCGTACCTGGTAGTCATTACTGCCAGCCTTCGATACCAGCCATGTCAGGTAATTCATGGGCAATTCCCTTATGACAATCGATACAGGTTTTCTCGCCTTTCAATAACCCCTTGGAATGGGCTTCTTCTGCACGAACACTCTGGCGGGTAAAGTCCATATAGTGAAATTCATGGCAATTACGACATTCCAGAGAATCGTTTGCCTTGAGCCTGTCCCATTCATGCGAGGCCAGCTCCAGCCTCTTTTCCAGGAATTTCTCACGCGTATTAATAGTACCGAATATCTTTCCCCACACTTCTTTTGAAGCCTGCATTTTTCGCGCTATCTTGTCTGTCCAATCGTGTGGTACATGGCAATCCGGGCAAGTCGCCCGTACGCCTGAGCGGTTGGTATAATGTATTGTTGATTGCAGTTCCTGGTACACGTTGTTTTTCATTTCATGGCAACTAATACAGAAGGTCTCGGTATTGGTTGCTTCCAGCGCGGTATTAAAACCTCCCCAGAAGAATATACCTGCGATGAAACCGGCGGTTATCAGTATTCCCAGGCTGTAATATCGACTGGGGTGGCTGATCGTATGCCACAGTTCTTTAATATAGTTCAACATTGCTCCGCTATTGCGCCTGTTCATTTTTCAGTATGTTATCTACATCCTGGAAAGTATTGTCTACTAGCGGACGCACTTCCATCTGCGGGACATGGCATTGATTGCAAAAATAACGGCGCGGTGACACTTCCGCCAGGAAGTTACCGTCTCGGTCCATATAGTGCGTGACACTTACCATGGGTGCCTGCGTCTCGGCAACCCGTCTGCGGCTATGGCAAGACAGGCATTTATTGCTATTTAAATCCACACGATAACCGGCAACCTTGTGCGGGATGGTGGGAGGTTGCATGGGATAACTTCTCTTTCGTTTCAAATCCTTATTCTCTTCATTTTCCAGGCGCGGTGCTTCCGGTTCTACCAGTAGATTTGTTGATCGCATGGTTGCTATGTCCTGCCCTGCAATGACAAGCATTGGCAGCAACAACAATAAACCCAGTAACTGTTTCATCATTACGCTCCTTACGCAGCCCTGATCCTGACAGCACACTTCTTGAAGTCTGTCTGTTTTGAAATAGGATCAGTTGCGTCCAGTGTCACTTTATTGATCAGTTGACTTGCATCAAACCAGGGGACGAATATCAACCCACGAGGTGGTTTATTTCGCCCCCGCGTTTCCAGCCTGGTCCTTATTTGTCCGCGTCTCGACTGCACAACTACCTCACTGCCACGACGCAGCTTCAGGTTTGCTGCGTCTTCCGGGTGAATAAATGCAACTGCATCAGGAAACGACTTGTACAATTCAGGCACGCGCTGCGTCATGGAACCGGAATGCCAGTGCTCCAGTACACGCCCGGTTACCAGCCAGAAGGGATATTCCTTGTCGGGCGACTCTGCCGGTGGTTCGTAGGGCAAAGCGAATATAACGGCCTTGTTATCCTTATGCCCGTAAAATTGGAAATCCTTGCCGGCCTTAACGTAGGGATCACTTCCTTCCCTGAAACGCCAGCGTGTCTCCTTGCCATTCACTACCGGCCAGCGCAGTCCTCTTTCCTGGTGATAGCGATCGAATTCCGCAAGATCATGACCATGCCCCCGACCAAATTGCGCATACTCTTCGAACAGGCCTTTTTGTAAATAAAATCCAAAATCACTGGCTTCGTGATTGTCATACCCTGTCTCTATGTCGTCGACTGGATACCTGTCAACCTGACCGTTACGATACAGGACATCGTACAGCGTCTTGCCCTTGTACTGTGGGTGTCGTTCAAGTATGTCTTTGGGCCAAACCTCTTCTGTCTTGAAGCGCTTGGAAAATTCGACTATCTGCCATAGATCGGAGCGAGATTCACCTGGCGCATCCACCAGTTGATGCCAGAACTGCGTACGTCGTTCTGCATTACCGTAAGCTCCCTCTTTTTCTACCCACATGGCAGTTGGTAGTATCAAGTCGGCAGCCTGTGCAGTGACGGTAGGATAGGCGTCCGAGACAACAATAAAGTTATCAGGATTCCTGTAACCGGGATAACCTTCCTCGTTCATGTTCGGTGCGGCCTGCATGTTGTTATTGACCTGCACCCAGTAGGCATTGAGCTTGCCGTCTTTTAACATACGATTTTGTAACACAGCATGGTAACCGGGTTTTGAAGGTATTATTCCGTTTGGAATTTTCCAGATCTTTTCGGCCAGCTTCCTGTGCTCCGGATTCGTGACCACCATATCGGCAGGTAACCTGTGGGAAAAAGTACCGACTTCACGTGCCGTGCCGCACGCAGAAGGCTGGCCTGTAAGTGAAAACGGACTATTTCCCGGCGTCGAGATTTTGCCGGTTAGTAAGTGAATGTTGTAAACGAGATTGTTACACCAGACTCCACGGGTGTGCTGGTTAAAACCCATAGTCCAGAATGATGTAACCTTGATCTTCGGATCTGCGTAGAGTTCTGCCAGCTGTCTCAACTTATCCCGTGGTACTCCGGAAAGTTTCTCTACATAGTCTTCATCATAGCTGGAGACATATTTAGCGTACTCTTCAAAACTTATAGGCCTGGAACCGTTAACATCATTGGCATTTTTAGCTTTAACTTCCAGTGGGTGTTCGGGTCGCAGACCGTAGCCGATGTCATCGTTACCCAGCTTGAAATTGACATGTTTACTAACAAAAGACTTGTTAACGCGATCATTCTTGATGATGTAATTTGCGATGTAGTTGAGGATTGCGAGATCGGTCTGCGGTGTGAACACCATTTGCAAATCAGCCAGATCAAAACAGCGGTGTTCAAAAGTGGAAAGTACGGCAACCTTTACATGTGGCGCACTCAACCTGCGATCAGTTACCCTTGTCCACAGAATGGGATGCATCTCTGCCATGTTCGATCCCCACAATACAAAGGCATCCGCATGTTCTATATCATCATAACAGCCCATTGGCTCATCGATCCCGAAAGTGCGCATGAACCCGCCTACGGCAGACGCCATACAATGGCGCGCGTTGGGATCAATATTGTTGGAACGAAAACCGGCCTTGTAGAGTTTGGATGCTGCATAACCTTCCCAGACCGTCCACTGACCGGAACCAAACATGCCTACAGCTTCAGGCCCCTTCTCTTTCAGCGCTTTTTTGAATTTCTCTTCCATGACATCAAAAGCCTGCCCCCAGCTAACTGGAGTAAAGTCACCGTCCTTTGCATATTTGCCGTTTTTCATGCGCAGTAACGGTGTTGTAAGGCGGTCACTGCCGTACATGATTTTTGAAAGAAAGTAGCCTTTAACGCAGTTAATACCACGATTTACTTCTGATTTGATATCACCATGCGTGGCAACCACCTTGCCTTCCTTGACGGCCACGTTGACACTGCAACCTGTCCCGCAAAAACGACATGGTGCCTTGGACCACTTCAGTTGCGTGTATTCAGAATCCGTTATCAGGTTGGTAGCATTGGTGGGTATGCTCATTCCTGCTGCTGAAGCGGCCGTTGCAACGGCACTGGTTCGAATAAAATCGCGTCTAGTGAACTTCATTATGGAGTTCCTCCTGCAATGACTCACTGGATTCACAATGGTGATAACAGAGTTGTGCGGTCAGCACACCATGCCACGCATTGATTTCCTCTATATAACCTGTGATCCGGGCGCCTGACTCGGCTTCCAGTAACAGGATGATCTTGTTGATACCTTGCTCGTAATGACATTCACTGTGCGGTAAGGCGCTGGCCTGTTTTATAATTGAGTTTGTGTAACCGGGCGCACAGTAGATAATCAGGCTGACGATATGTATTTCATCATTCATTTTTTTACCCTCGGCTATTTTTAATACGGATTGCATCCGCAGGACAATTGTCGACACAGTCCATACAGGCCGTGCAGCGGGCATTGAGTATGTCGGGTTTGTGTATACCTGCACCGAGGTACTTGAATACAATGGCATTCTCATCACACACATCCTTGCACGTTTGACAAAAAACACCCCGGGTTGACAGGCATTGCGAATTAATTGCAGACGTATACAACCAGTTCCCGGTAAGGAAATTGCGGCGACCCTGGTCTATTGATGAATTATCTTTCATGTCAGCCTGTCGGAGGTCCCGCAAACATTTGATATAACCAAACAAGCAACCCATAACCACCGACAATGGCTACAGCCAGCAGTGGTGCCAGCACAACTGTCAGAAAAAGAAATGCGCGTAATTCCTTCTTCTGTTGGACTTTACTGTCTTCAGTCATGGTGCAGTTCCGGGATTAATATTGATACTGGGCCAGGGCCCAGAATATTGATTTATTTGCGGCCAATACCGGATTCCTGTTGGCGTTGACCACGTTAGCATCTGCATCGTAGTGTGCGTATTTAAGCTGGGCAGACAAACCGTGCCTGAGTTTTCTGTTCAGCAAAAAATCGAGTTCAGTACCATAGTCATAACTGTCGTTGTCAGATGAAAACTCGTGGTACTCGGCAATGAAGCTAAACCCTGCCACATCCATCGCCAGGCTGCCGTATATATCCCTGATACCATCGCCGGGCGTAATCAAGAACCTGTCAGCCCAGCCCTGGAAGGCGTGGTTGGTGCCGAGGATAGTAACGAAACGATCCGCACCACCCTCACCTGATAACAACTCGTGTGCCAGTTTAAGCTGAAACATATCGATTACGTCGTTATCAGGTCGCACTGCAACACCGACAGCACCCATCAGGTAATCTGCGTCAATATCAAGGTTATTATTTTTATAATCGTATTGACGAGCATACTCCAGAGTATAGATAAGGGAATAATTACTATTCAAGTTGTGTTCCCCGTCAATGCTTGCCCCGTAAGTCTGGGTAGAAAACGCGGCTGCGTTGTTAAAATCCAAGAGGTAAGCATAGGCCTCCAGGTCGCCAATTGCATCAATCTTGTGCTGGATGTTGAAGAGATGAGAATTACTATCAAAGTGACTTAATGGTTCAGGCGCATCATTACCGAATATCCGGTTAACACGCCATGTATAGGCATAATTGAGCGTCGTTGTCGGCAGAAATGTATTCCTGATTGTCAGGGCATCATGATTTTGCCAGTTCTGGCGCCAGAGTATCGTGCCAATAAAGCGGTGATGCGGCGCCGTCCGGTAGGTGATGTACTGTCGACCCAGCTTGATGGAGGTGTCCTGCAATCCCTCGTAGTGTAGGTGTAATTGCTCCAGTTCGGTACCGGTCGGGTCAACCACCGTGGCAAAGCGCGACTTGCCATTGGACCCATCGTTGTAACTTTCAGCACCTATGCCAATAACGCTTTCAAAATCGAGGGTAGCCGACAAACCGTGAAAACTTCCTGTTTGGTAACCAAACAATGCCCTAAGTGTGGATGCGTGTGCCTGTTGCAGGGTCTGACCATTGGCCTGAAGTGCATTATCATCTACGGACTCAAAACGATAGCGCAGATTAAGGCGGGGTTTGCCATCTGCGAAGATAGCGTTTAACTCCTCGGCCGCTACGGGTACGTGCAATACCAGTAGCATTAGCACTGCTAGAAACGTGCTGATCACCCTGCTGAAACGCTTGTTTTTCATACTCTTAAAGCGTACGAAATTATTAATAATTTTGCTTGATTCAGATCAAGTAACCAGGGCTTTCATCAGAATATCCTGATGGTGTTTGTGAGTATCGGCAGGTATGCGAATTGCCTCTTCAACTTGTTAATTTCAGATACAGTTTCGGCAATTTATACGGTAGTTCATTTGCGTTACGGACAAACACGTAGGCACTCCTGCCAAATATATATGGCAGGTAATCATTGCCCTTGTCATCAATAGTCACACAAAAAGGATGGATACCTTTTCGGCTGGCTTCATTGATTGCCATGCGGGTGTCCTCGATCCCGTAGCGTCCTTCATAGCGGTCAAGATCATTAGGCTTACCATCAGTCAGTATTAACAGTAATTTATGTTCCTGTGGCTGTGCCGAGAGCTGTGTCGTTGCATAGCGTATCGCTGCCCCCATACGCGTATAGTAACCCGGCCTGAGATCGGCAATCCTTCCCCTGACTATGGGGCTCAATGGCTCATCGAAATGTTTCACCCATGTCAGGCGCACATGGCTTCGACGCCTGGAAGAAAAGCCATTGATGGCAAACCTGTCACCGGTGAGGCTGAGTGCCTCGGAGAACAGGTACAGGCTGTCCCTGATACAGTCGATAATGCGTGTATTGTCGTTGATATAAGCATCGGTAGAAAAAGAGACATCGGCAAGCAATAAACAACTCAGGTCTCTCAATGCACGGTTCTTCTTTCGATAGAGAGCGGCCGTGCTGTGGGCATGGCCACTGGCCAGGTCTGTGGTTAATTGTAAAAACGAGTCCATATCAAGTTCATCCCCTTCCAGTTGCGCGTTTTCCCAAACACGGCCCAGCAACAGCTTTTCGAACTGGGCCCGCAATTTGCGCGATTTATGGAAGAGATGTTTTGGTAACTGCATGGGTCTTGCCGCAAGGGAAATCATGGGTTTTACGGAGCAATAATTTTCCTGCATGGCCTGTTTGTGATAGTCCCATTCAGGCTGTAATACGCCATCCCCGAGGGTGACGTAATCTTCTCCCTCAGGTGGCAGATCAAGGTCAAACTTTAGCCTTGATGCCGAGGTCTTGTTATCCCTGGATAAGGTGATCACATCCAGGTCGTCCACCACCCGCTCCGCCTCGTCCTCGTCTCCTTCATCCACCGGCCGGTCCACGCCGACATACTCTGCCCAACTGAACAGGCTTTCCAGCCTGGTAGCAAGTAAACCGTCATCCCGTTTAGGCATGGATCGATATTCTCCCTGGCGCCCTTTTTTCTGTTCCAGTTTTTTGTCCCTTCCGTCGGGTGCCCCGCTATCATTATCATCTTCATGGCTGAACATTGTGTTTTCCGCAAGGTGAATTGACGGATATAGCCATAGCGGAACCCATTGTGTAACGGCGTTGCTGGCTGGCCACGTATATTTCTCGAAAGGCTGCTGCAGTGCGGATCGTATCTGGCCTGCTAACTCCCTGCCTTGTTCATCCCTGGCATGATGACTTGCGCCTTCCCGCAGGAACGCGTCAACCAGTCGGTAGTACCTTGGAACAAGACCCGGGTAGCTGGTCAGGGCGTGTCGTACAGAATTGATGTTCTGCGTGAACCAGTTTTTGTTATTGATAGGGTCCCGCATATTGGCTGCCAGTGCAGACAACCAGTAATACAAGTCCTTGTTAAGCCTTGCGTCCGGGAACATCGCAATGCTGGCTGGCAGTTTCAGATAATTTGCATCTACCGTTGCCAGTGCAACAGCCCGGTTCGTGCCGGCAATTCTTTGCAAGAGTGTTCTTTCCTGGCCTAGCTGTCGGGGGGATGCCGCATCAAGTCTGACCGCACGCTGTCCGCCCAGCACCCTGAACCACGTGCCCAGTCCTTTTTTTACCTCATCCAGTGTTACACTCGCTTCCGGGTAATTTTTGCGCGCCGCCCGGGTAATCAGCCCGTGCCAGTATTTTCCGACTATTTCCTCCACGAGTATTTCATCGGCTTGTAGACAGGAAAGCCAGCCCGGGATACACATATGGTTTTCGGTTTATCCCTTTTGCCAGTGACAGGGCACCGAGCAGGACCAGCGTGGCATGAATAGACAGGGCATAAAGCAGCATAATCATCCAGCTGTACATGGATGAAAAACCACCTATGGTAATGATGACAATACTGATGCCTACGATGGCAACCCCAGACGCTATACTTGCATAGAAGTTTTGTCGCACCTGAACACGGGCAACACTATCCGGGATGTTCTTGTATTTGATAAACAGAAACGCCAGTATCAGGAAGGCAAGCCCTGGTAATAACAACAGGTTAAGCAGGTAAAGGACCGGCGCGATGACAGCCAGGTATTTCGCAATGCCCGATTCTTGTGTCGCTGACGACATGGTTATGAAGTAAATACAGCGTCCACCGCTTCCATCAATACCTTCACTGTTTCCTGGTCATCTGTTAGTGGTTCAATGATGGCAGCCAGGCATGCTTGTCTTTGTGGAATTCCTGCCAACATCAATTCAGCTGCATACACCAGCAAACGCGTGGAAGGCGATTCCTCAAGATCGATGTCTTTTATCCTGCGTAGACCGGCAGCAAGTCGCACAAGTTGACTGGCACGCGCACTGTCAATGCCTGTCTCACTGGCAATGATCTTGACTTCCGTTTCTGCTTTTGGGTATTGAAATGTTATCCCGACGAAGCGCTGCCTTGTCGATGGCTTCATGCCCTTAAGAAGGTTTTGATAGCCCGGATTATAGGACACGACCAGCATAAACTCCGGCGGGCAATGCAAGACCTCACCGGTGCGCTCTATGCTTAACTCCCGGCGATCGTCTGTCAGTGGATGCAATACGACAATCGTGTCCTTGCGTGCTTCAACCACTTCATCAAGGTAACAAATGCCACCGGTACGCACGGCTTTTGTAAGCGGCCCGTCCTGCCAGTAAGTAGACCCCCCTTCAATTAGATGGCGTCCAACCAGGTCGGATGCCATCAGGTCATCATGACAGGCAACCGTGTACAGTGGTCTTCCGAGCCGGGCAGCCATGTACTGTACAAGCCGTGTTTTGCCGCAACCGGTAGGTCCTTTTAATATTAGAGGCAGGTTTTCCCTGTACGCAGACTCAAATAATGTAACCTCATTGCCCTGAATCTCGTAATATGGCAGATCACCGTGCAGTGTGTCCGTTTGCATGTCCATTGGTCAGGTAGTTATTGCCTCCGGCGCATCCTTTCCCTTCACAAAAAAGCTGATAATAAACAGGATCAGTCCAATCAGAAATATGACGCCTGACACTTCTCTCATCCAATAGAAGATCGAGATTTTATCCTGGACGATCATGAAAGGAAGTGAATCATCAAACCTTTGCAACCATACCTGGAGTATCCCTGCCCCGGTCAGGAACAGCGTGATGAATACCATGGATACACTCATTAACCAGAACGACCACATTTCAACGACCTGTGACAGGTTGCTGTTGGCAGGTCCGCGCCCCCTCAGGATAGGCATGGCGTAGGATATGATAGTTAACACGATCATCGCATAGGCACCAAAGAAGGCCATGTGGCCATGTGCTGCTGTTATCTGTGTGCCGTGCGTATAGTAGTTTACCGGGGCAAGAGTATGCAAAAATCCCCATACACCGGCGCCCAGGAATGACAGCACTGCTGTTCCCATTGCCCATAGTATCACTGCTTTATTGGGATGCGTTCTTCGTCGTTTATTGATCATCGTAAACGCAAAAATGGTCATAAAGAAAAAGGGCAACGGCTCAAGAGCAGAAAAAATAGACCCCCACCATTGCCAATATGCGGGTGTGCCGATCCAGAAATAGTGATGTCCGGTACCTATGATGCCGGTAATCAGAGCCATGGCAATGATCACATATAACCATTTGTCTATTATTTCCCTGTCAACACCGGTTGTTTTTATCAACACGAAGGCAAGTATCGATCCGAGTATCAATTCCCAGACACCTTCCACCCACAGGTGCACCACCCACCACCAGTAATACTTGTCCAGTACCAGGTTTTCAGGATTATAAAAAGAGAACAGGAAGAACACTGCCAGGCCGACCAACCCGGTCAGCAATACAACGCTGACGACTGTTTTTCGTCCTTTTAGTACAGTCAGACCAATGTTGTAAAGGAAGGATAACGCGACCAGCACGATACCTATCTTCGTTATCGTCGGCTGTTCAAGAAACTCACGACCCATCGTGGGCAACAGATGATTTCCCGTGATCTTCGCAAGTGTTGCATATGGAACCGATAGATAACCAATGACGGTTAACAGGGCAGCAGCTAAAAATACCCAAAAGGTAATCATTGCCAGTTTCGGGCTCTCCAGTTCTCTTTCTGCTTCTTCAGGCACAAGAAAATAACTCGCGCCCATAAAACCGAAAAGGATCCAGATGATTAGTGTATTGGTATGCACCATACGTGCAACATTGAATGGTATTTCAGGAAACAGGAAGTCGCCTATGACATATTGCAGACCCATGACCAGGCCAAAAAGAATTTGCACAACAAACAATGCGATCGCGGCAATAAAGTATGGTTTAGCTACTGCTTGAGACTGGTATTGCATGATTTACACTCCCGTAAAGCGTTGCTATCTAGCCTTGAATATTAGGTGGCCAATTTTCAGTATTAATTTCACTGGACCATTTCAGAAATTCGGCCAGTGCATCAAGTTCTTCTTCTGTCAGATCGAATTTAGGCATGCTGCGACGTCCTTCAATACCTGCTTCCGGCCTGGACTTGATGAAACCAATAATGGCCTCTTTTGAATTGCCGAAGCGTTTATAGACATTGCCGAGTTCTGGCGCAAAATAAGCACCCTCTCCCAACAGTGTGTGGCAACCTATGCAGTTATTCTCTTCCCATACCAGTTTTCCCAGGGCTACTTGTTCAGTGATATTCTCCCTGTGATCACGCGCGGGCAGGGCCCTGCTAGTATGGAATGTGAGCCCGAGAAACAAGAGGATAAAAAATACGCTACCGCCAAAATATATATTTCTGGCCATGCCTTTTGTAAAGAATTCACTCATTATCACCTCCCTACTATTGTTGTAGCTGCAGCGCAGCAGCACATGTTAATACGATTACACTTACTTATTTCAAAATGCAGGCTAATCGTAAAAATTACGTAACTGAAATTTCATTTATGTTTACCGCAAATTAATAAACATCTAGTTAAACAGTATAGTTAAAAGGATTACGGAGTCGGCCTTTGCTTTTAATGAATGCGGCTCTCCTGGTTTTAGATGCAGTAACTGGTTTGATTTCAGTAGTAGCGGTATTCCATCAATCAAAAACTCGATTTCACCCCTGGTACAGTGAACAATTATTGGACCTTCTACCTTGTGGCTGGGTATTTGTTTATTTTTCGGCAGAACCAGCCTGGCTAGCTCAAATTTTTCTGTTTTAACGATAACCTTGGTTTGATCTACCGTGAGATCTGTCGTCCAACGATCAAGGTCGACCACTTCGCCAGCTGAGGCATGATGCGTTGCCATGACTACTTGCTCAGATGCTCATAGGAAAACATGTAATCACTATTTTTCAAGGGCATGTGACATGCTGCACACTCAAGGTTATTTTCCTTGATTTCACCTGAAGCGGTGTAAATCGCATAGCCCCAGTTTCCCGTACGATCTTCTGCTGGAAACGCTGTATCCCAGTTTTGTTTTTTCTCCATTACGGCCACGGCGGCCAGACTGGATTTAACGAATAACCCATTCTCGCCTTGCACGGGTTGACCATCGCTATCCAGTTCAGGCTTGTAGACTTCCATTACGACAATTGAACCGTCCATTAATTGCCCGTTTTTATAACTCTCGATAGCCTTATTGTTTGCATAGAACTCGGCCACCTGCTTATTGTTAGCGCGATTTTGCGTGTGGTAATGGGTGAATTCCGACTTGTAGTCAGCGGGGAACAGGACAAACTCAGGGTTGCCGCCGGCGATAGATACAAATGGAAAAAGAACTACTGCCAACAGGCAAATTAGATTTCTCACTTTTTTCTCCTAGCAGCTGAAAAATATTCGTTTAACATGTATATTATATACATGTTTAAAAGTCTAGTGGGTAAACATAAACTTGTCCAGAATTATGGCGACTTTATGTGGTAGAAAATCCAGTTATGCAATTAATGAGACAGTCTGACTATTCCCTACGAGTGCTTATATACCTGGCTCTGAACCCCGATCATATCGCCAACATTTCTGATATCGCGGCCACCTTTAATATTTCCCGCAATCACCTTGTTAAGGTAGTACATCAATTATCAAAACTGGGGTATATATTGACGCTACGTGGTCGTGGTGGTGGCATCAAACTGGCGCAAGCCGCCAAGGATATCTCTGTGGGTTCAGTGGTTCGTGACACCGAGAACAGTCTCGATGTCATCAACTGCAAGCAACCAGTCTGTCCGATACTCCCTGCCTGCCGGTTGAAAGGCGTCCTGAATGAGGCGACTGAAACGTTTCTCACGACCCTCGATGGATACACGATTGCGGATTTAATACAGCAAAAAGACAAGCTGAACCGCTTGCTTGCCTGATTTGCTGAACCACGCCCATTTCTAGCCAGGCTGTCCGTCTATTCTTGGCCTGCACCAGATGGGCACGTATAGCATCGCAAAGAGTAGAAATGCGATTATCCACAGGATTTGGGAAATCATTATCCATACCAGGTAATAGTCGCTGGTCAGAAGCGGTAGAAACACGCGAACAACAGCCCCTGCTAGTAGAGTAACCATTATGAAGTTAACAAGGCCCGGGGGCTTATTGACGTTCCTGCCTGTATGGCCAAGTGAAACCCGGGCCATCATACTGACCGTTACCATACCAATGCCCCCATAGGCCATTGCATGTATGGCGATAAGTTGGGATACATCAGAAAACACACTGACAGCAAAAAGCAGGAACCCGATGATAATGAATAACATGGCCACATGCAGACTCCAGAGCAGCGGTTTTTTCCAGATCCCCGGTGTATACCAGCCAACCAGGCGTATAAAATAAATAATAAACAGTGCCACCGCCAGGTAACCGGACAATAAACCGGACTGTAAAAATAGTTCGGAAACAAAAAAAACCAGGAATACCAACAGACCGGCAATTGTTATCCATTTTGGATTGTAAAGCTGGACCGGGTAACCAACACCACTCTCCGTAAAAAAAGGTATAACACGTCCGCCCAGTGTTAATATCAAACCGATTACCAGGTACAGCCCTCCATATATCCCCCAGTACATACCTTGATCCAGGGTGCCGATATAACCAAGATAAAAGCACAAATTAGCAATACCCAGCAGCAACAGCTTGGAAAGAATACCGAGTTGCCTGTAATTCCGTGATTTAAAGACGGGAGCAGTAGTAACGACGATCAAGCTGGCAATAAACAGAAGATCCAGAATAAGCGCATAGGAAATGAATGTCGCACCCAGCAGGAATAAAAAACGGGCAGTTGCCCACAAGATAAACAGGGCGAATAATCGAATACCGTATAACGTTTGTATACCTGTCCAGTTCTTGACCGCAGTCAACAAAAAACCGGCTATCACTGCCAGACTGTAGCCGAAGATCATTTCATGTGCGTGCCATTGAAAGATGGAAAGATTTCCCATTGGCATAGAAAAATTAAACGCGTAGATCATCATCCAGACAGCAACCGCGATGATTGAATACAGCACTGCCCCGAGGAAAAACGGTCTGAACCCCAGGTTGAAAAGGGCGAAATTTGTGCTGTTACTATTTTCTGTCATGACTATTCGAGTGTTTCCTGCCGACGATTGTAGTATACCTTTATGTTTGCGCAGGCATGGCCTGAATTACCGAAGTCGCATGGACACAGTAAATAACTGTGTCGGTATTAACAATATGATTTGTTACTACAATACTTTTATTTTCCGAAACTACAATAATGCCGGGCGTAGCCGCAACTCTCACTGGTTCTGGCCTTCACTATACTTTCCTTATGACTTGTACGAGCCGCAGGGTATTCCCCTGTCAAACTGCTGCCGGTTTAAGCCTTGTTGCTGAAACTAAAAATCTGCAACAAAACGAACGAAGGCACTTCTTCCACGGGCAACCAGGTTTTCAGTTGCAGGTGTGTACTCTTTGTTGGCCAGGTTCAGAAATTCTGCTGTCAGGCGGTATTGCTGCTTTTCAGCGAGATTAAGGCCAAGCGCAAAATTAATTGTTACCCAGCCCGGGTGATTCTCTATAGCACTTCCTGCCGGTTCATCAGCACTGCTCGCCGCTCGTAGAAACAAGTCGACCCAACCAAACGTTGTCGAATTTAACTGATGTTCTCCCTCGATACCAAACCGACCGGAAAGCGCAGGTAAACCCGTGTCATACGTGGACGTACCATTGTTTTCAAAGCGCCTTCTTAACCATGTAAGATTCGCGTATGGAGTAATGGAGTTAAGCCTAAGTGCGCCTGAAAATTCCAGCCCGAATGTCCGTGCCTCATTGATATTGGCATAAATCCTGTCGCGTGTTCCTGTAATCCCGGCACAGTCAGCCCCAATATCCGAACAGGGAACGTGATCGATAAAGTCTTTTGCCCAGGTATTAAAGAGACCCAGCTCTGCATTCAGTTGCTTACCTGAGTAGCGCACACCTGCGTCCACACTATTTGAGTTCTCTGTTTCCAGGTCTGGATTTGGGTTTACAAAATCACGACCCGCAAATGCACCCGTGACAACGTTGATCATAGTCGGATACACAAAGCCCTGTGACCAGCCGGTCCAGAAAGTCATATTCTCTAGCCCTGTGTATGAAAGGCCCAATGCGCCAAGCACGCCCAAATCCGAGGAGTTCTGTAAAGAAAAACCATTCCTCGTCGTGTTATCAAGTTCCGTTTCTACCCATATGCCCCTGGCACCTCCCCGTAGACTCCAGTCCTGTGCAAATTTCCAGATATTTTCGCCGAATAGCTCAATGGAAGCCTGGCTTGCACCCTCAACGGTGAGCTCCGGGTTCGCGGTAACACCTCCCGTTGTTACCAGTCTCCTGCGATCCTGATCAAGTTCGTCACGCTTGCTCTCAAACCCGAGTGCCAGGGTGTTCGTCTGCCCGAGATTCAGTGTTATCAGGCCATTGATGCCAATAGTATCAAGTTCGGAAGAGGTAAAGATTGAAGTTGAACTCGGTATTAAAGGGCCACCAAAATTCAGGAGAACATCAGAGAACGTATTGAATTCACGATCACTGATCTGGTAATAGCCGTCAAGATGGATATATTGAACGGTCTCATTAAGTTCGTCGCCATCGTAGAAAAAAGCAAGTTTGCGCCTGTCACGAACGGGGGCGTCGATCCGGAAATCAGTAAACGGTGGCGTCGTTCGGACTACCGGATCAACAAAGATCTCCGAGTCAGAGCGGTAATCATCATAGCTAAATGCAAGTCGATGCTCGCCCCACTCCTTTGCAAGGTATCCATTCCAGCTTTTATTTCTGAAACTTGTGTTTTCAAGTTCCCCGGCTGGCGTGTCCCTGTCCCCGTGTTCTGCAAATGTTCCGGCAAAACGATACCCGATGCCCTTAACAGTACCGTAGGCAGAGGCGACTGTTTGATGGCCTTCCGTCGCTGTATCAAAAGAAGAACCAATCGTAGCCTGGAGAGGATGATAGCCCTCTTTTTTCGTGATGATATTGATCACACCGCCAATAGCCCGCGAGCCATGCAGAACAGAGCCCGTGCCCCTTACAACCTCTATGCGCTCGATTAGTTCGGGAGCGATCAGGATCGGTGTACCAACTTCTCGTTGGTCAGAAAACTCCTGGCCATCTATCATGATTCGCACACGCCGTGCTTCTTCTCCACGAAGACGAATGCGTTTCAAACCAGCCTGTCCGGAATCTGTCACATCAATCCCGGGTATGTCTCGTAATACTTCTGCCACTCCGTCCGCAGCGGAACGTTCAATATCTCTGCTTGTAACGACGCTAACTGACGCTGCAGACTGCTGCAGTGACTCCGGCCTTCGCAAGGGAGTGACAATGAGCGTGGAAAGTTTGTAAAAACGGGTAAGACACTCTTTTCCCTGTTGTTTCTCTACACGAGAGTGCTCACTATCGCTGGGATGAAGCAGCTCATAACACTCTTCCCCCAGTGCTTCGCGATCAGCCGCAACGGCCTTTCCCGTCTGCAAAACGGGAAAGGCGATGATTAACAGGTAAGGTAAAAAGCGCGTGAGTTCTAACACCGCTTCACGACTATTCCCTAGTAGACATCTGATACGGTGTTGTTGATATTGAACTTACCAGTTGGCGTTACGATTTCCTTGCCCTTGATGACGTGCTTGAGTTTCCGGGTCTTGTCATCCACCACAACGATAGCGGACTCTTCATCTTTTCCGCTCCAGACCGAGAACCACACTTCAGTTCCCGTCTCATCGTACTCCGGTTGTACAACCCGTTTCGGACCATCACCAAGTTTGGCCCACTCTGCAATGGGAAGCACCTCATATCCCTTGTCAAGGTTATCGATATCAAATACAGCAACACTCTGGCTGATCTTCTCATCAGGATTAAGTGGTGAATCAACCCAAAGGTTTTTTGATTTAGGATGAGTTTTGATAAAGAGTGAACCACCACCCTGGCCTTTCAGCACATCAACCACTTTCCAGGCATGTTCCTTGTGTCCCTCGGGGTCTGTACCGATTAACGTCACCTTCTCGTTGCCAAGGGCACTCGTGCCCCAGACAGGGCCGTACTTTGGATGCACAAAGTTTGCACCTCGTCCAGGGTGCGGGATCTTATCCACATCCACGAGTGCAGCCAGCTTACGCGTTTTCGAGTCAACGACGGCAATCTTGTCGGATTTGTTTGCTGCAGTTAGAAAGTAACGCTTTGTCACATCCCAGCCACCATCGTGCAGGAACCGCGCAGCATCAATGGTTGTAACCTGAAGATTATGAATGTCTTCATAATTCGCGAGCAAAATCTTGCCCGTTTCCTTGACGTTTATAATGAATTCGGGATGTTCATGTGAGCCAACAATCGCAGCAACACGAGGCTCGGGGTGGTACTCCTGTGTATCAACAGTCATTCCCCGGGTTGACATTATCTTGAGTGGCTCAAGTGTGTTGCCGTCCATGATAGTGTACTGCGGCGGCCAGTAGGCACCCGCAACAGCATACTTGTCGTGATAGCCCTTGTATTTGGAAGTCTCTACAGACCTCGCTTCGAGCCCCACCTTAATCGTAGCCACGGTTTGAGGGGGAGACATCCACAGGTCCACCAGGTTTATCAGCGCGTCTCGTCCAATGGTGTAAACGTACCGGCCGGAATGCGAAACCCGGGAAATGTGAACCGCGTAGCCTGTATCTATAATCGTTACAATTTCCTTTGTATCACCGTCGATAAGCGCCACCTTCCCGGCGTCGCGTAGCGTGATGGAAAAGAAATTCTTTATGTTGCGATTGTGTTGAGGCTTCTTTGGACGTTTCTCGGGTGGAACCAGCACTTTCCAGGTCGCCTTCATTTTTTCCAGTCCAAATTCCGGCGGGGCTGGTGGTTCATGCTGGAGATAGCGCGCCAGAATATCGATCTCTTTCTCGCTTAGCTCACCCGAAGTTCCCCAGTTTGGCATCCCGGCTGGCGAACCAAATTTAATCAACGCTTTTAAGTACTCGGTTCCCTTTGCCAGGGTTATATCCGGTGTGAGTGGTTTACCGGTGGCACCCTTCCGGAGCACGCCGTGACAACCGGCACAACGCTCAAAGAATATCTTTTTTGCCACTTCGAACTCTTGTTCACTGATATCCGGTGCACCGGGAGATTTGATCATCTTTACTGACTCAGGCGGGACCCCGACCGGGGCACTCAAGTGTGCGGCTTCTGCTA
The DNA here is from genome assembly GCA_965229565.1 of Gammaproteobacteria bacterium. Classification (GTDB taxonomy): domain Bacteria; phylum Pseudomonadota; class Gammaproteobacteria; order Eutrophobiales; family Eutrophobiaceae; genus JANQNX01. Next base: position 1,238,157 of record OZ245888.1, on the reverse strand, counting down.
CGGAGGTATCAGGATGACTTTGCCCTTGAGCAGGATCGCTTTTTTCAAACTCGCTCCCTCTTGCCACCTTTATGTTTTCCGCGGTGATCTTCCCGCCAGGATTGCCCCAGTTATTTACAATAAATGTCAAAATCGAGGCTATCGACTCATCATCAAGGTGTGACATGGCCGGCATAACGTTGTTGTATTTCACACCGTTCACAACCAGTTCACCACTTTTCCCGTTAATGATAACGTCGATGGCTTCCTTGTAATCAGGTGCTTTCAGATAATCCGAGTTTGCCAGTGGAGGAAATGCGCCCGGGAGACCCTTACCGTTTGCCTGGTGACAAGCTGCACAGTTAGCCTCGTAAAGTGCCTTTCCGTCATTTGCCTCTGCAAAAACTGATCCCGTTGCCAGGACAATTGTTACAAAAAAGGCGCATGCAACTCTGTTGCAGCTTACTAGTTCGTTAATCTTCACGGGAATACCTCCTCAAGCAATACAAGGCAACATACCAGTCCTGAAGATGATTTAATTTCAGACTGATACCATGGTGGTACTGTTACAGTTTGCGCTATTTTGAGGGTAGCAAGAACAGACTAGAGTTTTCTTGATCAAGATCAATTCTATACACTTAAGTATTATCTCGATTATTAAAAAATTAACTTGGTCGGGAGGCTATTTAGGTGTAGTAATTCAGCTAAATATACAGCAAGCATATTCTTTTTTTATTTTTAATCATATTGCATAATATTTAACTTGCTTATGTCATCATATTAAACGATAGAAAAATACATCAGATAATGCGTGCATTTCTTTAATAACCATGATTTCTGGGTATTAAGATTTGGCAACACATCAAAATTTAAATCCTGTTCTTCAATATCTAAAGCCCGGTCTTTAGCCATCACAGACGATCAATATGCTTACCAAAATCATAGGCATTATGATTTACTATATATTTGATAATCTATGTCAATTTCTAAACATCTGCTTTTAGTGGATAATCATGTTCAATGCTCTTTAATGTATTGAATACTTAAGATTTTATATGGGTGAGACACCGGCACACAGGGCACGGAAAAGGTTTGGTCAGAATTTTTTGCATGACCAGGCCATCATCGAGAAGATTGTCGCCGCAATTTCACCTGCAAAAGATGATCGCATCATTGAAATCGGCCCTGGCAAGGGCGCATTGACTGAACCCTTACTGGAAAAGGTTAAGCAACTCGATGTAGTAGAAATCGATAGAGATTTGGCTAATCTATTGGAATCACTATTCACGAATCACCAATCACCACTCACCAATGACAAGCCAAAATTCACTCTACACCAGTTGGATGCACTAAAACTTGACCTGTCCGGTTTTGCTTGCAACCAGCTACGTATAGTTGGCAACCTGCCTTACAACATCAGCACACCACTGTTATTCCACCTGTTGTCACAGGCAAACTATATAAAAGACATGATATTCATGTTGCAAAAAGAGGTAGTCGATAGAATGGTGGCCGGGCCCGGCAGCAAAACCTACGGCCGGCTCTCCGTGATGTTGCAATATGGTTGCGAGGTTACGTCGCTTTTTTCGGTCAAGCCCGGTTCATTCAACCCGGCACCCAAGGTGGATTCAGCAGTGGTTCGGATCGTACCCGATGCTGAGCGCATGCGGCGTGTCAAAGACCCGGTTCTACTGGAACACATAGTCAGGGATGCCTTCTCACAAAGGCGCAAGACCATCCGCAACTCACTGAAAAAGAGGGTTGAAGAAAGCATATTGGCAGAGCTTGGTATCGACCCGGGTACACGCGCCGAGAACCTGTCAGTCGATGACTACATAGCGCTGGCAAACCGTGTAAAGACTTAGTCAAAACGCCATTCAACTGTGGATAACTTTGTGCATGAAAGTGCAATGTTGACCCCGGTCCCCGCGACCGAATTAGATTCAATCTAACAAGACCACTTGGTGCTGGAATTATTTATCATTGTAGAACAACAGGTTATGAAATTTTTCGGGCTTACAGCCCACACCTGATTTTTGCATTGCAACATGAATACAGGCAGTCACAACGCTGTGAATAATCTTCGCCGAGCAAACACAGTCGATAAAGGATTTGCTGGTAAGCAGTTACTCCGCCCCGGTCAATTTATCCGCAATCGTTTATACTGCGGACGTTAAAATTTCCAATAACTATAAACAGATTTGAAACACTTCTTCCGTAATCTCGCCGCCAGGATTGATGGTTTTACCGAACTCACGGGCAAGCTGGTGTCCTGGCTGGTCATCGTGCTGGTATTCCTGGTTGGATACGACGTCGCCATGCGCTACCTGTTCCAGAGCGGCTCGATCGCACTACAGGAATTACAGTGGCACCTGTTCTCGGTCATTTTCCTGCTGGGCGCTGCATACACGTTAAAAGATGATGAACACGTCAGGCTGGACGTTGTTTATCGCTGTCATTTTATGTCTGACCGGATGCGTGCGTGGATAGACGCTATTGGTGTTGTGCTGTTCCTGATCCCTTTTTGTATTTTGATCATGTATTGCGCCTGGCCTTTCGTAAAACAGGCCTACCTGTTTAATGAAGCGTCACCGGACCCGGGAGGCCTGTCAGCGCGCTGGTTTATAAAGGCCATGATACCGGTTGGTTTCACATTACTCGTGATACAAGGTATTGCCGAATTCATCAAGAAAATCGACATGGCATTAAAGGCGAATCCATGACACTACTCGTCTGCCTGTTATTCCTGTGCCTGATGTTCTTTTTGATACTCGGCTACCCGGTCGCATTCACGCTGGGTGCAGTGTCATTCCTGTTTGGCGTGCTGTTCCTGGGTCTTGATTTCTTCTCGCTATTACCCCTGCGTATATGGGGAATAATGAATAACTTTACGCTGCTGGCAGTGCCGCTGTTCATATTCATGGGCATAATCCTGGACCGTTCCGGGCTGGCCGAGGAGTTGCTGGAAACAATAGGCAAACTATGTGGCAAGCTCGGGGGCGGCCTGGCTATCGGTATTGTTATTGTAGGTGCCATGCTGGCAGCCACGACCGGCGTGGTTGGTGCCACCGTGGTCACCATGGGGATCATTGCTTTACCCACGATGCTCAAGCACCGTTACTCGCCTGCCCTGGCCAGTGGCACCATTGCCGCGTCCGGAACACTGGGGCAAATCATCCCTCCCAGCATCATCCTGATCTTGCTGGGCGATGTCATGGGCGTGCCGGTTGGTCGGCTATTCATGGGGGCCGTCATTCCTGGTCTGCTGTTGGTAATTTTTTTCATGTTTTTTATCCTGCTGTATGCATGGCGTAAGCCGGCAATGGCCCCGGCACTGCACGACAGCAATGAAAAACTTGATACCAAAACCCTGTTGCTAACGCTGCTACCCCCACTCTTATTAATCGTCGCGGTGCTGGGTTCAATCTTTTTTGGCATAGCCTCACCGACCGAGTCTGCCGCCGTGGGTGCCATTGGTGCACTGGTACTGGCAGCAATGCATGGCAAGCTGAATCGGCAAAACATGACTGACGCCATGCAAAAGACCACCAAGTTAACCAGCATGGTCTTTCTCATCCTCATTGGCGCTACGGCCTTTGGGCTGGTATTCAGGGGAATGGGGGGAGACACGCTTGTACTGGATGTTATGTCAGGACTTCCCGGTGGTATGTGGGGTTTCCTGATCGTCAGCATGCTGCTGATATTTCTACTTGGTTTTTTTCTCGATTTTCTACAAATCTGTTTTATCGTGATCCCGATATTGACGCCCATCGCAAGCCAGTTTGGTATCGACCTGTTATGGTTTGCGATCTTGATCGCCATCAACCTGCAGACGTCGTTCCTGACACCCCCGTTTGGCTTTTCCCTGTTCTATCTCAAGGCCGTGGCACCGGCCAGCATACGAATTCAGGATATTTATCGTGGCGTCATCCCGTTCGTGATCATCCAGATCATTGCATTACTCTTATTGATACTGGCACCGGGCCTGGTGACCTGGTTACCCGACATGATGGATTCGTACCAGGGGCTGTAACTAACCAGTTCGAAGCTTTGCAATAACACTGGCAGTGTCAGGCTTTTTACCATGCCAGATTTGAAAACCAATTGCTGCCTGTTCTACCAGCATGCCCAGTCCATCGAGCACCTGTCCGGCACCATTGGATCTCGCCCATTGCATGAAAACCGTGTCTTCATCGCCGTACATCAGGTCATAGCAAGCAGCTGCGTGATTGAGAACGCCTGCTGGTAGCGGCGGTAATTCGCCCTGCAGGCTGAGCGAAGTCGCGTTCACGATCAGGTCAAAACGTTTGACCTGTAAATCGGAATAACTACAGGCTGAAACCAGGCCCTCGTTGGAAAATTGAATGGCCAGACTTTGTGCCCTGGAAACTGTCCGGTTGACTATCGTCAGGCTATCCGGCTTAAGTTGCAGCAGGGGTTGCAGGATGGAACGCACAGTACCACCGGCACCCATAATTAATATGGATTTACCCTGCAAGACTATATTGTTATTTGTCACCAGGTCATTGATTAGTCCCTGACCATCAGTAGTATCACCATTGATCCGTCCTTCTTTATCAAGCCAGCTTGTGTTCACCGACTGACAAATCTTCGCACGCTGTGTGAGAATTTCGCACGCTTCATATGCGTCTTGCTTGAATGGAACGGTAACGTTAATACCCTTTCCACCAAGCTTGTAAAATTCGGTCACGGCCTCGTAGAACATGCCTGGCTCTACAGGAATCGCCTGGTACATGATTGATAAACCAAATTGCTCGGCAAACAATTGGTGTATTAACGGAGACTTGCTGTGTTCAACCGGATTGCCAAACACAGCATAGTGATTTACTGAATCATTGATGTTGTATGCTTCAAGCACGTGTTACGAGATCAGTAACCCGACGTAGTTCAGGATGCCTCTTTGCGTTCAACCAGACCACCTTTCAGGCAGTACACGTCCAGACCTCGTTCGCTGAGCAGGAAAGCACAGGCGGAACTGCGGCGACCGGTATCACAATATAGTATGTATTTTTTTGAAGGATCAAGTGATTGCGCCTTTAGCCTGAGCATAAACAGCGGAATATTAACGCTACCATCGATGCCCGAGTTTTTATGTTCACTTTCAAGACGCACATCTATCCAGACAGCGCCTTCATTCTTGACCATGGCATCGGCTTCTTCATTAGTAACCCAGCTTAGCATGGGTTCTTTCAGCAACTGGTTGAAGTCTTCCTTGGACAAGCGCATGAGTATGCCATCGGTCACCATGACCACGTTGGCGTTACGCTTGGCCTCGGAAAGTAACGCTTCCTCGCCAAAAGCATCACCGTCATCAATGGTTGCCAGGGTTAATTCAGATCCTGTTTTTGAATTACGCGTTACCTTGCACTTTCCATGCTTGATGATGTAGTAGTAATCACCATCATCACCCTGCTTGATGATTACATCACCTGCCTTGGTAGGGATCTCCTGCATGCGCATGAACATCTGCTGTATATTGGCAGCGGGCACTTGCAGGAAGGCCTTGGATTGCAGGATACGTGTCATCCAGTCACTGTCATCGTCTTCATTCTCTTCTTCCTGCACAGAGATTTCATCGACCTCAATGCCCGAGAACTGGTCCCAGGTAAGCAGGATATCCAGCAAATCACTATCGATGCGAATAATCTTGCAATCGGTCTTGGCGACAACGGTATGTTTACGCGGCTGGTGATTGGCCAAAGGATGCTTGGCCGAATCCGAACCTGCAGCGATGATCTTGCTTTCACCTTTATCCGATGTAACTTCTACCTGGCCATCAACCACGTAAACCGACTGGCGGTCATTATCACCGGATTTGAAGATTGGCTTGCCAGCCGCTACTTCTTCAATAAAAGTTTTGGCTGCCAGCTCCTGGAAATTGGTGGCGTTGAGGGCGCTCGGCGGAACCAGTGTTTTTAGTATAGTTTTATCAATAAGATCAGGCATTTACATCAAATCCAAGGAAACAACTCAATCCGTAAAGCGAGTACTAATTGTAAGCATTGAGAGGCAATATTCAAACAAAGAAATTCTGCCCAGATCTGTACCTGTTTGTTAACCAACAAACCATACTATTACACACTATTCAGCAATGAATCGGGTAAAAAAGACCTGATATCAGATGTTATAACCTCTTTCATTATGAAGAACGATATCCAGTCCTTCCGTCTCTTCATCTTCATCTACTCGCAGACCCACGATCTTATCGACGATCTTGAGGATCACGAAGCTGAAAATTCCGCACCAGACGATGGTTGCCGCAACACCGGCAGTCTGCACACCTAACTGAGATCCAATTGAGTAGGCATTGTCAGTAGACAGCCCGCCCATGGATTCCGCGTAAAATACTGCCGTCAGCAGGGTACCCAGTATTCCGCCCACACCATGCACCGGGAAAACGTCCAGTGAATCGTCGATCTTCAGTACACGTTTGATGTACTGCGTGCATACATAGCATACGACACCGGCAAGCAAACCAATGATAAGTCCGCCCATCGGCCCAACAAAACCGGAAGCAGGGGTTATGGTTCCCAGTCCTGCGACCATTCCTGTGACGATACCAAGGACACTGGGTTTACCGTGCTTGATCCATTCACAAGCCATCCACGCCAGGGAACCGGCAGCCGCTGATATATGGGTGACTGCGATAGCCATACCGGCATTAGCGTCCGAGGTAAGTGCACTGCCACCGTTGAAACCAAACCAGCCAACCCAGAGCATGGAAGCACCGGCAACGGTTAATGTCATGTTATGTGGCATCATTGCCGTCCCTGGAAATCCACGACGATTACCCAGTACCATCGCGGCCACCAGTGCGGCAACACCCGCATTAATATGAACTACGGCACCACCTGCGAAATCCATGAAGCCCAGGTCAGACAACCAGCCTCCGCCCCAGACCCAGTGGCAAATCGGCGCATAGACAAATACCAGCCACAGTGCGCTAAACCAGAGCACCGCTGAGAATTTCATTCTTTCTGCGAAACCACCCACGATCAGCGCCGGTGTAATAATGGCAAAAGTCATCTGGAACATGAAGAAGACTATCTCGGGCAGGCTGCCGCTCATCGAGTCCAGTTGCAGGTCAGACAGCATAAAATTACCAAGCCCGATGATCTTGTTTAAATCGCCACCGTCACCAAAGCTGAGACCATAGACACCCAGCATCCACATGATTGATACCAGGCAGGCGATCGCAAAACACTGCATCAGTACTGACAGTACGTTCTTGACCCTGACCAGGCCGGAGTAAAATAGCGCCAGGCCCGGTAGTGTCATGAACAGTACCAGCGCCGTAGAGGTCAATATCCATGCCGTATCGGATTTGTCCAGTTCACTGGCGAATACAGTTGTAGGTAATAAACAGACTAACAGCAGGAAACTTCTCACAGTCCCGGTCCTCCCCTCTTTTATAATTTTTATATCTTGCTTAATTACTATTTACAGGGTGTCTAAATAGCGTCGCTACCTGTTTCCCCCGTACGGATTCTTACAACCTGTTCAAGGTTTACAACAAAGATTTTGCCGTCGCCAATCTTTCCTGATGAGGCCGTCTTACTTATTGCTTCAATGACACTATCTACCAGGTCGTCGTTTACAGCGATTTCGATTTTCACTTTAGGCAGAAAATCCACCTGGTATTCGGCCCCGCGATACAGTTCGGTGTGCCCTTTCTGGCGCCCATAGCCCATTGCCTCGGTGACCGTCATCCCCTGTACGCCAATTTCCGACAGACCCTGACGCACGTCGTCCAGCTTGAATGGTTTAATTATAGCGCTGATAAGCTTCATAACATCTCCTGTACATCTTTATCTATGTGGATAGAAAAGCTTTTTTATACTTATAGTTATTGTCAGGCCAAATGGCCTGTGAGATACACTGATGAATTATCGTCACCAGCAGATAACAATAGCTATTGTAAGAGACTTTGCAGGCAGATGAAATAAAAACGGGCGCCGAAGCGCCCGTTTTGCTGTAGAAAAAAGGTAAGTCTAGCTTGCCTTGGTGAATTCCGGATAGGCTTCCAATCCGCATTCGCCAATGTCGACACCTTCCATTTCTTCTTCTTCGCTGACACGAATGCCCATGATCGTCTTGACGACCAACCAGGTAATCAGCGATGCCACGAAGACGAAGACGAAGATGGTAACCAGTCCAAGCAGCTGGGCGCCAAGCGTGGCGTCAGGGTTGGACAGGCAAACTGCAAGCAGTCCCCACATACCGACGGTACCGTGTACGGAAATGGCACCAACCGGGTCGTCGATCTTGATTTTGTCCATAAACACAATCGAGAAGACAACGATAACACCACCAATGGCACCGATAATGGTGGCCAACAGCGGGGTCGGGGTCAGCGGTTCAGCGGTAATCGCCACCAGACCAGCCAGGGCACCGTTCAGGGCCATGGTTAAGTCGGCCTTGCCAAACCAGAGTCGGGAAGTGATTAATGCGGCCACTACACCACCTGCTGCTGCTGTGTTGGTATTAACAAATACCAGTGATACAGCATTAGCCTCGGCAACGTTGGATAACATTAACTCGGAACCACCGTTAAATCCGAACCAGCCTAACCACAGGATAAATGTACCCAGTGTGGCCAGTGGCAGGTTAGCGCCGGGAATAGCGTTTGTTCTACCGTCTGCGGTGTATTTGCCTTTACGTGCTCCGAGCAGGATGACACCGGCAAGAGCAGCGGTAGCACCGGTCATGTGAACGACACCTGAACCGGCGAAATCCAGGAAGCCCTTGGCATCAAGGAAACCACCGCCCCATTTCCAGTAACCCTGTAACGGATAGATGAAACCGGTCATGACGACTGCAAACAACAGGAATGCCCATAGTTTCATACGCTCAGCAACAGCGCCTGAAACGATAGACATCGCGGTTGCAACGAACACAACCTGGAAGAAGAAGTCAGACATGCCCGAGTAGTAAACATCTCCACCACTGGCAATGACTTCCTCAGCTGAGTTGTCGCCACCTAAAAGAAAGGCGATTTCCGGAAAATACGGACTTCCGCCGGCTGGATACATGATGTTGTAACCAACTAACATGTACATGATACTAGCGATCGAATAGAGCGCTATGTTCTTGGTCAGGATTTCAGCAGTGTTTTTAGCACGAACCAGACCGGCCTCGAGCATGGCAAAACCTGCTGCCATCCACATTACTAATGCGCCGCATACCAGGAAATAAAAGGTATCGACCGCATATGCTAATTCAGTTAAAGCTTCCACTTTAAATTCCTCCGAATAATTTGAACTTGTGAAATATCAGGAAACTGTTTCACACGCATATTTACAGTGCGTCGTCACCTGTTTCGCCGGTACGAATACGCACGACGTTATCAAGACTGGCCACGAAGATTTTGCCGTCACCAATCTTGCCGGTACTGGCAGCCTTGGTAATGGCAGCCATAACGTCATCCAGCTTGTCGTCAGAGACAGCGACTTCGAGTTTAATCTTGGGTAAAAAATCAACGACGTACTCTGCACCACGGTACAGTTCGGTATGTCCTTTTTGTCGGCCGAAGCCTTTGGTTTCTGTCACGGTCATGCCTTGCACACCGATTTCAGAAAGCGCTTCCCTTGCATCATCCAGTTTGAAGGGCTTGATTATCGCGGTTACCAATTTCATTTTGGTTATTCCTCCACCTTTTGTATCTGGCCCGGGGAAACCCGGGCCAAATCTAAAGTTAAATTACAGTGTGATTGAACGCTGCCTAGAATGCCTGTGAAGCGCCAAACACGATGCCACCACAGTTGGTGCCTTGAACAACGCCACACTGGTCATCGTTGCCATTCCAGGACAGATCCAGGTCAACACCCATGACAGTCTTGGTGACACCAACACTGTAGTGTACGTAGTCACCACCACCAGCACCATCCAGATCAAAGTAACCACCACCGAAGTACATACCGAAGTCCATTGGCAGGGCTACATCAACACCGAAAGGAATGTAGATACTGCTTTCATCGGTACCGAAGTAGTCATCTGAATAGTACATACCGACGCTGATAGATGGTGTAAATGCAGCATCTTCAAAGGTATAGCCCAGGTTACCGTAGACTTCGACGTAGTCGATAGCGTTTGCGCCAGCATCAACGTCAGTGTAAGGGTAGCTATAGCGCCAAACACCTAAGTCCCAGCTGATGCCAGAAGTGCCAATTGAGTCACCGGCAATACCACCGTAGTAGTCAAATTCGATAGAGGCCTGGTCATTGGTGCCGCCCCATTCAACGTTGGAAGCCCAGGTACCGATGTAGAACTGGCCGCCCAGAACTTCAAACGGCAGTGCCAGGTCGAAACCACCTGAGATAGCAGGACCGCCATCTTTGAAACCGCCGGCAGTCTGTGATGCGCCGTAGAAAAGGTAATCTGAAGCCAGACCAACATTACCACTGATTTCCGTTTCCTCGACCCAGCTCATCACGTCGGCCTTGGCCATGGATGAAGTCATGATTAATGTGCTTGCTGCACAGGTCATTAAAAGCTTTTTCATTGTTTTCCCCTCTGATTGGAAAAGTGATTGAAAGAAAATTTATCTAGGTAAATTTCAGAGGTACTAGTGCAGAGTCTGTGCCACTTCTATTTTTTATTTAAATATCAGTTATTTAAGTGTTTTTTATAAGCATTATTAGTGTTGATATAAGCAAAACAGTGCGATTGTCGCACTGGTTTTGTGCATGAAACGGAGTTTGTGCTCTAAAACAGCACAAATATTCTTGTGAACTGGTCTGCAATTACTGACAGTGGTAAAAAAAGCGCCTATCCTTTGCAAAAAATACAACAGAGAAAATAAATAGTGATGTTAAAACAACAGATTGAATCTCTTCTTAACGACGTTGCCAGCGTATTACCCAACGACTTGAACCAGGCCAGGCATGAACTGGAATCGAACGTCAGGGCGGCATTAACGGCCTCATTGGCCAGGCTGGACCTGGTTACGCGCGAGGAGTTTGATATACAGGCTGCCCTGCTGCAGCGTTCGCGCGCGCAGCTGGAGCAGTTACAGGAAAGACTGGCAGAACTGGAAAAGCAGTTCGAAGAAAAGAAAAAGGAATAGGTCTACTTCGCTGCAATGTAACCGCGCCAGCCGCCAAAGGCAGTAATATCCTCCGCATCTTTTATTACGTAGCCTTCGCAGATAAAACCGTTCACAAAACGGCCATCATTGAGCTTTATCTTGCCAATGCCCAGCGGATGCGGGATTCCCTGCATGAAACTGCCAAAGTTAACGGCGGGCATGCGCCAGACTTCTACCTCGATACTGGCCCCGTTCTCTAAATCCTGGATTAAGCCGGGGCGATACGGTGGACCACCTGCAAGGGCATACAGTCGGTAACAATCTGAAGTTATCGTTTGTTCCAGCAGTACGGCATTGCGTTCGATTAGCTGATAATTAAGAGGCATACCAGACAGGTGTGCTCCACACACGGCCACATCCAGTAAACCCGTTGCTGCATCAGTATCAGGCAATGTTTCATCAAGCAGGCGGGACGCTACCTGTAGCAATTGCCTGTCGGTATTGGCAGCAGAAAACAGTGTTACACCAAAGGGTAATTTCTCCCCGGTAGAGCCGGCCGGCACAGCAATGGCCGCATAGTCGAGCAGGTTCATAAAATTCGTGTAGTAACCCAGGTTGGTATTGTATTTAACCGGTTCCTGCTCCAGTTCTTCCAGTGTGTAATGCGTCCCCGCCGTCGGGATACATATCAGGTCTACCTCACCAAGTATTGCATCTGCCTGTCGCTTCAGGGCCTGCAACTCGTATTGAGCCTTGAAACCCGCCACGGCATCTTTTGCTTTTGATGGTTCAATGATCTGCCGCGTTACCGGGTGCAATGCCTCCGGCCTGGATTCAATAAACTGCTCAATCGCTGCGTATCGCTCTGCAACCCATGGCCCCTGGTATAACATCTCCGCTGCCCGGGTAAACGATTCGAAGTCGATTTCCCTGGTTTGAAAACCCAGTTGCTGTAGACGTGATATAAATTCCCTGAAACAGGCCTGATAAGCCTCGTTACCAAAAAACTCCAACTGTTGTTCACGGGGCACACCGATTGACAAGGTTTGTTCAAAGACCTTGCTCACCTCCCTGTCAGTCCTGGCAAAAGAGTCCTGTTCATCAAACCTGTCAATGACATCGAACACGTGCATCGCATCAATACTATTCAGGCTGAACACGCTGACGCAGTCAAGGCTGCGACAGGCAGGTACCACACCTTGTGTACTCACCCTGCCCCGTGTCGGCTTCAGCCCTACCAGGTTATTGAACGCGGCCGGTATACGGCCGGAACCAGCCGTATCCGTTCCAAGTGAGAAACAGACCTGTCCCAGTGCGACCGCAACCGCAGAGCCGGAACTGGAACCGCCAGCTATGTATGAATCGTTAAAAGCATTGCTGACGGCACCATAGGGGGAACGGGTACCGACCAGCCCGGTGGCAAACTGGTCGAGATTGGTCTTGCCCACGGGGATGGCACCGGCATCGATAAGGCACTGCACGGCAAAGGCCGAGACGGAAGGCGTGTAGGCATATTCAGCGCAGGCCGCGGTAGTTGGTATACCGGCCAGGTCTATATTGTCCTTGATAGCAAACGGGATCCCGTACAGTGGCTTGTCCGCAGGGTCACACTTTTCAAGTGATTCCAGGTAAGGCTCCAGTTCATCATCAGTAAGCACATGGATCCAGACAGGGTTGGAGACATGTTTCCTGATCTGTTCAGTAACATGGGCAAGCAGCGCGCGCGGATTAAGATCACCTGACCAGTAGCCCCTCGATAAGACCGCAATCGACATGTCCATGTTTACATCTCTCATCAAGCGGTCTCCAGTACCAACAGGTTCTGTCCCTTGTTGACCATCGCGTTGTTATGGGCAAACAGTTTAGTAACCTTTCCAGCGACGGGTGCCTTCACCTGGATCTCCATCTTCATGGATTCCAGGATCATCATTATCTGGCCTTGCTCAACGCTATCATCAACAGCGACCTTTAATTGCCAGACACTGCCGGTCACCGGCGACTTTAGTACTGACTCGTTTGCGGCTGGAATATATGACTGAGCCTCATCATCGACAACAGACACTTCATCATATGTTTGGTCCTTGTCCACGCTTTGCCACTGCTCGCGTTCGGTATCGAAAGCCTGTTGCTGTTTCTGCTTGAAGCGCGTGATCTCATCACGATTTTGTTCAAGAAAGGATTGATAATCACGCAGCTTGAAGGTGTCATGTTCAAACTGCAAAGAGAATTTCCCCGATGGGAAATCCCGCCTCATTTCCGTGAGTTCCTCGTGCGAGACCGGGTAAAAGCGTAACTGGTCAAAGAAGTCCAGCAACCAGGGCTTACCGGGTTGAAAGTCATCCGTCACTTTAAAGCGGTTCCACATCTGTACTGTTCTGCCAACGAACTGGTAGCCCCCCGGGCCTTCCATGCCGTATACACACAGATAGGCGCCGCCGATACCGACGGCATTTTCCGGCGTCCAGGTACGGGCCGGGTTGTACTTTGTCGTAACCAGTCTATGGCGCGGATCAACAGGTGTTGCCACCGGCGCACCGAGGTAGACATCTCCCAGTCCCATGACCATGTAACTGGCATCGAAAAATATCTGCTTTACGGCATCGATAGAATCAAGACCGTTAATCCGACGGATAAATTCGATATTACTGGGGCACCAGGGTGCGTCCGGACGCACCGACTGCATGTACTTGTCGATGGCAAGCCGGGTCGCGGCATCGTCCCATGATAGTGGCAAGTGCACGATGCGCGTGGGAACCTCTATCTCGTCGATTGCCGGCAGCTCGGTCTCCGCAGTCTCAAGTATCTTTAGCAGTTCAATTTGCGGCAGGCGCGTATTATCGAAATGGATTTGCAACGAGCGAATACCCGGTGTCAGGTCGATAATTTCTTTCGGCCCGTTTTCCTGCAACCATTGCATCAGTACGTGCACGCGGAAGCGTAAATTCAAATCCAGCACGATGGGTCCGTATTCAACCAGCAGGTAATCTTCACCTGCAGGCCGGTAACAGACTTCGACTTCCAGGTCTGTTCGTCTTTGCAAGACAGGGGACTCAGGCAGGGAATAGGCAACGGGCGAACTCACCGAGCAATATTCAAGCTTGTCCAGGCTGTCATTTTGGACGGCCTCCAGGGCAACGGCCGTATCGTAATCGACGGGCTTAAAGCGAATGCGGTCACCGGGCTTCAACTGCCCTATCTTCCAAAGGTCAGCCTTGATAATCGTGGCCGGGCACACAAAACCACCGAGACTGGGACCATCAGGGCCCAGGATGATAGGCATGTCACCGGTAAAATCTATCGTACCTACCGCGTAGGCATTGTCATGAATATTGGAAGGATGCAGGCCGGCTTCACCGCCGTCAGCACGTGCCCACTCGGGTTTGGGCCCAATCAGGCGAACACCGGTTCGACTGGAATTGTAATGCACCTCCCAGTCACTGTTGAAAAACATGTCGATATCTTTATCGGTGAAAAAGTCCGGTGCACCGTGAGGTCCATACAGGCAACGAATTTGCCACTCGTTACCCGATACGGGAATCAAATCCTTATCGACATGGACATCGACTGGCATTGCAGTAGAACGGATTACATGCATTACATCACCGGCATGCAATTCACGCCCGCCATGTCCACCGAAACGACCGAGGGTAAACGTGGATCGACTGCCAAGATATTCCGGGACATTGATACCGCCGTTGATACACAGGTAACTGCGCATGCCGGCACCCTCAATAGCACCGAGCTTTAATATTGAACCAGCAGCTATCTTTAAGGGCTTATAGAATTCAACGGGCTGATCATCCACCAGCGCTGACATAGTTGCACCCGTTAATACAATAAGTGCATCACAGTTAAATTGCAGCGTGGGTCCGGTAGCAGTGAATTCGAGGCCGGCAGAATCACAAGGGTTATCCAGTAAACGGTTCCCAAGCCTGAATGACAGGTTGTCCATGGGACCGGAGGGCGGCACACCCACATGCCAGTAACCAAGTCGGCCCGGGTAATCCTGAACCGTCGATAATGTGCCCGCATCCAGTACGGTAATGGTTTCTGCATGGTAATCAAAACTGTCGAGGTACCGCGTGTAATGCGACGCATTGATAAACGCATCTGAACGTATCACCTGTTGCAGGTAAGCAAGGTTGGTTTCAATACCGCTGCAACGTGTGCTTAACAACGCGGAATAAAGTTTGTCTATCGCCTCTTGTCTTGTCGCTGCCTTGACGATGACCTTGGCCAGCATGGGGTCATAAAACGCCGGTACCTCGCTGCCGGTTTCAAGCCAGGTATCAAAACGTACCGTTTCATCTTTGACAAACTCTGTTACCAGGCCGGTGCTTGGATGAAAATTCTGACCCGGGTCTTCTGCATACAGTCGTACCTGGATAGAAAAACCATTAGGCACGATAGACTGCTGTTCGGGTAACACCAGATCATCGGCCGCCAGCCTCACCATCCATTCCACCAGGTCGATGCCGGTGACTTCCTCGGTCACACCGTGCTCTACCTGCAGGCGCGTATTCACCTCGAGAAAATAGTAATCCTCGGTAGCGGGATCGTAGATATACTCAACTGTGCCTGCAGAACGATAGGCCACGTCAGATCCAAGGCGCACCGCCGCATCCAGCATGGAGCGACGAACCGAATCCGGTAACAGCGGTGCCGGTGTTTCCTCGACTACTTTCTGGTTACGGCGCTGCATGGAACAATCTCTTTCACCCAGGGCCACGACATCGCCTTTACCATCACCAAAGACCTGTACCTCGACATGCCGTGCCCTGGCAACAAACTTTTCCATGAAGATACCGCCATCACTGAAGTTGTTTTCACCTAAACGTTTAACCGTTTCGAAGGCACTGTTTAATTGTTCATCTTCATGGCAAAGCTGCATGCCAATGCCGCCACCGCCGGCGGTACTTTTCAACATGACCGGGTAACCAATCTTTTCCGCAGCCTCAAGGGCCTCGTCGACTGAATCCAGCAGGTCGGTGCCCGGTAGTAAAGGTAACTTGTTATTTGAAGCCAGTTCGCGGGCCACGTGTTTTAAACCAAACTGCTCGATATGCTCAGGCGCTGGCCCGATAAAACGTATGCCTTCCCTGTCGCAACGTCGGGCAAATTCTGCATTCTCACTCAGGAACCCGTAACCCGGGTGAATTGCATCTACCTGCGCCTGCCTCGCGATCTCAAACAGCTTATCCTGGTCCAGGTAGGTGTCACTGGCCTTATGTCCATCCAGCAAATAGGCCTCATCAGCCTCGGCCACGTGTAATGATTGACTGTCGGGTATCGAGTAAACGGCAACGGCCTTGATACCCAACCGCTTTAATGTCCGGGTGATACGGCAGGCAATGGCGCCGCGGTTGGCAATAAGTACCTTGTTAATCATTCCAGACAATGACCTCGACCGGCGTCGGGTTATAGGCATTACACGGGTTGTTTAACTGGGGACAGTTCGACACCAATGCGATCACATCCATCTTGGCTTGCAGTTCAACATATTTTCCCGCATCGGATATGCCATCGGCAAAAGTCAAACCTCCTTCTGGCGTAATGGGTACATTCATAAAGAAATTAATGTTGTGGGTAATATCGCGTTTGCTCATGGCAAACTCCGGGTGTTCTGCCACGGCCAGCATCCAGCTGTCACGGCAGGCATGCATGCATTTTTTTTCCAGCGCATAGCGCACGGTATTGGATTCAGTCGCACAGGCACCGCCGAGGGTATCGTGCCGACCACAGGTATCCGCCGTAATTTCAAGCATGACCCTGCCTTCGTTCGAGAGTAACTGGCTACCGGCCGTAAGGTACACGTTACCCTGCTCGCGAATGGTATCAATGGCAGAGTAACGTTCAGTCGGGTCATCCGCACTGTAAAACAGTGTGTCGGCCGCCTGGTTACCCTCCAGGTCCAGAATGCGCAGGGTTTGTCCCTGTTTAACAACATGCATCCAGTAATCACCGGCATCCACAACCTGGCGATAAACCGCGTGTTCGATCTCGAGCTTGCTTTCCCTGATCATGTTATTGCCCTCCCTGCAGGTAATAGAGGTTCGTGTTCTGGAAACCACGCTTGTTCTCTGGCCGTGAGTTCATGCATTCATCATCGTCCTGAACGGCAGCCGCCTTGCGGATCTGGTACCTGATCGGTCGCCTCGGGTAATTTGTTTCGGTATTTAATGGATGCGGACAGGTATGAAAGATAACCAGCGTATCCATTTCGAAACGCAGATCGACATGATCACCGGCCTTGCTGTTGTCAGCATCAAACAACATGTTGCCATCTTCATCGGTATGAACACGACTGAACCAGTTAACATTTGCCGCCATATCGCGTTTGCCCAGGCCGTGCTTCGCCAGTTCCACTTTAAAACTGTGTTCACCACTAAGCGTCCGGTCATTACGAAATCGCTGGTAATTTTTTCTGCCCCAGCGTTTTTCCATGGCCGCATCAGTCAGGTTGCCGCCAACCGTGTCATGCCAGCCGACACTGTCATCCACGATAGAGCAAAAGATCCGGCCCATGTCTGAATACAGGCAGTGACCGCGTGTGAGTTTGAAGGTGTGCTGACACTTCAGTGTGTCCGGCGCATTGTAACGTTCCAGCTTTTCGCCCGGGTTATAGAACAGCATTCCCACATTGGCACCACCATCGATATCAACCAGGCGCAATATGGTCCCGCGACGCATTAACATCGACCAGTGGGCACCACCCGGTAGTTCATCTTCATACATTAGTTCATTGTCAGGATAGATTTCAGCCATGATGATCGCCCCCGGTAAGGAATGCATTATCGCGGCACGCGCGCAGTGGTTGGGAATTACTAAATGAGTCTGGTGGGAATGTACAATTCATGGGCTTCTCTCCGGTTCAAAAATTCACGTTGAAATGTGCTACCAGTAACTGGTTTTCATCTCCCGGGCTTTTGTCCCGCCGTGTAACCTTCGAGAAGGTCGATGACTCTCGGACCTGTCACCTCGCCAGAAGCCGGAACCCTAGTCATCCATTGCACAAAATTATAACGATTATTGGCCGTCAATTCATCTCCTGTACTGAAGTTAACCTGTTACATTTCGCGTCTTTTCAGCCTGATTCTGAAATCGCACTCGCAGCTCCATTGCAAGCCAATAGTTGATCTCACTTATATCCACCATGGGCAAACCCCCGGCAGTATCGCGATATTCATATCCATCCCGCCCAAATTCCGGGGTCACTGTTGTTACGTTTTTTCCCTGGCGGACATGCGCATTCCAGATCCAGCGCCACCATTCATAATGTTTCTCCAGGTCATTGAGATATAGCGGGACACGAGGATCCGGAACCTGCGGACCCTGGTCGTAACCGACTCGACCATGTATATGCCAGGCGTTGGCAGACAGTGAACGAATAATATCTGCCTCGGTTTCCTGCAAGCCCTCACACACGACACACCAGTGACTGAAATCACATGTCAGTTTCAGGTTGGGAAGCACCTGAATAATACGTTGCGTTATCCATGGATTGAAAAATATTCGACCGCGATGTGTTTCAAAACTTATTGCCAGTCCTGCCTGCTCGGCGATATCTACTGCCTTGCGTAAAAACGAAATGGAATCTGATATTTCCCATGCATCGCAACCACCCAGGCAGGTAATGAATAAGGGCTTGAGATTATGCAAGCGTAGAATATTGTCCTGCAGATCATCCAGGTGCTCCTCAGGAGACAGTCGTCTGTCAGGCACAAATGTCCCGGTTGTGGCTACTTCAGCAATATAGGCAAGATCATTCTGCTCGAGTGATTCAGCAAGCTGCTGCACGCCTTCTGGTGTTTTCGGCACTGGCCCTTCAATACCATCGTAGTCCTGTTCCCGTGCGAGCCTTGCTGCGTCGGCATAGGAACCGTCAAAGCCCCACAAAGTTTTAAACAGTTTGAGTTGCATGCTCTATATTCCGGCCAGGAACGACACGCCTGCAGCACCATAATTCACGTCGTCATTGTGAGTTTGCAACAAGCGTTGACTACGGTAGCGATGAAAGTCGAGCAATTGTTCCTTTACTGCCAGGTTTGGTTGGTTAGCAGGATATTTTGCTGCGTGCAGTCGCGGTAATCGATACCAGGGTTCACCGGGTCTGTAGTGATGAACGTTGTGGTAACAAAAATTTAAAACCACCAGGTTTAGCCATTCATGTTTCTCTGACAACAGGTTACTCCAGGTGTGTTTTTCCTCGTAGTCACGATCAAACTCCTGCGTGTTATTTTCCTCGTCAAGATTGAGGCGAACCTCGTAAATATGCTGAAAGGCATCCATGAAACCAAGCACCCGTAGAAATAACAGGTAGGCAATGGCATAGGCCGGCAATATCGCCCAGTGCCAGGCTGCCAGTGCAGAAAAGAAAACCAGGCGCAATATAAGGATAGTAATGACTCTGCCACGCTGCTCCCGACGCGAGGGCAGGAAGAATGGTGACAACATAGCGAGTATATGCGTGAGCAGTTCGATAGCTGGAATGTATAACCACTCCAGTATGCCAACCGCCTTATAAATAAATTCATGTTCACGAAAAAACGTTTGCATATCGATCGCCAGTGAATCAACCCTGTTGGCATGATGACGCAGGTGCTTTTTCTTTAGTAAAAGGTAGTCCGAGTAACAGGCACCGGTAATCCAGGCAAGCAACATACCCAGCCATTCATTATGCTTGCTGTTTTTGAAAATGGTTTGATGGATACACTCGTGTAACAGGTAGGCCGCTATAACAAGTGAATGCGCAAGCAGCAATATTGCTGCCACATACCATAAGACATTACCCTTGGTTAGCCCGTATATGGAAACGGGATAACCAACGAGCACATAAAAAAACGCAAATGAGTTTGGCGCAATTCCATCACGATATCTGAATATTTGCATATCGTTCTCTCGATAATGGGTCGTCCCATTGAAAAAACCGAACGCTAAGGGACGTCCCCTGGCGCTTGTTAAAACAAGTGACTGTAACGTTCAATCTCCCAGTCACTGATCTCGAGGCTGTATTCGATCCATTCATCGGACTTGTAACGAATAAATTCGTCTTTTAATTCCTTACCCAGCACTTCCTCGGTAAGCGGGTCGGCAGCGAATGCCTCGACTGCCTCATGCAGATTCTGCGGCAGGAATTCAATGCCACGCTGTTCACGCTCGGCCTCGGAAATTGCATACAGGTTATCTTCCTGTGGACTGCCTGGATCTATTTTTTCACGGATACCCTCAAGCCCTGCTGCCAGCGCCAGTGTGGCCGCGAGATACGGGTTCACCGCACCATCGGCATTGCGTGATTCACATCGCCCACCACCCATGGGAACGCGTACCGAGTTGGTACGGTTATTGGAGCCATAGGAATTGAATACAGGTGCCCAGGAAAAATAAGCCATGCGGCCCTGGCGTACCAGGCGCTTGTAACTGTTTACGGTTGGAGCAAAGGCAGCGCATAACGCGCGCCCGTGTTTCAGGATACCGCCGATAAAATGATAACCCAGTTCCGTCAGGCCCAGTCCGCGAGGGTCGTCTTTGGGATCACAGGCAAACAGGTTGGCGCCGCTCTGTAGATCGTAAAGTGACATATTAAAGTGGGCACCATTACCGGTTTTATCCTTGAATGGTTTGGGCATGAATGTCGCCGTCAGTCCTTCATCCATGGCATAGCGCTTGGCCAGTTCACGAAAGAAGATCACACGATCACACATCGTCAGTGCATCTGAATAATTAAAATCAAATTCGTACTGGCCGTTGGCGTCCTCGTGATCGAAGGAATACAGGTCCCAGCCCAGGTCATTAATGGTTTGCGCCATGCGGTCCAGCCACTCGAACTGGTCCATGAAACCACGCAAGTCATAACAGGGTTTCACCAGCTTATCATCCGGGTTAGGTACCACCAGGCTACCATCTTCGGCCTTGTATAAAACAAAGACTTCGCATTCCACACCCAGGTTAAAACCGAAGCCCATGTCCGCTGCTTTCTGCAACTGTGTCTTGAGTGCAACACGGGTGCTCAGTGGATAAGGCTCACCGCGAAACGTGTTATCAGCAGGCATCCATGCAATCTTGGGCTCCCACGGCAACTGGATGATGTGATCCAGGTCAGGCACCGAGGCAATCTCATCATCATTAGGTTTCTGACCAAGTCCATCCAGCGCGTAACCTGTATACAATTCAGAACCATGGGCCATGTGCAACAGGTGATCAATAGGCACCACCTTGCCCTTGGGTATACCGTGAATATCAACGTAGGCACCCATGCAATAAAGAACGCCCTTGTTCTTAAGATCCTGTTGTATTTTTAAAATCTCTGCGTCTGTCTTCATTGTTATTCTCTGGGTTTATCAGGGTTCAACTTCATCACCAACCTTGGCCAGTCGAATCATGTTGAGCTTGTCATCTTCCTCGTCTTCTTCCGAGGGTGGATGAATCAGTTCATCCAGTCGTTTGCGGGTTGCGATAAATTCCGGTGACAGGATTTGATCAAATGTGCGTGGTCGTGGCACCGGCACCTCGATCAGTTCCTGCACCTCGCCGGGGTGTGCTTTCAGAACCAGGATACGGTCGGCCAGGTAAACGGCCTCATCCAGGTCATGGGTAATAAACAGTACGGTGATATCTATGTTGTGCCATATCTCAAGCAAGTAGGATTGCATCTTGCTACGCGTCTGGGCATCGAGGGCGCCAAAAGGCTCATCCATTAATAATATACGTGGTTGGTTTGCCAGTGCCCGGGCTATCGCAACGCGTTGTTTCATACCACCCGACAACTGGTCCGGGTAGGAATCCGCAAAGCGCTCCAGGCCAATCAGGTCTATCCATGTCATGGCCTCACTCTCGGCATGGGCGCGGGACATGCCCTGGCTTAACAAGCCAAACATGACGTTTTTCTTTACCGTCAACCATGGAAACAGGGTGTAGCCCTGGAATACCATGCCGCGGTCAGGGCCAGGTCCTGTGACTGCCTTGTTATCCAGCAGTACTTCACCGGTACTGACTGATTCCAGTCCGGCCAGGATACGGATCAGTGTCGATTTGCCACAACCTGAAGGACCTATCACGCAGACAAACTCTCGCCGATGGGTTTTAAAATTTATATCTTTCAGGGCGGTGACCTGGCCATTGCTACTGGTATCAAAGTACTTGTGCAAGCCCTTGACTTCGAGAATGACCTCTCGCTTCTTGAGATCATCAAACCGTGCCTTGACCTCGTCAGTTTGATCCAGATAACTCGGCAGTTGTATTTCAGTCATCGTCTATTCCTCAGGTCTTGTTTGCCGGTTTGTCCCAGGGAAACAGCTTCTTGCCGAGCAGTTGCAGGATGATGTCGGTCAGCAGGCCGATTACACCGATCATCATGATCGCGGCAAACACGTTGTCGAAATTCTTGTAACGTGCCTGCTGGGTAATAAACCAGGTAATGCCGGAGCTGGTACCGATCAGTTCGGCCACGATCAGGTAAGTCCAGGCCCAGCCAAGCAAGATGCGCTGGTCACGATAAAGATCCGGCAGGATCCCGGGCACAACTACCTTGAACAAGAGCTGTAAACGTTTGGCACCCAGTGTCAAAGCGGCTTCCATCAATGCTATATCCAGTTTTCGCGTGGTATTACTGATGACCAGCACCTGCTGAAAGAAAGTACCGATAAAGATGATCGCGATCTTGGGTCCGTCGTGGATACCCAGGATGGCAACAGCCAGTGCTCCAAACGCGGGAGCGGGTAAATACCGGAAGAACTCGACAAAGGGTTCGAACAATCGCGACGCGACCGAGTAAGTCCCGCACAAAATGCCAAGTGGCACACCGATCAAGGACGACAAAACAAAGCCCCAGAAAATGATCGTGATGCTGTGCCACAAACTTTCATGTAGCCACTGCTCACTACGACGTTGCGGTTCCTCTGTAAACGAGGTAACAAAAGCCGTGGCCACTTCATGCGGTGCCGGCAGGTATATCGGGTTGGCCCGCTTGCCTGCTGGCAATGTCTTGTTTTCTTCCTGCATAGCTTCCAGTTCCTTCTGGAACTGGTCCCGTTCCACCAGCATCCCCTCGCGGAAATAACTGACATCGCCAGGTTCGGTAATACTGATCTTCGGATGCCAGAGAAAAGGTACGTAACTGACCAGCGACCAGACCAATAATGGCAGCAGGAATGAGGCAACTGTGAATACCCTGCCCCATTTACGGGGCAGGGCAACACGCGGTGCCAGCCAGGAGACTGAACTCATCAGATATGCCTTGAGTTAGCTTACTTGGACATCGTCAGGGACGAATCGATATAACTATCGATATCCTGCGGCTCGGAATACACCTCGTACTTCAGGTTAAAGTCATCGGAAATACTGGAAGAACCGTACAGAGATCCAAAACCATCACCTTTTTTGTAGAACCCCTTTGCCTCTTCCAGGGTCAGGATCTTGGTACCCGCCAGAAACGGTTTATATTCTTCAGGAGAGACGCCAACGCGTGCAGCCATGATGGAAATCGCTTCCGGCTGGGTTTCAGGACTCAGGATAAAGTCAACGGCCATGTACCAGGCATCAACCACCTTGTCCCATGCCTCCTTGCTGTTGGCATAGCTGCTGGGGCTCACTGCCAGCACGTCGTAAATAAGACCGGGTTCGTCAGCGGATGAGTAAATCTTCTTGGAACCTGGAACCAGGCTCAGGGCCTGGCCCGAGTTTGGCTGCCAGGCAACTATCGCATCGACATCACCGGATGCAAGTACCTGTGGCGTCTCGTTGGTAGGAACGTTGATGAGTTCAACATCGGCCTCGGTCAGGCCGGCTTTTTCCAGGCCGTTTAATAATAACAAGTGGCCGACAAAGCCAATCTCGACACCTATTTTTTTACCTTTCAGATCGGCAACGCTTTCAATACCGGGTGCGGCAACAACCATGTCGTTACCATTACTGTAGTCATTGATAATAATCATGACACTCTTGGCACCGGTCGCACCGGTTACCAGTGCATCACCATTCGTCATTGCTACGGCATCAAGCTGACCCGCGGCAAAGGCGTCCATGGAAGCCACATAATCAAACCATTCAAATTCAACCTCGACACCCACTTCCTCGAAATAACCTTTCTCGAGCGCGACTTCCCAGGCAACCCAGCCCGGCCAGTCACTGTAGCCAACTTTTAAAGGTTCGGCGCTGGCACCCAGTGTCGCAACACCAAGCAACATCCCGGCAGTAATAGAAAGAAACTTACGAACAATATTATGGAGTTTCATATAACTTCCCCTTGCATGGTTAAAAGATGTGAATGAGAGATACCAATGGCTGGATTCATGGTGATCTCCCGGGCTTTTGTCCCGCCGTGTAACCTTCAGGGAAGGTCGATTGCTCTCGGACCAGTCACAGGAAATGTCGGAACCCTAGCAATCCATTGTTGTGCCGCACTACTGAATCACAAACATCAATAGCTCTCGTTTCAACTGCATTCATTAGCGCAAGTTATGTGCCATCGTTTTCACGACGGTTTTTCAATGGCTTAGGGAAAAAAAATGAACGTACTGCTGCTATTTGGTGCAGATTATTTTATTGTCGCCCCAGATGCGTGCGCTACGACAAGACATGAATACGTGTACAAGATAGAATCGTTTACAATTGTTATTAATGTTTATCAGGGAAGAAAAACATGGGACTGGCAAGAGTCTATTCACGTGCGCAGCACGGCATACATGCACCCGAAGTTGTTGTTGAAGTCCACTTATCCCGAGGTCTACCCGGGTTTACCATCGTTGGCTTACCGGAAACCACGGTCAAGGAAAGCAAGGAACGCGTACGCAGTGCCATACTCAACAACCAGTTCGAGTTTCCCCTAAGCAGGATCACCATCAACCTGGCTCCGGCCGACCTGCCCAAGGAAGGTGGTCGCTTCGATCTGCCCATTGCGGTTGGCATCCTGTTCGCCTCCGGCCAACTACAATCAGACGAAATGGATGACTATGAATTCATTGGTGAACTCTCGTTAACCGGTGAGCTGAGAAAAATATCCGGCGCATTACCCGTGTCCATGGCGGCAGCTGAAAGCGGCCGCAAACTCCTGTTGCCAAAAGCTAATGCCGATGAAGCAGCCCTCGTCGCGGCAACATGTTGCAAGCCTGCATCCCATTTGTTGGATGTCTGTGCACATTTTTCATGTACTGATTCGATTGAAAGCTATAACAACAACGCTTTCCTATATACAGACGATAACTATGACGTTGATATGCAAGATGTCATTGGCCATGAGCATGCAAAACGGGCACTGGAGATCGCGGCGGCCGGTGGGCATAACCTGTTGATGATCGGACACCCTGGTTCAGGAAAGACCATGCTTGCCGAAAGAATGCTGACGATCATGCCGCCATTACAGGTAGAACAGGCGCTGGAAAGTGCCGCCATCGCATCAATCAGTCATCACGGCTTTGATATTCGGTGCTGGCGCAAACGCATCATTCGCAGTCCACACCACTCCGCCTCGGCGGTAGCACTGGTTGGTGGCGGCAGCATCCCCAGGCCCGGGGAAATATCCCTGGCACATAACGGTATCCTGTTCCTGGACGAGTTACCGGAATTTGATCGCAAGGTGCTGGAGGTACTCAGGGAACCCCTGGAGTCGGGCCGTATTATTATCTCGCGTGCCGCCAGGCAGGTCGAGTTCCCGGCCCGCTTCCAGTTGATCGCCGCTATGAATCCGTGTCCCTGCGGTTATCTCGGTGAAAAGAATGGGCGCTGCCGCTGTACCGAGGAACAGGTCAGCCGCTATCAAAACAGGATATCGGGTCCGTTGATGGATCGCATTGATATGATTGTTGAAGTCAACAGCCTGGCTGAAAAGATCATCTGTAACGTCAACAACGAATCCGCTGAAACCAGCCAGGCTATCCGGGAGCGAGTCATTATCGCGTTTGACCTGCAAATGCAACGACTTGGGAAAACAAATGCCACGCTTTCCAAGAAAGAAATCGATCACTACTGCCTGTTGAACGAGGAACAACGCCAGCTATTACAGGTAGCCACGAAAAAACTGGGGCTGTCCGGTCGTGCCATCCATCGCATCCTGAAGGTTGCAAGAACCATCGCAGACTTGTCAGGCTCGGAAAATATTCTGCTGCAACACCTGTCCGAGGCGATAAATTATCGTAAGAAAACGCAGTTCGATCGGCAATATCAGGTGAACTGAAACAGACTTGCAGGAGACTGCATAATAAGTTCAAATGCCTGCATGAGCAGCAAGCAATATGATATCAAGGTTAAGGCCGAAACGAATTACATCCAGGATCAGTCCATGCCTGACGAGGGTCGCTTCGTTTTTGCCTACACGATCACCGTCACCAACCAGGGAGAACTGCCAGCGACGCTGTTACGCAGGCGCTGGTTGATTACCGATGCCAACTGCAAGGTGCAGGAAGTTTACGGTGACGGCGTGGTTGGTCAACAGCCGCGTATCCTGCCCGGGGAGTCGTATAAATACACCAGTGCCGCGGTACTTGAAACACCGGTAGGCTGTATGCAAGGAAGTTATGAAATGATAGGTGATGACGGCGTCGAGTTCGATGCTGCGATCCCGGTCTTCAACCTGTCCACACCCAACACCCTTCACTAGCCATATGGGCACCTATGCCATAGGTGATCTCCAGGGTTGTTATGTCGAACTCCTGGAACTGCTGAATGAAATCAATTTTGATGAAACCAATGACCGTCTATGGTTTGTCGGCGATATTGTTAACCGAGGCCCGATGTCACTGGAGTGCCTCGAGTTTGTCATGTCACTCGGGGGCAATGCCCGGACCGTACTGGGCAACCATGATCTGCACCTGCTGGCCGTTGCACAAGGTATAAGAAAAGACCATCGCAAGGATACCTTGCAGGAGATTATCGAGGCCGAGCATGCCCACCAGTTATTACACTGGGTCAGGCAACAACCCGTATTCGTGACCGACGATGAACTGGGTTTCAGCATGGTCCACGCCGGACTACCACCGCAATGGTCTTTGCAGGAAGTTGCCGAACACGCTGCCGAGACCGAGGAATTACTGCGTAGTAAAGACTTTTATGAGTTCATGCAGTACATGTATGGCGACAGTCCCGATCAGTGGACCAACCAGTTATCTGGTCACGATCGATATCGCTTTATGATTAATGTGTTCACGCGTTGCCGTTACATCGATACAGAGGGCAGGTTAAACATCCAGGAAAAAGGCGCACCGGGCACACAACCTGAACCACTGATTCCCTGGTACGCGCACCCGGAAAGACTCACCCGGAATGACAACATCATCTTTGGACACTGGTCCACGGTCACACTGGGTAATGAAACGGATTTTCAGCGTTTTAATGTCTATCCACTGGACACGGGTTGCCTGTGGGGAGGGAAACTGACTGCGATGAGACTGGAAGACAAGCAGTTATTCAGCGTGCCATCGAGACAGCCGAAGATTAGTAAATAGTTTTTAGATATTTTGTCATTTCGAGTGTAACGAGAAATCTAATAATTAAGATAATTTTCTTTTCGCCTGATGACGAGTACCTTTTCTTTGCGTGGTCAAAGAAAAGGTACCAAAAGAAAGACCACCCCGGTTAACTTGTCGCTACGCGATACCCTCGCCTTTGCTTTATTTCAAACGGCACACGCATAGCGAACATCCTGTACGCAATGCGCTGTCGCAACATCCCTGTTGCTCCACCTTGAAATAAACCAAAAACTCGGCAAGTCACAAGGGGATCTATACTTAATATTTCCCCTTGATGTCATGCTGAGGAAGTTATCTGTAACAGGGTTAACTGTGCAGGACGCACAGTTAAGCGCATTGGTTCATGGATGAACCCTATGCGCGACCCGTCGTTACTGATAGCTGACGAGGGAAGCCAAAGGCCATGACATTGGGGCGGCTTTTTTCTTGGTTACTTCTTTTTGGCCGCGCAAAAAGAAGTAACTCGCCGTAGATGGCGAAATCAATGTATAACAAAGTTACCTGCGATCCAGTACCAAAAAACTGAAATCATATTCATTCTTCTCATCTGCCTGGTAATCTTCCCTTTCAACCAACTCCCATTCATCCATGTTAATAGTCGGAAAGTAAGTATCGCCCTCAACCTCGGCATAGACTTCCGTCAGGTATATCCTGTGAACCCTGTCCATCAACATGCGGTAAATCTCGGCACCCCCGGTGATCATGATCTCTTCATGGTCATGGCAGTAATCGAGGATAGCGTCGATAGAGGTAATAACAGTACAGCCCTCGCTGCTGTAACCAGGATCACGTGTGAGGATAATATTTTCACGTCCCGGTAAGGGCCGACCGATAGACTCATGCGTTTTCCTGCCCATCACGATGGGCTTACCCATGGTCACCTTTTTAAATTTTTGCAGATCAGCAGACAGCCGCCATGGCAGATCCTCGTTCCTGCCAATGACCCGGTTTCTATCCATGGCAACGATGATGGAAAGTTTCATAGCAACAAGTAATACTTAAACAGAAAACGGATAGTCGATGGGATCATGATGCTGGTATCCCTTCACTTCAAAATCGTCCAGGGTTACCCATGTTTCAATATCTTCCAGTGACTTGATATCAGGGTTTATCTCGAGAGCCGGAGACGGGTAGGGTTTGCGTTTCAACTGAACATCGCGCATCAAGGCCAGCTGGTCCTCGTAAATATGCGCGTTAACAATTTTATGATATGCCATGCCGGGTTTGTGCCCGGTAATCCGGGCCATGAGTTTCAGCAACAGGAACACCTGTAACTGGTTAAAGTTCAACCCCAACGGCACATCGCAGGAGCGCTGGTATGAGGTCAGGTGCAAGGTATCACCCAGCAATGAAAAAGTATGGGTATGCATACAGGGGCGTAAACATCCCAGGTGAAATTCGCCGGGATTATAGAAGGTCAGGATCTCTCCCCGGTCATCAATACCGTTGCTGAGGTTATCAACGATTTTTCTGAGCTGATCGACATGACCGCCATCCGGTTTTTGCCAGCTTCGACCCTGCACGCCGTAGACCCGACCCATGTCATCGTCACCTTGTCGGTTCGGGTTGTTCAACCATGCCTCATTTTCATTGGCATTGGCATTCCAGGTGGGCGTACCCAGTTTTCTGAAATCAGCCGCGCTGCTATAGCCGCGTAGATAACCCAGCATCTCGGCAATGGCACTTTTCCAGTAACTCTTACGGGTCGTGATCAGTGGAAACCGGTTATTACCGACATCATAAGCGAGGTCGGCATTGATCACGGTCAGGCAGCGTTTGCCGGTACGCTGGTTTTCCACCCATATGCCTTCATCGACAATGCGCTGACATAAATCCAGATACTGCTGCACTACTGGCTTTTCCTTCGAGAAATTACAATGATCAACAAGCCCAGGACGATCATGGGCAGGCTCAGTGCCTGGCCCATGGTAAACCAGTCAAAGGCCAGGTAGCCGATATGCGCATCGGGCTCGCGGACAAACTCTACCAGAAAGCGGAACAGGCCATAAAGCAACAAAAACAGACCGGATACGGTTGCCCTGGTCCGGGGTCGGGACGAATACCACCAGAGCAACACAAACAATAACAGTCCTTCCAGCAGGGCCTCGTACAACTGTGATGGATGCCTGGCAATACCGCCTGCTGCCGGGTCAGGGAATACCATCGCCCAGGGTAGCGTGCTTGGTGCACCCCAGAGCTCTGCATTGATAAAATTGGCGATACGGCCACAAAACAGGCCGACGGGGACTACCGGCGCAATGAAGTCCGACACGACAAAGAAAGACTGCTGTTGCTTTCTCGCATAAAGCCAGACTGCCACGATGACTCCTAACAACCCCCCGTGAAAAGCCATGCCCCCCTGCTGAAGGTAGAAAATCTCCAACGGATGCTGCAGGTAATATTCCGGGTAATAAAACAAAACCGACCCCAGTCTCCCGCCGATGATAATGCCCACCATGCAGTAAAATACGAGGTCGCCAACCTGCTGCTGGCTGAAACCCCGCTCAGGTTGCCGGGCCCTGATCTTCAACAGCCACCAGGCCAGCAGGATACCCACGACATAACTGATGCCATACCAGCGGATTTGCACAAAACCCAGGTCCAGCGCGACGGGATCGATATTCGGGTAGGTCAACATAGTGCGCGATATTAACACGGTGGCAAGCCGCACTCCCACTGCATAAAACGGCGAATAGCACTCAAGTCTGGTTCGACTCGTGCCGATAGTAAGACAATGACTATGTATGGCACTGAAAAAATGGACGACTATAACCCGGGCCTGTCCAGCATTCGGATGGAGATCCAGAAAATTGATTACTTGCCGCCAATGCCCGCCATCGCGCAGGAAATCCTCACCGCTGCCAATGACAAAAGCAGTAGCCTCGAGGATATTGCCGCGATCATCAAGAAAGACCCGGGGCTGGCAGCAAGGGTAATCGGCGTGGCCAACTCGGCCTACTTTGCCTATCCGCGCAAGATCGACACATTGGAAGACGCCATCATCAATATCCTGGGGCTGGACCTGGTCATCGGTTTTGCCTTGTCCATTGCCATGAGCGGCGTCTTCGATCCACAAAAATGTCCTGGTTTCGATATCAACCGCTACTGGTGCAGTGCCCTGCTCACGGCCGAGCTGTGCAAGGGAATGAGTGTGCATGTCGATTCAAAACAGAATCTGAAGGGTGAACAACTTCATCTGTATGGCTTACTGCATAATATCGGCGTGCTGGTGTTATCGGATCGCTTTCCCAACATCATGTCTGAGTTGTTTACGCATGCGGCGCGGAACAAGGAAAAACATCTCATCGAATACGAGAAGGAAACCATCGATTTTAATCATCACGACGCGGGCGGATGGCTGGCAAGAAAATGGCATCTTCCCGATACCATCATCCATATAATTCAGCATTTGCATGAAACTGACTACCAGGGAGAAGATGAGTACGCCGTACATTTGGTCGGTATCTGCTCCCGTATTGCCAGGCAATGGCTGCTGGAAACGAACTATTCCCCTGACCAGGAGTTAACACACCTCAAGACTCTCGGCCTGGACAACAGGAAAATACAAAAATACCTGCAAAAAACCCGGCACAAGCTTGATGAGATCAGGCAAATGGTCGCAGACATGACGGGGAACCGAAATGGCAGCAACTGAAGAATTACCGCCACAGAATAGCGGCAAACTCAATACTCACTTTATCAACCTGATTGATAATCTTTCCGGGATAAAGGAACTGGCATCGCTATCAACGGCGCAACTTCCGCGAGACACGCTAATCGACAGGATAATGCGTATCCTGTTTGAGCATTTGAACGCAGAGACTATATCACTGTACATGGCCAAGAAAGATGAGCTGCATTGCATCGCCAATATTAACTGGGACAAATTTATTGATAATGTCAATTCGGTTGGCACCCGCATACAAACTGTACAAATAGGAGTATCACCGGTTGGCAAGGCCGCAAAAAACAAGTGCATTCAGCGCGTAACCAACTATGCACTGGAAGCTTCTACCGCAGACAACGAACAAGGTTATCCAGCGGGCTCTGCTCTTTACGCCCCCATCATCAGCACTGACAAACTCACAGGCGTGATAGAAATTTATCATCCGCACGGTGATCACTTCGATAACTGGGAAGAATACGCAATCAGAATATATGCCGAACTGGTAGGGATGCTTATCGATTACCACGCAATGATGGATGACATGCAGCAGGTACTCGCTGAACGCACGCAAGATTTACGTCATGCATTGCAGGAGTCCGAAAAACTCAGAAAGCGTTATGAAGAAATGTCTGTTATTGATCACCTGACAAAGCTTTACAATCGACGTTTCTTTTTCAGTGAAGTCAATTCTGGTCTGGCCCGGGCAATTCGATACGACCAACCATTCAGCCTGCTGTTGATGGACCTGGATCACTTCAAGGAAGTGAATGACAGTTATGGCCATGAGTGTGGTGATGAGGCGCTTAAGTTTATCGCGGAGAACCTGTCACGTTTCACTCGCGAAGGCGATACACTGGCACGCTATGGCGGAGAAGAATTTATCATGGCCCTGCCCAACACTGACCTGGATGGTGCCGTACAACTGGCAGAAAGAATACGCAACACAATAGAGAGTAGTGATTTTTCCTGTAAAGGCGATATCATCGATCTGACGATTAGCGTCGGGATCACATCTATTGATCAATATCACGATCTCAGCGAAGACATCGTCAATTACACCCCGCAAGTAGCCGACCTCATCCGCGAAGCAGACCGCGCCCTGTACTATGTAAAACAGAACGGCAGAAACGCGGTACAGGCATTCCAGCATCTTTCAAATTACAAGTAATCAATAAACAGTTTTCCTGATTGCTGCTAATCGCAACATATTTTTTCGTAGCTTGATTTAAAGCTGAAAAAAGAGAATGATTAAAATTAGCATGAAGGAAAAGAAATTTTGGTCGCTTCACGCAATTCGCGTGTGAACAGAAGCTTACGTTGATAATAAGAATTATAATTTCAGCAGGTTATAACCTGCCCTCGCTTTTCTCAACAGTGTCATGGACTGGCACTTATCCCTTCATTCCCTTGGGACCCAAAATAAATCTGTAATTAGCATTAGGTTGTACTATAAATAGCATGAGGTTGTACTAAATGAAGACAGAAAATTCTAAACTTCTGTCCTGGGTAGATGCGATGGCGGAGCTCTGCCAACCGGAAAATGTTGTCTGGTGTGATGGATCTAAACAGGAATGGGAAAATCTGTGGGCTATCCTGGTTAAAACAGGAACAGCCACAAAGCTTGACGAGAATAAAAGACCAAACAGTTATTACGTGCGCTCTGTACCTGAAGATGTAGCACGCGTCGAAGACCGCACGTATATCTGTTGCGAAACGCAACAGGACGCGGGACCTACCAATAACTGGTGCGCACCCGATGAAATGCGCAATAAACTGAACGACTTGTTCAGTGGTTGTATGAAAGGTCGCACCATGTATGTCATCCCATTCTGCATGGGACCACTTGGCTCAGATATTTCCCAGATTGGTGTTGAGATCACCGATTCTCCCTATGTTGTCACCAATATGCATATCATGGCACGCGTGGGGCCGGCGGTCCTGGAAGAACTTGGTGCAAACGGCGACTTTGTTCCCTGCATGCATTCTGTGGGGGTACCTCTGGAAGCAGGTCAGGCAGACGTGGCCTGGCCATGTAACCCGGAAAATCGATACATCGTGCATTTCCCGGAAACCAGGGAAATCTGGTCCTATGGTTCAGGCTATGGCGGCAATGCGCTACTCGGCAAAAAATGTTTTGCATTACGCATCGCTTCGACCATGGCCCGTGACGAAGGCTGGCTGGCAGAACACATGCTTATCCTCAAACTCACCAGCCCCGAGGGAGAGGTTAAATACATTGCGGGGGCATTTCCCAGCGCCTGCGGCAAAACCAACCTGGCCATGCTGACACCTACCTTACCGGGCTGGAAGGTAGAAACAATTGGTGATGATATTTGCTGGATGAAATTCGGCAAAGATGGACAACTGTATGCCATAAATCCCGAGGCCGGCTTTTTTGGCGTTGCGCCGGGTACCAGTATGGAATCGAATGCCAATGCCATGCTGTCCATGCAGGCCAATTCCATATTCACCAATGTTGCTAAAACTGAAGATGGCGATGTCTGGTGGGAAGATATGACTGACCAGCCCCCGGCGCAACTGCATGATTGGAAAGGCAACGACTGGAAACCTGATACCGATACCCCGGCAGCGCATCCCAATGCCCGTTTTACAACACCGGCCGCGCAGTGCCCTGTTATTGCGAATGAATGGGAGGATCCGAAAGGTGTACCGATTAGCGCTATCCTGTTTGGAGGTCGTCGCGCCAGTGTCGTGCCACTGGTAACAGAAGCACTGGACTGGCAACACGGCACATTCATCGGGACCATTATTGCATCCGAGATGACGGCCGCTGCCTTTGGTGCCATTGGCAAGTTACGTCGTGATCCCATGGCCATGCTGCCCTTTTGCGGCTACAACATGGCCGACTACTGGGGACACTGGTTGAGTATCGGCAAGACCAGGGACGCGAAACTGCCGAAAATTTTTTACGTGAACTGGTTTCGCAAGAATGAAAGCGGCAAGTTCATGTGGCCGGGCTTTGGTGAAAACAGTCGCGTACTGAAGTGGGTGTTTGAACGTTGTAATGACAGCGCCGAGGCAATAGACACAGCAATTGGCAAAATGCCCACGCTGGATGGTCTGGACCTGGAGGGCCTGGACCTGAACGAGTCAGACAAGCGCAATCTTCTACGTGTCGATGTTGAAGGCTGGTTAAAAGAGCTGCCAGACATAGAGGCATACTACGACAACTTTGGCGACCGTTTACCCGATGAGTTAAGGCAGCAGGTCAAGGAATTGAAACACAGGCTGCACTCGACCCGTCAAGCCGTCGCCTGACGCTCTTATTCGAAACAGGAAAAAGCCCGCACAACAGCGGGCTTTTTTTTTCTGGAAAATGCCACCTTCCACTATACAAGAACAATTCAAAACTATAAGCACCAACCATAACGGACATACTTTGATAGAGATGACGCTGGAAATCACCGAAAAAAAATCGGCAAGGCCGGGAGGCATGCCCGTTTTCAAGGATGGCCGCGTCATTGGCGCCCCGGGTCTGGTTGGTGCTCACCACAGAAAGACAAGGACTGTGCACTGGCAGGTGCGTCAGTAATCCAGGTTGCTGTTAATGCAAACCAAGTACTGAAATGACATAGGCCAGGTCTGAAGAATTAACCTGGTATGGCAGCAATGCTTTTAACAACGGCTTGCCCATGTAGCTAATGCCGACCCCGGCCTCCTGCAGCATAGGCAAGTCATTGGCGCCATCACCAATACAACATGACTGGCGCGTAGAGATGCCGAGCAAAGCACATTCTTCCTTGAGAGTCTGCAGCTTGGTACACGAATCGACGATAGGTTCCAACACCTTGCCGCTGAGTTTGCCGTTAACTACATCTAGTTGATTACACACGTAGCGATCAAAGCCAAGTTGCCCCGCCACGTGTGCGACCACGGCTTCGAATCCACCGCTGACCAGCACAGTGCGTATACCGTTCTGCCGGGCAGTGGTAATTAACTCTTCGGCGCCGCTGTTGAATTTTATTGCTGTAATGACTTCCTGTAGCAACTTGGCGTCAACCCCTTTCAGCAGGTTGACACGTTCCTGCAAGGCACCAATGAAATCGATCTCGCCGCGCATGGCCCTGGTCGTGATTTCCTTGACGCGCTCACCGAGGTTTGCCTTTTCAGCAAGATCGTCCAGGGTTTCGGAAGCGACTATGGTGCTATCCATATCACACACCAGTAATCGTATAGGCTCTATGTTGACTGGCATGACACTGGTATCGAACTCGCATTGCTGTGCCAGTGATATAAGCTGTTGAAACAATGCCCAGGCCTGCGCCGTGGTTGCGTTAAAGTAAAGTCTATAGCTGGATGGTTGGTTCGTTACCAACCGGTGTTCGATGGTCAGTCCATTAAATTGAAAACAACCGACAACCGCGGCCAGCTCCTCGTCGGAAATATTAATAATATCCGCAACAAACTGTGCAGGGTCATCACCGCTATCTGTTTGCCAACATGGTGGCAACTGTAGTTCCTGTCCGGTCACAGCGCCAACGAGGTAAAGCATAGGTATTGAGCATCATGAATCTTGTCGATTTCTCGCAAGGCACGCAGGTCATCATTACTCACAGGGGAGTTGATTTCCAGCAAGCAGACTGCATCGCCATTGGTTTCCAGTCTACCAAGGTGCATGTTGTCAATATTAATGCCCTTATCGGCGGCAAAATTACCAATGGCACCAATGACACCAGGCTGATCCTGGTTGGTGATATAAAGCATGTGCTGGCCAAATTTTGATTCAAGCTTGATGCCTTTTATATCAACCAGCCTGGGGCGATTATTGATCAATGTGCCACATACCCGGCGCGTCTTGTCCTCGGCGATTACTTCGACCGTGATGCGGTTCTGGTAAACGTCCTCAACATCATCCCTGGCCTCGGTAATATGAATACCGCGGTCGCGTGCAACCTGGCGTGCATTAACAGTATTGATGTTGTCAAAGCGTGGACCCAGTGCCGATTGCACGATCTGGGTTGTCAGCGGTTCAAGGTTCAGAGACACGTTATCACCGCTATAGGTAATGGTAATACCTTTGATCAACTTATGGGTTAACTGGCCCACCAGTGAGCCCAGGTAGTTAGCAAGTTGCAGGTGTGGTTTCAGTTTGCGCATTTCTTCTGCTGTTAAACTTGGTGCATTCAAGGCATTCTTGATCGAGCCATCCAGCAGGTAGTCAGCAATCTGTTCTGCTATCTGTATGGCAACCTTTTCCTGCGCCTCCACGGTCGATGCTCCAAGGTGTGGCGTGCAAATCAGGTTTTCCATGCCAAACAGTGGATTATCGCGCGCAGGTTCTTCCGCAAACACGTCCAGCGCGGCACCGCGAATGTGTCCGCTCTCAAGGGCCGCACGTAATGCAACTTCATCCACCAGTCCGCCACGCGCGCAATTAATCAGCAACACACCCTGTTTCATCTGGTTGATGGCCTTGGCATTGATGACGTTTTCAGTCTCCGCTGTTTTAGGTACATGCAGCGAAATAATGTCGGAGCTACGTATCAGTTCTTCCAGCTCGACTTTCTTGATACCGAGCTTGTTGGCACGGTCTTCAGAAAGATAGGGATCATAGGCCTGAACCTTTAACCCGAAACCGAGTGCCTTTTGCGCAACAATCGATCCAATATTTCCAGCACCGAGAATGCCCAGCGTCTTTCCGGTCAGTTCAACGCCCATGTATTTTGACTTGGCCCAGGCCCCGGCATGGGTGGTAGCATTGGCCTGCGGGATATGGCGAGCCAGAGCAAACATCATGGCCAGTGCATGCTCTGCAGTCGTGATCGCGTTACCCATGGGTGTATTCATGACCACGATACCCCGTGTGGTACAGGCGGGGACGTCGACATTATCAACACCAATTCCTGCACGGCCGACGACCTTAAGTTTTGTTGCTACCTGCAACAATTTGTCATTGACCAGTGTTGCAGAACGAACTGCCAGACCATCAAAGTCCGGTATCATGTCAATTAATTCTGCCTCACTCATCTTTCTACTTTGTACGACCTCTATGCCGCGTTCTTCAAACACATGAACAGCCTGACTGGACATGGGGTCCGATATCAATACTTTTACATCTGGCATGTAACTTCTCCTTTTGACATGCAGCACGAACCAGCGCTTCTCACTGTCGAACTACACCAGACTGTTATAACAACAGCAGGCATTAGAATTTCAGAAAAGAAAATACAAACTTGTGGTGGATATTCGCAGGGTAAGTGTCCCAAACCTGTTATTGAAATAACAACAGATCAGGCACCAACAGCTGAAATATCACAGTGTCTGTTAAGACGCTGTGTTCATGATACTAACCTCTGATTAGACGACGGTTTGCTCCGTCACGCACTGTTAATCCTAGCTAAAACCGTATGAATTCCAAGTATATTTTTATTGTAAATACCCGGCATTTAGATTAATGTGGCAGTGCAACAATTCAAGTAATATCCGCAAGGTGTCCCATGACAGAGATAGACTTAGACAAGCCCGCAACAGTAGATAATGGCAACGACATAGATACCGAGGATTATGTCGCATACGGCAAGTTGAAGGTAAAAAAAGGCCTGCAACACCTGGTCAATGCCGAGATGATTCCTGGTACGGGTGTATCGGTGGAAGAATTCTGGTCGGGCCTGGCTGACCTGATCAGCAATAACATGCAGGAAAATGCAGCACTCATGAAGAAACGAGACAAGCTGCAGAAACAAATCGATGAATGGCACGTCGCACAGCGCGGCAAAAAACACAAACCTGCCGCCTATAAAAAATTTCTGCAGGAGATTGGCTACCTTGCCAACCCGATACCTGATTTCAAGATCAACACCGATAACGTGGACGACGAAATCGCCAATATACCCGGACCGCAACTGGTCGTGCCGCTGGACAATGCTCGTTATGTACTCAATGCCGTTAATGCACGCTGGGGTAGCCTGTACGATGCGTTATATTCTACCGACACTATCTCCGAGGCCAACGGTTGTAAAAAGATAAAAAAATACAATCCTATTCGCGGTGAACGTGTCATTGAACGTGCACGTAACCTCCTCGACAGACACTTCCCACTGGAACGGGACACGCACAAGCATGTCACGCGTTATTTCATTAACAATAACCAGCTGGTTGTGCATTTTGGTGACGGTACCGAAACAACGCTACTTAAACCGCAACAGTTTGTCGGTTATACCGGCGAACCCGGCAATCCTGATTCCATACTCATGGTGCATCACAACCTGCACGTGGAGGTCAGGTTTGGTGACGGTTATTTCATCGGCCGTCGCGACCACGCCAAGATCTACGATATCTTTCTTGAGTCAGCAGTCACAACCATCATGGACTGCGAGGATTCGGTTGCCTCGGTGGATACCGAAGACAAGTTAAGGGTTTACAGCAACTGGCTGGGACTGATGAAAGGCACGCTGACTCGAACGATAGAAAAGGAAGATGGCACCACTGAAAGAACCATGGAAGAAGACAAGACCTTTACCGGGCCGCATGGTGAGCAAATTGTTAAGCATGGCCGTAGTTTGATGCTGGTTCGCAATGTCGGTAATCATCTCACTACCGATATGGTCCTGTACGATGATACCCCTGTACCGGAAACATTTGTCGACCTGATGGTAACGTCGCTTTGCGCCATTCATGATCTGAAGGGGAATGGCAAGGTCAGTAACAGCCGTACCGGCTCGGTCTATATCGTCAAACCCAAAATGCATGGGCCGGAAGAAGTGGCGTTTAATAATGAGTTATTCGGAATTGCAGAAAAGGCCCTCAAGATAGAACCGAATACCCTGAAGATGGGCATCATGGACGAGGAGCGCCGCACGTCGGTCAACCTCAAGCAATGTATTCATGCTGCCAGGGATCGCGTGGTATTTATTAATACCGGGTTCCTGGATCGCACCGGTGATGATATTCACACTAACATGGAAGCAGGTCCGATTATTCCCAAGGAAGAGATCAAGCAGGCACGCTGGCTGAATGCCTACGAAAACTCAAACGTACAGATCGGACTTGAATGTGGGCTGATGCACAAGGCACAGATCGGTAAAGGCATGTGGGCCATGCCGGAAGAAATGAACAAGATGATGAAAACCAAGATTCAGCATCTTAAGGCCGGTGCCAATACGTCATGGGTTCCCTCGCCCACCGCTGCAACGTTACACGCTTACCACTATCATCGACTTAACGTGAAAAGCAGGCAGATTGCCTTGATGGATGAACCCACCGTGCCAGTTGATGACATACTGGACATCCCGGTAATCGATGACAAACGAAAATTAACCAAGCTGGAAATAAGGCACGAGCTGGAAAATAATGCACAGGGTATCCTTGGCTATGTCTCACGCTGGGTTGGTCAAGGCATCGGTTGTTCCAAGGTGCCGGACATCAACGACACGGCATTGATGGAAGACTGTGCCACACTGAGGATATCCAGTCAGCACATCGCCAACTGGCTGCATCATGGCATTGTCTCCAAAGAAGAAGTGCGCGAGGCGATGAAAAGAATGGCCGTCATCGTAGACAGGCAGAACCGTGACGACCCGAATTACGAGCCGATGTCGAATGACTTCAGTGCCAGCGTACCTTTCCTGGCCGCGATCGACCTGGTATTAAAAGGCAGAAAGCAGCCTAACGGTTATACCGAGTTCATATTGTACAAACGTCGACTGGAACAGAAGAGTCTCGGAAGTTAAGTTACCGAGAATCTATCTCTCAAACAACTCCTTGTCCAACGTGTTAACCCGGTCGCGACGCTGTCTGGCTAGACTGGAGTGTCTTGTTGGGAGCGATCGCATGTATGAGAAATCATTGTTCCCCACT
Organism: Gammaproteobacteria bacterium; assembly: GCA_965229565.1. GTDB lineage: Bacteria > Pseudomonadota > Gammaproteobacteria > Eutrophobiales > Eutrophobiaceae > JANQNX01. The sequence continues at coordinate 1,198,190 of OZ245888.1, read as the reverse complement.
CTGTTTCCGGCTACGTATTTCGCGCAGGGTGACAATAAACACGGTGACAACCGTTAGCGGAATAACGAAGTACAGCATAACTGCACTGAATTCAGACAAGGCATCATGATGGGATGCGGCCAAAACAAGGTACAGCGTGTAAGCTACATAGTACCCCAGTAATAACGCACCTTCCTTCCGACTGATTACGCCACCCGTAAAAAATATGGGCAGGCATGCCAACGCTACTGCGATCATGACCGGCAGATCGAAACTGATGACCGCATTTGAAACTTCAATGCCTGTTGGTGCAACAATGCTGGCAATTCCAAGCACCCCCATTATATTGAAGATGTTACTACCGATAACATTACCGACAGCGATGTCGCGTTCTCCACGAAATGCCGCAATGACTGACGTAACGACTTCAGGCAGAGAAGTGCCGGCTGCCACAATTGTCAGTCCCACCACCAACTCGCTGATTCCCAGATATTCAGCAAAGTACACTGCACTGTCCACGAGCCAGCGCGAACCGATTACTAATAGCACGAGACCACCAATTACCAGGCTTATGTTTATTAGCCAGATTCCTTTAGCATGTCCCTCCGTTACTGGTTCACCGGCACGCTCTTCTCTCACCGCGATAGTTTCTCTGCGACTTTGATATATCAAATACCCGACGTAGGCTAGGAGCCCCATGACCAGCATCACCCCGTCAACCAGCCCTAATGTCTTGTCCAGCGAGAGCAACAGAACAACAACCGATAGCGCTATCATCAAAGGCACATCAAGCCGCACCAGTTGTTGCGATACTACTAACGGTGTAATCAGTGCTGAAAGGCCAAGAATAAAAAGCACGTTGAAAATATTACTTCCAACAACGTTTCCCATGGCTATATTGGCCTGACCCGATAGCGCTGACTTGACGCTCACCGCAAGCTCGGGCGAACTGGTGCCGAATGCTACTACAGTCAGCCCGATAACCAATGGAGATATGCCAAGGATAGCTGCCATGCGCGATGCACCCCGGACTAACGCTTCCGCACCGACAATTAGAAAGACCAAACCAACCACGAACAGGAGAATTGACATAGCTACATTAAGTTTATGTAGTATCTACGGAATGTAAAGATAATGGGCACGTAATAATGGCAGTTTATGATGCTTAGTGTAAAAAATTGCAATTATTACTGAGTCGTTTCGATCGTCTTGTTAAGTGAAGTCTTCTTAATAAAATAAACGAGGGACAGAAATATTATGCATGCCCCAATTGAAGCGATCTGTTCATGAGGCTTTGGTGGCAAAATTAAAACAAATCCCTGGTCTTTTATTAATGATGCAAAACTTGAAACGCAAAATGGCATCATGAATAACCTGAAGGTTTGCCAATGATCCTTCTGTTGTGTGTTCGTATTCGACACGCTAAGCATAAGTGCTATACCTATAACAACGCTTAAACCAACAGAATTAAGCCAAATCCCTAATGAGCTATCAAAATAATAATAGACTGTTACGACGTACCAAATGAGATAACACCATAAAACCATTTTCCCATTGGATATATTTTTAAAATATCGAATCATGGTGTTTATCTTCATCTTTTAATGTTTTGCAGTTGGAACCAAAATCAAACCATTAATCCTGGCATTTTAGTTATTTCCCGTTATGAGTTTATAACCCCGCGCAACCTGAAATATTATTTACCGTGGCCTGACGATTCTTCCAAACCTTTCAATGGTATACCCTGATAAGTCTCTTTAGCTAAAAACTGGAACCGAATTCATTCTTGTATCGATCCTTGAATTCATCCAGGGTAAACGAGTGATTCTGGGTCCCGTGCTGTTCGATCTTGATCGCGCCCATAAGTGAAGCGATACGACCCGTGGTTTCCCAGTCCATCTCGTGCGTTAAACCATAAAGTAAACCGGCGCGATAGGCATCACCACAACCTGTCGGATCGGATATTGATTCAGGGCTGGCTGACGGGATCTCGTAGGTCTTGCCAGACGCGTGAATAACCGAGCCTTCACCACCGCGGGTAATAATCAACGCCTGCAGGCGTTCGCTGATTTGTTTTTCATTCAGGCTGGTGCGTTCCTGCATGAGTTGCCATTCATAATCATTCACCGTCAGCCAGGTTGCCTTCTCGATAAAATCAACCAGTTCATCGCCGTTAAACATGGGCATGCCCTGGCCCGGGTCAAAAATAAACGGGATACCAGCTTCCGCAAACTGGGTTGCGTGTTGCAACATGCCATCCCGGCCATCCGGTGAAATGATCCCAAGTTTGCAACCGTCGACATCGTTAATATTATTCTGGTGTGATTCATTCATTGCACCCGGATGAAAGGCCGTGATCTGGTTATCACTCAGGTCTGTCGTAATAAATGCCTGGGCAGTAAATTCTTCTTCTATGCTCTTGATATAACAACGACCAACCTTGTTTTCGTCCATCCATGCCTGGTAAGGCTCAAAATCCTTGCCCACTGTGGCCATCGGCAACCCCAGACCCGGCTCCAGCAAATTCATGTTGTACGCGATATTTCCGGCACAGCCTCCAAACTCACGACGCATCTCGGGCACCAGAAATGAAACGTTCAGGATATGTACTTTCTCGGGCAATATGTGGTTTTTGAACTCATCGGGGAACACCATGATATGGTCGTAAGCCATTGAGCCACAGATTAAAACAGTCATTAATTCTTTCCTCTCACTTTAAATTCGGGACGCAATATAACATCGTTAGATATTTTTTTCCGGGACGCGGGATGAGATTTCACTGATGCCGCCGCTGGCAAACGACTGTTTTCAGGCAATCAGGTCTGATTTTTTTGTGCTTTTGCGCGGGGTTTTCTTGCTGCCTTTAGCCAACAGTTCTTTTAGAAACTGCCCGGTGTAGGATTTTTTTTGTTGTGCCACCTGCTCCGGTGTACCCGTAGCAATGATCTGCCCACCGCCATCGCCACCTTCCGGGCCAAGATCCACGATCCAGTCTGCTGTCTTGATCACATCAAGGTTGTGTTCAATAACAATGACCGTGTTGCCATGATCGCGCAGTCGATGCAGGATATCGAGCAACTGCTGTATATCATGGAAATGCAAACCGGTCGTCGGTTCATCAAGAATATACAGTGTCTGACCGGTATCACGCTTGGATAACTCCTTTGACAATTTGACGCGCTGCGCCTCGCCGCCTGACAGCGTGGTGGCATTCTGGCCAAGCCTGATATAAGACAAACCAACATCCATCAGTGTCTGTAACTTACGGGCAATCACGGGTACCGCATCAAAAAACTCGCGTGCTTCCTCGACACTCATGTCCAGTGCCTCGTTGATATTTTTGCCCTTGTAACGTATGTCCAACGTCTCACGGTTATAACGCTTACCCTTGCAGACATCACAGGGCACATAGATATCCGGCAGAAAATGCATTTCCACCTTGATCAATCCGTCACCCTGGCAGGCCTCGCAACGGCCACCCTTGACATTAAAACTGAAACGTCCCGGCTTGTAACCACGTGATCGTGCCTCGGGCGTGGCCGCGTAGAGATCGCGTATAGGTGTAAACAATCCGGTATAAGTCGCGGGGTTGGAGCGTGGCGTTCTGCCAATTGGACTTTGATCAATATCCACGACCTTGTCAAAGTGGTCCATCCCTTCAACGCTATCATGTGCAGCAGGACTGGTGTTGGCGCGATTCAACTCTCTGGCTGCTACTTTATATAATGTATCATTAATCAGCGTTGATTTACCGGAACCGGATACCCCGGTGATACAGGTCATGAGCCCTACCGGGATGGATAGATCGACCTGTTTCAGGTTATTAGCTGTGGCCTGTTTCAGTTCCAGCACCCGCATCGGGTTCATGGGTGTACGTTCTGCAGGTACCGGTATCGTCTTTTTACCTGACAGGTAATGCCCCGTTAATGAATTATTATTCCCTGCAATTTGTTTCGGTGTTCCCTCTGCTACGATTTGTCCACCATGTATACCAGCCCCGGGGCCAATATCGATCACATGATCGGCAGCATTGATGGCTTCTTCATCATGTTCAACCACGATAACCGTGTTACCAAGATCGCGCAGGTGGTAAAGCGTTTGCAGAAGCCGCTGGTTGTCTCGCTGGTGCAAACCGATCGAGGGTTCATCAAGTACATACATGACACCGACCAGCCCGGCACCTATCTGGCTTGCCAGTCGTATACGCTGTGCCTCGCCACCGGACAGTGTCTCGGCACTGCGTTCCAGAGTCAGGTACTCAAGACCCACATTCACCAGGAAACGCAGACGATCATTTACCTCTTTCAGGATCTTAACCGCGATCTTGCCGCGCGATCCTTCAAGTGTCATTTCCTCAAATAACGCCCTGGCCTTTGCTACCGGCATCGCGGTTACCTGTGGCAGGGTTATATCATTGATGAATACGTGACGAGCGGCCTGGTTCAAACGTGTACCCGAGCACACCGGGCAGGCCGTGTTGGTCTGGTACTTGGCCAGTTCCTCCCTGACCATGATGGAATCTGTCTCGGTGTAACGTCGTTGCAGGTTAGGTATCACTCCTTCAAACGGGTGTGTACGAATTACCGAACGTTTGCGATCGCGGTAATATTCAAACTCGATATCTTCATCGCCACTGCCAAAAAGCAGCACATCCTGTATTTTTTTTGGTAACTGGTTAAACGGTGTATCCAGTTCAAATTTATAATGTCGCGCCAGGCACTGGATCATCTGGTAGTAATAGGCATTACGCCTGTCCCAGCCCTTGATAGCACCACCCGGCAGACTGATATCGGGGTTTTGAACAACGCGGTCGGCATCGAAAAACTGGATGATACCCAGTCCATCACAACGATCACAGGCACCTGCAGGGTTGTTAAAAGAGAACAGGCGCGGTTCAAGTTCATTTAAACTGTAACCACACTCGGTGCAGGCATAACGCGAGGAAAACAGTTGTTCTTTTCCGTCTTCTTTCGACATGGGGACCAGCAAGGCAATACCTTCGGACAACCTCAATACCGTTTCGAAAGACTCGGTTAAACGCAAACGCAGATCTTCCCTGACCTTGATACGATCAACGACAACCTCGATGGTATGTTTTTTATGCAGGTCCAGCGGCGGAACTTCATCGAGCTCCATGATCTCGCCATTGATACGAGCCCTGATGAAACCTTCCGAGCGTAACCGCTCCAGCACCTGCACGTGCTCGCCCTTGCGATCTTGTATAACAGGCGCGAGTAACATCAGGCGCTGACCTTCGGGCCTTGCCAGTACCTGGTCGACCATCTGCGAAATCGTTTGCGCTTCGAGTAACGTGTTGTGTTCGGGACAGCGTGGTTGCCCTACCCGTGCAAACAGCAATCGCAGATAATCATAAATCTCGGTGATGGTGCCGACAGTAGAGCGTGGATTATGTGACGTTGTTTTCTGCTCAATCGAAATCGCCGGCGACAATCCCTCGATGTGATCGACATCGGGTTTTTCCATCATTGATAAAAACTGGCGGGCATAGGCAGACAATGATTCAACGTAACGGCGCTGACCATCGGCATAAATGGTATCGAAAGCCAGCGATGACTTGCCCGAGCCTGATATCCCGGTGACTACGATCAGCTTGTCTCGAGGGATATCAATGTCGATATTCTTGAGATTATGCGTACGCGCGCCGCGGATGATTATTTTATCCATGAATAGATTTCACTAATGCAGAAGCAACCTGTTAATATAAATTCTTTTTGATTTTCAATCCAAACTAATTCTCGCCAATGAATACGAAGTCCATGTCAGCTGCAGAGCTGAGAGCTGCGATCACGCTGTCCATGGTTTTCTTCTTACGTATGTTGCCTTTATTCATGGTATTACCCGTCCTGGCGATGGCGGGCGACAACTATTCCAGCGCGACACCGGAATTACTGGGACTGGCCCTGGGTATCAATGGTTTGACACAGGCCTGCCTGCAAATTCCGTTCGGCATGTTATCCGACCGTTACGGTCGTAAACTGATTATCAGTATCGGGCTGGGCATGTTCGTGGCCGGCAGCCTGCTGGCGGGTTTCTCGGATTCAGTATACGGGTTAATTGCCGGGCGGGCATTACAGGGTGCGGGTGCCGTGTCAGCGGCAAGCATGGCCCTGGCCGCGGACCTGTCGCGGGAAGACACGCGTACCCGGATGATGGCGCTGATAGGTATCAGTATCGGCCTGGCATTCCCTATCGCGTTCATTATTGGCCCGCTGTTGTTCAGCAGTATCGGGCTTAACGGCCTGTTCTTCATCGGTGCCGTCTGCGGTGTTGTTGCCATCAGCCTGTTACTGTTCGTTGTACCGACACCACAGGCTTTGACTGCCAGGACCAGACTAAGATGGTCCGATGTTACCCGACTGGTAAAAACACCCTACCTGTTGAAACTGGATATCAGTATCTTCATTACCCACATGTTACTCATGGCAAATTTCGTCGTTATACCGATTGCCTTCCGCGACGTTGCGGGTGTTGCCACCAATGAACACTGGAAGATGTACCTGCTGGTACTGGGCGCTTCACTATTAATCACCGTGCCGCTGATCCTGCTCGGTGAAAGACTGAAAAAAGTCTCGGTCTTTTTCGTGTCCAGCATCATCATGCTTATCCTTTCGCAGGCCGGTTTCTACCTGTTTGCACCTACGGTCATGTCGCTGGTGCTGCTGCTCATCCTGTTTTTTGGTGCATTTAACTACCTTGAGGCACTGCTACCATCCGAGATTTCAAAAAATATTGAGCCGGGCCTGAAGGGTACGGCGCTGGGTATTTATTCAGCCTCACAATTTATCGGCATTTTCTGCGGTGGTGCTGCCGGTGGACTTTTGTACAAGTACGGCGGAATGAACGGTGTACACCTGTTCAGCCTGGGCCTGACCATTGCCTGGTTGTTGCTGGTGCTGGCCCTGCCGAATACGGGCGCACTGGCTTCAAAAAATAGGCTTGAAGAAGAGACGGTCTGAAGCGACAATGAAATATACATACTTGTTCAGCCTACCGGCCGATAGCGGCTAACACGGTTCCAGGCAATCACTAACAGAAAGTCACAGGGAGAGATGCAGAATGGCACGCGGTATTAATAAAGTCATACTTATTGGTAACTTAGGCAACGATCCGGATATACGTTACACGGCTAGCGGTGCCGCCGTCGCCAACATCAGTCTGGCGACCGCAGAATCATGGCGTGACAAGGAAAGCGGTGAACAGCAGGAACGCACTGAGTGGCATCGAATCGTCTTCTTTGGTCGGCTGGCGGAAATTGCCGGCGAGTACCTGCGCAAGGGATCGCAAATTTATGTTGAAGGCCGCCTGCAAACGCGTAAATGGCAGGATAAAGAAGGGAATGACAAGTACACCACCGAGATCGTCGGTAACGAGATGCAAATGCTGGGCGGACGCGGCGGAGGCGGTGGTGCCAACTATGACGATAACGCGCGGGCAAAGCAGCCTGCCAGCAAGCCTGCTGCTCAGCCGGCGACCAGTGGTGCCAGTGACGATTTTGATGACGACATCCCGTTCTAGTTTTCCATTATCGACAAGTTCGCGGTCTTTCCTTGTATTAAACCCGATGTGCCAGTACCAACCCCGGTATATTGATGGTGCTACGTCGCTATCGGCTGCATAAGCACATGACGCAGGAAGTAATGGATGGCAATCACAACAAACATTAACCTGCTGAAAATAAGACGCACCAAGATCATCGCAACGCTGGGGCCCGCCAGCAGCGAGCCCGAGCAAATTACCCGGCTTATCAATGCCGGCGTCAATGTGTTCAGGCAAAACATGTCGCATGGCGATCATGATTACCACCGCAATACCTATGCGCTGGTACGCGAAATTGCAGAACAACTGAATCAACCGGTAGGCATACTGGCAGACCTGTGCGGACCCAAGATCCGTACCGGCAAGTTTAAAAACGACGGCATAATACTGGAAGAAAATTCCACCGTGATCGTGACCACCCGAGACGTCCCGGGTGAACCTGGATTGATACCTTCGCAATACCCTGCCCTGGCCGATGATGTCGAGCCCGGTGACCGAATCCTGCTTGCCGATGGCAACCTTGAACTGGCCGTACAAAAGATCGATGGCAGCGAGATCAACTGTACCGTTATTTTTGGCGGCAAGCTGGGTAATCACAAGGGCATCAACCTGCCTGGCGTGAAGGTATCGGCGCCATCCCTGACCGAGAAGGACAAGGCTGATGCACAACTGGCACTGGACCTTGGCGTGGATTTCCTGGCGTTATCTTTTGTACGCTCGGCAGATGATATCAAGGACCTGCGCAAACTGATCGACGCCCATCCCCATACGGCCAACATCATTGCCAAGATAGAAAAGCCGGAGGCACTGGTAGATGCAATAGCCATTATCGAGTCTTCCGATGGCATCATGGTGGCACGCGGTGACCTCGGCGTGGAATTAAGCCCGGAACAGGTGCCGGTTGCCCAGCACCAGTTGATTGACCTGGCCCGGAAAAAATATAAACCGGTAATCGTGGCGACGCAGATGCTGGAATCCATGATCGATAATGCCAGACCTACTCGTGCCGAGGTGGCCGATGTGGCCAACGCGGTAACATTGGGGACAGACGCTATCATGCTATCCGGTGAAACCGCGGTAGGTGCGTTTCCCGTGGATGCAGTCAAGATGATGGACCGTGTCGCCAGGCAAACCGAGGCCTATCTCTGGTCTCAAAATGCCTACAGTGGTCGCATTACCACAAACCATAGTGAAGATGCGATACCGGTGTGGGATGCAGTGGCCAATTCCATGGTACACATGGCACATGATCTCAAGGTACGTGCAGTGCTGGTGATCTCCAGCAGTGGTATGTCAGCAGCGACGATGAGTTCTGCCCGGCCAGCGGCACCCGTGGTTGCGATTACCGGCAGTACCGAGGTCTGTCGCAGGATGGCACTGTTATGGAGTGTGATACCTACCCAGTCGGATCAGGCCGGCAAGGTAAACCCCAATGACCTGGCAAAACAGATTGCCCGCGATAACAACCTCGCGGCACAGGGAGAAAAGGTGTTACTGGTAAGGGGCTTTCATGATGACGATAAATTGAATACCCCTTCGGTTACCGTGCTGACGATCTAGCGCAGCTTGTAAACAGGCACGGCGTCATCAGCAGCCGCCTGGTAACGAACAGTAAAGTCCTCAAATGCTTTCAAGGCATCTTCCGCGTCCTTGCCTTCTTTTAACTGGAAGGAATCAATACCACAGCGCAGCATATAAAACAGTTGGTCACGCAACACGTCGCCAATAGCGCGTATTTCACCCTCGTAATTGTAACGCTGCCTGAGCAGGCGCGCGTGTGAATACGAGCGACCATCCTTGAATGCCGGAAAGTCGAGCGCGATAAGATCAAATTTCGACAAATCATCGACCAGTGATGCCGTCTCGATATTGCCGTCTATCCAGACAGCCTGTACCGAATTCTGTTTTAACAATGCATCACTGTTATCTTTCCAGTATGGAAAAGGCAGGATCACCTTGCCTTCAGGTAGCGGCGCTGCTTCGTCAATCTCCCTGATCAGCTGCCAATCATCATCCAGAACCTGCTTGTCTTTAATTACTCGCATAAACTTTTTCCTTGAATGGATCCATACCAACACGTCGATAGGTATCGAGGAAACGCTCGTCCTCTGTTCGCTGATCGATATACACCTCGACCAGCTTCCCAATCACATCAGCGACCTGTTCCCTGGGAAAAGAAGGTCCAAGCCGATCACCCAGCGCTGCATCATTCTCGGCCGAGCCTCCCAGCGTGAGTTGGTAGTACTCTTCGCCTTTCTTGCTGACGCCGAGTATGCCTATATGACCAACGTGGTGGTGACCACAGGCATTCATGCAGCCAGACATCTTGATCTTGATCTCACCAATATCGTGCAGGTAATCAAGATCATCAAATTTTTCATTGATTTGTTTTGCAATCGGGATCGAACCGGCATTGGCCAGTGAACAGAAATCCAGTCCCGGGCAACAAATCATATCGGTCAATAGCCCAATATTCGGGGTAGCAAGGCCCTGCTCTGCTAATGCCTCCCACAATTCGAACAGGTCACCCTGTTTGACATGCGGTAACACCAGGTTTTGATCATGGGTCACGACAATCTCGCCGTGACTGTACTTGTCTGCCATATCGGCAAGGAAATCCATTTGATCGTCGGTAGCATCGCCGGGGGCGATACCCGGTGCTTTCAGCGAAACTATCACTGCCCGGTAGCCGGCTATTTTGTGCCTGGCGAGATTACGTTTCGCCCAGTTCGCAAAAGCCTTATTCGCAGCGAGTTCAGAATCAAAACTGGTATCACTGGCGGCATCGGTGTCGTATTCGGGTTCGGTAAAATACCCCTTTACGCGATCAATCTCTTTCTGGTCGAGAAGCAGCACCGAGTCTTTAATGTGCTGCCATTCTTCCTCGACCTGGCGCGCGAATTCATCCTTGCCCAGTTCATTCACCAGGATCTTGATGCGCGCCTTGTAAATGTTGTCACGGCGACCGTGCTGGTTATACACGCGCAATATCGCTTCCAGGTAAGACAACAAATGTTGTTTTTCCAGGAATGGACGTATCGTCGGGCCGATATAGGGCGTGCGACCGAGACCACCACCAACGACAACTTCAAAACCCGTCTCGCCCGCGTCGTTCTTAACCAGGTACAGGCCAATATCGTGTACCCGCACCGCCGCGCGGTCATGACTGGCACCGGATACTGCGATCTTGAATTTACGCGGTAAATAGGAAAATTCCGGGTGAAAGGTAGACCACTGGCGAATGATCTCGCAGTAAGGCCTGGGGTCTTCCAGTTCATCCTCGGCGACGCCAGCGAGCTGGTCGGAAGTCACGTTACGAATACAGTTACCACTGGTCTGGATAGCGTGCATCTCGACCGAGGCCAGGTCGGCCAGGATGTCCGGCACCCGTTCCAGCGCTGGCCAGTTGTACTGGATGTTCTGGCGTGTACTGAAATGGCCGTAACCCTTGTCGTACTCGCGCGCAATGTGCGCAAGCATTCGCATTTGTTCTGATGACAGCAGGCCATACGGAATCGCAACCCGCAACATGGGGGCATGGCGCTGGATATAGAGGCCATTCATCAATCGTAACGGGCGATATTCTTCCTCGCTCAATTTTCCAGCGAGAAAACGCTGCGTCTGGTCACGGAACTGCGCAACGCGCTCGTTCACGATCGTCTGGTCGTAATTATCGTACTTATACATGAATCAAAGCTGCTCTATTTGTAGGGCCGTGAAAGATAGCAATTCAATAAGGGCCAGAAAAGTAATAAATATTACTATATTTATTGCATTTAGTTATTAAAAGTCCGGGAACCGGCGTCATTGCCGGGGCGGCTAGCGTAATCGTTTCCAGCTATTTTAGGAAGGACTAACGGTCTGGTTTATCAGGAAAACTGGTACTTCGCGAGCAGGTAGCGCCCCTTGCGGGTCAGGTAACCTTCATGGTCAATGAAGCCGTTGGTCCTGGCCTTTTTGAGCAGTGAATCCGGCTGGTTTGAAGGCAGGTAGACCAGGCCATCCCCGTAGCGAAACTGTAAAACTTTTGCGATATCCGATTCCAGTTCAGGTTCTATTTTTTCCTGGACTGCATTTAACACTGGTTTTCTCTGGTGTACATCTATGGGCTTACGCCTTGTTACTGTTAATTTATATTTATTAGTTACTTATATAGTTTATATCTTAAATTATGTCAAATACTCTTCGTAACAAGATGATCGATAGAATATGCAATGCAACAATGAGTGTGGTCAGGGAAGGTGTTGCCGGGCCAGGTAATCGTGGGTTCGCATCTCCTGCAAGCGGCTCACGGTACGCTCGAACTCATGCGCAAGCCGGTTTCCGTTGTATAACGCGGTTGGCTCTGCAGCGGCAGTCGCGATCAGTTTGACATGCCGATCGTAGAACTCATCCACCAGTGTAATAAACCGCTTGGCCATGTCGTTTTCCATATCACTCATGACCGGGATGTTGGCCAGTAGCACTGTCTGGAACTGGCGTGCGATCTCGATATAGTCGGCAGGGCCACGCGGACCGTCACACAGCGCCTTGAAATCAAACCAGGCCACACCGTCACCACATTGCACCGTCTGGATATCGCGCCCCTCTATCTCGATCAACATGTTTGCCTGGCCTGCATCCGGACTCATATGACTGAAGTTTTCAGCAAGCATCCTGTCGCCATCCGCGTCCAGCGGGGTATGGTAGATCTCGGCCTGGTCAAGAAAGCGCAAGCGGTAATCTATACCTGAATCCAGGTTCATCACCCGGGTATGTTGCTTCAGTAACGCGATCGCCGGTAAAAACCGTTCTCGCTGCAAACCGCCCTTGTAAAGTTCATCGGGTGGCTGGTTGGAAGTCGTTACCAGCACCACCCCCCTGTCAAACAAGGCCTGTAACAGACCACCGAGTAACATGGCATCGGTAATATCTGAGACATGAAACTCGTCGAAACAAAGCACGCGGGTTTGTTGTGCAAGTTTATCGGCGACAAGCTGCAGCGGACTCTCGACATGGTTAAGCTGTTTTAATTCACGGTGGACATTTTGCATGAAACGATGGAAATGAATTCGCATCTTTTCCTTGATTGGCAGGCAATCAAAAAAACAGTCCACCAGGTAGGTCTTGCCGCGACCAACGCCGCCCCAGAAATACAACCCCTTGATATTCTGCTGATGATTTTTACCAAGCAGGCCTGAAAGTTTTGCCACCAGGCTTGGCGACCGGGTTTGACCAGACGTCAATTCTTCAAACAGCCTTTGCATAAGCAGCACCGCTTTTTTTTGCGCCGGATCAGGACTGAAATTGTCGTCCTGCAGATCCTGCTTGTATTTCTCTAAGGGTGTCTGCATGATTTTAAAACTTACGGGTTTTAGTTTTTATTTCTTCTGAATTTTATCACGACCAGAGATGATTCCGGCACTCATTCTGATATTGATCCTGATTGCTGTATTTGCACCGCAGTTCTGGGTTCAGTACGTCCTGCGCAAGTACAGTGAAGACATTGACGCCATGCCGGGAACCGGCGGGGAACTGGCGCGGCACCTCACGGAAAAATTTAACCTGGCGGGAGTGGACGTCGAGGCTATTGAATATAACAACGACCATTATGACCTAGAGGCGCGCAAGATCAGGCTGGCCGAGGATAACTACCACGGGAAATCATTAACCGCTATCACGATAGCCGCGCACGAGTTTGGCCACGCCCTGCAACATGCTGAAAACTACCAGCCATTGGCACTGCGTAGTAACCTGGCCCACTTTGCCGCAGTGGCACAGAAAATAGCCTCAGTATTACTGGTCAGCCTGCCCTTCACCGTGATCCTGGTGCGAGTGCCGCTGTTCAACCTTATCATCCTCTTGAGCGGGCTTACGATAATGTTACTACCCGTCATCTTGCACCTGGTTACACTGCCCGTTGAACTCGATGCCAGCTTTAATCGTGCCCTGCCCATACTGGAAAAGGGAAATTATCTGCCCCCTTCTGCGATGCCCATCGCAAGGAAGATATTGACAGCCGCGGCACTCACCTACGTGGCGGCATCATTGGCAAGCCTGCTGAACTTCTACCGCTGGATCGCGATACTCAGGCGCTAGGTATATCAGGAAAATAACGCGTACTGCTGACCACTGAGTACCGGCTTTTCAAACAGCGAACAGTCAAGGTCCGAACGTTCGCCACTATGTATGCCGAAACGTTTACACGCCTTTTGAAAACGCTTGCCTATCATCTCGGCAAACAAACCGGTACCCGACAGACGTTGCTTGAAATCGGCATCGTATTCCTTGCCGCCGCGTGACTGCCTGATCAAACTCATTACGTGTTCGGCCTTGAGTGGATAGTGCAGTTCCAGCCATTCCCTGAACAGGTCCTTTATCTCGTGCGGCAGTCGCAACAACACGTAGCCGGCACTGCTGATACCGGTTTCGCTACCGCGCTCCAGTATCGTTTCCATTTCATGATCGTTAATCACAGGAATCACCGGGGCGAACATCATGCCGGTGCGTATCCCGGCTGCGTGCAGTCGTGCCAGCGTTTCAAGGCGACGGATCGGCGCCGTGGCGCGTGGTTCCATTTTCTGCATGAGCCTCGCGTCCAGTGTGGTTACCGAGACATAGACACTCACCAGGTTTTTCTCGGCCATGGGCTGCAACAGGTCCAGGTCACGTTCAACCAGGCTGGACTTGGTGACGATGGTTAACGGGTGATCATATTTACTGAGTACCTCGATGATCTGCCGCGTTACCCGGTATTCCCTCTCTATGGGTTGATAGGGATCGGTATTACTACCAAGGGCGATAGGCGTACATTTATAGCTACGCGCGGCCAGTGCCTGTTCCAGTAACTCGGCAGCATTGGCCTTGTAAAACAGGCGACTTTCAAAATCCAGGCCCGGCGACAGGTCCATGTAGGCATGTGCCGGTCGCGCGTAACAATAGACGCAACCATGCTCACAGCCACGGTAGGGATTGATCGATTGGTCAAAGGGAATGTCCGGTGAATTGTTACGGGAAATGATGGTTTTTGCTTTTTCCCGGGTAACAGTTGTTAGCAGTTTGCTTTCGGGATCCGGGGTGTCCCAACCGTCATCAACACGCTCACGTGCCTGCTGCAGGTAACGCGCGTCCGGCTTACTGGCGCTACCGCGTCCCTTGATAGACTTGTTTTGTTTATCGCCCATATACCAGGTAATCAGGCGTCCTCGTCGGCCATGTCGTCGGGTAAGGCATTACTCTTGATTAACAGGTCTTTCGAAAGTTGCTTCCTGGTCTTCAGGCTACCCAGTTGTTGCAGGTCCTGTACTTTTTTCACCAGGTTGCCGCGACCGCTGGTGAGCCGACCATGTGCAACATCGTAAGATGCCCTGGCCTTATCCAGCTTGTCGCCGATATCTTCCAGCGACGCCACGAAATTAACAAACTTGTCGTACAAGTCTCCTGCACTCGAGGCGATCTCCTGTGCATTTTGATTCTGGTACTCGTGGCGCCACATGTTCTGGATGATCTGCAGGTTCATGCTCAGCGTTGATGGGCTTACCAGGAATATCCCGTTCTGAAACGCATCCTGGAACAAGACATCATCCTGTTCGAAGGCCAGCATCAAGGCCGGCTCAATCGGTACGAACATCAATACCATATCCAGTGAATTAACGCCGACCAGTTCATCGTAACTTTTATTTTTCAGGCCCGAGACATGTGTGCGGAGCGAATTGACATGCTCTTTCAACGCCTGCATTTTTTCAGGTTCTTCTGCCGCAGAGTAATAGCGTTCATACGCCACCAGCGATACCTTTGAATCGATGACCACGTCACGTTTGTTCGGCAGGTGCACGACCACGTCCGGACGAAATAATTTATTATTGCTGTCCTTGTAATTGCCCTGTACCTCGTACTCGCGTCCTTTTGTTAAACCTGACTGTTCCAGTACCTTTTCCAGGATGACTTCACCCCAGTCACCGCGGGTTTTGCTTTCACCCTTCAGGGCGTTGGTCAGGTTGATCGCATCCTGGCTCATCTTTTCATTCAGTTTCTTGAGGCTGGTGATTTCATGGTAAAGCGAGACACGATCCTTGGTCTCCTTGTCATACACGTCCTCTATCTTCTTTCTGAAGTCACCAAGTTGTTCGCGCAGCGGGTTCAGGATTTCACCCAGGTGGTTTTTATTCTGATCGGTAAACTTTTTGCTCTTTTCCTCTAGTATCCTGTTGGACAATACCTCGAATGCATCCGTCATTTTTTTCTCGGCCTGCTGTAGCAAGGCCAGTTTTTCCTCGGCCTGTTTACGTTCCTGCTCCAGCGTCGTATTGAGTTCGGCGATGGACACCTTGTAACTCTCAATCTGGGACTGCTGGCCTTCATTTTGTGACTTGAACCTGTCCAGGTCACGCTTGAGTTCATCCATGCGTGACTCGCGCTGAACAACGCGGTCAGTCTCGACTGCCAGTTTTTCACCCAGGCGGGTCACCTCGCGATTCATGTCCGTGATTTTTGAACGGAACAGCAACCATGTGATCAGTGCCCCGGCGAGAAAGCCGCCTGCTACGTAAAGAATGGTTTCCTGGGTAAGACTGATTTCCATGATGTATCGCTGATGGGTTTGAAGGTTCTCTCGATTAATCCTGCTGCAGAAAAGCAGCAGTTAAAACTTTACCCTAAAGCAGCGGGCAAATGATAAATATTTAACAAATTGGACAAAAAGCACACCTACTGCGTTGCAACAAAGCATATCTTACTTATAATTAAGTAATTTAATCGATATAGCTTTATTAATAAATAATGGAACTAAAAGGTATCATATTTGATGTCGACGGCACGCTTGCCGATACCGAAGAGTTTCACCGTCAGGCCTTCAACAAGGCTTTCACAGAATTTGATCTTGACTGGAATTGGTCAAAACGGGATTACCATGATCTGCTCGCCATATCAGGCGGCAAGGAACGCTTCAGGGTATGCCTGAACAAGGACAAGGATCTGAAAGCGCGAATAGACGACGTCCCGAAATTTATCTCGGACCTGCACCAGTGCAAGTCGGAGCACTACCGGACCATGCTTGCCGATGGAAAGATACGACTACGGCCCGGTATAGAGCGCCTGATTAACGAGGCCACCCGCGAAGGTATCATGCTGGGCATTGCAACCAGCTCATCGGAGGCCAATTTTCTTACCCTCATCAGGCAAACGCTGGACGTTGAACCCGACAAGCTGTTTGACGCGATCGTCACCAGCGATATCGTAACCGATAAAAAGCCAAGCCCGGTCGTCTACCAGTGCGCCCTTGCCGAAATGGGTCTGACAGCAGACAACTGCATCGCCATCGAGGACACGACCAACGGCAACAAGGCGGCACAGTTTGCCGGCCTGCAGGTAGTCATTACTACGCATGCCTATACGACGGACAACGACTTTAGCGGCGCGGCACTGGTAGTCAATCATCTTGGTGAACAAGACAATCCGAATACTGTTCGCGAGGGCGACGCCCTTGGCAAAAAACTGGTCGATCTCGAATTATTGCGACACTACGTGGCACAGCAGGACAGCAACACGGATGTAGAACCATTCACGCAGCCTGAATATGCCAGCAGGGATGCCTGACAGGCTCTCAATATCAGCAAGCCATCGGCATAAAGGAGCAAGTAAACAATGACACTCTCTGAACTACGCTACATTGTTGCCGTTGCCAAGGAATTACATTTCGGTCACGCTGCCGAGCGCTGTTTTGTCAGCCAGCCAACACTGAGTGTGGCAGTCAAGAAACTGGAAGAGGAACTGGGCGTCACGCTTTTTGAACGACATCAACACGAGGTTGCCATCACCGAGATTGGGCGGCAGATAGTTAACCAGGCCGAGACCATATTGAACGAGGCCAACAACCTGAAAGAAATTGCCGCAATTAACAAGAACCAGTTAAACGGCGAACTCCGGCTCGGGATCATATACACCATTGGCCCCTACCTGTTGCCAAAACTGATCCCGATGATTCACAAGAGCAAGGAAGAGTTGACACTGATCATAGAGGAAGACTTTACCGAGAACCTCGCCAGAAAACTGAAGTCCGGCGAGATAGATATTGCCATAATGGCCAACCCTTTCAGCGAGAACGGAATTGCCACGCAAGTACTTTACAAGGAACCGTTTATGGTTGCCCTGCCCAAGGGACATGAACTGGCAAAAAAGAAGAAACTCAACCCCAATGACCTTGTGAATGACACCATGTTATTGCTAAAGGCCGGCAACTGTTTTCGCGACCAGGTGGTGCAGTTGTGTCCCTCGTGCGTTAACCCGCTGGGCAAGGAAATGGAAATTCAGAAGTCGTTGGAAAGCAGTTCCATCGAAACCATACGGCAAATGGTCGCGGCCGGTGTCGGAATTACCATCCTGCCCGCATTATCGATAGAAGACCGATCCGGCCTGCGCAGTATGCTGGAATTCAGACCTTTTAATAAACCGGCACCATACCGGGAAGTCATTATTGCCTACCGTAAATCCTATCCAAGAATGAAGGCGGTAGAATTTCTAAAGGACTCTATCGCCAACTTCAGGTCTGAATTCGAAAAACAGCTCTAGGTAATTAATCAGGGTTTCAGCACCAGGAAAGCTGCCGTATTACCGCGAATAATGCGCAACAATAACGGTGCAGAAACCTTATCGACCGCGGCCAGGAATTCACGCACGCTGCCAACATCCTTCTTGTTCACCGAAGTAATGATATCGCCAGACCGCAGACCATTGCGCCAGGCAATACTGCCGCGCTCAACTTTCAATACCTGTACTCCCTCTGCATTGACATAGGGCGAGTTGCCCTGTTCAAGGTCGGTAACGGTAACACCTTGCAATAATTCATTCACTGCTCGCGGCCCGCTATCTGCCACCTGGTTTTCGCTGACGTCAACCGTCAGTTTTCTTTCCTTGCCATCGCGCAGTATGGTCATACGCACTTTCTTGCCAACCGGCAACAGTCCAACGCGGTTGCGCAGGTCTTCTGCGTTCCTGATCTTCTTATCATCAACCGATAACACGATGTCACCGGCCTTTATGCCGGCCTTATCGGCAGGTGAACCTTCCAATACCTGGTTAATAATGGCACCGGTCTGGCGTTTCAAACCGAATGCCTCGGCCAGTTCCGGACTGATGTCCTGCATACTGACCCCGAGAAACGCGCGCTTGACTTCGCCGGTTTCCAGCAACTGTTCCATGATTTGTAATGCCAGGTTAATCGGGATAGCAAAGCCGATACCGATATTGCCACCCGTCTGGGAAAAGATAGCAGTATTAATGCCTACCAGTTCACCACGCAGGTTGACCAGGGCACCACCCGAGTTACCGGGATTAATAGAGGCATCTGTTTGAATAAAGTCCTCGTAACCCTCAATGCCCAGACCACTACGACTAAGTGCACTGACGATACCCGAGGTAACCGTTTGCCCAAGACCGAACGGGTTGCCGATGGCTACCACGAAATCACCCACGCTGATGTTATTCGAATCTGTGGTTTTAATGGCTGTCAGATTATCCGCAGGCACCTTGATCACGGCAACATCTGTTTCCGGGTCGGTACCCACAACCTCGGCCTCGAGATGACGTCCATCACGCAAGGTGACGGTTATTTGATCGGCATTGGCTATAACGTGGTTATTGGTCAGGATTAGTCCGCGTTTGGCATCAACAATTACACCGGAACCCAGGCTGCTGGTCTTACGTTCAATTGGCTGATCGGGAAAGTTAAAAAAGCGTCTGAAAAACGGGTCAGCAAAAAGCGGATTCATATTTTGTTTGATGCGACCCTCGGTAGCAATATTCACCACGGCAGGTGTCACTTTTTCCAGCATAGGTGCCAGGCTGGGCAACTCCTTGCCACCGGCTTCAACCGGTAATGCTGAATGCGCAACCGGGGCGATCAGTGAGAGTGAAAACAGAAATAGTTTGGCTAGCTTGTACATAAGCCCATTCTTCATTGTTAGTAATTCCCGTGTAAATGAAAATATTTAGGAAAATTTCATGTAAAAAAGTTCCGACGAACTTTCCTGGTCCATGCAATAAAAAAGGCGGGTAAAAACCCGCCTTGTTATTGTTTGGTGACTAGCCTTTAACCTCGATACGTCTGGGCTGCACCTTCTCATGCTTGGGTAAAGTAATGGTGAGTACACCATCTTTACCAGTTGCTTCAATGTTCTCGGCATCTGCAGAGTCCGGCAGGCTGAATCGACGATAAAAGGTACCACTGACACGCTCGACGCGCTTGTAACCTTCTTTTTCCTCGGTAGCCTCGGAAGTGCGTTCACCCTTGATAGTTAAGACACCGTTCTCCATCGTAATCTCGATGTCCTTGGGATCAACACCCGGCAGGTCAGCCGTGATCAGGAAACGATTGGTTTCTTCTTTAATATCCACGGCTGGACGCCAGTGACTGGTCACAATATTGGACGCGTCATTAACGCCTTCTGTACTCAGCTGCCGGTCGGCATAGCCCAGTTGGTTCAACTGCTGTTGAAAACGATCAAGCAAACTCCAAGGTTCGTAATTGGAAAGACTCATGTTCATAACCTCCACAAAATAAATTCGATGTCGTCTTTATCGACTTAATAAAAAAATGGGGGCTAGTCGATTTTTTTCAAGTGGCGGAAATGAATCTCAGAGGCGATAGGCGGTTTTTTTCATTACCTGTGAGGTAAGTGCCATCAGGTCCCGAACAGGTCGCGGCAACTGGTAAGCCCCGGCCGACTCGGCGGTGTTGGCATGATGCGCCTCATCCTGTTGCATTTGTTCCAGGATGGCCCGGCTTTTCTGGTCCTGCTGCGGCAGTTTACGCAGGTGTTCATCCAGGTGTTCAACCACCTGGTGCTCGGTCTCTGCCAGGAAGCCGAGGTTCCAGCGGTCACCAAAACTGCCTGCTGCCAGGCCAATAGCAAATGACCCGGTAAACCAGACCGGCTCAAGATAACTGGTATGACTGTCCAGTTCCTTCAGGCGGGTCTCACACCAGTGCAGGTGGTCGTATTCTTCCTCGGCGGATTCCTGCAGGGTACGCTTGATCTCGTGATTCCTGCTCGCCAGGGCCTGGGCCTTGTAGAGCGCCTGGGCGGCAATCTCGCCGGCATGATTGACCCGCATCAGCCCGGCCACATGCTGTTTTTCCTCGCTGGTCAGGACTGCTTCCGGTACCGTCTTCGCCGGATACGGCCTGTAGTTCCTGGTTTTTTTCTTTTTTTCTATTTTTTTCAATCGCTTATCGAACTCAAAAATGAACTGGTCAAACAAGCTGTAGCGTCTTTTTTCCATAACTCACCGTTTTAGTTATAGCTGGATACTATATATATGTACGGATTACACAGGTATTGGTTCAGCTGATTGCGGCCAACCCCGTCACAATGGGCTTTTCAGCGCGGTGTGTGTTGACAGCAAAAGGGTCTATCCGTACTATTCCACCTCTTTTTTTCAGGGTAACCCGATTCTCAGGATTTAGTGATGAAAACCTTTACTGCAAAACCCGCCGAGGTCAAGCGAGACTGGTATGTGATTGATGCCAGTGGAAAAACGCTGGGACGCCTGGCAACTGAAGTGGCGCGTCGCCTGCGTGGCAAGCATAAGCCTGAATTTACGCCACACGTCGATACCGGCGATTACATCGTAGTCATCAATGCCAAGGATGTCCGCGTTAGTGGTAACAAGTCCACCGACAAACTCTATCATCACCATACCGGTTACCCTGGTGGTATCAAGTCCATCACTTTTGAAAAGCAGATTGCCAAGAAACCTGAGAAAGTTATCGAAACCGCAGTCAAAGGCATGTTGCCAAGGGGCCCGCTGGGTCGTGCAATGTATCGCAAGCTGAAAGTCTACGCTGGTGCCGAGCATAGCCATGCGGCACAACAACCCCAGGCACTGGAGATATAATTGATGTCCGAACAAATTTATTACAGCACCGGTCGACGCAAGAATGCTTCTGCTCGCGTTTACATGAAACGCGGTTCTGGTCAGATCACCATTAACAATAAAACACTTGAACAGTACTTTGGCCGCGAAACCGGACAGATGGTTGTACGCCAGCCAATGGAAACCCTGAATGTCATGGACCAGTTTGACTTCAACATCTCCGTTACCGGTGGTGGAATCAGTGGCCAGGCTGGTGCCATCCGTCACGGCATTACCCGTGCCCTGATTGAGTATGATGAAACCCTGCGCAAGCAGCTTCGTGTCGCCGGCTTCGTAACCCGCGATGCACGCGAAGTGGAACGCAAGAAAGTCGGCCTGCACAAAGCTCGCAAGCGTCCGCAATTCTCGAAACGTTAAGGGATTTCTTTCTTCCTTTAACGCTGAAAAAAAGAGGGGTTACCCTCTTTTTTTTGCTATAAATAAAAGTGTTAATTGTTTGGGGGTTCGTCTAATGGTAGGACTGCGGACTCTGACTCCGCCAGTAGAGGTTCGAATCCTCTACCCCCAGCCATATCAATAATAAAGGGTTCCTTGTGAACCCTTTTTTTATTGTTTGCATCCGGAAGAACTCGAACTGCAAAAAGGTTCGACAAATTTGCCGGGAGCAAATTTGAACAGTCGAGCCCGGCTAGACTGGCCCGTAGGGCAACATACAAGAATGTATGTAGTAGTCAGATATTCCCAGCCAATCCTAAGCAATAGAACGTTGCTTCCTGGTAATGAACCAGCCAAAAACAGCACCTGTAATAAACATGATTATCGAGTAGGTGACTGCCGGGATCATCATAGTAGTGTTGCCAATCAAGGTACCCGCCACCACTAATGCCAAAGTACCATTCTGAATCCCAACTTCAAATCCAATTGCGATAGACTGTTTTCTACCGAGTTTGGCCAGGTTTCCCAGCTGATAACCCAGGATTAATACCATGATATTCAGCACCAGGGTTGCGAGACCCGCCTGTGCAAAAAAGCTGCCCATGTTTTCAGAGTTCTTTATGATGATTAAAGCAATAATCAAAAACAGGAAAAATATTGAAAACCATTTCAGTACATTTTCTACTTTCCTTGCGAATACCGGTGCACGATTCAAAGCAAACATTCCTAAAGCTATTGGAATAATCGTGATTACCAGTAACTGAACTATCGTTTTCATGATCGGCAACTCAAATTGAGTACCACTACCCATAAAATAGAGCATGCCCAAAGATGTAAGCACTGGAATAGTGAATGGGGTAATCAGGCTAATCAATAACGTTAAACTGACAGAAAGTGAGACATCTCCTTTAAACAGATAGGTAAACATATTAGATGTCGCACCGCCTGGCGCCAAGGCAATAATAATTAAACCTACCGCCAGTTCAGCGGATAAACTGAAAAGAATAGCAAGAACAAGGGCAATAAGCGGAAGAAGAACTAACTGCCCGATTATTCCTGTAACAATCGCTTTAGGATATTTAAAAATATTTTTAAAATCAGAAATCTTTAGAGATATCCCAATTCCAAACATGATCAGGAACAGGGACAAAGGCAGGATGATTTTTGTTAGAACATCAGCTTGCATACTTTAGCCAATTGTTATTTGTGTTGTGAGTTTGGCTCATTAGATTCCGGTACATGTCATTTATTTCAAAAATTAACTGAAAACTATCAGACGACCAGTAAACATGCTAAATATATTTTTCGTGCTGCCTACATATAAAAGATTTTTATCCATATACCTTCTCTAAAATAGTTTGCACAATCGGTGCATTTCATGGTCTGTCATTTTTCAGTAAAGCGACGGGGCACAAACACACCAAAGACTATTCATGTCATACCAGTCAGTGATAGTGGGAGCGTCTCCTGCCTCGGTCATTAAAAATGTTGCGCCGCAAAGTAAACCTGACTTTTTCCCTCAATTTACAACCAGATAGAATAACTATCCAGACTTACAGACTAATAGCTTTTACCTATCCTACCCATAGCTTTTCTTGATTTCGTGTCGTCATCGTAATGATCTAGACTTTAGAAAGATTCTAAATAAAAAATTTTTACAACAAGAGGAGAGCTAGTTATGTTTAAGAAAGCATTGCCGATGTTTACGGCCATTGCTGTTTCGATAGCATCACTTGCGCCAGTTAGTGTCATGGCGGAAGAAGTGATGGACATCGATAACCAGTACTGGTGGCCTGAAAAACTAAGCCTGGATCAGCTTCGTGCACATGATCCCGCATCCAATCCCTACGGCGCAGATTTCAATTACGCCGAAGAATTTAACAAGGTTGATTACAAGCAACTCAAGGCTGACATTGAAACCGCCCTGACCACCTCCAAGGACTGGTGGCCAGCTGACTGGGGTCATTACGGTGGTCTCGCTATTCGTTCTGCCTGGCATGCAGCCGGTACCTATCGCACGATGGATGGCCGCGGTGGCGCTGAAGGCGGTCAGATTCGCTTTGAACCGCTGAATAGCTGGCCGGATAACGCCAACATCGACAAGATGCGTCGTATCCTGGAGCCGGTTAAGCAGAAATACGGCCGCAGCGTTAGCTGGGGCGACCTGATAATCCTTTCCGGTAACGTAGCCCTGGAATCCATGGGCTTTCAAACACTGGGCTTTGCCGGTGGTCGTGTCGACGACTGGGAAGCTGATGAAGTCTACTGGGGCGCAGAAAAGAAATGGCTTGCTGCCGATAAGCGCTTTGAAACTGGCAAACTCGAATCGCCCCTTGCTGCCGTACAGATGGGTTTAATCTACGTAAATCCTGAAGGCCCTGGCGGCAACATGGACCCGCTTGAAGCTGCGCAGCACATGCGCCTGTCGTTTGGTCGTATGGCAATGAACGATGAGGAAATTGTGGCGCTGACAGCCGGTGGTCATACCCTGGGGAAGGCCCATGGTGCAAAACCTGCTGCTGACTGTGTCGGTGCAGAGCCAGCGGCTGCCCCGATTGAAGCACAAGGTCTTGGTTGGGAAAGCAAATGCGGTAAAGGTAAAGCGGAAGATGCAGTAACCAGTGGTCTTGAAGGTGCCTGGACCCAGACACCGACAGCCTGGTCTGTGTTGTATCTTGCCAACCTGTTCAACTTTGACTGGAAACAGCAAAAGAGCCCGGGTGGCGGTACCGTCTGGATCCCTACCGATGAATCAGCGCATACGTCTGTGCCTGACGCTCATATAGAAGGTAAGAAAAATCCGCCAATCATGTTCACCACTGACCTGGCACTGAAAGAAGACCCGGCATTCCGCAAGATTGCCGAGCGTTTCCTGAAAAACCCGAAACAGTTTGACGAGGCCTTTGCCAAGGCCTGGTTCAAGTTGACTCACCGTGACCTGGGACCGGTAGCACGTTACGTGGGACCGGAAGTGCCCGGGGAAACCTTCATCTGGCAGGACCCTGTTCCGGCTGCTGACTACAAAATGATCAGCAACGATGACGCGGAGAAGCTTGAAGCCAGGATACTTGACTCTGGTCTGAGTGTACCTGAACTGGTACGTACTGCCTGGGCTTCTGCAGCCAGCTATCGTGGTTCAGATATGCGTGGCGGCACCGACGGTGCACGTATCGCACTGGCTCCACAGAAGAACTGGGCTGTAAACAACCCGCAAGAACTGAACAAGGTGTTAAAGACCTTGAAAAAGGTTCAGGCTGACTTCAACAAGTCACTGAAGGGAGGCAAGCAGGTTTCACTGGCAGATACGATCGTGATTGCCGGTAATGCTGCCATTGAAAAAGCTGCCAGGGATGCAGGTTACAGTATTGAAGTGGACTTCACCCCTGGCCGTACTGATGCCACGCAGGAAATGACTGATCAGAAGTCATTTGCATGGCTTGAGTTGAAGGCGGACGGTTTTCGTAACTATTACACGGAAATGGCCTACGACTCACCGGCAGACATGCTGATTGAAAAGGCTGACCTGTTAACGTTGACCGCACCTGAAATGACCGTGCTGGTAGGCGGTATGCGTGCGCTTAATGCAAACGCAGGTGGCGCGAAGCATGGCGTCCTGACCGACAAGCCCGGCACACTCAGCAATGACTTCTTCGTCAACCTGCTCGACATGTCGACAGAATGGAAGAAGTCTTCGGAGTTCCCGGGTATCTATGAAGGCGTTGCCCGTGGCACAAGCAAGCTAAAGTATACGGCTACACCTGTAGACCTTATCTTCGGCTCTCAGTCTGAACTGCGTGCGCTGTCAGAAGTTTATGCTTCTGAAGACACCAAGTTCGTGAATGACTTCGCTGCTGCCTGGACCAAGGTCATGAACCTGGGCCGCTTTGAGCCAGTCGAGCCTGCTGGAAGTGAAATAGCAAAACGCTAACTTTTGTTAGCTGTTCCAGGCAAGTTTTAATTTGTCTGGTTAGTTAAAGTACAAGCGGCGACGTGTAACCACGTCGCCGCTTTTTTTTGTGCATGCTTAAAATTAATTCATATCCTGCTTCTGGCCCGCGAGAAACAGCCACGTATCAATCACTGTGTCCGGGTTGAGCGACATGCTCTCGATACCTTGCTCGACCAGCCACTTGGCAAGGTCAGGGTGGTCCGAGGGTCCCTGTCCACAGATACCAACGTATTTGTTGGCTTTCTTGCAGGCCTGTATGGCACGACTCAGCATAAACTTGACTGCGTCATTGCGTTCATCAAACAGGTCCGAAACCAGGCTGGAATCACGATCAATGGCGAGTGTCAGTTGCGTCATGTCGTTGGAACCAATGGAAAAGCCATCGAAGTATTCAAGGAACTGGTCGGCAAGAATGGCATTACTGGGGATCTCGCACATCATGATCAATTTCAGATCATGCTCACCTCGTTTCAGTCCATATTTTTCCAACAGTTCAACTACGCCCCGCGCCTCTGATAAGGTTCGTACGAACGGCACCATGACCCACAGGTTTGTCAGGCCCATTTGTTCACGCGCGTACTTCAATGCCCGGCATTCGAGTTCAAAACAGTCCTCGAAATCTGACGACAGGTATCGCGACGTACCGCGGTAACCAATCATCGGGTTTTCTTCTTTCGGCTCATAGCGATCGCCGCCAATGAGATTAGCGTACTCGTTGGATTTAAAGTCGGACAAGCGCACGATTACCGGCGACGGTGCGAAGGCAGCAGCAAGCGTGGATACACCCTCGACGAGATTCATGACATAAAAATCCACAGGTGAAGGATAGGCGGTTATAAGCTGCTCTATTCTCTGTTTAAGGTCATCCGGCTGTGATTCGTAGTCAAGCAAGACCCGGGGATGAATTCCGATCTTGTTATTGATAATGAATTCAAGCCTGGCCAGGCCAACGCCGGCATTGGGTATGGATGAGAATGAAAAGGCCTTACCGGGGTTGCCTACATTCATCATGATCTTCACCGGTGCCGGCGGCATGTTATCCAGTTCGGCCGTATGCACTTCGAATGGCAGTATACCCTCGTATATCTTGCCACTTTCACCTTCTGCACAGACCACGGTAACCTCACTGCCCTCTTCAATCCTTGTAGTGGCATCACCACAGCCAACTACAGCAGGCACACCAAGCTCACGCGCAATGATCGCGGCATGACAGGTTCGACCACCACGATCGGTTACAATCGCGGAGGCCCGCTGCATTACAGGTTCCCAGTCCGGGTCCGTCATTTCCGTCACCAACACGTCACCATCCTGTAACTGGTCCATGTCGGCAAGCTGCTGGATAATCCGGGCACGCCCTGCACCTATCTTCTGACCTATCGCTGCCCCGGAGATTATTTCCTTACCCTTACCCTGCAAACGATATCGTTCAATGATATTTTTGTTGTTACGACTCATCACCGTTTCCGGACGTGCCTGCACGATATATAGCTGATTGTCTTCACCATCCAGTGCCCATTCGATATCCATGGGACGTCCATAATGTTGCTCAATAGTCATGGCCTGGCGGCCCAGCTGTTCCAGTTGTTCATCGTTTAAACAAAAACGATTGGCCTCTTCTTTCGAAACATCAACCGTCTTTACCAGTTCTCCTGAATCCCGGTCGCTATAGATCATCTTTACCGCCTTGCTACCGACATTCCTTCCCAGTACGGCCTTGTTGCCGGCCTGCAACGCCGGCTTGTACACGTAGTATTCATCAGGGTTGACGATACCCTGTACCACCGTCTCTCCCAGGCCATAACTGGCTGTGATAAACACCGCATCAGTAAAACCGGACTCCGTGTCCACGGTAAACATCACGCCACTGGCACCCATATCGCTACGGACCATGCGTTGAATACCGGCTGACAATGCAACCTCATCATGGGCAAATTCCTTGTGCACACGGTAGGAAATCGCCCGGTCATTGTAGAGCGAGGCAAAGACTTCCTTGACCTTGTGCAATACGTTGTCGAGGCCGCTCACATTCAGGAAGGTTTCCTGCTGGCCGGCAAAAGAGGCATCGGGCAAGTCCTCTGCCGTGGCTGACGAACGCACCGCAACCGAGACATTATGGTTTCCACCCACGGCCATGGACTGATAGGCTTCGGAAATCGCCTGTTCCAGGTCAGGCTGCAGTGGTGCATCAATAATCCATTGGCGTATTTCCTTGCCCGCGCTGGTTAACGCCTGCATGTTATTGGTATCCAGTTCGGCCAGCCGCTCTGCGATACGCTCGCGCAAATGATTGTGGGCAAGAAAATCCCAGAATGCCTGGGCGGTTGTGGCATAACCTTCAGGCACGGCCACACCGGCATCGGCCAGGTTACTGATCATTTCACCCAGCGAGGCGTTTTTACCACCGACTATACCTACGTCGTTCATACCCAGTTCATGGAAAGAGCGTATGTATTCCTTATTCATCTGTTAAATTTTTATCCTTATATCAATGTTTCTGATGTAACAATTGCCTTTCACGGACAATCGTAATGGCTATCTCTTCTATCGACATGGCCGTAGAGTCTATCATCTTGATTCCATGCGACTGCATGATGTTCTCAGCCTGCCGTGTTTCCTGCATACATTGCTTGAGACTGGCGTAGCTGCTTTTCGGTCGACGCTTTTCCCGTATTGCGCTCAGCTGGTCTGCCTGTATCGTCAGCCCCACTACCTTGTCGAGGTGCTTGCGCAGGAAATCGGGCAGCGTCTCAGCGTTAAGGTCATCATCGGTTAACGGGTAGTTGGCAGCCTTGATAGAAAAATTCATGGCCAGGTATAAACAGGTAGGTGTCTTGGCACAGCGCGATACACCGACAAGTATGACATCTGCCTTCTCATACTTGTCTGTACGGCTGCCATCATCAAAGTTCATTGCAAAATCGATAGCGTCTATATGCTTGTCGTATTTCTTGTCCGTAAATTCCTCATGCGGAAGACCCATGATGCGCGTGGACTTGATCTGCAGGCTTTGCTCAAGCGGATCGATAAACATATTAAATAAACTAATCACGCAGGCACTGGTAGACGAGATCAGTTTTTCCAGCTGACCATTGACCAGCGTACTGAACACTATCGGTTGCTGGCCACTGTTCCTGGCGGCCTTTTCAATAATGCCTGCGACATGATTCGCTTCTGCAGTTGTTGTCACAAATGGAAAAGTATGGTGCTCGAATTCAAATCCCTTGAACTGGCTTAACAGGCTTTCACCGATTGATTCAGCAGTTTTGCCGGTCCTGTCCGATACGAAGAAGACATCGCGCCTGTTTGCCTGGCTACTCATAGTCAATCACGTTAGTGACATCACCGCGAAAATTCAATGGGCACACGTACCCACCCTTCCATCAGCACCCTGGCACTGCGACTCATGCTGGCGCTGGTTGCAACCCACTTGTCACCGTTTCGCGTTACCTCGGCAGTAACTGTTAAAGTGCCCGATGGATGACCAAAACAGACGCCTTGGCGCTCACCACCGCCGGCAACCAGGTTCACCAGTGTTCCCGGGACCACGGCGGCGATGCCTGTGGCCACCGCGGCGGTACCCATCATGGCATGATGTAACTTGCCCATGGAAAGTGCGCGTACCAGCAAGTCAATGTCACCGGCGTTAATTTCTCTGCCGCTGGCTGCCGTATAGCTGGCCGGTCCTGCAACAAAGGCCAGCTTGGGTGTATGTTGCCGCTGTGCTGCCTCGCTAATATCCTTGATCAGCCCCATCCGCACGGCACCGTGTGCACGTATGTTTTCAAACCTGGCCAGGGCCTTGTCATCATTGTTGATGTCATCCTGTAACTCGCTGCCGTTTAAGCCAACGCTTGCTGCATTGATAAATATGGTTGGAATTCCCGCGTTGATCATGGTGGCTTCAAGCACACCAAGACCCGGAACATGCAGTTCATCGATCAGTTTGCCCGAGGGAAACAGCGCGTTATCAGCAGCAGGTTGCATGAAATCGATTTGTATTTCGGCTGCCGGGAAAGTTACCCCGTCGAGTTCAAAGTCACCCGTCTCCCGAAC
This sequence comes from Gammaproteobacteria bacterium, assembly GCA_965229565.1. Taxonomy (GTDB): domain Bacteria; phylum Pseudomonadota; class Gammaproteobacteria; order Eutrophobiales; family Eutrophobiaceae; genus JANQNX01. The sequence goes on along the minus strand of OZ245888.1, from coordinate 1,168,366 downwards.
CTCACCGTCGACCATGGGTATCCTGGTAATGATCGTCTTGTTGATGTTTGCCTGCCATATACGTACCTCGGCCTGGCCATTTTGAGGAATACGTGTTGCATCAACCAGGCCTTGCATAATCGCAAAACTGCCCACCGCCGCGGTCAGGTTGCCACAGTTACCACTCCAGTCTATAAACGGCCGATCAATGGCAACCTGGCCAAACAGGTAATCCACGTCATGATCGCCACGTGTACTTTCTGACACGATCACGGTCTTGCTGGTGCTGGAAGTCGCGCCCCCCATGCCATCGATATGCCTGTGGTATGGATCAGGGCTACCAATAACACGCAGCAGCAGCGCATCACGGGCGGCACCCGGCGTTTGTGCCGCCTCAGGCAAATTGTTCAGACTGAAAAAGACACCCTTGCTGGTTCCACCGCGCATGTAAGTTGCCGGTATCCTGGTTTGCGATTTATTGGACATGAGTTAGATGTACAGGCAATTCTTTAGCTAGTCACAATACAACAAAAACACTCTCGTGCCATTTATCACTTTATAAACCAATAAGCTATTGAAATATCATCGAATAATAATCAATGCCTGCCAATAATACAGCAGCATTCAGATAACGCGCTTTTAATTATGAAAGATGTATGGAAGGGACATATACAATCTCTATCACTACCAACCTGATCTATAACAGGGGAGGAATCGTACTTGTCGGCATGGCGTTACTGGCGAGTGGGTAAATCAACACTGACCTGTTAACTGACGATACCGAGCAGCATCGCGCGGAATTATTATTTAACCGTGCCCGCCAATACCTGGATGGACTGGTTGGATTCATCGTGCTGTTCTCGGGTTGTGCCTTGCAGGCAATGGGACACATGCTGGAAATCGCTGATAGCAATATCAGTTTCCTGTTAATCACCTTGCTGCTGTTCCTGATGCTGACACATTTTATTTATCTCAGGGACATAATGGGTGACGAATGCGCTCGACACACAATGCATTCTATTAACCAGACCGAGAAAAACAGGGCCTGCTTCGGCCACACCTGATTGCTGTCAACAGACAGCTGACTCCATGTGTAAATACATTGTACTGATCAATAATCGGTCAGGTTTCTCATTTCTGAATCTTTGGCTACATGTCTTTCTAATCATAAGTACACTACCCATGTGTTTGCCGGGGATACAGTTTTATCAGGCGGTTTGCACCAACTGCCACTGCGAGGAGGAGCTGTTTCCCCGGCCTTTTTTTAATCCGTTTCAGTCAGGAATCGATAACCCGATTCGTATTTTTGTAACACCTTTTCAAAACTGCCATCCAGCCGCATTTCCTGCACGACCCGGTCAAAGTCAGCCACGATCTTTTCATGGTCATCACGCTTGCGACTGACCAGGATGTGCAGACCCCTTACCGTGACAGGCTTTTCCAGGAAAGCAAACTGGTCGGCTGTCCCTGGCATGTAAGTCCGCAACTGGTGGCGTATGACCAGTTCATCATCCAGGGTTAGATCGATCTTGCCCTGTTGCAACAAAGACAGGTTCTGTACCAGATGATTAACCGGTAATTTTATTAGTAAGTTGGAACGGTCAAATTCTTCACCATAGGCATACTTGTTGACGGTACCGATTAGTTCACCACGAAGATCTGCCAGGCTGTTGAACTGAATATTATCATCCTTGCGCTTGATAAAACTGATGCGGTTATAAAGGTATGGTTTGCTGTAGACAAACTGGCTGGTGCGGGGTTCGGTATACCAGCCCGCCACGATGATATCGAATACACCCAGCTCTGTACCCTGCAGTGTATGCGACCAGTTATCGTAATTGATGCTGAACTGGTAACCGGCCCGGTGTAATGCCGTCATCACCAGCTCGGCCGCGGCTCCGTGATCCTCATGGAAACGGTCCATGTAAGGTGGCCAGTGTTCCAGCCCCAGGCGCAGGGGTTTGTCATTGGCAAATACCAGCGCCGTAAACAGGCACAGGAACGTAACAGGAAATAACCGTCGCATTGCAGGTTCCATGATGTGTTTACCACAGTTTAACGGATAACCGAGGCAACAGTCTGCCTGACTTATTTCAAGAGACCGTTTTATTCTAGAGACTGATAAAAAACCAATGGTCGGCTGTTTTGCGTAACGAGTAAAAACGCGGTGGGACTTGCGGGTCACATACCAGGTAGACCTTGACCGCGATGTCTATCTCCGGGTCACCGATCACCCTGGCTATATCGAGTGCCCGTTCGCCGTCCTTCAGGCAGGTCGGCGCAATCTTCTTCTGCAAGGGTGCACGATAATTGCGGATCATGGCGAGTTCAGCCTCGTTCTTGCACAGTCGAAAACCGTCACAGTAGCCGGCAATCCATCCCTCGACATCACCGTCTGCGAGTAGCTTCAAGCCCTCAAGCAAAAAGGCATAGACCGAGCCTCTGGCCGGTTTCATCATGCCTGTCTCTTCGCCACCCGCCTGTGCTGAACCCAGGAATAGCACACTGCATAACATACCACTGAAAATTACCTTCATCATTCGAGCTTAGTCCCGTCTTTGTAACTTACACTCCTTATATAGCGGCCATGGGCAATAATTCTGAAAATAGCTACTTTATGCATGCCCGGTTATCTTTGGCAGTGCAGCACTCATGTGTGGGCAGAATACGTTATGAATCAGCGATCTTTCTGTAGTATAGTTAAACGCAAATCAAGTTGTATGGAGACATCAATGTTCAAGATGAATGTGAAAAAGTGGTCTTTACTTTTATTCATCCCGTTACTGGCCGTACAGGGCTGCGACCAGGGTTCCACTACAAGCTCTGCTGAATCAGCTGACCGCGTTACCCTGGCTCCCAACGAACACAACCTCACGATTGGTGATTACAACGTCCACGTCAATGCGCTGACAACCGATCAGCTTCCGGTCGAAGTAGCACGCGGCTATCAGATCACCCGCAGCCAGAATCGCGCTATGTTAAATGTCTCAGTGCGTAAAAACGTCAATGGTACGGAAAAGCCTGTCCCGGCTACGGTTAATGTCGTGGTAAAAAACCTGTCCAACCAGATCAAGGATATAAAGCTCAGGGAAATTCGTGAAAAAGATCCGCTGGCTATCTATTACATCGGCGAGGTGCCGGTGAACCATGAAGAAACACTTGTTTTCAATGTAGACCTGAAACCGGAAGGCGAAAACGAGACAATCCTGCTTGGTTATCGCCAGCGTTTCTTTACCCAATAAGTCCTAGCCCTTTTCTTCGCGCTTCTTCCTGACGCGGTTGACCGCCGCCGCTATCTCCTGTTGCTTGCGATCCCTGTCTGAAACAGACGCTACTGTATCAGTTTGTCCGGCTTGCCGGCGCGACTTCCTGGCCAGCGCCCGTCGCTGATCGCGTACCTGCTTTTCCTCGAACCTTCTGCGGGAATGACTGGCATCCATTTGCTTGCGGCGCTCTTCCCAGATGGTCGACTTGGCCAGGCGATAGCGTTCAACCAGGGGAATGTGACTGGGACAGACGTAGGAACAGCAACCACATTCAATACAGTCAAATAACCTGTAATCCTGCAAGCGTTCTGCATTGAATACTTTGCTGTGCCAGTGTAACTGCTGTGGCTGCAGGTTGGCCGGGCACACGTTTGCACATTCATCACAGCGTATGCAGGGTTGCTCGGCCTGCTGTGTCGCAACCAATGGCTTGCCGGCAGCCAGCAGGCAATTGGTTGTCTTGATAACAGGTACCGCATCGTTTTCCAGCCGAATACCCATCATGGGCCCACCCATGATCAGGTATTCAAAATCATCGGTATAGCCACCGCACTGCTTTACCAGGTCTGCCATGGAGGTACCTAGTCGTACGTGCTTGTTGCAGGGAGTCTGAATACCCGGACCAGTCACTGTCACTACCCGGCTAACCAGTGGCCTGTTATTCATCACGGCCTGCTGCACGGCATAGGCAGTACCAACGTTATAACAAACCACACCAATATCGACCGGTAATCCATCTGCAGGTACGGCCATTCCGGTAATTGACTTTATCAACTGTCGTTCGCCACCCGCCGGGTACAGGCTGGATATAATCTTCAGCTCTATACCGGATGCCGGGTGTACGGACAGGGCTTGTTGCAGTATTTCAATGGCCTCGATCTTATTTTCTTCGATGGCAATGACACAGGCATCTGCCTGCAAGGCATGGGCCAGGATATCTATACCCGTGATTAATTCCTCAACATGGTTTCTGATCAATGATTCATCACAACTGATGTAAGGCTCGCACTCGGCCGCATTGATGATCAACAACTCAATTTCCAGGCTCAGTCCCGGGATCAATTTGACTGCCGACGGAAAGCCGGCACCACCCAGGCCAACAATGCCTGACTGCAGGATACGTTGCTGTATGGCGACCGGGCTGGTGTTCAGGTAATCAACGAGGTTGTCTGCTTCAGTCTCTATCCAGTTGTCCTCGCCGTCGGTTTCAATCACGATGCTGGGCGCAACCACGCGCGACGGCGAAGGCAGTTCATAGTCGGCAATCTCCTTGACAACACCGGAAGCGCTGGCATGCAATGGTGCACTAACGACACCGCGCGAACGTGCAATAACCTGACCGGTCAACACGTGATCGCCAGGTTTGACCAGTGGCTCCGCCGCGATACCGATGTGTTGCCTTAGAGGCAGCGTCAATAGCGCCGGGATGGCGGCATCTGACAGGGGTACCTGCAGTGACATGGACTTGTTCGGCGGTAGTGCAACACCACCTCCAAACGGGGCCGGTTTTTCGAGGACAGTAATCATCAATGCATCACTCGGACTATGGTCATCACAGTATAACAGTAGTAGCTGCCTGTTATGGTTCACGGCCCATGCAGCGACATGTTTTAGGGTATACAATCATTCTATGTCCAACCTGAATCTACTGCAGCATGCTGGTCCTCGAAGTTGACAAGCGCGTCAAGGGTGACCTCGATAAGATCTGGCAAATCCTGACAGATAGCGAGAGCTTTGCCGATGCGGCGCCGGATATTATCCGGGTGGAACAGCTCACTGCCAGCGGCAAGGATATGAAACGCCGCGTGCACCACAAGAGCGGCCGCTGCTGGGAAGAAGAATGCAAGCAATGGGAACCACAGTCTTTATGTACCATGCAAATCGATACGGATAATTATCCGTTGCCCGTGTCGATGATCAAACGCAGCATCAGCATGCAGCAATTGCAGCGCAATGTTCAGATCAGCCTGCGTTATGAATATGCACCCCGCTTCGGACCTTTCGGTTACCTGGTCGATAAGTATCGCATCCGCCCGGTACTGGAGATCTTTGCCAGGCAATTACTCGATAACCTGGCGAGGAAGATCCAGCTTGCCAATACCGACAACATCATCACTGCCAGGACGATAATCGAGAACAAGGACCCGGCCATAATGACGATAGCACCAGATACCCTGATCGAGGAGGCCTGCAAGATATTGACTGAGAAACGCATAGGTTGTGTCATCGCCACGAACCCGGATGGTTCCATTGCCGGCATCCTGTCAGAGCGTGACGTCGTCAACGGTATTGCCAGGGCCGGCGGCACACCCATCCTGCATAAACCGGCCAGTGAATTCATGACGCATGATGTGATCGTGAGTTACCTTGACGACGGCATTAACAAGCTGATGTCCATGATGAGTAAACGACGTATACGCCACCTGCCGGTGCTTGATAACAAGCAGAGCCTGATAGGTGTGATCAGTATTGGCGATATAATTAATTTCAGGATGGCCGAACTGGAACAGGAATCCGCTGCCATGCATCAGTACATCGAGGGAAGAAAGTGGCGAGAGATGGCAATGCAGATCGGACGCGGTGCTGCGACCGAGGAATTCAGTTCAGGCTCAGGGTAGCTCAGTCATAACCTGCGTCACGGGCTTACGCACCGTTTGCGGTACCTCGGCCGGGTAGCCATACCAGAGTATACCCATGATGTGTTCCTGTTCCGGGTCTATCCATACCAGTTCATAAAATCGTTCATCGCGCGTTACGGCACCGGTAGACCACTTCATACCAATGCCCTGGTCCCACAGTGATAGCATCATGTTCTGTATTGCGCAGGCGCAGGCCGCGTAGTCTTCCATGAAGCGCAGCTGATCGCTTGATTTGTCACAGCTGACAACCAGCCAGCCTGGTATCTTTTTCCAGCGCTTGTATTTTTTTTCCGCGACTTCGACGCCCTTGCTGACAGTGACGATGTCACGGTTTAGTTCGCAGATGCTTTCCCTGGTCTCCTGTCCCAGCAGGAAAAAATGCCAGGGTTCTGTCAGGTGATGATTGGGTGCCCAGCAGGCCGTCTCTATCGCCTGCTTGATAATGTCGTCGGCAACGGGTTTGTCAGGATCGTAATCATGGATCGTGCGGCGGTTGCGGATCAGGGTGTGGATGTCCATCTTTGTCGGTAACGTGTGATTTGCAGGCTAGTCTAATACAGCGGCTGACCCGAATACTACAGCTCGTGCCGGCAGGCTTTTGCCGGCTGGGAAATGACAAAAATACCCGTACCAGGCCGCGCCATAGCGTATCTGTTCAGCTCTGTTTAATAGTGTCCTGGACAATTTATTTCAAGATAATGTACAGGTTTTCAATGCCTTATATTGCTGCTCTGTCCATAATATGAACAGTTTTCTGTTCCGTAATCGACAGTTGTCTACAAATTGTCTAGTCTAAGTTCAAATTTCAACAGGATTAGTACAGCTTATGTCTACGATTGCAGATGAGTTTCAGAAAAAGGCGCCAACTACGTTCAAAATCGGTGCGGTATCGAGAATCACGAATATTCCGGTTGATACGCTGCGTATCTGGGAACGTCGTTACAGTGTGGTTGTACCCATTCGGTCCGAGAATTCAGATCGGCTATACCAGCGCGAGGATATTAACCGACTGACACTACTCAAGATGCTGGTCGACCGTGGCCATTCCATCGGCAGCATTGCCAAACTCTCCAACGAGGAACTGGTAGAAAGACTGGATATCCATGACCAGAACAATGCCCAGGTTAAACAGGCCAATGTCAACAATATCGGCAAGTCGGTCAGCGTGGCCGTGATTGGTGATGTATTGCCACTACAGCTAGAACATAACCAGATTGAAGACAGTCGTCTCGATTTCGTCGGTCTTTACAACAGCCAGGACGAATACATGGCAGAGCATAAAGGTAAGCCCGTAGATATTCTAATCGTCGAGTATCCTGCCATCCACGAAGACAAGTTGGCAGAGATAGATGAACTGTACCGGAGTTCCGGTGCCGGCAAGATGCTGCTGGTCTACGGCTTTACCAACAGTGCCGCCAAGCGGTTACTGAATAACTCGCATTATAACCTGGTCCCTGCCCCCATCACGGTGGAACACTTGCATGCCGAGATCAAGCACCTGATCGAGAACACACGGATTCAACCCAGTGCCGGGCAGGATATTTCCATTACCGGGCCGGCACCGACCCGGTTGTACAGTAACAAGCAATTGATCAAATTGTCTTCGGCATCCAGCACCATCAAGTGCGAATGTCCTCAGCATTTGTCCAGCCTGATCCTGAAACTGGTGCAGTTCGAGGTATACAGTGAGCAATGCGAAAACCGGGGCCTGAAAGACGCCGAGCTACATGCCATGCTTGGCAAAATGACCGGTCACGCGCGTGCCATCATGGAGACGGCACTAACCGAGGTCGTCAAGGCCGAGGGACTTGATGTTTGAAATATTGTCGGTGTGCCCGGTTAACAGGCGCGGTCGACTAGCAGGCAGGTGATTGTTTCCGGCAGTGGTGGTTGCGTACATCTTGACGTGCCGGCAGTAATCTTATCGAATGTACCAGAGGTTAATGAACGAAACAGCAGACGTTTACAGCATCGATAGCAGGAACAATCACATGAAATCTATTTTTTTAATGTTTGTATTGTTACTCCCTGGCAGTCTTCATGCCGGTGAGTCTGACCATGCACTGGATGGTGATGTCATCACGGTGAAGTCACCCGAGGAAATTCTGTCGAAACAAAAATTGAAACAGTTCGTTGGTATCTCAAGTGACACGGCCGGCGCGACCGGTTTATCAATGAACCTGGTGATCATCCCGCCAGGCGGCGCGGCTGAGGCACACTACCATGACGGGTTTGAGTCCGCGGTGTACCTGGTACAGGGCCGGGTTGAAACCCGCTTTGGTAAAGACCTGGAAAAATCAGTCATCAATGAATCCGGTGACTTTATTTTTATCCCGCCCAATGTGCCGCATCAGCCACGCAACCTTAGCGAAACAGAACCGGCCATCGCTATCGTCAGCCGTAATGATGCCAACGAACAGGAAAACGTTGTTCACTACCAGCCGGAATAAACTCAGCCGCTGACATTACGCATGCGCGCAATGTAGATACTCGCCAGCAGTGAGATAACTGATAACAGCAATATCACCGCCTCGACCGAATAGATATCGGCAATCACACCAATGGCACCGGCAAACAGCATCACAATACCAATGACGGTATTACTCACAGCGACATACTGAGCACGGTTACCGGTATTGGCCATGTCTACCAGGTACACCTTGCGTCCCAGGCGACTGGCACCATGCGCAAGTTCAACCAGGAAGAACAGTATGTAAACCAGGTACTGGGCATAAGAGATATCGGGAAAAAACATACTCCAGCCACAGGTAACCAGGCCAACCACGCCGGCCACCAACGCAGCCAGCACCATTACCAGTCGACTGTCCGAATCGGCCATGGCACCGAGCAACGGCGCACTCAAACTGCCAGCCAGGCCATTGACGATGATCAAGATACCCAGTGTGGACAATGCTCCTTCAAAATTCTGTTGTACCAGTAACACGTAGAACGGGATGACCAGTGCCACACTCAATAACAGAATACGACTGACCAGGTATTGGCGAAACTCGCTATCATCAATAATGATGCGCAGACTGCGCAATGCCTCTATCACCGCGTTGCCACCGCCTTCAGTCGCACCGGCTGGCTCGACAATAAACGCAAAGCTCGCCAGTGCCAGTAACCACAGTACACCCGCACTGAATATGATAACCACCAATACTGTTTGGTCCTGGTTATCCAGCCAGTTTGCCTGTAAGGACAAGCCAATCAGCAACGTCGCCACGCCCGCTACCGATGCGCTATAGCCCATGAGTCTGCCACGCCTGGTCTTGGAAATGGTTTTGCCCAGCACATCCTTGGCCGACACGGAACAGAGGCCACGGGCAAGACTGTAAAATACCAGGCACAGGGTTAATAGCCAGCCGGCAACCGCACCGCTGCTTAAACTCGCCACCGTCGCCATACAGAACAGTGCCAATGCTGATAATACTGCACCTACAATCCAGACAATTTTTCGATGCGTCATGGCACGCACGTAGGCCGCAACAAACAGCTGCGGTAACAGCACGCCGGCCTCGCGAATAGGCACCAGGAAGCCGGCAAAGCTGAGCGGTACCCCGAGTACATGGAATAACCAGGGCAAGGTGATACGCGCGCTGACCATTTCATCCGATACCTTGTTACAAAAATTGGCCAGCAGGTAGGCGAAAAAGTTACGCGGCTGTTCAACACAGGCAGCGTCCGGGATGTCCTTGCAGACGCGGGCATCCTCCTCGCCGTTGACCTGGTCGTAAAGCCAGCCAAGGCCCTGTTCAATACTCGATCGTGATGACATAACTCGCTGAATTAAAATAGATTAGTGTGCGCATAATATACAGTTCGCTGGTGAATAAAAACCCGTGTAAACATCGACAATAGAATGCTTTCAAATTTAAAGTTTCCAGCAAGGCCGCCGCTACACTACGAAATCAAGACAGGAATCTCCCGTGAGCATACAGGCTGAACCGCAGGAAAGGCGTAGCGAACCGCGCTATAAATGTCACGTCAATGTTTATCCCCAGGATGAAGATGTCTTGCTGGGTCTTGCCAGCAATCTCAATACCGGGGGAATGCTGCTCGTTACCGAACAGCCATTGAATCCCGTTAAAAAATACGACCTGTCTTTCGGTGGCTACAAGGACGAGCATGTGATGCACAGGATCAAAGTCTCGGCTTACCCGGTTTGGCAACAATCCGATAATAATAACAGTCGTTATTATTCAGGTATGCGCTTCACCAATCTCAATGCAGAGACAGTAGCAATGATCAAACAGATCCTGTGCGAGCTTAAAGAGGAATAAACTGTTTAACGGCTAGTGCTCGTGGTCGTGACCAATTTCACCCTCGGTGAATAAATAATCCTTCAACTCATGGTCCAGCTTGCTGTCACGGCGACGGATCCATTCCAGTACCATGGCGGCATGTTCTTTTTCCTCGTCACGATTATGTGCAAGTATGGACTTCAGTTCCGGGTCACTACAGGCATCCACGCGCTGGTTGTACCAGTCCACTGCTTCCAGTTCTTCCATTAATGATGTAATGGCCCGGTGCATGTCCTTTGTTTCATCGCTCAGTTCCTCGTAAGGTTCATGGTAGCCTTCATTTGCCATATTCCGTCTCCTCTATTCCTCGTAAAATAATCCCGGTTTCCAGTTACGGCCTATTCGATGGCCTTGTTGTCGTCCTCGGTCTTGGTCGCCATTTTATAGTTTGTGTCCTGCCGCTTCAGGTTGACCGCGTGTTTCTGCTGGTAGATATCATAAACCTTTTCCGCATCCAGCCCTGCACACATCATGGCTGAAACAAGGAAATGCAGGATATCGATCAACTCGACACGAATATTCTGCATATCAATCTCGTCCTTGCTCCACCATTTCCATAACAGTTCCTCGTCCAGCTCCTTGAGTTCCTCCTGCATGGCCTGGGAATACCTGGCCAGCCAGGTATTGGGTAGTTCATTCACCTTCAGCTTGTTGGCAGCGGCCGCAGATATGATTGACTGCATGCTCAGTGCCTGTCCGGTTTCGTCCCTGAGGTGGTTTTTGGCAAAGACATAGTCATTCAACTCCGTCTGCATTTCAAAAATCTTGTCCAGCATGATGTACCCCGTTGATTTAAAACATCGATACTAAATTAACATGAACAGGAATCACTACAAATCCTGAAGCAGCGCCATGTTTCCGATATAATCGCCGCCTTTGACCCGCTAACATTATGCCACTTATCACCTTTGACGACATTTCACTTGAATTCGGCGACCAGCTGATACTGGACCACGTCAGCTTGTCTATCGAGTCTGGTGAGCGTGTCTGCCTGATAGGGCGTAACGGCGCCGGCAAGTCAACGCTGATCAATATCATCAATAATCGCCTGCAGCCTGACAGCGGCGAAGTCATCAAGCAGGCCCATCTGCGTATCAGCCAGCTCGAGCAGGCCCTGCCCGAAGAAGAGCAGTACAGCGTGCGCGACTACGTCGCCGAGGGACTGGTGCACCTGCAACAGTTGCTGGAAGAATACGAGGCGCTGTCGCAGAGACAGGACATAAACGAAAAGATAAAGCTGCGCGAGTTGCAGGACTTGCAACATCAAATCGAGGCCGAGGGTGGCTGGCATATTGACCAGCGCGTGGACTCCATCATTTCCGAACTGGATTTACCTGCAGAACTAGGCCTGGCCGAACTATCCGGTGGCTGGCGTCGACGAGTGGCACTGGGGAAGGCCCTGGTTAATAATCCGCAGCTGTTATTGCTGGATGAACCGACCAACCATCTTGATATCAGCACCATCAACTGGCTGGAAAACCGGATAGTCAACTTCACCGGTGCCGTACTCTTTATCACCCATGATCGTTCCTTCCTGCAGCGACTGGCTACGCGCATCATCGAACTGGATCGTGGCAAATTGTCCAGCTGGCCCGGTGGCTACGATGCCTACCTGGTCAACAAGGAAAAAGCGCTGGAAGAAGAGGAGAAAAAAAATGCCCTGTTCGATAAGAAACTGGAACAGGAAGAGACCTGGATTCGGCAAGGTATCAAGGCACGTCGTACCCGTAACGAGGGTCGCGTCCGCGCGCTGTTGTCCATGCGTGAAAAAGTCAATAAAAGGCTGAAACCGCAAGCACAGGTACGCATACATATTGAAGAGGCCGAACAATCGGGACGCAAGGTAGTCGAGGCCTACAATATTTCCCATGGTTACGGTGATAAACAGTTAATCAACAAGCTTTCACTGAAGATCATGCGTGGCGATCGAATTGGACTTGTTGGCAACAACGGCGTGGGCAAGAGCACACTGTTAAAGATTTTGCTCGGCCAGATCCAGCCGGATTCAGGCACGGTCAAGATTGGCACCAATATCGAGATCGCCTATTTTGATCAACTGCGGCGACACCTGAACCCGGAGAAGACCATTGCCGAGATCGTCGGCGAGGGCAGCGATTATATAAAGCTGAATGGCAAGGAACGGCACGTGATCGGATACCTGCGTGGTTTCCTGTTCTCGGCCAAGCGGGCAATGACCAAGGTCAAGGTATTATCCGGTGGCGAGAAAAACCGCGTCATTCTGGCCAAACTGCTAACCCGACCCAGCAACCTGCTGGTACTGGATGAACCCACCAACGACCTGGATGTGGAAACACTGGAAGTACTGGAAGACAGGCTTTCAGATTACCAGGGCACATTGATCATCGTCAGTCATGACCGCGAGTTTGTCGACAACGTGGTTAGCTCCATACTCGTGTTCGAGGACTCGGGTACCATTCAACAGTACGCTGGTGGTTTTAGTGACTGGCAACGACGCGGCAAGAAGCTGGCCGAGATGGACACACCACTGGCCAACAACGGCAATGAAAATAAACAAGCGTCGACGAAAAAGAACAACAGTAACAAGCTCGGTTATAAATTAAAGCTGGAGCTGGATTCCCTGCCAGCGCAAATCGAGCAGCTGGAGATGCAAGTCCGGGAACTGGAAGAAAAAACACAGGAACCCGATTTTTACAGCCGCGATTACACCGAACAACAACCCGTGCTGGACGAGTTGCAGGAAAAGCAGGATGAACTGTTCAAGGTCATGCAACGCTGGGACGAACTGGAAAGCATGCAACAATCCCTGCAGGAAAACAGGTAACCAATGCAAGTCAACCGGCATTACCTGGTGCATGGTTTCCTGCCGGCGTTTGGCTCGGCCGTTTGTTTCGCGATCATGGCGACCTGTATCAAGATTGCCTCCACCGATTTGCCGGCACCACAGCTGGTTTTTTTTCGTAGCGTCGTCGGTCTTTGCATCATCCTGCCTATCGTACTGCCTCGCGGTACAGGTTTTCTAAAAACACCGGTACTGCACATTCACCTGTTTCGCGGCATCATTAGTATTTGTGCCATGACCTGTTTTTTTTACGCGATTGGTAATGTCGGCCTGTCAGAGTCCACGCTATTAAACGCAACATCGCCGCTGTTTGTTGCCTTGATGGCAATGCCATTGCTCAAGGAACAGGTCAGTACCAGGACCACGATCGCACTTGTCATTGGATTCCTCGGTGTCGCCTTGATCCTGAAACCGGGCACGGCGCTATTCACGCTGGCCGCGCTGGTGGGACTCTGCTCGGGTTTTTTTATTGCCTTTGCCAAGATACTGGTCAGGTACATGGCGACGACCGAACCGGTCATGCGCACGGTGTTTTACTTCAGCGTCACTTCCACGGTCTATTCCGGCATATTAATGTTCTGGCTGTGGCAACCACCGGGAATATTCGACGTGGGCATCATGGTGCTGGCGGGTATTTGTGCGACCGGCGGACAAACCTTGTTGACCTATGCCTTTACCCATAATGAGGCCGTCAAGGTAGCGCCGTTTACCTATGTCACCGTCGTCATTGCCACGTTGATTGGCTGGATTGGCTGGAATGAATTGCCTGATATCGGCTCAAGTATCGGTGCGATCATGATCATCGGTGCCTGCTTGTCGCTGTCACTGCAGGGCAAGCTACCCAACCCCTGGCGCCTGCGCAAACCGCCTGCCTGACTTACAGTTCACGTCCGAACAACATATCGACAAACTCTTGCCGGTGTTGTTTGGATACCTGCCGATAAAAATCATAGCGTACATGCTCGTCGGGTCGGGAAAAATCCAGCTCTATCCCCCACAAGGGTAAAGACGATAACGGACTCATCGAGTAACGAATGTCACCGAGTACATTATCGCGTCCCGGGTAATACGCAACATAACCGTCCGAGAATAATCGGAAACGTTCGATATCCCTGAACAGCCTCGTGTCCGGGCCAACGCTGGCCGGTAGACTATCTTCGTTAAAACGCGGAATGGAATCACCCTCGTAGAACCGTGGCTCAATCCCGACGCGGATGGCATCAATATAAAAAGTATCCCCGGCCAGGTAAGTAGAACGCCACAACACCAGGTTACCCAGTGTCGGTTTTACCATTTGCTGTTCGATCACATGGCCACGCTCGGCAACGACATCCGCCAGCACTGACTCGGCGCGCTGTAACTGCACCACGCCCAGCAGCAGGTAACAAGCCGCGAACACCAGGCCAACACGGCCGAATAACGCCTGCCGTTTTTTAAACGCAAACACGATCGCGATGATCAACCCCAGTGTAAAAACCGGATCGACAATAGAGATAATATGCCAGGCCAGGCGTTCATCCAGGAGTGGCCATAACCAATAGGTACCGTAACTGGTACAGGTATCGATAAAGCCACTGAACAGGTAACCGGCAAAACTGTAAAGATACACGCGCCGGAAAGACAGGTGCTTGCGAAAAAATGGCCACAGTACGAGGCTGGCCAGCAATGCCCCGAACGGCACAAACAATAATGAGTGCGTGAAGTGCCGGTGATATTCCAGTACCAGCATCGGGTCCGAGGATGAACGTATGAGCACATCGATATCCGCCACCATGCCGGACAAAAAGCCGATGACACTGGCACGCCGTATTTCACCGGGGCGGGAAACCGACTGTGCCGACGCGGCGCCCAGTACACCCTGTGTTAACGGGTCCATTGGCTACAAAACCCCTCGTAGTGTATCGATGCAACTTGAATAATAACCGGAACCAAACAGGTTCAGGTGATTAAGCTCATGGTAAAGCCGGTACAATGCGATGCGGCGGTCGGCCTCCGGCTCCAGTGGCCAGACCTCGTTATAGGCAGCCTCGCAACGGGGACCAAAACCACCAAACAGTCGCATCATACCGAGTTCGGCCTCGCGTTGGCCGTAATAACTGGCCGGGTCAAAGATGATCGGTGCACCGCTGGCATTGGCCGCGGCATTACCGGACCACAGGTCACCGTGTAATAACACCGCCGGCTCCTGAACCTGACCGATAATATTGTCGAGTTGCTGCAGCAGGCGTTCACCCAGTAACAACAGTTGATCATCGGCCGTGGTTTTTGCAGCAAACACTTGCAACTGCCAGCCAAGTCTTTGTTCGCGGTAGAAATCTACCCAGTTGTCGTGCCAGTCGTTTGGCTGGGCGGTGGTTCCGATATAGTTCAACTGGTCAAAACCGAATTGGTCCTGGCAGGTTGCCTGGTGCAGGCGCGCCAGTCCGCAACCTGTTTGTTCGTGCCAGTCTGCGGCTTTAGATCCCGGGTTAAAGGCGTACATGATAATAAAATCTGCATCACAGGCCACGGGTTCCGGCACGTCAATCACACCGGGCGCGCGCAGTCTTTGTAATGCCAGGTATTCGGTTTCAAACAGACCAGGTAAAGCTGCTGACTGCGAGTTGGTTTTGACAAAGAAACGACTGCCATCGTCCAATGTGACAACGCGGCTGTTATTGATACAACCACCGGAGCTCGCCCGGGTACTGGAAAGCCTTGCCGGTTTACCAATGTGGTCTGAAATCGCTGCCTCGATTCGCTCCTGTAAACCCATCAAGCCTTTTCATCCTGCAACCTGAGACAATGTGCAAACATCCCCGGGCAGGCCTGCTCGATCATATCCAGCACGATCTCGAAACCGTCCATGCCGCCGTAATAGGGATCCGGCACCGAGGGGGCACTGGTATTGCCATCATGGCCATCGAGAAAACTGCCCAGTAAACGGATATGTGGTTGCGCACCACCGGCCAGGCTCTCAAGGTCGTACAGGTTATCACTATCCATGGGCACGACCAGGTCGAACTTTTCCAGGTCTTCTAACTCCACCTTGCGCGCAATGGAGTCCAGGCTGTAGCCACGCTGCGCCGCCACCTGTCGCATACGTTTATCTGCTGGCTGACCGACGTGATAGGCATAGGTGCCAGCAGAATCAATCCAAAACCTTTCTGTTTCTCCCCGTTGTTCTACGTAATGCCTGAACACGCCCTCGCCGGATGGAGAACGACAAATGTTGCCCATGCACACGAACAACACGTTAATTTTATTCTGCTGAATCATTCCGGATGGTTTTGTAATCGTTGAATCTAGTCGACGACGGGTTGCACCAGCACCCACGGGTGGATGACCGTGGCCCAGACCAGGATATCGCTCTCCAGCCAGGCACTCGCCTGTTCGTCACTGACATTGGCCACCAGTCCCTGCCCCATCCAGTCTTCGACCTGGTCCCGGTTGTCTTCTGCCAGCTCGCAGGCAACCTTGATCAGGTCCAGTTTGTGCGACACGTACACGGTCATACCGCTGGCAAAAAAAGTCTGCAGTTCTGACCAGGCTATTTTCGCGGTTTCCGCGTTTAACTTGGCGACAAGTTCGTCCAGTTCCGCTTTTCTGATTTCTTCGTACATATTATTGATAATTTTGGCTTTATCGACCTTATTATAATGTCAACGGGTCAATAGTTCGAACAGATTCCCGGGCACTCCAACCGACAGCAGGCACAGGATTAAACTTGTCCGTGCTTTGGCCGTTAACCCTGTTAGCAAACTTTATGCAGGAGCCAATCATGCGGGAGCGTAGGAATCATTCCAGGCTGGAATCGGACTGTAGCGCCGATGTCTGTCACCTGGGAAACAGCTTTATCGCGCATGTAAACAACATCTCACTGGGCGGCGTGGAGCTGAAACGTCCTGTCGAATGGCATCCTGTTGTTAATGAGATTTGCCAGGTCTCGTTTCAACTGACCAGGACACAAACCCTGTCAGTGGATATGCAGGTGTGCTGGGTTGCCGATACCCATATCGGTATGCAGTTCGAGAAGCTGGCCTATCACCAAAAAAGATTATTAAACATGATTCTATCGAATCTATCGCGAAGATTAACTTTGGCAGAAAGTCATTTCGTCATGTAACAAGAGGAGTGTATTGATGGGATTCCCGACCATGGAAAAATTTTACAAGCTATCAGTTATCAAGCAGACCTTGCTGCTTATTGCTGTTGCCATGCTGGCTTGTTTTATTCTTTTTGCCTACATCGCCTATGCCACTTCAAAGAATGCCATAGTAAACCAGTCCCGGGATGCACTTGATAACCAGACCGGTTTGATCGTTGATAACTTACATGCTTATGAAAAAAACCTGCGCGTGAACGCAAAGCGAATCAGCACTACTTTCTTCTCCATGCTCCAGGGCGAACTGGTGCTGAACAAGTATGACGTTGTTATGATTGGTGAGTACGCCAGTCCCGTATTATTACTGGACGGCCAGCAACTGAACATGGATCACAGGTACCCTGACGAATTTACACGTTTAACAGGCGGCACCGCGACTATCTTTGTACGCTACGAGGATGACTTCCTGCGCGTCTCCACTTCCCTGCGAAAAACAGATAACAGCCGCGCCTACGGCACATTACTTGGTAAAAATCATCCTGGTTATGAACAACTCATCAAGGGCGAGAAATACATTGGCCGGGCCCACCTGTTTGGGCGCGACTATATGACTGTTTATTCACCGGTTATCAGTACAGACGGCAATGTCATTGCTATTCTTTATACCGGCTTTGATTTCACCGACAGCCTGCAGGAGCTGTACCAGAGTATGGAAGCAGTGCAAATCGGTGAAACGGGCAGTTTGAAACTGATCGACGCCAGCGACAGTGCCAGCCGTGGCAACAGTATTGTCTCTGCCGGAAACAACGTTGAGCAAATGCTGGATAAAACCGATGTTAATGGCAATGCGATTTATAAAGACATGTTGCAACAGGAAAGTGGCAACATGCTGTTCGAGTCTGTCTCTGAAAAGGACAACCAGGTCTATGAGCGGCTTGTCTCATTCAGGCAGTTTCAACCGTGGAACCTGCTCATAGTAGCCGAAGGCTATGTCGATGAACTGGCATCGCAAAGTGTTTATCTGCAAAAACTGCTGCTTGTTAGCGGAGCGATTTGCAGTGGCCTGATTTTACTATTGACCTACATCACTCTTAGAAAAGAACTGCAGCCGTTGCAGCAAATCAGCCTGGCTATCAATGAAATCAGCAAGGGTAACCTGCTGGTTGAGTTACCATCAGCCCGTTATGAAGATACGGACAATGAAATAGACAAGCTTAACGCAGACATAATTAAACTGGCTGACAGTCTGAATATACTGGTCAATGAAATCCGCACATCTTCGGTGCTGGTCAATGATGCCAGTCAATCCATGCTGGAGATTGCCGACCTGAGCGCAGAAGGAATTAACAAACAGCAGCGTGATGCTGACAGCCTTGCTACCGCGATAACCGAGATGGTGGCCTCCAGCAAGGAAATAGCCAATTTCACTCAATCGGCAGTCGATGAATCCAGGCAGGTCGATGAAATGGTGGTCAAGGGTCAGTCTATCGTGAATGATTCGGTGACTTCGACAAACAACCTGGCCAGCACTATCGAGGATGCGGCAAAAATGATCGACGTCGTCAACGAGGATGCCAGTTCAATCAGTTCTGTCCTGGATGTCATCCAGGGTATTGCCGAACAGACCAACCTGCTGGCATTGAATGCTGCAATTGAAGCCGCGCGTGCCGGCGAACAAGGCCGGGGCTTTGCCGTGGTTGCCGATGAAGTGCGCACCCTGGCCAGGCGTTCGCATGATTCTACCCACGAGATCCAGGCCATCATTGAAAAGCTGCAGAGCGCTTCAAGCAATGCAGTATCAAAAATGAAAAACGGTCTCGAATGCAGCCAGGCAAATGTTACCGAGGTGCTGAAAGCATCCGAGGCACTGCAAAACATTACCGGGTCCATGCAGAAGCTCTCCACGATGACAACAGAAATCGCCAACACGACAGAAAACCAGAAAGTCGTTGGCGAAGACGTCAACCGCGACATTATCAGCATCAGTGAAATAGCCCGGGTCAACAAGGATCAAAGTTCAAAGCTGTACAAGTCTATACAGGAACTGAAACAGATGTCCGAGTCACTGTCTATACAGGTCAATCGTTTTAAAACCAGGGACTAGTACCGGGTAACTACCCCTGCAAACGCGTATCGTTTGCTCTAGACTAATCATCATGACGTGTTACGTAATGATGTATGTCAGTTAAGGCTGTTTTTTTTGATATAAGCGGTGTCCTGCTTGATGGCGGCCTGTTACTACCGGGTGCGGCAGAGGCCGTACAACGGGTCGAGCAGGCTGGTCTGCCCTATCGCCTGGTTACCAACACCTCACAACAAACGCGCGCCATGCTCCACCGGCAATTACTCAGCGCCGGCCTTGACGTAGAAGAAACAAGTATCTATACAGCACCACTGGCGGCACATGATTATGTCGCCAAACACAAGCTTCGCCCTTTCTGCCTGGTTCACGACAACCTCCTGGGCGAGTTTGCCGACCTTGACCAGGATAACCCCAACTGTGTTGTGATCGGGGATGCTGCAGAGGGTTTTACCTATGCACGTCTGAATGAAGCATTTCGCATCTGTTTGAATGGTGCACCACTGGTGGCCATTGGTCACAACAAGTATTTTAAAAAATCCGGTGTGTTTTATCTTGATGCCGGCCCGTTTGTAGAAGCCATTGAGTATGCCTGTGACATAGAGGCCATTATCACCGGCAAACCGTCAACGGCGTTTTTTGAACAGGTACTGGATAGCGTCCAACTCGAAGCAAGTGATGTTGCACTCATCGGTGACGACGTTCATGGTGATATCAAGGGCGCTATCAACAGCGGCATGCAGTCACGACTGGTCCGTACCGGCAAATACCGAGAGCAGGACGAACACAAGGTGGAGCCATCGGCCAGCGTGGTCGAAAACGTGTTGCAAGCAGTGACTGAGCTACTTGATTAGTCGGGACGCCGCCCACAGAAACTGAGATAATACTCAATACCCACATGGAGAACGTGCATGAATGAAGTTAAAGAAGAAAATGAAAAACCTGCGGACAGTATCCTGATATCGCAGTCAGTTGCCATTCTTGTTGATGGCAACAATATAGAACGCAGTATTCACAGTGAATCACATGATCCCAGCACCATGCTTAATTTTGATGGGCTTATTCCAAAACTGCTGGTCAACCGTGGCCTGAGCCGACTCGTTTATTTCCGCGAAGGCAAACATATATCAAGCAAGCTACAGGAAAGATTACATAATTATTATCACGGATCGGTCAGACCTTGCCATAAAAGTGCCGATATTCCCCTGTCTATATTTGCGGTACAGGTTGCCAACAAGGTAGACACTATTATCATCATGTCAGGCGATGCGGATTACATCGAACTTGTCCGTCATCTGAAATCCGAGGGCGTGCGGGTGGAGATTGCCGCCGTGGCGAATACGACATCCAAACTGATGATCGAGGAAGCCGACTATTTCCATGAAATCACCAGTGAACACTGGTTCACACTACCGGGAAAGAAGCCGCAAAAGCGCAAAAAAAACTGAAACTATAGTTTCATTGATCTGGAACAATGCGACCAGGAGAATCAGTACTATAATTAGGCAAAAGCAGGAGGAATACCATGCTGACATTCGAGGATTGCCTGGCTCTGTGTGACCTGACAGAAAAGGAAATTGCCGCCATCGCTGAACATGAGCACATACCTGATATGGTCGCCATCGAACTGGGCGATTACCTGGTACATACCGAAAACGGGGAATGGAAAATTACAACGATGATCCTGAACGACATTAAAAATGCGCTCAACGCCGGCAACACCGCGCATGCAGACGAATTGCAGGATTTGTTAAAACAATTCGTACTCACCCATCCAAAAATGCAGGAAATGGTAAGGCAGCAGACTAATGATTAAACCAATGTTCCGCGGACAATATATTCTCGGCCTGGCCCTGGCTTTCAGCCTCTTTTCCCTGTCGGGCAGTCAGGCTGAAGAAAACGATGACGGCTATGCCGGACATGCGCAGGTCAGTGAACGCCTGGTCAGGATCATGCGACAGTTATTTACGGTTGTGCATGACGGGGATTCGGTCAATAACGCAGCGATAAGCCAGGACAACATGGCAGACCTGATAGAGTCAGTAGAAGAACTGATCTTTTTCGCCGAGGTCATGTCTAACAAGGTACCGAGCACTGAACTCGAGGAGACAGAGTCCGTTATCTTCAGTGCACTGGCTGACCGACTGTATGACGAGGCCCTGAACGTACAACAACTGGCCACCAGTTACGAATCGCCTGACGCATCCCGGCACCAGCTACTGAACGAGGCCTACCAGCGTTTAAACAAGACCTGTAATGCCTGCCACCAGACATTCCGCGATCAGCCATCACAGGGATAATCTTGCGACAGGATTCTTGCCGCTGCCAGTTCCGCAGCCTGGGCCTGTAGCCCGGGATTGTCGAGTAAACCCTGTATGACCCGTTGTGCCAGAACGGTATGGTCTATGCCGGGCGGCAAACAGACGCGCGGTATATTTTCATCTTTGATTATCTCGCAATCGCAGGGCGTCACGTACCAGATACATAACATACCCCTGGTATTGTCATAACCGTACTTCTGCGCATACTGGCAAGCCGCCAGCAGCTCGGCGCCACCGGGCATTTCTGATTCTGCCCTGGCGTCAACAGTCATAAGCGAAAATAACAGGGACAGCGGGAATATCAGTTTTTTTTGAATTTTCATGCGGCCCTGGAGCTTAAATCCGTAATTAAATTTGTAATCTCGATGCCGTAATTGCATAGTGACGGCTATTCTTTTAATCATGTTCCGATCGTTCCGGCATCACTGAATTCGCTGGCCTGTTGGGCATTAATCATAGCGGAGGCTATCATGCAGTTGACCAAGCATAAAGTTGCTACAATCAATTACACCCTCAAGGATAACGAAGACAACGTGCTGGATGAATCCAGTGACAGCACGTTTACGTATTTACACGGTGCCAGCAATATCATCCCCGGACTGGAAAAGGCCCTTGAAGGCAGCAAGGCAGGAGACGAGGTCAGTGTCGATGTGCCACCGGAAGAGGCCTATGGCGAGCGCAACCTGGAAATGATTCAGCGTGTTCCGCGTGATATGTTTCCCGATGAAGTTGAAGTCAAGGAAGGCATGCAGTTCCACGCACAATCCTCCAGCGGCACACCGGTCATTGTCACGATTGATTCCATCGATGGTGACGAGGTCGTTGTCGATGGTAACCACCCTATGGCTGGCAAGGAATTACATTTCGATGTGCAGGTTGTTGATGTACGTGAAGCCACCGAGAAAGAACTGGAACACGGTCATGTCCATGGCGAAAATGATGAGCATGAACACGAATGACACTGGAAGCATTCCTGCAACAACTTCGGTCTGATCCACAATCTATCACCTTCGATGACACCATGGCAGTCATTGCGGACAACTATGACTATACGCCAACTGCTTTTCGTAATGGCAACCAGGAGAATGCTGCCGGCACCAACGAGGGATCCTGCAAGATACTCGCATTCGGCCTGTTGCAGCAGTTAACACTGGAGCAAACGTTACAGTGTTTTGGCGATTACTACCGTATCGATGTACTGCAAAACCCCGGTACTGACAGTCACCAGAATATACGCCAGTTCCTAATCAATGGCTGGGACGGTGTTAAATTCGAAGGCGCAGTCCTGTCGGCTAAAAAATTGGCTACCGCCAGCTGACTGAACGCGTCATATTCTGCACAAGCATGCAAGACAACGCGCTATTCGAATCTGGTCCACTGCAACCAATTACTGAAGCAGTGTTTGTGAACCACGTCACAATTTCATAGATCCACAATGTGTCTTCTGTGACAGGATAGACACTTCAGGTTATTGAACGGGTCTTGCAGACCAGCAGGATGCGGATTTCCCGATCATCCAGTTTGATTCCTGGCTGCAGCGATTCAGGCGAGGTTACATACCCTGATAGATGATTGGTGGCGTGGCCACTGACTGATTCTTGATGCATTTTTTCACTAATTTTATTCTATAGTAGTATGTCCAGGTAGGCACGACATGGGAGAGGAAAAACATGGACGATTCAGCATTGCGGGAAAAGAAGCTCACACTCGACAAAGATCTATTCCTGCGCTCCGTGCTGCGAGAGCTGATGGGAACACTGGAAGAGGTCATCGGCACGCATGAGGCGTCCGGCTACATCAGTATCGTCGGTCAGAATATTGGTGAATGGCTGAATAAAGAATACCGGGAAGCCTACAACACCGACCAGTTAGACCTGGAACAAATTGCAGAAACACTTGTTCATCTGAAAAAACGTATCGGTGGTGATTTCTATGTCATCTCGGCCGACAAGGACAAGATCGTGCTGGGAAATAATCGTTGCCCTTTTGGAGACAAGGTCAAGAATCGCAACTCGCTTTGTATGATGACTTCCAACGTCTTTGGCTCTATTGCGGCAGAAAACAACGGTTACGCCTGCGTGGAGTTGAAGGAGACCATCGCCCGTGGATACAGCGGTTGCCATGTTGTCGTTCACCTGAAACAAAACAATCCTCATGATAACGAGGACGCGCGCGAATATTTCAAGTCAGACTGGTCAGCTAACAGCTAATGAAGGATCTCAATCTTCAACGTTTTGCAGATGGCCTGCCCGAGGCCGTCATTCTGCTCGATGACGATGGCCAAATACTCTTTATTAACAAACCTGGTCGCAGGTTCCTGAAAAACCGCTTCAACACCATAGACGACAAAACACATCTCGCGGATTTCCTGGAAAATTCAAGGGAAGAACTTTCCAGAATTATCGTCACCTGGTCACGAACACGGGAACCGGTGCCCGCCGTGATCCGCTGGCGCAATGAAAAAGCCTATATATCAAGACAACGATGGAGCTACCAGGGTTTTATGCTGGAACCGGCCTCGCCAGATATTTCACCGATACTCGTCTTACGCTGCATGCCTGGACGCGGTAAGCTCAGCGAATTTGCATTGTTAAACGATCAACTTGAACAGACACGCCTGGCCATGACAAAACTGCAACAAACGCGTGATGAATTATCGCGTCTATATGAGCAAGCGTCGGTCACACTTAGCAGTATCGGCGACGGAGTCATTAGTACGGACATCGACGGCAATATTCGATCACTCAACCCGGTAGCGGAGTACCTGACCGGGTGGACTGAACAGGAAGCAATAGGGAAACCGAGCGATGAAGTGTTTCATATCGTCGAGGAGATCTCCCGCGACCCTATTCCGAGCCCTGTCCTCGAAGCAATTCGACACGCACAGATTATTCAACTCAGCAAACACACGATCCTGATATCGCGTAAAGGGCGCGAATATGTGATCGAGGACTCCGTTGCGCCAATAATTGGCTATGAGGGTGATCTACTGGGGGCAGTACTCGTCTTTCACGACGTCACCAACGATCGCCTGGCGCGCCGCCAACTCGAGTACCTGGCGCAGCATGATATGCTGACCAGCCTGCATAACCGCCACTACTTCGAGCAGGAAATCAGTAGCGCCGTGGAGCTAGCACGGCGCGACAAGTTCAGGTCAGCTATTTTTTACATCGACCTTGATGAGTTCAAGTCTGTTAACGATACCGCAGGACATTCCATTGGCGACAGTTTGCTTACACAGATAGCCGAACTGTTCTCTACAAGGCTCAGGAGCGGCGACGTACTTGCGCGGCTGGGTGGAGACGAATTCGGCATACTGGTCCGGAACATCAATGAAAACGAAATTCCCACGATTGCCAAATCATATCAGGATGCACTGGATAACTTCAGATTTACGTGGGAGGAGCGCCAGTTCAATATCCACGCCAGCATCGGAGTAGCCTATATCAACAAGCACACGAGTACCGTGGCCGAGGCTTTCCGTCAGGCCGACGTCGCCTGCTACGTAGCCAAGCAGGCAGGAAAAAACCGCTTCCACGTTTACGATGCGGAAAACGACACCAAGTCCAGACAGCTTGGCGAGATAGACTTGCTGAGCAAGCTGCACGACGCAATCAAACACGACGGATTTCAATTACTCTACCAACCCATTGTAGCCACTAAGGGTAAATCACACGAATACTACGAAGTGCTGTTGAGACTCACTGATAAAGAACAGATGCTGGTGCCCAGTATGTTCATTCCTATAGCAGAACGACATGGTCTGATGTCCAAAATCGATCATTGGGTCATCGACCACACATTGACGATGATACAAAATGGTAAGTGTAAAAACTGTTTATTTGCTATCAACCTGTCAGCTACCTCGCTGGATGATATCGATCTCATCGAATACATGGATGCAAAACTTCAGGACGACCCTGATTTGACCAGATATTTCATGTTTGAAATTACCGAGACAGCTGCCGTAACCCATATCGAGAAGGCCGCCGAATTTGTGCGTAGATACAGGAAAAAGGGCGTGCGCTTTGCATTAGACGATTTTGGAACGGGCTTCAGCTCGTTTGCCTACCTGAAACACCTTCCCATTGATATCGTCAAGATCGATGGCCTGTTCGTCAGGGATATTCTGGTTGACAGCAGTGATCTGGCCATGGTGCGCTCCATCAATCATATTGCCCAGTCACTGGGTAAACACACCATCGCCGAGTATGTAGAGTCGGCCGAGATTCAACAATTATTGACTGACATCGGCATCGACTACCTGCAGGGGTATCATATTGGCAAGCCCGCCGCCTTACCCGCCAGCGACGATAAAGTATTACAGAGTAGCGCCTGATAGAAACGTATTTACGCAATTCGGATGCTAGCCTGATACGGCTCGAATCGTCCCTGGGCATCCGCTACGATGCCAGCAGGTTACAATCGATCTGTCATCCCTTACTGACAGAATATGACATTCAACTTCAGGTCAAGCGTGATGACTTGCTGCATCCTGTTGTTTCCGGCAACAAGTGGCGCAAACTCAAGTACAACCTTGCCAATGCATTAGCCAACGGGCATGAACATATCATCAGCATGGGCGGTGCCTGGTCCAACCATCTGCATGCCCTCGCCTACGTAGGCCACAGATTGAATATTAAAACGACCGCACTGGTACGTGGTGACGAGGAACACGCAGATAGCCCGACCCTGCAGGACCTGCGTGACTGGGGCATGCAGTTACGCTTTGTAAACCGGTCTGACTATCGCCATTTACGCAGCCATCGCCAGCACGATGCACCGCCCGCAGAAAAATTGAATGGCTACTGGATACCGGAAGGCGGGGCCTCCGTCCTGGCACTGAAAGGTATCGCGGAAATAAATCAGGAAATAGATGCCGACATCGACAACCTGTTCGTGGCCTGTGGTACCGGCACGACCCTGGCCGGCTTAATCACGACAGGTTGTCACTACCAGGTAACCGGTGTCGCGGTACTCCGCGCAGAATCCTTTATGCAGGCAGACATCGAACAACTACTGGGCGCAACACGACCCAATGTAAACTGGTCTATTAATCATGATTATCATTGTGGCGGTTTTGCCAGGAAAGACGAAGCGCTACTTGCCTTTATCGAACAGTTTGAAGAACACACCGGTATTCCGGTTGAACCGGTTTACACGGGCAAGTTGTTCTACGCGATCTTCAACCTGGTCGAAACGGGCAAGATAAAACCCGGCAGCAGGATCATGGCCCTGCATAGTGGCGGACTGCAGGGTAAACGCAGCGCCGGCTGAATCAACGGTACTCCGACAGTATCTCCATCCACGCAGACGCGTAACGCCTGGCCATCTTGTCGCTAATCTTGTCGATGGCAGTAAACTCCTCGACACTTGTTGGTAGACGTTTCGCAATCTCCACCAGGGCATGATCGGCCAACAGCCATTTCCTCGGCAGATTCTGTTCACGCGCCGTTAATTCCCGCCAGGCCGCCAGGCGCTTGACCGCGTCCAGCGATTTACCCTTGAGTCGCCGTGCAGCAAAGATTTTTTTCCACATCCGTTCCGGGTCCGGGAGGTAGGTTTCCGGCTTGTACAATACCGAGAAAAGTTGTTCCAGCCGTGCAGCATTCTCCTGCTGCTGCTTTTCCTGGAACAATTGATAGATCCTGGCCAGGTAGATCACATCATCGGCAGCATAACGTAGTTGGGCATCCTTTAGCGGGCGGCGTGTCCAGTCTGTGCGCGCATGGCCTTTTTCAAGGTCAATGTCCAACGCCTCCTTGACCAGGTTGCCGTAGCCAATACCTTTATTATAGTTATAAAGCGGGGCCGCCAGTTGCGTGTCATACAAGGGCGAAGGGATGTTACCTGTCAGGTTAAAAAAAATCTCCAGGTCCTGGTGGGCCGAGTGCAACACCTTGGTAATGGACGTGTTATACAACAGATCGATTAACGGACCGATGTCATCCAGCAGGATCGGGTCCACGATGTAACTCTGCTGTGCACTGGCCAGCTGCACCAGGCACAGTTTTGGATAGTAGGTATTAACCCTTTCGAACTCGGTATCCACCGCCAGCCATTGGCTGCTGGCCAGTTCGTTGCAGCATTGCGCCAGCGCGGCCGGCGTATCGATAAGCAGGTAGTCCGACATGTGCCGTCCAGGGCTAAAGCGCGCCCCGGTCTTGCAACTCGGCATGGATAGCCTCGGCCATGACCAGGTAACCACGACTGTTCGGATGCACCGTATCTGACTTTAATGATTTATCGCCAAGCACTTCCGGTATAAGGTCATCGATAAATACGACGCCGGTCTCGTTAGCTATACGTTCATATGCCTCGTAAGAAGATAGAAACAAGCCGGGTTTAGGTACACCCAGCATGACTACTTCGGCGCCCTGCTCCCGTGACAGGCGAATCATCTCACGGATATTGTTTTCCAATTCAGTCATGCTCTTTTTCCTGAGGAAGTCATTACCCCCGTGACACAGGATGACAAGATCAGGCGCATGCTTCTCAAGCAGACCCGGTAATCGTTTCAGTCCCAGCGCAGACACCTCACCGGAAATACCGGCATTGATCACGTTCAAACCGGACAACGAGGCCAACCTCGCCGGGTAACTCTCGTTACTGCTTGCGCCATATCCCTCGGTGAGGCTATCACCGAATGCAAGCACGACGGCATCGTCGGACAGCGGCTTCATGCCAGGACCGGAGTCGCCACAGGCAGCCAGTAACAGTGCCGTGGCCAATATAAAAATGAGTCTAAATTGCATACAAAATATCTATGGTTTTATCGTTGTGGGGATTAAAAAAGCCAGTCTACCGTATAGCACCGGCCAACATAACATGCAGAGGCGGCAAGGCCTTGCCTGTCATGACCGGCAAGTCAGGCACACTGCTGCTGTAAATATATATCAATCATACACTTAATTTTACCTTCCGGGTTGGTACGCGGCTTGCTGTAGTTACGTTGTTAACAACTGGGACCCGACGTGACAGCGATTCATCATTATCTTAAACCAGGCACTGGCCTGCCCGCTCATAGTGTGTCAATGCAGACAGCAGACACTGGCGACAAGTCCAAAATGAAACATGGCTTCGCCGACCTGTTGGACATTATTAATCCACTGCAGCACATACCTCTGGTTGGCAGTATCTACCGTCATATCACCGGTGATGAAATAAAACCCGTGATGAAGATTGCCGGTGGTGCATTGTTTGGTGGACCACTTGGTGCTGCCATCTCGGTGGCCAGTGTGGCATTCGACAGTCACAAACACGTACCAGCTGAAATCCCGGTCGGAGGTGTGGACCCGGCCACCGTTGCCGATCGTTATTCATTTGAGAAGCAGCAATCAGAACAGCTGGCACTTAAGCATGCCTCTCTGCCAGGCACACGTACCATTCATGTTAACGCGGATATTTTTACAAATAACAGTCAAAACCCGGCCGCACATGTCACCTTTACCAGCACCAGTGAACTGGTCGCGGGCAGACAAACGAATTTACAGCAATCAACACAGGGACTACAGAGGCTGTTGGGCGTATATGACTCGATGGCAAAACAGGACCAACAAGCCAATAACCGCGACCCTGTCGGGGCCGGCTAGTTTTCGACAGGCTCGGGCTCCATTTCTGCCTTAAGTTGATCGACTTCGTGGTTATCGAGTGCCTGTTGTAATTCTGTGACATCCTGTTCCAGTGCCTGCAACTCAGTCTTCAGGTCCTGGTTTTCCTGCTCCAGTACTGCGATCCTTTCCTGGGCCTTTTCCAGTGCAGATTCGGCGGCATGGCCGGGTGGTACGAACGTACCCATTAGCAAAATCAATAGCAGGCTGCCTGGGGCTGGTTTCATAACTGTCATTCTGGATTCCGGTTTATTAAGTTGTTCAGGTCTTGCTAGCCGGCGTTACATGCTGACAAACAGGCACGCAAAACATGGAACAAGCGACGCTATTACAGCAAAGCCGTGATTTCAATCAATTCTTTGCGCTGGCTAACACTGACTGTCATGCCTCCTGTCAACAAATAATGACCAAAATACTCAAGATCAGGCGCGAAATACCGATAGATCGGGTGATAAAAAGTGAAATTCATCATCATGAATCAGGCCCGAAAAATGCAAATCGGTCGGTTCGAGGTACGCAGACGCCTGGGTGGCGGCATGCAGGGCAAGGTATATCTCGGCTGGGACCCCAATCTGGAGCGCGAGGTAGCTATTAAACTGATCACGCCCGCGGAAGGTGACAAGACCTATTCCGAGGAAATCATCAAGGAAGCAAAGATTGTCGCTCGGATAGCCAACCCCAATGTTGTACCGCTATACGAAGTAGGTATGTATGGTGACATGCCACTGTTGGTGTTCGAGTATGTCGATGGCGTCAGCCTGAAGCAGTACATCAAGGACAAGGGCAAACTGGACGAAAGAGAGGCCCTCTCGATCATGGTCAGGATAGCATCAGGTTTACATACCGCGCATGAACAAGGCATCGTGCACCTGGACCTGTCACCGAACAACATCATGATCGACAGGCAGTTGCGGCCACGAATCATGGACTTTGGCCTGGCCCGCATCAGTGCAGCAATGGATGCAGAAAAGATCGAAAAGATCATGGGCACACCGCGCTACATGTCTCCCGAACATGTTGCTGGCAATGCACTCACACCCGCTACAGACATCTATGCCCTTGGCCTTATCTTCTACGAATGCCTGACCGGTCAGCACGCCATCAATCAAACAGATATGGATACCATTTGCGACGCGATCAAGACTGCCAAAATTGACTGGTCACTGTTACAACGGCTTGACGTCACGGCAGAAGTCATCGCGGTGATTCGTGACATGGTGCAGGTTAATCCGAAGTACCGTTACCAGGATGCAGCAGCATTGGTGACCAGCCTCGATGAAGTCATCGAAATTAAACGACAGGACGACAACAACTCACTGTCTGTAGAATTTTTGCTACGTCGCCTCAATCGTCGCCCGGAATTCCCGGCCTGCTCCAACAGCATCATGGAGATCAATAAACTAACTGATGAAAATACCAACACCGATTTCAATAAACTCGGTGCCGTTATCATCCGCGACTATAGTTTGACCAACCGAGTAATGAAGATTGCCAACTCAGTGATCTTTGATCGCGGCAATGGTGGTGTAAAAACGATCTCGCAGGCAATCTCGCGCCTGGGTCTCAAACTGGTGCGAATGATTTGTAACGGCCTGCTGTTATTTAAACAGGTGGAAGACAAGGACAACAGGTTAAAAGATATTCTCGTGGCCTCCTTTGTCGCGGGTTTAATTGCACGCCATGTCGTTTCCACTGTTAAACGTGCGCTGGCAGAGGAAGCCTTTATATGCGCATTGTTCCATAAACTGGGCACGCACCTGCTGGTCTTTTATTTGCCAGATGAATACGAAGAAATTTCCAGGCTTGTCGCTGACGGTGAAACAACATACAAGGCGGAGCGACGTATACTCTCGACATCGACTGCGGCCATTGGAAAAGCCGTGGCCAGGAAATGGAATTTTCCCGGCATGATCATAGAATCTATGAAACCGCTGCCACAGGGTGCACTGACACCGGTGCAAAATAATGAAGACATACTCATGTGCGCTGCAAACTACGGTAACGAATTGTGTGAACTGATCAAGTCAGGTCACCAGGACATTGAACTCTTGATTGAGGTTGAAACGTTTCTCGGCAGGTATAACAATCTCTATTCTTGCGATGCAATAAAACTGTCAAAGCTGGTACACGCAGCAGCTGTGAAATTTTCAGAGCTCGCACCGGGGTTGGGCATAAGCTACAGCGACAGCCAGTTTTGTAACCGGCTGGAACAATTCTCTCGAAACCTGGAGACAGCCCTCGCCAACCAGCAACAACACGTCGTATAGCGATAGCCTATAAGTGCGTAGCAAGTGATAAACCACGATTAACGGTGGTGTCAAATTCCGCTTTTTTTATCGGGTAAAACAGCTATGCTGTACATATGCTGGAAGAAAAGCTAACACAACTGGACTGGATTGCGGGTAAAACACACATCTGCTTTACCTCGACGGACCCCGCCCTGTTGGCGGTTGATGCCATCGTAGAGGAACAGGATACCGCCATGGTACTGGGCCCGGCGCCGGTATTGAAATACAGTGTCGAGAGTTTTCCGGCCTTGATCAACCGCATGGAAACCCAGCAACAGCAGTTGCCGGGTGATGTCATCGTCAAGAAAACTACTTCACCAAAACGTTTTGTTGCGGTTGTTTACGACATCGATCAAACACCGATCTGCCAGTGGGAATGGGTAGAGCTGGCATTGCAAACAATATTTGAACAATGCGAACAACTGCGTATTGCCACGCTGGCCATGCCCTTACCCGGGCATTTGTATGGCAAGCTCGATGCCGAGGCAAGCATGGGAGAGTTGCAAATGATCCTGCGCGAGCGCCGCTCGACTTATCCGAAAAAAATACTGATTTATAAAGTCTAGTTACTGTCAACTGATTACACATGAGCAATTATAATCGTGATACCGGGATACTAAGCCTGTCGCTGCAGGAGTTACACGACTTCCACCGTACGGCCGACCGCAAGCCGGGAGAGAAACCCGGCATTGAATTCTATGCGGAAAAGTTAATGGACTTTGGTCACGAGGTAACCGAGGTTTCGGTAGATGGGCTACAGGTGAAAGCCCCGGCTGACGAAATCTTTGAATTACTGAGTGGACAACATATTTATCTCTAGCCGCGCTTCTGTCCTGATCAAACCCGTTTAATCGCGTTTTTTCACGGCATCTGTTTGCCAGTATGTGTGCAACAGTTATGCTCGACACATGTTTTTCCAGCAATGTAGAAAAATCCTGGTCATCGGTGCCACTGGTGGTATTGGTTCTGCCATGTCACGCCTGTTACTGGAACAGGGCCATGAACTGTTTATCACCAGTCGTGATACCGCAAACGAGCAATGTGCAAGCCTGGCAAAGTACGCAGAACAACAAGCACAGTCGCTGTCACTGCTGGAAATGGACTTGTCCAGTCAAGGCAGTATCGCGGCCGCATTCAACCGGCTTGCAGGGCAAACCGATCGCCTGCACCTGGTCATGAACTGCACCGGTTTACTGCATGATGCCAGTATGCAGCCGGAAAAAAAGCTGGAAGACCTGGAGATGGAAAACCTGCAGCGCAGCTTCCAGGTCAACAGCAGCGCACCGCTGTTGATAGCACGCTACGCACTGCCCTTGCTACAACACGATGAGCCCAGCGTACTGGCTAACATGTCTGCACGTGTAGGCAGTATTTCAGATAACCGCATTGGTGGCTGGTATGCCTATCGTGCGGCCAAGGCCGCGCAAAACATGGCAACCCGATCGCTGGCTATAGAGTTACAGCGCCGTAGTAATAATACTATCGTGGTCGGACTGCATCCCGGCACAGTGGATACAGGTTTGTCACAACCGTTTCAATCCAGCGTCAAGCCGGGGCAATTGCAAACACCGGAACAGGCAACACAACATTTGTACACGGTGATTAACAGGTTAGGAAGTGCAGATAGCGGCAAGGTTTTTGCCTGGGATGGTGTCGAGATACTGCCCTGATTCAAAGTGAATCCAGGAACACCCTGGCCTGTTCACGTATTGCCTTCTTCTCTTCGTTAGAAAAACGCTGCAGGTTTCGATACGGCATGGCCATACGCCGATTATCCCTGAAGCGCTGTTCGTGTCGCATCAGGTAATCCCAGTATAAGACCGTAAACGGGCAGGCCTTGTCGCCGGTGCGTTGTTTCACATCAAAGCGACAGTCCTTGCAAAAATTCGACATGCGGTTGACGTAAGACCCACTGGATACGTAAGGCTTGGTTCCAACTACACCATCATCAGCATACAGTGCCATGCCCAGCGTGTTTGGTAACTCCACCCATTCATAGGCATCGGCATACACCGCCAGGTACCAGTCACAGACTTCGGTCACGTCCAGTCCTGCCAGGTTGGCAAAATTTCCGGTGATCATTAATCGCTGAATGTGGTGCGAGTAGGCATGTTCGCGCGTCATCGATACGACCTGTGACATGCAATTCATATCAGTCTCAGCGTTCCAGTAAAACGCGGGCAAGGGCCTGTTGGCACCAAGGGCGTTACGTTCGGCATAGTCAGGCATGTAGCGCCAGTAAATACCACGTATATACTCGCGCCAGCCAATCACCTGGCGGATAAAACCTTCCACCGCGTTCAACGGAGCAATCCCGTCATGATAAGCGGCCTCTACCTGTTCACAGATTTCAACCGGGTCCAGCAAACCGCAATTCAGGTATTGTGAAATAACGCTGTGATAGTTGAACGGCTGGTCGTTCAGCATCGCATCCTGGTAATCACCAAAGTATGGTAATGCGTGTTTAACAAAATGTGTGAAGGCCTGTTTAGCCTGTTTCGACGAGACGGCAAACCAAAATGGCTCCAGTTCGCCAAAGTGATCGGGGAAATGTTGTTCGACCAGTTTCAGTACATCGTCAGTGATCGAGTCCGTTTTAAATTGCATCGGACCAATGTTGTCATTTTTATGCTTGAGCGGTTTGCGGTTGTCCTTATCGTAATTCCATTTACCACCCAATGGTCGCGTATCCTCCATCAGCAGACCGGTCTTTTTTCGCATCAGCCGATAAAAGTATTCCATGATGAGTTCCTTGCGCCCTTCGGCCCAATCATCAAACTCTGCCTGGTTGGCAATAAAACGATCATCGGCAAGTACATTCACCGGGCATGAGAAAGATTTTTGCCATGACTGTATATCATGTAACAGTCGATACTCGCCCGCCTCTGTCACAACAACACTATCGAATTTGTTTCGCTTCAAACAACGCAGTACTTCACCCTTGAGTGATCCGGTATTGTGAGGATTGTTATAACGTACGTAGCGAACCTGGTAACCCTGTTGCTTCAACTCTTCGGCAAAGTGACGCATGGCAGAGAAAAGAAAGGCGATCTTCTTTTTATGGTGTTTTACATAGGTGGCCTCTTCCCTGACTTCGGCCATGAGAATCAGGTCTTCCTTACCGGCATCACGTAAACTGCTGATGGAATGAGACAGCTGGTCACCCAGGATGAGTCGTAATGCCGACATCTCAGGCAGACTCCAATGGTTTATGTCTGCTACGACGACATCGCTCTGAACAGAACTTCACCTTGTCCCAGTCCCTGGACCACTTACGCCGCCAGTTAAACGGTCGGCCACAACAGGCACAGGTCCTGGACGGCAGGAAGGGTTTCTTATGCATCAGGTATGCCTTAACAACTGCGGTTACCTGGTTTTCATTATCTCGATAGAGTTACCGAACGGGTCATTAATATAAATAGAGGCAGTGCCATCACGATGCGGCGTCAATTCACCGTATTTCTCGGCGTTCTCATCCTCGATGGCAAAATGGGGAGGATGTTGCCCGGGAATAACGATGGCCAGGTAGATATTGTCAAATTTAAGCATCGCCCAGGTCTCATCCTGGTAGCCAACTTCCACATCGAACTGGCTGCAATACCAGTCCACGGCCTTATTTATGTCTTCTACCTGTATAGCAATGTGATGAATTTTATCCATATTGTGTTCTTCTCCGGAAAACGATGCCCGGCTTCGGTGCATTTCAAGAGTACCTATTAACAGTCTGCCACAATACGGATAGCCGGGCACAGGAATAGTTCCTATGTATAACTTTTGGCAAAAAACGCTAAAAATTTTCCTATACAATGACTTATATCACTCCATTTAAATCATATAATTGTAAAATGTCAGGAAAAACGGACTAATAAGTGAACGCAAAGACCCTCAAAATGGCGCTGCCTGTAGGCTACGAGCTGCACTGGTTCCGGATAGAAGCCGTGCTAGGCCAGGGTGCGTTCGGCATCACCTATCTCGCACACGATATCAACCTTGATCGAAAGGTGGCACTGAAAGAATACCTGCCCACCCAGTTTTCCACCCGTAACACCAACTTCCAGGTCGAGGCTCTGACCGAACAGAACGAACAGGATTTCAAGTGGGGGCTGTCCCGTTTTATCAGCGAAGCACGCACCCTGACCAATTTCGAACATCCCAACCTGGTGAAGGTCTCCAGTGTTTTTGAAATGAATGGCACGGCCTACATGGTCATGCAATACGAGCATGGCAAAAGCCTGCAGCAAATCCTGAAGTCCCGGAAAACACTGACCGAGGAAGAACTGAGAAAAATCCTGTTCCCATTACTGGATGGACTGGAAGTGATGCACGCCAAGGGTTTCGTGCACCGCGATATCAAGCCAGGCAATATCTATATCCGTACCGATGGTACACCGGTACTGCTGGATTTTGGCTCAGCACGACAAACCCGTGCCACTGATGAACGTACCGAAAACAACATCGTGGATCTCACCACGCTGGTATCACCCGGATTCGCACCCATAGAACAATACGGAACCAAAAGTGATCGCCAGGGACCCTGGACCGATATCTACGGCATGGGCGCAACACTGTACAAGGCTGTGTTGGGAGTAAAACCCGCAGACTCCATTGATCGTAGCGAGGCGATTACCCACAACGAAAAAGACGTACTGCTGGCATTGAGTGATCATAAACCTCAAGGTTATTCAGAAGAATTCCTGCGGGCTATCGACAAGGCCCTGAGTTTCACCGTCCAGGACCGACCCAGGGACGTTGCCGAGTGGCGCGAGTTATTCGGTTATGAACCCACCATCATGGTTGACCCGCTAAATACAGAGCTTTTATTTGATGAAGATGATATCGCCACCAAAAAGCAGGAAAACACGGTGCCGATGTCCGAACAGGAAACAGAAAAAGTAGCTGATACCAGGGGTGCTCAAGCTGCCAAAACCATCATCGACCGGGCAGCGGAAATTATGCCGAACCTGCCAACCCGCGCAATAACACTACTCGGTGTCAGCATTGTGCTTGCTATTATCATAATGGTAGCCGGTCAGAGCACCGGTAATAAACCAACGGAAGCTGAAACCGCAACCACAACACCGACTGCCGGTTCCCTTGCAGAGAGTAGTAGCGATGAAGCAACCACGCCCGGACAACCGGTAAAACTGGATCAATCGCAGGTGAGGCTGTTACTGATTCATGCCGAGGAAGACATGAAAGCCCGCCGTCTGACCAGCCCGATCAGCAACAATGCTTTTGACAAGTACCTGAAGGTATTAAGTATCGAACAGAATAACCAGGAAGCCCTGCAGGGAATCCGGGCCATCAGTGATGAATACGTCAAGCTGGCCAACAATGCCATCAACCGGGGCGACCTCGCGAAGGCAGAGTCATACCTGAACAAGGCAGAAGCCATTGCACCTGCCTCGGAGTCGGTCATCAATGCCCAGGCCCGCCTGATCGACAAACGCCTGGAAGCAGACACCGCACCTGAACCGGTGGTCGCGAAAAAACAGCAGGCAATACCTGAGTCTGAGCCGGTAAAGGAAGAAGTGGTCGAGGAGAAAAACGAGAACTTCTGGGACCAGGTGAAAAAATGGAAGAAAGAACAGACTGAAAAACTTAAATCTGCTGAACCACCCAGTCAGAACGAAGAATTTAACCAGAGGATCCGCGATTCGCTCTAGTTCTTGTACAGGTAGATCAAATCCCCAGTGGCAAAACCCAGTTCATCGGCACGTGCCACAAGTTTGTCGATGATCGTCGCCGAAATATCCGGATTCCTGGCCAGTATCCACAGGTAGTCACGGGTCGGGCCTGATACCAGCGCATACTGGTAATTTTCCTGGTCCAGGTCGACGATGGTATAACCACCATAAAAGGGGCCGAAGAAAGAAACCTTGAGTTGTCCCGTGTCAGGACCTTCAACAAAGTAGGCCTTGCCATCGGCTTCTTTCCATTCACCACTTTCTGCATCGTAACCGCGGTTTATAACGTTAATACCACCATCATCGCGCGGCGTGTATTCCGCGGTAACCCGGGTCAGTCCCCTTTCAAAACCATGATCGAGTCGTGCAATCTCGTACCACTTGCCCAGGTAACGTTCGAGCTCGAAACCCTTGACCGCTTCGATGCCATTGGGCGGCGTCGTGCAACCGGCCAGCAATGCCAGCATGATCAATGGCAACAAACTTTTCAGTTTCAATATATTCACCACCCCATGGTTCCCGGGTCACCCTTGAATGGACCGACCACGTCCGACGTTACCCAACCACCGTAAAACCCGCCGGGTTGTGGCGAGACTTTTTCATCTCCGACATAACACGCATCCATGAACTGTGCGTAAAACACGATGTAGTCCTTGATGGCAGCATAGGCCGGGTTTGGATCAGGGTAAGTCCAGGCAACATGCTTGTAATGTTCAGCATCTTTAAGGATATCGAAATAGGCAGCCTTGCCCTTCCATTCACAGTAACTGGTTTTTGCCGTGGGCAATAACCATTTCATTTCTATATCTTCCCGCGGCAGGTAATAGGTAGGCGGGTGACTGGTCTCCAGTATGCATAGCGCGTTACTGGTATTGGCCAACACCTCGCCGTCGAGTTCGATACGCACGGGTTTACTGCAGGCACGCAGTGCCGGTGGCCGTGGATAGTCCCACACCGATTCCTGGCCCGGACCTGGCTGTATGCGCTTGACCATTACAACAGTCCGCCGATGGCAATGAATTGCATGATGGTAACCAGCAGGCTCAGTTGCACGCGCAACAACATGTACCAGCTGGGTAGCAGCGTGCCCAGTTCAGAGAACCGTTCGTAGACAAACAACGTGGGGAAGGCAAAGGCAAACACGATCAATGCAAACAACGGTGGAAACAGCAGCGCCACCCAGGCAACCAGCGCGGGTACCACGGCGAGTGTCAGCAGTCTCGGTGCGTTATCAAACGGCTCTGCCTTGAAGATAAAACCCCAGTGCACGGCCCCGATAAAACTGAAGATAACGGCACTGTAGGCGATGAAGGCATCGAGAAAAAAGGCCTTACTGGCCTGTGGGCCAAAATAGAAAGCGGCCAGCGTCAGGATAAACGGCAGTAATCCCCCGTAACCACTGAGCCGGATTGCCTTGATTTGTTTATTCATCGAGTAGTTACAGTCGTTTCCCCGCCAGTGTCGGCGTCTTGTCGGTTCTTGATTCGAGTTTCAGGTAACTGATGAGCCGTACACAACCATCGGCATGTAACTCCTCGTGTACCTGGCGTACTGCGTCCAGTATATCCTGCATCTCACCCTCGATATCAGTACCGGAAGCATGGGTTTCCAGGACAAAGTCGAAACCCTGCAGGATCTCGATCACGCGCCTGATTCGATGCCGCACCGACACGCCCTCACCAAGGGGAATTAGCTGTAATTCAGCGGTGGCTTGCATGTTGTCACCTCCAGGCAGGTCTATAAACAGGATAGCATTAATCATCGCGGCCGTGTTTGCTATGCTGGTGGAACTGTTTGATCCTGGATCACTCCTAAACCGCATGCACCTGTTAAGCCTGTTATTTCTTCTTGTGCTCAGCACGCACAGTTTCGCCAGCGACGCCGATGAGATCATGCAAGATCTTGTCTGGAAGCACCGCGTCCTGATCGTGTTTACTCCCGACTCGGACGGTGTAGCCTTGAATAAACAAAATGCCATCCTTGCCAGTGTGCCTGATGGGCTATCTGACAGGGACATGGTCATCATACGCGTAACGGCCAACGGTGACGTCACTATCAAGAACAGGATGCACGCGAGTTCAGCCAGCAGTTTTTATAAACGCTATAACGTCAGAGCGGAACAATTCCGGGTTGTACTGGTGGGCAAGGACGGAACAGTCAAACTGGACCAGTCCGAACCGGTCACAACAAGCGACCTGTTTGCACTCATCGATTCCATGCCCATGCGCCAGTACGAAATGCTGCAGAATGACAACTGAACTCGATACAAACTTTGCCTCGCGCGACGCACTGATCGACTATGTCGAATCGCTAACGCCATGGTTGCATAGGCATCAAGCTACGAGCATCACCGGCGGTACCGATGCCGCGAAGTCACAACTACAGGATATTGACCCTGTAGCGTATTGCCGTACACGAAATTTCCTTGCCGGCAAGGTCACGCGATTATCTCCCTACATACGCCATGGCATTTTGACACTGGACCAGGTACGCAACGAGGCACTGCGCCATTGCGCACATCCGAAACAGATTGAGAAATTTATACAGGAACTGGCATGGCGTGATTACTGGCAACGTATTTATCGACGTTACCCGGAACACATCTGGAATGACATCGAACCTTACAAGACCGGTTACACTGCCGCTGATTATGCCGACACGCTACCGGAAGACATAGCAAATGGTGAAACCGGTGTCGCCTGCATAGACCAGTTCATCAGCGATCTGCTGACCAGTGGCTACATGCACAACCATACGCGTATGTACGTGGCCGCCTACGTGGTGCACTGGCGTCGTATCAAGTGGCAGGCTGGTGCCCGCTGGTTTTTACATCACTTGCTGGACGGTGACCCGGCCAGCAACAACCTGTCGTGGCAATGGGTAGCCAGCACCTTCAGCAACAAGCCTTATATCTTTAACCTCGATAACATTCGTAAATACGCACATGACGCGATAAATACCGACACCAGCAGCAACGCCATACTCGATGACAGCTACGAGAACCTTGCCCGACGCCTGTTTCCCAACATGGAAACGACAAGATGAAAAATATTGTTTGGCTACACGAGGATGCCCTGCGCGCCGATCACCCGGCGGTCGTGCAAGCCGGTACTGACGCAGAACTGTTTTACATCTGGGACGAACACTACCTGCAGGCAATGGACTACGGCTTTAAACGGCTGGTCTTTATCTATGAAACCCTGTGCGAACTCCCGCTCAGGGTTTGCCAGGGTGACACGGTACAAACCCTGGCCGCGTTGATGGACAGCACACAGGCAGAATGCCTTTACATACCAGCAACACCGAACCCGGAACTGCAACAGCGCATACAACAACTGGCAAGCCGTTATAATGTGCGCGTGGTCGAGGATATCCCGTTTGTGGATCTGTCGACCGAGCCCGACATCAAGCGCTTCTTCCGTTACTGGAACAAGGCGAAGAAAGTGGCTATGCAAGCAACCAGCACTGAACAGGAAAAGAACTAACGACGCATGATGGAAATCGCAATTATCGGCGCGGGCATGGCGGGCCTGACACTGGCGCGCGAATTGAAAGACTGTGCCAGCATCACAATCTTTGAAAAATCCCGGGGCTATGGCGGCCGCATGGCCACACGACAGCGTGGCGACTTCCAGTTTGATCACGGCGCACAGTTTTTTACCGCGAAGACACCGCCCTTTCGAAAATTTCTTAAACCCTTTATCGATCAGGGCACGGTTGCCCGCTGGGACGCACGCTTTGTTGAAATGGATCGCAACGTGGTTACCGACAGTCGACAGTGGGACGACGAATACCCGCATTACGTGGCGCAACCCGGCATGAACGCACTCTGCGAAAGCATGGCGCAGGCATTAAATATCAAACTGGAAACACGGGTAGTACGAATAGAGAAACAATCTGATCGCTGGCAACTACTGGACGGACACGGTAACCACCTTGCCGAAGTTGACTGGGTCATCACTGCCATTCCTGCAGGCCAGGCCGACGAACTGTTACCTGCCGGGTGTAGTTTCAAACAGGAACTAAATGAAAAACCCATGCTTGGATGTTATTCACTGATGCTCGGGTTTGAACAGCCGTTGTCACTGCCGTGGGACGCCGCGCTGGTTAAAAATGCAGATATCAGCTGGGTATGTAATAACCATACCAAGCCGGGTAGACCTGAAAAACCGACACTGCTGGTACACGCCACCAACCGCTGGGCAGAAGAAAACATGGAACTGGATGACGCGGCCGTGATTGCACACCTGCAACAGGAAACCGCCGCGGTGACAGGGATGGATCTCGAACACGCTGTTCACACTGATCTGCATCGCTGGCGTTATGCCAACATCAGTAAACAATGGGGTGATCGCTCCTGCCTCGATACCCACATGCAACTGGGCGCCATCGGTGACTGGTGCGTGAAGGGACGCATCGAATCGGCCTTCCAGAGTGGCATGCATCTCGCGAAGCAGCTGCGCGAACTCATTTGATACACGGCATACGGCTTTGAAACGATACAGTCAACAACCCTTCCCGGCCTATACCTTCATACCGGGAGAAAACCCGCATCCGACGCGCGATCCGGACGGGCATTCCTATGGCAAGGAAGAACACGAGAAAATCGTGTTTGATCCGGAACACTGGCAGCAGTGTGAATCGTACTTGTACGGTATTGACCTGTTCAATCACGGTTACTGGTGGGAAGCGCACGAGGCACTGGAAGCGGTCTGGATCGCGGCTGGCAGAACCACGCCCACGGGTTATTTCATCCAGGGCCTGATCCAGGTGGCCGTGGCGAAGTTAAAACAGCAACAGTCGTTCACCGATGTAGCACAACGCATGGCAGCCGACGGGCTCGACAAGATGCACCTGGTAAATACGGAGTTCCTCGGCATCGACGTACCGGCATTCCGTGCCCGCGTGAAAGAATTTATCAGGGAACCGGCAACGACAAGCCTGCATATAGAACTGGAATTTCAGCCATAAAAAAACCCCGCGTTAGCGGGGTTTTTCGTAAGGACACATCTCAAGATTAGACCTGAACGTTCGCGGCCTGTGGACCCTTTGCACCATTTTCGATGTCGAAAGTCACCTGCTGGCCTTCTGCCAGGGTACGAAAACCTTCAGTCTGGATCGCTGAGTAATGTACGAATATATCGTTGCCGTTATCAGACGGCGTAATGAATCCAAAACCCTTGGATTCGTTAAACCATTTTACGGTACCTGTTGCCATGTTAATAACCTCGTTGGTAATTCAAAATAAAGTGGTGTTACAGATCTAGCTAAGGAAATTAACAGTACTGACCTACAGGGTACGGCTGAAAATAGTTCCAATGTAGAGTGTAGCAGTAAGCAGTTTAGAGCATTATCTGAAAAAATCCAGAAAAACACCGGTACAGAGCGCATACTTGGATTATCATTACATTAAACCAGCGCGATAATTTTGATGCACTGCAAACACACGGGAGGTCGGCATGGCATTATGTCCAATTGCAAACTCGGTAGGATGTGAGAAGTGTAGTATCGTTAAAGTCTGTTTTTTACGTAGCGTGGTTGGTAATTACGGACAACCACAACCCGGGCAATCAGAGCCGGAACGTAACAACCAGGATTCGCCACCACCACCGTCCTGATCAATTTAAATCAATCGCCCGAATTCCCTGGCCATGCGTTTGCGCATTGCCGGGTCGGGTAATGCACCGTAGGCTGCGCCCATGTTTTCATGCATGTGTGCAACCTGCGACGTTGCCGGTATGGCACAGGTCACGGCAGGATGCGATACGATAAACTTCAAAAAATACTGCGCCCAGTTCTGGCAGCCTGCCTCTGCCGCAATGGCCGGTAAGGGTTTGCCCTGCACCCGGTCAAACAATGCACCACGCTGGAACGGGCGATTGATAATCACCGCCACACCCAGTTCCTGTGCCAGCGGCAACAGCTCGTTTTCCGCCTCGCGGTCGAGTATGTTGTAGGTAAACTGCACGAAATCAAATTCTCCGGTACGCAGTACCTGCTGCAATTCCTGGTGCCTGCGTCCGTGCGACGTGGTCACACCGATGTATCGTATTTGTCCCGCCGCCTTTGCCTGTTGCAGGGTTTCCAGGTGCGTTTCCCAGTCCAGCAGGTTATGAATCTGCACCAGGTCAAAGCGTGGCAGCTGCCATTTTTGTAACGAACTCCTGATCTGTTGCTGGCCTGGCTCCTTGCCCACGATCCAGACCTTGCTGGCACTGAAGAGGTTGGGCTGGTTTGCAATTTGTTGCAGGCAATATCCGATCACCTGCGGCGATGAACCGTACATGGGTGATGAATCGATCATGCCGCCACCGCGTTCAAAGAATGCTTCCAGTACCTTCACCCGACCGGCACGCGCATGCTGATTAAAGCCCACATCAAATGTCAGCCATGAGCCCATGCCGATGATTGGTATGGATTCACCACTCGCAGGGATAGGCCGTGTTATTAATTTATTGGAAACACCCGTAGCAGAACTCACTGGCACTGACAGCGGCAGAAAACTACCCAGTGCCATGGCACTACCGGCTTGCAACAGTCGCCGGCGACTGATGCCGGCCGGTACCGAAATTCGTGTCTTCTTAATCAATTTAACTGCTGGTAGAGATCGTCGGTGC
Organism: Gammaproteobacteria bacterium; assembly: GCA_965229565.1. Classification (GTDB taxonomy): domain Bacteria; phylum Pseudomonadota; class Gammaproteobacteria; order Eutrophobiales; family Eutrophobiaceae; genus JANQNX01. Next base: position 1,124,670 of record OZ245888.1, on the reverse strand, counting down.
GTGCCGCCATGATGAAATCGGTGACGTGCAGGCCGCGGATCTTCTTGCTGAAAAAATACACACTGACCTTACCCCACTCGGTAATAAGGGTAGGATGATGGCCGACATCGTCGGCCAGTTCACCAACCTTGACAGTGAATGCCAGGGCATCGGAAAAATCAGAAAAAGAATAATCGCGCCGTAATTTTTGAATACCGTCGTCTGCAACGATCTGCCACTCCGGGATCTCGGGCAGCATGGATTCGATCTCTTCTTCGGTTGCCAGTGGCGCGCCCTTGCGGCAGGCCTCGCATTCCCTGTCCTTCAGTTCAGTCATGATAGTTTTATCGTCTTGTCGTGTAGTTTTTGCGCGTAGTAAGTCTCTTGCCAGGCCGGACTCGCACCATGCGCAACGTTAACACGCATGATCAACAACTGCAGGCGACGATTAAGTTCAACCGCATCGGCTTCATCTGTCACCTCAGCCAACAACTGTTCAACCGTAGCGATCTCATTGCGCAGTTTCAGTTCGGGGGGTAAAAACCCGGCGTTTTTCAACAGCCTGTACCCGGCCCGTAATTCTTCCGGCACCATGCTGTCATCATCGAGTTCAAGTGGTTTACCGGCGCCTGCAAGGTTATCAAGTTCACCTCTGTCGATGGCGTCGGTAATATGTTTGTCTGCCAGCTTGTCTATCAACCACATGCAATACACTCCGCTGCTCTATGTTTAAAACTAGCGTGCTGACATCAATAATTCAAACGGGTTTTACGGAAGAGCGGAAAAGACCAGAAAGTGTGTTACTTATTCGGGTGTTGACTGTCGGCCAGAAATTCCTCGACGTGTTCAGAGATACGGCCCACACTGGTTGGCAACGGTACGCGCAGGGTGGCGAGTTTAATGAGCACGATACCACCTTCACGGAGAATGCGATTGGCCTCGAGCAGACGGCGGTAGGTGTTGAGACTGTCTTTATGCTCGGCCTTGGTCTTGCTCTGCATTATCGTCATAAGGTCTTGCTGATAGGATTCCTTGGCCGCAATATAGCGTGGCCAGATATCAAAAATGGCCGGATCGTTGCGAATAGTTTCACAGGCCAGCTTGGCGCTCTCGGATAAATCTTTCAGGCGCGTGCGCATTTGTTCAAACAGGTCAAATTCCTGCATGACCTTTTCCAGGTCCTCGGTAACGCGGTCGATTTCAAACATGGTGCGCGCGACCTTGACATAGCGCGTGTGAAAATAATCCTCTATGGGCATGGAAAAAACCCTGAATGGTTCGCCCCAGAGTTCATCTACTCCTTCACCGCCGTCGTTCAGCTTGATATTTTTTCCCAGCGATAACGCTTCCATGAAACAACGGCCACACTCACGCAGTAACTCGTTACTGGGCTCGATCTTGACACCGGACTCCTCCAGTTCAACGATAGCCTTTAATATTTGTCGGCCCCGGTTCAATAATGCGCCGGCTAGCATTGCACCTTTTACGCGTTTTTTTGCTTCATCCTGTTCGGCCTCGAAGATTTTACGGATTTGATCCAGGCGATAACTGGGCGTGTTAATTCCAGGTTCAAGGTGATGGAAGACGCGGCGGGTTAGCTGATCGATCATCAGCTTCTTGTCGGCAAAGCTGCCGTCGTTTAGATGATAGGCACGGATCCAGTAGCCATCATAAAAGACACACTCTTTACCATCGATAGTGCGCTCAGTCCCATTCTTGATGGCCTTGTCATTTTTTTGCTTTTTTACTGCTGACTGTTTTGCCATATGTTTATGCCTTATGTCTGCGGCAGGACTCCGCTTAATTCTTTTTCAATCTCATCAATAGAAAGTGGTAACAGGTCCTTGTTCACTTCTGCAGCCAGTACATCTTTGACCGTGTCCTTGAGTTCACCCAGTAATTCACCGAGCTTGGAAGCAGGGGCAGCCAGTACCAGTTTATCAAACATACCCTCCTGTAATTGTTCAGCCAGGAAGTCTGCCAGTAACTGCATGTTGCTTTTTTCCCTGGAGGCGGTGCCGTTGGCAGCGCCGGATTTAACGCCGGTTACCACGTGGTAAGCAAGCTTTGCCAGGGCCTCGGAATCATCGGCCTTCAGGGTGTTTAGCGATTTCGCAGGAGGTTTATTGATTAAAACTCGAATGTAACGACCGTCTGTTAAAACGGCCCAGGTTGTTGTCTCGCTCATACTGATGCCAGGTTATTCTAAATTCATAGAGAACGCCGGTGAAGTATGGCTTCATCTTTGCCCTCTGCTCTATGCGCATCATAGCAGAATGTTTCATTAATATGACAGTGAATCTGTATCGGGAACCGGTTCACCGACGTCATGCAGGAAATACGCCTTGAACTCATCCATGTAGGCCCATGGCCCACTGTTTTCATAGATCATGACCTGTACCTGTTTACCATTGGAACTGAACATGCCAGCACCGTAACCATTCATGACAACCGTCGAGCGGCCGGACCACTCCAGTCTTTTTATGACATCGGTCGTTTCTTTACCTGTAACAATCCCGAAGTAAACCAGTGCTTCCGGTTTATCCATTTTTTCCACGGCCGAAGCGAATGAAAACAGGCTGGTGTTGCCCTGTGCTGCTGCTTTTAACTGGTGAATGAACGTCCCGTGTTTTGACAGGATATAATCCTGCTTGCCGTAATAAGGCAAATCGATAATATTTTCCAGCCCCCGGCTCGCTGATTCGAATAGCGAATCCTTGTTCTTGAAAATCAGCAGGCAACTACCTACCACCAGGAAACTCAGGAACAATAGTGCCAGCAGACAACCGTTAAGTATTTTATTACCGCTGTCGTTTGCGTCCTGTTCAGACATGCCGGGCTAACAGTGCAGCGATCAGGGCTCGATCACAAACGGGTAACTTTTCTCAACGATATCACTGGCCACCAGTACTTCAACACTGGCCGGCTCACCCTGGAACTGGATGAACAACGAAGTATCAACCGGGCCTGTATCCGACAGGATCGATCGCGACATCGAATCAAGTTCCTGGCCAGCAGCATTGAAACCGAGAATACCGAGAAAATTCTGCCCCTGTCCCTGGTAGTTGATGTTAACGTCCGACCCATTGATCGAACTTAGCGATACCGTACTGCCAGCAACCTGTTTTGCCTGGCCTTCCTCCCCACCGCTAAGTGTCACTGATTCAAGGCTGATTGGGAGACTCAGTACCAGCGTACCGGTTAAGCCTGCAAAGCTGTCCTCATCCAGACCTGGCTTGTGATTCACCTGCCGGATTGCCTTAATGTGCGGAAGCGGCATGTCCTGCTGGTTAAAAGACAGGCTCTTGAAAAAATCCGTTTCAAAATTGTGGTTGGGATCATAAACATTGGTACCACTGTTATTTTTAATCTCCTTGATATTGATCGTGCCACCCGCCATGCCATCACTGAAATTAGGTATCGGCGGCATGCTGACTTCAAGCCAGAACATATCGGTAAAAAACGTGGTGACTTCAAGCAACGCCGGACCGACCGTCGTAGCGGGACCGGTTGTATCAATGGCGGGTGGACTGGCGGCCAGTAGTTTTTCATACTCCTGCAAATTCAACTGGCGTTCACTGGTGGCGATGCTGCCCTGTTTTACCTGCTCGGCAACCGGCTCCATGTTCATACCGCTGCTCATATCCATGCCGGGTTCAAACATCGTACTCATGTCCGCCTGGTTATTCATCATGCCACCGCCCAGTCCAGGCAGGAATTTCTTCACCTCGGACCACAACACCATACCGGTAAAGCCAAACAGCATGGCGAAGGCAAGGAACATGAACAAGATTGCGATCAGGAACAGTTTTACCAGGCTCGAATCCCGCTCCCGGATAACCAGGCAGTTGGCCGGCATGTCATGCAGGGCCTGTTTCCTTTTGGTAAAGGCCGCCAACAGGTAACCGATACCAAAGATGAGACTTGATAATATCTTGCCTGCGTTTCTGCCGGTCGCACGCAGGAACGAGATGCGGTTACCGTCAGTGTCCGTCACGATAATACCAACCAGCACCTTCCCCAGCGTGCCCTGGTAAGAGGAACACTCCATCCCGGCGAAATAAAGCCAGTAAACCACAAGGTAGGATAGATTGAGCGCGCCGGAAAATGTCTGTATCAGGGCAGCATCAATGGCGGACAGTGCCGCGTATAAACAGAACTGGATAGTAAAGATAACGAACAGGTCTATGTGGATGGCGATAAAGCGTCGCCAGAATCCCGCATATTTCACATCGGTTGCTGCAGTCATGCCGATCCCCTCCCCAAAAATGCTATTAACAGCTTACGCCAAACAGGACTGTAATAAATTACGTGGATAAAATTTATCAGTTCCTGGTCAGAGCCCGCGTCGTCATGGCAAGACGCGTTGAGAGTGTTTTCACGAACACCTTCAGGAAACGTAGCTGCGTGCCCTCGTTCGCTCTTTCCAGTGTTGTGCTGTTGACCTTGATCAGGGAGACATCGGTATTGGCCCTGATCGTTGCCGTGCGCCGTTCGTTTGTCAGGTAACTCATTTCACCAAAACAGTCACCCTCTTGCAGGTAATCAATCCGGTGCCCGTTCTTTTCCACGCTGACGATACCGGAAATAATGATGTAAAAAGAACTGTCCTCCTCACCTTCCTGGATGATGAGTTGCTCCTTGCTATAATTTTCCCAGTCACAGGCACGGATCAATTCCCAGATATCGACATCGGTAAAATATTCGAAAAAACCGAGGTTCTTGATAGTCTCGAATTTCTGCCTGAGGATGTCTTCCGCGTTGACCTGGCCCAGTTCCTTGAAGATACGCGCCAGGTCAGAGGCCAGGTCCAGTCCCATACGATAACGATCGCCCGGATCCTTCGCGACCATCTTGTTTAACACAACTTGCAGCTCTTCGGGGATATCATTTCTAAACTCGGACAGCGGCGGTAAAGGCTTGGTAGATATGTTCGAGACCAGGGTATTGAGATTGTCCGTTCGAAACGGATGTTGCCCGGTCAACAATTCAAACATGACGATGCCCAGCGAGAAGATATCGGTGTTACTGGATACGTCGCGTTCAGTAATTTGCTCGGGTGACATGTACAAGGGCGATCCCATCAAACCACCGATATGGGTTTCCTCGTAATCGTCGCGATTGATCAAGGCCACGCTGAAGTCAGCCAGTTTCAGTTGCCCGGACTTGGTTTGTAATAAATTGGTGGGTTTCACATCGCGATGAATGATGCCCTGGCGATGAGCATAGTCGAGCGCCTTGGCAGCATGGTAGACAACACTGACGATGTCCCGCAGTGGTAACAGCCGGTCTGCCTTGCAAAAACTGGTAAGCGTGGTGACCTCGGGGATGAGCTCCATGACCAGGTAATAATAATCATCCTCGACGTTGGCATCATACACGCGCAGGATATTGGGGTGGTTGAGTACGCTGGTGGCATGCGCCTCGTTAAAAAACAGGCGTACAAACTTGGCGCGACCGTCCTCGTTTGTTAACAACTCAGAGTGAGCAAGCTTTATCGCAACATTATTATCCGTAAAGGGATCGTAGGCCGAATAGACCGTCCCCATGCTGCCACGACCTACCTCTTCCAGAATTTCATATTTTCCAATTCTTACAGGCATGCAGTCGAATTATTATTGTAATAGTTATTTCGAGATCCTCCATATGCATAGTTTACACCAGAATCTGGCGTGCGCGGGCATGGAAAGGCTGCTTTTGCTATGATGGAAAAAAATATCCGTAAGTTGAATCATGTCTCGATTACTTGCATTCGTAATGTTCATGCTCTCCGCGGCCGTCCATGCCGAATCCTACCTGTGTACCGCGGAGCAACTGGCCGGATTCATCTATAACCCGGCCAACAAGTCCTGGCAGGGTGCGGCCTCGGCAACGGCGGATACCTTTATCGTCAAGCACAGCAGCGAAGACGGTAGTAAAAATATTGGCCCACCCTGGTTTGTCTCTGAGCGCGGCAAGGACTTTGGCATAGCCTGCGCCAACGACTTTGATGAACACGGCTACCTGTATTGCCAAGGCCTGGGTGGTGACTTCATGATGAATCGTCACACGCTCCGCTTTCGTCACCTTAACGACCGTGGTTTCGTGGTCGATAAGTACAAGCCGCATGCACCTGAGGGTAAACAGTCGCCATACATGAAGATTGGTCACTGCGAACTATACTAGTACCTGCCTACAAACGGCTTTATATTCAAGTAACGTCATCTAAAGGTAGACTGAAATCAAAAAACAACATCGAAACGCACTGCAGCCCGGGCACAAGATCCACTGGTACGAGATTAAACAAATCCTCGGCCAGGGCGGCTTTGGCATCACTTACCTGGCCTATGATCCAAACCTGGAAAAGCATGTCGCCATCAAGGAATACCTGCCGGTAGAAATCGCGGTGCGCGAAGGTGGCGAATCGGTACACCCGGTATCAGACGATCACAGCAGCAACTTCGAGTGGGGCCTGGAGCGCTTTATTGCCGAGGCGCGTACGCTATCGAAATTCAAACACCCGAACATCGTGCACGTGTTATCGGTCACCGAGGAAAACAACACGGCCTACATGGTTATGGAATACGAGGAGGGGGAAAGCCTGCAGGACATCCTCAAGCAACGACGCACGATCCCTGAAGCCGAGGTCATGCAAATCCTGTTACCGGTACTCGATGGACTGGATATCGTACACAAGACCGGCTTTATCCATCGCGATATCAAGCCGGCCAACATATATATAAGAAAAGATGGCAGTCCCGTGCTATTGGACTTTGGCTCTGCCCGGCTGGCCCTGGGCGAAGAAACCAAAACACTGACGACGCTGGTGTCGCCAGGCTACGCCCCGTTCGAACAATACTTCAGTAACAGTAATGAGCAGGGTGAATGGACCGATATCTATTCCCTGGGTGCCACGCTGTACCGCGCCGTTACCGGCATCTCCCCGCATGAAGCGGTGGACCGCAGCAATGCTATCCTGAAGACCAAAAGCGATACACTGGTTAGCGCAGTTGAACTGGGCGAAGGCAACTATTCCCTGCACCTGTTGCAGGCCATCGATCATGCACTGGCCTTTAATGGTGAGGATCGACCACAAACTATCTCGGCATGGCGAGAGGAGATCGAGTCCGGGCCATCTGCCACTGTCAGGCTGGATCAGGTCACCATCAAGGTCGACCCGCAAGCCGAAACCGTTGCCGGTACCGAGGCGAGACAACGCCTGCAGGCACAAGCTGAATCAAGTGCAGAGAAAAAACACTCCGGGTCATGGTGGCTGTTATTACTGCTACTGGTGTGCGGTCTGTTCGTGATGATGTACTTCGTGTTCGACAAGAAACAATCAAAACCGCAACTGTTACCCGACTCGACAAGCGCGGTGACACCAGCCGAAACCATTACTGAACCTGTTACAACGGAACTGGTAGCAGAGCCTGAACCGGAACCTGGGCCTGCAGCGGATGCAGTCAAGGAAGAAACGGTAAACACCACCGCGGCCAAAACAGCATCAGCCCCTGTCGATATACCCGAAGCAGAGCCGGAAACAACAGCGCCGCAACCGGAACGCGTACTCACGACCCGACGGTTGTTGCAGGATGCTCGTTACCACATGAATGCAGGTCGACTGTATACGCCACCGGGCTTAAACGCCTATGAAAAATACCAGGAAGTATTGAGCCGTGAGCCAAACAACACCGAGGCAAGGGAAGGCATGAGAGAGATTGCCAGCACGCTACTGGGCGACGCCAGGCAGGCAGCGAATAAACGCGACTACGATACGGCCGAGGATAACCTCAAGACACTGCGCAAACTGTTTCCGGACTCCGAACCGTTAAACAACCTGCTAAAACGCGTGAAACGACTCATCCAGGAGCGAGAAAAACAAGACCGCTAGTCGTTGACGTGGGGGCTCCGCCAGGCGCGAATCAACATAACGATTGCCACGATAACCAGCACGATGTAGTACACCAGCAGGAACACGACCATGAATCCCAGCATCACCACGAATAACATGTTGCCGTTGTAGGCAATCTGTTCGGCGAACATGAATGTTGGAAATTGCAACAACAACGGCAAAACGAACAGACCTACCCAGCGCCAACGGGATCGCAGTAACAGGGCAATGATCAAGGCCAGTGCCAGACCGACCACTGGCCAGAAGGTACCGAGCACGACTAAAACAGGGGCGATCGTCATATACCAGATTATTCAATCAAAGTTGATAAATCATCAAATTGGGTCGCACTTGCTTCTATTGCTTTGCAACAAGTTTAATGACACATTAACACGCGATGTCAGCCAGTACAGAACTCTTAACCACGCCCCTCGCAGCCCTGCACGCGGAAATGCAGGCAAAAATGACGGCGTTTGCCGGTTACTCGTTACCACTCTACTTCGAGGGGTTTAAACAGGAGCACCTGCATACCCGCAGCCAGGCCAGCCTGTTCGATATTTCGCACATGGGCATCATCGAGTTAAGCGGCTCCAACCTGGTGCCAACACTCGAATCCCTGTTACCCGCCAACGTGAATGATCTGCAACAACACCGTTCGCTCATCACCGTTCTGCCGAATGAACAGGGTGGCATCATCGATGACCTGATGCTGACCCGAACCGAAGACGGTTTCCGACTCGTTGCCAATGGCAGCCGTAAGCATGTTGTGATTGATACTTTCAAACAGGCACTCGAACCGGATCAGGAACTCAGGTATCGCGACGACATGGCCTTCGTGGCCCTGCAGGGTCCCGCGGCAGTACAAGTCTTGCAACAGCATAACCCGGATGTCGCCGCGATGCGTTTCCTGGATGCCGGTGAATTTAAGCTGGGAGACGTTACCGTTTTTATTACACGTAGTGGTTATACCGGCGAGGACGGCTTCGAGATCGCAGTCGCGGCAACAGACGCAGAACAGTTGTCAAGAACCCTGCTCCAGGATCAACGGGTCAAGGCTGCGGGCCTGGGTGCGCGTGATTCGTTGCGACTGGAGGCCGGCCTGTGCCTGTATGGCCATGAATTGAATGAAACTATCAGCCCGGTGGAGGCGGCACTGGGCTGGATGATCCCGAAACAGCGCCGTGAGGATGCGACCCCGTTTCCGGGCAAGGCGATCATACTGCAACAACTTGCTGCCGGCCCGGCAAGAAAACGCACCGGGTTGATCGTGCAAGACAAGGTGCCGGTGCGCGAGGGTACAATTATCGTGGATGCAGGCAATAACGAGGTCGGCATCGTCACCAGCGGCGTTTTTTCACCCACGCTGGAACAACCCATTGCCCAGGCCTATATCGATAGTGCGCATGCACAACCGGGCACAGAATTACTGGCCATGGTACGCAAGAAGTTGCTGCCGGTCAGCGTCGCGGCATTACCGTTTATTAAACTAAACTATCAGAGATAAGAAGGAAGCAAGCATGACCAGGAAATATTCAAAAGATCATGAATGGGTAGAGATCGGTGACGACGGTATCGCTACCGTTGGCATTACTGATTTTGCCCAGAAAGAGCTGGGCGATGTGGTTTACGTCGAACTACCCGAGATCGGCACGAACATAGTGCAGAACGGTGATGTCGCCGTAGTCGAGTCGGTGAAAGCGGCCAGTGACGTCAAGGCACCCATCAGCGGTGAAGTCGTGGCCGTTAACGAGGCACTGGGTGACAACCCGGAAATCGTTAACAGTGATGCCGAGGGTGCTGCCTGGTTTTTCAAGGTAAAACCTTCCAACCCGGATGAACCGGGATCACTGATGGATAAGGATGAATACGACAAACTGACTGGCTAAACACAACGACAAGGAGTTGCGCATGGAACCAACCAAGAGACCATTGGAAGACATCGAGATGCGCGGCGATTTTATCCGTCGCCACATCGGCTCGGACCGCGAGCAAATCGCCCAGGTGCTTGAATACCTGGGCATGGATTCACTGGAACAGATCATCGACAAGGTCGTTCCGACCGATGTGTTATCCAAAGAACCATTATCACTGAGCGAAAGCCTGAGTGAACGCGCCGTTATTACCTACATGCGGCGGCTCAGGAAACGCAACGTGGTATGTGAATCCATGATCGGCATGGGTTACTACGGCACGGTCATGCCGTCAGTCATCAAGCGTAACGTGCTTGAAAACCCGGGCTGGTATACCGCCTACACGCCCTACCAGCCAGAGATCAGCCAGGGCCGCCTCGAGGCACTGTTAAACTTCCAACAGATGGTCGAAGACCTGACCGGCATGGAGATCGCTAATGCCTCGCTGCTGGATGAAGCCACGGCCGCGGCCGAGGCCATGTGCATGTCCAAACGCGTATCGAAATCGAAGAGTAATACCTTTTTCGTCGATGCCGATTGCCACCCTCAAACCCTGGCCGTGATACAAACGCGGGCCGAACCTTTTGGTTACGACATCGTGGTCGGCGATGCATGGGAAGACCTGGCGCAACACGACGTATTTGGCGTACTCATCCAGTACCCGGGCTCCAGTGGCCGTGTCCGCAATCCGCAGCCGGTGATCGACAAGGCGCACGAAAGCAATGCCCTGGTAACGATGGCCACTGACCTGCTGGGCCTCGTGCTATTGAAATCCCCTGGCGAAATGGATGCCGATATTGTTGTCGGTAACGCGCAGCGTTTCGGTGTCTCGCTCGGCTTCGGTGGCCCGCACGCGGCCTTCTTTGCCACGCGACAAAGTTTCATTCGTAACGTCCCCGGCCGTATCATCGGCGTATCCAAAGACGTACATGACCAGCAAGCGCTGCGCATGCTGTTACAAACCCGCGAGCAACACATACGCCGTGACAAGGCTACCAGTAACATCTGCACGGCCCAGGCCCTGCTCGCCATCCTGTCCGGCTTCTATGCCATCTACCATGGTCCCGAGGGCCTGAAGAATATCGCCACGCGCGTCCACCGCTACACGCAGATACTCGTGGCCTGGTTGAAACAACAGGGCCTGGAGATCGAACACCAATCTTTCTTCGATACCATAACCGTGCGTGCCCCCGGCAAGGCGCGGCGTTACATCGCCAAGGCCCGCGACCTCGGTATCAACCTGCGCCCAATCGACCGCGACACGCTGGGTATCAGTTTCGACGAGGCCAGTACACGGCGCACCCTGCGGCGCCTGGAACAGGTATTTCAAACCCCCGAATCCGAGCCGTTGAATATTGCCGCCATCGACAAGGACCTGGTCGAATGCATACCGGATACGCTGTTACGCAGTAGCGAGTTCCTGACCCACCCGGTGTTCAATATCTATCACTCCGAGACCGAGATGATGCGCTACATGCGCCGACTGGCACGCAAGGATATCGCACTGGACCGCGCCATGATCCCGCTCGGCTCCTGCACCATGAAGCTTAATGCCTCGGTGGAACTGCTGGCATTGAGCTACCGCGAGTTCAACGCCATGCACCCTTTTGCCCCTGCCGACCAGGCCCAGGGTTACATGCAGCTACTGGAAGAACTGGAGGCCATGCTGTGTGACCTGACCGGCTTTGATGCCATCTCGTTTCAGCCCAACTCCGGCGCGCAGGGTGAATACACCGGGCTGCTGGTGATTCGCAAGTATCACCAGGTCAACGGTGATCCACAGCGTAATATCTGCCTGATCCCCTCCTCGGCCCACGGTACCAACCCGGCAAGCGCGGTCATGGCCGGAATGAAGGTCGTGGTCGTGAAGTGTGACGACAAGGGTAACGTCGATGTCGCCGATCTCACTGCGAAAGCAGAACAGTATTCGAACGAGCTGGCCGCACTGATGATTACCTATCCCTCCACGCACGGCGTGTACGAGGAGGCCTTTACCCGCATCTGCGACATCATTCATCAACACGGTGGCCAGGTTTACATGGACGGAGCCAACTTCAATGCCCTGGTAGGTATTTGCCGGCCCGGCCAGTTCGGTGCCGATGTCAGTCACCTGAACCTGCACAAGACCTTTGCCATCCCGCATGGCGGTGGTGGTCCCGGTGTGGGCCCGATTGGTGTACGCCGACACCTCGCCCCTTTCCTGCCGGATCACCCTGTCGTGGATGACGTCAATCCCGACGCCGGTGCGGCCGGTACCGTGGGTACTGTCGCGGCAGCGCCATGGGGTTCGGCCAGTATCCTGTCCATCTCGTGGGCCTATATCGCCATGATGCGTGACAAGGGCCTGCGCCGCGCAACCTTGATCGCGATACTGAATGCCAATTACATCGCCACGAAACTGAGGCCGTATTACCCGATCCTATATACCGGCAAGAACGACATGGTCGCGCACGAGTGCATTATTGACCTGCGCCACTTCAAGGAAAAGTCGGGCATTACGGTGGAAGATATTTCAAAGCGCCTCATTGATTACGGTTTTCATGCTCCGACCGTTTCGTTCCCGGTGGCCGATACCATGATGATTGAACCGACGGAGAGTGAGAACAAGCGCGAACTGGACCGGTTTATCAACGCCATGATTGCCATACACAACGAGATCAAGATGGTCGAGATGGGTGCTTTTGACAAGGACAACAACCCGCTCAAGAACGCGCCGCATTCGCAACTGCTACTTGAGCAGGAAGAGTGGACGCTGCCTTATTCCAGGAAGATCGCCTATTTTCCTGCGCCGGAACTGCACGAGGATAAATACTGGCCACCGATAGGTCGTATCGACAACCTCTACGGCGACCGCAACATCGTCTGCAGCTGCCCGCCGCTCAGCAGTTACGAGGAACCGGAGGCCGAGAAGACCTGAAAAAGCCTTTCAACAGGCATAAAAAAAGGGTGCTGTAGCACCCTTTTTTTACAATTATTGTAACGTCTTAAGACGTCGCGAAATCCTTCGCGGCCTTCAACGCAACTGCACGAACTGAAGTCGATGCAGGCTTGGCCTTGATCATGATTTCTTCACCGGTAAAAGGATTACGGCCAGGACGTGCCTTGGTAGCTTTCTTCTTAACGGTCTTCATTTTTACACCCAGCTCAGGTACTACAAATACACCAACACCTCTTGGTTTCAGGTGACGTTCTGCCTGGCCAGCAAGTGCAACAAGTACAGCCTTGACGTCTTTGTTGGTCAGGCCGGTTTCTTCGGCAATGGCTTTTACGATTTGGGCTTTGGTTTGACGCTCTTTTATCGCGGTTCGTTTAGCTGATGACATCGGATTTGGATACCTCTTTGTTATTTTTAAGTACACAGTTTGGTTGATGGAACAAGACACTCTCGCTACTGGTGCCCCTACTACAATCGAGTTGGCGATTATAGCCACAAATCTTTTTTACGACTACGCTTAATGTAAAAAAATTGCATATATCTGCAGAAATTTCACATTTTTTTAAATGTAATTGTTTAAAAATATGAATAATGGTAAGGGTAATGAAAATAATTGATTACAACTACAAACAGTTAGAACCCTCTCTGCGAGTAATATATGCAGCAATAATGCATGCTGTTTATAATGAACAAAAATCAGGGTTAACAAGCATGTTTTCGTCCAAACTGGTGCACCGAAATTCGGAATTGTTGATTCCCGGCAAGACCGGCTGTGTCGGTTACCTGCGTTACTGCTATTGATATGCAACTCAGTAACCGCGCCTACAACTTCATGAATACCTTCGCGATCTTTGCGCCAATCGTCTCGGCCGTGCTCGCGGGCGCCCAGCAAGCGACGCCTGGCAACGGCATTTACTGGATGGCGCTGTTTGTTGTGATCCCGGTATTAATGACCCTGCTGGCCGCGAAACTGATTAACAACCAGAAGTTCTTCATCTCGGCCACCATCCTGATGTTTACCTGTAACCTGATGAACGTGATCTTTTTTCACATGCCGGGTAGCGGCATACTGGTCATCAGCGTACTGCTATTACAGTTGTTTATCGCCGTGCCATCACTGCTATACGGGCTGATACTGAAATTACAGCGTAAACGCGGGGCAGTTTAGCCGCCGTCCAGGCGGTTAAGTTCAATCATCTTGTTGTTGTGATCAAAACGCATTTGAAACAAACCATAAATACCGTCGTGCAGTAAAAACGGCCGTAGATTATGGGCAGGAAAGCGAATCTTCCTGCCGTCTTCAGCACGCACGAGGATATTTTTTGCATGCCCCTGGTAGTAGGCAAGGTATTTTTCGGCCGATATTGCAAGGCGAAAGCGCACGACTTGGCCGGCAGGCTGTTCAGTCATCATGTATTCTCGTCATGTGCTGCATGATTCTTTGGCTTAGCTGGTCGCTCAGTGCGGGTCATTAACAAGCACTGGCAAGTTCCTTATACTGCTCATTTAATCACCTGTAGACGTTTTGATGAAAGAAAAAGGCTGTATTTTTTGTGAACTCCCTGATGATCGCGTGGTGGACAAGAACGCATTGGCGCTCGCCTTTCGCGATCCCTATCCGGTCACCGAAGGGCACACGCTCATTATCCCGAAACGCCACGAGGCCGAGTACTTTGACCTGACAGATGAAGAAGCACTGGCCTGCAAGCAACTGCTGGTACGACAAAAGCACGCCATCATGGCCGAAGATGTGACCGTGACCGGTTTTAATATCGGCATGAACTGCGGTATCGATGCCGGCCAAACTGTGTTTCACTGTCATATTCATTTGATCCCGCGCCGTCGCGGTGATGTCGAGAACCCGAAAGGGGGGATCCGGCATTTAATCCCGGGCAAGGGAAACTATTAAGCCCCGCGCTGCATCTACACAACTACTACCTTCCAGGAATCCAGTAGCATGAAAGAACAGGTACAAAAGTACTACGGCGAGACATTGACCGGCACGACCGACTTGCAAACCAACGCCTGCTGCACGGCCAGCGCACCGCCAACACATATCAAGGACATCATGGCATTGCTGCACGAGGAGGTCACCTCGCGCTATTACGGTTGTGGCCTGGTAGTACCGGAGTTGCTCAGCGGGCTCAAGGTACTCGATCTCGGTAGCGGTGCCGGCCAGGACTGCTACGTGTTATCGGCACTGGTAGGCGCAAATGGCAAAGTGACCGGCGTCGATATGACACCGCAACAACTGGCCGTGGCCAATGCCCATATCGATTTTCACACCCAACAGTTTGGTTACCAGCAAGCCAACGTGGAATTCCTGCAAGGCCAGCTGGAAGAACTGGATAAACTCAACCTCGAAGACAATAGCTATGACTTGATCGTGTCCAACTGCGTCATCAATCTTTGCCCGGATAAAGAAGCTGTATTGAACGAGGCCTACCGCGTATTAAAGCCCGGTGGCGAACTGTATTTCTCCGACGTGTACGCTGATCGACGCGTGCCGCAGCACCTGGTAGAAGACCCGACCCTGTACGGCGAGTGTTTAAGCGGGGCCCTGTACTGGAATGATTTCATCACACTGGCAAAATCTTGTGGATTCATGGATCCGCGCCTGGTCGAAGACCGGCCGCTTGAAATAGGGAACGATGAATTAAAAGCCAAAGCCGAGGGCATCGGTTTTTACTCCGCGACATATCGCTTGTTTAAACTGCCCGACCTCGAACCGGGCCGCGAGAACTACGGCCAGGCAGTGACTTACAAGGGCACGATTGAACACCACCCGGACGAGTTTAAACTGGACAAGGAAAACAGCTTTAAAACCGGTACGGCCACCCCCGTTTGTGGCAACACCTTTTGTATGTTGCAGCAAACCCGGTTGGCACCGCATTTCGAATTCACCGGCAACCGCGATACCCATCACGGAATATTTGCCAGTAATAGCAGCGCACTCCCCTTCGACAGCGAGGCCGAGACACCCGGGCAAACCTCCAGCTGCTGCTGATACAATCCACAGGATAAAAAAATGGAAATAACCCAAACCCTGGACATGCTCAAGGTCCATCGCTGGACCGGCACGTTACTCGCCATCGTGGCGGCCATACTCATTGCCTCGAACAACGAATTAAGCAAGTACGGCTATCCCATCTTCATGATCAGCAGTTTCTTCTGGTCTTACGTGGCAATCCAGATCAAAGACCAGGCCCTGTTGCTATTACAGGTCGTCTTCGTCTGCATCGATGCCTTCGGCATCTACAACTGGTTTATCGTTTAGAGATGACGGACATGATCAAGGTTAACGACTATCCGCAGCTACGCGTACTGCTGTGGTCACGGGAATACAAGGCACAGATCAGCGATGAAGATGCGTTTGCACTCTATTGCCAACACCAGAACCATATCGACCAGGATAGCCTCACGGTCGAGGAAGAAGCGCTGATCGTGCGGCTGTTTGAAAAATACGGCGCTTGAGTTCAGTCGCCGTTTAACTGCCAGTTGTAATCAAGGTAGCGGATAGCCGGCTTCCCGGAAGGCAACTCAACATAGCGCGCAAGAAACCCGGTGACGCCTTCACTCGCTTCAAAGTCCTCCTCGAACCAGTCGAAGATCTTCGAGATGACAATTCCATCCCCTTCCATGCGGTAACCCTTGTCGGGATTGTTTAAAAAATCCTGCGTGGCCTGTTCCAGTTCAGCATCGATATTTTCCGCAGTAAAGGCTTGCGGGCGCAGGTCCGGGCAACTGAGCGAGGCACAAACAATGGCCATGTGGATACGCGGCTCATTCATCTCGCGCAGTATTTCGTGCTCGATCTCATGCAGCGTGGTCATGCGCCCGTCCAGCACGCCCACCGGTTTCTTCCAAACCGACTTAAAGAAGGAACCGGCATCCTTGATGCTTTCCAATGGCCAGTGATCGATAACCATCTTGATAGCGTAGATATTGTAAAGGTTGATATAAAAACCCAGGCGCTCGGCATCGGACGCCAGCTTGCTGGTCATAAAATTCTGTACCTGGCTGATGAGCTGTTCATAGCGGGCATCGTGGCCCATGGCCGAGTAGTCTACCCAGTTGAGGGTAATGCCCGCTTCCCGGTGAGTACTGACATGGTCTGCCAGTAAGGCATTATAGATTGACCAGTCCAGTGTGTCCGCGCGCAACAGCGCGGGGAACAGGCAAACCAGCCAGAAGACAACCAGGCGTGAACGTCGCATGGACAATCAGGAGTCGGCCGATTCCTGTCCGAACTCGTTCTTGATCTTGATCTGGATAAATACCGCGTTGACCAGCAGGTTAACGATGGCAATACCGGCCACCACGGCAGGGCCACTGCCCCACTCGCCAATAATGACGCTGATGAACAACAGCAGGAACATGGAATTTAAAATCATCACCGGGACTTTCATAAATACTCTCCTAATTAAAGTTTTGTCATTTCGCTGCAGGGAGAAATCCAGATCCCTCGATTAAGCTCGGGATGACACCGTGCTGTCGTTTCGAGCGTAGCCAAGAAATCTCTTATTTCATATAAAGCCGTTCACACCGGCTTGCCCAAACGGCGCCGGCATATTCAGCGGTATAGGCCAGGTTCTCTTTATTAATTTCGTAGACGCTGCGTTCCCCGGACAGTTCGCGTACCCAGCTCACGCGCCAGGCGTTACCAGTATCCACCACTTCACCTGCCGAGGTCGTACAATACATCTCGAAGTCGGGCGCACAGGCAAAGGCATCACCGGATTCCTCCACCATCACGCGGTTGCTGTCAGCAGCAAAGGTCAGGATCGTACTCTTGCGATCCAGTTCATCATAGCAAACCAGGGTGAGCGGGGCCGCCATCACGGCGGGACTGAAAACGAGTAACAACAGCAATCGCAACATGGATCAGCCCTGCTCCTGCCACCAGTTGATAAACTCATCAACATCGATACGGCCGTTGTTATCACTGTCAACAAGATCAAAGCCCACCTGCAGTTCTTCCTCTTGCATGTTGCCATCGAGCGCGTCGATCAGGCGCTTGAATTCACTGTAATCGATCACACCATTGCCGTCTTCATCGAAATGCGCAAAGTTTTCCTTTATCTCGGCCAGCTTGTCTTCATCCAGTTCGGACATAAGGGCTCCTTGTCAGGTAAATAAATTGAATGGGTACGCCTTTTTTAGAATTGCCGCAGCAGTAAAAGTTGCGCGGCAACGAATGATTCAACGTCGGCGCTTCTTTTTTGCCTTCTTCCTGTTAGCAGGTTTGCCTTGCAACCGGTAGCGGTTGGTTTCCGGCACGTAGTCGCGGCCCTTGATCTCGTCAGAGGGGATACCGGCAAGTACTTCCAGCATGTCCTTCACGACACGGGCACTATCGATATAGTAACTGTGTTCCACCGTACCGGTAACCACCGGCGTACAGTCCACCTGCGTGACCTTGGCCGGGACCTGTTGTGGCAGTCGTGGCCCATCGGTACCCAGCCTGTCCGGGTGGCCCTTGGTCTTGTCGCTGATCTGCAGCGCGACATCACCATGATTGAAATACACGTTCACCCGCCGTGCCAGGCGCGGTAACACACCCAGCTTGTAACTGTGTTCAAAGGTATCGTCGTCTTCATCCGCGGCCATCATGAAGATTTGATCAAAGATGCGCGGTGGCCGGCCGGGATAATAACTGCGTATCTCCTGTACCGCGTGGCGCAAGACATAATTCCCCATGCTGTGTGCCAATAAATGCAGGCTGTGATCGCATTCCTCTTCCGGCGAGGCCCCCTGCAGGAAATCCGCAAGCTTCAGGAACGCACGCGCAAATGCCGGGCCAGAGGGGGCGGCATCCTGCCGATCACTGGCATAGGCCAGGTACGGCATGGCCGAACCATCCGATGGCCAGGAGAACAACACCACGTTTACACCATGACCATCGTTGTGCGGCTTCAACCGTGAAGCCAGTTTTGCCGCCGCCGTTAGCGCTTCCTTAAAGGTCACGTTATAACCGTGGATATACACCAGCGTATCGCGGTGCTTGCTGGTCATCTCCTTGCGCACCTGCGCCATGATGGCCTGGCTACCAAACACCGAACCCGGTGCCACGCAGCCTTTATCCTTATCCAGGTTCAGCTGTTCTTCCGCAACTGCAATGTCATGCTTATCAAACTTGCTGCCAGAAACCCTGGCATAGCCATAGCGCAGGTTGGCCACGCCATCTGCACTGAAGTCTTTACCAAAATCGGTGGGGTTGGCGGCATCGTCGGGCTGACGATTGGTAACGAAGTAGACATTTTCCATGTTCCCTCTCCTTGTGTGCTGTGAGTGATAGCATGAATGCCGATCACGAGCAGTTCAAGCAACCCACAGCAATTCTATCGCAACATCACCCAGGTATCGCACAAGGTTTGTTGCACCACCTCATGCAGCTCAGCTGGTTTTTAACTGTTATAACCAATACATCGAGATTTGGATCTTTTGTTTCAATTTGCTGCCGCATGAAAGGCCGGGGGCGCTCAGCCCTGCTCCGCGATGCGCCTGCGCAGGTCGTCGATGATCGCGGCCGGCGAGGAACGCAATAGCAGGGCCTCAAACTGGGCGCGATAGAGCATCACCGCGCTGATCCCCGTGACGACCATGTCGTAGGCGCGCCAGCGGCCCTCGCGGCGCAGCATGCGCACCTTGATCGGTAGCTTGATGTCCTGCCAGACGACACTTGCAGTGACCACGGCACGGTTCTCGGTCGTGAACGTCTGGCCGATGAAGCTTACCTGTTCATTGCTGTAGCGGGCCTGCAGCCGGCCCAGGTAGTAGCGACACAGAAACTCGCCGAACACGTCGACGAATTCGTCCCGTTCGGCCTCGCTGAAACGTTGCCAGTGGCCGCCCAGAACCAGTCGCGAGAACATCGCCGCGTCGATCATGCCATGGGCGATGGCGCACAGGCGCTGTTGCTGCGCCTGCTCGGCACCCGTGTAGGCGGTGTCCTGGAGCACGGCGATACCGGACTGCACGTGTTCGCGCAGTACGTCGATGGGTTGCGTCTCGGCCTGCGCGGGAGCGGCGCACACGGTGAGCACGAGTAAGAAAAGTCGGACAGTGAGTCTCATGGCGGCAGAAAGTATAAACCCCGTTTTCACTGAAAAACCAGCACGCTCAACCCGGACCAGGGCAACAACGATGGGTATCCATGCTATCGCCACATTACTCAGGTACCGCAGAAGGTTTGTTGCACCACCTCGTGCGGTTCGGGTGGCAACATGTAATTGTCCTTGCCTTGCTGGTACCGGTAAGGCTGTTGCAACACGTCATGCAACGCATGGAACACCGAGAAATCCAGGTTATCTTCCGCCGCACGAATGGCCGCCTCGATTTGATGATTACGCGGGATATAAACCGGGTTGACGGACTGCATGCCGGCCTGTCGTTCCGCATCGGATGTGTTTTCCAGTGTTAGCCGTTCACGCCAGCGCAGCAGCCATGCATCAATGGCCTCCGGCTTTTGAAACAACGCGCGCAAGGCAGCGTCCTTGTCGTTGACCTCACTATCGAGCTGCGACAGGTAATAAAACGTCAACGTGAAATCCGCCCCGTTCTCGTGCATGGTATTCAACAATGCCATGAGCAGCGCCCGGTCTGCCTCCGCACTCACACCATCGACCGCACTGATGCCACACTTCGCCCGGAAACCATTCAGCCAGGCGGCATTATAGGTTTTCACGTATTGCTCAAGGATGGTCTGTGCCATGCCCACGGCCTTGTCGGTATCCTGGGCAAAGAACGGCAACAGGGTTTCTGCAAAGCGGGATAAATTCCAGGCGCCGATATCCGGCTGGTTGCTGTAGGCATAGCGGCCATGGTGATCAATGGAGCTATACACCTGGTGATGATCATAGAAATCCATGAAGGCACACGGACCATAATCAATCGTTTCGCCAGCAATGGACATGTTATCGGTATTCATGACGCCATGGATAAAACCAAGCTGCATCCATTGCGCTATCAACGCCGCCTGGCGCAAGACAACCGTTTCAAACAAGGCCAGGTAAGGGTTCTCTGCCTCAACCAATTCGGGATAATTGCGTTCTATCACGTAATCCGCCAATGCACGTACCGGCGACAGGTCTTCCTGGGCGGCAAAATACTGGAAACTGCCCACGCGGATAAAACTGCGCGCCGCGCGGGTGATAACGCCACCGGGCAGTACCGCGCCGCGTATCACCTGTTCCCCGGTGGTCACCGCCGCCAGCGCCCGGGTCGTTGGCACATGCAATTGATGCATGGCCTCACTCACCAGGTATTCACGCAATACCGGCCCCAGTGCCGCGCGACCATCGCCATTGCGCGAATAACGGGTACGCCCGGAACCCTTGAGCTGAATATCCATGCTGCCACCATCGGTATGGGCCAGCTCACCGAGGTAAATCGCACGACCATCGCCCAGGTACGGATTGTATTGCCCGAACTGGTGCCCGGCATAGGCCATGGCCAGGGGGTTACTGTTTTCATGCACGACGTTGCCGGAAAAAACAGCGGCGAGAGAGTTTTCATCTTCAACCTCAATCCCCAGTTCAGCTGCAAGTTCATCGTTGAATCTAATCAGCGCAGGATCACTAACAGGCGTGGGCCTAACCTGCTCGTAGAAGCCCTCGCCCAGGTTGAGGTAGCGGTTTTTGAAGGGAATGTTCATCACAGTTTATCTAAACACAACATGCTGGGGTTACTCAATCAAGCTATGATATTTTATCAAACGATTTCGCCGCATTACCTGGCTGGCGATTGGTAACGAAATAAACTTTCTCGATGCTTCCTCCCCTATGTATTAAGCGGGCAGGTTTTTTATAGCCTGGTACGAATCACTCCCAAATTGAGTTTCTTTTGAGTTGCTCTAAATCAATATAATTTGAAGTATAACCACAGGAAAAATCACTACCTTTACGATAGCGGCTACAGCCCCAAAATCTTCCATTTTTGCCCGGTCTTAATTTCAATACACTTCCACAATCTGGACATAATGGTTGTATAAAAGCACATTGCTCTGATGAGCAACTCAGGTGATCATATTTAAAGAATTGAGGATTTCCACATTTTGGGCATCCATTCTGAGTATATTCACAATAGGGGTAATTGTTACAAGCATAAAAGATTTTTCCACTTGAGCTGTTATTTCTTTCTACCAAGTAACCTGATTGACATTCTGGGCATTGCATCTGAATGCTCCAGCTCACTGTATTTGATACATCAGTAGGTAGTTCAGTAACGGGGTAATCTGCATCACGCAGCTCTCTAATGAATTCAGACGCCTTCTCTGGATTCGTTACAAGATAAACATGATGTCTTGCCCGCGTTAGCGCGACATAGAAAAGTCTGCGCTCTTCAGCATATTTATAATCTTCTTCAGGCGGCAACAACAAAGACAAAATAGAGTTACTTACCTTACTGGAGGGGAAGCCATTTTTACCTTCATTCAAACCAAGAACGATCACATAATCTGCTTCCTTACCTTTTGCGCTATGTACCGTCATATATTCGATCTTGAGGTTCGGGTAGTTTCTCTTTGACCTGGAGAAATCATCAGGTTTGATAAATTTAAACCTACCCAGCACCATGACACTGCTTCCGGCTTTAGCTTCATTATTAAGCTGAACTAATGCTATCTCTAAGCCAGTAGCATCAGAGCTACTGGGAATTATAGTGACAGCATAACCATCAACATCTCGTATGCTTTTGATTTCTTTTTTAATTTGTGCCGGGTTGCATTGTATGAAACGAGAAGCCACCTCACCAATACGCTGATTAAATCGAAACGTCATATCCAGTATATTAGTAGCCGCTGCACCAAAATGATCTGAAAAATCGCGTGTCAAACTAACATCACTACCCGTGAAGCGATAGATTGACTGCCAGTCATCTCCCACACAAAATATAGAACACTCTTGCTTCTGGTTGCGTAATGCTTTTATCAGTCTGGCCCGAGGCGCTGATATATCCTGAAACTCATCTACCAATACATATCGATAAGGTGATACAAACAACCCTTGCTCAACATAGTCGACTGCTTTTGCGATCATGTCCTCGAAATCAATCTCGTTGCGAGAATCAAGATAAGACTGATATTTCTGATAAATAGGCTCAAACAATTCTACAACGACTTTCATTCGTGCTCGATCTGCATGGTCAGCTGCCATGCCATATAGTTCTTTAAGGCTTAGTAACGCAGCTTTGAATAGTTTTAAGAATTCAGAGATCAAAGTGCTAAATGAAGTGACTTCTCCAAGCTCCTTAATCAACTCAAGCATTTTGTTTTCGGGCAGTGGTTCAAAAATAACACCTGCAGAGATCAGACTCTCCTCAAGATTCTCTAATAGTTTTCCTTGTTGGTGCTCATAGCTATAGGACTCAATGAGTTGTGTTCCGTGATGATGATGTAGTGAACGTTTCCATTCCACACCAGCTAGATATATTGCGGCGTCTATAAACGCAGGCGTATTGCCATTCTCATCGAGCGCAAAATGCTCTATGTAGATTTCATAATCTGGCAGATAGAAATCAGGTTTGTACTTACGAAAATCAGGGCCAGAGGTATCAATAATATAGTCTGCTTCATATTCAAAATTGATACCCTTTTGATAGAGAAAATTGGCAATTGTGAGTTCTTCATGGCTTTTAACCAGGCTGCCATCTAACGCCCTCAACTCTACTTGCTGGCAATATTCGATATATTCCTGCTTCTTTGTAAAATCAAAAACATTTTTTACGGGATAAAGGTAGTTGGCAAAATAATTGATTAACTTTCGTCGGTAGTCTTCCAAGAGTAACAGTTCTGATAAAACATGCTGAATAAACTTTATTCTTAATTTTTCATCTTCTGCCAATTTCGTCAGAGAAGGTTGCTTTCCCTCAACCTTTGCAATGATCTCCTTACCAAGACCATGGAAAGTCTTTACGGTCAGGTCATTTTCTCCAATTCTCTGCTCAACTCTTTCCTGCATTTCGTCTGCGGCTTTCCTTGCGAATGCCAGCATCAGTATCTCTTCAGGCTTCGCTGATTGGGATTCGACCAAATATCCCGCCTTACCTACTATTGCGCTGGTTTTACCTGTTCCCGCCCCTGCCAATACCAGATTGGCATCTTCATCCTCGATACATGCCGTGCGCTGGGCCTCTGTTAATGGATTGGATTCAAGCTGATCAAAGAATTGTTGATAGTCTGCCTTCTTATTACTAATGAATTTGTCATTCCAGGATCTTCGATATGCTTCTGATTTTGAGAAAAACTGATGTAATTCATCTGCTTGACTATTTATCTTACTATCCAGATATTTTGCCCGTTCCTCTCTGGCTGTAAGTCCTTTGACATCTTGATGATTTACTAGCCATTCCTGCGCATGGGAATATCTGAAATACCTGTCATGCCGTTTCAGTTTTTGAAAGTGTGAATAGACATTAGTGATTTGTTGTGCGGCTTCTTTAAAGTAGGTTTTATAAAAACGAAAGATTTCAGAATTAATTTCAGCTTGTAATTGCTTTGCAATCTTTTTATTAATCCATCCGAATCTGATCACAGAATCATTTCTTAAATTCCATGACAATTCAGACCAAAGCAAGCCACTATTTAGCTCTATATTTCCAACTATGTTTTCGTAAGAGTATTTGACCTGGATATTTTTATTGAATAACAGGATGGCGGAATCATTAAAACTAAATGCAGTGAATTCTTGCGTATTTCTAGCTAAAAACTTGGCAGTAATCCCTAATGAATAAGATTTAACTTCCATCTTTTCTTGTTTAGAGGCTCTAATACTAAAACAAAAATTAACTCCACAATTGATATACAGACTTAGACTTTAATAATTTATCCAAAGTGGTATATCTAGGCGCTTGTGGAGCTTCGCCCTTCTTTCCTTTACCTAGTTTTATCGGCTTTATTGTTTTTTTATTCTTTAAATAAAGGATATATTTCCCCGAGTCTTTATAGGGTTCAATATGATCAATTTCAGCATAATGGCTTATATGAGCAACAGGTAATTTTTCATAAATAGCCAAATATTTCAGTTTTTCCCTTGCTTGCTGAGAAAGGCGAATAGACCACCATGCATTATTCTTGATATAAGCATGTTTAAAACCTTCTTCAAATGCAGCACAAACCACCGTATCGAATTCAACAGCCTTACCTATTCTCTTTTTCTGTTGTTCAATATCTTCTATTTCTTCTCTCATGGGCTCATAATAGTAAAGTACCTCTTGTCCAGATTTGTAACGTTGCAATAAAACCACATCTGGCGGGCTATGAAATATCTTAAAGGCGTCATTTAGATCACTAGTTATTTCGTTTATAACTACAACAATCTTTATTTGATGCTCTGTCAAATACAACATTAATTCTGTAACTGTCTTGAAACTGATATTTGACAAATATTTCTCGAATATTTTGAGAAGTGACTTATCTTTATTAATAGCGCTAATTAATATTTCTCTTATTTGCACATTGGAAGTAATCGCACTCGTGCTAAAACGTGCAATTTGTTCAGTAATATGTGAATAAACGCTATGAGATGATAATTCATTTTCAACGATATATAGTTGCGGTTTTTGTGAATCATAAAAATCAATCAGAAAAGCATCTGGAATACCGCGATGTCGATTCTTCCCAATAAGCTTTTTAATATCAATATAAACACTATCCTTGCCAAACAATGCCTGTTGATTTTCTAAAACGGCTTTTTCCAATTCATTTTCGTTATCGAAATCAAACAGTGTATATTCTTTATTTTTCAGGATTAACCTTGCCATTTGAAATTCCTTATGTGCGCTACTTATTCAATTAAGTTTGCTTTCAATCATTTCCCATTGTTTATCTTTTACCATCACAAACCGGCATTTGCCATCACTCATCTCTTCCCATAACTCGCCGATCATACGGTCAGCTTTTACTTTGTCTGTAGTCCATTTGTCAGCGCCTTTATATTCCACAACTAAAATGTCACCAGACGGTAATTTACATACAAAATCAGGATAGAATTTACTATCCGCTTTTTGTAATGAGAAAGAACAACCTTCTTTTCTGACCAGGTTTCTGACCCAATAATCAATCTTTCCTTTTTCTGCCTGTTGATCTAACCAAACCGCACATTCAAATTCCTCACCACTATCAAAATCACCAATACGACTGTAATAGTGTTTTTTAAAATCATAGGGGCCATATTCATCGTCATAATCCTGATTCGGCGCATAGGAATATTGATTAAATTGGTAAGTGAATGTGTTATCAACGACCACATTAGATTCTTTGTCTTCAAATAAAGTCTGTTGATAAGCCTCGTTTATGGCTTGCTGTTGTAGCTCCTTAATCCGTTTTTCCAGTAACGTCCTTATCTCAAACTTCTGTCGATTCGCACGTCCAAGGTCGTAATCGTTTTGATCTAATAGACGTCGTAGCCAATCAGATACAAATGCCATTTTCTTATCGTGGGTAATCGAAGTCATCGATATGTTTTTACAAAACCATGCGGCAAGCCTAACCTCATCCCAATGCTCAGGCGTATACGCGAATCCTAAATCCCGTTGTAAATCTGCAATAAAAGTTGTTTTTACTTTACCAGAAGAGTCATCGATATCTATTTCACCACCACTATTTACCTTAGTAGTTAAATTCAGTCTTTGCTTCTCTTCCATACTGGGATGTGCATCGAAAGTCGATAAATCAAATGGATAGCCCAAGACTTCCGGATCGTCAAATATTTCCAACTCTCCTTGCACCCATATCGATAATTGGGGAACAACAAATTCTTTGCCTAATTCGGCCGGTGTCTGGAAGATTTTTATTGCCTCGTTTCGACTCGCTTCTCCCGCCTTGCGTATTGCAGTTTTAATGCTGTCATCATTCACCGCTGCTGCGACTTCTTCGACTTCTTCTTCAGACATCGGCGCAGTAATGATCAACTGCTTTTCCTTTTTATCCCATTTCACCTTTTCTTTCGTTGTCTTGGAGATTTTCTTCATCTCCGGTGCTTTTTCTACGTTGATTACAACCGGGCGGATTTCAGTTCTGCCGGAATAATTTTTGTAATCAAGTTTTTGCTGCTCCGGCTTTAATGCAGACACAAACTCAGACACTTCCTGTCTTTCAAAACCCGCACCTTGTACTAGCCGGTCTCTTAAACTGCTGGCTGTGGCCTGGAAATCAGAAGAAACTACAAACGCGTAGGATTGGTTTAATGCATCATGATCAAAATGTCTGGCATTAGGCTGGCGTAGAATACGCCCTAATAATTGCTCTACCGCTGTCGATGAACGGATTTCGGCCAAGCTGACCAATACATAGGCAAAGGGGCAATCCCAGCCTTCTGCCAGGGCTTGTTGGGTAATGACAAACCTGACAGGGCAGTCCGGGTCCAGAATACCTTTCTCAAATTCACTGGCTATTTTTTCCAGCCCTTTTTCTTCTCCCGTTGCAATAATAATCTCTTCCTCGGGAATACGATGATTCTTAATTAATTCTTCTTTTACTTTATCCACATCAAGTGTTTCATGCTGACGATTCCTGGGTTGAGCCTGTAATAGAATCACCGGGCGCAAATATTTAGCACCTTTACGCATTTCTTTTTCGGCAAGGCTTTGCAATTCATCCCGGCGTGCAATCGCATCTGCTAAACACTGTTGCCAGTTAGCTTCTGTCTCCAGTCGGATAGGCAGTTTAATCATCTGCTCGCCTTTTAATTCCGCCGCATAGACACTATGCAAGACGTTGCTCGGCGTTTTTTCAGTATCAGGCGTCGCTGTTAATTCCATGATGCCGCTAGGACGGAACCGAGCTAATGTTTCAAACGATAAATCCGTACGACTGTTATGGGCCTCATCTACTATAATAAAGGGCCTTCTCAAACGAAGAACATTCGCCAATGAATAGGGGGTAACACCGTCTTTAGTCTCCAATACCTGTGTCTGTTCAGCAGTAAGATTCTCGAAATGTTGCATTAAGGCCCCATTGGATTCATACACCTTGCGTAATTCAGTATCACCCACCTGAAAGGCCTGTCTCGTCGTCACTATCACTGTTGTACTCGTTTCTAGCGTGGCCCGAGTTACATTTTTTGCCTCTTCAAGATCCAGCACAGTTATCGGCCCCGCTTCCTTTAGGGCCAAATGATAGGGATGATCGGATGCTTTTAATGCCTTAAGGGTCTGTTCGCGAATGGCATTTGACGGCACCAACCATAAAATGAGGCTATGTTCAGTATGTAGCAAATGCGTGTTAACTAGCTGTACTGACTTAGCAGCTACCCAGGTTTTGCCACCGCCAGTAGGGATACGCAAACAGAAATAGGGCATTTCGCTGGAAAAACCACTTATGGGATGAAACTCACTGCCCTTGCCCCATAAATCTAGCGTGGTTTTATAAAAAGCAGTATTGGCATTGCTTTCGGAATAGCAAGTGCGAAAGTATTCTTCGATGCTCTCCAATACTGAACTTTGGTATGCCTTTGGTATAAATGCTGGCATGGTCAGACCTTCAATTCATAGGGCGTTTGTTTAAAAACAATATTCAACTTATTCAGCTTAGCTTGGCCTAAGCGGCAAGCGGCGGCATAAATCACTTTAGGGCCATCATGTTGAGGCAATTCTGATAATACTTTACTAGTAAGCACATTACCGCCATCAATAGAACGATCTTTTAGAATACCGTTATAAAGCAGATAAATTCCGCGACCTTCATGTTCACCTATTAATGTAGAATCTACTTTTCCAGCAAAGCCTGTTCCTGTTTCGATAAACCATACGAATTCGGCAATTTGACTAAACTCCACATCATCTCGAATTTGACCCATTTCATTAAATAGCACATCATCACTGAGCTGCAAGTATTCAAAATTAACATTTGCGCCTTTGTATTCTTTACTTTTCCTGTCTAGATAACCATTACTGATATTGTTTAGTCTTTTTACTATTACATTTTTAGCTGTATCTTCAGAAATCTCTACAAGTATAAAATTTCGCGAATCATCATTTTTACTCATCTCCATAACTGCATGGCCAGTTGTTCCACTACCAGCGAAGGAATCTAAGATTAAATCATTCTTTTCAGAGCCTATTTTTATAAGATATTTAATAAGTTCTTTTGGCTTGGGATATGTGAAATTAATACCCATTTCTTCTAGTTCTGATCGCATTTTCTCAGTAGTGCCCATGTTTCTTAACACAGAAACTATATTTCTAGCTTTATCCTTCCTTTCTCTGCGGTAATAAATCACACCACCCGAAGACAAATGGAAACTTAAAGTTTGCCCATCTTCCTCTTCAATAGGCACACAATCATTTTTTATAAATTCTCTTAATTTTCTTGCATTTGCCCATCCCGAAAAAACTCTACAATCTTTTATCAAATGACCATGTTCAGCTATCATCTGATCAAGTCTTAATGGGAAAGACACTTTTCCGAATTTTCTTTTTAATGTGTTACTGCTTAATTTATCTTCCTTCATTGACTCCAACAATCCATGTGGAATTTCCGATACCTCAAGACGCAAAGTATCTACTTGCACAGGGAAACCTTGAGGCAAGACAATTTCACTTGGGGGATTCTTGGGACCATTTTTGGTAATAGAATTTTCCGCATACCCATTCCATAGATTACTTTCTTCTCTAGTGTTTGGATCTATGACAAAACCAAACTTTGCCAAGCTGGCATTTCTAGCATAGCAAACTACATACTCATGACTTATCTTTATTGGAAACTGGTTGTCCGTATGCCCTTCTGTATTCCAGACAAAATTAGCTACGAAGTTTTTTCTTCCAAATATTTCATCTAAAAAAAGGCGTCCGGTGGCATTTTCATTATCATCAATAGATACAAATATTAATCCATCATCTCTTAAAAATTGTTTGAGCATTTGCATTCTTGGATACATCATGCAAAGCCATTTATCATGCCTAGTAAGATCTTCGCCCTCCTTTCCAACCACTTCGTGTAGCCACTTTTTAATTTCAGGGCTATTCACATTATCGTTATAAACCCAGTTTTCGTTGCCAGTGTTATAAGGCGGATCGATATAAATACATTTTACTTTGCCCGCATAACGCGGCAACAGAGCTTTCAATGCATGCAGATTATCACCCTGCACAATAAGATTGCCGCTATTCGGATCGCCATGCGACAGTTCCGGCACATGCTCTAATAACCGATATGGCACTTCTTTATGATGCTTGACGACAGCTTCTTTTCCTATCCAGTTGAGTGTTGGCATTTTTTTATTTTCTTTTAAATCGTTTCAGTTGTTTTTCTATTTCTGTGGCTGGCAGCCTGCTGCCGTCTTCCTGCATTCGTACATAAGCGAGTTCGGCTTCTTTCACTGAGACAGTGCCTGCGGCGTACATTTCGTCAATGAGCCAAAGCGTGCCATTTACTGTTAATCCTTCACTTTCACAGACATTTCTTAATTTCTTATCCCCAGTCAGCAATGGTACCTGCATGCTTCTGGCTAAAATCAGCGCCATTAGATCATAAGGGCTTACACCTTTGTATGTATTACCTAATGTTTGCATCTCAGCAAAGTGGTCAGTTTCTACCTCAAGCAGTGTTAATCCAAAGTCCAGTAATTCACTATGGCATTCACTCAATTCCTGCTCAAAAAGCAACGTTGGCAAGGCAAACTCATAATGCAGCTGAAACATTTGTTCCAACAGACCACCGACTTTGATATCGATAATAATATTGGCATCAGTGATCAGTAACTGCGCTGACATTATCCACTTTCCTTATGGCACGAAAATCTATTAATGATTTTCCCATTAACTGTGCTGCTTTTGATTCGGTGACTAAGTCTTCTGCCAGGGCATGAAAAACCAGCTGCACAAATACCTGTGGTTCTTCTCTTGGATATTCATCGCAGGGTTCAAGTTTATGCCAGCCCTGTTTTCGAAAATATTTGATCATTTCCAGGTTATTGGCATCGTTGGTAATGCCAAGATCATGGGCACGGTGTAGCCACGCCGCCATACTCAAACCGTAGGCCTTTTTCAATACACAGAGTTCTCGCGGTTCAAACCAGGTACGTTTCTCGCCGAGTTCTTTGATGACTTCTGATTTTGGTACCAAAAAGGCGCCTGCAAAGCGATTGGCAGCAGCTTCATCATCCAGATTAGGACAACGATCTTTCAGGATTAAATGGCCTAGCTCGTGTGCCAGGGTAAAACGTTGCCTGTCGCCCGGCCATTCACCCCCAACAACAATTACCGGCGAGCCGTTTATTTGCGCGGCCAATCCATCGAAACGATTTTGATGTAATGCATTGCTTTGGATAATTTTAATGCCGCGTTCTTCAAGAGCACCGGTCAAATCGAGAATAGGATCACGACCCAAATCCCATGCATCACGTACATGATCTGCAACCTCTTCTATCGCATCGTAATCGTTTACTTTTGGTAAACCTTCTGGAACGACAAAATCATTAATAGGATTAACAGGCAGGACTTCTTCGAGCTCTACATAACGCTCTACCTGCTCTTTTACATCCCCCTCGATCTGCAACAGGATTTTTTTAGGTAACTTGGAATGCTTACGATACTCCACCTCTTTCAGATCCACTTCCACGGTACGAAAGAAATACTCGGCCCGCACGTCTAACGCATTTGCCAGATTGAGCAAAACTGCTGATGACGGGGTCGATTGATTATTTTCGTATTTGGAAATAGCCATAGCGCTGACATCGGCCTTGTCAGCTAATGCACGCAGCGATAAACCTGCGGCCTGTCGCGCCTGTTTGATGCGATCTCCTATCATTGTAAATTCTCCAGTTTACAAAAACTAATATTTTTGTATAATTTGTAAACTATAAACATCGGCCGATCCGATGTCAAACTTTAATTTATTGATTTTTAAGGAGTAAATACTATGGCAACTAATCCCCCAACTGGCGACGGACACCGTAACGGCGCTGTTCGCCAACGTTCCCAGACCTTCAATCCACATAATAACCGCTGGACCAAGCGGGATACAGAGACCGGCCGCTTTATGGATCAAAAAGCGGATAAAACCCCTTTCAAAGGTGTCTCCAAGGAGAAGTAACATGTCAAATGGTGCGACACATAAAGTAGCCTCTGGCGCAGGTATTTTTATAACTGCTGCATTACAGGAGTATTTGGATACTGGAAAAATTAGTTCGAAATCGTTTGTTGCTGGTGGCCTTGCCGCAGCAACCGGCCGGCTTCCGGATATCATTGAGCCTGCTACTAGCCCTAATCATCGTCAGTTTTTTCATAGCCTGACATTTGCTGTGGGCCTGGGTTTTGGGATGTACAAATTATATGAATGGGAAACAGAAGAAGACTGGCAAGAACTGTTACGCTTTTCCGGATTAGTCATTGGTGGTTCTTACTTGATTCATTTGCTTTGCGATGCTGGAACGCCAAGAGGATTACCTATCGTTTAACAATCTCATATGCAATTCTGGATGTTTATCGCTGCACATAGCATTTGTATACGGTTTATATACAACTTTATGGAATTAAAACTGTATACATAACGAAAATAATGACTTAATAGGTTTTTATCCCGTATCTGAGTAGTTCCCTCGGCAGTATGTCATCCAGGTTTTGTACTTCCTTTTCGGTTAGCTCAATGAGATTGAATCCATACTTTTGATAGATTGCCTGTTTGTCCTGCTTTCGTTTCAGATATTTCTCTGCTTCTTCATAACCCCAGTATTCAATGTAGACCTTACCGGTCGGCAGGTAAAAATCAGAATAGACGTCTTCTTCTACCGGCAGTTTTCTTTCATAAGCGTGTATGACCTCTGCCATATAGAGCCAGTTATCGATTAGCATCTCTGCCTTGGATCGCACATAGTGTCCATCCGTGCAGCGGTGTTCTGCTTTAAACTTCTGCCTGAATTCGTCGTTTTTGGCCAGACTTGTTTCCAGCTTATCTTTTGTATCGCTCTGCCCTGTGCCTTGTAAATCTTCAATAGAGTCGATTAAAGATTTATTGTCGAGAATGGCATCAGGCCATATGACGTAAGGCGTTCCGGAGCGTTTATTCTCCAGCTGAACACCACCTTGTTTCTTGCCTTGTTCGGTCAACTGCCAGCCAACCAGCCCACGCTTTATCCAACCCAGTTCGGAAAAGACTGGATTGATCTTGTTACGGGATATTTTGAAGTGTTTACTGATCTCAGTAGCAGTCAATGTGTTCGCCTGTCCTGATGATTCATTACCATCTGAAACAATGTCTTCTGGCCAAACTATGTAACTACCGTACTTATCGCTTTCTTTCACTTCACCTCCGGCCTGCACTCCAGCCGCGGTGAGCTGCCAGCCATTATCATCTTTCTCTATATAACCTTTCTCTTGCAGCAAGCTATCAATTTCATATTTTTTTAGGTCATTGGACGTGGCTAGTTTCGTTGCAGAGAGTTTCTTCATAGATAAATCCTTTTAAATATTTTCATCGATTTTATAGCGATAATTAGCGCTAAGCGTATCAGATATCTCGTCTTTGGCATCCTGCGTCGCCTTACCTTCGCCATCCATGGAGTGCCCCATTTCATACTCGAAATGACTCTGGGCCAGGACTTCTCGACCCTGGTCAAATCCACAAAGCGAGATTTCTCCTCGTCTTCGACTCGTCGAAATGACAGTAGGAAATTTATCCTCGATTTCAGTTCGTAGCTATAGTCACTTTTCCCTATTTTTCCCTGGTGAAGTCGAGTTTTGAAGTCAATTTTGCGTGAAAAACCGCCTGTTGATATCTCGTCAACCAGGCCATTTTTAGGACACTTTTTTCAGCAATGTCAACCGATCATATGAATTTTATGCACATGAGATTTTTCTTTTGCGTCGCAGCAGTTTGTGCAGTACGGGAATGCCCTTCTATCCCTTATAGGCACGTGCAAGCTATTGTATCTAAATAGTTATTTCGAATGCGGTTAGTTTTTAACCAATTTGTCACAATGCTGTTTTTTAGGCTTTCAGATCTCCTTGTGAGTCCCTCTTCCACAGAGTTATCCACAGAAAATGTGGATAAGGAGCGAACGCCATTGACAGGCAATGGCTTAAGATTTTTTACTCGAATCTGGTTTAAGAGTCTCCCCTAAACGAAGTAACCCGAAAGTGCTATTAGTCCCTCGGTGCAGGTAGCCCGGATAGCCTGTCCCCGCCTGCTGGCACGGGCGATTTCGGTGAAATGGGTGTCTTCGATCCCTACCTCGATGATGGTCTTGCCCTGGCGATACACGGTATTGGCCACGTGGTGCGGCAGGTTGGTCGTACCGGAGGTACCCAGTATCAGTAGCAGGTCGGTCTGCTCGGCCCGCCTGAGGGCGCTCTCGAAGTGGAACCAGGTCTCGTCGTAGCACTCGTCGAACCACAATACATGCGGCCTGGCGATGCCGCCACAGTCCGGGCAAGTAAGTAATTGCTTTTCTTTAGCGTCAAGCTTTGCCTGCTTTTCTCTTGGCCATACGGTATCCGGCAAGGGATAGAGTTTCTCCTGGCACTCGTTGAAGCAGCGCATCTGGAAGATGTTGCCGTGGACCTGGTAGGTGCGTGCCACACTGTTACCCGCCCGCCTGTGCAGGTTATCCACGTTCTGGGTGATAAGCAGGAAGCGCTCCTGCAGCCGCTGTTCGAG
The DNA here is from genome assembly GCA_965229565.1 of Gammaproteobacteria bacterium. Classification (GTDB taxonomy): domain Bacteria; phylum Pseudomonadota; class Gammaproteobacteria; order Eutrophobiales; family Eutrophobiaceae; genus JANQNX01. The sequence continues at coordinate 1,090,384 of OZ245888.1, read as the reverse complement.
TTCCACCAGGATCTCATGTCCACGGTTGGGTTTGGCCCCGGCACACACGCTGGTGCGATACAGGTACCACTGCCATACCTCCCACGGCTGTTGCCGGAACATGTGGTTGGTGGCCATCTCCATCGGGTGGTATTCCTTCGCGCCCACGGTCCAGTAACCTTCCGGCCCGCGAAAGGTCGGGATACCGCTCTCGGCCGAGATGCCGGCACCGGTAATCACGGTGAGTTGTTCATTGCTGCCTAACATATTAGTGATTGGTGAATGGGGACTGGTGAATGGTGAGTGGTGAATGGTTATTAGTGAATAGTTGTTTGTGAGTACATGCTATCACCGGGGGCCGGGCAATAAAAAACCTCCACGAGGGAGGTTTTTTATCCAGTAACAAAGACTGATGGCAAAGACTATTTTTCTTCTTCTTCGATGGCCTCTTCCTCGAGTGCCATGTCCGATTCTACAAGCTCAATGGTTGACGACTTGTCTTCCTTTGCAGCTTCCTTACGAAACGTGACCGGTATACATGACGCAGAGCCAGGGCGTGAAAATGTGTTTCGCATTGCTTGTCCTCCATAATCTAGTCAGCTTTTTTATGCACGCCAGCCCAGAACTTCGTGTGCTGTGCGTGCGCCAACCTCGTGGTTGAAATCAAAGCTGAATATGCTTTGTGAGTGAAAATTAGCATAAGCGAAAAATGTGCGTTTGCAAACTTTTTTAACACCTGGTCGGCTACTAATTATCAACAATCAATAACTTAGCGCTGTTTTTTCAGTACAGCTTGCAGGAAATATGCCCCGGTTTAAACCTTTTCCACGTTGCATACCGGGCAGGCAGAACTAGACTTAAATCATGTTTAGTTGATTTCCCCCATGACCAACTAAACAACTCCTTTATCCTTCTTGCATATGGCCCTCCCCGGAGGGCCAGTTGTTTTTCAGAAACCCGTATTCTGGCCGATAAGAAGGCGTGTATTGTTATTTGCGTAGGGCCGTTACGGCATGTTGAACGAATCACAACTCGAGAAGCACTACTGGTACCTGTATCGCTTTGGCGTACTCACGGCCATGCTGGTACACGCGTGTTTTATCTCGCTGTTTAAATACCTGGATGCGACACCCCTGGCCCTTGGTAACGTGGGTAGCGTGATCGTGTATGGACTGTGTTTAAAACTGCTCAGTGACAAACGTTACCTCTCCGTGATCACGCTTAGCAGCATCGAGATCATCGCGCATAGTATTGCCGCGGTCAGTGTGCTCGGCTGGACCAGTGGTTTCCAGTATTACCTGCTGATGTTTATCCCCATCATCTTCGTCTCCGCGAAGCGTGCCAACTGGGTAAAGGTGTTGACCATGGTCATGATCTACGTGCTCTATGGCGGCATGTTTATTTACACCAGCAAGATGCCCCCGCTTGCTAACTTGAGCCAGAATGATCTCTACATTATTCACCTGTTTAACATGGGTGTGTGCTTCAGCTTCCTGGCGCTGGTCGCGCATTTTTATATTCAACTGGTACAAAAATCCGAGATCAAACTGCAAACACTGGCCAGCACCGACACGCTCACGGGGTTGTTAAACCGCAGGAAACTCATCGAGGTGATTGAATACGAGAAAGAACAGGGCGAGCGCACCGACGCACCTTACTCGATGATCATGTTGGATATCGATGACTTTAAAAAGATTAACGACACCTATGGCCACGAGGCCGGTGACTACGTGTTAAAGACCACCAGTTATTTGCTTGGCCAGGTGATCCGTAAACAGGATAGCGCTGCGCGCTGGGGCGGTGAAGAGTTCCTGTTGCTGTGCCCGGATACCAATATCGGTGCGGCCACGCGTGTGGCGAACCGCATCCTGAACCAGGTGAACAGCTTTGCTTTTGAGTTCGAGGGCATGTCATTCAGCGTCACCTTGTCCATTGGTGTTGCCGAGTCTACGCGTAAGGAATTTCCGGCCGATTGTATAGCCCGTGCCGACGAGGCGCTTTACAAGGCCAAGCACACCGGTAAAAACCGGGTCTGTGTTTCGAAACCGCTAAAACAAAAACCGCGCCTGCGGCTGGTACCCAACGTGGCCGAGTAAGTGGGTTTTATTTATTTGGCTGCAAAATAGTGAATGCACCGCGTATATCACCGACCTTGAAACCCATGGCGTTGTCGTTCGGGTAATATTCCTTCAACGTGGCCTGTACTTCTTCACCCAGGTTTTCACCGTGGCATGCCAGGCAGAGCGGCTTGGTCGGGATGGCCTTCATGTAACGGTAGCCGGCGGCCGTGTCCTCGGCATACTCGAGTTTACTGATGTCTTCGCCTTGCGCTTTACGTTGTTCAAACTGTTGCAACACGGTTTCTTCCCAGGAGTCCGGGGCGTTATCCGGGTTGCGATAGCGCAGTGAAGTCCTGCCTACCTGCCATTTATGTGTATCGGATACGTCGCGAGCGATCTGCGGTGCCTCGATGTGACACACCTTGATCGCCCGTTCCGGGCCACCTTCTTCCATGGCGTATCTCAGCTCGGCGATAAGCGCGTCGGCAAACATTTTTACTGCCTGCCTGGAATGCAACAGCCGCGTATCAACATCGGTGGTGACGCGTGTTTCTGAATTCACACTGGCGGGGATACATAGCGTCATAACCAGTAGCGTGATGCAAAAAGGGTTTACATACATACGGTGCTCCTGCGGGAGATATGCCTTTATTCTAGAACAAAAACCGGTTCGTGGTTGTGTATAAACACCCGGCTGGATCAAATGATCCGGTTATAGAAGACCATTCCTGGTTATTTACTCTCTATTTGCCGTGAAACATGAATAAGTTGTTGATCATGCTGCACGATGTTTCACGTGCCTGGTTGGCATGCATGCTGCGTTATTAATAATACATTCATCAAATAGGAGGATGTAATAATGAAATGGGAAACACCAGCATACAGTGACATCCGTTTTGGTTTTGAAGTCACTATGTACATTAACAACAAGTAACATCTAACGGACTAGGTGTGGAAAGGGGCCTTCGGGCCCCTTTTCTTTTGCACGTAGAATAACTAGACCAGGAAGGCGTAGGCAATATGCCCGGTGCCGACGATCCAGCTGGTCACGCATAGTTTGAACATGAAGTTACGCTCATTCAGTTCACGCGCCAGCATCGCGGCCACGGCGGCAATCGTACCATTGAGCACCCACAGCGCCCCCATCAGGTACAGGAATTGTGCATTACCGAAAAAACTCATGGCATTATCCTAACGTATCATTGTAAAAATACCGAACTCACGATGGTGAAATGACGGGCATAAAAAAGGCAGGTCAAAGACCTGCCTTTTTGTACAACGCTACTGCGAAATTATTTCGCGAGTATCTCTACACGTCGGTTTTGCTGACGACCAGCCTCGGTATCGTTTGATGCAACCGGTTCGGCTTCACCACGGCCAGAGGCAAACAGTCGACTCTCGGCAACACCGGCATTAACCAGGTAGTCCACAACGGCCTGGGCTCGGCGTTCAGACAAGGCCAGGTTGTAAACATCTGTACCACGGCTATCGGTATGACCAACAACCTCGATAACCGAACTATTGCTGGAATTAATCTTTGGTACGGCACTATCCAGGATGCGTTTGTCGCCATCGGTTAAACGTGCGCTATTGGTCTCGAACGTAATATTGCTCATTGATAACAATACTACCGGGCAACCACTCAGGTTGACCTGTGTACCAGCTGGCGTGCCAAGGCATTCATCCAGGTAATCGGGTATACCGTCGTTATCCTCGTCCAGTGCACAGCCATTGCTATCCACGGCGACACCTTCGGGGGTGAAGGGGCAGCGGTCACGGCTATCTACCACACCATCGTAGTCACCATCATCGGCCCAGAATTTACCACTGGTATCGGCTACAGGCTCTGGTGCAGGTTCACCACCACAATCGGTCGGGCTTCCCGGGAAACCAGCGCGCCAGCATTCGCCGGAGCCTGATGTCCATACCTCACCAAATCCTGACACCCAAACTGCTTTTTCCTGCGCCTGGAGCTGCGAGCCCATACCAAGCAGGAATAAGAAGGATAAAATCTTCGAAAAATTGATAACTTGTTTCATTAATAACCTCTTTAAACTGGTAAACAGTTAATTAAATTGTTCTTGTACACGGTGATGGACACCGACGGCCGGTAAAAGTTGCCTTGTATTTAGCATCCAGAGAGCTGGTGGGATAGCCTGAACTGTTCAAATTTGTGCGGCGTATTCAATGATACGCGGTATCAATAAATTGGCAAGCTGGAACGAGCCGGGAATGGACTCAGACGGTTCCCTGTCGAAAGTTGTTGCCCATCCACTCATGCGGCGCCCTGTAGGTTTTCACCCATTCCATCAACTGGCGTTCATGCATCGGTTTGGCAATACCGTACCCCTGCGCTATTGTGCAGCCCAGTTCTATGAGTTTCATGCCCTCGGCAACGCCCTCCACCCCTTCAGCGATAATCTTGCAGTTGAAGGCATGTGCCAAATCGATAATTCCCTTGATAAACATCTGATCCTCGGTGTTTTTGTGTACTTCAGAGACAAAACTACGATCGATCTTGACCACATTCACCTTGAGTTTTTTCAGATGTGACAGGGATGAATAGCCGGTTCCAAAGTCATCCAGGGCGATGCTGAAACCGAGCTGTTGACAGCGTTTTACAACCTGCTTTACTCGCTCGATATAGTTCAGGGCCATGTTCTCGGTTATTTCTATCTGGATCCTCGTTGAATCAACTTCCGGATATTTTTCAAGGGCCTCTTCGAGGATTTTATCAATTGCATTATTCTGAAGATTGTAAGCCATAACATTGATACTGATGGGGACATCGTAACCTGCGAGCTTCCAATCACGCTGCTGACGAAACACGGCATCCACGACCCATCGATCAAAAGCCGTAGCCAACTCATTCTTCTCAATAACAGGCAGGAATTCAGACGGCGGTAACAACCCCCGGTGAGGATGTTGCCATCTAATCAATGCTTCCATACCCACGACTGAACCAGTGACCATATCAAGCTGCGGCTGGAAATGAAGCAAAAACTGGTTAGCAACAAGTGCGGCTTCTGCAGAATTAAGTAATTCACTTTGCCTCTCCGAAATCCGTTCCTGATCGGGGTCAAAGAAATGGAAACAATTACGGCCGGATTTTTTTGACATATACATGGTTTGGTCGGCATGCCTTAGAAGCACATCCGCGTCTACCTTGTCTTCCGGGTATATTGTGACGCCAAGGCTTAATGTCAGGTTAAAAATACTGCCATTGGACATGTAGTAGGGTTGACTCAATTCTTTCATCAAGCGTCGCACTGCATTATGACAATCTGCTAAATCCTTAATGCCTGCAAACAAGACTACGAACTCGTCACCACCAAACCTCGAGGCACTATCAGTTTCACGAAGAACAGTATGTAATCTTTCGCCTATCTTGATTAGTAGCTCATCACCAACAGCATGGCCATAGGTATCATTTATTTTTTTAAAGCCATCCATGTCAAAAAAACAAACAGCAAGATTGTTTTCATTTCTATCCGCGTCTGCCATGGCCTGGTGCAAACGATCCAGCATTAAGACCCTGTTAGGTAATCCGGTTAACGAATCATAATGCGCAGCTCTTTCAAGCTGGCGCTGCTGTGATTTGATTTCCGATATATTACTGAATGAATATATATAATTTTGTGTCATGCCATTTTGATCAGGAACATGGCTAATAGTCATCAACACATCCAGCGGCTCACCCTTTTTTAGACCAAGTTTCAACTCGTCTGTCCACTCCTCTTCTCTATCAAGCGATTGGCCAATTTTTCTGGATAGTGCGTGATCATTGCCAGGACATAGTTGCAGTGGTGTCATGCCAAGCAGTTCCTGCTTGTTAAAGTTCGTCAACGAGACGAAAGCAGTGTTAACGTCTATGATCCTGTGGCTATTATCAGTAATGATTAGCGCTTCCTGAACGTGTTCATAAACATTGGCCGCAAGTATCAGGCTCTCGTTAATAATATGTTTGTGAGTGACATCGGAATTGACACCTGTCAATTTAACAGCCTGGTTATTTTCATCAAAAGTAAACATTCCGTGCGCTTCGATATAACGAACTTTGCCTTTTCTGGAAATGATTCTGAATACATTATTAAAAGACTTGCCCTTGATTTTTGTCTGCTTCACAGCATTAATGACAGCAGTTCTGTCATCAGGATGCACACAGTTTTTCCAGAGCGAGAAGTTGATCTTATCAACACCAGGCGTCAAATCATAAAGCTCATACATTCGCTGGTCCCAGTGAATCCTTTTCGTTTTGTAATCATATTCCCAGACACCCATTTGCACGGAAGACTTGGCCAGTTCGAGAGTGTTTGTTTTCCTGATGAGTTCATTAGTTGCTTCATCGACAGCTACACGAACTTTTTTCTTTTGCGCCGCCAATGACCAGATAATAAGGAAAAGAAGGATATCGACAACAGTACCCACGGCTATTACATAATATGGCAATTCAAAATTAAAATTTTTCTCTAGCTCCGTTGTAGAAAAAAAATCGCTCGTCCATGCATGTCCAGCCAGGTTAATTACCAGCTTTTTATTAAAAACCGCGTCACTTCTGATGATATTTTTATCATCACCCGACTGATACAGCAGATTTTCTTTATCGTATTCTGTCGTGCTGTCATAAAGCACAAAATCGACAGTAGGACGTTCTGTTTTCAAGATTCCATTCATAAGATCGCGCATACGAAAGGGACTGTAGACATAACCAATCAGTGCATCACGTCGTTCCTTGACAGTGGCCAGGGGAAAATTTATTTCGTACAAGGGCAGGTACATCAGGAAGCCAGGTTGCACGTCTTTATCTGTTTCCTGCACCAGTGTGACTTTACGCGTAATGCTGGCTTGCCCGGTGTCGCGAGCACGGGACATAGCCTCGCGACGATTAGGCTCAGAGTACATGTCGTAGCCAAACGCGCGCTGATTACGCCAATCAAATGGTTCGAGGTAGATAATCGAAGTATAGATTTCGCGTTCACCAGCAGGATAAATTCGGTAATTCGGAAACCCCTGTGCCTGTATCTGATTCTCATGGGTTTTTAGTAGCTCAGGCCGCACAACCCTGGAGAAGCCAATGCCTTGTATGCCGGGGAAATGACGATCAATCATCAGGCCATCTACATATTCTTTCCAGCGGTTCCTGGTGATGGCATCCGGGCCAAATGCCTGGAACAAGGAAACCCCGCCTATCAATACCTGCTCATACTCCACCAACCTGGATTCAATCAGCTTCACTGCATCATATACTTCGTTGTCAAAGTGTTCCTGGGCGCGCGCTTCAATGGTTTCCTTGGAAACAAATCCACTTAGTAAAGTGATAAAGAGCGAAATCGCCAACACCAGCCACGCTGTTTTTTCACTGTGAAATATACCCGCGAAATCAAAGTGCGGTTCAATTGTTTGCTGTGCTTTGTTCATCTTTTGCTGATCGCAAAATGGCCCTTGTTATCTATATTAATCAGGTACGTTGCCTCCCAGACTTAGCGGCCGACTTTGCCAAAAACTTTACCTCCGTGCCGTTCTATCCCGTGATTTTGAGCCCGTCCAACGTTCGTACTTTTCTGCAACAAATCCTTTTTCCCGGCTAAAGTTTCATTTACTGCAGCCGCTAATAATATGACTACTTTGAATTCCATGACGGGAGATCAGCTATGTCACAGGCTGCTGAAAGGCCTTTTGGACAACGCATCGAAATAGAATTGGGCACAGATCTCACGCTGGACATCCAGGGCTTAGAAGGCAAGATGAAAAGCAACCTGGTTGGGCTGGTCCCCAGCGAGTTCCTGATTATCTCGGCACCGGTGGGCGTCACCGGTATCCGGCAACGCCTGTTTGAGGGTAACAAGATGACACTGCGTTACCGGCAGCATGGCTCCGTGTATGGCTTCAAGACGCAGATCATCACCATGATCACCAAACCCAAACCAATGTTAATACTGCACTATCCGCAAAAAACGGCCAGCGTTACACTGAGAAAGTCCGCACGTGTTTACTGCTTTATCAACTGTACGCTGGAAATCGATAACGAGGAGTATCCCGGAACCATCATGGATATCAGCGCAAGCGGTTGTCGCTGCCTGGTGCCGATGCTATCAGACACGCATAAGCGGACTATCGATAAGGAAGGCATAGAGGCCAAACTTGCCTTTACTGCGCCGAACGACAAAAACGAGATGGAAGTGTGGGTGAAGATCGTCAATCAAACCGATGAAAGAGCGGCCTCGAAACTGGGCATAGGTTTTTCCGAACCGGAAGAAGAACTGGCCGGGCGCATCAAGCGCCTGTGCGAATTCCTGGATAGATAGATAAATAAATAAGATAAATTATTTCAGGCGACGTGCAGTTGAAACTGGCGTTGTTCTGCATCGATCATTTCGTACACGCCGTGTACAAAAGGCAGCACACCCTTTTCCAGCCAGATACCATGGCAATGCTCACAGAAATCAATGAAGGCCGGGCGCAGCTCGCCGTGCTGGACCTTCAACATCGTATTATCACATCGCGGGCAGGGTTTGATGTCGGTGTGACGACGACGGGGTAAAGCATCCTTGCTATCGTGCGTTTCGTGGCTATCCTCAATGATGGCCAGCTTCCTTTCGCTTAAAAAGACCCCCTTGCAATCCATGCAGAGCTGTACGGCGACTCCCTCGTAATAGCGCGTTTCCATTTCCTTGCGACAGTGTGTACAGCTTAATTTCATCGTATTCCCTGCGGATATAACTCCTTTACATAAAGCGTATCGGAAGCTCGGCAGCAGACTTTAACAATTTTTCATTTCGGGTATTGAGGCGCGAAAACGCCCGCATTGCGGGTGGACTAGTCCGGCTGGAACCAGCGCAACATCTGGTTACCGGCCTGCATGCCGGTACGGTAAAAGTACCACTGGGCACTCATCGCCAGCGACAGCGTATCCGAACCCGAGAGTGGCAGCTTGAAATCCGGCTGCAGGCAACGGGCCCCGTTGATGCCGTACAGTTCCTGCCGACAGTGGCGCAGCACATGGTCACCCAGTATTTTTTCCATGGCGGTATTGTCACTGATGTCGTGCAGGACGCCGTCCAGTGTCAGCAATACCTTCCTAAACAACATCATGGCCGGCGAGAAGCGCACGCCCAGTAACAACATGTCATCGGTCAGTGTTAGCAAATCGTTCATGGTCGGCAGCTGGTACACGTTAAGACCATAGATAAAATTTTGTACGTGTGACTTGATCTCAGTCTGCCTGCGTTGTGACAGCTTGTTCTGAGCAAGACCAACCAGGGTATGTACCAGCATGCCCTCGTCACGCAGGTACAAGCCCAGGAACAACAGGATAATGCGTCGACGTTCCTCTATGCCCAGTCTCCCGGTCAATGCCCAGTCATACAGGATCAGGTGTCGTGCCTGTTGATCGACATAGAGATTGCCGGCGTGCGGGTCGGCATGAAACAGGACTTCCTTGTCAGCCGAGAATAACGGGATGGCTACCAACGCCTCAACGATCTGCCTGGCCAGTTGTTCGCGTTGCTTGTCGTCGTCACGGTAGGCAAGCGTGGCCTTGATACCGGGTTCGTAGGTCATAGCGGTAATGCTATCGCTGCATAGTGGCACGATGACATCGGGAATACGCAGGCCGGTAATGTCGGCATGGCGTGCATGGGCTTCCCGCAGGTGTGTCTGCTCGCTGCGGGTATCCAGTTCCTGTTTTAGTAAACCGGCAATTTCACCAAAGGTTTCTTTCAGACTTACATCATCGAGTACATGCGCCTGTTGCTGGTCCAGGTGTGCGGCCAGCCCCTGCAAGAGCTGCATCTCCTCTTCGAAGTGTTCATGTATATGCGGCTTGACGACCTTGAACACGCCTTGTTCACGCTGTTCGGTTTCAGGGTTGAGCCAGCTGAATCGCAACAGTGCACAGACACTGGCCTCGGCATACAAGGCATCGTCCAATTTTACCTGGCCGGTGGCCAGCCTGGATGACAGTTGCTGTTCGATTTGATCTCTTATTTCGCTGTAGCTGACATCGTGGATGTCGTTTTCAAGTTGAGTCAGCTCTGCGCGTAGCCCAGGTTGCAGGTTGCGGTTCCTGGCTATCACCTGCCCCAGTTTCTGCAGGCTGGGCATTTGCGCGACGAACTGTACCATGCGTTTTTCCAGTGGCGTGTCTTCCGGTATCAACATCTGGTCCAGCAGCTTGGGTAACAAGCGCTTGATGGATAAATGTCCGCCGATGTAGGTCACCGCCTCATGCACGATGGGTTTCCAGTCCGCGTAGGTTTCCGGCACCAGTTCTTCCGCCGGCAGTTGCTCGGCGAGTAACCTGCCCAGTTGTACCCGGTAAGGCTCCCAGTCAAAGTCCTTGAGAATTTTTTGCAGCGCCAGTTTTCGTTCACCGATACTGCCTTCGCCCCGCAATACGACAGCACTGATATCGGCCAGCTGTTTTTCATTAAACAGCTTACGCAATTCTGACAATATCCTGATGTTATTCAGCATGGGCTACCGCGGCCTTGACCTCGGCCCAGGTAAACTTGATATCCGAGACCAGTAATTTCAATGCCCTGTCTTCCAGTTGTTGTTCCAGTTCCAGCAACATGGCCGTCTCTTCCCGGTCCTCGTGATGTTCATTCAGGCCTTTCAATGTTTTTTGCTTGTCGATTAAGGCGATGATATTGCGACGCCGATCAGAGTCGGAGAGTTCCTGCTCCATTAACCACGACAGGTCCTGCCTCGTATCCTGCATAAACTTCCTGATCTTGTCGTGTTCCTGCTGGTACAGCGAGACATCCCAGCGCGACTGGCGTTCGATTTTTTCAAACAGCGGGAACAGGAGCTGCTCTTCTATCTGCATATGCGAAAGCTGGCAATCCATGAAATGATCAAGCCAGCGCCCGGCTTCCTCCAGTTCCCCCTGCACCAGTGATTCCTGGTGACGGGCAAACAATTCGCGCAGATCGAAGTGTTGTTGTTGGATCAGTTTTACCAGCATGGAAGCTCGTGTTGGGTTGGTTGAGGATGAAGGTCGTTGCGTGGTGCAATTATTAGAATGCTATTTAAACAAATAGACTTGTAAACAGCAATATAGCCGTTCTTAAATACCAATTTCCGTTCTATACTGGAAATCAGGTTGAAAGTACGACACTGTCATTTCGAAGAAAAGATGTGACTGAGAAATCTTGTTGTGTCCCGGTAGATTTCTCGCTGACGTTCGAAATGACAATGTGCCTCTTATTAATATAGTGAATCAGAGACATTACCATGACTGACGACACGACAAAAACCGTACACAAGACACTGTGGTCCGAGACACTCATCGAGGTGCTGCTGTTAGCACTGGAAAAGAACGAGTCGGATAACAAGATCGTTGAAATACTCAGGGAATTAAAACAGAAAAAATTTCGTGCCGGTTATATTACCGACAAGGTACGGCGTTCACTCAGCGATTCAGAAGCCGCACGCGTCAAGAAATTGATGTCGCAAGTATAATTAGCTCGCCTTGCGGGTACGCGTTCTCATCCATGTCTGCTGGATGACATACGCGTCGTAACTGGCCCGGTGTCGTTGCAGTTTTAACTCATCGAGAATAGCGTCCTTGGTATCATGCCACTTAGCCATTTGATCTTCGGTCAGGATCAATTCCAGTGAACTGGTATAGAACTCGGGGATCAGGCCACAGTCATCGAATAATTTCAGTATCCAGGGTTTATCAACCACCCAGCCATCCGTGAAAACGGTTTTACCCTGCAGTAACAGGTTCAACTCCATGGCTACCTGTTTCATGGGCTTACCATATATGTACAGCGTATCGCGGGATATATGATGTATTTGTTCTGCTTCCTCGTCCCAATGAGTCCATTTTGGCGACGGGAGTATGAGCGTGCAGTATTTCTCACCGTCATTCATGGCCACGCCGATCTCTATCGGGTAACTGAAGGGGCCGAAGCCGGAGGCCTCGACATCGATAATGATTGGCAGGTTTTTCGAACTGGTCATTGAATACTCTTGCTTATTGCTCCTGGCCGCCAGGATTGAAACCTTCAATACCCTGACAGGTTAAACAGGCTGATAAAATATGGCCAGCTTTAATCGCCCTGGCCTTCCAGATTATTGTCGAACAACAAAAAAGGGCCATGCAAGCATGACCCTTTTCGGTATGGTATTAATCAGTCTTATGCGTCATCTTCACCATAGACTTCTACATTAATACTGTTCCTGTTTATGTTGATAATGTCATATTCGACACCTTCAATCTTTAACAGGTCTTCCTTGGTCATATAAGGACCATTGGCTTCGCGGTATTCGACGATACGCTTGGCAATAGTCTCCGTCACACCGGTTAACTCTTTCTCAATTTCGCGTGCGTCGGCACTATTAATGTTGACAGCATCGTCAACCGCGTAAAGCGGCATACTCAAGGTTGTAATCAATACAAAAGCTAATGTTTTCAAATAACTCAAAACAAGCTCCGTGTAGTAATGAATGTGCCAATAACCCTACTAAACTGAAGGACTATTTCAAGTCGATCTGGCCCTGTGAAACAACTGATTTCGTGAAACACGTCTGTGCCAAATGCTGTCAAGTTGCATTGCATGTTGACGTATTGCAATTACCGGATGGTTCAATCCTGTATCCGATGATTACCAGGGCGCTATCTACCGGGTCTACTACAACGGATAAGAAAAAGGCGGTGTTAAACACCGCCTTTTTTATAACCGGGTTTCGTTAACTTCCCGATGCCGTCTGCGACACGGGGGCCTGTTGTCTATGTGGCAGGACTTCCTTGTACCCATAAAGCAGTTCATTAATGGTTTCTGTTTGTGCCACCGTTTGATCCATCCAGTTATCAAACAGATTGTAGCCACCCAGCCACTTGGTCTTGTGATCCCGGCAAATAAACCAGTGTTCCTTGCCTACATTGTAATAACCGTCGGTCTTGCCGCATTCAGGGCAGGCGCCGCAATGTGAGGAATACTTCACTCCCGGAAAAGGGATGACATTTGTGGGTACCATTCTTCACCTCCCAAGGGTGTTTGAATTAGTAGTAAGACAGCAAGGTCTATGCCATTGATAGCGGTATGTACCGGGAAAACTTGAATATATGCGGTATTCGCTGGCGCCTGGTGGCGGCAAGCCGGCCATGGGAAATGCCGGTGATAAGCTTAATATATTGAGTTAATTAGATTTATTGCAGTATAGCCAGCGTTTCAGCAGGCGTGACAGGTTGGGCATGACCACCCAGGTCATCAGCGCCACCAGCACCAGCGACATCAGCGCGGTCTGCAATACCACTGGCAATTCGGTCAAAAACGGTCGCACGCCGTAGGTCATCAGCAGGGAAAGACAGAAAATTGACAACCACGTAACGAGGAACATCTTGTACCGGGCCGGTGGCACCAGCGTCTCTTCACCGGAAACGGTAAACCAGGTTTCCAGGCCACTGAGTACCTCGATTTCCTGCTCACCTTGCTCAACCTCGGCGTAACGTTGCATCCACTCCTGCCGGATGTCAGACCCTTCCCATGCCAGGTAATGCCGCATGGAATCAAACTTGAACACGATACGGTAGTAATCACCCGCCCGGGTCGGCTTGATGATGTTGGCACCAAGGTGGCCCTCGAACTGCATGGCGTCATGCGTGGTGCCCTTCATGATGTCCTCGAATTCCTGGACCCGGTCAGGTTTAGGGCGACGCTTGACGATGATGGTCACCGGGCTATCGCAATCAATACCGGTTTGTTGCTTACTGGATGTCATTCAATACGGCCTTAATCGATTCCAGCTCTTCCTCGGTCACGCGCGCAATCTCAAGCAAGACATCACGATTCTCCAGCTCTGTCGCCTGCTCCTCGAAATCCGAACTCAGGCCGCTGGCAATGTCCTGTTTAATCTTTTCCAGCCGCGTTTCCAGTTCCTGTTTCTTTGCCAGTAGTTGGTCTAGTTGATCACTCATACGATCTTCTCCCCTGCACTTTAATGCGGTTCATACTCTACATAGGTATCAAGATTTCATTCCCCGGCATGTTCGTCAACCGGTAAAGCAAGCTCTTCCAGGAAAAAAGCTGCCAGTTCATTACGTCCGGTAACGCCCGCCTTACGATAAACGGCGCGAGCCTGTTGCCGGGCCGTGGCCTCGCTGACATCGCGCAGCAGCGCGACGTCCTTGTGACTAAACCCCTTCAGCAAGAATAGCGCGACTTCTTTCTCAGTTTGCGTCAACTGCCAGCGGTCAAACTGGTTATTGATGGAAATACTCAAGCCACGCAACAGGCTTCGGGTTTCGTTCTGCCATTCCTCGGCCTGCTTTCGATGACGTTCCACCTCGCCCTGCATGTGGGTAACGAGTTCGCGGGTGGTCCTGGCTTCCTTCAACAAATGCAACGACATTCCCAGGGCTGCGCTGATCGCGATCAGGAATACAATACCTTCGATGATGATGTGGTATCGCTCCGTGCCTTCGTGGATATCAGCGATGATATCGATGCCGGCAAAGATGCTAATCAGCAGGAAAGCACACAGTAACAACAACCGGAACCGGCCCTGATATATGAGTTTATTGATATCTAACATACTGTTCCATAAACCTTTCACAAATGCAGGATGGCTGATTCGCGGTTTGCACCACATACTACCAGGCAGTTTCAAACGAGTTGGTATAAAGGCATAAAATTATGACCGCAAAGCTACAACGTTACAAAGTCTGGGATCTTGGCACACGGACATTTCACTGGGTGAATGCCATTACCGTCCTCATTATGATCTTTCTCGGTATCCTGATCCTGAATACCGACGCCTTTGGTATCGAAGGCCAGGGCAAGGTTCTGCTGAAAACCGTTCATGCATACGTGGGATACGTGTTTGTGCTGAACCTGTTTTGGCGATTCATCTGGGCTTTTACCGGTAATCATTATGCCCGCTGGAAGCAGCTACTTGCCATTGGTCCCGGTTACCTGCAATCCCTGACGGAATATATCCATGCCTTGCGCCAGGGTCATGCGAGGCCCTATCTCGGACATAACCCGCTGGGCCGCCTTGCCGTAACACTGTTTTTTATCGTGTTACTGGCACAGGCTATCACCGGCCTGGTTATTGCCGGTACCGATCTATACCTGCCACCTTTCGGTAGTTACTTTGCCGAATGGGTGACAGGCGGCGATGCAGCACGACTCGCTGCATTGGTGCCGGGTGACAAGTCAGCCGTTGTACCGGAGCTGTACCAGGAGATGCGTGATTTCCGCGAGCCGTTTATCAGCCTGCACGAATTTGGTTTCTTCGTGATTTGTTTCCTCGTCGTGATCCACCTGGTTGGTGTCACGTTTACCGAAGTAAAGGAAAAGAACAGCATCGTCTCCGCCATGATTACCGGTGAAAAGGTGATCGAGGGCACGCCCGAGGATGTCGAGCAACAGAATGAGGTACAGGAAACGAAAAGTGCGTCATTTAACGACGGTTGTTAACAATTGTCATTTCGAGTGCCAACGAGAAATCTCTACGACGTATTAGTGCAGGATCTCTCAGTCACTTTGTTCTTTCGAGATGACAAGACCGCTTGTTTCATTATTAATTGCACCAGCGTCCGACAGACAGCATAGCTTTTGGCCTTTAGACAGCGAGTATCTCCGGCTGAGTTGCTTTCTCATTTTCGCCAAACTGGATCGCCGCCAGTCGCTGGTAAAGACCACAACGTTCAATCAATTCATTATGACGACCGCTGTCGATTACGCGACCATCTTCCATCACGACAATACGGTCGGCCTTGATCACGGTCGACAACCTGTGCGCAATCACCATGGTGGTACGACCCTGCATCAGGTGTTCCAGCGCCTCCTGCACCAGTTTTTCACTTTCGGAATCGAGCGCGCTGGTTGCTTCATCCAGTAACATGATGGGCGGGTTTTTCAAAATCGCGCGGGCAATCGCAATACGCTGCTGTTGCCCTCCGGACAGGCGCATGCCTTTTTCACCCAGAGACGTAGCGTAACCATCGGGTTGTTTCTCGATAAACTCATCGGCAATAGCTGCTATGGCTGCCTGTTTAACTTCTTCATCACTGGCATCCGGTCGACCAAAGCGAATATTCTCCAGTGCTGTGTTCGAGAACAACACCGTGTGCTGTGGCACGATACCGATGCGCTCACGCACGGCGGCCGGGTCGGCCTGCTTGATATCCACGCCGTCCAGTAACACCTGTCCCTGTTGCGGATCGTAAAAACGTAATAGCAACTGGAACACGGTAGACTTGCCGGCACCGGACGGGCCAACCAGGGCCACGGTTTCACCGGGGCTGACCTGCAAACTGAAATCATGTAACGACTTTAAGCCTGGCCGTGACGGGTAGTGAAAATCAACGTGCTCGAATGCAATAGCGCCATCACCGTCTACCGGCAACGGTACCGGTTTCACGGGGGCACGAATATCAGGCTCGGCGTGCAATAACTCCATCAGGCGTTCCATCGCGCCAGCGGCACGCATGACATTATTCCAGACCTCGCCCAGTGACGTGGTACTACCGGCAAGAAAGGTTGCATACAGGACAAACTGCCCAAGCGTGCCCGGTGTCATGCTGCCCTCGATCACGGCATGGGCACCGAACCAGAGTACAACCACCATGGCCCCGAAGGCAGTGAGCACGATGGTGCCGGATAATAATGAACTGACACGCAGTCGTTTGCGTGCGGCTTCGAAGGAATCCTCAACGGAATCACTAAAACGCTGGCCCAGGAATTTTTCCAGCGTGTATGCCTGCAGGACCTGTATTGCATTTAATGATTCATCGGCAATGCTGCTGGAATCGGCGATGCGATCCTGGTTGTCGCGTGACAGGCGCCTTATCTTGTAACTGTATAAAAGGATCGGTACTACCACCAGCGGTACCAGTAACAGGATCATTATCGTTAACTTGGCACTGGTCACAAACAACATGATTAAACAACCAATAATACTGAACATGCTGCGTAAGGCGATGGAGAGGCTGGCACCAAACACCGTCTGCACCAGGGTCGTGTCCGTGGTTAAACGTGACAGGACTTCACCCGTACGCGTGACCTCGAAGAAGGTAGGACTCATCTTGATGACATGCCGGTAAACCGCGGAACGGATATCCGCCACCACCCTTTCACCGATCCACATCACCAGGTAATAACGCAGCGAGCCAAACAGGGCGAACAACACTGCCAGGGCAAACAGCGCAAAAAAGTAAGTGTTGATCGATTCCACGTTGCTGGCAGAAAAGCCATAGTCAATCACGTAACGTAGCGCGACCGGCATGCCGAGCATGGTAATCGATGCCAGTGTCAGGAACAGGAACGCCAGCATCAGCCTGCCAAAATAGGGACGCATGAATGGCAACGCCATACGTAGCGGCTTCAGGCTCTTTGCCTTGGGCCTATCAATATACTTGTCTTTCTTGCTCATTGACTTCCGATTAGTTGTTCTTTTTGCAAGCGGTCCAGCTGCTTGATTTCAATTTCACGACGCGTGGCCGTGGCACGGTCTATTGCCTGTTCCTGGTATACGAGTGCTACGGGGCGGCGACCGCGCGTGTAGCTGGCGCCGTTTTTCTTGCCGGCATTGTGTTCCTGCAAACGTCGTTCAACGTCCGTGGTTATCCCGGTATAAAGGCTGTTGTCGGCACAGCGCAGGATATAGACGGTCCACTTGCTCATATTCGCACAAGACTAACAGGAAACCGTCTTCAATGTGTTTATTCACCTTCCATGAACAGGGACAACAGGTTGTTAAGGTAACGCTGGCCCTTGTCCGTGGGTGCCAACTGTTGCACATTCCAATGTAATAAGCCCTGTTTTTCCGCGGCATCAAGTTCCCTGTCGATGACAGTCAACGGCATACCGGTTCGCTGCAGGAACAGTTGTGTCGGTACACCTTCTACCAGCCGCATCGCGTTCAGCATGAATTCCAGCGGCAACTCGGCACGCGTTAGTACGCGGTTAGTGGTCACGGCCTGTTCGCTTCCCGCGAGTTCCAGGTAACGCGCAGGCAGGCGATGGCGACTGAAGCGCTCTATCCTGCCCTCTGCCACGTTGGTTAACTTGCCATGGGCACCGGCACCGATACCCAGGTAGTCACCGAATTCCCAGTAGTTGAGATTGTGTTCGCAGCGTTTCGTATTTTGCGCGTAGGCAGAGATTTCATACTGTATATAGCCGTTCTCTGCGAGCAGTGCCTGCCCGGCCTCTTGCATCTCCCACGTGAGATCGTCATCGGGTAACGCAGGCGGCCTGGCATGGAACACGGTATTGGGCTCCAGCGTCAACTGGTACCAGGAGATATGCGCAGGCTTCAATTCTATCGCCTGTTGCAAGTCTGACAGTGCCTGGCCGGTATCCTGTCCCGGCAGGCCAAACATGATGTCCAGGTTCAGGTTATCAAACCCGGCAGCCCTCGCCATCTCTACCGCTGCCAGTGCCTCGTGACTGTCATGAATACGACCAAGCGCTTTAAGGTGATCATCATTGAGGCTTTGTATACCCAGTGATAGTCGATTAATACCGGCGTCACGGTAGCCCTTGAATTTTTCCGCCTCGGCGGTCCCCGGGTTGGCTTCCATGCTGACCTCGATACCAGGGTGCAGGTTTAATCTTGCACGCAGTGCTGCAAGCAAACGGTCTATGGCCTCGACCGAGAACAGGCTGGGCGTACCACCACCGATAAAGACGCTGACGATCTGGCGGCCCCAGATACGCGGCAGATCGAATTCAAGATCGCGAACCAGCGCATCAACATAGTCCAGCTGCATATCGACATCGACATTTCTTTCATGGGAATTAAAGTCACAGTAGGGACATTTCTTTAAACACCACGGCAGGTGTACATACAGTGACAATGGCACTGCCTCTTTGAAGTCGAGCATGGCAGACTTACTTTACTTTGATGGCTTCTGTTTCTTTATGCAGCTTCAGGCCACCAAAACGCGCGCGGAACTGCAATACCAGTGACAGCAGGCTTGGCATAAAGGTCAGGGTAATCAGCGTCGAGAAAAACAGGCCAAACAATACGATGACACCAAGGCCACGGTAAAGCTCGGTGCCTTCACCCGGGTTAAAGACCAGCGGTGACAGGCCGGCAATGGTGGTGATCATTGACATCATGATCGGCCGTAGTCGCGACTCGGTAGCTTCCTTTACGGCCTCGGTCAACTCCATGGCTTGTTCGCGGATGTTATGCATGGCGCGTTCAACCAGGAGGATCGGGTTATTCACCACGGTACCGATCAGCACCAGGAAACCCAGCATGGTAATCATATCGAACGGCTGGTTGATATTCTGGAAGCCAAACCATTCCAGCTTGCCGCCGAAGAAATTTACCAGCCACAATCCGACAATACCACCACTGATACCTATCGGCACCGAGGTCATGATCAACAACGGGTAACCCCAGTGCGAGAAGATGGCAACCATCAACAGGTAGGCAATGATGATCGCGGTAATGAAGTTGGCTTGCATGGCATCGCGCGTGGCATCCAGCCGGTCACTGGCACCGGAGATATCAATGTTGATTGAATCACCCAGCATACCGTTATCGCGCATGTGTGCGATCAGGTCACGCTTGACGACCTCGACACCTTCTTCCAGTGCCACGTCTTCAGGTGGAATGATCGAGAGTGTAATGGTACGCCGGCTGTTGACCCGTCGAACCTGCTCGGTGTTAACGGCATCTTCCGCGGTGGCAACGGCCGACAGCGGCACCATGCCCCCCTCTGGTGAGTACAGCATTAAATGATCAATATCGGACGGTGATGAAATCACGCCCTGCGTGGAGTACAGGAACATATCGATCTTGTTATCGCCCTCGAAGTATTCATCGACAAAGGCACCGTCCGAGTAAGCCCAGATGGTATAGCCCAGTTCGTCGGCATTGATACCGAGTTCAGAGGCCCGTTCCCAGTCAGGACGGATCTCGATCATCGGCTGGCCCAGTGTCAGCGACGGCGGTTCCGGGCGCACGCGCGGGTTATCAAAGATCTCCTTGGCACGCAGAAAGGCCTGCAAACCGGTGGCATAGAGTTCCTCAAGATCGGAACCGCTGATATCAAGATTGATACTGCGGGTGCCGCCGGAGTTACTGGAAAAAATACTACCGCGCGAGACAAAGGTGATAACACCGGGAAACTCCTGGATGAACTCCTGTGTTAACTCGGTCAGGCGATCCAGGTGGTAACGCGATGTTACCTCGATCACCGACATGGTGGCACCGGAACTGGCAAAGGTCACCATGTAGTCTAGCGGCGGTATCTCATCGCTCTCTATATCATAGGCATCCACGTCCTGGTTCAGGCGAGGTACAAACTTTTCGTTGAGGCGTTGCGCAATCTGGTCCATCTGGTCGATGTTATAACCGGGAGGTGGAAACACGCGGGCAAAGATCTTCTTCTCCTCGCCCTCTGGCAGGTACTCGGCCTTGGGTGTCAGGAACTCGATGATCAGACCGGTCACAACAAGCACACTTACGATTAACACCACGCGTCGGACCACACCCTGCAGCAACCAGTTCAGGAACTTCATTACAGCGCTGCCGAATAACTGCCCCAGTTTATAAATACCGAAACGTTTTGGTGGACTGGTATTCGGTGACAGGAAGCGACTACAGGCAACCGGGATCACGGTAATGGCCACGATCATCGACATCAGGATCGCGGCCGAAATAGCGACGGCCACGTCGGAATAGAGTTGACCGGCCTCTTCCTCGATAAACACGATGGGCAAAAATACGAATACGGTAGTCAGTGTCGATGCGAGTACCGCCGTCCAGACTTCTTTCACACCTTCATAGGCCGCCTGCATGCGCGACTTACCCAGCGCCATGTGCTTGTAGATGTTTTCCAGTACCACGATGCTGTTGTCCAGCGTCATCCCGATTGCAAACGCGACACCGGCCATGGAGATTACATTCATCGTACGCCCGGTAATCAACAGACCCAGGAAAGCAGTCACGGTACAAATGGGTATACCGATGGCACCCACCAGCGTGGCCGAGGTCGAGCGCAAAAACAGGAACAGGATCAGGGTCGCCAGTAGCGAACCAATCAACAGGCTTTGTGACACGACCTTGACCGATTGCTCGACATAGCGCACGTCTTCCGAGATCAGTTTCATCTGCATGCCGTTGTTTTTCAGGTAGCCCTCGTTAAGATTCGCCACCACGTCGGCCATGGCATTCTTGATTTCGATCACGTTCGAACCTATCTGGCGTTTTACCGCGAGGTTGACCACGCGTTCACCATCTGTATAAACCACGGATCGGATCTCGGCGATGTCCTTCTCGACATAGCCCAGGTCTTTCAGCCTGACAAAGGCATCGCCCTGGCGTGCAATGACCATGTTTTCCATTTCTTCGAGGTCACGGAAACGTCCCATGGTACGCAGGATGTAACGTCGCTTGCCGGAATCGAGGTCTCCACCGGATACATCCCGGTTGCGGGCGCGAATGGCATTCCTGACATCGATCAGGCTGATATTGCGTTCGGCCAGCTTGACCGGGTCAACATAGATCCTGATCTGGGTATCTTCACCACCGCGCAGCCGCACCGAGTCCACACCGGGTACACGTTCCAGGTACGTGATAACGTTATCCTCGAGGAAATCACGCATGCCTACCATGTTCAGGTTCTTTGGATTACCCGGGCTTGGATACACGCTGTAATACATGAACGAGTTACTGGAAAAGGAACTGGCCGTCAGTCGCGGCTCATCCACGTTTTCCGGGTAACCGGGTACCTGTGTGATCGCGTTGTTGACGCGTAACAGTGCATCATTGATATCCACGCTGAATGGAAACTCGAGTTCAATCTCGGCACTACCGGTACTGGCGGTCGAGACCATGCGCTCCAGTCCCGAGACACGACGCAGGTATTCTTCCTGTTCGATCAGGATTTCTTTTTCAATATCCTGCGGTGTGGCGCCGGGCCATATCGTTCGAATGGAAATAATGCGTGGGTCGGTGTCCGGGATCATCTGCACCGGCACGCGGAAAAAGGAAAGGATCCCGAACAGGCAAACGATCAGTATCGCAACAGTGACAATAATGGGGCGAGTGATCGCAAACTTGAACATGGTTAACTAGAGCGGGTAATCCAGTTGCTCAATGACGTTGACGGCCTGGCCTGGTTGTAACAATTCATTACCTTTAACAACTATGCGATCACCGATCGTTATCTGTTGTGATTTAATCTCGACGTTTGCCCTGACATTCTTGCCGGTAATTACCTTAACCGGTGTGGCCTGGCTGGCGCCGTCCTTGTCGGCAACAACCCATACCGTCTTGGTGCCGTCCGGCTTTTGTACTATGGCATCACGCGGTAATAACAAAGACTTCACCGTTTCCTCGCCAAGTAATTTAAAAGTTACGCGGGCAGACATGCCCGGCGCAATCACCTGGTTCGTATTTTCAATACTGATAAATACCGGAAAGGTACGTGCAGTTTGATCACTGACCGGTATCTTCGCCGTTACACTCGCCGAAAAAACCTGGTCCGGTATGGCATCGTAACGAATGCTGACCGGCGTATCGACATTGAGCCGATTAAAATAAAACTGGGGGACGGAGACCTCGATACGTAACGGGTTGAGCTCAATGAGACTAAACAGCGGGGTATTGCTGTTGACCCACTGTCCGACCTCGACCAGTTTTTCTGCGATCACACCATTGAACGGTGCATACACAGTGTGTCTTTCCAATACAACCTGTTGCCGCTGAAGTTCTGTTTCAAGACGTTGTATCACGGCCTTGTTGATCTCTACCTCGGCCGCGGCCGCTTCAAAGGCTGTTGATGCTATGTGTTTTTTCTTGACCAGTTCGGCTGCCTCATCGCGTTGTCGCACCAGTTCACGCTGGCGCGCGCGTGCCTCGTTTAATTGTGCCTGTACCCGGGCAACTTCGAGTTCGGCCAGCTGCCGATCAAGTTCCAGGATGACATCACCCTTGCGGACGATATCGCTTTCATCCACACGCAATGATTCGATATAACCTGCTTCCTTGGGCGAGATCCGGGCAGTACGAATTGAAGCTACGGTACCGGTAAGCGGTACCTCTTCACGCAACTCACCGATCTTGGCAGTAACAACGCTGACCGGCGTGGGCCGCTCTTCAGCAGCGACGGTGGTTGTCAGCAGCATTGATAGCGACAGGCCCAGGAGGATGCGACCTGCTGTATTTACTACTTCCATATATAAAGTATAACGACTATGCATAACTGATTATTGTAAGCACCTGAATTTACGACCGTATTCTATTCCTAAAATTCATTGCTCAATATAACTATTTAACCATAGCATGACAGCGTGAAGTTGCCGTGAACAGGTCTGTTTAAATATGCAATTGTTCAAACAAGCTTCATGAAGGCGTCATATTCATAATTTAACCTTATAGGCCTGCAGGTCACGGAATATTTGAAAGGATGCGGTCCTGCGCCATTTTTCCCGGCCCATGGACGGGTCGGGAAAATCTTTTCCCGGTTTTCCTTTCAGGCATGGCTTTGCATTTTTGCTACCAGGTCGCGTAATGCCTGGCCACGATGACTCAGCGAATTTTTTACATCGGGCTTTAGTTGCGCCGAGGTACATTGATGTTCCGGTACATAGAATACCGGGTCGTAACCAAAACCGTTGTCACCCACCGGCTCTAGAACCAGGTGGCCTTCCCATAACCCCTGGCTGATCACCGGTACCGGGTCATTGGCATGGCGCAGGTAAACCATCACGCAGACAAACCGGGCACGGCGTTGTGTCTCTGCCAGTGGCGTGATGTTCGCGATTAACTTGTGCAGGTTAGCTTCATCACCGGCGTCTTTACCGGCATAACGCGCAGAGTAGATACCCGGCGCACCGTTCAATGCCGGCACTTCCAGCCCGGAGTCGTCGGCGATTGCCGGTAGCCCGGTATGTAACGCCGCATGCCGGGCCTTAATGAGTGCATTTTCAATAAAGCTGAGACCATCCTCGATGGCATCTTCAACACCGAGTTCGGCCTGCGGGATGACATCAATTGACTGCTGCTGTAACAGCGCATTGATCTCGCGGACCTTGCCCGGGTTATTACTGGCCAGGACTATCCTGCTCGCTGACATTATTTCGCCAGTGCCTTGCCCTGGCTCTCAAACAATTCGTTGATGCCTTTCCTGGCCAGAGCCAGCATGTGGTTCAGTTCATCGGCCGTGAAAGGATGTCCCTCTGCCGTACCCTGTACCTCGATAAACTGTTCAGAGTCGTTCATGACCACGTTCATGTCGGTTTCCGCCTTTGAGTCCTCCGGGTAATCGAGGTCCAGTACCGGCGTACCGTTAAATATTCCGACGGATACCGAGGCAATCTTGCCAACAAGGGGATTGGTATCAAGCAGTCCCTTTTCCATGACGTGATTAATGGCATCGGCCAAAGCCACGTAACCACCGGTAATCGAGGCCGTACGCGTGCCGCCATCAGCCTGGATCACATCACAGTCCACCACGATGGTATTTTCACCCAGTACAGACATATCCATCACGGCACGTAGTGAGCGGCCTATCAGGCGCTGGATCTCCATGGTTCGTCCGCCCTGCTTGTTCTGGGTTGCCTCGCGGCGCATGCGACTGCCGGTCGAGCGTGGCAACATACCGTATTCTGCCGTCACCCAACCCTGTCCCTTGCCGCGTAAAAACCCGGGCACGCCTTCATCAAAACTGGCGTTGCAGATGACTTTGGTATTACCGAACTCGATCAGTACCGAGCCCTCGGCATGGCAAGTGTAATTCCTGGTAATGCTGATCGGCCGCAGCTGATCAGGTTGACGTCCACTAGGGCGCATGCGTTATCTCCGTTGAAAAAAGGCCGCATTATACCGATAAATCAATTACATGTTTTCAGTTCATGGGTGAAACGATAGTATTAACCCGCTTCTTTAATGATAGGAATTGAATATGACCGTCAGTATGACGGCCTACGGTCGAGCCGAATACCGGGATGCTCTGGGCCAGGCCAGTTGTGAAATACGTAGTGTAAATCATCGTTACCTGGAGATGTCCATACGTTTACCCGAGGAACTGCGCGCACTTGAACAATCGCTGCGAGAGCGTATCTCGGCGCGGCTGAAGCGTGGCAAGGTTGATTGCATGGTCCGGTTTGAACTGAATTCGCTGGCCAGTGAGACGATCCCGGTCAACCAGGAATTGCTGGACAAGCTGATCGAAACCACGGAAATGACCGCGGCCAAACTGGCCAACAGCGCGCCGGTAAACCCGCTTGAGCTACTGCGCTGGCCGGGAGTGCTGGACCGCGAGGTAGTCGACCAGGAAACCATTACTCAAGTTCTCTATAAAATAGTCGATGAGGCACTGGAAGCGGTTGTTGCAACCAGGCAGCGTGAAGGTGAAAAGATCCGTGACATGATCCTGGAACGCTGTGAAAAATCGAAAACCATCGTCGACTCGGTGCAGCAAAACATGCCATCCATACTGGATTCACTGCGGACAAAATACCGGCAGCGGGCCCAGGAATTGATTACCGAGATCGATAACGAGCGACTTGAACAGGAATTAGTGATGCT
This sequence comes from Gammaproteobacteria bacterium, assembly GCA_965229565.1. GTDB lineage: Bacteria > Pseudomonadota > Gammaproteobacteria > Eutrophobiales > Eutrophobiaceae > JANQNX01. Next base: position 1,064,834 of record OZ245888.1, on the reverse strand, counting down.
CAGTCAGAAAATGGACGTGGCCGAGGAAATGGATCGACTGCATGCGCATATCAGCGAGGTTAGCCGCGTCATGCAACAATCCGGTCCGGTGGGCCGCCGCCTTGATTTCCTGATGCAGGAGATGAACCGCGAGGCGAACACGCTGGGTTCCAAGTCAGCGCACCTGGATACCAGTAATGCCTCGGTTGATCTAAAGGTATTGATCGAACAGATGCGCGAACAGATACAGAATATTGAATAAGACATGAGTTACAAGAAAGGCAGTTTATTTATCATCTCGGCACCGTCGGGTGCAGGCAAGACCTCACTGGTCAAGGCCTTACTGGAACGCTTTCAAAACCTTAGCGTTTCGGTATCACACACCACGCGCAAACCGCGTAAGGGCGAGGTCGAGGGCAAGGATTATTATTTTGTCGATGAATCGCAATTCAGGGCCATGATCAACGACAACCAGTTCCTGGAATACGCGCGCGTATTTGATAATTACTACGGCACATCACGCCAGCATATCGAGGAGGATCTGAAGAGCGGTAAAAACATTATCCTCGAGATCGACTGGCAGGGAGCGCGCCAGGTCAAGTCACTGTTACGCAGTGCTGTTGGCATTTTCGTGCTGCCACCGGATTACGATGCGCTGCGCGAGCGGCTGGCTAACCGCCATACCGATGACAGTGAGACAGTGGAAAACCGCATGCAGCAGGCGCGCGAGGAAATTTCACACTACAAGGAATATGACTACGTGGTGATCAATGATGACTTCGATGACGCCGTCAACGAACTGGCCGCGATCGTCACCGCGACCAACCTGGGTAGCTGTCGCCAGTCTGCGTATTACGACGATTTTGTCGGGCAAATGATGGCGCACGAGGACTGATTTCAGTACAATACTCGCCCCTGCACCGGCACGGTGTAAAAAATGCTTTATAGTTAATTACTTATCCGAGGTAGAAGATGGCAAGACTAACAGTTGAAGACTGCCTGCAGTACGTGAATAACCGCTACGACCTGGTTATGCTGGCATCCAAGCGGGCCCGCCAGCTTGTGTTAGGTGCCGATCCACTGGTACCGGAAAACAACGACAAACCTACCGTTATCGCCCTGCGCGAGATTGCTGACAACCTGGTCACCAACGACAATATCGACACGATTAACCAGTTCGATACCGAAGACGAATTCGGCGAGGCAGATTTCGAACTGCCACCCGCCAACGAGTAATACCCAACACAGTTTTATCTATGACCAGGGCGCGTCTGCGCCCTGATTATTTCCAGCCGGGCTTTCCTGTACACTAGCGGTCTATATTGTATGGATCGTTATCATCGTGTTAACCATATCAGAGCTCAGTAAATCGATAGGCACTTACCTGCAGGCCGAGCAGGTGGACCGTATTCAGCGTGCCTATCAATTTGGCGCCAAGGCCCATGAAGGTCAAAAGCGTGCCAGTGGTGAGCCCTATATCCACCATCCGCTCGAAGTCGCAAAGATACTCGGCGATATGCACATGGACGATCAAACACTGATCGCGGCTATCCTCCATGACGTTATCGAGGACACGCCCACGGCAAAAGACGAGATACGTCGACGCTTTGGCAAGGGCGTGGCGGAACTGGTCGACGGCGTCAGCAAGCTGGACAAGATCCAGTTTGAAAGTTTTGCCGAGGCCCAGGCCAGCAACTTCCGCAAGATGCTGATGGCGATGAGCGAAGACATTCGTGTCATCCTGGTCAAACTCGCCGACCGCCTGCATAACATGCGCACCATCGACGTGCTGAAACCGGAAAAACGCAGACGCATCGCTCGTGAGACGCTGGAAGTCTACGCCCCTATCGCGATGCGGCTAGGCGTCAACTCCATCCGCCTGGAACTGGAAGAACTGGGATTCGCCACGCTGTACCCGATGCGCTACCGTATATTAACGGAGCAGATCAACAAGGCGCGTGGACACCGCAAGGAGATCATTACCAAGATCCGTACTGCACTGAAACGTCGCATGCGCCAGGAAAAGATCCCGGGCCAGATCATGGGCCGCGAAAAACACCTGTACGGTATCTACAAGAAGATGAAGGAACAGAACCTGTCCTTTGCCGAGGTGTTCGATGTCTATGCCTTTCGCATCATCGTTGATGAAGTGGATACCTGTTATCGCGCGGTCGGTACGGTACATAACCTGTATAAACCGGTACCGGGCAAATTCAAGGATTACATCGCCATCCCCAAGGCCAATGGCTACCAGTCACTGCACACCGTTTTGTTTGGCCCGTACGGCGTACCGATTGAAATTCAGATCCGCACCAGGGAAATGAATGACGTGGCCGAGGTGGGTATCGCGGCACACTGGCTATATAAGGCCGAAGGCAAAAAAGCTTCGTCGATCAACCGCAATATCGATCGCAGTGGTGCCCATCGCCGTGCCAGGGAGTGGCTGCGTAATATCGTGGAGATGAACAAGACCGCCGGTAACCCGAAAGAATTTTTTGAGAACGTGAAGATCGATCTGTTCCCGGACCAGGTCTACGTGTTCACACCCAAGGGCAAGATCATAGAGCTACCGCGTGGATCCACGGCGGTGGATTTTGCCTATGCGATTCATACTGATGTTGGCAACCACTGTGTTGGTGCCCGAATCAATCGTAAACTCGCACCCATGGGTACGGTGTTGTCCAATGGCGATACGGTACGCGTCATTACCGCCGAAAGCGGGCGCCCAAACCCGGGCTGGCTCAGTTTTGTTGCCACGGCCAAGGCGCGCGCGCAGATCCGGCATTTCCTCAAGAACCTGCAATACGATGAAGCCGTGTCACTGGGCAAACGGTTGTTAAACCGTGAACTGGAACCGTTTGGTATCAGTTACCGGGATATAGAACCGGCCGATATGAAATGTGTATTGACGGATAACAAGCTTGAATCCACAGACCAGATGTTTGAAGAGATTGGTCTCGGCAATCGTGTTGCACAGCTAATCGCGCGGAATATCGTCACGCACCAGAAGCTGGATCCGATAACCGGCAAACACATCGAGATTGATACCAACAAACCGTTAACGATCTCCGGTACCGAGGGCATGCTGGTCACGTTTCCAAAGTGTTGTTACCCGATACCAGGCGATCCCATTTATGGTTTTGTCAGTGCCGGTCGCGGCATAGTGGTACATCGTCAAACCTGCAAGAACATCGCCGAATTCCAGAACCAGCAGGAAAAATGGCTTGAGGTCACGTGGGAAAAAGACATTGACCGCGATTTTCCGGTCAAGATTCTTATGAATGTCAAAAACCAGCGCGGTATGCTGGCCACGGTGGCCGCGTCTATCGCCGATGCCGGTGCCAATATTGATAATGTCGATATGCTTGACCGCGAGGATCGCTATACCACCCTGACTTTCATAATTGATGTCAAGGACCGAACTCATCTCGCCAGGGTCATGCGCAAGGCCCGTCTCATAAAAAATATTTCTCATATCAGTCGCGTTTAATATACGGAGGGTCGCAATGCAAAAAGAAATCATCTCTACTAACGATGCACCGCAAGCCATTGGCACGTACTCGCAGGCCGTGAAGGTGGGTAATACGGTTTATCTTTCCGGGCAAATACCACTTGTACCGGAAACCATGGAACTGGTAGAAGGTGATATGCGTGCACAAATTACAAGGGTGTTTGATAACCTCAGTGCCGTGGCCATGGCAGCCGGTGGCACGCTGGCTGATATCAGTAAACTGAATATTTTCCTGACCGACCTGTCGCACTTCCCGTTGGTAAACGAGATCATGGCCGAGTATTTCACTGAGCCCTATCCGGCCAGGGCCGCGGTGGGCGTCGCCAGTTTACCCAAGGGCGCACAGGTTGAAATGGATGCCATCATGACGGTGTAGCGACTGCTTCCATCTTGGCTAACCGCAAGCAAGCTGCCCTTAACGATCCGATTACAGCACTGGCCGGTGTTGGACCTAACCTGCAGCAAAAACTGGCCAGGCTCGGTATACAACAGGTACAGGATTTACTGTTCCACCTGCCCTACCGCTATATTGATCGCACCCGCCTGACACCCATAGGCAGCTTGCGTCCGGGTACGGATGCCTACGTGCAGGGTGAGATCGAGCTGGCACAGATCAAGTATGGACGGCGCCGATCATTATTATGTCGCATCAGTGATGGCACCGGTTCAATCATCCTGCGCTTTTTTTATTTTACGAAACAACAACAGCAGGCATTGCAACAGGGCAGGACCCTGCGTTGCTATGGCCAGGTTCGGCGCGGTCCTGCATCACTGGAGCTCGTGCACCCGGAATATCGGCATATTGATACAAGCACTGAAGTGGAGCTTGATGAACAGTTAACCCCGGTGTACCCGGCAACGGAAGGACTGCAGCAGGCAAGACTGCGTAAACTTTCAGACCAGGCCCTACAGGTACTTGATAACGATAACGGCGCACTCAGTGAATTGTTACCCGATACTATACTCAAGAAACAACAGCTGCCGCGACTGGTCAAGGCCCTGTTATACGTACACAGGCCACCACCGGATGCGGATACCGTGAGCCTGATGGAGTCGCGCCACCCCGCCCAGCAACGGCTTGCCTACGAGGAATTACTCGCACACCAGTTAAGTCTACAGGAACTGCGCGCGGAACTACGCAATGAACAGGCCCCGGCATTCCCGGCGAGCCGGAAACTGGTAAAGGCGTTCCTGGAACAATTACCTTTTACTTTGACCAACGCACAGCAACAGGCTTTCACCACTATCTCTACGGACATGCAACAAACACTGGCCATGCTGAGGCTGGTACAGGGTGATGTCGGTTCAGGCAAGACTGTCGTGGCAGCAATGGCCGCATTACAGGCAATCGAAGCCGGTTACCAGGTAGCCATCATGAGTCCCACCGAGTTACTGGCAGAACAACACTTCAGTAATTTTAAACAATGGTTTACGTCCCTGGGGGTCGAGGCGTGCTACCTGACCGGCAAGGTAAAAAAAGCCGAACGGACCGAGACCCTGTCCCGACTGGAAACAACCGAACCCATGGTGGCGATTGGCACCCATGCCCTGTTCCAGGAAACAGTAAAGTTTGGCAAGCTGGGACTGGTTGTAATCGATGAGCAGCATCGTTTCGGTGTGCATCAACGCCTGGCCTTGCTTGAAAAGGGACAGCAGCATGCGCATTACCCACACCAGCTAATCATGACGGCAACACCGATACCCAGGACCCTGACAATGGCAGCCTATGCCGATCTGGATCACACTATCATTGATGAACTGCCACCCAATCGCAAACCGGTTACCACCAGTATCATTTCAAATCAGCGTCGTGACGAGATCGTTGAGCGCATCGATACGGCCTGTGATGAAAAGCGACAGGTCTACTGGGTCTGCACGCTGATCGAGGAATCGGAAAACCTGCAATGTGAAACGGCCATTGCTACCTATGACACGCTCACGCAAAGATTACCCACGCTCAAGACCGGCTTGATACACGGCCGCATGAAGAATGATGAAAAGGAAAACATCATGCGGGCATTCAAGCAGGGCGACATTGACCTGCTGGTTGCGACCACGGTGATCGAGGTGGGTGTGGATGTTCCCAACGCCAGCCTGATGATCATTGAGAACGCCGAACGACTGGGTTTATCGCAGCTGCATCAACTGCGCGGCCGGGTCGGACGCGGCGCTATCAGTAGCGACTGTATACTAATGTACCAACCACCACTGGGAGCGCTGGCCAAGCAGCGACTGGAGGCCATGCGTAGCAGTAATGACGGCTTCTTCATCGCGGAAAAGGACCTGGAATTACGCGGCCCGGGTGAGGTACTGGGAACAAGGCAAGCCGGCCTGCCTGATTACCGAGTGGCCAACCTGGTACGGGATGCGCATTTGTTACCCGATATACAGGAAACCGCAAAAATTTTGCTCAAAGACTATCCCGAACAGGTAGAATTGCTCATCCGGCGCTGGTTGGGCAGCAACGTTGATTATGGAAATGTCTAGACAATACGGATCCCCGCTTTGAAACTCCACTGGCAAAACAAATGGCTCACCCGCATACGTGTTCGTAACACAACGCTGGCTCGACTGCTGTTTCATACAGGTTCACTGACTCGTTACATTGAAACCGAGTGCAAAAGTGCACTGGAAGTCGAGCTCAAGTCAGAGTCCTGGCAACAGCCCATGCCGGAAGAGGCAGACAAGCTCAACGTTAAACTGAATGAACAGGCCTTTGTGCGCGAATCATGGTTGAAATCGAATAACCAGTACCTAATCTATGCACGCAGCATCGTGCCAAGGCAAACCTATGATCAGTTTTCAACGCAATTGAATGGACTGGGGACCAGGCCACTGGGAGAATTATTGTTTGCCGATGACTCCAGTTACCGCGCAGAGATGCGTTATGCGCGTGTACCACGTGACTGCCTGCTGTTTGATGCGACTGTTGAACACAACGTTAACATGGAAACATTGTGGGCCAGGCAATCGCTGTTTTATATCAAGGACAAACCACTCTTGATCCTGGAAGTTTTTCTGCCCGGCATAGACCAGGTCCTGAAATGCTGATTTTTCGCGCTACTTAATTTCGATATACAAGTATAAATGGGTATTAAAGCCGACATATCACAACATTACCGGCACTGGCTGAAGCGGTTTGAACATCGTTTCCCCGATGTTGCCCAACGCCTCGAACGCTATGCACGGTTGACACGACTGGACCGGCCCATTGGTATCTTCCTGCTGTTATGGCCAACGCTGTGGGGACTGTGGATCGCCGCCGAGGGCCGGCCTGATATCCATGTACTGATCGTCTTTGTTCTTGGTGTTGTACTGATGCGCTCTGCCGGCTGTGTCCTGAACGATATTGCCGACCGTCGTTTCGATCCCATGGTTGAACGCACCCGGGATCGACCGCTTGCCACCGGTGAGGTTACGCCGGAAGAGGCCCTGCTGGTTGCCGGCGCCATCATACTAATGGCCTTTCTCCTGGTATTGACTATGAACAAGCTCACTGTACAGCTTGCCATGGTGGCCGTGCTACTTGCAGGCATCTACCCGTTTATGAAGCGCTATACCTATCTACCACAGTTTTTCCTGGGACTGGCCTTTGGCTGGTCCATACCCATGGCGTTTGCGGCCCAGACTGGACAGGTGCCCCAGGTAGCCTGGGTATTGCTGATCGCCAACGTACTCTGGTCAGTTACATACGACACCATGTATGCCATGGTTGATCGTGAAGACGATCTCAGGATAGGTGTGAAATCTACAGCCATCCTGTTTGATGATGCAGACCGTATTATTATTGCCATTATTCAATGCATGGTGATATTGACACTGGTACTGGCCGCTAACCAGGCAAAGCTTGGTATTTATTTTTACCTGGCACTGGTCATTGCTGCCGGCCTGTTCATCTACCAGCTGATGCTTATCTGGCGGCGTCAACCGGAAGGCTGCATGAAGGCCTTCCTGAACAATAACTGGTTTGGACTAACGGTGTTTCTTGGAATCGTGCTGCACTATATAATGCCGTGACATGCCAATCCTCAGAATCATATTAATAGCCTGCCTGCTACCTGCCATTGCGCCCGCCGAAGAGATAGTGGATGTCGTCAGGCAGGAATGTCAGCGCATTGGTGGCAAGCTGGGCAGTGTCAGCGTCAGGGACTGCCTTAGAATCAAACTTAATGACAGCGGTGGCCGTTCCAACAAGAATGCCGCTATCCTGTTGAAGGAATATCCGCCATTGCCGGCACGCACACCCCTGGGCAAGGTGCTACTGGTCGGCGGTATCCATGGCGATGAATATTCCTCTGTCAGTATTGTTTTCAAGTGGATGCAAATACTCGACATCCATCACTCCGGCCTGTTTCACTGGCATGTGGTACCACTGTTAAACCCGGACGGCCTGCTGCAGGATAACTCGCAGCGTGTGAATGCCAACGAGGTCGACCTGAACAGGAACTTCCCGATGGAAGACTGGGAGAATACGGCCATATGGCACTGGGAAAATTTTCGAGGAAGAAATCCACGTTATTACCCGGGCAAAGGCCCGCTCAGCGAACCGGAATCTCGCTGGCTGGTTGACAAGATCAACGAATTTGATCCCGATGTCATCGTGGCCGTACACGCACCACACGGTATAGTTGATTATGATTATGCCGGTTCGCGCAACGGCCCTTACAAGCTGGGTCGCCTACATCTTAACCTGCTTGGCACCTATCCCGGTTCACTCGGTAACTACGCGGGCATACAGCGCAAGATCCCGGTAGTAACGATAGAATTACCTTATGCCGGCATCATGCCGACCGAATCCGAGATTACGAGTATCTGGGTAGACCTGGTGCGCTGGTTAAGCCGGAATATTACCGAAGAAGCATTCCTGGAAACACAACAGCTATTGCTGGATCAGGATGCCGCACCCTCGTAGATAATACGCCACTTGCCATCATCTTCCTTGCGCCAGTACTGGCGCTTGGTGAAACGCCGCTTGAAGTTATCGCTCTTGTAATCCTGCACGAAAGTCACAACCATCAGCTTCTTTTCGCCGGGATACATGAAGATACTCTTGTCAGAGATATCAACCTTGATAAATTTCTTTGAAGAATTCACACGTTTCTTGTATTCCACCCAGGATTCGTAATCCTTACCAAGACCGGAATATTCGCGCGAGTAATGGCTGATGTAACGTTTCGTATCTTTACTTTCCCAGTCCTTGCGCCACTGCTCAACAAAGTTTTCAAAGTTGGACTGCCGCTGTTGCCAGTCCTGCCGGGTAATCCAGTCAATGTTGTCCGCGATGATAACCGGTGTTTCGCCTTCATGTATGTAAGGTGCCAGCGTATTCAGGTCATTGTTACTGACGATCACGCAACCATTGCTGTCACGCGGTGGTCGACTGTAGGTATTACTCGGAACACCATGTAACCAGATGCCGTAACCGGTTCGACCATGACGTCGGTCCCAGACATTGGGATAGTCGATTGGAAACGCACCGTCACCGTAGAGGTCCGGCAGTTCCTCAGGATTGATAAAGCCGGTCACGAAATAAACGCCGACCGGTGTTTTCTGATCGCCTTCCACGTATTTGCCGGTACCGTTCTTGCCTATGGTAACGTAAAAATCACGCACAAGACGTGGCACGCCATTCTGGTTTTTAAACAGGTACAACCTTGAGCGCGAACTGTCTACCACGATCGCATGGTCCTGCTTGTTATCCAGTTCAATCAGCGAGGCGGGGATACGGCTTTTATCGATAGGCTCTTGATGGTACTGCCAGCGTGCACGAACCTCTTCACGCAGCGCCGTTATCTTTTCAAAAGAAGCATTGGGCACGTTACCAAAATCAGTCAGTGGCTGGATCCTGGCCATCAACATGTCCGCGTACATCATTTGTGCAGCCTTGAAATCAGGATTGATGCGCGTCAGCTGCCGCAGATCTGAAATTGCGGCATCAATATCGTTATTACTGATGTTGTCGACGGCATTAAGCAACAGTGACTCGGAATAGACCGACAGCCCATCGTCCGAGGTTGCCTTGGATAGCAAATCACCCGCGTTGGCTGCGACAGCGAACAGCAGGCAGGTAGAGCTTAAAATATAACGACCAGTCCGCATCAACATCAATGAATTACCAGCGATACCCATTATTATCGTGTTCTTTCCTGTGTAATCAACCATGTATCATCGTATTTTCGCATCAATAATTGCTTGGTCACCTCGTCACCATAGGTGTCAGACTGGTAACGCTGCTGGAAACGGACTTCAGCATAGTCCTTGCCATGCAGGTCGACCTTGATATCAGACAACGTGACCTTGATGTATTCCGGGCTCTTCAATCGTATACGTCTCTCTTCCTTCCAGGCTGACAGGGACTGGTTGTCATCCGGCACAAATTCTTTCGCGTAGCTGCCCAGGTAACGATCCACGTCCTGGTCTGACCAGGCATCAGCCCAATCATTCACGGCACGCTCGACGTTATCACGATCCTGTACTGGTTTGACTTCTTCAACAGTAGCCTGTTTAACAGGTAGCGGCGGGATCACTTTTTCCTTTTCAACTTTTTTTGGCTCAGGCTGCTTTTCAGGCGGTATGGTGATGATCTCCGGCTTGATTGGTGCCGGTTTTGTTTCCGCTGGAGGTTTGGCAGCAGCGACCTGTTTCTTGCTGTCAGGTTTCTTTTCCGGCGCAGCAGAACCCGGTTCCGAGATCATTTCGTTTACGAGTGATAACTTGGCCCTTGCTGAATGATTGGTGTTATCCAGTTCCAGTGCCTGGTTATAAGCACGGCTCGCCATCTTGGCATAGATATCACCCAGGTTTTCATGCGCTGTCGCGTAGCTGGGGTGTGTGTTGATCGCATTTTTCAGGGCCTGCTCGGCCTCACTGTATTTTCCCTGCGCCGCATAGACCACGGCCAGGTTATTGTAGGGTTCAGGCAGGTCCGGGTTGATCTCGGTCAACTCAACGAACGCGGTTTCTGCCTCCGGCAAGCGCTCAAGCCGGGTCAGGATCAGACCTTTCAGGAAACGCAGCTTGATATCATCGGGGCTGGTTGCAAGGCGACCCTCGGTCAGTTGCAGCGCCTGGTCCAGTTTGTTGTCCTTTATTAATGCCTGGATGTCATCGTAACCGGTGGCGGCTGGCGCATGGCCAGTCAGCAACAGAAATACAACAAGTACCGGGAATAGTCTTTTTATCAGTATCATTAATGAGCCAGGTATCGAATAGTTAATATAGTGTAGTGCACAGTTCAGACTGGAGCCCCGAGAGGGAATCGAACCCCCAATTGATGATTACAAATCAACGGTTATACCATTTAACTATCGGGGCGTTGCTGATCACCTCGCAGCCTGTCACGTGTGCGTAACAGCGGCTTATTCTAAGGATTTCCCTACCGCTTCGCAATTTCGTCACAATTGACCGGGAGGGCCTTGAATCGTGCAGGAAAACCCGTGAACAACTCGTTCACATAGGACGAGTTCTGTACCAGCATGACATCGAACCAGTACACCTGTTTGCCGCCAGCATAGGGTACTACAACTGGCTGGTAACCGGTGGCCTTGATCTCGTTCAGGCGTCGATTTACGGCGGCCTGGGAGGAAAACAGGCCCAGTGATACCGCGTTCAACAGGTCGCCACTGCGAATTAACTGCAAATCACGTATGCCCTGCTGTTTTAATTCCTCCACGGCCTGTTCGGCCCGGGCAGTGGATGCCTGTGGCGCGAGGTAAACCCAGAATTTCGGCAGGCCATCTTCTGTCGTTTGTCGCTGTTCATACTCTATTCCGCGTTCGTTCAGCCATTCCGACATCAATGCAGATTCCTTTTTTTCCGGTATGGGACCATAGGTATAACAGATTGTATTCGCAGGCTCGGTATCAATGCCTGTATCAGCACTATCTTCCTGCAGGAACTGACTTTCCAGTTGAATCATGGATGATTCATTCAATAGAGCCTGGATCATGTTCTCCGTGTTCGGGTTCATCTCGATAGGCAACATGCTGGTCATGTTTACTTGCTGGTAGCCCTCGTCAGGCACAACCGGCACCTGGCGTGCTTCGGGTGGCGTGTCGAGTTCCGCTACCAGTTGTAACCTGTTTACATTTGCAGGTATGTTGATCGCCGTTTGCTTGTTGGCACGATACTGTTTTGAACTGCGATCGATCTCCCAGCCAAGATAGGCCACGTTAACCAATAGCAATAAAACAAAAAACCATTTCATGTTGTTTCTTCGTTCAGTTTTAATAACCCTTCCAGTACCAGCGTGTCATGTACAGCGAACGAATTGTTCAGCAGGTTTACCAGTTGTTCCGCGTTTCCACCAGTTATAACACCCTGAACTGCAATCGAACAGGTTGACTGAAAATCGGCCACGGCGCGCTCTATCGCAGCCACCATTGCCAGGCAGGCACCGCCGCTTATCGCGTCCTGCGTATTCCTTGCCCGGTCAATTGAAAAACTCTCACTGACTGCAGCCCTGATACGGTCGGTATTGTGTAACAGGCTGGTCTGCATCAACACCATACCGGGCAGGATATAACCACCGGCATGCTGACCATTGGCATCGATGCAATCAATGGTCAACGCCGTACCACAATCAACTACACAAAGTGCCGACCGGTATTCACTCCATGCGGCAAGCATGGCCAGCCAGCGATCGATCCCCATCTGTTGGCAGTCGGCATAGCTGTTTATCAAGCCAGCACATTCCTTTCCCACGGCAGCGTGCCAGGGTTGTACCTGCCACTTTTGTACTAACCAGTCGTTCAAAGACTGGTTTTGATCATCGCTGGCAACGCTGGCGACCAGTATGGCTTCCGGTTCCGTCGCGGTTGATAGCTGTTGTTCCAGCCTGGTTAACAGGTCGACATCCTTGTAGGCAAACCTGCCCCGTTGCCGAAAAGTATGGCCATCATGTTCAGCCCAGTGGACCGAGGTATTACCGATGTCAAAAAGAAGTTTCATGTTTGCAGCCTGACGCTGAGCTCTCCACACATGTAACGCTGTACCTGTCCGTTGACACTAATCAACAGGCAACCGTCGTTATCTATACCCATGATCCTGCCGCTGACTTCTGAACCCGGTAGTTGTAAATTCGCCATGCGATCCTTGTAACAATCAAGGTGCCGCCATTCTTCCAGCAGCGCAGCGTGCTGTTGTTCATCTGTGGTCGCCAGCAACTCCAGCAGTTGTGATATCAACGCGGCAGCGATCTCGTTTCGATTAATTGTGGTAGTCATATTCCGGCTAATATCGGTGACAGGTTGATCAACTTTTTGCACGAGTGCAACAGGTATATCGTAGTTGATACCCACACCAATAATCATGTCGACAGGACCGTTAGCCTCACCCTGCATTTCTACCAGGATACCACCCAGTTTTTGCTGGTTGACCAGGATGTCATTTGGCCATTTCAAACCGACATCATTCACACCCAGGTGAGTCAGCGTCCTCGCCACGGCAACACCAACAAACAGTGACAATAAACCCAGCGAGGCATACGAGTTATCGGCACGCCAGGCCAGCGAAAAGCAGATGCCACTACCTAACGGTGACAGCCACTGGTTACCACGCCGTCCCCTGCCTTGTGACTGGTATTCGGCTAGCACTACCTTGCCCGAACAGGGGGAATGGCCGACAAGTTCTGACAGGTATTGATTGGTCGATTCTGTTTCAAACAGTATTTCAATATCACGACAGTGACGTGCAGCCTGTTCGTTTAAATTCTCATGAACACTGTCCGCATCGAATAGCTGCAGCGGGTGGCGCAAACGGTAACCGAGACCATGTTTCGATTCTATATCTACACCCAGTTGGCGTAATTGCCCGATCGATTTCCATATTGCGGTACGCGACACATGCAGTTGCGAGGATAACTGCTCACCGGAATGAAATTCACCATCCTTGATCAGGTTTAACAGTGCTTGCCTGGGATTAGTCATGCTTAAAACTGTGTTGCGGCTGGTAGTAGCGATGTACTGGCAGGAATACCAGCAGCTGCCTGGAGTCGTGAGAAATTAGCGATCGATATAACCGTGGTTAGTCATCATCTTTGCGCAGGGTAGCATCATCAACCGCCTGGTCGTCGCCTGGCATTAATGTCGCATCCTCATCATCATCGATCATGATGGTGTCATCTTCACTGTTTACATCTTCATCCAGTGTAAATTCCGGCTCGGCAGGTTTTTTATAAGGCGTAGCGGTTGGCTCGTCTTCAGGCAGATCGCGCAGTACCGTTGCTTCCTCGTCGCTATCACCGTCATAGAGATCGGATATACCTTCCTCTCCGGCGCCGCCGGTCAGGTCAAAATCCATCTCACCGTTGACCGGATCTGATTCGGTGTTAGTGACATCATGCAGGGCCTGGTCCTTCATCAAGGTCGCTTCCTCATCATCACTGCCAGCCTGCGCAGCAAATACCGTGTTTGACACCACGGTCATACCGCTGTCGTCCATTTCGGGCATGACAAATTCGAATTCACATTTGTGCAGTCGAATCTTGTCACCGTGCTTGAGACGCGTTTCTGTTTTCACCGGCTCACCATTCACGAAAGTACCGTTGATACTACCCTGGTCGACTATCCAGAAGGCGTAGTCCTTGTATTCAATTAAAGCATGGCGGCGGCCGATAGTGGTTTCATTCACAACGATATAGTCAAGGTGATCCGTGTCCTGGCCCGCAACACGACCAAACATCGTCGGTCGGGCACCAAGCTTATGTGTGGCTTGCATCGTTTTACCGGAGAGGTCATTGATATAAGCTTCCTGCACCGATTCATCCTGGCCGCCTTTTATCTCCTTGTTGCGCTTGATTAGCAGGAACAGGATGGCAAGCAGGGTCAGGCTCAGGATAATCGCAGCCGCGATCATGATCATTGAACGTATGCGCTCTTCTTCACCCATGGCTTGTGAGGGCACCTCGATAATCACCGGTGCAGGCGCAGGCTGCACAACAGGCGGTGGTGGTGGCGGTGCTGGCTGTACGACCGGTACCGGCTCAGGCTCCGGCGGTTCGTTAATAATCCTGTCTATTCGCTCAAAGACATTTCGCAGATCTTCCGCCTGCAGCGCACGATAATATTCACCACCGGTCTTCTGCGCGATGGACTGTATCAACTGGAAGTCGGCCTGCTCGGTAAAAGCAATGGCAAAGATCTTTATGTCATTATCGGCCGCATCGGGAGCCAGGTCCTCGCGCAGCCACTTGGCCTTTTCAATGTCCTTGTCAGGATTACCGGTATCGACGATGCCATCTGTCATGAAGATGATGGATTTTTCTGCTTCATCGCGGGCATTGTTCTTTAACTGGTAGATAGCACGCTCGATACCTGCCGGGCTATCGGTAAACAGGCCCTTGTAATCAATCTCGTTGAGGCTGGAAAGTATAGTCTCGCGATTGGTGAGTGAGGCCTCCGTCAAAGGTGTGGACAACCTGACGGACTGGTCAAATACAACAATGCCTACGCGGGTATTCTCGTCCTGCATACTGATGAATTCGCGCACGGCCTCGCTGGCCAGGAAATCCGGATCGTTCTTTTTCATGCTGCCGGAATTATCCAGCACCAGGAACACGTCTTTTAAAAGGGGGGTACTGCTGTATTCGTCTGCGTATTCTGCGTCAGCCGCTGTTTCTTCGCCTGACAGGATTTGCTCCTCCAGTTCCTCGATGGAGGCCTCTGCCTGCTCAATGACGTTATCAACTGTGTCGGTATCTACCGCGGTTTCGATGTCCCCTGTATCACCGGCATAGACCATCTGCACGGAGATATATAGTGCGATTACTACCAGATATCTGAGCATTATTTCCTGGGTAAAAATGATTAGTTAAAACAGTATTATATGTTGTTTAACGGATCGGCTGTAGGGCTAATTTGCCAGTAAACACGACGTTTGTCATTCGTTGCCTGTTGCTACCGGGCGACCAGGCATGGCACTCCACTCGCTCCACGAACCCGCATACAATTTTGGTTCTTCCAGACCTGCATGATACGCGGCCAGCAGGTTATGGCAGGCGGTGACACCTGATCCACAGTAAAAAACCGTTTCACTACTGCATGACTGACCCAGTAATGCATTAAATTCTGCCCGCAGGCGCTCTGACGACTTGAAATGACCGCTGTCATCCAGATTATCTTTCCAGAAACGGTTGCGGGCCCCCGGGATATGCCCGGCCGCCTTGTCTATCGGTTCCATCTCGCCGCGATAACGTGCACCGTCACGGGAATCGACCAGGCTTGTATGCTCAAGTACCTGATCAATAGCCACCACATCGCCTGAACGAGCGGAAAAAGCTGTCGTGCTTGGCGCGGGTGAAATCACTGCATCGCTCACGGGACGATCTTCCGCCAGCCATGCCTGCCAGCCACCATCCAGTACGGCCACCCGCTCATGTTGCATATGCCGTAACATCCACCAGAGCCTCGCGGCAAAAGAACCGTTCGCGTTATCGTACACAACAACCTGAGTAGCCGGTGTGATCCCCAGTCGGCGAAACAAGGCCTGCATGGCTTCATCAGTTGGCAACGGGTGGCGGCCCTGGTTCGTTACCGGTGGACCACTGAGGTCATTATGCAGATCCAGGTAAACGGCTCCCGGGATATGCGAATCATGGAAAGCATTTTCCCCGGCTGTCTTATTCATTAAATCGTAACGGCAATCACAGATAAGCCAGTCGGGATTTTCGAGTTCTCGTTGTAAACTGTCGGTATCAATCAGGGTTGTAAACATAATGTCACGCCATAGACCAGGGTTATGCACATGGTTTTGCCTGCCATGATCGCACGTAGCAAAATTTTCACAATAGCAATGACCATGACATTCCTGTTACTGCAGGGCTGCGCCTCGGTATCGTATTACGCGCAGTCTATTGGCGGGCAGGCTGAACTTTTTTTCCGGCAGACACCTATCGACAAGTTGCTGGAAAATGAAGCCGTGGATGTAGCGACCCGGCACAAGCTGCAGCTGGCACTGGAGTTAAGACGCTTCTCGATCGAGCAGCTGGGCCTGCCTGACAACGACAGTTACTCTGACTATGCCGACCTTGAGCGGCGCTACGTGGTATGGACGGTCTTCGCGACGGAAGAATTCAGCCTGCAACCGGAACAGTTTTGCTTTTTGATCGTCGGCTGCCTGCATTACCGGGGTTACTTCAGTGAAGCCGCGGCACGCCGGGATCAAAAGCGGCTGGAAGCGCACGGCTACGATGTGTTCATAGGCGGCGTGGCCGCCTACTCGACGCTGGGCTGGTTCGATGACCCGGTACTGAATACCATGCTGCACTGGTCGGACACGTATTTTGCCAGGGTCATGTTTCATGAACTTGCACATCAGCTGCTGTATATCAAGGATGACACCGCGTTCAACGAGTCCTTTGCTGATGCAGTCGCCCTGATCGGAGTCCGGCGCTGGCTCGAGTACCGCGGTGATGAACAGGGGCTGGCATTGTTCCAGGAAGAGATCGACCGCGAACAACAATTCGTCGACCTGGTTATACGCTACCGGCAACAGTTGCAGGAGCTCTACGAATCGGGCCAGGACGAGGCCGAAATGCGGTCACAAAAGCAGCACCTTTTCGCCAGGATGCAGGCCGATTACCAGGTGCTGAAAAGTAGTTGGGGCGAGGGGGTTTACGATAACTGGTTTAAACAGGGGTTAAATAATGCCCGTCTGGCATCGGTCTCAACCTATCGAAAATACACGGGAGATATGCTGGCCATCTATGCAGAATTGGGTGACAACATGTCGCTATTTTATGACATAATGGTGTTGTATGGCCGTTGCAGGGCAGAACAACGCCATACACTACTTGGGAATCGCCGTATTTCGGCAGATTGCTGAAAACTAATTGATACAAAAATCAGTTGCTTGGAAATAGTTCGTGATAGGGTACTCAATTCCTGATTGTATATAAGAGAGGCCGTGATTATAGTCACGATTCCCGCATGCGTTGTCATGTACGGTACCCGCAGCAATTGATTAATAGCCCAATAGTATAGGAATCATGTTAGATAAATTTTTTGCCAAACCCGTCGAGCTCAAGGTCGGCGAACAAGTCCTGAAATTCAGCTCACTCGCCGATTTTGAATTCTGTCTTGCCGGTCGAACCTGTGTCCCTTCCCGAAAGATTACCCAGATGGTCAAGTTCAGCCTTGATGAACTCAAGAAAGAGGCTCGCACCATCAAGGAAGTGGAAAAACGCTTCGTGGCCATCCTGTCCGAATCGATTGAGGACACTGACAGCATCAACCAGTCATTGCGTAGCCTGGATTCGCAGATATTTTCCCAGGACAACCAGTGGCGCTCGATCATCCATGCACTTAACACCGAAAAAAATGATGACCTCAACCCGTTTCGCCGGGTAGCGCTGGTCAAGTACATGCAGTACCTGTCCTCGCGCCAGGAGATCATCAAGTACCTTTACTCAGAAAAGAAAAAAGGCATCAAGGGCGCTACCAACGACGAGGAAGGTAGTGATATCAGTGCCGAGTTGCTCAAGGATACGTTGGTACTGGAAAACACGGTTTTTGAACCCCTGTCTGATTCCGGCGGTAATCATCAACTGGAGCGAATGCTTAAGGGCGAAAATGTGACGATTGCCCTGAAACCAGGCAAGAAGATCCCGGTTTTTCTTTCCAAGCACGAATGCACCATCGCCCCCGGCTCACCGACTAAATTTATAGACCAGGCCGGTCGCAGCTATGATCTGAAGGTGGGTAAAACCACGATAGGTCGTGATGCCAAATGCACGATCATGATCGATCCCAAGTTGAGAGACGTATCAAGGACTCACCTGGTACTCGACATGGATGCAGACAATGTGATTTACCTGACTGATTTTTCCTCTCACGGCACCTACCTGCCAGCGAAGTACCTGGATAGCCAGTCATTCCTGTAAACCCGTTTGACTGACCTCTTTGTGAGCGTCGCTATAGAAAAAAACCAGCTATACATATAAACAGTTCGTCTATCCGGGCTGTTTTTTTCTGTTAACATTGCGGCCCTTGAAAACAGACATCACGTATAAACATGAGCCAGACTGACCTTGATATTGATAGATTAGCCGCTGAATACGCCGAGCAATCGCCGCGCGCGATTTTGGAGCTGGCACTGGATAAGTTTGAACGCATTGCGATTTCTTTCAGTGGTGCCGAGGATGTCACGCTGATAGATATTGCCAGCAAGATCAGGCCTGATGTCCAGGTGTTCTGCCTTGATACCGGTCGTCTGCATGCCGAGACCTATCGTTTTATTGATCGCGTGCGAGAGCATTACGGTATTAGTATTGATGTCCTGTTCCCGGATACCGACGCGGTACAGGAACTGGTAAAAAACAAGGGACTGTTCAGTTTTTATCGTGATGGTCACCAGGAATGTTGCGGCATCCGCAAGGTATTGCCGCTCAAACGCAAACTGGAAACACTGGATGCCTGGATCACCGGTCAACGCCGTGACCAGAGCCCGGATACACGCAACAACGTACCGGTGATTCAGAAAGACAATGCCTTTTCCACAGCCGATAAAACGTTGGTGAAATTCAACCCGCTGGCCAACTGGAGTTCGAACAAGGTGTGGGAATACATCCGCGGCAACGATGTACCCTACAACGAGTTGCATGAAAAAGGTTACATCAGTATTGGTTGTGAACCATGCACGCGACCGGTACTCCCCGGGCAACATGAACGCATGGGCCGCTGGTGGTGGGAAGAAGCAACCCGCAAGGAATGCGGCCTGCACGCGGATAACATAAAAAAGTAATTAATATGAAGATCACACTGGTCAAGAAGATACTCGCTGATGGCAGTCCCTGTCGGAAATGCGCCGAGGTACAGGAGCGCCTGGAGAAAGAAGGTCTGCTTGATCGTATCGACGAGACTATTATCGCGGACGAACGTGACAGTCACAGTGCCGGTATGCAACTGGCGAGTCTGTACAAGGTCGAGCGCGCACCGTTCTTCATGGTTGAAGAAGAAGGTAGCGAACCACGTATCTATACCGTCTATTTCAAGTTTGTTAATGAAGTCCTGAAACAGGACACGTCGGAAAAGGATGCCGCGAAGGACATCCTGGACAACAATCCGGACCTCGACTTCCTGTAACTAGAGATCAGGCAGTTCTATTGCGGCAAAGATCTCGTCCAGCTCTTCCCTGCTGGACGTCGTGGCCGAATGCTCAACCAGTTCCCTGGTCAGGTGCGGCGCGAACAGGCGAATGAACTCATACATATAAGTCCTTAAATAAGTCCCCTTGCGAAAGCCGATACGGGTAATACTGTCTTCAAACAGGTGGCTGGCATCCAGTGCCACCAGGTCCGAGTCGGCCTTCTTGTCATAGGCCATACTGGCCACGATACCCACGCCTAATTTCAGCCTGACATAGGTCTTAATCACGTCGGCATCGGATGCGGTAAATACAACTTTCGGTACCAGTGACTTATCACGAAAGGCCTTGTCCAGCTGTGAGCGACCGGTAAAACCAAACACGTAAGTAACAAGGGGAAACTCGGCGAGTCGTTCCAGCGTTAATTTATCGTCGTTAGCAAGCGGGTGGTCCGGAGTCACTACCACGCTGCGATTCCAGCGGTAGCAGGGCATCATGACCAGGTTTTCAAACAGTTCCAGTGCCTCGGTGGCAATGGCAAAGTCGACCTTGCCCCTGGATGCCAGTTCCGAGATCTGCATGGGCGTGCCCTGGTGCATGTGTAATGCCACGTTCGGATATTGCTTGATGAAATCCTGGATAATTGCCGGCAACACGTATCGTGCCTGGGTATGAGTAGTCGCGACGGACAGGTTACCCTGACTGTTGTCACTGAAATCATCGGCCACGCGCTGGATGTTTTCTATGCGATCCATGATATCGCTGGCCATATCGATGATGACCTGTCCGGCCGGGGTAACGGCAGTAAGGTGCTTGCCGCTGCGCTGGAATATCTGGATACCTAGTTCGTCTTCGAGCATGCGGATCTGCTTGCTGATACCGGGCTGCGAGGTATACAGGCTGTCTGCCGTTGCCGAGACGTTCAAATCGTGGTTAGCGACCTCGCAGATATACTTGAGCTGTTGCAGCTTCATGCTTACTTCCCATATACGATTTAATTATAAAAATATACATAATAATTCTTTTTAAGAATACATATCTATCGTAAATTAAGCGCCCCTTATTACGTGAGCCCACTATTTCCATGCCAGTCGAGTACTTGTACATTCTCTCAGGCTTTGTTGTCGGCTTTATCGTCGGCATGACCGGCGTTGGTGGCGGGTCACTGATGACCCCGCTGCTGGTACTTGGTTTTGGTATCAAGCCGGCTATCGCCGTCGGCACCGACCTGCTCTATGCCGCGATAACCAAGTCAGGCGGTATCTTTGTGCATCACGCCCGTGGCAATGTGCAATGGAATATAGTGGGCTGGCTCTGCGTGGGCAGTGTCCCGGCGACGCTGGCCGCACTGCTGGTCATCAGGCACCTTGATCGTTCAGGTGTCGACTACGACCATATCATCATGACCACGCTCAGCATCGCGCTGATCCTGACCGCATCGTTCCTGTTGTTACGTAACAAGATACATGAGCTGAGCGAAAACGAGCGCTTTGATTCCATCAAGGTACTTCACCGCAAGCTGCGAATCCCGAGCACGATCTTTGCCGGCTTGCTCATCGGAACGCTTGTTACATTATCGTCTGTTGGCGCGGGGGTTATCGGTGCCGTTTTCCTGTTTATGCTTTATCCACGATTGAAGACGATACAGATAGCCGCCACAGACCTGGCCCATGCCGTACCGATTACCGCCATTGCCGGACTCGGACATGCACACATTGGCACCGTTGATTACGTGTTACTCGGTACCCTGCTGATAGGTTCATTACCGGGTATTTACCTGGGCAGCCATGTAGGATCAATACTACCCGAAAAAATCATGCGACCATTACTGGCCACCATGTTATTTGCCATCGGCATCAAGCTGGTTATCTAGGGCAAAAAAAACCCCGCCGCAGCGGGGTTCGTGTTGTAGTTAACCGTGTTAGTGTTGCCTGTAGTTTTCTATTATCTCGGCCATGCGATCTTTTAGCAGGAGCTTTTCTTTCTTGAGATGTTCCAGTTCAAACTCATCGATACCTATATCCCCCTCATGGGCTTGTTGAACTGTTTTCTTTAAATCGGAGTGTTTTTCATAGAGTCTTCTAAAATCATTACTTTCTTTCAAAAGGTGTGAGACGAGTTCCTGGTCTTGATCAAACATATACCCTCCCGTGAGTAAAATAGGACCCTTCGAGATTTCTGCTTTTTATACCTACACTTGTAAATCTAGACGATGCGGCGCAGTTCTGCCAGTTTTTTTAAACCAGGTAAAATGGTGCAACTTATTGTATATCAAACACTTTATTCACTTGCATGGGATACATGCCGGGAATCTTTTTGACCTGGTTAGGCTCTATAATAAAACCCTAGTTGTAATAACTACTTGCGACCGGGATACAGACTTTTTATAAAGAGAAACAGCTATGGCCATCATAAACATATTGAAAAAGAGCCGGTTGCCTGCCCTGACGGGCCTGGTGACGACTCTCTCCATATTATTTTCCAGCGCTGCCGTTGCGCTGGAACTGACCCGGGTGGCGGATGGTATTTATGTCCACCAGGGGCAACACCGGGGAATTGATGAACCCGGCCGCGATGACATTGCCAACATTGGCTTCATTGTCGGCGAGAAATGTGTTGCCGTCATTGATACCGGTGGCTCCATAGCGATTGCAACGCAATTACAACAGGAGATCAGCGCGCTTACTGACAAACCCGTTTGTTACGTTATTAACACGCATGTGCATTTCGATCACGTGCTCGGCAATGCCGTGTTTAAAAATGACAACACGAGGTTTGTCGGGCATATCAACCTGCCCGATGCGTTAACGGCCAATGTCGATTTTTTCCTGGAAGAGTTCAAGGCCGAACTCGGTAATGCAGCCAACCCGGAGCTGATCGTGAAACCCGGGTTACTTGTTGAAGACTTGCTTGAGATTGACCTCGGTAACCGCGTGCTTGAATTACGTGCATACCCGCCGGCGCATACCAACACTGACCTCAGTATATTTGATAAGCAAACCGGTAGCCTGTGGTTATCAGACCTGTTGTTTGTTGAACGTATACCGGTTCTGGATGGCTCCCTGAAGGGATGGCTGGAAGTCCTGGAGGAAATAGCATCCATGGAAGTCAGCTACGTCATTCCCGGCCACGGCCCCGGCAGCGATTCGTTAGCAGATGCCTTACAACCACAACAGCAATACCTGACCGCGATATTGGATGAAATCCGGGTCATGCTGGCCAGGGGTGCATTCATGGAAGAAGTCATTGATGAAGTCGCCGCCAGTGAAGCAAGCAAATGGAAGCTGCATGAACATCAGCACAAGCGAAATGTCAGCAAGGCTTTTATTGAACTTGAATGGGAGTAGGATTAACCTGCCAGTGTGTAGATTAAGGAACCAGTGATGCCCAGTTACGATTATTTTTGCGAGGAAAACGGGAAAACCGTCGAGGTCTATCACGGGATGAATACCAAGCTAACTACCTGGGGCGAGGTGTGTTTTGCTGCCCAGGTTCCGCTGGGAGACACTGATTTTTCCGCACCGGTGCGAAGGGTGATCCACCCGGTCGGGATCAATATCCCTA
This sequence comes from Gammaproteobacteria bacterium, assembly GCA_965229565.1. Classification (GTDB taxonomy): domain Bacteria; phylum Pseudomonadota; class Gammaproteobacteria; order Eutrophobiales; family Eutrophobiaceae; genus JANQNX01. The sequence continues at coordinate 1,041,700 of OZ245888.1, read as the reverse complement.
TTAGCAACTCCAGGTTAAAAGAAACCGGATTTACCAAGCTCGTAAAAAGAGATGACGGCGTGTATGAAAATGTCACTGCCCAGGATGGTGAAAAACGTTATATGAAAGCGGGCGATCCCTCATCGATACCGCACCTGAATAAAAAAATTTCCAGTTAATACCCGCTCATCGGCAATATGAAAACCTGTGACGCACTTCGTTTCTTGTAAGAAGCACATCATTTATAGTCATGGCATCTATGAATCCTGAACGAGGCACATCATGCCAAGAAAAATAATCATCCTCCTGTTCGCCAGCCTGTTAATCAGCTTCCAGTCCGTCAAGGCCGAGGACACCTACAACGAGGACTCCGTCATTGATGACGCGGCGGATTTTTTCGGTGAGGGTGCCGAAGGCGTGGCGGAAGTCATTGAAAAAATATTCAAGGACCAGGGACAACCCAATGCCATTATCAAGGGTGAAGAAGCCAGTGGCGCACTGGGTGTCGGTGCCCGTTATGGCAACGGCACGCTGTACTTCAAATCCGGTGGTAGCAGTAAGGTACACTGGACCGGCCCCTCCATTGGCTTTGATGCCGGTGGTAACGTCTCCAAGGTATACGTACTGGTCTATCACCTGCCCAGCACTGATGCGCTGATGCAGCGTTTCCCGGCCATTGATGGCAGCTTTTATTTCGTTGGTGGTATCAGTGCCAACTATCATCAATCCGACAATATCATTCTTGCACCCATGCGCCTCGGCGCGGGTCTGCGTGCCGGCGTCAACGTGGGCTATATGAAGTACACGCGTGAGAAGACCTGGAATCCCTTCTAGGTCTTTGATGCTTTCGTGATTTATTGCTTTCAATCATAAATGAGAATCGTTATCATTAAACCAATGTAACGCTACCTGGTTTATTCAATAATGAAACGATTTAATACCCTGTTCTGCAGCACGTTGCTTACACTCGCTGGCGCACACATCCATGCCAGTACCCCCATCAAGGAGGGCCAGTTCGACGATATCCAGAAGACCGAACTGACCAGTGAAGAACAGCGTGAACGGTTGTCCGCCACGGCTGGCCTGTTGGCAGATTACGAGATACGGGCAATAAAACTGGTCGACTCGCTAGCGAACACCGAACTGCAGGCAGAGAGCGTGAGCCTGGAAGCAGAGGCCTTGCTGGAGTTGTCGACTGAAGTCATCGCCAGCGCCCGTTTCAGGTTGCCACAGTGTGATGAATACCTGGCCAGGACCCTGCAGTTACGTGAGACACTTGGCAGTATCAGCCATGAGTCACTGGAAAAGGACTATCACCAGGATGGTGTATTACCCAAGGCACCGATCGAGTGTTACCACACCAAGGACCTGTTTGTGCATCCGGCCACGGTCATGGTATTAACGCGTGACGATCCAACCCTGGCTCAGAGCACGCGCGATACCATTGCCGATGAAATCAACGAGGTACTGGCACACACCGAGGTCGTCAGGCAACTGGTTATTTATTAACACACCACAATGAACAGTGTGGCAATGTGCCGCACTGTCATATCTATATATATTCTCCAGTCATTACGCGAAAATTTTTGTAATTAAGATATGACAAAAAGTTATTTTGTCATGTTATGACGCTGCGCTAGCATGCGCGCACAGTAAATGGATTTATCCGGGTAGTACTCTCACCTGTTGATACCATATCCGTTTTGTTTACCGGAATGTTTTATTAACTGACTTCAGAAATAATATTATGAATAGTAGTAATGACGTCGATAAGCTCGATGTAACAAGTGTCGCCTATACACAATGTGTCGTTAATCTTAACGATGAAGACATAAGGATACACTCGCGCTCATGTCAGAACCTGGAAGATGTGCTTGGTGGCTTTGGTCGTGCCTACCAGGAACTGGCCCGGCGTCATGTTGATCATGCCTACAGCGAGGAAAACCCGCTGATTATTTCTACCGGCCTGTTAACCGGGACGCCGATCATGACTGGCTTGCGCACCTACTTCAGTAGCTATTCTCCACTCAAGGTATCGGGAACCGGTAAGCCCGGTGCAATGTGGTCCGCGGCCAGTGGTAAATTCGGTACCAAGCTGCGCTGGACTGGCATTGATGAAATCATACTGGAAGGCCGTGCTGACAAACCCGTGCTGTTGCATGTCAAGGAAACGGAAAGCGGACCCCGGGTAACCATAATCCCCGCAGAGAATTACCTCGGCAAGGGCTGCCATGAAAAGATCATGGCATTAAAAGATGATTACCCGGATTGTCATTTTGCAGTTATCGGTACTGCCGGTGAAAACTATGATAGTTGTCATTTTGGTTCTGTTGGTTGCAGTACCGAGAACCTGTTGAAATCAGGTGATGACAAATGCCGCTGGGCCGGACGTGGTGGCATGGGCTCGATCATGGGTTATAAAAATGTGCTTGGCATCATTGCCGATGCACGTGATAAGAAGATCACGCTGAGCGATGACATCAAGGAACTGAACAAGTTTATTGCAACCGGTCCGGGCTCAAGGAAATACCGCGAGGAGAAAAAAGGCGGACTGGGTGGCACCTGGTCCAACTACGCGGCGCTCGGCAAACTGAACATCGTACCGGAAAATAATTTCTTTCCGCCGGCCAACAGCAATGCCGATAAACTGGAACGCGACCAGGTAGAAAAAGACTTTGTCGTTAAAGGCGAGAACTGCTTTCGCTGCGCTATCGCATGTCATAAAAACGTGTATGAAAAAAATACCGATGGCAGTCGCGGCAAGTTCCTGGCGAAGTTCGACTATGAACCACTCAACCTGTTATCGACTAACCTGGGTATACATGATGCGGCCATGGCGACAGACCTCGTTGGTCTTTGTGATCGCTATGGCATGGACTCTATTTCAACCGGGGTCACGATTGCCTATGTACTCGACTACAACGAACGTCATCCTGAGAAGCCATACCTGAACGGTGCACGCTTTGGTGATTATGAACAGATCCGTGAACTGTTGATCCTGACCGGTACCGGCCGCTGCCCGGAAATCGGCCAGGGCGTAAAACGACTGTCGCAATCACTCGCCGAGACTGATTACGCCATGCATGTGAAAGGACTGGAATTACCGTCGTATTTACCGGAAACCAACCCGGGCTATATCTGGGCGATTGCCGGTGGTCACATGAGTATGCAGACTTACGGCTTGCTGGCCGCCGATGGTAATACCTCCATGGAATACTGGGTCAACGCTATCGTGAACAAGGGCCTGTACATGGTGCGTGATGACCTGACCGGAATGTGCAAGTTTTCCAACCTGGATGGTGAAAGGTTATCCAAAGCGATAGAAACATTAACCGGCCTGTCGATCAGTGAAGACGAACTGCGCACTGCGGTCAGGACCGCTTTCATTCGTGGACTCTGGCTGGAACGTAAACAAGGCTTTGCCGACGCCGATTACGAGTTACCGGGCCAGGTTTACACGCGCACCAATTCAAACATTCAAACACCGCTCTTCCTGACACCGAAATACGTCATCGAATTAAAACAAAAGGTGTTCGAACGATTCGACGAGGAAATAGAAAAACTATGCGCCTGACGCTACGCTTGTCACCGTCACTACAGCTTGCGCCTGGTCACAAGCTGGAAATTTCACTGCCCGGAAAGACATTGGCTGAGTGCCTGGCGCAGACACGACGTCGCTTTCCGGAAATCGAGCAGACACTATGGAGGGGCCAGCAATTGAACCCGCAGGTGTTATTGTTTCATAACAACACCCTTGTCCGGGAAAAAGACCTGTCCAACCGCGTTCAGGTTCGCGACGTACTCGACGTCATCCCGGCAATAGAGGGCGGTTAGCCCTGGACAGCCCGACTGCTTGTCGAGGTTTTGATCAGTATTTATTTCAAGCGGGCACTGCGTCGATTGCCAGCCACCCCTACTGTGGGCTACGTTACATATATATAAGTATGCAACCTGGACCATGCCCATGAACAAACTCTCTGCCAGTCTCGTTTTCTCCCTGCTGTTACTACCCGTTAGCAACAGCAAGGCCGAAGTTTCACTGGAATCGTATCTACCGCCAGGTGACATCTACCTGATGTTCCAGCAATTCCGCCTGTACATAGATTGCCAGGGCGAGGGCGATATCCCGGTCATCGTAGAGCCTGGCATCGGCGACAGCCTCGCCAACTGGATCCCGATTCAACAGGAACTCGCCAAGCATACCAAGGTATGTCTCTATGACCGTGCCGGCATGGGCCTCAGCGATCCCGGTCCCGGGCCACGCACACCATCACAAATTGCGACCGAGCTTTATTACCTGCTGGAAAAGGCCAAGGTTGAGGGACCTTATATTTTTGTAGGCCACTCGTTTGGCGGTTATGTTGCCCAGTACTGGGCACAAATATTACCGCAGCGTACAGCGGGCCTGGTGCTGGTCGACTCATCGCACCCGGACCAGGTTGAAAGACTTGCTGATCTCGATAACCTGGATGTCATGCCCAGGCAGACAGTAGGTGGGTACAAGTTCGAGGATGAATCACTTTTAAGTTATGAGCAACGTTATTGGAAGCACCTGAACGCGCAACGCAAATCAGTCTGGTCGCAAATGGATGAGCTGGGCAGCTTCGAGGATAGTGCCGAGGAAGTGAAAGAAACTCGCACCGACTTGCCGTCTATTCCGCTGGCCGTACTTACACGTGGAAAATCACAGTTACCGGATATTCCCGGTAAGGGCTCACTGGAAGACGTCTGGCAGGATATGCAACAAGAACTGACAACATTGACCGATAATTCCTGGCAGGTCGTCGTCACCGAAAGCGGCCACAGTATCCACCAGGAAGCCCCCGAGGTCGTGATTGAAAATACTTTGAAGGTTTTACAACTGGCCCAGGGCGTTAACCCGTAACGCAGAATAAAAAAACCCTCTGATGGGAAGCAGAGGTTTTTTTTACAGATGTAGAGAAAGATTAACCGGGATATGCCAGCACATATCTGGCACCTCATTCAAACCAGTATTCAACCACGGTACCCGTCAGAAATATTCCGTTACCACCCGATTGTGTGCACTGGACGACACACCACCATGACCAATTATTTCATCAACGTTATGAAAATCGATCTGCTTCAGGAATATACGAAGATCATGTCATCTAACCAGATTCGGAACCTGCCAACGCGGAAGATGTAAAGTGGTTGGTGTTATACCAGCAACAATTCGCTGACAAAGATTTTCACTAAAAAACCAAACAGGCCAAGACCCAGAGTTGAAAAAAGAATAAATGTACCGAATCGACCGGCGTTATGATCCTTGCCCAGATCCCAGATAATAAAGATCATAAAACAGATAAGTGTCCCTATACCAAGATACAGGCCGATCGTTTCCATTTGCTCGAAAGTCATATCGAAAGCATCATCAAAATTCAGTTAGAAAATTATTTCAAACCGCAAGCCAGGTATCGACTAGCCTGTGGGAAACTGACTGTTTACTACCGCTGAACAATCAACATTCTTACTTAGCAAAAATTAGACATGCCTTGCTGCTTTTGTTGCATCATTCCTTGCAGGTGTTAATTTTTCACCGCATTGGTATAGGACAAGGAAGTGGAAAATAAAAACAAGAGAAAATTTGGTTTGCTGGCTTAGATTACGATATTCATTTCCAGATACACTGTAAGGGTTGCGTGTGGTGCTTTTTTGAGAATTTTTTGTATTTTTTTATATACAATATTTAATCTGTTTACCATCACTGGCTTCAGGCGCAACAAATTACTATTCAGTGAAACTGCTACAGCTGCTACCTCCGGGTTTTACAAAAGGATGACCGTCGCGAGTAATAACAGCAGCCCCATGCTGATGACATCTGTCGCCGTGGTCAGAAATATCGTTGAAGCAGTTGCCGGATCAGCACCAAATTTACGCAGTGTCAGGGGTACCAGTACCCCGATCACGCCGCTGGCAATACATGCCCCCAGCATCGATATCAAGACCACCAGAGCCAATGTAACCGGGGCGTTGCTGCCCGTGCTAAGCGCATAGAAAAACATTCCCAGGCCCGCGGTGACTCCAACCAGGAGTCCGTTGCATGTCCCGAGGATAGCTTCTTTCACCAGTACCTTACGTTCCATACCCGGTTTCAATTCATTCAGGGTAATTCCCCTTAGTGTTACTGCCAATGCCTGGCAACCGGTGTTACCCGATTGTCCCGCAAGCACAGGTAGAAATGCCGCCATCACGACGACTTGTGCAATCGTCTCGTCGAACAACCCCACTACCGCACCCGCCAGGAAAGCTGTCAACAGGTTCAGCTGTAGCCAGGGATGGCGCAATACCAGGCAACGTAACCATGGAGTCGTGATATGTTCTTCCTTTTCTACACCTACCATCTGACCTGTCTGGGCAGTCAATTCATAGGTTCGTCGTTCAAACAGTGCGTAACCATGGATAAAACCAATAAGCTTGCGGTCGTCATCACAAACGGGATAGATAGGATAATGGCGTAGCAAAACGGCACGCATAGCGTCTTCGATCGACGTCGTTGCCCTGAAATAAAATGGCTGCTCTACCATGATGTCACGGATGGTGTCGTACGAACGTGCAAACAGCAGGTCTCGCATTACAATCACACCAACCAAACGGTGTTCCTTGTCCACGGCATAGGCATAGATAACTTGCCGATCACCCGGAACCTTGCTTAGAGCTTCCACCACGTCCTTGACCAGCATGGTCTCAAGGAAGGCCTCAATCGGCGGCTCCATCAGCCTGCCTATGCTATCTTCCGGATAACCCTGGTTTACTGACCAGCGTTCTCCAAGCGTTTTTTCAAAGTGTAAAGTTAATGAACTCACCCTGTCGCTATCCATATGTGACAGGATACGCAATGCCAGGGCAGGATCTAATCGTTCCAGTACGTCGGCTATTACCGCGTCGTCCTCTCTTTCCAGCAACACAACCGCATCCAGCGGTGCACGCCGGGAAACCGAGTGAATAAGCTGCTGCAGACGTCGTTGATCCATTTTTGATTCCGGATTGTATTCTTGTTGTTCAGTCATAGCGGGTACCTGCAAGTGGGCACGGAACCGTGCAATCTACACCCTGGCGTAAAAAAATCGATAACTATTTTAAACACGAGACAAACAATGACCTCCGCTCGTTTAAACAAGGATTTTCTGTCAGGATTTAATGATGGTTAAAGAAAAACCCCGACCTCATTGAGATCGGGGTTTGAGATAGGAGCCTGGCAGTTTTGCCCGCGTCGCGGGCTTATCCTTCAGGGGACCTACAATGGATTAAGCAGGTCACTGCGTATGACTGACGCGATGCATAAAAAAAACCCCGACCTCATTGAGATCGGGGTTTGAGATAGGAGCCTGGCAGTGACCTACTTTCACATGGCGAATGCCACACTATCATCGGCGCTAAGACGTTTCACTTCCGAGTTCGAAATGGGATCGGGTGGTTCCAACTTGCTATTGCCGCCAGGCAAACTGTTTGGGGATGCTGTTAATAACAACATCCCGCATTCGGAAAACTGATTGATATTGTGTTTGTAAACACGTTACAAACTGCTTGAGCATTATATGGTCAAGCCTCACGGGCAATTAGTACTGGTTAGCTTCACACATTGCTGCGCTTCCACACCCAGCCTATCAACCTCATAGTCTCTGAGGGCCCTTCAGGGGAATCAAGTTCCCAGGGAGATCTCATCTTGAGGGGGGCTTCCCGCTTAGATGCTTTCAGCGGTTATCCCTTCCGTACATAGCTACCGGGCAATGCCATTGGCATGACAACCCGAACACCAGGGGTACGTCCACTCCGGTCCTCTCGTACTAGGAGCAGCTCCTCTCAAATCTCCAACGCCCACGGCAGATAGGGACCGAACTGTCTCACGACGTTCTAAACCCAGCTCGCGTACCTCTTTAAATGGCGAACAGCCATACCCTTGGGACCTGCTTCAGCCCCAGGATGAGATGAGCCGACATCGAGGTGCCAAACACCACCGTCGATATGAACTCTTGGGTGGTATCAGCCTGTTATCCCCGGCGTACCTTTTATCCGTTGAGCGATGGTCCTTCCATACAGAACCACCGGATCACTAAGACCTACTTTCGTACCTGCTCGACGTGTCTGTCTCGCAGTTAAGCACCCTTTTACCTTTGCGCTCATTGCATGATTTCCGACCATGCTGAGGGTACCATCGCGCTCCTCCGTTACTCTTTGGGAGGAGACCGCCCCAGTCAAACTACCCACCATACACTGTCTCCGATCCGGATTACGGACCTGGGTTAGGACTTCAAACGTATCAGGCTGGTATTTCAAGGTTGGCTCCACGCAATCTGGCGATCACGCTTCAAAGCCTCCCAGCTATCCTACACAAATAGATTCAAAGTCCAGTGCAAAGCTGTAGTAAAGGTGCACGGGGTCTTTCCGTCTAGCCGCGGGTATACTGCATCTTAACAGCAAGTTCAATTTCGCTGAGTCTCGGGTGGAGACAGTGTGGCCATCGTTACGCCATTCGTGCAGGTCGGAACTTACCCGACAAGGAATTTCGCTACCTTAGGACCGTTATAGTTACGGCCGCCGTTTACCGGGGCTTCGATCAAGAGCTTCGCCGAAGCTAACCCCATCAATTAACCTTCCGGCACCGGGCAGGCGTCACACCCTATACGTCCACTTTCGTGTTTGCAGAGTGCTATGTTTTTAGTAAACAGTCGCAGCCACCTGGTTTTTGCAACCCTCTTCTGCTCCGGCCGCAGGGCCTTCACATACCAAGGGCACACCTTCTCCCGAAGTTACGGTGTCATTTTGCCGAGTTCCTTCACCCGAGTTCTCTCAAGCGCCTTAGGATTCTCTCCTCACCCACCTGTGTCGGTTTGGGGTACGGTCCCACATAACCTGAAGCTTAGGGGTTTTTCTTGGAAGCATGGCATCAATTACTTCGCTCCAAAAGGAGCTCGTCATCGCGTCTCAGAATTATGTTCCCGGATTTGCCTAAGAACACTCCCTACACGCTTGAACCGGGATATCCAACACCCGGCCAACCTAGCCTTCTCCGTCGCCCCATCGCAGTTATGTGAGGTACAGGAATATTAACCTGTTTACCATCGACTACGCCTTTCGGCCTCGCCTTAGGTGCCGACTCACCCTGCGCTGATTAGCATGGCGCAGGAAACCTTGGGTTTTCGGCGTGGGGGTTTTTCACCCCCATTATCGCTACTCATGTCAGCATTCGCACTTCTGATACCTCCAGCATGCCTCCCGGCACACCTTCAACGGCTTACAGAACGCTCCTCTACCATACGTACAAGTACGTATCCGCAGCTTCGGTACATAGCTTAAGCCCCGGTAAATCTTCCGCGCAGGCCGACTCGACTAGTGAGCTATTACGCTTTCTTTAAAGGATGGCTGCTTCTAAGCCAACCTCCTAGCTGTCTGTGCCTTCCCACATCGTTTTCCACTGAGCTATGATTTTGGGACCTTAGCTGGCGGTCTGGGCTGTTTCCCTTTCCACGACGGACCTTATCACCCGCCGTGTGTCTCCCGTGATTGCACTTCTAGGTATTCGGAGTTTGCAATGGTTTGGTAAGTCGGGATGACCCCCTAGCCATAACAGTGCTCTACCCCCTAGAGTGATACACGAGGCTCTACCTAAATAGATTTCGAGGAGAACCAGCTATCTCCGGGCTTGGTTAGCCTTTCACTCCTATCCACAGCTCATCCCCTAATTTTTCAACATTAGTGGGTTCGGTCCTCCAGTAGGTATTACCCCACCTTCAACCTGGCCATGGATAGATCGCCCGGTTTCGGGTCTACTCCCAGAGACTAAATCGCCCTATTAAGACTCGGTTTCCCTACGCCTTCCCTATTGGTTAAGCTTGCCACTGAAAGTAAGTCGCTGACCCATTATACAAAAGGTACGCAGTCACCCCCGAAGGGGCTCCCACTGCTTGTACGCATACGGTTTCAGGTTCTATTTCACTCCCCTCTCCGGGGTTCTTTTCACCTTTCCCTCACGGTACTGGTTCGCTATCGGTCGGTAAGTAGTATTTAGCCTTGGAGGATGGTCCCCCCATCTTCAGACAAGATAACACGTGTCCCGTCTTACTCTTCGTTACCCCACCTGAGCCATTTTTCGATTACGGGGCTATCACCCGCTATGGCCGAACTTTCCAGAACGTTCATCTAAATGATTCAGGCTTGTGGTAAACAGGGCTGTTCCCCTTTCGCTCGCCGCTACTAAGGGAATCTCGGTTGATTTCTTTTCCTACAGGTACTTAGATGTTTCAGTTCCCTGCGTTCGCTTCTGCACCCTATGTATTCAGATACAGATACTGCCGAAGCAGTGGGTTGCCCCATTCGGAAATCCCCGGATCAAAGCTTGTTTATCAGCTCCCCGAGGCTTATCGCAGATTACTACGTCCTTCATCGCCTCTTACCGCCTAGGCATCCACCGTATGCGCTTATTCGCTTGACCATATAATCTCAAACAGTTTGTTAACTCGATCTTTTGCCCAATTACTTCAGCTGCTTCCTCATTCAGTCAGTCATGTACTCGTTTGTACACTCCCTCCTTTATTCGTCTCCAGCTTCGTACTTGAACAAAACCTCTTCGTTATTACTTAAACTATTCACCCAGTCCTTTTGCGGAAGCCCGGGCCTAAGAGATCACATGTTTGCTGACGCTATTACAAATGCAATACCCAAATATGCTCACCGCGACGCGAGCATATTTAGACCACAAACAATAATTGAGAGCATATTGTTTGTGGCAATCAGTTTTCCAAATTTTTAAAGAACAAATGCTTCTTCGAAGCACGAGTGATTAGTCACTCGTGAATAGTGTCAGCATTTAACTGTTCACTATTCACCAATAACCAATCACAAATGATTGGTGGAGCCAGGCGGGATCGAACCGCCGACCTCCTGCGTGCAAGGCAGGCGCTCTCCCAGCTGAGCTATGGCCCCTGATTCAGGTGATTAGTCATTAGTGATTAGTAAATGGTGCCCAATCACTAATTACCAATAACTAATCACAATAGTGGTGGGTCTGGGTGGATTTGAACCACCGACCTCACCCTTATCAGGGGTGCGCTCTAACCAACTGAGCTACAGACCCAAATCTAACGACCTATTTCGGTGTTATTTCTGTTTCCAGTCCAATACTACTTAGCCAGTTGGACCTTCACGCATGTTTGCCTGATCAAGGAATTTGTGTGGACGCTGTACGAAACAGGTTTGTTCACTGTCTTTTAAGGAGGTGATCCAGCCGCAGGTTCCCCTACGGCTACCTTGTTACGACTTCACCCCAGTCATGAATCACAAAGTGGTAAGCGCCCTCCCGAAGGTTAAGCTACCTACTTCTTTTGCAACCCACTCCCATGGTGTGACGGGCGGTGTGTACAAGGCCCGGGAACGTATTCACCGCGACATTCTGATTCGCGATTACTAGCGATTCCGACTTCATGAAGTCGAGTTGCAGACTTCAATCCGGACTACGATCTGCTTTGTGGGATTAGCTCCACCTCGCGGCTTGGCAACCCTCTGTACAGACCATTGTAGCACGTGTGTAGCCCAGGCCGTAAGGGCCATGATGACTTGACGTCATCCCCACCTTCCTCCGGTTTGTCACCGGCAGTCTCCTTAGAGTTCCCACCATTATGTGCTGGCAACTAAGGACAAGGGTTGCGCTCGTTACGGGACTTAACCCAACATCTCACGACACGAGCTGACGACAGCCATGCAGCACCTGTCACTGAGTTCCCGAAGGCACCAATCTATCTCTAGAAAGTTCTCAGGATGTCAAGGCCTGGTAAGGTTCTTCGCGTTGCATCGAATTAAACCACATGCTCCACCGCTTGTGCGGGCCCCCGTCAATTCCTTTGAGTTTTAACCTTGCGGCCGTACTCCCCAGGCGGTCAACTTAACGCGTTAGCTGCGCCACTAAAGGATTAAATTCCTCCAACGGCTAGTTGACATCGTTTAGGGCGTGGACTACCAGGGTATCTAATCCTGTTTGCTACCCACGCTTTCGCACCTCAGTGTCAGTATTAATCCAGAAAGTCGCCTTCGCCACTGGTATTCCTCCCGATATCTACGCATTTCACCGCTACACCGGGAATTCTACTTTCCTCTATTATACTCTAGCCAGGCAGTATCGAATGCAATTCCAAGGTTAAGCCCTGGGCTTTCACATCCGACTGACCAAGCCACCTACGCGCGCTTTACGCCCAGTAATTCCGATTAACGCTCGGACCCTCCGTATTACCGCGGCTGCTGGCACGGAGTTAGCCGGTCCTTCTTCTGTAAGTAATGTCAAGCCACAGGGTTATTAACCCTGAGGTTTTCTTCCTTACTGAAAGTGCTTTACAACCCGCAGGCCTTCTTCACACACGCGGCATTGCTGGATCAGGGTTGCCCCCATTGTCCAATATTCCCCACTGCTGCCTCCCGTAGGAGTCTGGACCGTGTCTCAGTTCCAGTGTGGCTGATCGTCCTCTCAGACCAGCTACAGATCGTTGCCTTGGTAGGCTTTTACCCCACCAACAAGCTAATCTGACTTAGGCTCATCCAATAGTGCAAGGTCCGAAGATCCCCTGCTTTCCCCCGTAGGGCGTATGCGGTATTAATTCGAGTTTCCCCGAGCTATCCCCCGCTACTGGGCAGATTCCTAAGCATTACTCACCCGTCCGCCACTCGTCGCCCAAAAACGCACCCCGAAGGGATTGTTTTTGTCGTTACCGTTCGACTTGCATGTGTTAGGCATGCCGCCAGCGTTCAATCTGAGCCAGGATCAAACTCTTCAGTTTAATCATGTTAGCAACTTGAGGTTGCAAATCTTGGCTCGATGAATACTTGCTTCAAAAATTGACGTTGTTAAGACGCTACTTTAAAAGCTTTTTTCACCGAAAATTGCTTGGTGAATCAAGCCCATATCGCAAGCGCCCACACAAATTACTTGATCAGGAATTGTTAAAGAACAGGGTTGGATAGCCCCAACCGGGAAGCGGCATTATACAGATCGAATGCAGGTGGTCAACAAAACTTTACAATATTTTTACAAGCCATTAACTGACTGTTTATATTGATATTTTTTTTGAATGCGAAGGGCAATTTACATACCAACTGAAAATACTTTGCGACGTGTAAAAAGGGGTGCATTTTTAGCCGAAAACGGCCTGAAAATGCTGCCAAAAAATCAGGCAGATGCGGCGCCCTGGATGCTACCCGGTTGTGCGCTTTCTCATTCTGCGATAGATAGTAGAGCGGTCAATACCCAGAATTTTTGCCGCTTTCGAAATATTGTAATGGGTATTTTCCAGGGTTTGGGCAATGAGTTCATCACCGATTGCCTGGAAACTGGTGTTGTTATCTACCGTGATTTCCGGAAGTAGCAAAGACTGGCTTTTCAACTTGATTACTGCAGCAAAACCAAGCAGTTCGTCCTGTTCCTTGATAGGTTCAAGATCAATTGTCATGGTTTCGGAAAAACGTGTTCCGTCTTGATGATGTATCTCAATGCTGTCAGCACGTTTACTTCCGACACAGCCGTTAAAAAAGTTACCTGTTTCAGGCAATACGCTCGTAAGCGGGACGTTTAGTAACTCGTTTGACGCAGTATTAAATGTGACTGCTGCCCTGGAATTGTAATCGACGATAAGGGCACTCTTATCCAGTATGAGCACACAGTTCGATGCCCATCGCTGTAGCAAGCGTTTGCCAAACACACGTAACCTGTCACGGTTCCTGTATTGTTCTACGGCAAGATTGGCAGATATTGATTGAGCCAGAGAGATGGCCATTGCCATCGACTCCTGGCTTGTTTTTTCAACAGGACCTGTAATATCAATAGTGCCCTTAATCTCGAGACCTGACGCACCAAAGATAGGTGCGCCATAGCAGACCCACGGTTGCCATGACTCACAATAATGCTCATAGCCCATTACAATTTCAGGACGACGCAAAGACAATGAAGTGCCGATTCCATTTGGCCCTACTAACTCTTCGGACCAATCAGCGCCAGGCCTGAAGTTTATTTTTTCAAGTTGCTCCTGGATGGGTTTGTGGCCGGCTGAATAAATAATTCGGCTGTTTGCATCTGCCAATACGGCCACATGTTCAGTGTTGGAAAATGTGTACTCAAGATTCTTGAGCGCATTTTTGCCAGCGACCACAAGTGGCTCGGTTCGCTGCATTTCTTGAATTTCATCGGCAGTTATGACAGTTGGAGCCTGCTCTATATCTATTGGAATACCCAGTTCCTTACTCTTGATCCAACGTTGGCCTATTACCTTTCTGACCGCTTTTGAACCAAGCTCGCCGGAATCGGTGAACTGTTCCCATGCCTTGAGAATTGCAGTGTTTGCTACGTGTTTTCTTACTGAAGATTGAGTTCGCATCCAGACATCTCCTGTGATGCAGTGTTATGAAGATATGTCTACTTTAATCACTATTTTTGTGCGCTGCAACAATTATATTGTTTACTATTTACATAAAATACTTATAGCAGGGTTACTTTGGCAAATTTACGCTTCCCGACCTGCATGACCGCAGAGAACCCGGGCATCAATACCTGCCTGCTATCGTCAGCCCTTTCGCCATCAATCTTGACTGCGCCCTGCTTTACCATGCGGTGACCGTCCGAGGTACTGTCAACCAGCTTCGCCTCTTTCAATACGTTAGCCAACGGTAATCCGTCGGCACCGGCTGTCAATTCGATCTCATCCATATCGTCCGGGATCGCATTATTGCGAAAACGATTGATAAAATCCTGTTCTGCGGCTTCTGCTGCGGATGCATCATGAAAGCGAGTGATAATTTCTTTCGCCAGCAGTACCTTGATATTGCGAGGATTCTCTCCTGCCTCTATTTGCTTCCTGAACGCGTCAATTTCTGACATTGGACGGAAGCTGAGTAATTCAAAGTAACGCCACATCAGGTCATCCGATACCGACATTAATTTTCCAAACATGTCGTTGGCAGGTTCGTTGATACCAATGTAGTTATCAAGCGACTTTGACATCTTTTGCACACCATCGAGCCCTTCCAGGATAGGCATGGTCAGCACGATCTGTGATGCCTGGCCGTACTGCTTTTGTAATTCCCGTCCGACAAGCAGGTTAAACTTCTGGTCAGTGCCGCCGAGTTCTACATCCGCTTTCATTGCCACCGAGTCATAACCCTGTATTAAGGGATACAGGAATTCATGGATCGCAATTGACTGTCCTGACTTGTAACGTTTGTTAAAGTCATCTCGTTCAAGCATACGCGCCACATTGTAACGGGCTGCAAGCTGTATCAATTCAGCGGAACTCATGGCATTCATCCAGCTGGAATTAAACATGATCTGTGTCTTTTCCGGATCCAGTATCTTGAAGATCTGCTGCTCGTAGGTACGGGCATTATCCATGACGTCATCACGGGTCAATGGTGGCCGGGTGGCGCTTTTTCCAGAGGGATCACCGATCATGCCGGTGAAGTCCCCGATCAGGAACAAAACCTCATGACCAAGGTCCTGGAACTGGCGCAGCTTGTTGATTAGTACCGTATGGCCGAGGTGCAGATCCGGCGCAGTTGGGTCGAAGCCGGCTTTTACCCGCAGCGGTTTTCCGGACTCGATTTTTTTTTGTAATTCTTCAAGGATCAGAATCTCGTCTGAACCTCTGGCAATGACCTCTAGGGCTTCCTGTACTGATGCCATGGTTTCTCTCTGCAGACTAAAAATCGCGCGTAGCTTACCACAGTCGTGAAATGGCTCGCAGTTTGCACATGATTTATTGACGACAACCTGTCCAGACGCTATTGTTAGCCAATTTACTCAGGATAAACTGTGACTTACAGAGTTTATATCAAGAAGGACTATAAGCCCGAGGTGAAATGGGTCAAGGAGCGCAAAAACCGCTCCGGCTCACTGTCCTTTATTACCCTGGGTCTGCTGGCCGCCGTGTCAGTATTCTATTACTTCTCTGACCGTCCGGATACGACCACCCCGAACGTGGTGGCCGAGAGGTCAGGCCCCGCATTTACGCCTGTTGTCAGGCACGAGGCCAAGGTAATTCCGGCCGTTGTTACCGAGAAAACACCGGAAGAACAGACCTTGCACCAAGAGCCAACGGCCTTGCCAGTGGCCTATTATCAGCCGAGTCTGCCGCCCACACTGACCGAAGAAGCCGAACAGAAGATCGAGGTCCTGGCGGAAGAGAACCGGGTTATTGACACCATCGCGGTAGAAGCCGAGCCAGAGGCAGGCCCTGACCCGGATTGGCAAACGGTCACTGTCAAGAATGGCGACAGTATGGCACTGATATTCTCGCGGCTGGGTTTAAGCCCGGCAGAATTGTACCGGGTCATGTCACTGGGCAATGACGTCAAACGCCTGAAGAGTATCAAGCCCGGACAGTTGATACATTTTCATATAGTCGACAAGAAACTGGTCGGTCTTGAATATGAACTCGACCTCACCAATACGTTGAGCGTGAATCTGGTTGATAACAATTTCAAGGCCACACTGGTTGAACATGAACTCGATAGTGTTGTGAAAAATGCCAGTGCCACGATAAACGATTCACTGTTCATGGCTGGCAAAAGAGCAGGCATGTCCGACAACCTGATCATGCAAATGGTTGCCATCTATGGCTGGGATATCGACTTCGTGCTCGATATACGCAAGGGTGACAGCTTCACGTTGATCTACGAAGAAAAATACAAGAACGGCAAAAAAGTTGCCGATGGTCCAATACTCGCAGCCGAATTTAATAATAGAGGTCACGCCATTCGTGCCGTTCGCTATGCGCATCTCGACGGCAGTATCGATTACTACGATGCCAACGGCGATGCCATGCGCAAGGCGTTCCTTCGAACCCCGGTTAATTTTACCCGCATAAGCTCACGTTTCGATCTCAGCAGAAAACATCCGATACTTAATAAAATCAGGGCGCACAAGGGTGTTGATTATGCGGCTCCTACCGGGACACCGATCAAGGCAACCGGCGATGGCGTAGTCATGCATGCTGGCAGGAAAGGGGGGTATGGAAAAACTATCATACTCAGGCACGGTGGCAACTACAGCACCGTGTATGCTCACCTGCATAAATATGCCAACGGCGTCAGGAACGGCAGGCGTGTGAAGCAAGGGCAGATAATCGGATACGTGGGCAGTAGCGGCCTCGCAACCGGACCCCATTTGCATTACGAATTCAGAATTAACGGTGTTCATCGTAACCCGTTAACTGTCGATCTCCCTCATGTTGAATCAATCAGTAAAAAGGAGCTGCCAGTGTTTCAGCAGGCAATCACCCCTATGCTTGCAGAACTTGATCGTATAACAGGTAAAACGGTGCTGGCTTCACAACCACCTTTACTTTCAGACAACACGATCTCTCCTGTCATGAAAGAAGGCGGCTAACGCCGACCTGGTACAGCTCACGGTGTCATCTTGCTATACCTAGGCCTTATGTCCGGTACCAGCATGGATGCTGTTGATGTAGCTCTCGTCGAATTTGATCAACATGCCAGTCTTATCGCTTATCGACAGTATCCGATCGATGAGCAACTGAAACACAAGATTAGACCCGTCAATGCCAGTACATCATTACAAGATGTGGCAGAGATCGATTACAGGCTAGGTGAACTGTTCGCGAGTTCAGTCAATCGATTCCTGCTGGACACGAACACATCGGCAGAAAAGATCAAAGCGATAGGTAGCCACGGTCAGACCGTTTATCACCGACCGGCAAGTGACTGGCAAACCTCTATTCAACTTGGTGACCCTAACATCATTTGCGCACGGACAGGCATCACGACCGTGGCAGATTTTCGACGCATGGACATGGCCTGTGCTGGCCAGGGCGCACCGTTGGCACCGGCCTTTCACCGCTACCAGTTCCGCAGTACTGACATAAACAGAACGGTACTTAATATAGGCGGCATTGCCAACATCAGTAATCTTCCGGCGATAGCAGAGATGGATATTACCGGCTTTGATACCGGACCCGGTAACGGATTGCTGGATGACTGGAATTTCATGCACAACAAGACGGCAATGGACAAGGATAGCAACTGGGCAAAATCAGGTAGCATCAATGCAGATCTCCTGAACAGGTTACTTGACGACCCTTATTTCAAGCTTGAGCCACCAAAGAGTACCGGCAGGGATTATTTCAACCTTGACTGGTTAAATGATCAAATGCAGGAAATGAATATAAAAGCCGTTGATGTTCAGGCAACGTTGCTACAGCTAAGCATACAAACCATAGCAGATTCTATTACTGCAACATTTCCTGGTTGTGAAGAGATTTATGCCTGTGGGGGCGGCGCACAAAACAAGACTATGCTTGAACGCCTGCAAGCGTTATTACCTGAACAAAAGGTAATGACAACGGCAAGCCTGGGCATTGATCCCGACGCTGTAGAGGCCGTCACGTTTGCGTGGCTGGCTTACTGTCGAATAACAGAGCAATTGATTGACCTGGGCAGTATTACAGGAGCTGACAGGAAAATCCTGCCCGGAGCAGTATATAAATTCGGAAGCTAAACTGAAAAAGAAGAACCGCAACCACAGGTAGTGGAGGCATTGGGATTACGAATGACAAACTGGGCGCCCTGCATGCCCTCGGAATAATCAATTTCAGCACCTGACAGGTACTGGAAACTCATTGGATCAACAAGTAACTTTACACCACCATTTTCAACGACAGTATCACCATCCTGTACGGCTTCATCAAATGTAAACCCGTACTGGAAACCGGAACAACCACCCCCAGAGACAAACACTCTTAACATCAACTCATCGTTACCTTCTTCCTCGATGAGTTCCTTGACCTTGCTTGCGGCTGCCTCACTGAAGAGAAGTGGGGATTCTGTAACTGTTTGTGCTGAAGCGCTCATATTTATTCCCGTATATTGTTGGCAGACTATTGTTCTGCCGTTTCGATTTGACCCAGTGCCAGTGGTGTTTCCGCCGGCTCTAGCGAGTGCACCAGTTTACCATTAACCTCTGCACCAATCGCCATCTCAATCAAATTATAGTAGACATTACCTGTGATTCTTGATTTTGATTGAAGTTCAACGTGTTCGCTGCCATGTACATCACCTATCACCACACCGTTAAGCACAACGTAGGGGACACTGACCTCACCCTCAATAGTGCCATTTTCACTCAGGGACAGCATGGAGATACCATCATTCTCCGCTATCACGTTGCCTTTAATCGTACCGTCTATATGAAGCCCGCCACTGAAACGAACATCGCCCTCGATCACAGTGTGTTGCCCTACCAGGGTATCAATACGAGTTGCTTTTCGTTTCTTGGAACCACCAAACATACGTTACTCCCTTATCCAGCTATTTCTGCCCATTCGAATACTCGCTGGACAGACGAGTTTGACACACCCTTTTGGTTAATCTCGACCACTACCCTGAGTGGTTTGAAGGCGGGTGGCAAGGAAAAACTACCTTCGATCCGCTCGAAATTTCTAAAGCTTAGGGTCTGCTCTGGCGAACTGCCAGCCTTAATCTCTTGCAAAGACAATATTTGTGAATCAGATCCATTAATTCCTTCGATCTGCATATCGAAATTAACGCTGATGATGTTATCACTTTTTGCCAGATTGGTTAATATCAGCTTGTAGCGAAAAAGCGAGGACTTTTCGGCCTCCTCGACCTGTAATCCCTGTATATTCAGACCCTTGGAGTTGGTCGCGGAGGACATGATGCCCAGGTAAAATTCCAGCTCGCCGGTTAAATCATAGACCTGGTCCTGCAAACGACGGATTTCGTTCTGTAACTCGGAGGCAGTGGCTTCATCAAGCTTGGTTAACCGCTCTAACATGATCACTTTCTCGCGTAGTTGTCGGTTCTCAGTCGCAAGGTTGCGATTTTCCTGCCACAGCGTTTTGGCCTCCTGGCCTCTCTCGTAGCGATCCTTGATGCTGTTCCAGAAGGAAGCATCCAGGAAGAACCAGACAACGACAGAGATGCTGATACTGAGCACCAGGCAATAGAGAATGATCTCCAACGGCCTGTGTTTCTTTACGACCAGTTTTGCCATCGACGCCGATCAGGGAACCATGGCGGGCATGGCAAGAGATTGCTCTTCAGCAAAATCAAACATCAGGTTCATGTTCTGGATGGCCTGTCCGGCAGCACCTTTTACCAGGTTATCAATCACGGACAGGATAATAACCCTGTCAGACCCGGACGCTGTGCTGTGTATGGCAAGCTGGCAATTATTCGTTCCCCTGACGTTTCGAGTTTCAGGGCAACTACCTGGCGCTAACACCTCGACAAACGGTTCCTGCTGATAAAAAGAGGCATATACCTCTTGCCAGTCAGTACCGGCCGTGAGCGGTTCAACATACACCGTAGCCAGTATTCCGCGATTCATCGGTACCAGGTGAGGAACAAACGTGAGTTGCACATCGCTGTCTTGCGCCGCCTGTTGCAGGGTTTGTCGTATCTCGGGTAGATGACGGTGACCGCTGACCGAGTAAGCCTTGAACGACTCCGATACCTCGGCATGCAATCCGGCCAACGCGGCCTTGCGACCTGCCCCGCTTACGCCCGACTTGGCATCGGCAATAATGCCAGTTGATTTTATCAAGCCCTGGGCCAGTGCCGGCAACAGTGCCAGGCTAACGGCAGTGGGGTAACAACCCGGATTGGCAACAAGGCGTGCGGTCCTGATCGTTTCCCTGTTAAGTTCCGGCAAGCCATAAACAGCCTCTTGAAGTAATTCGGCTGCCGTATGTTTACAGCCATACCATTGCTGCCATACTGCCGGATCCATGATTCTGAAATCGGCAGACAGGTCAATGACCTTGCAACCGCTTTCAAGTAAGCCCGGTACGTAATCCATCGCCGTTGCATGCGGGGTCGCAAAAAATACCAGCTGGCACTGCTTCAACGAAGTGGAATCATGGGCCTCAAATGCGAGCGAGTAGTGGCCTGCGAGACCGGGAAACACCTCGGCCAGGTCCTTGCCTTTTTCAGTATTAGACGTAACCACCGCTACCTCCACTTCCGGGTGTAGCGCGAGCAAACGCAGCAGTTCCAGTCCGGTGTAGCCGGTTGCTCCTACTATGCCTACCTTGATCATTTCCTGGGTCCGAAAGCCTGGTTAAAAGTGTGAATAATACGTAGTGGCTGGAAAATAAAAAAGCGGCGTGAGCCGCTTTGAATTCAAGTTTTTATAATTATTATTCGTTAGGAATTTACTGCTAAAACAATAAATTCGGACAAAATAGTAATATTAGTTCACAACGCTGTCAATTTTAATAAACCATGTCGTTCCGGGCAGACTGTGGGAACGAGGTGGCGCAGCCCGGGTCTGAGAATAATGGCCTGAATAGCCCGATCCAGACGTCAAAGGACAAGTCCTTGTTTTCCAAGTTATTGATTGATTGCTATATTTGACGATACTTCCTGCATAGAGAACACTCATGGATACCATACATTATATTGCGCTTAGCATGGGCGTGGCCTGGGCCAGCGGCATCAACCTCTACGCTGCCGTTTTCATGCTTGGCTACCTGGGCAGTACAGGTAATATCACGCTGCCACCAGACCTGGTGGTCGTCACCGATCCGCTGGTCATGACAGCAGCCGGTCTCATGTACTGCGTCGAGTTCTTCGCCGACAAGACACCTGGTGTTGATACGGCCTGGGACACCATACACACGTTCATCCGCATCCCCCTTGGCGCCGTACTTGCCATGAGCGCCGTGGGAGATACCACGCCTGCCGTAGAACTTGCCGCGTTCCTGGTTGGCGGCAGTTTGACCGCTGCCACCCATGCCACCAAGACCGGGGGGCGTGCCATTATTAATACCTCCCCCGAACCGATAAGCAACTGGACAACATCGATTGGCGAAGACCTCATGGTTATTGCCGGTATCTGGGCCGCCCTGGTCCACCCCTGGATATTTGTTATTTTCCTTGTTGCATTCATTATTCTCATGGCCTGGTTACTGCCCAGGATATGGCGCGTGCTGAAAAAGCTGGTAGTCCGGGTACGCGAGTTCATAAACCGTAATAAGGACCTGGATGCACCAACCCTGGAACCGCCGACCAAATGAAACAAAAGGGAAAATGGATAGCAGGAACTACGCTTTGCCTGTTACTTGTGGCATTTGTCACGTCAGTTTACCTGCTGCAGCCTGTTAAAGACGTTCCCGAGCTAAGCCTGCAGGCCATCGATGGGCAAACGATCAACCTGGCCGGACTGAAAGGCGTACCAACCCTGGTGACGTTCTGGGCAACCTCCTGCTCTACCTGTATGCAGGAAATGCCCCACCTGATCGATCTCTATCACGAACTCAACGCGGATGGTTTCGAGATTATTGCTATCGCGATGGCATATGATCCACCGAACCGTGTGGTGCAGCTCGCCCGTGATCGGTCCTTGCCCTATCCGGTCATCCTGGATATCAAGGGCAATGCGGCCAGGGCATTCGGTGATATTTCTGTGACCCCGACAAGTATACTGGTGGGACCAGATGGTAAGATACTAAAGACACTAAAAGGGAAGATTGACTTTGAATCATTGCGACAACAAATCAGGCAAATGCAATTTGCATAACCTTGCCTGCAAACCGGTAACAGGTAGTTAATCGATGCTCTGGTACAAGGCACTGCACCTTATATTCATGGTGACCTGGTTCGCAGGTCTGTTTTATCTGCCACGTTTGTACGTATATCACGCCATGGCAAATGACCAGGTGAGTATTGACCGCTTCAAGGTCATGGAAAGAAAACTTTTTTACGGGATCACTACGCCGGGAGGATTGTTTACCCTTGTCTTCGGCTTTGCCCTGCTGATGTCGAACGGCATGTCTGCCTATAGCGGCCAGATATGGCTACATGTAAAGTTGTTATTCATTTTGCTGCTGGTCTTGTATCACGTTTACTGCTGGTTCCTGCTGCAGGATTTCAAACATGACCGCAACAAGCGGGGACACGTGTGGTTTCGATGGTTTAACGAGATACCTGTGCTGTTCCTGGTAATAATCGTAATACTGGCCGTCGTACGACCTTTCTAGGAAATTAAATCTCGATCATTTCGAAATCTTCCTTGCGCGCGCCACACTCAGGACAAGACCAGTTAGGTGGCACATCTTCCCACCTGGTGCCCGGTGCGATATCGTCTTCCGGATAGCCCTTGGCTTCATCGTAAACAAACCCGCATATCACGCACATGTACTGTTTCATAGCATCCTCAAGAAAAATATTGTTGTAATGAATATCGCTGAGTAGGATACCTTCACAATGAGTAATAGCAACCTCAAAAGAAATGTTCTGATCATCGCAGGACATGACCCCTCGGGCGGTGCCGGTATCCATGCCGATATTGAAGCCATCACAGCAGCAGGCTGTCGTGCACTATCTATTATCACCGTACTCACCAGTCAGGATACACGTGGCGTGAAGCAAGTATGGGTTCAGGATCCCGAACAGGTAGAACAACAATTGAAGGTGTTGCTGGATGATATTCCAGTACACGCCTGCAAGCTGGGCCTGCTTGGCTCGGCAGACATCGTGCACTTGCTGTCAGAAACACTTGGTGAGTTGAATATCCCTCTGGTTCTGGACCCGGTGCTGCAATCAGGAGCAGGTAGAGATCTTGCCAGCCAGGAAGTCATTGCCGCCATGCAGTCGAGATTATTTCCGTTAACGACTGTCATTACACCTAACAGTAACGAGGCCAGGCAACTGACAAATTGTGAGCAACTCGACCAGGCAGCCAGTTCGCTGCTGGCTGCCGGTTGTCAATCGGTTCTCATAACCGGAACACATGAACAAAGTGAAGATGTTATCAACCAGTTGTTTCTGGATAACCACGAGACACATCAATACCAATGGCCGAGGCTGCCACACAATTATCATGGTTCCGGGTGCACATTGGCCTCAGCCTTGACTGCACAGCTGGCATTGAAAAAAGAACTGGTAGCAGCAATTGAGCACGCACAAGCATATACCTGGCATACCCTGGAACATGCCGAGCAGCAGGGACAGGGACAGTGGTTACCAGATCGTTTTTATAAGCGGTGACCATCAAGATGGCAATTCTACAGCGTGGTATCTATGCAATTACAGACTTTACGTCGCTGAAAGACACTGAAGTCTTTGCCAGGACAGAACTGCTGCTACGCGCGGGGATTAGCATGCTGCAATATCGTGACAAATCAGCAACGGCTAAAGCAAAAATAAGCAGGGCCAGGGAGCTCAGAAGTCTCTGCAAGCAATTCAACACGCCATTTATAGTGAACGATGACATAGAACTGGCCCGTGATACCGGGGCCGATGGTATTCACCTCGGTCAAAACGATACCGATATACAGACCGCACGAGAGTTTCTGGGTCCGATCATCATAGGTTGCTCCTGTTACAACTCTCTGCATCTTGCACAGGAAGCACAGGCGGCAGGTGCAGACTACGTGGCGTTTGGTGCCTTTCACGACACCAGCAGCAAAAAAAATACGGTCAAGGCGGAACCGGAAATACTGGAAAGGGCCAGTCATGAAATCATGCTGCCACTGGTTGCCATTGGCGGAATTACGCCCGAAAATGGTAAAGTGCTGGTGGATAAAGGCGCCGCTATGCTTGCCGTAATAAGCGCACTTTACGGTGCTAACGACACCAACGCGACCATAAAAAAATTCAATCTCCTTTTCGAACAAGAGCAATAATTACACATGTCCAACGAAGAGCTGTTCAACGCTGCCAGGCAGCATATTCCAGGAGGGGTGAATTCCCCGGTACGTGCCTTCAAATCGGTTTCGGGCACACCCGTTTTCTTCAAGCGCGCAAAAGGTGCGCACGTATTTGATGCAGATGAAAAGTCTTACATTGATTACGTCGGTTCCTGGGGCCCCATGATACTGGGTCATGCCCATCCAAAAGTTATCAAGGCCGTGCAAGATGCGGCGGAAAACGGCTTAAGCTTTGGTGCACCGACTGAAATAGAAACAACCATGGCAAACAAGATTTGCGAGCTCATCCCGTCGATTGAAAAAGTGCGCATGGTGAGTTCAGGTACCGAGGCTGCCATGAGTGCCATTCGCCTTGCTCGCGGTTACACCGGCAGGGACAAGATTATCAAGTTCGAGGGTTGCTACCATGGTCATGCAGATTCGCTACTGGTGAAGGCCGGTTCCGGCGCATTAACACTTGGCGTACCCACCTCACCCGGTGTGCCCGCTGACCTGGCCCAGCACACACTGACACTGGACTACAATAACCCGGAACAACTGCGACAGGTATTCGCCGAGATGGGCGATCAGATTGCGGCTGTCGCCGTGGAACCGGTTGCCGGGAATATGAACTGCGTTCCGGCCACGCCGGTATTCCTGCAAACAATGCGTGAAGTCTGTGACCAGTATGGCGCCGTGTTGCTATTCGATGAAGTTATGAGCGGGTTTCGCGTGGCACTGGGCGGTGCCCAGTCTGTCTACGGTATCCAGCCGGACATTACCGCGCTCGGCAAGGTCATCGGCGGTGGTATGCCGGTGGGCGCCTTTGGCGGGCCAGCAGAGATCATGGATTACCTGGCGCCGGACGGGCCGGTTTACCAGGCAGGCACGCTATCCGGCAACCCGGTCGCCATGGCGGCCGGGTTGACTACGCTGGAATTACTCAGCGAACCAGGGGTATTCGATGAACTGGAGAAAAAAACTGTCGCCCTGACCGAGGGGATGAAGAAAGTGGCGAAGAAGGCAGGTATACCTTTATCCAGTAATTACATGGGCGGCATGTTTGGCCTGTTCTTTACTGGTAATAGTAAGGTAGAAACTTTTGCCGATGTCATGGCCTGTAACCAGGAACAATTCAAACAGTTTTTCCACGGCATGCTGGCAGAGGGAATTTACCTTGCACCCTCGGCATTCGAGGCCGGGTTTGTTTCCCTGGCGCATAGCGAGGAAGATATTAATAATACGATCAAAGCTGCTGAGAAGGTTTTTGCCAGCCTGAATTAAAACAAGAGGAAGCCATGCGTCATTGTTACAAACTAATCCTGATCCCCTTTTTTTGTATCGCCCTGGTTCTAACAAGCGGCTGCGCACCCGAGATTGGCAGTGAGAAATGGTGTGCCCAACTCAAGGAAAAACCCAAGGGCGAATGGACCGCCAACGAGCTGGCTGACTACACCAAGCACTGCCTGTTCTAGAAAACAAGGCAAACCCGTGGGTTACTGGCAAAGGCAAGCCAGGTTGTAACCAATACTCGATATCCAGCCAGGCATACTCATTAATCCCTCCAGGCTGAATGCAAACAACGAATCAGTATCGCTGGTGTACTTGATTACTTCCTGGGAAAAGGAATTCGCAATCAGGTCCCAGGTAATACCCAGTATATTCATTCCAAAATCGATGACCTGCCATGGGCTGACGCCGGCAACATCCAGTGCCATTCTCGCGTAATAACAGGCCTCGCTAAGCATGGATGCATTAGCATCGAGAATGGCTGCCATCGCACCTGTCCCCAGTAATACAGGAAAATAAACTGCCGCTGCCAACCAGCTGATTAAATCTGCGAATGACAACCAACCAATCGTCGCCCCGATATCCGTAGTCCAGTCCAGGAAGCGGCTCATCGCGATGATCCCATTATTAAATAACCAGATAACGGGGATGACAGCCAGAACCAGGTATTTAAACCGGCTGAAATGTAATAACAGCAGAAGAAAATACTGTGTCAGCAACGTAACGATCAGCAGTACGACAAGTGACAGCCATTGCAGCAAACTTAATTCAGACCACGAGACCTTGCCGAACCAGGACAGGCCATCACGATCAACAACAAGGAGTGTCAGGGCAAGTATGATACCCAGCCCCAGCAGGATATAGATATTGCGTTGCCTGCGCTGTTCTCTCTTATCCATGCTTTGTCATTGCACCCTTGTCTGCCCCGGGTTTTGCTAACTGGTTAAATACACCTAGAAAAATTGCACTGAGCCATTCACTGTCACTGTCAGACTGGAGGTGCCCGCCTCAACGGCTGGCGCCGAATCTGCCTTCATCGACATCATCCGCGCCTCGGCATAAACCGGCCTTGGCGAACCATGACCCGTGTTTACATCCAGTGTAATAACGCGCACGTTATCTCCATCCATGTGTTTTTTGAGCAACTCAACCCGTTGCTTGAAGGCCTGCATTGCCTCGTCGATCAGTTTATTCTCAAAGTCAGCACGGGTCTTGTCAGATGCACTGAACTGCATTGATTTGACCTGTAGTTTTTCCTGCAGATCACCCGCAAGCCGAGTGATATCTGCAATGGCAGTACCTTTTAATTCAAGCTGCTGATTGGCACGCCAGGCAATGATTGTTTTCTTGTCATAGACCGGATAGGTATTGTAGGACAATGTTCTAACAGCAATATCATCACCTTGCTTGATACGGGCCAGGGCCCATTCCATTGTCTTGTTTATTTTATCGGCCAGCTTTGCTGCATCCCTGTCCTCACTCTCGACGGCGAGAATAACCTGGATCTCGTCGTTAGGTATTTCCATGCTCGCCTGTGCCTGCAGATTGACGCGATTAAACAGCGTTTCATCTTCATGTGCAAACACTGCACCGGTGCTGAATAATAGTAAGAAGCAAATAAAATATTTCATAATCAATCCAGTTTTTCCTTGCTGATCACAAAACCGTCCTCGTCTGCATAGATGTAGTTACCGGGCTCGATAGTCACATCGGCAAAGCTCACCGGGACATTTCGTTCACCCTGCCCGCGCTTCACACTTTTCCTGGGATTGGTATTCAACGCCTTCACACCGATCTCCATTTCTGCAATAACAGCAGAGTCCCGGATGCAACCATAGACAATGACGCCAGCCCAGCCATTTTTCTTGCCAAGCTCCGCCAGCATGTCACCGAGCAAGGCGCAGCGTAGCGATCCCCCGCCCTCAACAATCAGCACCTTGCCTTCACCGGGTTCTTCCAATGCACCACGTACAAGGGAATTGTCCTCGAACACCTTTACCGTGTCTGCAGGGCCTGAAAATGTCTTGTTACCGCCATAGTCATTGAACATGGGGGTGGCAATTTGCAATTGTTCTTCGTATTTATCATATAGGTCGGCAGTGGCAAAACTCACGATACTCTCCTGTGTTTACTCTTAATCAACAATAACTATCAACAATCGTAAAATTCCGGGCGGCGTTCATCCAGTAGATGATTATGTTTTGTGATCATCTTGTTGTCGGCCAGCGCTGGATCGATCTCGACGACAAAACTGGCATCGCGCTGTGATTGCGCACGGTGAAGTAATTCCCCCCCGGGCGCGACAACCTGGCTTCTGCCGGTGAATTTAAGGCTGCCCTGTGGACGCTTGTCCTCGCCATAGCGATTACAGGTAATGATAAACACCCGGTTTTCAATTGAACGTGCCAGCATCGTCTGCTGACAATAGGTTAATACCAGGTTGGCCGGCTGACAGATAACCTGCGCACCCTGCAATGCCAGTGTCCTGATTGATTCGGGGAATGCCCAGTCGAAGCAAACTATCATGCCGATCCTGGCTCCCTTGACCGTATTCACTTGAAAAGGGATATCACCCGGATCAAAGCAGAACTTCTCCTCGTTGAATAGATGTATTTTTCTATAGATATGCTCGATACCGTTTGGGCCAATCAACGCAGAACTGTTATAGCACTTGTCATCAACGCGCTCGGCAAAACCAACCACCAGGTACATGTCTTTTTTTGCAGCGACAGTTGCAAGTGCATCCAGTCTCTTACTCTGCTGCGGGTCCTCGGAGTACTTTAACGCCTCTTCCTTGTTGGCAAAGTAATAACCGGACAGTGCCAGCTCCGGCAAAACAACCAGGTCGGCATCCATTTGTTCCAGCGCATGCACCATCTTCCGGCAGTTGATATCCGGCTTACCGAACAATGGACGAAACTGGTAGAAGCCTGTCTTCAACATAATACGAACATCATGATTTTTTTGTGGGTCGCTTCCATTTTTTTATTTCACGTTGTTCGGGCCGGGTTATAGCGAGAGCATTCTCGGCCACGTTTTTTGAAACCGTCGTACCGGCCGCGATGGTAGCGCCGGAACTGATCGTAACCGGTGCAATAAGCTGCGCATCTGAACCTACGAACACGTTGTCACCTATGATTGTCTGGTGCTTGTTGGCGCCATCGTAATTACAGGTAATTACACCGGCACCAATATTCGTATGCTGCCCTACATGACTGTCGCCTACATAACTGAGATGGTTGATCTTGCTACCTGAGCCGACCTCGGTTTTTTTAATCTCGACAAAGTTGCCGATATGTACCTCGTCACTTAACGTGGAATCAGGGCGGATGCGCGCAAATGGCCCAACACGACAAGACTTGCCGATCACGGCATTGTCAATCATGGTGTTTGGCAGGATGACGGTGTCGTCACCAATAATACAATCCTTGATATAGCAGTTGGCACCAATACTGATGTTATTACCCAGTTTGACCCTGCCCTCGAAGATCACATTGATATCAAATACGATGTCCCTGCCCACCTCGAGATCACCTCGCAGGTCGAACCGGGATGGATCCATCAGACCAACACCATGTTGCATCAGGTGATGCGCCTGAACCAGCTGGTAATATCGTTCTGCCTCAGATAATTGTACGCGGTTATTAATACCCTGTATTTCTATCGAGGCCTCGGCCAGAATGGAATTGACGTTAACACCATCCTTGATTGCCAGGGCAACAATGTCCGTCAGGTAGTATTCCTTTTGTTTATTATTATTCTCGATACCAGCTATCCAGCGTTTCAACAGGTCTGACTTAACTACCATTAGGCCGGTATTAATCTCACAGATACGGCGCTGCTCATCATCGGCATCCTTGTCTTCAACAATGGCAAGCACGTTATCGATGTCGTCACGGATAATTCGGCCGTAGCCCCGCGGGTCTTCAAGGTAGGCGGTCATTAAGGCAAACCCGCTCTCGCTTGCAGCCGCGATCAACGCCTGTAGTGATTGGGCGGTTATAAGCGGCACATCCCCGTACAGGATCAATACCTCATCAACATCGGGTATAGCCGGCAGGGCCTGTTCAACGGCGTGCGCTGTACCTAACTGCTCTTTTTGCTCAACCCAGTTGGCCTGCAAATGCTGCATCTCATCCGGCACTTGTTCGCCACCGTGACCATAGACGATATGTATCTCGCGGTGTGGAATATCCATAGCCGTGTGATAAACATGTTCAAGCAACGACTTGCCCGCCAACTGGTGCAGGACCTTGGGCTTGTCAGAGTACATACGTGTACCCTGACCTGCCGCGAGGATGACAATACTTACACTCATTTGCGTATGTTAAACGATAACAGCAAGTTGCATAAGTCCGGGTAGTAACGGATAAAAAAATCCCGCCGAGTGGCGGGATTGTGATTTTCTATCAGGAAGAACGTCCGCTGCGCTTGCGCATACGCTGCAGCGTTTGTAGCTGGGCAGCAGTCTCGGCCAGCTGTGCCCTGGCCTTGGCATAGTCGATGGCATCTGATTTATCGTGGAAGGCATTCTCTGCTTCTTCCTTGGCCTTCAGAATCGCGGCCTCATCCAGATCTTCGGCGCGCTGAGCAGTGTCGGACAAGACGGTCACAACCTTGGGTTGTATTTCCAGCATACCGCCGGAAACATAAAAGGCCGTCTCATTGCCCTCGGTATCTTTCACCCTGACTTCACCGGGCCCCATCTTGGTTACCAGTGGCGCGTGTCCAGGTGAGATACCGACTTCACCCAGCTCGGCCGGTGCGAACACCATCTCGGCCTCGCCGGTGTATATCTCGTGTTCAGCACTGACTATGTCGACATGTATCGTGTTTGCCATATTCTTCTCTGTCTAATTACAGTGACTTGGCTTTTTCGAGGGCCTGGTCAATAGTACCTACGAACATGAACGCCTGTTCCGGGATATTATCGTACTCGCCTTCGATAATACCCTTGAAGCCACGCAGGGTCTCTTTCAACGGTACAAACTCGCCATCCTGACCCGTGAAAACTTTCGCCACAAAATAAGGCTGGGTCAGGAAACGCTGGATCTTACGGGCACGGGCAACGGCGAGCTTATCTTCTTCAGAAAGTTCGTCCATGCCGAGGATCGCGATGATGTCACGCAGTTCCTTGTAGCGCTGCAGCGTATTCTGCACGCCGCGGGCGATGTCATAGTGCTCCTGGCCCACAACCAGCGGGTCCAGCTGACGGCTGGTAGAGTCCAGCGGGTCAATAGCAGGATACAAACCCAACTCGGCAATCTGACGTGAAAGTACCACGGTAGAATCAAGGTGAGCGAAGGTGGTTGCCGGAGACGGGTCGGTCAAGTCATCCGCAGGTACGTAAACGGCCTGGATAGAAGTAATAGAACCGGTCTTGGTAGAGGTAATACGCTCTTGCAGTTTACCCATTTCCTCAGCCAGCGTTGGCTGGTAACCCACCGCTGAAGGCATACGACCCAGCAGTGCTGAACATTCCACACCAGCCAGCGTGAATCGGTAAATGTTATCGATGAACAATAGTACGTCGCGACCTTCGTCACGGAATTTCTCGGCCAGCGTCAGGCCAGTCAGCGCTACACGCAAACGGTTACCCGGTGGTTCGTTCATCTGACCATAAACCATCGATACCTTGGATTCTTCAAACTTTTCAACGTTTACAACACCCGCTTCCTGCATTTCATAGTAGAAGTCGTTCCCTTCACGGGTACGCTCACCCACACCGGCAAATACAGAAAGTCCCGAGTGTTGGGTAGCAATGTTGTTAATCAACTCCATCATGTTAACCGTCTTGCCCACGCCGGCACCGCCGAACAGGCCAATTTTACCGCCCTTGGCAAAAGGAATAACGAGGTCAATAACTTTTACACCCGTTTCCAGCAGTTCGGTAGAAGGACTCAGATCGGTAAACTTGGGCGCTTCACGGTGAATAACCATCCTCTCATCGGTATCAATAGGACCAACCTCATCAATAGGTTCACCGAGTACATTCATAATGCGGCCCAGGGTCTTGGTACCGACAGGAATCGAGATCGCTTCACCGGTATTATTTACGACTAGTCCGCGCTTCAGACCATCGGTAGAACCGAGGGCAATAGTACGCACTACGCCGTCACCGATTTGTTGTTGCACTTCCAGCGTTGTTTCAACTCCTTCACCCTCTACTTTCAATGCGTCGTAGATTTTGGGAATCGCATCGCTTGGAAACTCGACGTCAACAACCGCGCCAATAATTTGTACGATCTTTCCAGAACTCATGATTTTCGTTCCTCGTATTTACTCTATTTCTAATTTAGTTTTCGTTAATTAAACCGCTGCAGCACCCGCCACGATTTCCGACAGTTCCTGCGTAATCGCTGCCTGACGTGCCTTGTTGTATATCAATTCAAGCTCATCAATAAGCTGGCCAGCATTATCGGATGCGCTCTTCATCGCAACCATTCGTGCCGCCATTTCACAGGCAATGTTTTCAACTACAGCACTGTAAACCTGTGATTCAATGTATCGTGTCAACAGCTGCTCCAATACCTCTTCTGCATCAGGCTCATAGATATAGTCCCAGTGATGCTCATAGTCATCGGTCTCTGCCGGCGCAGTCGGTATTAATTGTTTCAGTTCGGGTATCTGCGTCATGGAGTTCTCGAAGTGGTTGGATACGAGATAAACCTCGTCAACTTCACCCTCTTTAAACGCATTCAGCATGAGCATAATAGTGCCCAGCAATGTTTCCAGGTTTGGCTCATCACCGATATGGGTAACCTGGCCGGAAATCTTGACGCCAATGGAGCCAAAGAAACCGGATGCCTTGGACCCAATCACGCACAGTTGTACGTCCTTGCCCTCGGATTCCCAGTTGCTGAATTGCTTCAGCATCTTGCGGAACAGGTTGGCATTCAAACCACCGCAAAGACCGCGGTCAGTAGAAACAACAATCACTCCTACGGACTTCACCTCTTCACGCGCAACCACGTACGGGTGCTTGTATTCCGGGTTAGCGTGGGCCAGATGTGAAATCACGTTGCGAATTTTTTCCGCATACGGGCGCGACGCATTCATGCGATCCTGTGCCTTGCGCATTTTACTCGCTGCCACCATTTCCATGGCCTTGGTAATTTTCTGCGTGTTTTTAACACTCGCGATCTTGCCGCGTATTTCTTTAGCGCCTGCCATATCTCTTAACTATTCTTAACCTGTTAGTTTTGAATGATTACCAGCTTCCGGTCTCGATAAATTTCTGGATAGCGGCCTTGAGCGCATCCTGGATGTCATCATCGTAATTACCGTCATCACCGATCTTGTTCATCAAGTCAGACTGTTCACTGTTCATATAGTCATGCAGTGCGGCTTCAAAGGCACCTACTTTCTCGAGTTCGATCTCATCGATAAAACCGTTCTCAACTGCAAAAAGGCTAACACCCATTTCAGCAACGGACAGGGGTGAATATTGTTTTTGCTTCATCAATTCCATCACACGCTGACCACGCTCCAGCTGCTTACGGGTAGCGGCATCAAGGTCAGATGCAAACTGGGCAAAGGCGGCCAGTTCACGGTACTGGGCCAGGGCAAGTCGTACACCACCACCGAGTTTCTTGACGATCTTGGTTTGGGCTGCACCACCGACTCGCGATACAGACAGGCCGGCGTTAATCGCGGGCCGGAAACCTGCGTTGAAGAGGTCACTTTCCAGGAAGATCTGGCCATCGGTAATGGAAATCACGTTAGTCGGAACGAACGCAGATACGTCACCGGCCTGCGTTTCAATGATTGGCAGGGCGGTCAGCGAACCGGTCTTGCCTTTAACTTCACCATTGGTGAACTGTTCCACGTATTTTTCATTGACTCGTGAGGCACGTTCCAGCAAACGGGAATGTAAATAGAAAACGTCACCCGGATACGCTTCACGGCCCGGTGGTCGTTTCAACAGCAGTGAAATCTGTCGATAGGCCCAGGCCTGCTTGGTCAAATCATCATAAATAATCAGTGCATCTTCACCGCGGTCACGGAAATATTCACCCATGGCACAACCGGCATAAGGAGCAATGTACTGCATGGCGGCCGAGTCAGAAGCCGTTGCAGCAACGATAATCGTGTGATCCATCGCACCGTGTTCTTCCAGCTTGCGGATAACCACGTTAATAGAAGAAGCCTTCTGGCCTATTGCGACATAGATACATTTAACACCGGTATTTTTCTGGTTGATGATGGTGTCAATCGCCACGGCGGTCTTACCTGTCTGGCGGTCACCAATAATCAACTCGCGCTGGCCACGACCTACCGGCACCATGGCGTCAATCGACTTCAAACCGGTCTGAACCGGCTGACTGACTGATTTACGTGCAATTACACCCGGTGCAATCTTTTCAATCGGTGACGTATTCTGGGCTGATATATCACCCTTGCCGTCGATTGGCATACCCAGTGAATCAACCACGCGTCCGAGCAATGCTTCACCTACCGGCACCTCGAGAATACGCTTGGTACATTTGACCACATCACCTTCAGAAATATGTTCATAGGTACCGAGGATTACGGCACCAACAGAATCACGTTCAAGGTTCAATGCCAGGCCGTAGGTGTTACCCGGGAATTCAATCATTTCCCCCTGCATCACGTCACTAAGGCCGTGGATCCTGGCAACACCGTCAGCCAGGCTGACGACCGTACCCTCGGTACGGGCTTCGGTGTCTAGATCCATTGACTGGATTTTCTTTTTGATCAGATCACTAATTTCAGTTGCACTGATAGACATAAGTCTTTCCTCTATTTAATAGCTATTGCGCAAATAAGTTTGATAATTCTTTCAGACGTCCCTTGACCGAGGCATCGATCACAGCGTCACCGGCACGAATCACAATACCGCCAATCAGTTCCTTGTCTTCACTGGCATTGATGTCGACTTTCTTGCCCAGTCGCTTGGCGATGGCATCGGAAATCGTACTGAGCTGGCTGGCATCCAGTGTATAGGCACTGATGACATCTACCTCGCTCATTCCTTCGGCAGCAGCCTTGCTTTGTTCGTATAGGCCGGCCATTTCGGGGGCCAGAGAAATACGTTCGCCATCAACAAGGATCCTGACGAAGTTTTTCTGGGTCTGGGATATCGCTTCACCACACAACTCAATGATCAATTCAGACAACTGTTGATCGCTGAGCTTCGGGTTATGAATGACATGGCGCATGTTTTCATCACGGACAATCAGTTTCAGATTGCCGAAAAATACAGACCAGTCACCCAGCGTGCCCTCCTCCAATGCCTGCGAAAATGCAGCTTCGGCATAGGGACGGGCAATTGTGGCTTTTTCTAACATCGAGTCTTTACCTGCAAACGGTTATAGCTGCTGGCTGATTTTCGCCAACACCTCGTTATGCGCATTCTGATCGATTTCTCGCATCAGAATTTGCTCGGCGCCAGCGATGGCCAGCGTTGCCACCTGGTTCTTGAGTTCCTGCCTGGCTTTTTCCTTTTCCTGTTCGATCTCGCTGAGCGCCTGTTCCTTGATGCGAGAACTTTCCTTCTTGGCAGTCTCCTTGGCTTCCTCGACGATGTCGTCGCCGCGCTTCTGTGCCTGTGAGATGATACCAGCAGCTTTTTCCTTGCCCTTGTTGACTTCGTCAATGGACTTTTGCTGGGCTTCGGCCAGGGCTTTCTGACCTTCTTCTGCGGCAGCCAGACCATCGGCAATGCGTGCTTCACGTTCCTTCATCTGGTTTAGCAACAGCGGCCAGACGAATTTCATCGTGAACCAGACGAATATGGCAAACGTGACAAGTTGCCCTAATAAGGTTGCGTTAAAATTCACTTAATTCACCTACTATATCTGGATGACAATTAATGTAATGCCGTAGCTTGTGTATTAATTAACCAGCCTGAAGAGTGGCAATGAACGGGCTGGCCAGCGTAAACCACATGCCGATACCGATACCGATCATTGTGACCGCGTCAATAAGGCCGGCAACCAGGAACATCTTACCCTGCAGCATTGGTGCAAGTTCCGGCTGACGAGCTGCGCCTTCCAGGAATTTACCACCCAAAAGACCAAAGCCAATGGCCGTACCAAATGCGCCCATACCAAGAACGATTAAGACACCCAGTGATGTAAATGCCAGAATAGTTTCCATCTTTCTCCTCCAGAGGATCTATAACTATTGAAAAAAAATCAGTGATGCTCATGTGCCATTGCCAGGTAGACAATGGTCAACATCATGAAAATAAATGCTTGTAAAAGTACAATCAGAATGTGAAATACCGCCCATACAAATTGCAGTGCGCCACCCAGAAAAGTACCAATAAAAAATGGCAGGGCCGCGCCCAGCAAGGTAGCGATCAGCAAAAAGATTAATTCACCGGCATAAAGGTTACCAAACAATCGCAACGCTAGTGATACCGGTTTAGCAATAAGGCTGATACCTTCCAGCAAAAGGTTAAAAGGTACCATGTACTTGCCGAACGGTTGAAATGCCAGTTCGCCGAGAAAACCGCCGACACCCTTCATTTTAATACTGTAGTAAATGATAAGGATAAAGACGCCTATCGACAGACCGAACGTAATATTCGGGTCGGTAGTAGGTACTACCTTGAAATATAAATGCGAATCACCGGCAATGGTTTGTGCAATCAATGGAAACAAATCTACCGGCACAATATCCATGGTGTTCATCAGGGTGACCCAGATAAAAATAGTCAGGGCCAGGGGACCAATTAAAGGATTCTTGACTGACATAATATCGTTAACATTCTTGTTAACGAACTCGACAATCATCTCGACCAGGTTAGTAAACCCGGAAGGTGCGCCCTGCTGTTGTCGAACGGCAACGCGGCGGAAGAAAAACAGGAAAACAATACCCAGAAAAATCGACCACCCCAGCGTATCCACGTTCAAGGCCCAGAAGCCCATATCAACCGCTTCTTTCGGGCTGTGTGCGATAGTCCAGGTGGACTGTTCGAGCACATTACCATTGTATCGCTCGTAGCCTTCCGGCAACTGGCCGAAAACCAGGTTCTGCAAGTGATGCTGGATATACGAATTTGAAGTTAGTTCTGTTCCGCCTGCCATCAGTTAACTCTCGGTTTGTTTATTCATTGATATCGCTAAACCTGCCAGGTTAATCAACAACACTGCCCCGTACGCGACAAACATCAAGCCAATGTTCAGGGGCGATATCAAGTAAATTGAAACAGCAAAAATCAAAATGGTGCTGACAATCTTCGTTGCCTCACCGATATAAAATCTGGCCAAAACATTACCGCTTTCGGCCGCAGACTTACCCAAAGAAAGCCTGATAAATAAAGCGTTTGGCAGGATAAAAGCCAAGCCGCCCAGTATTACTGAATATGCATATACGAGACTGAAAAATGCATAAAAAAAGAGGCTAAACACTATTATAGTTATGGCCTCGATTAACAACATCCTGTAGGCGGTCTTGCGATTCTGTGTCGTTTCGTCCATCTCGCGAGACCTCAAACCCCTGCTTGTTTCGCGTTTTCATTGCCCTATCGATTGCCGGGCTTTGTTTTTATTAATCCTCGTGCGCGAAGGTTGGCAAGTATAAAGATCTGGGCGTGAATGATCAATCATTGCGGCGCACAAATCGTGTTAACAATTTGTTTCCGTCTCGTAAACAAATTTAGCCATACTCCGGTGACAACCTAGTAGCCGGCTGGCACAACCTTTCCCAATATATTTAAGGAAAACAATATGTTGGGGAAGGGGTAACTGCTGAATATATACAAGGAGCAGCTATTTAATGTGTTTCAGTATGCCTTCCAGTTCGTCGGTTGAATTATAGTGAATCTTTAGTTCACCCTTGCCCTTTGCCGAATGCCTGATCTCAATCCGGGCGCCAAGCTTGTCGGCCAGTTCGGTTTCAAGCCGGGAAATATTGGCGTCCTTTCCGGTTTTCTTGGCTGCCGGTTTTGTGTCCGTCCCTGACTGCATTCGCTTGACCAGGGCCTCTGCCTCCCTGACCGAGAGACCTTTTTTTGCAATTTTGCGCGCCACTTCAATTTGCCTGGTCTTGTTCAATGACAGGATCGCACGGGCATGCCCCATTTCCAGTTGACCCTCGACCAGCAATGTCTTTGCTTCCTCTGCCAGTTCCAGTAAACGTAATAGATTGGATACTGCTGAACGCGAGCGGCCAACACTATCGGCCACGGCTTCATGGGTCATATCAAATTCTTCAATCAACCTGGATAACGCCCCGGCCTCTTCCAACGGGTTCAAATCCTGGCGCTGTATGTTCTCTATCAAGGCCATGCACATTGCGGCCTGATCCGAGACATCCTTGATCACCACAGGTACTTCATGCAATCCGGCCAGTTGGGCAGCGCGCCAGCGACGTTCGCCGGCAATAATTTCATACGCACCCTGTTTCGGCAGTTTCCTGACGACAATGGGTTGCACCATACCCTGGGCCTTGATGGAATTCGCCAGCTCTTCAAGTGCGGCGTTATCAAAGTCCTTGCGCGGTTGGTACTGGCCGCGCTGTATCAGGTCGAC
This sequence comes from Gammaproteobacteria bacterium, assembly GCA_965229565.1. Classification (GTDB taxonomy): domain Bacteria; phylum Pseudomonadota; class Gammaproteobacteria; order Eutrophobiales; family Eutrophobiaceae; genus JANQNX01. The sequence continues at coordinate 1,003,269 of OZ245888.1, read as the reverse complement.
GGCAAGCGAGTTCAGCGAACTTTGCGGTTCGACAGCCGACGGATCAGAGGCAGTGCCCAGCAGTGCATCCAGTCCCTTGCCCAGCCCACGTTTTTTTGCAGACATAAGTTATCGTTCTCTGTTTAAGCCAGTTTTGCGGGCAAACCTTCACGGCGCAGCATTTCGCCCGCGAGTGCCAGGTAGGCCAACGCCCCACTTGAAGATTTATCATAAGCCAGGGCAGCGAGACCATGACTGGGGGCTTCTGCCAGGCGCACGTTACGCGGAATAATAGTGCGATAAACCTTTTCACCGAAATGCTCAAGCAACTGTGCCGACACCTGGCTGGCGAGGTTATTGCGCGGGTCATACATGGTACGAAGTAGACCTTCAATCTTGAGTTCCGGGTTCAGGAACTTGCGTATTTTCTCGATGGTTTGCAGTAGCGCCGATAGTCCTTCAAGCGCATAGTACTCACACTGCATGGGGATCATGACCGAATCGGCCGCAACCAGTGCATTCACAGTGAGCATGTTCAACGACGGCGGACAGTCAATAAAAATAAAATCGTAATTTTCTGTTACCGGTTCCAGTGCATTACGCAGGCGGATCTCTCGCGCCATTTCATCAAGCAATGCCACCTCGGCGCCGGTCAGGTCTGAATTGGTAGGGATCAGGTCAAAGCAACCTTCTTCAGAGCGGACAATTACTTCGGCAGCAGTCTTGTCTCCCATTAACACATCGTAAGAGGATGCAGACAGATTGGACTTATCGATACCGCTACCCATGGTGGCATTACCCTGCGGGTCCAGGTCAACCAGCAATACCCTGCGCCTGGTCGCAGCCAGCGAGGCTGCAAGGTTTACACCGGTAGTGGTTTTACCAACGCCGCCTTTTTGGTTAGCGAGAGCGATAATCTTGGTCACAACAGAAACTCATCAGGAAAATACGGCCGACTATTATCTCCAGTAATCATCCGTCTTGTCACGTCCTAAAAGAATTGGACCTGGAATAGCACAAATACACATTTTATATCGATTATTGCACTGTTTAAGGTCACTTATGGCCGTATCCTGACCAGGCAGCGACTATCTTCCTGCCCCATCGTGTCAAGTTCGATCAGGTCAAGCCGGGCAACGGTGCAGCTAACGGGTTCCAGTTCTTCCCTGCCTGGCTTCGCCTTCATCGCCAGTAACACACCATCAGCGGCCAAAAGGTGTGAACTCTTGTTAACAAAGTCCTGTAATGAACTGAAAGCGCGACAGACCACAGTATTAAAACCTGCATCGGGATTGTACGACTCAACGCGTGACTGCACTATCTCGACATTCTCCAGTTTTAACTGCAGTTGCACATGCCGCAGGAAACGTACCTTCTTCTGGTTACTATCCAGCAGTAACCAGTGTTTATCCGGCTGCAGCATCGCCAGGACCAACCCGGGCAACCCGGGTCCGGTGCCGACATCAAGACAGCGCGATCCTTCAATAAAGGAATGAATGGAACAGGAATCAAGCACATGCCGCTGCAACATTTCCTGTTGGGTCCTGACGGCCGTCAGGTTATAGGTCTTGTTCCACTTGTCCAACAGGCTGAGGTATTCAAGCAGCATGTCACAGGTTTGGGACGAACTGGTCAGTTGATAGTGTTGGAGTCCCGCCTCCAGCAGGGATCGCATGCGGGTCTTGCCCTAGGCGCTTTGCTGCAACAGCAGCGACTGCTTTTTCAGATGTACGCGTAACAATGATATTGCGGCGGGAGTAATACCCTGTATACGAGCGGCCTGGCCAAGGTTCTGCGGTCTATGTTTGGAAAGCTTCTCGACGACCTCGGTCGACAGGCCACGTACCTGAGCATAATCAAGATTCATCGGCAGCGTTGTTTCCTCGTGGCGACGATTTCGTTCGATCTCTTCCTGCTGGCGGTCGATGTAACCCGAGTACTTGGCCTGTATCTCAACCTGTTCTGCGACACGCGGCGGGCACACTTCCGTTTCATCCAGCAGATCAGCAAGCAGACGGTAACTTATTTCTGGACGCTTCAATAACTGCAACAGGCTCTGGTCCTTGCGCACGCTCATACCAAGTCTGGCTTCAACCCTGTCCAGTGGCAACGCGTTGGAACCAATAGTCAGGTTCTTGAAACGCTCGGTCTCGTTCGTTATTGCGTCACGCGTGTCATTAAAACTGCGCCAGCGCTGTTCCGTGATCAAGCCTATTGCATGGGCCTGCTCGGTCAGGCGCAGGTCAGCATTGTCCTCGCGCAGCATCAGGCGATACTCGGCGCGGCTGGTAAACATGCGATAGGGTTCCGTGGTACCCATGGTAATCAGGTCATCAACCAGTACGCCCAGGTAGGCCTGGTCACGGCGGGGGAACCAGGGTTCCTGTTCTCTCACCTTGAGTACGGCATTCAGTCCTGCCAGCAGTCCCTGCGCCGCGGCTTCTTCATAGCCGGTAGTACCGTTGATTTGCCCGGCAAAAAACAGGCCCTGTATAAACCGGGTTTCCAGCCACGGATTCAGTTCACGCGGGTCGAAGAAATCGTATTCAATGGCATAACCGGGACGGGTGATATGCGCCTGTTCAAAGCCCTTGATCGATTGCACCAGTTCTACCTGCACGTCATAGGGCAACGAAGTAGAGATACCGTTCGGATAGACCTCGTTGGTGTTCAGCCCTTCCGGCTCGATGAATATCTGGTGCGCATCCTTATCGGCAAAGCGGACTATCTTGTCCTCAACCGATGGGCAATATCGAGGACCGGTACTGTCAATATTGCCGTTATACATGGGCGATCGGTGCAGGGCCGCACGGATAACGTCATGGGTACGCTCGTTGGTATAGGTAATGTGACACGGGATCTGTTGCGGGTGTTGCGACGGATCACCGATGTAGGAAAATACCGGGACCGGATCATCGCCCGGTTGCACATTCAGCTGCGAATAATCAATCGTTTTGCCATCAATACGCGGCGGCGTACCGGTCTTCAGACGCCCCACGTTAAACGGCAGTTCTCGTAACCGCTTGGCCAGGGCAATAGATGGTGGATCGCCGGCACGCCCGCCCTGGTGATTGCTGTCACCAATATGGATCTTGCCACCCAGGAATGTGCCCACGGTTAATACCACGGCATTGGCCGCAAAACGCAGGCCGGCCTGGGTCACGACGCCTCGGACCTGGTCATTTTCAACAACAAGGTCATCTACGGCCTGCTGGAAAATAAACAGGTTCTCCTGGTTTTCCAGCGCGGGGCGCACGTACTGTTTATACAGGGACCGATCAATTTGTGCGCGCGTTGCACGAACAGCGGGTCCTTTCCTGGAGTTCAGGGTACGAAACTGGATGCCGCTATGGTCGGCAGCTGTTGCCATCAAGCCACCCATGGCATCGATCTCCTTGACCAGATGGCCCTTGCCAATACCGCCAATAGCCGGGTTACAGGACATCTGGCCCAGGGTATCCACACTGTGCGTCAGCAGTAAGGTACGCGCACCCATGCGTGCCGAGGCAAGCGCAGCCTCGGTACCGGCATGGCCGCCGCCTACAATAATGACGTCAAATTGTTCGTTATAACTGGACATGGCCGTATTCTAGCTGTTGCAGCAACGATTGTAAGGATTTTGGCGGTCTATTTTTGCCGCAGGACATCCTGCATGAACTGGGGCAATGCGGCGCTGGCAGTATGGATATCGGCATTGTAATAACGGGTTTGAAATGACCTGTTGCGAGCCGCCTGTTCGCGAAAGTCACCAAAGCCCTGTCCCTTGCGCGCCATTGTTGCTGTCCACCAGCCGGAGGGATACGTCACCTGCGGAAAATGCAGGGTTCTCATCTCGGTAAAATCTGCCTTCTCCATTTCACCGCGCATGTCCTGGATCAGGTCCAGGTTAAACAGTGGCGATTCGCTCTGGGCAACCACGATTCCGCCCTCTCGCAACGCGTTCAGGCAGTCACGGTAAAAGGGTTCGGCAAACAGGCGTTTTGCCTGGCCTACCGGATCAGTGGTATCCAGGATAATGACATCCAGTGACTCCGGCTTGGCATTGCGCATCCAGGCAATCGCGTCCTCGAATAACAGTCTGGCCCGTTCATCATTGTTGCTCTCACACAGTTCGGGGAAGTATTGCTCCGATACCCGGGTAACCCGCTCGTCCAGTTCTATCTGGGTGGCCGAGACCACGCTGTCATGTTTCAACACCTCGCGCAGGGTGCCGCAGTCACCGCCACCAACAATGGCCACGTGTTCAGGGTTTGAATGATAGAACAGGGCCGGGTGCGACATCATTTCGTGATACACGAAGTTATCACGCGAGGTCAGCATGGTGAGTCCGTCCAGCGTCATGAGTCGACCAAAACTTCTGGTCTCGAAGATCTCGAGTTTTTGGTAGGGCGTCTGCTCTTCATGCAGCTTTTCCGTGATCTCAAGCGACATGGCAAATCCGCCAGCCGCCTCGGTATACCAGTTTTTATCGAGTGACATGTCGGCCTGACTCCATTACAGAAATAAAGGCGGAGCATGATAGCTAAATCATTAGCGGCTTGCTAGCCGTAGCTATCGGACCGATTCGATACTCCACAAAGTATCATTGAAAGGCGGAAATGAACTCGCATGCTGAACTTCCATTCGTACCTGGTTATCAAGCCGGCGTGGGATACCGAAGCGGATAGTACCTGTTGCAGTCTGCCATTCAATTAACCTGACCAATCGCTGCGAATTTATATCTGCAATGAAATTAACCGAGAACTCACCTTCTTCTATGGTCCTGGTCGGATTACCCAGGCGACGGATTAGTATTTCCCTTACGCGCTCAAAGGTTTGTACTACCGAGTCCCTATCACCCACATTATCAAAATCGATGATCAGCCCTGAGCGTTCCAGTAAGCCAGTGCTATATTCAAGTGCCAAACGCTGTCTTCTTACTATTTCATCAAACAACGGGTACTCGTAGACAACGAGATTTGCAAAATTGATACCGCCGCGAACATTGGCATTTGACAGAATTAGTTGTATCTGGTCTTCCGTCTTGCCCGGCGCAAGATTTCGTAAGGTCAGTGATAAATCTCCGCTGTCAGGAACTAAACCAATTGCCGTCTCGCGGCGCTGTGCAACATCAACAGCTGGCTTATCAAACTCATAAGTCCAGTAAGCTGAAATGCGATAGGCATCTGTAGTTTCACCTGGCACAGGATCACGTGCGAAAAAGTTGGACTCGATGCCAAAGACATGTTGTTGACGTGTGAACCGATAATCAAAGTTCAACGTATGCGTCGTAATATCAGCGCCACTGACAGCGAATACCCGATTTTGTGCCAACGTACCATAGTCCATTCGGAACGAATGCGGCCCACCGCGAAGATTAAGCGCCAGGGTTGGGTTCAGATCTGTAGATTCACTCAATCCGCGGCGGATTGTTCTCAACATAATGCCTGGAGTTATCGTGCCATTTAATCCTAACAGGTTGAATCCATGATCAGCGCTGACAGATGCCTGGCGTGTTAATGAATCATTATTTGTTGGACTCTCGTCTTCCAGATTCTGGAAAAAGAAACTAGCACGGCCATACCAGTCATAGGGTAACGGTTTGCTCAAGGACAAATTGATATTACGTGTAAACTGATCGACAAAACCGTTTTCGTCATCTCGTTGTTGTAAAAACGCATCCAATGTGCCAGTCACATCAGAGTAAAGACGATGCAAAAGTGGCCCGGAAAAGTTAATACCATACGTTCGTGTAGAGGTTTGATTCGTTGTCTCAACGCCATCATTAAAAAACTGGATACGCCCCCGCATACGGATACCCGAGTCATATACCCATCCAGAATGTAACTCTGCCGAACGACGGTCAGAGCTGACAATTGCACCTGTCGGTTGAAAATCCTGATCGTAACTATCAAATCGCAGACGATAATCCCAGGGCATGCTCTTACTTCTACCGCGTAACTCGGCAAAATACCCATTGCCGTTCCGCTCCTGACCAGATGCCGCTCCTGCCAGACCATTGTGATCACCAGTAAAGTGCGCATATTCCATTTCCAGCGTCGTTGTAAAATCTTCATTATCAAAGATTCGTTCATAAGCTGTGCTAATGACAGTCTGCCCACGATCCAACGTACCTTGCTGAAAAGATTGATCACGGTAATTGTAAACGAGGTTAAAACTGATCGCACTGGCATCGTCCTGCATTAACCAGGAAACACCATTGGTCCAGTTATCACTTGGTGTCAGATCACGCCAATTGGATTCCACCGCGCCAGATGTCATGACAACAGAATGTTTATATCCAAAATAGTCTTTCGTGGGTTGCATTTCCAACTGGAAGCCTTTCAGTGAACTTTGCAAGGTCAAGTAACTGTAATAGGCAAAATAATCACCGACTTCAAACCGGTAAGGAAGATCGTTATCACCATTTTCCCTGACAAAGCTCATGCGTTCGGGAACAACGCCAAAATCAGGCGCTCGATAATCATCATTTGCATTGTATACGCCGGTAAATTCGGCACGCATGGTGTCGTATTCGGAGTTTTTCGTGTTTGCAAAAACACTCAACTCATCATAATACATATCGCCTTCGTTTGGATATGGACTGCCTGCTCCATTACCACTGGCATCATAGACAGAGCCTCGCAGTGTATTGGAACCAAAGATATTCCAATCTTCCATTAAACGCAGTCCTTCTGCACCAACAGACATTGGCAGTATCAGCGCAATGGTAAAACCGGATATGTAAAAATTTCGAACCATGTTTATTTGGTCGTTGATGTCACTTTCAAAATTAATTCATTGGTTCCGGTTTCAGCTTCAAAGCCACCACTGGCATTGTTGTACTCAAGCTGGGTACGAACTGTCGCAGAAACAATGCTGATCATTTCCTGACGGCCACTACTTTCATTTGTTGTAATATATTGATTCAGTGTTTGTATGCCCTGAATACTCTGCACACGTAATTTGGCATCCCTGGGTACGCCGGTATCCATTACGTCAAGCAAACGGCTTTTGTCATAAAACTGATCTGATAATGTCTCAGACATACCAGGAGAGTTCCATTTCTCCATCACTTCCCGAACCAGCGGTTCTACCATGTCCCGGGGCAATTGTTTGAACTGTTTAATAGCAACTGCCCCTTCCGGTAAAGGTTCGCTACTGGTTGGTGTAGCGATGGAGTTAATCATGCGGAACTGTCTGGCCTGTAATGGTTGCAAAGCAATCATAAAAAGCATCACGACAAGAACAAGGCTTGTCATCGCATATGCCAGGCTTCGTCTTTTACTAATAGTCATTCCTCTATAAATCCGGGCAAGATGAAACAGGTATGGATGTCACAGCTGACTGCACGCCATGACCGCAAACCCCGGGGGCAGGATCAACCGTAAACAAACCATTACAGTTATTGGCATTGCCATGGTAATGATTGCTGGGACAGGCATCTGGCCCGGCGAGCGTTAAACGGCTAATCGGAATATTATTAATCACCTGTACTGTGGCACCAGGCGTAGTCGTTGTGCCCGTTCCTCCCTCTTCATCATCATGTTCATGATTCAGCGGGTTTTCTCTATCAAATGGATTGTTGCCAGATACTGTCTTCACATCGATGACTTCGACATCCAGAATTTCGGCAAAGAATTTACCGACATTCTCAAACTCCTCATCGTATTGACTCTCCTTGCAGTATTGCTCTTCGCAATCCTCCAACGCCCTGTACAAACCGGGCCTTTGTTGGCGAAGTTGTGAGAGCCTTTCCCGGATGTTTGGTAATCGATTTTTATCTGCTTCAAGACGGTCTATCTCTCGTTGCATCTCCTGAATTTGCCGCGTTAAATCGCGGCCACGTATTTCAGCTTCTTTCAGCATGAGCGAAAGACCCGGCCCCCACTCAACACCAAACGCAACAGAATCTTTCAGACCTTGTGTCATTTGTTGTATGGAACGTCGATTGGATGCTTTTCGACTTTCCAGTATTTCCATACGCTGTCTTAAAGTCTCTGCCTGAGTCAGTTTTTCCTCGATGGCATTTCGTTCTGATTGCCAATAATCTGTTTCAGACAGGTTGGTATTTATCGCATCAGCCCTGGACTGGCAATCAGGACACTTAGCGGTTTTCGGTTCTCTGGCTGGACTGATCGTAATTGGATTCCCACCGATGCTGACACCACTACCACCGAGGAAACCATCACCGGTAAATAGTGAAATTGCTGTTTCCGTTCCCGGGCAATGGTCCCTGACGCTGAAACTACCGTTTAATCCCGAGAACAATGTCTGCATGACCCCATTGAAATGACGTAGTGCCAGACCCCATCCGTTGAAACTGCTATTCACATTTGCACGGGTCAAACTTACCGCATCACAAGCCTTGGCCATACAGGCCATAAGCGCATCTTTCGCTGCACGTATTGCTTTAAGTGCATCTTCCGTGGCAAACCGTCTGCTGTTTACTTTTTGTAAGAATGCATAAGAAGAGGCAACCGGACTCACTTCATTTGGATTATTCGGATCGCCATACAGGGCAGTATTATTAGCGATATATTCATTAATGAGCCGCTCTCGCTCTTGCATGATGCCGGAAGAGTAAGTCTTTAATATGCGTCCAATGGCCTTGCCGACCGCGGCAGTTGGTGTCTTGCCATCTTTTGCGTCTTTAATAATATCAATGGCATCGTTGATTTGGCTTTTCATGTCATTGACGGCTGACCCCAGCGCTTCAGGCGTCGCATTTTGTAATCCAGTCGCAGCGGCAGCGCCATCACCACCAGCAGCGCCAATGGCAGCACCCGGCACATCAGAGACAACCGTTGGCACCTCCACGTCATACGCATCACCGAGGGTACTGGTCGCACTTTCAAGATCCTTTAACATTTCATACGTGCCATCGAGTCGTTCCAGCACACTGCCATCGGCAAAATCACCATCCTTGAATTTTTTATAAAACTCGCCTAGAGCTGCCAAATCCAGCATCAAACTACCGATGTCATGGAGGTATTTGTGTACTGCCTGGGCAGTTTGCGCCTGCGCCATCATCTCGCTGGTAATAATGCCTTGCGCACTCAAACTCTGGAAATGCGCCATGGCATCATCGCTGGCCTGTATCAGCCATTTATACATTTCATCAAGGTTACCTTCGGCCTCTATCAAGCCCTGTAATAATCGACCGGCAGTTGCACAATCAATAATTGGGCATTCCGCATCCAGACATACACCAGCATTGGCCGAAATGGCATTCGCTGCGGCACGAATTGCCGCCAGGTCACTACTGCCAGCAGGAATGGCATCACTACTGCCCCTGGGTAAGGTAATGGTTTGTATATTACCGGGTTGACTACCAGCATTATTAGTTCCAGAGCCAGTTCCGGAGCCGGGTGTGCTCCAGGTAGACAAGTTGCCTGACTCAAAACCATCAACAAAGAGACCGCCGCCTGATGGCGCCGCACCGGTTAAATATGGACGCGAATCGGGAAAACTATCCAGTTGATCACAAATCGATCCATCACAATCGAATTGCAATTGTGAAGAACAAAAACCACCCACGCAGTCATAGGTGAAGTCCTGGGGACATGCGGTACCTGAACAATTCAATTCCAGTGTGTTGGTACAACCGCCGCCCGAACAATTAAGATTTATTGAGTTGGGACATTCACTGCCGTAACAAAGACCAAGAATATCTTCCCCTTCTGCACAACCCTGCCCCACACAATTGACATTCAGGTTGGAGGGGAAAATTTCATTCAGGTTACCAATAAAATTACCGCCCGGTTGTGCAGCACACCCGCCTTCACCACAGAAAAAAGTCATGCCATTCAAGTCACAATTGATTTCATCGCAATTTAAATCAATTACCGTTGGGCAATTACCGGAAGGACATAAAATGTCCATTGATTGCGGGCAAAGACTACCAGAGCAATTAAGAATTGTTGTTGGTGCGCAATTGTTACCTAAACAGTTCGCGTCAATCGGTTCACTTGGGCAACTATTGCCGACACAGTTTATCTTGACGGGGTCAGGTTCTTTGCTAATTGATATTTTTGTGTCTTCGTTTTTATTATTATCCGGCACAATAATTTCTATACGCACCGACTTCGAGCTTGATTTATTATTCGTACCGGTTGCCGTCGCGGTGACGTTTGCATAATAAGTGCCCGGCTTTGCTTCATCGCTTACATCAACACGCAAATAATGAATTTTGACACCATTAATATTTTTATTGCGCATCATGGAAACAGCTATGCCGGCCGCAGGGTTTTCCAGTTGAACACTGGTTTTGATCAGGTTCCTGTCTCGCGTTGCCGAAATATACATTTGGTTCAGGTAGAACCGGGAACTGGGCGGTGTCAACATTTCGTAAACACCCGGTTCTATATCAAATTCCGTAGGCTCTATCAGACTAATGTAATCAGGATCTGCTGTGACCACGACAGTAAAAACGGCACGGCGCTTTGAAATCTTGTCTATCTCAACCGCTTTGGTTTCACGCGTACCACTCACAACTGTATCAACTGTTTGCTTTTGATCGCGCCGACCATGCACTTCAAAGGTATATTCACCGGGCGGCACATCTGGCGCGACTTTAATGTTTAATGTGGACTGACTTTGACCATTAGCATCGGGTTGAGTAATCCAGTGTTGTGAACCGATCATGACATCGGAATGATTTGCTGCAGCATATTCGCCGGCATTGGCACCGGAAAAACTAAAACTAAAATCCTGGCTCGTTCGTTGACGAACTTCTAAATAGACACGTTCACTAAAACTGCCTGATTCCTTGACCTCTACTTTGGTGCTTCCGGTTCCACCTTGCGGAATAGTTATCGTGTTTGGATTGACGCCAATTTCAAACGTATCTCCTTCGCGCTGCACATTGATGATGAATGTCGCGACACGGGTGCGGGGTTCACCATTGACTGTACCAGTCGCAGTAACAGTGACTTCGTAGCTGCCATTCTCAACATCTCGTCCTGTACCAACATAAATGCTGACATCACGACTTTCGGCACTACCCTCCTGAATTTTCTCGCGATCTGATACATAGGCCTGTACATCGCGTCCACCGCCTTTGACATCAACATCAATTTCGACCGGCCCATCGAAATCATCGCGTTTAACTGTCAGGTTAAGTGGACTGGAGAATTGATTTTGTTTGACCGTAACACTGTTTTCGCTGGTAACAATACCGAAATCATCGGCATGAGCAGAAGGGATAGAAAACTGGGCTATAAAAAATAATGTCAGCGGCAAAATCACATGCCAACATTTTTCTACTAAATGACGGTTCCCCAGTATCACGTCAATAGTCCTGATTAGATTTTTTAAATAAACTTCAGTTTATATTATTGTTAATTATAAAAAATAACCCTATGTTAAGAGATGGGCAAGCATTAAAAATAGGCTAGCCTGATTAAAGATAAATAGTTTATGAGGTTATTTATATAAGTCTTTGAGTTTAGAGTAATGCTCTGCGGAATATTCCAGAAAGGCCAGTTCCTTCTCATTTAATTCGCGCACTCGCTTTACGGGACTGCCTACATAAAGATATCCGCTCTCGAGTTTTTTTCCGGTTGGTACCAGACTACCTGCGCCCACGATCACCTTGTCCTCGATCACCGCCCCATCCATTAAAGTTGCTGACATGCCAATCAGGCACAGGTTGCCGACGGTACAGGCATGTAACAAAACCCGGTGCCCCACGGTGACATCATCACCGACCGTCAGCGGATAACCACCAGGTGAAAATTCACCATCGTGAGTAACGTGCAAGACTGAGGCATCCTGGATGTTGGTACGTTCGCCGATGGTAATCGAGTGCACATCACCTCGCACGACGGTCATGGGCCAGATAGAACTATCTGCACCGATGCTGACATCACCGATCACCAGCGCCGTTTCATCAACATAGGCCGAGTCAGCGATCGCTGGCGAATTATCATTAAAGGATCTTATGGTCATGGTAAATCAGTCCAGCAACGCAGCGATAGCCATAAAAAAACAGCCTACAGCTTTGTGCCTGCTGTTACTCTTTACCAAGCGGGGATTTTATCAGGTTGCCCGGGCCAAGTACGCCATCACCACGTGCTACCAGGTAGGCATAGAGGTTATCGAGGTTATCCATCACGCGTGTGTTGGTATTATGCGGACGCATCATGGTTCCAGACACACCGTTGGTCACGATGTTATTAAACTGTTCCTTGGTCAGTTTCTCGGTAACACTGACTGCCAGGTTTGGGCCGACGGCGCCAATACCACCCTTGCCGTGGCAGGCACCACACCCACCACCATTATAGGTTCTCCAGCCTTCCATCACATTGTCACTGATTTTGCCATCAACCAACTGGTAAGGCTTATCAGCAGAGACGATATCCTCCATAGCGGCAGTGGCATCAGCAACGGTCTCCTCTGCCACGGTCCCGGCTTTATCCATGACTTCTTCTGCCTGCTGCACGACTGCATCGGCAACGTCCTCGGCTTTAACCTGGGCCGTGGCTACAGCCTCTTCTACTGAGTCTTCAGTGGTGGTTACCGCATCCATTGCCGGCTGCTGCGGTGTTTCTGCAGCAGTCGGCCTGGATTGTTCGGTCGCTGGTTCACCACTATCGCCGCAGCCTGTTAAAGCGCCGCAAATAAACAGCATGCTAAGTAGTGGAATAAACCTGGTGAACATGGATTACTTTCCTAGTTATAGGGCCAGTTGGCGTAAATCTCGTCCTGGTACACGACGCCATCAGCCTTCTTAATAGTGCTGATATCGAATCCCGCATCAGCTTCCTCGGCAGCTGGCGCAGGTGCCGCAGCGGTCTCAGCAGGAGCAGGTGTTGGCGCAGCTGGTGCAGAGGCCGTTCCTTGGTCGCTGTCGCCGCAAGCGGACAGCACAAATAACGCAGGGACCAGAACAGACAAGTAAATGAATCTACTAGTTTTAATCATCACTACAACTCCTTCCAGGTAATGAAATAATATCTGGAAGCCAGTATTCTGTTTCAAGTATGCTGGCTTCAAACTCAAGTAGTAAATCTTAACAGACCACACCTCAAGATGAAAACCGAACAAATTCAGGCTTTTTGTGAAAAAGTATGGGAAAACAGCATCATTCCCGAACTGGTTGAATATATTCGCATACCCAATAAATCTCCGATGTTTGATGCCAGCTGGAAACAGAACGGTTACATGGAAAAGGTGGTAGAGCAGTTCGTTGCCTGGAGCAAGGCACTACAACTTGATGGAATGGAGCTGGAAGTCGTGCGCCTGCCGGGGCGTACACCGCTCATTTTCATGGAGATTACAGGGCATAGTGACAATACCGTGCTGCTCTATGGGCACCTGGACAAGCAACCGGAAATGACAGGCTGGCGTGAAGACCTGGCTCCCTGGGAACCGGTTCTGGAAGAAGACAAATTATACGGACGCGGTGGTGCCGACGATGGCTATGCCATGTTTTCTTCGCTACTCGCTATCAAGGCATTACAGGAACAGGGTCTGCCACACGCTCGCTGTGTGGTGATCATCGAGGCCTGTGAGGAAAGCGGTAGTTACGACCTGCCCTATTATATAGAACACCTGTCTGGGCGAATTGGCAGGCCGGAACTGGTCATTTGTCTGGATTCCGGCTGCGGCAATTACGAGCAGCTGTGGGCGACGACGTCCTTGCGCGGATTGATTGGTGGTACCTTAAATATAGAAGTGCTGGATGAAGGCATACACTCCGGTGATGCCAGTGGCATCGTGCCATCAAGCTTCCGGATACTCAGGCAGTTACTGGATCGCATAGAGGATCCGGTTACCGGTGAAATTCGCGCCGATGAATTTTATGTCGACATACCTGAAAAACGCATACAACAGGCCCGAGTGGCTGCGGACATGCTGGGAAATGCTATTTTCAATCGTTTCCCGGTGAAACCGGGCTTGCAGGCCATGCATGCCGATAACGCTGAGCTGATCCTCAACCGCAGTTGGCGCCCGGCCCTGTCCTACATTGGCATTAAGGGCATCCCCGATGTCGAATCGGCCGGTAACGTGCTCAGACCCTCTACCAGTATCAAGCTTTCGATGCGCTTGCCGCCCACATGTGATGCCGTGCGGGCGAGCAAAAAGCTCGAACAGTTATTGACCAGCAACCCACCCTCTGGAGCCAGTGTCAGTTTTACGCCTGACTGGGCCGCCAGTGGCTGGATGGCACCGGAGGTTGCCCCGTGGCTGGAACAGGCCATGGACATGGCATCCCTGGAATTTTTTAATAAACCTGCCGTGCACATGGGCGAAGGCTGGTCCATTCCATTCATGGGAATGCTCGGCGAAAAATTCCCCGATGCACAGTTCCTGATCACCGGTGTGCTTGGCCCGGGATCCAATGCACACGGTCCCAATGAATTCCTGCATATACCGATGGCCAAGAAATTAACCTGTTGCGTTGCTGCGGTCATTGCCAGTCACTTCCGCCAATTCCGGCATGCTGCATGACATGAGCTGGTCCAGCGACAAGTCAAAGGCCCTTTATCACATCGCGGCCTGGTCAGGCGATTACGTCGATATCAATTCCGACGGGCATCTCTGCGTGCAGCCGATCAAGGATAACCATGATGTACGAATTGACTTGCCTGCCCTGGTCGCGCAGCTGCAACAGGAGGGACTATCGTTACCAATCCTGGTTCGCTTCTCGGACATCCTGAAAGACCGGGTACGCGGCCTGGTCGATGCGTTTGCCACGGCTATACGTTCACACAATTATGCTGCAGGTTATACCGCGGTTTATCCCATCAAGGTAAACCAGCAGCGGCGTGTAATCGAAGACATTATCGATGCAGGTAACGACAACGTTGGCCTGGAGTCCGGCAGCAAGCCGGAGCTATTAATAAATATTGCACTGGGAAGGCCTGGCAGCAAACTGATCTGCAACGGTTACAAGGATCGCGAATACATTCGACTGGCGTTAATTTCGTTACGGCTTGGATTCGATACCTACATCGTCATCGAAAAACTGTCTGAATTACCACTGATCGTAGAATGTGCTGAACAAATGCAGATAACGCCCCGGCTAGGTATTCGCGTGCGATTATCCTCCATCGCCAGTGGCAAGTGGCAGAACACGGGTGGTGAGAAATCAAAATTCGGTTTGCATGCGAACCAGGTGCTCACGGCCATAGACATGCTGCAGCAACACAATATGCTTACTTCCCTGCGCTTGCTGCATTTCCATATAGGCTCACAGGTCGCCAATCTCAACGATCTGAAACGCGGCCTGATAGAAGGCACACGTTTTTATGTACAGCTGAGAAAAATGTCTATCCCGATTGAGTGCATGGATATTGGCGGCGGACTTGGCATCGACTACGAAGGCACCCAGTCTGACCGTGTCAACTCGATCAATTACAGCGTGGCCGACTATGCAAACCAGGTAATCTTGAACATCAACAACATCTGCAAAGAGGAAAATGTCGATGTGCCGCATGTGATCACGGAATCGGGCCGCGCTATGACTGCGCATCATGCCATGTTGATAACCAATATTATCGACGTCGAGGAACCGATCGGCCTTGACGTAAATGGTCATGCCAACACTGGCAATAACACAATAACCAAAGACTACCTGAACCTTCTGGACAGCTGCGAAGGCAAGCCACTTGATGACAGTTATCGACAATGTAATGAACTGTATAACAAGGCCAGGCACGAGTTTGCCACCGGCCAACTGGATTTGAAACAATGGGCCTGCATCGATGAGCTTCACTTTGCCGTGTTACAAAAACTCTATCGACAGGCTGGCAGCGATGATGAGCTAATCAATGAACTCAGGGAAAAACTGTCAGCAAAATACTTTGCCAATTTTTCATTGTTCCAGAGCATGCCGGATACCTGGGCCATAGACCAGATTTTTCCCATCGTGCCGTTGCAACGCCTGCTGGAGAAACCCGGACGTCGCTGCACCTTGCAGGACCTGACCTGTGATTCGGATGGCAGGGTAGATTTTTACGTGGACGGTGAAGGGATTGAAACCAGCCTGCCCATCCACGTACTGCGAGCGGACGAGACGTACCTGGTAGGTATCTTTTTACTCGGCGCCTACCAGGAAATACTCGGTGACATTCACAACCTGTTTGGCGACAGCGCATCGGCCAATGTCGATATTGATGACCATGGCAACGTGGAGTTATCCGAGCTTGATTATGGTGATAAGGTCATGGACTTGTTCCAGACAATACATATCAATCCCGATGCTTTCAGGGAACGATACCAGGGCCTGATCATAGCCAGCGATCTCGATAACGAGCAGAAAACTGAATTTCTCGAACAGCTTGTACACGGTCTGGAAGGGTATACCTATCTGGAAGAAGAGTAAGGCTGTGTTATGTTAGAAGTCTTACGGTTGAACGTAACCTGTTAAACCCTTGATACCGGAGTTGCACTATGAAAACAGGCGTGATCGGCCTGGGTGCCATGGGCGCCCACATGGCCAGAAACCTCGCAAGCAAGAATAAGCTGCATTCTGTCTACAACCGCACCTCGGCAAAGGCCGAATCACTGGCACAGGAATGCGGGGTACAAATAGCAACCACCCCGGCCGAACTGGCGCAACAATGCGAACTGGTTATCCTGTGTGTCTCCCGTGATGCCGATGTGCTGGAAATGATCGATGCCATTCAACCGGCATTACAACCCGGCAGTATCGTGGTTGATACCTCGACGGTAAGCGCCGACACGGCCAGGGAGGCCAGCAAGCGACTGCAAGAATGTAGCGCCAGTTTCCTCGACTGTCCTGTGTCCGGTGGTGTCGAGGGAGCTAAAAACGGGACCCTGGCAATGATGGTTGGTGGTGATGAGGCCACGCTGGAAAAGACGCGGGATACGCTGGCGGCCATTGCCGGGAATATCGTTTACATGGGCCAGAGTGGTGCCGGACAGGCCACCAAGGCGGTCAATCAAATCATGGCCGCGGGTATCAACCAGGCTGTAACCGAGGCCCTCGCGTTTGGCAAGGCCATGGGGCTGGAGATGGACAAGGTCGTGGATATCGTCTCTACCGGTGCCGCGGGCAACTGGTTCCTTGAGCATCGCGGCAAGACCATGCTGGCCGATAGCTATCAACCAGGTTTTAAACTGGCACTGCACCACAAGGATCTAACCATTTGTCAGTCCATGATCCAGCAGCTGGGAGAGAACTCATTACCGGTCGTTGAGATGACGCTGGTGCACTACCAGCGCCTGATGGACGAGGGCCATGGCGAGGAAGACATTTCCGCCCTGTTTCGATTGAAGCAGAAAATCTTTGCCTGACACTTGCCCCGAGGGAACTGTATCGGGATGGAAGTGTCCATCTCAAAAATTGACGCACTCGTCTATTTGTGCAGAATAGCCGGCCTTACATTAGCGCCGCTGTCATAACAATAACAACGACATTCGATACCTGATTATGCCTGAAGCGATAAAAGTACAATCGTTGCGAAAAACCTTTGGCCCAATAAACGCGGTCAATGGTGTCTCGTTTGATGTACAGCACGGCGAGGTACTCGGCTTCCTGGGCCCGAACGGCGCCGGCAAGTCCACGACGATGAAGATGATTACCGGTTTCCTGGAACCCTCTGCCGGGACCGTTATCGTCAATGGTCACGACGTCCTGGAGAACCCGCTGGCGGTTAAGCGCTCTATTGGTTATCTACCCGAGGGGGCACCGGCCTACGGTGAAATGACCGTGCGCAGTTTCCTGAACTTCATCGCCGATGTACGCCAGCTGACAGGTACTAAACGCAAACAAAGAATCGACGAGGTCATCGAGCTGATAAATATTCAGGGCGTTGTCGATCAAAGCATCGAGACACTATCCAAGGGTTACAAGCGCCGTGTTGGACTGGCGCAGGCAATCCTGCACGACCCGAATGTCCTGATACTGGATGAACCTACCGATGGCCTGGATCCGAATCAAAAACATGAAGTGCGCAAACTGATCCAGGATATGTCTCATGACAAGGCAATCGTGATCTCCACCCATATCCTGGAAGAGGTCGATGCCGTGTGTTCGCGAGCCATAATTATTTCCAAAGGTAACCTGTTGTTCGATGGAACCCCGACTGAATTGATTGGCAAGTCAGACCGTGGTGATATCGATCATGCTTTCCGCATGATAACCAGGGGCAATGAGCAGGTAGAAGCATCATGAATACGCTATTTGCCATATTTAAACGCGAGTTCACAAGTTACTTTGTGACGCCAGTGGCCTATGTGTTTATCGTTATTTTCCTGTTCATGACTGGTATCTTCACGTTTTACCTGGGCGCCTTCTACGAAAGCAACCAGGCCGATTTACAACCTTTTTTCCGCTTTCATCCATGGTTGTACCTGTTCCTGATACCGGCCATTTCCATGCGCCTGTGGTCGGATGAACGCAAGAGTGGCTCGATTGAACTGCTTATGACGTTGCCAGTTTCAATCGCCGACGCGGTGGTTGGCAAATATCTCGCCGCATGGTGTTTTACCGCGGTGGCACTGCTGTTGACCTTCCCGATGTGGTTGACGGTGAATTACCTGGGTGACCCTGACAACACGGTAATACTCGCGAGTTATATTGGCAGCTTGATCATGGCCGGTGGTTTTCTGGCGATTGGCTCCTGTATCTCGGCATTTACCAAGAGCCAGGTGATTGCATTCGTCATCAGCGTGGTCATCAGCTTCATGTTTATCCTGAGCGGTTTTCCCATGGTGCTGGACCTGTTCCAGGGGTGGGCCCCGCAGGCATTGATTGATGCCATCGCCTCGTTTAGTTTCCTGACGCATTTTACCTCGATCACCAAGGGCGTGATCGATATCCGTGACATTATTTACTTTACCGCGCTGATTGCTTTCTGGCTGTATATCAACGTCGTGGTTATAGAAACGAAGAAGGCGAGTTAACAATGAAGCTGATTGTTAAAAACAGGCTTATTTCCGGCACCGGTGTAATACTGGCTACCTGCCTGTTTGTCAGCGTCGTCATTCTTGCCAATACCGCACTCACGACATGGCGCATTGACCTGACCGAGAACAAACTGTTCACGTTGTCCGACGGCACTATTAATATCCTGAAAAACCTGGAAGAGCCGATACAACTCGATTTCTATTTTTCCAGGAAGGGCATGGTCGATTTTCCACTACTTG
The DNA here is from genome assembly GCA_965229565.1 of Gammaproteobacteria bacterium. GTDB lineage: Bacteria > Pseudomonadota > Gammaproteobacteria > Eutrophobiales > Eutrophobiaceae > JANQNX01. The sequence continues at coordinate 984,189 of OZ245888.1, read as the reverse complement.
CCAATTACGGCTCACGGGTCAGGGATATGCTGGAGGAATACGAGGCCCATGCCGACGGTAAAATCATACTTAATATTATCGAGCCGGAAACGTTCTCGGAAACAGAGGACCAGGCCGTGGCAAGTGGCTTACGCACGGTTTCGGCCAGTGCAAGCAGTGACCGCGTTTACTTTGGCCTGGTCGGCACCAACTCAACCGATGATGAGAAGATTATTCCGTTTTTCCAGACCAACCGCGAGTCTGCACTCGAGTACGATGTGACCAAACTGATATACAACCTTGCCTACCCGGACAAGCGCGTCGTCGGTGTGATTTCGCAGTTACCTGTCATGGGCGAGGAAAACGATGCTGACAAACCGACATGGACTGTCATCAATGCACTGAAGGAATTCTTCGAGGTGCGTGATCTTGGCACCAACCTTGACAGCATCGACAGCAACGTTGATGTGTTATTGCTGGTACACCCCAAGGATCTGAAACTGCGTACCCGTTACGCGATTGATCAATACCTGCTGCGTGGCGGTAAGGCCCTGGTGTTCCTGGACCCACTGGCCGAACAGGATCGTTCCCAACCCGACGAGGCAAATCCGCAGGTGTTACCAAAACTGGACTCCTACTTGCCCGATCTGCTGGCGGCCTGGGGTCTGCAAATGGCCGATCAGAAAATCGTAGGTGACATGAAGGCGGCAATGCGGGTTCAGGCCAACAGCCCAAGGGGTATGACAGAAATTGATTACCTGCCCTGGTTACGCCTGACCGAGGATAACTTCAACCAGGAAGATTTCTCCAGCAGCGAACTTAACCTGATTCATATGGGCACGGTCGGTTCACTGGAAGTGAAGGAAAAGAAAGGCCTGACACTGACACCGCTGATAGAAACATCAACCGAATCGACATTGCTGGAACGTGACCTGATCCTGTTTCAACGTGACCCCAATGTCATACTCAATAATTTCAAATCAGAAAACAGGAAGATGTTACTGGCAACACGGGTGCAAGGCATGGTTAACACGGCATTCCCGGATGGCAAACCGGCAACCGATGCTGAAGGTAAACCGGTCAAGGACGAGTCTTTTATCAGTGAAGGTGAACTGAATGTGATACTGGTTTCTGACACTGACATACTGGCAGATCACTTCTGGGTAAGGTCACAAAGCATGTTTGGCGTCCAGGTACCACAACCGATTGCCAGCAACGGCGATTTTGTAATCAACAGCGTGGAGAACCTGGCAGGTAATACTGACCTGATTAGTTTGAGAGGCCGTGGCAAATTTGCACGGCCTTTTACCCGGGTCGAGGAAATCAGGAAAGAGGCGGAGGCCCGTTTCCGTGCCCGCGAACAGGAATTACAGGCAAACCTTGAAGAAGCAGAGAAAAAGATTAACGATTTGCAACAGGAACAGGGTGGTGAACAGTCTTACCTGCTTAATAGCAAGCTGACTGAAGAAATTGAAAAGTTTCGCAGTGAACGCCTGCAGATACGCAAGGAACTTAGACGGGTTCAACACGAACTGAAAAAGAATATTGAAAAACTGGGTGCGCAGGTGCGTTTCGTAAATATAGGCCTGATACCCCTGTTGATCACATTGCTGGCACTGACCATAGGCATATACAGGGCCAACAAGAGAACCTGATCACCATGTACAAGAAACTTTCCATATTCACACTGGTAACCGTTGCCGTAATTATCGCGGCAGCCATTTTTGCCAGCATGCGTGCACCACAGTCTGCAAAGGAGAAACCGCTGTTTTTTCCTGAACTGAAACAGCGCATTGAAGACGTCAGTCATATACAGATCAAATCATTCGATGACACGATCAACCTGACTCGCATGAATAATACCTGGGGCATAGAGGAATTTGATGGCTACCCGGCGTTACCCGACAAGGTGAAAAGTACCGTGCTGGGTACTGCCGATCTGAAGTTGAACGCGCCCAAAACAGCACTGGAGAGACTGTACCCTCGCCTCGGTGTTGAAGGCCCAATTGCCGATGAGTCAACATCGAAACTGCTAACACTCAAGGATGCAACTGAACAAACCATCGTCGAGGTGATCGTTGGCAAACCAAGACGTAGCAGTGCCGCGCAAAGCACGCCTGGACTGTATGTACGTATACCGGATGAAGAGCAGAGTTACCTGGTGGATGGCGTGCTGGAACTTTCCGCAAAGAAAACCGACTGGATAGAACGTTCATTGCTGGATATACCTGCCGATGCAATCAAGCGTGTGCAGGTTGAACATCCGGATGGTGATAGTTATGTCCTGTTCAAACAGCAGAAAGGCCAGGAAAATTTCGAGGTAGAAAATTTACCAGAGGGAAAAAAGGCGGCGCCGGAAATCATTCTTAACCGCTATGCAGCCATTCTCGCCGATGTGCAGATCAGTTCAGCACGCAAACAGGGCACATTCAGTGATATACAGGACAGAATCAATACCACCATTCACACCTTCGATGGTTTGCAGATTAGCATGCAGGCATTCAAGGCGGACGGCCGCCCTTATGCCAGCTTCGAATTTATGCTGGCAGATACGGCGAATGGCGAAGAAGAAGCGGAGATAGATCAGGCCGAACTGCAACAATACGTCAGCAACATGAATAGCAAACTGAATGACTGGGTTTTTGAGATCCAGGGATTCAAGTACGACATAGTGACCAACAAGTCAGACAAGCTCTACCGCGACGCCAGCAAATAGCTCAGTGGATGCTGGCTGACTCAGCGGTTGTAACAGATTTACTGGCAGACTTTATTGATTTTTCGTATTCAAGACACCACTGCAGAAATTCCTTTGCCGACAACGGGGCACTATAATAATAGCCCTGAACCACGTCACAATTTCTTTCCCTGAGAAACTCCAGCTGCGCTGAATTTTCTACACCCTCAGCAATCACCTTCAAACCCAGGTTATGCGCGAGGCTGATAACTGCATTAACTATAACTGCATCGTCCGGGCTTTTATCAAGCTCCTGCATGAAACTTTTATCAATCTTCAACGTGGAGATAGGCAGGCTTTTCAAATAACCAAGCGAAGAATAGCCGGTGCCAAAATCATCGATAGAAATTGATGACCCCATCTTGTTAATTTCCTCAAGCACGGGTAACACGACACCAATGTTATCCATCAATGTAGATTCAGTGATCTCAAACTCGAGTTGACCCAGGTCTATTTCCTCGTCACGAAGTTTTCGTAATAACCGCTGCCTGAAGTCTTCCTGCAATAATGCAGAAGGCTCAAGATTGATGGCCAGCGATGGCAAAAAGAAATCCTGCTCCTGCCAAAGTCGCAACTGTGCGCAGGCCTGGTTGATTACCCACTCCGTGATATCGTCCATCAACCCGGTATTCTCTGCCATGGGCACAAATTCCGCGGGCGATACAATACCAAGTTCCGGGTTGTGCCAGCGTAACAGGACCTCTGCACCGCTGATAGTATTATTCTCCAGGTTAATCTTTGGCTGGAAATGAATGATAAATTCATCATTTACAAGGGCCTTCGCCAGGAGGTTTTCCGTTTGCAGGCGTTCATATGCCTTCTTGTTAAATTCCAGGCTGTAATAACTGTAGCTGTGCTTGTTAGGACCGATCTCCTTGGCATGTGTTAGCGCCTGGGATGCCTTCATAATCAAGTCATCTGCTGTCGCAGCATCATCCGGATAAAAACTGATTCCTATACTGGTAGAAAGATGTACCGATTCGTCATTAATGACCAGGTTGTTATTCAGGGAGTCGAACAACTTCTTCACTACCTCGGCAGATTCTTCATAGTGATCAATATTATTTAATACCATGGCAAAGTTATCGGCACCAAGATGACCAAGCAATATGTCATCTGCACTATTATTTTGAAAATCAGAAAACCGCATATTGGATTCTCTTACGCAGTTTGCAAAACGTTTGCTCACTTCGTTCAGCACATCATCCCCGGCGGCATGACCCAGGTTGGCATTGATACGCATGAAGTTATCAATGTTCAACTTGATCAACGCGAAGCACCTGTTATTGCGATGCGCGATGGCGATGGACTTGGCCAACTGGCGTTGGAAAAATTCTCGATTGGGCAGGCCGGTGAGACTGTCATACATAGACAGGGCATGGATCTTTTGTTCTGCCTCGCGCAGAACGGTCATATCCTGAAATACACCCAGCAAGCGCTGGCGATGATGCGTGCCTTGCTCAAAATCGACAGTCTGGCGGATACGCCTGGTTTGACCGGTACTCGTCTTTATTTCGAATTCAACACTGTAATCCTTGTCCTTGAATGTAGCGTCCTGGAATATCGACCTGACCCGTTCAAGATTGTTATCACTGATCAATACCAGCAACGCTTTGTAATCATGACAGGGGCGAGGCTCCAGTCCAAACAGCACTGCGGCTTCAGGCGAACAATAAAATTCATCCTTGTCAATGTCGTAGGTCCATTCACCCATTTTTGCGGTCTTCTGAGCCGACAGTAGTAACTTCTCTCGTTCAGACAACCTTTCTGCTGTGGCACTTGCCTTCAGGGCAAAGCGTATCCTGTGAATAAGCTTGGCCTGGTTGATAGGCTTGGTAACAAAATCTGTCGCGCCGCACTGGTAGGCCCGGTTTACCGAGGCATCATCATCAGTAGCGGTCATGATCATGATAGGGAAGTGCCGGGTTTGGAGATATCGGGTAGCTCGTACGCAGAATTCGAAACCATCCATGATAGGCATCTGCACATCGACCATGACCATGTCCGGTTCGCACTCTTCCAGCTTTTTCAGACCGGCATCACCATTATCAGCGGTGATGACGTGAAACCCCTTCTGTTCAAGTTTTAATTTGAGCAGGTTTTGCAGGTCAGTATCGTCATCAATAACGAGTATTGTCTTTTCAATCGAGGCAGGCATATATTGGCATCATCAATATCCAGGAATCATAGTGCCTTGCTAAGCGTACTGCCCTTTTTAACTATTTCACTAATCGTGCCATGGGCTTCAGCAAATGTATCCTGAAGCTCATCCAGCATCAAGGCTGCAGCCTCATAATTTTTCTCTTTGACCAGTATTTCCATTTTTTGCGCAACTGCTGCAAGTCTTCTTGCGCCAACGTTTTTACTACTGGATTTCAGGGTATGCACAGGAAGCAGGATTTGTTCATGGTAATTATTAAAACCGGAATGAATATCGTTCATCAGTGATAATGAATCCTCAAGATAGATATGCAATATATCAATGTACTCGTCTTCCATGATCGAAAGCAATTCATCCAGCACATTTTGATCTATGACGGGAAATTGTTCGACATTGCTCATTAACTACACCTCTCTGGAACCCGGATTACTTCTATAGATAATCTGGCAACACGTTGTGACATCACTTTATACCTGACAAGAGAACCTGGTTGAGAAGCCTGATTAATTCAGCTGACGGGATACCAGTGTCCGGTTTGTCTTTTTCGAGTTCGATACCCGTCTCTTGCTGCTGGCAGAAAACTGACTATCAGTACTACCAACTGCCTGGATATTGGTCGACGACAACTGCAATATACGATTCAACATTTCGACGACCATATGAAAATTGGTATCGAGATAGGTAAACACCGGGGCCACTTCCATGTCAGTTTTATTCGCCAGGGCACGGTAGGCGTTCTTGCCCATCTTTATAAACTCATCCGGCGCAACGTCGTAGACACTGACGATATCAGGGTAAAAACCGCTAATCATCAGGCACCTGTCTGCCACCCGCTGTAATTTCTCATCTGCGTCCCTGGTCTCTTCGCCCGCAGTCATCAATATTTTTTCCCGGCTCATATCCTCACGGGTAAGATTCAGAAACAGGCGTACCAGGTAATGGGTCACGTCTTCCGGCAGGCAATTTTGTAGCAGGTATTCTGCCCGTCCCAGCAGGGCATGCCATTGTGCCGTTTCAGTCAGTGTAATTGCGATTTTTTTCACACTTTGTTCCATGGTTCTATTGCTCATTTGTTATAGCGGCAGGAAAAGCCGCTGACTTGAGCCCGATATTGGCCAGTTACGTACACAATATTGCTTACTCACGTTATACTTCGCGATTCGCTAAAGAACTGAATTTCATGACAGAAAAGACCAAATCCGGGCAAAAAATCGGCGGCGCCAGTAGTTTTCAACAACTTATTTTCAGGCTACAGGAGTATTGGGCCGCGCAAGGCTGTGTCATTGCACAACCGTACGATATGGAGATGGGGGCCGGCACCTTCCACCCGGCGACCTTTCTGCGCGCGATTGGCCCGGAACCCTGGCGCGCAGCCTATGTACAACCGTGCCGCCGCCCCACCGATGGCCGCTACGGCGAGAATCCGAACAGGCTCCAGCATTACTACCAGTTCCAGGTGCTGCTCAAGCCCTCGCCGGAAGATATCCAGCAGTTGTATCTTGATTCGCTGACCGCAATTGGCGTTGACACCAGCCTGCATGACATTCGCTTCGTCGAAGACAACTGGGAATCACCTACCCTTGGTGCCTGGGGACTGGGCTGGGAAGTCTGGCTGGACGGAATGGAAATCAGCCAGTTCACCTATTTCCAGCAGGCGGGCGGACTCGATTGCAAACCGGTAACGGGCGAGATGACTTATGGCCTTGAGCGTATCGCCATGAGCCTGCAGGCATGCAGTAATGTCTATGAACTTGTCTGGACCAGGCATGACGGAAAAACAGTTACATATGGCGACATCTATCATCAAAACGAGGTAGAGATGTCGCGTTATAATTTTGAACTGGCCGACACCGCGTCCCTGTTAAACTGGTTTGATACATGCGAGCAGCAGGCCGGCACGCTGATTGAAAACGGCCTTGCCCTGCCCGCTTACGAGATGGTGATCAAGGCCTCACATGCCTTTAACCTGCTGGACGCACGCGGCGCTATCTCCGTTACCGAGAGACAGCAATACATACTCAGAGTCAGAACGCTATCGCGCTCGGTTGCGCAGGCGTTTTACGAAAGCCGCGAGGCACTGGGTTTCCCATTACTCAATAACTAGTCGAACATTCCCATGAGCAGTAAACAGGATCTTTTAATCGAGATTGGCACCGAGGAAATGCCGCCCACTTCCCTGAAGCGGCTGGGCATGGCATTTCAGGCGGAAATGAACCAGCTATTTGAAACAAACCAGCTGTCATTCGAGACCAGCCGCTGGCTGGCCACGCCACGCCGACTGGCGTTACTTGTAACCCAAATCGATACGGCCCAGGAAGATATAGAACAGGAAAAACGTGGGCCTTCACTGGATGTTGCCTTCGATGCCAATGGCAAACCGGGTAAGGCTACCGAGGGCTTTGCCCGTTCTGTTGGCGCAACCATTGACGAGCTCGAAACGATAGAGACCGACAAGGGACAATGGCTGGCGTTTAAACAATTTATCAAGGGCAAACAAACCGTCGAGCTGGTCCCGGAGATGGTGGAAACCGCGCTTGGAAAGTTACCCATTGCAAAACGCATGCGCTGGGGCAGCAGCGATATTGAATTTGTACGCCCGGTCAAATGGCTGCTGTTCATGCTTGGTGACAATGTGATCGATTGCGAAGTAATGGGTATCAATAGTGGTAACTGTACTTATGGGCATCGCTTTCTTCACCCCGATGCCATCAGGATAGAACAGGCCTCTGACTATATCGATGCACTCAGGACTACCGGCAAGGTAGTTGTTGATTTCGATGAAAGACAGTCACTGATTACACAACAGGTGAACAAGGAAGCCAGTACAACGGGGGGCGAGGCTATAATTGATCCTGCACTACTGGACGAAGTCACCGCGCTGGTGGAATGGCCGATGGCTTTCACTGGTGAATTTGACAAGGCCTTCCTGGAATTGCCCGGTGAAGTGCTAATCGCAACCATGCAGGACCACCAGAAATACTTCCCGGTCAGGGACAAACAACAACGTTTACTACCCTGTTTCATTGGCGTTGCCAATATCGTCAGTAAACAACCCGAACTGATAAAGCTGGGTAATGAACGAGTGATCCAGCCCCGCCTTAGCGATGCCAGTTTTTTCTGGAAGCGGGATATTAACAAGGGACTGGCAAGCCACGTCGATGGCCTGGGACTGGTCATCTACCAGAAACAGCTGGGCACATTGAAGGACAGGATGCAGCGCCTGCAGCATCACTGTGAATACCTGGCGCCGAAGATTAATGCCAGTCCTGACCATACCCGCAGGGCTGCAGAGCTTTGTTTCTGTGACCTGCTGACAGAAATGGTTTTCGAGTTTCCGGAGCTGCAGGGCACCATGGGTAAATACTATGCCGAGGCTGCCGGTGAAGCCGACGAGGTGTGCGCGGCACTGGAAGAATTCTACTGCCCGCGTTTTGCCGGTGATAACCTGCCCGATAGTGCAGTCGGCCAAAGCCTCGCTATCGCCGAAAAAATTGATAGCCTGCTGGGCATATTCGCTATCGGCAAGGCCCCGACCGGTGCCAAGGATCCATTTGCCTTGAGACGTGCCGCCATTGGCCTGCTACGCATTATTATTGAATGTGAACTGGACATCGACCTGCCCGAACTGTTGAATCATGCCGCGGCAGCGTTTCCCGAAAACATCAATGCCGGGGACTCGATAGCAGATGTGTTGTCTTTTTTACAGGAACGCCTGCGACGCTATTACCTGGATGCAGGCATCGACAGCGATACGCTGTCGGCGGTACTGGCCGTAGCTGGCACACGGCCCCTGGATTTTCATCATCGATTACAGGCAGTCACGGCATTCCGTTCCCTGTCCGAGGCAGACAGTCTCGCAGCGGCGAACAAGCGCATTGCCAATATTCTCAAGAAGAATAATGTGACAGGTAACAGTACTATCGACCCATCACTGTTGCAGGAAGAGGCCGAGAAAGCGCTGGCTACCAAGCTGGAAGAACACCGACAGAAACTGAAGCCATTGTTGAACAACAGTGATTACCAGTCTTCGTTATCACTTCTCGCCGACCTGCGTGATAGTGTCGATAATTTTTTCGACCAGGTGATGGTGATGTGTGATGATGAAAAGGTGCGACAGAATCGACTGGCTTTATTACAGAATTTGAATAAACTTTTCCTGGAGATTGCTGATATCTCCAGGTTACAGGGATAACCCATGGCACTGATTATTCTGGACAGGGATGGCGTGATCAATGAAGACTCTGATGATTTTATCAAATCACCGGATGAATGGCGCGCGATCCCCGGCAGCCTTGAAGCTATCGCCAGGCTCACTCGCCATAATTACCAGGTTGTCGTGGTAACGAACCAGTCAGGCATTGGCAGACGCAAGTTGACTATCGACGCACTCAACGCCATACATTTAAAGATGCATTCTCACCTGACCCAGTATGGCGGTACGATTGATGCCGTCTTTTTCTGCCCGCACACACCACGTGATGAATGCAACTGCCGCAAACCCAAGCCCGGCCTGTACAACCAGGTTTCCGATCGTTTACGGGTTTCACTCAGCAAGGTGTACTGTGTCGGTGACAAAATGACCGATATTCAGGCAATAAAAAGTGCAGGCGGTAAACCGATACTGGTAAAGACTGGTGCAGGACAAAAGGAAATTGATGACGGCAAGGTGCCACCCGGTATCCCCATTTACAATAATCTTGCTGCATTTGTTGACGAACTGATAAGCAATTAACTGATGTTGTTCATCCGTTCGCTGTTTTTTTACCTTGGGCAGACCATCAGCACGCTTGTCTTTGTACCTATCTGTCTACTCGCCTATCCCCTGTCATTCCATGCTCGCTACTACATTGTGACACGCTGGACCGTGTTTAACCTGTGGTGGCTGGAACTGTGCTGTGGCGTCCACTACCGCATTGAGGGCAGGGAAAATATTCCACAACAGCCGGGTATCGTCATGTGTAAACATCAGTCAGCATGGGAAACCCTGGCCCTGCAGTTACTGTTTGTACCCCAGGTCTGGATACTGAAGCGGGAACTGTTGCAGATCCCGATCTATGGCTGGGGACTGGCATCTATGCAACCTATCGCGATCGAAAGATCATCGGCAATAAAATCCTTTCGCCAGATTGTGGAACAGGGCTGCGAACGCCTGAAGAAAGATCTCTGGGTGATTATTTTTCCCGAGGGCACGCGCGTTGCCCCGGGCAGTAGGCAGAAATACTTGCCCGGTGGTGGTCTGCTGGCAGAAAAATCCGGCGCCATGATCACACCGGTTGCGCATAACGCCGGCTACCTGTGGCCGCGTAACAGTTTTATCAAGCAGCCAGGTACGATCACCATGGTGATCGGGCCGGTGATCGATCCCGCTGGAAAAAGCGCGAGCGAGATCACTCGCGAGGTAGAGCAATGGATCGAGGAAACAATTCAGGCACTGCCTGATCCATTAAAATAAGACGAAAAAACCGGTTATCGCACTAACGTTTATTTCTTTTCTGCAACTCGTGTCACGCAGAGATTAAACTCAACGCTGCCTCGTTCATTTCCCTCGGATTCGCAGTAATCGCCAAACAACCTGATCGATTCCGCACTGGGCCGGGATGAATTACAACCTGCCAGAAACAGAAACAGCAACAGATATTTCATACGCACTACTCCTTTTTAAAAGGCAAGACCAGTAAACCAGCTATTTTTAACTGTTCAGGCAGACGATATTCCAGTAAACCAATCTGCATGTTCTCATGCCCTTGTTCAGGCTGGGAACGATAGGTAAGAAACAGCTTGTCCCAGAACGAAAAGATGTTGCCATAGTTACTGTCGGTTTCCACCTTGATAACCGAATGATGTACGCGATGCATATCAGGTGTAACGACGATACGCCTGATCAATACCTCCAGTCTTGCTGGCAGACCCAGGTTGCTATGTGTAAAAAGTGCAAAAGCATTCAGCAAGACTTCATACAGGATGATCGCAATTGCCACTGGCCCAAACAACACTACCGCCAGTAACTTGTACAACATCGACAACAGGATTTCGAAAGGATGAAAGCGCACACCGGTAGTGACATCAAACTGCAGGTCTGTATGGTGAATACGATGAATACGCCACAATATCGCAAACTTGTGAAAGGCCACGTGTTGCAGGTAGATCAGCAGATCAAACAACAGGATACTCAAAACCAGGTTTATCCATAGCGGTAAGCCCAGCAGGTTAAACAAACCAATATTCTCGCTGCTCGCAAACATTGCCGCCTGGAACAGTGCCAGGGGAATAAGTATACGTACTGCAATGATATTGATGGTCAGCAAACCAAGGTTATATAACCGTCTTTTCTTATCGGAGCCGGCTGCTACCTTGCGTCTCGGCCAGTAACGCTCAAGCGATAAAAACAGCATCAGTAAAGTTATAAAAATCACCATGCGCAGGAGTGACTGCTGCTCAATTATCAATTGTTCAAGGGATGACATGGTTTTATGCTAACTCGTGCGAGGCCTAGTGTAATCTTTAATATGCGGTAAACTATAGACCAAACTGAAAATAATAATTCATAGTGTAATGACAAAAGAGACTTCATTCGGACAATACCTGATGACACGTCCTAGACGCATGCGCAGGGATGACTTTTCCCGGCGCCTGATGCGGGAAAACAAACTCAGCGCTGATGACCTGATTTACCCGATATTTATTGCCGAGGACAAGGAAGACCAGGTCGACGTGGCATCCATGCCAGGCGTGCGCCGCCTGTCAGTGGAAGAACTGCTCAACGAGTCGGATCAATTACTCGAACTGGGCATCCCCGCCATTGCCCTGTTCCCGGTCATCAATAACAGCAAGAAAAGTGACGATGCACGTGAGGCCTATAACCCGGATGGACTGGTGCAATCTGCAGTCAGCCAGTTAAAACAGCGTAACCCGGAGCTCGGCATTATTACCGATGTCGCACTGGATCCGTATACATTATCCGGCCAGGACGGCCTCACAGATGAATCGGGCTACGTGTTGAATGACGAAACGGTAGAGGTGCTCGTCAAACAAGCCTTATCACATGCCGAGGCAGGCGCAGATATCGTCGCTCCCTCCGACATGATGGATGGCAGGATTGGCGCCATACGCGCCGAACTCGAGGGCGCCGGCATGATACATGCGCGGATTCTTGCCTATGCCGCCAAGTATGCCTCCTCGTTTTACGGTCCATTCCGTGATGCGGTCGGCTCTGCGGGTAACCTCGGTGGTGGCAACAAGTATACATACCAGATGGACCCGGCCAACTCCGATGAAGCGTTACTGGAAGTGGAGCTGGACCTGGAAGAAGGTGCGGATATGGTCATGGTCAAACCCGGCCTGCCCTATCTCGATATCGTGCAGCGCGTGAAATCAACCTTCATGCGGCCCACTTTTGTTTACCATGTCAGTGGTGAATACGCGATGTTGAAAGCGGCAGCAGCGAATGGTTGGCTGGATGAAAAAAGCACCGTGATGGAGTCACTGCTATCATGCAAACGTGCCGGTGCCGACGCCATTCTTACCTACTATGCCAAGCAGGTGGCAGGCTGGCTAAAACAGGACCACTAGTTCTTTTCGCCTTGCACGGATGTGAATCCGAGAATAACAATCCGATCGTGATGGTCGATAAAACAGACATTGTTATTTCATGCATTTACATCGCGCGAGTTGCGGCGACGGGCAGATCCTAAACATCAAGCCCGAGTTGTTTAATTTTTCTCGTCAAAGTATTGCGTCCCCAGCCCAGTAACTTTGCCGCATCCTGGCGGCGGCCACCGGTTTTCTTCAATGCTTCCTCGATCAGTATTGTCTCAAAGCAAGGTTCGGCGCTTCTCAATAGTTCGGTATCACCTTTGAGCAGGCTGGTTTCAACCCAACGCCTGAAATTGGTTTCCCATTCATTGGAGGTCTCGGTGACCTCGGTATCAATCTTTAATTCTGGTGGAAGATCATCAATATGGATTTCTGTACTGGATGCCATGACCGTGACCCAACGACAGAAGTTTTCCAGCTGACGAACATTGCCTGGCCAGGGCAGGCTAATCAGGTAATCCTGTGTCTCCTTTAGCAGACGCTTGGTTTCAACGCCCAGTTCTTTAGCGGCGATACTGAGAAAGTGTTTGGCCAGTTCAATCACGTCAGTGCGGCGCTCGCGCAGGGCCGGCACGTGAACGCGTATCACGTTCAGGCGGTGCAACAGGTCTTCGCGAAACTTGCCTTCCTTGACCAGCTTTTCCAGGTTCTGGTGAGTAGCGGCGATGACACGAACATCAACCTTGATAGGCATGTGACCGCCGACACGATAGAACTCGCCCTGGGCCAGTATGCGTAACAGTCTTGTTTGCAGGTCGGCTGGCATATCACCAATTTCATCGAGGAACAACGTGCCGCCATTAGCCTGCTCAAATCGTCCCTGGCGCTGGGCAGTCGCACCGGTAAACGCACCCTTCTCATGTCCGAATAATTCCGATTCCAGCAGATCCTTCGGTATTGCCGCGGTATTAATCGCAATAAAAGGACTTTCAGATCGCGGGCTATGGGCATGCAATGCACTGGCAACCAGTTCCTTGCCGGTACCGGATTCGCCGGTAATCAGTACGGTCAGGTTAGATGTTGATAATCGCCCGATCGCCTTGAATACTTCCTGCATGGCCTGTGCCGAACCGATAATCGGGGAAGTCACGCGATGCTCATCGACATCGTTAATTGCCGGTGACTTGAGCTTGTGCGCGATGGCACGCTTAACCAGGCTGACAACTTCATCAACGTCAAATGGCTTGGAAATGTATTCGAAAGCACCACCCTGGAATGCAGAAACGGCTCGGTCCAGGTCGGAATAGGCGGTCATGATGATGACCGGTATCTCCGGGTTAACTTTTTTAATATGGTCCAGCAGGGTTATGCCATCCATGCCCGGCATGCGCACATCGGAGATAATCACATCCGGTTGTTCTGCTGGAAGTCGTTTCAAAACGTCGTCAGGTTTTGAAAAACTCTCTATATGCGCATCGGATTTCTGCAGTGCTTTCTCCAGCACCCAGCGAATAGACTTGTCATCGTCTACGATCCATACCTGTTGTTTAACATCCATATCCCTAGTCCAGTGGTAAGAGGATGGTAAAGTAGGTTTTGTCATTTTCTCGTTCATAACTGATTAAACCATCATGTGCCTGAATTATTTGCTGGGCCAGTGTCAGGCCCAGTCCCGTGCCCTCGGCACGCGTCGTAATCATGGGATAAAAGGCCGCGTCCTCAATCTCCGGCGGAATACCAGGACCATCGTCTATCACTTCAAGCACGATCACATGACGATTCAGCCTGTTGTTGATGGTTACCTTCCTGCGAATTCGTGTTTTAAGTGTAATGGAACCGTTCTTGTCTATCGCCTGCACGGCATTGCGAACCAGGTTGAGCACCGCCTGGATTAGCTGCTCCCTGTCGGCAAGGATATCGGGAATGCTGGGATCATAATTTTTTATGATCCTGATGGTATGCGTGCTTTCGGCCCTGACCAGTGAGACAACATATTCAAGTATTTCGTGGATATTCATCTCGGTTTTCTGCGAAGACTTGCTGGGCGACAGCATTTTATCGATAAAATTTCGCAGCCGATCTGATTCAGAAACGATGATGCGGGTGTATTCCTTGAGATCCTGCTCGTGCAGTTCGGCTTCCAGCAACTGGGCCGCGCCCCTGATGCCACCAAGCGGGTTCTTGATTTCATGCGCCATGCCCTGCACGGCCTCCTTTGCCGCTTCCTGCAAGGTCTTCTGGTTATGCTCCTGCATAACCTTCTCATAGGCATAGGCGTCGACCAGTTCAACCAGTACCTCGGCCACCTCTTCTTCGTCAAGTATGGGGGTGATCATGGCATCGACGCGAATCTTGCTGTTGTTATTGAGTGTGATCAATACGTCGCGCTCAATATGCTTGGCGCCGGTCTCCAGGGCCTTATTCAGGACACGGTTGAAGAACGTTGATTTTGGCCAGATCTGCCTGGGCTTTAATCCATCAACCCGGTTGCTACTCACCGACAACATATCCTCGCCCGAGGCATTGATACAGATGAGTGACAGCTCGGCATCAAATAGCAGGATAGCAGTAGACAGATTGTCGAGAATTTTATCTGCCGTTTCACTAATAAAGGTCATGGTATGCGCATTATTGCACTGTTTTAGTGCGTTTTTCACTGGTTTAATCCGGGTACTAAATCTGTGTTATTTAAATATATATAAATATTAATGACTTACACTAATCCAATTGTGCGTCATGATTATCCTAGAGGGTTACAGCAAGAAGCAGACCAAATGCACAATTATAGACCTGTGCACCAATACATACGTCCTGGACGATGCAGGCCCTTGTAGATGATGGTTAAGTTTCCGGGTAAGGCTAGATCAGGGCGTGCCCAGAGACACCCTGAGCATACTGAAACTACTGGTCGTGGAGATCAGGCTTTTCCCCCCGGCATCAACAACGGCAGCAGTCAGACTGTGTGTGCCACGATCAACGTTTTCTACTGTTGCCGACAACGCGGTGCCGCTGGCGATCTCCTCGCCATCCAGCTTGATGACGACCTTGTGGCCAGGCCTGAGTGCAGGTTGCAGTGACAGGCT
Source organism: Gammaproteobacteria bacterium (assembly GCA_965229565.1). GTDB lineage: Bacteria > Pseudomonadota > Gammaproteobacteria > Eutrophobiales > Eutrophobiaceae > JANQNX01. The sequence continues at coordinate 968,699 of OZ245888.1, read as the reverse complement.
GATGTTGAGGTTTCCGGCATTGTTGCGATAGCCCTCACCTTCTGCGGGGCTGATTATCGATATGGCCTGGTAATACTCGGCCGGATCGGGTGCCTGCGCGGCTGTATTTCGAGGCGGTAATCTCGGCGTATTGGGGTTTTTTATGGTCTGCAATTCCTGCAGTTCGATCTGCTCGGCACCCGCAGAGGGCTGGTCGCTGAAAATCACGTTGCCATCCTTGTCGACGGTTTTATAAACCGTTTCTGCAGCGGTAATACTGAAAACCAATAAAAGCAGGACAGTGAGTGATAGCTTCATGTTTGCAGCATAGCTCATGCCGGTGACTACGCCAATAATTACAAGGTGGGTGTAGCCGCGGGAGCGGGTTGCTGACCACCCGGCTTCGGTGGATTCACGGGTGTTACACCGTCGGGAACCACCCGGGGCGGATTGACGGGACTGACACCGGTAGCCTGGTTATTCGCGGTATCCTTGTTCAACGGTGAAGTCAGTTTGCTCACCCGGCGCATGAAGAATGTCGTCGGCCTGGAAGACAGCAGGACATTACCGTCGGCATTAACTATCCGTGCTGTCAGCGTGTGCTGCCCCCTGTCGATATTCTCTATTTTCACCGTGTTATCCGTACCGGTACTGACACGTTTACCATCCATTTCCAGCATGATTTGATGCCCTTGCTTCAGCATCGGCTCTGAAGCTATCAAAACGGTGAGGTTACCGGGATTATCGTGAATCGTTTGTTCGTTTCCCGGTTCGAGTATCAGCACTTGCTGATAGGTAGCCGAATCTTCAACCTTGTCCTTGGCACGCGCTGGTAATGATAGTTGTTTAAAATCGATGGCTGGGGCAGGTGCAACTTCCAGTTTCTCGGCATTGGCCGATGGCTGGTCGGAAAAAATCACGTTACCTTGTTCATCCACTGATTTATAAACCGTTTCAGCGGCAATGGTTAAAGGGATAAATGCAAATAACAGTACTGGTAATTTCATAATATTATGGGACATAGCCCGGCTTTACACAGTTCAATCATAACTGGCTATTTATACTGAACAGGTTCACAAATTACGTTACAGTCAGTAACCTGTAACGTGAATAAAATGTATTACGCACCGGTTAAAATATCACCTGACAGCAACCGCACATAATCACTATTTTAAAGGCATTATTACATGACCACTTTTCCTGAACCCCCTACAGATGACTATGCCCTGCTGTACCTGGAAAATACCGATGCGCCATTACCGGAAAAGATCAATCCGGCCACACGCTATGCTTATTTCAAAACCATTGCACGTGGCGGCAAGGCTATTGTCCAGTCTTGCAAGGACCTGCACCTGTCGCGCGTGGTCTGTTACAAGACGCTGAAACCCGAGTTTGCCAAGGACCCGATAGAGCAAAAACGTTTCCTGCGTGAAGCCAGGGTCGGTGCCATGTTACAGCACCCGAATACCGTCCCCATGTACGAGCTGGGCCGGGATTCAAAGGGCCAAATCTACTTCACCATGAAGCTGGTACATGGCTATACGCTGCGCGAGATCCTGGACTACCGCGAACGCTACGATTTAACACAGTTGATTAATGTGCTTATCCAGATCGCACATGCACTTGAGTACGCGCATACTCATCGCGTTATCCATCGCGATATCAAGCCGGAGAATATTCTTGTCGGACCGTTCGGCGAAGTACTACTGATGGACTGGGGATTGGCCAAGGTCTGGACGGAAGACGGCTCAAGTATCGATTTGTCGGAAGATACAGGGGTGATTGATACCAACAAGAAGGTATCCTCCATGACCGACCAGGAACAATTACAGGGTTCAATTCTGTACATGTCACCCGAGCAGACCAGGCGTGATCCGGATATCGATTTCCGCACGGATATATATAGCCTGGGGGCAATTCTTTACGAGGTCCTGTGTGGGCAACCACCCTTCGACGAGGAATACGTATATGACATGTTAGAAAAGATCCGGGAAGAAACGCCGCCGCGACCGTCAGAGGTCACCAGGATACGTATCCCTGAACTACTCGAGGACGTCGCCATGAAATGCCTGGCAAAGGCCCCGGATGATAGACTCGAGAGCTGTGCCGAACTGGTGCGGCTGCTCGAGGAAGACTGGCTACCGTAGCGCACCACTTTAGCGCGTTAATAGGGGCATAATGCACTATTATTGTGCGCTTAAATCAGCGCCGACCCGAACGCGACGATAATGTGCATTACTCCAGGCCGTTAGCCTGGCTTGCTAAATTATCGCTAACTAGCCGATTTATCGCACAAAATTCTCTGGCTGTTGAATATAGGCAGGGCCGTTTTACCTGATTTTGCACTATGACGAATAGCTGGAATACATATTGCAAAATGACTGACTCTAAATAAACAGGCTTCAGTCTACTTACATAATTAATTGGAGGAGAGCTCAAATCATGAAAAGTAAGTTGGAATATATTTGGCTGGACGGATACAAGCCAACTCAAAGTTTAAGAAGTAAAACCATGGTGCGAAAGGATTTCAGCGGTAAGCTGGAAGATTGCCCTATGTGGGTATTTGACGGTAGTTCTACCGAACAGGCCGAGGGTGGTTCATCTGACTGCCTGCTGAAACCGGTTATGATTATCCCTGATCCGGCTCGTCTTAACTCATACCTGGTGATGACCGAGGTCTTGAACCCTGACCATTCCCCGCATGAGTCCAACGGTCGCGCTACCATCGATGAAGATGACGAAGCTTACTGGTTCGGTTTCGAACAGGAATATTTCCTTTGGGATCCGGCTACCAATCTTCCTCCTGGTTTCCCTCCCGGTGGTTATCCTCCTCCGCAGGGCCCCTATTATTGCTCTGTAGGTGCACGTAATGCTTACTGCCGCGAGATGATCGACGAGCACCTCGATCTGTGCCTGGAAGCAGGCCTGAATGTTGAAGGTATCAACGCCGAGGTAGCTGCTGGCCAGTGGGAATTCCAGATTTTTGCCAAGAGCGCGAAGCGTGCCGGTGACGAAATCTGGTTAGCGCGTTACCTGCTTGAGCGTACCGGTGAGAAATACGACCTTGCGGTTGACTGGCACCCTAAACCACTGGGTGACACCGACTGGAACGGCTCCGGTATGCATGCCAACTTCTCTAACGCCGAAATGCGCGAAGCTGGCAAGGAAGAAGTCTTTACCAAGATTTGTGAACAGTTTGGTAAGAACATTAAACGACACATTGACGTGTACGGTGCACACAACGAACAGCGCCTGACCGGTAAGCATGAAACCCAGTCTATCCATGAATTCAGCTATGGTGTTTCTGACCGTGGTGCATCGATTCGTATCCCGGTTAGCACCGTGGAAGATGGCTGGAAAGGCCGACTGGAAGATCGTCGCCCGGCATCCAATGCCGACCCTTACAAGGTTGCCGCGGCTATCATCAAGACCACCAAGGAAGCCGGTTAAGATTTAAAACTTTTAACCTCCTCGAGAAACCGGGAAGCTTGCTTCCCGGTTTTTTTTCACCTGGCAATTATTTATTTAGAACAACCAGGTGACGATCAGACACCACCTCAACCGCCAACTGTTTTAAGCCGGCCTCTTGCAGCTGCAGTTCTACCTCGCCGGGAGTAAACGCGGCAAACAATGAATTCCTGAAATCACGTTGCAGGATCTCCGGCTCACCCGCTGCATATAATTGTACAAGTTCATCCACGGCTGTTTCTGAGTCGGGCCGCATCAGGTCCATGATAAAGATCTGCGTGTTGAAACTGGCCTTTTTCAACACATTCCAGAGCACCACGGGATCGTGCAGGTGATGCAACAGGGAATTGGAAAAGATAATTTCATAGTGATCTGTAATTGAGAAATCCTGCAAGTGCCCCTGGACCAGGTGAATTCGTTCCTGGAAAAGGTCCTCCATCCCCAGCAGTATCTTTTCCGCCTCGTTCAACATGGCCTCGGCCCCATCGACGGCATCCACGATATAACCGGGAAAAGACCGGGCAAAACGGATACTGATATCAGCTGCACCACAACCCAGGTCCAGCGCCCTGCCTGTTGCAGGCAAATCATGACCACAGGCCGATTTCAGCAGATCAATAAAGTGGTTATGTGGCTCCTCGAAATCCGCATGGGCATAGGCATACGCCTGTTCGGCTTCATCCATTAGCTCTGGTTCAGGGATACGTTTCATGGGTAAGAAAAAGCTAATCGGCACCAATAGGTCTGTAGATTATACATTTATAATGTCTTGTCATTTTATACAATCAACAACTATAGACATTGGTCTATAAGGGTTCTTAACTCTTTCATCATGGTCTGGTGTTCTCTTGACATGACCAATAGAGTAATCAATCGGGTTTGTAACACCGTTCCCTGACTCATCATAGTAATGATAAAACCTAATATCTCTAAACTTCGTTTTTTCAAGCAGCGCTTTTACATTTTGATACTGCGGAAACCACACATGACCACCATTAATCACTTTACCATCAATAAAATCACCGCCACCAACAGGGTCGAATAATAATTTACCGGCTACGTTCTTTTTTGTTCGGTTATACAAAATATCACACTGGTAATCGGGCAAAGACAATCTAAACACCCCGTCGGGTTTGAGCACCCTGTATATTTCGTCAATGACAGGAATCAATAATTCTGGTTCTATATGTTCAAAAACGTCTTCAGATTGATAAATATCAACGCAGGAGTCATCAAGTGGTAGCTTGTGGGTAACATCATGCTTGATGTGCTGAAAGTTTTCTTGCGACAGGGACAGACCAATAAACTTATTATACAACCCATTTTGTGGAACATCACCGGCATATAGATAAATAGACTTCTCCTGTTGTAAATCAGAAAAACTGATCTTCCTTAAACACTTGTCTTTTAGCCAGTTTGAAAGATTGCGTATTTTCAGGATCATGTAACGCCTATGAAGTTATATTATATTTTATGCATGACTGCTGATGGCATTCTACGCTTTAGTATAATTGTACTTTACAAGTACAGATGAAAACTTTTTATTCAAATATTCAATGGTTTCTGGCTTAAGTTTATGCTTGTAATCGCCCACGATGCCTTTGCGAAGGTGTTGCTCTATATCTTCTTTATCAGGTTTACTAGCCACATTTTCCCTGGTTAATGACTCTCTTGTTGTCATGTCCACATCAAGCTCGCAATAACATATTAAGTCATTCAACCACTTGCCAAAATCTGACAGCATGGCTTCAAAAGAAGTTAAATAAACGTTTTCATATTTATCCAGGAGTAGTTCCTGGTAGCGATAGAATACGGCGTAGACACGGTCACTATGCGCAATGACATATTCATCAATAGTTGATTCGGTTGCTTTTTTTCTTTTCGTTTTAAAATCATTATGCTTGTTACCTGTTATACCAGGCGCAATATGACTAAGTGATATTGAATAGTATTCAGAAACCAGTATATCCCTGGGATCCCTGACAACAAAGACGATCTTATATTCCTCCAGGCAGGGTACGCCCTCTAACATTCCGCCAAACACGCTATACATATAACCATGTCTTTTGAATATATGATGATACTTTTCCATTTCTGTAGCTGTTAAATGATCAAGGAAAGGAAAATCTGAATTAAACGCGTAATCATGAATACCCACCGGCACCATACCATTACTCGATGCACAGCGGGTCAATATTGATTTTACATATTGAGTAGCTGCCTTATTAACAGAAAAATGAATTATTGATGGATGCCTGTTTCTGTTTACATGCTGTCCCTTTATCAGGGCAAGCTCGGTTGCATAACGTCGCTTAAGATTTATATTCTTGAGTATATTTTTCAGGGGTGGGAAGAGATTAGCAGTTGAGCTCATGCTTTTTTTTAGTTTTTTCAACATAAGTTAATTAAAGCTGATTAAAGCTGATTATTAAATTGTGGCTTATAGCACTAAAACCCGGTCTCAAGTCGACAACAATGATAATCCCAGGCAACAGTTCGGCAATACTGGTTAACCATGTTTAAGAAGGTAGACTTGTACCATAATGATATACAGGGCCTTGAATCGCAATATTCATGTTTTTTTCAATTTAACAGTTGATCGTGAATATAAGCCTATTATGGATATACCTTGGATAAATCTGTATGTCATTGCTTGTTAATAATAGTAATAATAGGAATTTATGATGTCCCATTTAAATAAACTGTTGTCCGGTTTTATTATTGGCGGTGTACTCGGTGTCACGTTTGGATTTGCGCTGGGTATCTTTACCTTTCCCTACCTGTTTCCACCACCTGCTATTAATGAAACTGTTGCTGATAGTGACTCACGCACTGTGGTCGCAACCGGGGAGTTTATCCACGCCAACCCGGCTGACCCGGTGCACTACGGCAAAGGTGGCTTCACGTTGTACCACGACCTGCTGCACCTCGAGACTGATTTCGAGGTCGGGCCCGGGCCAAAGTACCATGTTTACCTGGTACCACTGGACGAAGTTAAGCCCTCTTCTCCCGTTGATGAGACCATGTACGTGGATCTCGGTCGCCTGAAAGCATTCAGTGGCAGCCAGAACTACCCGGTGCCGGATGGTATTAACCTGCAGGACTTCGGCTCCATCGTTATCTGGTGCGAGCAATTCAATATCCTGATCTCACCGGCAAAACTGGAATTCAAGTAATGAGAAAGCTACTCGCTTCCGTGTTGCTCTACATGCATGTTCAAACCATTGTTGCTGGTGCTGTTTATGATGGCAAACCACTTCCCGAAGATCTACAGGCACGCTGCCGTATTGCCACGACGGAGATGATCAAACTGGGCGAACGCAATATGGCCATGACATCGAGTGAACAGCGGCGTGCGAAATATGAACAAGATATCACCTCCTGGAAACAGCGGCTTGAGACCGACGAGGACCCGTGCGCGATCTACCGGGATGCCTTCAACGCTGCCTTTACCTACTAGCGATTAACCAGCACCGCGGCACCCTGTAATTCACCGGCACGTAACTTGTCCAGCGCCATGTTCGCTTCCTGCATGGGAAAGGTCGTGACCTCGGTATTGATATCCAGTTGTTCAACAAGCTTGAGAAATTCCTCGCCATCCTTGCGCGTCAGGTTGGCAACAGAACAAACAGTACGTTCACCCCAGAGAATATCGTATGGAAAAGACGGGATATCCGACATGTGAATACCGGCACAAACCACTACCCCGCCTTTCCTGACCGACCTGAGAGCAAGTGGCACCAGTTCCCCGGCGGGGGCATAAAGTATGGCGGCATCAAGTTGTACCGGTGGTGACTCTTCCGTATCGCCGGCCCAGTTCACACCAAGCTGCTTTGCAAATTCCTGCGAATGCGTGTCACCCCGGCGGGTAACGGCATAGATTTCCTTTCCCTGTTGAAGTGCTACCTGGGTGATGATGTGCGCGGCAGCACCAAAGCCGTAAAGGCCGATACGTGTTGCATCACTGGTCATGCGGTAGGACCGGTAGCCAATCAGGCCGGCGCATAATAGCGGTGCGATGTGTTCATCCGACATGGAATTGTTCAGTGGAAACACAAAATGCTGGTTAGCCACCGCGTATTCAGCATAGCCCCCATCGATCTGGTAACCGGTAAAGCGGGCCTGGTCACACAGGTTTTCCAACCCTTTTTTACAGAACTCACAGTTGCCACAGGTATAACCCAGCCAGGGCACGCCCACGCGTTCACCCGGTTTCAATCCAGTCACATTCTTACCGCATGCCTCGACGTAACCCACGATCTCGTGACCGGGTATCAATGGAAGTTTCGGCTCGGTCAGGTCACCATCACAGACATGCAGGTCAGTCCGGCAGACCGCGCAGGCCGATACTTTTAGTAGAACCTCGTTATCACCCGGTTTTGGTACCGGGCAGGTGTCGAACTTGAGTGGTTCATGTTGTTGGTGCAGGCGCATGGCCTGCATGGTGGTGGTTTTAGCGTGCGCTGTCATTCTTCCCGGTTGGTTTCCGAGTTCATCATGTGGTTAGCGGTTTGCCGGAAAGAGTTTAGCAGTTGCATCTTGAAGGCACTGTCTATATCAAGTGCATCCAGTGCCTTTTCCATACACAACAACCACTGGTCTTTTTCCTTCTCACCAATAGGGAACGGTAAATGTCTCGCGCGCAGACGCGGATGCCCGAACGCGGCGATATAACGGTCCGGACCACCCATCCAGCCACTCAGGAACATAAAAAATTTCTCGCGGGCGCTGCGCGTATCTTCTGGATGCAGTTCGCGAATGGTTTTTGCCTCGGGTAGGGATTCCATCTCGTCATAAAAAACCTGCACCAGTTTTTTCAGGCCCTCGTCACCGCCAATGCGTTCAAAGGTAGACGCCGGTCTTTCCAGTTTCGGTTCCCTGTTACTCACGGATGGTTACCCGGTCACCTACCGAGACAAGGTCAAACAACCGGATCACGTCATCATTGCGCATACGGACGCAGCCGTGTGAACCGGGGCAACCCATATCAACGTCATCGGGTGAACCGTGGATATAGATATAACGCCGGTAGGTATCAACCTTACCTCCCTTGTTCTTGCCCTGTTCCTTTCCATCCAGCCACAGGATGCGGGTCACTATCCAGTCGCGCTCCGGGTGTAATTCGCGTAACGCCGGTTCGTAAATTTCACCGGTGGGGATACGCCCGACGAATACCGTGTTTGCAGGGCAATCACTACCAATTTTTTCGGCGATCACGTGTTCACCACGGGGCGTGCATTCACTGTCCATGAGTTCACCGGGGCCGTTACCGGCCGTGGAGACCGGGCATTGCATGATGATTTGCTCTCCCTCGTACAGTGTCAGGCTTTGCTCGCTGATGGAGACATGAATATGTTTACTGCTATCAACCATTCGTCTGGATACGTTGAACCTTCGTCAATGCGTCAAAGTTACCGTCCGTTGCTAAAGTATAACCGGATATATCCTTCCTGACCGCGAGGACATTGTCCTCGTACCACAGGGCCACGTAGGGTAACACTTCTGCCAGGTGGGCCTGTAACTCCCGGTAGTGGCGCGCCTTGGCAACCAGTTCCTGCTCGGACTCGGCCAGCTCGATCAGGTTATCAACACGTTCGTCCTGTAACTGGCCGCGGTTGGCACCGGCGGGAGGGATGGAACTGCTATGAAACACGTAGCGAAAGATGTCCGGCATCTTCAGGCCCACCCAGGACAGGCCGTACATCTGGAAACGGCCACTCTTTATATCCGCGTAAAAAGTCCCCCAGTCAAAACTTTGAATCTTGGCTTCTATGCCTACCTCCTGCAACTGGCTCTGGATGATCGTGGCCAAGCGCAAGCGAAACGGGTTGTTCGATGTTTTGTAAGATATTTGTAGCGGGTTGGATTTGTCGTAACCCAGTTCGGCCAGTAGTTGCCTTGAACGTGCGGGGTTATAACTATTGCCCTTGAGATGCGAATGACCTGCCCAGTGCACCGGCGGCAATATTGCCTCGGCCAGCCTGGCACTGTCACCAAGGACGTAGTGAATGATCGCGTCGCGATTAATCGCATGTGCGATCGCCTGCCTGACTTTTAACTGGCCGGTGATCTTGTCCTGCAGGTTAAAGCCCAGGTAGGAAAAGGTATCGCCTTCTTTTTTACGTACGTGGATTGCCGGCTGTTGTTCCAGCCAGCCCACGTTCTCCGGCGACAGGTTTCCCTGCAACAGGTCAATCTCCCCTCGCAGCAGTTTCAACGTGCGCACGGTGGGGTCCTTGATAGTGAGCATCTCCAGTATTTGCCCGTCGCGTATACGCCTTAGCTGCAACCGGGATTCATCCGGCCATGCTTCAAACTTAACCGGCCCGCTGCCGACCGGCTGTTGCTGGAACGGGTGTCCTGCCTGTAACAGGTCCGCCGGCAAGATACCAATGACCAGCCGGCCCGGGAACAACGGGTCGTTGCTATCGAGGAAAAAATCCAGCGTGTTGTTATTAATAACATCGATGCGTTCTATCATCGCCACCGAGCTGCGATGTGGCGACACCTGTGCCGGGTCCAATACCGACTCGTAGGTGGCCTTCACATCTTGCGCCGTCAGGTAAGTGCCATTATGAAATTGGCGGCCTTGATCACGTAACGTGAAGCGATAGTGCCGTGGACCAGGCTGTTCCCAGCTGGCGAGTTGCGGCACCGGTTTGAACGCATCGTCAAAATCGACCAGGCTTCGATAGATCAAGCGGGTGATGCGGTACGACACGGCATCGGTGGCATAACGGGGATCTAATGTAACGGGCGCGGTATTTAACCCAAACGCGATGGAATCACGCTTTTGATCTGCGCAACCTGTTATTGCTACAACCAGTAATAACAGTAAAACTCGCGCTAACAGTCTCATGCCTATTTCGTGAATACCGCAATGGACTCGACATGCGCCGTATGCGGAAACATATCCATCACGCCCGCCGACAATAATTTATAGCCCTTATCATTAACCAGTATGCCGGCATCGCGGGCCAGCGTGGCCGGGTTGCAGGACACGTACACAATACGATCCATACCCTTAAGGTTTAATGCCGACAATATTTCTTTGGCGCCGGTGCGCGGCGGGTCCAACAAAAGCTTGTTGTACTGCTGCTGCATGAAAGGATATACAAGGTCGTCGGCGGCGAGGTTGGCAACGTGAAACTCGGCGTTACCAATACCATTGGTCTCGGCATTGGCCCGGGCCCGTTCGATTAAACCGGCATCACCCTCTACCCCGATGACCTTGTGTGCGATTGTCGCCATGGGCAGGGTAAAGTTACCGATGCCGCAGAACAGGTCCAGCACCTTATCGTCGCCATTAAGTTCGAGCAAATCAAGGGCACACGTAACCATGCTGCTATTAATCGCTGTATTGATCTGGGTAAAGTCGGTTGGCAGGAAGTCCAGTTTTAAGTTCCAGGTGGGCAGATCATAGCTAAGTGAATTTCCATTGTAACCGACCAGGCGTTCGACGCTGTCATAGCCACCCGGTTGCAGGAACAATCGAAAACCATGTTGTTGTTCGAATACCTGCAGCTTTTCAATATCGTCTTCAGTGAACGGTGCCAGGTGGCGGATAACCAGCGCCGTGGCGTCATCACCAACGGCAACCTCGATCTGTGGTACCTGGTTGTAGATGGACAGGCTGTTGATCAGCGCCTGCAACAGCGTGAGCTGTTTACCCACGTTGGGATGTAATACCTCGCAGGAAGCAATGTCGGCCACAAACGGGCTGCCCTTTTCCCTGAAGCCGACCATGGTCTTTTCTTTCTTGATCACATGCTTGACCGCGAGGCGAGCCTTGTGACGATAGCCCCAGGCAGGCCCGGTCAGTGGTTCCATCACCGCTGCCGGTGTGACCTTGCCCACATGCTGTAGCTGTTCGAGCAATACATCTTGCTTATGTGCCAGCTGTGCTGCCGGGCTCATGTGTTGCATGCCACAGCCACCGCAGTAACCGAAGTATTCACAACCCGGGGTCACCCGTTGTTCGCTTGCATTCAGTATCTTGCTGGCCACACCTTCGTCGAACCTTGACCGTGTCCCGGTATAGCTGAATTCAACGGTTTCACCCGGCAGGGCATTATCAATAAAGGTCGTCTTACCGTCGATCTGGGCGATACCACGACCCTCGTGTGATAACGCGTGAATCTCGGCCTGGAATATTCCTTGCGGAACCTTGTTACGACGACGGCGCTTGCCCATGAAAAACCGGCAGCCTAGCCTTGCCAGGCCTTGAGAAATTCCTGCAGGTGCGGCTTTGGATCGCTTTCCAGCATGGTCTTGACCAGTTCACACTCCTGCTCATAGGCCGCGTCGTTGAGTCGACCACGGATATATTCATAACGCAGGTAAACCAGGTAGGTGTTTAACACGTCGGTTTCACAGTAATTGCGTATTGCTTCGATATCACCACCGTTGAAACAATCCCAGACCTTGTCACCACTCATACCCATCTTTCCGGGGAAGCCAAGTATGGTTGCAATCTGGTCCAACGGTGCCTTGCAGCCTGGCATGTAACCGGCCAGCACGTCCATCAGGTCAGTATGGCGGCTGTGAAAACGTGACAGGTAGTTGTTCCATTTAAAACTGTTGTCGTCTTCACCGTTCTCCCAGTAACGCTGTGCCACCACGCCGTGCAAAAGCGACCGGTAATGAAGTACCGGCAAATCAAAACCGCTGCCGTTCCAGGAAACAATGGTGGGCGTATAACGTTCAATACCTTCGAAAAAACGCGTGATCAATTCCTTTTCATCGGAATCGATATCACCCAGTGACCAACAGGTGATCTTGTCCTTGTTACGTAACACTACCGAGATAGCCACGATGCGATGCAGGTAGTGGCGCAGGAAATCAGACTGCCCATCGGTCTCTTGCCGCCGCTGGCTGAACATGAGTTCGGCCGCGGCATCATTCTCCAGCCCTTCCAGGTGAAAGAGTTTCTTACCGGACTCGATATCCGGCACGGTTTCTATATCAAATACAAGAACATTCATAGTGACAAATTAAATATCAAAGCCAAGCTGGCTCAAAATGACAGCAATAAGAATAACACCAACAATCAGTCCCAGCGCGACTACCAGGAACTGAAACGCGATCGCAGTGCCACCAAGCACAGCGGCCCCGGTTGCCGCACGTAGTGGTTCATGCCTGACAAAACCGATGACGCCCAGGATAATCGCGAGACCACCCAACATGGCCGTTACGATACTCATCACCTTGTCCAGGTCCAGGCTGGATACGTCAACCATTTCTTTTTCCCGCTCTTCTCCCTTCAAGGCCGCAATGGTTGCATCACGAATGGCGACTGCTTTTTCAGCGACTGTATCTTCAATAGCAGGTTGGGGTGATAACGGACCCGCGTAAAAATGAAACAGTGCCATGAGTAATGCCAATGAACCGAGACCGATTCCAATTAAACTGAATAAAGATTTTTTTGTTTCCATGTATTTTCTCTAGTGTACGGTTAGTCAGCTACCGGCCAGAAGCAGACACTATTAATCTTCTTCCAACCGATCGGTGTTTTGCTTAAAAATCGAGAATATAAGAATTGAAGATATGATTGTTGCTATAAGAAATAATGATGAAAAAATATAAAGTATCTTTCTTAATTCAATTTTTATCAGATAATTATCATTTAATATAATTGACGCTACTTGCTTCAAGACTTCTAGATTTTCCGACTGCTCCATTGCCGCACCCAGTTCCTGGTGCTTTTGTGAATCGATATAAATATCGTTAATACAGTACAAAGCCAGAGCAAGGCCAATTACGCTGATTAAACCATTCAAGCAAAAGGCTATAAATAATGTTTTTTTGTTATTCAATTAAATTATGTCTGCTTTGGGTCGATTGTTGACATTATTCCTTAGCGCCCAGTAAACATACAGTTTTCAAAAAGCTTTGCAGGACGTCACGAGCGTAGGCTAATCGAGGCAAAAACGAACTAATAAACGGAGTGTACATGTTAGTACATGAGTATTGTTCGTTCGTTTTTAACGACGAGTAGCCGAGCGCAGTAGTCATGCAGGAAATACCTTGGTAGAAAGATACCGATCACCCCGATCGCAAACAATACAGACGATCACGGCATTCTCGACCTCTTTAGATAACTGCAATGCCGCGGCCATGGCACCACCGGAAGAGATACCGGCAAAGATACCTTCCTTCGCCCCGAGTTCGCGCGTGGTTTTCTCGGCCAGTTCCTGGCCGACATCAATAATGCGATCCACACGTGCAGGTTCATAGATTTTCGGCAAATAGGCCTCTGGCCAACGGCGGATGCCGGGAATCTTGGCACCATCCTCGGGTTGCACACCGACAATCTGGATGTCCGGGTTCACTTCTTTCAGGAAACGCGACGTCCCCATTATGGTACCCGTGGTACCCATGGAACTGACAAAGTGGGTAATGGTGCCTTTGGTATCGCGCCAGATCTCGGGGCCGGTTCCTTCGTAATGCGAACGCGGGTTATCCGGGTTACCAAACTGGTCCAGTATACGGCCCTTGCCCGCCGCCTCCATTTCGCGCGAGACATCGATGGCCTCTTCCATGCTGCCGTCGGCGGAGGTCAGTACGATCTCGGCACCGAATGCCTTCATCACGGCGCGGCGTTCGATACTCATACTCTCCGGCATGATCAGTATCATCCTGTAACCTTTTATGGCGGCAGCCATGGCCAATGCGATACCGGTATTACCACTGGTCGCCTCGATCAGGGTATCGCCGGGTTTGATCTCGCCGCGTTCCTCGGCATGCTTGATCATGCTCAGTGCCGGTCGGTCCTTGACTGAACCCGCGGGGTTATTCCCCTCGAGTTTACCCAGTACCAGGTTGCTGGTTGCACCCGGTAATCGCTGCAGACGCACCAACGGGGTGTTACCGACGTAAGATTCGAGCGTGGCGATATCGGGGAGTTGAGTGTTCTTTGTCATACCTGTCGTTCCATGTCACCGGCGGTTCGGGCCAGTATTAATGCGTCCTCTCTACCTATTTTTGCCGGGTAATAATTGCGGCGGATACCGATCTCGTCGAAACCGAGATCCATGTATAGCTTGATGGCCGCAAAGTTCGATGGCCGTACCTCAAGGAAGGTCATGTTGGCATCATGGTCATGGGCGACATCGAGTAGATGAGACATTAACTTTTTGCCCAGCCCCTGCGATCGATAGTCGGGACTGACACACAGGTTTAATACATGTGATTCGCCCACGGCCACCGTCATGATGCCATAGGCCACGATGTTTTCCTGGTGTTCCGTTACCCAGCAGCAATAACCAACGCGCAGGCAGTCACGAAAGATCTGTGCCGACCACGGGTAATTGTACGCCTGCCTCTCGATTTTCATGATAGAAGCGATGTCTTCGTCATGCATAGGACGAATAGAAAAATCCGCCTGTTTTAACACTGCACTCATGCCTGTTCCCTGTATAGACGCATGGCCTGCTTGAGATCTTCCCAGACCTTGCGCTTTTCCCGTGGCGAACGCAGCAGGTAGGCAGGATGGTAAGTCACCATGACCGGGATACCCGTGCCTTCCAACTGGAATTGTTTACCGCGCATCTTGCCAATCGGCGTATCGACCTTTAACAGGTTTTGCGCGGCGATGCGTCCTACGCACAGGATCAACTTCGGTTGTATCAATTCTACCTGGCGTTTCAGGAAATGTTCGCAGGCCTGCACCTCTTCCGGTTTCGGGTCGCGGTTATTGGGTGGCCGGCATTTTAAAATATTGGCAATAAAGACCTGCTCACGTTCCAGCCCGATTGCCAATAGCATTGCGTTTAACAACTTGCCTGCACGACCAACAAAGGGTTCGCCCTGGCGATCCTCGTCTGCACCGGGCGCCTCACCAATAACCAGCCAGTCGGCACTGGCATTACCGACACCGAACACGGTCTGCGTGCGCGACTCATGCAGGCTGCAACTGGTACAGCCTGCAACCTGCTCACGTAATGCGACCAGTTCCGGGATATCCTCGATACGACTCACACTCACATTGCTGGCAGCGGGTTCGGCAGTATCTGCATCAAGTACCGGCGCATCACGATCAACCCAGACATCGATGCCCATTTCTTTCAGGTATTGCAGCCGGGTCGGTTCGTGATGCATATGGTTACAGCCGCTGTGGGTGCGCTCGCTCTGATGTTGCCATGACCTTGTTCAACGCATTGATATAGGCCTTGGCCGAGGCCATCACGATATCGGTATCGGCACCGAGGCCGTTGACTATACGGCCTGACTTGTCGATACGTACGGTGACTTCACCCTGTGAGTCCGTCCCGGTGGTAATGTTGTTGACCGAGTACAGTTGCAGGTTACAACCACTGTTGACCATGCTTTCAATGGCCTTGAACGTGGCATCTACCGGACCGCCACCCTCGGCACGGGCATGCTGTTCATTGCCATCGATAGAGAGCGTGATCTCTGCAACCGGTGTCTCACCCGTTTCCACGCTGGCCTTTAATGACACCAGTTTGATCTTTTCATCTGCTGCCTCCTGGATGGTATCGCTAACCAGGGCTTGCAAGTCATCATCAAACACCTCGTGTTTCTTGTCGGCCAGATCCTTGAACGCGGCAAAGGCGGCATTCAGGTCTTCTTCCTTGTCAAAGCGTATGCCCAGTTCTTCCAGCTTGGACTTGAAGGCATTGCGACCCGAGTGTTTACCCAGCACCATGCGATTGGCATTCCAGCCGACATCCTCGGCACGCATGATCTCGTAGGTCTCGCGGCTCTTGAGCACGCCGTCCTGGTGAATACCGGATTCATGCGCAAAGGCATTGGCACCGACGATGGCCTTGTTGGGCTGTACAGGGAAACCGGTGATTGTGGAAACCAGACGTGAACAATGCACTATCTCACGGGTATCAAGCTCGGTATCGCAGGTGAACACATCACGCCGGGTACGCACGGTCATGACCACTTCTTCAAGGGCAGCGTTACCGGCCCGCTCACCCAGGCCGTTGATCGTGCACTCGACCTGGCGTGCACCGTTTAATACGGCGGCCAGCGAGTTACCCACTGCCAGGCCAAGATCGTTATGACAATGCACCGAGAAAACAGCCTTGTCGGAATTGGGTACATTGGCAATCAGTTTACCAATCAACTCACCAAAAAACTGTGGCAGGTTATAACCTACCGTGTCCGGGATGTTTACCGTGGTCGCACCGGCATCAATCACTGCCTCGAGTACGCGGCAAAGAAATTCAAACTCGGAACGGCCGGCATCTTCCGGTGAAAACTCCACGTCATCGGTATAATTCCTGGCCCGTTTCACTGCCTTGACGGCGTTTTCCACGACCTCGTCCGGTGACATGCGCAACTTCTCTTTCATGTGTATCGGCGAGGTCGCGAGGAAGGTATGGATACGGGCAGAATTTGCCGGCTTCAGGGCCTCGGCGGCACGATCGATATCCTTGTCCAGTGCCCGCGCGAGTCCGCATACGGTACTGTCCTTAACCAGTTCGGCCACGGCCTTCACCGATTCAAAATCACCGGGACTGGCAATCGGGAAACCGGCCTCGATGACATCCACCCTCATTTTCTCAAGGGCCTTGGCGATACGAAGTTTTTCATCTTTTGTCATCGACGCGCCGGGCGATTGTTCGCCATCGCGAAGTGTCGTATCGAATATTATTAACTTGTCCTTCATTTTCTCTACTCCAAAACCATGCCCAAGTCTATTTCGTTAAAGTGGGCAATACAAATAGGATTCTTGCGTCAGGGACGCAGCGTTTACTGGAATTAATGTGAGTGTGATGTGCCCCTCAGGGCAGCAGTAGAGACAGGCGAACGAGAGCCGGCTGCATGGTGCAACCAGCAAAGGAATCAATGAAGTTACGAGAATTTACGTGCATGGGAGAAATATAATCGTATTTCGCTGAAATTCAAGTCTTACGCTTCAGTATTACTATTATCACCAGACTGGCGTGAGGCACGATGTCGACGCAGGGTAAGCAATGTCAGGATTGGACCCGAGATCGCGTAAATGGTAGACATACCAAACAGGATTAACGAGGGAGAGATAGCAATAAAGACGAAGCCCGCGATGATCAACAGGATAGCCATGAACGGCACCGGGCCTTTCAGGTCAATCTGCTTGAAGCTGTGGTAACGAATATTGCTGACCATCAGTATCCCCACCAGCATCGTCACCGGCAGGCAAAACACCAGGAAAGTGTGTCCGTCGGGAAAACCATAATCAGTCGCCACCCAGACAGTACTGGCAATAACCGCCGCCGCGGCCGGACTTGGTAACCCCTGGAAGAAACGTTTATCGATGCTCTTGGCCTGGGTATTGAAGCGAGCCAGGCGTAAAGCTGCCGATGCCGCGTAGATAAAAGCGGCCAGCCAGCCCACCTTGCCCATTTCAAACAATGCCCACTGGTACATGACCAGTGCCGGTGCCAGGCCAAACGAGGCCAGGTCCGAGAGGCTGTCATACTGCATACCAAAATCACTTTGCGTATTGGTCAGCCGGGCGATGCGCCCGTCCATACCATCCAGCACCATGGCAACAAAGATCGCGATCGCCGCCGCCTCGTAGGAACTGTTCATCGCAGCCACGATAGCGTAAAAACCGGCAAACAGGGCGCCGGTCGTAAACAGGTTTGGTAGCAGGTATATACCGCGTCGACGATTACTCACAGTCATCAATCCATGTTGTGAATTCTTCTGTACCGAGTGTAACCATGTTGTCCCGCGACTTAAAGGAAAGTTGCAGTATCTTGCGGCTTACTCGACCTTGGGGATGGCGCTGGTGGCTTCGGAATGGATCAACTGGGCTAGAATGGTACTGCCCGATTCGACTTCCTGTCCCTCTTCTACCTGTATCTTGCATTCGAGAGGTAGAAAGATATCTACCACACCGCCAAAAAAGATATAGCCGCAGCGTTGGCCATGGCCGACACGTTCACCGGAATGGAGGTAGACATGAAAGCTTGGAATAATATCGCGCAGTCGTATCGCGGTCACAATATTGTCGCCTTCATCGGATTTGATATGAAAATCGAAATGCCTGCGTTTTTCGTTTGCGCAGGGATTGGAACACCAGTGCTGCATGACCTTGCCCTCTATCGGGCTACGTAGTGAATACACATCCTGAATGCGGGTATCGATCTGAATACGGTTGGCGCGGGTATGTAACCTGACTTCCTCGGCTTCTTCAACGAGCGTTACAACGCCATAGACCGGGCTCAGTACTGCCAGGGGTTGCGACGGGATCGGACGAAACGGATCCCGAAACAGGTAGGCCAATCCGGCCATTAACAGCAAGACAAACAACATGACTGCAGTATGGATAAAGATTTGACACAGCACTGCCAGGACCAGCAGTGCTATGAGAAATGGCCAGCCCTCTCGGGCAATAAAAGGATATCGGTTACTAGGCATAATGCTCAGCTACTTGCTGGCAGCGTAAACCGGTATCGCCAAACATCAAAAACAGATTAGTTCTTTGTCTGGTCAACCAGTTTGTTGTCCTTGATCCACGGCATCATTGAGCGGAGTTTTTCTCCCACGACCTCGATACCGTGTTCGCGACTGATGCGTCGTTTTGCCTTCATTACCGCGGCACCGCTCTGGTTTTCGAGAATAAACTCACGGGCAAATTCGCCATGCTGGATCTCGGTCAGGATCTTCTTCATCTCGCGCTTGGTTTCTTCAGTAATCACGCGCGGTCCACGAGTAAAGTCACCGTACTCGGCAGTGTTAGAGATGGAATAACGCATGTTGGCGATGCCACCCTCGTAGATCAGGTCAACGATCAGCTTGGTTTCATGCAGACATTCAAAGTAGGCCATCTCCGGTGCATAACCCGCTTCCACCAGCGTTTCAAAACCGGCCTGGATCAGTGCAGTAATACCTCCACACAGCACCGCCTGTTCACCGAACAGGTCTGTTTCGGTTTCTTCCTTGAAAGAAGTCTCTATGATACCGGCACGGCCGCCACCATTGGCTGATGCATAGGAAAGGGAAATGTCCTTGGCCTGACCGGACGCATCCTGGAATACGGCGATCAATGACGGCACACCACCACCACCCTGGTAGGTAGCACGAACAAGATGGCCCGGTCCCTTGGGTGCGATCATAATCACATCCAGGTCAGCACGCGGCACGATCTGTTGGAAATGAACATTAAAACCGTGTGCGAAAGCGAGTGCCGCACCTTTCTTGATGTTGGGTTCAATTTCGTTTTTATAGAGCTCGGCCTGGTGTTCATCCGGGGCCAGCACCATGATCACATCGGAACTGGCAACAGCGTCAGCAATGGATTTTACATCGAGTCCTGCATTTTTCGCCTTGGCTGCAGAGGAAGAGCCTTCGCGCAAACCAACACATACTTTCACACCGGAATCATTCAGATTATTTGCATGGGCGTGACCCTGTGAACCGTAACCAATAATTGCAACCTGCTTACCCTGGATCAGGGACAGATCGGCATCTTTGTCATAATAGATATTCATAACTAGCTCTCGTTAAAATTAATTTTTTTGAATTCAGGATTGAATGGCCTTGTCGCCACGTGAGATCCCCGACACACCGGAGCGCACCACTTCCAGGATGAGTTTTTCATCCAGCGCCTCAATAAAGGCATCAAGTTTTTCACCGGTGCCGGTCATCTCTATGGTATAGGTATTTTCGGTGACGTCGATGATGCGTCCCCGGAAGATATCTACCATACGTTTTACCTCGTCACGATCGCTCTTGCCTGCCGATACCTTGATCAGCATAAGTTCGCGTTCAATATGACGATAATCATTAAGATCGACCACCTTAATGACATCAACCAGTTTATTTAACTGCTTGTTGATCTGCTCGACGATCGCATCCGATCCGCTCGTAACCAGGGTCATACGCGATACTGACGGGTCTTCGGTAGGGGCCACAGTCAACGATTCAATGTTAAACGCACGGGCTGAAAACAATCCGGCAACACGAGACAGCGCTCCCGCTTCATTTTCCAGAAGCAAAGAAAGTATGTGACGCATATCAGGCGAGTTCCCGTGGTTCAGTTGTACTCTTCGGTGACAGGTGCATCTCGTGATGACCCTTACCAGACGCGATCATCGGGTACACGTTCTCGGTTTGATCCGTTATGACATCCATCAATACCGTTCTGTCTTTCAATGACAGCGCTTCTTTCAGGGCATCTTCAACATCGCTGGTTTGCTCTACGCGAATGCCGACATGACCATAGCTTTCCGCCATCTTCACGAAATCCGGGAGCGCGTCCATATAAGAATGCGAATAGCGACTGGAGTAAAAGAATTCCTGCCACTGGCGCACCATGCCCATGTAACGATTATTGAGGCTGATAATCTTTACCGGCGTATTGTATTGCAAGCAAGTAGACAGTTCCTGGATACACATCACCAGGCTGGCCTCGCCACTGATACAGCAAACTTCTTCATCAGGATAAGCGAGCTTGACGCCCATAGCAGCCGGCAGGCCAAAGCCCATCGTGCCCAGTCCACCGGAATTGATCCAGCGTCGGGGTTTATCAAACTTGTAATACTGTGCGGCCCACATTTGATGCTGGCCCACGTCCGAGGTAATAAACGCATCACCCTTGGTCAGTTCCCAAAGTTTTTCGATCACGTACTGTGGCTTGATGACCGAGGTTGTCGTGTCGTATTTAAGACAGTCGATCGCGGCCCACTCATGAATTTGCTTCCACCACTGTTTCAGTGCAGCTGCATCAGGCTTGGCGTTATCGGCCTTGATCAAATCTATCAGGTCTTTGAGGACGTGCTTTACATCACCAACGATTGGCACATCGACAGGGACGTTCTTCGCGATCGAGGACGGGTCAACATCGATATGTACGATCCTGGCGTAGGGACAAAATTTCTCCAGGTCACCGGTAACGCGGTCATCAAAACGGGCACCGATCGCGATCAATACATCGCAATGATGCATGCCCATGTTGGCCTCATAGGTGCCGTGCATGCCAAGCATGCCGACAAACTGCTTGTCTGTTGCCGGGTAGGCACCAAGCCCCATCAAGGTGTTGGTAATCGGGTATCCCAGCATGCGTGAAAACTCGGTCAACTCCTTGCTGGCCTCGCCCAGGATGACGCCACCGCCGGAATAAATCATCGGTTTCTTGGCCGACAGGATTAATTGTACTGCCTTTTTAATCTGGCCCGGGTGACCTTTAATAACGGGCTTGTAAGAACGCATGTCGACCTGTTTCGGATATTCGTATTCACAGGAATCGGCAGTGATATCTTTGGGGATATCGACCACGACCGGTCCCGGACGACCGCTGGTCGCCACGTAAAAGGCCTTCTTCATGGTGGCGGCCAGGTCTTTCACGTCCTTGACCAGGAAATTGTGTTTTACGCAGGGCCGCGTGATACCGATGGAATCAACTTCCTGGAAGGCATCGTTACCTATCATGTGGGTGGGTACCTGGCCGGTAAATACAACCAGCGGGATGGAGTCCATGTAGGCAGTGGCAATACCGGTAACAGCATTGGTCGCACCTGGCCCGGACGTCACCAGGACAACACCTGGCTTGCCCGTGGCGCGCGCATAGCCATCGGCAGCGTGGGTTGCACCCTGCTCATGACGCACCAGGATATGCTCCACATCCGTCTGTTTATACAGCTCATCATAGATGTGTAGCACCGCCCCACCGGGGTAGCCAAAAAGGTGTTTTACACCTTCATCCTTTAACGCCCGGCAGAATATTTCTGCGCCTCTAAGTATCTCTTTTTTCTTAGCCACTACTCTCAACCACGTATGTTCTATTTATTCAATGAAACTGCGGGAAGTTACTGAGATTCGGGAGTCAGGTCAAGTTATGTCGCCGATTCCGAGCCTGAATCAGCGCTTTTGAGCTGAATTACGTGTACAGGTAGATGTCAGGCGGTGTTCAGGCACTTACCCTGTGTCAGAATGTCGTTTATAGTGCCCAGCCCAGCATAAACAAGAATACTGAACCCGCTGGTTCAGACCCTGTTATCAACGAATACTATGAAAACATCACAATTATTACTGGCCACCCTGCGCGAGGCGCCGACGGATGCCGAAATCGTCAGCCACCAGCTTATGTTCCGTGCTGGCATGATTCGGCAGCTGGCGCGAGGCATTTATACCTGGTTACCACTGGGCTTGAGGGTCTTGCGAAAGGTCGAAAATATTGTACGCGAGGAAATGGACCGGGCCGGCGCCCAGGAACTGCTGATGCCAGCCCTACAACCGGCAGAACTCTGGCAGGAATCGGGGCGCTGGGAACAATACGGGCCGTTATTACTGCGTATTAACGACCGGCACGACCGGGAATATTGCTACGGACCTACGCATGAGGAAATCATTACCGACCTGGTCAGGCGTGAGATAAAGAGTTACAAACAACTCCCGGCTAATTTCTACCAGATTCAAACCAAGTTTCGGGATGAGACTCGACCCCGGTTCGGGATAATGCGCGCGCGAGAGTTCCTGATGAAAGATGCCTACTCGTTTCACCTGACAGAGGAATCCTTGCAGCAAACCTACGAGCAAATGTTCGCAACCTATAGCCGTATCTTCGAACGTCTCGGTCTGCGCTTTCGGGCAGTACTGGCTGATTCGGGCAACATTGGCGGTAACAAATCGCATGAATTTCATGTACTGGCAGAATCCGGTGAAGACCTGATCGTGTTCTCGGAAAATGGTGACTATGCAGCCAATATCGAACGTGCCGAGGCGCGCCTGCCGGATGGCAAACGGGCACCTGCCTCGCAAGTAATGGCAACAGTAGACACGCCGGGACAACACACGATCGAAGATATCAGCCGGTTCCTGCAGGTCTCGCCCGCCCAGTGCCTGAAGACACTGGTGGTCAGGGGGGACGACGGCCTGGTGGCGTTGATATTACGCGGCGACCATGAACTAAACCACGTCAAAAGTGAAAAACTCGATGGTGTCGCCAGTCCGCTGACGTTTGCCGATGAAGCAGAAATCAAGCAAACACTGGCCTGTGGTATCGGCTCAATTGGACCGGTCAATATCGGTATTCCATGCTACGTCGATCACAGTGCGGCTCAACTCGCCGATTTTGTTTGTGGTGCCAATAAAGACGGCGAACACCTGACTGGCGTAAACTGGGAACGTGATCTGCCGTTGCCGCAAACGGCTGATATTCGCAACGTGGTCGAAGGCGAGATGGCCGCAGACGGTTCAGGCAAGCTGCATTATGCTCGCGGCATCGAGGTAGGTCATATCTTTCAACTTGGCGATAAGTACAGCACCAGCATGAAGGCCACTTGCCTTGATGAGCAGGGCAAATCGGTAACGTTAACGATGGGTTGTTACGGTATCGGTGTGTCCCGAATAGTGGCAGCCGCCATCGAACAGAACAATGACGATCGTGGCATTATCTGGCCTGCGGCCATTGCCCCGTTCGAACTGGCGCTGGTACCCATCAATATGCATAAATCACAGCGCCTGCGCGAGGCGGTAATAAATCTATACGAACAGCTGCTTGATGCCGGTATTGAAGTGTTACTTGATGATCGGAAAGAGCGACCGGGCGTGATGTTTGCCGATATGGAACTCATCGGCATTCCCCACCGGCTGGTATTCAGCGAACGCGGTCTTGATGAGGGTCAGTTGGAATACAAGGGACGTCGTGACAGCGATAACCGGGACATCAAGCTCGAAGATGCGTGCTCATTTATTCAGCAACTCCTTAGCAAAGATTAATCAAAACGAACCGAAAAATCAGGGAAGACCTGGTAATCCTGGTAGGTATACTCAACGCTTTTCACCTCGGCCCTGGCCGGCCCCTGCTGTAACCAGGCAAACAGGCTTTGCAGTGCCGGTTCCGGGCCGCTGGCAAAGACCTCGACCCGGCCATCAGGCAGATTCCTGACCCAGCCACATAATCCCAGTTGCGTTGCCTTCTTTTGCGTCTCGGCACGATAGAACACGCCCTGCACCCGACCTTCTACCAGGGCATGAATACTTTTATATTGATTATTCAGTTATCTATGGCACATCTTCACTGTCGCCAGAAAACGACAAGTTGCTGTTTCTGTACCCCTCCCTTCACTGCTTTGCTCAGGTTAACGACCAGTCCGCTGCCAAATATAGCGGTCATTGCACGTAAAGTGCCTGTTTTCATTCAAATCTGGCACGTATTGGACCAGAAACGAGACACAGTTCAAAATAAATTTTTTATCGAATTCAGCTTATGGAATACTAGTTGCTACATCAACAAACAATAATAACTAACAATAAGCAGCTGCTCGCCTGACGTAACTGACATGTCTGAACTACCAATGAAAAAATCAGCCAGGGGCATGATCATGGACACGCGCCCTATGTACATCGAGGAATGGCTGGAAACGCTACCCTATATTGATTTTAACAAGACTGCCGCACTGATTGAGCAGGCCCTGGCCGCGACCAATAACCAGGATGTCAAACCCGGCACAAGGCAGGAACTGAATACGCTTTATCATCGTCCGTACCAGTATTACCTGGAATCGCAGATCAAGACGGGCGCACAACACACACTATCAACAATCGGCGCGATGCAGGCCCAGATCCGGGTGATGAAAAAGATTGCCAGTCACCTGGCCTACAGTAGCAAACTCACGTTCGACAAAATTTCTCAACACAAGTCCATCTGGAAGGCAAACAAGATCCCCTATGAGTCCCTGTTGATGTCAATGCACTACCTGTCACATGCATTGCTGTTCAACTATCTTGAATACTCGCCTATCCCGAAAAATGTCTGGAAACATTTGCATGCAATCTATGAACTGGCCGAATCCAGCCAGGTACAGGGCATGAGCTTTACCCTGCCAGGCAACGAGAGCAAACCTGTCGTATCGAGTTTTGCTGAAACGTATAAGCGCATATTAATGACATCCCTGGTTGATCCACATCACCTGCCTTTTGGCGCGATCTGGGAAATCTATGAACAAATGAAAGAATGGTCGCAGCATGTCAGGCTGCAGGTAATGCAGGATGTTGACGACGCGACGGGTAAATTCATACTGGATTTAACCAGTGATCAGAAACCGGTACCGTTTGTAAAAAACCAACCGGAAAAGACAACAGGGACGATGAGATTGCTGGATGCCAGCGAGCTGGTCGCACTGGTCAATAAACACGTTGCCTCTGCCCAGCATGGTAAATTGAAGAATACCGGGCTTGCGTTATCTCCATTTTACCTGAAGCAGGTACTGTCATTAATGTCCTCGTCCTGGGGCACGCCATCAACTCGCAGTGCCGAGCGAACCGCGGTCAAGGGACAGGTTAAAGTTTGCGCAGGTATCGAAAATGTTTATTACCACATGAATGGCAAGCAGCCATTTGAATCACCCCTGAACAATGAAGACGATGAAGACATCGATGTCACAAACGTCACTGGCGGGGGTGAAGGCTCCCGGACCAAACGCTATCTCAGCGAGGTATGGCGAGTGGTTGACCAGAGTAGTGGAGGCTTTGCCCTTGTCAGGGAAGAAAAACCGGATAAGGACGTCAGGGTTGGACAACTGGTGGCGATAGCAGTGGGAGAACAACTGGATAAGTATATCCTCGGCATCATCCGCTGGATGATGATTAGCAAGGACGTGCACAAGATTGGTGTCGAAAAACTTTCCCGGCGAGCCCGCAATATCGCGATACGAGCAAAGGATGGCAGCGCAACAGACCGGACTTATCGTCCTGCTTTCCTCATGGAAAACACTGACAAGGTATTATTGATTGTTACCGAAAAAGGGCTTTATAGCAGTGGGCGTGATTTGATTGCCTACAAGCGCGACAAGGAAAACCATATCGTTGCTGATAAATTAATCGAGTCAGGCGTTGTCTGTGAGCTATTCAGTTTTAAAGAGGGCTAGCCGGGATTATTGGCCTGGGAACCGGAATCCGGTGCCTCGGCCTTGAGAAATACATCAATCGTTTCCGACAGGCTGGTTTTCAAACCCTGGCGATGCGAATCCAGGCGAAGCTTGATCTTCCTCGCCAACTTGTCCTTATCCAGTTCCCTGTCGGTAACAGGCAACCTCACCGGCAAGACCTTGTGTAAATCATACAATGTAGTTTCTGTCATATCACGCGACAACAACCATTGCCCATTCGAACTTTGATTGACCCAACCTGCATGTTCCAGCGATTCAAGCAAGGCATTCAACTGGTAGTGCGGAAGCTTGATAGCGTCACGGCGTAAATCGGGAATGCTTACAGTGAAACCTGTGCGCTGGGCCTGGTACAGATAAGATATAACCCGCAACGCATCCATGAATCGCCAACCACCCTTACTACGGTTTTCTATTTCATCCTGCAGTCGAAATGATGTCAGGCAAAAAGACATGTAGGCGCCAAACAATACAATTATCCACGACACATAAATCCAGATGAGAAACAGCGGAATAATAGCAACAGCTCCGTATATATTCTGGTAAGAAGTCATGGTGCGTACGTAGATACCAAAACCGTATTTAGCCAGTTCAAACAATATTGCAGCCAGGACGCCGCTGATGAAAGCATTCTTCTTTATGACAAAACAGTTCGGGATCAGGATATAGATCAATGAAAACGCTATCGAGGTAGTCAGGAAAGGCAGAAAGCTGATCAATCTTGCTGACAGGTTCAGGGTGCTATCAAGTTCATTTAACAGGGGTAAGGACAGGATGTAGGAAGTAGAAGCCATGCCAATACCAATCAGCAGTGGACCCATGGTTAACACCGCCCAGTAAACCAGCAGTCTTGACACCGGGTTACGCTTGCGGGTAACAAACCAGATACGATTAAAGGCATTTTCAATTGTTGCCATTAACATAAGCGCGATCAGCACGAGTATCATGCTGCCGCTGAAAGTCAGGCGCGATGCGTTACTTGAGAATTGACCAAGATAACCCTGCAGTGCCTCACCAAATTGGGGTACAAAATTGGCAAACATGAATTCCTGGATGGCTGTGGACACACCTTGTAGCAGGGGGATTTTTCCGAACAGGCCAAACATGACGGCCAGCAACGGCACGATGGATAACAGTGTCGTATAGGCAAGTGACGAGGCTGTTTGCAAGCCACGGGTATCATTAAACTGGCGTCCGAAAAAGCGGACGAAGTAAATGCCCTCGACGATCCAGTCCTTTAATTTTTCTTTTTGTTTATATATATCCACTTTAAATACAACTCGTCATTCAATACCGTATTGATTATTATCCGGAAAACTTTAATTATATAAGCAAATAAGCAATATTTTCATAAACTATATAAATAGTAACGTTACATGAAAGCGACAATTTATCATAATCCCCGCTGCTCCAAATCCCGGCAAACACTGGCCCTGTTGCAGGAAAATGGCGTCGATGTTGAAATTATCGAGTATCTGAAAACCCCGCCTGATGAAAAGCAACTTGCAGCTATTCTGAAAAAACTGGGGATAAAACCGGTAGAATTGCTGCGCAAAAAAGAAAACGTCTTCAAGGAACTTGGCCTTGCAAAAAAGCTGGATGACGACCATGCCCTGATAAAGGCCATGCTTGCCAACCCCGTATTAATCGAACGTCCAATTGTGCTCGCCAACAACAAGGCCGCGATTGGTCGACCGCCGGAAAACGTACTGGACATACTGTAATGACCCGAATCCTGGTCCTGTACTACAGTCGCCATGGCAGCGTTGCCGAGATGGCGAGACATGTTGCTCACGGTATTGAGTCAGTAAAAGACTGCGAAGCAGTAATTCGAACGGTCCCCGCCGTGTCTGCCAACTGTGAATCAACCGAGCCGGACGTTCCCGATTCCGGACCACCCTATGCGTCACATGATGACCTGAGCAATTGTGACGGACTGGCGCTTGGCAGCCCGACCCGGTTTGGCAATATGGCAGCGGCGATGAAATATTTCATCGATTCAACATCGGATATCTGGTTATCCGGCAAACTAACCGGGAAACCGGCGACCGTGTTCAGTTCAACATCCAGTCTGCATGGTGGCCAGGAGACTACGCTAATATCGATGATGCTGCCTTTACTACATCATGGCATGTTGCTGGTCGGACTGCCTTACTCCGAGCCTGGCTTAACCTCGATGGAGATCAGTGGCGGCACACCGTATGGCGCCACCCACGTTGCCGGGCCAAACAATGATTTGCCGATCAGCGACAATGAGAAAGCGCTGTGTATTGCTGCCGGAAAAAGACTTGCACTTGTGGCGACAAAACTGGCATAGGAACAGGAGTTCTCTTCAAACCGCGCGCTGTCGCTATCATTCCGGGAAAGTACGGTAACATTGCCTGACGTAAATAACTGCTAGCGCTATTTATAATAAAAATTTTCAGTACCGCTTTTTACGATTGTAAGAATCGATATATCCTGGATTCTCTGTTAATTCATAGCGGCTAATCTAGCCGATGATTGTTTTTATAAAAGGTATTGTGATTTTGCGCTTTTCGGCCAGGGATGCCTCATCCAGCTTATCAAGCAGGCTGATAAGGCTGGACATGTCCCTGTCGACACGGTGAATCAGGTAATCAATCACATCTTCCGGCAACTCATAGGCATGATTCGCTGCATGCTGTTTCATAATCCCTTTTTTAATATCGTCATTGACCTGCCTGATCTGAAACACCTGGTCCCAGCCAAGTCGCGAACGTAAATCCTCCAGCTCCAGTCTTGTTGTTTGTGGTGATTCACGACCGGCAATCAATAATGAACGCCGGTTATCGCGCAGTTCGTTATATAACCAGACCAGCGACTGTTGCCAGTCTCGGTATGCAACAACATTCTCAAGTGCATCGATACAAACCAGGTCCAGCGTTCCCAGGTCGTGCAACATTTCAGGGCTGAAATCGGCAATGTGGTCCAGTGGTACATAGGCAACCTGCATTTCCGATTCACTGGCTTTTTTGCATACCGCCTGTAACAAGTGACTTTTGCCGGTACTGGCCGGACCCCAGATATAAACATGGTGCTGCGACTGCCCGGTCGCTATTTGAGCCAGCAGTGCAAACAGGCGTTCATTATCCTGCGGTAAAAAGCTGTCGAAATCATATTGCTGGAAATTACCAAAGCGCAGCGGAATCTGCCTTGGTAAACCGTTCGAGGAGTTCATGGGGTATACAACTGGCTGTTTAAATACTGTGCATGCAAATGCCTGAGTACCACCGTAATCACTGCGGCTACAGGCAGCGCCAGTAGCATACCGAAAAAGCCGAACAGCTGTGCTCCCGCCATGACCGCAAAGATCACTGCTACCGGATGCAGGCCAATTCGGTCGCCGACCAGAAGGGGCGACAAGACCATCCCTTCCAACGCCTGACCGGCACCAAACACCAGCAACACGTATATAATATGTATTACGTCCTGGAACTGCATGAATGCGGCAATCGATGCCACCAGGAAACCCACGATGAAGCCAAGGTAAGGAACAAAGCTGACCACACCCGCACCCAGACCAATCAGTAGTGAAAATTCAAGGCCGACCAGCCACAAACCAATACTGTAAATAATTCCCAGCGCCAACATCACCAGTAACTGTCCCCTGAGGAATTCTGCCAGCACGGCATCACAATCTTTTGCCAGTGTTGTGGCAGTGGCAATGTATTTTCTCGGAACCAGGAACGCCGTCTTTTCTACCAGGTGGTCCCAGTCACGTAACAGGTAAAAGGTCACAACGGGAATCAACAACAGGTAACTAAACCATAACAACACGGTTTGGCCGGATGCCGATACCCTGGAAATCAACATGCCCAGCATGTTGCCAACGGTCTGCCAGTGCTCACCCAGCGAGTTCCTGAGTCCTTGCAGGTTGATATTGCCAAATTCAACGCCCAGGGTAGCGGTTAACCAGGGCAACCATTGTGTCTGAATGACATTAATAAAATCCGGCATTCTTTTTATCAGTTTTACCAGCTGGTTCTCGATCAATGGCATGGCGATTAACAGGAAAAGGGAAAACACCAGCAACATGATCAGGAATACCACAACCACAGCAACAGTACGACTCATGGACAACCGCTGCAGGCGATCTGCCAGCGGATCGCCAAGATAGGCCAGCAAGGCACTGATTAGAAATGGCGTCAGGATCGGTGACAGCAGGTAAACCAGGTAGCCAGCTGCCAGGGTAATGGCAAGGATCAACCACTTCTGCGCGTCTGTTATCACTCAGAAACCGTCCTGTAAAACATAGCGTTGCTGACCAGACTGTTTTAACACGTTGCCCAGGCGAATAGCGCGATCCAGTGCATCCTGGCCGCCGTGACTGACCAGCTCGAACTTGACCTGCTCTGGCATTACCGTTTTAACGACAACCTGTGTTACAGACTGTAAGGACTCAAGATAGGTTAGCGTACGCGCATAATCATCATGGGTCATAATATTACTGACGGCGATCTCAAACAATTCTGCCCCGCTGCTACCGCTGTTTGCATAGCGCTCGGCCAGGGCATCTGCCAGCAGGTTAATGGCTTCTTCCAGTGCCAGTGAGACATCTGTATTCTCGGTAGACCATCTACTCACCTGTTGGTCCATATATAATGTCCACTGTGACTGCCAACCAGCTGCACCTCCCTGCGTAATACGTCCTACCGCAATAGCATCTGATTGATAGCGAGCAGAGGCAGCAGCGATAGGTTGCTCAAAATCACCCCATAGATCACTGACATTCATACGCGCGGTATCTTCCAGGTCCATTAACGGGAACAGCAACGGGATGCCACGGGCGACAGCGGTAGCGTCAACCGTGTCGATGATGTCAGGGTTATCTTCCAGGCTGACAATATTTCTGCCGACACCGTTATCCAGTGCCATCCACACAAGTACCGCCGGCCTCTCCTGCCCCCATAATGGCAGCGCGTAATTACGTATCTCTTTATTCAACGCGGTTTCATCAAACTTGACCTGCAACTCAGTCTCGCCCTGAATACCGGACTTGGTAGTACCAGCCTGCTTGTAGCGAAATTGTTGTACGAACTGTTGCGCGCGCCCGATAATTTCTTCGGCACCCGACACGGTAGCAATATTGCTATTACCACTGAGTTTCACCAATACCTCTTGCATGGCCTGTTGCATGGCCTCGACACGTACCGCCGCACTTTCATCGGCCACAACGACGCTGGTCTGGTAAAGACCGTTTACCGTGATGGCAGATAAAGGCAGGGGCAACAGTCCGAACAGGCTGATTACCAATAACAATCTGATTTTCATGGAGGTCAAGCTATTCAAGTGTCATGCTTAAGTCAAGGATTGCGGCGCATCAGTGCTACCTATACCATACTCCGCATGACGGACAGTAAAGACAAGCACTTCAGCTATGCCGATGCCGGAGTCAGTATTGAACAAGGCAACGAGCTGGTCGATCGCATTAAAAGCTCAACCGCGGCTACCCGGCGTCCGGGCGTACTGGGCAGTCTTGGCGGTTTCGGGGCCATGTTTGATATCGGTGCACTGGGCTACAAACACCCGGTACTGGTGTCGGGTACCGATGGCGTGGGCACCAAGATCAAACTGGCAATACAAACCAACCAGCACGATACGATCGGGATCGACCTGGTCGCGATGTGTGTAAATGATCTTATTGTTCAAGGTGCCGACCCCCTGTTCTTTCTCGATTATTTTGCCAGTTCCAGGCTGGATGTCGACGTTGCCGAAAGAGTCATCAACGGCATCGCAGAGGGTTGCAAGCTGGCCGGCTGCAGCCTGATCGGCGGCGAAACTGCCGAGATGCCGGGAATGTACGCTGATGGCGACTATGACCTGGCGGGTTTCTGCGTCGGTGCAGTTGAAAAAGAAGACATCATTGATGGCAGTAATGTTAAACATGGTGATGTGTTAATCGCACTCGCATCCAGTGGTTGTCATTCAAATGGCTACTCGCTGGTTAGAAAGATTATCAACGATACAAACCAGGACCTGCAGATGGACATAGATGGCTCGACCCTGGTCGAGCGCCTGCTGGAGCCGACCCGCATCTATGTGAAAACAGTCCTGTCACTGTCCGGGCACATTCAATTAAAGGCAATTGCACACATTACCGGTGGCGGATTGACAGAAAACATTCCGCGCGTCATTCCTGACGGGATTGACATCAACATCGACCTTGCCAGCTGGACTATGTCTCCCCTGTTCAAGTGGTTACAGGAAAGCGGTAATATCGAGCAACATGAAATGCTTAAAACATTTAACTGCGGCGTAGGCCTTGTGATTTGTGTCGCGGCCGAAGATGCCGATAATACATTGCAACATTTGCAGGATCTTGACGAAAATGCATGGGTTATTGGCAAGCTGGTTAGTAACAATAACTCAACAACAAAAGTAAACTATATTTAATATTATTTTATTTTTTCCTGGATACTGGATAGTAAACCACGCAGTATTCGCCATTCACTTTTTTCAAGATGAGAGCGATTGAACAAACGACGCATGCGATGCATTAATCGGCGAGGATTATCGGCATCCATGTATTCCAGCTCAAGCATGCATTGTTCAAGATGTTCATAAAACATCTCGAGTTCCTCTTGCGTAGCGAACTCTTCGACAGTGTTTGTATTGTCTGCTTGTGGCAAGGTTAAACCTGCAATCATCAATTCATAACAAACTATTTGAACAGCCGCGGCCAGGTTCAGTGATGAATAGTCAGGATTTGCCGGGATCTGTAACATCAGGTTACTTAGCTCCAGTTCCTCGTTACTCAGGCCAGAGCTTTCCCTTCCGAATAAAATTGCCGTGTTTGCCGGGGCAATCTGGCTGACCCTGTCTGCACATTCGCGCGGCGTGACGGTTGGCCATGGCAGACTACGACGACGCGCGGTGGTTGCAACAACCAGTTCACAGTCTTTGATGGCGGTTTTTAAATCCTCGCACACCGTGGCCGCCGCCAGGATATCATCGGCACCGGTAGCGCGGGCAGTGGCCTCCGCAGAAGGATAGATTTTGGGATTAACAAGATACAGTTTATCCTGCCCCATGGTTTTCATTGCCCGCGCTGCAGCGCCAATATTGCCGGGATGAGTCGTACCTACCAGAACTATTCGTACATTATTCAGTGATGTAATACCCATTTAATGACTTCACTCGGTTTTTCAGTCAACGTAGAATACCGATTTAATAACAAGGAAAGAAACCCAGATGCATCCCATGTTGAATATTGCCATCCGCGCGGCACGTGCCGCCGGAGACCTGATCGTACGTGAAATTGATCGAATTGATGATATCGGGTTCGACAGCAAGGGCGAAAATGACTTTGTCACAGACGTCGACAAGGGCGCAGAGCAGGTTATTATCAATACCATACATCAATCATACCCTGAACACGCTTTCCTGGCAGAAGAGTCAGGCCAGTCGGGCGACAGTGAATTCGTATGGATTATTGATCCCCTCGATGGCACGACCAACTTTATGCATGGCTTTCCACATTATGCTGTGTCAATCGCACTCCAGCACAGGGGCCGACTGGACCAGGCGGTTATTTACGACCCCCTGCGCCAGGAACTATTCACGGCATCCCGCGGCAAGGGGGCGCAGTTGAACAACCGCAAGATACGCGTGACCAGCAAGCGTGAATTAAAAGGCACGTTACTGGGCACCGGTTTTCCATTCCGGGAAGGCCAGGATATTGAGGTTTTTCTCGAGAGCTTTCGCAGACTGTATCCGCATGTTGCAGGCATTCGCCGGGCCGGTTCGGCTGCACTGGACCTCGCCTACGTAGCCTGTGGGCGACTGGACGGTTTCTGGGAATATAACCTGAATGCCTGGGACATTGCTGCCGGCGCATTACTGGTCCAGGAAGCCGGCGGTATCAACAGTGAACTGACAGGCGGTACCGATTATATGCAGAGTGGGAATATCATCTCCGCGAATCCCAAGATCCTCAAGGCAATGCTGCAACAACTAATGAAAAAGTCCTGATAGAATAAAGCCGAAGCAAGGGAAAATATTATGAAACAACGGGTACTGGTTACAGGTGGCGCAGGTTTTCTTGGATCGCATCTATGTAAACGCCTGCTCGAACAGGGCAACGAGGTTCTATGCCTTGATAACTTTTACACGGGCTCCAAGGACAATATTCTGGATTTAATGAATAACCCGTATTTCGAGATCATACGCCATGACATTACTTTTCCAATGTACCTGGAGGTGGATCAGATTTATAACCTTGCCTGTCCTGCTAGCCCCGTTTATTACCAGCGCTATCCAATACAAACAACGAAAACAAGTATCTCCGGTGCAATCAATGTGCTGGGACTGGCCAAACGGCTCAAGATTCGTGTGCTACAAGCCTCCACTAGCGAAATTTACGGTGACCCGACGGTACATCCACAAACGGAAGATTACTGGGGTAACGTGAACTGTACTGGTATTCGTTCATGTTATGACGAGGGTAAACGGGCCGCTGAAACGCTGTTCTTTGATTATCACCGGGAGTTGGGGCTGGATATTCGTGTAGCCAGGATTTTCAATACCTATGGTCCGCATATGGCAGTGAATGACGGACGTGTCGTCAGTAATTTTATTGTGCAGGCGTTAGCTGACAAAGACATCACGGTCTATGGTGACGGCTCACAGACACGTTCGCTTTGTTATGTCGACGATTTGATTAGCGGACTGGTCAAGTTGATGAATACCGAGGCTATTCATCAACCGGTTAACCTTGGCAATCCGCAGGAACGCTCTATCAAGCAACTGGCCACTGAGGTGATAGACATCACAGGAAGTAAATCCAGGCTGGTGTATCAACCGCTGCCCCAGGATGACCCCATGCAACGTTGCCCGGATATTAGTCGTGCCA
The DNA here is from genome assembly GCA_965229565.1 of Gammaproteobacteria bacterium. Taxonomy (GTDB): domain Bacteria; phylum Pseudomonadota; class Gammaproteobacteria; order Eutrophobiales; family Eutrophobiaceae; genus JANQNX01. The sequence continues at coordinate 933,530 of OZ245888.1, read as the reverse complement.
AATCTCTATTAAATTGGGAACCCGGCGTGGATTTTAATGAAGGCATAGAAAAAACCGTTAATTACTTCAAGGCAAAGCTCGGATAATGACAGTGGCATGAACCCGCATCAAAAGTAATAATCTCCAGCATGAACAAACTGTACAGTACATGGGGAATTGTTTTAATTTCAATATTAGCTATTGCCGGTTATAGCCATCTACTCATCAGTTTTGTTGTAAACGATACAATCTCATCATTTGCCAGTGATAGTGCTAACTATATTGTCATGGCACGCTATCTGTCACCATGGCAAACGCCATCTGCACCCGTCTTAACCGCCTGGGCCGAGCAGGATTTTCCACTGTTTTTTCCTTTTGTCCTCGCCATATTTGGAGCAGCTTACAGTTATTTCATAGCGCATTTTCTGGTCGCTATGTTCCTTATATGTTCCTTGCCATTGATATACGTTTTTTCCCGGCAAGTTAAACTGGACCAACTTTCATCGTTCATCATCGTTATCCTGTTTGCCCTGAGCCCTGCCACATGGGTTAATTCACTCGGCATACTTAGTGAAAATCTCTATATTCTACTGTCTGTTTTGACTTTATATTGTTACCAGAAACTTGATATCAATAACAAAATCCAACTGGCTCTATTCGGGCTTCTGCTGGCACTGGTGATATTGACTAGAACTATCGGTATCGCTTTACTGGTTTCTTACCTGATGATTTCCTGTTTCAAATACGCTGGCAACAGGACTAGCGGTATCAAATTGTTCATGCCGGCAATCATTGCCGTGGTCATCATCCTCTCTGTTTCCCTGCTGCAGGATAAAGTTTTACCCGAACAGTATCTTGACCAGATGTTTGGCCTGCTTGATGAAGAAGTCGAACAAACTGCACTGAAATTCGATTTTATACAACAGGTGAAAGCACTGTCAGACGCCTGGCTGGTGAGCTGGATGTATTACTGGAACGAAAACACGCTGCTCGCGACCTGGTTTTTTTCTGCCCTTGGTCTGCTTGGTACTATTGGCCTGTTATACAGGGCAAAACTACTGGAATATGATGCACTGTACCTGGTCATCTATTTACTGATCCTGGTTTTTTGGCCACACCCGGGACAGGCTACCCGTTTCATATACCCTGTTCTTTTCCTGTTGCTTTTAAATGCTTTTTTTATAATGCGCATCCTGTTACAAAATCATAGCAGCAAAATACAGAATTATTCAGCAGGCCTTGTCTTGATATTGTCATTATTCAGTATTTTTCCCGCGCAGCTATATACCTACCAACGTTTTGAACTGGGCAAAGAACTGGGATATGCACATTACAAGGAATTTTATATCTTTCCTGATTTAAACGAGGCAAAACAGAGATCGGAATTACAGGATGTTATCTACAACGACCTTGTCTTTATAAAGAACATAACCGACCAGGATGAGAGGATAATATATTTTGTGACTGCCTATGTGGCATTGCTTTCTGACAGGGTGGGGGTAAAGCTCGATTTTTATAAGGATGATGCAGGTAAGGTTCGACTAAAGGAAGGCATAAGTGCAGATTACGTTTATTTGTCCAGGCTACACCCAAGGATGACAAGAGATAATATTAACGGGCTTAATCTGCTACCTTATTTCACAGACTGGGCCTCGGTTGTAAGGACAACTTACTCCGGCAGCACGAGTGACCCTCTTTCAGTACTGTTAAAGGCTGACTAGTTTACTACCTGTATTTAAGCATACAGTTATCAAGGGTTACTGCGAGGTCTTTCCAGGTTGGTTGAGCCTGGTAATCAATACCGGCTAACGCGAGAACCTCTTCGATCTTTTCTGCCAACGCCATGACACTGCCTGGCTTAACGAGTAGCTCCTGGTGGTTACGTAGTATCCACTCTATCGCAGGTGTTCTGCTTGCAACTACCGGAGTCCCGCTCACCATCGCTTCATAAAGTTTTACCGGGTAGCTATAATTCCCAAAGCGGCCTGGTTTATTGGTTACGACCAGCAGATCCAGTGCGCGAAGAAACAATGGTATCCTGCCTGCATCGACATAGCCAATGTAACGAACATCACCGGGAATAGTGACGCCCCTGCCCAGACGACCACTGACTACAAGTTGAACATTGTCATTTTTCTTCCTCACTTGTCTTACAGCCTGGAACAACAAGTCAATATCACGCGTATGTGATATCGAACCGTGATATCCGATTAGTTTGCCATGACGTGGCAGTCCGAGCTCTTCTCTTGTCGCCTCCGTGGCTACGTTTAGATGAAAGTTGTCGTCAGCCGTCATTGGCAGGATCGTGATCCTGCTTTTATCACAATATGTTCCAAGCAGGTCCACCAGGCTCGGGCCGGCACAGGTAATATGATCAGCCTCGCTTAAACTCCGACGCCACAGCCAGTGTAGTGGCCATGCCAGGGGCATATACGATTCGTAGTTGTCATAGGCATCGATTAGCGCCCGTTTCCCAAGTTTTTTGGCCAGGTGGTTGGCTAACACCCCGTAATATGTATCTGAAAAACCAATTATCCAGTCAGGATCTTTTTCGCTGGCTCGTCGCATTAAAGATGGCAGGCCAATTGAAAATGCAGACCAGAAGTTGAAAGACTTTATCGACAGGTTACCTACGCGCCTTTCCTCGTTTTCTCCGGACCGGTAACTCATTAGCCATAAATCTACATTGTGCCCAAGTTCGGCCAGGTAAAGTGCCAAATGGTAAAAGCGGCCGTATGGCGATGTGAATAAATCCCGGCCCATCGGGCGCCGCTTGCAAAGGATTAATATTTTCAAGGGTTGCAGTTAAACGAATTATTGCAAAACCCTAATCGACTTGTTCTTGATAAATCGTCGATTGAAGGCAATAAGAATGTAGCGAATAAAACGATATGGAATATAGAGTGTCCAGTAACAATGATAAACAAGTCGCATCGCCCACGACTGACAGTTCTTGAAGTGCACGACCTTTTCTTCACGATAGCGTTCCATAAAGCCTTGCCAGTCGCGGCGTGAACTGATACCGACCTGTCGCATGACCGACAGTACCCGCTCATGCGAACATGACCGGGCCCCTGCCCGCCAGGCGCGCAGTAATAAATCATAGTCAAAATTTATCCTCAGTGAAGTATCAAATCCACCAAGATCATTAAATCGCTGCCTGGATACCAGTTGCCCCTGGTGACATGAACCCATCTTGAAAATGGTTAATAATCCCAGGCCATGAATCAGTGAATTAATTGTACGCCCGTCCTCGTAAAGAAACCGTACCCTGAATATATGCACATCGTGCCTGTCTTCCGCGATGTCAGTAGCCGCCTGTTCTATCACGTTATCATGTAAAAGGTAGTCATCGGAATTCAGGAATAACAGGTAATCACCTTGTGCCTGGGCCGCGCCCTTGTTCATGGCCTCGGCTATACCAGTGTCATGCTCGGAGATAAAATAATCGAGTTTATCCCTGTACTTCTCGATAATGTCCTGCGTCCCATCAGTTGATGCTCCATCGATCACTATATATTCAATATCCGGATATGTTTGCGAGATCACACTGCGCAATGTCGACTCGATATACTTTGCTGAATTCCTTGCAACCGTGATAATAGAAACAGACGGCGTGCTCATTGGAGTTGCTGACCCAGTATGTTTTTGTAGAAATCAGTATAGGCAGAGAACATGTGTTCAAGCGTATAGTGATTATTGACATGGCGTGTAGCATTATCGCCAAGCTGTTTGCGTAGTTGCTCATTTTCCAGTAACAGGCAAATCGCATCAGCCATGGCAGCACTCTCCTTTTGTCCAACCAGAATACCGGTAGCTGTCGTCGTGCCTTGTTGTGCACGTTCATCCAGCTCACTGGTGTCCAGGCTGTTAACCTGTTCAGGGATACCACCAGTACGGGTTGCAATAACAGGAACCCCCGTGGCCATTGCCTCGGTGATCGTCAACCCCCATATTTCACTATGTGCCGCATGCAGATATATATCAGCTGCCTGGAAATAACAGGCCGTCATTGCCTGGTCTGCAATATAGGGACGAACATCGAGTTCTATTTGGTCTACGTGTTCCAACGCGGTGTCCTCGCCGACGGCAACAAGGATAATTTTCCTGTGTCCGGTTGTTTTCTCACCTGCCCGTATTGCGGCCTGTAACACGGTTTCATAGTCCTTGAAACGGTTAGACCTGAAATAATTGGCCATAAAAAGCAGAACGTACGCGTCCTGCTCAAGCCCCAGTTTTTTTCTTGCCGCGATTTTATCGCCCGGGAAAAAAATACCTGAGTCAACACCGTTGGGTATTACCAGGCTTTCCGCAATAGAGTCGGCGAGTATCGATTGTTTAACCCTGTCCATGAGCCAGCGTGAGGGAGTGACAATATTTAGACGACTTTCCCTGTACAGTTTTTTCTTCCTGTCCAGGTTCGCTTCCGTGTTATCCATCCTGACAGCCGGGTAGGTTTCCGGATAAGGGCATTGTCCGCACTCTGCCTGCCAACGCTGGCAGTCCATGCTATACGCACAATGGCCTGTATATAACCACTCGTCATGCATGGTAATTATCACGTTATATTTATCACAAAGTTCCGGTAACAGGCGCAGGTCAAAATAGCCTCCGTGTAAATTATGTAGATGCAACAACGCATAATGATCATACGGTGGCGCCAGTAATTGCCTGGTTTTCCCGTAATGAAATTCTTCCAGTCCCCGCCACCAGCGTAGGAATTCTGCCGGGTCACCCAGTGCACGCGCCAATCTGCCAGTATGTCGACACCACTTTTTTCCTGAATTTCTTTCAAAGTTTAGTGCAATGTTAATAAAGCACTGCTTCCAGTAAGAATTGTCTCGATCCGGACAAAGTTCATCAACGGCAGTTGTCTGTGTGTGTTTCCAGCCGACGCACAGACGGCTATCATGATTATTTTCACGTAAACGCTGATGTAGCGATAGTGCCACTCTTTCGGCACCACCCAACCTGTCTGCCGTACTAACCTGAATTATGTGCATCGTTTATTAATCTTCCTGTAACGCAGCACGATATGTACGGCGCGCGCGGACATTTTTTATAATATTACTCAGGTGATGTAGCTGGTTACGAGTTCGATAACGTTTCATTGCCTTGACGAAAACTTCGTTTTCACGTATTTCATCAAGCAGGGCAGGTAAAGCAGAAGATATAGAAACCTCGTAGTCAGTAGTTGCGTCGCAGTGTTGTCCACTACCGTCAAAACCGTGGTTCTGCACCAGGGATGCAGCCGGATACAGGGACAAACCCCGCCGTAAAAATATCGACGCATACCAGCGAATGGCCCATGAATCTATCTCGTTCTGAAGCTGTCGTAATAACATTTCCCAGAACAGAAATGCATGATCGAGATTAAATGCCTTAATTTGTTTATGTTCGTACAACTTTTTTGCAAGTTTGTCAGCGTCTGGTTCGAAATGTTGCCAGGCACGTTGCCATGTTGCCCAACCCCATGGTGATGGCTCCCGGAAGAAGAAGGTGGAAGGTAAAGCGGCAGTAACCGGTGGAGAGTAGGCGGATATATGCATAACGTCTTCAAAGCCTTCGTAGTGATCAAGACTGTTATTCATATATTTCAAAAACACCGGTGACAAAACAAGATCATCTTCAATAACAATAACGCGACCATAGCGTTGACATAATTCGCTAACGCCTCGAATAACAGAGTTGGCAATACCACAATTTACCGGCTGTTCAATCACCTCTGCTCCTGGCAGTTTATCCCGGATAATTTTTCGCGTTTGGGCTACTGCACTTTCCTGCTCGGGTGTTCTGGCCGCATCACTGAATACGGTTACAGGCGACTCATTCAATCCTGAATTACGCAGCAAGCTATCGATCATTCGCGATGTATGTTGCGGGCGGTTATAAACAAAAATTGCGATTGGCGCGTAATTCATAAGTGTTGGCCGATACTAGAAAAGGTGCTGTTTACAAGTCCGGTACCAGACCCGAAACAGGTTGGTCAGCAAGTGTGGCCAGGGACTGGTCAGAATAACAAACTTGCTCCAGGCCAGAGGGTTCAAAGTATGTTTATGGTGCAGAAGTTCAGATACAGTCAATTTGTCAGGCCTGTATTTCTTGTCATTACTGTCATTAATATCATGCATCAAATATAGTCGTTCGTCGGTTTTCAGCTTGTATCCTTTTTTATAAGCGCGAATTGTGTATTCATAATCCGTCCAGTAGTGAGGCAGTATTTTGTCCCTGAAACGGCCAATCTGCAGCATATCCTTCCAGCGAAGAAAAAGGCCCCGGGTCGATAGGCAGTTAATTGCCCCGGATGAATCGGCCCGCGTAAATTCCAGTGACCTGAGATCGGCATGGATACCGGACTCGACTATCTCGCCACTTTCCGGATTTCGTTCACGCGCCAATAGCAAGGTGAAGTCAAGATCGGTGAACAATGTGCTGGCAGTCTGTAAAAAGTCAGTATCAAATACCACGTCATCATTAATAATCAAGACGAGGCTATCAGGTTTGACTTCATTGGCTATTAGCCAGTCCATGCCCAGGTTAAGACAGCCTGCCCACCATAATTCACCATTTCCGCGTAATACAACTGTATCAGCGCATCGTGCACATACAGCCTCGGCAGTACCATCCGTTGAACCATCATCGATCAATATCAACTGGTATGCCGGGTAGGTCTGCTTTAACAGGCAATCAACAAAATCGAGCGTGATGCTGACCCTGTTATGAACAGGTAACAGGATATAGATCATCTCATCATTCATGAAATCATGCAGAGGTCACGCTAGGGCGTCGGTTTGCGTCGCAGGATGAATAGTTGATTGTCACCAAGACCAAGGCTATCGAAAAGCCGGGTAAACAGGTGGATGACCTTGATACTATGCATGATATTAATGACCTTTCTCAGGTATTTCTGCCGGACAGTAACTTCATCGCTATCAATCCAGAAAGCCGACGCTTTCCCTTTCTCTGGATACACATTCAAGTGCTGTAACTGATAATATAGCCAGTCTGAAGGTGTAACCGTGTGACGCTCCTCTATCACCAGGCCCACTTTTTCAGCCGCTAGCTGCATTGATTTTGAACTGAAAAAATGTAAATGATATGGCACATGCCAGTGTACCCATCTACGGCCAAACATGCGGGCACCGAGACCATGGGGACGTGGTGTACTGAGAATGATCCTGCCACCAGGCTTGAGAAGTTCGCGGCAGTCAGCTAGTAATTTCAACGGATCAACGAGATGTTCAATTACCTGTTCCATCGTGATGCAGTCAAAACACCCTGTCTTGAAAGCGTCACGCTGAAACGGTCCAAAGTGAACGTTGAGTTGATATAGCTCGGCAATTGGCCGGATGTTTTCATCTGTTTCCGTGCCCACAACCTCACACCCCCGCTCACGGTGATAGAGCAGCGCAGCACCTGTACCACAACCGATATCCAACAAGCTGATTTTTTCCGGAACCCGGTAACAGGGCCTTGAGTGGGTGCCATTTATCCATGCAGTAAAGTTTTTTGCTGGCGGTAATGCCTTAACATGCTCAGGTTGAATATGTTTCCTTGGATAATAATTACTATAAAGACTGCCAATTTCCTCCTGTTGCAGGTTGTGTTGCAGAAATTGATGTGCACAGGATGGACACTGCATTAACACAAACATGTCGGGATATCCGTAGCGGTCATCAAACAACCAGTAACGCTGTTGACAATTGCCTGCGTTACAAACCGGACAGGTAGTCAAATCCCGGATGGACATCAGCGCAGTATCAAGCCTGATATTTCCTGCAGGTGCTGACAAGCACGGGCCCAGCATTTATCGAAATCAAGATACTCCTTGGCATATTGCTGGCAATTGTTCGCATAGGCCTCGCGGTTTTTAACCAGTTTCTCGACGGCTGCCGGTATCTCTGCCGGATGTGTGACCAGGCAGCCGAGCTGATGCTCTTCTATAAACTGCAACGAAGGAAGACATGACGCGATAACTGGTCTGCCACAGATTATACTTCTCAGGATCTTTCCCGAGGACCAGCCTATATAACGAATGTTATCTCCCAGATCCCGGTACAAACCGAAGCTACCGGCGGCATAGCTTACCAGTGAATTTAACTCATCATCTCGCAACGGTTGCTCTGTCCAGAACACCCGGCCGGACGTTACCAGGTGTGTAATTTCACGCTTGTAACTGTCGCTAACAGGTGTACGGCCATTAATAATCAACACAGCCCGTTCCGGCCAGTACGGCATACTCCCCAGTATTTCCGGTACCTGCGCCCAGTCAGATACTGAACCGGCATGCAACAATGGTATGCAGTCTTTCGGCAGTCCAAGTCGCTCCTGCCAGTCGATGTCAGGAATTGGGGCATCCAGCGTGATCGCATTTGGCACCACCGCCGCGGCAACCTGCTCACTGTCCAGTTCAAGTTCCTGGCAAAGTTGCCTGATACGCTGCTCATCCGGCGCAATCAGCAGGCTTGCCGAACGTACCGCGTCCCGCTCTGTACGGTTCCAGTAGCTGTCATGGGGTATATTGTAGGAGCTTGGAAATTCATCATTGATATAGACATAGGGTGCGTTGCTATGGCGCGCCAGTATCGACGCAATGTATATCCCGATTTGCCCCAGGCCAATGACACAATCAAATTTTTTCTGCCTTGCTATCTCCAGCCTGATAAAAGGTCTATTCAGGTAATTCAGCCAATCCTGCTTTCTCTTGATAATACGAAAAGGCGCGCAGGAGCCAAGTGAGCAAATACGGGTTTCATCGGAAAAATATTCACGGTAATTGTCGACATCCTTTTCCCATAGAAACAGGTCCAGGTCGATATGTGCTGTCTTATCCAGTGCCCTGACAATATTCAGGCCAAAGGGCATGGATTCCAGCAATGCATAATCGACCGCACGTGGATAGTGCACAAAGGCAACAGATAACTGCTTAATAGCCAAACTCCTGCGTCAGTTGCATGAATGTGAATTTAGTGGTTGTGCAACAATGACTGCAAACCATGACGCTTCACTTGCAGGATCTTGCGACATCCATCTATAGATATGCCTGATCTGCATACCGGCCTGGTTCAGGAGTTGCTCCAGTTCTTCTGTAAAAAAATAACGCATCAGATGTTGCTCCTTTATGACACCTGGCTGCTTTTTTTCACCTGTATATTGCTCAAGTGTAAAGTCGACTTTAACAGTATGTGCCTGTATATCCATACTGACCTCTGTACGCCGAAGCAGATGACCATTCTCTGTGGGTATGGTACGCGTTTTATTTACGGGTGGATCGGTGACTACAGCCGGGCCAAACCAGCAGTCAAATATAAATACGCCGTCTGACTGGCAATGTGCATTCGCTGTTTTAAAAAACTTCAGCACATCAGCATCCTGTACCTGGTAACTCGCAACGTGAAATAAAGACACAACCACATCAAATTTTTTGCCAAGTCTGACCTTTCGCGCGTCACCCTGTTGAAAGACAAGCCTGTCAGACAACCACACAGGTGCTTGCGCTCGTTTGCCTTGTGCTATGGCAATCATATTATCGCTATAATCAATCCCAACTACCTGCAGGCCATCTTCAGCAAAACACATGGCATGCGAACCTGTACCACAGCCCAGATCCAGTAACCGGGTTGGTTGCTCCATTTCTGCCTGGATTAGTTGCCTGATATATTTCTGCTCCCTGGCATAGTCTTTTTCCCGGTAAAGCAAATCATAGAAATTTGCGTAATCCTGAAAGACGCTCAAGCGAGCACCATGTTCAGGGTATCAATCACAACAGCTTGTTGTTCCTCGGTCAAAGCCAGCCCACTGGGCAGGTAAAAACCGCGACGGGCAATACGTTCGGCATTGGGGCAATTTATGTCACTGAACATCCCTTGCCGGGTAAATACCGGTTGCTCGTGTATAGGCCAGAAAAAAGGCCGCGTACCGATACCTGCCTCAGCCAGTGCTTTTACAACTGTATCAGGCTCGGCAGAGGCTCCTTCTTCAACCACCAGGCCAAAAACCCAGTAAACATTATCCGCATATTCGGTTTTAAGCGGCGGCAGCTGGATACCGGGAATATCCTTTAAACCCTGCTGGTATAGATTGCCAATTCTCTTTTTAATTTGCAGAAACCTGTCCAGTTGTTCCAGTTGCGCCAGCCCAACAGCCGCCTGCAGGTTACTCAAGCGATAATTCCAGCCCAGTTCCTCGTGATTAAAACGTTGTTCTGGCCGGAAACACAGGTTCATACGTGAGCGTACCTGGTCATTAACGGTTTCATCATCGGTAAGAACCATACCACCTTCGCCAGACGTGACGATCTTGTTTGGATAAAAGCTGAAAGTGCTTACGCGACCGAAACTGCCACATGCCTGGTTCTTGTAACGATGCCCATGCACATGAGCCGCATCCTCGATGACATCAATACCATGCCTGTTCGCAAGTTTCATAATGGAATCCATGTCTGCAGGTAATCCGTACATATGGACTACCATGATGGCTCGTGTACGCGGTGTGATCTTTGCCTCGATATAATCGGCCGTGATATTCCAGGTCATGGCGTCACAGTCAACCGGTACCGGAATTGCCCCGGCACGTACAATTGCAGCGGCGCAGGATATGATAGTAAAGCTTGGCAATATAACCTCGTCGCCTGCACCAATGCCTAGAGCTTCCACGGCAAGCTGCAGGGCGGCCGTGCCATTGGCAACGGCAATGCCATATTTTCTTTCACAACGGTCAGCGAACTCCTGCTCAAAACGCCTTACAAAAGGTCCTTCGGAAGATATCCAGCCGCTCTCGATACACTCGGCCAGGTAACGCTTTTCGTTTCCATCCAGTAATGGTTCATTGACAGGAATCATGCTCAATCCTTTATGTTGATATTTTCAGGGCTAACGCCATCAAACCGTGTCTTGTCCTGTTCGCCCACGAATGGCCCCTGCTTGACTTCAATCATTTCCAGATCTTCCAGTACTTCAAAACCATGGCCACCTGTTATTAGCAGGATCACGTCGCCGGAACCAAGTACATGACTTTCGAGGTAGGACTGTCCGGAGCTATAGAAATCCACGCGTAACTTACCTTTCTTGATAAACAATACTTCCTGCGTATAGGTGATGTTACGTTTGACCGCATTGTGCAGGTGTGGCTCTATCTTTTTCCCTGCCGGATGCTGCATATAGGCCAGCTGTTGCGAGTATTCACTGGGAGTAAAAAAATGAATGCCCTCTTCATGAAAGCGATGGCTGACAATAATTGCCAGCGTTTCGTCCTGGTGCTTAATGTGTCTAATCATGAATTAAATCCTTGAAGCGTCATTATTAACTTCATTCAGGCATATATTGAGTGATACCTGGATAACACCTTGTATTTTAAAGCCTGGGCTGGTGCATTTGCTCGCTTATAGCGCGAACTAATAAATGCATAGTGTGCCGCAAGAGAGTGATGGCCGTTATTGTTCACAATCTCGGTTCGGAATTTGTTGAAGACCTGGCGATATCCCTGTGCATCACGTTGCATGTTATTGGAGATCGTGTCGTTGCCTGTACAATCATAAACAAATGTCGGCTCCGCGACGAAACCAAACGGAAATTCCCTTGCCAGCCGAATACTGGTGTCCCATTCCTGGTATGACAGGATTGATTCATCAAGCATTCCTATTTTTTGCAATGCCTGTTTCTCGACGAGTAAGCCCTGGAACATGGGTGACGGCCCTTCCAGTAGTTGGCTGTAGACATAGCCGCTCAATGGCTTGATATTGAAGCGCTTAAGCTCATCATTGTTCCTGATTACCAGGCATTCTGAATGCACGACAACAACGTTTTCTTCCATGGCGCAGGCAAGTCGTTTTTCAACGCTGTCGCAAAGGAAGTAATCATCCGAATCAAGAAATGCAATCCATGCGCCCCTGGCATTTTGAATACCCTTGTTTCGTGCATGCTGGGCACCCTTGTTGTGCTCCAGAGCAATTAACTTCACTCTCTCATCTGACCTGACCAGATCCTGGACCAGGTTTACCGTAGAATCACTGGAACCATCATCAATAACAAGAATCTCAAGGTTCTCATGAGTCTGGGCCATCGCGCTTTTCAAGCACCGTGTTACTGTTTTCTCCCTGTTATATGCGGGGATGATTACAGTAACCAGGACGTCATTCAATTCAATTTCTTTTCCCGAACAGTGCATAGCGGGAAAACCCGTGTCCGTGTTTATTCTGAAATTCGGCAAGCAAGTCGAAACCATTCTTGTCGAAAAAGTTATTTACTGTATTTCTGTCCAGAACAACAGCATAGTCATCTCCGGACTTCATCCATTTTTCGAGAGTTTGCGGGTTCATTTCAATCTCGCTGTAATAATCAAAAAAAATGTATCCCTGCTCAGCACAGACCCGGCACATTTCCGAAAAATATCGAAAAGCCTGTATATATTTCAGATAAACAAATACGCCATGGGCGTGAACGAGCTGACAGGATTTGTCAGCTGTTTGTCCGAGACTGACACCATCGGCCTGCCTGATGGTCAAGATATCCTGATACTGTTGCGACAAATAATCCACCCAGTCCTCTGCCGTTTCGTAGATCTCGTAGTGCTGCGGCTTTACCTGTTCCAGTAATAGTTCAAGATAACGCCCGGTACCCGGACCGATCTCGACTATGCTAATTAATTTATCTGCTGCAACAGTGGATAGCAGATTGCTTATCACCTGCCTGGTCTGTCCCTGCTGGTCCCATATCATTTCTACGTATTCGCCAACACTCATGCCTGCTTTTTTTGCTGCGCTTACAGTCTTTACGGCATCAATATAACCAGCTGTACAAACCTGTCCGGGTTTCATCATGGCAAGGAGATTAACGAGTATTCGTTTTAGATTCATTATTAGTGCTGTGTCGGTTCAGTTATTATTTTTTTCTCGCTATATTCGCAGATATGTTTCAGCCTTTACGTATGCTGATATCAGCATTGTGAAATCAAACCGGTTTATACAGTGGATAGAAGATCAAGGAGTACATTTTCTGTTCTTTTTATATCGGTTTCAAAATAATTAGTACTTGCTCCCTTGACGACGCTTTTCCATCTGTCTTTTATCAGCTTGACAATAACAGACGAGTTCTCTGCATATGCAAAAACACCCTGTTCGATTTCCTCGTTGTATATGTCTCTACCTTGGCTGGAAACAATAATTGAAGGTATGTCAAAGATAAGGGCCTCGATCAGTGTTGTTGACCAGTTGGTAATATGAAAATCAGCCCTTTCCAGGGTTGCATATAATGGCTGCTGATTTACTTCATCTATTTCGAAGTTATTTACACCATGGTCGTGTAGCGTTTCTCTTATAGTTTCAAGTGAATTAATTTGTCTTGGATGTAATCTGACAAGCCATCTCCAATCAGTTGGTGATGCAAGCATCGCCTCCACCAGTATTGTCGGAACAGGTTCTTGCAGGGGCTGGAGACACAACAGAATATTCTTATCATAATCATTGAAACTGGCCAGGTATGGTTTACTAATATTCTTATCATGTTTATCAGACAGGATCTGTGATAACCATGCATATCCACCTACAAGTGGCTGGTGCCGTTTACATACAGCATCCCTGTGACGGAGCATGTTGGTTTTTGCATCATTGCCCCAGCACCAGAAATATTCGGGCAATATTTCATAGCCTTGTTCAGGGATCCGTGTCCAATGACTGTAAAGACCATGATTACGACCCTGTTTGCCATGTTGCACATCGACTGTTTTTATACCACGTAATCGGCAAGCGGCATTCAATGCCATGGTCTCGATTCGGTAATAACAGGTATAGAAAACAGTCTGTGGCTTTAGCTTATCGATTACTGTACAAATCCAATTAAAATACAGAAAGTAACTTCCCACCAGTTTTTTGATTTTTTCTTCTGTAATCCCGGCCCCGGCTGGCAGCCTGTTATTTATCTCGTCGAGAATTTTCGAACCCTGCAACTCCAGATCCGATGCTGTAGTAGTCATGTTTTTTACGGCAAGCAACTGTGGTTCAAGGCTCAGGGCACATTCCTTCATAAGGGATGGACTTTCACCTCTATACAGGAATAAACCGGACGTTTTATAACCTTTATTCCGGGCAATGGCAGCTATAGGGTCGAGATGCTTATTCAAATACTTCGCCACATTATCTGCGTGACGTTCATCGTCATAATAGATGAATAACAGCTTGGCCTGTTTCCTGGCAAGATTATTGATAACGCGGCTTTGCCTGTGTGATAGCCACGTTCTGCGTATTTTCCTTGTAATTTTTCCCGCGATGTCAGAAGCAGTTAATGGTTCTGGTTTCACAGGCTTTTGCAGACTTTGATCAGAAATATTGGCTTTCTGGAAGCTTTCAATACTATTTATGTCATCGGCAGCCAACGCCCACCATAATTCTAATCTTATCAAGGGCCATACATGGATGTTGCCACAGCGAATGGCATTGACGTCGATTTCCTTTTCAAGCCTGACAAATAGTTCGACAATTTCTTTCTGCTGCATTTATTACTGGAATCAAATATCGAATATTGCGGTCAGGTTTTCGAAGCTGCGATTGGGGTTTGCAGCTTGCTCAAATCTTGTATCAATAGAATTCAGGGCTATACCAGCTGAAACTGTACTACCGGCGCCACCAGTGCAGGTTTTCTATACAGGTTCTTCATGCCTCGATAAGTGCTGCTATCTATTACTTCAAACGTTACGGCTTTTTCAATTTTATGCTTGATGTCACCGTCTTTAGTACGCAATGAAAATGTCAGGTAATATTTTTCAGGTTTGAGTATTTTCCCTGGTATCTTTATAGATAAATCTACAGTTCCATTACAATTTTCAAGCGGGTCGACCTCAAGCTCATTACTGGAGCTGGTTAATATATTGTTTCCGCAACTATCCTCCAGAATAATCACCAGAAATAAATCATTTTTCGTATTATCAAGATTCAGATTCACCTTGATATCAATTGCATCTACTTCGAACTCTATCAATCCATGCCTGGCTGAAACTACATTTATCTTCTTGATTACGTTATTTCTCTCATGTTCCGAATATTCGAAATTTGTTCCTGTTTCGTCTTCATTGATGTTCAATGACATATACCTGTTAATACCCTCGCCTACATCACCATTAAATAATATTTTTCCTTCATCAATCAGCACTACCGATTGGCATAAATTTCGTATTGAACTCATATTGTGGCTGACAAAGATCACCGTTCTACCGGCCTGTACTATATCCTGCATTTTACCCAGGCATTTCCGCTGAAAACTGACATCACCTACAGCCAGTACCTCGTCAACAATCAATATGTCCGGCTCCAGGTGCGCTGCTACTGAAAAACCCAGCCTGGTTTTCATACCACTGGAGAATCTTTTTACCGGCGTATCGATATATTGCTGTACCCCTGCAAACTCAAGTATTTGAACGATGCGTAATTCCACATCGCTTCTACTCATCCCGAGTAACGTACCATTAAGAAATATATTTTCCCTGGCCGTCATTTCCGGATGCATACCTGTTCCTACTTCAAGCAATGTGGCTATTTTGCCGTTGATACAAATGCTGCCACAGGTAGGGGCGGTTATCCTGGATATCAGTTTTAATAAAGTGGATTTACCTGCTCCGTTCCTGCCGATAATTCCCAGGATATCTCCCTTGCAGATTTCCAGGTTTATATCCCTTACCGCCCATATTTCATTGCTATTTTTCCCTGTATGCCGTTCATCTATAACGCTGTATGGATCTTCCTTGTAGCGCCACTTATGAAATGCCCGCTGTAGATCATTACTTAATCTTCCCGTGCCGATTTCACCAAGCAGGTATTTTTTGCCAAGGCCTTCAATTTTTATTACCGTCTCACTCATAAGGCAATGATAGTTATATTGTATCCATGAAGTTTTTTTCTGTTCTGTTAAACGCGATTACTCCAACAATCAAAGTGACAAGCGCGAACAAAGCGGCATAAACCAATCCTTCCAGGGAAAGTTCACCTTTTCCCAGGAAACCGTACTTGAAACTCTCCATTACATGAGACAGCGGATTAAAGAACATGATGGTTTGGTATTTTTCCGATAACAGGCTGACAGGATAGATCACCGGTGTGGCAAACATTAATAGCTGCACGGCATAAGTGATTACAAATTTTAAATCCCTGTACTTTGCTGTCACTGATGTAAAAAACAGTCCCATCCCAAGTGACAGCATTGCCATAATAACCAGTAATACAGGAAGCAACATGATGAAAATATTTGGCTTGATCAGGTCACTGGATATCAACAAATATCCATAAATAAATAAAAACAGCAGGAATTGCACTGCAAACTTGATCAATACCGAAACAATCTTTGAAACCGGGATTATAACGCGCGGGAAATAAACTTTTCCGTACAGGGAGGCATTTTCGTAAAAGGTGTCAGAAGTCTGGTTAAAGCAATCTGAAAAGAAATTCCACATTATGATCCCGGACAGGTAGAAAAGAGCAGGAGGTATTTCGTCTGTTGGTATATCAGCAATGTTGGTAAATACGACGATATAGACCAGCATGGTCAACAAGGGTTGGATAACAAACCAGATCGGGCCAAATATCGTTTGCTTGTATACAGTAATAATGTCCCGCTTGACCAACATATAAAGCAGGTCTCTATATTCCACCAGCTCCCCGAGACTAAGATCATAGAACTGTTTTTTTGATGTAATTATCTTATCCCACATGAAATGTAACCATGCTCATTACAATATATGTATGCTTTATCATTGGGTTCTCCTGTTTACAGCACGCTACCGCCCTGCAATACCCTGCCGGGTCTCGCATATCGTGAACCATAAACCTGGCTATTACTTTTTCTCTATTGCTTCTGATTGCCACAGCAATACGCGTGGCTTGTCTTTGATTAGTGGCGTTAATTCCCTGAACTCCTGTTCTTCCAGTACCAGGGTCCGGATTTTACGGCCGATATATTTTTCGGTTTTTGTTACCAGGTCTTTCAGGTTGTCTCGGTCAATTTCACCGACCAGTAACAGATCAATCAACCCGGTATCCTTACCCTGTGCATAATCATCAATCAGGTAGGCATATTTCAGGTTTCCCAGGCGCTCAACAATGCTCTCTATGATCTGGTCCATTCCCAGCGACTTCCTCACCATGGACTGTAATTCCGGAAACAATGGGTGTTCCACGTTCGCCTTGTAATTCGTCTGCCGTCCGTGCTTGTTGCTCAGTAACAGTCCGGCCTCGCTAAGGTGCTGTAGTTCTTCCCGTACCTGGCTTGTCGACGCATCAAATTCATCAGCCAGGCCCCGCAAATAGGCTTGCTGTTGTGGATTCAGGAAAAGGCGCATCAGGATGCGGATACGCATCTTGGACGTGATCAAGGCATTAAATAAGGTATTCACGAGTAGGCTGATTTAAGTTCAGTTTTATAGAACTATAATGCACTTTTGCGTGATTACAACGTCTTTAAAGCGAAATGTGACAGATCTCTCAGTTCACCTGGAATACTTGCTATTTCAGCTACTTATAGCAGATGAACAGGGACGCAGCAGCAAGAATCACCACGGCCCGAAGCACGAACAAGCCTTTTTAATCTAATTTAGATTCCTGCCGATGAATTTTGCCAGGCGGATGGAGGAGTTTACTTGCTGTCGTGGTCGTCTTTTTGGCTCTGGCTGTACATCAGAAATGTGATTTGTTCCGATATGAGCCCTATCAGGAATATGATGATCGCGCTTACCAGTAATAACATGCTCATATTGGTAAAGCGGGAATAAAACGTAAACGTATAGGCATAATAAGACAGGCCAAGCAGGAACAATATGCCGCTTACGGGAGCAAAGATTTTCAACGGTGAGTAGAGCGAGGTCACCCGGAAGATAATCAGCAGGAATTTAACACCATCCTTGAATAGCCTGATGTGACTACTGCCTTCCCTTTCATCGCAATTAATGGGTATGTATTCAAGTTGGTAGCCGGACCTGAACAAGGCCATGGTAATCGTGGTTGGATAGGAAAAGCCATTGGGTAACAGGTGCAGAAATTTTCGGAACACATTTGCCTTCACGGCCCTGAAGCCGGAGGTCAAATCCTGCACTGCATGTCCCGACATATAGCTCGCCAGTTTGTTATAGAAAAGATTAGCCATGTACCTTGGTGTTCCCGCATGCGATTCACGCTTACGTGCGCCTATGACCATGTCATAACCCTCTTCCAGCTTGTCCAGCAGAACCGGTATATACTCCGGCAGGTGCTGTCCATCTGCATCCATGAAAACGAACACATCTCCCGTTGCATGTCGTGCCCCGGCCTTTATGGCCGCACCATTACCCAGGGAACTTGAATGTGTGAAGACGCTGACTCCAGCATTTTTACAGACTTCGACAGTATCATCTGTCGATCCGTCGTTCACTACCAGGATCTCTGCCTGCGGACAGGTTTCCTTTAACTGCGGCAATAGTTTTGCAAGGGATCGAGCCTCGTTGCGTGCAGGTAATATAATACTGACGTTCATGTCCACGTAATGACCATCAGGTTATTTAAATAACGTTTGCATTGGACTGGATGTCGATTGTTGTTCGTATTCCTGTATTAATGCCCTGGCTTCCTTTTCCATTCCCATTCTTTTCAGCAAATTCATCTTGAAAATATAATTATCCTGCACAGGCCTGCGCGCCAGTGCCTCATCTATATATGCCAATGCCTGTGCTGGCTGATCGTTCCTGACTGCCAGCGTTGCCCCGAACTGGTACAAATAAGCATTCATGTATCCAAACTTGTTATTATCCAGCAGTTTGTTGATAAGTTCTGCCAGCTTGACGGATGTATCACCCAGGCATTCATTTTTTATAATCTCCACGATGATTAAATCAAGCAATGCAACAATATGTTGCCCTGCTGGACTCGCGGATCCTGCCTTGTCCATAATCGGGATCCAGTCGTGACCATGGTTCATTTTGCATTCATGAATCCTTGCTATCTGTAGATCGGCATATATGCTTCCCGGTGCATTATCCGCCATTTGTTCATAGACATCCAATGCACCTTCATATTCTCTATACCCTATATACAAGGTACCCAGGTTATTCAAACTACGCATCGATTCAGGATGCAGCCTTACCCATTCAACCGCCTGTTTTAACGGCTTGTTCCAGAGACTGCCTTCCATGACCAGCACCGTGATCATGAATAATGTATATATTGCAACAACGCCACCGCTGATGACTAAAGAGTTGACTCTTATAAAGAGTAAACGCGCTCCATAAGCAAGACCGAAACAGACAGCAAACGAAGGCAAATAATTCCTGTGCTCAAAATACAGCTCAAGGTTGAGATGACTGGATTCCAGCGCATGCCCTGCCAGGAACCATAAAATACAGAATGCGAAGACCGGATTTTGTTTACGCCTGACCAAGGCACCAAGAAACAAGGCAATAATACCGAACACAGCGATTGCTGTTACTGGTGGATTAAACAGCCCGCGTGATAATGGATAATCATCGTGGTGAAGCGTAAACGCACCATAGCCAGGCAACAGTAAATCCTTGAGATAGGAGAACAGGACAGTAGCCTGCGTTATCACTCTCTCGTAGGCATTAAATTCACGATAATGATAACCCTGCAATACAGATGGCAACTGCACTACAAGGTATGTCAGCACTACCAGAAGCGGAAATACAACTACCAACGCTAACCACCTTGTAAGATACCTGGGCCTGGGCTGGCTAGCTAATAAAGTTAATTCCAGTACAGGTATAAATAGCAACAGCAGGATGCCGTTTTCTTTAGACAGTGTCGCAAGTAATGCACAGCCAAGAACATAGACTCCTGTCACTATATAACGAGCAGGCTTTATCTCATTTTCAAGCCGTGCACGTAGCACAATGTATCCGGCTACGCCAAGTAGTGTAAATAAGGATGATAACTGGGTCATACGTTGCACTGTATAAAGCACAGTTGTCAGGTGCATGGGATGCAGCAACCACAGGGCTGTGGCCAATAGCGCAAACAGGTTTTGCTGTCTTTGCCTACTCTCCAGGATCGCGAACAGGCGTCTGGATATAAACCAGACCAGGACGCCGTTGAGGAGATGGATCAATAAATTGACCAGTTTGAAATGAAATGGATGCCGTGGCCACGATTCATGCTGCAGGGCAAAACTAAGCAGTGAAACAGGCCTGCCGGTTGGCCCGGCAAAGCCTTCTGCAACAAAGGCAAGCAAGCCCTGTTGGCTTACCTGCTCCAGGGCAAACAGGTTATAAAAGTCATCAAATACAAACGGACTACCAAGAAAAGGATAATAAATAACCGCGGTCAATATGAGCAGGCAAAATAACATCAGCCTGTAACGTGTTTGCATGGAAGATAGTTTATCTTTAATAAGGTTGGAAATAAAAAAAAGCCGCCTGATGGCGGCTTTTTACGGTTGCCAGGCAATGTCCCTATTTACAAGCGCCTGGCAGGTATTTATTGGCCACGTTATTGCCGGCTCCACTTGTATTTGCGCCACAAACCCACAGACGACCGCCATCGGTAGATTGCAAGGCATAGATGGAGCCACCAATGCTTGGGTTAACGCCGGTAGCGGCAAACTGTGCCTGGACAACTATCGTGCCTGAAACGCCGGCACCGGTCGCCATGAACGTAGTAGAGACATATTTACCAGTCAGGGTACTGCCAACCGTGGTCAGGTAGGGCGGCCAGATTCCCTCGTCGGCATAGTATTCTGCCAGGCCGGTTTTAAAACCAGCCGCCAGGTTGACCGCCTCGGTTACCTGCGCACGCGCGGTATAGTCCTGGTAAGAAGGAATAGCGACGGCGGCAAGAATGCCGATAATCGCGACCACGATCATCAATTCAATCAGGGTAAAACCTTTTTCTATTTGCTTTTTCACAATATCACCTCGGAACAATGTGAGCCCCTGTTAACGCGAGGCCGTTCGTACACATCCCTATAGAAATCCATTTCTTCCAGTTAGAGCCTGGTAAAAAAAAGGCCGCCCTGAAGGCGGCCTTTTATCATCCAAATTGAACATAGAATGTTCGAATAGAATGCTTACTTACATGCACCAGGCAGGTACTTGTTGGCAACGTTGTTACCAGACACGCCGCTACCACAGGTCCACTGTCTGCCACCGTCGGTGGAAGTCAGGGCGTAGATAGAGCTACCAATGCTTGGGTTTACGCCGGTTGCAGCGAACTGGGCGTGTACAACAATGTCACCAGATGCGCCAGCACCGGTTGCCATGAACGTGGTAGAAACGTACTTACCTGTCAGGGTACTACCAACAGCAGTCAGGTAACCAGGCCAGGTACCGGTATCCGCATAGTATTCTGCAAGACCGGTTTTGAAACCAGCTGCCAGGTTAACAGCCTCTGTTACCTGTGCACGAGCGGTATAGTCCTGGTAAGAAGGAATAGCTACAGCGGCCAGAATACCGATAATAGCTACCACGATCATCAATTCGATAAGGGTAAAACCCTTTTGAAGTTGCTTTTTCACAATATCACCTCATATATATGGATTAGAAATTCTATTATTTACAGTCCAGTGTAAATAATGGCCCTGTGTCTGTAGCAGGTTATGTGCCAAGACACAGTATCGAGCATAGCTGGTATTTTACAAGTACCAGACAGCAGCTTTATCAACGTATGCTATTGTTAATACAAGTATTGTTTGGCAGGTTGACCGGATCAAGGGCATAGCACAATCTCGCTGAACCCTTACCTATTTCGTCAACTGATGACAAAATACGTCACTTTTTGTTTCCAGTCTGCCGGTTCTTGTCAATAAGGCTTTCGTTATCGATGCGCTTGATAAGCATCAGCAATATCTGGCTCTTCTGCTCGCTTCCTGCTTCTTCATCCAGGTAAAAGGCATAAAATTCAAATCTATCACTATCCCAAACCAGGTCCATGGGATAG
Source organism: Gammaproteobacteria bacterium (assembly GCA_965229565.1). Lineage (GTDB taxonomy): Bacteria > Pseudomonadota > Gammaproteobacteria > Eutrophobiales > Eutrophobiaceae > JANQNX01. The sequence goes on along the minus strand of OZ245888.1, from coordinate 911,656 downwards.
TACGCATCATAGTCTTCAGTATGATCTACCAGGTACGATGCAATCATGTAGTTACAGGTTGGCAATCTCTCCAGCAACTCATCGACACTGGAGGCAGCGTCAAGATAAGACCCTGACATGCGTTTTGTATGCAGCATCGTGACAGGTGGGTGTATTGCATAAGTACAATCGTCCTCAGGAATGTAGTCCTGTAACTGCTTGAGGATTTCCAGGTACCGCTTCCTGGTCTTTACTTCTGATATCGCGTTTTCGTAAGACACATGAGTTAACCATTCCTTTATCCTTGAATAAGGCTTTAATTCCGGCTCCATGGACGCATAGGCACGTTTTAAAATATGCAGATCGGACGAAATAATTACCAGCACTACCAGAACAGGAATTACGTAACAATGCCTGGGCAGCTTCAGTCTGGAAAATACAAACTGGTTGCCAAGTATGCTGTAGAAAAAGATTAGCGGTAATAACGGGGATAAAAATCGGCTGACAAAACGCACCTCTGAGTAAGGCCACACCGCCACAATCGCCAAATAAATTATCACAATTAGTGCATCAATCCTGTGCTCCAGCAAGCGCAGGATAAACCCAATAAAAAACGCAAGTAACAACACAGTTAATATTATAGTTTCAACCTGTACTGGCAATAATGACCATTGAATGGGTGAAAATAGGTATACCCATGATTGCCATAAGCTGACAAGCTGTTCTGAAGCGTAGTCGAATATATTGGTATTGAATAAATCCGGCACGCGCGCTTTAAATGCATCCACGTAGTTTTCACGGAACGGGTTTGAACTGGATTTAAATTTCAGATAAATAAACGGGGATATAGCGACAGCCAGGTAAACCCAGAAATACCGGGGGCGCTTATAGAGCAGATACATTGAATACGCAATCACAACGCTCAGACCAATACTCCTGGTCAGTGTCATCAAGCCTGCAAGCAATGCACACAGAAAAAAGTGCTCTTTTTGCATTTCTTTATGTGAGAACACATAAAGAAACAGGTAAAAGAACACCATAAAAAGAAATTCGCTCCACAGCTCCTGTGAGAGGAGTAATAGTGTAGGAAGAACCAGGGTTAGCGTGGCCACGGTATAGGCCAGTGCAACATTTTCTGTTTCTTTTTTGAGCCAGATAACAACAATAAAAAGTGCGACTGATAAACAAAGCGTATTTAACAGGAACGCGTACTCCGGATTTTCGGAGCCTGCTCCTAATATTCCGAGAAACAATGAATATAACGGAGGGAAGTGTATAGTCACACTGACAAATGCCTGCACGTAATCCAGGGTTTCTACCCAGGGAGAGTAAAAATCCGCCATGATCAAATACAGCGCATCGTCTGAAAGTAACCCTACTGCCCTATTGTCATAGGAAATACTATATAAAAAGCAAAAAGCGAGAACGAAAAATACTACCGAGGTTATATAAAAAGTGCGATTTGACATTACACTGATGGATTCTAGATGTTTTGATAACTTGTCTTGCTTAATACAAAGATGATTTCAATAGTTGAATAAATTAAAAATACCGGGCTAATGTTTGTATTTTAATCCAGGCCGAGTTTATCCAGCCTGTAACGCAATGCCCTGAAACTGATGCCAAGCAACTTTGCTGCTGCAGTTTTATTCCATTTGGTTTTGTCCAGTGCTTCCAGGATGACCTGCTTTTCTATATCAGCCAGGTACTGTTCAAGATTCATGCTGCTTGCCATGGACGTCACTGACTTCATACCACTCGCATTTCCTTCACGTATGATATCACTGGCTTCAATAACTCCACCCTCGCTCATGGTAATTGCGCGTTCCAGAATATTTTCAAGCTCCCTGATATTGCCCGGGAAATCGTATGTCATCAACGACTGTAATGCGGCGTCGGAAAGTGAAACATGTTCTAAATCCATGTCTGTAGTCAATCGCGACATTATATGGTTCGCCAGCAAAGGGATGTCATCACGTCTCTCTCGTAATGGAGGTACATTCAGTTCAATTACATTAATTCGATAGAACAGGTCTTGTCTGAAAATACCTTTATCCACCAACTCTGCCAGGTTTTTATGTGTCGCGCTTAAAATACGCACATTTACCGACACTTCATGTTGTGCGCCAATTGGACGTATTTTCTTCTCCTGTATCGATCTAAGCAGCTTGACCTGTATGTTCTGTGGTAAATCGGCAATCTCATCCAGAAACAGCGTGCCACCCTCGGCAGCCTGGAAAAGTCCATCCTTGTCAGCCACGGCGCCGGTAAAACTGCCCTTTTTATGGCCAAAAAACTCGCTCTCCATTAATTCATGGGGAATCGCACCACAGTTAACAGGCACAAAAGGAAAGCCTGAACGTGCGCCCATATTATGAATTAAACGTGATACCAGTTCCTTACCGACACCAGACTCACCGCTCACGTAAATTGGTGCCTGACTGCGTGATAGTTTACTGATCTTTGCCCGTAGCGAGGTGATTGCAGAGCTTTTGCCAATCAGCGCCTGGTCAGCGGATATTTTCTGTTCAGCCAGGTTTAATGCGTCAGTAATCAGTGACCTGAGTATATTCAGGTCAACCGGTTTGGTTAGAAAATCAAATGCACCGTTCTTCAAGGCGCTTATGGCCGTGTCCATGCTGCCATGCGCCGTTATAACTGCTACAGGAAGGTTTGGATATTTAGCAAGTATTTCACTGACAAACTCGACACCGTTGCCATCCGGTAATTTCATGTCTGTCAGGCAGATATCATATTCATTATTCCTGAGTAACTCACGTGCCGCGTTGAGATTTTCGGCACAATGACTATTGATAGACATACGCGTCAGGGTAATATCGAGCAATTCGCGGATATCCGGTTCATCATCAATTATAAGTGCAAGTTTAGACATCCTGATTCACTATCAAATTTTGCTTGTTGGCATGGGTAAATATAATCCTGAATGTTGTGCCTGCTTCAGTACTTTTCAGTAGATGTAGATTTGCAGAGTTTGCCTCGCAAATTTCACGCGCAAGATAAAGCCCCAGTCCGGAACCCTCTGTTTCAGTTGTAAAAAAGGGTTCAAATAAACTCTCCCTGATATTCTCGGGTATGCCGGTTCCATTATCAATTATATCTATGTAAGGACGCTGGTAATTCGTATCGATACCGCAATGAATTGCGAGCAGTGGTTTGCCGGTTGAATACCTGAGCGCATTCTCACATAAATTCCACAAGACCTGATGCAATTGAACAGGATCTATATTGATCCGTAATTGTTCGTCTTCAATATTCAGCTCGACATGTTCCGCATCCAGCTTGTACCTGGCCTTGATTTCCTCGATAAATTTCTTCAACCATGACGACAAGGGTATGCGTTCGGGGGAAGTCTGGCCACGCTTGCTGATACTAAGCACGTTTTCGATAATACTATTCACCCTGGTCGAATGTTCATTAATTATCTCTACCAGCCGCAAATCTTCACGGGACAACTTGTCGGATTCGTGCAGCAGCTGCCCGGCATGATTAATCGCGCCTAACGGGTTACGAATTTCATGAGCAATACTCGCCGCCAATCTGCCCAGGGAGGCCAGCTTCAATTGCTGTGCACGCTGGCGAATACTGGCTATATCCTCCAGGAAGACGAGTATCTGGTAACTCGAACCATAGGCAAGCCTGATGAACGATGCCTGGACTTCAAGTTCACTATTCTCGGGCTTGATTATCACCATGTAGTTGCTTTCATCCTGCAACCACTTTTCTATATGGACATTGAGCTTCGAGGTTACCTGTTCAACAGTATTATCACCTGTATTCTCCTTCTGTTTCAGCAATCTGCTTGCCGATTCATTGATCAGGAGAGGTTTTAAATTATGATCGAGGACAACAATTCCCGACTGCATGCGCTGAACTATATGTTCGTTCAGCTCCGCCAATTCCGAGATTTCCTGGGCCTGCTGTTCTGCAAGGGCTTCAGATTCTCTTACCCTGGCAGAGAGCAGGTTGCCTATGATTGCTGTAATAAAAAATGTCGCGCCGAGGATGCCGGCGTGAATGTAATTAACATTGTAAACCAGCAGGAAAAACTGAACATATAGCTCATGGGCGAGCACGGCAATAGAGGCAATCGCTGCAAACAGGATAGCAATCTTGCCAGCCCGGAGAATACTGCCACCGGCCACAGCGATGACCAGCAACATGCCAAAGCCGCTGCTAAGGCCATTGCTGGAATACATCATCAGGCTCAAAATAATAATGTCGAACAGCGCATGAATCGCTATTTGCAAGTAGTAACGAGGTATCTGTAAATAAATAAATATCGAGAACAGGATGGCAATAACGAGGTAGGAATGCGCAACAATATTAAACAGGCGCACATCAAGTACACCCAGCGGTCTTGGCAATTGCCCGATATGAATTAGCGCTACAAACAGGCCCGCCAGCAGGATTCGATAGATATTGAAATACTGCAGGGCCCTCCAGCTTATCGGCCGAAAGTCTCTCGGGCCATTATATGCTTTTATTGCTATAGTCATCGGATATGTAAATCAATCAGTGGTCAGGTCTAAAATCACATGCGTGTCGGCTAAACTAGATAGTTGCTCTATAATGTTTTGTTAGACTACCTTTGTTTATTTGATATGTAACATGTATTTTGTATTATCAGCTACAATTCTCCGACCATTTTACAAGGCTAAATCATGAACTTACATGAATATCAGGCTAAAAAACTATTTGAAGACTATGGCATCAATGTGCCTCCCGGAAAACCCGCCCATTCCATCAAGGATGCGGTTCGCTACGCTGCCGAGCTAGGTGGCGAACAGTGGGTCATCAAGGCCCAGGTTCATGCTGGCGGGCGTGGCAAGGCTGGCGGTGTAAAAATAGTCAAAAGCATCGAAGAAGTAGAGGCCGTTGCCAAGAAAATGCTCCAGAGTCGATTGATTACCAAGCAATCAGCCCCCTCGGGCCAACCCGTTAACTGCGTCCTTGTCTCCACTGTCTCGGAAATAGCCAACGAGCTATACCTTGGAATGGTCGTTGATCGGGGAAGTCGGCGCATTGCCATCATGGCATCTACGGAAGGTGGCATGGACATCGAGGAAGTGGCCGCCTCAACCCCGGAAAAGATTATCAGCATTTTCATTGACCCGGTGCTTGGCCTGCAAAATCACCAATGCCGCCGCATCGGCTTTGCACTCGGCCTTGATGATCGCCAACGCGGGCAATTAACCACTATTCTGCATGGCCTCTACGCATTATTCACCCAGAAAGATCTAAGCCTGGTGGAAATTAACCCGTTGACCATCAATGGCAACGGGGATCTCGAGGCCCTGGATGCAAAGATATCTATCGATGACAACGCATTGTTTAGACAATCACACCTGGAAGAATGGCGTGACCCTTCCCAGGAAGATGAGAAAGAAAGTATCGCCAAGCGCTTTGACCTGAACTACGTCACCCTGGATGGAAATATTGCCTGTATGGTTAACGGTGCCGGACTGGCTATGGCCACTATGGACATCATTAAATTGCATGGTGGTGAGCCTGCCAACTTCCTGGATGTCGGAGGTGGAGCAACTGCCGATCGTGTTGCTGAAGCGTTCAAGCTAATCGTGTCAGATGGCAACGTGCAGGCAATACTGGTCAATATTTTTGGTGGTATCGTGCGCTGCGACCTGATTGCCGAAGGCATTATTCAGGCAGTCAAGGAAGTGGGTGTTAATGTTCCGGTAGTGGTAAGACTGGAAGGGACCAATGTAGACGAAGGAAAAAAGAAACTGGCAGACAGTGGACTCACTATCACTACTGCAGATGACCTGACCGATGCTGCAACAAAAGCAGTAGCAGCAGCAGGAGGTAAAAACTGATGTCCATACTTATCGACAAGAATACAAAAGTACTCGTGCAGGGGTTTACCGGACGCCAGGGAACGTTTCATGCTGAACAAGCCATTGATTACGGAACGCAGGTTGTAGGTGGCGTTACTCCGGGACGTGGAGGTGAAAACCACCTGGGTAAACCGGTGTTTGACACCGTGGCCGATGCTGTAAAAACGACAGGGGCCAATGCCACCATGATCATGGTACCAGCCGCCTACGCCGCAGAGGCCATTACCGAGGCCGCCGAGGCAGGAATAGAAATTATTGTCTGCATTACGGAAGGTATCCCGGTTATCGATATGGTGAAGGTGCGTGCCTATCTTGAAAGGCTACCAGGCATTCGTCTCATTGGGCCAAATTGTCCAGGTGTGATCACGCCTGGACAATGCAAGATCGGGATCATGCCTGGTAATATTCATAAGCCAGGTAGTATCGGCATAGTGTCGCGTTCAGGAACCTTGACCTACGAGGCCGTGCATCAAACAACGCAGAATGGGCTCGGACAAAGTACTTGTGTCGGTATTGGCGGAGACCCTATTCATGGCATGAACTTTATTGATTGCCTAGGCCTGTTTCAGGAAGATCCGGACACAAAGGGTATCATCATGGTAGGCGAAATCGGCGGCACCGCTGAAGAAGAGGCCGCCAGGTTTATCAAGGAGAACGTCACCAAGCCAGTGGTGGGATATATTGCCGGTGTCACCGCACCGCCTGGTAAACGCATGGGACATGCCGGGGCAATTATCTCTGGCGGAAAAGGAACTGCAGAAGACAAATTTTCAGCACTACAGGATGCCAATGTTAAGACAGTAAAATCGCCGGCCGATCTGGGCGAGGCAATTCACAAGCTGGTTTAGTTTCTGCAATATAGGCCGATTAGTGTGCTGCCCTGTATCTGGAAAAGTAAGATCTGAAGATTTTAGTACAAAAAGCCAGTAAGAATATTGCCATTCCATAATTAAGCGGGCGCAATGGTACAGAGTACCTGGGGAATGGCGCACCCAGCATATGCAACAGGATAAAATAAATAATAAAAACCGATAACAGCCTGCATGTAGTAATCGCGCTCTCCGGGAATTGCCTTGCGACAGCTGGTAGCCAGACAAGAACACAGGAGATGATTGAAAATACCATCAACAGTGGATGTAGCCACCACATGATGGTGTACGAATATTTAAACGAGCTTTTTGTGTAATACGGTGACCGTGGGGTCGGGTAAACAAATATATCTCTCCAGCCATTGATTAATCCCCATGAGAAAAACTCTCTTGGTTTATCCAGCAAATACCATTTCAAATAAACTGCTTTATCTGCGCGATACCTTTTATAAAGCTCTGTCAGCGTGCTTTGCATGCTGCTGGATATTTTTTCACTTTCGGGATCAAAGTGATAAGGAAAACCCCTGCTGGCTTTGTTATTTTCATACATAAACGAGGGATACATGCCATGATGGATAAAATTAATAGCTAGCGTATCGTCTTTAATAACATCCAGTGACAGATGGTTTCGAACCTGCCAGGGCGCAAAAACCAGTAAAAAGCCAATGACAAGAGGAATAATTTTTTTGCGGTATTTCGATAATTCAGGTTGCAAAATAAAAAAACAAATAAAAAACACCAAGAAGAAATCCATGGTCGATCTTGTCAACGCACTGTAGGCTATGATCCCTCCTGCCAGTAGAAATAACAGGGTGTTTTTTTTATCCATTGCCAGGGACAGCAACCATGCTATTAAGCAAACCAGGAATGTAAATAGTGTTTCAGTCAGGCAATAAGTAGTAAATGAAATCAGGTGTGGGCTTATTGCTGTAAACAGAGCAGCTGCACTTGCAAACCAGAAGTTGAGAAATCGGGAGTACAACTGGTATGCAATAATAGTGGTAAACACACCAAGCAATGCCTGGAATATATTAATATTAAATAAGACACTGTCATCAGGCGGCCATTTAACAAAAGCATAAAGTAAGAAAGGAAATCCAGGAGTACGTATTGCATCAGGCTGAATATCATCACCATATGGCTCGGAACGAGAATATGTATGATTGAGTTTCAGGTTTACCGCGTATTTATAATAGTCGTAGGCATCTGCTCTTAATGGCACATCAACATAAGTATTAGTGACGGCATTAATCCTGAAGTAAAGACCTATGAAAACAATCAAGACTATGCAAATTATTTTGCCTAGGCTTAATTGTCTGTGATCAAATCCGGTAATATTCAAAATGAAAGTTCATGAGTATTTCAAAATTTATAGACAGTATATTAATTTCAGTCGAGAATAAAACCGAATACTTTACTTAAATATCGGCATGCTAAAGATAATTCTGGCACAAATTAACCTTACCGTTGGCGACATTGACGGAAACACCGACAAAATCATCGATGCAATCAGGAATGCCGAACAACAAAATGCGGACATTATCCTGTTTCCGGAGCTATGTATCTGCTCTTACCCACCGGAAGATCTTTTATTCCGACCGGCGTTCATTGCAAACGTGGAACGGGCACTAACACGTATTATCAGCAATACCGGTGACGTATACGCAATTATTGGTTATCCCTGCCAGGACAACGGTCAGCTTTACAATGCATGCAGCCTGATACATGGTCGACAACTCGTAAAAACCTACTACAAGCAGGAACTACCCAACTACGGGGTATTTGACGAGAAACGTTACTTCATGCCCGGTAAGGAAATGCAGTCATTTGAGATCAAGGGGCTCAAGGCTGCCATGACGATATGTGAAGACATCTGGACGACCGGACCGGCCGAGGCAGCTGCCAATGCTGGCGTGCAAATTCTTTTTAATATGAATGCCTCGCCCTACCACAAGCATAAACTTAAACAGCGTGAGCAACTGGTCACACAGCGTGCAAAAGACAATAGCCTGTATATCGCCTATACCAACCTGGTTGGTGGCCAGGACGAATTGATCTTTGATGGCAATTCCATGCTGGTAGATTCTGATGGAGAGGTGGTCTTTCACGCTCCCCAGTTTGAAGAAGGCTTATACACGATGGAACTGGAAATGAAGGATCAGCAGTTGCTCAAGCAGGATACCGTCAGGATTGAATATGCCTCTACTGAGGAAAATGTTTATCAGGCATTGGTAATGGGTGTCAGGGATTATGTCAGCAAAAACAATTTCAAGGGCGTGGTCATTGGATTATCAGGAGGCATAGACTCTGCATTAACTACGGCCATTGCCGTCGATGCGCTGGGCAAGGACAATGTAGAAGTGTTAATCATGCCCTCGCGTTTTACCGCAGACATGAGTAATGATGACGCGATAGAGCAGGCCAACCTGCTTGGTATAAAACACGAGGTTATTTCGATAGAGCCTATCTTTGAGGCATTGCTCAAATCACTGCAACCACGCTTTGCAGGATTAGCTGCTGACATCACCGAAGAAAATATACAGGCGCGTTGCCGCGGTATCCTGTTAATGGCGGTATCGAATAAATCCGGTACCCTGCTATTAACAACCGGGAACAAGAGTGAAATGGCAGTGGGTTATTCAACATTATATGGTGATATGTGCGGTGGCTTTGCCCCACTCAAGGATGTCTGGAAAACACTGGCATATCGCCTGGCCAACTGGCGCAACCAGCAAGGTCGCGTCATCCCGGAAAATGTGATTACGCGACCACCTTCGGCCGAACTGAGGGAAGACCAGCGTGATGAAGATTCGTTACCGCCATATGAACAACTGGACCCCATACTCGAGCGTTACATAGAACTCGATATCAGCCCGGAAAAAATTGTTGCTGAAGGTTTTGACCGGGAAGCAGTGGATAAAGTCGTGCGGCTGGTTGACAGGAATGAATACAAGAGAAGACAGGCTGCACCCGGCGTACGCATTACCAACCGCGCCTTTGGCCGGGACCGACGTTATCCCATCACTTCCGGCTACCTGGAAACCTGACCTAGTTAACGCTTAACTGTCGAATTTCGTAAATACCCGGATGGTTCGGGTAATTCTTTTCCAGTACGCGCAGTGCATCGCTGGCCAGGTCCTCCATTTCCAGTATGCGATAGCCCTTGGCCATTATGACCAGCGCATCCGGTACAGAGGGCGTACGTTGATAGTTCTCAATCACGTAACGGGCGCGATTTACGGCCGCAATAAATGCACCGCGACGCATATAATAGGTGGCGACGTATACCTCGTTCTGGGCAAGCTGGTTGCGCAGATAGCGCATACGTTGTTCCGAATCGCTCCGGTACTGGCTATCCGGAAATCGTTTAACGAGCTCAGAAAAGTCCTGGAAAGAGCGCAATGCTGAGCCCGGATCACGTTGCGCCTGGTCCCGTGGTATCAGTCTCTGTGCCAGCCCTTTACCGCGGTTGAAATTCGCCAGTCCCTTCAGGTAATAGGCATAGTCAACAAAACGGTTTTGCGGGTATAGCTTGATAAACCTGTCGCAAGCAGCAATGGCCGCATCTGGCTCATCGTTCCTGTAATGGGCATAGGCCAGGTCAAGCAAAGACTGCTGGGCATGTTTACCAAATGGAAAGCGAGCTTCGAGTTTCTGGTAGAAATCTACGGCATCATTGTAGTTGCCGGAATCAAGCGCCCCTCTCGCCTCCGCGTAGAGGCGGTCAGCACTCCAGTTAACCGTCTCGTCTTCCTTATCGCCGAAGAATGAACAGCCGGCAAGTATGAAAAACAGTAAGATTGTAGTCAAAATACGCATGGCGCTAGGTTAGCCTAAACCCATCTTCAGGGCTAGACTCTTGCAAACGACTGATATGGAAAAACTCGAACTCAATACCACCATCACCGACGAGCATGCCGGGCTACGGCTGGACCAGGTGCTCAGCAGGATATTGCCACAACACTCGCGTTCGCGAATCCAGTCCTGGATCAAGTCTGGCATGGTTACCGTGAACGAAAATGCACCCAGGCAACGCGATACGGTTCAGGCCGGCGATGTGATCAACCTCGATGTCCGTTTCGAGGCAATGGATGAAAACCAGGCCGAAGCCATTCCGCTGAATATTGTCTACGAAGATGACGACATTATCCTGGTTAATAAACCGGCCGGGCTGGTGGTACATCCCGGTGCCGGTAACCCTGCGCATACACTGGTCAATGCCCTGCTCCATCACGATAGTAAACTGAATCGACTGCCACGCGCCGGTATCGTACACAGGCTGGATAAAGACACGACCGGCATCATGCTGATTGCACGCACACCGGAGGCACATACCTTCCTGGTCGATAAGCTGCAGTCACGGGATATCAAGCGCGAATACCAGGCGCTGGTCTGTGGTGTCATCACTGCCGGTGGCCAGATCGAAACCGGGATCGGCCGTCACCCTGCAAAACGTACACGCATGGCAGTTAGCGAATCCGGCAAGCACGCGTTAACGCACTACCGGTTACTGGAAAAATTCGAACACTACACTCTGCTACGCGTGATACTGGAGACAGGACGCACTCACCAGATACGTGTGCACATGTCTCATATCAAGCATGCTGTTGTCGGTGATCCGCTCTATGGCAGGAACAAATCAATGTTAAAAGGCATCAGCGAACCCGTGCGCGATGCGGTAGCGAATTTTAAGCGCCAGGCACTGCATGCATGGCAATTGCAACTGCCACACCCACGTACGGGACAGATGCTCGAGTACCAGGCACCGGTACCGGATGACATGCAGGCACTCATTACTCTTTTATCTGAACATGACCGTGAATAGCAAAGACTGGATCGAGGCAGACTGGCCGGCAGCAGCGCATGTCCGTGCCGGTACGTCATTACGCGTTGGTGGCGTCAGCCAGGGTAACTATGCCAGCCTGAACCTGGCGGCACATGTCGGGGATGATGCAAACTCGGTCCTTGCCAATCGCGATTCTTTTATCGCGCGTCACAAGTTACCTGCAGCGCCAGCCTGGCTACAACAGGTACACGGCAACAGGATTATCAACCTGGATACAGAACAGGCGGAATCCGGTAAGGCGGATGGCAGTATGACCCGGCGACACAATACTGTCTGTGCAGTACTCACGGCTGACTGCGTGCCGTTGCTGTTCAGTGATGAACAGGGTGAGTGTATTGCTGCCGTACATGCAGGCTGGCGAGGAACCTGTAAGGGCATTATTGATCGTGTTGTCGACCTTTTCCCGGAACCGGAACAGCTACTGGTCTGGATAGGACCCTGCATCAGTAAAGCATGTTACGAGGTAGGCCAGGATGTCGTGAGTGCCTGCCTGGCCTACCGGGAAGCCAGTCAAACTGCCCTCGAGCAAACCGATGCAACACACTGGCAGCTTGATATGAGAAAACTGGTGAAACTGAGCCTGACAGCAAACCGTGTAAACAGGGTCTATGACAGTGGACTATGCACTTATGAACAGGCAGACCTGTTTTATTCATACCGGCGGGATGGCAAGACGGGCAGGACGGCAAGCCTGATCTGGATGGAATAAGTAAAATAATGAACTAAGCTAGGTATTAATAACAATAACAAGCAGAGCCTGACTATGAACAACAACAATAAGGGTAAGAAAACCAGTTTCAGGGAGAGTGTTAACCACATGGTTGACCGGGCACTGTCTGTACTGGATATGGATCCCGGTATCGCCAAGGCAATGAAGACCTGTAACTCTACCCTGAAGGTTAACTTCCCGGTGGACATTGGTGATCATATCGAGGTCTTCACCGGCTGGCGCTCTGTGCACAGCATCCATCGCTTGCCTGCCAAGGGCGGCATAAGGTATGCAGCTATTGTGGATGAAGATGAAGTAGAGGCGCTGGCCGCCCTGATGACTTATAAGTGTGCCATTGTTGACGTGCCGTTTGGCGGTTCCAAGGGTGGCCTGCAAATCGATCCGACTAAATACTCCCGGGATGAAGTGGAACTCATTACCCGCCGCTTTGCGCGCGAACTGATACGCAAGGGCTTTCTCAGTCCGGCCACCAATGTACCGGCGCCGGACATGGGCACCGGTGAACGCGAGATGGCATGGATAGCCGACACCTACAAACACCTGCACCCGGAAGATGTGAACTACTCCGGTTGTGTCACCGGGAAACCGGTAGCACATGGCGGTATTCGCGGCAGGACCGAGGCGACCGGCCGTGGCGTTGTTTATGCCATGCGTGAATTCTTTCGCCATCCCGAGGATGTGAAAAAAGCCGGGCTTGATGGCGGCCTTGCTGGAAAAAAAGTGGTCTTGCAGGGGCTGGGTAATGTCGGTTATCACGCCGCAAAACTCTTACACGATGAGGACAATTGCAAAATCATTGCTGTCATTGAACGTGATGGCGCACTGGTGAACAGTGCCGGCATCAATATCGATAACCTGCATCAATACAATATTGAAAATAAAACAGTGAAGGGGTACCCGGATGCCGAGTTCCTGGAAGACGGCAAACTGGCGCTGGAACTGGAATGCGACATTTTGATCCCGGCTGCGCTGGAAGCGCAAATTACCGAGCATAACGCGGCCAAAATCCAGGCAAATATCATATTCGAGGCCGCGAACGGGCCAGTAACATTCGAGGGCGACGAGATATTGCGGGCACGTAACATTCCAATCATACCCGATGCCTACGTCAATGCAGGCGGCGTGACCGTGTCCTATTTCGAGTGGATTCGAAACCTGGCACACATACGCTTTGGCCGTATGGAACGCCGTTATGACGAGACGCGCGGCGAAAATATTTTGAAAGCGGTGGAAGCGATGACCGGCAAGGAATCACCCGACTGGGTACACCGTGAACTCGTACGCGGTGCCGATGAACTCGACCTGGTACGTTCTGGCCTGGACGATACCATGCGACTCGCATTCCAGCAGATCAAGGAAGTACTTGATAGTAATGACCAGATAACGGACTACCGTACGGCAGCTTTCGTGGTCGCGGTCAGTAAAATTTCACGCTCTTACCAGGATATAGGCGTTTACTAGTCAAATCGTGCCTGTATTAATTAACAGGCAAGACACTTGAATAAGTGCCTGTTGTCCCCATTTATCAGGATATTAGTAACTTTATAGATACCGAGAACCAATGCGCCCGGATAAACTGACAACAAAATTACAACTGGCACTCGCCGATGCCCAGTCGCTGGCGATTGGCAAGGACAACCAGTACATCGAACCCGCACATGTTGCCAGGGCCCTGCTGGATCAGCAGGGAGGGACATTGCGCAACCTGCTTGCCAATGCAGGCGTCAACATTAACAAGCTCAGCAACGATATTAATAAACTGATTGATTCGTTACCTGGTGTGAGTGGCACTGCCGGCGATGTACATATCAGCCGCGATCTGGATCGTTTGCTGAACCTGATGGACAAGGCAGCACAACAGCGCAAGGATGAATTTATTTCCAGCGAACTGTTTGCCATTGCCGTACTGGAAGACAAGGGCAAACTTGGTGACATCTTTCGCCAGGCCGGTGCCGACAAGAGCAGGATCAACAACGCCATTGACGATGTCCGCGGTGGTGAACAGGTTAGCGATCCCAATGCCGAGGAAAACCGGCAGGCACTGCAAAAATATACTATCGATCTGACCGAGCGCGCCGAAAACGGCAAACTGGACCCGGTCATTGGTCGTGATGAAGAAATCCGTCGTACCATCCAGGTCTTGCAACGCAGGACCAAAAACAACCCCGTCCTGATTGGTGAACCCGGTGTTGGTAAAACCGCTATCGTAGAAGGACTGGCACAACGTATCGTCAATAACGAGGTGCCGGATGCACTGCGTCACAAGCGCCTGCTGTCACTGGACATGGGCGCACTGATTGCCGGTGCCAAGTTTCGCGGTGAATTCGAAGAACGACTCAAGGCCGTACTGAACGACCTTTCCAAACAGGAAGGACAGATCATCCTGTTTATCGACGAGGTGCATACCATGGTCGGCGCTGGCAAGGCCGAGGGCGCCATGGATGCGGGCAACATGTTAAAGCCTGCACTGGCACGAGGTGAACTGCACTGTATTGGCGCGACCACGCTTGATGAATACCGGGAAAACATAGAAAAAGATGCAGCACTGGAACGACGCTTTCAGAAAGTACTCGTCAATGAACCCAGTGTCGAAGATACCATCGCGATTCTACGTGGCCTGAAAGAACGCTACGAGGTACACCACAATGTACAGATAACCGACCCCGCGATTGTCGCCGCAGCGACGCTGTCCACGCGTTACATTACCGACAGGCAACTACCGGACAAGGCCATTGACTTGATCGACGAATCGGCCAGCCGTATCAGTATTGAAATCAATTCGAAACCGGAATCCATGGACAGGCTGGAACGGCGCCTGATCCAGATGAAGATAGAACGTGAGGCTTTAAAGAAGGAAAACGACCCGGCCTCGAAGAAGCGCCTTGGCCTGCTTGAAGACGAGATCAATGAAACCGAGCGCGAGTTCAAGGACCTGGAAGAGATCTGGGTGGCCGAAAAGGCAGCCCTGCATGGTTCCCATACCATCAAGGAAAAACTGGAGCAGGCACGTATTGATTTTGAAGCCGCCAGGCGCGCCGGAGATTTAAATGCCATGTCGGAACTGCAATACGGCACTATCCCGGAACTGGAAAAGCAGCTGGATAGGGCCGGTGCCGCCGAGATGCAAGACATGAAACTGTTACGAAACAAGGTGACTGAAAACGAGATCGCCGAGGTCGTTGCTGCGTGGACCGGTATCCCGGTCAGCAAGATGCTCGAAGGTGAGAAGGAAAAACTGTTACAAATGGAAGATGCCTTGCATCAGCGTGTCGTAGGTCAGGACCAGGCCGTCAAGGCCGTGGCCAATGCAATACGACGTTCGCGCGCGGGCCTGTCAGACCCGCAAAAGCCAAATGGCAGCTTCCTGTTTCTTGGTCCCACCGGTGTCGGTAAGACAGAACTTTGCAAGAGCTTGACTGAATTTATCTTCGATAGCGAAGACGCCATGATTCGTATTGATATGTCGGAGTTCATGGAAAAGCACTCGGTAGCTCGACTGATCGGCGCCCCACCCGGATATGTTGGCTATGAGCAAGGTGGTTACCTGACGGAGGCCGTGCGTCGTCGACCCTACAGCCTGATACTGCTGGACGAAATCGAGAAGGCGCATAACGACGTATTCAATATCCTGTTACAGGTACTGGATGACGGACGCCTGACCGATGGTCATGGTCGCACCGTTGATTTCCGTAACACGGTCATCGTCATGACCTCTAACCTTGGTTCAAACCTTATCCAGGAGATGACCAACGACTCTGACTACGACACCATGAAGGAAGTCGTGATGCACGAGGTCAGTCAGCATTTCCGGCCCGAGTTTCTGAACCGTATCGACGAGGTCGTGGTGTTCCATGCCCTGCTGCAGGAACAAATCAACGCGATAGCCAAAATCCAGCTATCCCGCTTGCGCAAGCGACTGGCCGACCAGGAGATGTCTCTGGAGATCAGCGACGAGGCAATCACGCACCTTGGTAAAACCGGCTTTGACCCGGTATACGGCGCAAGACCATTAAAACGGGCAATACAGGATGATATTGAAACCCCGATCGCGGAAAAAATCCTGTCTGGCGAATTTGGACCGGAGTCGATCATCCGCGTGGATCTTTCCGACGGGGAACTGCAGTTCAGTCAGAAGGAAGCGGATGCGGCCTGATAATTTACGGAAATACCTGTATTTTCAGTCGCATCAGCTTAATAATTCACCGTTTTTACCCTAAAACTATTGGTTATTTTTTCTATATAATCTAATATTTAGCTGTCATACTTGATATTTTAATGGGTCAAGGGTGCAGCAATGGCTGTTTCTAACAGAAAAATAAATCTCGGGGGGCTGGCCAGGAAGCTGGTTATGGATGGCCTGCTGGATGAGGAAAAGGCCCAGACCGCCTGGGAAGCGGCACTCAAGAAAAAAATTCCCTTCGTCTCCCACGTTGTCAGTGAAAAACTCGTACCCAGTAACAGCATCGCCATTGCGGCATCAACCGAGTTTGGATTTCCACTGGTAGACATCAACCTGGTCGATATTGACCCGGACGTCGTCAAGCTGGTTAAGGAAGACCAGATCAAGAAACACCATGCTTTACCTATATTCAGACGCGGAAAAAGACTCGCCGTCGCTATTTCCGATCCCACCAATATCCAGGCACTGGATGAGATCAAGTTTGCGACCGGCCTGAATACCGATGCCGTCATTGTCGAAGAAGACAAGCTCAGTAAAACAATAGATAAAGCACTGGAAGATGCTGATGGTGGCCTGGGCGACATGGATGATGAAGATTTCGAAGACCTGGATGATCTTGAAGTGGCCGAAGATGGTGGCGATCATCCGGGTGATGATGATTCCGATGTGGATGACGCCCCGGTCGTACGTTTCGTCAACAAGGTATTACTTGACGCCATCAAGAAAGGGGCATCTGACTTACACTTTGAGCCATACGAAAAGGTCTACCGGGTTCGATTCCGAATTGATGGTGTATTGCAGGAAGTCGCCAAACCACCACTGAGCCTGTCCAACAAGATCGCGGCCCGTATCAAGGTCATGTCGCGACTGGACGTATCCGAGCGCCGCGTGCCGCAAGATGGTCGTATCAAGCTTAAACTTTCCAAGACCAAGTCGATTGATTTTCGTGTCAGTACCTGTCCGACGCTGTTTGGTGAAAAAAGCGTGATGCGTATCCTCAATTCGGATGCTGCCGCGTTGCAGATTGATCAGCTTGGCTACGAAGATTTTCAAAAAGAACTGTTCCTCGAGAACCTGCATAAACCCTACGGTATGTTCCTGGTCACCGGGCCAACGGGTAGTGGTAAAACCGTTTCGCTTTACACCGGTATTAATATACTCAACCAGGTAGACATCAACATTTCCACGGCAGAAGACCCGGTGGAAATCAACCTGGCCGGCGTAAACCAGGTGCAGGTCGATGAACGTACCGGCATGACATTTGAAAAGGCATTGAAGGCCTTCCTGCGTCAGGACCCGGATATTATTCTCGTTGGCGAGATTCGAGATCTCGGTACGGCCTCTATCGCAGTAAAAGCCGCCCAGACTGGCCACATGGTGATGTCTACCCTGCATACCAATGACGGCCCGCAAACGCTAACGCGTCTACAGGATATGGGTATCCAGGCCTTTGCCGTCGCAACCAGTATTAACCTGATTACAGCACAACGCCTGTGTCGACGCCTGAACTCCGGCAATATGGTACCTGCCGAGATGCCACCCGAGGCATTGAAGGACGAGGGCTTCCCAGAGGACATGATTGAGAAAGGGCTCACAATTTACGAGCCTGGCGAAGTAACAGAAGACAACCCGGGTTATAAAGGGCGTGCGGGTATATACCAGGTAATGAACATCTCGGATGCGATGAAGCGTCTGATTATCGAGGGGGCCAACGCTGTACAGCTTGCTGACCAGGCGCTGGCCGAAGGCATTTGGGATATCAGGCGCAGTGGCCTGCAGAAAGTCGCAGATGGCATTACCAGTTTGACCGAGGTTAACCGAGTGACTGTTGAGTAAGGATTATGGCTGAAGCACAAAAAGCAGATATGTATGTCTGGGAAGGTACCGACAGACAAGGCAAACGTGTAAAAGGGGAAATGACCGGCCAAAGCGAAGCCCTGGTCAAGGCCGTACTGCGGCGCCAGGGAGTCAATCCTCTCAAGTGCAAGAAAAAGCCCAAGCCACTGTTAGGTGGTGGTGGCAAAACCAAGATCACTCCAAAAGATATCACCGTATTCAGTCGACAGTTGGCTACCATGATGTCTTCCGGTGTACCACTGGTACAGGCATTTGAAATCGTCGGACGTGGTCATGAAAATGCAGGCATGCAGGAATTAATCCTCGGTATCAAAGCCGACGTTGAGGCCGGTAATAACCTCACAGACGCATTACAGAAACGCCCGATGCAATTCAACGCTCTCTATTGCAACCTGGTCGAGGCCGGTGAACATGCCGGTATCCTGGAAGCCATCTTGCACAAGATTGCCGCCTACATGGAAAAAACAGAGGCACTGAAATCCAAGATTAAATCAGCCCTGTTCTATCCTGCGGCCGTTATTGTCGCAGCGGTTATCGTTGTATCCATCCTGATGATATTCGTGATTCCACAGTTTACTGAACTGTTTAGTTCTTTCGGTGCTGACCTGCCTGCATTAACCCAGTTCCTGATCGACTGCTCTAACTTTTTTGTGGCTTACTGGTTTTATATTTTCGTGGCAATGGGCGGCACTGTGTTTGGCTTGATTCAACTCAAAAAACGCTCCATTGCGGTACAACACTTTATAGACAAAGCAAGTTTAAAGATCCCTGTCATCGGCGAGATACTTGAGAAATCAGCCATCGCTCGTTTTGCCAGAACACTGGAAACCATGTTTGCAGCCGGTACGCCGCTGGTGGAGGCCATGTCTTCTGTTGCAGGGGCATGCGGTAACATCAAGTTTTATGACGCCACGATGAAAATGAAAGACGAAATCTCTACCGGGACTCAATTACAGGCTGCGATGCGCGATTCAGGTCTTTTCCCTAACATGGTCGTGCAAATGGTGGCAATTGGTGAAGAATCCGGCGCGATTGACACAATGCTTGGCAAGGTCGCCGACTGGTACGAGCAGGAAGTAGACGATGCCGTAGAGGCATTAACCAGCCTGCTTGAACCGATGATCATGGGTTTCCTGGGTGTTGTCATCGGTGGTATCGTAATTGGTATGTACCTGCCGATTTTCAAGATGGGCGCGGTCGTATAATATACCCGTTCAGCCCATCTATTAGGGCTCTACAAATTCCGGTTCTCTTCTTCAAGTACAGGCCTGACTTGTGTCAATAATTACTGAAGCATTCATCATGCACCCCGCCTTTTTCCTGGCGGCAGTTTTTCTCTTTAGTTTAATGGTCGGCAGTTTTCTGAATGTCGTTATACTGCGACTGCCCGTCATGATGAAACAAGAATGGCGTGAAGAGTGTTGTGAATTTCTTGAATTAACAACGGAAGAAGAACAGCAGACATCGGCTTTTAATCTGGTCGTGCCACGCTCACGCTGTCCTAACTGTCAACATCTGATAACTGCACTGGAAAATATTCCGGTTATTAGTTACCTGTTCCTTAAGGGTCGCTGTAAGGAATGCGGAACAAGGATATCACTGCGCTACCCTGCTATCGAACTGCTTACGGCTTTGGCTTCAGTAAGTGTTGCCTACTACTTTGGCGTTACTATTCAAACCCTGTTTGCCATTATCCTGACCTGGGCCTTGATAGCACTGAGTTTTATCGATATTGATGAGCAACTGTTACCGGATAACATCACCCTGCCATTTCTCTGGCTTGGCATCCTGCTTAACCTGTTCGGTGTATTTACCACCCTGCAGGCCAGTGTGATTGGTGCCATGCTCGGTTACGGTACCTTATGGACTGTCTACATCATCTTTAAACTGGTAACCGGCAAGGAAGGTATGGGGCATGGCGATTTTAAATTGCTCGGTTTACTAGGTGCATGGTTTGGCTGGCAGATGCTGCCACTGATTATTGTAATGTCTTCGCTGGTAGGGGCCTTCATCGGAATAGCCATGATTGTGCTTAAATCCCGTGATCGCACTATTCCGATTCCCTTTGGACCCTATCTCGCCATTGCCGGCTGGATTTCGATGATCTGGGGGCCCTATATTATGGCGACCTACCTCAACCTCATGCTATAGACATGTCACCAAAATTGACGATAGCACTCACGGGCGGCATAGGTAGTGGAAAATCAACAGTAGCAAACCTGTTTTCGCGTAAAGGCATATCTATAATTGATTCGGACCTGATCGCACGCAAGGTGATTGAGCCGGGTATGCCCGCATGGCAGCAGTTGGTCACTGAATTTGGCAAGGAACTGCTGCTACCGGATCAACAAATAGACAGGAAAAAACTTGCCGAACAGGTATTTAGCGACCCGGCCAAAAAGAAAAAGCTGGAGGACCTGCTGCATCCGGAGATTTATGCTGAAATATCGCACAGGATAGAGCAGTTAAACTGCCCGTATTGCATTATTGTGATACCTTTACTGGTAGAAACCGGGGCAACTGATAGGTTTGATCGGGTCCTGGTGGTCGACGTTCCGGAGACATCCCAGAAGACACGCACCTTGCAACGCGATAACAGAACCGAAGCCATGGTGGAAAAGATAATTGCTTCCCAGGCCAGTCGCGAACATCGCCTGGCCCAGGCTGATGATGTGATTAGCAATGATGTTACTATCGATGAGCTTGAAATGAACGTCGAAAAATTACACCGGAAATATCTTGAACTCGCGGGCGCACCTATTAATTAATATAACCAAATATTCGTGTCCAATAAGATCACATATGAACAACCGCTCAATGAGAGAATCAGGAATCTGTTGCGCCTGGAACATCTATTCAACCTTGTTGACAGCAATATACAGGATTTAACGGATTGGCATAGCCGGTTTATCCTGGAAGCCATGCTGGAAATTATGGACTTGCTATCTCGTTCCGACCTTAAGGGCGATCTCATCAAGGAACTTGAGAAACATGCCAATATGCTTAATGGGCTAAAGGATAACCCGGCAGTAGATCCTGTCCGTTTGAGTTCGATTACAGCACGCATAAACGATCTGCTTAAAATACTGAAAGCGGGTAACTATCAACCTGGAATGCAGTTGAAAAGCGATGAGCTGGTTAATAGTTTCAAGCAGCGGATCTCCATTCCGGGGGGAACCTGTAGTTTTGATTTACCGCGTTTCCACCACTGGTTAAACCTGCCTGATTCCATTATTAAAGACAACCTGTTGAATTGGTTTAGTGACCTGGAACCTGTGAAACAGGCAGTGAGTTTAACGCTGGATATGATAAGAAACAGTTCTCAACCAAGCATAGAAACCGCGCGAGACGGGTTTTATCAAAAACCCATGGACAGCAAGATCACCTGCCAACTGATCAGGGTGAAATTGCCGCTAACCAGCTCGTTATACCCGGAAATAAGTGGTGGCAAACATCGCTTTACCATTCGTTTTATGGAAAACCCGTCGACAAGCGCTCGTGCTGCGCAAACTTCCGATGACGTTGAATTTGAACTACACTGCTGCATGTTATGAATAAACAAGTACTTTGCCCGACTTGTAACAAGCCGGTATCACTGGCTGCTGCTAACCCATCCCGACCCTTCTGTTCTGAAAGGTGCCGCCTGGTAGACCTGGGTGAATGGGTACAGGAAGGATATTCAATACCGGATAAGGATTCAGCACCATCCTCCATCCCTGAAGAAGAACAGGATTACTTTTCCAGGCATTAATCGGCTAGCAGGGAACGCACTACAGCGCACGGATCTTTCGAACCCCAGACTGCCTCTATCATGGCTATACCTGTGGCACCGTGTTGCCTGGCAATGGCCAGGTCTCCCGGTTGTATTCCTCCCAGCGCATAAACCGGTTTACTGGACTTTGCACACAACCCCATGAAGGCTTGCCAGCCAAGTGGAGCAACACCCGGATGCGTCGCCGTATTTTTTACTGGCGAAATAAAAACATAATCAACATCCAGCTTCTGCGCCTGTTCGAGTTCTTCTTCGTTATGACATGATGCCCCGAGTATGTAATCGTCACTCAGCGGCCTGCCAGCATACTCAAATAACCTGTGCGCTTTCAGATGCACACCATGGATATTGTATTTTTCAGAATCCTCCGGAACACCATTTAATACAAGCTGAAGCTTACCTTCTGTATTATCTTCCTGTATACGCTTAATAATGTCGGTAAGATATCCATGATCATTATTCTCCAACCTGAGTTGCAACATGGGTAAGTGCTGACACTCGTTAATTATCTGCCTGATAGTATCGATATCCGGGTTTGTTGTACGGCTAATGACACAAGCGTCGGGTAATAACAGGCGGGTAACGATTCTGCGGTTAGCCGGGGGGAAATTAACTTGCTTAAGCTGTTGCAAGGCAACCCATTTTATTTCCTGCTGTTCGACCCCCTGTGCTCTACCCTGCCACTTTTGCACGGTATAGACATCCAGCAATACCTGTTTGTCGGGATAAGTATAGTTTACCTGCATCAATGGTGATGCCGTCTGAACATGAATACCAAGCTCTTCCTGGAGTTCACGCTGTAATGCCTGTGATGTTGTTTCACCGGGATGTAACTTGCCACCGGGAAACTCCCAGTAGCCAGCCAGGTGCTGGTGATCTCCTCTCCGGGCTATTAATACCGAGTCTTGTGTTTCGTTATAGATAACGCCGACGGCGACATGGATCCGTTCCATGACACGTCAGGTTCTATATTCGGCATTGATTTTTATGTATTCGTGCGACAAGTCGGTTGTCCACACAGTTTCTTCGACGTTTCCAACCTGTAGATCGACAATAATAGTAATTTCAGCCCGGGCCATGACAGCCTGCCCCTGCGCTTCGGTATAACCTGCCGCACGCTGCCCGTTTTCAACAATACAGACGTCATCAAGCCAAAGTGTCAGTGCGTTTATATCAATATTACCGGCATTGGCATTACCCACAGCAGCAAGGATACGTCCCCAATTAGCATCACATGCCGTCAGTGCGGTCTTGACCAGGGGTGAATGTGCAATCTGGTAGGCTATAGCCAGGCAGTCTTGCTGACTCGCACCGTTCCTGACAGTTATCGTGACAAATTTTGTCGCCCCCTCTCCATCCCTGACGATGGACTGCGCCAGTTCAGTACACAGGTTGGTCAGGGCAGTAACGAAAGCGAGATAGTCTTCGCTATTGCTGCTGCTAATAGTGTTGTTGCCTGCTGCCCCTGTTGCCATCAATACGCAGGCATCATTGGTGGAAGTATCACCATCTACCGTGATCCTGTTAAAGGACTGGTTTACCGCTGAGTTTAGAGCCTGCTGCAGGACTGTTTGTTCGATACTTGCATCGGTGGCAACATAGGCCAGCATGGTCGCCATGTTTGGTTTTATCATCCCGGAGCCCTTGGTAATACCGGTAAATGTCACCGTCTTGCCGCCCACATCACAACGCAGCGAACTGGCCTTTGCAATCGTGTCCGTGGTCAAGATTGTCTCGGCAGTTGAAAGCCAGTTATTCGCTGACAGGCCTTTAACCATGGAATCGAGTGCTGCGCTCATCTTCTCCACGGGCAGGTATTCACCGATTACCCCGGTAGAAAAAGGCAATATTTCGTTACTATTACATTTACACAGCGCGGCAAGCCTGGCGCATAACGTCCTGGCATCATTAATTCCCTGCTCACCGGTTCCTGCATTGGCATTGCCGGCATTGATTAACAGGTAGCGCGGACTGGTTTCGGCCAGGTGCTGCCTGGCAATAATTACTGGAGCAGCACAAAACTGGTTGCGGGTAAACACGGCAGCAACCGTTGTTCCTTCCTGCAGTTGCAGTAAGGCCATGTCATTGCGTTTTTTATTTACGTAGATGCCTGCAGAACAGGTAGACAATGAAATACCTTCTACAGTAAGAAGATCTCCGGGAGGTTTAAGTCCAACAGCCACTATATCGGCCTAGTTCAAGCGGCCATGACACTGCTTGTATTTTTTGCCCGAACCGCAAGGACAGGGCTGGTTCCTGCCAATCTTTGGTTGCTCACGCGTAAAAGGCTGGGCTTGTGGTTGCGCCTGCTTGCCTGGTTGTATGGGTGTGCCTGTCCTTGGAGTCGTGCTCTGGTCAGGACCCTGCAGGCTATCCGGCGCCTGGGGATGATTGAAGCTCATATTTTGCTCGTGTTGTTTATTCTCGGCCATCTCCACGTCCTGCTCGGTTCTGATGGAAACCTTGGCCAGGAATACAACCACATCGTGTTTTATTCTTTCAAGCATCTGCACGAACAGCTCAAATGCCTCACGCTTGTATTCCTGCTTCGGATTCTTGGCGGCAAAACTGCGCAGATGTATGCCCTGCCTTAACTGGTCCATGGCAACCAGGTGATCTTTCCAGTGCCGGTCCAGCACATCCAGCATGATTTGTTTTTCTATACGTCGCATCAGTTCAGATGTGACTGACTTCTCTTTCTGTTCAGCCTTGTCCCTGATGCTCGCCAGGATTT
This sequence comes from Gammaproteobacteria bacterium, assembly GCA_965229565.1. GTDB lineage: Bacteria > Pseudomonadota > Gammaproteobacteria > Eutrophobiales > Eutrophobiaceae > JANQNX01. The sequence continues at coordinate 886,816 of OZ245888.1, read as the reverse complement.
TTTCTCTTAATGACTCTTCATGTAGCGATTTGTCTTCATCAAGCCATTGCTGAATTGGAAATTCCGCATCAAATTCATGTAGCAAGGCCTCTTCCAATCCCTTGATATCCCATAATTCATCCATACTACCGCGCGGCATATATTCATCGATAACAGCGTTGACAACATCATCGCGCATCGCCGAAACCTCGGCTGAAACATTTTCACCATCAAGCAAATCGTTACGCTGTTCATAAATGACCTTGCGCTGATCGTTGGCGACATCATCAAACTCTAGCAGGTGCTTACGAATATCGAAGTTATGCGCCTCAACCTTACGTTGTGCATTTTCAATCGCCCTTGAAACCAGTCTCGATTCAATGGCCTCACCCTCTTCCATGCCAAGTTTTTGCATAATTGCCGAGACCTTGTCCGATGCGAAAATACGCATCAGGTTGTCTTCCAGCGACAGGTAAAAACGACTGGAACCCGGATCACCTTGTCTACCTGAACGCCCACGCAACTGGTTATCAATACGGCGGGATTCGTGTCGCTCGGTACCAATGATGTGCAGGCCACCGCTGTCTATTACTTTTTGATGCAGCTGTTTCCATTCTGTGGAAAGACTGCTTATCTGTTCATCGGTGGCATCGCCTAATGCCTCCAGTGCAGCCTCGTAATTTCCGCCTAGAACAATATCGGTACCACGTCCTGCCATATTGGTAGCAATGGTCACCGCACCCGGCCTACCCGCCTGCGCAATGATCTCGGCTTCCTTCTGATGAAACTTCGCATTTAATACTTTGTGAGCGATATTCGCTTTATCCAGTAACCCGGACAGGTACTCGGAAACTTCAATCGATGCCGTACCTACCAACACAGGTTGTTCCTTTGCGCGACGCTCCTTGATGTCCTCAATGATGGCATCATATTTTTCCTTTGCGGTCAGGTATACCACGTCACTCTGGTCATCACGAACCATGGGTTTGTGCGTGGGAATAATGACCACTTCCAGCCCGTAAATCTGCTGGAATTCAAAGGCCTCGGTATCGGCCGTTCCGGTCATACCCGAAAGCTTGTTGTATAAACGAAAATAATTCTGGTAGGTAATGGAAGCCAGTGTCTGGTTCTCATTCTGGATAGGCACGTTTTCCTTGGCTTCTACGGCCTGGTGCAAGCCGTCTGACCAGCGCCGTCCCTCCATGGTACGTCCTGTAAATTCATCTACGATGATGACCTGGTTATCCTTCACAATGTAATCTACATCGTTTTTAAACAGGTGATGCGCTCTCAGGGCTGCATTCAAGTGATGAAAAAGACCTATGTTGACCGGGTCGTATAGCCCCTGGCCTTCATCAATAATCCCTTCTTTACGTAACAACTCCTCTACTCGCTCGTGCCCACTCTCGGTCAGGAAGGCCTGCCTGGATTTTTCGTCCAGTGTAAAATCACCCGGTCCATCTTCCTCAAGCTGGGGTTGCAAGCGTGGAATCAATTTATTAATTGAGATATACAGGTCCGAACGATCATCAACGGCACCTGAAATAATTAAAGGCGTTCTGGCCTCGTCGATCAGGATCGAGTCAACTTCGTCGACTATGGCGAAATTCAATCCGCGTTGCACCCGTGCTTCGGGGCTAAATGCCATGTTGTCACGGAGATAGTCAAAACCAAATTCGTTATTAGTGCCGTAGGTAATATCACAAGCGTAGGCCGCTTTACGTTCTTCGCCGGACAGGCCAGATACGATAACGCCGGTACTCAAGCCAAGATAGGCGTAAAGTTTACCCATCCATTCGGCATCGCGACGTGCCAGGTAATCGTTAACAGTAATAATGTGCACACCATTGCCTGGCAATGCGTTAAGGTAAGCCGCCAGTGTAGCTACCAGCGTTTTACCCTCACCCGTTCTCATTTCAGCAATATTGCCGTGGTGCAGAACCATGCCACCGACCAACTGCACATCGAAGTGACGCATATCAAGGGCACGCTTGCCGGCTTCTCTCACCAGCGCAAAGGCCTCAGGCAAAATTTCATCCAAATGCTTGCCGTCAGCAAGCTGCTGCCTGAACTCTTCAGTTTTACGTGGAAAATCTTCTTTGGATAAAGACTGATACTCTTCTTCCAGTGCATTAATTCGCTGCACCGATTTACTGAGCTTCTTAACAACGCGGTCGTTTCTAGAGCCAAATATTTTTTTTGCGAGTGTAGTTATCATCTTTATAGTTGATTAATCATATCAACAACAACTTACCTGCTGTTGCAAGGAGTTATCGTAAAGGAACTGAATCAGAGCTAGTTAATGGAGCGGAGTTTCCCGGGGTTGACTGCCTTGCCATTTGTTACAACTTCAAAATGCACATGAGGTCCGGTTGCACGACCTGAAGATCCCATGAGCGCTATTGTTTGTCCCTTCTCTACTTTCTGTCCTACAGCTACCAGGTTTTTCTTATTGTGCGCATAACGTGTCTGGTATCCATTACCATGATTGATTTCAACCATGTTGCCATAGCCATAGCGCATGCCGGACCATGTAACTATACCTGAAGCAACGGCAATAATCGGCGAACCCGGTTTACCCGCGTAATCTATGCCTTCGTGGAACTCAATTTTGCCGGTTATCGGATCGGTACGTTTGCCGAATAGCGATGACACCCAGCCTTCATGTATAGGCTTGCCCACCGGGGTAATCTTATCCTGCAGGCTACGGTCGATTAGCATGGATTCAATCGCGGCCAATTTATCAGACCGGTCCTTGATTTGCAGATCAAGCTCTTCAAGGGCCGCAATGAAATCATTTACCTGCATGGAACCCTGCATTGTGTCAGGTTTCGGACCGCCAATACCAGGTGCGGATCCCATGTCAAATTCGATATCCTTGATATCTGCCATTACTGCGAGGCGTGACCCGAGCGCATCGAGTCGCAGGATATGCGCCTGCATCTGGCTAAGGCGCGTGGCCAGGGCATCAAGGTTTTTTTCGGCATTTTGCTGGGCTTCTTCCAACAGTGCCTTCTGTGCACTGATTTCCCTGTTCCAATCCGGGGCAGCCTGTGAATAAAGCGTTTTCAGTGATGAGCGAGTTTGTGAAAGGGAATGGTTTTTCCCGGCGAAAAATATACCCGCCGCCGCAGCCATGATAAGTATCGCCAGGAAATAGATAGCCAGGGGACCAAGGTTAATGGCCCGGCTGTTACTGGTTCTGCTTTTAGGTATCAGTATTACATGCATAAATTTGTTTCGGCAAAATCTGCTAATATCTTTACATGGACCAGACCCGACGAACTAACAAGTGCAAAAGCATCGAATCGCTTGTATCAGCAGAACCATCCCCTCTTCAAAACCTAGTAAAAAAAGCACAAAGAATCCAGCAACTTGGGAGAAAACTTGAATCCCGTCTCGATCCTTCATTTCAGGGTCATTTTACCCTGGCTAATATCAATGATGGCGTCGCCATCATTCTTGCAAATTCTTCTGCCTGGGCTACGCGACTTCGATATCACATTCCAGACATTCTTGATGAACTGACAAAGCAGTTAGGACAGGGCCGCGTTAAAACGGTGAGAATAAAAATTGCCCCAACTCATCAAGAAATTATTGCAACCGGGAAAAAACAAAACAAACTTTCCCGTGAAGCCGCATCTTATTTAATCAGGACCGCCGACGATTTTGGCGACAGTCCTATCCGTGACACATTATTAAGTATTGCGCGCCACTATACTGCCGAGGATTAACTCGCAGTAATAGCCTGCATGAATGAAATCGGGGCCTTGCCTTCTTCTTCGAAAGTAATCAGCTCCCAGGCTTGTTCGTCAGCAATCAATTTCATCAACAGTGCATTGTTTAATGCGTGCCCGGACTTGAACCCGCTAAATGAACCAATCAGGCTGTGTCCTAACAGGTACAGGTCACCAATCGCATCCAGGATCTTGTGCTTCACGCATTCATCTTCGTAGCGCAATCCATCTTCATTAAGAATTCGATAGTCATCAACAACAACTGCGTTATCCAGACTGCCGCCAAGTGCCAGGTTATTCTCTCTTAATAACTCGACATCTCGCATAAAGCCAAAGGTTCTCGCACGACTGACTTCCTTCACAAACGAAGTTGTCGAGAAATCAATCTCGGCCTTGCAGTGTCTCTCCTCGAAAGCAGGATGATCGAACTCGATGGTAAATCCTACCTTGAAACCCTCGAACGGCTCGAACATGGCTGATTTACCATCATGCTCAACACACACTTTCTTCTTGATGCGCATGAATTTCTTGGGCGCATTTTGTTCTTCCACGCCGGCTGACTGGATAAGGAATACAAACGGGCCGGCACTGCCGTCCATGATGGGGACTTCGTCAGCACTCAGGTCTATGTAGGCATTATCAATACCGAACCCTGCCAACGCGGACAGTAAATGCTCGACGGTAGAAATACGCACATCACCATTGACCAGTGTCGTGGAAAGTTGCGTATCACCCACATTGTCAGGCCTGGCTGGTATTTCTACTGCCGGGTCCAGGTCTACACGTCTAAAAGTAATGCCGGAATTGACTGGCGCGGGCCTCAGCGTCAGAAACACTTTTTTCCCTGTGTGCAAACCGACACCCGTCGCGCGGATGACGTTTTTAAGAGTACGTTGCTTTATCATGCGAGTTTTAAACCTATACTGATGAATAAAATATTATAGTTATCTCTTTGTATTATAGGCAATTTTGATGCCATAAAAGCGAAAATATAATTTTCGCTCGACAAAGCCGCCGTACTATACCACGTAATCAGCAAAAACTAATCCGCCTGTCTCCTTAAAAATGCTGGAATATCAAGGTAATCCGAGTCTCCGGAGAGTTTTTCGGCCTCTTTGTCAGGCGCCTGATTGCGCATTACAGTCGGACGATCCAGGTCCTTATAATCTACCGTGTAATCAGCATTTTGAACCAATTTGATGCGTGATGCATCTTCTTTCATCATGTTGCCGAGACCAGTTGCCACAATTGTGACGCGTATATCACCTGACATTTCCGGGTCTATTACGGTACCAACGACGACGGTTGCGTTCTCGGAGGCAAACTCCTTGACCGTACTACCGACTTCATCGAATTCACCAATGGACAAATCCATGCCGGCAGTAATGTTAACTAGGATACCGCGCGCACCGGAAAGGTTCACATCTTCCAGTAACGGGCTGGAGATGGCGGCCTCGGCAGCAACCTTGGCACGGTCCTCGCCTTGCGCCTTACCGGAACCCATCATGGCCATTCCCATTTCCGACATGACCGTCCTGACATCGGCAAAGTCGACGTTGATTAAGCCTGGGCATGTAATCAATTCGGCGATCCCCTGAACAGCACCCAGTAACACATCATTTGCTGCACTGAAGGCATTCAACAAGCTGACATCGCGACCTAGCACGCTCAGTAATTTTTCATTGGGAATGGTGATGAGTGAGTCAACGAACTGACTCAGTTCAACAATACCCTGGTCTGCAACCGCAGCACGCTTTTTACCTTCAAAAGCAAACGGCCTCGTGACTACCGCAACGGTCAGGATACCCATCTCCTTCGCCACCTGGGCAACGATTGGTGCTGCACCGGTACCGGTACCACCACCCATGCCCGCGGTGATGAAGACCATGTCAGAACCTTCGAGTATATCCATGATGCGATCACGATCCTCAAGTGCGGCCTGACGACCGACATCCGGGTTCGCCCCCGCGCCCAATCCCTTGGTCATATTCACACCCAGTTGCAACATGGTTTTGGCCGTTGAATTTTTTAGCGCCTGTGCATCTGTATTGGCACAGATAAATTCAACGCCTTCCATTTGTGCTGACAACATGTGTTGCAGGGCATTACCGCCACCACCGCCAACACCTATCACCTTTATGACTGCTGCTTGATTTGCTGCATCGACTAGTTCAAACATTGTATTACCTCCTACATTGAGTTACTGCTAAATAATCAGAAGTTGCCTTGAAACCAACTCTTCATTCTTTCCAAAATACCCTTGAAACCATCATTAACATGTACCGGTGTATTGCCCTCGAGCATCTGGCGCTTGCCAAACAACAGCAGGCCCACACCGGTTGAATAAATCGGACTTTTGACAACGTCAGAAAGACCGGAAACATACTGCGGAACACCCAGGCGCACTGGCATATGAAAAATTTCCTCGGCCAGTTCTATTGCACCTTCCATTTTCGAACTACCGCCGGTCAGCACGATCCCGGCTGCAATCAGACTCTCATAACCACTGCGGCGCAATTCGGCCTGTACCAATGAAAACAATTCCTCGTAGCGTGGTTGCACAACTTCTGCCAGGGTCTGACGCGATAAACGTCGTGTTGGACGATCGCCCACACTCGGCACTTCTATCGTTTCGTCATGACTGGCGAGTTGCGTCAGGCAGCAGGCATACTGCATCTTGATGTCTTCTGCATGCTGGGTAGGCGTGCGTAATGCCACGGCAATGTCATTGGTGACCTGGTCACCGGCAATAGGGATAACCGCCGTGTGGTGTATGGCACCATCGGTAAAGACCGCGATGTCAGTCGTGCCACCACCGATATCAATCATGCACACGCCGAGGTCCTTTTCATCATCGGTGAGCACCGAGTAACTGGAAGCAAGTTGTTCCAGGATGATGTCGTCAACATCAAGACCACAGCGACGTACACACTTGACTATATTCTGCGCAGCACTGACTGCACCGGTGACCATGTGTACCTTGGACTCCAGCCTGACGCCGGACATACCTATCGGTTCCTTAACGCCTTCCTGGTTATCGATGATGAATTCCTGCGGCAGTATATGCAGGATCTTCTGATCAGCCGGGATGGCTACTGCCTTGGCAGCATCAATTACGCGATCGACATCACCATAGGTCACCTCGTTATCGCGAATTGCAACGATGCCGTGCGAGTTAAGACTGCGTATATGACTGCCGGCAATACCTGTATATACAGAATGTATTTCACAACCGGCCATTAACTCGGCTTCTTCAATTGCGCGCTGTATCGAGTGCACAGTTGATTCGATATTGACGACCACGCCTTTTTTCAATCCGCGCGATTGATTCGAACCGATACCGATGATCTCGATCTCGTTATCAACTGTTATCTCACCCACGATGGCAACGATCTTCGATGTCCCGATATCGAGTCCAACAATTAGGTTCTTGTCAGATTTCTTAGCCATTACACCCGCCTTTATTAGCAATACTCATAAGCTAACCTGCTGTTTCCATTTGATTGAGAAGCCGTTGGTGTAGCGCATATCTATTTGCTCGGCCTGTGCTACACGTCCAGACAAAGTTGTAGGAATTAAATTTAGAAAACGCTGAAATCGTTGTTCAAAATCGCGCCTTCCCAGAACGATTTGAATTCCGCTGGCGAGCCTGAACGACCAGGCCCGGCGCTCATCAAGAACCAGTTCGGCAATACTGAAACCCACCTTATTCACCTGCCTCTGCATGTGGTTGTAACGCTGCAAAAGCATGGTCTCGGATCCCGCTGGCCCCGATAACAGTGGCAGCCCCCGTGGAATGGTTTTGCTATCCGGTTCGAAGTACATACCCTCGATATTAAGCAGCCCCTTGTCTTTCCAACGCACGGCTGGCACCTGCTCGGTCACGATAACGCGCAAGCCATCGGGCCATACCCGCTGCACGGTGACGCGGCTAACCCAGGGTTCAGCCAGCAAGGCATCCCTGACGGCGTCCACATTCAGACTGAAGAAACCACCTCGGACCTTGTCGGTCACGAGCAGTTGCAGGTCTACCGGCGACAACCTGGTGAAATCACCTTCAATCCTGACCTGCTTGATAGGCATGGTATCCGGATGCGACAGGTGCACAGCACCTGTTATGAATAATACGATTAACAGCAGTGCCAGCATGCTGCCAAGTACGCGTGCGCGGCGGCCATGTCCGGGTTGATCAAAGTCCAGTTTGTGCGGGTCTGCAACCATGTCGATACTCATCAGTGTTGCCCGTCCTTGTAACCGTCTTCGTTGAAACTCGTGGCAAGAATCTGCACAACCAGTTCCTCGAAAGAAATACCCGCCTGCCTTGCTGCCATGGGCACAAGACTGTGGCTGGTCATGCCCGGTACCGTGTTTACCTCGATCAACCAGGGTTGCCCTAGTGAATCCATCATTAAATCAGCCCGGGCCCAGCCGCTGACATCCAGGGCGCGACATGCCTGTTGTCCCAGTTCGCCCAGCAGTTGTTCCTGTTTTGCATCCAGCCCGCAGGGACAGATGTATTGCGTATCGTCGTCGACATACTTGGCCTGGTAGTCGTAAAAATCCCGTTTCGTCTCCAGCTTTATTACCGGTAATACCTCACCATGTAAGATTGGTACCGTGTACTCGGCACCGCTTATCCAGCGTTCGGCCAGCACGCGATCATCGAAACTACTCGCCTGCTCCCAGGCAGCGAACAGATCGTCAGCGACCATGACCTTGCTGGCACCGATACTCGAACCTTCCCGCACCGGCTTGACCATGATTGGTAAACCCAGTTCTTCGGCAGTCGCGGACCAATCACTGTTGCTGTTTAACTCGACCGCCGGCGGGGTCGGCAAACCGGCGTTTTGCCAGATGGCCTTACTGCGCGATTTATCCATGGCCAGTGCTGAACCAAGAACGCCAGTGCCGGTATAAGGCAGTCCAATCGATTCCAGCGCTCCCTGTATGGCACCGTCCTCACCACCACGCCCGTGCAAGGCGATAAACACACGATCAAAGCCGTCACTTATCAATTTCGGCAGGCGCTGCTTGTTAAAATCAATGGCATGGGCATCGACACCGGAAGCGAGCAGCGCGTCGTATACTGCCTTGCCACTTTGCAGCGAGATCTCGCGCTCGGCAGACTCACCGCCCATTAATACGGCGACCTTGCCAAACACATCAGGTTTATAGTGAGGCAATTGCATCAGTTGCTGCCTCCCATGCTGGCCTTGCCGATAATCCTGACCTCGGGTATCAATTCAATGCCGTGCCTTTGCTGCACCGTGGACTGTACCGTTTCGATCAACATTTCTATGTCGGCCGATGTTGCCTGTCCCGTATTGATAATAAAGTTGGCATGTTTTTCAGAAACGCAGGCACCACCAATCGCATAGCCCTTCAGACCGCAGTCTTCAATCAGGCGTGCGGCATAATCCTTGTCAGGGTTGCGGAACACGGAACCACAACTAAGTTGACCCAGCGGTTGTGCTGCTGCGCGCTCGCTTAACATGTTGCGTATGCGTGCCTGCACGGCTTGCCTGTCGTCTTTGACAAGCTCCAGTCGCGCCGAAATAAACCATTCACCCGTCGGCAGGGAAACACTGCGATAACCCACGTTGAAATCAGACTTGTCATAATGTTGTAGCTCGCCACGACGGTTAATGGTTTCTACAGCCTGCACATGGCGCCACATCTCGCCGCCCCAGGCACCGGCATTCATGGCCAACGCACCTCCCAGGGTGCCGGGAATCCCTGCCAGGAATTCGATGCCGGCAAGTCCATGCTGGCCTGCTGTGCGTGCCGCCTTGACACAGGCGAGGCCGGCACCCACCTGTAAACCCGTATCACCTACCAGCTCACACTGATCCAGTACGCCATCGATCGAGATCACTGCTCCGGCTATACCGCCATCCCTGACCAGGAGGTTGCTGCCCTTGCCCAGCCACGTCACCGGCATGTCTTCCGGCAATGACTGCATGAATGCCACCAGGTCTTTCAGGTCGGCCGGCGAAAAATACAGTTCCGCCGGGCCGCCTGTCTTCCACGAGGTGTGACGCGACATCGGTTCCTGTTCACGCAGATGTCCTGCAAACAGTTTTTTATCCAGGTCATATTTCATCTGTAATGCCTGTTCCTTGTTTTCCTCTGTAACGCGTAACAAATCCTGTATCCCCTAGTGCACGGTAGTCGCACAGTCTTCATAGAGTTTTCTCGACATGGCGCCGATATCACCCGCGCCCAGGGTCAGTAATAAATCGTCTTCTTTAAGTACACCCGCCAACACCTTCTGCAGGGTTGCCGGATCTTGTATCGATATCGGTTCTATCTGGCCGCGCAAACGGATAGCCCGGCACAGCGACCGACTGTCGGCGCTGGTAATCGGTTCTTCACCGGCCGGATACACATCGAGTACCAGTAGCACATCAGCCCGGGACAAGACCTGGCAAAAGTCTTCAAACAGATCGCGCATACGCGTGTAACGATGTGGTTGATAGACCACGACCAGGCGTCTGCCTTCCCAGCCGCCATGAATAGCATCAAAACAGGCAGCAATTTCAGTGGGGTGATGCGCATAGTCATCGATCAGCGTCGCAGTGTTCTCACCAATGGTGACCTGGCCACGCACATGGCAACGACGGGCAATGCCCTGGAAATTACGCAAGGCATTGACGATAGATTGATCTTCCACACCCAGTTCATGCGCCACGGCGATCGCAGCGAGTGCATTACGCAGGTTATGCCTGCCGGGCAGGTTCAGTTCGACCTCCAGCCAGTCACGGTTATGCAGGTGAGAAACCCTGAACCAGGTTTTATTGCCTTCCTGCCTGATGAGTTCAGCGTTGTAGTCAGCCTCGAAGTCCAGTCCGTAGGTCACAACCGGTCGCGTTACCTCGGGCAGTATCTTGCGTATGCCCTCGTCGTCAACGCATAGTATGGCCAGGCCGTAAAACGGAAGCTGGCGCAGGAACTCGATGAAATGATTGCGCAGGTTGGCCATATCACCACCGTACGTATCAAGGTGATCGGCATCGATATTGGTAATCACGGATATAACCGGGTGCAGGTGTAGAAAAGAAGCATCGCTTTCGTCTGCCTCGGCCACAAAATACTTGCCACTGCCAAGCCTGGCATTGGTACCGGAGCTGTTGAGCAAACCACCAATAACATAAGTGGGATCCAGTCCGGCCTCGGCGAGTACGCTGGCAACAAGACTGGTGGTCGTGGTCTTGCCATGGGTGCCGGCAATCGCGATACCCTGGTTGAAGCGCATCAGTTCTGCCAGCATCTCGGCACGCCTGACAACGGGTATGCGCAAGGAACGCGCCGCATCCAGTTCTATGTTATCCGGCTTGATGGCACTGGTAATAACCACCACGTCGCTCTTTTCCACGTATTCCGGGGAATGGCCGATATGCACATCAATATCCAGTGACTTCAAGCGGCGCGTTACGCGGTTTTCTTTCACGTCTGAACCCGAGACGGTATAGCCAAGGTTTTTCAACACCTCGGCAATCCCGCCCATACCGGCACCGCCGATACCGATGAAGTGCACGTGCTTAACGCGTCCCATTCCGTGCGAATGAATATCAGGCATGGGCCGCCTCCATGCAGTTCTCTGCTACCAGTCGGGTGGCATCCGGTTTTGCCAGGGCCCGCGCCTTGCTGGCCATGTCAATACAGCGCTGGTACGACTGGCACAAACCGCCCAGGACCTGTTTGATACGCTCAGCATTCAGATCGGGTTGCTGAATGATCACTGCGGCATCGCCTTGCTCCAGGTAACGGGCGTTAGCAGTCTGGTGATCATCAACGGCATGCGGATACGGCACCAGTATCGAACCAACGCCGGTTGCGGCCAGTTCGGCAATCGTCAATGCACCTGCACGGCAGATAACGATATCGGCCCAGCTATATTGCTCGGCCATGTTGTCGATGTAGGGCATCACCTCGGCGTGTATTCCAAGTACCTCGTATTTCTGTTCGGTCAGTTGTTGATGCGCCTCGCCGCACTGGTGCCTGATATTCAACCGGCATTGATCAACCGCGGCCAGCGCAGCAGGTAGTTGTTCATTGAGTTTCAGTGCCCCGAGACTGCCGCCCAGCACCAGCACGTTCAATGTTTCACCGCTACGACCGGCAAGACGTTTTTCCGGTGGCAGGATACTGCTGATCTCGTCACGTACCGGGTTACCGGAAATAATCAGTTTATCCATTTGTTCAAAGGCACCCGGGAAGGCAGCCATGACCTTGCGTGCAAAAGGTACCAGCAACTTGTTCGTCAAGCCGGCAATGGCATTTTGTTCATGTATCAATAACGGGATTCGCATCATCCAGGCAGCCACACCACCGGGACCGCTGGCAAAACCACCCATGCCAAGCACGGCAGCAGGCCGCAAGCGGATCATGATCAGCAATGCCTGTATCAGGGCAAAGGCCAGCATGAAGGGACTGACCAAAGTACGAAGCAGACCTTTTCCACGGACACCTGCGACGCTGATGGTGAGCAAGGTATAGCCGCGTTCAGGCACAACTCGATACTCAAGCCCTCTTTCCGTACCCAGCCACAACAGGTTAAAACCCTGCTGTTTCAGGTAGTCGGCCACGGCCAGTGCCGGGTACACGTGTCCGCCGGTGCCACCTGCCATGATCATGATGGTTTTATCAGGCATAGGTCGTCACCACCTTGGGCACAAGGTTGCGTGTGTCCTGGCGATTCTCGTACTCGATGCGCAGCAGGATACTCAACAACATGCAATACACGATCAGGCTGTTACCGCCATAGCTCAACAACGGTAACGTTAGACCCTTGGTCGGTAACACGCCCATGTTCACGCCCATATTAATAAAGGCCTGTATACCGATAATTAACCCAATGCCGTAGGCAAAATAAGCAGCAAAATACTTCTCCACCATTTCTGCCATATGGCCTATAACAAACGCACGCCAGACAAGAAAGGAAAACAGCAATACGATAAAGACACTGCCGACCAGGCCGGTTTCCTCTGCCAGTACAGAAAAAACAAAGTCGGTATGCGCTTCCGGCAGATAAAAGAGTTTCTGCACACTGCTGCCTAGACCAACGCCAAACCACTCGCCACGACCAAAGGCGATCAACGCCTGGGTTAACTGGAAGCCGCTGTCATATGGGTCTTTCCATGGATCGATAAAACTCATCAGTCGTTGCATGCGGTAAGGTGACAATACAGCAAGCGTGAACAGTGCCGTGACGGCAACCGATACCCATGCAAAGAAACGACCGAGAGGCACACCACCCATGAACAGCATGCCCAAAGCAGTACCAAATAATACGACACTGGCACCGAAGTCCGGCTCAAGTAACAGCAAACCTGAGATGAGAGTAAGAACACCGATGGGTCGAATGAACCCTGCGAACTCGGAGCGTACTGTTTCCTGGTGCCTGACAATGTAGCCGGCAAGATAGGCAATCACGCAAAACTTCACCGGTTCGGATGCTTGTAAGGCAAACGGTCCAAGCTGTATCCAGCGCATACTGCCGTTAACCTCTTTGCCCACGCCCGGTAACAACACCATGATCAACATCAGGATCGCGGCAATAAGTAATGGCACGCTCAAGGCTTCCCAGAACTTCATGGGAATATGTAACAGGACGAACCCGAGAGATAAACCAATGACAGCAGCAAAGCCTTGGCGCCAGAAGAAGTGCAGCGGATCGGCATACTCCTTGGCCGCAATTGAAATTGATGACGACGTCACCATGACCAGGCCAAGGCAGATCACCAGTAGCGACACACCCAAAAGCCACAGGTCATAACCGGCAACAAGGCGATGCTTGATATGGTAATTGGAAGCGACCGTGGCCTGGTTTCGTTTGCGCAAGACCATTAGTGTTTCTCCATGCCCGTCACCGCTTCGACAAACACGTCACCGCGTTGCTGGTAATTATCAAACATGTCCAGGCTGGCACAGGCCGGTGCCAGTAAAACCACGTCACCTGCCTGTGCCAATTGCTGCGCAATGGCAACGGCCTCAGTCATATCAGTGGCCCTGGAACAAGGAACCTGGTCCGTGACAAGTTCTGCAAACAGGTCGGCGTCGGCACCGATCAACACCATCTGCTTCACATGCTCGGTTAACACCGGCAGCAGCGGTTGCAGATCGGCTCCCTTGCTATCACCACCGGCAATAAGAATGATCCGACCGGGTCTTGCCAGCCCTTCAATGGCCGCAATGCTGGCACCCACATTGGTCGCCTTGGAATCATTGATCCAGTCAACCTCGTTGATACTCGCGACGAACTGGCAACGATGCGGCAAACCATGAAACGATGTCAGTACATAGTGCATGGTGGAATTTGGAATATTCATCACGCTGCCCAGTGCCATGGCGGCAAGCGCGTTGGAAATATTATGCTTGCCCTTGATACCCAGCTCGGCGACAGTGATCAATTTCTCATCTGCCAGGCACAACCAGTTTTCATCATTGATCTTGCGCATGCTGAAGTCCGCTTTTTGTTCCGGCTGTACCGAAAAAGTAAGCGCTTTCCTTGATGGATCCAGCATTGCCCGCACACGCGCATCATCACTGTTTATGATCATGTAACCATCGCCGCCATATATCTTTTGCTTGGATTGCGCGTATTGTTCAATATCACTGTAGCGATCCATATGATCGGAACAGACATTCAATACCACGCTGGCATAAGCATTCAGAGAGAACGTGCTGTCCAGCTGGAAACTGGATAGCTCAAGCACGTAGAACTGTGGTACTGGCTGTTCCAGTAATTCCAGTGCCGGTGTACCCAGGTTGCCACCTGATAGAACCTGCATGCCTGCAGCCGAGGCCATCTTTGCTACCAGCGTTGTTACTGTGCTCTTGCCATTGGAACCGGTGATCGCCACTACTGGCGCTCTTGCATGTTGGCAAAACAGCTCAATGTCCCCGTGTACTGGCTTGCCAGCAGCGATCACTGCCTGCAATGCCGGTTGCTGCAACGACACGCCAGGGCTCACTATGATCTGCGCGGCACGCCGACATAATTTATCCTCAACTTCTCCCGGGTAAAAAGACACGTCCGGAAAATGCTTGTGCAAGTCGGCCAGACATGGTGGCTGCGTGCGAGTATCGGTAACAGCAACATGGAGGCCCTGCTGTTTCAGAAAACGAATGCAGGACAGACCTGTTTTGCCCAGACCGATAACAACTGCATCGAGTTTTTGTTCAGCCTTGCTCATGTCGCTCTTTTTTTCCAATACTCCTAACAACTCGCATTCCTCAACGTATCTTCAGACTGGCAAGCCCGATTAATACCAGTACAACCGTAATAATCCAGAAACGGACAATCACCCTGGGTTCGGGCCAGCCCTTCAATTCATAGTGATGATGCAATGGCGCCATGCGGAAGATGCGCTTGCCGGTCAACTTGTATGAACCGACCTGGAGAATGACCGAAACAGTTTCTATCACGAAAACGCCGCCCATGATAAACAGCACCAGTTCCTGCCGAATAACGACAGCCACGATACCCAGTGCCGCACCGAGTGAAAGGGCACCTATATCACCCATGAAAACCTGGGCGGGATAGGTGTTAAACCAGAGGAAGCCGAGACCGGCACCTGCCATCGTGCCGCAAAAGATAGCGACCTCGCCCACGCCGGGGATGTAGGGGATACCCAGGTATTCTGCAAAGCGTATGTTACCGGTGACGTATGCAAAAATTGCTAACGCAGCGGCGACCATTACCGTGGGCAAGATCGCAAGACCGTCAAGACCGTCAGTTAAATTAACCGCGTTACTGGAGCCGACAATCACAAAGTAGGCAAGCACTACGTACAGCCAGCCAAGGTCAAACACCAGCGTCTTGAAAAATGGCACAATCAGCTGTGTTTCAGCCGGAGTTGTGGCGGCTTGATATAGATATGCAGCAGCAAGGAATGCAACCAGTGATTGGCAAGTGTACTTAACCCGGGCACTCAATCCTCTCGGGTTGTTGTATATAACTTTTTTATAGTCATCGACAAAACCAATGACGCCAAACAGGAACGTGACCAACAAGACGACCCAGACATAACGGTTACCAAGGTCAGACCAGCACAGCGTGCTGATCGCAATTGATAACAGGATCAGGGAACCGCCCATGGTGGGTGTGCCGGTCTTGTCCAGGTGAGTCTGGGGTCCATCATCACGCACACTCTGTCCAATTTGCCTGGAGGTCAAATGGCGAATGAGGTATGGCCCGAAGATAAAGGAGATAAACAATGATGTCAGTACGCCAAGTATCGTGCGCAGCGTCAGGTACTGGAATACGTTGAAGCCTGATTCGAATTGGGCCAGGTATTCTGTCAGCCAGAGCAACATGATTATTTTCCCCCCAGCAGTTTTTCTACAACGCGTTCCATTTTCATGGAGCGTGAGCCCTTGATCAGCAAGGTGGTAGTTTCATCAATAGCATCAAGCAGTGCCGAAGTTAACTTGTCGACCTTTACGTAGTGCTGCTCATCGTCGCCAAAGGCAGCACTGGCATGACGACTCAGTTCGCCCAGGGTAAATAACTGATCGACACCTGCAACCCGTGCCTGTTTGCCTGCTGTTGCATGCAACGCGATCGAACTATCTCCCAGTTCGCCCATATCACCCAGCACAAGTACGTGCTTGCCCGGGTATGACATCAATACGTTTACCGCTGCGGCCAGTGAAGTCGGATTGGCATTGTAGGTATCATCTATCACGCGACAACCCTTGTACCCTTTCCTAATCTGTAAGCGCCCTTTCACACCCTGCATTTGTTCAAGGCCTTTTCTGATAACCATCAGTTCAATACCGAGACTGATACAACAGGCGGCAGCAGCAAGGGCATTCATTACATTGTGACGTCCGGGCAGGGGCAACCGGATTGCAATCTCGCCATGCCTGGTCAATAAAGTAAATTCTGTCGAGTCACCGACAGTGGTGATGTCCAACGCACGCACATCAGCGTGTGTATTTTCAATCGCAAACGTACATTGCTTGTGCACGCTACTACCTGCTTTCCAGTATTCCGCATAATCGTCATCGGCATTGATGATCGCTGTGCCCGACGTCCCCAGACCGGAATAGATCTCGGCTTTGGCGCTGGCTACGCCATCAATACTGCCGAAGCCTTCCAGGTGCGCCGGGGCACACTGCGTGATGACAGCAACATTTGGACGCGCGATTGAACTCAACCAGGCAATCTCGCCCGGGTGATTGGCGCCCATCTCGATAACCGCGTAACGATGATGCTGATCCAGCGCAAACAGGGTTAATGGCACACCAATATCATTATTGAGATTTCCCGAGGTAGCGTGCACGTCGGCAATGTTGGCCAGTATTGCCTTGACCATTTCCTTTACGGTGGTCTTGCCATTGCTACCCGTTATCGCAACCAGCGGAATAGCCAGTTGCTCGCGCCATGCCCTGGCAAGTTTACCCATCGCCTTGCGGGTATCATCCACGGTCAGCGCAGGCAGTACATGATCAACATTTTTTTGTAGTAATAATGAAGAGGCTCCGGCTGCTTCTGCCTTGCTGACAAAATCATGGCCGTCAAAATTTTCACCCTTGATAGCAATAAACAGGTTTTGTTTTTGCAACGTGCGGCTATCTGTACTGCAACCGATAAACTCCACGTCTTGACCGTGGTAGCGGGCATTCATGGCATCAGCGGCGCGCGATAACGTCATTCTGATCATGATGACTCCTCGCCCAGCCTTCTTGCCAGTTCACGGTCGCTGAATGGCATCACGTCTGTACCGATGGTTTGCGTGGTTTCATGTCCCTTGCCAGCGATAAGCACTATGTCACCTGCCTTAGCCTGCAAGCAGGTATTAATGATGGCATCGGAACGGTCATAACGTACGGCGACCCTTTCCTTGTCCTGCATACCTGCGAGGATCTGCGACACGATTCGTTCCGGTTGCTCGGTTCTGGGATTGTCATTGGTGATGACCACCACGTCGGCATTTGTCTCGGCGACGGCGCCCATTTGTGGTCGCTTACCTGTATCGCGATCACCACCACAGCCAAACACACAATACAATTTGCCCTGGCAATAAGGTCGTAAACTCTGCAATGCTTTTTCCAGTGCATCCGGGGTATGCGCATAATCAACCACTAGCAAGGCCTTGTCGCTGGTTTGAAAACACTCCATGCGACCCGGCACACCGTGAAAAGATGATATGGCGTTAGCTGCCTGTGCAACCGGGATACCGCGAAGGCACAATACGGAAAAAGCAGCAAGAATGTTGGATACATTAAATCTGCCGAGTAGCCCGGTTTTAACCTGTGCCTCACCCCAGGGACTGCTAATCTTGATGGTAGTAACCAGATCACTGTCAGTGCTGGTCTCGCTGGCAACTACCTGGTGGTTATCAATATCTTCAATAGTGGATCTATCCGTCGTGTAGACGATCAGGTCCAGCTCGGTTTGCAAACGATTGATCAGTTCCCGACCAAAGCTGTCATCATGGTTAATCACTGCATGTTGTAATGATTCCGTGCTAAACAGGCTTGCCTTTGCTGCCGCGTATTCTTCCAGTGTTTCATGGTAATCAAGATGATCACGACTCAGATTGGTGAAGACACCAATATCAAACTGCACGCCTGACACCCGACCCTGGTCCAGCGCATGCGATGACACCTCCATTACCACGTTTTGCAATTCGTTACGCCACTCGGCAAAAAGGCTATGCAACTTGATTGGATCCGGTGTCGTCATGTTGCCATCACGAATGTCACCGGTTTTACCGTAGCCCAATGTGCCGATAAATGCCGTTTCCTGCTGACACTGACCCAGCGCATGCGATACCAGGAAGGAAACCGTGGTCTTGCCATTCGTTCCGGTTACCCCGATCACGTTTAGTGCGGCAGAGGGCTCGTTAAAGAAACGACTGGCAATCACACCAACCTGTTTGCGCAAATTGGTGACCTTGATAAACGGGACAGAAATAGTAGCTTCATCAAACTGTTCAGCTGCTTCCGCGGCAACCGCTATCGCACCGGCAGCTATCGCTGCGTCGATATAGTCGATCCCGTTGCTACTGCTGCCGCGATAGGCCATGAACAAATCGCCTGGCTTGACCAGTCGACTGTCAATGGCTATACCGGTAACAAGTAAGTTTGATTCAACATCGACCAGACCGGCAAACAACGTTGTTAACGAAACTTCAGGTTTAAGTTTTTCTGCCGCCATCATCCGTCGGACCCCTGTTCTGCATCGCCAACTGGTTTGTTCGCCATGATTGGACTGGTAATGGCAGGTAGATCATCCGGCGGAATATTGAGAATACGAAACGTACCTTCCATGACTCTTGAAAAAACCGGTGCTGCCACAACGCCACCGTAATAATGATCGCCGCGCGGTTCATCGACCAGGATCACCATCGCAAACCTTGGATCGCTGGCCGGGGCAATGCCGGCAAACAATGACAGGTAACGGTCATCGGAATAGCCGCCACGTACTGACTTGTGCACGGTTCCGGTTTTACCGATCACCCGGTAACCGCGTATGGCTGCACGCTTGCCAGTACCCTCGGCAGAGACCACTGTCTCCAGCATGTTCCTGACTTGACGGGCAACGCTCTCGGACAGCACACGCTGACCAGACACGGGCTTATTCACCTTTAAAAATGAAACCGGTAGCATCACACCACCCGAGGCCAGTACCGAGTAGGCCTGGGCCAGTTGCAGTGGCGTGACAGAAAGACCATAGCCGAATGACAGCGTCGCCATTTCGACATCGGACCAGGTGTTATATGGATTCAGTGATCCACTGGATTCACCCGGGAAACCACTACCGGTAGGTTGGCCAAAACCAAAACGTGCCAGTGTCTCCCAGTATTGTTCCGGCTCCAGTGACAACGCGATCTTGCTGGCACCCACGTTACTGGACTTGGTGATGACACGGGTCACATCGATATCGCCGTAATTATGCATATCGCGGATCGTGTGATCTCCGACCTTGATATAACCCGGCGTTGTATTTATGGGTGTTAGCGGTTTGAAATTTCCGGTTTCAAGTCCTGCCGAGATCGTAAATGGCTTCATGGTTGAACCTGGTTCAAACACATCGGTTACCGCGCGGTTACGATAGTAATGACTTTTAAGATTAGTACGATTATTCGGGTTGTAGGACGGCTGGCCAACCATGGCCATCACCTCACCTGTTTTCACGTCCAGCATGACCAGTGACCCGCCTTTGGCACGATGGTATTTCACTGCGGCGGCCAGTTCCCGGTAAGCCAGGTATTGCACACGCCTGTCGATACTGAGCATGAGATCCTTACCTGGTTGCGGCGTCTTGATACTTTCAATATTTTCTATAACCCGGTTCAGGCGATCTTTTAATACCCGCTTCAAACCGGGTTCACCCGCCAACCAGTTATCGTAGGCCAGTTCCAGTCCTTCCTGACCATGGTCATCGATATTGGTAAAACCGATGATATGAGACGTAACTTCCCCGGCCGGGTAGTAACGCTTGTATTCGCGCTGCGTGGCAACACCTGATACTTCCAGTGCATTCACTGCATCAACGACATCCGGGGTGGCATGTCGCTTCAGGTAAATAAACTCACGACTGATGCGATCGCGCAGGGTCTGGTGTAAATCCTTCACTGTTGTTCCCAGTGCACTTGCCAGCGCAGGTAGTTTACCCACGTCCTCGAACACCTTTTTCGGGTTTGCCCAGATAGAGTCTACCGGCGTACTCATGGCCAGTTGTTCACCGTTGCGATCAGTAATAACGCCTCGATGAGATGGTATCTCTACAACGCGTATCGAGCGTGCATCGCCATGTTCTTTCAACACCTCGTTATTCAAGAGTTGCAAATAGGATGCGCGCGAAACCAGCGCCAGCATGCCGCACATGAAAACGCCCAGGATGAACCAGCGACGAAACGGATACTGCGGTTGTATGGTTCGAATCTTCATTTTGCCAACAACACCACCGAACTTTGTTCCGGCATCTTCATATCAAGCTGTGATCGGGCAACACTTTCTATACGATCATTTATCGCCCAGGTACTTTGTTCCAGTTGCAGCCTGCCCCACTCTTCTTTCAATTCGTCCTGGGTGCGTTCCATTGCCTGCAAATCAACAAACAGGCGCCGGGTTTCATGACGTGCAATGACCACCTGCAAGGCGGAAACGAAAATAGCCAGGTATAAGGCTGTTTGCAGTAGCAGTTTCATGAAAGCTTCTCCGCCACTCGCAGTACAGCACTGCGTGCGCGCGGGTTGTTACTTATCTCTTGCGTGCTGGCACGCTGCTTTTTACCAACAGGTTTCAGGCTGACCTGGCTATCATCCGGCATCACCGGTATCGCAATGGGTACTGATGGTGGCCGTGATGCATCACGAATAAAACGCTTAACGATTCGGTCTTCCAGTGAATGAAAGCTGATGGCCGCCAGTCGACCACCTTTGGCCAGTGCGGTTACTGCCTGCGGTAATACCTGTTCGATATCTTCCAGTTCATGGTTGATAAAAATACGCAGTGCCTGGAAGGTCCGGGTGGCTGGATGAATATCGTGTTTCTTGCCAGGTAATAGACGCTGGATAAGATCGGCTAGCTGCCGCGTATGGGTGAACGGTTGTTGCTCCCTGTCATTGACGATTGCGCGGGCTATACGTCGCGACGCACGCTCTTCTCCATATTGGTAAATAACATCGGCAATCTCTTTTTCATCGGCCATGTTTAACCATTCGGAAACAGGCATGCCGCTGGTGGGATCCATACGCATGTCCAGGGGTGCGTCATGACGGAAACTGAAGCCACGATGTGGATCATCCAGCTGCGGTGAAGATACACCGAAATCGAACAGGATGCCGGCGACTTTGCCAGTCATTTTTCGTTGTTCTACCTGCTGCATCAGCATAGTGAATGAGCCTTGTACAATCGCGAAACGGGGATCAGAGACAACGTCGGTTGCAATAGAGTTAATCGCAGTGGGGTCTTTATCGAATGCCAACAGCTGGCCTTCCCTGCCCAATCTCTGCAGGATCGCCCGGCTGTGTCCGCCGCGGCCAAATGTCGCATCAATGTAAAAACCATTTGCACTTATAGCGAGTGCCTCTATCACCTCGTCCAGTAAGACCGGTTTATGCTCATAACCCAATGTGATGCCAGGTCCGTTGCTGCTGGCTAAAGTGACAGGTCTTGTAATGATTCAGGTGTGGGGACCGATTCATCGCCGACTGACTCCAACCATTCATCACGCTGGGATGCCCAGGCCTTCTCGTTCCAGATTTCGAATTTGTTACCTTGACCCAGGATGACGGCCTGCTTTTGCAGGTCGGCATAGTCGCGCAGTTCCTTGGGGACCAGGATGCGGCCCTGGGCATCGAGCTGACAGTCGGAGGCGTAGCCACGCATCATCTGCTTGGTACGACGACTTTGTTTATCGAAATCGGAAAGGGTGGCCAGTTTGTCTTCGATCACTTCCCACTCCGGCAGGGGATATAGCCAAAGGGAGCGATCGAGCGGGTTCAGGGTAATGACAAGGTAATTCTCTGACTGAACGGATATAAGCTCGCGATAACGGCTTGGCACCGCCATGCGACCTTTATTATCCAGACTGATTGTATTAAAGCCTCGAAACACTTTGCATCCCCAAGTTGGGGTAAAATCCACTTTTACCCACAATTCCCCACTTAGCGAACTATAGGGATTTGGAGACTTTGCTGTCAAGGATTCTTTGCAATTTTTTCTATTAAAAACCCTCTTTTTAACAGTAACTTAGCGCTCAAAATTTATGTTTTACGCTGTTCTATCAGAATTAACAAGCAACTATTGTTCTTTATATCATTATCTTTAAACTGTTTGTTAATGTAATACTTTAACTCTGAATCCGACATCGATCCGCCGCTACCGCCCGGGTATCTATTTTCTACTGAATCAGTTAGATAAGCGTGGCGGCCAGTTTATTCAGGGCTCAGTAAGCGACAACAGGTGATATTGCTGATCAGCCCCCCCGCACGGGAGTGCGCCGTTATTGTGCTGGCAATTCCAGTCCCATCTCGTTTGCCCGCTGCAGGTACTCCTCGCCAAGCTTCAAGTTAACCTCTATACCCGGCATCCCGGTCTTATAAAGCATACCGAGATGATAGGCGGCAACGGCGTCGCCCATGTCTATCGCCTTCAGGAACAACTCGATCGCCTTTTCACCGTCGGCTTCAAGACCGGCACCACGTTGATAGGCAAGCGCCAGCATGCCAATGGCCTCGGCCACACCGGCATCGGCCAGTGGCCGTAGTAGCAACAATGCCTCCGCATGACGCCCGTCGGAGAACGCCTGGCTGACGGTGTCGATTGCCTCACGCAGCTCGGCATCGCGATTGTCAGCTTCGGTCATGCGGCAACCACGTATTGCAGGGTATCAACGACTTGCTGCGGTGACTGCGCCCAGGCCAGTGCGGCTGCATTCACTTCCTTCAGTGGATGTACTAACGCTTCATCGTGTAAAGTAATGTACGGCTTACTCAGGGCCGCGCACATACCGGCATCAAAGGCCGCATTCCACTGCTTGTATTTTTCGCCAAAGCGAATGACAGCGATATCACACTTCTCAATCAAGTTCTTTGTTCGTATTGAATTCACCCTGGCAGACTGGTGGTCGCGCCAGAAACCAGTACTCGTTGGTGCCAGGTGATCCCCGGCGGCATCACTGGCCTCGTGTTCGGTAACGGCAGAATAGAAACTGACGGGTAGCTCAAGTTTGTTGACGGCCTGCTCGATCTGTTCTCGCCAATCGGTGTGTATCTCACCGGATAAATAAACTTTCCAATGCATTGTTATCCTCGTGTAGTTAAAAAAAAAGAGTCGGCCGATAAGCCGGGTTCTGTCGAAGGCAATCATTCATCTGGGATGCACGTCACCGTACACCTCTAGCAACCTACCCGGAAACAGTGCGGGCCACACCATTGTTTCCCTATTTGGTCTTGCTCCCGGTGGGGTTTACCCTGCCACTGCCATTGCTGGCAGCGCGGTGCGCTCTTACCACACCATTTCACCCTTACCTGCAAGCAGGCGGTATATTTTCTGTGGCACTTTCCATCGGCTCACGCCGTCCAGACGTTATCTGGCACCTCGCCCTGTGGAGCCCGGACTTTCCTCTATTGACCAAGGCCAACAGCGACTGCCTGGCCGACTCTCGGCTAAGAGTGTATGGGCAGAGCGAGAAGTTGCAAGGTTTTTTGAAATTTACCTGAATTAATAAACACTTGAACCGAATATTGGCCATTACCGGCCAGTTTTTATCCTGCCAGGTCTAAAAAATTCACAGAAATGGACGATAAGCTGCTTACAAGGAAAATATTTTTTAGGTGTAAGCCTGGTGTTACAGATTAATACCAATGTCATGTCACTAAACGCGCAGCGAAAAGCGAATACATCCAGCAATGCGATGTCGCGTACGCTGCAGCGTTTATCCAGCGGCATGCGTGTGAACAGCGCGCGTGATGATGCCGCTGGCCTGGCGATCTCAGAACGCATGACCACCAAAGTACGCGGTCTAAACCAGGCACAGCGGAATATGAACGACGCGGTCTCCATGTTGCAAACCGCCGAGGGGTCCATGCAGGAGATCACTAACCTGTTGCAAAGAGGACGGGTGCTGGCACTGCAGGCCAACAATAGCACCAACGGCACCACGGATCGCCAGAGCCTGCAGGCAGAGATCAATCAAATCGTTGAAGAAATAGAACGCATCACGCAAACGGCCAGTTTTAATGGCAAGCAACTGTTTACAGGTGGCCCCAGCGGTAGTGGCGGCTCGCCGGTAATGCTGCTTGCAGAAAAAGAAGCGATTATCGATAAACTTCGCACGTCGTGGCTCGAACAAAGCGAAGACATTATTCAAAACTACCTTGGTTTAACAGGAACCAATGTTGAACTTAAAATCATCCTGGACGACGATATTGCAGGTGCTTCTGCCTATGTCACTGGTACCGGTTCAACCACGCTGATGAACCTGGAACTGCATATTGATGTGAACGAATTGGCCCCATTGCTTGACGTGCAGGATGACGCACTGGATCAACTAATCGCACATGAAATGACACATGCCATCATGGCCGTCACCACCAACTTTGCTGATATGGCAAGTAACAATATCTGGTTTGCCGAGGGTGTGGCTGAGTTCGTTCCAGGAGGTGATGCGCGCCTGAATAACGTACTGACAACCGGCGGTTACACTGCCAATGATGTAGCAAATAACATTGATAATATTCAAACTGCCTGGAGCGGCAGTGACCTGGATTACGCTACCGCATATGCCGCAACCCGCTACCTGCATTCTGAAATTGGTGGCAACGGTGTAAGAGATATGCTGGCCTATTTATCGGCAGACACCAGTAGAACACTGGATGATTATTTCGCAACTGGTGCTGTTACCGGCGTAACGACCGCGGACGAGTTTGTAACGGCATTCAGGAACAACGGCGCCGCGTTCATCGGCACCATGGACCTGGCTGATGGTGTCGCGGATACCGGCGCCATTGGCGGTAATGACGCCGACGGTGGCGCACGTGATACTTCATGGGCAAACACTATCCCGGATACCGCGAACTACACGACCGACCCACTGGAATTCTTTGTTGAAACCTGGCCAAACCTGATCTCTCTGGAAACTAACGAGACCCTGGACTTCCAGGTTGGTGCCGAGGCCGGGCAAACCATTTCCATCTCAACCAGACGCATTTCCAGCTCGGCACTGGGTGTCGACACGCTGGATGTCGTCGATGCAGCGGAAGGAGCGATCCAGACGATTGATGACGCACTGGCGGCCATCGATAGCGAGCGCGCCAAACTGGGTGCAGCAATGAATCGCATGGACATCGCTATTACCGCCGTGGCTACCACGTCGGAGAATATTTCGGCTGCACGTTCGCGCATACTCGATACCGATTTTGCCAAGGAGACACTTGCCCTGACTCGTAGCAGTATCCTGCAACGTGCCAGTAATGCGATCATTGCCCAGGCCAATATCCAGCCACAGAACGTCCTGCGACTACTCAGTTAATCATAAGTATCAGAGGTAAGATTTAATTTCTTACGGGCCGCGGCGCAGATTCGTATCATGGCATCAGGCTGGTAGGGTTCAGATTCTGACCTTCCCCAGACCACTCCCGGCCAGCAATAATCTTCCGGACTACGGCCTATTACGTGTACATGCAGCTGGGACACCACATTACCGATGGTCGCAATATTAATCTTGGTCACGTCAAAGTGCCCAAGAATGAACTGTGACAACGCATCAATATGTTGTTGCAACAATTGTTGCTGTTCGTGATCAAGCTGAAAAAGCTCGGTCGCCCGCGTCTTCGGAACCAGGATAAACCACGGGACCAGGGCATTATTCATCAGCAGTAGCAGGCAATCATCCCATTCGGCGATGGTGATGCAGTCAGAATCCAGTTTGCTATCCAGCACAAAATTATCCATAGGCATGGATAATAATGAACTTTGGCTGTTACTGCACTGGTACTAGGGACAGGAATAGGCAGTGGTCAGTGCGAGGTTCACAATGTCGGGGCCGGGCAAATGTAACTGCTGCGGCCGATTTTCCATGTACTCGATTACAACCTGCTGCAACTGCTCGGCATTGATATCGGCGGGCAAACAGAAACTGGCACCTTCACCGTAAATCATGCTGGTGTCATCCACCACGGCCG
Organism: Gammaproteobacteria bacterium; assembly: GCA_965229565.1. Taxonomy (GTDB): domain Bacteria; phylum Pseudomonadota; class Gammaproteobacteria; order Eutrophobiales; family Eutrophobiaceae; genus JANQNX01. The sequence continues at coordinate 860,451 of OZ245888.1, read as the reverse complement.
TCACATAGCCGAAACAAAAATTACTGCTCTGCTGGCAATAGTCAAGGAGGTCAATACCGGTAATGAATACACGGTTGACATCGGCCTTGCTGACCAGCGGCAGGAATAACAGCAATATTAAATATTTGCGTGTTGACTTCATCGCGTTCAAGAATTTTAAAGTGATCACTATGATCATATAGCGACCAAAATATGGCTTACTTAACTCTATTTGTCATGAATAACCTGGCCAGCAAAACTATAAGCGGCTTATTAATCACTTATCCACAGCTGTTCTATCCGTCGCTTCCAGGGCCAGCTTGTAGACGTCGTTCCTGTTACGCCCGGTAATCTTCGTCGTTAGCAGTACGGCATCCTTGCTACTGAGTTTCGTGGCAAGGATTTCATGCACACGCTTTACCTCTTCGTCATCGGCCGGGCTGTCTGCCGCACCCTCAACGACGACAACGAATTCACCCTTGCTGGTTATGGAACCATCGGCAAGATCGGCGATGATGTTGGTAACCGGGGCAAGGACCACTTGTTCGAACTGCTTGGTCAGTTCGCGGGCAACACTGACCCTGCGCTGTGCGCCGAATATCGACTGCATATCCTCCAGTGCATCGCGTATACGATGGGGCGTTTCATAAAAAACCAGTGTACGGGTTTCATTTATCAGACTCTGCAATAGCTTTTTGCGCGCTGTGGTTTTTGCCGGCAGATACCCCTCGAAGGCAAAACGATGTGTGGGCAAGCCCGCAACAGACAGGGCCGCGATAATCGCCGAGGGACCCGGCACAGGCACGACGGCAATCCGTTTTTCCAGTGCTGCTGCAACCAGTTTATATCCCGGGTCATTGATTAATGGTGTACCGGCATCCGAGATCAGGGCGATCGATTGCCCCGCCACAAGTTGCTCGATCAGCCTGGCCGTGGTCTCATCCTCGTTATGCTCATGATAGGCACGTACAGGTGTTGTTATCGAAAAAGATTGCAACAGTGTTTTACTGTGGCGGGTATCCTCGGCTGCGATCAGGTCCACTGCTTTAAGGACTTCGATGGCACGCTGGCTGATATCGCCAAGGTTGCCGATTGGAGTCGCAACTATATATAAGGTCGGGTTCAAAGCGATATCCTGAACGTAAATGTATAAGTACTGTCGTAAATAGCAGTGCAATGTACAATATACCCATGCGATTTTTAATTCTAATCCTGATTTCATTTTCACTGTTGACGGCCTGTGGTCAGGTACGTGAGACACAGGAGCCACAGGAAGACCCGGAACTTGCAGCAAGGCAATTCATGCTCCGTGGTGATTACCTGGCTGCGGCGGAAGAATACCTGCTACTGGCAGGCAAGGACGAGGGCAATGCCGGTACCTACCGCCTGAAGGCAACGACCGCCTTCATCGAGGCCGGCAATTATGATCGCGCCTTCATGGTCCTGAAAGAAACCGGTGTTGATGAAGATGACGTAGTACAAAACAGTCGTCGCACTATACTCAGCGCGCGACTGGACCTGGAATTTGGCCAGCCAGAGAAAGCCATGCAGCAGTTACAAGCTCTGAATCCTGATGCAGTCCCAACCGGGCTGCGTTTTGCCTATCATGACATTCTTGCCCGTGCCTACCTGGCGCAGAACAATTTCATGGCGTCGGCACAGGAACGCCTGACCGCCCGGGAATTTGCCAGTACCAATACACAGCAACAACAAAACTACCAGTCACTATGGAACAGTTTTCAAACCCTGACTGATGAAGAGCTGGAAACATTGCCACAGACTGCACCGGATGCATTACGCGGCTGGGTGGACCTTGCCTCGCTGTATCGTACCTATCGCTTTGATCCGAAAAAATTCAACTTTGCCATAGATAGCTGGGTGCAGCGCTACCCGGGACATCCGGCATTAACTGCTATCGTGCCAGACCTGCAACGGAAGACTGAGCAGTATGTACAGCGACCGGCAAATATAGGTTTGTTACTGCCATTAAGTAACCAGTTTAAAAAAGCCGCAACTGCAATCCGGGATGGTTTTCTTGCGGCCTGGTATTTTGATAAACAGGGCCAGGGAGAATCAAACGTCAGCATATATGATGCTAACTCACTCAATATCATGGAAGTGTATCAACAGGCCGTGTCTGATGGCGTTGAATATGTCGTCGGTCCGCTGGAGAAAGAGGCAGTAAAAACATTGCTGGAGCAGGAAAGCCTGGCCGTCCCGGTACTGGCACTGAATCGTGCTGATAATGTTTCAGAACAGGGCAATGATAAACTCATACAGTTCGGACTGGCCCCGGAAGAAGAAGCCAGGCAGGTTGCCGAGGTTGCACTTTCTGATGGTCACACCCTGGCGCTGGTAGTAACACCTGATAATAACTGGGGCAGGCGTATTGCAGAGAGCTTTACCCAGCGCTGGGTAGAAATTGGTGGAGCGGTACTGGAACAGGTCCATTTCTCAAGTGATCTGAAAGACTATGCCACTCCGGTAAAAGAAGTCTTGAATGTCGATAGCAGTGAAGCACGCATCGCGCAGTTGCGCGGCAAGCTTAACCTGCGCATTGACTCCAGGGAGCGTCGTCGACAGGATGCGGATTTTATATTTACCGCGGCACTTCCGGGAGACGCCCGTCAGTTACTACCGCAGGTGCGATTTTATCATGCTGGCGACGTACCGATTTATTCCACTTCACATATCTTCACCGGAATTTATGATCGCACGCGTGACAGTGACATGAACGATGTAATCTTTGTCGACATGCCATGGATACTGGATACGCGGCGTCAGCTTTCATTGATACAGGATTCACTCAACCGCAACTGGGCACAGGACCGTTCGAACTTTCGCCGGTTGTATGCTCTGGGCATTGATGCCTACCGACTGATCCCGGAACTTAATCGCCTGCGCGTTGAACAGGATGCTGTGCTTAGCGGTGAAACTGGTGACCTTCAACTTGCTACAGATAATATTATCAAACGAAAGTTACGCCGCGCCCGTTTTATCAATGGTCAGCCCGTGTTATCGAACTAGCTTAATGCAGCTCAAGGATGAGTAGCAGACAAACCACCACTCGTACCGGCCAGCAGGCCGAGACTACTGCGGAAAACTACCTGGTCGCACAAGGTTTAAAAGTAATTACCAGGAACTTTCGTTGTCGTTTCGGCGAAATCGATCTCATCGCCATCGAACACAACACACTGGTATTTGTCGAGGTGCGTTATCGACGTACGCTGCAACACATGGCCGTGATTGAAACACTGGATAAGAGCAAGATTCAACGCCTTATCACGACCGGCGAATACTTTCTGGGGCACAATCGACAGTATCAAAAACTGCAGTGTCGGTTTGACTTTATCGGTATCAGTGGAAATTCGCAGAAACCCGAGATCGAGTGGATTAAAAATGCATTTCAGGCATAATCTGCTTTTATTTTAGTTACACCCTGATGGACCCGATTCAGCGTATCAAGGACAATTTCCAGGAAAGCATACAGGTAAAAACTGATGCCCTGGATACACTTGCACCGGTCATTGCCCGTGCTGCTGAAAAGGTTGCCAATGCGCTGTTGAACGACCACAAGATCCTTGCCTGTGGCAATGGCGGCTCGGCGGCTGATGCACAACATTTCTCTGCCAAGATGCTAAATCGATTTGAAATGGAACGCCCGGGCCTTCCCGCTATTGCCTTAACAACCGACACCTCCACGCTGACCTCGATAGCCAATGATTACCAGTATGCCGAGATTTACTCAAAGCAAATCCGGGCTCTCGGCCAGCCGGGTGATGTGTTGCTGGCAATCAGCACCAGTGGTGAATCACACAACATTGTGCACGCAATCGATGCTGCGCATGACCGGGACATGGTCGTACTGGCGCTTACCGGACGCGAGGGAGGGCAGATTGCGGATCTGGTCAATGATAACGACGTGGAAATTCGCGTGCCAACCTGGTCGACGGCCCGTGTTCAGGAAGTCCATATCCTGGTGATACACTGTATTTGTGATCTTGTAGACCTGCAGCTACTCGGGCAGGAAAGTTAATTAAAGGAAACGTATATGAAGTTAAATAAGGTTTATACAACAGTATTATTGATATGTTTACTACCGGCCCTGTCTGGTTGTGCCGCAGCCCTGGTAGGCGGTGGCGCCGTGGCGGCAAGCACAATCATTGATCGACGTACTACCGGCACACAGATTGAAGACCAGTCGATTGAATTAAAGGCGTACAAGCAAATAAAAGAGGATGCCGAACTCAATGACCAGGCTCATATCAACGTAACCAGTTATAACACGGTGGTATTATTAACCGGGGAAACTCCTACCGAGGCAATGCGTCAACGCACGGTCGATATCATCAAGTCGCTGGAAAAAGTTACCCACATCTACAATGAACTGACGATTGCAGCACCCAGCTCAATGACGTCACGCAGTAGCGATTCCATTATTACCAGCAAGGTAAAAACAAAGATGTTATCCAACCAGGAACTGAGTGGCCTGGCGGTCAAGGTAGTCACTGAAAAAGGTGTGGTCTACCTGATGGGGCTGGTATCCAAGCGCGAGGCAGAAGTCGCTACCGATATTGCCAGGCAGACCGGTGGCGTACAGAAAGTTGTCAAGCTATTCCAGTATATTGACTGATCATTGTCGTAGTTCACGCAATACTTTTTCATAAACGTCGCTATCGGAACGGCTGAAACAGCAGGCAAAGATCTTTTCAAACTTTGTTTCGTACTCAAGCATGACTGTCAGTGCAATCCTTGCGGCTGCCTCCAGTGGATAGCCAAAGATACCGGTACTGATAGCGGGAAAGGCAATCTGCTTAACACCATTACTGGCAGCCAGGAGTAGTGATTTTCGGTAACAGGACGCCAGTAATTCTGCCTCACCGTGCTCGCCTCCCTGCCACACCGGCCCCACCGTATGGATAATATACCTGGCCGGCAAACCGAAACCGGGTGCCAGTTTTGCGGCACCCACACCGCAGCCACCCAGCATGTCGTTGTAGGCCTGTAGTTGCGGACCTGCAGCATGATGGATGGCCCCATCGACACCACCCCCGCGTTGTAACGAACTATTGGCAGCATTAACCACGGCATCAACATGTAGTCGCGTAATATCGCCCTGTATGATTTCAACCATATTTCCGGTGGTGTTATCTCCTGTCCATAAACGTTAAAGTGGTGTTCCTGTAACCAGATCAGGGTTTCTATTTTGCAATACTCCGCTTCACTGACAGAACAATTATTAACGGCTTACCGGAATAAAGGCAATAATTACAGGCCGCGTACACGTTACCTTGATGATTCAGGTCAACCACGCTTTATCAATCGCCTGATACTGGAAGACTCACCCTACCTGTTACAACATGCTCACAACCCGGTGGACTGGTTTCCATGGGGGGAAGAGGCATTCAACGAGGCGCACAGGCAAAACAAACCGGTATTTCTTTCCATCGGTTATTCAACCTGTCACTGGTGTCACGTCATGGAAGAGGAAAGCTTCGACAACGAGGACGTGGCGCAGGTGATGAACGATTACTTTATTTGTATAAAAGTGGATCGCGAACTGCATCCTGATGTCGATACATATTACATGACAGCGGTAATGATGATGCAGGGCCAGGGCGGCTGGCCGATGAGCAGTTTTCTCACCCCCGAGAGGAAACCGTTTTTTGGTGCTACCTACTTTCGGCCCGGTCAATTTGTCACGCTGATGCACCGGGTCAACGAACTCTGGCAAAACCAGCGCAACGATCTGTTAGAACAGGCCTATAATTTCAGCCAGCAGGTTGCGGGCGCAATGGCGGCCAAGCAATCACTCAACGAGATTGGTATCAACGTCATTGACCTGACTGCACAAGCGCTAATGAATCACCAGGATCCAAAGCACGGTGGTTTTGGCCAGGCACCGAAATTCCCAAACGAACCCTATCTCTATTTCCTGCTCGACTATATCAAGCTGCGCGAAGACAGGTTTATTCAGTCAACGCTTACACAAACACTACACATCATGGCGTGTGGTGGTATTTACGATCATGTCGGCGGCGGGTTTCACCGATACGCTACCGATCAGAACTGGCTGGTACCACATTTCGAAAAAATGCTTTACAACCAGGCCAACCTGGCCTGTGTCTATACCGAGGCCTGGTTATTGACCGGTGAAAAGGACTTCAGGCGCATCGCCGAAGAAACACTGGATTATGTAGCGAGAGAAATGACCAACCCGGAGGGTGGATTCTATTCGGCAACCGATGCAGATAGCGAGGGTGAAGAAGGCCTGTTCTTCACCTGGGAACAGGAAGAAATAGAGAAGCTTCTCGGTCCGGACGCCACTGAATTCATACAACTCTACCAGGTTACTGCCGGCGGTAACTTCGAGGGCAGAAACATACCGCATCTGCAAAAATCACTGGCGCAGTATGCCAGTGATAGTAACCTGGATTATGAAGAATTACTGAAGCGGCTGAATAAGTTCAAACAAAAACTGATGCAGGAACGTAATACGCGGATCCCACCACTGCGAGATGACAAGATCATCACGGCATGGAACGGCATGATGATCAAGACCTTTGCATTGGCCGGTAACAAGCTGGATCGAAAGGACTATGTTGAGATAGCGAAAAGAGCTGCCAAATACGTACTTGCAGCAAACAGGCTGGGCAGTGGCAGCCTCAGCCGTTCCAGCCTGAATAACTATGCCTCGATCCCGGCATTGCAAGAGGATTATGCCTACCTTGGTGAGGCGCTGGTTGAATTGTACGATGCTAGCGGAGAGTCAACATGGCTTGAACAGGCCATGTCTCTAACAGATCAAATGCTAAAACATTTCTGGGACCAGGAGGCCGGCGGATTCTTCATGGCTGAACCGGGGAACGACAACCTGTTGCCATATTCACCAAAAGAGACACAGGACAATGCCACTGCGTCCGGTAACTCGGTAGGCCTGAAACTGCTCGGTCGCTTGTCGCGACGTTGTGGACAGCATAAATACCAGACGTATGCCCGGCAATTGATACGTACTTTTTCCGATGACATTACCCAGCGACCCTATATCAGCAGTTACATGATGGGGGGGCTGCTGGAGCTACTTGCCGGTGAACAGGACAACCAGCAATGGTGTTGCGACGGGCAGTTAATGATACAGGCGCATGCTGAAGCGGAGAACGATTGCATTACGATCACGATTACTGTTGATAGCGATCATGCCTGGCATCTGAATGCCCAGGCCGCAGACAATGATGAGACAGTACCATTTCAGCTAGAAGTACCTGAAGACTGGTTAGTACTTGGCAAACACTTACCCGGCGTGATTGAGCAACAGGTCGCCTACCAGGACGAACCTGCCCGTGTGTACCCGGGAAGAATAAAGGCACAGTTAAAGCTGGAGAGAAAGGAGCAGGAAAGACAACAATCCTCGTTACCGTTTATAAGGTTGGGCATCACACTACAGGCCTGCACCCACGAACGCTGCCTGGCACCGGAAAAAATTGTATTGCTCGCCTACCTCTAGCCGGATTGGTGTGCCTGGGCAATGACCTGTAACTCCAGGCCCTGTTCGCTGATTTTTTCCAGCCTGCGACCAAACACTTCCTGATCGACGCTGTCTTGTTTAAGGGCATAAACAATGACGTTGTCATGATTCGGGACCATGTACAGTAACAGGCAACTGACATACTCGTTCAGCGGCCGTAATACGCGCAAGAGTTCTTCCTCGGTATGTGGTAACAGGTTCATCGCGATGGCACCTCCCATGTTCAGCGCAGCAGCAAGCGACTTGTGAAAACCAGGTTCATAAAGACATGCCGGCTGTCTTTCATCGGAATAAATATCAACCAGGATGATGTCGTAACTTTGCTCGCTAACTGACAGGAAGTGTTCAGCACTGTCCAAGATAAACACTTCAGGATTCATATCAAAAAAGCGTTCGGCCAGCTTGATAATTTTTTCATTTGATTCTATGGAGGTGATTGCCATATCAGGCTGCACCTGCCTGAAATAACGCTCCATGGCACCACCACCCGCCCCCAGGTTTAGCAGGGTTACAGGACGATCAACGAGTTCCAGCACGGCCAGCATCGCAACGAGGTTTGGTAACAACAGCTGTGCTGGCTGTTCAAGATCCATAAGGCTCTGGATCATCTCGCCGCCCACGCTCAGCCAGCGATAGTTCTGGTATTGCCTGACCGTTAACTGCTCCCCGTTTACTTCTTCAGAGTAAAGCAGTTCGGTTTTTTCCGTTCCGAGTTCGTTAATGGTTTCCAGAAGCGACATAATTATTCAAATAGTTTTTTACAGCAGTATAAAGCACGTCATTGGTTTGTTACACTTCACGGCGTTTTAAAACAGATTTTGGACCATGTCAGAATTTAAAATCGGACAGCGCTGGGTAAGTCATACAGAAACGAACCTGGGCCTGGGCATTATCGTCGCGACCGAGGGTCGCAAGATCGAGATTGCATTCCCCGCTGTGGATGAACAACGAATCTATGCCATTGACAGTGCACCACTGACACGTATTGAGCACAAACCTGGTGACCGTATTCATACGGCGCACGATACCTATCTGCAAGTGCTCGAGGTACTGCAGGAAGACGGCAGACTTATCTATCGCTCACGTGATGACAAGGGCGACACTCATGATATTGATGAACTGGATCTAAACAGCTCGATCGAATTAACAGCACCCAGGCAACGACTCGTAAGCGGTCAACTCGATAATCTTCGCGCCTACCAGTTACGCTGCGCGACTCTGTTACATTTAAACCAGTTACAGCAATCTCCGGTCAGGGGTTTACTTGGCTCCCGAACCAGCCTGCTTCCTCACCAGACCTATATTGCCCACGAGGTTGCGCGTCGTTATGCACCAAGGGTTTTACTGGCTGACGAGGTAGGACTGGGTAAAACCATTGAGGCCGGAATGATCATTCACTACCAGCTCCATACCGGGCTGGCCAGCCGAATCCTGATCATTGTACCTGACACGCTAACGCACCAATGGCTGGTCGAGATGTTGCGACGCTTTAACCTGCACTTTGCACTCTTCAACGAGGATCGATTACAGGGTTTGAAAGAACTTGCCGAGGGCAACCCGTTCGAGAGTGAGCAACTCATCATCTGCAGCCTGGGCGACCTGACCAGTGATCCGGTATTATTCAACAATGCAAAAAACGCGAACTGGGACATGGTCGTGGTCGATGAGGCACATCATCTACACTGGAGTGAAGACGAACAGGGTCATGAATACCGCTGTATCGAGGCCCTGGCGCAACGCAGCCGGGGACTGTTACTTCTTACGGCAACGCCTGAACAGGTTGGCGTTGCCAGCCATTTTGCAAGGCTGCGACTACTGGATCCGGCCCGTTTCCATGATCTCGACGCGTTCAAGGAAGAAGAACAGAATTATCAATCATTGAGTAACCTGGTTGGCAAACTGCTGGATAGTAATGATGAAACTCTGTCGGATGATGTACTCAAACAGTTGCGGGACTATCTTGGCAAGGAAACAGTCCCGACAACCAGCATCAATCCAGCGGAACGTAAGAAGCTGGTTGAACAATTACTGGATCTGCATGGTACCGGCCGAGTCTTTCTGCGTAATACGCGTGAGGCTATCAAGGGTTTTCCCGAGCGCAAGCTGGTTGCTACTTCGCTTTCCCTGCCAGGTTGCTACGCAGACCTGACCGGGAAGGAAACACTGTTTCCGGAAATCACAGATCATGATGAAACCTGGTTGAAACAGGATCCACGCGTTGAACACTTGATCAACCTGCTCAAGCAGCTTGGTGATGAAAAGGTACTTGTTATTTGTGCCCATGCTCAAACAGCTATCGCGCTGGAAAAATACCTGCAATTGCGTGTCGGAATTCGTACGACCGCTTTTTATGAAGGCTTGAGCATCATAGAACGCGATCGGGCTGCCGCCTATTTTGCCGATCATGAAACCGGAGCACAGCTACTGGTATGTTCAGAGATTGGCAGTGAAGGCAGGAATTTCCAGTTTGCACACCACCTTGTTTTATTTGACCTGCCATTGAATCCTGATCTGCTGGAGCAACGCATTGGCAGGCTGGATCGCATCGGCCAATCGGAGACCATCCATATACACGTCCCCTACCTGCAGGGCACGGCGCAGGAAGTGATGTTTCACTGGTACGACCAGGGGCTGGAAATATTTAATGAAAGTTGCGCCGCCGGTTTTTCAATTTATGAAAAATTCGAACAGAAGATCGAACAGGCCCTGGCTAACCCGGGTAAGGATATCAGCGACCTGTTGCAACAAACACGGGATCACACCCGGTCAGTCAAGCAGGCGATGCAGGCAGGACGGGATCGACTGGTCGAGATTAACTCCTGTCGCATGGATATAGCAGAGAGCGTCATAGATAATATTCGACAGCAGGAAAACCCTGCCGCCTTGATGAACTACATGGAGAACATGTTCGATACTTACGGTGTTGATCATGAGGAACATTCAGACCACACCTGGATACTGCATCCAAGTGATCACATGCGTATCGGTTATTTTCCCGGGTTGGGTGATGACAGCATGACAGTGACGTTTGCTCGCGACCGGGCATTGAGTCGTGAGGACTTTGCCTTCATAAGCTGGGAACACCCCATGGTCGCCGATTCCATGGACATGGTAATGAACAGTGAAATTGGCAACAGCTTTGTTACCACCATTGAAATGGAGGGTATAGAACCTGGCACCATCCTGCTGGAGACCTTTGCCAGTATTAAAACCGTTGCCCCCAGGCATCTGCAAGTCGAGCGATATTTGCCTTTAACACCGTTTCGTACCCTTATCAGCAAGGAACGTAAAAACTATGCCAAGGCATTGAGCCATGAAAAGCTTAATCAACTAAGCATGAAAATAAACCGCCAGACCGCTGTTGCCATCATTAAACAGATCAAACATGAAATAGAAGACATGTGTGATTTTGCGACCCGTTTTACCGAATCAAAACTTCCCGAAGTAAAACAGCAGGCAAAGCAGAAACTTGAATCGATTCTGGCTGCAGAAATTGAACGGATGAAACAGCTAAAGGCTAAAAACCCGACGATACGCGATGAGGAAATGCAGTTCCTGCAGGACCAGCTTGATGCATGCCTGGAAGCGATCAACAACGCGAATTATGAAATGCAGGCACTGAGACTTGTTATTGCCCAGTAATAAAACAGGTTACTTGATAACTTTCAGGTGTGGTTTTTTCTTTTTGGTGGATTTCTTTTTTGCAGGTGCTTCTTCTGTTTCAGGCGCTGACTCCATCTCCTCTTCCTCCGGGAATATCATACCCCTGCCATTTTCCTTTGCATAAATAGCCAGCACCGCACTGCTTGGAAAATAGACATTCATGCTCTGACCGGAAAAACGGGCCTTGAAGTTAATATAGTCATTACTCAAATCCAGATCGCGAACGGCAGAAGGAGAAAGATTCAGTACGATGCGATCATCCTCGACGTAATCTGCGGGTACGCTTAGATCCTCACCACTCGCATCAACCAGCACATGGGGCGTCAGATGATTATCGACGATCCAGTCATACAGGGCACGTATAAGATATGGCTTGTTCGAGGTCATGGTTCCGTACTGGAAACTAAACCGTCTCGTTGAACTCTTTTTCTACTGGCGACAGGCTTTGTTTAAAGGATGATCTTTCAAACAACCTGTCAGCATATTGCTGCAGCGGCTTGGCAGACATGGGTAGCTTGATACCGTAGCGGGACAGGCGCCATAACAACGGGGCCATGCAGCAATCTACAAGTGAATACTCCTCGGACATGAAGTAAGGCATCTGGCTGAAGGTAGGTGCAATGGCCGTGAGGTTATCACGCAAGACTTTTTTCGCATTGGCCGCGGCAATATCATTATCGCTGTCCAGTTCATCGATTACCGAATACAGGTCTTCCATCACGCGAAATCGAAGTTGCCGGTTGCTGGCACGGGTAACAGGGTCAACCGGCATCAGCGGCGGGTGCGGAAAACGTTCATCAAGATATTCCATGATGATCTGGGCATCGTATAGGACAAGATCCCTGTCAATCAGGGTCAGTATGGAATTATAAGGGTTGAGCTCATTGAGCTCTTCCGGTTTATTGTCTTCCTCGCCGATATAGTTGATTTCGACATTGACATCCTTTTCCGCCAGCACGATACGAACGGCGTGCCCAATGGGACTGTCGTTATCGGAATAAAGAACCATTAATGAACGGCGATTGGCAATACTGGCCATGATTTATCTCCAGCCTGAAATTTCGAAGCGCGGAATTATACTACACTTGTCAACTTTAGGGGGCGGCTTGGCAGATTTTTACTGCTAATGGACGTCTCGCCAATACTCTTTCTTCAGCAGGTAGGCCACACCGGCAAACAAAAGCAGGTACAGCATTACCCAGACACCAATCTTTTTACGCTCAAGCTGAATGGGCTCACTCATGTAAACGAGGTAATTCACCAGGTCCTTGATGGTCTGGTCATATTCTTCCGGCGTCTGTGCACCCGGCGTCACCAGCTTAAGGTCCTCGAAGGTAGGGCTGTGATGAATGCCTTCTCCATGTGCTACTTTCTCCAGTACCTGCATTCCCTGCAGGTCCCAGAGTACGTGGGGCATGCTGGCATTCTTAAGGACAAGGTTATTGACTCCAAATGGTCGAGATTCGTCCAGGTAGAAGGTCTTGAAATAGGTATACAGGTAGTCTGCGCCACGTGACCTGGCGATAACAGACAGATCTGGTGGCAATACACCCCAGTAGCGAATTGCATCTGACTTGTCCATGGCGATAGTCATGGTTTCACCTACCTTGGCATCACCAAAGATAAAGTTTTCTTCCAGGACTTCCTCGCTGATGCCCAGGTCTTCTCCCATGCGGTTATAGCGCATGTACTCGGCAGAGTGACAACCCATGCAGTAGTTGGCCACAATCCTGGCACCACGCTGTAACGAGGCCTCGTTGGAAAGGTCAACATCCATGTGCATCAACCTGGCACCTCCGGCAGCATTGGCGGCTGGTACCATCAATACCAGCATGAACATGGTCGATACAAGGTTAAGTAGTTTCATCTTCATGCTGTCACCCTGTCTGGCACGGTTTTGTCGTTATCAATCCTGGTATAGAACGGCATCAAAAAGAAAAACAAAAAGTAGATGACCGTGAAGATCCTGGCCAACCAGGTATACAGCGGTGTTGCCACCTGCAGTCCCAACCAGCCAAGTATCAGGAAACTGATAACAAAAAGGGTCAGGGCGATCTTGTAATTATTGCCACGATAACGGATAGACTTTACGGGGCTTCGATCCAGCCATGGCAGCAACAGGAACAGTGCAACAGCCAGTCCCATGGCGATAACGCCACCGAGCTGACTCGGAACGGCGCGCAGGATGGCGTAGAAAGGTGTGAAATACCAGACCGGGGCTATGTGTTCCGGGGTCTTTAACGGGTCAGCGGGTATAAAGTTAGCCGCTTCTAGAAAGAGTCCCTGGGTACCAGGCACCTTCATGTCGGGCGCGAAAAACACGACCGCGAAGAAAAACAACAGGAACACCGATGCACCAAAGATATCCTTGACCGTGTAGTAAGGATGGAAAGGAATACCGTCAACAGGCACACCTTCGGCATTCTTGTTCTTCTTGATATCGACGCCATCCGGGTTGTTGGAACCGACTTCGTGCAGGGCAAGAATGTGTATACCAATCAAGCCAGCAATCAGGAACGGAAAGGCAATGACATGTAAAGAAAAGAAACGGTTCAGGGTCACGTCAGAAACAACAAAGTCACCTCGTATCCACAGTGCCAGTTCTTCACCGATAATCGGCAGCGCACCAAACAAGGAAATGATCACCTGTGCACCCCAGTAAGACATCTGGCCCCAGGGTAACAGGTAGCCAAAGAATGCTTCGCCCATGAGCAACAGGTAGATACTCATGCCCGTCAGCCACAATAACTCGCGCGGTTTCTTATAGGAACCGTATAGTAATGCACGAAACATGTGTAAATAGATCACAATAAAAAAGGCGGAGGCACCGGTAGAGTGCATGTAGCGAATAAACCAGCCCCATTGGACATCGCGCATGATGTATTCAACTGACGCAAATGCCTCTGCGGCAGAGGGTTTATAGTTCATCGTCAGCCAGATACCAGTCACTATCTGGATAACAAATACCAGCAGTGCAAACGAACCAAAGTAATACCATATATTAAAGTTTTTAGGTGCGTAGTACTGGGCCAGGTGTTCGTTCCACATCTTCATCAACGGGAAACGGTTATCGACCCAGTCTCTTAAACCTGTCAACGCATTCAATGCTTGATTATTTCCGTTGGCCATTATGCTACTCCACTGTCATCACCGATCAGCAGGCGGGTCGGTGAAAGGAATTTGTAAGGGGGAATAACCAGGTTGGTGGGTGCTGGTACACCCTTGAAGACGCGACCGGCAAGGTCAAAGCGGGAACCGTGACATGGACAGAAAAAACCACCCATCCAGTCATCCGCCGGCGGATTTTCAGCATCTTTTGTGACGAAACTGGGCGAACAACCCAGGTGCGTGCAAATACCAATTACCACCAGGTATTCATCCTGAACCGCTCGAAATTCATTCTTGGCGTACTCGGGTTGGGCGCTGCTGTCAGAATCAGGGTCACTGACGTCAGGATCCTGGGCCTTGATATCGGCGAGCATTTCCTCGGTACGGCGCAGTATCCAGACCGGTTTACCACGCCATTGCTCGATCTTGCGTTCGCCCGGTCTCAGGTTGCTAATATCCACTTCTACCGGCGCACCGATTGCCTTGGCTTTCTCACTGGGCGTCATGGTGGCCACGAAAGGTACTGCCGCTGCCACAGCGCCACCACCACCAACAACCGTAGCCGCGGCGGTCAGAAAACGACGTCGACTTTTGTCAACATTACTATTATCCATTCTTAACCCTCTAAAGCACTGAAATAGTACAGTTTTTATCTAACAATGAAGTAGCATGATAACCGAGATTGCGGGTCTGGCAATCTCCAATTATGCCTGAAACTACAAGATTAAGACCGCAAATCCGGCCCATGGAAAGACAAGTTGCGTCAATAGTCACCGGGGCGACAATCAGCGGCGCAATTTACCAAATTTTGAGCATCTTGGAAAACACCGATTTCCGCCACATCAGCCCTGTCTGCGACAACTTGCGAATTTCGGTGAATCCATGAAACCGGGACATACTCCCGGTTTTTATCTTTACAGAATAAGTTAGGCTACACTGCGGTGCCCCGGTCACGGCTGGGCCCGGATAAAACCTGAAATACAAAACATAGAGAAACCACATTGCAAAAACGCCTGACATTCGTGCTGCAGTATGTCGCCTACGGGTTGGCACTGGCATTCGTGTTCCTGTTATTAACCACGGATGACCTGTCGCTGGGACTTGGTAATGCCAGCGACGATTCGGGCCGGGTGTCATTTAATCAGGCCGTCGCGCGCGCGGCCCCGGCGGTGGTGAACATCTATGCCAGCAAGGTTTACCAGGATCGGGTACACCCGTTATTACTGGACCCCTTTCTGCGACGACTCCTCGGTGAACCACCCGCGAGCTTGCAACAGCGTCGTAATCATTCCATTGGCTCCGGCGTTATCATGAATAGCCGTGGCTTCATACTGACCAACGCGCATGTCATCAGCGACAGTAACGAAATCAACGTCACACTGAACGACGGCCGCCAGGCACCGGCCGGTATCATTGGCATGGATGTCGATACCGACCTGGCGATTTTAAAGATCGAACTCCCCAATCTGCCGGACATTCCAATCGGTGATTCATCCACGCTCAGGGTCGGGGATATCGTATTGGCGATTGGTAATCCCTACAACTTTGGACAAACCGTGACCCAGGGTATCGTCGGTGCTACCAGCCGCAAGCGTCGCGGTCTGTCATTCTTCGATGACTTCATCCAGACCGATGCCGATATCAATATCGGCAATTCCGGTGGCGCCTTGATCAACACGCGTGGCGAACTGGTCGGTATCAACTCCGCGATTGTTTCCAGTACGGGCGGTTCCGAGGGGATTGGACTGGCAACGCCGATAAACCAGGCATTGTTCGTCATGCAGGAGCTGGTAGAAAACGGACAGGTCATTCGTGGCTGGCTCGGTATCGAAGTCCAGACGCTGGACCCGAATATCGCGAGGATGGCCGATCTCACCAGCGGTGGCGTGTGGGTCTCCGCCATTATCAAGAACAGCCCGGCTGACCAGGCCGGCCTGTTACCAGGTGATGTGTTGATCAGTATTGATGGTAAACAGACCAGTACCCCGGACCAGGCCATAGAGACGGTCATGTCACTGGCACCGGGTAAACAGGTTAGGCTGGAAATACTCAGGGGTTGGGAAAGACAGGAACTGGCCACTGTTATCCAGCAGCGACCGGTGACCAGGATACCTTGATCAGGCCGCGGCGATAATCTCTTGCAGACCTTGCAGGAACATCCGGTTTTCGTTGGCTGATCCTACTGTCACCCGTAAACAGTTTTTCAACAGCGGATGCGCGGCAGACAGATTCTTTACCAGGATCCCTTTGTCAATCAAGCGGGCGTGAACATTGTCCGCGGAAAAACCATTCACACGGAACAGGATAAAATTGGCCTCCGTCGGCCAGGTCTCTACCCGGGTCATTGCTGACAACGACTGAAACAGTGATTGGCGGTCTTGCATGATTTGTTCAGCCTGGCCGTACAACACGTCCATATGCCGGCAGATAAAATTAACACTGGCCTGGTTGAGACTGCCAATATTGTAAGGCAGTCGAATCTTTTCCAATTGCTCGATAATACTGATCGGCCCCATCAGGCTACCCAGTCGCAGTCCTGCCAGCCCCAGCTTTGATAACGTGCGCATGACCAGCACGTTCGGGTACTGCCCGATCGCCGGTAACATGCTGCGCCCGGCAAAGGCGTGGTAAGCCTCGTCGATGACAACCAGGCCGGAACTGGCTTCGATGATTGCTTGCAACTGCTGTTCGTCAAAACAGTTACCGGTCGGGTTATTGGGCCAGGCCAGGAATATCACGGCGGGTTGTTGTTCTTTTATAGCGGTAAGCATGGCCGGCAGGTCCAGGGTAAAGTCTTCACGTAACGGCACACCGGTAAATACCAGGTCCAGTAACTCACTCAAATGTCGATACATGACAAAGGTCGGTTCCGGTGCCATGACATGATTGGCATCCGCGGCCAGCGCCATCAGGATAATCTGGATTAATTCATCAGAGCCGTTGCCAAACATCATGCCGGCTGTTGCCGGTACACCGAACACATCTCGCAGCGATGCGTGCATGGCGTGCGTGGAAGCATCCGGGTAACGGTTCAGGCTGGTTTCCTGCAGGCACTTTAACCAATCCTGTTTCAGTTCTTCCGGCCACGGGTAAGGATTTTCCATGGCGTCCAGCTTTACCAGTCCGGTTGAATCCGGCACGTGGTAGGCACGGGCATTCAGTACGGCGGGTTTGAACAGTCGACGCAGTGACTCCTGTTTCATCTATGAGTCCCGGCACTAATCCGAGTCGCGGCGATACTCGGCGGAACGTGCGTGGGCTGTGAGACCCTCACCCCGGGCAAGGATGGAAGCCGTATCCGCGATCTCTGTGACCGAGATACTGGAACACATGATCAACGACGACTGTTTCTGGAAATCATACACACCCAGTGGTGACGAAAAACGCGCGGTCCTGGCCGTTGGTAATACATGGTTGGGCCCGGCACAGTAATCGCCCAGTGATTCTGCCGCGTAATTACCCATGAAGATGGCACCGGCATGACGGATCGAGGGCAGCAATGCCTCCGGATCGTTGACTGCCAGTTCCAGGTGTTCCGGCGCGATGGTATTGACCACGCTGGTCGCCTCATCGAGATCGCTAACCTTAATCAGGGCACCGTTGTTCTTCAGTGACGTTTCAATGATGCTGGCGCGTTCCATCTCCGGTAACAGCCTGGCGATACTGTTTGCCACCTGTTCAATAAAGTTCTCATCGGGACTGATCAGGATCGCGCTGGCCTCTTCATCGTGCTCGGCCTGCGCAAACATATCCATGGCCACCCAGTCGGGGTTGGCGCTGCTATCGGCCACGATCACGACCTCGGACGGGCCCGCGATCATATCGATACCGACAACGCCGAAGACCTGGCGCTTGGCCGTCGCCACGTAAATATTGCCCGGGCCCACTATCTTATCGACCCTGGGCACTGTCGCGGTGCCATACGCCAGCGCCGCCACGGCCTGTGCACCACCAATGGTAAACACGCGCGTAGCGCCGGCAATCGCGGCAGCCGTCAAAACCAGGTCATTGCGTTGCTCGTCCGGGGTGGGGACCACCATGATGATCTCTTCCACGCCGGCAACCCTGGCCGGGATGATGTTCATTAAAACTGATGATGGATAGGCGGCTTTTCCTCCGGGTACGTACACACCCACGCGATCCAGCGGGGTGACTTTCTGTCCGAGCGTATTACCCTCGCTATCCTGGTATGTCCAGGTTTCCTGTTTCTGGTGTTCATGGAATTCCTTGATACGGGCTGCCGCGTGTTCGAGCCCTTGTTTCACTGCCGCAGGAATTCGTTCAGCTGCCGCGTTCAATTCATCTGCGGATATTTCAATATCGCCCGGCCCGGCCTGGCGCCGGTCAAACCGGTTCGTGTATTCCAGCAGGGCCTCGTCACCGCGTGCACGGATATCAGCGATAATCTTGTTGACCGTAATTATCACTTCAGGTGCCGGTTCATCGCTACTGGAAAGCAATGACTTCAATTCTTCGGCAAATGCCGAATTACTACTGTCTAGTCGCTTGATCATGTCCGCTCTTCCACGACCCTGGCCAGACTCTCCAGGATTGGCTTGATTTGCGCACTCTTCATCTTCATCGCGGCCTTGTTCACGATCAGGCGTGAACTGATATCGGCAATATGTTCCAGGGTGACCAGGCCATTGGCCTTTAATGTATTACCGGTATCAACCAGGTCCACGATCCAGTCAGATAAACCGAGTACCGGCCCCAGTTCCATGGATCCATAAAGCTTGATGATCTCCACCTGCTGTCCAAGCCGGGCAAAGTAGTTACGGGTGATATTCGTGTACTTGGTAGCCACGCGCGGGCGATCTACCACCGGTGCGGCATTCTTCATACCTGCAAGCATCATGCGACACCGGGCAATACCCAGGTCCAGAGGCTCATACAATCCGTCACCGTTGTATTCGAGCAGGACATCCTTGCCGGCGATGCCAAGCTCGGCAGCACCGCGCTCAACGTAAGTCGGCACATCCGTCGCGCGAATAACCAGTAACCGGATATTGGCGTGATTGGTTTCCAGTACCAGCTTGCGTGATTTGTCAGGATCGTCCTTGGGCTTGATATTCATACTGGCCAGCAACGGCATTGCTTCATCAAAGATGCGCCCCTTGGAGACAGCTATGGTGATGTTATCCTTCATGCTCTTGGCCAATATTTCGCTTCAGTGGTTAAAAAGGCGCACAGAATACAATAGATACAGCAGGACTTGAAAAGTTTTACCGGATTTTGTGCTGGCGGGACGGACAGCGACAGTAACAACCTAGTCGGGAATTCGACGAATATCTGCGCCCAGCTGCGACAGTTTTTCCTCGATGGTCTCGTAACCGCGATCGATATGGTAGATACGATCCACCACGGTCTCGCCCTCGGCTACCAGGCCAGCCAGTACCAGGCTGGCTGACGCCCTGAGGTCAGTCGCCATGACAGGGGCGCAGGTCAGCTTGTCTACACCGTTGGTAATAGTGGTATTTCCCTCCAGTTTGAGCCTGGCACCCATGCGTTGGAGTTCGTGCACATGCATGAAGCGGTTTTCAAACACAGATTCAGTAATCGTCCCGGAACCAGTAGCGATGCAGTTCATCGCGGTGAACTGCGCCTGCATATCGGTTGGAAAACCCGGGTACGGTGAGGTATGAATATCCACGGCCTTCGGTTTTTTGCCACCCATGCTGAGCTTTATCGTGGTATCACCCAGTTCCAGTTTAGCACCGGCCTCACCGAGTTTAACGAGTACCGATTCAAGTAATTCCGGGCGCGTATTCTTCAGCTTGATTTCTCCACCTGTCATCGCGGCCGCTACCAGGTAGGTACCGGTTTCGATTCGATCCGGTAATATTTCATAACTGGCACCGTGTAAATCACTGACGCCTTCGATCTCGATTCGATCCGTACCCGCACCCTTGATGCGGGCACCCATGCTATTCAGAAAATGGGCCAGGTCACTGACCTCGGGCTCACGTGCGGCATTCTCGATGATGGTGGTGCCTTCTGCCAGGGTCGCCGCCATCATCAGGTTCTCGGTACCCGTAACAGTAACAATATCCATGGACAGGTGCGCGCCTTTCAGACGGTTGGCAGTGGCACGGATGTAACCACCCTCAACGACGATATCGGCACCCATGGCAGCCAGGCCCTGAATATGCAGGTTCACCGGGCGCGAGCCAATGGCACAACCTCCGGGCAACGACACGTCAGCCTTGCCATAACGTGCCAGCAGCGGTCCCAGTACCAGGATGGAAGCGCGCATGGTTTTCACCAGTTCATACGGGGCGAAGTAATTATTGATCTGACCGTTGTCGATCTCGATCTTCATGCGCTCATCAACCGTGACCTGGGCGCCCATACGGCCAAGTAGTTCGATCGTGGTAGTGATATCGTGCAAGTGAGGCACGTTGCCGATGGTAACGGGTTCGTTGGTTAACAGGGTCGCCGACAGAATCGGCAGGGCCGCGTTCTTGGCACCGGAAATGGAGATCTCGCCGTTAAGCGGGATGCCACCGTGAATTATCAGTCTATCCATTGCGGGGTAAGGTCGTTGTCACGCTCATTGTTTTTGCTGCCATTCTTCCTTTGTCAGGGTCTGCATGGAGAGGGCGTGAATTTCCTTACCCATCAAATCGCCCAGGGTCTTGTACACAAGTTGGTGCTGCTGCAGCATGGTTTTACCAGCGAATTCATCGCTGACGATCACGGCTTCAAAATGCGTGCCGTCATCCCCCTGAACCATGGCATTGGCGCCAGGCAATCCGGTCTCTATGAGTTGCTTGATTTTTTCAGGATTCATATAAAGTACTTGGAAAAGTAAGGTGCAATGATAAAGGAAACTGGAAATGTATTGGGAAAAATTTTACCGGGCAGCTAGCTGAAAAAAAACAACCGGGCAAGGCCCGGTTGTCATCATCCATCCGTCAGCAGTTTAGCTGCCGCCCTTCAGATCACCTTCAAGCCTGGCGTTCTTATCAGCCAGTTGTTTCAACAGTGAATCGAATCCCTCTTTCTTGATCTGGGTAGCGAATGAACCGCGGTAGGTTGAAACCAGGCTGACACCATCTACCGTGACGTCTACCACCTTCCAACGATCGTTTTTCTGGTACATGCGGTAGGCCACCGGGAACGGCTGGGCACCACCGGTCAATTCGGTTCGCACAACGGCCAGGTTGGGCCTGTCGGTCGTTTCGGTCGGGTAAAACTTGATCTCCTGGTCCGAGTATTCAAGCAGGGCCTTGGCATAGGTATTTACCAGCAGTGTCTTGAACTGTTCCACAAATTCGGTGCGCTGGGCGTCCGAGGCAGACTTCCAGTTGTTGCCCAGTACCCATTTGGACATGCTGATAAAGTCGAAATTTGGAATAACCAGTTGATCAATCAGGGCATAAAGCTTTTCAGGGTTGGCCTGCAGGATTTCGCGTTCCTGCTTGATGCGATCAAGCACACCGTTGGCTGTCTCCTTTACCACCTCATCGGGCGCCATCGCCATCGCCGGACTATGAAAGCCCGCCAGGACAACGCACAGTATAAAAAATCGTGACACTCTGGAAATCATTGTTAAAACCCCTTCATGAATAACTGGATAGACCCCGGTGACGGTGCTCAAGTTCAGAGCTTGTTATCTATTATTTGCTCCAGGCCGTAGTCCGGGTACCGGTAGACATTTTAATAAGATTGCCTGCGAAGAGAAAGACCTGAATGTGTGATTTACAATACAGATCGCGTCACCAGGGCGCTTTAGGAAAAAGGCTTGAAAATCAGTATCAGCTTGGGCAGCAGCGTCAGGGCGGCAAACAGGGCGATAGCCATGGCCAGCGCGGTTAACAGACCGAAATAGATGCTGGGTATGAAGTTGGACAGTACCAGGATAGAGAAGCCGATAATGATGGTAATTGCCGTGTAAAACACGGCCTTGCCTATGTTGGCATGGCAATAATGCATGGTCTGCAAATAGTCACGGGTCTTCGGAAATTCCTCCCGGAACCGGTAAATGTAATGAATACTGTTGTCTACCGCGATGCCAATCGTAATCGCGGCGATGGTGATAGTCATCATATCCAACGGGATCCGGAACAGCCCCATGATTCCCAGGATAATTGCGGCGGCCAGTATATTGGGAACAATACCAATCAACGCGAGCGCTACCGAGCGGAATAACAACATCAACATCAGCGCAATCCCGGCCATGACCACGCCCATGGTCAGGATCTGGGATTTGAACAGGCTTTGCAGCATGTTGTTGTAAAGTACAAGGATGCCCGTAATCTGAACCTCGTCATCGGAAAAATTAAAACGCTCCTTGATCTCGCGATCGATCCTCTCGATCAATTCCTTGCGACGCAGGTCTTTCATAGACCCACGCACGCGCAGGTTTATCCTGGCCTCGTCATATTCCTCGGCCACGTACGGTGTAATCATGGTATCTCTCAGTTCATCCGGCATGCGTTTGTTAACAATAGCTAGTTCAAACGCATCGAAAGGTCCATTGTTGATCTGTTCCCCCACCCGGATGATCGAAGCCAATGACAAAACCTTGCCTACCGCGGGTAATGAATCGAGATAGTCATGAACCTGTTTTACCTTTTCAATGCGCTCGGGCGTAAACCAGGAATCCTCGTCACCTTCATCATCGAATGACGCAAATAAATCATCGAGTTCGGAAAAATCTTCTTCCTCTTCAGCGGGTGCCTGTTTGTCTTCTAGTTTCAGGATAATATCGAGAGGCGTGGTACCGCCGAGCTTCTCGTCGATCAGGCGCAGTCCCTTGTAGATTTCTGTTTCATCACTGAAATTGTTGATAAAACTGTTCTCGACTTGGAGGCGGGTAATGCCATAGACACTGGCAACAGCGAGCAACACCGTGATGATAATGACCTTGTTACCATGCCGCTCGGTTAAGTCTGCCAGCTTCGGCGTGAACTGGAACTCGTCTCTCGGGCTCATTTTCTCTGTCGACAACGGCAACAGGCTAAGCAATGCCGGAAACAGGATAAAAGATGTAAGGAAGGTTACTGTTAAACCAATAGTCATCATCCAGCCAAAATCGATAACCGGCTTGATGCCACTTACCACCAGTGAACTGAATGCCATGATGGTCGTTAGTGCAGTAAAAAAACAGGGCCAAACCATTTTACTGGTGGTTTGCATGATCAACTCGTATTGACTGTACTCAGGGAAATCATTGCGCAGTTGCCTGTAGCGCACGATCAGATGGATATTCATCGACATGGTGATGATCAACATCAACGAAATGAAATTTGATGAGATCACGGTAACGTTCCAGCCTACCAGCCCAAGTAAACCAATCATCAACAGGCCAGCATAGAAACAGCTGAGTAAGGGCAACATCACCCAGCGGAGCTGGCGAAAAATAATGGTCAACATACCAATCAGGAATAAAAATACACCCATACCAAAAACGATCAGGTCATTCTTGATAAAAGTGATCATGTCGTCCGCGATCATAGGCACGCCGCCAAGGTAAATCGTGCCATAAGGACGGTAGTTATCGATGATTGCCCTGATCGACTCTATGTTTTCATGGTTAAGGCGATCGAAACGTTTTTTTTGCTCCGCGTATTCCTGCAGCACCTGTTCCAGCTTGCCCTGCTCTGCCTCGGTCAGTCCTTCCGTCTTGTTCTTGTAGAGCAAGTCATTGCGCTGGCGTTGCAGTTCCCTGTAATCAGAATCCTGCCTGAGGTTTACCTGTAGTGCTGTCGTCGTGCCATCATCACTGATAATCAACTCGTTGAAGATGGGACTATTGAGCAATTCCTCTTTTGCCTTCTGCAGATCAACATTGCCTTGCTCTATGGTCCTGACGTTTTCAGCCACTTCTGTCAGGCTACCGTCCACCTGTTGCACCAGTGGTACATCGACCATGCTGATCACTGACTCAACCTGCTCCAGTTCGGCAATGTCATCACGCATTTGCCTGATCACATCAACACTTTGTTCACTGAAAAGATCCTGCTCTGGATCAAAGGTAACAAACAGGAACTCCCTGGTGGTATAACGCTCTGCCGTTTCCCTGAATGTCTTCAGGTCCTTGTCATCATCAAGCAGCAGGGAATCAGCCGATGCATCCAGTTTAAAATCCTGGGTGTAATAGGCAAAAAAACCGAGAATAAGCAGCATCAATAACGAGGTAATAACAGGCTGCCCGAGTACAACCGCGGTATATATTTTGTGAATGATTCTGGTCAAAGCGATTAATTCTTTTTTTTGGTTATCTCTCCGGGTTTATAGCAACCCGGTATATCAGCTGGGCAATATAATACTGCCATCAATAATTTTTTGTATCGTTTCCACGTATAACCGATGTTCTACCTGTAACACCCTGCTTGCCAACGTAGAAGCGTCATCACCTTTTTTTACCGGCACCGTCTGCTGGGCGAGGATAGCTCCCTGGTCATACTCTCCATCAACTAGGTGGATTGTGACACCGGTTTGTTGTTCTTTATTCTCAAGCACCGCTTCATGCACATGTATACCAAACATGCCTTTGCCGCCGTAGTCAGGTAGCAACGACGGGTGAATATTAATAATTCGACCCTTGTAGTTTTTTAGCGTAAGCGGCCCGATTTTTTTCATAAAACCTGCCAGCACTACCAGCTCCACTTCGGCATCCTGCAGTGCCCGAAGCATTGCTTTATCCAGTTCTATGGCATCCGGGTGCGTACGCGAGCTCAAGTGAACGGTAGCGATATGGTTTTCCTGCGCAGTCTGTAATGCCGGTGAATCGGCATTATTACTGATCACCAGCACCACCTCTGCCGCCACTCGCCCGCTCTCACAGGCATCAATGATGGCGCGCATGTTACTGCCCCGACCCGAAACCAGGATACCCAGATTTTTCATGATTGATCCAATGCAAAACCCAGTTGCTGCAGGCGAAGCTTATCCTGTTCTGATACGCCGTGCATGCTGATTGCCACCTGGTTGAATTCACGCCGTACCGGGTAATCCCTGCGCAACTTATCAAAACAGGCGCCACGTTCAGTGGCTGTTAAATGTAAAGTCTGTTTGAGTTTATTGCTGTCTACAGTGACATCATAAGCAGACATGACAGCCTCGTACATGGCATCCTGCTCATTGTCCAGTCTCGTTACCTGCTCACTTTCCGTTTCAGCAATTGCGATATTGTCAATGTGCGTCCAGGCCTGCAAGGCTCTCGCGAGTTCTCGCGTGGCATTGAGTTTGCCATCATAGCTATAACCCGCGATATGCGCGGTTGTAATCTCTGCCTGTTCCAGCAACGCGGCATTGATATGCGGCTCGTTTGCCCAGACATCCAGTACCATTCTGGCACCAGGTTGTTTCTCGATAAAATTCAACAGGTCATCCTCGTCAATGACATCACCACGTGCGGTATTGATCAGTATTACGTTTGGTTTTAACTGTTCCAGGAATTGCTGGTCTATAAATCGATAAGTGGGATGTTTGCCATCACGCGTTAACGGGACATGGCAGGTGATGATATCGGCCCCGGTAAGTGCTTGCAGTGGTAGCCATTCTTCACTGTCATCGTGTTCAGCCCGGGGTGGATCGTTTAACAGGCAACGCATTCCCAGTTTTTCGAGCAGGCTTTTCACGCGTGAACCGACCTCACCTACACCAATAATACCAATTGATTTACCTGCCAGTTCAAAACTATCTCGTCGCGCCAGTTGCAGCAGGCTGCTCAACACGTACTCGGCAACGGAACGTGCATTGCTGCCCGGGGCATAGACAAACTCTATGTTATTGTGATGCAGGTAAGACACGTCGATATGATCAATACCGGCCGTGGCAGAGCCGACAAACCTCACTGGTGTATCATGCAACATGGCAGCATTTACCGGGGTAACGGAACGAACCAGCAGGATTTCGGTATCCTGCAGCATTTGCCTGGTAATGTCCCTGCCATTAACCAGCCGTAAATGCCCGAATTGTTCAAATACCTGTGCCGCCAGCGTGATTTGCTGATCAGCGACAATATTCAGCGTTGCAGACAAGTCACTCAGGGCAGATCGTCGAGTTCGGCACCTTCTTTCTTCACGGGCATCAGGTCTTCCTTGCTTACGCCCAGTGCGAGGGTGACGGGACTGGCGACGTAGATAGATGAATAAGTTCCAACAACGATGCCTGAAATCAGGGCAATGGAAAAACCCTTAATTGTTTCACCACCAAAGATCAATAGTGCAATCAATACCAGCAGCGTGGTCAGTCCGGTAACAATTGTTCGACTGAGGGTTTCGTTAAGGGAAATGTTAAAAACCTCGACCGGTGGAGTTTCACGGAGCTTGTGAAAGTTTTCACGCACACGGTCAAATACCACGATAGTGTCGTTCAAGGAATAACCGATCACGGCCAGTATGGCCGCGAGCACTGCCAGGTCGAAATTAAACTTGAAGATAGAAAATAATCCTATCGTAATAACGACGTCGTGTACCAGTGCGGCTATGGCACCCATCGAGAAACGACGCTGGAATCGCAGTGCCACGTAAATAAAGATACCGACCAATGCGTAGAGCATGGCCAGACCGCCGTCATTTTTCAACTCTTCGCCTACCTGCGGGCCGACAAACTCGACCCGGCGCATCTCGACACCATCGCCGAGCATGCTCAATACCTTGTTACTGACATCGGCGCTGTTCATGCCTTCCAGTGGCGGGATACGGATCAATATATCGTTCGCAGTGCCAAAATACTGGACCACGGCATCGCTGAATTCGGACTGCAACAACTGCTGTCGTACCTGGTCGAGATCGGCTGCCTGCTGATAACCAATTTCAACAATCGTACCACCGGTAAAATCAATACCCAGGTTCAGGCCCTGTAACGAGAGTGAAAGTATTGAGGCAACTAACAGTACACCGGAGATCATCGCGGTGATCCTGCGCTTGCCCATGAAGTCTATGTTGTATGGCGTGTTCATAATTAAAACCAGATTCCCTTGATCAGATCCACAGTTTCTTGATTTTTCTACCGCCGTAAATCAGGTTAACCAGAGAACGCGAGACCATGATAGCGGTGAACATGGAAGAAATAATCCCTAGCGACAGCGTGACCGCAAAACCCTTGATGGGACCAGTACCGAAACTAAAAAGAACCAGCGCCGCGATCAACGTAGTGATGTTTGCGTCAGCAATAGTTGAAAAAGCCTTCTCGTAACCGGAATGTATACTCGCCTGCGGTGAGTTACCGTTACGTATCTCTTCACGTATACGTTCAAAGATAAGTACGTTTGCGTCCACCGCCATACCCACTGTCAACACGATCCCGGCAATACCCGGCAGTGTCAGCGTAGCCTGTAGTAAAGACAACAACGCTATGATGAGGACCAGGTTCAGTGCCAGCGCCAGGTTAGCCACCAGGCCGAAGACCTTGTAGTACACCGCCATGAACAGCAGTACCAGGGCAAACCCGATAACCACTGACTTGAAGCCCTGGTCGATATTATCCTGCCCAAGGCTTGGGCCTACCGTGCGTTCCTCGACGATATAGACCGGGGCCGCTAATGCGCCCGCGCGTAACAACAGTGCCAGGGTCCTGGCTTCCTGGCTTGAGTCCAGGCCGGTTATCTGGAAACGCTTACCCAGTTGTTCGCGGATGACTGCGGCATTGATTACTTCCTTGATGGTTTGCTTTCTCTCAACCATCTCCCCGTTTTCTTCAACGAATTCCAGCTTGTTCTCGATAAAGACAACGGCCAGTCGTTTCCCCACGTTGTCACGAGTACCGTGGCTCATACGCTTGGCACCGGTGCCGTCAAGCGTGATGCTGACGTTGGGACCGCCAGTCTGGGAATCGATACCCGAGGCCGCGTTAATAATAGAGTCACCGGTCAATATCACCTGCTTCTTTAGCAAAATGGGTTGCCCGCTACGTTCGTAGTAAAGCTCCGAGCCGGCCGGTGCCTGCCTGTCAATTGCGTCCTGTGGACTGTGTTTCTCGTCTACCAGTCTGAATTCCAGCGTCGCAGTCGCACCCAGGATCTCCTTGGCCCGGGCCGTATCCTGTACACCTGGCAGCTGCACCACGACACGGTTCAACCCCTGTTGCTGGATAACCGGCTCGGCGACGCCAAGTTCGTTTACACGCTTACGCAGCGTGACAATGTTTTGTTGCAGGGCCAGCCGCTGGGTCTCGAGCAGCACCTGCTCTGACATGCTTGCCACCAGCCTCGGATCGCCCGTATCCGTTTCAACAATACTGGTATCAAGTTCAGCGTAGTCGTTATCGATCAGTTCGACGGCCTTGTCACGCTCGGCACTATCGCGAAAGCGGATAAGCAGACCACCTTCCTCGTGGCGTGTAATGGTCTTGTAGCGGATCTTCTGTTCGCGCATGTCACTGCGCAGGTCAGACATGTAACGCTCCTCGGCCTTGCTGATCGCCGCATCCATATCGACTTCCATCAGGAAGTGCACACCACCCCGCAGGTCCAGGCCCAGAAACATGGGCTCTGCATTCAACTCGCGTAACCAGCCGGGGGTAGCCGGTGCCAGGTTCAATGCCACGACATAACCGCGACCGAGTGATTCCCTGACCACGGACTGGGCCTTGAGCTGGGTTTCCTCGTTCTTGAAACGGATGGTCAGGCTCTCCGGACCGATCTCCATGGCCCGGTATTCAATACCGGCCTCTTCCAGTGCCGTACTGACCTGGAACTCGGTCAGCTCACTGACCTCACCGCCACGAACAGCGGAAATTTGCAGCGCAGGATGTTTGCCGTACAGGTTGGGTAGCGCGTAGACGAGGCCAACAAGGACCACGATAGCAATTAACAGGTATTTCCAGATTGGATAACGATTCATGACAGTAAGTAGGTACTAACCGATTTATTATTTATAAAGTTTTTATAGTGCCCTTGGGCATGACCGCGGATACGGATTGTTTCTGTACTTTGACATCGGTTTCCTTGGCGATCTCGACGACAATAAAATTGTCGCCTACCTCTTTTATCTTGCCAAGCAGGCCACCACTGGTGACGACTTCATCGCCCTTGCTAAGTCCAGCGACCAGTTGCTTGTGTTGCTTGGCCTGTTTCAGCTGTGGCCGTATCAACATGAAGTAGAACACGGCAAACAGAATGATTAACGGCAGAAAACTGATGAATCCACCGGGCTGTGGTTCAGCTGCGGCGTATGCATTGTTGACAAAAAATTCCAGCATAGGTTTATCTCTGACTTTAAAAAGCGGCGTATTATGACACAGACATTCGGATTTTCTCGCGTTTTGCGTAAAAATCTCTAACAAATTCGTTGAGCGCACCCGATTCGATGACGTCACGCAAGCCTTGCATGAGCTGCTGGTAGTAAAACAGGTTGTGAATGGTATTCAACCGTGCACCCAGTATCTCGTTGGTCTTGTCCAGGTGGTGTAGATAAGAGCGGCTGTAATGCTGGCAGGTATAGCAGGCGCAGTCCTCGTCCAGGGGCTGCTGACTGTGCCTGTGCTCGGCATTACGAATACGAATGTCGCCACGACTGGTAAACAAATGGCCGTTGCGAGCGTTACGGGTCGGCATCACACAGTCAAACATATCGACACCGCGCAACACGGCTTCAACGATGTTTTCCGGGGTGCCAACACCCATCAGGTAACGGGGTTTGTCGGCAGGCATGCCCGGCATGATGCCATCCAGCACCTCCAGCATCAATTCTACCGGCTCACCTACGGAAAGACCGCCGATGGCATAGCCATCAAAGCCAATCTCCACCAACCCGGACAGAGAAGCCTGGCGCAGCGCGGGATACATGCCTCCCTGGGTAATTCCGAACAGCGCGTTGGGATTATCGGCATGGGCCGTTTTCGATCGGGCGGCCCAGCGTAGTGATAACTCCATGGACTTGCGCGCCTCGTCTTCTGTCGCCGGGTACGGCGTGCACTCATCAAAGATCATGACGATATCGGCACCGAGCTTGTGTTGTACGTCGATCGCCTGTTCCGGTCCAAGGAAGATTTTCGAACCGTCTACAGGTGAACGGAAATGCACCCCCTCCTCGGTAATCTTGCGCGACTCGGCCAGGCTGAATACCTGGTAGCCGCCGGAGTCCGTCAGTATCGGCTTGTGCCAGTTCATGAACGCGTGCAGGTCACCGGATTCGGTAATGACCTCCATCCCCGGTCGCAACATCAGGTGAAAGGTATTACCAAGAATGATATCGGCACCCAACTCGACCAGTTCCTCGGGCGTCATGGCCTTGACCGTGCCATAGGTGCCCACTGGCATGAACGCCGGCGTTCGTACTTCTCCACGTTCAAACAGCAGGCGGCCGCGCCTGGCAGAATCCTGGCTGGCCAACAACTCAAACTGCATGACTGCTCTTCTCCAGTAACATGGCGTCGCCGTAGCTGAAAAACCGGTAGCGCTCCGCCACCGCATGTTCATAGGCACGCATGATCGGTTCCTTGCCAGCAAAGGCGCAGACCAGCATTAGCAAGGTCGATTCGGGCAAATGGAAATTGGTCAGCAACATGTCGACCACCTTAAATTGAAAGCCGGGATAAATGAATATATCAGTATCACCCTCGTAGGCTTGCAATTCTCCGCCACGCGCGGCCGTCTCCAGGCTGCGCACCACGGTGGTCCCCACGGCGACAATGCGGCCACCATTGGCACGTGTCTGTGCAATCCTGGCAACCGTGTCTTCAGGCAAAATCATGCGTTCCTTGTGCATTTTATGCCGGGTCACATCACTGACGCGCACGGGCTGAAAGGTCCCGGCACCTACGTGCAAGGTTAAGCGCACATGGTCTATGCCGCGGGCCTGCAATTTTTCCAGCATGGCCCCGGTAAAATGGAGTCCTGCGGTAGGTGCAGCGACGGCACCGGGTTTGTTGGAAAAAACCGTTTGATAACGTTCGCGGTCCTGGGCCTCGTCAGTACGTTGTATATAGGGCGGCAGTGGCATATGCCCGTGTGCCTCAAGGAACTCATCCAGCGTTCCCGAGGCGGCGAACTTCAACAGGTACATCTCTTCCTGGCGCGCGATGACCTGGAAGGCCTCCCGGGCTGCAATAAGCAACAGGCTACCCGGTTTGGGTGGTTTGCTGGCGCGCAACTGGACTAACAAAGTCCTTTCATCAATAACACGTTCCAGCATGATCTCGACCTTGCCACCGCTCTCCTTGTGGGCAAACAGGCGTGCCGGGATCACCCGCGTATCGTTCAACACGAGCAGGTCACCCGGGTGTAAATAATCACACAGGTTCCTGAAATACGAATCCGTCATCTGCCCGTCAGCCGCGAGATGTAAAAGCCGACTGGCATCACGTTCGCTGGCCGGGAACTGGGCAATCAATTCTTCCGGCAATTTGTATTGGAAATCGCGCGTATGCATGGCGCGCGATGTTAGCAGAATTATGCCCTGAATTTCGCTATGAAGTTTGACGCTGGCGGAAGTTTGCCTATACTTGCTCGCCTGCTTATCTCAATGCCGGGGTGGCGGAATTGGTAGACGCGCCGGATTCAAAATCAATTAACATATAAAAATATAAAATTATTATTGTTAATTTTCAATAGTTTAGTATAATCATTTCCCATAATATACACTTACACAACTGTTACACAAAAACACACTATTACACACATTCGGCGATATCTATGACAGCTCATACAATTATGGGAGGTAAGGTTAACCTCTATAAGCGTGATAGAAGTCCTTACTGGCAGTGCGCTACATATCTTGCTGGAAAAAACCGTCGTACTAGCACTAAAGAAACAAGTCTGTTTAAAGCTAAAGACTTTGCAGAAGACTGGTATATAGAATTACGTGGAAAAAATCGTGCTGGTGTTCTTAAATCTGAAAAGACTTTCAAAGATGCAGCAAAACAATTTGAACACGAATTTGAAATCCTTACTGAAGGAGAACGAAATCCAAAGTATATACAGACTACGAAAGATAGACTGCGTGTTCATTTAATACCTTACTTTGGCAAACTGGGTCTATCTGAAATTACGTCCGGTAAAGTTCAAGAGTATCGCCTCTATAGACGTGAAAATTCTAAAACAGGTAAGCCCCCTGCTCACAGTACTATGCACCAAGAGATTGTTGCTTTACGCCAAGTATTAAAAACAGCAATTCGACATGGTTGGCTATCATCCCTACCCGATCTTTCTGCACCTTATAAAACGTCTGGCAAAATATCTCATCGTGCATGGTTTTCACCAAAAGAATATAAAACGCTTTATACAGCGACACGAAAACGTGCATTGGAATCAAAAGGTAAACGTTGGCAATGGAGCTGCGAACAACTACATGACTATGTTTTATTCATGGCTAACACAGGGCTAAGACCAGATGAATCAGCCCGACTTGAGTTTCGTGATGTAGACATCGTTCATGACGATGCAATTGACGATGAAATATTAGAAATTGAAGTTAGAGGTAAACGTGGTGTTGGTTTTTGCAAAAGCATGCCTGGCGCAGTGCTTCCTTTCAAAAGGCTTATCGAACGAAATAAGCCTAAAGATAGAACCGAACGGTTATTCCCTATTACCCATCGCGAACTTCTTAATAGCATTCTTGAAGAAACAAAACTTAAAGTTGACCGTGATGGTCACAGACGTACTGCCTATAGTTTAAGACATACTTATATCTGCTTAAGACTGATGGAAGGTGCTGATATCTATCAAGTTGCCAAAAATTGTCGTACAAGTGTTGAGATGATTGAAAAATATTATGCAATACATCTAAAGAACGTAATTGATACGGCTGAAATTAATAAAATGCGAAAACGACCCACTAAGAAAAAGGCCAAGAAAAAAAGAAAGAACAATCTTAAAAAATAGTTATAATCACGCTCTGTGTGCGGGTGTGGCGGAATTGGTAGACGCGCGGGATTCAAAATCCCGTTTCTTCGGAAGTGAGAGTTCGATTCTCTCCACCCGCACCATTTTTACAAACGATCTTCATTATTAGTTATTACAACTTCCGCTTTACCGTATTTTTTAAACAAATCATTAATGGCTTCGCCAAGCAAGTCTCGAAAAGTAACTCGCTTACCCAAAACACGGCTACGTTCCGTTGCTAAATCTTGCAATTCCCATTTAACAACTTTATCAAAGTAACCTGTAATGTTTGTCTGTTCAGCATGAGGTTCTACTGGTTTCTTTTTTACAGGCTTTTTAACCTCAACCTTTTCTATAGACGTTTCAGGACTATTTGCTGGTTCTTTGTTAGATAACGCTTCTGTTAAGTTTGTTTTTTTATTCATAATTTACTACTTCACTTTTCTTTTCACTCATCGGTTCATTATTTATCTGTTCTAAAACATTACTTATATATTTGTATGCGTGTTTGATTTCTATTGCCGCCTTACATTGTTGGTCAATATCTTGGGGGGTTAGCCCGAACGTATCAGCATCTTCAAACACGACACGGTTCCCTATTCTGCCTGGACATACTGGAAAGTTTTTTGACTTGATGTATGTTTCAGCTAATTCGTCTCGGTTCCCTCTTGACCGCACTTGATTGAGAACAACAAGCACGGGTCTTATTTTATCTAACGTTGAAAGCTTAATAGAGGCCTCTACTCTCTCTAAATCTTTAATCGTTGGTCTGGATGGAATAATGACAAGATCAGAAACCTTTGCGGAGGCCATCGCCCAATCAGAGAGCCGAGCAGGGGTATCAATAAATACATAATCAGCACCACTTGCTTTAACACGTTCTATTTCTTCTGCTAAATTCGACATTGTTACAGGCAGTACCGCTGGATCAGAACTGCCTCGGCGTTGTTTCCAGTTAATAGCAGAACCCTGTGGATCCATATCAAGAATGGCAACCGCCTTGTTATCCAACGTTGCGGCTACAGCAAGACATTCCGCAAGCGTTGATTTTCCACTGCCGCCTTTTTGTGTAATAAGAGAGATTACTTTCATTTTAAAGTCTTTCAATTCTTTATTATTAAAATAATTAACGTTTTAAGTTCTTCAATACTTCAAGATTAAAGTTTTTATATGTTTAAGAGTTTTATAGTTAAAAGTATTTAATATTTTAGTTTTAAAGTTTTTGTATTCTTCAACTTTGAAACTTTTGTATTTTTAAACCTTTAAGCATTAAAGTTCTTCTTATATTTATAGCTTCAAAATAAAACACCTTAAATCGTTTAATTGTTTAATCTTTTGTTATCCACAATTACGTATTGAATGGATTAAGGAATATGTAGCTAATCTGGTTTAAGTCCGAAGTAGGCTATGAAACTTACGTTTCAAAATAGGGAAGTTAATTTTTACTCATTTATTTTTCGCTAAACTACACAACTTTAGTTTCAATCAAATCGATGAATCATTGATCTATAAAAATATGGAGTCATACTTATTTTAGATATGGGAATGATTCCATATCTTATCCACATTAAAACTAATCAATGACAGGGAGTGTTAATGATTTAAAAAGAAAGAAACCCGCTCGAAAGCGGGCCTCATAAGAATTATTGAGTGATAATTTGGTAGTTGCAATTTCAATATCCCAATAATTTTGATTCGATGCAAGCATTTCTTGCAATAATTTTCTGCGCCCAAATTTCAGGCGGGTTTTCTCTAACCTCAAACAGGGAGAACTCACTATGTACAATTCTTATAAACCATCTGAAGAAGAACTTCTTCATGATGCTTCTATGCTACTTAAAAACAAAACAGGGTTTAAAAGTAGCGTAGGTACTATACCTAACATCACGCTTTCAACTATATTCAACAAAGCGAATGTGTCATTAGAACAATTTAAAAGAGAGAATAGGCGTACACGCTCGTTACAAACGTGTCATTACTATTCATTATATGAACGACCACGAAAAAAACCGCCTGTGGATAACGATGCTTATGTACCCGAATTATCAGCACGATTAGATAACGATAATAATCTAACTGATGGTGCGCGACGCTGTGCTCGTAAGATTGCTGAATTGACCTACCGTAATAACCGAGTAGGGCGCTCTCTTGATGTTACTGTCACTTATTTAATGAAGGCTTTAGAACGCTGTAGAAGAACGATACAACGCTATCTGGCAAACTTAGAACGAGAAGGGTACATACGTATAGATGTTGTGTATGGACAACGCACACGCATGTGTATTGGTCTTGTTATCCATCTTCAAAAGCAGCTCTTTACAAGGCATCACAAAGATAAATGGCCGCAAAAGCTTTTAAAACCAGGGGCGACAAAAGAGTCACACAAATATAGTTTTAATATTAATAACAAGGATAACTTTAAAATAACATCACGCCATGAATGGGCTATAAAGTGTATGGATGGTGTTTTTAAGTCTCTTATGAAAACTCTTCCGCTCTTTGAAGGTAAAAACTTAAATCCTATATAGCCATTTATTATACATATCTATTAAATTAACTATAACTGAGAGAAAACCAAGTTATGTATATTGCTTGGCGGGTGGAGGCTAATTTTTATGTAAATACATTAAATGGTCTTATTTTCTTTTTGAAGCAGTCAACTAACCTTTACGTCACACTGCCTGCGATATCCTAAACGGCTAATTGTTTGGCAAAAACCACTCTTCAGGGATATTACAGTTTTTACTATTTGGCTCTGGTTTCGCTAACTGTACCTTTACATGCATAGGCATGGTAACGCAATTGCCAAATACCAGAGCTTCGCCAGGAACAGAAAGCTTTATCTTACTGGTTAAGTCTTCAGAAAAATAAGGAAGAATTGCGTTTACATAACGCATGTCAACTTCGTTCTGTATTCGGTGAACAACAAAATTAGCACATTGGGAGAGTACAGTTTCTGACAATTCGGAAGGGCGTTGTGAAGAAACTAGAAGAAAAAGAGAATACTTTCTCCCCTCTCTAGCTATCCTCTCAAAAACATTTTCCCGAAGTATGTATTGATAATCTTTTTTGATATACCTGTGCGCCTCATCAAGCACAAGATGTACAGGATATTTTCGCCTTTTATCACCAACCAATTTTTTCCGGCTTGAAAATAGAACTCTGGAAACTACAGATGTAAGGGTTTCAAGAGCATCATTACCCAGTTCGCTTGTATCTATTATTACTAAATGTGTTTTGCCTTCATTCTCATCGCTATTTGACCAAAGGTTTTCTACATAATCAGCTTCGCTCTTAGCATCACCAAATGATGATCGCATAAATTCACAATCACTATTCTCAAGAAAATAGTCGAGCCTGGTCATTAAGGTCGATGTATATTCTCTCAATCTTTTGTTACCACGCGCATCCTCTTCCAGTAAGGTCATGTTCGCTGACAATCGCAAAAATTTGTAATCAAAATGCTCCCCGTATGGAAGTCTATAGTTTAAAACCGTCTGGTAATGGCCTAGATCTACTTTTTTATAGACCTCTTCTGTTGCACTTTCTAAAGCCTGTTGATTTTGTCCATAATTTAATGTGCAGCTAGCGCTAAGCGTCTCTAGATCATCTAACACCCCTTGCTCTCTAAATGACTCAGACAATTGTGCGTCTTCTTCAATAATTGATCTTAAATTCGCAATAACACTTGCTGCTGCTGTTATATTTACTGTGTCAGATTCCGCCTGATTTAAAACGCTATATACCATCCCGCATATTTTGTGCCTAATGTAACTAGCAAACATAGGCTTGTCTTTATCGCCGGCGGTTCCAATCTTATAAAAACGATAACTTTCTTGAAGCACACGATCCCAAAATGGTCGTTGAGTTGCTTCAGTAGCTAAAAGAAATGAACTCCACTCGTCCAAATTTAGCAAAAAGTGCGGTAAGTAAAATGGCTTATTGCCTTCAGATTCCGAGACTATATTCGGCTTATAGAGTTCTACTTTAATACTTTCATCCCTTGAATGGTCTGAAAAAGCATTTCTATATTCACCGTTAACATCAAAAATAAGAATCTTAGAACCAATTGCGCCATAGTTGGTTTTTTGATGTATATTTTGAATTATGTGAGCAATTGTATTGGACTTACCACTGCCCGAATTGCCAAGTACAGCGGAATGGATATTGAAGAAACGATCAATATTTATATCTACAGGATAATTTATTAAGTTCTTGCTCTTTCCTAGATAAAAACTGCTGTGGACATTTTCATCATCTGAATCGTCTGTATGCAATATGACTTTCATATCATCAAAGGTAACAATACTGACATCGCTATATAAACTCGGAAATATTCCTACGCCCAACTCAAATTCGTCATCCCTATTTATTGTACCAATTGGCTTTAGTAACAACTCCCGATTTCCCTCAAGGTCAAATTCATGATCTTGCTTTGTTGAATCACTATCAAATATTGAAATAACCTCACAGACCAGAATTTCGCCTACCGCGTTCGATGTTTTTAAATAACTGCCAATATTTCCGAAGTAATACACAACACCAGAAACATTGACAGAATTACCTCGAATATCAGAAGCAACTTTTACCTTGAACTGATTATAATTAACCGATGTTATCTTCCCAACTTTCATTTCAATCTTCCTTGATTTATCACAAGGATTCTCCCTTTATTTTAGAAACAAAGTCCTTAACCACATCATCTTCTCTATTCACATCCAAATCAGGTAGTAGGTTACTTACTATGTGTTCAAAATAGTGTGCCTTATTAGTTTTTCCTTCAATATCAACTTCGCCATAAAATTTATAAATCCTTCTATCATCAATTTTGAATAAAGGAGTATCAGGGTAATTTCCAAAAATAAGCACACTTAAAGAAGAATTTGATGCCAATGCTTGATAAAGCATATTATTGATATGTTCATCGCTAAAGCTGTACCCTATAACCATCAGAACACTGTGCTTGAGCAACAGTCGTTTTTGAAATTCCCGAATAATGTCCGCATAGGGAGAGCCCAAGCTTTTATTTTGTTTTAACGGGGTAGGATAAATAAGGACATTTTGGTCAGGTTTTTCCGTAGAACTGTCTATTTCAACTTCGCGAATATTGAAAAATGAGTTACCTGTACATTCGATCCAGTTGATTGAGCCATGGAGCTTAAACAAATAAACCATGTTCTCTAACGGCTCATACTTTTCAAGATTACTGTCCACCTTCCTGGAATAGGTATAACTGTACCTTGCAGGGTTAAAATACCGACTTAGTCCACCGCCAAAGCCATTGTTGTAATTAATATTCAGGTAATCTAAAGATTTTTCACTGAGTAGATCATTGTTAGTTGTAAATACGTTAACGCGAGCCAAGTCTTTATTTCTAAGCGATAATTTATGATAAAACGTTTGATAAAGCCCAAGAGTTTTCTCAGCGTTCTTTCCTTCCAAATCGATATTTATCTGGTTGTACATTTCCTCTTCAACGAGGTTTATCAGGCCACTTGTGACGTGGTCTTCGGCTTGACCTGAACCGTCTAAATACGACTTATGCGAATAGAGAACCGAGAGCACTTCTTCAAGGTTGCTTCCTGAACTTTTCTTTATTTCTTCAAATCTACTTTTCTTATCTTTATGCTCATCTTGTTCGAGTTTTGATTCAACCTTAGTAAGCATACCTTCCATATTGGGAATAGCATCAGCACTTGCACCCGAGCCCAAAAGAAAATGAAGGTTCTTAATGTTAACAAGATCATTGATTTTGGATTTAACAATGTCTATACCCGTTTTCTCATCATCAGTATCAGCTAATAAATTATCGCGACCTTGAGT
Organism: Gammaproteobacteria bacterium; assembly: GCA_965229565.1. GTDB lineage: Bacteria > Pseudomonadota > Gammaproteobacteria > Eutrophobiales > Eutrophobiaceae > JANQNX01. The sequence continues at coordinate 821,575 of OZ245888.1, read as the reverse complement.
AAAATTTACATTTAAATCCGCCATATCAACTCCTTCATATACCTACCATTAAGAAATTTTAACCGTCATATGCAAAACGCGGTTTTTCACAATCAACTTTGTTTCAAGCAGGCATTTTTAACATCATATTTATAATCGCCTATCGTGCCGTCTTTAATTTTTTCAACGATTTCATCTATCACAAATAGCGGTACTAAAAACCATTCTCTAGGAACAACTGGATTTCCAAACCGATCTTCAATTTGAATATCTAACCTGGCATTACTAAAAAACTTGTGAATAAGCGCTTCTAGTTTTTTACGGTTTATGTTGAATAGTTCATATGTGGCTACAATTTCGATATCAGCCATAAGATAAGTCGGGTCTGTTTTAGGGTTACCAATCCGTGCTTTAACATCACCGCCAGTTACACCTATCTTGTGAATGACATCCCGGCTTTTATTCACAACAGGATGATCTAATTTGCTACGCAGAACATAGATTGTTCCACTGGCCAAATCGCCTTCGTCCATTTCGCCTGAGAACAAAGGTCCCATGTCTGGATCAGTTAGCCTGCGTCCAGCCTCGTCCTTATATAACGCCCTTTGTAATGAGCGGCGCAAAATATTACTCTCAGTTCCATTGGAATAAACTGCTCTTAATCTTGCATCACTCTCACCATTAGGAGCTTTAAACTCTTCACCCATATCAGCCACGTAAACGAGTTGACCACCAAGAATAAAGAAATTACCAATTTCAATTGAAGTATCTTTTCCGTACCGTAAAGATTTTCTACTACCTTCATCCAGCTCTTGCTTAGCTAATTCAAATAACGGCTTAAAATTATCGAAATCTTCACAAGGCGTTCTGTCAGCGATTTCTTCCGCAGCCCTTTTTTCTGCACGGGTTTGAACGTGTTTCAATTGGGTAATATCATCTTCTTTTGGTGGCTCAACACCCAGTTCTTTTAGTAGCTCTTCATCTGTTTCATATTCAGCTTTTGGTTCTTCTATTTTACCTGCATCAACTAACAAACCTTGGTGATCTATTTCTCTCAATAGCTCTATACACTCCTTTTGGTGTTTAATCTGACCTAGGCGAGTGGCATAGAGCCTTTCAAAGATATCCTTATCCTCACCGTGTCTCGGTGGATGACCATGCTCCTCAACAAAACGCTGAACTTCTTCAAAGCCTGCAATAATGCGCTCCTGCTTGGGAGTAAGCTTTGCTTTTTTCTTGGCCTTTGCTTCTACGCCTAGAGCATCAAGAAGATCCAGGTCTGACAATTCAGCCATCTGCATCCTCCGTTGTCTTTCTTTGCAAGAAGGCTATACCTTCAGCCATTCGTTTTTCCCAAGGATCAGCTGCGGTAATTTCTGGTAAACGTCCACGCTCCTCTTTAAATTTCAAAGCTCGTTTTGCAAGCTCTCTTGCCTCTTCATGTGTTAAGCTCACTTTCTTCGATGCGATAATGGCTGCAACCCGCTTCAGACTTTCCTCACTCATTGTCTTGGCAAGAATGGAGTAGGCTTCACTAAATGGATTAACACTATCGATAAGATCAATTTCTAGATCACGAACATCCATCGCATACTTTCTTACGCCGTCGATCAATGCAGTGTTTCCAGCTTGAATATTCTCATCAGTCGTAATGAGTTCTTTCGCTTTCTGCGTGAGATTTAGCGCAGCAATAGCGTGCTGCCTTACTGCTTCCTGATCTCCTTCATCGAGTTCCGGGTATTTATCTTTGATGATTTTACCCATTCGAACCTGTGTTAATTCTTCAGGTACAGTTTCTTCATCAAACAGACCGCGCTCTAAAGCGGTTTTATCCTGAACAAATGCAGTTATGACCTCATTTAAGTCTTCATTACAAATACGTTGCGCGCTTTCACTTTTTGGTTCTACAAGACCATCAATCTCTATCTGGAATTGACCAGTACTTTCATTAAAGCCTATGTTTGTTTGATCTGGTTTATATCCTTCTTCGCCATAATCAAAACCTTCGACGGCGATGTTTGTTGATCTCTTTGGCGTAAAATTAAACTTGGGAGCGAGTACTTGCTCCATAAGAAGGCTGGCGGCGATTGCTTTAAGCGTGTCATTAACAGCATCAACAACCGCACCTTCCTCCGCATCCGGCTCAGCAATAAGGTTTGTAAACCGCGCATGGGTTTTATCTTCCGCATCACGAGTTGCCCGGCCTATGATCTGGATAATCTCTGTAAGGCTAGAACGATAGCCAACTGTTAAAGCATGTTCACACCATATCCAATCAAAACCTTCTTTAGCCATCCCCAAGGCGATAATAATATCAACATGATCCCGATTATTTTTCTGCTTAGGATTTTTAAGAGCTGCTGACACAACATCACGCTTAGCATCGTCATCTACCAAGTCTGCTATTTTTAATACTCGACCCTCATTGGTTTTCACCAAATGAAAACCTGTATCCGGATCTGTGCCTTGCCAATCTCCTAACTCATGCAGGATATGCTCAACCTCTTTGTGCTTATCCTTTGTACTTTCCCGTGAATTAACATTGGGGATATGGAGAATGGTTTTCTCATTCGGATCTAGCACACTCAAAATTTCGTCTGAGTATGAACCTGAATAAAAGTAGTAACCAATGTCCAGTGTTTTCAGATATTCGTAACCGTTTAACTGCTCATAATATGTGTATGTGACCGTATCAAAATTTGCTTCATCTTCGGGAGTTAATACCGCCTCTGCATCACCACGAAAGTATGAACCTGTCATTGCAACGATATGAACCTTATCTCTGGCGATAAATTGAGCTAGCTGGTTTCCCAGAATGTTGTCTGGATTGGCACTGACATGATGAAACTCATCTACAGCGATCAAGCAGTTATCAAAAACCTCATAACCAAAACGTTCAACTGCAAAACGGAATGTGGCATGAGTACAAACTAATATATTGTTGTTGCTTTCAAGGAATGATTTAACAGAATTAATCTTGCCACCATCTTCACCGGGGGCATTACACAAATTCCATTTTGGTTCGACATTCCAATCCCAATAAAAACCGAAATCCGAAAGCGGTTCATCATTAAAGCTGGAGCCAATAGATTTTTCTGGTACCACTATTAAAGCTTTATCAATTCCTTGATTGTTTAGTTTATCTAAAGCGACAAACATCAATGCACGGCTTTTACCAGATGCAGGAGGCGACTTAATAAGAAGGTATTGTTCACCGCGCTTTTCAAATGCTCGTTCTTGCATAACCCGCATTCCCAGCTCATTAGATTTCTTTGAGCTGCCATTGCAAGCATAATTAACAGAGACCGAGGGTATAGATTTATATTCCATGTTAGTTCACCACCTTTTCCTTCTCAGATGAATTATCAGTAGTCATCTGCGTATATAGATCAAACAATTTCTCCAGCCGCTCTGTGTCATTTTTAAAGCGGCGACCAATATAAATTCTCTCAAGTACTTCATCATTACGTTCATGCGCCCTACGTAGATCTTCAGGCATATTTTCAGGACCATATAGGTCAGCAATAGTTGCTGGAAAATATTCCTCCCTTGCTAATAAAATATCTTCTGCGCACCGCTTTAAATCTTCTTTATTCTTTTCAGTTAATTTTGGAATTGGAAAAGTATTCCAGCCTAGTGTGTTAGAATAAGAGAAATCGGTTCTCATTCTTACACAGACAGTTCCTATCCATACCCAATGCAGTCTTGATGCAATTAATGCCATATTCCAAAGCGGTGCATCATATAAAGCGTAGACTTTATTAGTCACAATGTCTCCAGGTGGTAATACGCCACAAGGAAGATAGTCTCTGTTCTCTGATGAAATTGCGGGTATAGCAATAACTGCTTCATTACCATTTTGCCTAACTTCACCGAAACGATATGGAATTTCTGCAAGCTCATTCGTCGTTTTTCGTTGACTCTCTAGTCGCATTCTTCTAACTCGCTCTATTCGCTCCATTATCGATGGTACTGCTTTAACTTCTTTGTAGTTATCTTCATCTATCCACAAACAGTATCTTTCTTTGTTATTTATAAATTCTTTAGACCCAAATATTTTTCTAATGTATTTTCTCTCAATTTCGACAGGCAGCTTTAATTCTTCCTTCTCGTTTCTGGTCAATAAAAGTCCGCCCCCATCATTTGGCATATTCCCAAAGCTCATCTCAGGAAGATCACAGATTGGTTTTGATGTTGCTTCAACGATTATATTGTCTGCTGCGATAAGATAAGCATTAATATTTGGCGTTTCCTTCAAAGTAGATTTTTGATGTTCGCCAATCGAATAGAGCTTTTTTACAGCACGCGCATTATTAGATATGCCAACGATTACAACAGTAACTCCTGCATTATGACTTGCTAGGTTTGCCCATTTAAAATTTGTGTGCGCAAATGAAATCTCACTCCCTGCCTCGAAGATCAAAGACCATAATGTTTCTACTTGTCTGCCTTGGCATATCGAGTTTGTTGATACAAATGCAGCTACTGACTGTGTATGAGTTCCATAATCAGCGGCCTTCATAAACCAGCCGGAAACATAATCTAAAGATTTCCATTTATTTGTTCTTTCTTCAAATATCCTTTTAAGATCATCTTTTTGAAATTCAGACTGCCACTGGCTTCCTAGATATGGTGGATTTCCACAAATATACGTTTCTCCACCTTCGTTTTCAAAATCAATCTCCGCTTGTTCTAACGGTGTTTCAAAAAGATCATCGGCCACCATTTTTACCATCGTCCCTGTAGGTGGACATATTGAGAGCCAATCAAGTTTTAAAGCGTTTCCACAAGTGATCCAGTTTTCTGTGTCTAACGGTAAAAACTCAGCCAGTGCTAATTTTTGATCACGATAATGTAAATCGCATTGGTACTCAGCAATAATAAGAGCCAAACGTGCTATTTCGGCCGGAAAATCTCGAAGCTCGATACCTCGAAAATTTGTTAACGGAATATCACTCGCTCTTTTTGCCTCTCCTCTACGAATATTTATTTGAGACTCGATCTCTCGCATCTGTTTATAGGCAATAACAAGGAAGTTTCCTGAACCACAGGCCGGATCAAACACACGGATATTTGAAATTCGTTTACGAAGGTTTAGTAATTTCCTCGCATTATTACCTGCCTTTTCTAATTGATGATGAAGATCATCTAAAAAAAGCGGGTTAAGCACTTTCAGAATATTAGGCACACTCGTGTAGTGCATTCCTAGGCTACCGCGCTCTTCATCATCAGCAACTGCTTGGATCATCGATCCGAAGATATCCGGGTTAATCTGTGTCCAATCCAGGCTGCCGACATGAATCAAATAGGAACGCGCTATTCTTGTAAACACTGGTGTTACTGTACTGCCTGAAAATAACCCGCCATTCACATAGGGAAACTTATCAGCCCAATTACGGATATTTTCTTTTTTTCGATCTTCCTGCTTGGTATTCATAGCGCGAAATATTTCACTAATAATCTCATGAGTATTAGATGAATTGCTTTCACTCATTTTGGCTACAGTGTCTGTAAATAAATCCTTCTCACTAAAAATATCGGTGTCTTCAGCAAAGAAACAGAAGATTAAACGCGCCATAAAATGGTTCATATCAGGGCGGCGTTCAGAAGTATCCCAATCAGGGTTATTTCTTAATAGCTCTACATATAGTTTGTTTAGCCTACTGGTCGCTCTTATATCAAAGGAACTATCACGAATTTGTTTTACAGTGCTAATACCAGCAAGTGGCAAGAAAAAACCGAAGTGATCAGGAAAATTTCCATAGTTACAGGCAACAGTTTCACCGCTGGATAAATCTTCAGCCTCAAAGTATTTTCCATCCGTGGCCAGTAAAAACTTTGCTTTGGCTTTTTCAGTTGATGGGCTTTCTTTGAGTTTGGTTAAAGTATTAGCTGTTTGACCTTCAGGAGAAACAAGGATATGAATATTGTTTCGTTGAAGTACGCCGCCTTCAGCTTTTAGGTCTGAGGCATTAGTGCAACCTTTTTTCTCACTTTTTAAACGCTTAATAGTAGTTTCTTTATTGCCGAATGCCTCAAGGAAGGCAAACGCAAAATTAGCTGAATCAAATTCTTGCTCAGCTAGATTGGAAATTGCTTCTTCAATTTCTACAGCATTCAAAAGATTCTTCCCTGTCTATTATGCTCTTTGTGTGTTTTTCTGGTCTTCAATCCAAGCGGCTACATCTTGCTGTTTAAATCTCCAGCTACCACCTACTTTAAAACCAGGCAGCTTACCTTCAGCGGCAAGGCGGTAGGCCGTTTTTTCAGCTAGCTTCAGGTACTCTGCAACCTCTTTGAGGGTTAGAATTTCATTGGTCATCGTGATGAGCCTAGCAAAATATATAATGAGAGAATAGGGGAAAATTGGGGAATTGGCAATTTGCTAATTTTCGCTGCTATAAAACATACAGATCAATCGCTAATACGTCCCAAACAAGCACAATGTTGGTGATTGATTGGAACAGAACTTTCCTATTTAACCGAAAAGAATTAGACGCCTCTAAAAGAAGAAGCATGAATTGCTAACCGTTAATGAATGGAATTTAACCTATTAATAAACACTACAATTAACAACCACGAAGTAAAACGAGCGGTCATTTTCCATAATGATAATTTATCACCCTTCTATATTGATGTAAGCCCGCTCTTAGCACCCTCAGTGTTCCGGATGTGCGGCCAAGCACACTGCGTAACATCAAAATTTAATTCTTTCCCCGCTGGGTTGTTATTAGCTTAACGTCTAACCTGTCTCCATAAAGACATCCCCCAACCTTCCGCGCCTGTATAAATGACAGGCTTGTGCAGGTTGGGTGGTTCCCCCTGTCTTGACTTCAACAGAACACACGTTTTGGTTCGCTTTGCTCACTTCTTTCCTGGGGTTTTCAACCCCAGCGGGGATGTTTTTTTAACCCTAATAAAGGAAGTGAATAATGATTGATACACCAAAACTTTACATTGCTGATTTAGCAGCATATAACAATGGAAAACTACATGGCGTTTGGATAGATGCAACTGAAGACATAGATTGTATTAATAAACAGATTCAGAACATGCTAAGTACTTCACCTGAACCAGATGCAGAAGAATACGCTATTCATGACTATGAAGGTTTCGGGTCTTTAAACATTTCTGAATATCAAAGCATTGCATTAATACAAGACTGGCTTTGTTTCATTGAAGAGCATGACAAACTTGGACTAGCCGTACTCGAACATTTTTGCGGAAATATTGAAGATGCTCACAAGGCAATAGAAAATAATTATTGTGGTGAATTCAAATCTACTGCTGATTATGCGCAAGACATAACAGAAGAAACTACTGAGATCCCTGAAAACCTGTCTTTCTATATCGACTATGAATCAATGGCACGAGACATGGAATTAAATGGTGATATTTACACTATCGAAACCGGTTATGAAGAAGTCCATATTTTCTGGAACCATTGATAATAATTTTGAAAGTTCGGTTTCTGCCGAACTTTCTTTCTCCCACAAAAAACAGAATTATGATATATTTAGATATATCATAATTATTAATTGATATAGTCTAATATATTATTCTCTTGTATTACTTTCATTTGTTTGATATGTTTAATTATATCATTAATTCAGTAATATATATTTGGATATATCAATGGACTACAATATTGAAGAAATCATTCAGGCCATCAAGCAAACCCGTAAGAATAAAGGGCTAAGCCAACGCGCCCTCAGTGCGAAGGCGGGTTTGCCGCAAAGCCATATCTCTAAAATCGAACAGGGTGATGTGAACATCAAAATATCCACCCTGATAGATTTGGCACGTGCGCTCGATCTGGAGATTAAACTTGTACCGCGCAAACTTATTCCTGCTGTCAATTCGATTACGCGTAAATCAAGCTCTGAGAACATCGCTGGTCAAAACCTGCATAGTGTCCGTAATGATGTCAGGCAGTTGGAAAAAGCACTGCAAAGTATAGAGCCTGTTATAAAAGCTGGAAAAGAATTAGAACAGTTTCAAAGAGCTATTCGTGAAATTGGAAAATACCGTATGCCCGTTAAGACATTAAATGAATTCAAGAAAGTCTCGGATACGATCCGAGCTTTACGTAAAGGGCCAACTGCAATTAATGAAATCAGGAAGGCGACAAAAAAAATACAATCAATGAGAAATATGTTGGCGCATAGTATCCCTGAAGTACCCAGTTTACCTACGCCTGCCTATTCGCTAGATGGAGATGACGATGCCTGATGTAACAGTCCTTGAAGTTTTACTCTATGGTGAACCGATTGCAACAATAACACGACTGCAAGGTGACAAATCGATCTTTGCTTTTAATGAAAGCTATGTTGAAGATTCTGCAAGGCCGGTACTCAGCCTGTCATTTAAAGATAATCTAGGCGAATTGATCACGGATTACAGACCCTATCAATCAAAGGTCATGCCGTTCTTTTCCAATTTGTTACCAGAAGGCGAGTTACGGACTTATCTTGCAGATCGTGCAGGCGTAAAACCGCAACGTGAGTTTTTTTTGTTATGGGTACTTGGACAAGATCTTCCAGGCGCGATAACCATTCGACCCTATGAAGGCGAAGCGTTACCGCCAGATGCAAATGATGGTGATGATGAAGAGACAGAAACGGATAAAGAAAGTGCGCTGCATTTCTCTTTAGCCGGTGTTCAGATGAAGTTCTCTGCCATCATGAATGCAACAGGCGGACTTACCATTCCGGCAAAAGGTATTGGTGGTTCATGGATTGCTAAATTACCCTCTACAAAGTTTGATGCCGTGCCGGAAAATGAATTTGCGATGATGAATTTAGCTGAAATGATAGGTATGGATGTTCCAGAAACCAAACTCATACCTGTCAGTGAAATTTCTGGTTTACCCAGCGGCGTTGAAGATCTAAAAGGTTCGGTACTTGCTGTAAAACGTTTTGATCGAACGGATGATAATGAACGTGTTCATATTGAAGACTTTGCACAAATCTTTAATCTCTTTCCCGATGATAAATATAAAAAAGCGAGCAGTCGCAATATCGCAGAAGTGTTAGCAATTGAAACGAGCGAAGATGACATTGCAGAGTTTATTCGTAGACTTGTCTACAACACATTAATCGGAAATGCGGATATGCATGTTAAAAACTGGTCGCTTATTTATTATGATCCGCGCAAACCTTCTCTATCACCTGCCTATGATTTTGTATCCACCATTGCATATTTAAAGGATGATAATGCAGGACTAAAATATGCAAGAACCACACGTATGGATGAACTAACAATAGATGAACTCACTTACCTTGCGGCTAAAGCTCGGTTACCTGAAAAGCTAGTGATTGATACGGCCAAGGAAACCGTATCTAATTTTCATGAAATCTGGTCTAAAGAGAAAAATAATCTGTCTATTGGAAAAGACATCATCGATATCATTGATAATCATGTAGAAAAATTACCAATAGCAATAATATAACCAGGCAGATATCTGCAATATCAACCGATTGTTATATTCACCTTCAGTACTTGTGTTTATAGAGGGCAAGGCATTCTAGCTGGGCGGTAAGTCACCGTGTTATGTTGATGTGGTTTGTTTCTTGTACACCTTTTATTTTGACTTGACTGTTCTACATCCAAAATAATCCAAAGCGACATTATCGCAAGCCAAGCCTGATTATGTGAGTTTACTCTTGCATTGAAATGATGACTGATTGTAACCATGTTTTCCTCTTTATTTCATATCCGTAATTGACGTTTTCATGGCTAACGTTCAGCAAGGCCGATATTGAATGGCATTCACTAGAACCGTAACGATCAGAGAAGGAGTGCCTGCACTTGCCATTTTAAATATCGGTCATGCGATAAACGTGTCAGAAATAAGTAAATTACGGATATATTTAAGAGCGAGCATGGTTTAACGCAGTTCATGATATGCACTTTAAAATACAATCCGGTTTGATTGTGGTCACAATGTCCTTTGTCGCTGATATTGCTCTATCACTTTAGTAACAGACCAGCACATAAAAACCCTTCCCTATAGGTTCCGACTGCACCCGTGTTGTCGCTTGGCTCCTGCCCGCACAAGTTTGTCTTCAGGGTTGTCACGCACTGTCTTTGTCACTTTTTCGTTTATGCAATTCGCGTAAACAAAGGAGTATTTAAGATGACAACAAATAAAAGCAATAGAATTTCACTTAAAGTACAGGATAATGATGGTACTTATCGTACTGCCTCTTCTGATGAAATTATCAACGCTGCACACGTTGCCATAAATCGCCGTTTCAAACATGGCACTGTTTTATCATCACCTGCTAAATCGCAAGAGTATTTAAAACTCAGGTTAGCTACTCTAGAACACGAAGTGTTTACTGTTATTTGGCTTGATAACAGACATCGCATCATTGCCTTCAAAGAACTTTTTCAAGGCACTATCGATGGCGCGTCAGTTTACCCTCGTGAAGTTGTCAAATCAGCACTTGAATACAACGCAGCCGCTTGCATCTTTTCACATAACCATCCATCCGGTGTTGCTGAACCTTCACAAGCTGATCAACATTTAACTAAACAATTAAAAGATGCCTTATCTCTTATTGATGTACGAGTGCTTGATCACATTATTGTTGGTGAAGAATGCACATCCTTTGCAGAACGCGGCTTACTGTAAAGCCAAGTTTTGAAATAGTAGATTTTAATACCATCTCACGGCAAAATAACGTTATTGGAGATGATGCTTATGCACTTTATTAAAACAATTTCTGAGTTCGGCCTTTTTATTGGTACAGCCTACCTCACCTTTTTTTATCACTCTCCCATTTCCTATTGGATAATGAAATCTGTTTTTGGATTTTCTGAACGAACCGCACGTGTTAATGCAGGAACAGAACTTGTGGCAGTCGCTACCTTTTTTGTATTGTTGATGGCGGTCTTGATACTGTACCGCATTTGCATAGTATTATTTAATACATTTATTAAGCCATCGATCAGGCCTTCATTGGGTCTGGTAATATTAGTTCCGCCCATTAACTCTTCTTTATCGCCCGCAACTATTTTTCTTATGTTGGCAGCAATAATATCCGCCTGTTATTTGTTAACTTTCTAACATTTTAATTTATCTGGTCGATTGGGATGACCTGTAATCGGCTATACCATGCACAAGCTTGTCCTTCAGCATCAGCAGCAATATCAACTCTTATATTGTCTTCGAAATATTTATTTTTGATGCCAGGGTTTTTAACAATTATTTTAGGGTAGCCACCCCACCATATTTTCTTGTAAAGATCGCTATCCATTCTCAATAATTGTTCTTCTATATTTTTATAAATTCCTTCATAACCTTGCTTCAGATCAGGCGGCAGCTTGTCTCCATCAGGATAAGATAGCTTTCCATAATAATCAGCATACTTCCCTTCTCCTTTAAAATCATGGACAGGCCAACATATTGATATGGATTCTGCTTTTTCTTTTGAAAATGGAGAGTAAGACCAGGAATTTGTTTTTATGGTCGCATGGATTAACCATATCAGGAAACTATAAAAAACAATCCGCAGCAAGCCATCTGTCCAAAAACGAATTGCAACACGTAGATTGCGATTGTTCCACCATTTATCTTTATTTTTACTTTTCGATTGATTGAAAATAATCAAATCATGAAATAATAAATTTGAAAGTCCGGTTAATGACAAACCAGGAATTGAAAAAAAGAGCAATGCCATCATAAATGTTGGTACAATCTTGCCGATCATCTCACCCGCACTCAATCCAATATATTCAGGTGCAGACGCGATAGTGATAAGCAAGGACATAGGCAGCACCGTATACGAGAAAAATCGGTCTTTCTCTTTTTTTATAAGCGGTCTTCTGACTTGTTTGTAAATAGCTTTTAGCGAATACCACATTGCTAAAGCCGTTATGAATAATAAAAATAAACCAGCAAGCGGTGCCGGCACCTGACTTTTAAAAACGACCACGACTATTATTCCTAAGGCCATCAAGAGACCAAACCAACTGCCGTAAAATATCAAAAGCGGTTTTTTAAATCTTATGCTGTAATTAAAGACAGAATAGTAGTCTATGTCCGTTTGACTATCTGTTTCTTCTGATGCTTTTTCCTGTTCTTTTATTTTCTCTGAAAGTGGTTTTGGTGGTGCGGTTTTATCTTTAACAATCGGTGGATTTAATCTTGCAATACCTGGCTTGTCAGCATTTATCCAGTCTATGAGATCGGCTCGTGCTTTTGCAGCTTCAAAAGATAGATGACTGGAACCTGCTTTATCTTTGTGTTTGTTTTGAATTATTTCATAGCTTTCTTCAACGTTCTCTTCTGTAAAAAGTCCGTTTTTGGGTAAGCCAAGTAAGTGAATAGCATATCTAATATTTTTTAAATTGGTTTGTGCCATTCTCAATACCCTTCATACCAACTTGGTTTGAGTTTAAATTCCCTGTCCAATGTAAAAATAAAATAATGTAATTTAGAGATGGCGGCTTGATCTCGAAATATTGACGTTACTTTTTTTCTATCGCCTCTGTATTTAAAGACAATATCCAGAGTATTTCCGTATACGCCCATTCCACTATTTCCTCGTGATTCAAAATCAAGACTTTCATCTGAACTTTGTGAATGAGGTTCTACTTTAAAACCGGGTGATGAAAATATATTTCTGTCATATCTTTTGTAACCAAACCATCCACCAAGTTCAACCGCATCGCGGGTCAGAATTAATTCAAAACGGGGTTCAATCAGCCGTTCAAAAAAACGTAGACCAACCGTTCTTATAAATGCAATCGTACCGGCGATAAAAACAAAGCTAAAGAAAAGCGCACTTAATATATCAGCATGGAGAAAGTTAAAAAATTGTTCACCCACTACCCCGCCTTTTAACCAGCCAAACCAACCAGCCAGACCAGATAAACAAGATGTAACAACTATCCAAAGCCAGACACGTTCAGGTGCCCGGCCATAGCCATAAATCCTGAAACCGAACTCTTCATCAAGCGGAGCGATATTGGGCCAGGCTCCACTTTCATCGACAAGCTTTTTAATTAATGAATACGTTTGATCCAGTTCTTGAGATTTCATATTGTTTACCTGATGGTCGGATTAATCAGAAACATCATATTTTCCGTCAAAATATTCATGTTCATCATAGTTCACCCTCTCCAGTATCATAGGATCATCATCGGCATAAATGACAAGCTGGCGTTGGAACACATCATTACGCCGGAAATACTTTGCAGCTTCCGATGGCGTAAGTAAGTCCTGCACTTCCAGTTTCCAACTATCACCCGATGCCCCTTCGTGTTGTTGCTTTTCCGTTAAGTCACTGCCGCTATGAACAACGAGCGATGTTTTACCTACGCGCTCAGAAATCCATTTAAGTGTGGTGACATCATTGTTTCCGAAAAACTGCATCACACCGGAATTACCCATAAAGGTTTCCCATCGCTCTTTATATAAAGATTTTAATTGTGTTAAGTCCTGCACGATTGTCCATAATTTCACACCAAAGCCCGCAATTTGACCCGCTGCATCTTCTATCTGTTTCATGTGACCTAATACGGGAAACTCATCCAGACATAACAATACGGGCGGATCTGCTTTTAACTCTTCACGTTCCATCGCTTCCAGTGTCAGGTTAATAAATAATCTTAACCAGCGACTGCATGTTCCCATGCGTCCAGCAGGTAAACAAAGATAAATCGTCATACCATTTGGATCGGTTTTAAGATTTGTTAAGTCAAAATCATGTCCGGTCAATACCTCTCGTAATCTCGGATAACCAAGAAACTTGATATGGCGACGTGCTGTTGATAAGACAGACATTCTTTCTTTATTCGGTTTTTCAAAAAAGTCATCGCTGGCGGCTTCAATCACGCCAGCAATGTCTTCATAACCTGCTAATTTCAATTCATTTGCATTCACTGAAATTTCTTCTTGTAGCAGATCCATGCCAGTCAGATGGTGTTCTTCATCTTGAGTTTCATCTATGGCATTTTCATCTTCTTCAACACCATTCGATATTAACGCCCACACAGTAACAAGGTTGCACCTGTCTTTGTATTTTTGATAAGACACAACATGTAAAATGACACCTTCAATAAAGTTTTTTGCACTATCATCCCAATGCGGTTCTTTTTCATTTGTCGCTATAACAATGGCATCACTTATTAGGCTGGCATCTTCAACAATTGTAGGGCTATTAATATCGAGAATAGTCAATGGATTATAAGATGCCTTATACTCATGAACCCAAGGTGCAGTCCGATTAAATGGATCGAGTACCGCAATGGTCTGACCTAACCCTTCTATTTCGCCATCTGCATGAATTAATGCGCCGCCCTTGCCGCGCCGACGTGCTGTTATATCGGCAAGCTCACCTTTAGGATCGATTGCTAACACAGAGCCTTTATATTCGAGTAGATTATTTACTAAAACGGCTCTGCCTTTACCAGCACGTGAACCAGCGACAAGCATGGCATGCCGATCATCATTAATACCTATGAATTGTCCTGCGACTTGACCCAGAAATAATCCGTCATTCTTATATTCATATTTGGGATCACTGGTAATTTGGCTGGCATCTTTCCAATGAGCCTGAGGTGAACGTTGTTCTTCTAACGTTCGTCCACGCACACCGCGCGGGAGATCGGCATGTAAATCATTCATTGACTACTCCGATAAAGAAGTTTAAATAATTTTAAAAAAACACGGCCACTTTTTTTACTGTGCCGAGCATTGATATTTTACACCTTCAATTTATAAAAACGATATTAATTTAAATCTTGTTTCATATGGTTTTCTTTAATATAAAAGCCGAATTCTTTCCAATTACGAGTGAATCACTATCGGTAAACTTGGTCTTTATTCGTGCAAACGACATTAAAGTATGTTCTTTATTTTCTATAATAATAACATAATTGTGTCATTGAAGATTTTCTCTTCGTCTCACTCAAAATCAATTAATCAGCTCTGTCAGTTGTACTCATATGACGATTGACCTTATCTACACTATTTTATTTGTCAAACTTGTGCTTACGCGACCGTGTCCTCGCAAGCTGCGGGCCGCACCACTCGCTACCCCAAATTTGACAAAGAAAATAGACTCCGATTTACCAGGTCTCGTTCATTCGTTAACAACTAACAAAGGAGATTAAAATGAGTGAGACAAAAAGAAAACCAGACTTCAATGTATCAATTATTGTCAAAGAAAATGGCAAAACAAACTACTATAAAGTCGGTGCCGTTTGGCAAAATTCCAAAGGTGGTTTCAGTGGTGATTCACTATACGGAAGAATGATTTTAGTTCCCTTTCAAGAAAACACTGATGGAACTGAAAAAGATTTAGATTTAAGTCAAATCGAAGATTAAACGTAAAATCTAATCAAGGCACGGCCCTAACGGGCCGTGTTTTTTTGTGTCTTAAATCTTATATTTCTAATCTAAATAACGGAATTTGTGTCCCAATAATATTGGTCATCTGTACAAATTTACTGCTATTAAAAATCTACGAAAATCGAAATAATTAGATGCGGACAATCTTGATTGATCGCATAAAGCCGCTATTGACCGCACCTCGATATACCTCTAAATCTAATAGAAATTAATAGCCATATGTCGGTATTTAAGACTAATTCATTTTGCAGTGCGGGAAATAATAATAGGTGATTTTATAAAAGTGCAATTGGATTAAGCAGTTATTAAGGCTTCTGATGTTTACTTGTGTAGGGTGTGTTACATCGCCTATTATATAGGCTCGCAAGATGTGCGCGGTTACACCGCGCATCTTGGAGGGGCAGTCCCTGCCCGCACCCCCTCGGGGCGAAACTAAACCAACAAAGTTGGCAAGTTACGCTTACGGTGTGATACGGCATTGAGCCTATTCCACCGTGGCAGCATTAAAAAATGCTGCTGCGCGATCAGGGAGCCATCCCTGCTCGCTTTA
The DNA here is from genome assembly GCA_965229565.1 of Gammaproteobacteria bacterium. Classification (GTDB taxonomy): domain Bacteria; phylum Pseudomonadota; class Gammaproteobacteria; order Eutrophobiales; family Eutrophobiaceae; genus JANQNX01. Next base: position 805,682 of record OZ245888.1, on the reverse strand, counting down.
TGCGGAACTGGCCGATGGGCGGCCAGGTTCCTACAGTGAGAACCAGCTGGGGTCGTTCTCACTTTGGCAGCACTGGGGTGCTGCTTTGTAACCAGGGAGCTATCCCTGTTTGCTTCTTTTGGGAACTCAACCGTGGGCGTATGAGTTCTTCGTGGCGATATTCGGCTTGGGCCTCCCTTGCCACCGCCGCATTGGGATACGGCGATATAACGCGTGGATGTACACATTGTATATTGGAGGGCTTGTTGATGGTAATACCGAAGCGAAGCGGCAGTGAAAAACGTAAATTGGAAGAGACCATTACAGTCCGTGTCTCCAAGGCGGATAAAGATGAATTTAAACGACGCGCTGAACGTGCTGGGTTATCAGCTAGTGGTCTCTTCAAGCAAGCATGCCTGGATAAACCAGAACCACGTAAAATCCGTTTTGCACCCTATGACAGACGACTTGCCGGTCAGTGTCTGGGGCAACTTGGAAAATTAGGAGGAAATGTTAATCAGATTGCCTTTGCCCTTAATAGACTACTCAACAGATCTGAACCGATCAAAGACAGAGATCTTAAAGATAAGATTGAAATGGCTATCGAGTGTTATGAAACACTTAAAATAGACCATATCGAATTGCGAACAACATGGATGGATTGTTTTAATAAAAAATCATGATCACCAAAGGTAATCAACGAGCAGGAGGACAACAGCTTGCAACTCATTTGTTAAATGAGTTTGATAATGATTATGTTGAGGTCTTTGATGTTCGTGGAACAGTTTCCCAAGATCTTCATGGCGCCTTTGCCGAATGGCAATGTGCATCAGAAGGAACACAATGCACGAAATACCTTTACTCTTTATCGATTAACCCCTGGTTAGATGTGAACGGCCCACTTACTCGCGACCAATATCTTGAATTTATTGAGCGGACTGAACAACGGATGGAATTATCCGATCAACCTCGTGCGATTGTGTTTCATATAAAGGATGGACGTGAGCATTGTCATGTAGCGTGGTCGCGTATTGATGTAGAAAAAATGAAAGCCGTGCAATTGTCTTTCGACCATAACGATCTAAGAACATTGGTTCAGGAGTTTGCAAAAGATCATAATCTGGAGTTACCAGAAGGTCTCAAAAAGAATAACCGGGATGATCGTTTTAAGAATAAGGACAAACAACCTGATTTAGATGAAAAACAACGGCAAGATAGAACAGGTATTACTAAAGCACAACACATCGCTACAATTACTTCTATCTGGCAAGGCAGTGATAGTGCTAAAGCTTTTTTTCAAGGTTTAAAGTCAGCGGGTTATACCTTATGCCAAGGTGACAAAGGTAGATATCTATTACTCGATCAATTTGGGGAAAACTTACGAAGCCTCCCCAATATGATTGACGTAAATGGCGTCAATAAGAAAAAAGTTGATGCCTTTTTGAATAAGACCTACCCGGTAGAGAAACTCCCCACTATTGAAAAGGCTCGTAAATTTCTTGCCGTACAAAAGGAGACGAAAAAAAGTGAAATTTTGGAAGATTTCAAAATCGCCTCTGACCAGATGACACATGAATTAAAACAGATACAAGCAAGCCGTCAAAAGAAACTGGATAAAGAATTATCTATTATTAAAGAAAGACACCGAAAAGAACGAGAAGCTTTAAAGACCGTTCATCAAGCTCAAGACCGTCCTTCTCTTTTAAAACGAATATTAAAACAACCGCCTGGACTTGCAGCCACACTGATACGAGTAACTGGTATCCATGCTGTGGCCAGATTTGCTGATGACAAATTAAAGCAACACAGACAACATTCTCAAAAACAGGATCGCAAAGTCTTAAAAGAACGTCATAAGTTAGAACTGATGGACTATAACAGACGCAAAGATTCCAATGAGCTGGTTAATAGAAAAGAAAATAGCTCCCTTAAATCTAAACTACGTAGGCTGGAGCGTGAGAAAAACTACCAAACAAAAGATGAGAAACAATTATCACGAGCTGAACGATTGGAATTGAAGCGTAAAAGGAAACTTGATGCACAACGTAAACAACGAAAAGAGCAAGACCGTGATAATGAACGTGATGGAAGATAATTCATTTCTGCATTTGTTACTTACCATTTGTTAATACTTTAAGTTGTATTATGGAAAAGTTGGGCAAAAAAGGAGTTTGTACCATGTATATCTATTCCAGAGATTCTGATAATGAGGATTCACATAAGAAAGCTTATAACAAAAATGCGAGGGATAATCGGTTTCAAAAGAAAGATGCGTTTCGAATAGATTATGACGGTCTCTTATGCATTTTAGAGTTAGAACAAGCTATTTGGGAAGACATGAAGGAGCTACAGGCATTAGGTATAAAATATATTGAACACGCCAAGTTTTATTTGCCACTCGTTAATCAATATGGCGAGGCAATTTTTCTAAAGGATCAAGAGGGTCGTTCGCCTCGTTGCTGGCGCTCTGGTGCTTACCATAGTGTGGGAACTGATTATAAGCTATAGAACTTATACGGATAACTAAACATTCAAATTATCTTCCTAACCCTGGGCCATCTTTTTTCCTGACTTTATATTTTCAGCTGGATCTGGGTCTGGATCATTGTCATCCGTAAAATCAGGATCATCAATATCCCAACCTAAAAGATGTTTCTCAACAGCAACTGATATATCTTTCCATTTCATACCTTCTGGCAATACTGTGTCTTCATTAATATTTGCCCAGAAAAGTTGTAATGGTGTAATTCCTATCGTCTCACTTAAGTCTACCCCGCGAAGATCGGCATTATAGAAACATGCCCCAGAAAAATCTCCATTCCCCATTTTTGAATATTTTAGACAGGCATTCTCGAAATTTGCATCTTGTGCGTCACAACCACCAAATTTTGCTCCTATCAAATGTGCTCTCTCTAAATTAGCACCCCTTAATATGGCTGCTGATAAATCAGCATCAATAAGAAACTCATTAGCAAAATTCATATCCGTTAAATCTTCACCGCATAAGTTAACATCACCGTATAAATGTATCTTTGTATAACTTGGTTTATTTTTATAGATATAGTTTTTATGTTCTTCCAATTCGCTGATATCACGGGTAGGACAAATGACATTTCTTCCTTTTTTTGCTTCTAGCATCCTCTGTATCGGCGCTGTTGCGCCTTCATATATTTCACCACGGGTGCCAAATAAACCATACGTACAAGTTCGATAGATATCATGACATGTTAATCCATCAGGGAATTTCGTATTGCTATCCATACGAGGAAAACCACTAAACTGATAAGCCCGCATATCTGTTTTACTGAAATCAACATTACATATTGATGACTTATGGATAACCATCTTCTCTGTACTACAATTATTGAAAATTACCCCTTCCAGATCACATTCCTCAAATACGGTATTGCTTAAATTTGCGCCAGAAAGATCCTCATTTTTCAGATCCACATGGCACAACTTCATACCGCTAAGATCTGCTCCTTTTAGCGTTTCAATTCCTAAGGATTTTTTTAATCTTTCTGCATTCCAGCCAAATACAGTGCCGCTTGCTTTGGCAAATAATTGTCCAATTTTTTGCATTCCCTTGCCTCCACTTGTTTTTTCATAAACAAGTTAAGGTATATCCAAATACAATTAAGATATCTTTAATACAGGTTTATAATTCATTTCTATACAAGTCCATAACCTCACTTGGCATAATTCCTAAATACTCAAGTGTTTGTCTTTCTGAGGAATGTCCATATGCTTTCATTAATAAAGCAATAGATACGTTGTAGGTTATACGTTGATGATACCCCCATGTTTTGCGCAGTGTGTGACTACCATAATGACCATATATATCTGCTTGCCCACACCACTGTTTGACTTTGTTACATACTGTTCCTACGGTTAATGCTGTACTAAAGTTTTTACTGCGTTTTGATGGAAATAACGGAGCATCATCATTTACCTTTTTCCCATATATGTCTAACCAAAACTTAATAGCTTTTATAACGCTAGCGTTTATCGGTGTTGATCTATATTTTTTATTCTTTGACTGTTTGAGCGACAGTAAATCACCTTCTTTTAAATAACGCACATGACCAACCTTGATAGACAGTAATTCATTCGCTCGCCAAGCTGTATTAATGCCCATAGTAAACAGGCAATAATCACGTAAATTATTTTGATCAATTAAATTTCTTTTTATTCGGTCAATCGCATTTTTATCTCGTATTGGATCTGCTTTGGTAGATGATCCTTTCTTTGGGTGATTGGGATTTTGTCCCTTCTTAAAACTCATTGTCTTCCCTATCACTTTTGTTGCTTCTATTTTTGATTAACTTTTCTGTAAAAGTTAGTCAATACATTTAAGCACCTGAAATAAATACAAATAGGGGGATAAATAACATGAATTTTAATCAAGTTATTGCTCATAAACTCAATGTTTATATGAGCTTATTAATAAATACAGAAAAGTTAGTGTGACAATATCTTATGTCAATAAGTACACGGTCTGTATAGCTTATAGAACCTGGGGTTTAACTGGGTTACTAGCTTTTTATTAACGGATTATTAAATCCAACTCGTTACTATGGAAAAAGTAGTAAATTCAAAGGGGATAAAATTGACAACGGCTGTTAGCGATACATTCAAAGTTGTAGCCACACCATCTCAAGAGTTGCAATTAGAACTCTCTAATCTTGCAGCTAAAGGTAATGATGCTGTTAATGTCGCTCATAAAAAACCCACAAATGTTGAAGTCAAGAAAGATAATGAACGTAATGACATGGCATTAAATGTCTTACAACAAATGTCTGAACAAGAACGCATCCATCAGGAATACAGAAAACAAGCACAACAAATTAATATTGCAATTGATATGGCGTTAGCTGATGCCAATACACCAGAAGAACGTCAGGAAATTTTAGATTATCAAAGTAACTTAAGTATCATGGAAAATGATATTGAAGAAAAACGTAGTTTAGGTATAGATGTCACAACTGATGAGGCCGATTATTTAGAGTTTGCAGTTAACAGTATGCCTGAAAATGTTCGCACCAAATATAATAATAATCATTCTATCGAGTCATCAATTTCAGAACCCAATTTGAATGAACTAGATAGCCTTACTGGAACTTCCTTTGCTTCCACTGCTGACAATAACCCTTTTGACACTCTTCCTGATATGAATAAATCATTCCAATCAGCTATTTCAGATACACAGACTAATGAGCAGATAACAACTGAGCCTAATAATACACCTATCACTCCTTCTGATTTTTCAAAATTCACTAATTAAGTGATGAATTTTTCAAACCTACAGGAGAACGCGTTTATGAAATCATTAGTATCAACTTTTTTCATGCTCATATTATTTACATTGAACATTTCAACCGCACACTCAATGACACCTAAAGAGTATTTAGAAGAAACAAGAGATGGTCTTCGCGGCAACTACGTCTTTGGTGTACTTGAAACAGCGATGATTATAAACACAAAGGCAGGCCGCCCTGAAAAATCAGATTGTATTAAAGACTGGTTTGCGGAGCATGCAGATGAAGCAAATAAAGAGCTTAACGGCACCCTCCATAAAGTAAAAGATAAAGATTTTCCTGTAGCAGCCGTAATATTACTTTTAATTGAACGCCATTGTGGAAAATTAAAAACAGAATAACGTTGATTTACTTAACAACAGAGTCTTTCAATGTATCCTTCAGTAACAGATTATTTATGTCATCCATAAGCTCATCACGCTTTTCATTGCTTATATTCTTATAGTCGATGATCGCTTCATTCCAATACATGTCAGGCTTAGTGAAGATAAATGAGACATTATTTTTGTCATCGCTTTTAGGCTTTATCTTGATTTGATCAAATTCAGTAACTGGAAATATATAAGTCTTCCCAAACCAGAACCCAGCACGAAGTACCACAAATTTATTTGTGATAGTTATCTCACCTGAATTACTATTTTTAAGATTCAGAGTTTTTAAAACCTCTGTATCATTTGATTTTAAAATATCCAAGTTATGTTGATATGCCTTTTTTTGAATTTCAGACATTCGTTTAAGCTTATTTATAAAATCAAACATGATTTTTTATTCCCTAATAGAAAACTCAGAATATTATTTTTCTGAAAATACATAATCATCCCCGACTTGTTATTATTAACTCTGATCCCTTGTCCCTCTATGCAATGATATAAAATTAGCATATATGGCGATTTAAGGCCTGTTTAAGGGTGGTTGAAGGGTTTTTCGTTATATCGAGCATGATGAGTTTAGGGCTTCTCAGAGGGGCTTAAAATAGCGAAAACTTACACACTATGATTAATTGATATATTTTATATATATAATTCAATAGTTTACATATACAATTATTAGATTCAAAATTCCGTTTATTAGGAAGTGAGATTGACCGTACCCCTAGATTAAAGCCATCGCCAATGTGGGAAACTGATCATATCAGGCAACCTGACCAATAGAATATAGAGTCATACCGTATTCCTCATTAAGTTACGTTAAAGTATAAACTCTGAAGTAGACTATAGAGTCAAGTCCTTCTATGGAAAATAAGTTTTTAATGCGAGTTTGGTTATCGGCTCATTAAGCTAGAGTAAATATTCGCGATTAACCTGTTTGCGATTACCATACAAAAGCCCAAAGCGCGGACACTCAATACTTGTTACTAACCTGTCCCTATACAACACCCTTCATGATTCAATACTCCTTCATTGGGTACGTTGCCTTCTAATCTTTTTAGGTAAAAATCAGGATCCTTTTTAAAAACTTTTACACAATGTGGACAATGGCATAAGTATATTTCCTGTTCATCAATGTTAATTTTATCGGCCCACATTCGTGGTTTTTCAGCTAGGCAAGTTGGGCATACAATTAGATCGTTTGTTTCTTGCAAGTACTTCTGAGGATCGGTGGCGAAAACATCAATACATCCCTGACAACAAAAATAATATTCTTCACCGTTATAATTATTAATAACCGAATTATCCTTACTGATTCCTAACCTTACCAATGAACAGCCGCATGTGGGACAAATATGTGTTTTCATGATATCAACTACTGTTCTGATACTGGTATATCACTACTACAGGATTTAAGAGGTGGTGATACGATATCCCAAATGGAAACTACAAACATTAATACAAGCCCGACATAAAACATGTACGTGCTCCAGTTGTCTGTCCAAAAAAGATAGAACGTGGCTAACACCATAATCGGACCTACCAATGCTATTAACGTTCTCCACCATACTCGATGGGACCACCACGAGATAAAGTTGGTTACAAGGACAATGCCCGCAAATAGGGGAAGTAATGTGTTGATAAATAAACCTTCATAGTGTGCTAAAAAACCGAGTCCCATTGAAGCACCCAAAGCACCTAATGCAGGGAAGCAAGACGCACATCCCATAGCAGCCACAATTGCACCGACTGAGCCAGTCTTATCAAAAAATCGAAAAAAGTTCATTTGTTATATCTCTAAGTTATTTTCAATCTATCCTGCACAGCAGGAAAGTTTGCTGACATCTTTATCGAAAGTTTGTGCTGCGAGTTTGATTCCTTCTACGCCCGTTAAATAGGGGAAGATGGTGTTTGCCAATACTTCTGTTGTAAATCCTGCCTTCATGGCAATAACGATGGTTTGTATCAAGTCCCCCGCTTCTGGAGTCAGAATATGTGCGCCTAGTATTGCATCGGTTTTATTATCTGCGACCAGTTTAATTAGCCCCCGGGTATCACGGGCTGCAATAAAACGAGGAACATGGTCGAGGGTAATCACACTGGTTTTCACATCATATCCTTGCTCTTTCGCTTCTGACTCGGTCAATCCTACATCTGCTACTTGTGGATCGGTGAAAACCACGGAAGGCATGGTTGTATTATCATAGGTGTGATTATTTCCATCTATCGCATTAAGTGCCGCAAGTTTACCACCATAGGCAGCCATATAGACGAACATGTCCACGCCCGTTACATCGCCTACAGCATAGACATCATCACGGGTAGTTTGCATAAACTCATTCACGTAAACTCCACCATTCTTTATCAGGGTAATGCCAGATTCTTCTAGCCCCATGTTTGTCGTATTGGGTTTACGTCCGGTCGCGATAAGTACCTGCTCGGCATCAATGGTACGGGTTTCATTATCTTTGTTATGAGTTAAACGTATACCTCCTTTAACGGCTTCAATTTTCTGGTAACCAATACCTAAGCATATTTCAATACCTTCCTCTTGCAAAAACTTAGCAAGAGATTCACTTATTTCTGGTTCACTGGTAGGCACAAGGTGAGTACGGCAACAAATGGTGACCTTGGTTCCGGCACGGGCAAACATCTGACCGAGCTCTACCCCGATGACACCGCCACCAATCACTAATAAAGATTTGGGTTGTTGCTTCAACTCTAGTGCAGTCGTGCTAGTCAGATAGGGTATGTTATCGATACCATTAATTGGCGGTAATGAAGCTGAGGAACCCGTCGCAATAATGACTTTTTTGGGAGAGTAAAGCGTATCGCCGACCATGACCCCATCACTAATGAAAACAGTGTGTCCTTCAACATAAGCCACGTTGTCATAAGCAGGTAGGACGTCAATATATTTTGCGCCACGTAGTTCATCCACAAGGGATTTTTTTTGTGCAACCAAGGCTTGCCAATCTGTAATTTTTGCACTTGCATCGATTCCATGAAAGCGTGAGGCATGATTAGCCTGATGTAAGGTTTCTGTTGCACGGATCATTGTTTTTGAAGGGACACAGCCAACATTAACACACGTTCCTCCTATCGTACCTTCACCTGCGATGACAACACTTGCTCCGTTTTCAGCAGCCGTAATCGCAGATGAAAACCCACCTGAACCTGCACCGATAACAAGTAAATCAGGTGATGTTGATTTATTGTTTTGGGGACTAGAATTTTTACAGCAATCTGACATATCTTTATCCTCAATAAGCGCTAGCAACTTTTATTATTTCCGTCGCATTGATGTATTGCTTTCGATGGATAACCCGCATTCGTTGAAGCCAACGCGATGGTTTCAATATTCGTTTTAGTAGGATCGTAAATAACGGTAGCTGTCCTGTTGTTATAATCGACAGCAGCACTATGGACACCCTCTACTTTTTCCATAGCTTTCCGTACAGTGATATGACATGTTTTGCAGGTCATTTTTTCAACTGAAAGTGTTACCGTTTTCTTTTCAACAATTGAGCTTGTTGATTTCGTACTTTCTGTATCAGCGAATACCAAACTCAGCAATGAGGTTGTGATAATAATAAATAAAAAGGTAATAATTTTTTTCATGTAAATTTTTCTCTTCTAATTTCATTCACAATTTCAATCAATAATGTATTCTGCATAATAAGGAAATGTGATCATACCAATGAGAATGACTGACACGATCCAAAAGATAATACGTTGATTTTGAATCACGTTTGGATTGACACAAACACTATCTTCTTCACATTGTTGCGGAATGAGATACAGCTTGCAGAAAACGAACGCCAAAATTAGCATCGTTACTGCTGTAAAATACAATCTATAGGGTTCCATTGAGGTCAAGTTGGTAATCCAGGCACCACTAATTCCTAATCCTAAAAGAAGCAAAGGCCCGAAACAGCAAGCCGACGCTCCTAGAGCAGCCAGTACAGCAAGTACGAGAGGAAAACGATTATTGGGCGTATTTGGCATTCACACAATTCCTTAAAATGGGTTACATGCCTGTTATTCTACACTCTGGGGTATACCCCAGAGTCAAGTCCATTTGTTAGGAAATGATTTAATCTTTTAGAAAGCCTTTTTTGGACAGCGTCTCAATAAGAGCGCATTGTTTCAAGCTTGAATCGGTTTTACATGCATCAATGAGTTCATCCAGTGCAGATTGTACGGTCAGCAAGCCTTTAACTTGAGCGTTAATATTTTTACGCTTTTCCTCTGCTAATGATCGAACATCTGAACAATGCTCATCACCGAGTAACAGAAGATCTTGGATCTCCTTGAGTGAAAAACCCAAATGCTGGGCGCGTTTTATAAAACGGATACGTTCAATAATTTCTATCGGATATTGGCGAAACCCCGTCAAAGGTTTTTCAGGCTCATTAATTAAACCACGCCGTTGATAATGACGAATAGTTTCGATATTGACGCTAGCCGCTTTGGCTAATCGACCGATGGTTAATGATGACTGTTTATTATTCATGAGCAATCAGACACTATTTTTACATGAGACTATTCTAAATAGTATAGGACCCTTTGTTTAATTAAATAAAGTTGCACAATATTCTCTTTATACCAATCTTTTGTTTGATTCCCGACAATAATTGTTGCTAGCATTATCAGTACTTCGACCAAGACTCCAACAAGTACTACAAATGAATTCTGTCCTAATTAGTTAGGTCAATATAAATAGATGTCTTAAGCATAATGATTATTATGCTCATGCAATACTGTTTAGATAAATGTGTCTATTACCCACATAAATTAAATTCCTCGTAAATAGCCATGACAACGTTATTAAGGGTAAGTGTAAGGTTTGTAGATAAACTGCTATATAACTAAATCAACGGCTCTCAGTGAGGCTTAAAACCGCTAAAAGTTACACATTCTCTTACACACTTAATTATTAAAACATATAATCTTTAATTATATCAATTACTTATAATAATACTTATTGGATTCAAAATCCGGTTTCTTCGGAAGTGCGAGTTCGATTCTCGCCCTCGGCACCATTCTAAATCGAATTATCCTGATGCAGGATTTTCTTGCTATTGCTATTGGGCCAGAGCCTGCTTGATACGCAGATCAACGTTCTGTTTGACCATCACATCACTGCCACCGGTCGGTCGCTTGTAAACAATCGTCTTGTCTTTATTTACTACGAATACTGCGGGTTTCCTTTTTACACCAAATTGTTCTGCGACCTGGTCACCATCGAGTAATAACGTGTAGCTCAATTGTTTCGCTTCAAAATACTGGACAGGATCGATCTTGCCTTTTTCAGGCACATCAATGGCATAAAATTTCACCCCTTTACTGCGATACTTGCGATAAATGATATCCAGGTGCGGCATTAACGAATGACAGTAAATACACGAGGTCGCCCAGAAAATAATCACGGATACTTTTCCTTCGCTGTCTTCATAATAGTTAAGCCTTTCACCTTCGCCCGTCGTTAAACTCCAGTCCGGTACGGTGCTACCCACACCGAGCGGCGGTTCAGCGGCGTAGCCTGTTACCAGGAAAAAGCCAAGAACAAGTAAGAGTATCTGTCGCATGAGGCACTAGTCCGCGGAATGGGTAAGCAAGCCCATGGCTTCCTCGTATCCAAGGGCATTGATGCCAGCACGAGTCATCGACTCTTTTAATGACGTGCCGACCCCGTAGGCCAACAGGCGACTGTAGTAAGGCAGTTTCTGCAGGTAATATGGCATGGCATCTTCCAGCGTTTCTGCTTCGTTCAAGGTTTGCTCTACCAGTTGCCGTTGTTCTTCAACGTAGTCGGTAAACCATGTTTCATCGGCAATCGCTTCATTAATATTGATTGTCCAGGTGACATCTGGCTGCAGTACACATTCACCAACAAATTGCCCTGGTTGTCCCGTTGCCCAATCACCAGGTGCGACACCAAACAATTTGAACTTGCCGTTTGTAAAATAAAGCCAATAGCTCTGTCCAGCCACGGGTCGAAACTCGAAACGAGCATTCAACACGAACAGTGACGTGAATAATTCACTCGACACTTGATCAATCTGCTTGGGTGGCAGGGGTGCATTAGCCCGGCTAGACGATAACCCGTCGAGAATGGGGGACAGGCCTTTACCTTGTGGGTTGGGTTTTTTATCCATGCGTTGCTTTATAAATGAATAAACGTGAAACCGTCGTGAAAAAATCTGTATGACCAGGGATGCCTAATCGGGCAGCATGACTTCCAGTGTTTTATCATCCAGCAAGGCCACCAGGTCTATCACCTGTTGTTGACGCAGTAACAGTTCATCCTTGTCGATTGAACGCAGCACGATATTGACGCCAAGCTGACCCTGCTTGAAATAGGGGTAGCTGCCAATATCAACATTGCTGAATTGGGCCTGGATCTCTCCCAACCCGGCAGCCATCCTGAACAAAGCCTAACGTAACTGCTCGATACTCCAGAAGTTATTCTCACCCGGCGGGAAGCTTCTACTATGAATCAATTCCATCCTGACCTGACCATCGGTGCGGTACGGGATACCGAAACGTAATACGCCTGATGCTGTTTGCCATTCATCATAGCGAATGAATTGACCGGTACGCAGATCAGCCAGCAGGTTATTAGTGAAACTGCCCTCTTCTACCCGGTTAATGGGCACACCATAGCGGTCAAACATGATTTTACGTACTTCATTGTAAATTAGTTCGGTCGTATCAATGTCACCGAGGTCATCAAACTCGATCACTAGCACCGATGTGTCCAGGAAACCACCCGAATGCAATAATCCAAGGCGTTGACGATGGTCCACCTCCTCGATGTATTGCGTCTCATAGATATTGAGTCCCGATCGTTCCAACGGTTCGACAAGGCCGGCATTCGCCAATCTCACCGTCACCGCCTCCATCGTCATACCCGGCGCTAACTCCATTAAATCCGGTCGGGAGGTAATTGCGCCCTGGTCGATCACCGGTACCGTCGTGTCTGCCAGCGCTTGCGGTTGTGCTACCGGCTGGACCACGGGACGTGCCGGTCGGTCAAAGTTATATGTCCACGACAACCCGATGCGATAGGCTTCGGTATCTTCGCCCGGCGTCGGGTTTCTGTCGAAATAATTGGCAATGATTTCAAAACGGTGGGCATTCTTTGTGTAGGCGTAATTCAGCGCCGATTGATGCGTGTCGGTATCAATGCCGTTGACCGTGTTCGTGTCCTGAGACAGGGTGTTGTGCGAGAATGACAGGATATGCGGCCCTTTATTAAGGTACAAGGACACAGCCGGCGCAATGTCAGATTGCGTAACACTTCCATCAGTCTGGTTATCACGTAATACCATGGCCGGTGATATCGCGCCCCTGAACCCCATAGCAGTAAAGTCGTAATCAACGCCAAATGACACCTGTCGCCTGACGTTAGACTGGCCATTCGCACGATTGTCCGTCTCAGAGTAAAAACCACCCAGTCGCGCAACCCAGTTATCAATAATCGGCATCGTAAACGACACGTTCGAGGTATGACTGAGCGCGTCGGTCGTTTTATCTTTATTCTCTTGGTTTGCTACAAACGAGTTCATATTACCGTTTATCTGCAGCGATGGAATAATCGGGCCGCTGAGACTGATGCCCAGCACATCACGGTCGGTAGGGTTATCACTTTTCCAGTTGGTGCGAAACGTTTGCACTCGACCGCGCAGGTTGAGCCCATTGTCAAAACGCCAGCCCACGTGTCCCTCATAAGAACGCTGATTTGACGTCACCGAGGAGCCATTCGGGCGGAAATCATCACCATAACGTTCATGCCGCACACGATAGGTCAGTGGGATGTTCTTGCTCCGCCCCTGTAGTTGTGTAAAGAAACCGTTGTCGTTCTTGTTCTGGTCAGTGGCTGCGGTCGACACATCACCGGAGAACAAGGCATATTCTGCCTCGATCTGTAACTCCTGTTGATACAACTCGGCTTCCTTGCCCCACGCCAGGCTGTAAACAGTCTGTGTTTGCTGTGGCGTTGTGTCGGTTTGCTGATTGATATTATTGACAGCCGTAAATGAGACGGCCCCGAGAGCTGTCTCAGGGATCAACCACGAGGCCCCGGTATAAATGTCCTTGGGTTCACTTAACGAACGGTAATTCTGGTTAGTGATACCGGTAAATACCTGGAAGGAATGTTTTTGTCCGCCAAACGGAGCGGGCTGTAATTCCACCTGTACCCCTTTCAGCGCGCGTTGCAAGGTACGCAAGGACTGATTGCCGAAATAATCCCCAACCTCCAGTCGAAACGGCGCACTCACATCAGCCTTTTCCCAGGTAAAATAACCGCGCTCGATGATCACGCCTTCTTGCTGTGTTCGGTATTCCGAGTCATCAATGGTGCCATTCAACTGGACACGAATATTCTCATAGATAGAGAATTCACGATTCATGTTGATGGTAAAGTCATCGTATTGCTGGAAGCCGCGATTCGGATACGGGCTGGCAGAAAGATCGCCGCTCTCCTCGTAGACATCCATGCGGTAGGTGTTAAAGCCGTTAATGTTCCAATCCGACAACAGCCCAACACCCTTATCCTCGGCTGATGCAGTGACCGTACCGAATGACAGCCAAATAGAGAAAAACAGAAGAGAGAAAGATACGCCTGATCGCAGAGACAGTTTATTGGTCATCTTATTGGTCATCGATACTCCTCGACCACGGTAAAGAAATAATCACCGGTGCCACTAATGATGTGCTGCTGACCTTCAAACTCGAACCGGATTTGGGTATTCACCGTCGCAGTCACTATCACCGTACGCGTGAAGCCAGACAGATCATCCAGCCACTCAATATTGTCGCCTGGCAACGTCGCGGTGGAACTTACATTCAGTACGTCAATATTGATATTTTGCGGTACGGTCTCATCATAAACATCTAACAGACGCGCCCTGTCAGGGAAGTTATCTGCAAGCAATGTATCGAAATTACGGTTTTCAATGGCCTGGAAAAACCTGTTCACAGCCTGTTCGATCGCTTCACGCGGGACATCACGTAAATCCAGCCCCAGTTCCCGGGAAGAAGGCCCACGTGAACCAGCCTGGAAGGTGGGCGGGCCAATCTCACTGAACTGACGAAACTCCCAGGCGCTGACGTTTGTTGAAAATGAAATTGCGAGTGCCACCACAGGTAATATGGGGCTCACCAGGATTTTGAATGCTTTGCGTTTCATCATGGGCATGGTCCGGCTCCACAATTAACGCCACTCAATGCATTAACCGTAATATTGTCATCAGTAATGATGGTTAAATTAATATCAATTTCATAGTCAGTGCCGCCCCTCGAAAAACCAACCGTATTTGGACCATCGAACACATTACTTAAGCCAGTAAACACAACACCGGGGGCAGCAATAATGATGCCCGAACCTGGACCAGTAAACTGAATAACACCCAGTGAGTTTGCAACAAAGCCACCATCCAGCACTGTACTGAGGTTATTACCGCCATCTACAACAATTTCAAGGTCATCAAGAGCACTGGTATCGTTAACCACGGCGCCCAAAATTAATGGCGTCGTCGCTGGTGGCGGCGGTGGTGGCGGTGGTGGCGGAGGCGGTGGTGGCGGCGGAGGACCCGGCGGTGTCGGCGTCGGTGTAGGGGTTGTCGAGCTGCAATCAGGATCGGCAGCATCGGTAAAACCATCACCATCATTATCAATGCCGTCAAAGCAATCCTCAGGCGAGGTGATCTGCCTGATGCTGTTTTGCACGACATTAAATTTGGTCGGGCTGGTGCCACTGCGCTGCCTTGAATCCCTGAGCAGGAAGGTGCGGCTGAAGACCTTAAAATCCGAAATACTTAGTCTATTCTGCTTATCAACGATTGAGCGCTGGTTTTTCGATTTAACCGTTAATGTGAATTTATATGTTGCATCGTTATCTTTGTTGTTCTGGGTGTCTCTTCCTATCAGAGTAATTTCGTGTTCGCCAATATCACTATCTTTCGGGGTACCTCGAATGTAATGGCGCTCATTATAAAAACCGCTGTCATCCAACCGTAAACTTTTCGGGTGACCTTGCATCTCCACCCGGCTGACATTAGGGCTATTAATGCCGTCTTCCTCGGTAAACAAGTCTGTTAAATTAATATCAACAGCTTCCCCTATCGTTACTGTTTTGTCCTCTTCCGCTATCGGTGAATTAACAATAACCGGGGCATTAACCGGGACAGCTTTTGGCTTAACCGTTAATGTGAATTTATATGTTGCATCGTTATCTTTGTTGTTCTGGGTGTCTCTTCCTATCAGAGTAATTTCGTGTTCGCCAATATCACTATCTTTCGGGGTACCTCGAATGTAATGGCGCTCATTATAAAAACCGCTGTCATCCAACCGTAAACTTTTCGGATGACCTTGCATCTCCACCCGGCTGACATTAGGGCTATTAATGCCGTCTTCCTCGGTAAACAAGTCTGTTAAATTAATATCAACAGCTTCCCCTATCGTTACTGTTTTGTCCTCTTCCGCTATCGGTGAATTAACAATAACCGGGGCATTAACCGGGACAGCTTTTGGCTTAACCGTTAATGTGAATTTATATGTTGCATCGTTATCTTTGTTGTTCTGGGTGTCTCTTCCTATCAGAGTAATTTCGTGTTCGCCAATATCACTATCTTTCGGGGTACCTCGAATGTAATGGCGCTCATTATAAAAACCGCTGTCATCCAACCGTAAACTTTTCGGATGACCTTGCATCTCCACCCGGCTGACATTAGGGCTATTAATGCCGTCTTCCTCGGTAAACAAGTCTGTTAAATTAATATCAACAGCTTCCCCTATCGTTACTGTTTTGTCCTCTTCCGCTATCGGTGAATTAACAATGACCGGGGCATTAACCGGGGCAGCTTTTGGCTTAACTTTTTGATCGGGAAGTTTAAAAACGACTGATTTATTCTTGCCCGCTTTTACTTTCTTATCAGAGAGTTCACCCAATGAAAATTGAGGGTCTTTATCGCCGCTTTTCATGGCGTTCTTTTTAAGCTTGATAGTAACCGTTTGCTTGTTTTCACCTTTTTTCAAAGGGAAGGTGACATTACCCTTTAACTTACCTTCAATAACATCATCTTGACTAAGCCCTTCAAT
This sequence comes from Gammaproteobacteria bacterium, assembly GCA_965229565.1. GTDB lineage: Bacteria > Pseudomonadota > Gammaproteobacteria > Eutrophobiales > Eutrophobiaceae > JANQNX01. The sequence continues at coordinate 788,908 of OZ245888.1, read as the reverse complement.
AGAATAAGGAACTGTTATTGAAGCTGGTTCATTATTATTGCTTGTAATTGTTGACGTATTAGCAGCACACTCTGCTTGTGTCATTTTACAACTGCCGTCAGCACATTTAATCGGAGTTGATGAAGGACACGCATTGGTTGCTGAAGACGCTGCACACTCTGCTTGTGTCATTTTACAACTGCCGTCAGCACATTTAATCGGAGTTGATGAAGGACACGTAACACCTGCATACGCTGAGCCCAAAGGCATTACAAAAAATGCCAACAACGAGATAAACAGGTAAAATTGTCGGTAGAAGTCTTTCATCGCTCTTCTTCGCTTATCTTGCCCCGCAATCCGCTGCTGTTACCGCACAGGTGTTCTCTAAACATTCAACAGGCCTATCTGCAGGACAACTTAATGTCACTGTAAATATCAGTGATTTGTTGCCATCGCTATCAGTAGTTTCTTCATAGTCAGGTGAAACAGAGACTTCTTTCTGAACAACGTTTGATTCAGATGACTTCGCAGCTATGGTTGCTTTCTCCAAAGCAGGCTCATCAACGCCAGTAATCGTGATTATGATGTCTTGCTTGGTGCCATCCTTCGATTCTACGGTGAGTTTATCTGTTAGCGACTCATCTTTACTTAGGGACTGAATGACTTCCGCTTCCATGTCGGTAACGGTGTATGTCCATTTACCCGCTTTATCAATTTCCAATGAACCATATTTACCCGCAATGTTGCTAGCTACTTTGAATTCACTTTCGCCTTCATTGGTATCTTCAACTTCTAAAGTACCTGTTGTTGTTGTTTTATCGTCTTCAATAATGTTGCCCGTGGTTTCGCCAGTGATTATTGCTGGTTTAGGCTGTTCGAGTACAATCAGGTCAAATTTTCCTATCGCGGTTAATCCTCCCGGATCGGTAGCAGTGACTGTGATCTCGTGAATCCCAACATCCTCCTCACGGACATTACCAAAGATTTTAACTAAGGCCCCTGTGTCATAGTAACTGTTGATTGAACGTAGACTCTCGGGCAAACCTTGAACGGAAAATGGTTTCACGATCCAGGATGAGTCTGGATCAACAAAGTGAAACGGGGAGATGTCTACACTCGAATTCGCGTAAACTTCGAACACATCATTTTCTAATTGATTAACCAATGAGGGAGGATCATTCAAGTTATTAATTAATATTCTAATTGTCACAGGACTAGAAGGTTTTAATTTTCCATCAGTAACGGTAACGTCTGTTGCAGTTCGAAATTCTTTGTAGCTTTGAGCTATTTTGTCACCGCTTTTATCAATTGGCTTGTTGGATTTGAATTTCAGCTGACTACTACCTTCCTGACTCAGCGTGCCATATTCAGATGAAACTGGCGTAAATGATGAGATCGTCAACGCATCACCGTCAATATCGGAGAAATATTTACTGACATCGATAGTGATCTCCTCGCCCTCATCAAGTTCGACAATAGGATCAACTCCTTCGATCTTTCTCGGTGCATCATTTACTGGCGTTACAATGATCGTAGTCGTTGCTTCGTTTGATGTTAAACCACTCACCGCACTTGTGACTTGATAGCTAAACGTATCTGTACCAGACCAGTTTGGATTAGGGGTGTATTTAGCTATCTCTATATAATCATTTGAAACAAAACTAATACTCAACCTGCCATGCTTGGGCTGTTTAAGTATCTTGATATCAGGTCGTAGTTGCTCATTAGCTACCTTGTCATTATCAGGGAGTGCATCCAGGGCAGAATCAGTGTAACTCAATATATTGATGATACGATTTGCAGAAAAATTAGTAGTATCTTCTTCTATTGTGACAGAGAGATCTTTTGCAACAGGAGGAAGATTCTTCGACTCGACTGTAATTTCTATAGATCGAGGTTCGGTTGCGATTCCATTTGCCGGATCAGTACCAGTCACGGTAATGGTACAAACCTGCGCTTCACCAGTATTATTATCTGGTGCTTTGAATGTGATATAGCCTAAAGTAGCGTCTTTTAATTCGTTGTTGTTCCGCGCAGTCAAGTCCTCGCCGACTTGCTGTTCACAGTTAGTTCCTGTCCAACCTGCAGCACAAGTATTAATTTTTCCGGTAAACTCTCCAGGAACCAGCCCGCCAGTGCATGATGCATTCCACTCGAAAGACATGCCACCGGATGCGCTTTTCCAATCTTCTGTATTAATTTTCGCAACATCTCCTGCTGCTAGTTCTTCATAATCAGCTTCTAGTGTGCCTGCGGCCGGGGTTATTGCATCAGCGCAGGTTTTTCCCAGGTAACCGACAGTACAGACACATTGGAAAGTCTCGTTCTCTACATCGCTTGAACACTGTCCGCCGTTTTGGCAAGGATCATCGGCACAGTAATCAACTTCCTTTAGCCCATTAATGGTTACCGTCACCGTTGCTGTAGCTGTCTCATTACTGCCATCACTGATCGTGTAGCTAAAGATGTCGACTTCAGTTTGTCCCTTTAGCACGTCATCAAACGTGTTATTCGGGTCGTAACTGATGACACCGTCATATAGAACGACAATCGCCTTTGTGTTTGTTTTATTTATCCTGGTTACCGTCAACTCGTCTTTGTCGGGATCGGTATCATTCTCCAGCACCCTCACCACAGTCGATCTACTGTCTGCATCCAGGGTTATCGCATCATCTTGCGCAACAGGCGGGCGATTTACATCATCATTGAGAATGGTACCAGAAGCAGACTTATTATCTCCCAGCGTGACGCCCTCCGGCGCAGGCCCTAGTGTGATAGTGAAGGTCTCATCTTTTTCCACAACATCGTCATTTTTGACGCTCAACATCAGGTCTGTTGATGATTCGCCTACCGCAATAGCAACATTACCTGTCAGCCCACCGCTGAAATCATCTGCCGTAATGTCAGTACCGCTTATCGTGTAAGGAATAGACAAGGACTTGCTGGCGGCGGTGTCGAGCGAGACAGTAAACGTGAGCGGTGTCTCCGCGTTTTCCATCACCTTCTGCTGATCACCTTTTGCCATAATGGTTACGGTAGTGTTAGGTGCAGAAGTGGGCACAATTAAGTCGGGCGTTACAGGCGGTGGTAGTGGAGCTAAATCCGGCCCGCTACTTTCGCACTTATATCCTTTGGGTTGCGTGCTATCAGGCTTACATGACTCTCCCGCTTCGCATGGATTGCTGTCGCAGGCATCATTAATGTTGGTCGAATCTAACGCATTATTAGATCTGGTCGTATCAAAGACATTTTGCCCGATACACTGGTTTGCCTGCTGATCCAGAACATCAAATTTTTGCCCTAATACCAACATTACAGTTAGAGCTTGTCTGCGTCGTTGAGGATCGACTTCATTTCTCAGTGACTCCAGTCTGCGTTTTGCGTTTGTTAGATTTGCATTCACCTCGTCGTGTTTTGTATCGAGACAATTCACCCGTATGATGTCTTTGTCTCTCTGTGCCTGGGATTTCATTTCTCCTATCCGGTCATGGAGTTGCTCTCCCCTGGAAACGATGGCCTGAGCTTGTGCTAGTTGTTGTTCCCAAGATACACCTGTATCTCCTGCAGACACAGCAGATGGAAAAGCAAAAGCGACAGCAAAAAAACTAAACAGAATGAGTGAAGTGCATATGGGCGAGGCTGTAGGCAGACGAACGACTTTCGCAAGTGTTAAATTCATGTTGGATTATTCTTATAGTTATTACTTACAGACGTTACAAATTAAACACTCGGTCAGTTTCTCAAGATGCATAAGCGGGGCTTGCTGATTCGCGAATGACAGAAAGCGTTGAAAACAGCAGCACCGTTCACAGATTGTAATTATTTTTAGTTATGTCGGGTTGCCTGTATCTGCCACTCTATGAAAGAGCGGCAGGCATGTAGAAGTTAGACTCGGCCAACAAAACTTTAGAGTAATGTACCTGTTTCTATTTGCCGATTTCAATAAAAATTTTACTGTTAAAATAAAAATATTTTTTTTTATAAATAAAGTGTCATTTACGTCTGCTGCAGGCGACGTTTTTAACGAAGCTATTAATGCATTTTAATGTAAGTTAAAGAGGCTGGGCTGGACTAGTCCGGCTGCATAACATCCAGTGTGATACCCTCCAGCAAGGCCACCAGGTCTATCACCTGTTGTTGACGCAGTAACAGTTCATCCTTGTCGATTGAACGCAACACGATGTTCACACCCAGCTGACCCTGCTTGAAATAAGGGTAGCTGCCAATATCAACATTGCTGCATTGGGCCTGGATCTCTCCCAGCCCGGAGGCCATGCGGCTTTCACCGAGGTTGGTAGAGACACTGGCCGACAGGATCGGAGGCCCGCCGGTCAGGCGATCTTCAATGGATAAAAACATGGCGCGCATGATGTCAGGCACGCCGGCCAGTACAAACACGTTTTCCACTTGATAGCCCGGTGCGGCACTGACCGGGTTAGGTACCAGCGTGGCCCCCTCCGGCACATCCGCCATCTTCAGGCGCGCCTCGGTCAGCTGCCCCGGTTCATAATATTTATCCATCGCCTTCACGGCCCCGGGATCGCGAATGATTTTCCGGTTGAACGCGCTGGCGACACATGCCGTGGTGATGTCATCGTGGGTAGGGCCGATACCACCGGTGGTAAAGACATAGTCAAAATCACCGGAAAATTGCCTGACAGTGCTGATAATTGTCGCTTCCACGTCCGGGATTACGCGCGCCTCGCGTAATATGATGCCCAGGGCACTCAGGCGCCCGCCGATAAAGGAAAGATTGCTGTCCTGGGTTCGCCCAGACAGGATTTCGTTGCCAATAACGACCACACCAGCGTTCTTTGGTTCACTGTTCATAACAATTTCAGGGCGAAAAAAACGTGTAAATACAAAAACTTTCCAGAATACGAAAAGTCATAATGTCCAAGGCGCAAAAAATCGATTAATATGCGTTCCTTTTTTTTCTGTCAATCATAGCAGAGGTAATAGACGTGAATACATTAACAAAAATAGCCGTAGCATCATTAGCGGCATGCAGTATCTCGCTTAGTGCTTATGCCGAAGGCGATAAACCCTACCAGGTAGTCGATGGCAAGATCAGCGAAAACGCCATGAATGGCTGGCGCACCTACAACGGTGGCGGCTGTGGCGCCTGTCATGGCAAGGGTGGTATCGGTGCAGTTGGCCCTAACCTGGCTGACAGTGTTAAGAACAAACTAACCAAAGAACAGTTCAAGGATATCGTAACCAATGGTGTTTCAGGCACAATGATGCGCCCGCACAATACCAATACCAAGGTCATGGATAACCTGGAAGATCTTTATGTTTACCTGCTGGCCCGTGGTGATGATGTACTCGGTCCTGGCAACCTGATTAAGCAGCCACTGGGTAAGGAATAATTACCAGGGACTACCGGCAAACAGTCAGGTAAAAAAAAGCGGCTCTCAGCCGCTTTTTTTATACATTTCGTTATTACTACTACGCTGCCTGGACCGGAATGTGATCCTTGATGCGGGTGATGTTGTTGTCTTCATCAAGGTAAACCAGTGTCGGCTTGAAACGACTAATCTCGTTCTCGTTGATGCGGCCATAGGCACAGATGATGACGCGATCACCCGGGTTGGCCTTGTGCGCGGCTGCCCCGTTGACCGAAATAATACGGGAATTATCTTCGGCCCGGATAGCGTAAGTCGTGAAGCGCTCGCCGTTGGTAATATTATAAATTTCTATCTGCTCGTATTCGTGAATGCCTGCCTTGTCGAGCAGTGCACCGTCTATCGCACAGGAACCATCATAATGTAGTTCAGCGTGTGTCACGCAAGCCTGATGAAGTTTGGCTTTTAATACTGTTATTTCCATTATTTTTCAATAACTTATAATTTTATGACCTGATAATGACAGGGACTGATCTGTCAATCATAGGTTTGCACTGCAACATTGTCAATCAGGCGCGCGCTCCCCAGCCACGCCGCAGCGATAATAACAATTTTTTCTTGCCGGGGGGATCCTAAAGTGTTCGCATCGCGGATGCGAACATAATCAGGCTTAAAACCCGCGTCAGTCAATTCCTGTAAGGACTGTTGCTCAAGCGCGTCGAAATTTTTATCACCGCGCTTTATTGCAAGCGCCATTTTTTGCAAACACTGGTATAACCTCGCGGCCTGCTTGCGTTCAGCAGCAGACAAATACTGGTTACGTGAACTCATGGCTAGACCACTTGCCTCTCTCACGATCGGTGCGCCAATAATATGAACCGGAATATTAAGATCCTCGACCAGGCGTCGAATCACCAGCAACTGCTGGTAATCTTTTTCACCAAACACGGCCACATCAGCCTGCACGATGTTGAATAATTTCGTGACAATCGTCGCGACACCCTTGAAGTGGCCGGGCCTGGCTTCACCACAAAAGATTGAGTCCAGGGCCGGTACCGTCACCTCGGTATTGAGTCCAACGGGATAGATCTCACTGACATCGGGCATGAACACGATATCAACCTGCATCTCTTTTAATTTTTTCAGGTCCGCATCGGGCGTGCGCGGGTAAGCGTCGAAATCTTCTCCTTCTACAAACTGACCGGGATTGACAAACAGTGTCACGACAACGACATCAACATTGTCTTGCGCGATAGATACCAGCGACAGGTGGCCCTCATGCAGGTTACCCATGGTAGGCACCAGGCCGACAGACTTACCGGTCTGGCGAATGGATGAAAGTGCCTCGCGTAATTCCGGTATGGTCTTGTAAAGCTGCATCAATCGAAACTGTGTTGAGGTGCGGGGAATGATTTGTCCTTAACAGCCGCCACGTAAGCTGCAAATGCATCCACGATAGAATCGCTATCCTTGAGAAAATCCCTGCAGAACCTGGCCAACCTGGGCGACATCCCCAGCATGTCATGTGCGACCAGCACCTGGCCATCGCAACCTATTCCTGCACCGATACCAATTGTTGGAATAGATAATTCATCGCTGACTTCGGCAGCAAGCTTTGTCGGTATACATTCGAGAACCAGGCAACTGGCACCCGCTTGCTCAAGTGCGATCGCATCCTGCCTTAATTGCTCGGCGGCGGCTTCTGTCCTCGCCTGCACCCGGTAACCTCCAGGTTCATTTATGGACTGTGGCATTAAACCAAGATGCCCACAAACCGGTATGCCGTGTTCACAGATCTGTTCCACAGTCTTCAAAATGGACTGACCACCTTCCAGTTTCACAACGTGTGCACCACCCTCTGTGACCAGTCGTTGCGCATTCTCCAGGCCCGTGGATGGTGAATTATAACTCTGGTAAGGCATGTCACTGATGATCAACGGGTTGTTAACTGCACGACTCACCATGCGCGTGTGATAGATCATGTCTACCATGCTGACACCCAGCGTGGTCTCTTCACCATGTAACACCATCCCCAGTGAATCGCCAACCAGTAACACATCGACGCCGGCCTGCTCCTGAAGTCGCGCAAAGCAGGCATCATAAGAAGTCAGGCACGCGATCTTCTCACCTGCCTGCTTCATCGCCTGTAGATCTTCTGCGCGTACCAATCGGGTCATGTTCTACCTGGGATTAAAAAAATGCCTGCCGGGCGGGAGCTGATTTATGTGTTCAAGCAATAAATCATAGTTTTTGTCATTACTGGAAAAATTAAAGTCCTCGGTATTCACGATCAGTAAGGGGGCACCAGAGTAATAGTAAAAAAACTCCACGTATGCATCCGAGATTTTTTTCAGGTAGTCACGTTTAATTGGACGCTCAATCTCGCGTCCTCTTTCACCAATACGGCGCAACAGGTCATCCACAGGCGCCTGCAGGTAAATCACCAGGTCAGGTGCCGGCACATTTAACGTTAAACGATCGTAAACCTGATGATACAAAGCCAGTTCTTCATCATCCAGTGTCACTGACGCAAACAGCTTGTCCTTTTCCATCAGGAAATCGGACACGTGTACCGGCTGGAACATATCTGCCTGGCGCAGGGACTCCAGCTGTTTGGTGCGCTGGAACAGGAAAAACAGCTGGGTCGGTAGTGCCGCTGTTTTTGGATCGGCGTAGAACCTTGGCAGAAAAGGGTTATCTTCCGCCTGTTCCAGTAACAGGTCGGTATTCAGTGTCTCGGCAAGTTTTTTTGCCAGCGTTGTCTTGCCCACACCGATAGGACCTTCCACGACGATAAAATCAGGACGGCCGCGCTTCATGTCAGTTTCTCCGGCATGGCCTCTCGGGAATTTGCCAGTAAATCGGTCACGCTACCCAGACCGGGTATTTGCCAGCCAGGCTCAATCTCTGCCCAGGGTTTTAACACAAATGTACGATTGGGTATCTCAGGATGAGGAACCGTGAGTCTTTGCGTTGCTATGATGTTATCACCGTAACTGAGTATATCCAGGTCCAGTGTACGCGGGCCCCAGCGTTGCACGCGCTGGCGGTCGTGATGGTTCTCGATTTCCTGCAGGGCATCCAGTAAGTCATACGCCGATAGACGGGTTTCAAGCCTGGCCACCGCGTTCACGAAATCATCCTGGTCCTGGGGGCCAACGGGACTGCTCCGATATAACGAGGAACAGGCAATGAGCGTAGTTTCCTCCACCGCATCCAGTTCATCAATGGCACGGCTGACCTGTTCTTGCGGAGAATCGAGATTACTTCCAAGACCGACGAAAACTACCGTCATGGTTAATCTTTTTTGCGCGAGCGGCGACTGCGCGGGCGACGTCGGCGTGTACTGGTCGGTTTCTTTTGTATCTTCTCGATTTGCGGGTTTTCCACTTGTTGTTGCGTCCAGTACTGGACCTGTTCATCCAGCGCTTCACCCGCCTGTGCCCTTAACAACAAAAAGTCATAGGCCGCCCTGAAACGTGGGTGCATCAGTACCCGAAAAGAACGTTTCCCCATTCGCTTTAACCTGACCTGCAAGGTCCATATTTCCCGGGCAAACTGGGTAAAGCGTCGCGGCATGGCAATGCTTGAAATCTGCCTGGAGATAACGGTATCACCAGCAAGCTGAACCGCTTCCATTTCCGACAACGCATGGGAGAGATGATCTTCAGCTTCAACCCGCATCGGTTCCCACAGGAATGCTGCTAGCAGAAAGCCGGGCGTGATGGAGTTGCCCTCAGCCAGTCGCTGATCGGTATTTTTCAGGGCCTGCATGATGAACGTGTGCGGATAATCTTTTTCTACACTATCCAGCAAGGTGTCGGTCTGCGGAAACAGGTATTTGAACAAACCATAATGGCGCAATGTTTCAAACGTCTGCAAGGCACAGCCGCTCATGAACAACTTCAGTACTTCCTCGAACAGGCGGGCCGGCGGAATGTCAGCCAGCATACCGGCATACTTTCTTATAGGTGCCTCGCTGTCAGCATGAATCCTTAACCCTAGCTTCGCAGCAAATCGTACGGCCCTTAACATCCTGACCGGGTCCTCTATGTAACGCTGGGCAGGATCACCGATCAACCTGAGATGACCCTGTTCCAGGTCAGCAACACCGCCAACGTAATCGACTATGGAAAAGTCCTCGATGTTGTAGAACAGCGCATTAACAGTGAAGTCGCGGCGCCAGACATCATCGTCGATATCTCCGTAGACATTGTCGCGCACAATTCGACCTTCCTCGATATGACCATCACCGTCATCGGAAATATGATGTGGTGCGCGGAAGGTAGACACCTCGATGATTTCACTGCCAAAACGAACGTGCGCCAGTCGAAAGCGACGACCGATTAAACGACAATTTCTGAATAACTCCCGGATTTGCTCCGGACGGGCATCGGTAACCACGTCAAAATCCTTGGGTTCGCGGCCAAGTAACAGATCACGTACGCCGCCACCAACCAGGTAGGATTTATAGCCGGCATTTTTTAACCGGTATAAGACCTTGAGCGCGTTATCACTTATTTGCTCACGCGAGACATTATGTTCCTCACGCGGGATAATTCGCGGTTTGGGTTTGAGCCTGGAAACAGAGCCAGTACTGGTAGTACTCGTCGTCATACGGGGGATGTGATTCAATGAAACAGGGTATGCATTCTATAAATAACCCTGTCATATTGCCATTTATAAAACATGAAAAACCGGATTAGCGTTCATTCCACTTATTTTTTTATGCATTTTCAGGGGCATCATATTAACCAACGTTATCATGTACTATCCTGTTTTAGCGTTGATCCCAGAACTCATTCATGAATAGAACAAATGGTATGAAAGTTACCTTGCTCAGGCGGTTCGCCGCGATCTGTTACGACGGCATGTTGTTATTCTCGGTATTGTTTGTTTCGACTTTACTGATCCTGCCTTTGGTAAGTAACACCGCTATCGAGAGCGGCAACCTGGCCTACAATTTTTACCTGTTGATCATGTGCTACCTGTATTTTTGCTGGCAGTGGATGAACGGAGGTCAGACGCTGGGCATGAAGAGCTGGCGCTTACAGGTAGTGAACAGCGATGGCCAGACTCCGAACTGGCGACAGGCCAGCCTTCGCTTTCTGGCCGCACTGCTATCGTGGTTGTTACTTGGGCTGGGTTTTATCTGGAGCTTACTTGATACTGAAAAACTTGCCTTGCACGACCGCCTTTCTGCCACCCGACTGGTATTACGCAACACGCCTTGATTCAGGGTTGATTCCTGATGGCGAAAGTCACATATGCCAGCACCACAATTGTAGGCAAACTGACACTCAATAGCGCATTCAAACCATAGACGATGCCCATGTGGCTGGTGACCTGGTTTAACAAATGAAACAGGATACCGAGCAACGCACCGAAAAACACCCGCTGTCCTATCGACACAGAGCGGCCTTCACTCCTGACAACGGTCAGTGCCAGCAGGATCATGGCGAGGATGGAAAAAGGACTGATTAATTTTGACCAGAATGCCTGTTCATACAGCGCTGTGCTCTGGCTATTCGCCCGTAAATAACGCATGTAATTGACCAGGCCATACAACGACAAGTGTTGTGGCCGCACCGTGACCTGCTCTATCACCTCGGGATTCAATAACACGTTCCATTCGGCCTTTTCAAAACTGCTTTTTTCAATCCTGGCCGTGCTCACATCGAATTTCTGAATATCACTTAATATCCAGCGGTCACCGGCATAGGTGGCCTGCTTTGCCTTGATGGTAGCCCGCAATTCCCGGTTATTATCAAATTCATAAACGGTGATATCCTTCAGGCGATCATCAGGCAACACCGTCTTGATATTGATAAAACTGTTACCGTCACGTGACCACAGACCATGCCGGGTCTGCATGGAAATCTCGCTGGTCTTGGCAACCGAGCGCAACTCCTGCGCTGCTTTCTCACTTCTGGGTGCCACGAATTCACTGACCAGCATTCCCAGTGCAATAATAATGATGCCGGTTTTTATCAACGCCCAGGAAAGATGCAGCCTTGACATGCCCGACGTGCGCATCACGGCCAATTCGCTGCTATTGGCCAGCATACCCAGTGTTGCCATGCCGGCAATCACCGCGGCGATGGGTAACAATTCAATACTGAGTCGAGGCATGGTCAATATGACGTATTTGAATGCCTCGTAGACACCGTAGTCACCCACGCCGGTATCGCCAAGCTGGTCGACAAAGGCAAAGAAAGAAAAAATAGCGATCAGCACGAATAACGCCATCAGGCAATTGGCAAAGAGGTTACGACCAATGTATCGATCCAGTACCATTAATCGACTCCATTATTCACGACAGCTGTGCCGCTGGCAGCACGCCGTTTATTTCGTGGCAGGTAATAGAACAGGAACAACACTCCGGCCAACAGTATATGAACCCACCAGAGACCGATAAACACGGGCAACAAATCACGCCTGATCAGTGTTTGCGATATGCCCAGCAGGTTGCTGTAAATCAGGTAAATGGATATTGCGATTACAAAAGGCCCATAACGCCGCTCCTCGCGGGTGTGGGTCTGGATTAATAATACGCCCAGCCACGGTAACATCAGGCAGGCAATGATCATCGATATACGCCATTGCAATTCCGCCTTGTGCACCTTGTTGTCGGAGTTCACCAGTGTGCTGGTCGACAAGGCATCGGTCTTCAGTCCCGATTCGCTTATCTGTGCATCCTCGGTTAATAGTGCGTAGGTCTCAAACTCAATGATCTGGTAGTCCAGTTGCCCGGGTGCCATAACATAGCGGTTACCGTTACTGAACTCGATGTAGCGATTGCCAGATCCCTTTTCATCCCTAAACCGCGCGCTTGCTGCTGTCAGCACACCACTCTTCATGTCGCGCTGCTTACCGCTGTCCTGTTTTACATGCAGGAAGACATCTTCCATGGCGAGCTTGTCCTCGGATGAGCGCTGCACGTAAACAATTCGTTCACCCTTGCTGAATTCCTTGAACTGGCCGGGCCTGATGCCGGCAATATCGGCCCGTTGTTTCGCTACTTCCTTGAGATTTGAAAGCTGTTGTTCTGCCCACGGCGCCAGGTACAGCGTGGTAATAGCGACGACTACGCAGAAAGCAGCGGCGAACCTGGTTACAACCTGCAACTGAAAGCGGCGACTGATACCGGCCGCCAGCATGACCACCAGCTCGCGATCATTAGCCATGCGGGCAAAACCAAGCAACATGGCCACGAGAATGGCTACGGGGAAGATCTTTGGCAACGTACCCAGCATCTTGTAGGCCAACATCTGGAAGACCAGGTCACCAGGGATGCTGCCCTCGGCCGCATCCGCAAGAAAGCCTACGAATCTGTTACTGGTAAATACCAGTATCAACAACCCCAGTATCCATACTAGCTTGGATAGCAATTCCCGGTAGATATATCGCTGGATGATCAAGATTTTACTGCCCGCACCTTATAAGGTTTTGCCTAGTCAAGGATAAATGAATAAACTTGTCAAATTACGCGGCCCGCACGAGTTTTGCCGTTTTTTCGCAAAAAACTCACGCTGCATACGCATATTGTAGCGCCTGGATATGTAATAAAGACCGATAATATAAAGCATTTTCACTAACCAGCGCACCTGGTTCCAACAATCTGGAGTAAGTATGGATTTCAATATTAAGAGTGGTGACCCTGAAAAACAGAGAACCGCCTGTGTCATCGTTGGTATTTTCGAGTCACGTCGGCTCTCCGGCCCGGCCAAGGCCATTGATGCGGCCAGCGATAAATATCTTTCCAACCTGATTCGCCGTGGTGATATGGACGGAAAAAAGGGCCAGATGCTGCTGTTGCACCACGTACCAGGCATGATCGCCGACCGCGTCATGCTGGTCGGTTGCGGCAAGGAACGGGAACTCGATGACCGCTCTTATAGAACAATTATCAGCAATAGCATCAAGTCGCTGAAAGACACGGGTTCACTCGAGTGCGTCAACTACCTGACCGAGCTGACTATCAAGGGCCGTGATCATCACTGGAAGATCAAGCAGGCCATCATTACTGCCGGGCAGGTACTGTACCAGTTCGATGAATTAAAAACGAAAAAGAAAGAAAAGCGTCGTCCATTACGCAAGATTACCTTTACCGTGCCAACGCGTCGGGAATTGGCCCAGGGCGATGAGGCGTTACTGATAGGTCGTGCCATTGCCAACGGCATGAAACTGACCTGTGACCTGGCCAACCGACCCTCCAACATCTGCACACCCACATACCTGGCAAAGCAGGCTACCGACCTGGGTAAAAATCACCGCTCGTTATCGGTCAACGTACTGGAAGAGGCAGAAATGAAAAAGCTCGGCATGGGCTCGCTACTTTCTGTATCGCAGGGTTCGAACGAACCGGCCAAGCTGATTACCCTGGAATACAAGGGCACCAAGAAATCTGGCAAGCCCATCGTGCTCGTCGGCAAGGGTGTCACCTTTGATACCGGTGGTATCTCAATTAAACCTGCTGCGGCCATGGACGAGATGAAATACGACATGTGTGGCGCGGCTTCCGTGCTGGGCACGATCGCTGCCGTGGCTGAAATGAAACTGGCCATAAATGTCGTGGGGGTGATACCGGCCACGGAAAACATGCCCAGTGGCACCGCCACCAAGCCGGGCGATATCTTCACCAGTATGTCGGGCCAGACCGTAGAGGTATTGAATACCGATGCCGAGGGACGCCTGATACTGTGCGACGCCCTCACTTATGCCGAGCGCTATAACCCGGAAGTCGTGATCGACATTGCCACTTTGACCGGGGCCTGCGTCATTGCACTTGGGAAACACGCAACCGGGTTGTTGAGTAACCATAACCCGCTGGCACGTGACCTGTTACAGGCCGGCGAGGAAGCCGGTGACCGCGCCTGGCAACTGCCGCTCTGGGATGAATATCAACAACAACTGAATAGCCCGTTTGCAGACATGGCCAATATCGGCGGACGCGAGGCCGGCACCATCACGGCCGCCTGTTTCCTGTCGCGCTTTACCGAGAAATTCCACTGGGCCCACCTGGATATTGCCGGCACCGCCTGGCTGAGTGGTTCCAAGAAAGGGGCGACCGGTAGACCGGTTCCGCTGTTGACGCAGTACATACTGGACCAGTTGAAGTAATTACATGTCCCGCGTCGATTTTTATATCCTGCCCGACGGTGAAACTGTGGAACGTTTTGCCTGCAGTGTTACCGCCAAGGCGTGGCGCTCCGGTAACCGCGTACATATTCATACTGCCAATGCCGACGAGGCTAGTACGATCGACGACATGCTGTGGACGTTTCGTGATATAAGTTTTGTTCCGCACGAGGTCCTGGGTCAGGACGTTGACGAGGAAACCCCCGTGACCATCGGTCATGGCAATGACTATCCGCCGGATACCGACGTGCTGGTAAACCTGGACAGGACAATTCCCGGGTTCTCATCAGCGTTTACACGTATCGTGGAAATCGTCGGTGGTAGCGAGGAAAAGAAAAAGAATGCGCGCCAGCGCTACCGGGATTATCGGAACGGCTCTTACGATGTACACGATCACAAGATTGAACCAGCCGCCTGACCATGGCAGATGAAAACGACGACAGCAGAGAACCGGGCAACGCCGAACGCGCTGAACTGGTCAGCCGTATAGACGAACTGGAACGTCTGCTGGCTGAGAAAAAGGCCGAGGCCAACCGTACCGGCCAATTGCATATGAAGGTCGGCACGGATGGTATTCCGGTCCTGGAAGACCTGTTCGAAGCGGATAAGTCTGATTCCATGCTCGATCCTGATCAGGTTGAATCACTGGCAAGAGATAACGAAGTCGTTGAAGATATCATCAACAAGGTTGACAAGGAGATCAGCCAGGACCTGGATGAACTGATCGCCATACTGAAAAGCAGCATTATTGATGAAGTAAAAACCCGACTGATGAAGGAATTATCGCACTCGAAAAATCCCGACGCGGATAAATAACACAGCGATTGCATTCAGAATTTCGTTGCCCTTGATAGCCCGCATATGGACAATACGCCACCCTGTCATTTAATTCAGTCATACGTACCCGGCATAGTTACCGTTTAAGCATGGAAAAGACCTACAACCCCGAGACAATAGAAAAAAGTTGCTACGATAACTGGGAGCGCAATGGTTACTTTGCGCCCGCGGGCAAGGGCGAACCCTATTGCATCATGCTGCCGCCACCGAACGTCACCGGTAGTCTGCACATGGGCCATGCATTTCAACAAACGCTGATGGATACCCTCATCCGCTATCACCGCATGAATGGCAACGACACGCTGTGGCAATGCGGAACCGATCATGCCGGCATCGCCACGCAAATGGTGGTGGAGCGCCAGTTACAACAAAAGGAATTATCTCGCCACGACCTGGGTCGGGAAAAATTTATCGAGGCCGTGTGGGACTGGAAAGAACATTCCGGCAATACCATAACACGCCAGTCGCGCCGGCTGGGCACATCCATGGACTGGTCGCGTGAGCGTTTCACCATGGATGAGGGCCTGTCCGTTGCCGTGCGCGAGGTATTCGTCCGCCTTTACGACGAGGGGCTGATCTATCGCGGTAAACGCCTGGTCAACTGGGACCCGGTGCTGCATACCGCGATCTCCGACCTTGAGGTCATCTCGGAGGAAGAAAACGGCAAGCTCTGGCACATGCGCTATCCCCTGCTGGAACCCGTCGCCGGGCTGGAATACGTTATCGTTGCAACAACGCGGCCGGAGACCATGCTGGGCGATGCCGCCGTTGCCGTACACCCGGACGATGAACGCTACCAGGAACTTGTCGGCAAGCAGGTGCGCCTGCCACTCACCGACCGAACCATACCGGTCATTGCCGATGACTATGTCGATCCGGAATTCGGTACCGGCTGCGTCAAGATAACGCCTGCCCATGATTTTAATGACTACGAGGTGGGTCAACGCCACAGCCTGCCCTTGATCAACATCTTTACTGTTGATGCAGCGATAAACAATACCGCTCCCGAAGCCTATCGCGGCATGGATCGTTATGTAGCACGTAAACAGATCATCGCCGACCTGGAACAACAGGGACTGCTTGAAAAGATTGACGATCACAAGCTGATGGTCCCGCGTGGCGATCGCTCGCATGCCGTGGTGGAACCCTATCTCACCGACCAGTGGTACGTGAAGATCCAGCCACTGGCTGACCCGGCGATCAAGGCAGTTGAAAACGGTGACGTGAAGTTCGTCCCGGAAAACTGGTCCAAGACCTACTTCGAATGGATGCGCAATATTGAAGACTGGTGCATCAGCCGTCAGCTCTGGTGGGGCCACCGCATCCCGGCCTGGTATGACGCGGATGGGACTATTTACGTCGGTCATGATGAAGACGAGGTCCGTAAGAAATACCAGCTTGGTGATATAGACCTGACCCAGGATGAAGACGTGCTGGATACGTGGTTCTCATCGGCACTATGGCCATACTCCACACTGGGCTGGCCGGAAAAGACACCCGAACTGGAAAAATTCTACCCAACCAGCGTGCTGGTTACCGGTTTCGATATTATCTTTTTCTGGGTCGCGCGCATGATCATGATGGGTATCAAGTTCATGGGCGAAGTCCCATTTAAAGAAGTCTACATACACGGCCTGGTTCGAGATTCGGATGGGCAGAAGATGTCCAAGTCCAAGGGCAACGTGCTGGACCCGCTGGACCTGATCGATGGTATCAAGCTGGATACGCTGGTTGAAAAACGCACCACCGGTTTGATGCAACCGCAAATGGCAGCAAAAATCGAGAAAGCGACGCGCAAGCATTTCCCCGACGGCATCGCTGCCTACGGCACCGACTCGTTGCGCTTTACCTTTGCCTCACTGGCCACGCAGGGCCGTGACATACGTTTCGATGTCGGCCGTATCGAGGGCTACCGCAATTTTTGCAACAAGCTATGGAATGCCACGCGCTTTGTATTAATGAGTGCCGAGGCCCAGAACATCGATATTAGCCAGGGTGATAAGACACTTGGCCTGGCCGAGCGCTGGATCAACACGCGACTGGAAGAAACCCTGCGCGCCTGCCACGAGGGCATGCGCACGTATCGCTTCGACCTGGCGTCACAGGCCCTGTATGAATTTACCTGGGATGAATACTGCGACTGGTACCTTGAACTATCGAAGACAACGCTTAACAGCGACCAGACCAGCGCGGCTGAAAAGCGCGGCACGTTGTACACATTATTAACTGTTCTTGAGACATTGCAGCGCGCCCTGCACCCGTTCATCCCGTTTATCACCGAGACTCTGTGGCAACGCGTCACCCCGTTACTGGGAATCAAGGGTGACAGCATTATGTTGCAGACCTATCCTCGTGCCGAGGACCTGGAAAGCGACGCGAATGCATTGACAGAACTGGAATGGGTGAAGGCTTTTATCATGGGTGTACGCCGTATTCGCGCCGAACGTGACATTGCGCCGGGTAAAAAACTGAACGTGTTTATCAGGGATGGCAGCAGTACTGAACAGGCGTGGTTAAAGGCGAACACGGTTTATTTGCGTGCACTTGGACGCATTGAAAATATTGAACATAGCAGTGATGAAATGGATGATGCCGTCATGGCACTGGCCGGTGAGATGCGCATACTTGTACCGCTGGCGGATATTATCGATCCGGCAGCAGAAACCGAACGACTCAATAAGACCATCGAGAAACTTGAGAAGGAAAAAACAGGGCTCGATAATCAACTTGAGAATAAAAACTTTGTCGAACGTGCACCGACTAACGTTGTTGAAGGTGCAAAGCAAAGACGAGCCGATATACTTAATGAATTACAAACCTACCAGCAACAGTTGGAAAAAATCGCAAGGCTGCGGGAAAAATAGATGTTCTCAACTATCAAAGAAGAAATAGACGTTGTCTTTGAACGCGATCCGGCATCACGCTCGGTGCTGGAAACCATTTTCACCTGCCCGGGTTTCCAGGCCATTGTTATGCATCGATTCAACCACTGGCTCTGGAAAAAGAAATTGTACCTGTTGGCGCGCATGACGGCACATATCAGTCGTTTCCTTACCGGTATCGAGATCCATCCCGGCGCCGTCATAGGCCGTCGATTTTTTATCGACCACGGCATGGGTATCGTGATTGGTGAAACAGCGGAGATAGGTGATGACGTCTCCATCTACCACGGCGTTACGCTGGGCGGTACTACCTGGAACAAGGGCAAGCGCCATCCCACCTTGAATAACAACGTAGTCGTGGGAGCCGGTGCCAAGATCCTTGGGCCAATTACTGTCGGCGAAGGCGCGCGCATTGGTTGCAACGCTGTCGTGGTAAAGGATATACCGCCCGCCGCGACCGTGGTCGGTGTTCCCGGTCACGTGGTTGTAAAAAAAGACGTTTCCAGTAAATCGGCCCAACGCGAGGCCATGGCCAAGAAGATTGGCTTTACCGCCTATGCTGAAAGCAAGGACGTTACCGATCCTATCCAGAGTGCGCTGGACTCTATTCTTGATCACCTGCACGAGGTAGAGGCAGAACTGAAAGAATTAAAGAGAGAAAAATCCGCCGATGAATAAGCCCGATCCTGGCCCGGAAAAAGAACCCGGGATACTGCAAATCATTCAAAGCCTGCTGGCCTCGTTTTTCGGTGTTCAGTCCCAGAAAAACATGGACCGTGACGAGAAATATATCGAGAAACACGGCATCAAGATCTACATCATCCTCGGCTTCTCGCTGGTCGTCTGCCTGGTACTGGGACTCATTGGCCTGGTCAAGCTCATTCTCCATTTCGCCACTTAAACCCAAATAAAATCAGTTAGTTAACTCTCTCACCGGGGCTGGTCGCGGGCGTCGTGTGCTGCTGCGCAAAAATACTGACAAAACTTGTCGGGAATTTACTTGACTAAAATACTAGGTTATGTGACGCTGCCCGACCCTATGTGAGATGAGAACACGGTCCTGACATGAAGATGACAACCAAAGGCCGCTACGCGGTCACCGCGATGCTGGACGTAGCCATGCACGACAAGCATGGCTCGGTGAACCTGGCTGATATTGCCCGTAGACAGGATATTTCGCTGACCTACCTGGAGCAATTATTCAGCAAGCTGAAAAAACGCGGCCTCGTCGCCAGTGCCCGCGGACCGGGTGGTGGTTACCGGCTCGCCCAGGACGCAGACGAGATCACCATCGCCAGGGTGATCTATGCCGTGGATGAATCAATCGATGTCACGCGCTGTCATGGCAAGCAGAACTGCCAGAACGATCTTCGGTGCCTGACCCACGACCTGTGGATGGAACTGAATCTTCATATATCGGGTTTTTTAAACGGCATCACCCTGGCCGATCTCATCAAGCGCAATAACGTCAAGCAGGTGGCCAACCGCCAGGATGCCATCATGCTGCAAGTACGGATGTAAATATTTATGAATAATGAAACGACAATCAGCCTTACCGACAGTGCCGCCGAGCACGTCAAGAAAGTACTGTCCAGGGACGAAAACGGCCTTGGTCTGCGCGTCGGTGTCAAACCAACCGGTTGTTCCGGTTACCAGTATGTCATCGAAACGGCGAAAGACATCGCTGCCGAAGACGAGACTATCGAAAGCCACGGCGTGAAAGTGATCGTGGACAAGAAAAGCCTGCAATACCTGGCTGGTACGACGCTGGATTTTCAGCGTGAAGGCCTGAATTCCGGTTTCAGGTTTAACAACCCGAACGTGGAAGATAGCTGTGGCTGTGGTGAAAGCTTCAGCTTTAAAGACGACGCCAAGAATTAACAGAGGAAACCTATGGCAGCCAAATCAGAAAATATGGAAGCACTGGTCCGCAAGGAATACGAACACGGTTTCATCACCGATATCGATGCCGACACGGTACCACCCGGTTTGAATGAAGAAGTCATTGCGTTCATTTCACACAAGAAAAATGAGCCGGAATGGCTGCTGGAGTGGCGCCTGAAAGCCTACCGCCATTGGCTGACCATGACCGAACCCAACTGGCAGCATCTGCAGATTGCACCGGTTGACTACCAGGCCATATCCTATTACTCGGCCCCTAAATCAAAAGACGATGGGCCGAAAAGTCTCGACGAGGTCGATCCAAAACTGCTGGAAACCTACGAGAAGCTTGGTATTCCACTACAGGAACAAAAGATGCTGGCCGGCGTGGCCGTCGACGCGGTCTTTGACAGCGTATCGGTTGCCACTACCTTCAAGGGAAAGTTGAAGGATGCCGGTGTCATCTTCTGTTCGTTCTCCGAGGCCGTGCAGGAATACCCCGATCTGGTAAAGAAATACCTGGGCTCGGTGGTACCGTCTGCCGATAACTTTTTCGCGGCGCTCAACTCGGCCGTGTTTACCGACGGCTCTTTCGTCTATATCCCCAAGGGTGTGCGCTGCCCGATGGAGTTATCTACCTACTTCCGTATTAACGCGATGAACACCGGCCAGTTTGAACGTACCCTGATCGTTGCCGACGAGGCCAGCCATGTCAGTTACCTCGAAGGCTGCACCGCGCCCATGCGCGATGAAAACCAGTTACACGCGGCCGTGGTTGAACTGGTCGCCATGGACGATGCTGAAATCAAGTATTCAACCGTGCAGAACTGGTATCCCGGTGATGAAAACGGCAAGGGCGGAATATATAACTTTGTCACCAAGCGTGGAGACTGCCGCGGCAGGAACTCCAAGATATCCTGGACCCAGGTTGAAACCGGTTCAGCCATTACCTGGAAATATCCAAGCTGCCTGTTAAAAGGTGATAACTCGGTGGGAGAATTTTATTCCGTCGCGGTTACGAACAATTACCAGCAGGCCGATACCGGGACCAAGATGATCCATATCGGCAAGAACACGCGCAGCACCATCATTTCCAAGGGTATCTCGGCCAGGTACGCCCAGAATGCCTACCGCGGCCTGGTCAAGATCAGCAAGAGCGCGGACAACGCCCGTAACTATACCCAGTGTGATTCATTACTCATGGGCGACAAGTGCGGCGCACACACCTTTCCCTATATCGAGGCCAAGAACTCCAGCGCCAGGGTGGAACACGAGGCCACCACTTCCAAGATCGGTGAAGACCAGTTGTTTTACTGCATGCAGCGCGGCATCAAGGAAGAAGACGCGGTCAACATGATCGTGAATGGCTTTTGCAAGGAAGTCTTCAAGGAACTGCCGATGGAGTTTGCCGTGGAAGCACAGAAACTGCTTGGCGTCACACTTGAAGGCGCAGTGGGTTAAAAAATTTAAATATCAGGAAAGCATCATGTTACAGATAAAAGATTTGCACGCGAGTGTAGAAAACAAACAGATTTTGAAAGGCATTAACCTGGACGTTAAAGCCGGTGAAGTGCATGCCATCATGGGCCCGAACGGGTCCGGCAAGTCCACCCTGGCAAATGTCCTTGCAGGCCGCGATGGCTACGAGGTAAGCAAGGGTGAAGTCCTGTTTGAAAATGAACCACTGCTTGAACTCGGACCGGAAGAACGCGCCTGGGCTGGTGTCTTTCTGGCTTTCCAGTACCCGGTGGAAATACCGGGCGTGAATAACGTCTACCTGCTTAAGGCAGCAGTGAACGCCATCCGTAAAAACCGCGGTGAATCGCAACTGGACGCGGTGGAATTCCTGGCACTGGTCAAGGAAAAGATGAAGCTGGTCAAGATGAAAGAAGACCTGTTGAACCGCTCGGTCAACGAGGGCTTCTCCGGTGGTGAGAAAAAACGCAACGAGATATTCCAGATGGCCGTGCTCGAACCGAAGCTTGGCATACTGGATGAAACCGACTCGGGACTGGACATCGATGCGCTGAAGATCGTGGCCGAGGGTGTTAACCACCTGCGCAACAAGGATCGTGCGTTCATACTGGTTACCCACTACCAGCGACTGCTTGATTACATTAAACCCGATTACGTACACGTTCTCAGTGATGGCAAAATCATCAAATCCGGTGGACCGGAACTGGCACTGGAACTGGAAGAAAAAGGCTACGACTGGGTCAAGGAAGAAGCCGCATGAGCAAGCAACAAATCGACAATTACGTTGCCGATTTTGAAAGCCTGCGCCCGCAGTTCAAGGGTGACAAGCTGACAGAACAACGCCAGGCAGCACTATCCCTGTTCAGGGAAACCGGTTTCCCAACTACCCGCCAGGAGGACTGGAAATATACCGATGTCCGACAGATCGCGAAGAAACACTTCAGCGCGGCTGCCGGCGGCCAGGCAAAAATCGAACAGGCAGAACTCGATGCCGTGCGTTTCCAGGAACTGGACTGCCATGAACTTGTGTTCGTGAACGGCGTGTACTCGGCCGAGCTTTCAAAACTGGATGCGTTACCGGACCTGGCCGTTGTCTGCGACATGGCGACAGCCATGGAACAACATGCTGAGTTGCTGGAACAGCACCTGAGCCAGTACGCCGATAATAATGTCAGCGCGTTTACCGCGTTAAATACTGCATTTGTTCAACACGGTGTGTTTATCTACTTGCCACGTAACGTGATCGTCGATAAACCAATTAATATCCTGTATCTCTCCAGGAAACAGGAACAGGAATTTGCCTCGCACCTCAGGAACGTGGTGATCCTGGAAGACAATGCCGAGGCCACTATCATTGAAAGTTATATCGGGCTGGACGATGCCAACTACTTTACCAATGCGGTGACGGAAATAGCACTCGACCAGGCCGCCCGCCTGCAACACTACAAGTTACAGCAGGAAAGCATTAACGGTTATCACATTGGTAACCTGAAAGTACGCCAGGGCAAGGACAGCCAGTTGCAGTCGCATTCAATCTCGCTGGGTGGTTCGCTGGTGCGTAATGATATTCACAGCCTGCTGGATGCGGAAGGCGCCAGTATCAACCTGAATGGTCTGTACATGACCAAGGGCAGGCAGCATGTCGATAACCACACCCGTGTCGATCACCTGAAACCGAATACTTTCAGTACAGAAAATTATCGCGGTGTGCTCAACGATCGCAGTCGTGCCGTTTTTAATGGCAAGGTAATTGTGCACAAGGATGCGCAGAAGATTGAAGCACATCAAAACAATGCCAACCTGTTGCTGTCGGATGATGCCGAGATTGACACCAAGCCGGAATTGGAAATTTATGCCGATGATGTTAAATGCAGTCACGGCGCCACCGTTGGTCAACTCGACAAGGACATGATGTTCTACCTGCGCTCACGCGCGATTGACAAGGAAACGGCCAAAAGCCTGTTGACCTTTGCCTTCGCCGACGAAGTAATCCGGCAGATCAATCTAGAACCCATACGCAACCGCCTCGAGTACCTGGTGGTGGGACGGTTACCTGATGCTGACCTGATCCGGGAGTTTACCAATGAATAGCCCTGATACAGCCACAGCCACAAGGTTGCCGGCATTCGATGTCGAACAGGTACGCGCCGACTTTCCGCTGTTGCAGCAACAGGTCAACGGTAAACCACTGGTCTACCTGGATAATGCCGCGACCGCGCAAAAGCCGGCCGTTGTTATTGAAACACTGGATCGCTACTACCGCGAGTACAACTCCAACATACATCGCGGTGTACATACTTTGAGCCAATTGGCTACCGACGCTTATGAAGGTGCACGCGACAGGATCCGGCAGTTTATCAATGCAGAATCGAACAAGGAGATCATCTTTGTGCGCGGTGCGACTGAGGCTATTAACCTGGTGGCCCAGTCCTATGCAAGACCCAATCTCGGGCCCGGTGATGAAATACTGATCACCGAGATGGAGCACCATTCAAATATCGTGCCCTGGCAGATGCTGGCCGAACAAACCGGTGCAACCCTGAAATACGTACCGATTAACGATGCCGGCGAATTACAAATGGAAAAGCTGGACGAGTTGTTGTCCAGCAAGACCAGGCTCGTCGCCGTGGTACATATATCAAACGCACTGGGCACCATTAACCCGGTCACCACTATTATAGAAAAGGCCCGTGCCGTGGGTGCAAAAATACTTCTTGATGGTGCACAGGCAGTGCCACATACCCGTGTCGATGTGCAGGAACTCGATTGTGACTTCTACGTCTTCTCGGGACACAAATTGTTTGGCCCTACAGGTATCGGCGTGCTTTACGGCAAGCAGGAGTTACTCGAGGCCATGCCGCCATACCAGGGCGGTGGCGACATGATCAAGATGGTCAGCATGGACAGGACTGTCTATAACGACCTGCCCCACAAGTTTGAAGCCGGTACCCCGCATATCGCCGGCGTGATCGGCCTCGGTGCAGCGGTGGATTACGTTGAGTCGATCGACTTTGAACACGCGGCACAGTTTGAAATCGAACTGCTGGCCTACGCCACGGAAAAGGCAAACCAGGTTGAGGGACTGAAAATCGTCGGTACCGCTGCCAACAAGACCAGCATCCTGTCGTTTACGCTTGATCGCATCCATCCGCACGACATCGGCACGATCCTCGATAATGAAGGCGTGGCCATTCGGGCCGGTCATCATTGTGCCATGCCGATCATGGAGCGCTTCAAGGTCCCGGCTACCGCCAGGGCATCGTTCGCGTTCTATAACAATCATGAAGAAGTCGATGCCTTGTTCGATGCCATCGAGAAATGCAAGCAGGTATTCGGCTAATGTTTGATATCAAGGATCTTTACCAGGAAGTGATCGTTGATCACAACAGGAACCCGAGAAACTTTGGCAAGCTGGATTCAGCCAACCGAACACTGGAAGGCTTTAATCCACTCTGCGGTGACAAGCTGACCCTGTATATGAGAACGGCGAATGACAGGATCGAGGACATCAGCTTTGATGGTTCCGGCTGTGCCATCTCGGTGGCGTCGGCCTCGTTGATGACCGACCTGATGAAAGGTAAAACCGTGGCCGAGGCGGAGGCCCTGTTTGATATGTTTCATCACCTGGTTACCAGTGATGAAGAGCTGGATATTACCGAGCTTGGCAAACTGGCCGCGCTGGCCGGCGTGCGGGATTACCCGGCACGGGTAAAATGCGCCTCCCTTTGCTGGCATACACTGAACTCGGCGCTGCATGGTGATGAAGTACCAGTAGTAACTACCGAATAAAGAAGCAAGAGAGATACAAGCATGCAGGAAAACAAACCCGTAACAGTCAATCGTGATTGCGATGCCGTGCTGATCCCTGTTGGCACACCAATAACCCTTCCCGAGGGCAGCCAGGTGCTGATTACCCAGGCACTGGGTGGCAGTTACACGGTAAATATCAACGGCAACCTGGCACGCATCGATGCCCGGAATGCCGATGCACTTGGTTTCGAGGTTGAACAAACCGAGGACCCTGCCAACAAGGAGTTGACCGGTGATGGCAGCGTTGATGAAGAACTCGTCTGGCAACAGTTGAAAACCTGTTACGACCCGGAGATACCGATCAATATCGTTGATCTCGGCTTGATCTACGAATGCAACATTACCCCGCTTGGGGCAGATGGCAACCAGGTTGATATCGTGATGACCTTGACCGCTGTCGGCTGTGGCATGGGCGAGTTTCTGGCCGAGGACGTACGGCAAAAGATCCTTACCGTGCCGAATGTGACACAGGTGAACGTCAACGTGACGTTTGAACCGCCATGGAGTCAGGAGATGATGTCGGAAGCAGCGCGCCTTGAAACAGGCATGTACTAACTCTGGCGCGACTACTGCATTTGCCCACTCTTTGTTAAAACTGGATTCAAAATACTCATGTACCGGCGTGTACACACCGCTTTTGAATCCAGTTTCGCCTCGACCGGGCTGCATTCGTGACGTCGCTACTGTGAATTCAATTTAACAAGTAATAATAAATATTGGAGGTTAGGTTTGGCTGGTTGGTTTGATGTAGCACCGATAAATGATTTCCTGCCGGGGCAATCGACGCTGGTTGAGATCGATAACGTTATGGTGGGGGTGTTTAATATTGATGGCGAGATTCATGCCATTGAGGATGTGTGCACGCATGATGGCGCGCCGATGCTCGGCTGTGGGCTGGAACCGGAACAGATTATTGATGGCAGCGAGATTATTTGCCCCCGGCACGGGGCCCGTTTCTGTATAAAAAGTGGCAAGGCGTTGACACCGCCAGCATTTGAACCCGCTTACAAATTCCCGGTTCGCATCGAGGATGGCATGGTACAGGTAACGGATGACCGCTGGGATTAGCAGAATCTGACCGGAAATCCAGAAAACGACAACAAATAACTGAAATAAAGGTAAATTTTTACATTATTTTCAGCTGTAACAATTCATACCGACGGCGTTGGTAAGTATAATTGCAGAATTTTAAGAATGGAGAGTTAAATAGATGGCGTTGGAACAAACCTTGTCGATTATTAAGCCAGATGCAGTGGCAAAGAACTGTATTGGCAAAATTATCGCCATGATCGAAGAAGCCGGGCTACAGGTAGTCGCTGCCAGGATGATACACATGTCACGTGTTCAGGCAGAGGAACAATATGCAGAACACAAGGAAAAGCCTTTCTTCAAACCGTTGATCGGTTTTATGACTTCTGGTCCCGTTATGGTCATGGTGCTGGAAGGAAATAACGCTATCAGTGTCTACCGTAAATTGATGGGAGCGACCAAACCCGAGGAAGCTGACAAGGGTACTATCAGGAACCTGTTCGCAGATATGAATGATGAGGACAAGGTTATGAAAAATGTGGTGCATGGTTCAGACAGCCAGGAAAGTGCCATGCGCGAAATCGATTTTTTCTTTGATCAACATGATATTTGCCCGAGAACATGAGCTGAGGTCATGAACAACAACAGGATCAATCTGCTGAATTTCGACCTGCCTTCACTTGAAGACTGGTTCAGCGAGATTGGCGACAAGCCCTTTCGGGCAAAACAAGTAATCAAATGGATTTACCATCATGGCGTGACTGATTTTTCTGCCATGACCAACCTGAGTAAATCGTTACGCGCCCAGCTTGAAGAAAAGGCCTGTATCCGCTTTCCCGAGGTAGTCACGGAACAGAAATCCAGTGATGGCACACGTAAATGGTTAATCAGGATTGATGAAAAAAACTCGGTCGAGACCGTTTTTATACCTGAAACCGATCGCGGTACGCTTTGTATTTCTTCCCAGGTAGGTTGCCCGCTCGACTGCAAGTTCTGCTCTACCGCACAACAGGGTTTTAACCGGAACCTGACTACCGCTGAAATTATTGGCCAGGTATGGATCGCAAACCAGGTACTTGGCTACTTTGAAACCGGCAAGCGCGTCGTCAGCAATATTGTTTTCATGGGCATGGGCGAACCCTTACTGAACTACGACAATGTCCTCAAAACCATTAACCTGCTGACGCACGATCTTGGTTTCGGCCTGGCAAGACGCAAGGTCACTGTCAGCACTTCCGGTATTGTTCCCGAGATCGATCGCCTCAAGCACGACAGCAATGTCAGCCTGGCGATTTCCCTGCACGCCAGCAACAATAAATTGCGTGACCGCATCGTACCGATCAATCGCTCATACCCGTTAACGGTATTGCTGGATGCCTGCAAACGTTATACTGAAACCCGGGATGATGAGCCGATTACCATCGAATACGTGATGTTACAGGGTGTAAACGATAGTCAGAAAGACGCACGCAATCTCGTCAAGTGCCTGCAGGGTATCCCTGCCAAGGTTAACCTGATCCCGTTTAATACCTTTCCCGGCACCAATTACCGCTGCTCCGATATCAACACTATTAATGCATTTCGGGATGTGTTGATGCGCGCAGGGATTTTTACCATCACGCGCAAGACCCGGGGAGACGATATAGACGCGGCCTGCGGTCAACTGGCCGGTAAAGTCATGGCAAAAGCCGCACGTCACCAAAAGAAGAATATGGAGAATGCCAATGCCATCTAACATCCGGTTTCTTATCCTGGTAACCGCCGTGCTCATAGCCGGCTGTACTGCCGGCGCCAG
Organism: Gammaproteobacteria bacterium; assembly: GCA_965229565.1. Classification (GTDB taxonomy): domain Bacteria; phylum Pseudomonadota; class Gammaproteobacteria; order Eutrophobiales; family Eutrophobiaceae; genus JANQNX01. The sequence continues at coordinate 760,730 of OZ245888.1, read as the reverse complement.
CGGTTTCGGTGGTCAGAATATCAAGCCCTCGGAACAAACCAACGAGGTAGCTCGTGCCAACCTGGACCTCGGCATCGCCTACATGCGAGAAGGGGAATATGAAAAGGCGCTGGTAAAACTGGAACGGGCCAGGGAAGCCGACCCGGGTTACCCACCGATATATAACGTGCTCGGCATACTTAACCAACAGTTAGGTGATAACAACGACGCCGAGGTCAATTTCAAGAAAGCCCTGAGCCTGAACAAGAACGATTCGGAAACGTTAAACAACTATGGCCGTTTCCTGTGTCAGACCGGCCGCCCGCAGGAAGCTGAAGAAACATTTCTTAAAGCTGTGAACAACCCGCTATATGACAGTCCGGAAACAGCGTTGACCAATGCCGGTGTGTGCACCTATAACAATGGCGACAAGGAAAAGGGGGAAACCTACCTACGCCGGGCCCTGCAAATGAATTCCAGGGTACCGCTTGCCCTGTTGTTGATGTCAGAAATTTCATACAATCGTGACGACAGCCTGAGCGCACGTGGCTACATGCAACGTTACCAGGCAGTAGCGAGACATACTCCCCGGAGTCTGTGGCTGGGAATCCAGATCGAACAGGAACTGGGTAACGATGATGCGGTATCCAGCTATGCCTTGCTATTAAGAAACCAGTTCCCGGATTCACCAGAAGCAGAACAATTACGGCAGGCAAGGATTAAATAATGAATGACGCTTCAGCAGAAGCAAACCAGACTCCGATTGCCACTGACAGGCCAGGCGCATTACTGCGGGCTGCACGTGAAAAACAGGATCTGAGTGTTAACGATATTTACCAGCGAATACACCTTGAACCTCGAATCATCCAGGCCATTGAGGCCGATGAATACGACAAGATTTCGTCGCCCACGTATGCCCGCGGCTACCTTCGAACCTACGCCAAGATGTTGGGCCTTGATGGTGATTATATAGTCTCACTTTACAATGCGGACAATACCGCACCACCGCCCGAGATATTGCCGGAAGTTAAACCGCCAACACAGGTCAGCAGTAGCGACAAACCAGTCAAAGCCTTTACTTACCTGATTTCACTGGCACTGGTTCTTCTGTTACTTATCTGGTTCCAGAGTAATTATATTGTCGACAAGAGTCCGTCTACTGGTGCGGCTAGCGACAAGACCCAGGTACCCGGCGAGATCAACAATACTGATACCAACTTCGACGTGGTCATTCACCCTGAGGGATGGCAATCACCCCCACCCGGACCGGAAAGCATCGGAACCAGAGTGCCCGCACCCGCTGCTGAAACCGCTTCCGATAGCGTTACGCCGACCATGCAGATCAGTGAATCCATCAACGATGAGTCGCAACCGCAGATACTGCCGGTAGACAGCGGCGAGACAATCAGAACGTACAGCACCACCGGACCAGACACCATTGAATTGACTATTACGGATGATTCCTGGATTGAAATCTATGATGCATTTGACCAGCGTATATTCATGGACCTGGGTAAGGACGGCGAACAGTTGAAGATCAAGGGCACCGCGCCATTCAGCATGACCCTCGGCAACGCACCCGGTGTCAGCATCAGGTTTAATAATGAAACGATCAACCCCAGTTATTCCGAAAACAGTGGTGTTGCCCGGTTTCAACTACCCCCCGAAGAATAAACAAGCACGGTCCCGCACGCGACCGTGAAACAGGGTTCGATCTAACATGGCCAAGTTACAAGCAATTCGAGGCATGCATGACATACTCATGCAGGACACCCCACGCTGGCAGCATGTCGAGACAACAATCAGTGACATCCTGGCACGCTATGGTTACCAGGAGATCCGCCTGCCTATCGTCGAGTACACCGAACTCTTTGCGCGTTCTATCGGTGACAACACCGACATTGTTTCCAAGGAGATGTACAGCTTCGTCGATCGCAACGATGCCAGCCTGACCTTGCGCCCGGAAGGAACTGCGAGTTGCGTCCGTGCCGGTATTGAGCATGGCCTGTTTCACAACCAGACACAAAAACTCTGGTATGCCGGGCCCATGTTCCGACATGAACGGCCGCAGAAAGGTCGCCAACGCCAGTTCCACCAGATCGGCGTCGAGGCCTTTGGCTACGAAGGACCGGACGTCGATGCAGAATTGATAATAATGTGTGCCCGTATCTGGCAGGCACTTGGCATCAGTGATGTAACACTGGAGATAAATTCCCTCGGCACACCGGAGTCGCGCGGCCGTTACCGGGATGAACTGGTGCAATACTTCGATCAACACCGGGATCAACTAGACGAGGACAGCCTGCTCCGGCTGGAAAAAAACCCACTGCGTATCCTTGACACGAAAAATCCCGACATGAAGGCCCTTGTCGAGGCCGCCCCGTCGATTACCAGTATCCTCGATCATGACCAGGAATCGGCGGCACATTTCGACGGTTTGAAGTCGCTGCTTGATGCTGTTGGAATTGCCTACCGGGTTAACGACAAGCTGGTGCGTGGGCTCGACTATTACGGTAAAACCGTGTTCGAGTGGGTAACAGATAAGCTGGGAGCCCAGGGCACGGTCTGTGCCGGTGGCCGCTACGATGGCCTGGTAGAACAACACGGGGCCAGGTCAACGCCGGCGGTAGGCTTTGCCATCGGCATGGAACGACTGCTGGAACTGACTGATTTCAGCAACATGCCCGACCGGCAATCTCCCGATATTTACCTGGTATTGGCTGGTGAACGGGCCCTGGAGTCCGGTATGATCCTGGCTGAAGAATTAAGAAATAGAATAGATAAACTGAGAGTAAGTACAAACTTAGGTGGTGGCAGTTTCAAGAGCCAGTTCAAAAAGGCCGACAAGTCAGGCGCCAGCATGGCCCTGATTCTCGGCGATGACGAGATAGCCCGGGGCGAGGCCACCGTCAAGTTCCTGCGGAGTGATGAGCCCCAGCAAACCCTGGCCCGGGACGAACTGTTCCAGTTTATTGCCAAACACCTGGACCACGACTGAATTTCTTTCATTTTTCCCTCTCAGAAAGCTAAACAAACGCAAAACGCACGTTATAATGTGCGCCCTTTGCGGGCGAGCAGTCCTGCCGCCGCATAACAACAGATATCCAACACTCCGGGGAGAGTAGTAAGTGGACCCATACAGAACAGAAGAAGAACAGGTTGAGGCGCTGAAAAAATGGTGGCAAGAAAATGGTAAATCCATTGCTGCCGGTGTGGTCATCGGCCTGGTCTCGATATTTGGCTGGCGAGGTTACAGCCAGCACGTCGACGTACAAAACCAGATTGCATCGACACTTTATGAGCAAATGATAGGTGCTGCCCGTAATGAAGACCTGGAAGACAGTCGCAATTACGCCGAGCGCATCATTGCTGAACACGACTCAACAACCTACGCTATCTTTGCCCGGCTGATGCTGGCTAAGCTGGCAGCCCAGGACAACAAGCTGGATGAAGCCGAGACCCATCTGCGCTGGGTGCTGGAAAACAATGACCAGGCAGAACTTGAACACGTCACAAAGCTGCGCCTGGCACGAGTCTACATTGCTGCCGACAAACTGGACCAGGCCGGCAAGCTGCTGAATACAAGTAATACCGGTAAATTCATCGCCCGCTATGATGAGTTGCGCGGTGACCTGCTGGTCAAGCAGGGCAAACCTGACGAGGCACGCGTAGCCTATGAGAATGCCCTGGCAAACACGGTTGCTACCGAAGAGGCCCAATCTATCCTGGAAATGAAACTGGACGACCTGGGCCGAGGATAGATACTTGTCCGCAATCAGAGCATCTCTCCTCTGTGTATTGCTGTGCCTGACTGGCTGCGGCGGCCTTAGTGAAATGATGGGCGATGTTGATAACAGCATCCCGCCTACCCCGCTGATCAGTTTCTTTGAAACCGCAAAAGTGGAACGTGTCTGGAGTACCAAGGCGGGTAGCGGCACTGATGAACTCTACATTAAATTAACCCCGGCACTGTTGGACGGCCGCGTCTTTATAGCTGATACCTATGGCGATGTGGCCGCGCTGGATGCCAGCAGCGGCAGACGCATCTGGAGCAAGGATGTGAAACTACCTATTACCGGTGGACCCGGGGCGGACTTCAGCATGGTATTACTTGGTAGCAGCGAAGGCGATGTCGTCAGCCTGATGCCTGACACGGGTGAAGAACTGTGGCGCGCCAGGGTATCCAGTGAAATCCTGGCTTCCCCGCGTGAGGGTGAAAACGTCGTGGTAGTAAGAACCATTGACGGTAAATTGTTTGCACTTGATGCCACTTCCGGCGAAAGGCTGTGGGTTTATGACAGGACAGTACCGGCGCTGACATTGCGTGGCACCAGTACACCGATCATCGTGGGCGACAGTGTTATCGCCGGTTTTGATGGTGGTCGCGTTACGGCCCTGGACCGCGATACCGGTAAACTTATCTGGGAAACACGCGTTGCCGTTTCCAGTGGTCGCAGCGAACTGGAACGTATGGTGGATATTGATGCAGAACCCGTTATCTACCTGGATGCCATGTATATCGCCACTTTTCAATCCAATGTTGCCTCGCTGGACCTGCAAACAGGTTCAATACTATGGCAGCGTGATATTTCTTCCCATTCCGAACTGGGTGTGGACGCCAGTCATATCTACGTCAGCGATGCCGAGGGTAATGTCTGGGCCCTGGATCGTTATTCCGGTCAATCGGTCTGGAAACAGGAAAAACTGCAATTCCGAAAGCCGACCGGCCCGGCTGTGATAGGAGATAAGGTCGTGGTAGGCGATGTCGAGGGTTACCTGCACTGGATAGACAGGGAAACCGGTGATTTTGTCGCGCGAACACAGGTGGCGAAATCACCCATATTGGTCAAACCCACCGTTGTTGACGATGTTCTTTATGCCTATGCCAGTAACGGTACGCTCGCCAGCTATACTTATACCGACCTGGATGCCAGCGAAATCCCCGTACCCGAACCACAGACCACAGAGGCAACAACAGCAACAGAGACTGTTCCCGCTGGCAGTGAACAGGATGCCTCCTTACTGGAACAAATTGGCGATATCTTCACCGAACATCCAGGAGACGATGACAGTTTGTCTGACTAACATCAGCGTTGTTCTCTTCTTTAATTTTCTTTTCGGCCTTATCCTTACAACATGAAACCCGTAATCGCCATCGTTGGTCGCCCCAACGTCGGCAAGTCAACATTCTTTAACCGTTTAACTGAAACGCGTAATGCACTGGTCGCTGATCGACCCGGCGTGACCCGCGACCGGCAATACGGCGTGATGCACCATGACGAACGTTCTTTTTTAGTCGTGGATACCGGCGGAATTGGCGAAGATGAACACGACAGCCAGGCCGTGGCAGAACTGATGACAATCCAGTCCATGCAGGCTGCCAGTGATGCCTCGGCACTGATCTGGCTGGTTGATGGCCGCGCGGGCCTGACCAATGTCGATGAAATACTCGCGACCGAGTTTCGTAAACTCGACAAACCGGTGTACCTGGCAGTCAATAAACTGGAAGGCCATGATCTCGATCTCGGCACCAGTGACTTTTACAGCCTGGGTATGGCTAACGTTTACGCCATCTCGGCCAAGCGTGGGGATGGTGTCAACAGTATGCTGGACGACATCTGTGCCCTGTTTCCAGACGAGGTTGATTTGGAAGAGGAAGACGAAGACTCGTTAACGCTGGCAGTACTGGGCAGACCCAATGTCGGCAAGTCAACACTGGTTAACCGCATGCTTGGTGAGGATCGCGTCCTGACCTTCGATCACCCTGGCACGACCCGCGACAGTATTCGTATTCCTTTTGAGCGAGACGGGATCCGGTACACGTTGATCGACACTGCCGGTGTGCGCAGGAAAAGCCGGGTTGATGACATGGTAGAAAAATTCAGCATCATCAAATCGTTTGATGCAATTGAGGCGGCACGCATCATGATCCTCGTTCTTGATGCCAGTGAAGGTGTGACCGAACAGGATGCCAGCCTGCTTGGCCTGATCGAGGACAGCGGCAAGCCAGTGATGATCGTGGTAAACAAGTGGGATGGCATGGAAGCTGATGCGAAAGAAAGAGTAAAAGCGCAGCTATCACTGAAATTCAGTTTTATTGATTATGCAGAATATCATTTTATATCCGCATTGCACGGTACCGGTGTGGGGAACCTGTTTAAAACAATAAACAAGATAGAAAAGTCTCTGAACATTGATGTATCAACATCAGATATGACGAACATACTTGAGAGTGCTGTTGCCGCTAACCCGCCAATGATGGTCAGGGGCAGACGAATAAAGTTACGCTATGCGCACCTGGGCGGACATAACCCCATACGCGTCATCATTCATGGCAACCAGACAGACAGCGTGCCGCAAAGTTATCGGCGCTATCTCGCCAGGTTTTTTCGCAATGCCCTCGCACTCACCGGTGCCCCGGTACTTATTGATTTCAAGCACGGCACTAACCCGTACAAGGGCAAGAAGAACGAGTTAACCCAGCGCCAGATCAATAAGCGCAAGCGCATGATGAAGCACGTCAAGAAACGTTAGCGGAACCATCGCTTGATTTGCGCAAGGCAAAACCTGTAAACACAGGGCCCACCAGTTCAAAAAAGATCGTGGTACTGATAACAACGGATAACAATAGCTGACGATAATCCGGAAATTGTTCGGCTGCTACCAGCGCCATGCCCATTGCCACACCAGCCTGTGGGAGTAATGCAAACCCCATCCAGTTCCGGGTTTCTGCAGTTGATTGGCAACAACGCCCACCCAGTTGCACGCCAATCACCTTACCTGCGATACGCGCGAGTATATAGACAAAACCTATCACACCTATACCCAGTAACGACTGGTATTGCAGTGATGCACCGGCCAGGACAAAGAACAGGATCAAAAAAGGCTGTTCGATATTTTCGATCTCGTGGAAAGGGTAGTCATGGTGCTCGGCCAGGTTGACAACGACCATGCCCATGACAATGGCTGCCAGTAGATACGATACTTCAAAATACAGGGCGAGGCCGCCACACAGGAACACAATGCCCAGTGCCTCAAACAGCATTGGCCTGCCGGGTTGTATGCGGCCAGTGAAATAGGCTGCCGGCACCCCGATTAATACTCCAATGGCCACGGCACCCAGGATATCCTTGGCCGCTACCAGCAGTGGAGTGACGATACCATCCGCTCCGTTCAGCAAACCTGTCAATGCCACTCCCAGGCTGAAAATGATCAAACCCAGGGCATCATCGAGTGCAACGATAGACGTTAAAAGTTCACTGAACCTTCCCCCGCTATGGGTCTCCTCGATCACATCCATAGTTGCAGCCGGATCGGTTGCGGTTGCTATGCAACCAAGCATGATCGCGATCTCGACAGGCAAACCAAGTAATGATAAGCATAAAGCAACCACGGTTACCGTGCCTATCACGGCGCCGAGCGAGACCGCCAGTAACTCCCTGCCAATAGAGTGCATCAGTTTACGCGTTAAATGACCGCCCACCAGGAAACCGATCATCAGCAACGCGACATTGGCAAACAAGTCAAAACTGGAAAAGATTGACTGTGGTATCAGATCAAACACGTTTGGCCCTATTAATATGCCAAAGATCAATAACAGGGTAACGCGTGGCAATAAAGTTCTTTGACCCAGCGTATTGGTGATCATGCCAAGCAACATGACACCACCAATTGAAATCAATATCGTCGCGGTCTCATTCATCAATTTATATACTTACCATTTCCCCGCACTTGATACCAGTTGCTGGCAGTTACCAATGAGCAAAAAAAAAGCCCGGTTTATACCGGGCTTTATATAATACATTTATATTTTTACTACTGGTTGTAATATCTTAACAGCATATCCAGTACGTCCCTGGCTTCTTCTGTGGTGGCCCAGTCTCCATTTTCATCATTGATTATTAGCTCTGTCTTGTCACCCACCCCGGTTAGACTGAGTTGATACGGTGTGCCCTCGTCATCATCGCCCCAGAACTTCAGTTTATCAAGCAGACCCTCTTTTTTCTCAGGCTTGGGAGCGTAATACATAATATCGTAGGTGCCGGCTTCTGCATTCATTCCCATGATCTGTATCCCGGCACGTTCCAGTACCGTCTGCGTGGAATTGAAAGCACTGTTAAAGCTGGCCGGGAATACCAGAATACTGCGCTCACTATCGACCGCCATCAACTCTGCACGCTGGCGACTCGCGGTTGCTGAAGATGTCTGTTTGCTGCTGGTCGCAACAGAGGTTTCTTCAGGCTCCGTACCGTAAAAGTACAGGTTCAGTGCACGAATTATTTCTTTCTCACGAGCGACATCCGGCTGTGTATCAAACCATTCGCCCTCTGTCACAAGTTGTTGTTCACTGGAAAGATAGAGCATGGTTTCACCTTCTTCACCAACCTCGGTAAAGATTCGAAAACGCTCTCGTAATGCATTGTTGGATTCAGATCGTACCTGCCAGGCTGTTTCCATTACACCCAGTTCCTGGTCTGCCAGTTCAACGGTAAAACCTTCAGCCTCCCAGAAGCGGAGTAATTCCGGCCAGACAGATTCAGGCGAGGCCTGCAAGGCCAGCCACTGTTCACCGGCAAATTCTCCCTTGCCCAGCACGGTTGAACCGCTGGTTTGTGCTCGCTGGCGTTGAAACTCGCTCAGGGTAACGGCCTCTTGCTCACCAGGGATTGCCATGGCGTCACTGGTGGTATTGGTCAAATCAGGTGGTACTTCGAGTGGGGGCATATCCCTGCTTCTGCGGTACTCATCCCTGGTGTCAGGGACTACATCGTCAAAACTGGGGAGACTATCGCATGCAGCCACAGAAATCGTAATCATCAAGACCAACAACAAACGTGCTTTTATCATTTTTATATTACTCCAGCCTGTTTCATGGCAGCCTCGACTGCGGGTTGGGCCGATTCGGACAACCAGGTCATCGGCAAGCGTATCCCCGCCTGGATCAGTCCAAGTTTATACATGGCCCATTTGACAGGGATCGGGTTAGATTCAATAAATAATTCCTTGTGCAGGCCGATTAACTTCTGGTCAACCGCAGTGGCTGCCTCGGCATCGCCATTGATGGCGAGTTCACACATTTCATGCATTAATTTTGGTGCAACGTTGGCCGTCACCGAGATGACCCCATGCCCGCCTTGCAACAGGAAATCCTTGCTGGTCAGGTCATCGCCGCTGAGTAATAGGAAATCTTCGTTGACGCCCTTGCGTATTGCGCTGACGCGCCCGATATCCGCGGTGGCTTCCTTGACACCAATAATATTATCGACTGCTGCGAGGCGGATAACGGTATCAGGCAACATATCGCAGGCCGTCCTGCCAGGTACATTATATAGTATCTGCGGGATATCGACCGCCTCGGCCACGGCCTTGTAGTGCTGGTAAAGTCCTTCCTGGGTTGGCTTGTTGTAGTAAGGCGTCACCAGCAGGCATGCGTCGGCGCCGACCCGCTTGGCGCAAGTAGTTAGTGAAATAGCCTCGATCGTCGAGTTGGCACCCGTTCCGGCGATAACCGGGACCCGGCCATTCACGACCTCCACCGTCTGGCGGATAACCTCGCAATGCTCTTCCTCGGTCAGGGTCGCCGATTCACCCGTGGTACCGACCGCAACGATGGCATCGGTACCCTGTTCGATATGAAATTCAATGACTTGCCGGAGAGCCTCGCTATCCAGGCCGGTATCGGCGCGCACGCCAGCCTGCATAGGGGTCACCACTGCAACCATACTTCCGTGAAACATGTGATTAGAGAATATTATATTGTTGGGAAAAACGTGTATGGTACTGAATCAGGCATGACTATGACAAGAACAATACCGACTGCCCTATCCGGACCCGGTTTTCCATGCGAAAATACACGACACATAATTATTATTTACTGACAAATCCCTAGCCCCAATCATGCAAAACTACCTCGTCGTCAGCGCGCTGATCGATAACTCCGATGAAATAGTGCACAAACTGACGAAGCTGGTGAAAGCCAGCGGCTGTAATATCAGCGAAAGCCGTTTCAATGTACTCGGAGACAAACGCGCCATTATGCTGTTCCTTGATGGATCCTGGAACGAGATCGCCAAGATGGAAGACATGTTGAATAACCTCGGGCGGGAACTGAGTACCACCATCCTAATCGACAGGACAACCATGCCTGCACCCGATGGCAAATCCATGCCCTACGCTATCGACGTGGTGGGTATTGACCAACCCGGCGTGATACTGGAAATTACCCAGTTCATGACCAAGAGCAAGCTCGCTATCCATGACATGTTTTCCAATAATTACCGGGCTTCATCCACCGGTGCCAAGATGTTTTCATTACATATGACCATTAATATTCCCATGGATACCTCGATTGCCTCCGTGCGCGGCGATTTTATCGATTTTTGTGATCGCCTTAATCTCGATGCAATAATGGAACCTGTAAAATAAAACTTCTACAATAGATACATTCATTATGAGTAAAGTCAGTTTAGGTAAAAAAGTTCCCGCATTCTCGGCCACCGCCACCGGCGAGCAAACCGTTAAGCTTTCCGATCTGAAAGGCAAAAACGTCGTCCTGTATTTCTACCCAAAAGACAGCACCCCGGGTTGTACGCTCGAGGGCCAGGACTTTCGCGATAACATCCGCAAGTTCAGTGCACGCAACACGGTTATTCTCGGTGTGTCCAGGGACAAGATTGGTTCACACGAGAAGTTCAAGGAGAAACAAAAGTTCCCGTTCGAGCTACTGTCGGACGAAGACGAAAAGCTGTGTAAATTATTTGACGTGATAAAGGAAAAAAATATGTATGGCAAAAAGGTCATGGGTATTGAACGTTCAACCTTTCTTATCGATGAAAAGGGCGTGTTACGAAATGAATGGCGCAAGGTCAGCGTAAAAGGACACGTCGATGAAGTACTGGAGGCGGTAAAGGCTCTCTGAACAAGGCCACTTGAAAAATCTCGATAAATTCCTGGCAATAACCCGATATCATTATTGTCACACTACCCGGCACAGCAGCAGCTGGCCGGTAATTCCGCAGGTTGCTTCCCTGTTACCTGCTACTGTTTCATCAACCCCAGCAGAGTTGTTATCAATCTATGTCACCTGAAACTATTAATCGCCTGTTTGTACTCGACACAAACGTACTGATGCACGACCCGGTTTCCATCTTCCGCTTCGAGGAACACGACGTATTCATTCCCATGGTTGTACTGGAAGAACTTGATTCCGCCAAGAAGGGTGTATCGGAAGTCGCGCGCAACGTGCGCCAGGTCAGCCGCTTTATCGATGAGTTAATCGGCACTGCCGGCGCCGATGATATTGCTGCTGGTCTCGACCTTGGCGGCGTCAAGTTCGCAAACGGACAAGGCCAAAGCGAAGCCGGGGCGGCAGGACGCCTGTACCTGCAAACCGAGATATTGCCCGATAGCCTGCCGGACCACCTGCCCGGCAAGAATGCCGATAACTCGATACTCGGTACCACGCTATCGTTACAAAAGCTGTTTCCGGAAAGCATAATCACGCTTGTATCCAAGGATATTAACCTGCGCATCAAGGCGCACGTTATCGGCATTCGCGCCGAGGACTATACCAGTGACAAAGTGCTCGACGATGCCGACCTGTTATATACCGGCGTACATGAGCTCCCGGAAAATTTCTGGGAAAGTAAATCCGATGCGTTGACCTCATGGCAGGATGACATGCGCACACTGTATGAAATTGCCGGACAACCCCTTGATCAGTGTTATCCCTACCAGTGTTTGTACACCGATGAAGGTGCCGGCTTCGAGGCAATAGTCACACAAACCAATGCGGAAAAGACCACGCTGGTCCATGCCAATAACTATCGCAAGGAAAGCAACTCGGTATGGGGTGTTACTGCACGAAACCGCGAACAAAATTTTTCGCTTAACCTGCTCATGGATACCGATGTCGACATGGTGACGATCCTCGGTGCGGCCGGTACGGGTAAAACGCTGCTGGCACTGGCCGCAGGTCTGGCCCAGGTCATGGACAAGAAAATCTACCGCGAGATCATTATTACCCGTGTAACCATCCCGGTCGGCGAAGACATTGGTTTCCTGCCAGGCACCGAAGAGGAAAAGATGGCGCCGTGGATGGGCGCACTGCTGGATAACCTTGAGGTATTAACCAACTCCGAGGAAGGTGGTGAGTGGGAACGTGCCGCAACCAATGATTTGCTAACCAAGCGTATCAAGATCCGCTCACTGAACTTCATGCGCGGGCGTACTTTCCTCAATCGTTACATTATCGTTGACGAGGCACAGAACCTGACGGCCAAGCAGATGAAAACCCTGATCACGCGCGCCGGACCTGGAAGTAAGCTAATTGTCCTCGGTAATATCTCGCAGATCGATACGCCCTACCTGACCGAGACCACTTCGGGTCTAACCTATGTCGTGGACAGGTTCCGAAACTGGGAACATAGCGGCCATGTCACGCTGATGCGCGGCGAACGCTCGCGACTGGCCGATTTCGCCAGCGAAGTGCTTTAGGGTCGATATGACTGGCTGATATCCTCTATACTGTACAAAAAATGCAAAATAGAAAAACATTCAGAGAGCGAGAGTCATCATGAAGCAGCCGCATAAAACTACCTGGTTAAACCTGCCCAGCCTTGGGCTTTCTATACGAATGTTGTTTACCGGCTACCTGCTGACCATCGGCTTTGGCCTGTTAATGGCCGGTGTCCAGATATTGTTGACCCACGGCATGGCTGACGGTAAGTTGGGTTTGTCCATCGATGATATTGTTTACAGTTACTACGGTAATCGTAACAACAGCAAGCTGGAATCCAAGCTAAACGGCTCCATGAAAGACAAGGCACCGGAAGAAATCCGCGCCAAGTTGATTCACTGGGCGCGTGACGGTGCACCGGAAGACCAGTGGCATGATTTTGTCAGTGATGATGTTCAAATGTACTGTGCCGGCTGTCACGCCAACATACCTGGCCTGGCAAACATTTCTGAATACGAGGTCATGAAAGAAGCGGCCGCGACTGACCAGGGTGCAACAATCGATTCGCTGACCCGCGTTTCGCATATCCATTTATTCGGTATTGCGTTCATCTTTTTCATCATGGGTTTCATCTTCAGCTTCGCGGTCGGTGTGCCGAAATGGCTGAAGGAACTGGTGATCCTGTTACCGTTCGTGTTCCTGATACTGGACATCATCTCCTGGTGGGCCACCAAGTGGGTTCCGGCCTTTGCCTGGTTCACGATGATTGGCGGTATCGGTTATACGCTGGCCTCCACCTTCATGTGGTTTACCAGCATGTACCAGATGTGGGTCATGCCGTATAACGGCAAGGACTACAATGTGAATACCTGGGAAGACTAGTAGCTAACCAGGCAACGACTATAAAAGCGTGCTACGGCACGCTTTTTTTATCAGCACTTTCGAAGACCGACTCAGTCATGAGTAAACTGCTTGTTCCGAATGTAAAACCTATCCTGCATAATAGTCAGGACACGAACCATGACTATCATTGAAACAATCACACTGTTCGCCATCATGCTTGCGCTTGCAGCCATACCAAGTGCAAGTGTCGCTTTGGTTGTAACCCGTTCGGCCACACTAGGTGTGACGAATGGAATTGCCGTTTCAGCCGGGATCGTTTTGGGCGACCTGGTGTTTATCCTGCTTGCCCTTGCAGGTCTATCCGTTATGGCACAGGCAATGGGGAGCCTGTTTATGATTATAAAGTACCTGGGGGCGGCTTATCTTCTATGGCTTGGCTACACGCTACTCACCGCGAAAAGCACAATAGAAATCCCCGCTCAAAATTCCACAGGAAAACGTAGCCTGTTGGCCAGTTTTCTTGCCGGGTTCATGTTGACGCTGGGAGATATCAAGGCAATTGTTTTCTACGTTAGTTTATTCCCTGTGTTCATCGATTTATCTTCACTGCAAATTGCCGATATTTTAATAATCGTTGCTGTCATGGTGGTGAGTGTCGGTAGCGTTAAACTCATCTATGCCTTCTCGGCATTAAAAGTTGCGTCATTGGCCAGGAGATACAAGCTGGATAATGCGGCTCGAAAAACGGCGGGTGGGTTAATGGTTGGTACAGGTAGTTACCTGATCATCAAGGCCTGATAAACAAACGACCTACACTGCCGCATCAAAGCCAGGTGTTACAGTGCCAATAATCACGTTACATGTCATACTTAAACAGGCAAGGTAAATACTTCAGGATAAACGAATAAAATGCTGGCAGTAATTGAAAAGGGAGATACTGGCATGCGCGCGCACCGGCATCGCTTGCTTTAATTGCTACTTTCATAGGCATTAGTATTGATTTCTAAATTACCCAGGTGGATAGAATACGGGGCTTTCATACTAGCCTTTGTAGCTGGCTGCATTAATGCGATTGGCTTGCTGGGTTTTGAACATCAATCGGTATCACATCTTTCCGGTACGGCAACGCTACTTGGCACCAGTATTCTTGGCAACGGGATCGGCACATCCCTGCACCTGGGTGGAATATTGTTCGCTTTCTTTATTGGCGCTGCTATTTCGGGATTTCTACTTCACGGAGCAACCCTGAAGTTGGGCCGTCATTACGATACTGCGTTGATACTTGAATCAATCCTGATTTTTGTAGCGCTGTATTTATTATCAAGTGGTTCTGTTTATGGGCACTACGCTGCATCAGCAGCATGCGGCCTGCAAAATGCCCTGGCTACTACCTATAGCGGAGCTGTCATACGCACAACTCACCTTACCGGGATATTCACAGACTTGGGCATTATGCTGGGCTCGATATTGCGCGGTGAGATTTTTGATAGAAGGAAAGCCTTGCTGTTTACACTGATTATTGTCGGCTTTATTACTGGTGGTACATTCGGTGCCTACATGTTTGGCCTGTTCAAATTCAACGCATTACTGGTTCCGGGTTTGATCTGCCTGCTATTGGCAGCCTGTTATCGTCTTTACCTGAAAGAACATAGCTAACAAGACAACCCGCTTCGTTTTATCGTCAGGTCTCGTTCACAGCAGCGTTTGCACTATCCTCACGCGTCGGCCAGACATTGATCAATGCCTTGACCAATGTAGCCAGCGGTATGGCAAAGAACACGCCCCAGAAACCCCACAGGCCACCGAACACCAGTATCGCGGCAATGATGGCTACCGGGTGCAGCTTAACGGCCTCGGCAAACAGGATGGGTACCAGCACGTTACCGTCGAGGAACTGCAGCACGGCGTAGCTGCCGATCAACCAGTAGAATTCACTGGTCAGGCCCCATTGAAAATAACCGACCAGTGCCACCGGCAGTGTCACCACGGCGGCACCGATGTAAGGAATCAAAACGGATAGTCCAACCAGGACGGCCAGCAACGGTGCGTAGTTCAACCCCAGTATGACGAACAACACGTAGGCCACGGCACCAACGATGATGATCTCGTTAAACTTGCCACGCACGTAGTTACCAATCTGTGCATCCATTTCTATCCAGACCTCGTCAACCAGCCTTCTGTCCTTGGGCAGGAAGCGACCCAGCCACTGTTGAATTATGATCTTGTCCTTGAGGAAGAAGAAGATCATCAATGGCACCAGTACCAGGTACACGATGATAGTCACTATCGCCGGGATCGATGCCAGCGATACCGACAGTACATTTTTGCCAAGCGCACTGACCTCTGTTCGCAGGGTAAAAATGAGTTGACCTATATATTCCTCGGAGATGATCTCGGGATACTTGTTCGGCAGTTGTAGCAACAGGCCCTGGCCGTTATTGATCATGTCCGGGACTTCCTGGAAGAACTGCGTTACCTGCTTGGTAATGATAGGTAACAGGCCCAGCAGGATGAACAGCATGAATAATACGAACAGGAAGAACACCAGGTTGACCGAGATCAGGCGGGAGACGTTGAACTCCTGTAGTTTTTTAACCGGCCCTTCCAGCAGGTAGGCAATGACCAGGGCTGCCAGCAATGGCGCCAGCATCTTGCCCATAAGGGCCAGTACAACGACGCTGACAACCAGCAATACGGCCAGCAGTGCGGCCTGCGGATCGGTAAAGTATCGTCGGTACCAGGAACTGATAAACTCAAACATGAATAACTGTGACCCTTTTTATAATGTAATCATAACGAGTTATAGCGAAATCAGCGAGTGCTGTTAACGTGAGCGCGCAATTATGGCGAGCATAAAAAAAGGGGCGCCTGGTGGCGCCCCAAGGTTAAGAGCAGAGGATAGTCGAAGGGTCATTGAACAATAAGACTATCAGTCACTTTCTATATTGCATGAGCTGTGCCAAAGTACTAATTACATAATTATCAAACACTTAATCTAAAACGATCCATGTGGTTCATCAAATTTTGCACCAACATAAAAATTTGCGGCACAGTACAGGTGCAAACCATCCTGCCGGCTATTATTTATTTATGAATAACGAACAAAGCAACGAAATAAAACAACACATCAGGCAATGGTGTGATGAACTTGGTTTTCAACAGGCAGGGATTACCCACACTAACCTCGAAGACGACGAACAACATTTAAACGCGTGGCTGAAAAAAAACTTTCACGGTGACATGGATTACATGCAACGCCACGGTACGAGCCGCAGTCGCCCGTATGAACTGGTAGACGGTACCGTCAGTGTCATCTCGGTACGCATGGATTACCTGCCGCCATCAAGCCGGCATCCTGCCAGGGTATTAAGCGATAAAAACCTGGCCTACGTGTCACGCTATGCCGTTGGCCGTGATTATCACAAGGTATTACGCCAGCGCCTGCAGAAACTGGCCGACAGGATTACCGACCACTATGGCGACTTTGGCTACCGCTGTTTCGTAGATAGCGCGCCGGTACTGGAAAAGGCGCTGGCCCGCAATGCCGGACTGGGCTGGATTGGTAAACACAGCAACCTCATCAACCCGAAGGCCGGTTCCTGGTTTTTTCTTGGCGAGATCTATACTGATCTGCCGCTGGTACCCGACGCGCCGTTCAGTAGCCAGCATTGTGGCACCTGCGAGGCCTGTATCGATATCTGCCCTACCCGTGCCATCGTTGGTCCGATGCAGGTTGATGCCAGGCGCTGCATCTCGTATCACACGATTGAGTTAAAGGGCGCCATACCGGTCGAGTTCAGGAAGATGATCGGCAACCGCGTTTATGGCTGTGATGATTGCCAGTTAATCTGCCCGTGGAACAAGTTCGCGAGCTACAGCGAGGAGGACGATTTTCGCGTACGTCACGGCCTGGATGCACCCACGCTGGTTGATCTGTTCGCGTGGAGCGAAGCAGAATTTTTAGAGAATACCCGGGGCTCGGCTATTCGCCGAATTGGTTACGAGCGATGGCTCAGGAACATTGCCGTGGGTCTTGGCAATGCACCCAGCTCGGCAGAAGTAATCAGTGCACTTCAGGACAGGAAAGACCATGCATCAGCACTGGTGCGCGAACACGTAGACTGGGCCCTGGCGCAGCACCAGTAACCCAGGTAAATGCAAAAATTCAGGAAAATTTCCCGGCCAAAACTTGATCTGGAATTCACCAAAATGACTACAATTTGCGTAGATATTTCGATCCAGAATTGTTATGGTGCAGCGCAATAAATACAGAAGCCAAATACATATAGTAAGGAGTTGCCAATGAGATCATTAAATCATTCATTAATTACCTGGACTGCCGCGTTACTGATGACTGCGAGCGCACAGGCTGGTGATCACAGTGATAACTTTGACCTGGATGACATCCGTGGTTGGAACATCGTCAAGATCGAAACCTGCCTTGATGCCGCGCTGGATACGATTCCCGGCCATGCACGCAAGGTCGAGATGAAGATGGAAGGTGACGATCCCGTTTATGAGTTTGATATCGATGCCAGAGACGGCAATACATATAATGTTGAATGTAGTGCCGAGGAAGGCTTTATAACCGAGATCGAGCGCGAAGTTGATGCCAACGACCCTTACTTCAAGAAGCACGCCAAAATTAGCGAGGCTGATGCCAGGAACACTGCGCTAAGTATTCACCCAGGTGAAGTGGTGGCTACTGAGCGCGAAGTCGGCTTTGATGGATCAGTTACCTATGAATTCGATATCCAGTCAAAACTTGGCTACGAGATCAAGATTGATGTCAATGCTGTTACCGGTCTGATTGAGGAAGCGAATATCGAGCTTTACGAAATCGGTATGGAAAAAGAGTAAGCGCTATTACTTACGAAAAAAGCCGGACATTGTCCGGCTTTTTTTATGCCTGCTACTTGATAAAGCGGATGGTATAAGGGTAGCGATACATCACGCCTTCGTTGGCCCTCATGCATGCAATCACCACCATGATTACCTGGTAGATGGCGAGAGCAATTAACAGGAAGATACCGATCAGGATAAAGGTCAATATCAATCCCACGATTGCCGCCAGGAATACAGTCAACTGGAAGTTCAGGGATTCCTTACCCTGGTCCGCAACAAATGGCATCTCGTCTTTCTTGATAAGCCATATAATCAGCGGGGCAAGGATACTGGCAAAGGGAATAATCCAACCGAGTAGTGCCGACAAATGACACAACATGCCCCAGGTACGTTGATCCTTATCCGGCGCGGTGGCTACTGGCTGTTCATCGGTCATGGGATGCTCCTGCGTGCTATTTGCCTGTAATTAGTTAAGCACAAGCATGGGCGTATGACCATAGCTGCCGGCAGATTTATTGTTGTTGCTGCTGCTGATCCTCGTCGTTGCCATCAAAGTCCTGGTTGACCATGATCGACACACCCGGTGCCGCCTTGTCCAGCCAGCCACGTATTTGTTTCGCGAGCACGTCTTCCATCTTGTAGAAGTAGTGATTTGCGCCGGGAACCTCAACCTGCCTGTAATTCTTGTTACCGGCTTTTTTCGCGGCCAGCCTGCGATCCGGCGCATGGTTACGCACGCGACGATAGTCGCGTGCGCCATAGATATCGAGGATGGGTAACTGGGCGGCCTCGATCAAAGCAAGCACGTTGATAGCCGGTTTCAAAAAGGGATACTCCTGCAAACCAATGGCCGCCAGCGCCAGGATACGTGGCCGCTGCGGGTCCGACAGGTATGACAACACGGTAGCGGCACCAAAGCTGTGCCCAACAACGACGATATTCAGGTATTTGCGCGTACGAAGAAATCGGACCGCGGCTTCCAACCTGGCCGTGGCGGCAACCAGGGTCTTGCCGTAATCTTCTACCGGGTTATCGATGGCTACCAGCGGCAACTGAATTGAAAGAGTAGACCATCCCTGCTCCGGCAAACTCAAACGCAGCGGCGAGATCAGCCTGGGCCAGTCGGCATGGGCGCCCATGCCGTGCAGGATAATGATGGCTCCGGCAGCCTTGTCGCTGGTCTGTCGGTTAAACAGGCCAAGAAATTCTTCTTCACCGGCCTTCAGCCATACTGTCTCGGTGACTTCGGCCTGCTCCGCAAGACGTTCCGCGATCTGTTGTTCCCACTCACGGTCAATGGCACCAGCCTGGCAGGTCAGTGATAACAGTGACAAAAGGCCCAGTATCGTCAGCCTGGAAAAACTTTGCATGTGTAACATTCCGGCTATATGCTTGCTGTTATACAAGCAAATATAGTACCTGTTTTTTAGCAGGAAAGAGTGAGATCGCGCTATTTACGCGAGAGTTTGTATTCCCCGGGCGGGAAGTCAATACGCACCAGAAGATTGTCGCCTTTTTCATTGCGCATGTTGGATTTGCCCTCGTAGCTTAACAGGCGTGGTTGATCCAGTTCGTACTCGAGCAACAGCGGGTCAGCCAGGAAGCGTATCAAGACACTGTTTGGTTCGACGGTTAATTCGCGCTTACCGGACTCGCTGTCGACCCGGGCCTGGTAGATACGGAAGTCGATAAATTTTTTCAGGCTGGGGATCAGCATCTTTCTCACCATCTGTTTTCCCTCAACCAGCTCCTGCCAGTGTTCAACAATGAAGCGATCAAAGCCGGCATCGATAATGCCCTGTTCCGGTAGCGGAATGGTCTCGCTTTTTGGACTGGTTTCATCATTCGGTGTAAATACCACGCGAACCTCGGACTCAAGCTTGCTGGCAATCTCCTGGTGTCCGGTGACAAAGTTTTGCAGGTTAAAATCCGGCATGACCGCACTGCCGGAATAGTCGACTTCTTTTTCGGC
This sequence comes from Gammaproteobacteria bacterium, assembly GCA_965229565.1. Lineage (GTDB taxonomy): Bacteria > Pseudomonadota > Gammaproteobacteria > Eutrophobiales > Eutrophobiaceae > JANQNX01. The sequence continues at coordinate 740,634 of OZ245888.1, read as the reverse complement.
AAACACCTTTCCTTCAGTATCGCGATAGGTCACCTTGTCGCTGACGATACGGCCATCCTGAAATGTTTCGTAATGACTTTCGCTGTAAAGCAACTCTCCGCTATCGATATCGTAAGCGTAGCCCACTCGCTCACTGACCTGTGTCTCTGCCAGCACGGGCAAGCACACCACCAGCATTGCCAGGATCGTCATTTTCATCATGGGCATGTTCATTTCACTCCAAACATCAGCTTTTGCATATCACCTTTTGCCTGTATCAACGCCTTTAACAGGTACACTGCCGTGGCCAGGTTGCCGGTAAAAATAAAGGCTATTATCCATGCGACCATCACCAGCGGGTTTGATTCCCTGAAACATACCCAGGTTGAGAAGATCAGGATGCCGATATAAAAATCGATCAACGTCACCACTCCCCATGGCATACCGGTCAGTACCGCGCCTTCCCGGGCAAGGTCACCGGATGTAAAGCCATACGCGAGTGCCAGGCACATGATAACAATGGCAACAATGGGGATGGCTTTAAGCATGGTAAAGCTAACTACGATTAGCGTTTGTCGAACAAATAGTGACTGACCCACCACTGCTGGCCCTTGTCATAACCGAACAGTTCGGCACAGGACATATAGAACATGCGCCACCGCATCCACCATTTTACCGCCTCGTCCTTGCCATAGGTTTGCTCGAACAACGGCATGATAGTGTCACGGTTATCGTCCATGTTTTTCAACCAGGCATTAGATGTCCTCTCATAGTGACTTCCATTCCAACGCCAGCGCTGGTTCAATTGCAGGTCCTGCTGGAAATACAGCGGCAGTTCATCAGACGGCATGATGCCGCCGGAAAAGAAATACTTGCTCATCCAGTCAGTTTCATCACGCACGACGAATTCGTACGGTACCGAACGATGCACAAAGATGTGCTTGAAGAATTTGCCACCCGGCTTTAACAGGTCGGCGATCATCGCGTACAGCTTTTTATAGTTGCGCATGTGTTCGAACATTTCGACTGACACAACACGATCAAAACTTCCGTCCATGCTGAAGTCGTTCATGTCCATGGTGATGACCTGGATATTATTCAGCCCCCTGGCAGCGGCCTGTCCGGTAATATGTTCGCGCTGGGAACTGGAGTTGGATACGGCAGTAATCTGACTGCTCGGGTAATGGCTTGCCATCCACAATGTCAGTGAACCCCAGCCACAACCAAGCTCAAGTATATCCATGCCGTCTTCAAGCTGTGCATGCTCACAGGTCAGCGCCAGGCTGTCATCCTCGGCGATATCCAGGTCGTGCACGCCGTCGCGCCAGTAGCAGGAACTGTATTTCATGTTTTTACCCAGCATGATCTCGAACAACGACGTAGGGACCTCGTAGTGTTGCTCGTTGGCCTTTTCCGGTAACGGTGCAATCGGGCTGTTGTTCATCATGGCAACAAACTTCTGCGTTACGTTGTTACCGTACTCGCAGTCGTCGACTTTCAATTCCCTCAGTCGTTGCTGGATCAGGTGACGAATACTGGAACGCAGAATGGGATCGGGGATGATGCCGCGTTCGCTAAGATCGATGGCGTAATTCAATGCGCGTGTCATAAGGCTACCTCACACATGTTTCGGGGGTAATGGAATAAAGATACTGGTTTCTTTCTGGTACTGCCGGTAGGCGTCACCGCGTGAACGCAACGACTGGCTCTCCGTGTGCGGAACACCGGTCACCTTCAGCAGGAATACCAGCATTAAAATCATAATGGCCCACGACAGCCACCAGACACTGGAACCGTAACCAATGAGGATATAGGCGAACCAGTGCAGCCACTCGAAGAAATAATTCGGGTGGCGTGAATAGCGCCACAGCCCACGCTTGCAGACCTTGCCCTTGTTTGCAGGATCCTGGCGGAACAGGCTTAACTCGCGATCGGCAATGAATTCACCGCTCATGGAAATTATCCAGACAGCGATGCCAAGGTAATCGGTAATTCCCAGCGTTGCTGACGGGTTGCTGACGGCTACCAGTACCGGCAAGGCAAACAGAATGGCCCAGCCCGCCTGGATCTGGAAAAAAATGAACATCACCGGTTGTGCATACTTGCCGCAACTCTCGCGCATGTAACGGTAACGACCGTCCTCGCTTTCCGACATCACGCGCCGGAATAAATGGATGCCAAGGCGCACGCCCCAGAGTCCAATCATACTGCCTACGATAATGTTTCTAAGCCAGGTGCCCTCGATGACAGCAATGGCAAACCAGATCCCAACCAGGCCGGTAGCAAACGACCACGCCACGTCGACCGTGCCGGCATTATGCGTCTTCAATTGCACCAGCCACAGGCACAGCATCATGATGCAGCAGAAGATCAGTGCGGGCCAGATGACATCAAGCATTATTCCGGCTCTCCTTCATGGGCTGTTTCAATTGATCATGTTCGTTACTGGCGCGCTGTTCTAACCAGTTAGATACCAGGTAGACGACAGGCAGTGCGAAAAACCAGATTGAAAAAACCATGATCAATCCCAACGATAAATCGTTAAAGCTGATGGCACCAATACGTTCGCCTGCCCAGTAGGCCAGTGCGCCACCGACACCACCAAACAGGCTGATCCAGACATAATGATGATTCAACCAGGCCAGGCTGTGGCGTATGGTCAGGGCCAGGTTGATCCATAATGACACCATCCATAACGTACTCGGGTAACCAAGCTGCGCCGGGGCCGGGAAGCGAATGATATCGAGCACGACCAGTATCGAATCAAGGCCGTAGCCCATTAACCCTGCAAACACGGCCAGCATCAGTTCCTGCCTGGCGATGGCGCGATGCAGCTTGAGATGCACCAGCAACCAGGCAGTTACTGCAACCGGCCCTATCCAGGGATAACCCCATGCGGCGCCAAACACGCACAGTAACCAGATTAACTGGAATGCAACAAAGTTAATGACAATACCGATTTTCATGTTGGCTTGACCTGAAACTTGATATTGGTGAGTTCGCGGCGACAGGCTGGCTTGTTCATGACCAGTTGCAGCAGTCCAAGGTAACGCTCGGTAAAACCGGCCGTGCAGTATTCAAGGTAATATTCCCACATGCGAAAGAAACTGCGACTGTAGCCAAGCTCGTACACTTGTTCTTCCTTTTCCATGAAGGTTTTGAGCCAACACTGCAGCGTACGTGCATAGTCCGGCGCGTAGTCTTCGATATGCGTGACCTTTAGATCGGTTGTCGCTATCGCCTGCGTCATTGCCGCCAGTGACGGGCAACAACTGCCGGGAAAGATATAACGCTGGATAAAGTCCGGCGTTTTCAAATAGGCCTCATAACGATTGTCCGGCATGGCAATCGCCTGGATACACATCTGGCCGTCGTCTTTAAGCAATGAGGCACACTGTTGAAAATACTCCGGCAGGAAATCATGTCCGACCGCCTCGATCATTTCTATCGATACAAGACGATCGTATTGTCCCTGCATATCGCGGTAGTCGGTTAACAGCAGTTCAATGCGATCACCCAGGCCGGCGGCATCAATGCGCTGCCTTGCGAGATCGTGCTGTTCCCTGGATATCGTGGTGGTTGTCACCTTGCAGCCGTAATGTTGCGCGGCATGGATAGAAAAACTGCCCCAGCCGCTGCCGATCTCGACCACGTGGTGCTCGGGCTTGAGGTCCAGTTTCTGACAGATAAGGTCCATCTTCTGCAGCGACGCGTCGTGCAGGCTGGTGTTCTCGTCGATAAAGATGGCAGACGAGTAAGTCATGGTCTCGTCGAGAAAGAGTTCGAACAGGTCATTACCAATATCGTAATGGTCCTGAATATTCTGGCTGCTGCCATTGCGAGTATTCGCACGGCGCTTGTGGAACAAACGATCCTTGATCACGCCAAGCTTCGCCAGGCCCTGCTCCATCGCATCCAGTTGCGCGGTATTCCTGAGCAGGATCTGGAACAGTGTTTTCAAACTGGAGCATGACCACAGGCCACGGCGATAGGCATCGGCCGCACCGTTACTGCCATTTTTGAATACACAGGTAAAGAAGGCGGGGTCATGGATGGTGATCTGCACACCCGGATCCGATTCACTGCCCAGTGACCATGAACCCCAGGGATCGTGGATCACGATATGCCCTGTCTCAAGACCTTGCAGCTTGTTCTGCATCTGTTGCCGTATCCAGAAGTTGATAGTCTGCTTCAGGCCCGAATCTTGTAACTGTTCGAACATGTTCAGTATCAGGCTACCGGCTTTCATAGTTCTGCCCCCTGCTTGGAATAGTGTTTCGGGTGTTCATAAAACGGTGTCTTTTTCCACCACAGGCGCAACGCCTGCCAGTAAATGGCCGCGATCACCTTCATGGTCATCAGCGGAAACTGCAACAGTGTCCGGTTCAGGCTGGACTGGCTGATAGTCTCTGCCTGCAGACGCATGCTGGCGGTAAACATGTGCTGGCCTTCCTCGAAACTCTGCATGGATATATGCAGTCGTTCCTCGGGACAGTTGAAGTACCAGCTATAACTTTGCTTCATGTCCATGAACGGCGATACATGAAAGGCCTTGTCGAAATCAAACTGCCGGTTCTTGCCCGGTGCAATCTCGCCATCCAGCACGTAGCAGTGTTGTTCGCCCCAGGGCGTATTGTGCACCTCGGCGACGACGGTCTCGACCCGGGTACGTTCCGGGTTCCAGCAAAAATAAAAACTGACCGGGTTCATGACATAACCGAAATAGCGCAGGTGCGTCAGTAACGCGATCGGACCAGCCGGTCTCCTGCCAGTCTCGTGTTCAACCAGGTCCTTGATCGTGGTCGCCAGCGGGACCTGTTCATCACCGTGGTGATCGGCGCGTTTAAACGTGGCCAGTGACAGCTTTTCTACTGCCCAGAAACGGAAGCGGTCAAACAACGTCGGCAATTCTTCCAGGTCGAGATACATCATGAAAAGCTTGTAACTAAAACGATGCCGATGCGGCTCGCGACGATGATGAATGACCTGGCCCTTGTAGATACGACTGAACATCATTTCGCCACCAGGTCAAAGGCCTCGCACACTCGCGTGGCACTGCTGACCCCATCCTCGTGAAAACCATACCCCCAGTAGGCGCCGCAGTAGGAGATGCCGTCGTGACGAATCAATTGCTGGTGACGGCCCTGCATATCGGAACGCCCGGGCGTAAACTGCGGATGATGGTAGATAATACGCTTGATGATCTTGCTCTTATCAATATGTCGGGTCTGGTTCAGCGACACGCAATAGGTTTGATCGGATTCAATACTTTGCAGGCTGTTCATATTGTAGGTCACCGAGACATGATCCTGCTCGGCTTCCGGGATACGGTAATTCCAGCTGGCCCAGGCATCTTTTTTCATGGGTAGTACACGCGTATCCGTGTGCAACACGGCCTCGTTTTGCTGGTATTGAAACTGTTCGAGTATGCCCCGTTCCGTTTCATCCGCCTGGTCAAGTAATTGCAAGGCCTGGTCGGAATGACAGCAAACAATCGCCTCGTCGAATTCCTCTGTATTGTTGTTCCTGGTTTCCACTTCGATCTTGCCATTGCGCCTGCTGACTCGCTGCACCGGCTGGTTCAGCTGTATGCGTTCGGCATAGCTCGCGGTGAGTTTCTTAACGTATTCCTTCGAGCCACCCTTGACCGTTTTCCATTGCGGTCGACCGCTCACCTGCAACATGCAATGGTTATTCAGGAACTCGATCACGAACAGCATCGGGAACTGGCGAAAGCGGTCTGCGGGACTGGACCATAGTGACGCGCCCAGCGGCACCAGGTACTGCTCGATAAAGACCTCACTGTAATTATTCTGCCTGGCATAGTCTTCAACGGTTATCGTGTCGTCGAGTCCCTGCTGCAAGTCACGGATCGCTTCCTTGTTGAAACGCGAGATGTCTTTGAGCATGTGCAGGAAGGAAAAATTGAATATGTTTCTTCTTTGCACGAACAGCTTATTCAGCGAGGTGCCGTTGTATTCCAGGCCACTGGCTTCGCAATGCACACTGAAACTCATGTCGGTGTTAATGGCCTCGACTTCCAGTTCATCAAACAGGCGACATAGTCCCGGGTAATTGTGTTCGTTGAAAACGATAAACCCGGTATCTACCGGTAAGGTGCGAGAGGTTTCTTTAACCAGGGCCGTGTTGGCATGACCGCCTATGTAGTCACTGGCCTCGAACAGCGTAATGTCATGACGACGCGACAGGTAATAGGCCGCCGTCATACCGGAAATACCGCCGCCGATAATGGCAATGCGCATTAGCGCTGCTCCGCTTCGTGATAAACCGCCGCCGGTACCGGTTGAAGTGACTGCACGATGCCAAGCTTGTGCAGGATAAATAACAGGAAATAACTAATATCAATTTCCCACCAGTAAAATCCCTGGCGCGTGGCGTGAGGATAACGGTGGTGATTATTGTGCCAACCCTCACCAAGAGTAATCAGCGCAAGTAACAGGTTATTGCGGCTGTCATCATTGGTGTTAAAGCGACGCTTGCCATACTTGTGCGCCAGCGAATTAATCGTGTAGGTCGCGTGATAAAGCATGACCGTGGAGATAAAAAACCCCCAGACCAGCAGTTGCATACCGTTGGTTTCAAGTTGAAGCGAGGAATGATGGAGGAACTCGCCCAACGAGTAGCAGGCAACACCGAGGAGTAGAAACGGTATCCAGTCGATATGTTCGAGGAATTTGAGTTCCGGGTAACGTGCCCAGTCTTTTACCCTTGAGTACATGACCGGAAAATTACGTTTTCTAAGAAACCATAACATATGACTGTTCAGCAAGCCGTGGTCCGGGGAATGGGGATCGTCATCTGTATCAGAATTAATATGATGATGGCGGTGGTGCCCGGCCCACCACAGTGGGCCACGTTGTCCTGCAGTACAACCGGCAACTGCCATCAAAAACCGCACGGGTCTCGACACCTTGTAGGCCCGATGTGAAAAGTAACGATGATAAAACGCCGTGATAAAAAACATGCGCACCAGGTATAAGCCCAGCGCCAGCGCCAATGCCACATAGCTGAAGCCAACAAAAAATACGGCCAGGCAGGCTACGTGAAAGAAAATGAAAACAGATACACGAAAGGGGTCCAGCGAATTATCGGACGATTTTGTATCAGTTGGCTGTAGGTTAAATAACCATCGGTAAAACCGAATGGGCGCCTGGTGTATAACTGTTTTCAGAGAGTACATTTTTACCGCCTGTTTTTACAGGATGCATTACATAGAAGACGGGGTGAACAGCAGGTAAACAGTATGTGAAATGAGCGTGAAATTAACAACTTAGAAGTGAATAACGCTGTGTGGTGGAAAGGTTATTTCGACCCTGGTGCCGACATTGGGTGTGCTTTCCATCTTTACATGCCAATGAAAACGCTCGGATAACAGCTTGACGATGGTGAGACCAACGCCGTGGCCACCGCGCGGCTTGGCATCGGTCCTGTAAAAGGGTTTAAACACCTGTGCCACTTCCTGTTCTGACATGCCGACACCACTGTCGCTGATACTGATCGAGTCGGCGTCGATCTGGATCTCGATGCGGCCCTGGTCGGTGTAGGAAAATGCATTTCTTAATATGTTGCCTATCATCACGCTCAGCACCTTGTCCGAGGACTCGATCACCAGCCGCGAGTTTTCCTTTGTAACGACCTCGATAGGCTTGTCCACGTACACCAGGCGCACATGCTCGATCTCTTCCTGGACCAGTTCGTTGATAACAACCGGTTCGATCGACAACTGGTCCTCTGATTCACGTGCCAGCAGCAATAACGCCTCGATCAACTCTTCCATGTCCGCGGCCGAACGCTTGATGCGCTCCACGTACTGGCGCGATTTTTCCGACAGTGAGGCATCCTGCAGGATGACGTCACTGGCAAGCTTGATGACGGTTATCGGGCTACGCAATTCGTGGCTGGCGTCACGGGTAAAGTTACGTTCACGCTCGACGAAACGCTCTATGCGATTGGCAAATTCTTCCAGGGCATTGGCCAGGATCGCGACTTCCTGGTCCATTTTTTCCTCGACAAAACGGGTCTTGAGTTCTTTCCCGGACAGCAGCTTGGGCTCTATCTCCTGCACACGACGCGCCAGCAGGATCACGGGTGAGACCGCCTGGCGTGAAAAACGGTAACCAAGCCAGCTCGACAGGTAAATCACCACCAGTACGATGGCCAATGGTAACAGGCCAAAGAAGGTCGCCAGTTCACTCACCTGTTTTCCGTCAAACTCCAGCCATAGGGTCTTGCCGTCCTGCTCCGTCACGTAGATCACGTACAGGTCCGAGTCGCTGCGCTGTAATTCATGATAGCCGGGACCCAGTTGCCGGTACTCGGCCGGGATCGGATCGACACCCGACAGGTAGGCGGTCAGGTTATAGGTATTGGGTCTGGGAAAGTCCGCGTCCTGCCGGTAGAAGGTCCAGAAGTGCTCGGCCTCGTTGGTCAACGCCGCCTGTATAAGTACATCGCCAAGCACGTAGCGTGCAGCAAAGACACCAAGTATCGCGGTGAGACTGATCAGCAAGGCCTGGAAAAGAAAGGCCTTCCATAACCTATGTCCCAGGCCGTTGCGGGCTTGCATCGGTATCAACCAGCTTGTAGCCGGTGTTCTGTAACGTGTGCATTAATTGTTTCTCGAAGGGCCGGTCGATGATCTTTCGCAGGGAGTAAATGTGGCTCCTGAGCGTGTCACTATCGGGCAGGATGTCACCCCAGACCTCGCGCTCGATCTGGCGTCGACTGACAACGCGCGGTGAGGCGCGCATAAGTATGCTGAGTATCTTCAGCCCGATAGGTGTGAGTTTTAACTCGCTGCCGGCACGTTTGACTTCCAGTGTACCGGTGTCAAAAGTCAGGTCACCAACCTGTAACACCTCCGTGTTCAGTTGTCCTTTCTCGCGCCTGATCAGCGCCTTGATACGGGCTTCAAGTTCCCTGATCTCGAACGGCTTGATCAGATAATCATCGGCACCGCTATCGAGGCCGGCCAGCTTGTCATCAAGGGTGTCGCGCGCCGTCAGGATAAGCACTGGCGTCGATTGCCTGGCCTCGGTTCGCAGCTTGTGCAAGACGTCCATGCCATCAATACCGGGCAACATCAGGTCAAGGATGATCACGTCGTAACTGTTCTTTACTGCGAGGTGCAGGCCCGTCACGCCATCGGCGGCATAATCAACCATGTAGCCCTGATGTTCCAGGTAGTCATAAACCATGGTGGCAATGTCCTGGTGGTCTTCTATGAGCAGGACAGTTTGATGATCGTTGTGCAGCATTTTTTACCTGGTGCGGTTAGCGTTAAATAGTTACAGTTTGGCAGAGGCGATGTGATTAGAGCATGAAATTGGCGCATCGTGCACCCCCTTTCCGGCCATGAAAACGGCGCAAATCCTAGCGATGCGGTACTCAATAAGGTAAAGTTGCGGCCTCGTTTAACAGCCCAAGAAAGCGAACAACCATGCAGGAATTTGTCATAGCCCCATCCATCCTGTCTGCCGATATGGCCAGACTGGGTGAGGACACTGCGGCAGTCATCGAGGCCGGTGCCGATTTCGTGCACGTGGACGTCATGGATAACCACTACGTCCCCAACCTGACCTTTGGCCCGGTTGTCGTCAAGGCCCTGCGCAACTACGGTATTACCGCGCCGCTGGACGTGCACCTCATGATCAAGCCGGTGGACCGTATCATCCCGGAATTTGCCGAGGCCGGTGCAACCTATATTACCTTTCATCCCGAGGCCTCTGAACATGTTGACCGCAGCCTGCAACTGGTCAGGGATTGTGGCTGCAAGGCCGGCCTGGTGTTCAACCCCGCCACACCACTGAACCTGCTGGATCATGTGCTGGATAAAGTCGATATGATCCTGTTGATGTCGGTTAACCCGGGCTTTGGCGGCCAGTCCTTCATTCCTTCGGCACTGGATAAATTAAAACAGGCGCGGCAGATCATCGATGCCTCCGGCCGCGATATCCGGCTCGAAATAGACGGTGGCGTCAAGACCGATAACATCCGTCAGATCGCCGAGGCCGGGGCCGATACCTTCGTTGCCGGTTCTGCCATCTTCAACAGCGCTGACTACGCTGCAACGATCAAGACCATGCGTGAGGAACTGGACCAGGCCAACGTCTGAGCCCGGGTGTTAACATGGCAATCACGACACCGGAACTGGTATTGCTGGACCTTGATGGCACACTGGTCGATTCCATCCCTGACCTGGCCCGTTGTCTGAACCTGGCACTGGCCGACCTGAACCTGCCACAGCGTGAACTTGATAATATTCGCAACTGGGTGGGCAACGGCGTGGACAAACTCATCCACCGGGCACTAACAAATGACATGAATGGCGAGGCCGATAGCGAGCAACACGCAAAAGTGAAGCAAGTATTCATGGACTATTACCATGACCAGCCCTGTAAGCTGAGCGACTGCTACCCGGGAGTGCGCGAGGGCCTGTCGCTGTTGCAGGACAAGGGCATCAAGATGGGTGTCGTCACCAACAAGAACGAGGAGTTCGTGGCACCGATACTGGAGACACTTGGTATCGACAACCATATGAGTATTATCATTGGCGGTAACACACTGGCAGAAAGGAAACCCCACCCGTTGCCATTGCTACACGCGGCAGAGGTATTTGATACAACCCCTTCCAGTTCACTGATGGTGGGAGATTCCGTCAGTGATGTAAAAGCAGCGCGGGCAGCCGAGTTCCAGATCGTCTGCGTCAGCTACGGCTACAATCACGGCTTGGATATTCGCACGACCAATCCCGATGCAGTCATCGACTCACTGGCAGAACTACCGACACTGTTTGGCTGAGATGTTAAACGAGAAAGAATATAACAAGCTGGTAAAGGCAGGCTATAACCGCATTCCGCTGCTGCGAGAGGTACTGGCCGACCTGGATACGCCACTAAGCACCTACATGAAACTGTGCTCGGCACCGTATTCTTACCTGTTCGAGTCGGTACAGGGCGGCGAGAAATGGGGACGCTACTCGATCATTGGCCTTCCCGCGCGCAAGATCTTCGAGGTGCATGGGCACCGCGTCACGATTAGCCAGGACGGTAACATCATTGAACAATACGAGGCCGCCGACCCGCTGCAGGAAATAGAAAAGCTGCAGCAGTCCTACCGCATTCCCGAGATCGAGGGCATGCCGCGCTTTAACGGGGGCCTGGTCGGTTACTTTGGTTATGAAACCATTCGCTACATCGAACCACGATTGAACAAGGCCGGGAAGGAAGACCCGATTGGTTCGCCAGATATCCTGTTGATGGTGTCCGACGAGGTCGTCGTGTTTGATAATCTCAGTGGCAAACTGTTTATCATTGTGCACGCCGACCCCGAACAGCCAAACGCCTTTGCCTGTGCCCAGCAGCGGCTGAATGAACTGGCGCAAACGCTGGCACACAAGAACATTGATACTACACTTCATACGGATTCACGCACCGTTGATGAAACAGACTTCGTTTCCGGGTTCTCGCAGAACAACTACGAGGCAGCGGTTGACAGGATTAAGCAATACATCGTTGATGGTGACTGTATGCAGGTCGTGTTATCGCAACGCCTTTCCATCCCTTTTTCGGCAACACCGATTAACCTGTACCGTGCGCTGCGCTGCCTGAACCCGTCACCGTACATGTACTTTCTTGACCTCGGCGACTTCCAGGTGGTGGGCTCATCACCGGAGATACTCGTCCGCCTGGAGGACAACGTGGTCACCGTGCGGCCTATAGCGGGCACACGTCCTCGAGGCAAAACCGAGCAAGAGGACCACGAACTGGAACTGGACCTGTTACAGGACCCGAAGGAACTGGCAGAACACCTGATGCTGATCGACCTCGGTCGTAATGACGTTGGCCGGGTGGCCAACATGGGCAGTGTTGAACTGACCGACAAGATGATCATCGAACGTTATTCACACGTCATGCATATCGTCTCCAATGTCACCGGCGAGTTAGTCGATGGTATGAGCGCCATTGACGTGTTGCGGGCAACATTCCCGGCTGGTACCGTTTCCGGTGCACCCAAGATCCGGGCGATGGAGATTATCGATGAACTTGAGCCGGTCAAACGTGGGGTCTACTCCGGCGCCGTGGGTTACCTGTCATGGAACGGCAACATGGATACTGCTATTGCGATACGCACAGCTGTGATAAAAGATAAAACACTACATATACAGGCGGGGGCCGGTATCGTTGCCGATTCCGTCCCTGCTAATGAATGGGATGAAACCATGAACAAGGGCCGGGCTATATTCAGGGCCGTGAGCCTCGCCGAGAAAGGACTGGACTGATCCGGACAAGACTATGTTATTGATGATCGACAATTACGATTCGTTTACCTATAACCTGGTGCAGTACTTTGGTGAACTGAAACAGGACGTGCGGGTATTCCGTAATGATCAAATTACTGTCGATGAGCTCAGTAAACTGCAGCCTGACCACATCGTGATCTCACCCGGTCCATGTACGCCCAACGAGGCAGGTATTTCCATTGCAACAATAGAAACCTTCAAGGGACAGATACCCATACTGGGTGTGTGCCTTGGGCACCAGAGTATTGGCCAGGCCTTCGGCGGCAAGATCGTGCACGCACATGACATCATGCATGGCAAGACCTCGGACATTTATCACAAGGACACCGATGTCTTTACCGGTTTTGATAATCCCTTTACCGCGACCCGCTATCATTCACTGGTTATTGAAAAGGAATCATTACCTGACTGCCTTGAAGTCACGGCATGGACACAGGACCGTGATGGTAATGTCGATGAAATCATGGGGGTCAGGCACAAGGAATTGAATATCTCAGGCGTGCAGTTTCACCCCGAATCCATCCTGACATCATACGGTCACGAACTGCTGCAAAACTTTCTGAATAAAAAATAAAGGCTATGGAAATACAATCAGCAATCAACGAAGTCATCAACGGTCACGACCTCAGTCGTGAAGACATGCACGCCGTGATGAAAACCATCATGCAGGGCGAGGCCACACCGGCCCAGATCGGTGGCCTGCTGGTCGCATTGCGATTAAAAGGTGAAAGCGTGGATGAGATCACGGCCGCGGCACAGGTCATGCGAGAGCTCTCGGAAAAGGTCGATGTGTCTGCCGACAAACTGGTCGATACCTGCGGTACCGGCGGTGACGGTGCCAACACCTTTAATATTTCTACCACTTCCGCATTTGTTGCTGCAGCGGCCGGAGCGCGTGTTGCCAAACACGGCAACCGCTCGGTATCCAGCAAGTCCGGCAGTGCCGATGTACTGGAAGCGGCCGGTATCAACCTGGAGTTGAATGCAACACAGGTTGCCAGCTGTATCGACTCCGTTGGCATCGGTTTCATGTTTGCCCCCATGCATCACAGCGCCATGAAGCACGCTATTGGTCCCCGTCGTGAGCTCGGTGTACGCACCCTGTTTAATGTACTGGGCCCGTTAACCAACCCTGCCAGTGCACCCAACCAGGTGATAGGCGTGTTCAGTAAAGACTGGCTGTTACCGCTGGCAGAAACGCTGCAGGCACTGGGCAGTCATCACGTACTGGTAGTGCATGCCGAAGATGGTATGGACGAAATAACGATTGCGACCAAGACCAACGTAGTGGAACTGAAAGATGGCCAACTACAACAGTACAGTATTGCACCGGAAGATTTTGGTATCACACCGGAGCCGATAGCGGCACTGGCCGTCAATGATGTAAATGAAAGCCTGGAGATGATGCTGGCCGTTCTGGAGAACAGTGCTGTAAGTGCAGCGAAACATATCGTCTGCCTGAATGCCGGTGCGGCTATCTACACCGCGGGGATTACCGGTACGTTAAAGACCGGGGTTGATGCTGCCCGAGAGGCCATTGAATCCGGCCAGGCCAGGAACAAGCTGGACCAGCTGGTTCAGCACACTCAATCCTTTAAATTATAGTATGAGCCAGGATACTCCCGACATTCTCAAGGAAATACTCGACTACAAGGCCGGGTATGTTGAACAGTGCAAAAATGTACTCGCACTGGCCGAAATCAAGGACCGGGCAAAAGACATGGAAGCGCCCAGGGGGTTTACCTACCACCTGCTAAAGAGTATTGAGCAGGGCGACCCGGCCGTTATCGCCGAGATAAAAAAAGCCTCACCCAGCCGCGGCGTGATCCGCGAGGACTTCGACCCGGCTGCGATTGCAAAAAGCTATGCTGGTGCCGGCGCCAGCTGCCTGTCGGTACTCACCGACATACAGTATTTCCAGGGTTGTGATGAGTACCTGCAACAGGCACGGCAGGCGTGTGAGCTGCCGGTGCTACGCAAGGATTTCATGATCGATCCTTACCAGGTTTACGAGGCCAGGGTAATTGGTGCCGACTGTATTCTTATCATCGTCGCGGCCAACACCGATTTACAGATGCAGGAACTGGTTGGTACGGCCAACGAGGTCGGACTGGATGTGCTGGTTGAAGTACATAACAGGGAGGAACTGGAGCGCGGCCTGATGTTACGTACACCTTTGATTGGCATCAATAACCGCAATCTGCATACCTTTGAAACCAGCCTGGATACGACACTGGGTTTATTAACCGATGTGTTTCACGACCGTACGGTGGTCACCGAGAGTGGCATTCATTGCATTGAAGACATCAAGCTGATGCGCAGGAATAATGTCAATGCGTTCCTGGTGGGAGAGGCCTTTATGAAGGCCAGTGACCCGGGTGCCGAGTTGAATAAACTCTTTTTTACCAAGCAAAATTGATGGACATTTCATCAGCTGCTTGTCATACTTACAAATAATATTGTTTCAAGGAACCGATGTTCATATTTGAACGGGAGCTATCTATGTTAATTAATAAATCTATCCAGTTATTAACCCTGTTAATGTTTGCGGTATCAGCACAGGCAACATCCGTGGAACAAAAATGGCAACTGGCCGGTTTTCAAAACCCGGAGTCTGTCGTTTATGACGATGCTCGCGACGTACTTTACGTTTCCAACGTCAGTGGCGATGCCACGAACAAGGACGGCAACGGGACCATCAGCTCGGTATCTCTCGATGGCAAACTGTTGAATGCGGCCTGGGTAAGTGGCCTTGATGCGCCCAAGGGACTGGCTATCTCTGGCAACAAGCTCTATGTCGCCGACATCGACACACTGGTTGAAATCGATATCGAAACCGCCACCGTGTCAAACCGCTACGTTGTGGCCGATGCAAAATTCCTGAACGATGTGGCCGCAGATGACAAGGGCAATATCTACGTGTCTGACATGGTCATGAATCGCATCCATCGCCTGCAAGGTAATCAATTCGACATCTGGATCGAGAGCGAAGAACTTGAAAACCCGAACGGCCTGCACTTTGCCGAGGATGACATCATGCTGGGCAGCTGGGGCAAGATGACCGACGGCTTTGCGACCGAGACACCGGGACACCTGAAACGCATCTCGCTTAAAGACAAGCACATTTCGTCCGTCGGTGACGGTTCGCCGGTTGGTAACCTTGATGGTGTCGAGGGAACTGAAGATACCGGTTTTTTTGTAACCGACTGGATGAATGGTGGTTTATTTCTTATCAGTCGCAAGGGCAAGGTAAGCAAACTGCTGGATCTTGATTCAGGTAGTGCCGATCTTGAATTCATTGAGAATAAAAACATGATTCTTATACCTATGATGAAAGACAATGTGCTCAATGCATATCAGCTTAAATAAACACGTAAGTAACCAGCCGCACCAATGAAAAAGGCTATGCTTGTGTTTGCCGCCGGTTGTCTTGGGGCACTGGCAAACAGCCTGGCGGTATGGTTTTTTGGCAGCGCCGGGATCAACCAGGCACTGGGGGTCAGTATCGCACCGGCGCTTTCGCCTGCCTGGCTGTACCCGCGTATCGTCTGGGGCGGTCTCTGGGGCCTGCTGTTTTTACTTCCACTTCTGAACTCAAAACCCCTTGCAAAGGGGGCCATCCTCAGTATCTTTCCAACACTGGTACAGCTGTTCATCGTGTTTCCATTCAAGGCCGACAAGGGCATCGCCGGCCTGGAACTGGGCCTGCTCACCCCGCTCCTGGTGCTTTTTTTCAACCTGGTATGGGGTGTCGTTACGGCACTGACCATCAGGCTGTCACGGTCATAACTAGTAACAAAGTATTATATCTCACCTAGTGGGCTCGACATATTATTTCGGCTGATTGCCTCGCTGTTTCCAGCAGGCAGCTGGCTTAAATGTTGCGATCCAAGTCATTGTTTGTGGCATTGTAGAAACCGAATAATCCTAGAAACATGGTATGGCAGGGCCTGACCAATGATAGACAAGATACTCGATGGCGATCTGATGCCTCACGGACATTGCTACTTATGGCGTTACGACCTGATGTTCCTGCACCTGGTTGGCGATGTACTCACATTCGTTTCTTATTTCGTGATACCGATAGGCCTCATCTATTTCGTCAAGAAACGTGAAGACCTCATGTTCAACTGGATATTCATGATGTTTGCGGCTTTCATCCTGCTGTGTGGTATCACCCATGTGTTCGGCGTCATCAATATATGGCATGGCTATTATTTCCTGGAAGGCCTGGTCAAGATAGCTACCGGCATTGTATCGATCACCACTGCTATCATGCTCTGGTACCTGATGCCCAAGGCGCTGGCCATACCGAGTAATGCCATGCTGGAAGAACGAAACTCGGAACTGGTCATGACGAAGTCCAAGCTTGAGGAGTCCAACCGGACCCTGGAACAACGAGTGATGGAGAGAACCAGGGAACTGGCGGCACTGGCCACGACTGATTCACTGACCGGTCTCTTGAACCATGCCGAAATACTGAAGCAGGCCGAATATGAACTGAATCGCAGCATTCGTTACACGCATGAATTTTCTGTCCTGATGTTGGATATCGATCACTTCAAGTCAGTTAATGATGAACATGGACACCGCGTTGGCGACCGGATATTGCTGGATATCAGCAATATCATCAAGGACAGCTGCCGCCACATTGACAAGTTGGGTCGATACGGCGGCGAAGAATTCCTGATCATCTGTCCGGAAACCGATAAGTCATCCGCCTTTGAACTTGCTGAACGTATTCGCATCCGGGTAGAAGAAATGCAGGCGGGCATAGTCCAAAACGTGACCTGCAGTATCGGGGTGGCAAGTTATATCAACGAGGAACATCGTGACGATTTGATCAACGCCGCTGACAAGGCACTGTACCGGGCCAAGAAAGAGGGCAGAAACAGGGTTGTGACAGCTGACGATCACTAGACGATAAGTATTATCCGCGCTTTTCTCAAAAAAAGCCTCGCTATCTGATCTATAATGTCGACCTACCTGAGAGGTATGCTGGCAATATGGATATAGAAAATATAAAAAGTTTCCTGGACCAGGTAATCAAAAGCACCGTCGAGTGGTCTACCAGTCCCGATTTTTATGCGCAGTGTGGCCTGGTGTTGATGACACTCGTCATTGCATACACGCTGTCCCATCTACTCAAGAATAATTTCCCCATTCTCAGGGATGAACCCAAGACGGGTTATCTGCTGGGTTTCAGGAAGATTATATATCATACCGGCGACCTGTTATTCCCACTGCTCAACATCGTGCTGCTGGGATTCGCCATCGATATCAGCATGCAACTGGTCGACCATGCCTGGCTGGTCAAGATCGCGCAAAGCCTGGCCGTGGTGTTCATGCTGTACTCGGTCATCTCGCGAGTTATTTCCAACAACCTGGTTTGCAGGATCGTTAAATTGATCGCGATTCCGGTGGCACTTTTGTACATTTTTGGCTGGCTTGAGATGGTCACGGCCTATCTCGACACCATCGCCTTTGAAGTAGGCAACATCCGCGTCTCCGCACACGGTCTGGCACGAGTCGTAATTTTTGGTTTTATCCTGTTCTGGCTTGGACGAATTTCCAACAATCTTGGCCAACAATTAATCCGTAGCCAGGAAGACCTGGATCTGGGCACCCGCGAGGTGTTTGCCAAGCTGTTCCAGGTCACGCTGACTGTCGTGATCTTTATCCTGTTGTTACAGATCATGGGTATCAACCTTACCGCCCTCGCCGTGTTCGGTGGCGCCGTGGGTGTTGGCCTCGGTTTTGGCTTGCAGGCGATCGCATCCAATTTTATCTCGGGCATCATCATCCTGCTGGACCGGTCGGTCACTGTCGGCGATCACATCGAACTGGAAGATGGTCGTTCCGGCATCATCCGCGAGTTAAAGATGCGTTCCACCACGCTGGAAACCTTTGACGGCAAGGACATCATGGTACCGAACGAACAGTTCATTACCTCGAACTTTGTTAACTGGACACATAAAAACAAGAAACAGCGTTACTCGATTGAATTCCAGGTTGCTTATAAAACCGACCTGCACAAGCTGTTTGACCTGCTACGCGAGGTTGTCGCCAGTCACCCGCAGGTCATCAGTGGCGATGATATACCTATTGAAGAGCGGCCGGATGCGGAAATTGCCGGCTTTGGCGACTCCGGCGTGGATATCCTGATTGAATTCTGGATGGAGGGCATTGATGACGGTCCTAACCGTGTCGGAGCCGACCTGTTGCTCATGATCTGGGATGCCTTCAAGGAAAACGACATCGAGATCCCCTTCCCGCAGCGCGAGGTGCGGGTACTCAACGAGGGCTTTGGCAAAACAGTCTGAAGCAGCCCTTGCTGAACTTACCGCACTATAAAAAAATTCGTGCACTTCTGAAAATTAGGACTAATATTAGCAACAATTTTAAGGAGCACGTTTCATACTTGAACGCCGAATTTTACCGAGTTTTTCCATCCTGGCCTGCAGGCCAGCGGCTTTCTGTTGACTGCCATTCAAGCTTCCGGCATTAATTCCTTGGACATTGAACTTCCTATCCGCATCCTGCGCCAGCCGGATGATACGACCTGTGGACCTACCTGCCTGCATGCCGTGTACAGCTATTATGACAATCCGGTTTCTCTTGAAGATGTCATTGAGAGTACCTCAGCTCTGGCCAAAGGCGGAGGCACGCTGGCAGTTTACCTTGCCTGCGATGCACTACGGCGCGGCTACCAGGCGACAATCTATACTTACAACCTGCAGGTATTTGATCCGACCTGGTTTAACAACCCGGGTACAGACCTTATACAAAAACTGGAAGCGCAGGCCCGGGCAAAAGACGATGACAAGCTTTCCTTTGCTACCCGGGGTTACATCGAGTTCCTGCAACTTGGTGGCAAGTTACGGTTTGTTGACCTGACTACTCGCTTGCTACGCGGAATTATACGGCGTCGGCTGCCTGTCCTGACCGGCCTCAGTGCGACCTTTCTTTATCGTAATATGCGCGAGATAAGCGAGACTAATAAAGATGATGATATCTATGGCTATCCCGCGGGACATTTTGTCATACTCAATGGTTACCACAAACATGATCGCACGGTTTTAATCAATGACCCTTACGAGCCAAACCCCATCGCTGGCACACACACCTATGCGATCAATATCGAGCGGGTAATTTGTTCTATCCTGCTTGGTGTACTGACTTATGATGCCAATCTACTGGTAATACAACCTGGATAGTTATGAATATTCTGCTGGTCGTTAATAACCCGAAAAACTGGCCGCTGGACATACCTGGCGTCAACGTTGTCGCTGCGCGTACCTACCTGACAGACCCTGCTTATTTCGAGGGTAAAAGAACCCGGGTCTTCAACCTGTGTCGTTCTTACAGTTACCAGAGTACGGGCTATTACGTTTCATTGCTCGCAGCCGCACGTGGACACAAACCCATGCCCGATATCAACACGATACAGGAACTGAAGTCGCCGCGTATCGTACAAACACTTTCGGAAGACCTTGAAGAACTGATAGATAGTAAGCTGCATCACTTACAATCCAGCGAGTTTACGTTGAGTATCTACTTTGGCAAAAATGTCGCACGCCACTACGACAGCCTGAGCCTTCGACTCTTCAACCTGTTCCAGGCCCCGCTGTTACAGGCCCGCTTTGTTAAACGTAAATCCTGGCAACTGGAATCAATCCGCACCATCACCATCAATGACATCCCGGAAAATCACCGCGATGTAGTGATTGAAGCAGCTTCCGCTTATTTTTCCGGACGTAAACAACGGGTCAGGAAAGGTGCGGCGGCTCGCTTCGACCTTGCCATACTTTATGATCCCGATGAAAAGGAACCGCCTTCGGATTCCAAAGCGTTAAAAAAATTTCAGAAGGCCGCAGAAGCAGTCGGCTTCAACTGTGAATTAATTACCCGGAACGATATCAACCGAATCGCCGAATTCGATGGCTTGTTTATCCGTGAAACGACCGCGGTAAACCACCATACGTTTCGTTTCGCCCAGCGCGCGATAAGCGAGGGCCTTATAGTCATGGATGATCCTGACTCGATCCTGAAATGTACTAACAAGGTATACCTGGCCGAGCTGATGACCCGCTATAACATCCCGACGCCAAAGACGTTGATCGTACATAGAAACAATATCGATGAGATTGAAAAAACCCTGGGCCTGCCCTGCATATTAAAGCAACCGGACAGTGCCTTCTCCATGGGTGTGTCAAAAGTGGAAACGCGCGCGGAGTTGCTACAAGAAGTAAAACTTTTACTTGATAAATCTGACCTGATCATTGCCCAGGAATTTCTACCTACCAGTTTTGACTGGCGCATAGGTGTCTGTGATCGCAGGCCACTTTATGTCTGCCGCTACCATATGGCCGACAAGCATTGGCAAATCATAAAACGTGATGGTCACGGCAATAATACCAGCGAGGGAAAAGCAGACACGATGGCGATAAGCGAGGCACCCGATGAGGTGGTCAGCATTGCCCTGAAAGCGGCAAACCTGATAGGCAATGGCCTGTATGGTATAGACATGAAGCAGGTAGACAATAAATTTTACCTTATCGAAGTCAATGATAACCCGAGTATCGACGCTGGTGTCGAGGACCAGGTTCTGAAAGACGCCCTGTACCGCGAAATAATGGGTACCTTTATCAAGCGTATCGAATCCAGGAAACTTAATATCTATAACCGCTGATATGACTACAACCCTGCCTTTATTTGCTGCCTTTGGTATTGAACTGGAATACATGATCGTCAAGCGCGACAGCCTTGATGTCGCACCGGTTGCCGATCAATTGATAAAAAAGGTTGCCGGTGAATATACCAACGAAGTTAATAACGGTGAGATCGCCTGGTCCAATGAGCTCGTTTCGCATGTCATCGAGCTAAAAACCAACGGGCCGGCAGCATCACTGAAAACACTCCCGGCGGCTTTTTTAAAAAACCTGCAGCAGATAAACGAACTGCTAGGCGAGATGGACGCATGCCTGATGCCAACAGGGATGCATCCGTGGATGAACCCCTACCGGGAGACCGTATTGTGGCCGCATGATAATCGCGAGATTTATGATACCTATAACCGTATCTTCAATTGCGAGGGGCATGGCTGGTCGAACCTGCAAAGCATGCATATCAACCTGCCGTTTGCCAATGACAAGCAGTTTGCCGTACTACATAGCGCGATACGCGTACTGCTGCCGATCCTGCCCGCGCTTGCAGCGAGTTCACCCATCGTCGAAAGTCGTTACACCGGGAAAATGGATACGCGGCTTGAGACCTACCGCATGAATTCCGTGCGCATCCCTTCCATTACCGGCCAGGTTGTACCGGAGGTAGTGAGCAGCAAGGAAGAATACCGACAAAAAATACTTGAACCTATGTACCGGGATATCAGTGAGTATGATCCGCAAAAGATCCTGCAGGATGAATGGTTGAACTCACGCGGTGCCATTGCCCGATTTGATCGCAATGCCATAGAGATCAGGTTACTCGATACCCAGGAAACACCCATGGCCGACCTCGCCATCGCTGCATTCATTATCGAGACATTAAAAAACCTGTCCAGCTTTGAGTGGTCGGACACCAACCAGCAGAACCTGCTCAGTAACCGTATGTTATCCGGCCTGTTCCTGAATACTATCACCAGCGCTGAACAGACGATCATTGATGACCGTGCTTACCTGCGCGTGTTTGATTTTCCTGATAAGAAGGCATCGACACAGGACCTGCTGGTTTACCTGCGCGAGGAGATTGACATGGAAGACCACTTGCCAGCAGATGCCAACAAATTCATTGATGTGATCATTAAACAGGGGCCATTGGCCAGGCGTATTGTCAAGGCTACCGGCACCGATGTGAAAAAATCACGTTTACAGGAAACCTACCGTGCACTTTGTAACTGTATCGACAAGGGCACGCTGTTTACGGGAATCGATTAGTGTCCGTCATCATCAGTTGTGAGCACGCGACTTATAATATACCGGCTGATTATCAATACCTGTTCAAGGGTCAACAGCGTGTGCTGGCCAGTCACCGGGGCTGGGACCCTGGCGCAAGCGAGCTCGCTACAAGGATAGCGCGAAAGTTAAAGGTGCCGTGCCACAAGGGCAAGGTGTCACGCTTGCTCATCGACCTGAACCGTTCGTCATTTAACCGCCAGCGATTTTCTGCATATACCAATGCGCTGGACAAGCAAACAAAGTCAGCCATTATAGCCCGCTATTACCAGCCGTACCGTGATCGCATTGTTCAACAGGTTGCACAGCTTGCAGCACAACAGAAACCGGTTGTTCACTTTTCCATGCACAGCTTTACCCCCGTACTCAATGGCAACAAACGGAATGCTGATATCGGCTTGCTATACGATCCAGCACGTCGACGCGAAAAGGCGTTGGCAAAGCTGTTGGGCAGGGCCCTTTCAGAGCAGTTCCCGGGTACCAGGATCCGTTATAACTACCCGTACCGGGGGACCGCTGACGGCATGACCAGCTACCTGCGCAAGCATTTCAGTGCCAGCACCTACCTCGGCATCGAAATAGAGGTGAATCAACAACATATCATCGGCAAGGATAAACTCTGGCGCGATTTAAAATCAGGTCTCGGCGACTACATTGGCAAAACCTTGAGTAAAATTCACCAGTCCAATTGATTTATATCAATTGCTTTCATGTTTTCCGGACTAGACTCTATCCTGATGATGATAGATCCCGGCACGCTGACCACGTTCAGGGAAAGTCTCGAACGCTGTCAGGCAGACCCGCACTTCCTGAACCAGTTTTACAATAACTTTGTTATTGCCAATCCGGTCGTGCGCGAAAAGTTCGCGAATACGGATATGGAAACACAAAAGATGATGCTGCATGCATCGTTTTACATGATTGCCCTGGCAACCCAGGGTAACGGTGCCGCCTCGCTTTACCTCGATAAAATTGCCAGACGACACTCGAACACGTATCTGGATATTTCGAGTGAATTGTATGAGCTCTGGCTGGAAACATTACTGAAAACGGTCAAAGAAATTGACCCGGACTGTAGTCAACCGATACTCTCAGCGTGGACTGACGTGATGCAGTTTGGCATCGACTTCATGCAAGCAGGTAACAGGCATTAATCTTCAGCCAAAGACGTGACAGCTAATGCTAATCACTGGCAAATAACCTGTTCGTATCCCTGAATGATTTGAATTCAATCGCGTTACCGCTTGGATCGTTAATAAATAATGTTGCCTGTTCACCTGCCTCACCCTGGAAACGCAACGTCGGCTTAATCAGGTACTCGACCTGTTGCGCGTCCAGCTTCTCAACCAATGCGTGCCAATCCTGCCATGCCAAGACCAGGCCAAAGTGTCTGACCGGTACGGCCTCACCGTCCACCGGGTTTGTGCTGGCCATTTGCGTGGCCTCAGGCTTTACATGTGCAGATAGCTGGTGACCAAAGAAATTAAAATCAATCCAGTGCGAGGCTTCACGCCCGACGCTACAACCAAGCAGCTGCTCATAAAAGACGCGGGTAGATTCAATATCGTTGACCGGGATTGCGAGGTGAAAGGCAACGGGCGCCAGCATATGCTTACTCCGCTTCCTGCTGTCGACCATAGCGTTTGAATTTTTCCACGTTCCTTGCCATTTCCTCATCATCCAGCAATACCGGTTCTCCGAACTGCAAGCTGATACAGTACTGCCGGGCCAGGGCTTCCACTTCCCGGGCAAGTTGATAGGCCCCGGCAACCGTATTGCCCGTGGCAACCTGGCCGTGATTAGCCAACAGGCAGGCCTTGCGATTGCCCAATGCCTGTACCGCATTCCTGGAAAGCTCGACAGAACCAAAAGTCGCATAGTCGGCGCATTCAATGCTGTTGCCACCGACGGTAGCCACCATGTAATGAAATGCAGGGATCGGTTTACGGTTACAGGCAATGGCCGTGGCATAAGTGGAGTGACAATGCACGATGGCGTTGATATCTTCACGCGCCTGGTAAATGGCGGCATGAAACGGCCATTCGCTGGACGGCGCCCAGTCACCATCAATAAGTGAACCATCCATGTTGCAGAAGGCAAGGTTATCGGGTTGCAGGTCAGCATAGGCAAAACCGGTTGGCGTGATCACAAAACCCTGTTCGTAACGGGCGCTGATATTTCCGGACTTGCCCACGCTTAAACCACTTGCCTCGAAGTCACGGGCATGGTCAATAATGTCCTCTCTTAATTCCTTACTAGTCATATTTCACAGTCTAGACATTGAACCTGAACAGGATGACATCACCATCCTTGACGATATATTCCTTGCCTTCGGAACGGCACTTGCCGGCATCACGTGCACCCTGCTCGCCACCAAGACCGATATAATCAGCAAAGGCCGTGACCTCTGCCCTGATAAAACCGCGTTCGAAGTCCGTGTGGATAACGCCGGCTGCCTTCGGTGCCGTGGCACCAGCCGGTATTGTCCAGGCGCGGACTTCCTTGGGTCCAGCGGTAAAGTAGTTTTGCAGACCCAGCAATTCATAGCCTGCCCTGATGATACGGTTCAGCCCCGGTTCCTTCAGTCCCATTGCCTCCAGGAACTCGGCCTTCTCATCATCATCCAGTTGTGCAATCTCGGATTCGATCGCAGCGCATACCGGGATAACCTTTGCGCCCTCTTTATCGGCCAGCTCTCTTATCTCATCCAGCCAAGGGTTGGTTTCCATTCCTTCTTCATCGACATTGGCAATATAGAGCGTCGGTTTGTCAGTCAGTAAATGCAGGTCACGAATGGCAACACGATCATCCTCTGACAGGTTGAATGAACGCACTGGCAAACCCTGGTCCAGGTGCGCCAGTAACGCTTCCAGGCGTTGCTGGTCCGCCAGGGCGGCCTTGTCGCCACTGCGTGTCATCTTGCCGGCCTTTTGTAATGCCTTCTCGACCGTCTCCTGATCGGCCAGGCACAACTCGGTATTGATTACATCGATATCGGAAAGCGGGTGTACCTTGCCCGCAACATGCACGATGTTGTCATCATCGAAGCAGCGCACGACCTGGGCCACCGCCTGTGTTTCCCGTATATTGGCGAGAAACTTGTTGCCCAGTCCCTCGCCCTTTGAGGCGCCCTCAACCAGTCCGGCAATATCGACAAATTCCATGTGTGCCGGGACGACCCTGGCCGGTTTTACCAGGTCTGCCAGCTGTTGCAGGCGCGGGTCGGGTACGGCCACGACACCCACGTGCGGGTCTATCGTGCAAAAAGGGTAGTTCTCGGCATCGATAGCCGATTTCGTTAACGCATTAAACAGCGTGGACTTGCCGACAT
The DNA here is from genome assembly GCA_965229565.1 of Gammaproteobacteria bacterium. Lineage (GTDB taxonomy): Bacteria > Pseudomonadota > Gammaproteobacteria > Eutrophobiales > Eutrophobiaceae > JANQNX01. The sequence continues at coordinate 715,049 of OZ245888.1, read as the reverse complement.
TTGGCAAACCCACTATTCCACATTTGAATCCCATAAAGTGCTTTTAAAATTATATAAGTGATTAATTTATCAAGTTTATTGGCTTTTTTGCCGCTAGTATAAGCATTAACGTGCAAAAGATCTGCCATATGCTTGATATGGCACAGCTGAGCGCCGCTTTGATTTCCCGGGATACGTCTATAACATGGTTTAAATAAGGATGTTAGATCTTGAGCCGATATTTGATCAGGCATTGAAATTGCAGTATGAACTTTATGTACAATGATATTTATAGCAACTATTTCATCACTGCTGTGACAGGGCTGAACCATATCTTCAACAGTAAGGTTCCTTTCCTGTTCGCCTTGTTATTTATTTCCGGCTGCGGCCAACAGGCTCCAACCCCGCTGCAAATCGGTTTTAACAACTGGATTGGCTTTCAACCTTTCTATATAGCTCGCGACCAAGGCTATTACGACGATAAAGTCATCAAGCTTGTTGAATTAAACAACAGCACCGACGTCATGCAGGAACTGCGCACCGGCCGGTTACATGCCGCGGCACTGACGCTGGATGAAACACTGACCATGCTGGAAGAAGGACTGGAACTGCGTGTCATACTGGTCACGGATATCTCCGCCGGTGGTGATGCTCTGGTTGCAAGACCGGAGTATAGCGAGGTTACCCGGTTGCGCGGCAAGAAGATTGCCGTCGAATACACGGCGACCGGTGCTGTACTGCTAGATGCTGCATTGATATCAGCGGGTATGACATTGGACGATATTGAAATCGTTTCCTGTCAATTTGACCAACATATTGACTGTTATGGATCTGCCGATGCTGTTGTCACGTTTGAGCCCGTGAAAACAAAGCTTGTTAAACAAGGGGCAAACGTAGTGTTCGACTCCAGCTCTATTATTGGACGCATAATCGATGTATTAATAGTGCGTAAGGATGTATTGCATTCGCATCACGTCGCTATCCAGGAACTGGTTGACGGCTATTTTCAGGCCATCAGGATACTCAAGGATGACCCGGAACGGGCCTACCGGGTAGTCAAAAGGCGTACCGGTCTCTCCTCGGAAGAACTCGATATTTCCTATGCTGGCATCATTGTTCCGGAACGTGCTCGTAACAGGGATTTGTTCAGTAGTGGTGAACTACAGGCACAGACCCAAAAACTGATTGATGTCATGCTGGACAAGGAACTGCTTAGTGAAACTGTTTCCATCAAGGCCCTGTTCGACGCACGTTTCAAGACCCTGTTCGACGCACGTTTCCTGGCAGAGTAGTAATATGGGACCGATAAGAATTATCTCGCTACGTACCTGGTTGCCAATCGTCGTACCTGGCATATTCCTGCTGCTTGCACTGTTTTTCCTGTTCAGCACACATGAAGGGTATAAAAAGGATCTCTATAACCGCAGCGCGATGGAGATTAAGCAGGACCTTGCTGAGCTGTCGTACGACATGATGCTGCACCTGATAAACGATGAACTGATCGAAGCCGACAGGAAACTGACACGCAAGGGATCCAGGGCCAATTACAGACTGCTACTGGCAGCTGATACAAACGGTGTCGTCTACTCAAGCACTGACAAATCCTTGCTGCAAAAAATGGCAAGCGCCGAGATAGATGCATTCAACCCGGAAATATTTCAACAAAGCCAGCAGCAACACGAGACAAACGTGATCATACACGAGGGCACCGATCATATTATTGCCTACCAGCCCATTCGATTTGTGCGTACGCCTTATCAAGTAGATGAAAAAAAGTTCGGCGGCCTGTTCCTTATTTATGACCTGAGGGTCGCTATAGAAACAGTCTGGCAGAATACCCTGCAGACACTGCAAATATCGCTGTTAGCCTGCCTGCTATTAACAGTCTTCTTTTATATATTTCTTAACCGATTCATAAGCAGACCGCTGGCACACCTGACATCAATCACCCGACGTATTACGGGTGGAGAACTGGGCGTTGCAAGCAACGTACAGGGACGTGGCGAGTTTGTTGAACTGAATGAATCTATTAATACCATGAGTGCCCAGCTCAAGAAAAACATTCAGAAGCTTGAGAAGAGTGAAAAACAGGTAAAGGAAATACTATGGGCTTCAAATGTAGGTACCTGGGTATACGATGTTGATAGCGGTCATTTCCGCGTCAATAAACGCTGGTCGGAATTTCTTGGTTACGATGATGATGAGCTAAACATCGATACAATAGATGACTGGCAAGCCCTGTTGCATCCGTATGAGAAGGAAAGCATCTTACAGTCGTTACAAAATACGATTGACGGAAATTCACGCAACCTAATCATGGAAATGCGCCTGCGTACCAAAAAGGGTGATTGGTGCTGGGTAATGACCCGCGGCCGCATCGTTCAGCGTGACAAGCAGGACAGGGCCAGGCGTATCTCCGGTACGATTGCTGATATCACTAAACGCAAACGCGCCGAGGCAGACATGCGTATGCGTGACCGTTCCATTGAAATGTTCAACGAGGGCGTCATTATTTCGAATGCCACAAAACCGGATATGCCTGTCGTTTACTGCAACCAGCAGGTAGAAAATATCACGGGTTACAGTAAGGAAGAGATACTGGGCAGAAACTGTCGCTTCCTGCAAGGCAACGACCATGAACAGGAAGGTTTAACAAAGATCAGAAATGCCATCGCAAAACAGGAGGGGTGCACGGTACGAATACGTAACTACCGCAAGGACGGGAGCCTGTTCTGGAATGAATTGAAGATCGCACCGGTTACCAACGAGCAGGGCGAATTGACCAACTATATCGGCAGTATGAACGATATTACCGAGAGTAAACTGGCCGAGGAACGGCTGAATATCCTCAGGCGAGCCATGGAATCGACTGATTCGCCTATGATTATTCTCGACCGTAACCTGATGATCGAGTACGTCAATCCCGCCTTCCTTGAAGCCATGGGTTACAGCATGGAACAGCTGCTGGGTCGCAGCCATCACTTCCTGCGTTCGGAATCCGTGTCGGAACAAACCTACAAGGGTGTCTGGAACAGGGTTATCAAGGACGGGATATGGAAGGGCACGTTCGAGAACAAGCGTAGTGATGGCACACTGTTCCAGGACAAGTGTGTTATTTCTGCCGTGGAAGACAGTGATAAAAACGTCACGCATTTCGTTTGTATCCACGAAGATATTACCCGTGAATATGAACTCAATCAGCAACTCAGTTACGAGGCCACGCATGATCGGCTAACAAAGCTGATCAATCGCGGCGAGTTTGAACGCAGGGCATTGAGACTGGTAGAAAGCGTGGTTGGAAACGACGATGAGCATGCCATGTGTTTCATGGACATGGACCAGTTCAAGATCATAAACGATAACTGTGGACACTCGGCCGGGGATGAATTACTTAGACAGGTTGGCAGCCTGTTAAAGACCGTCACGCGTAAACGCGATACCGTGGCACGATTGGGAGGCGATGAGTTCGCCGTGTTAATGGAACACTGCACTATCGAGCAGGCACATCGCGTCGCAAATGATATCCTCAACGCGATACAGGATTTTACCTTTATCTGGGAAGACCGTTCATTCAAGCTGGGTATCAGTATTGGCCTGGTCAAGATAGATCAAAATATCACCAGGCTTGAGCAACTGATGAAACAGGCTGACACTGCCTGCTACATGGCCAAGGACCTCGGTCGTAATCGAATACATATTTACTACACGCACGATACCGAGATTGCGATGCGTGAGGGCGAAATGCAATGGGTAGAACGACTCTACCGGGCGCTGGAACAGGACCAGTTCTGTTTTTATGCCCAGCCCATTATGAAAACAAGTACAGGCGTGATCGATCATTACGAGATATTGATCCGCATGCTCGACAGGGATAATAACACCACACCACCCGGCGCATTTCTACCTGCGGCCGAACGTTTCAATATCATTCCCAAAATAGACCAGTGGGTGATCGACCACGCCATAGACCTGCTCACCGGCCATCCCAACTTCCTGGACAAGATAAACAGTATCTCTATCAATCTCTCCGGGCAATCGTTGGGTGACACTAACTTTATCAAGCACCTGTATGACAAACTGACAAGCAATAAGAAGTATGCCGCGAAATTCTGTTTCGAGATCACCGAAACCTCGGCAATATCCAACCTGCAGGTTGCCAGCGATTTCATCCGGCAGATGCGAACCATGGGCTGTCGTTTTTCGCTTGATGATTTTGGCAGCGGACTTTCTTCATTCGCCTATTTGAAACGACTACCAGTGGATTACCTCAAGATTGACGGAATGTTTGTAAAAGACATCGTGCAGGACAAGATTGATTTTGCCATGGTCAAATCAATGCATGAAATCGGCGAGATCATGGGCATGGCAACGATCGCCGAGTTTGTAGAGAATGATGAAATACTCAGGCTACTGCAGGAAATCGGGGTCGATTACGTGCAGGGTTATGGCATCGCCAAGCCGCGACCCATCGAGGAAATCCTGGACGAGCACGACAACAAGGTTGTCAAACTGCGTCCCTGAGTCCGGATTTTGCCAATTTTACCGCTTTTCCCGGATTACGATTAACAAACCACGGTAATATCAGGTACATTTAGTCCTCCCTTAATACATTTTTAGTCAAACAGTATGAGTAGCAATAGCAATGTTGCCGAGGCCGATTTCGAGTCCGGCAAACCACAAGACATCAGGAAAACCCATATACACCCGGATTTCTGGTACCCGGTCAGCCAGGCCAGCAAACTGAAAAAGAACAAGCCACTGGGCGTTAGTTTTGCCGGAAATCCGATCGTGCTGGTACGCACGGCATCGAATTCGGTGTTTGCACTGGAAGATCGCTGTGCCCATCGCCAGGTACCCCTGTCGGTCGGCGAAGTCCAGGGCGAACTACTTCGCTGTGGCTATCACTGCTGGACGTACGACAAGACCGGCAGCTGTGTAAACGTGCCATACCTCGACAAGGACAAACAACTGCCCACTGGTGTGCGCAGCTATCCCTGCAAGGAAGAATACGGACTGATATTTATTTTCCCCGGCGACCCGGCAAAAGCAGATTTCGTACCTATGCCCGACATCCCGACCTGGCACCGTGACGATTACAAGACCCGTTACCTGGACCGGCAGGTCAAATGCCATTACAGCTTCATGCATGAAAACCTCATGGACATGAACCACCAGTTTTTACATCGGCGCTTGATGGGAAGCATCCGCACGGTGTTTATCAGCAAGGATAAAGATAAAGACTGGGTGGAATGTGAGTACACTTTTGCCCGTGCAGCTGGCAAACAGCATATTGGTGAAAAACTGATTATCCGACGCGATACCAGCGTCGACAATACAAAAAAGGAAGGTGACGAACGCGACCTGATGGTCATCCGCACCCAGTATCCTTACCAGACACTGACCTTCACAGCCGGTGGCAGCAAGGAACCTGAACTGTCGTTGTTTAACGTGTACATTCCGATCGACAAGGAACAGCGAGTCTGTCACACCTTTGGCCTGATGATGTTCAAGCGACCGGAAAAATTTCCCTGGCTAATGGAAGTATTCTGGCCGGCTATCATCTGGTTTACCGAGGGCATCTTCAAGGAAGACCGCGACATCGTTGAACTGGAACAGCGTGCATTCGATGCACAGGGTGAAGACTTGAACCAGGAGATCTTTCCGATCATCCAGGATCTACGTACCGTATTAAGAACGAACGGTGTCGACGCCAGCGAGATGTTCGAAAAGTAATTAATAACTTCGGGACACTTACATGGATGTAAATGCCAGAGCGAAGCACGACTCTATGGATGGAGGAGGTAGAATCGTGTCGGGAACAACGATCGAGGAGCCAGAGCCGAACATATTGTCGAGTTTTTTTAGCGTTGTTTCTGGTTGTGGCTGTTCATTAGCTTATTAATCTCACCCTTAAATATTAAATCTCGATCATCGATCACGGCTGCTATTGCATTGAGAATATGTTCCTCGTCCTCGCGGTTGGGACGACTGAGTACATAACCGACCACCTTGTCCTTGCTACCGGGATGACCTATACCAACCCGTAACCGGCTAAAGCCGTTACCACCAATCTTCTGGATGATGTCGCGCAAACCGTTCTGACCACCGTGACCGCCTCCGATCTTGAAGCGCGCAACACCGACATCGAGATCGATCTCGTCATGGATGACCAGCACCTCGTCAACAGCGATCTTGTAATAACTCATCATGGCCTGCACGGCGGTGCCGCTTTCGTTCATGTAGGTCAGGGGTTTGCAAAACCAGCAGTCGATATCACCCTGCTGGAAACGACAGGTCTCTGCGCTGAATTTTTTATCGGTGTTGAAATTCAGGCCCAGTTGTCGGGTAAGGGCATCTATAAACCAAAACCCGGCATTGTGCCGGGTCATGAGATGTTCGGGGCCTGGATTGCCCAGGCCCACGATCAGTTTTAGAGGTTTGGACACGTCTTCGGTATCCGGTCTTGCTAGTCCTCGGAATCGTCAGACTCTTTCTGCTTGGTCGCCTCGACTTCAGGAGAGATTTCTTCTTCATCCTCATCTTCAGGTTCTTCAACGACACGCGGCATAAACACAGTGGCCACACCAACATCTTCTTCGCCGCCGTGTGCCTCGGCGTAAGACTCCACGCCTTCCGGTAATTTCAGATCGTTAACATGGACTGTATCACCCAGTGCGACATTTAACATATCTACCTCGATATATTCAGGCAGGTCTTTCGGTAAACACTCGATTTCAAGATCGGACATGAGGTGGTTAATCGCACCGCCATCACGCTTGACACCAATACATTTTTCCTCGTTCAGGAAGTGCAAGGGCACACGCATGCTCAGTTTTTCACCGGCCTTGACGCGCAGAAAATCGATATGCATTAGCAGGCGTTTGAACGGATGACGCTGCAGGTCTTTCAGTACAACCTGCTCGGTTTCCTTGCCAACGTTGAGCGTCAGGATATGTGAATAGAATGCCTCGTATTCAAGGTGGTGCAGGACATCATTCTGCCCCAGTGTGATCATGGTGGCATCCTTGTCGGCACCGTAGACGATACCGGGTACTTTGCCGTCGCGACGCAGGCGGCGGCTCGCACCCTTCCCCACGTCCTCGCGCTTTTCGGCGTTGAGTTCAAAAGTTTCCATTGAGAATCTCCTCAATTAATTAGTATTACCTTCCGACCGCGACCAGTCGGAAGAATGGGTGTCAGCAGGATTAATCCAGGAACATGGAGCTCAGGGATTCGCCTTCTGAGATTCGACGTATACTCTCGGCCAGCATCGCGGCTACGCTGAGTTGTCGAATACGCTCGCAGGCAGCTGCCTCCGGGCGGAGGGGAATTGTATCTGTTACCACCAATTCATCAAGTCTTGATTTCTCAATATTTTCAACGGCCTTGCCCGAGAGTACCGGGTGTGTACAGTAAGCGACCACTTTTTTGGCCCCGAAATCCTTGAGGGCACCGGCGGCATTGCACAGGGTCCCGGCGGTGTCGACCAGGTCGTCGATAATGACGCAGGTGCGGCCCTCGACATCACCAATAATGTTCATAATCTCGGATTCATTGGGGTTCGGGCGACGTTTATCGATAATCGCCAGGTCAGTATCGTCCAGCCGCTTCGCCAGTGCCCGGGCACGGACCACACCACCCACGTCAGGCGAAACCACCATCAGGTCCGGATACTTGTGCTTCCACAGATCGCCCAGTAATACCGGTGACCCGTAGACATTATCCAGCGGGATGTCGAAAAAACCCTGGATCTGGTCGGCATGGAGATCGACGGTCAGCACCCGGTCAATACCTGCTGCGGAAATCATGTTAGCAACGACCTTGGCCGTGATCGGCACACGCGATGAGCGCGAACGTCTATCCTGGCGGGCATAACCCAGGTAGGGAATCACGGCGGTAATGCGGGCAGCGGAGGCACGGTGCATGGCGTCGGCCATGACCAGCAATTCCATCAGGTTATCATTGGTCGGGGCACAGACCGATTGCATCAGGTAGACATCACGACCGCGCACGTTTTCAATGATTTCGACCATGATTTCACCGTCGCTGAATTTTCCGACAGTACACTTGCCCAGCGGCATATTGAGATAGCTGGCGGCCTCCTCGGCCAGTCGCGGGTTCGAGTTACCGGTAAACAGCATCATATTGGCGAAGGACATGGCTTAATAACTCCAGCTTTGATTCATATTAAAAATGGCTGGGTACCAGGCTTACTCCCGACATCACCGGCTCTTGCTCCTGCTTCGCCTTTCCGCCTGCATCCATGCAATCGTGTCCCTACCCTGCGGGCGATGACTCAAGAGTAAACTTATTCCCCAGAAAATCTTAACAAAAATAAATAATGGCTGGGGCACCAGGACTCGAACCTGGGAATGCAGGGATCAAAACCCTGTGCCTTACCAACTTGGCTATGCCCCACTATTCAGCTGGCCTGACAGGACATCGCAATCCATCAGGCGTCATTCGATAATAAGTATTCTGGCCGTGATTGTCAGTTTGCAGCGTTGCGCTCCTCTGCCAATCGGGCCTGTAGTGGTGAACGATTCACTCCCCGCACCAGAAAACCTCGCCAGGTCGCGGGAAGTTGCTCTCTGGCAGCCTGCGCGGAGGACTCGTCTTCGAAGCCTGCAAAAACACAGGCACCGGTTCCGGTTAACCGGGTCGGCGCAAACTGGCTCAACCAGTCAATAGCCGCGTTGACCTCGGGATATTGCTTACGCACCACCGCCTCGCAATCATTGATTCCACCTCGGTCGAAGAAGTCGCGTATTGTGATTGGAGGTGTATTGCGTGTCAAATCAGGAGCATTAAAGATCGCCGCAGTCGGCACACTGCAGCCGGGATGAATAACCAGGTAGTAAACCTCGGCAGGCTCGACAGGTGACAGTTGCTCACCTACCCCCTCGGCCCAGGCCGCGCGCCCATATATGAAGATGGGCACATCTGCACCCAGTGATAATCCAAGTTCCGCTAATTGTGACGGTTCCAGGCCGGTTTGCCAGAGCTCATTCAGGGCTACCAGTGTTGTTGCCGCGTCCGAACTGCCGCCACCAAGTCCGCCACCTTCAGGTATACGCTTGTTGACCTTGATATCGACACCATGCGTGCTGCCACTGTGCTCTTGTAACAGTCTCGCTGCACGGATAACGAGATCGTCTTCTTCAGCCACGCCGGGCATGGCAGATATGCGCCGTAATGCGCCATCTGTTGTCAGCTGGAATTCGATGTCATCAACAAGATCGATAAATTGGAAAACCGTTTGCAGCAAGTGATAACCGTCCTGCCGACGACCGGTAATATGTAGAAACAGGTTAAGCTTGGCCGGTGCAGGCCAGTTTTTCGAGATCATTGTTAGTTGAATTATCAGGTTTCAGTGACGTACTCGTTGGCAAATCAGATCTGCCAACGTTTGATCAATACCTTTAATTGCAGCTCACCATTTTCAATTAACAGTTTTTCCGGCAGGGTATATTTGTCGACCGTGGCATAGCGTTCAATATCGATATTAAAACCTGACTGTTGCAAAGAATCCAGCCGTCCGTCTGCATCAAGCTCAAGATTTGCAAATGCGTTTTCCGGTTGTGGGAGACCACGTACCCAGTAACGCAGGCCCTGCAGGTCCAGCGACCAGCCCAGTCCTTTCACCATCAGTTCTTCTGCCGTCCCGGCAGTCAGTAACAAGTCATCTGGCCCACTCATCTGCACCCGGGAGGGCGAGCCGGTAAGTATGTAAGTACCTTGTCCAAGCGGTGCCACGATTCGCATTTCATAACTGGCACCTTGCTGACGCCAGAACAGCGAGGCAGTGCCGCTTTGATCGGCGGTCCTGATACCTATACGACCATTGATATCCCAGTTGGAAAGCTGGCCAACCTGCTGTTGATGCACTAACCAGAGCGGGGCGAGTTCTTCCGGGGCGGGACGTTCGGGGACTTGTGCACAGCCGCCTAGCAACAATGCAAACAGCAGCGCGTAGCGGCTATAGTTCACGGTTGAAAACGTTCAATAACCTTCAGTAAACGATCGTCAGTGGGCGTGGCCTGCAGTGCCGTATCCCAGACTTCTCGCGCAGCCTCCTTGTCACCCATGACCCATAATACCTCGCCCAGGTGGGCGGCGATCTCCGGGTCATTGCGCAGGGCCAGCGCCTGCCTCAGGAAATCCACGGCCTCGTCCAGTCGACCCAGGCGATAGAGAATCCAGCCCATACTATCCAGTATGTAAAAATCGCCTGGACTCAGTTCGTAGGCCCGCTTGATATAGTCGTAGGCCTCATCGTATCGTTCGGTTCTATCGGCCAGCGTGTAACCAAGGGCGTTCAGTGCCGTGGCATTATCAGGATCATCGGCAAGTATCTGTTTCAGATCTGCCTCAAGGATATCCAGCCGCCCCATCTTTTCCGCCAGCATGGCACGCGAATATAAAAGGTCCGGGTGCGGGTTCTTGTTGATCTCGCTATCAAACAAGGCCATCGCTTCCTCGTAACGTTTTTCATTGGTGAGGATTTCACCCTCAGCCTGGATCACGATTAAACGGTTGGTGTTGCCGGACTGTTGGTCAATGGAGCGGATATTGGCCAGCGCCTTGTCTACCTCACCCTGCCTGGCGAGTATCAGGCTGAGTCGTATGTTGGCATCCAGGTAATTTTCACCGCCATGTACACCACGGTAGTAATTGGCCGCCTGATCAAACTGGTCTCGTTCCTCGGCGATTCGGCCGAGATAGTAATTGGCATCAAAGACACGTTTCTTGAGTTCAGTCAGGCGCAGGAATTTTTTCTCGGCATCATCCAGGCGACTGGTTTGCAGGTACAGGAGTCCGAGCGCGTACAAAGTATCCACGCTGTTAGGTGCCTGCACCTGCAGGATTTCAAATTGACGCCGCGCATCGTCAAAGCGCTTCGCATCGGTCAACAACCGGGCATAGGCCATGCGCATGTTAAAATCGTCTTCTGCGTCGGCCAGCGCCTGTTCCAGCCAGTTCAGGGCCTTGTTGGTATTACCACTTCGCTGCAATAGTGAAAGGTAAGTCATCACCGCAGCCTCGTTACCCGGCTTTAATTCCAGTACCCGCTCCAGCAATGTCTCGGCACGTTCCAGGTCACCCAATCGTGCCGCCACATGTGCGTAGGCATAAATAGCCTCGGCATCGTTCATGTGACTTTGCATCAGGCGTTCCATCAATTCCATGACCGCGGCCTGGTCTTCCTCGCGACCAAGGAAATTGGCAATCATCCAAAGCTTCTGATCCATCTCGCCCTGCGACATGGCCAGTATGGTTTCGAGGTGTTTCAGGGCCGCATCAATATCACCCTTGCGCATCGACATGACGGCCATGACCTGGTAAGCATCCGTACTGTTTGGGTCAACCTCGCTCCAGAGTTGCGCGGCTTCAAGTGCGGCCTCATCATTGCGGGCATAAACGGCAATACGGGTAGCGCGCTCTATCACTACAGGATCACGCGTGGAACGTGCCAGTTCCATGTAGTTCTGAACGGAAATATCCAGTTTGCCGCGCTGACCAGCAACCTCTGCGACCAGCACCTTGAACATGATATCTTCGGTTAGCTCGATATTGGGTCGAACCGGGGCTGGCCTGGTCTCGGGCACGGTGATTTCCTGCTCCAGTGTTGGCGGCTCGCCTGTCCCGGTTTCCAGCAGCGCCTGATCTGCAGGTGCCGGTTCACTCTCGGGGATCGTGGTACAGGCCTGTAAAACCAGCGCTGCTACCAGCAGCAGTGGCATTCGCAGCAATGCCCGTAAGTCTGAAACCAGCATGTAAAACCTCTTGCTACTAATCTTTAATCCGTAATGTGTCTTATCCCGACACTCATATATAAATGTTATTCTAATGACAATTTAACGTCATAGATACAATATAACTTGATTCTGAAAATGCCGGCTCGTTCACTTTTAATGTTGTCCAGAACGGCCGGGATCAAGTTTTTGGCTGTCCGGACAGAATTTTACTTGTAATAACGCAGCTTCTGGCAGAAAATTTTTATAATAATTTCATCATATTAAGTGCAGCATGGCTTTACTCGCTTTCGGAATTAATCACTCCACGGCGCCAATTGAGATCAGGGAACAGATCAGCTTTGGTAACGAGGTAGTGAATGATGCCCTCGCCGAGCTGAAACATCAGCAGGGCGTGCACGAGGCTGCGATCCTGTCTACCTGCAACCGTACGGAGCTGTACTGCAGCCTTGACCAGGAAAACAGCCAGTTGCCGCTGGACTGGCTGCATAATTTCCACGGTATGAAACAGGGTTTGTTGAAACCCTTCCTTTATGTACACCCTGACATGCACGCCGTACGCCACGTACTGCGCGTAGCCAGTGGCCTCGACTCGATGATACTCGGCGAGCCACAGGTGCTCGGACAAATGAAGGACGCTTATCAAAAGGCCGTCCACGCCGGTAGTGTCGGACACCAGTTAAACCGGTTGTTCCAGCATTCCTTCCATGTTGCCAAGGAAGTCCGCAGCAATACCTCTATCGGTAGCCATCCTGTCTCCGTCGCCTTTGCCGCGGTCAGGCTGGCACAACAGATCTTCGGTGATCTGAAAAACCAGACAGCACTGTTAATCGGTGCCGGAGAAACGATCGAACTGGCAACCAAGCACCTGTATGAAAACGGGCTGCGACGTATGATTATCGCCAACCGCACACTGGAAAGATCGCAACGACTCGCGAGCCAGTATTCTGTTTACGCGATACAGATCGGTGACATACCGAAACACCTGGCCGAGGCCGACATCGTCATCTCTTCAACGGCCAGCCCGCTGCCTATCCTTGGCAAGGGTGCCGTTGAAAGTGCCATCAAGGAACGTCGACATAAACCCATCTTCATGGTGGATATTGCGGTACCGCGTGATATCGAGGTTGAGGTAGGCGACATGGATGACGTATACCTGTATACCGTTGATGATTTGAAAGACATGGTGCAGGAAAACCTGCGCAACCGGCAGGAAGCCGCGGTACAGGCCGAAAAGATTATTGATTCACGGGCACGTGAGTTCATGAACTGGCTGGACTCCCTCGATGCAGTTTCGACCATACGTGCACTACGCGGCCAGGCCGAGAAGATACAGGAAGAAGTCATCGAAAGTAGTATGAGCAAGTTGCGGGGTGGCGCCGATCCTGAAACCATCCTGCTGGAAACGGCACGTAACCTGACCAACAAACTGATGCACGTTCCCAGCGTGAAGTTACGCACCGCCAGTGCCGAGAACCGTGACGACCTGCTACAGGCAGCCGAGGAACTCTACGACTTGCGCGGCGAGATCTCACACAAGGACCAGAAGCGCTAGCGACGCTGGTCACGCCGGCGCAGTCCTGCCCCGGCGCAACATTAACTTTCCAACACGAACAGAATGAAAGATTCACTACGTACAAAACTTGAAAAACTCATGGAGCGCCAGGAAGACCTTGGCGGCCTGCTCTCTGATCCCGAGGTGATTAATAATCAAAACCGGTTTCGCGAACTTTCGCAGGAATACGCTGAACTGCGCCCTATCATCAGCTGCTTTAATGAGTACACCAAAACCGCGGCACAGATAAAAAACGCCAGGGAGATGATGAAAGACAGCGATGCCGAGATACAGGCCATGGCTGCCGAGGAATTGCAGCAGGCCGAGGAAAAATATGAAAGGCTGGATGGCGAACTACAAATATTGTTATTGCCGAGGGACCCGGCTGATAACAGCAACATCTTCCTTGAAATACGTGCCGGCACGGGTGGTGAAGAAGCCGCGCTGTTTGCCGGTGACCTGTTGAAGATGTACAGCCGCTACGCGGAACTGCGTGGCTGGAAAATAGAAACCATCAGCGCCGCCGAAAGCGACCTGGAGGGTTACAAGGAAGTCATACTGCGCATTATCGGTGAGGGGGCGTATTCCCGGCTCAAGTTTGAGTCCGGTGCCCACCGGGTACAACGTGTACCGGAAACGGAATCACAGGGGCGTATTCATACTTCGGCCTGTACGGTGGCCGTGCTGCCTGAGGCAGACGAGATCAGTGAAATACAGATCAACCCCGCAGACTTGCGCATTGATACGTTTCGGGCCTCGGGTGCCGGTGGACAGCACGTCAACAAGACAGACTCCGCGATTCGTATTACACACATTCCCACCAATACCGTGGTCGAATGCCAGGATGAACGCTCACAACACAAGAACAGGGCGCGGGCCATGTCATTATTGCAGGCCAGATTGCTGAACAACGAGAAAGAGAAACAGCAAACCGAGCGTGCCGAAAACCGGCGCAACCTGGTCGGCAGTGGTGATCGATCAGAGCGTATACGAACCTATAATTTTCCACAGGGCCGCGTCACCGATCACCGTATTAACCTGACGCTTTACAGTCTTGATGAATTCCTGGCGGGTAACCTCGATATGGTGATCGATCCATTAATCAGTGAACACCAGGCAGACCTGTTATCTTCCATCAGCGAGTGATTACCGATCGAAATGCAAATAGCACAGGCGCTGCGACAGGCAAGACAAACCCTGGTCGAATCGGGTTCGGCAAAGCTGGATGCCGAACTCCTGCTTGGTCATTGCCTGCAGTGCGAACGTACTTACCTGTTTGCTTACCCGGAGCGGGAACTGCCACCAGCGGTAAGTGCGGCCTACTTTCATTTGATTGATAAGCGCGCCGCGGGCCACCCGGTTGCACACCTGGTCGGGAAACGCGAGTTCTGGTCCATGCCACTCAGGGTGACGGCCGAAACATTGATTCCCAGGCCCGAGACAGAATGCCTTGTCGAGGCAGCACTGCAACTGCTACCAGAGCATGAAAAGGTGGCAGTGCTGGATCTGGGTACCGGTAGCGGCGCGATCGCGCTGGCACTGGCAAGCGAACGCCCGGAAGCGGTGATCACCGCCACCGATATCAACGAGGCGGCCCTGGAAGTGGCAAAAACTAACGCAGCGCAGCTTGGCCTGGATCAAATCCGCTTTATCCATTCGGACTGGTATGATTTCAATCCATCGCAACGCTTTCATATTATTGTCAGTAACCCACCCTATATCAGTCCGGATGATGAACACCTGCAACAAGGTGATGTCCGCTTCGAGTCCAGGACTGCACTGGTTGCCAATGCCAACGGGCTGGCTGCCCTCGAGACCATCGCGACTCATGCAGCACCATTCATGCACGCGGAAGGCTGGTTATTACTGGAACATGGTTACCAGCAGGGAGAAGCCGTGAGACAATTACTTCTGCGTGGTGGTTTTGACAACGTAACAACCGGGCTTGACCATGCCGGCCATGAACGCTTTACCCTTGGACAATTACCTGCATGACAAAGACAATTAAAAAAAGAAAATTCAAGGTAGCAAGCGGACTGACACCGGACGCAGTGGCGGCTGCAACGGACAGGTTGCAACACTACCC
The DNA here is from genome assembly GCA_965229565.1 of Gammaproteobacteria bacterium. Lineage (GTDB taxonomy): Bacteria > Pseudomonadota > Gammaproteobacteria > Eutrophobiales > Eutrophobiaceae > JANQNX01. The sequence goes on along the minus strand of OZ245888.1, from coordinate 699,673 downwards.
GGGCGTGGTCTCGGTAAGCAGTGATGGCAGGCACATCACCATTCAGTATGCCCTGCGCGATTGCAGTTACGCGATAATCACGCGATTCCTGGCTGAACTGCAACTGCCCGTTGCAACCGGTGGTAAGGTCGAGCAAATGAAAGCAGACTGGATAATGTTCACCGAAGAGAATGAACTGGCCAACCTGGCGTTACCTGCTGGCTGGCCACAGCACGTGCAAAACCTGTACCTGTCGTTACATGCATCAAACAGGACACTGACACGATGAACGACGATCAACTGTTACGTTACAGCAGGCAAATGATGCTGCCCGAGATCGATGCCGCCGGTCAGGAAAAACTCGGTGCAGCAAGGGTCTTGATCATCGGTCTTGGTGGACTGGGTTCACCCTCTTCCATGTACCTGGCCAGTGCCGGTGTCGGGCACCTGGTACTGGTTGATTTTGACAAGGTAGATCTCAGCAATTTGCAAAGGCAGATCGTTCACTCAACCCCGAACCTGGATCGACCCAAGACGGATTCGGCCCGCGAGCGTCTCCAGGCCCTGAACCCGGAGATCTTGATCGAGACCATCGATCATGCACTCGATGAACAGGAGTTGATCAAGCAGGCAGAACTTGCAGATGTCATCATTGATGCCTCTGATAACTTTCAAACCAGGTTTGCGATCAATAGCGCCTCGGTCAAGACGAAGACACCGCTGGTGTCGGGAGCTGCGATACGTTTTGAAGGACAGATCAGCGTATTCGACCCACGTGACGAACAGTCACCCTGCTACCGTTGCCTGTATAGCGATGATGTTGCTGCACAGGAAACCTGCACTGCCAACGGTGTGATTGCCCCACTGCTCGGTATTATTGGCAGTATTCAGGCCAACGAGACCATGAAACTGATCATGGGAATCGGCGAAACCCTGCAGGGTAGATTGTTACTACTGGATGCGCTGTACATGGAATGGAACCAGGCCATCCTGAAAAAGGATCCCGACTGTCCGGTATGTAATATACGCTAGGTGGCTGCCTGGTACTTGTCTGCGGAGAATTCAACCACACTTGCCAGGGAACAAGATTGTTTATCCAGGAATGCGCCCAGTTCATTTTCAGGCATGGGCCTGGCAAAATAGTAGCCCTGCAACTGGTGACTGTTAAGATTGTGCAACTGTTTGACGTGATCTGCTGTTTCCACGCCTTCCGCAACAACAGTCAAACCCAGGCTTTCCGACAGCGCGATTATGGTCCTGACCACGGCCTTGGAACTTTCATTTTCACTTAGACTACATACAAAACTACGGTCAATCTTGAGCGTTTTAATCGGTAACTGGTGCAAGTACGAAAGCGAGGAATAGCCGGTACCAAAATCATCGATCATGAATTCACATCCAAGTTGAATGAGTGCATTCATCTTTGGAATCACGGCTTCCGTGTCATTAATGAGTCCGCGCTCGGTTAACTCGATCTTGAGCTGTCCCGGCTTTAGCCTGTGCCGGTCAAATGCGGCTACGACAGCACTGTAAAAACGTGGATCGTTTAATGATTCCGCGTCAATATTGATACTTACATAAACCTGGCTATTGGCATTGCGTTGATTGAGTTTTTCCAGCTGGCTTGCAGCTGCCTCCAGTGCCCAAAGACCGATCTCGTGTATCAACCCTGCATCCTCGGCCAGGGGAATAAACTCACCCGGACTGACCCATTCACCATTCTGGCGCTGCCAACGGGCCAATGCCTCGAAGCCACAAACAGAACCGTCCTCGGCACTGCAAATAGGCTGGTAATACATTTGCAATTCTATCTTCTCAACTGCCAGTTTTAATTCCGGCAACAGCATTCTCTGGCGTTTAACTGCAGCATCGAGGTTATGATCAAACATAACCCAGCTACCACGCTCCAGTTCCTTGGCCCGGTACAGGGCAATGTCTGCATCATGCAGAACCTGGTCCGGGGTCTTGTAGTTTTTGTCCAGTTCAACAATGCCGATACTGGTCATCACATCGACCTTTCTTCCATCCAACGTCACCGGTCTGGCCAGCGTTTCCAGGATACGCTCGGCAATGCTGTCTATATTGAAACTACTGTCTATTTGCTCCAGCAGTAGCACAAACTCATCACCACCAAAACGAGACATGGTATCTGCACTTCGGGCAAGCGTTTTCAAGCGCTCGGCAACGGTGATTAGCAACTTGTCTCCCTGCAGGTGACCGTAGCTGTCATTTATTGCCTTGAAACCGTCCAGGTCCAGGATCATGACACAGGCAGTTTTGGCCTGGTCATGCCTGTGCATCAGGTCAAGACAGTGTTGCAGGCGGTCCATTAGTACAGTTCGATTATGTAACTGCGTTAACTGGTCAAAGTAGGCCAGCTTGCGCATCGCCATTTCAGCATTTTTCTGATCGGTAATATCAAAGGCACTGGCAAGTCCTATAGTATTATTATTCACCTCCTCCAGGGTCATACTGCAATACAACCATTTCTTCTCGCCGGAGGCTGAATGGATTTGTATCTCACGATGAAAGGCCTTATCCGCATGTATGGCACCATCAATGATGATCTGTGCCTGAGCATGAAATTCAGGATCAAATATTTCTTCCAGGGACATTGAATATAGCGCATCTACACCATGACCGGTTATCTTGCTAAGTGCCGGGTTGGCATAGGTAATACGATCATTGTTAAACGTGAAGATTGCCGTCTGTGTGGATTCGGCCAGATTTTGAAAACGGGTTTCACTTTTTTGTAGCTGCCGTGAAATTTCAGACATTCGACGGTCCACGATACTACTGACAGATGCAAACAGTAAAAGCACTAACGTAATGACGATAACCTTCAATACCAGCATTAACGGGGCACTGCCATGATGAGTGATAACAGTATCTATATTGGGCTGAAAGAACGTCGCATTCATGGCAATAAAGTGCATCAGGCTGACTGCCAGGCCCAGGGTTACACTGCCTACCACCCTGGCTTGTAATGCCGTCAGGCTATGGCTGGATATTAATCGGCTATACGTATATACCGCGCTATAAGCCAGAATGCAGGCAGCGATAATGGACAGCAGGAACAAACCGGGTTTGTAGTACATGTCAGCTGCAACGATCATTGCTTCCATGCCTACGTAATGCATGGTGCCAATACCGACTGCCATAATAAGCGAAATAATCAGCATTCGTATCTGGCTGAGTCCGTTTTTCCGATACAAGGCAAGGAAAAAGCCCGAGGCGATAATGGCGGGGACGATCGAGACCAATGTGATAAGCGGACTGTATTCGACTTTTACCGGTATTGAGAATGCCAGCATGCCAGTGAAATGCATGGCCCAGATACCTGTACCCATGACAACGCTGCCGACCATCAGCCACCAGTAGCGAAAGCCTGCGTTTGACTCATGGTAGCGCTGCATCACTGTCAACAAGACCCATGATGCAAAGATGGCAACGAAGAACGCCACAGCACATATCCAGTGGACGTGATGTGCCATAAGTGCAGGTTCGGAAAAATTATCCGGGCTGGATAACCGCCAGAATTCCATTTGTTGGGGCCTCTGTTGAGTTCTTATTGCTTGTATAACGGCCTGGAGGGGGGAAACTTGAATGGAGGCATGCTCAGAATTACCGCCTGGGCTGATTCTGATAGAGGTTTAATTTATTTATTATCAGTGGCTTGGCAAAAAGCCTGGATATCGTACCTCAGTGCAACAGCCAGCTGGCATCTGATACCAGGCACATGCCACCGAAACGCTTCAGTTTTGGACGCAAGGCATCTGTAATCATTTTGACCTCCGATTCCTCGCAGGCAATCAGTATGTAACTGTTTTTCATTGTGTCATTAAGCATATCGCCACTACGCGTGCCACGATCACCATTACCAATCACATCCTTGATAACCGTATAGCCTGACACACCTGTCTTTTCCAACTCTTGTAAACACGATTTTAAATCCAGCGAGTCAATAATAATTTCTATGCGTTTTACCGGTTTCATAACATCACCCATTGTATCGTTGCCAGATAAAGCGGCAGACCGATAATAATATTAAACGGAAAGGTAACCGCGAGCGACATGGTGACATACAAACTTGCGTTGGCCTGGGGTATTGAAAGTCGCATGGCAGCCGGTACGGCAATATATGACGCACTGGCACAAAGCACGGTAAATAACAGGGCATCTCCAATACTCAAATCAAGCATATTCGAGATAAAGATAGCTATAACGGCGTTAATTAATGGCACTAACACAGAGAATGCGATCAGCTTGAATCCGGCATCAGTAAGCGCGCCCAATCTGCGACCGGCGATCAGGCCCATGTCCAGCAGAAACAGTGCAAGTACGCCCTTGAACAGGTCATTGGTAAACACTGACATGCTGGCTGCATGTTTATCGGTACTCAGAAAACCTATGATCAAACTTCCCACGATAAGGAAAACCGAACCGTTAAAACAGGCTTCGCGTATAAGCTTGGACCAGGAGAAACTATCGACATCGTTCTCATCTTTTTCTGAGTACATGCGATACAGGATCAGTCCTACGATAATTGCAGGCGATTCCATCAATGCCATCGCCGCCACCATATAACCACTGGAACGGATATCCATGGCCTCAAGAAAAGCAACTGCCGTAATAAAGGTTACTGCGCTGATAGAACCGTATGTAGCAGCGATAGCGGCACCGTCATGCGTGGATATGAATTTTCTTAGAATAAAGAAACAGTAGACAGGTACGATGGCTGACATCAGTACCGCTGCCAGCAGCGTTACCAGGATATCGCCGGTTATACCACTATGACTGAGTTCCACTCCGCCCTTGAACCCGATCGCGAGCAACAGGTACAGAGACATCAGCTTGGAGATTGATTGCGGGATCTCCAGGTCCGAGCGCGCCAACACAGCAAGCATGCCTAGAAAGAAAAACATGACAGCCGGGTTTAACAAATTGGATAACAGCAATTCTGTATTCATGATGCATTGCATCATAAAGCCAGAAAAAAATTAGTGAAACAAATTAAACATATTACTATTATCAGTTTTTCTGATATATGTGAGCTCCGGACTCAGCATCGGTATTACCTAGCTATGCTTCATTACCTTGATACGTTCAGAGATATAACTGACCAGGGAATCGATCACGGGTGATTGTTTGTCTTTCGCAAGCAGGCAAATCTCGGCCTGTTTCAACGACGGCCAGCCACGCGATGTCTTGTATGTAAGCAGGTCATTCGAGACCATCTCCCGCGGGAAAACGGTAAAACCAAGTCCGGCCTTAACGGCGGCGATTGCGCCTGCAAAACTGGGACTGGTATACACAACTTTCCAGATTACGCCGGCCTTATCCAGCCCTTCCAGGGCTCGCTGTCTGTAAACACAGGGAGAAGGCGACATGACCAACGGCAGATAGCCAAACCTGGACACGTATTTTTTCTTTATCTTGCTGAAGGGTAAATCCTGAACACGCAGGTCGTTGCCTACCCAGACCAGTTCTTCTCTAAGCAGCGGTATCGAATTTGGATATAACTTGCCTGGCTCCTGCTTGATTACAATAAGGTCGTATTTGCCTTTCTCAAAATCCTCGATCAAGGGTAGTGTCAAATTGCAGTTAACGTTCAATGTAACGCGCGGATGCGAATTTACAAAAGTGGCAAGAATGTCGGGTAAATAGTAAGTGGCAAAATCCTCGGGCGATGCAAAGTTGATATTACCAGCGACCTCTTCCTGCTTGAAATTCTCTACCAGGTTATCCGACAGGCGCACTATCTGGTTGGCATATTCGCGTAACCGTTCACCATCATGAGTCAAGGTGACATTGCGCTTGTTGCGTATAAACAGCTCACTGCCCAACTGTTCCTCCAGTTTTGCTATCTGCATACTGACCGCTGACTGGGAACGATGTACAAGCTTCGCCGTTTGCGTGAAATTTTGCGTTTCTGCCAGCGCAATAAATGTCTTTAACAAGCCGATATCGATGTTTTTAATGGTCACGAAATTTATTAGTTTAGTTGATATATTTTATTAGAACTATTCATATAGCAAATATAAACTTTTTACCAGCAAGTTCACTCCAAGGCAATGTGTATAACATCTACTGTTCAATTTCTGTATTTCGAGGAGGTGCATGTTGTGACTAAACTGAAATAACTTAATTGTAAACTTGTTATTGGACACAACCCTGGAGACATCACTGCCGGAAGAGGCACTGGAGGCTATATGAAAAACCGGAAAGCCAAATAAACTATTCTACTGACATACAATAACTGGCTATCTTGTCAGATTTTAGCCTCTCTTACAGAGAGGCTTTTTTTATTCTCGCTAACTTACTCAAGCAATCGCTTTCGCCGTAACTTTTCTTAAAACCAGGTAACCCAGGATACCGCTTGTCAATGAACCGAGTATTATCCCCAGTCTTTCATCGAATAACTCCCGGTTCTCGATATTGGAGCCAAAAGCCAGCGATCCAATAAACAGGCTCATCGTAAAACCAACCCCACACAGCAGTGAAACACCATAAAGCAGGCCCCAGTTCATACCATTAGGCATCTTCATTATGCCGGACTTGATCGCCAGCCAGCAAAAACCAAAAACGCCAATCTGTTTGCCCAGGAAAAGACCAAGGGCGATCCCCAGTGGAACCGGGTGCAGGAAATAATCCATGCTAACACCGGTAAGATTCACGCCAGCATTGGCAAAGGCAAACAAGGGCAACACGCCGTACGCCACCAGTGTGTGCAAATCGTGCTCAAGCTCTTTCAGAGGTGAATGATCAGGGTTGTTCTTGTCCTTTAGTGGAATGAAAAATGCCAGTATTACGCCAGCCAGGGTAGCATGAACACCTGACTTGAGTACTGCCACCCACATAATGGCCCCGATGAAAATATAGGGTGTTAATGCTGTAACATTCTTTTTATTGAGAATAATAAGAATTGGCAGGACAGCCAAAGCAACTATCAAGGAAGTAACTGATAAGTCCTGGGTATAAAACAGGGCGATGATAACGATGGCGCCGATGTCATCTATGATGGCAATGGAAACCAGGAATACCTTGACCGTTGAACTGATACGGTCACCCAGCAAGAGCAGTATACCGAGCGCAAAAGCGATGTCGGTAGCGGCAGGTATGGCCCAGCCCGACATGGCAATTTCATCACCCCAGTTAATCCATGTGTAAATTAATGCGGGGATCAGCATGCCACCGATAGCGGCCAATCCAGGAAGCATGATATTAGATGGCTCGGATAATTCACCTTCAATCAATTCGCGTTTGAGTTCCAGCCCCACCAGGAAGAAAAAGATCGCCATCAAGCCATCGTTGATCCAGAGCAACAAGGGCTTATCGATTTTGAAATTGCCAATACGGATCTCGGCAGTCGTATTAAGGACATCCTGGTAAAAACCATTCAGGGGTGAATTCGCAACAATTATTGCTAACAGTGCGGTCAACACCAACAGTATACCGCTGGCAGACTCGAGCTTGAAAAAATCCTTGATTAGATCCAGCGGCAACAGTTTTTCAGGTTCAGGTAGCTTGGACATGGTTTATTAAATCCCGGGTTTTTATTAAATTAAGTGACAACTCGATACCAGGTAAATATGTTTAGTATGGAATCTGGAAGTTTTGTTCCTGCATAAGTAATAAGTGGGGTCAGATGGAAATGGTTTTTCAGACCTCCACTTGACTCTATTTCATGAACAAGTCACCAAAACCCCACAGGAAAGTACCGGTCAATAACAGGGAAACTTCCAGCACGCCCAGGGAAAGTTTCATGGCGTGCCGCATCTCCTCGTAACGCTTGTCGAATATGTTGTTGATCTCTTCTATCTTGAGCTTGATCGTGTCTTCGTCTTGCTCCTGTTCGGCCAGCCTGGCCCTGGCTGAGGTAATGGCATTGCGCCGCTGCCATTTAAGCCTTGTCATGAGCACCTTTTCCTGCAGCACCACGCCCAGTCCAGACCAGATACCCAGCATAACCACAACACACCCGGCGCGACTGAGCCAGTCAGTCTGCATGAAATTGATATGGGTTAAATACCCCCCGGTCAGGATGATAGCCAGTGCAATGAACCAGAGCAGTATGTGCTGTAACCTTGAACTCATAAATATAAGTTAATATGTATACGAAATCGATACAGACCCGAAACTCTGACCGCTGCGCTGCTGATCGAACTCCCTGGATCGAAATACCTGTGCATAGGAAAGCTTGAAACTTCGATAGCTGATAGCCGAGCCGAGTATATATTCTCCAACCAGGGTCTTCTTATCAACACTGTGACTGTCACTGAAGGTATTTCCATCAAGGAAAATATCACGTAATACCACGCGACCATTGGTTGCTGCAAAAAAATACACACTTAATGACTGCTTGCCCTGTTCGTAGCGTGGATCCCTCGCGTCGGTAGGCGCATTGGTATTACCAGCGGGACGAATCAATGCCGAGCCAAAGTCGGTCGGCAGGTTCCAGCCAAGTCGAAACTCGGCACCGGCAGTCAGGTTGGTAAACACGGTACCCAACGAACCTCCGGCATGTACTATTGTGTCAAAACCAAGATCCTTGTAGAAATCATTGCGCCGAAACAGGCGCCGCTTGTGATCGTAAACCAGCGCAAAACCAAGCTCATTTTCAAGCTGATTATCCCAGCCATTGGCCTTGTCGATATCGCGTATCGCATGCACCAGGTCCTGTGCCTGCTCGCCCAGCGAGATATCCCCGATCAGGCCAAGCTGGATCGTGTAGGTATCCAGTCGCCGCTTATTCTTGGTGTGAAAACCGATATCACCATAAAGCCAGCCGGCATAAGGCCTGTCGTTTCGCTGCAATGTGCGTGTCTGTATGTTTTCCGGTGTGAAGATCTTCTGTCCCAGTGAAAATGAAAAATGCCGTTGCCGGGTCGGATCATCGCTGTAGGGAAGCAGACCAATCAACTGTTTCAACTGCTGGCTGAATAGTTCGCGGTCCCTGATCCATTTCAGGTCTTCAAAATACTCCAGCTCCGGTGATATCCAGTTAAGTTGAATGCCATTGGTATAAAAACGATCGGTATTGGCAAACAGGTCGTTCTCCAGGCCAAAGCTGAAGGTCCAGGACTCATGCGGTGGCTCATCATCAGCCAGTATACCGGGCGGAAAAACAGAAAACAGGACTGCCAGCCAGATGTGTTTGGCCAGCATTTAGTTAAACAGTACCAGTATCCAGACAACAGCTGCAAAAACCAGGGACAGCAGTACGGCCGAAGAGCCGATATCCTTGGCCCTGCCCGCCAGTTCATGATGCTCGGTACCAACGCGGTCGGTGACCGCTTCTATGCCTGTGTTTAATAACTCGACGATCATGATCAGCAGGATTGAACCGACCAGCAAGGCGCGCTCAATCCCGTTATCACCAAGATAGAAACCCAGTGGGATGGTAACGATGGCCAGCATCACTTCCTGGCGAAAAGCCTCTTCATGATGATAGGCGGCCTTGAATCCCTGCCAGGAATATTGCGTTGCCTTGATGAGCCGGGTAATACCGGTATGTCCCTGTGATGCCATGATTAGACGTAGCCTGCAAACTTCCCTGTTGAAATAGGTTTTATGGAGTGACTTACAGTTTGGCTATGGCCGCGTCGTAGTCGGGTTCCAGTGCAATCTCGGGTACGAGTTCACTATGAATGACCTTGTCATTTTCATCAAGCACCAGCACGGCGCGCGCGGTAATCCCGGCCAGCGGACCATCCTCGATCAGTACACCGTAATCCTTGGCAAAGTTTCTGGAACGCATCATTGAGAGCGGGATCACGTTGTCTGCACCCTCGGCACTGCAGAAACGCGCCATAGCAAAAGGTAAATCAGCCGAGATCATCAGGAATACTGCACTGGACTTCTCCTTGGCAACATCGTTGAATTTCTTGGTTGAAAGCGCGCATACCGGGGTATCCAGGCTGGGTACGATACTGAGCAGTTTCTTTTTACCGGCATAGGTAGAAAGCGAGACATCATTTAATTCTGCATCGACCAGGTGTAATTCGGGTGCCGCATTGCCCACTGCAGGTAAGTCACCATTGGTGTGAATTTCCGTTCCTTTTAATGTAATTGTTGCCATCTTGTTATCACTCCTCTTCTGTCAATTGTGTGTAGGCTTCGGCGTCCAGTAATTCTTCCAGCTCGCCCTTGTCGTCGATCGCGATCACGAATATCCAGCCGTCACCGTAGGGATCGCTATTGATAATCTCCGGTGAGTCTTCCAGCGTCGCGTTTATTGCAACAATATTGCCGCTGACAGGGCAGAAGATATCAGAGGTGGACTTCACTGACTCCACCACGGCACATTCTTCTTCCTGTTCGAAACTGCGATCCATTTCCGGCGCTTCAACAAACACGACATCACCGAGCTCGTCCTGGGCAAAGTCGGTAATCCCGGCACGGTATTCGCCATCGCCGATGTGTTCAAGCCATATATGGTTGGGTGTGTAGAGTAAATCCCCGGGTACGTGATGCATGTGTTGTGTCTCTGGTAACAGGCCTGATTATTTTTTACACCGCCAAGCTGACTATAGTTTAGGCTACACGGCTACGCGGTTCCACCTTGCTCAGTCGAGCTCTCTTCCAGATCGCCTCGGGAACAACACCAGGTGATCAATATCAAGCCGAATACCTATAGGTTCGTTGACCGGGTGATTATGGTGGCTTGGTACCAGGCTTAGCATGCGCGCACCGCTGGCGCTCTTTAATGTGTAAAGAAAACTGGCACCCCGAAACGCCTTGTCAATCACGGTCGCGCGCATCGGGCTATCGTCGTCGTGCTGGATATCATCGGGACGAATTAAGACATCGACCTCGGTACCCATGTCAAATTCATGCGGTACATGGCTGGTGATGACACCGATCTCTGTATTGACATCGGTGGCCGAAATCACCTTGCCGTGGATAAACACGCCCTCACCGATGAGATCGGCGACGTCCTCGTTGTGCGGTTCATGGTACAGATTAAAAGCCGTGTCCCATTGTAATAACCGGCCTGCCTTCATGACGCCAATAACATCTGCCATGGCAAAGGCCTCAAGTTGATTATGGCTAACCATGATCGTGGTCACACCATCCTGTTTCAGGATCGTCCTGAGTTCTATAGCAAGCTGTTCCCTTAGTTCTATGTCGAGACTGGCGAAAGGTTCATCGAGTAACAACACCCTTGGTCGCGGTGCCAGTGCCCGGGCCAGTGCAACTCGCTGCTGCTGTCCGCCGGACAATCGATGCGGGTACTTGTGAACGTGCTCCTGCAAAGAGAACAGTTCAACCAGTTCTTCCGTGCGCTGCTGCACTGGAAACGATTTCCTGTTCTGCAGTCCAAACACGATATTCTCGGTCACGGTCAGGTGCGGAAACAACGCATAATCCTGGAACACCATACCGATCTCACGTTGTTCTACCGGCAGGTTATGGCTCGGGTTGCTCGCGCGTACCCCGTTGACCCAGATCTCTCCCTTCTGTTGTTGTTCAAAGCCGGCAATGCAACGTAGCAGTGTGGTCTTGCCACAACCGCTGGGTCCGAGAATGCTGGCTATTTGGGCCTCCGGCAGGCCGAACGAAATATCATCCAGTATGGATCGGCCCTCGATGTTGAAGGTCAGGTGTTTTGTTTCTACCGCGTTATTCATGTCCGGGTCGTGAGCGTGAAATGGTGTTGCTGATTATAATAACCGGAATAATTCCTGCCAGGACGATTGTCAGCGCTGGTACTGCGGCGTCAGCCAGTAATTCCTCGTTGGCCAGTTCATAGGTGCGTACTGCCAGTGTATTAAAATTGAATGGACGCAAGATCAAGGTTGCCGGTAATTCTTTCATGACATCAACGAATACCAGTAACACGGCCGTGAGCAAACTGCCGCGCATCATGGGAATATGTATACGACGCAGAATGGCAAACGGTGACAGGCCGGACGTTCTGGCAACTTCATCCATCACCGGCTTGATCTTGCCCAGCGCCGCCTCGCTGGTGTTGATTGATATCGCCAGGAAACGAACCAGGTAGGCGAACACCAGGGTAAATACCGTGCCACTGACCAGCAGACCACTGCTGATCCCGAAATTCTGACTGAGGAATTTATCCAGCGTGTTATCAAACCATGCAAAGGGAATCAAAACACCAACGGCAACTACCGTACCCGGTACAGCGTAGCCAAGACTGACAATACGCACCATCAATGCGCTCAGCCAGGACCGGTTATTGCGTTTGCTGTAGGCCATAAACAGGGCAATAAGCAGTGCCAGTACAGCCGTGACCAGCGCCAGTAAAAAGCTGTTGATTAACAACTGCAGGAAATCCGGGCCAACCACATGTGACCAGGTAGAGAACGTCCACCTGGTGAGTAAAACAAAAGGTATAACGAAGCCCAGTAGCAATGGTGCCAGGCAAAACGTCGTGGCCAGCCAGGCCATACCAAACCCTGGTCGCTGCTGTAACAGGGTGCTGTAACGGGAACTGGTATGGTGATAGCGCGCCATGCGTCGCGAACGTCTTTCCAGGTAAAGAAACACGGCAACAAACAACAACAGCAGTGCCGACAATTGCGCCGCCGCAACACTGTCGCCAAGGCCAAACCAGATACGAAAGATGCCCGTTGTAAATGCTGACACACCAAAATACTGCACGGTACCGTAGTCAGCCAGCGTTTCCATGACCACCAGCGACAGGCCGACGATGATCGCAGGGCGTGCCAGTGGCAAGGCCACGCGCAAGAAGGCATTACGGGCATTGCAACCAAGCGTACGTGAAACTTCCAGGACACAGACCGATTGTTCAATAAACGCGGCACGGGCCAGCAGGTACACGTACGGGTAAAGCACCAGTGACAGCATGGCAATGGCGCCACCGATGGAACGGACTTCCGGAAACCAGTAGTCGCGGTATTGCCAACCGGTCAGATCACGCAACATGGTTTGCACCGGGCCGGCAACATCCAGTAACCCAGTATAACTGTAAGCGATAATGTAGGCCGGCATGGCCATGGGCAGTAACAAGGCCCATTCAAGGAAGCGACTGAGCGGGAAGCGGTACATGGTCACAAGCCAGGCCGGGATCACACCCAGTAGCAGGCTGAAGAAACCGACACCTGTTGCCAGTATCAGTGAATTGCTAACGTAATCGGATAGTACCGTATGATACAGGTGCGACCATATCTCGGTGACCGGAATGAACAGCGAACCCGCTACTACCAGCAACGGGATACACAGTAACAGCGTTACCAGGAATAGCAGGCTGTTCCAGGTGAACGCGCGACGAGATTGGCGGGTTTGGCGCGGGGCCAGGCTTTCATCTTGTACGGCGCTGTAGTCCAAGGGTGGGCACCGATTATTTCCAGCCGGCGCGATCCATCAATAACACGGCGGCGGTATTATGTTCTCCAAGCTGGTTGAGATTAAGACCATCTGCCTTGAATTCGCCCCAGCTTGCCAGCGTGGCACTGATTTCAATACCAGCTTTGACCGGGTACTCATGGTTGGTCTCTGCATACCAATGCTGCGCCTCGTCACTGGCAAGGTATTCCAGTAATTTTACCGCGGCCTCTTTATGTGGCGCGTGCTTGAGTATGCCGGCACCGCTGATATTCATATGGGCACCGCGACCGGACTGATTGGGCCAGAACAGTTTCACCTTGCCAGCCTCGACGACCTCGCTTTCCTGGTCAGAGACCAGCATGCCTGCCAGGTAATACGTGTTAACCAATGCTACATCACAAACACCAACGGCAACGGCCTTGATTTGATCTCGATCACCGCCCTTTGGTTTGCGTGCAAAATTATCAACCAGACCATTAGCCCAGACCTCGGTGGACTCAACACCATCGTTCGCAATCAATGATGCCACCAGTGACTGGTTGTAAACGTTGGACGAGGAACGCACGCAAATGCGGTTTTTCCATTTCGGGTCGGCCAGGTCCTCGTAGCTGGACAGCTGGCTGACATCGACACGATCGGGGGCATAGACAATTACACGCGAACGCAGCGACAAACCAAACCACTGGTTGTCATCGTCACGGTACTGGGAGGGAATGACGTCATTCAGACGGGGCGATGTAATCGGCTGTAACAACTCAAGCTGCTTAATCCTGTGCAGGCGTGCGACATCAACTGTCAGTAACAGGTCGGCCGGCGAATTTCGTCCTTCAACCTCGATCCTTTTTATCAGGGTATCCGCCTTGCCGGTAACCAGGTTGACCTTGATACCGGTCTGTTCGGTAAAACGATCAAGCAACGGTTTGATCAGGTTTTCCTTGCGCGCCGAGTAGACGTTGACCTCGTCAGCAAAAACAAGAGGTTGATACAGCAGTAAAAAGATTAACAGGTACTTCTTCATAAACTATCCCTGATACTAAGCGTTTGTTTAAAAGTATAAATGATAATGATATGTAGTTACATTATATTTACAGTTATGTGCTTCCTGCCCATACCTGCATTAATGGCAAATCGTCACTCTTTGTTTCTTTATTAAAAAAAAGGGTGCCATGAGACACCCTCAACAGTCCTACCAGAGATATAGGAGTAGAAAATCTATTTCATCTTGCCTGTTTGATATGCTGTGCCAGGGCCTCACATCTCTATTTCAAAGCCAACGTACCAGAGTCTTGGTGCACCCGGGCGTGGACCATGTGGTTGGCGCGAGACAATGTATTCTTCATCAAACACGTTGTTGATACCGCCAAATATCTGCACCCCTGTCTTTACGTCATAATAGGCAGACAAATCGACAATCTCATAGGAGTCGGTCTTGCCGAAGCGGGCATCGGGCGCACCGAGACCATTTGTTTCCGCGCTGACGTTGTTTGCACTCGTAAAGGTTTCGTCAACGAAACTGGCCTGGAGATTGGCACCCCACTTATTGAATTCCAGAGATGAACCGACGGTTAGCTGATATTCAGGAATGTACGGGACCTTGTTACCGGCACGCCCGAAACTAAAGATAGATTCTGCATCGGTCGAGGTCGAATTATTCTGAATCTCGGCGTTGGTATAGGTAAAGGCCGCATAGTAAGGATTGTTGAACGACCAGCCGTTGGCCAGGCCAAGGTCGAATTGACCGGATAATTCCAGTCCATAGGAATCTACCTCGCCAAAATTCTCATCGTTGCCGGTGCCCGTACCACCGATATTGCTAACCACGATCAAGTCTTCAAACTGGGTATAAAAGCCAACCAGTTCAGAGGTCAGTACCTGGTCCTGGCTGGCGTAGCGCAGACCCAGCTCATAACCGGTACTGGTTTCTTCCTCGAGGTTATTATTGATTGCGCCACCCGGCGACGGCGGTGAGAAACCGAAATTCACGCCACCAAAGGTTTGCCATTCATCTGTCAGTTGATAAGCAGCGGCAATTCCGCCGCCTATCATATCAAGGTCAGTATCTGTTTTCGTGTTGGTACTGTCATCACGTCGTTCCAGTTCCAGGTACTCATAGCGTATACCCGGGGTTACTGTCCAATTGCCGAACTTGATGACATCCTCCGCGAAAAAAGCCATCGCAGTGACCTGGTCTTCACGATCCGCCTGTGATCCCGGGGCACCACGATTCACACTGGTTATCGCTCCGTTTGCAGCCTGGTTATAGATATCCTGTGACTGGAAGCGGTCTTCCTGGTCATTATGAAAGCGCACACCAACAGTCAAGGCATGTCTGACTTCACCACTTTCGAAACGCAACGTGCCCTGACTCTGCACGCCCTGTGAGTAGTACTCTCGATTGTTTGCGCGTACGCGCAGACCACATGCGAGATTACCTTTTAAACAGGCCAGGCCCTGGCCACCCGATGCGCCTGCTAGCGCCTCGGATAAACTGAGATTTGCACCCAGGCCACCTCCAGCTGCTCGAATATCATTGAGCTTGTACCAGTTTCGGGCGAACTTGTTGAAGTACACGGTCGTTACAATATCTATGTCATCCGTGGGTGAAATAAAGTGTCGTAGATAGCTACGATGCTGCTCCGTATCAATGTTGTCGAAACGCGATACCGAGTAACGACGAAACGGGTCAGCACGGAAATCCGCCGTACTCAATCCAAGGTAGGTTTCATCGGCCTCCTTGTCGGTAAAGCCGTACTTAATTTCAAAGCGTTGATAGACACTGGATTCAGGCTCCCACGCCAGTTTGATCATCGGCTCCAGGTTATAAAAACCGGTCTGGTCCGTGTTGTTAAAACCCGGTGCGGCATCGATAGTTTTAAAACCATCTGTCTCACGAACATAGCCCTCAAATACGAAACCAACCTTCCCCGCGTCTGTATCCAGTGTATTGCCAAATATCATGTGACCGCGATACTCGTTATCTGAACCGTACTGGCCGCGGAAAAATATTCTTTCACTGGTTGGAATTGGTGTAGACAAATAGTTGATGGCGCCACCGGTTGTATGTGGCCCATATCTTACCTGGCTGGTGCCTTTCAGGACCTCTAACCCGGACATGCGACCTGTCGTTGGCGAGTAATAGGCAGAAGGCGCCGCATACGGGGCGGGGGCAGCGAGGATGCCATCTTCCATCAACGTTACCTTGGCACTACGGCTGGTATCTACTCCCCTCAAACTGATATTCGGAAATAACCCGTAACCGTCTTCCTCGCGCACATTCACGCCAGGCACTCTTCTTAAAGCACGGTTAATGTCATCGTAGGAAAAGTCCCGGATCTGTTCTACATCCACATAGTGCGCCGAGCCCGGGATGCTATATACGGCCGAGGGATTACCGACCACGTTGACCTGTGACAACACTGCGGAATTGGCCTCTTCGCTGGCAGGCGTTTCGGCAAGGATTGCCGTGCTGAAACTACCGGCAGCAATCGTGAAAACAATAAGACTCCTTTTAAGGTAACGACTGAATTCCATAACACTCCCCATAAGTACTAATAATATTAATAATGCGAATCATTCTTGTTACTGAAGCAAAAAAATAGATGCGGCAGGGCTAGATGTTCAACAAGGGCATGCCCTGTAGATCGTTCTCCAGTGACCGTTGCAGGCAGGCCGCAACATCGCAGGCACAGGAGCCACATTGCGTACTAGCCCCGGTCTTGTCTTCCAGCTGGCGCAGGCTGTTGCAACCCTGGTTTACAGCCTGTTCGATGTCAGACTCGGTCACGGCATTACAGACACAAACGTACATCAGCAAAAATTCTCCAATACACAAACTTAATACGAATATTAGTAGTAATGAGAACTATTATCAACAATAAATAAGAAAAAAGGGCAGTTAATGCCCTTCATCCTGATTTCTGCAATGAAATCAATTACATCTTGGACTGCTGGTAGTTCTCCAGTCCGACCCGATCGATGAGTTCCAGCTGGGTTTCCAGCCAATCGACGTGCTCTTCCTCGCTCTCGAGGATGGATTCAAACAGCTCACGCGAGACATAATCATTAACCGATTCGCAGTAACCAATCGCATCGCGCAGATCAGGGATGGCCTGCAGCTCCATATCCAGGTCGGCCTGCAACATCTCCAGGGTATTCTCGCCTATACGCAATTTGCCCAGATCTTGCAGGTTGGGCAAGCCTTCCAGGAACAGGATGCGCTCAATCAGCTGATCGGCATGTTTCATTTCATCAATGGATTCCTCGTACTCGTGTTCGCCGAGTTCTTTCAATCCAAAATCCTTGTACATGCGCGAATGCAGGAAATACTGGTTGATCGCTGTTAATTCGTTCTTAAGGATCTTGTTCAAGTGTTCGATAACTTTTTTGTCGCCTTTCATATCGTGGTTTCCACATCAGGTTATGTTTAAGGGCATAATAGGTTCGACAGGGCTCAAGTCAACAACTTGCACTGATATAATGGCTGATAATTATTATCATTTTTATTAGCAGGATTAATCAGGCCGAATGACTTGTTGCAGGTCTGACTTCGCTACAAACGGGAGAAACTAAAGATGGACGTCTCAACGATTATTTTTCTAGGCATTGTCGCGGCACTGGTTATGTACGGCGTCGTCATCTATAACAACCTGGTATCTTTGAAGCATAATGTTTCCAAGGCTTGGTCGAATATCGATGTGCTGCTCAAGCAACGTCATGATGAATTACCGAAACTGATCGAAACCTGTAAGCAGTACATGGGTTATGAACAGGAGACGCTGGAAAAAGTAATACAGGCACGCTCGGACGTAGCAGCCGCTCGCGAAAAAGGTGACGTGGCAGCACTGGGCCCGGCCGAAACACAGTTGCGCCTTGGCCTGGGCAACCTGTTTGCCCTGGCCGAGGATTACCCGGACCTCAAGGCCAACGAAAACTTCAAGCACCTGCAACAGCGTATATCCGGCCTCGAGGAAACAATTGCTGACCGCCGCGAGTTTTATAACGAATCGGTCAACATTAACAATGTGCGCATAGAACAATTCCCTGACGTGATTGTTGCCCGTTTCTTCAATTTCAAGGAACGTGACCTGCTCGTTTTTAGCGAGGAGGAAACACGTGATGTGGATGTAAAAGCCCTATTCAGTTAACACATGTCGAATGCTCTGCATGAGCTGAATCACTGGGCAAGAACCAGCCCGCCCGATGAGTTCTGGTTGTGGTGGATCGGACTCGTCATTGTCGCGCTGGTGTGTTTCTTTTTCGCGTTTCATTACCTGCACAGGAAACGCATGATCGAAGACGTGCCCACTTCCAGGATCCGCTCTGCGGCACAGGGTTACCTTGAACTTATTGGCAGCAGCGAGCTGATGGAAGGTCAGCCCATCATCGCGCCACTGACCGGCAGCCAATGTACCTGGTACCAGTTTACCGTTGAGGAAAAGGTAAAGCGTAACAACCGCGAGGGTTGGAAAGTGATACGCAAGGGAATCAGCGACGAACTCTTCTTGATACGTGATGAAACCGGCGAGTGCGTAATCGATCCCGAGGGCGCACATGTAGTCGTAAACAGTAAAGATATCTGGTACGGCAACCAGGTCACGCCGATGCGAAAACCGTTAACCACTGGCAGAAAATGGTTCGGCACCGGAAGAAACCGTTACCGTTACACCGAGAAGCGACTGAATATTAGCGAACCCCTGTACGCGATAGGGCTATTCAAAACGACAGGCGGTTCCGGTGCAAGGCTTAATGTGAATGAAGACGTGCGCGAGCTCATTCGTGAATGGAAACTCGACAGCGAAAAACTCCTTGAAAAGTTTGACCTGGATGGTGATGGGCAAATCGACATGGATGAATGGCAAAAAGTGCGTGATGCCGCTTACCGCGAGGTAGAGGAAAATCATAAGCAACAAAAAACACTGCCACCGGTCCACTTGATGAGTAGAACACGTGACAAGCGCCGACCATACATACTGTCTGCTGTTCCCGAGGAGGAACTCACCAGGAAATTCCACTGGCTGTCGATGTTGTGCTTCAGTGGTTTTATCATGGGTGGTGGCAGTTCGGTCTGGCTGATTGCTTTACGGCTGGCGACTTAGGTCGCGATGTCTTAACATCCTTGCAACCTTTAATATTTAACAATTTAAGTAATTATGAGTAATAACCCCTTATTGAATAATGATGGTCTGCCCCGCTTCAAGGCAATCAAGGCCGAACATATCGAGCCTGCCATCGACACCTTGCTGGAAGAAAATAAAACCGGGCTGCAGACCCTGCTTGACCAGAATGATGATTACAGCTGGGACAACCTGCTACAGCCACTGGAAGATATGGACGATCAACTCGGGCGTGCCTGGTCGCCGGTCAGTCACCTGCACTCGGTTGCAGATAACGAGGAATTGCGCGCTGCTTATAATGCGTGTTTACCGAAGCTTTCCGATTACGCCACCGAGTTGGGACAGAACAAGCAACTGTTTGAAGCCTATCAATACATTGCCAACAGGGATGATTTCAAGCAGCTGAGTACAGCGCAGCAAAAGGTCATTAACAACGCGCTCAGGGATTTTCGCCTGTCCGGTATCGACCTGCCAAAAGACAGTCAGCAACGATACCGCGAAATACAGCAGGAGCTGTCACGCCTGCAAACGAAATTCGAGGAAAACCTGCTGGATGCCACGCAGGCATGGAGTCGGCTTGTTACCGATGAAAAAGACCTGGGTGGTTTACCGGAATCGGCCACTTCCCTGGCCGCGCAAAATGCCAGCAACAGCGGTAAAAAGGGCTGGTTGTTTACCCTGGAACTGCCGTCTTACATGCCGATCATGCAGTACGCAGAAAATGCCGAGCTGCGTCGGGAAATGTACGAGGCCTACGTGACCCGAGCCTCCGAGCATGGACCTGGCAATGGCAAGTGGGACAACACCACCATCATGCGCGACATTCTTAAACTGCGCACCGAAAAAGCCAGGCTGCTTGGCTATGACAGTTACGCCGACTACTCGCTGGCAACCAAGATGGCCGATGACCCACAGCAGGTACTGGACTTTCTCAGGGACCTGGCCCGGCACAGTTATGAATCGGCGAAAAAAGATTTTGCCGAGGTGGCCGACTACGCGCGCAAGCTCGATGGCAAGGACAGGCTGGAGGCCTGGGATGTGGCATACTACTCGGAAAAACTACGCCAGGAAAAATTCGATATCTCGCAGGAAGTACTTCGGCCTTACTTTCCTATACACAACGTGCTCGATGGCCTGTTTGCCATTACCGAAAAACTCTATAGCGTGACGATAAGAGAGCGCCAGGACGTAGATGTATGGCATAAGGATGTTCGCTTCTTCGATATCCTGGATAGCGCCGGTGAGATCAGGGGCAGCTTTTACCTGGACCTGTTTGCGCGCCAGCATAAACGCGGCGGTGCCTGGATGGATGAATGCCTGGTACGCAAAAAGATCGCCAGCACCGTGCAAACACCGGTGGCCTACCTGACCTGTAATTTTACGCCACCGATCGGTAACAAACCGTCACTGATCACCCATGACGAGGTGACCACCCTGTTCCACGAGTTCGGACATGGCCTGCATCATATGCTGACCCGCATTGAATACAGCGGCGTTTCCGGTATTAACGGGGTGCCATGGGATGCGGTTGAGTTACCCAGCCAGTTCATGGAGAACTGGTGCTGGGAAAAAGAGGCGCTGGATCTTTTTGCGCGCCATGTCGATAGCGGGGAAACGATCTCGGACGAGTTATTCGAGAAGATGACACGCGCCAGGACCTTTCAGTCCAGCATGCAAATGGTGCGGCAACTGGAATTTGCGCTGTTTGATTTCCGCCTCCATCTTGAGATTGCCGGCAATGAATCGCTGGATATCCAGCAACTGCTAAACGAAGTGCGTGAAGAAGTTGCAGTGGTACCTGCCCCCGATTTCAACCGTTTCCAGCACAGTTTCTCGCATATCTTTGCCGGGGGCTACGCGGCCGGTTATTACAGTTATAAATGGGCGGAAGTACTTTCGGCTGATGCCTTTTCGAAGTTCGAGGAAAAAGGTATCTTTGATCCCGACACTGGCAGGGAATTTTTACAAACCATACTCGAACAGGGAGGCAGCCGGGAACCACTGGACCTGTTTGTCGAATTCAGGGGTCGCGAACCCAGCATCGAACCGTTGTTACGACATGCCGGAATCACCGCCTAGACAAGCACCGCAATTATTATGACCAAATACCGATACATTATACTGTGCATGCTGACACTGTTCGTAAGCACCGGCCAGGCGGAGACCAACTACATCATCGATGAGTTGCGCGTGGGTCTGCACCGGGACAGTACAACTGACAGTCCTATCGTCAAGGTCGTACCCAGCGGTACGGCACTGGAGGTCCTGTCGCGCCAGGGTGAACTGGTCAGGGTAAGGGAACCCGAGGGCAAGGAAGGCTGGGTGCATCAACGTTACCTGCTGGACACGGCGCCAGACAATACGCGTCTGCTGGAACTGCAGAGACGTAATACGGCCCTGGAAAAGCAGTTGCAGGAACAGGCGCCTGCTACCGTTAGTGCGGACAATAACAAGGAACTGGAACAGCATTTGAAAAGCGAACGCCTCAAGGTAGGCGAACTGCAGGCGCAGCTGGCGGAGGTAAAGGCCCGGCTGGGTAAAGACAGTAACGCGGAGTTGACGGACGAACTGGAACGCCTGCGCCAGGCAAATAACGAACTGGTCTCGCAACTGGCCATGGCCGGCGTCGACATGCCGCAAACCTCGACAAGCTACATTATCACCGCCAACAACTGGAAACTGATTGCGGTGTCACTTGGCTGCCTGTTTATTCTCGGTGTGGCCAGCGGCGCATTCCTGCTCGACTACCTGAATCGTCGCCGCCATGGCGGCTTCCGCGTTTAGCCAGCCCGCGCAACAATCACTTTAGACACCATGTTCAAGATTGCTACCTGGAACGTTAACTCGCTCAAGGTAAGGCTGCCTCATGTTCTCGATTGGCTGGACACGGCCAAACCGGACGTTCTGGCCCTGCAGGAAACCAAAACACTGGATGAAAACTTCCCGCTGGAAGCGATCGAGGCGGCTGGCTACCAGGCCAGTTTTACCGGTCAGAAGACCTATAACGGTGTTGCCGTGCTCAGTAAAACCAGGCAGGAAACGGTGGCCACGGCCATACCGGGTTACGAGGATGAACAGCGTCGCGTACTCGCGGTAGTTAACCAGGGCGTAACAGTGCTTAATCTATACGTGCCCAATGGTTCGATGGTAGGTTCGGAAAAATATGCTTACAAGCTGGACTGGTTTTCGAAGCTCCAGCCCTTTGTGCTGGACCTGCTCAGGCAGAATGAGCGGGTCATTATCCTCGGCGACTTCAACATAGCGCCTGAAGACCGTGACGTGCACGACCCGGCAGAATGGGCCGGCAGCGTGTTGGTCAGTGACCCTGAGCGTGCCGAATTCCAGCAACTGATTGCTGCCGGCTTCAGCGACTGCTATCGCTTGTTTGAACAACCCGAGCAAGATTATTCCTGGTGGGATTACCGTGCCGCGGCATTTCGACGCAACCGTGGCCTGCGCATCGACCATATACTGGCCAGCGCCCCCCTGGCCAAACAATGCATAAGTTGTTGTATTGACAAGGAACCGAGGAAACTGGAACGTCCGTCTGATCACACCCCTGTTGTTGCCGAGTTTGACCTATAGCCGAATTTGGTTAATGGTTATGACAACGATGAAACGTCTTCAACAAACTGACTTTGATTTTGACGAAATGGCCCGGCTGGCGCAGCGCGACCCGGACAGTTTCGAACGACGGCGCCAGGAAATGTTAGCCGAGGTAATCGAGCAGGCAACGCCGGCAATACAACAGCGTTTGCATGGCCTGCAATGGCAAATTGACCAGGTCAGGAACAGCGCCGGCAATCCCATGGCATCGTGCATTCGTATTTCAAAAATGATGTGGGACAGCGTACTGGAAGAAGATGGCCTGCTTGAAAACCTGGAGCGCCTGCAGCACGGGGATTTATCCGGGCGCAAACAGGAACGGCATGCGGCCACTATCATACCGCTGCATGACAAGTCGCAGACCGAAGACTAACCCCCCAAATGGCGTTGCGAAACGTATCGCTTTGACATAAACTCCCCGCCCCTGATTATTGAACTGCCGTAAGGTCTACAACGATGAAAGCGAATATCCATCCTGATTACCAGGAAGTAAACGTCAAATGCAGCTGTGGCAACACCTTTAGCACCCGTTCCACGCACGGACAGGAAATGCTGATTGACGTCTGCTCAGAATGCCACCCGTTTTACACAGGCAAGCAGAAAATCCTGGATGCCGGCGGTCGAGTGGATCGATTCCGCAAAAAATACGGTATGTCTTAAGCGAATGCTGCACACAAGCATCTCAAAAAGCGCCCCTAGTGGGCGTTTTTTTATGCCCCTGATAATGCTGCTCGGGCTTTTGCTTAGCCCCTTTGCGAGGTCCGAATCTACAGCATGTGCAAGCACTCACTTTCATGAAAAGGTAAATATTAAAAAGGTGATTGATGGCGATACGGTGGTACTGACGGATGAACGCCACGTCCGTCTTGTGGGTATCGACACCCCCGAGATCTACCATGACGGCAGGCCAGCCGAGGCAGGGGCAGTGAAGGCCAGGCAACAACTGCAGGCGCTTATGACCGGTACGAGGTTTATCGGTTTACGCCGTGACGCGGAGAGGCAGGACCGCCATGGTCGCACGCTGGCACACTTGTTTTTACCAGACGGCACAAATGTGCAGGCCGCCCTGCTCGCTGACGGACTGGCCATGCCGCTGTTCATACCACCCAGTGTTCTCTACGCGGAATGCTATGCCGGGGTGGCCGCTAGCGCGAGAAGTACAGGAAACGGCCTGTGGTCACTACCGGAATTTCAACCACTACCTGTAAAAAGCCTGGGCGGTGATGAACGTGGTTTCCACATTCTGCGTGGCAAGGTACGCTACCTCTCAGACAGTCGCAGCGCGGTGTGGATTAATCTCGAAAATAATGTCGCTTTGCGTATCACCCGGCCAGACCTGCCGTACTTTCCTGATGATTTTTTCAACCGGTTGCCGGGACAGAATGTCGAGGCTCGTGGCTGGCTGTATGAACACAACGATCAGTTACGAATGCGTCTTCGTTTCCCGCTTGATTTATCTATAATCGAAACTGAATAAGGAACTGTCCAGATAGAGCTGGAATCTAAAAAATATGCAATACGTCCTTCGTAGCACCATCATCTTGCTGTGTTTGAGTCTGGGTGCCTGTGCCGTCAACCCGGTTACCGGCCGCCAGGATTTGTCCTTCATGTCCGAACAGGAAGAGATAGCCCTCGGCAAGAAAACACATCAGCAGGTACTACAGCAGTACCGGGTTTACGATAACCCGGCCTTGCAAAACTACGTCAGTCAGGTTGGCAAAAAGCTGGCTGCAAGAAGCCACCGTGGCAACCTGGAATATCGTTTCACCGTACTTGATAGCAAGGAAGTCAACGCCTTTGCTCTGCCCGGCGGCTATATTTATATTACCCGCGGCTTGATGGCATACCTCAAGTCCGAGGCCGAACTGGCAGCCGTGCTGGGGCATGAAATAGGACATGTGACTGCCAGGCACTCGGTACGCCAGTACAGTGCACAACAATTAACCAGCTTTGGCGTATTGCTGGGCTCCCTGTTTATACCCGGCATGAACCAGGCCGGCGGCCAGCTGATGCAAACCTTTGGCGCCGCTATCCTGCGCGGTTACGGCAGGGACCATGAACTCGAGGCCGATCGCCTCGGCGCTGAGTACCTGGCGCGCACCAACTACAACCCGGAAGCAATGATTGATGTGATCAGCGTGCTCAAGGACCAGGAAGTATTCGAAACCGAGCGCGCCCGTGCAGAGGGCCGCGAACCGAGGGTATACCACGGTGTTTTTGCAACCCATCCGGCCAACGACACCCGCCTGCAGGAGGTGGTTGGCACTGCCAAGAGCCTGACACAGCAAGGAACGGTCAATTACGTTGGGCATGAGGAATATATGTCACTTGTCGACAGACTGGTGTTCGGCGACAGCCCACAGGAAGGTATTCAGCGTGGCCAGAATTTCTATCACAGTGACCTGGATTTCGCGCTGACCTTTCCCGCCAACTGGAACGTTACCAACCTGCCAGACCGGCTGATCGTCTCGGCCCCGAAGGATGCAGCACTGCTGCAAATCCTGGCAGAGGCTATAGACAGGCGATTAACCCCCAGGCAATTCATGATTGAACGGCTGGGCCTGACTAACCTGGATGACGAGTCACCGCTTGTTATCAATGGTTTTGATGCACACACAGGGATCTCGGTGGTCAAATCCGACCTTGGCCCCAGGCCGGTACGGTTCACGGTTGTTTACCATGACCAGCACGCCTTTATTTTTGCCGGCATGGCCAGGGAGTCGGGCAGACTGCCTGATTATGACCCGGCATTTATGAAGACGGCCGGCAGTTTTCACAAGTTAACGGCTGAAGAACGTGCACAGGCACAGCCACTTCGTATTAACGTGATACAGGCCGATGCCAATACCCGTTTCAGTGCACTGGCGAGCCAGTCACCGGTAGAAAAATACCCGGAATCACAGTTACGCCTGTTAAACGCCTACTATCCCAAGGGCGAACCACGCGCGGGCGAACTCATCAAGATCGTTCAATAAGTTGCTACCGGCAGGAACGTGACTGTCGTATCAAGGCCGAGCCTGGATCTAGCGGCTGTTATCCACATTTTCTGTGGATAACTATGTGGAAGGCTTGCAGACAAGCAGATTTATCGCCGCTTTTCCTTCACCCTGGTTTAAATTGGTTAACTTTTAACCGCTAATTAATTATATTTAATATCAGTAACTTACACATAATCACAACGGTTTCATCGCTGCTCATGGACAAATCCACGACAGTCCGCAACGCGCTGAAGCCCATGTGCATAAAATTCCCTGGCCTGTTGACAAATTAGACAAAATCGGAACTTAGTAAACTCTTTCTTCTCTAAATCCCTGCACTGAAAATTTCCCCGCTACCTCCCTTGGCGGGAAAATCCCCGGTCTCCCCAGCCGGGAAACGTTTGCCCCGGCGCAAGCCTACCCTATAGCTCCCCGGGGCTTTTTTTATTCTCAAGAAATAACCAGTTGGCCAGGCGCTCTCGCGCCTCGTCTACCCCGCTACCCTTGAGAGCAGAGAAAAGCTGGCAAGTCTCGAATTCACCGGTCAGTGCATTGCGCACACGCTGCAGCTCGTTCTTCGCCGCGCCCCTGGACAGCTTGTCTGCCTTGTTCAACAGGATATGTAGCGGAATACCGCAGCTGCGACAGTAGTCCAGCATTTGCCTGTCAAATTCTCCAAGCGGGTGCCGGATATCCATAATCAGGAACAGGCCACGCAACGATTGACGCTCACGCAGGTAATATTCGAGCAGGTTGGCCCAGGCCTTTTGCATTGCCTCGTTGACCCTGGCGAAACCATAGCCTGGCAGATCGACCAGGTAGCGCCCATCCTCGTATTCAAAATAATTGAGCTCCCGCGTCCTGCCCGGCAACTTGCTGGTCCTGGCTAGTGCCTTGCGCTGTGTCACCCTGTTTAGCACGCTGGATTTGCCAACGTTGGAACGGCCTGCAAAGGCGACCTCGACACCGTCATCCGGGGGCAGTTGCCATTTCGCCGCCACCCCGAGTTTGAATTCAAAGCGGCTGTACCAGTTATTGGGTAACCCTGTATCAGTCATAGCTGACTACGCTTGGTCCGGTCATTGACCTGATCTCATAAAAAAACGGGATTGCTGTTTTGAACATCATCTACTTATCGATTAACCTAGCGCTCTTTGCCGGAAACTACCGGGGCAAGGATACTATCAGTTTCCGGGTATTGCCCGTCATGTTGACGTTTTTAAGGACCAACCAGATGAAATCGATAAAAATTGTTTTTATTTTAATGTTCTCGAGCATTGCATTCAGTAGTGCTGCCGATAGTGGAGACCCGGTCAATGGTCAGACCCTTTCAGGCACCTGTGCAGCTTGCCACGGCACAGATGGCAACAGCCCCGGCAGCCAATGGCCCAAGCTCGCTGGACAGCACGCTAGCTATATTGTGAAGCAATTACAGGATTACAAGTCAGGTGCAAGGGAAAACGCCATCATGTCCGGCATGGCCGCATCATTGAGTGAACAGGACATGCAAGACCTGGCCGCCTATTACTCCATTCAAAAAACAAAGTATGGCACGGCCGATCCCGCTTACGTCTCTCTCGGAGAGAAAATCTATCGCGCCGGTATCAAGGACTCCGGCGTACCCGCCTGCATGGCCTGTCACGGTCCTGCCGGCAAGGGCAATCCTGCAGCCAATTATCCCGCGTTGGCAGGTCAGCATGCCGAGTACACAGAGGCACAGATGCAATCATGGAAAACCGAGGCCCGCGCCAATGACCAGAATGCGGTCATGCGCACCATTGCCGGCCCGATGACCAATGAGCAAATCAAGGCGGTTTCATCTTACCTGCAGGGATTGCGATAAATTTCACTGTTTTGCCTGGCGTAATTTCCATTTCTGCCTGTCTATATAAGTAACGACAATATACAAATCACAAGGAATAGCATGAAAAAACTATTTACCCTGCTGGGCATCAGCCTGCTTTTGTTTACTTTTCACGCCAGAGCCAACGAGGGTTATGTTGCCATTTCTCCGGCGCAGCCTACCCAGACCGGTGACAAGATCGAAGTTGTTGAGGTGTTCTGGTACGGTTGTCCGCACTGTTACGATTTCGAACCCTATATTGAAAGGTGGCTGGAAACCAAGGCTGACGATGTCGAATTTCGACGCATGCCTGGCATCTTTCGCAAGAGCTGGATTCCCCATGCCAAGGCCTATTACACGGCAGAAAAACTCGATGTGCTCGACAAGATTCACCACCCCCTGTTCGATGCCCTGCATAAGTACCGCAAGAACATCAACGACAAGGACAGCCTGGAAGACTTCTTTGAAGACCAGGGCATAGATGATGCTGAATTCAGCAGGATCTACGAGTCCGACGAGGTAGACACCAAGGTCAAGCAGGCATTTATCATGGGCCAACGCTACAAGGTCATGGGCACACCGGCCGTTATTGTCAATGGCAAGTACATGGTCAGTGGCAGCACCGCCGGCAGTTTCGAAAACGTGCTAAAGATCATCGACCAACTGGTCGCTAAAGAGAGAGCGCTGGCTGCGAAAGAGTAGTCTCCCCCACCAACCGTAACCGGCTGTTGGTAGCCGTATCGACTCAGCTCTTTGTGCTGCTCGGGCGCAACACGTTAGTTGATCGAACGAGAATGCCATGCTTGCACAGCCAAATAATGAACAAACCGATAGCGACTACAAACGCCAGTACCAGGAAGTACTGAAAGAGCTGGATGCGCGTGAGAAGGAATGGGCGCAAGACAAGCAAAAGCTGTTGAAATCAGTCCTCAGCCTGACATTCGTGTTCCAGGGCGAAAACGATGAACTCGATCAACAATTATTTGATCTGAAAGAAAACCTTAAGCAATCCCGCAACAGGTTACCGCAACAAAAGATTGATACGGCAATCAACGCAGTGCTGGCCAGAAAAAAGGCTGGCGATGCTGATCGCTCACGTACCTGCCAGTTAATTCACAACGTGCTGTCATTACTACAGGCAGATAAACGACTCAACCGCTTCAGCGACAAGGTCAACGCGATAGCAGCCGAACTGGAAGATAGTGCCGTCAGTCCGGTGTCAAAACTGAAACAGGTCAACACCATTATTACCGATATTAACAAGCAGGTATCAAGGGAACAGCAAAAGCCCGACCTGTACAAGGTCTTCCTTAAGAAGCTCGCTGTGAATGATCAAACCAATGCCGATCTCGCAGCCCTCTGCAAAAAATCAATCAAACTGGTCGACGAAAAGGAACTGCTGCAGTCCATCAATGACTGCATTGAAGTCATCAATGAACTGAACCACGAACCCGCCCGGGTTGGGCAAACAGAAAAGGTCGAGGTTGGCATTGGTCACGTCCTGACGCTGCTGGACTGGGTCACCATACCGGGCAAGTCACAAAAGAAACTCGATTCGCTGAAATCACAATTACAGGAACGCAAGGACAGCAACGAGGTTGGCAACCTTCTGCGCCGACTGTCTATTACTATCAGTAATGCCTACATGGACCTGCAGTCCGAGCTGACTGAAACCGAGGGCTTTCTAAAGCGCATAACCAACCAGCTGAACGAGATTACGCTGCAGATTGCCGACATTCAGAAACTGGAAAACGAGACCTTTTCCCATACCACTTGCCTGAATGAGGAACTTGATAAGCAGATCAAGCTGATTCAGTCGGGCGTTGATGAAGCTGACAGCATTGAAAAAATCAAGGAAACCATTAACCAGCGTATCGAGATACTGCAAGACAACATGGACCAGTTCATCAAGGTCGAACAGACTCGCAAGCAGGAATCAAAAGAGCATCACCAGCAACTGGTTGAGCGTCTGGGCAACATGGAAAAAGAAACCGAGACACTTAGAAAATGTATCGAGGAAGAAAAAAACAAGGCACTGCATGATGCATTAACCAGCATAGCCAACCGCATGGCCTTCGATGCTCGTATTAATACCGAGTTTAAACGCTGGCAGCGCTATAATTCCAGGCTGACGCTGTGCCTGATCGATATTGATAAATTCAAAAACGTCAATGATACCTACGGCCACAAGGCTGGCGATATCGTGTTACGTACCGTCGCCAACAAGTGTGCCTCGCGCATCCGCACCAGTGATTTCTTTTGTCGTTATGGCGGCGAGGAATTTGCCCTGATCCTGCCTGAGACCGGTATTGAAGCGGCGCAGCGCGTCGCCGACGCCCTGCGCGAGACAATCGAGAAATGCACCTTTCAGTACAAGGAAGAAGTGGTGCCGATTACCGTTTCCTGTGGCCTGGCAGAGTTCAAGGGCAGGGACACGATTGATACTGCCTTCCAACGTGCCGACAAGGCATTGTACAAGGCCAAGGACCTGGGACGAAACCGCTGTATTGCTGAACACCAGTTGGGCCTGGCGAGTAGTTAAGCCTGAAATAAACCTGATAAACAGGCAATAAAAAAGGAGCCTTGCGGCTCCTTTCACATAACTACTCTTCGAGAAGGAAGTTACTTGTTGTTGATGTACATCGTTACTTCAAAACCAAAACGAATGTCATTGTATGCAGGTGTTTCCCATTTCATAGTCGTATCCTCCAGTAGGTTTAACTAAATTGTTAATAGATCTATTGCACTAGCTGTGCCAGTTTTAGTGCTGCCGGGATAAAGCAATAAATACAATATGTTACAGAATAGGAGCGAGACCGGGCCTGGTTCAGCCAGCTGAAACTGGCTGGTTGTAACCAACTGGACTGGTTACAGTCAACCAGTTCCACCAGTCTTTCGACTGTTGTTAAACGACTCGAAGGCCTGCAACGCGCGTTTCCGTCCCTCGGCATGATCAATGATGGGTCGAGGATAATCCTTATCTAACTGAATGCCGGCGGCGGCCAGCGTTTCCGCATCGGTCTCCCACGGGGTGTGTATATGTTTCTTGTCGAGTTGTTTTAACTCGGGCACCCAGCGCTTGACATAATCACCATCGGGATCAAATTTTTTGCCCTGCAAGATGGGATTAAACACCCTGAAGTAAGGCGCGGCATCGGCACCGGAGCCGGCTACCCACTGCCAACTGGCGGAATTGTTTGCCAGATCGGCATCGACCAGCGTATCCCAGAACCAGTCCTCACCATGATGCCAGTGAATCAGCAAGTGCTTGACCAGCAACGATCCGACGATCATGCGCACACGGTTATGCATCCAGCCACTGTGCCAAAGCTGCCGCATTCCCGCATCGACAATCGGGTAGCCGGTCTGCCCGCGCTGCCAGGCACGCAGTGCCTTGTTATCAGCCTGCCAGGGAAAGTTGGCAAATTCCGGTCGGAAAGGTTGTCTGGGTAACTCCGGCCAGTTGTATAACAGGTGATTTGAAAATTCACGCCAGCCCAGTTCGCGCAGGTAACTCATGCCCTGCTTATACAACTGCTTGTCCCCGTCCGCAGACTTTTTTACCTCGTGCCAAACGCGCGCTGGCGAGATTTCACCAAAATGCAGGTGCGGTGACAGGCGCGAGGTACCTTCATAATCCGGTCTATCACGACCACTCTCGTAATTATCCAGCGCCGTTTTCAGAAACGTCTTAAGTTGCTGCCTTGCACCGGATTCACCCGGTTGCCAGTTGTCCCTCAGTCCACCTGCCCAGTCCGGCCTTTGCGGTAGCAAGTGCCAGTCCTCAAGGTTATCTGACTCGATGCGCGGTTTATAAAAACCGGCGTTTGCAGCCGTTGCCGATTTCGGCAATGTCGGTTCGGGTCTCGACAGGCAGGCCTTCCAGAAAGGCGTAAACACCTTGTAGGGCAGACCCTGCCCGTTCAATACCTGCTCAGGTTCATACATCAGGTAACTGCCGTAGCGCTTGATGTCATAGTGATCGTGCCACCGGTCGTAGATGGTCTGTTCAACCTGGCGTTGTCGCGGTTCATAGCCACGACTGAAGATAATTCGGCTGATTTTTGTTTTTTCCAGTACTGATGCCAGTATCTTCTCACTGTTGCCGCGACGCAGGTATAACTTACCGCCAGCCGCCTTGATGTCTGCAGCCAGGGCAGCAAGGCTGTGATGCAGCCACCAGCGGGTAGCGCTGCCGGGAGTCCAGTCAGTTTCGTCGTCGAGGATGTACAGCGGCAGTACCGATTGGCCTTTTGCTGCAGCGGCCCAGGCCGGATTATCGTGCAGCCGCAGGTCGTTTCGGAACAGGTACAGGGTAATATCACTCATGCTGTAGTCGACTCATATTCATTTCGCGTAAGCATACTGAAGCAGGCACAAATTACGAATTTTGTTTGCACTTGAAAATTGTTGTTCAGAACACTGGAATTGCGGCACGAAGCCCGGAAATATGATAAATTCGCCAGCTTTTTTCGCGGCAGGAATAAGCACAACAATGACATCAACACTCAAGCGCGGAATCGCAAGTGGTCATCGCATCGGTATCGTTGGTGGCGGCCAGCTGGCCAAGATGACGGCTTTGCCGGCCATGGCTCTGGGCTGTGAGATCGTGATCCTGGAGAGAAACAAGGGCACGCCATCACAAAGCCTTGCGGCCGAGGTCATGTACGGTGACTGGGATGACCCGGAGACACTGCTGCAGCTGGCAGACAAGGTCGATATCGTCACCCTTGAAAACGAGTTCGTCGATGCCAATGCACTGGCCCGGCTTGAGCAAGCGGGACACGTGCTTTACCCGTCATCGCGAACCATTGGCCTGGTACAGGACAAACTGATACAGAAACAAACCCTGGCCGCGGCCGGCATACCGGTCGCACCTTTCATCGCTGTTTCTTGCAAACAGGACATCCTGGCGGCGGCAGAAGAACTGGGCTGGCCCATGGTACTAAAGGCACGCCGCAATGGTTACGATGGTAAGGGCAATGCGACACTGAACCAGGCAGGTGACATTAATGACGCCTGGGACAAACTGGATGGTGACGCACGCGAACTCTATGTCGAGGCCTTTTGTCCGTTTAAAGGCGAACTGGCGGTCATGGTGACGCGCGGCATTGATGGCAACATGGTCAATTACCCGGTGGTCGAGTCTGTGCAGAAAGATCACATCTGTCACATTGTCAGGGCACCTGCCCGTATCGATACCAGCTTATCAGACCGCGCTATCGACATGGCACGTAACGCAGTGACCACCATTGACGGCGTGGGTTCGATCGGCGTCGAGATGTTCCTGACCGAAGACAACGAGATCATCCTCAACGAAATGGCACCGCGCGTGCACAATTCCGGCCATTATACGATCGAGGCCTGCGAGTGTTCACAGTTCGAGAATCACGTCCGTGCCATCCTCGGCCTGCCGCTAGGTTCCTGCGCAATGATTGCGCCGGCTGCTATCATGATCAACCTGCTTGGTGAGGAAGAAGGCAACGGCTACCCGGCAGGCATAGCACAGGCACTAACAGTTGCTGGCGCCCATATACATGTATACGGTAAGGAATCCACACGGTTGGGCCGCAAGATGGGTCATATCACGGCCCTGGGCCAGAGCATGGAAGAGGCAGAGCAGAAAGCGGCGACAGCCGCAAAACATATTCGCTTTGGAGCGGAAAAATGAAGAAGAACAGGACAGCACAGATTGGCATCATCATGGGCAGTGACTCAGACTGGCCAACGCTGGAACCGGCGCTGGAAATCTGCGAACACTTTTCTGTCGAGTGCGAGGTGCACGTGGTATCCGCACACAGGACACCCGATGACATGGCCCGCTATGCGCGTAATGCGGAAAAAAAGGGGCTTAGTGTCATCATTGCCGCCGCTGGCGGTGCCGCCCACCTGCCGGGCATGGTCGCCAGTCACACCAACCTGCCAGTCATCGGCGTACCAGTCCGATCCGCGGCACTGGATGGAATGGACTCATTACTCTCAATCGTACAAATGCCCGGGGGCGTACCGGTTGCCACTGTGGCCATTGGTGGGGGCAAGAACGCCGGGTTGCTGGCAATTCAAATACTCGCAACCAGTAACAAATCCCTACAGGCCAGGTTGGCGGATTACAAGAAAGAGCTCAGCGCTGTCTCGCGCCAGAAGGATAAAAGCCTGAATAGCCAGTTGGCAAAGCGCGACAAGGTAAAAAAGAAAACCAACTCATTCCGCAAACGCGGCTGATCGCCAGTTGTTGTAGATAACGGCCGCAGTTTCATTCAACTCCGGCAGCGCAATGTTAACGTCCAGCGCCAGCCGGTCGACAGCACCCTCACCAAGACTGGATTCCAGTGCCTGGCTATATTCAGGGATAGCACTCCAGTCTCCGACCGTTGTCGCCAGGATTTCCTGATGGTATTGCATGGTCAGCACCTGGTTGCCACGCGCCAGTGCCTGGATTGCACACGCTGCTGAACTAGCCAACACCTCGCAACCATCCGGCACCTGTTTTACCTCGGCTGAATGCCACTGCAGCGTGTTCATGCTGACTGGTAGTCCCGCCAGGAAACGGTTCTGTTTACCGGCAGCCGTTTTCTCAACCGGCATAACCCCGACCTCGGCACGGCCGGGCCCCACCTCGGCGCCCAGGGCCGCCGCCAGCAATTGGTGGCCAAGACAGATACCGAGGTAAGGCATACCCAGTTCATTGACGGCGGTGCGAATAGCCTGCTTCTCATCGCGCAGCCACGGGTACTCCTGTTCCTGCCAGACATCCATGGGGCCGCCCATCACCCAGAGGGCATCGAACCGGTCCAGCGGCGGGATGGTATCCCCGTTGTCCAGCTCTACCGTGTGCAAATTCATTGCGTCCCGTTGCATAAAGTCACGGAAGATACCGGGGTGTTCTATCGGCAGGTGCTGGAACACCAGTATCTGTTTTTTGCTCATGTTGTCCCGGCAAGGATATCGGTTACGACCTGGCGTATATCGGTATGCCTGGGAAGCCAGCCGGTACGTGCCACGGTCAACTCGTTAGTACAACAGCGACCTCGATTTTGTGCCGACGGTCCTGACGCAAACCCGGGTGCTGGCTGCTGCAACAATTCGGCCAGCATGCCATAGTAGTCACGCCGCTTAATCGGTACGCCATCACAGCCCAGCTCATAGTCAGCCGCAACCGGCAACTCCGCAATCGCGAGTAATAGTGTCGCCGCGTCATCCACGTGTATCAGGTTCAACCAGGCCTCGGCAGCACCATTAATAACCTGCTTGTCCCTGACTGTCTGCAGTCCAATCACGCGCCCCGGCCCATAGATACCGGCCAGGCGCACCACGCACGCATGGTCGGCCTGCATCCAGGCCTGCTCGATATCATGTTGCCTGTGTGCGCGCTTACTATCGATGATCACTTCGCTATCTGCATCAACCACGCGTTCGGCCTGTCCGTAAACCACGGTAGACGATGCCAGGATGCGGCGTTTCAGTGGCAACCGGTCCAGCCTGTCGAGAAATTGCGGCAGGACGGCAACATCGATCCGGCTCGGCGGGATCAGCATATACGCAACCAGCTCAGCCTCTCCTCGGATGGTAGACAGTGCCTCCCAGGTTTCCGGCGTATTGACATCAATGATCAGCGCGGCTTTTTCCTGCCCTGTTGCTGTGGCAAGCGAACGATGGCTATACCAGGCATTACCAGCAGCAAGTTTATTGCAGAGCCTGCTCCCCAGGTAGCCATTGCCGATGATCAAGTGTCGGATATTTGTCATATGACCTTTATCGGATTAGTTAACAGACATGGCCACTTCCGGGCCAAGCGCCTGCTTATCTTACACTTTACTGCCTGGACGACTGAAATAATTGAAACTGGCATGAACCGTGTATATTAAATTTCTAACAAGAAGTTGCCGCTATATGACATGGAGGTATAAGTCGTGCCGGAAACCAAAGATTATGTAATTGAGTCCAACCAGCTATTGGCATTACCGGAGGTGTATCTCAGGGTTAAGGACGCCCTGGATGACCCGGACACCGGTATTGATACAGTCGCTAAGCTGATTAGCAATGATCCCGCAATGACTGCACGCCTGTTGAAGGTAGCAAACAGTGCCATCTACGGCCATGTCGCCAGGATAGATAACCTGACGCGGGCAATGACTGTCATGGGTACCCGGGCCACACACGATATTATTCTTGCCACTTCCCTGGCGCATGCCTTCAAGGGTATTTATAACGTTGATTACGATCTCGTTTGTTTCTGGCGGAAATCACTGCTGCGTGCCTCCGTGGCGCAGGCCACGGCAGAGGCACTGCACTTGCAGGACTGCGCCCGGCATTTTATAACCGGCCTGCTTGCTGACATTGGGCACATGGTGATGTGTGTGAAAGAGCCCCAACTGATGCAACGGGTATTGCAACAACATGAAAAAACGGGCCATCCCCTGCACCTGTACGAACGCTCTACCTTCGGCTTTGACTTTGGTGAACTTGGCGGCGACGTACTGGATAGCTGGTCCTTGCCCGAAACCATTGTCACACCCGTACGCTACCAGAATTGTCCCGAATTGAGTCCGTCACTGAATATCGAGGCCGCCATTATCTATTGCTCTTCACGCCTGCATCCCGACGAGGACCTGTTTCCTTCCATTATCGATCTAAAGACACTTGAACTATGCGGCATCAACAGGCTGGATTACGATGCGGTACGCGGACAAGCGGAACAGCTGTTTGAAGAGGCCGTGGCACTGTTCCCACTGCAGCAATACAAGCAGGCCGTCTAGCCATGCCATTAGCGTTATAGTTTCCTGCTCCGGGCACAATAGGTATACTTCAAATCTTTCTACTATAAGAACGAATTAGCATTGGGGACAGATGTATGAGTCAGGAACAAGATAAGGTATTTTTCAGGAATTTTTCACTGGTAGTGGGTGGCATCGCCGTGATGATGATTGTCTTTTTTATTGCAGCAACAATTGTCAATCCCGGGGACACGGCAACTGATGACAAGCGAGCCGAAAAGATCGCTGAAATTACCAAACCGGTCGGCCAGGTTGTTGTTGCCGGTGAAGAAGCGGCCGCGGAAGAAGAGATGGTAGTTGCGGCGGCTGACACGGCTGGAGCAGCTGCCGGTGGGGCGAAGAGTGGTGAGGAGGTGTTCAACGGTTTATGCAAGAACTGCCATGGAATGCCCGCCATGGCGGCGATGATGCCTCAAATTGATGACAAGGCAGCATGGGAGCCGCGTATTGCCAAGGGCATCGATACCCTGTACGACCACGCCATTAATGGCTTCATGGGCGATATGGGCATGATGCCAGCCAGGGGCGGCAACCCGGCCCTGAGTGATGACGAGGTCAAGGCCGCCGTCGATTACATGCTTGAAGCCGTGCAGTAACTCCTGTGGAAATGGAATATAAAGGGCCGCAAGGCTCTTTTTTATTGCTCCTGTAATGCCCTGGAGTAGGCCTCGTCAGCCAGGTCGTTCCATTTTTCATAGCTGCTACGGAAGGCCTCGTAGGCATCATAGACCCGCTTGAAGTCCGGGTTGGCCGCCGCCTCTTCCAGTAACGTAGCCCTCGTGGTTTCCCGGAATATGGCGATCACGTCATCCGGAAAAGGCAGTATTTCAACGTTGCTCTTGGTCCTGAGTTCCTGCAGCGCCAGCTGGTTGCGGTATTCCATCTGCGCGTAGATCCATTCACTGGTCGCCGCTGCTGCGACTTCAACGATCTTTTTCAGGTCCGGACCCAGCAATGCCCACTTGCTGGCATTAATCATCAATTCGAAAGCGGTACCCGGCTCGTGCCAGCCAGGGTAATAGTAATAACTCGCCGCCCTGTTCAACCCCAGCCGCATGTCATGATACGGAGCTACCCATTCGGTCGCATCAAGCGTGCCGCGCTCCAGCGCGGTATAGATCTCGGCACCCGACATCAATACCGGGTTGCCGCCGGCCTTTTTGAATACCTTGCCGCCCAGCCCGGGAATACGCATGCGCAGGCCCTTGATGTCTTCAATGGATTCGATCTTCTTGTTAAACCAGCCGCCCATTTGCAGACCGGTATTGCCCATGGGGAACGGCACCACGTTGAAGGGCTCGTAGATCTCCTGCCACAACTCAAGGCCGCCACCGTTGTAAAGCCAGGCATTCATCCCCTTGGCCGTCATACCAAACGGGACCGAGGAGAAGAACTGTGCGGCCGGCACCACTCCGGCCCAGTAATACGGCGAGCCGTGCCCCATCTCG
This sequence comes from Gammaproteobacteria bacterium, assembly GCA_965229565.1. Classification (GTDB taxonomy): domain Bacteria; phylum Pseudomonadota; class Gammaproteobacteria; order Eutrophobiales; family Eutrophobiaceae; genus JANQNX01. The sequence continues at coordinate 661,618 of OZ245888.1, read as the reverse complement.
ACCATGCCTTGCGACACGGCCTCAAACACCTGCAATGCCGGCACCAATTCATCGCCGGCATACACCTGGACATCCAGCCGCCCGTTACTCATGGTGCGCACGTCATTGGCAAACTTGATGGCACCTTCCTGGAAGATCGGAAAATTGGCCGGCCAGGTCGTGACCATCTTCCACTTGAATACTTCGTCCGACGTCACAGCCGCAACACCGGGCGCACCGACATCGATCAACGGCTTGCCATCACAACCTGAAAGCAAAGCGCTAACAAATACAATCGTTACAAATAAAACTTGTTTTAATTTGTACATAGTTAAAATTCTTATCTATTCGTTAGTAGAGGAATGAGAAATTTTTTCCGGATACGAGGCGTGACGTTTTGAGGCGCGGAGTTGACACGAAGTCAATGAGTATCCTGAAACCACTCTTCAGTAACAATTCGAAAAATCGTAATTTTTTCGTGAGTACGCGGAAGATTCGCACGCAAAGCCAGACTTTGCCATAGAGGGCATGAATTAGTTTTTCCGAGTACGCGGCGCGAGGTCTTTGAGAAGCGGAGTTGACTAACACGTTAATGAGCATCCTAAAACCACTCTTCAGTAACAATTCGAAAAATCGAAATTTTTTCGTGAGTACGCGGAAGTGGCGCGCACAGAACCGGAATGTATAGATAATACATGAGGATTCGAGCACGACACTGACAAAGTAATCGCGGAAAAAGTGCATTTTACGCTGGCTGCAGGTTGGCATAGGCAGCGACTAACCACTTGCATCCCGAATGTTCAAAGTTCACCTGGATACGCATATGCCCGCCACTCCCCTCAAGGTTCAATACCACACCTTCACCAAACTTGGCATGTGATACGCGCTGCCCCAGCGAGAGTCCGCCATTTTTGTCCGAAGAGGAAGATTCCTGCCGGGAAAAAAAAGATTCCGACATACTGCCGCCCAAACGAATTTCGCTACGCAGTTCCACCGGGATCTCGTCGATAAATCGCGAAGGTTGCGGATAGGAATCCGAACCGTACAGGCGGCGGTGCTGGGCATGGGTCAGGGTCAGGCGCTGCTGCGCCCGCGTGATCCCCACATAACAAAGACGACGCTCTTCTTCCAGCTGCACCAGGTCTTCGCTGCTGCGCTGGTGCGGAAACAGGCCTTCTTCCATACCCACCAGGAACACGTCGTTAAACTCCAGGCCCTTGGCTGAATGCAGCGTCATCAGGTGGACAAAGTCAGAAGCCTCGCTGGCCTGGGTCTCCCCGGACTCAAGTGCCGCATGTGCCAGGAATGCCGACAGGGCATCCATCTCGGCCAGTTCCTCGTCATCGCCGATCTCGAATTCCTGCGCGGCTGTGACCAGTTCTTCCAGGTTCTCAATCCTGGCCTTGCCCTTTTCACCCTTTTCTTTTTTAAAGTGCTCGATCAGGCCGCTAAGCTTGATGACCTTATCAAGGTGTTCGTTCAGGGCACTGTCTGCCTGTGACTGTTGCATACGCCTGATCAATTGCAGGAACTGCTCGAGGGCGTTCAGTGCACGGGCGCTTAATAACTTGTGCTGCACCATGTGTTCAGCCGCCTGCCACAGGGAAGACTGGTCCTTACGCGCGACCTGGCGCAGTTCATCGATGGTGCGATTACCAATACCACGCGTGGGCGTGTTCACGATCCGCTCGAACGAGGCATCATCATCAGGGTAACGGGCAAGCCGAACATAGGCGAGCGCGTCCTTGATCTCGGCACGTTCATAGAAGCGCATACCACCATAAACGCGGTAAGGGATCTGTTCACGCATCAGCGCCTCTTCAATCACACGGGACTGGGCACTGGTTCGATACAGGATGGCGTAGTCGTTATAGGCCTTACCCTGTTCTGGCGCGGACCGGATCTGGTCTACCACGTAACGCGCCTCGTCGGTTTCGTTATAGGCCATGTAAACGCCAACACGATCGCCATCTTCTCCCTCGGTCCAGAGATCCTTGCCGAGCCGGGCATTATTATTGGCAATGAGCTTGTTGGCGGCCTTCAATATCGTCGCCGTTGAACGGTAGTTTTGCTGTAGCTTTAACAGGGTTACATTCCTGAAGTCCTGTTCGAAGGCCTGCATGTTTTCCACGCGGGCACCACGCCAGCTATAGATCGACTGGTCATCATCACCAACCGCGAACAGGGTGTTATTGTCCCCGACCAGTAGCCGCAACCAGGTATACTGCAGGGCATTGGTATCCTGGAATTCATCAACCAGCACGTGCCGAAAACGTTGTTGATAGTGTTCACGAATGGCTGCGTGATCGCGAAACAGTTCAAACGTGCGCAATAATAATTCGGCAAAGTCGACCAGGCCGGAACGTTCGCAACTATCCTGGTAGGTCTTGTAGATACGAATCATCTGCGCCGTTGTCACATCACCATGATCGTCGATCTTTTCCGGTCGCAGGCCATCATCTTTCCTGGCATTGATAAACCACTGCGCCTCGCGCGGTGGATAAGCATCAGTATCCAGTTGCATGTCACGAATTACACGGCGCAACAACCGAAACTGGTCCTCGCTATCCAGTATCTGGAAACTCTCGGGCAAGCCCGCCTCCTGCCAGTGGGCGCGCAGGAACCGGTGGGCCAGGCCATGAAAGGTGCCGACCCACATGCCCTTGATGGATTGTCCCAGCAGCCTCTCAATGCGTCCCCGCATCTCCGCGGCTGCCTTGTTGGTAAAAGTCACTGCCAGGATACTGTAGGGCGATGCCTGCCCGGTTTCGATATACCAGGCAATGCGATGCACCAGCACACGCGTTTTGCCACTGCCTGCCCCTGCCAATACCAGCTTGTTGCCGGCATCGGCGGCCACGGCCTCACGCTGTTCGCTGTTCAGGGAATCGAGAATATGGGATACATCCATGGAACAGATTGTACGCAAATGTATCAGACTATTAAATTGACACGCACGCAGACAGTCCTGAATGCTAGACTGTCTCGTTTTCGCCCGCTATGTTAACGACCAATATGGAAGCAATAAGCACAACAAGCCTCAATGCCAAGCGCGACGAACTGGTCGCTATCATTGATATTGTACTGAAACAGGCCAAAACCCTTGGTGCCACCGCCGCGGAAGCCGATATCGGTGCCGGGGCGGGACTGTCCGCCAACGTGCGTATGGGCGAGATCGACAAGCTCGAATTCGAACGTGACAAGGGTCTGAGCGTAACGCTGTATGTCAATGGCCAAAAAGGCAGCGCCAGCACCTCGGACTTTAGCAAGGCAGCGTTGGAGAAAACCGTGACTGCTGCACACAGCATTGCCGTCTATGCCAGTCATGACAAGTATGCCGGCCTGGTGGATGCAGGTGAAATGGCCAAAGATATTCCCGATCTTGATCTCTTCCACCCCTGGTCAATCTCGCCCGAACAGGCGATCGAGACGGCCAAAGAATGTGAACAGCTTGCCTTTGACGAGGACAAGCGCATTACCAACGCCGATGGTACTGTCGTCAGCACTTATTCCGGCATCACCCTGTACGGCAACAGCCACGGTTTTATTAATGGCTGGGACTGGTCAGTGCACAGTATCGATTGCACCATGATTGCGAAAGACGGTAGCGGCATGCAACGGGATGGCTGGTACAGCAAAACGCGCGACCACCAGGATTTACAGGACATCAAGGGAATCAGTCGCGAGGCAGCGCAGCGTACCGTTAGTCGACTGGGTTCGCGCAAGCTCGGAACACGCCAGGCACCCGTCATCTTCGAGGCCCCGGTGGCGTCCGGCTTGTTCTCTGCACTGATATCGGCGATATCCGGCAGCAGTCTTTACCGACGTGCCAGTTTCCTGCTGGACAAGAAGGGGCAGCAGATCTTTGCCGACCATATCAACATTGGTGAACACCCGCACATCAAGAAGGCCCTTGGTAGTGCACCGTTCGATAATGATGGCGTTGCCACGCGTGAGCGCCAGATCATCAGCGATGGTGTATTACAGGAGTATGTACTCAGCGGTTACTCGGCCAGGCGCCTGGGTATGCAGACCACGGCCAACGCCGGCGGTGTACATAACCTGGTAATAGAACCCGGGCCTAATAACCTTGAGAAAATGTTAAAAGACATGGGCACAGGTTTGCTTATCACTGACATGATTGGTTTCGGTGTTAACCAGGTCACCGGCGACTACTCTCGCGGCGCCTCCGGGTTCTGGGTTGAAAACGGCGAGCTGGCCTACCCGGTTGAAGAGATTACCGTGGCAGGTAACCTAAAGGACATGTACATGCACATAGCCCAGGTAGGTAATGATGTGGACACACGCGGCAACACTCGCTGTGGTTCAGTCTTGATCGAGAACATGACGATTGCAGGCGAGTAGTAAAAATATAATGAATATGCAAGATGACAACGCCGCACTGCTGGATACCGGCATGCAAAAACTGGAAGAGGTAATAAATGCTACCAGCCACATTATCCTCGGCAAGGAAAAGGCAATACGCCTGTCAGTGGCATGCATGCTTGCACGGGGCCACCTGCTGATCGAAGACACGCCCGGTGTCGGTAAAACCACGCTGTCACATACACTGGCCAAGGTGATGGGGCTAAGCTATCAGCGTATACAGTTTACCAGTGACCTGTTACCAGCTGATATTCTTGGTGTCTCAGTCTATAACCGCGATAGCAGCCGCTTCGATTTTCATCCCGGACCGGTGTTTTCCAATGTAATCCTTGCCGATGAGATCAACCGTGCCACACCCAGGACACAAAGTGCACTTCTGGAGGCCATGGCTGAATTCCAGGTCACCATTGAGGGAGCAACGCGCAACCTGCCCGATCCTTTTTTCGTTATCGCAACACAAAACCCGATCAACCAGGTGGGCACCTTCCCCTTGCCCGAATCGCAACTGGATCGTTTCCTGATGCGGATAGACCTGGGCTACCCGGACATGGCAGCCGAACGAGAGTTATTAAAAGGTAAAAATCGCAGGGACCTGATCGAAGAACTACCGGCAGTGCTATCAGCGCAGGAACTGGTTACGTTGCAACGACAGATAGACACGATTCATGTCGCCGATGCCTTGCTCGACTACCTGCAGGATATACTGGAGTACAGTCGTAGTTCTGGAAGTTTCCGACATGGGCTGTCACCTCGCGCCGGGCTTTCCACGCTCAACGCGGCCAGGGCCTGGGCCATGCTGCATGCCCATGAACATGTACTGCCCGAGGATATCCAGGCAGTGTTACCCAGCGTTATCGGTCATAGATTGCAGTTTATCCACGAGGCCGACAACGATCCTTCACTGTCGCCCGCGCAACACCTGATACAGAGCGTCGCCATTCCCTGACATGTCTAACCGTGTTGTACTGGAGCGTGTTCAAGCCAGCACGGCCGGCACGGCAAGACATGAGAACGAACTGTTAACTCGGCAACGGGTATATATATTTCCCACCGCGCAGGGCTGGATCTATGCCGTCATGCTTATCGTCATGTTGCTTGGCGCAATCAATTACAGCAACAGCATGGCGTTCATGCTTTGTTTTCTTCTCACAGGCCTGGCCATCGTCTGCATTCTTTACACCTACCGCAATCTTTCCGGACTGATCATTACTGCGGGCAAACCGGAATCCGTTTACCAGGGTCAAACGGCACAGTTCCCGTTTCAGATCGATAACCAGTCCGGCCAGGACAGGTTCGATATTGTACTCAGGCAAAAACCGCGCAAGTCTAGCAAGGATGAGTTGCAATCAACCCGATTCAGCCTTGCTGCCGGAAAGCAGGAAGCCGTGTTATTTCCAGTTCCGACGAAACATCGTGGTCTTGTCAAGACAGGACGGCTGATCATTGAAACCCAGTTCCCGCTAGGGATCTTCCGTGCCTGGTCCTGGCTCGAGAACGATCAGTCTTGCCTGGTCTATCCCCACGCTGCCGGTGACAAGGTATTACCACTTAAATCGGAACTGGAAGATGACATTGAAACAGGCAAAAAGACTGGCACCGATGATTTTGCCGGTTTCAGAAAATACCGTCCCGGGGATGCAACGCGTTCAATCGCCTGGAAAGCCTATGCCCGTGAACAGGGGTTACACGTTAAACAGTTCAGTGGCAGTGGTAGTGAGACACTGGTTCTTCACTGGGACGACGTGGTCTACCTTGATCAAATTGAAGCACGCCTGTCACAGCTGTGCCTGTGGATCCTGATGGCCGAGGAAGCAGGCATACAGTACGGCCTGAACATACCCGGTGTTGAAATTGATCCCGGTATTGGTGAGCAACACCAGTATCAATGCCTGGATAAGCTCGCGCTGTTTGGATTCACTGATGAAAGCGGTTGAGATGTACATGGATCGGATCGTCTGGCTCTCTGCTGGCATTATCCTGGCCGGTCTGCCGCACTGGGAGCGACTGCCGATATGGATACCGGTATTGCATCTAGGCCTGATCATTGCCCGGATCTACTTTCCCTGGAAACACGCACGATTCTGGAATCGTAACCAGACCGCAATCAATATTTTTCGGCTGTTGGTTATGTTCGGCGGAGTGATCGGCGTATACAGTACCTATGGCACGTTTGCAGGTCGTGACGTCGGCATTACGCTACTGGTGATGTTATCCGCGCTCAAGTTATTTGAAAGTTATAGCGAACGTGATTACTACATCTGCGCTTACCTGGGTTACTTCCTGGTTATCACCAACTTTTTTTACGAACAAACGATACCCACGGCCATATACATGTTCTTCGTTGTCATTGTCATGACAACAAGTTTGATAGGTTTCAATGATCATAAACGGCAAATACCGGTCGCCAGGAAAGTTAGACTCGCATTTAACATGCTGTTACAGGCAGTGCCGTTGTTACTAATCCTGTTCATCCTGTTCCCGCGTGTCGATGGACCACTATGGGGATTGCCGGAAGATGCCTTTAGTTCTATCACCGGTATCGACGATCAAATGACACCGGGTTCAATCAGCAAGTTGAGTCAATCAGGTGAAATTGCCTTTCGTGTGAAGTTTGATGGAGAGATACCCGATCCCTCCCGGCTTTACTGGCGCGGACCAGTGCTGTGGCAAACAGACGGGCGCAAGTGGACCCGCGGCGCCGGAAGCCGTGCTGATGAACAGGTAGAGGTTCAATACATGGGTGAATCCATAGCATATAACCTCATGCTGGAACCAACCAACAAGAAGTGGATCTTTGCCATGGAGATGGCTGTCGATACACCCGTCAATACCTACTTCACCAACGACATGCAGTTAAAGGCCAGGGACACTATCCAGACACGCAAGACCTATGATCTTGAATCCTACAGCGACTACCGCATGCAAGAAGTATCGCAAAACAATTTACTCAGGGCGTTGGCCTTACCCGAACTCTATCACGAGCAAAGCCGGGAACTGGGCATGGAATTCCGGGACCGTTACCAGGAACCCGAACGAATCATCGAGGCGATACTTGACTGGTTTTCAGAACAGGAATTTGTTTACACACTACAACCTCCTCTAAGCAGTGGCGACAGTATTGATGACTTCCTGTTTAACAGCCAACAGGGCTTTTGTGAACACTATGCCGCCGCGTTTACCGTATTAATGCGATCGGCAGGCATACCGGCACGCGTGGTTGCCGGCTACCAGGGCGGTGAAATCAACCCGGTAGGTGATTACCTGGTGGTGCGCCAGTATCATGCCCATGCCTGGACCGAGGTCTGGTTACAGGACAAGGGCTGGGTAAGGATCGATCCAACCCGTGCGGTGTCGCCGAACCGGATCAACCAGGGCATTGAACAGGTGTTGCCTGGCGACATTGCGTCTGTTGTTTCGCTTGGCAACAACAGTTCAATGTTGACACGCCTGTGGCAACAGGTACGCAATGCCGTCGATAACGTGAATTACCAGTGGGCACAGTGGGTACTTGGATACGGCCCGGACAAACAACAGCAACTCATGCAACTGCTGGGGTTTGGCCTGGTCGATTGGAAAAAACTAACCATTATGTTGTTTACCGTACTTGGCGTTGCCATCGTTTGCCTGACAATTTATGTGCTGACTCGAAAGACCAATGCCGATGATCCGGCCAGGGCCAGCTACGATCGTTTTTGTCGCAAGTTGGCACGCATAGGCCTGGCCCGGAACTACTCGGAAGGACCTGACACCTATGCCTGGCGAGTGCAACAGGCCAGACAGGACCTGGCTGCGGAAGTCGAACGGGTAACCAGGCTTTACATCGATGTACGTTATCGTTCACAGCATGAAAAATTGCAGGAATTGAAACAGGCCAGCAATAATTTCAACCCACGTAGACAATTAACTAATCGGTAACTGCCTCGGTATCGGGGTGCGTCGTTTTAAACTGGACCTGGTGCAGGCGGGCGTAATGCTCGTTGAGTTGCAACAGTTCCTCGTGCCTGCCCTGCTCAACAATCCTGCCCTTGTCCAGCACGAGGATACGATCTGCATTCTCTATGGTTGATAAGCGATGAGCAATGATAAGACAGGTCCGGCCTTTCTTGACGTTCTCAAGCGCAGACTGGATATGCCGTTCTGATTTGGTATCCAGGGCCGAGGTTGCTTCATCAAGGATTAAAACCCGGGCATCTTTTAACAGTGCGCGAGCAATGGCCAGGCGCTGACGTTGACCCCCGGATAAACGTGTACCGTCTTCACCGACCTGTGTGTCCATCCGGTCAGGTAATTGATCGATGAAATCTGTAGCGTAGGCATCATCCGCTGCTTTCCTGACAGCAGCAGCATCAGCGTGTTGTAAATCGCCATAGGCAATATTATTTCGCACGGTGTCGTTAAACAGCACCACGTCCTGGCTTACATAGGCAATATGCTTGCGCAACGACGCCAGGGTCAATTCCCTGATGTCGATATCATCGTAAAGGATGCTGCCTTGTTGCACTTCATAGAAACGCGGTATCAGGTTAGCAAGCGTGGACTTGCCACTGCCTGATTCACCGACCAGAGCAACCGTTTCGCCGGGCTCAATCACAAAACTGATATTACTCAACGCTTCCTGTTCAGCGCTGTCGTAATGAAAACTGACAGAACGAAACTCGATCCTGCCAACGGGATTACTCAACTCCTTGCTGCCTGTGTCATGTTCTATCTCTGTATCCAGCAGTTTGAAGACGCTATCACAGGCTGCCAATCCTTTTTGCAAGTGTTCATTAATGCCTGCGAGGCGTTTCAATGGATCCATCATCATGGCCATGGCGGCAAAGAAGGAGGCAAAGTCACCGACGGTCAGGTTGTCCTGTATCGCCTGTCGGGTGGCTATATAAATGATGATTGCAAGAAAGATCGCGGTAATGAACTGTACCGATGGACTGCTTGCCTGGGCTGTAAATATTTGCTTGTTATTAAACTGGCGATGTCGGTTGGCACTGTCGAAAAAACGTTGCTTTTCTTTGTTTATACCACCATACAACTTGATGATCTTTTTTGCGTCCAGGGCTTCGGTAAGAACATGGTGAATAGTGCCCATGGCTTCCTGCACATGGTGGCTCATCTTGCGCAAACGTTTACGTATCATCGAAATCACGCCGGCAATCATGGGCGCACCCAGCAAACTGATCGCGGCCAGGAACCAGTCAATGTAAAACATCCAGGCCAGTAAACCAATTACGGTCAACGCATCACGCACCAGCGTGTTCACAACCGTGGTAGCCGCCTGCTGGATCTGCAATACGTCAAAGGTAAAACGCGAAACAATCGTGCCTGAACGACGATCATCAAAATAACGCAGCGGACACTCGATCAGGTGATTGAACATTTCCAGGCGCAGGTCCATGATGACCCTGGAACCAACCCACTGCAGTGCGGCGTTACCTATATAGGCCGCAATACCGCGGATAAAGAACAGCCCGACAAACAGGAAGGGCATAAGGGTAATGGTTTCAGGGTCCTTGTTAACCAGGGCCCCATCCAGCAAAGGCTGCATCAATGCCGGCAGGGCCGGCGCCGTTAACGCCAGAACCATCATGGCCAGGATAGATAACAGGAATGTTTTCCAGAATGGCAGAACGTAGCCCAACAGTCTGCGATACAATGAAAAATCGGCAGATATGGTCGGGCTCAAATTATTCTCCTTGTAAATCAGGGTGTTATATGGCTTATAATGCCCGTAGCAGGAAATTTGTACAAGCCGCCGGCCTGCTACCCTGGCCAGCCGCAAAAACAGCCTAGAGGATAAGTGATATACCATGTCAGTGAAACATCCCATCGTCGCCGTAACCGGCTCATCCGGGGCCGGTACCAGTGCCGTTAAAGATGCATTTCAATACATCTTTAACAAGCACAATATCAATGCGGCTATCATCGAGGGCGACTGCTTTCACAAGTATAACCGTATCGAAATGGAGTACCTGAGCCGCGAGGCACACGAACAGGGCTATAACCTGACTCACTTCGGACCGGAGGGGAACCTGTTTGAAGAACTTGAAGACGTGTTCAGGAACTACAGCGAGAACGGCACTGGCAAACGCCGTTTCTATATCCATGATGCCAAGGAAGCCCAGCAACACGGTTCCCCGCCTGGCACGCTGACAGACTGGGAACCACTGCCGGAAGATACGGATTTATTGTTCTACGAGGGTCTGCACGGTGGCGTTGTCACGGACAAGATTAACGTGGCCCAGTACGTTGACCTGCTGATTGGTGTAACCCCGATTATTAACCTGGAGTGGATGCAGAAGATACACCGCGACCGCGAGATCCGCGGTTACAGTGCCGAGGATGCCACCAGGCTAATCCTGGATCGCATGCATGACTACGTGCATTACATTACACCGCAGTTCTCACACACCGATATTAACTTTCAGCGTGTGCCGACGATTGATACCTCGAACCCGTTTGCAGCCACTTATATTCCGAGTAACGAAGAGAGCTTCATGGTCATCCACATTCGGAATTCGGACAAGATCGAGTGTGATTACCGTTACTTGCTGGAGATGCTGGACGGTTCAATGATGTCCAGTCCGGAAACCATTATCGTGCCCGCGGGCAAGATGGTGTTTGCCATGCAACTGATCTTGACCCCGGTTATCAGGAACCTGATGGACGAACAAACCCGTTCAAAGCAGGCCTAAACATGAAATTTTCCGGTTTTTTCTATACCATTCGCGTCTTCAACAGTATTAAACCGGTAAATCTATGCGGACTATCGTTGTATTAAACCCCAAGGGCGGCTGCGGCAAAAGCACGCTGGCCACCAATATCGCCGGCTTCTTTGCCCTGCATGACCACAAGGTAACGCTGGCTGATTGTGATCCACAGGGTTCCAGCCAGGACTGGCTGGCCGTGCGTCCGGTCAGTAGCAAGCTGATCCACAGCGCACCGCTGACAGCGAACACGTTACAGGTGCCCGAGGATACCGAGATACTTATCTTCGATACACCGGCTGCTATCGATGATGAAAGATTGACCAAGTATCTCAGCCAGGCCCAGACCATGGTCATGCCGGTCATTGCCTCGCCGGTGGATATGCGTGCAGCAGAACGTTTTATAAAGGATCTGTTTGCGCTTAAAGGCACCATTAATAACAAAATCAAGATTGCGACTGTTGCCAATCGCGTTCGCGAAGACACCCTGATAGCAGCCAAGCTGGAACATTATTTACAGAACATCACTTTACCGAACGGTAAAAAATTACCTTTCAAGACCATGTTGCGTCAGAGCCAGAACTATATCCGTGCAGCTGAGCAAGGCCTGAGCATCTTCGAACTTCCCGCATATAAAACCTATTATGATCGCGAACAGTGGGATCCTCTGTTACGCTGGTTAACCAGCAAAAAAAGTCTACCCGCCAGCCAGGCGTAATTTTAAACAAGTCGTAAATACTATGAGCGTCAAGGCAACACTTGCCAGTCAGGATATATCTTTTGTTATCGAGGACAATGAAACCATACTCGAGGCCGCACTGCGTCAGAATATCAGCCTGCCTTATGGCTGCCGTAACGGCGCCTGCGGTGCCTGCAAGGCCAAGATCGTTAGTGGTAAAATTCACTATGACAACGGCTTGCCACCGGCCATCAGCACACAGGAAGATGATGTAGGTCAGGCCTTGTTGTGTTCTGCCCGGGCAGAGACCGATCTGGAAATCGAGGCGCGCACGGTAGATAGCACTGATGATGTTCGCATCAGGAAACTTCCCTGTCGTGTGACCAAATGCGAAAAATTGAGTGAAGATGTAATCCGCCTGTTTCTCGAACTACCCAAGACCGAGCGACTGCAGTTTCTGGCGGGCCAGTACATCGACATACTGATGCGCGGTGACAAGCGTCGTTCATTCTCCATGGCCAACCCGCCACATGAAGATCAGCAGATTGAATTACATATCCGTTACTATGACGGCGGCCTGTTTTCAGAATACGCGTTCAAGGATCTGAAAGAGCGGGCACTGTTACGTATAGAGGGGCCGCTTGGCACGTTTACCCTGAAAGAAACCGGACGACCAATGATTATGATTGCCGGCGGCACGGGTTTTGCCCCTATCAAAAGCCTGATCGAGCATGCCCTGCATGTTGACGATAAGCGCGAGATAACACTGTACTGGGGCGTACGCAGTGAAAACGATCTCTACCTTGATGACATGGCCAGGAAATGGGCAGAGCAGTATCCGCATATCAATTACGTACCGGTATTGTCCGAGGCCGACGACATGACTGACTGGCAGGGGAAAACGGGCTTCGTGCATGAAGCCGTGCTGGCAGATTATGCTGACCTGTCGGGCTACGATGTTTATGCCTGCGGTCCGCCGCCGATGATCGATGCGGTTGTGGAGAGCCTGCCCAAACAGGGGCTGGACAGGGAAAACATCTATTCCGATTCTTTCGAATTTGCTTCCAGCTAGCGCCTAGACCGGTGGGGTGCTGGTAGCCAGCGTCAAACCTTTCTGGTAACACTGTGCGGCCTTGTCTTTTTCACCCTCGTGCTCATGCAGCCTGGCAAACTCGTAATACGCTTCCGGGTTAGGCTGCACATCAAGACTTTCCTGCAGGTAGTCACGGGCCTTGCCCCAGAGTTTATTGCGCATACAGATGCGACCCAGGGTTAATAACAGCACTGCATCACGGGCATGATTGTCAAGGTAGGATTCAGCGACCTGTAATTGCTTGTTCAGGTCCTTGCCACTAACAAGGCCATACAGTCGAATCAGGATACCATCCCATTGTTTTTTCAACGCTGACCTGAGTAATTCCTCGCAGTCTTCCGTATTTTCAAACCGCAGCCGTTCACCGACATAAACCTCGATCAGGTAAAAATGCTGTTTCAGTTTTTTTGGAATTGAAGCCCAGACCTCGTTGAGTTTATCCAGGTTCTTCAGGCCACCGGCCTTCTTCATTAACCCGGCATAGGCCTCGAGCTGCTTCGCTTCTATTTCCTCGCGTGAATAGATCCCGGCCTTTTCAACAGCCGGGATCAATTTCAACATTGATTGCCAGTCCTGCAAGTCGGTATAGGTATCGATAAGTAATTGCTTGACCTGTGCCTGCTCGGGCTGCTTGTTTTGCAGATGTTTTAATGTTGCCAGCGCCTGCTCGGTTTGTTTCTGTTCCAGTTGCAGTTCTGCCTGGGTAATACCTACAACCATGCTTGCATCCGGGTTGTTCTGGTAGGCCAGTTTTAACAGGTCATCACGACGTTCAATAGCCCCTTGCTCCTGTGCCGCGCGCGCCGCGTACAGGTAATTAATATAGGGTGAACGACCATAAGGTGCAGCACGTTTAAAATCACGCTCTGCCTTTTTCCAGTTGCCCTCGGTCATGCTGATAAGACCGTCAGTCAGGTATTTTTCGGCACGACGCTGGCGTCTATGCAGTCGCCATTTCCTGATGTCTTCCGGCATCTCGATAAAACGTATCAGGCTGCGACACAGGAAATACAGAACGATAAAACCAAGAAATAAAACGATAACAAATAACGTGGCACTGGTTTGTATGGTCCATCCCGCCAGGGTCATAACCACGTAGCCGGTATCCGAACCGGCCAGCGAACCAATAAAGACGGCCACCAGCAAAGCGACCAGGCTGTAAAGTAGCATCCTCATTATTCTTGTACTTCTTCCTGTTGCTGTGACAACCTGTGTGCCAGGGCCTTGACCGACTCAATAGATGAACTGATGTCAATCTTTGGAAATGCCAGGTTCATGCGACTCATGCGCTGCAGTGATTCGGAAATATTACGTACCGAGGCATCGGACTTGTCGAAATAATTTTGTAACCAGTCCTGCAAGTGTTCAATGGATGCATTGAAATTTTCTGTATCGCGATTGAACACGGCAAACCGGGCATTGGCGAGTTCCAGTTTGATATTGGATCGCAGGAAGTAGATTTCATCCGGTAACAACATGGTTTTGCTGATGTCTTGATCGCGCGAGATGATAACCAGGCTTTTCAACTCCGCCCAAATCAGGCGAAAGAATTCCTTTGCCTTGTTTTCCGCAGTGGCATCAGGCTGCACCTCTTCAAACTCGGGCGAGGTTACGATCACGTCTTCTTTCACCGGTAAACTGTCTACGCGATTGATCAAGTCTGATAAAAACAGGCCAAGACCACTGAGATCGGCCTGATTCAGGGAACGCAGTGAATTCATATCCGCGATCAGTTGTTCTCTTACCTGTAAAACGCCGGGCACATTCAAACGCTGCAAACGCAGATCAGCCGTTTCCATTGCCTTTAAAGCTGTGCTGACATCGTGATTAAGTTGCAATCGATAGTTGGCGATGGTCAACAGGTGTTCAATCTCGGCCAGCGCGAATTCTTCATTCAGTTCGATAGTCTCGGTTACCGGATCCGGTATTAACTCGCGCAGGCTTTCCTGTTGCGCTTCCAGTGCATCAAGTTTGCTGCTAATGGTGGCATAACTTTCGCGCGTCTTTTCCATTTGTTGTTCTAGATCGGAAACGACTCCTTTCATACTGGTTTCGGCACTGCTTGAAGCCGTCAGTAACGAGTTGAATTCTTCCATGTTCTTGTAGTTGTAGACAGCCAACGCAGCAGCGGCAGCAGCGACCAGCAACAACAGAATAATAAGGAAACCACGGCCGGAGCCGGGCTGTTTTTCCGGTTTCACATCGGCAGTCTGTTCAGCATCAGCCGGGTCCTTGGCAGTCTCCTGCAAGGCCTTCTTGTCTGCGTTGTCTTTTGACTGTTTGTCTTCGTTTACGTCCGTCATGTATGACCTGTCTCCAGTAGTTCAATGGTTGCCCTGTACAAGCCCGTGTCGTTTTGTTCGTTTGTTACTACTATGCCGGCATCAAAACCATGCTCACGGGCAAAGTCAGCATTCCTTTCCGACATCACAATCAGTGGTGTATGCAACAGTTTTTCGCGATGTCCGACAGGCGTCAAGCCAAGCAAGTGTTTAATTCCCTCGTTACTGGTAACTATGATCGCATCGGGTGCTTCCTGTTGCCACAACCAGTCTAATTCGTTTGTATCATATTGCGGCGGTTTGCGCATGTAGACCTCGGCGATTTCAACGTTTGCACCACGCTGATTCAGGGCATTGACCAGCAAATCACGGCCGCCCTGGCCTCGTATCAACAGGATATCAGACCCGGTAATTGCACTGGACTGCAGTTCAGGCATGGCCAGCAATGCCTCACTATCCGCACTGGAACCGGCGTGAATTACATCTTGCACTCCATGCTGGTGCAGGG
The DNA here is from genome assembly GCA_965229565.1 of Gammaproteobacteria bacterium. Lineage (GTDB taxonomy): Bacteria > Pseudomonadota > Gammaproteobacteria > Eutrophobiales > Eutrophobiaceae > JANQNX01. The sequence continues at coordinate 645,990 of OZ245888.1, read as the reverse complement.
CTGCGGCGGTACTGTTGCCTATTGCGATAACGACAATACCGGGCGGTAGCGATGTCTTGTCCAGGTAATGTTGATATGACAGGGCCACGGCATTCTGGCTGACGAAGATCAGGTATCGATAGGTCGCGATGCGCGCAAATAGTTGACTCAACCTGCTGCAGTCAGCGATGGCCTCGATTTCAATGACAGGAAAGCGGACCACATCAAGACCGGCATCTTCCAGTAACCTGCATATTCCGTCTGCCTGGTGCATGGGTCTTGTCACCCAGACACGGGACCTTGCTGACGTGGCTGTCACGATACTAGTTCAAAATTTCCCGCAAGATTTCATCGGCACCGTTACCCAGTAAACGCTCGCCAAGTTCGATACCAAGTTTATCGCCCTCGGAACGGTCTCCTTCCAGACTGGACTTGACTATCTCGGTACCATCAACACGCGCCACCAGGCCACTGAGGCTAAGCTTGTCACCGTCAAGTACCGCCTGTCCGGCAATCGGTAACTGACAGCCACCATACAACCGACGACTGAGGGATCGTTCGGCCTCGACACATAAGCGGGTGTCTTCGTGGTTCAACGCCGCCAATAAAGCATGCACCTCGGTATCGTCCTCGCGGCATTCAATGCCGATCGCACCCTGTCCGATAGCGGGCAGGATCTCCTCGTGCGGGATCAGCTGGGCGATGCGATCAGCCAAACCCAGGCGTTTTATACCGGCGGCGGCCAGGATGATGGCATCGTATTGGCCATCGTCCAGCTTACCAAGACGGGTACCTACATTACCGCGCAAATCACGAATCTGAATGTCCGGTCGCAGTGCCCTGATCTGTGATTGACGCCTGAGGCTGGAAGTCCCGATAACACCGCCATCCGGGATCTCGGCAATACTTTTATACTTGTTGGAAACCAGTACATCATGCGTGGATTCACGCTCCATGATAATCGGTAATACGAAACCTACAGGCATATCGATGGTGACGTCTTTCATGGAATGCACGGCAATGTCAGCTCGCTGCTCCAGGATTGCCTGTTCCAGTTCCTTGATGAACAGGCCCTTGCCACCGACCTCGATTAAAGGCGCTTCAAGAAAACGATCGCCCTCGGTGGTCATGCCTACCAGTTCAACTTCCAGGTCCGGGTGCACATCCAGCAAACACTTTTTCACATGCTCAGCCTGCCATAGTGCGAGCGGACTCTTTCTCGTCGCAATTCTTACTGTTTTCACTTTAATTCCAGAACTGAATTGTTAATAAATGTCTGAATGGTAATGATACACTTTAAGGCTATTTCAGTAAGTGCTAATTAAATATCGATAGAGAATGCAGGAATAATGAAACTCGGAATAGTCATGGATCCAATCCAGCGGATCAATATCCAGAAAGACAGCTCGTTTGCGATGCTGCTTGCAGCACAGGCACGTGACTGGGACATCTATTACATGGAGCAGCACGATCTCTACATGCAGCAAGACCGTGCATTCGCGCGCATGCAAAGACTGCAGGTCAAGGATGATGCAAAGAACTGGTTTGCACTGCAACAAGCCGGGATAGAAGAACTGGCAACACTGGACGTTATCCTTATGCGCAAGGACCCGCCGTTTAACATGAATTATATCTACACCACCTATATGCTGGAGCAGGCCCAAAAAGCCGGCGTACTGGTGATCAACAACCCGCAGGCGCTACGCAACGTTAACGAAAAGTTTTACATCACTCACTTTCCACAATGCATTGCGCCGACCATCGTCACTTCCGATATCCAGATCCTGAGCGAATTTGTTACTCATCATGACAGTACCATTGTCAAACCGCTGGATGGCATGGCCGGCCACGGGATTTTTCGTTTATCTGCTAATGATCCAAACAAGATGGCGTTACTGGAATCGACAACGCGACTGGGAACACAACATGTTATGGCGCAAAAATATATCGCCGAGATTACCGAGGGAGATAAACGCATACTGCTGGTTGATGGTGAACCGATCCCCTACGCGCTGGCCAGGATCCCGGCCAGGGGTGAGTTTCGCGGCAACCTTGCGCGCGGTGGCAGTGGCAAGGGCGTGGAACTCAGCGAGCGTGATCGCTGGATTTGTGAACAGGTAGGCTCAAAACTGAAAGACCTGGGGCTTTACTTTGTCGGCCTCGATGTGATTGGTGATTACCTGACCGAGATCAACGTCACCAGCCCGACCTGTATCAGGGAACTGGATAGCCTGTATAATATAAGTATTGGTGCACAGCTGATGGATGTCATTGAACGTTACAAACAGGGCAACTAACACCGATGCTTGACGCAAGCGACAGACAGCACTTTTCAGGTCCATAAACACTTCTTATACCGTGGCCGTTTCCCAGGCAGTTCAAACCGTGATTACACCCATAGACCGACTGGGTCTAACCCTGAGTCTCGCGATACTTCTGCACGCCTCGGTCATACTCGGTGTTACCTTCATCGATGAAGACCGTTCGCAGTCCCGTTACGACACCATGGAGATCGTACTGGTACAGCAATCCAGCAAGGAGCCGGAAGATGCGCAGATGTTGGCCCAGGCCAACCTCGAGGGTGGCGGTAATACCGATGAAGCGGTTAATCCCAGCACTCCGCTACCGCCACCTTTTCCTGACCTGACACCAAAACTGACTGCCCCGCCCCCGGCTGAATCACAACCGCCGACACCGCCAGCGCCGCCCGTATCAGAGGTCGAACCGGTTGAACCGGAGCCGGTCAAGAAAGAAGTTGCCGAAACGCTTGCTGTTGTAGAGGAAAAAAGTCCTGAGCCCGTGGTGGAAAAGGTGGAACAACCCAGCAAGGAAACGCAGCTCACCGAGCAGGTAGAAACAGAAACGACAAAACCCGAACCGGCACCCGAGAAAAAAGTTGAACCAGAAAAGAAAGTCGTCAAGAAGCCACCCATGCCAACAGCCACGGAATTACTGACCAACAGTTTCCGTATTGCATCACTGAGCGCCGAGGTCCGACGCAAACTGGAAGCCAAGGCACAACGGCCAAGAAGAAAATTCATCTCGGCTACAACCAGGGAATACAATTATGCCGCCTACATGGAGGCCTGGCGATCCAAGGTCGAGCGCGTAGGCAACCTGAATTACCCGGAGCAGGCCAGGCAACAACAATTGTCGGGTAGCCTGGTACTCGATGTCGCGCTTAATGCCGATGGTAGCATCAACGAAATCACGATACGGCGCTCTTCTGGCGAAAAGATCCTGGATGATGCGGCTATTCGAATCGTCAAGCTGGCGGCACCGTTTTCGCCTTTCCCGCAACATATCAAGGATGAAACCGATATCCTGCATATCATGCGAACATGGCAATTCATTAATAACAAGGGCTTTCGCTAGACTGCCGCACGACAGGTAAAGCTACTTGAGTATTGCCGCAGATGTGTCGATACTTGTCCTTATGGATAACACGAACCTGACCGATCAGTTCCTGATCGCCATGCCCAGCCTCAAGGATCCTAACTTCGAGAAAACCGTTACCTATATTTGCGCACATAATGAGGAAGGTGCCATGGGAATCGTCATCAACAAGCCGCTGGATATTGAACTGGGTGAAATCTTCGAGCAGATGGAGATCAATACCAGCAATGCTATCGCCAAGCAAAAACCTGTTTACCAGGGCGGGCCTGTACACATCGATCGCGGCTTTATCCTGCACAAGTCGGCAACTTCGTGGGACTCCTCGATTATCGTGTCAGACAAAATCAGTGTAACCACGTCCAAGGACATCCTTGAAGCGATGGCACAGGGTGAAGGGCCCGAGGACGCACTGATTGCGCTGGGCTATGCCGGCTGGGACAGCGGTCAACTGGAAGAAGAGATCCTGCATAATGCCTGGCTTAACGGCCCCGCTGATCAGGATATAATTTTTCATACGCCATACCAGGATTGCTGGCACGTCGCAGTAAAACATCTTGGCGTCGACCTGGAAAAACTCTCATCTGACGTCGGACACGCGTGAAAACAGAAACACTGCTCTGCTTTGACCTTGGTCAAAAGCGTATTGGTATTGCCGTCGGCCAGACGGTCACGAAAACAGCCACACCACTGGAAACAATAGCAGTCAAAAACAACAAGCCGGACTGGCCTCGCATTGGCGAACTGATCGATGAATGGCAACCGGATCGGTTGATAGTCGGATATCCATTACAAATGGATGATGGCAGGCAACCAATGACCGAAATGTCTGAACGTTTTGTGCGACAACTGGATGGACGTTATCATTTGCCGGTTGACGTCATCGATGAACGATTGTCCTCGTACGAGGCACGACAGCGCATCAAGTCAACCCGAAACGTGGACCCGGTTGCGGCCCAGGCCATACTGGAAACCTGGTTCGAGGAAAACCAGGATACAACTAATAAGGAAACCGATAGACAATGAGTACTGAAACAATCGATTTCGACGCCACCCTCAAGCAAATGGCTACCGAGATCAAGGCGTTGGTCAAGAATCACAAGACTGATGCAATCATGATGGTTGGCATTCGAACTGGTGGTATCTGGATCGCGCAACGGTTGCACGACTTACTCAAACTCAAGACTCCGCTGGGCGAATTGAATATCTCTTTTTACCGCGATGACTTCAGCACGCTGGGTCTACATCCAGAGGTCAAGCCCAGTAAATTACCGGTTGATATCACCGATAAGCATATCATCCTGGTGGATGATGTATTTTATACAGGTCGCACGATACGCGCTGCCATGAACGAGATATTTGACTACGGTCGCCCGGCCAGTATCCGGCTGGCGGTACTAATCGATCGAAATGAGCATGAATTGCCGATCAGTGCCGACGTTATTGGAAAAAGTTTGACGCTGAATCGCGGAGAACATGTTAAACTCTCCGGCCCAGAGCCACTGGCACTGGAAATAACAAGAACAGGATGACAGGCAAGACACTGCAAACCGACAAACAAGGCAGGCTGAAACACTTTCTAACGACTGAGGGCCTGAGTCAGACCCTTCTTACTTCCATTCTCGATCATGCTGAAAACTTTGCCGGTGTCGCCGACCGCCCGGTAAAGAAAGTCCCGCTACTACGCGGTAAAACCGTTGTTAACCTGTTTTTCGAAGCCAGCACACGCACCCGCACAACCTTTGAACTGGCCGCCAAACGCCTGTCGGCCGACGTCCTCAACCTGAATATTGACACTTCTGCCACCAGTAAGGGCGAGACACTCAGCGATACCCTGCGAACACTCGAGGCCATGCACTGCGATATGTTCGTGGTACGCCATGGCAATAGCGGTGCGGCGCATTATATTACTACCCAGGTCGCACCACATATCAGCGTGATCAATGCCGGTGACGGGCGCCATGCACACCCGACCCAGGCCATGCTGGACATGTTTACCATACGCAAGCACAAGGGGGATTTTGCCCCGTTGCGCGTCGCCATCGTCGGCGACATCCTGCACTCACGTGTTGCCCGGTCCGAGATCCATGCGCTGAATACCCTCGGCGTCACCGAGGTGCGCGTGGTTGGACCGGACACACTGATACCCAAAGACGTCGAGTCACTGGGCGTGCATGTCTACAATGACATGTCTGCCGGACTGGATAACGTGGACGTGGTGATGATGCTACGGCTGCAGCGTGAGCGTATGACCGGCGCCCTGCTGCCAAGTGCACACGAGTATTACAACCGCTTCGGACTCACCGAACGCAGGCTGGCAGCAGCAAAAAAAGACGCTATTGTCATGCACCCCGGCCCGATAAACCGCGGCGTGGAAATCGAATCCAGTATTGCCGATTCGAAACGCTCCGTGATACTGCAACAGGTCAGTCACGGTATTGCTGTCAGGATGGCCGTGATGGCAATGTGCATGCAGCGATTGCATGGTGAAGGCGACGCCTGATGAGTATCGAAATTAAAAACGGTCGCCTGCTAGACCCCGCTAACGATCTCGACAAAAAGGCAAACCTTTATATTGATAAAGGCCGAATTGTCGCCATCGGCAAAAAGCCCGCCGACTTTAACGCGAGCAAAACTATCGACGCTTCCGGCCAGGTGGTCATACCAGGCCTGGTCGATCTTTGCGTACGAACACGTGAACCCGGCTTCGAATACAAGGCGACCATGGATACCGAACTCCGTGCCGCCAGCAAGAGTGGTATTACATCACTGTGCTCGCCCCCGGATTCAGACCCGGTGGTCGATTCGCCCGCAGTCGTACGCCTGATTCAACAACGCGCAAGCGAGGTCGGGCATGCCAGGGTTTATACGCTGGGTGCAATCACCAAGGGCCTCAAGGGTGAGCAACTGGCCGAAATGGGGGCCCTGCAGAATGCCGGCTGCATCGCCGTAAGCAATGCCCTGCAGCCAATAAGAAATTCAGAGGTCTTGCGACGCGCTTTTGAGTATGCACACAGTTGTGGACTGACCGTGTTCATACAACCCAATGACTCAGATCTGCAAAACAACGGGGTCGCCAACGAAGGGGCCATCAGTACCCGGCTTGGACTGCCGCCGGTACCCGAATCAGCCGAGACCGTGGCGCTGGCACGCGCGCTGTTATTAATAGAACAAACCGGGGTCAGGGCACATTTCTGCCGCATCTCCTCGGCACGTTCTGTCAGCATGATACGCCAGGCACAACAGGAAGGCTGGCCGGTCACGGCCGATGTTGATATCTGTCACCTGCATTTAACCGATATGGACATCGCCAATTACAACGTAGACTGTCACCTGCAACCGCCATTAAAGACCGAGCGCGACCGCAGTGCTCTCGTCAGGGGTATAGAGGATGGTGTTATTACCGCCATCTGCTCCGATCATCAACCTCACGACCGCGATGCCAAATCAGCCCCGTTCAGCCTGACCGAGGCCGGTGCCTCCACGGTTGAATTACTGTTGCCACTGGTATTGCACCTGGTCGAGGGCAAGCAACTATCACTACCACAGGCCATTGCCGCCGTGACCAGCCGCCCGGCCACGATACTTGGCCTGGAGGCCGGCACTCTTGCAAAGGGTGTCCCTGCCGATTTGTGTATTGTTGATTTGGATAATCCATGGCAGGTTGAACGTGAACGCCTGCTCAGCATGGGCAAAAATACACCGTTCCATGGCTGGAACCTGTCTGCATGCGTTAGCACGACCATCATGAACGGCAAGGTAACCTATAAACGTAAAGCCTGATGTCACATCCTGAAACAAGAAATACCCTGTTTGTTGAACAGGCCGAGGTACTACTGCACGATGCCTACCCGGAACACCAGTATCATATGCAGTTGCGTGCACCGGAAACGGCAATCCGCGCGAAGGCCGGCCAGTTTATCCATATGCAGTGTCACCCCGGGCTATTAATGCGCCGTCCGATGTCTATCATGCGCGCCAACGCGACACAAAAAACCATTGATATCCTGTACAAGGTGCATGGCCAGGGCACTGAACTGTTATCCACCCGCACGCAGGGTGAAATGATCGATCTGATTGGTCCGATTGGCCAACCGTTCAAACTCGACGACTATCGAAAGCGGCCACTCTTGATTGGCGGTGGTGTGGGCATACCGCCCATGGTCTTCCTGGCTGAACATTTAAAACGAACACAAAAACATTTAAAGCCGCTGGTGATCATGGGCTCGGAGATCCCGTTTCCTTTTGAGACCCGGCCATCGCAGATCATGTTGCCGCAGCTGCCGGCCGAGGTGATAGCCTGCATGCCCTTGCTCGAAGACTGGGGAATTCCATCCAGGCTAACAAGCCTGCAAGGCTATCCGGGTTGCTTTGACGGTTACGTTACCGACCTTGCGCGCCACTGGCTGGATAACCTCGACCCCGGCCAGCGGGAAGAAGTAGAAATATTTACCTGCGGACCCACGCCCATGTTAAAAGCCGTCAGCCAGCTTGCGAGTGAATACGGCCTGCCTTGCCAGGTCTCGCTGGAGGAGTACATGGCCTGTGCCGTTGGTGGTTGCGCCGGCTGTACGGTATTGATAGAAACCGACACTGGTCCTGCCATGAAACGGGTATGCGTGGATGGCCCCGTGTTCGAATCCTCGCGGGTCAAGATATTCCAGGAGTCATGACGGGCAACTCGCGGCCTGTTTACAGTCAGCAAACCGGCATCTCGGAACAGTTGCCAACACTGGTCCGAAAACACCTCGACACGCTTTACAGGAAACCCTTGCAACCGTTCAGTTTAAAACTGTTTGAACAGTTGCAACGTATCGTTATTGACCTGAAAATGCCCGTTATTCTTGATTCGGGTTGTGGCAATGGAGACAGCAGCAGACAACTGGCAATCCAGTTCCCGGATTGCCTGGTCATTGGCCTGGATAAATCACAACACCGGCTGAACAAGTACCTACGAGGCAAGTTACTTTATCAACAAGACAACCTGTTACTGGCGCGAGCCGATCTTGTAGATACCTGGCGCCAGGTAGCCACGGCTGACTGGCATGTTGAACAACATTTTCTACTGTATCCAAACCCGTGGCCCAGGCCCGACCAGGTCAAACGTCGCTGGCATGGACACCCGGTTTTCCCCGCACTGCTGGCCATCCCGGGCAATATAGAGTTGCGCACCAACTGGAAGATTTATGCCGAGGAATTCAAACAGGCACTGAGCTTCGCGGGCAGAAAAGCCATAATTGAACAGGTCACACCCACTGCGTGTATCAGTCCATTCGAACGAAAATACCAGGCAAGCAATCATTCCCTGTACAGATTAACTACGTAAACGTGAAGAAATGATCTTCGTGACTATGGCGCTGCGCTTGCAACATCCTCTTCAGGTGCGTCATCCTCACGTTCTATGGCAAGACTTTCATGCAGTTCCTGCATATGCCTCGTAACCTTGACAGCAAGTTTGATCATCCTTTTAAAAAGGCTCGCCTGGTGAATAATGGCATCAACACTGACAATACCCAGTTCACCTCTTGTTCCCTGCTTGAAAACCTGCATTTTCAGGTCTTCATAGGCGTTATCGATCTCGAGTAATGCCTGATCAAAATCGATTTCCTGGATCTTTCGTTCCTCAAGCAGGGTGTTATCCAGTGTTTTCACTGCCAGTTTCTTCAAACGAGTAATAGCCTCCTGCGTTTCAGGCACTTCCTGTTTGAAGTGAATTTTTCCCTGCAAGTCTACGGCGTCTTTTGCCAGTTCCATGAAAGAGACACATTTTTGTGTTACCAACATCATTTCCGGCAAGGCCACGGCAATCTCGTTTGGCAAATCCTGCTTATTTAGCCGGGTTATATAAGAGCTTATTTCAGAAGTCAGGTTGATCAGGATTGTATGGTCTTTTTCTACACTGGCTGCATCAAAATCTTCCCGGCTCAGCATGGCTGTTCCTGCCTGAACGACATATTGTTTAATGTTCATTAGCTCCTTGAACAAGGCATCAACCGCCACGGCCGGTATCGATAACACGGTACTATCAAGGTAACGTGGTTTACCCAGCAGTTCCTCGCGACTGACGAAGCGATTCTGCAGAAAGCGGGTCAGTCTTTTCGCCAGTGGCCACATCAGCAATACACCGAGTACATTAAACACGGTGTGGTACAGGGCCAGTGTTGTCGCGATGTCCGGCTCTGCATCTAACATGGTCTCGATCTGTTCAACCATCCATAGCATCGGACTCATGAGTATCAACGCAGTGATGGCAGTAATAAGGTTAAACAGGATATGACTGACAGCAACGCGCTTGGCTGTGGGCGTGGCACCGATAACGGATAACAGTGACGTGGTTGTCGTGCCAAGGTTGGCGCCAATTACCGTGGCAGCAGCAGCGCCCAGGGGAATCAAACCGCTCTCGGCAGCACTCAGTGTCACCACGATCGCGGCACTGGAGGATTGCATCAATGTCGTCAGTATCAACCCGATTAACACGTACAGGATAAGAATCTTCACTCCACCCTCGACCACGCTTGGCAATTGCATGCCGGTTCCCAGTCCCATGAACGCTTCCTTGAGGACACTGATACCGAGAAAAAACAGGCCAAAGCCAAGAATGGCCTGGCCAATGGCCATACGACGACCCTTGCCACCGGTCATCTTCACCAGCATACCTATCCCTATCAAAGGTAGTGCATAGGCCTCAAGATTAATCTTGAAACCGATCATGGCCACGATCCAGCCAGTCATGGTCGTGCCCACGTTACTGCCGAAAATTACCCAGATAGCCTGCTGCAGATTGATCAAACCGGCATTGGCAAAACCAATCGTGGCCACGGTGATCGCGCTGGAAGATTGCACGAGGGCGGTAATCGCGAAGCCGGTGACCAGTCCACGCGAAGGTGTTTTAGTCCAGTTATGCAGTATGCTTCTAAGCGCATCACCGGCGGCAAGTTTCAAACCATCGGTCATTAACCACATGCCGAGCAGGAACAAGCCCATGCCACCCAGCAATGCGTTGAGATATTGCATCGTTACAGAATTGATCGATTCATTCTAAAACTCGTACAGAAAGTATAACCTGTTATGCAAGAAGACTGTCGCAATCAATTGACCGGAAAACGAAGTTCATAGGTTAACCCATCTTCACTGTTACCGGTACGGCCTCGCTGTGATGAAAAATATAGACGTTGTCCATCCGGACTAAACGCCGGACCTGTTATCTCGGAACGATCCTGTCCAAACACCTGTAGCAATATATAAGGTGTGTAATCGTGGTCCAGTGCAATGATTTGCATGTTGCCCCCGTCTTCGGCAATCAACACTTCACCAGAAGCAGACACCTCTATGTTATCGACACCGGTCAACAAAGGATCCTGGTACTGTGCCGCAGAATATATTCGGGTGAGAACGCCAGTGTCGATATGGTAACACCAGACGACATTATCTATCTTGGTTGTAAAATAGACCTTGCGTCTGTCATAAACAATTCCTTCACCACCTTTAAATCGCGCGGCCTCTTCCACCTGGTAACGTGTCGGTGTATTGCTCCCTGATGCATCAGGGAGTGGTAGCCACGATAGCGTCTGCCTGTTTGCCACCGCTACTTCAAGCCGGCCGTGTTCAAGATTATTCTTTTGCGAAGGAACAAAGCGGTACAGACAACCGTCTTTCACATCTTCCGTCATGTAACAAATCGTTGATTGTGGATCGACAGCCACGGCCTCGTGGTTGAATGCTCCCATAGCTGGTCGTACACGGGCCGCTTGTTGGCCTGTGGGGTCGCATTCATAAACCAGGCCCGTATCGCCGTTTTCCTCGCAGGACAGCCATGTCTGCCATGGGGTTCGGCCGCCGGCGCAGTTGCGTGATGTTCCAGTCAATATCGGGTAGGCATCGATGACTTCGCCACTGGCGTTAAAGCGCAGCGCACCGACACCGCCCCGGTTGTTGCGTAATTCACTGTTGGACACATAAATCCAACCGTTGTCGGCAGTAACAAAACAGGCACCGCCATCAGGTGCGGCATGCCAGTTATATGAAGAGGAAGCCATTACCTGTTGACTGCTTTCGGCCACCAGCCTGAGTTGACAACCCCTGGGAATAGCCACGTTATGTGTATTTTCCAACACCAGTTCATCATTGAAGGGCTGTGCAGATACTCTGCGGCCAAGGGCCAGGCCAGCCACGCCGTACAAGGCGTTTCGTATAAAGTTGCGACGGGATAGCGACATCTGGTGTACTGCCTTATATCAGTATGCGCCCAACCTGTGCCCTAGCGTGGAAACGATTCGGCATATTTGCTAATCCATTCCTGTGCCGCCTGTTCACTGGAGAGTTCACGGCCTTCAACACGCGCGATTTCATTGCGATAGTGTTCGATATGACATAACTGTTCGACCATACGTAATAAAAACATCTTTTGCTTGCTGGTGAGGAACTCGATGCCTACCTCATAGCCACCGTCATTTTCCCTGCACCAGACTGCCTTGCCGGTCATCTCAAAGTCGGGATCAACACACTCCACCCTGATACTGACACTGGCACCAATCTCAACCGGGTCATCGCAAAAACACGAGACGCCGCCCATGCTGACATTGTTTAACGTATGTTGACCCGGCCTGGTTTCACCCTCGAGTTCACTGACCTGGATAGGTACTGTTGCAGGGTGTCGGATAAACTCGCGCATTGACTGAGTGTAGCCCGCTACCGCACTTGGTCCAAATAAAAAGTTCTGCCTGTCACTGACAGGCAGAACTTTGAGCAACTAGTACAGGTAACGTACTGACAAGCCAGCGTAGATGTTGAGTTCTGGTGCCGGCTCGTAGTATCGACCACCAAACGCATTAATTCGGACGTTACCGATATACTCCTCGTCAAACAGGTTATTAATACCCAGGTAAGGTGTAATCTCAATACCATCAACTGTCGCAAGGTAGCCAAGTCTCAGGTTGGAAACGCCATAGGGGCGGGTCTGTTCAGTATTTTCATTATCTACGTAAAAATTACTGACGTACTGATAATCAATACTCGAGAAGAACCCGGACGGATGTGTATAGGATAATTCGGTATAGAAATTATGCTGCGGCAGACCTGGCAACTCGTTACCTTCACAATTAGCCACACCGCATTCGGAAGCCGGGAAACTGTCAAAGCTGAATTCATTAAATGTGTAAGAGGCAAGCACATTGAGGCCGGTAAACGGGATAAATTCAACATTGGCCTCAAGCCCGTCTCGGGTAGTATCGGCATTTGCAAACGCGGTACGGCCACCCACGTTGATCGTATTGATGACTTCATCCTCAACATCGATATGAAAAACCGCCAGAGAATAGTTAAGCCGTGGCGAGACACTCCCCTTTACGCCCACTTCGTAGTTCAGCGCCTCCTGCGCAGAAACATTGGTAAAACCACCCGGTGCAACACCGGTCAACTCGGTAAATGTCGGTGTTTCAAAAACGCTGGAGATATTGGCATACAGGTTAACAGCCGGGTTGATTTTCCACAGCACGCCACCCATGGGGCTGACTTCCTCGAAATTGAGCTCTGCCGAATCATCACCGTTGCCGAGGAATTGATCTTCCACCTCCAGGTCGACCTTGTCGTAGCGCACGCCGACCGATAATGTCACGCTGTCAGTCAAGTCTGTTTCATTGCGTACGTAGACACCGATGGAGTCTCCCTGCTCAAGCTGATCCAGTGCCAACGCTCCTCTTACACCATTATTATTGGCATAACGCTGCCTGTCATCTTCCTGGGTATCAATATCGAAACCAAACGTGGTTCGATTGCCGAGACCAAACAAATGGTTATCAATGTTGTACTGGGCACCACCACCATACTGGAATCGTTCGAACTCAACCCAGTCATCATTACTGAACAAGGGTAACAGGGCCAGGAAATCACGACGCACGTAATAATTGCGCAAGACCAGTTCCTGGTTCGGCGTTATATCACGTCGATAAGTGAAACCGAGTTTTTGCTGATCAATATCTTCGCGTGAGTTTTTAGTCACGTTGAAAGGTCTTGCCTGTCTGCGATCCGCATCTACGCTTGCCTGGTCAATACCGCCCGGGTCTTGTGCCAGCGGTGCATCGTACGCCGTGAATACGGTGGTAAAATCGGAGCGACTATCAATGTCATAGATAAACTTGGAATTAAACTTGGTGTTGCGAGCTCGACTGTGATCGCGGTAGCCCGTTATATCAAGGTGTGACAGGTTCAAAAAATAATTTAACTTGTCTATCTGTCCGCCTGTCTTGATGTTGCCAATATGCGTCTGGTACTCACCCATACTATAGTTACCTTCGACATAGGGTTCGGTGTACGGCTCATTGCCAGTAATAAACTTCACCACCCCACCGGAAGAACTACCGTACAGTGAAGATGCTGGCCCGTTCATGACTTCCATGCGGCTTATGGAACTCAGATCAATGTCTTCAATACCACCTTGTCCATCAACAGTCGTTAACGGGATACCATCCTGGTAAAGCTTGACACCACGAGTACCGAAGTTTGCCCGCGCACCAAAGCCGCGTATCGATATCTTCAGACTTTGTGAAAAGTTGTAGCGGTTCTGCAGGAAGATACCGGGTAATTGCACCAGTGTTTCATCCAGACCCAGTCTTTGTTCCCCGTTGGTAATATCGGAGCTGTCAACGACCCCGACGGCTGCAGGCACGTCGTAGAGTGAACGATCAACCCTGGTCGCGGTGACCGTATAATCACCCAGGTTTTCAACTTCTGTTTCTGCCTGTATAGCCGTACTGCAAAGCAGTCCTGAGAATATGAAGATAGAAAAGTGGCGTATATGCTTGTACATTCTGTCCCCCCGACGACTTAATTTTTTATATTCAGTTGTTATTAAACAATGATTTAACAGCAATATTTATACCGTTTCATTACAAAACAACGGCACAATAATGTTTATGTTTTTGAAACAAAGGCTTATTTATTCAAACATCCTGTAGCGACTGCATGTTGTGACAGGTTGATCATCAAGAATTGCACGTTATCAACCAGTCAACTGGTTACTAGCCAGCAATTAGCAAAAGCGGTGACAGGTTTGGATTAACCGAAGTTTATCTTGGCTTCAAGGTTGGTTCTTGAGTCGGCATTGTTTAATGCTTCCTCAAGTTCAATTCGCTCTTCCTTGTAGAGATTGTGTAGCGCCATGTCAAAAGTCTGCATACCGCTCTGGCCACTCTCCGTCATGGCATCCTTGATTTCATCGATCTCGCCTTTCAGGATCAGTTCGGCGATATGTGGTGTATTAATCATGATCTCTATCGCTGCACATCTTTTACCATCAACAGCCATTACCAACCGTTGCGATATGACTGCCCGCAGGTTCAATGATAAATCCATGAACAGTTGTTTATGCATATCCTGTGGAAACATGTTGATCACACGTTCCATGGCCTGGTTGGCATTATTGGCATGTAATGTGGATATTGCCAGGTGGCCCGTGTTACTCAATTCCAGTGCCGCTTCCATGGTAATACGGTCACGAATCTCACCAATCAGGATGACATCTGGCGCTTCACGCAGTGAGGCTTTGAGCGCATTGGCATAGGAATGAGTATCAACCCCGACCTCGCGCTGGTTAACAATCGATTTCTTGTTCGGGTGACTGAATTCAACCGGGTCTTCAATCGTAAGTATGTGGCCAGCTTTATTCTCGTTGCGATGGTTAATCATCGCGGCCAACGTCGTCGATTTACCCGAGCCGGTTGCACCCACCATCAGTATCAGGCCACGCTTGTGCATGATAAGTTCAGACAGTATCTCAGGCACGCCGAGTTGATCCATTGTTGGTATTTTATTGGGTATCTGGCGTAACACCATGCCCACTTCACCACGCTGACGAAATACGTTGACACGAAAACGGGCGACGTCTCCCAACGGAATCGCGAAATCACATTCCATATGTTCTTCAAACCACCTTTGCTGGACATCATTCATTATCCCGTATGCCGCCGCCTTGGTAAGTTCGCCGGTCAACACGGTTTTACCAACCGGGTTTGAGTTGCCTTCTATCTTGACCTTTACAGGCGAATTCACTGTAAAAAAGATGTCAGAAGCACCTTTATCGACCATTAATTTCAAGTAGGGTGTGATATCCATTTATTTACTCTGCAAGGGTTACAACGAGTCCTCGAAATAATTAACGAATCATGCCGCCTTTTTTATCATTGTCACTTTCATCCAGCGTCAGGTGATCAAGACCTTCCATTTTGTCACTGCCCTTGGAGGCCTTGCCCTCAAGCTTGATTCGCAGACGCAATTCGTTCATGGAATCAGCTGAACGCAGGGCATCTTCGTAGGTAATCTGATCGGCCTCATACAGATCAAATAACGCCTGGTCGAAGGTCTTCATTCCCATTTCGTTGGACTTTTTCATAATTGCCTTGATTTCATGTACTTCACCCTTGAGGATCAAATCGGAAATCAGGGGTGAATTCAGCAGGATTTCAATCGCGGCAACACGACCTTTACCATCCGGTGTTTTTAACAGTCGCTGCGATATTACGCCCTTCAGGTTCAGCGACAGATCCATTAACAATTGTTGCTTACGTTCCTCCGGGAAGAAGTTAATGATACGGTCCAGCGCCTGGTTGGAACTGTTCGCGTGCAGTGTGGCCATGGCAAGGTGGCCAGTCTCCGCAAAGGCAATACCGAACTCCATGGTTTCACGGTCACGTATTTCACCCAGCAGGATAACGTCCGGGGCCTGGCGCAGCGTATTTTTCAGTGCAATATCCCAGTCATCGGTATCAATACCCACCTCGCGTTGCATGATGACGCAGTTCTTGTGTGGGTGAACGTATTCAATCGGATCCTCAATGGTAATAATATGACCGTAGCTGTTCCTGTTGCGATAATCGATCATCGCGGCAAGCGAGGTAGACTTACCGGAACCGGTACCACCCACCATGATTACCAGGCCGTTCTTGGTCATGACCACGTCTTTCAATACTTCAGGCAGTCCCAGTTTTTCAATCGTGGGTACCTCGGTTTCAATAACGCGCAGCACCATGCCGCAATAACCTTGCTGCACAAAGGCATTGGCACGAAAACGTCCGATACCTGCTGGGGCTACGGCAAAGTTACATTCCTTGGTTGCTTCAAATTCCTTTAACTGCTTGTCATTCATGATGGCATAGGTCAATGCCTTGGTATTGTCAGCAGTCAGTTCGGTTTTCGACACAGGCGTTACCTTGCCATGCACCTTGATGGCAGGAGGAAAGCCAACAGTAATAAACAAATCCGACCCCTTCTTCTCAATCATCAGCTTGAGCAGGTCGCGCATAAATTTTATCGCCTGTTCTCTTTCCATCTAACCTCTCCGATTACATA
This sequence comes from Gammaproteobacteria bacterium, assembly GCA_965229565.1. Classification (GTDB taxonomy): domain Bacteria; phylum Pseudomonadota; class Gammaproteobacteria; order Eutrophobiales; family Eutrophobiaceae; genus JANQNX01. The sequence goes on along the minus strand of OZ245888.1, from coordinate 629,277 downwards.
TCGCTGCTTACCGGGGCAACGTTTAGAAATTGTCTTTATTAGCGGCTTTGGACATGGCTTCCTGGCGCGTAACCAGGTTCTTGGCTACCAGCTGCTGCAGGTTCTGGTCCAGGGTCTGCATGCCAAACTGCTGACCTGTCTGAATCGCGGAGTACATCTGTGCAATCTTGTTTTCGCGTATCAGGTTTCGAATAGCCGGCGTACCAATCATGATTTCGTGCGCGGCAACACGGCCACCACCCTGTTTCTTCAAGAGGGTTTGTGAAATAACTGCCTTCAGCGATTCCGATAGCATGGCTCGCACCATGTCTTTTTCCTCGGCCGGGAATACATCAACCACACGGTCAATGGTCTTGGCCGCAGAACTGGTATGCAAGGTACCGAATACAAGGTGACCGGTTTCAGCCGCTGACAGCGCCAGGCGGATAGTTTCCAGGTCACGCATTTCGCCCACGAGAATGACATCAGGGTCTTCACGCAGTGCTGAACGCAGCGCCTCGTTAAAACCCAGTGTGTCGCGATGGACTTCACGCTGGTTGATCAGGCATTTTTTACTCTGATGTACAAATTCGATCGGGTCTTCAACGGTGAGGATATGGCCATATTCCGTCTCGTTCTTGTGGTTCACCATGGCCGCAAGAGTGGTTGATTTACCTGAACCGGTTGGCCCGGTTACCAGCACTACGCCACGAGGATAGTCGGCAATCTGCTCAAAAATTTTCGGGGCATTCAGTTGTTCCAGTGACAGGATCTCTGAAGGAATGGTTCTGAAGACGGCACCGGCACCGCGGTTCTGGTTGAAGGCATTAACACGAAAACGTGCCAGCCCGGGAACCTCGAATGAAAAGTCACATTCCAGGAACTCTTCAAAGTCTTTTCGCTGCTTGTCGTTCATGATGTCGTACACCATGTCGTGCACGTCTTTATGATCCAGCGACGGAACGTTAATACGTCTTACGTCACCATCTACACGAATCATGGGTGGCAAACCTGCAGATAAGTGCAAATCCGAACAGCCGTTCTTCACCCCGAACGCCAAAAGCTCACCAATGTCCATTCAAACCCCCTATGCTGGTTTTGTCATAGATCACATTGCATTCATTTATATAGGTCTTATCCGAGTGCAAACTTGGCGAAACTCCAAAACCGTGAATTTGTTATTATTTCACCAGAACACGTTATTTATCTTACTGATATTTTAAATTATAGACTAGCTCATTAGCGTAAATTTATGAATATTGCCGAGAATCTGGCCCGAATCAATGACGAAATCAGGCGGGCAGAAGCACAGTACCAGAGACCGGTAAATTCTGTCGGTTTAATAGCGGTCAGCAAGAAAAAGCCAGCCAGTGATATCGAGGCGGCTGCAGCAGCTGGTCAGCGTGACTTCGGGGAGAATTACTGCCAGGAGGCGGTAGACAAAATTCAGGAAATCAGCAACCCGGGGCTTACCTGGCATTTCATTGGCCCCATCCAGTCAAACAAGACCCGATTGATAGCGGAACATTTTGACTGGGTACACACGGTCGACCGGTCAAAGATCGCCAGGCGGCTGCACGAGGCACGGCCAACCGACAAACCGCCATTGAATATCTGTATCCAGATCAATATCAGTGGTGAACCCAGCAAATCCGGTATTCACCCTGAGCAGGCAGCCGATTTTCTCAGGGCCATGCAGGATTTTGATCGATTAAGGGTACGTGGCCTGATGGCCTTGCCGGCACCGGCTGCAGATATGGAGCAGCAACGCCAGCCCTTTGCCCGGGTTCAAGAGTGCCTGGAACAACTCCGACAGATCGATCCCGGTCTGGATACATTGTCCATGGGTACTACGCAGGACATGCAAGCGGCTATCGCCGAGGGCGCCACACTGGTACGTATTGGTACGGCCATCTTTGGTGAGCGCGATGCAAGCGAGGGTGCTTGTTGATACACTGCGCATAAAACGATAGCAGGTATATTTCTATGGAGAATTGCGCGATTGCATTTATCGGTTGTGGCAACATGGCTCGCAGCCTGGTTGGCGGCCTGATAGCTAACAATATCGACAAGTCGCGCCTGATCGCCACCGACCCTGACGCCGGGCAACGACAAAAGATCAAGGACCAGTTTGGTATTGAAACCCTGGCTGACAATCATGCCGCCATAGATAAGGCAGATGTGCTGGTACTGGCAATCAAGCCACAGGTCATGCCGCAGGTCATCAAGGAAATCGCCGCTGACATCCGCGGAAAAAACAAGTTGGTCATCTCTATCGCGGCCGGTATTCGCATACAAAGCATCAGTACATGGCTGGACAGTGATGAAGCCATCATTCGTGTCATGCCGAATACGCCGGCATTGATCCAGGTCGGCGCTGCTGCCCTGTTTGCCAATGCGCATGCCACCGATGCCCAGAAAAACCTGGCTGAATCCATGCTGCGTTCAGTAGGAACAGCGGTGTGGCTGGACAGCGAGGAACAAATGGACGCGGTGACCGCCCTGTCGGGAAGTGGACCCGCCTATTTCTTTTATTTCATGGAAGCCATCGAAAAGGCAGCAATGTCACTGGGCCTGGACGAGGAGATGGCAAGACTGTTAACTATAGAAACCGCAGTGGGCACAGCAAAGATGGCACTATTGTCATCACACGACCCGGCCACCCTAAGACAACAGGTGACCTCACCCGGCGGCACCACCGAACAGGCCCTGAAGGTCTTTGCTGAAGCGGGGCTGGATGAGATCATCAGCAAGGCGATGCAGGCCGCAAAACAACGCTCTATCGTGTTATCAGACACCCTGGGGAAATAGCATGGGCGGAAATTACCTGGTACAGGCGGCCATTTTTCTCATTGAAGTGGTATTCGGACTTTACATACTGGCCGTATTATTGCGCTTCCTGTTTGCCACGGTACGGGCCGATTTTCACAACCCGCTGTCGCAGTTTATCGTCAAGATAACCAACCCACCGCTGACAATACTTCGTCGTTTTATCCCCAGTTACATGGCCATCGACTGGGCCGCAATATTCCTGTTGTTCGCCATACAGGCAGTGGAGATTGTCCTGACCGCGCTGGTCGTCGCCGGCGTCGTTCCGGCACCAATGGGCTTGCTGGTTATGACCTTTGCAGAACTACTGAAAACAGTCGTATACCTGTATATCGTCGTCATCCTGGTGCAGGTCGCCATCAGCTGGATAAACCCGCACGCCTATAACCCGCTGACAGTCATCATGCATCAACTCACCGAACCAGTGATGAAACCGGCGCGACGCCTGATACCGCCGGCCGGTGGTTTTGACTGGTCACCACTGGTGGTGCTTATTGTGCTTAACCTGGCGATTATTTTACTGGTTTCACCAATAGCGGATATTGGGCAACGGTTGTTAATCCGCTAATTGATCTTTTTTTTAACATTTGCTTTCGCTTTTTACGGCGAGGCTTTTTATTCAAAAACCGACTCATTTATAGATTGCTTTTCGCCTGATGGCGAGTTTTTTTCAACATTGATTTCGCCTTTGAGCGGCGAGTATCTTTTCTTTGCGTGGTCAAAGAATAGATACCAAAAGAAAGACCACCCCAGGTGATTTGTCGCTGCGCTCCTTCCTCGTCACAGCTTTATTTTCCAAGGCACGCATCCAGAGGACTCCTGTCCTCACGATGCTTTCGCAACATCCATGTTGCTCAGCCTGGACATAAACCCGTTCCTCGGCAAATCACAAGGGGAGTAGAAGACAACCCTCCCGTTTTGTCATGCCGAGGCGACATCGGGAACAGGGTCAACTGTGCAGGACGCACAGTGAAGCGCATTGCGTCAGGGACGACGCTATGCGCGACCCGTCGTGACGGATGACGACGAGGGTAGCCTTAGGCCATGACAACAGGGCGGCCTTTTTCTTGGTCACTTCTTTTTGGCCGCGCAAAAAGAAGTGGCTCGCCGCTAAAAGGCGAAATAAGTTTTTAAATCTTGCGACTAATTGAACACAGTCTTGCCATTCAAGGCAGAACCAAAATCAACAAAGACCTAGAAACTACAAATCATATTCCGTAATTAATGGAGCATGATCCGAAAACCTTTCATCCTTATAAATAGAAACGGATTTAATCTTGTCTTTCAACCCGGGTGTCACCACCTGGTAATCAATCCGCCACCCCACGTTCTTCGCCCAGGCCTGGCCACGGTTGGACCACCACGTGTACTGGTCCGGTTCCTGGTTAACCACGCGGAAGGAATCGACCATACCCACCTTGTCGAACACCTGGTCCAGCCAGGCCCGTTCTTCCGGCAGGAAGCCCGAGTTTTTCTGGTTGGATCGCCAGTTTTTTAAATCAATCTGCTTGTGTGCAATATTCCAGTCACCGCAGATGATGTATTCCCGACGGCGACGACGCATCTTTTGTAACTGCGGCAGAAAGAAATCGAGGAATTCATATTTGACCTGCTGCCTTTCATCGCCAGACGTGCCCGAAGGTAAATACAAGGAGATCACGCTGAGTTTGCCGAAGTCTACCTGTAGATAGCGGCCTTCTTCATCGGCGACGGGGAAGCCCGTCTGGTCTATCACCTTGTCAGGCATGTTGCGACAGTACACGGCCGTGCCGCTATAGCCTTTTTTCACGGCGTCATTAAAAAAAGAATGATAACCATTGGGCTGCATTATCTCTTCACTCAGTTGATGGACCTGCGCCTTGGTTTCCTGCACGCACACAACATCGGCCTGTGATTTTTGTAACCAGTCAAAAAATCCTTTTCGATGTGCGGCACGGATGCCGTTTACGTTGACACTGACAACCTTCAAGTTTTCCCCCTGCGTTTTTCAACTGTATGATATGCACATGCACGAGGCATGCACTCAAGCGGGGCAGCATGCCAAACTACCAGGAAAATTTAAAGCCAATACGGGACTAACAGGAAAACCATGGAACAGTATCAACAAGACTTTATCGAATTTGCCATCAGTAAACAGGTGTTGCGATTTGGTCAGTTCACCCTGAAGTCGGGTCGAGTCAGCCCCTATTTTTTTAACAGTGGTTTATTTAACGACGGCGATAGCCTGGCAAAACTTGGCCAGTTTTATGCCGCCGCCGTCGCGAATGCGGGCCTGGACTTCGATATGATCTATGGTCCTGCCTACAAGGGGATTCCCCTGGCCTCTACCATGGCCATCGCCTTTTCCGAGATTCACGGCAGGAACTATCCTTTCGTCTTCAATCGCAAGGAAGTAAAGGATCACGGCGAAGGCGGCCTGACCTTTGGAGCGGATATTGCCGGTAGGGTACTGATTATTGACGATGTCATCTCTGCCGGCACCTCGGTACGTGAATCGATCGACATCATTGCCAGCCAGGGCGGCACTACCGTGGGCGCCGTTGTCGCCGTAGACCGCCAGGAACGCGGCCAGGGCCAGACCTCGGCTATACAGGAAGTGGAACAACAGCACGGAATAAAAGTCATAAGCATTATCAGCCTGGAACAAATCATTGCGTATCTGCAGGTTCAAGGAGAAATGCCCGAACACCTGGAAGCAATTAACGCCTATAAAGCGCAATACGGTGTATCGGCGATATGAATTACAACTGTGAAATGACTATAATTGCTCAAACAAGACATCTTCTTGTCAGGAGGCAACATGAACAAGCAGGTTTTTAACACGATTATAATTATGACTGCGATCTCCAGTCTCACGCTAACCACGTCAGTGCAGGCGCGCATGAAATGCTGGAAGAATCATGAGGGAATTACCGAGTGCGGTGACAAGGTCCCGCCGGAGTTTGCTCAGAAAGGCCATAAAGAGATCGGTGAGAGCGGCATCGTACGCGAGGAGGTGGAACGCGCCAAGACACCTGAAGAACTGGCTGAAGAAGAACGTCTGGCAAAGCTCGAAGAAGAACGTCTGAAAAAGGAAGAAGAGAAGCAACTGAAAGATCGTATTCTTCTGGAAACTTTTGCCTCGGTAGAAGAGATAGAGAAGGCCCGGGATGATCGTATACAGTCAGTTGAGGCTTCAATTGCGTTAACAGGTGTTAGACGCGAAAAGATTCAGGCCGATCTTGATAAGCGCATAAAATCTGCTGCAGATGCAGAGAAGGCCGGCAGAGAACCAAATGATGATTTACTGGCAGACATCGAATCGCTGAAAAGACAAATCAAGGATATTGATAAATTCGTTGAAGACAAACGCATAGAACAGGAACAGATCCGTACCTCCCACGCGGAAGATATCGAACGCTTCAAGCTTTTAAAGGGAATCGAGTAAGCCTAGCGAAATAAACCTGACTGCATTACAACCCACTGTTCATCCCAATGTTCAGTGGGTTTTTTATCGAACGAACTGCGTGCAAACTGCGACATCTTGCCCTCGATATAAGTCACCATCATGTTAGACGCCGCTTCGATATTACTGATTGGTCGCGGCCCGTCGCCCAGGTTGGCTTCGCGCAGTATTTGCCGTAACTGGGTTTCCAGTCTGTCAAAAAACTGGATGACGCGCTTGTGCAAGCGTTCGTTCTCTCCCACCAGGGCATCGCCAATCAGTATGCGCGTAATGCCGGGGTTGCGCTCCGAGAACCCCAACAGTACCTGGATGATTTTTTCACAGCGGGTAATGGCGTTGGTTTCATTACTGATAATCTTGTTGACCAGGCCAAACACCGTTTCCTCTGAAAAATCGATCAATGCCTCGAACATTTTCGCCTTGCTGGCAAAGTGGCGATACAGTGCCGCTTCGGACACACCCACCGCGGCCGCCAGCCCGGCAGTAGTAATGCGAGAACCCGGGTTCGTCTCCAGCTCGCTGGCCAGCACTTCAAGTATGTGCTGACGCCGATTCTGTTTACGCTCTGCATTCATAGTTCTAACTCTTGTTATGTGCGGCAGACGTCCTGCCATGTATCAATGTACCCACACCAACATCGGTAAATATTTCCAGCAGCACCGCGTGCGGCACACGGCCATCGATAATGTGTGCTGCGTGTACACCGGCATGCACGGCATCAAGTGCAGAACGAATCTTGGGCAACATACCACCATGCACCACGCCATCCTTGATGAGTTTATCGACAGCAGACGCCGACAAACCGGTTAACACCTTGCCATCGGCATCAAGCAGGCCCGCGGTGTTGGTAAGCATGATCAGTTTTTCTGCCGACAACACCTCGGCCATCTTGCCCGCCACAAGGTCGGCGTTAATATTGTAGGACTGTCCGGATTGATCCACACCAACCGGCGCAATTACCGGGATGAAGTCACCATGCACAAGCAGGTTTACTACCGCAGTATCAATACTCTCCACTTCACCTACATGACCAATGTCGATGATTTCATCCGCGTCCATATCCGGGCTGTTACGTTTAACTACAAGTTTACGGGCACGGATCAGTTCACCGTCCTTGCCGCTGAGGCCAACGGCATTACCGCCATGGCGATTAAGCAGGTTAACGATCTCTTTATTCACCAGGCCACCCAGTACCATCTCAACCACGTCCATGGTCTCGTTATCGGTGACACGCATGCCCTCGACGAACTCGGTTTTCTTGCCAAGTTTATCCAGTAATTCCTTGATCTGTGGGCCACCGCCGTGCACGAGTACCGGGTTCATCCCGACCAGTTTCATCAACACGACGTCCCTGGCAAAGCTGGATTTCAAATCCTCGTCTTCCATGGCATTGCCACCATACTTGATCACTATGGTCTTGCCCTGGAAACGCTTGATATAAGGCAGTGCCTCGATCAAGACCTCGGCAATGTAAGATGAATTGTGCTTGTTATCAGTCATTCTTTTTTTATTTATTAACAATTAAAACGGCAACTGCGCATCGGCCTTGACTGACGTGACCGCATCCCTGAATACACCCTGGATACGTTCCAGTGCAGCTTGATCCTGGCCTTCAAAACGCAACACGATATTAGGAGACGTGTTAGATGGCCTTGCCAGGCCCCAACCGTCTTCGTATTCAATACGAACACCGTCTATATCGCTCACTTCACCGCCCGCATTTTGCTGCATGTTCTCAATCAGTGCCAACATGAACCCGGCATGTTCTGACTCGGGCATGGGTAATCTTAATTCCGGTGTTGATACACCGTCGGGCAAATTCCTGAAACAGTCGGTTGGGCTCTTACCGGAATTCATGAAGATCTCAAGAAAACGCGCGGCTGTATACAGCGCGTCATCAAAGCCGTACCAGCGCTCCTTGAAAAAGATATGTCCACTCATTTCACCGGCCAATGGCGCCTCGACTTCCTTCATTTTACCCTTGATCAACGAGTGACCCGTCTTCCACATCAATGGTTGGCCACCACTCTCCTCGATCACGGTCTTCAGGTAGCGGCTGCACTTAACATCATAAATGATGTGTGCACCCGGATTACGGCTGAGCACATCCTGTGCAAGTAACATCATTTGCCTGTCAGGCCAGATGATATTGCCTTCCTTATCGACGATACCAAGACGATCACCATCGCCATCAAAAGCAAAGCCGACGTCGGCATTCTCGGTTTTTACTCGCTCAATCAGTTCCTGCAGGTTTTCAGGCTGGCTTGGGTCCGGATGATGGTTAGGAAAACTGCCATCAATCTCACAATACATTTCTATCACGTCATGGTTGAGCGCCTTGATCAACTGCGGTGCCAGCACACCGGCAACACCGTTGCCACAATCAACGACAACCTTTAATGAATTACTCAACGCTACTGGTATGTCCTCGGTAATACGTTGTATGTAGGCGGCATTCACATCCTGTTGCGTCAACTCGCCCTTGCCAGTAGCAAACTCGCCCTGTTCTGTTCTCTTCCTGATCTCCTGGATGTCATCACCACTCAGCGTGTTGCCGCCGAGCATTATCTTCAGACCGTTGTACTCGGCCGGGTTATGACTACCGGTGAGCATGACACCACTGCTGGTATCGAGATGATAGGTTGAGAAATACAATACCGGGGTCGGCACCATGCCAACATCAATCACATTGATTCCGGTACTGAGCAGTCCCTCTATCAATGCATTGCTTAGATCCGGTCCGGATTCCCTGCCATCGCGTCCGACGGTAAGTGTCTTTTGTCCGCGTTCAATGGCCATGCTACCCAAAGCCTTTGCAATGGCACTCACTGCTTCCGAGGTTAACGTTTCACCTACGATACCGCGGATATCATAGGTACGAAAAATCACCGGATCGATTTGATCATCTTTGCCTGCCGGAGCAGCAGCGGGTTTGATCGCTGGCTTCTGTACTGGCGGCTCGGGTGCCTGTTTTACTTCTGCAGGCGCTGGTTTTTTCTTTGCCACTTGTTGCTTTACTGCCGGTTTTTTCTGCGCCGCTTTGGGCATGGTAGTGATGTCATCACCTTCCATGCCCTGTGAAAGCGGTTTTGCAACTTTGGCCGACTTTTCCATCTTGGGCAAATGCGGAATGACATCGGATACACCTTCATGTGCACCCTCGGCAATAGCACGTACCGCACCTTCATACTGGATGGAATCATCCTGTTTCGTCTTTTTTTCGGCCTTGCTCTTTTTCGGCCTGGAACCCGTGCTATCTGCACCCTGTTTCTTTTTCATGAAAATAAAAAGCGCCAGCAATACAAACACCAGTACGGCAGCAACCGGGATCAACGGCAGGCCCGCTTCTGCTGTATCATCCGCAGCGCCAGGCGAAGACTCAGTCCAGTAATTAATTACCCAGTCGGTATCATTGATACCAACCGTGGTCGGTTCACCACTTTTGTAACCCTTGTTACCGATGCCCAGCAATTTCGATGTCTTGCCGCTGGCCTGCTGGATTACCTCGGCATAGGCATCGGTAACAGTTACTCCAGCGATAAGCTCCTGCAGAAGATCGACAGACAAGCTGGCGTGTATCAAGCCAACCAGTTCCAGTGATTTGTTTACCACGCGCTCGATATAAACAATATGTTCCTTTTCCGTTCCCAGCAGTAATACTTCAGCATTAACCTGGCTGGTTTTTTCAGCACTGCGCAACAGGTCAAGCGAGGCATAGCTAAAAGGAGGAATGCTGTCAGTATCAAGCGGGTAATCTCCTGGTATCAGGTAGCGCAGCTTCAGGATATACGGGATGACTGTAGACTGTTGTGCGGCGGCTTCCTCCAGCGCCGACTTATCGGCCTGCTGAAACAACGCAACCGTGTCCTCGGCCTTGGCCGCCTGTTTCAAAGGCCTGGTCAGTTCCCTGAAATTGGCAGACACAATCCTGGCCAACTCACGCGTTCGGTTTTCTCTTTCTTCCGCTGCGGCCTCTGCAGCACTGGCACTCATATTACTGTACACCTTCCAGCCCATGCCGCCGGCGACGGACACGACGATAAATATCGTACCGCCAACGATCGCATTGCGAAGGGTTCTGCGTTTGATGCGACGCTTGGCTACGGGTCCATCAACCATTAATAATCTCCTGCTTGTTACCGGATACACCGGTATGGCCAAAACCACCCGCGCCCCGATCTGATTCAACAAATTCGTTTACAAATTCAAACGCTGCCTGCACCACCGGCACAATGACCATCTGTGCAATGCGATCGCCGGGGTTAATGGTGAAATCTTCCTGGCCACGGTTCCAGCAGGAAACAAAGATCTGGCCCTGGTAATCAGAATCGATCAGGCCTGTCAGGTTACCCAGCACGATACCGTGTTTATGTCCCAGTCCCGAACGTGGCAATAACACCGCCGCGTAACCGGGATCTTCAAGATGTATAGCAAAGCCCGCGGGTATAAGTTGCGTGCTTCCCGGTGTCAGCAGCAACGGCTCGTCCAGGCAGGCACAGATATCAAGACCTGCAGAACCATCTGTAGCATAGCTCGGCAAAGGGAATGTATCCCCAAGGCGTTTATCAATGAGTTTGATTTGAATTTTTTTCATTATAACGTTCAGCAATCTCGGCAATCAGGTGCCTTGCCAGTTTATCTTTATGGGTTAATTCCAGTTGTTTCATACCCGAAGGCCAGAATAATGTTAACGCATTCTCGTCCCTGTCGAAGCCCAGTGATTCACCCACCAGGTTGGCTGCAATCATATCCAGCTTCTTTTGTTCAAGTTTGCCCTGTGCGTTCTGCTCCAGGTTTTCTGTCTCGGCGGCAAAGCCAACGGTAAACGGCGGTTTCTCCAACGCGGCTACCTCTGCCAGAATGTCAGGGTTTTTCTTTAACCTGAGTTGCAGGTCAGCGTCTGTTTTCTTGATCTTCTGATCGGCAATCGATGCCAGGCTGTAATCAGCAACAGCAGCGGCAGCAATAAAGATATCCGTCGTCGTAATTTGTTGCATGACTGCCTGGTACATATCCTGGGCCGACTGTACTTCAACAAGCGTTGCCCGCTCCGGCTTATCCCTCGATACCGGGCCGCACACGATAGACACGTCGGCACCGGCCTCTATCGCGGCGTTGGCAATAGCCAGGCCCATATGACCGGAACTGCGGTTACTGATATAACGTACCGGGTCGATGGCCTCACGGGTAGGACCGGCCGTGATCAGTAAGCGCGAACCGGTTAACAGGCCGGTCGCAAATGATGCCGCAACGGCTGAAACAATTTCCTCGGGCTCCAACATACGACCTGGACCGGTTTCACCACAGGCCTGGTCGCCTTCACCAGGTCCGAGGACAACAATGCCTCTCTGTACCAGCTTTTCTACGTTTTCACGGGTTGCCGCGTTCAACCACATCTGTTGATTCATTGCCGGTGCAACCATGACCGGTGCGGTCGTCGCAATACACAGCGTACTCAGTAAGTCCTCGGCAAAACCATTGGCATAACGCGCAATAAAATTGGCACTGGCCGGGGCCACCACCACCACGTCGGCCCAGCGGGCGAGATCGATGTGACCCATGGCCGATTCGGTCTCAAGGTCGAGTAGCTCGGTATGCACGGGTCGTGCTGACAGGGCCTGCAAAGTCAGTGGCGTGATGAATTCGCAGGCATTGTGCGTCATCACGACGCGCACATCGGTGCCGAACTGTTTTAGCTGGCGAACCAATAGCGCGGCCTTGTAGGCGGCGATGCCGCCGGTAATGCCAAGCAGTACTCGTTTGTTCTTTAATTGATACATAAGGCGCGGATTTTACCTTATTATTAAGCGGTATTGTGCACGGATTAAGCATGTACTTACATACAAGGAAAACTATACAAGGAGTGTGACATGGCAATTACGGACTGGCCAAAACAGGAACGGCCGCGTGAAAAACTACTACATAAGGGCCCTGCCGCCCTGTCTGATGCCGAGATACTGGCTATCTTCCTGCGTACCGGCCACGCCGGCAGCTCCGCCCTGGAGCTGGCACGCGACCTGATACAGCAATACGAGGGCTTACGCCCGCTCATCGATGCCGAACAACAGGAATTTTGCCGCCGCAAGGGCCTCGGCATCGTCAAGTACGTACAGATCCAGGCCGCCATCGAGCTTGGCCGCCGCTACCTGCAGGCGGGTATGCAGGTCTCCGATACCTTTACCAGCCCGCAACAAACACGCGAATTCCTGACCCTGAAACTTCGCGCTTACCCTTACGAGGTCTTCGCCTGCCTGTATCTCGATAATCGCCACCGGTTGATACAGTTCGAGGAGTTATTTCGCGGCACCATCGACAGCGCCCAGGTGCATGCCCGCGAGGTGGTAAGAACGGCGATCAAGCACAACGCGGCCGCGGTGATCTTCTCGCACAACCATCCATCCGGGGTCGCGGAGCCCAGCCAGGCCGATATCCGCCTCACCGAGAACCTGAAACTGGCGCTGGCCATGATCGACGTACGCGTGCTGGACCACCTTGTCATTGGCAGTGGCGAGGCCGTGTCCCTGGCTGAACGGGGCTTGATATAGAAATAACCTTTTGATAATCAGCTGGTTACAGGTAAACTCCGTAATCAGCGGTAAACATACGTGGATTCTGACCGCTGACAGCCGCGGTATGCTTGGATCCTGTAATTATTCCATGTACAATCCGCGCTCTTTTTTCATCAAGTTTGACGAGAATTGCCATGTCACGAGTATGCCAGGTAACGGGTAAACGCCCGATGGTTGGAAACAATGTTTCCCACGCCAATAACAAGACCAAACGTCGCTTCCTGCCCAACCTGCAGTCACGACGTTTCTGGATAGAAAGCGAAAGCCGCTGGGTACGTCTGCGCGTCAGCAAGAAAGGCCTGCGCATTATCGACAAGAAAGGCATCGAACAGGTGCTGACCGACATCCGCGCACGCGGTGAAACGCTCTGAGGTAAATAACTATGCGTGACAAAATCAAACTGGTTTCATCGGCCGACACAGGTCACTTCTACACCACGACCAAGAACAAGCGCACCATGCCTGACAAGATGGAAATCAAGAAATACGACCCTGTCGTGCGCAAACACGTGATGTACAAGGAATCGAAGATTAAGTAGCTTCAAAAAGCCCGCTTTCGCGGGCTTTTTTCATTCTGGATGTCATCCCGAAGCCTGACTGGAATGACATGAAAGGAAGGCGAGGGATCTATCTTCGAGATTCTTTCCAAAAACGCAGAGAAATCAGATCCGTCAACCTTAATCAATTCAGGACGCCGGCAAGCTGGCAGATTTCTCGGGTTGCTGCCCTCGAAATGACAGTTCGTTTTTAAACCCTCACTGCGGTTGGCTGTAACGTATAGGTTCTTATTTGATCAGCAAACTGCTGTAGTGCCTCGATGCCGGTCTCTTCTGCCTGGCGACACCATTCCTGTAAACGCTGTACCAACATCTCGCGCGTTGCGGTTTTTTCCTGCCAGATAGCCTGTAGCCGCTGTCGATACTCATACACGGTGCGCAGGCTTTCCGACTGTGCCAATGCATCCTGTAGCTTGTCACGCGCGCGCTGGTCCAGCAGGTTATCGGCACGGTGTAATAGTTTACGGCCCTTGCGCAGCAGGCGGCGACCGGCGACATTGGCCTTGCGCACCTCGTCGCGGTAGACATCGGCAATGACCTCGCTGGCATAATCCGACATCACGTGCAGGCGATTGGTGATAATGGCGCTGACCGTATCGTAATCGATCTCGGGCTTGCTGTTATCAATCTGTGGCACCGGTGCCAGTTTCTTCACCCGGGCCATGCCCAGCTTCTGCAAGATGCTGATATACCACCAGCCGATATCGAATTCCCATGGCTTGACCGAAAACCTGGCCGAGCTGGCAAAGGCATGGTGATTGTTGTGCAGTTCCTCGCCACCGATCAGGATCCCGATCGGCACGATGTTGGTCGAGGCGTCTGCTGGTTCAAAATTACGGTAGCCGTGGTAGTGGCCGATGCCGTTGATCACACCGGCTGCCAGGAGAGGGATCCAGGCCATCTGCACCGCAAAGATGGTGATACCAATAGGGCCAAACAGGAGCACGTCGATCAGCAGCATAAAGACGATGCCCATATAGGTATGGCCATCATAGACATGGCGTTCCAGCCAGTCGTCCGGTGTTTCATGACCATACTGCTCCAGCGTTTCTGCGTTACCGGCTTCCTCACGGTAGAGCTCGGCACCCTGCCACAATACCTTGTTGATGCCCTTTACCACCGGGCTGTGCGGGTCACCCTCTGTTTCTACCCTGGCATGATGCTTACGGTGCACGGCGACCCACTCTTTCGTGGCCATACCGGTCGTCAGCCAGAGCCAGAAGCGGAAGAAATGGCTCACCGCGGGATGCAAATCCAGCGCCCGGTGGGCCTGGCAGCGATGCAGGTACACGGTGACAGCAACGATAGTGATATGTGTCATCACCAGTGTCACCAGTATGTAGCCCCACCAGGGCATGTCGATTAAACCGTTCAGCATCTGAAAATTCCTCTTTGCTTGCTTATGTAGGATTCATATTAACTATAGTCGTTCAACAACAGGTGGCCGGCCTGGTCACATTCCGCCTGCCAGCCCGGTGCCACCCAGATAGTCGAGCCGGCATCACAGATGCTTATCGGCCCCTGCACCGGCTTCCCTTCTACCATGGATTGCCTGTCTATAAAGTCATCCGTGGCCGGTTTTGAAGACACTGCCCCCCGGCGCTGAACAGGCAACGACAAACGTTCGACGATGGTAACGCCGACCCTGACATTCACCAATTCCACTGGCCCCTGCAAACGATGACCATAACGCTGTTGATGCAGTTCTTCAAAGGCCTTGCGGCACTTGCTGATATCCGTCCAGTCGACTTTCAGCGTATGTGCCTGGCCCCGGTAACAAAGCTCCAGGCCGGCCTCGGTCACCAGTCCGTCGAGTGGATGGCCCTCGGCCTGTAATTTATTCGTCGCTTCATCAACCAGTTCCTGCACGATAGCCTGTACCTCTGCATTCGTCAGTTCATCCAGCAACTGTCCCAGGGTTCGGGTTAATTGCCGGCCCGGTTCTGCGACCAACATACCATAGGCCGAGAGTACACCGGCTGCCGCCGGCACGATGGCACGCCGCATCTCAAGCTGCTCGGCCAGCTCGCATACGTGCAGCCCACCGGCACCACCAAAGGCAATCAGGCTGAATTCCCTGGGATCAATGCCACGCTCAACACTGATGACACGTAATGCCTGCGCCATGTGTTCATTGGCGATACGCACAATGCCGCGCGCGGTTTCTTCCACCGTACCCACGTCCAGTTGTGCGGTGAGGTTGGCAATAGCCTTATCAGCAGCGGCCAGATCAGCAGGCATGGATTCGCCAAACCGTATCGAGGCCGGAATGCGCCCCAGTACCAGGTTGGCATCGGTGACAGTAGCACGCACACCGCCTTGTCCGTAGCAGGCCGGCCCAGGCACGGCACCGGCGGATTCCGGGCCTACCTGCAACAGGCCACCCTCGTCGACATAGGCAATCGATCCACCACCGGCACCAATCGTATGGATATTCACCATTGGCACGCCAACCGGGTAATGGCTGATGCGGCCATTGCCAGTCAACTCGATGTCACCGTCTATCATAGCCACATCGGTAGACGTCCCACCCATATCGAAGGTCAACAGCTTGCGGCTCTGCATCTGGTCGCCCAGGTAGTGTGCCGCCGCAAGACCGCCGGCCGGACCTGACAGCAATAAATGCACGGCCTCCTCACCGGCCTGGGCGGCATCACAGGTTTGCCCGGAGCTGCGCATAATAGACAGGCGCGCGGGGGCCAGGCTGTCCTGCAAGCGGGCAAGATAGCCCTGCATCAAGGGACCCACGTAGGCATTCAACCAGGTAGTGATACCACGTTCATATTCGCGGTAGACCGGTAACACCCTCGACGAACTCGACACGAACGCACGGTCGCCGATGGCCTCGGCCAGCTGTCGCTCAAAGCGGTCGTCGAGGTAACTGAACAACAGGTTAATGGCGATGGCGGCCGGCTTCAGGCTGTCCAGCGCAGCAAGCAGCTCGGATATATCATCTTCAGTCAGCGGTTCCAGCACCTCGCCATCGGCCGCAATGCGGCCACCGGTCTCAAGACACAATTCGGATGGCACCGGTGGCGGTACGGGTTTGGGTGTCAGGTTATAGAGTTCGCGCCGGGCCTGGCGGCCAATCGTAAGCACATCCTTGAAACCGCGGTTGGTCACATAGGCCGTCTTCACACCCTTGCCTTCAAGCACGGCATTGGTGGCCACGGTGGAACCATGGATTACATGCAGGCTCTCACCCAGTGTAATCTGCATTTCATTAATACCCTGTAAGATGGCGCGCTCGGGCGCGTCGGGACTGGATAACACCTTATGCGTGGCAATAGTGTCGCCATCAAAATAAACCAGGTCGGTAAATGTACCGCCGGTATCTATACCCAGTAACCTCATCAATGATTTAAGCTTGCAAGTTAGGACTCAATAAGAATAATAGCTGCGCAATGGAGAGTGAAATACTTATATCGGTGCATGAGCTGTCACGCTTCTATGGCCAACAACGAGCCATAGAAAATGTGAGTTTTAATGTTCATCGCGGCGAGATCCTCGGCTTCCTGGGCCCTAACGGTGCCGGCAAGTCCACCACGATGCAAATCATCAGCGGCATCCTCGCAGCCAGTCACGGCTCGGTCAACGTCGCCGGCCATGACATCAATGATTCTGCGAAAGCTGCCAAACAACATATTGGCTTTTTACCCGAACAACCGCCACTGTATACCGACCTGACCGTCGACGAATACCTTTTATACGCGGCCAGGCTACGCGGCATCAAAGCAGCGAATGCAGCCGAGGCCGTTGCCATCAGCAAGCAACGCTGTGGCCTGGAGCAGTCTGGAAACCGACTTATCAATAATCTTTCCAAGGGCTACAAGCAACGCGTCGGTATCGCGCAGGCAATCATACATTCCCCGGACGTGATCATCCTCGATGAGCCTACTTCCGGCCTGGACCCGCGCCAGATACTGGAGATACGTGGCCTGATGAAAGAGCTGGCTGAAGATCACAGCGTGATCCTGTCCACCCATATCCTGTCCGAGGTACAAAGCCTGTGCGATCGCGTCCTTATCATTAATGATGGACACATCATCCTCGATGAAAAACTGGATGCGCTACAACAGCAAGCTGACTCCATTACGAGCATTGTCATTGGCCTGAGGCGACCACCGGCGGCAGACGCATTGTTAGCCATCGATGGTGTAGGCAGTTGCGAGATGATCGACGCCAGCACACTGCGCCTGCATTTCACCGACGGTATTGATGCCACGGGAAGTATTTTGCAAAAGGCAGTGGCAGAAGACTGGGGCCTGTATAAATTGAACCCGGACGATGCCTCGCTGGAATCCATATTCCTGCGCCTGACCTACGGCGGTGAACAGTCGCAACCTGTGACAGGAGCCGACACATGAACATGATAGGCATGATTGCCAGCAACGAGTTGCGGCGCATGTTCAAGTCGCCATTGGCCTGGGTCATCCTCGCCGTGGTGCAGTTCCTGATCGCGATCTTTTTCTACCTGTTGTTATCGCAGTACATGCAACCGGCGGCGGCCGACCAGGGACTGACCGCAACGGTAGTCAACGGCATGTACCAGATTTCAGGCGTGGTCATGTTGCTGGTGTCACCCTTGTTAACCATGCGCCTCGTGACCGAAGAACGTCGACTGGGCACTATCAAGCTCCTGTACTCGTCACCGATCAGCATTACTGAACTCGTACTGGGTAAGTACCTGGGCATCACTGCTTTCTATACATTGATGTTGATGATGATCACGTTGATGCCGATGATGCTGTTATTCGGCACCCAACTGGACCTCGGCCAGATCGCGGCCAGCCTGCTTGGCCTGTTATTACTGATGTCATCGTTTGCTGCCATTGGTTTGTTTATCTCTACCGTGACCAGTCAACCGACAACGGCGGCTATCAGTACCTTTGGCGTTTTATTTTTCCTGTGGATCATCAATGCCGCCGGGGCCAATGCTTCTGAAGGAATGGCCGCGGTATTTTCTTACCTGTCATTACTGAATCACTACAACAACCTGCTGGACGGTATGTTTAATTCTGCCGATGTTGTTTTTTACCTGCTGGTTAGCACGTTCTTTATCGTGCTCAGTATCTGGCGACTGGATGCCGAACAAACACACGGCTGATCATTATGTTCGTTACCGCAAAAACACGCAGACAGTCATTGATAAACAGCATGATCATGTTCGTGCTGCTGACAACGCTGGTTGGTATCCTGGCCTGGCTAAGTAACAAGCACACACTTGAATACGACTGGACCGCAACCGGCAGACATACACTGTCCGATGCCAGCCGCGACCTGCTGGCACAAATGCCGGAGCCGATCGAGGTAACCTCTTACGCACGCGAGAATCCGCCACTGCGCGATGCGATCAGAAAATTTATCGGCCGTTACCAGCGCCATAAATCGGATATACAACTGCACTTTGTCAATCCCGATGCTGTACCGGACGAGGTACGCAACCTTGGCATACAGGTCGATGGTGAGATCATCATTCATTACCGCGATCGTACCGAACACGTGCGTACTGACAACGAACAGGTATTTACCAACGCCTTGCAAAGGTTGGCACGTAACCAGGAAAACTGGCTGGCCTTTGTCGAGGGCCACGGGGAACGCAAACCACTGGGCAATGCCAACTTCCATCTCGGCCAATGGGTTAGCCAGCTAAACAACCAGGGTTTTCGTGTACAGCCGATCAACCTGTCAGAGCTCAAGGCCATTCCAGACAACACCCGTATCCTTGCCATTGCCGGACCGCGTGTCGAATACCTGCCAGGCGAGGTAGAAATGATCCTCGAATACGTCCGTAATGGTGGCAACCTGCTGTGGCTGCATGATCCAGGCCCCATGAACGGGCTGGAACCACTGGCGGAAGAACTCGGCATAGAGCTAAAACAAGGTGTAGTAATTGACTATGCCGGGCAACTCATCGGGATCAACGATCCGACCATCGCGTTGGTCACCAATAGCCTGTACGCGACTCACCCCGTGACCTCTGGCTTCGAATACACCACCTTGTTTCCCGTCACCGGTGCTATTGAGCTATTGGAATCAGAAACATGGAACGGTAGGCCAATACTTACCACCGGCGATCACACCTGGGTAGAAGCCGGTAAGCTGGAAGGTGCGGTTGAATATAATGAAGACATAGACACTATTGGCCCACTCACTATCGGTGTCAGTGTTGAACGCGAAATCGAGTTGAGTGATGGCGATGAACTGGTCACCAGGCAACAGCGTATTGTTGTCATTGCCGATGGCGACTTTGTCTCAAACACCTATCTCGCCAACAGTGGCAACAATGAACTGGGCACGCGCATAGTCAACTGGCTAAGCAGTGATGACAACTTCATTGTTATCCCGCCAAAGGTAGCAAGTGATACCCAGCTGCAAATGTCCAGCATGTTACTGGGCGGGTTTGGCATCTTCTTCCTGTTTATCCTGCCCATTGGTCTGATTATTACCGGCATTACTATCGGACTGCGCAGAAAAAAACAGTGACATGAACAAGCACGTCCATATCAACCTGGCCCTGCTGGCGATCATTGTCATCCTGCTACTCGTTGTAACTACCAGCACCAACGACGACGAAACAACAAAGCTTAAACGTGTATCTGATATTGATCCAAAGACCATTACCGGTATCAAGGTTATCCGAAAGGACAAGCCCACGCTTGAATTCAACAAGCAGCCAGACGGCTGGCGCATGCAGTCCCCGTTACAGTTTCGCGTAAACACGGCGCGCATTAACGCCATGCTAAGGATCCTGGGCACCGAGTCACACAGTGAACTCGATCCCGACCAGGTTGAGCTGGCACGGTTTGAACTTGACGATCCTGCTATCACCCTGCAATTAAATGGCTACGTGTTCAAGTTCGGTACGACCGACGGCATTGATCAAAGACGCTACCTGTTATTTAACAACAGGATTTTCATGGTGAATGATTTCCTTTATGCACAACTTGATTCGAAGCCCGGCTTTTTTGCCGACACACGCCTGGTTGCCGAAGACAAAACGATCACCGCCATTACATTTCCCGAGAACAGGTTTGAACTGGTTGATGGAAACTGGGAGATGCAACAGTTGATGGATATCAAGCCGGAACAATTAAAGGAACTGGCCTTTAGCTGGAAAAATGCCGAGGCCATCTCGGTCAGCAGCTACCAGCAACCACAGCAGGAGTTTCCGATCACCATCACCACGGCGGACAAGCAGAGCATGACCTTTAACATTATCGCAACCAGTCCCTACCTTATCCTGGGCCGCAAGGATCTGGCGATCCAGTATCACATGGCCAGTGACGACGCGGCGAAACTGTTATTACAGGACGCACCTGCAACAGAAGCACAACCCTGACCATGCCCGAACTCCCCGAGGTTGAAACCACGCGACGCGGTATCGCGCCGTACGTGATCGGCGAAACGATCAGTAATGTCATCGTGCGGGAACGCCAGTTGCGCTGGCCGATACCAGCCTCCCTGAAACGATCCTTGACCAACAGCATGTTTCGCAAGCTGGAGCGGCGCGCCAAGTACCTGCTGTTTGAAACAGAAAAAGGTTGCATGCTGTTACATCTCGGCATGTCCGGTAGCCTGCGTATTATCGACGCGGGAGCACCGCATACGAAACACGATCATGTCGATTTCGTTTTTGACTCGGGCAGGGTGTTGCGCTTTCGCGATCCCAGGAAATTTGGCTCTATCCACTGGGTCAAGGACAACCCGTTTGCACATAGCCTGCTACAACACCTCGGGCCGGAACCGTTGAGCGATGAATTCAACGTGAATTACCTCTTCAGCAAGTCACGCAAACGCACACAGTCAGTAAAGACGTTCATCATGGACAGCCGCATCGTTGTTGGTGTCGGGAATATCTATGCCAACGAATCATTGTTCATGGCCGGCATCAATCCCATGCGCAAAGCGGGCAGTATTTCAAAGGCGCGGTATGCATTGCTGGTGGAAGCGATCAAGGCCGTGCTGGAAAGCGCAATCAGGAAAGGCGGCACCACGCTGCGCGACTTTATCAACGGCGAAGGCAAACCCGGTTACTTTCGAAACGAACTTAAAGTGTATGACCGCGCCCTGCTGCCGTGTGTTACCTGTCAGCGGCCGTTAAAACTCGCGCGACTGGGACAGCGGGCGACTGTTTATTGCACGCATTGTCAACGCTAGACAATTGAAGCACTGAAATCATTGATTAACTCGACCGCAGATGCAACGCCGTTTTCGCGACGCATGGCCGCACCGAGTTTATGTGCCTGTCGTTGAATATCGAAGCTTTCCTTAACCTTGACGATGGCCCTGGCCAGTTCACTGGCGTTTACTTTTCTTCGCAGTAACACCGGTCCGGCAAGTCCGGCACGCTGTAATTCTGCACCCCAGAACTCCTGCTCGGCAATATGCGCCACCACCACCGAGGGTTTTCCGGCCAGGCTGGCAGTTTGCGTCGTCCCGGCACCACCATGATGTACTACTGCCGCACAGTGTGGAAAAACAGTTTCATAAGGCGACTTATCGACAAAACACACCGTGTCGTTTGATTCATAACCACAGGCTGCGGCATCCGGTGCCTGGATAATGGCGCGGGAGTCCGATTTTTTTGCCGCCTGCATGAACAATTCGATCGTTTTTTTCTGT
The DNA here is from genome assembly GCA_965229565.1 of Gammaproteobacteria bacterium. GTDB lineage: Bacteria > Pseudomonadota > Gammaproteobacteria > Eutrophobiales > Eutrophobiaceae > JANQNX01. Next base: position 607,274 of record OZ245888.1, on the reverse strand, counting down.
GCTTCAACAGCAGGTGGCATCAGGCTGCCAAATGTCATGTAGATAGGGGGCGTACCCTTGTTTAGAAACGCTAATAAATTATCAGAGAGCTCACCTTCCAGTTCGATGTTTGGCATATCCAGGAAACCACACACCTGGTAGGTCTCAGGCCAGTCCTGTTGTTGCAAACAAAGGTGGCGACTAACTCCAATCAGCGTCAACGCTTCCGAGGTCCAGACATCATCGATCAAGTCCTTAACCGGTGGCAAACCAATCGATGCACGAAACCGATCTGGATAAGACTTCATACTGCTATTCATTAATTTTCTGACGAGCCACCAGCTAAACCTTGGACTAAAATTAATAAACGCTGGCATACCGTAAGGCGCGTGGTTTAATGTCGGCAAAAAATTATGCTGCAACAAAACGCTGATATAAGGCTTGTGCAATTTTTCTGCCCAGGCTTGCAGCGGGTAGTGAAAAAAGTGACCGATTAACACATCGTTGTCATGACATAATTGCTTTGCAACCTTTGCCATGGCCTCAAGTGCAGGTTCAAAAGCCATCGTTAAAATATTCCTGGCCTGCTTGATCGGGTTACGCTGATCCAGGATAGCTTCACCTGCGCGCTGCATGTCAGCCGCATCCGTTATGACAGGCGAGGCGACATTGATAATGTTCACGCCGGCCTTTGATTCAAACTTTTCGTATTTATCGCTATCGACGCAGGTTATTGCCAGCGTCACCTCGTAGCCGTTTTCCTGCAGGCCTTCGGCCAGCGCGAGGAAGGGGCGAATGTCACCATGACTGCCCCAGGTTTGCATACCTATTCTCATATTAATTCCGGGATAAATTGATGCTTAACGTGACAGGCGAATGACCTGCGCTTCACCCTCGCCGCGCGGATCGCTGGCGGCAAAGATAAAATTCTTTTGCTTCCATAGCATGACGGCCTGCATGTTACCGTACTGTCGACTCCGTTCATGCAACACATGGCCCTTGGCCTGCAGGCCCTGTTGTTCATCCAGGCTTAAGCCACCCAGTTCGAACTGTACCTGGTCCGGCAGGTACTGGTGGTGGTAACGCGGCACCGACACCCACGAATCCGGTAACTTGCCATCGGCAAAATCGAGGATACCGAGTAATACCATACTGATAATGCGGCTACCTCCTGGCGTACCCAGTACCGCGACGCGTTCATTATCTTCGGCAAAGGTCGGTGACATACTCGACAGTGGTCGCTTGCCGGCAGCAATGGCATTGGCAGCATCACCAATCAGCCCGTAACTATTGGCAACGTAAGGCTTGATAGCAAAGTCATCCATCTCGTTGTTCAACACCACCCCGGTACCCTCGGCAACAAAGCCGGAACCAAACGGCAGGTTGATACTTAACGTGGCCGAAACGCGATTACCCTCGTTATCGATGATGGAAAAATGCGTGGTGTTTTCACCCGTAGAGTTATAGGCAACGATGTCTGCCAGTTCATCACTTGGCGTCGCTTTATCAACATCAATGGTTAATGCCATGCCCTCGGTGTAGTCCCTGTTTAACAGACGTGTAACAGGCACATCAACGTAATCGATGTCGCCGAGGTAGGCAGCACGATCACGATAGGCGCGGCGCATTGCCTCCACCACGAGGTGTTTGCGATCAACGTCGCCGTATTGTTCTAACTGGAAGTGTTCCAGTATCTGCAAGGCTTGTCCCAGCACGATGCCACCTGACGATGGCAGCATCGCCGATGTGATCTTAATGTCGTGGTAATTGAAGGTAATCGGTTTACGCTCGACCACACCATAGGCAAGCAGGTCTTTCAGTTCCCAGATGCCACCATGCGCCTGCACGCTTGCGACCATCTTCCTTGCGACTGGCCCGGCATAAAAACCGGCATGGCCTTTTTCCGCAAAAGTTTCCAGCGTCCGCGCCAGATCTTGTTGCACGATCATGTCATCCAGTGCCGGGATGTCGTTATCGCGCAGAAAAATAGCTGCGGCCTCCTCGTACTGGCTTACCACTTCCTTACGATACTGCATCAACTTCTGGTAACGCGGTGTAACAGCGAACCCTTCCCTGGCCTGGCGTATCGCGGGCGCGAGCACCTGTTTTAAATCAAGACGACCGTACTTCCTGACCAGGTGTTCTATTGCCGCTGGCACACCGGGAATACCGGCCGCCATGGGTCCGTTGACGGACATGCCCTTGATCACGTTGCCATCCTCATCTAGGTACATGTTTTTATGGGCGCGACCGGGTGCTTTCTCACGGCCATCAATCATGACCTGGAAATCATCACTGGCACGATGCAGCAACCAGAAACCGCCGCCACCGAGACCGGACCCGTAAGGCTCAACCACGGCCAGCGAGGCCGACACGGCTGCCGCGGCATCGAAGGCATTACCACCTTGTTGCAATATCTCGATTCCGGCCCGTGTTGCCAACGGGTGCGCACTAGCCACGGCAGCCTGGTTTAACGACTGCGCATTTACCGGTGCGGTTACCAGTAACAGGCACGCACAAACAAAGGTTGACATTAACCAGCGCAGGTCAGTTAATAACATCTTGATCTAGGAAAACTTGGTCTTCAGTGCTTGTTCAACAACATTATGTACGAACGGTTTCACGTCACCGTTGTAGGATGCGATCTCACGAACCAGCGATGATGAAATATAGGTCAGGTGTTCGGCCGGGGTTAAAAACACGGTTTCAATACCGGGCAACAGGCGACGGTTCATGCCTGCCATCTGGAACTCGTAATCAAAGTCGGAAACAGCGCGAATACCGCGGATAATCGCCTTTGCATTCAATTCGCGGGCAAGATGGGTTACCAGCCCATCGAAAGAAACCACTTCCACGTTTTTAATTCCTGCCAGTGAATCACGTGACAGTGACACACGTTCATCAAGTGAGAACAGGGTTTTTTTACTGGTGCTATCCGCTACGGCAAGATAGGTCATGTCAAACAACTCGGTTGCACGCTGCATGATATCGATATGCCCATTGGTGATGGGATCAAACGTGCCGGGGTAGATTGCTATGACCATGTTATTTATCTTTATGCGTTAACAATGCTGTTTGCACCTGTCCTGTCTGCTTGTGTTTTAACAATTGCCAGTCGTCGGGCAGGTCCAGTTCTTTCTCTGCTTCAATATACAACTTGCCTTTCGGCTTCAACAAATCACGTTGTTGAATGATACGACAACTGCTTTCAATTAAACCCTGCTTGAAAGGTGGATCCAGGAAAATAATATCAAACTGTTTGTCGGTATGCTGTAGCCAGCTTAACGCATCCGCCTGCTGTATGTCATGCCGTTCACTGCCAAAACGTTCGGCCTGTTGCTTTAACAGGTCACACAGTTCCCGGTTGGATTCGACCATGGTGACGGCACTGGCCTCGCGCGATAGCGCCTCGAAGCCGAGTGCGCCGGTACCGGCAAACAGGTCCAGGCAGGAGGCGGCAACGATTTCCATCTGCAGCCAGTTGAAAAGGGTTTCTCGTATACGATCAGGAGTGGGCCGCAGTCCCGGCAGATCCAGCACATCCAGCTTCCTGCCGCGCCATTGCCCGGCAATGATGCGCACCTTGCCGGGACGGGCCAAGGGCCTAGCTACCTTTTTTGTCTTCTGCTGCCGGTGTGCCGACCATTACCGTTACCAGTTTGTCCGGCAACACCCGGCGCTTGAAGGCATCACGGATCTCTTCGACCGTTACCGCGTTCACCTTGTCGTTAAAATCTTCAAGGTAATCGAGTGGCAGGCCATAGAAGCCAATCACGGTTACGTAACTGAGTATCTTGCCATTACTATCGATACGTAATGGATAGCCGCCGGTGATGTTTTTCTTGGAGGCATCCAGCTCTTCCGCGGTTGGTCCCTTATCGATGAACTGACGAATATTATCAAACAGGACTGAAAGGGCCTCGTCGGCCTGTTCGGTCTTGGTTTGCAGTCCGGCAATGAACGGGCCCTTGAAACGCATGGGGGAAAAATAACTGTAGGCACTGTAAGACAGGCCGCGCTTTTCGCGCACTTCCTCAAACAGGCGTGAGACCATGCCGCCGCCGCCAAGGATATGATTACCGACATACAGCGGAAAGTAATCCGGGTCATCACGCGTGATACCCGGCTGACCAACAAGAATATGTGTTTGCGCAGAAGGGTGCTCGATAAAGACCTTGCTGGATTCATCCAGCATGGATACCCCGGGTAACGCCTCAGGCTTTTCACCCTTTGGTAACACGGAGGTCAACTGCTCGGCAATCGCCTCGGCCCTGGCACGGTCTACCGCACCTACCATGGCAACCATGGCATTGCTGGCAACAAAGTACTGCTTGAAGAAACCGACAACATCTTCACGGCTGATGGCCTTGATCGATTCCTCGGTACCCTCGCTGGGTCTGGCATAAGGGTGCGCATTGTAAACCGCTTCCATGAAGGCGTCCTGTGCCAGCGCGCCTGGTGACTGCTGCTTGGAACGCAGACCAATCAAGGTTCGCGAGCGACGACGTTCTAGTGCTTCTTTGGGGAAATCGGGTTGTGTCATCACCAGTTCCAGGTTGGCTAAAGCACTGGTCAGCAGGTCTTCTTCTGTCAACGAACGCAGGCTCACCGAGGAAGAATCGTAACCGGTATCGGCACCGTAAACAGCACCCAGTGATTCAAAGCCATTACTGATAGCATCAGCATCTTTACCACCCGCACCCTGTGACAACAGGCCGGTGGTTAACATTGCCAGTCCCGGCTTGTCGCCATCGCGACTGCTACCGGCATCAAACACGACCTGGATATCTACCATGGGCAGTTCCGGCGCATGCACATAATAAACAGGCACACCGTTACTGGTTTCCCAGGTCTGTATTTCAGGTGACGCATTTACCGACCAGCTAATAAGCAAAGCTACTGGAAATAAACCTGTGATCATGAATTGTTTAATTGTAATTGCTGGATGCGATGCGAGGCGTCCCGCAGCGACGACTCGAGACATATCGCGCAGATAGGCGAGAGCGGAGCGAGGAAACAACGAAGCAGTGCGCCAGCTAGTGCGATTAAACTTAATGGACATGGCCACCTCCCATTGCTGGTCTTCTCGGCTGAGAGCCATCCAAAGGTAACGGATCCAGTTCGGCCACCGTCAGGCGATCATCATTAAAGTATTTCTTTGCCACTTCCATCACCTGCTCCGCGGTAATCGATTTAATCCTTTCTACATAAGTCTCGGCCAGTTTCCACGGCAGGCCCATGGTCTCGAGCATGCCGATGATCATGGCCTGGTAAAACACGGAGTCTTTCTCGTAGACATCACTGGAGATCACCTGTGCCTTGACACGTTGCAGTTCTTCCTCGGACACCGGTTTGGTTTGCAGCTCTATCACTTCCTTTCTCAAGGCCAGTTCCAGCTCTTCAACCGTCTTGCCCTCTGACGGGGTTCCCATCAACATAAACAGGTTATCCAGCCGCGATGCCATGCGATAACTCACGCTGGCAGAAGCCGCGACCTCGCTACCGCGTACCAGTCGGCTTGAGAAGCGGGCAGAGTTACCACCATCCAGGATCCCGGCCAGCACTTCCAGCGCATAGGGCTCCCAGTTCCAGTCTTTGTTTTCGACGCTTTGCAGGCTCTCCGGGTTTTCTGTTGGCACCTTGTAGGCCATCAATAAATAAGGCAGTTCGGCCTGGCGTTTTACCGTGACGCGCTTGATGCCCTGTTGCGGTATCTCGCGATCGGCCGGCAGGGTAATCGGCTGGCCCTTGGGTAACGGGCCAAAGTATTCCCTGGCAAGTTGATAGACTTCATCCGGTTTCACATCACCGGCAACCACGACGATGGCATTGTTCGGCGCATAAAAACGTTTGTACCAGTCTTCCAGGTCTTCAATGGTCATGCTGTCGAGATCGTGCATCCAGCCAATCACCGGGAAACGGTAGGGGCTGGTCTGGTAGGCCGTGGCCATGGCCACCTCGTAGACATACGACTGCGGGTTGTCCTCGGTACGCCAACGGCGTTCTTCTTTTACTACTTCGATCTCTTTCAGGAATTCTTCTTTCGGCAGGGTCAGGTTACGCATGCGATCGGATTCCAGTTTGAAACTGATCTCCAGCCGCGATTTTTCCAGTGTTTGAAAATAGGCCGTGTAGTCGGGACCGGTAAAGGCATTATCACGGCCGCCGTTCTCGGAGATGATGCGCGAGAACTCACCGGGCGCATATTCCTCGGTACCCTTGAACATCATGTGTTCCAGTGCATGCGAGATACCGGTAATGCCATCGTACTCGTAACTGCCACCCACCTTGTACCAGACCTGAGATACGACAACCGGTGCCCGGTGGTCTTCTTTCACCAGCAACTTCAGGCCGTTATCGAGTTCGTACTCGTGGACCTTGGCACTGGCCAGGCCGGGCAGTAACAGGCCCAGCGCAATAAATAAGTGAAGGAAAAAACGTGTTTGCGTAACCATTATTATCTATATCCGTAAATATTATTGTGATGCCCTTTATAAGAGCATAATTCTATTCATGAGTTCGATCGGAGTTGGTGGTAGGATACCGCAACTGAACTCGCATTATTTTAAATTAATTAGACCCAGTGTTCGGATTCAAGCGAAACAAGGAAACCGACCCGGCCAAGTCCAGGGAAGAAACCAGCCAACCACGTCTTATCAAGGGCCTGAAACGTACCCGCAGCGGCCTCTTCGGCGGGCTTTTCCAGCGTAATAAAAAACTCGACCTCGATCGCGACACCCTCGAAGAACTGGAAGATCGGTTACTCGTGGCCGATGTCGGCATACAAACGACTGATCAGGTCATTCAGGCATTAAAGGAGTCCGAGGGCGATCAAGACACTGACCCGGCCAACCTGATCAAGCAGGTCTTGCTGCCGGTACTCGAACCCATTCAGCAACCCCTTAACGTGGACACCGGCAAAACGCCGTTCCTGGTCCTGGTCGTGGGCGTCAACGGTGTTGGCAAGACCACGACCATCGGCAAACTGGCCAAGCGCCTGCAAAACGAGGGCAAGAAAGTCATGCTGGCAGCCGGCGATACCTTTCGCGCTGCCGCCATTGAACAGCTACAGGTCTGGGGTGATCGCAACAATATTAAAGTCATTGCGCAAGCACACGGTTCAGACTCCGGTGCGGTGATCTACGATGCACTGGAATCGGCACGTGCCAATAACATCGATGTGTTGATCGCGGACACGGCCGGGCGCCTGCATAACAAGGACAACCTGATGGCCGAGATGAAAAAGATCTATCGCATCGCCGATCGCTTCGACCCGGACATGCCGCGCGAGGTATTACTGGTACTCGATGCCGGCACCGGTCAAAACGCGCTGGTACAGGCAAGACAATTTAATGAAGCCATTACCATTACCGGCATCGTACTGACCAAGCTCGATGGCACAGCCAAGGGCGGCATTATCTTTTCACTGGCCACCGAGTTAAATATCCCGGTACGCTTTATCGGTGTAGGTGAACAGATCGAGGACCTGCGTGTATTCAACGCGGGTGATTTTATCGATGCACTACTGGAGATAGAAGAAACGGCATGATTCGTTTTACCAACGTGCACATGTCTTATCCCGGCGGTAACGAGGCGCTGAAGAACGTAAACCTGCACGTGGAAAGCGGCGCCATGGTTTATATCACCGGTCGTTCCGGTGCCGGCAAGAGCACGCTGTTAAAATTGATCGCACTGATCGATCGCCATACCCGCGGCCAGATCATCGTCAACGGGCAGAACCTGGAACGTGTACGGCGTAAACGTATTGCCTATTTCCGGCGCCAGATCGGTTTCATGTTTCAGGACCATCGCCTGCTCTATGACCGCACCGTGTTCGATAACGTTGCCTTGCCACTGGTCATCGCCGGTTACCGCCACCAGGAAGTAAAGAAGCGCGTGCAGGCCGCACTCGATAAGGTGAACCTGTTATCCAAGGTAAATTCCTATCCACTGGCGTTATCCGGTGGTGAACAACAGCGCGTTGGCGTTGCACGCGCCGTGGTACATCGCCCGGCCTTGTTACTCGCCGACGAGCCCACCGGTAACCTGGACCCGGCCCTGTCGTGGGAAACGATGAAATTGTTTGAACAGTTCAACTCCGTGGGTGTAACCGTACTTATCGCCAGCCACGACCTCGACATGATCAAGCGCATGAAGAAAAGCATTATTACCTTAAAGAACGGTCGCATCCTGACCGGCGCGGCATCACTATCAGAAGCATGAGCGCAACGAGACGCAAAAAGACCAACCGCGAACGGGGCAACGATTTCAAGCGCCGCTTCGACATGTACCTGTTGCAACATGCGCAGGCACTGGTTTATAGCCTTGGCCAATACCTGCGCCACCCGGTCAATCATTTACTCACTACCGCGGTCATCGGGATCTCGCTGGCCTTGCCCGCGAGTTTTTATGTATTGCTGGAAAACGTACGCATGGTTACCTCCAGCTGGGACGGCTCGTTACAGGTCACGTTATTCCTGCAGGACGAGATCACCGATCAACAGGCACAGGACATCGCCACTCGCCTGGACAAGGATCCCCGTATTGAATCCACAGTTGTTATCAAGCGTGCCGATGCACTGGCCGAGTACCAGAGCCTGTCCGGTTTCGCCGATGCGCTGGATGCACTGAATGACAACCCGCTACCGGCCGTGATCGTCGCGCACCCGCAGGTCAACACCACGGCCGGGGGCGAGATCGATGCACTGATTAAAGAACTGGAGGCCATGCCCGAGATCGATAGCGCGCAGTATGACAGCCAGTGGATAGAACGCCTGTTGCAGATACTGGATATCATCAACCGCGTGATCGTGATCCTGTCGACCATGCTCGCCATTGCGGTATTGCTGATCGTGGGCAATACCATCCGCCTCGCCATCTATAACCGCCGCAACGAGATCGAGATTACCAAGCTGTTCGGGGGCACCGATGGTTTTATCCAGCGGCCGTACCTTTACAGCGGCTTCTGGTACGGGGTGTTTGGCAGCTTCATTGCCTGGGCCCTGGTTACCATCGCCATCTACCTGCTGGACCAGCCGGTGAAACAACTGGCCAACCTGTATGCCAGCAATTTCGAGCTGGTCGGGCTGGATGCCCAACACAGCCTGGTATTGCTGGGCGTGGGTGTCGGCCTGGGCCTGGTCGGCTCCTGGATCGCCGTGAAGCGCCACATGACCGCCATAGAACCCGTCTAAGTGTTTCTTTTCTAAAGGCTATAATCTTGACAGGAGACGGAACCCGTCTCAAAATTAGCACTCTAAAAGCTGGAGTGCTAAAATTGCAGCAAGAATAACCGATAGCACGGTAATGAAGCGTTAGAGGGAATATATAGATGAACCATCAAAGTCTACAACTGGCTTTACCCACGGGGTCGATTGAATCCTACATTCAGTCGGTCAACCAGGTACCTATTTTGTCACAGGAAGAAGAGCTCGAACTGGCTCGTCGCCTGCGTGACTACAGCGATATCGAGGCGGCCCGCCGCCTGGTCATGTCGCACCTGCGATTCGTGGTCAAGATTGCCCGCGGTTACAACGGTTATGGTTTACCCCAGGCAGACCTCATCCAGGAAGGTAGCGTGGGCCTGATGAAGGCCGTGAAACGCTTCGACCCGGAAATGGGTGTGCGCCTGGTCTCCTTCGCGGTGCACTGGATCCGTGCCGAAATCCACGAATACATTATTAAGAACTGGCGCATCGTCAAGATCGCGACCACCAAGGCGCAACGTAAACTGTTCTTTAATTTACGTTCGGCCAAGAAACGCCTGGGCTGGATGAACCATGCTGAAGTAGAAGACATTGCCAGCGACCTCGGCGTGAAACCTAGCGAGGTACTGGAAATGGAAAAACGCCTGGCCAACTACGATGCCTCGTTCGATGGCTACGGTGATGAAGACGATGACGACAGCAGTTACACCGCACCGTCGTACTTCCTTGAGCACAAGAGTGCCGGCCCGGAAGAGATCGTGGAAACCGACCAGTTCGACGACGAGCAGAGTGAAGCATTGAAACACGCCCTGACCGAACTGGACGAACGCAGCATGGACATCATCGCCCGCCGCTGGCTGGCGGAAAAGAAAGCCACGTTGCACGAACTGGCTGCCGAGTACGATGTATCCGCAGAACGCATCCGGCAGATAGAAACCAACGCGATGAAGAAGCTGCGGGAAGCCATCGCGGCGTAAACAAGCGGGTTAATCAAGGATGATTAAACAGAGTAAAACAGAACGGCCTTTCGGGGCCGTTTTTTTTGGGGCTAAAACATGGATTTTAAAGACTATCAAAAGAAAGTAGAAAAATCTGACAGAAGCAAACGTGCTGTCATATCTATTTACGGATTTATGAGTGAGGTTGGAAGTATATTTGCAACCTTAAAGAAAAGGTTTATTAATAAGGGTGAATACCCAAACTTCAAAGAAGAGCTTATTGAAGAATTAGGAGATTGTTTATGGTATTTATCAAGCATCGCCACTAGATATGGATTGAGTTTAGAAAAAATAGCCGAATCTAATTTGAATAAAGCTAAAAACTTATTCAACGAGGGAGAGCCGATTAATTTCGACCAAGATTATCCAGAGGACGAGCAATTCCCTAGATATTTTGAAGTTGAATTTAGGGAAGCGATAGTAAAAAAAAGAGCTCATGTAAAAATTAGTATAAATGGAATATTTGTTGGAGATCCATTAACTGACAACTCTTATGATCCAAAAGATGGTTATAGATATCATGATGTATTTCATCTCTCTTATGCCGCAGTTCTAGGGTGGTCACCTATAGTTAGGCGCATGCTCAAACGCAAAAGAAAATCAGTTTCACAAACTGATGAGATTGAAGACGGAGCACGAGCGGCAATAATTGAGGAAGCAATATCCATATTAATTTTTAATAAAGCAAAAAAACATAAGTACTTTAAACATGCAAATACAGTTGACTTAAGTTTATTAAAGCAAGTGATGGATCTGGCCTCAGAACTAGAAGTAAGCAAATGCACTTCAAGACAATGGAAAGATGCTATTCTACAAGGCTACGAATGTTTCAATAAACTAAATGACGAGAAAGGAGGCAAGATTATTGTTAGTCTAGATAATGAATCGGTTACTTTTGAATCTCTCTAGTCTAAACGAAGTTATTAATATGCCAAAATTAATTTATGGCTCCAACGCACTAGATGCATGGAAACAGGGGGTAGACACTCTGCTCAGCAGCCATGAACAATACAACTTAATAACAACCATTAGTAACCCTACATATTATTCTAAGACATGGCTACAAGATTATAATCCGAAAAGATATTTAAATGGATGCGCATCTCTCTCAGATGTTATAACAACAATATTTCCTTACAAGTTTTTATCCAGAAAATATTCAAGAGAGGAGTTATATTCTAGATACTTGGAGGTTATTGAAAGAGCCTCATGGAAAGATCAAAGATGGGGGACATATTTTTTACGCCTGATCTCATTCGGCGAATCAAACATTAATCAATTAGAAACGGTAATAAATTCACTAAACGTATGGAAAAGCAATCACAAAGCAGCCTTAGTCCTGCATTTATCTAGCGCCAATACGGATTCTTTGACAAAAATTATGGGGAATCCGTGTCTACAATACATAGAAATTCTTTGTCCAGACAGTAATACGCTCTCTCTTTTGGCAGTATATAGAAACCATGATTTTTACAGAAAAACTCTGGGCAATTTTATTGGGTTGGGACAGTTACAACAATTTATATGTAGCGAAACTGGAAGAAACCCAGGAGAGCTAACATGTATATCGGCACACGCATATTATGACGTATCAAAAGCAAAAGTCGTTCAGCTTTCAGGACACAGCTAAACTAAAGACATTTAATCTGCTGTGCAAAGAAGTCAAAGCGTGCATATTATGTGCAAGGATGAGCCAAAGCTCCAGAATCTTAGGGCATTCATCAGGCAATTTAAATGCTCCATTAATGTTTATTGGCGAAGCCCCGGGTCGACTCGGGGCAGATGAAACAGGAATACCATTTCATGGTGATAAAGCGGGTCATAATTTTGAAGAATTGTTAGCTTTTGTAGGAATAAGCAGAGAAGATATATTTATTACTAACGCGGTTTTATGCAACCCTAAAGATAGTAAAGGAAACAATGCACCACCATCTTTATTGGAAGTGAAGTCGTGCACTTATTTTTTAAGAAAACAAATTGACTTGGTAGATCCGCAAATAGTTGTAACCTTAGGGTCTAATGCTTTAAAAGCTGCAAACATAATCGAAGATCATAATTTGTCATTGAAACAAAGCGTGCGCACCAATATCAACTGGTACAACAGAACGCTGATCCCTCTATATCATCCAGGCCAAAGAGCAATGATACATAGAAGTATGGCTAACCAGAGGTCTGACTATAAGTTTATAGCAGATAAATTATTTAAAAAACCACACGCTAAAAGAACGATATCAGGCAAAACAAATACAGAAATTATAGATATCATTAAAACACTTATACAATTAAAAAAGCAATGCAGCTATTTTTCTCTTCATAAACTATTTTACTTGTTAGAATATAATTATATAAAAGAAAACGGACATAGGCTTACTACAGCATTTTTCCTTCGCCAGAAAGATGGCCCATATTGCACCGATCTTCACATTAAAAAAATTAAGAGTGCTATACCTGAATTAATTATACAAACGAAAAATGGTTCTTTATTGCTTTCTGTTCGTGAACAAGAATTATTTTATAATTCATCTAATTTGAATACTAGATTAATAGAAAAATATATAAAACAATACTTACACTGTTCGGATAATGAATTAAAAACAAAAGTTTATATGACTAAACCAATGCGTGATTTGTTAAAATTAGAAAGAAACCAGAAATTGAACATGTACAATGCGCCAATTGATTTTGTTTAATTTTAGTAATACTGGACAGACCACGTTTTCAAACAAAAAACTTTACTCGCATCATACTTTCCTGTTCAACCACTTTTCCGATAATTCAATATCTCTCCCTTAAACTTTTCCTCTCCATATTTTCCATACACGGGTTTGTGCTGTTGATGCGTAAAGCCCAGTGAAATCATTTTTTTACTGAACGGTGCGTGGTGATGCCGGCCGGGGTCGACCATGATCACTTCGCAGTTCGGTTTGCTATGGCGCTTGATGAATCCTGCCAATAGTTCCACGTGCTCTCTTTCATACAGCACGTCTGAGCCGATGATGACATCGAACTTGCCGAGGCCATCGAGCGTGTCCACCCAGCTGGTACGGACAAAGGTGATCGGTTTGCCATTATTCAGGCCCACGTTTTCGGCCAGGTAGTTGCCGGCCTCGGGGTGAATGTCCGTGGCGGTGATGTTGGCCTTGCGATGGTTTAATACCAAGCTGGCCAGGGCCATGCCACAACCCACTTCCAGTATGCGCTTGCCCTCGATATCAAACGTGAGCATTTCATGCGCCAGTATTTCACTCGATTCCCACACTACGCCGAACAACGGCCACTGCGCCGAAGAGATACCCAGGGCCTCGGCCACGCCGTCGTTGTCTTCGAACTGTTGCTTGTCTTTCAGGCTACGCACGTGGATATCAACACCACCTATATCATAGGTGTGGTAACGAACTCTGACAGTGGACATGGGGCTTTCCGGTAGTGGGTACGCGATAGACCCGGGGGAGGCAAGATGCATCACGTTGATGCTGGCACTATAGGCGCAATGCCGCGGGATAGCCATGTTTTGCGGCTACTATTTCCGTATTTATTCGTACAGCCAGTGTTAATCCGCTAGACTAACCGCAGAGCACATTATGGTCTGACTATTCAGGAAACATACCGTCCCGCCACGGCATTTCTCCCCGCTAGCTCCCTCAATAATCTGCCCGGATAAATACTGATATTGTTTTTAACAGGAGAAAGCCATGCCATTAGACATGCACATGAAGATTGAAGGAGTGACCGGCGAGATGACCGGGATGACTCACAAGGGCTGGAGTGAAATTATTTCCTGGAACTGGGGGATGACCAGCAACCGCAAGGCCGCCAGTACCACAGAGAATACCAGCACCTCCCTGAATGAAATATCCGTCGTCAAGAAACTGGGCACAGACAGCACGGCCATACGGCTGCTGTTTGCGAAGGCGACGGTTATTCCCAGGGTTGAATTCGATGTCATCCCGACGGCCGGCAAGAAAGAAGCCAAGACCAAGTACGTCAACCTCGTGATGGAAAACGTGGTCATCAAGTCCATCGTGACCGGCGGTGCCAGCGAGGACAGTTCGTTCCGGGAACACATTACCTTCATCTTTGAAAAGGTGAATTTTGAATGCAGTAAAGCACCGAACATATCCAGTGGTGCAGCCGGTGTTGATACCAACTTCGCCTGGAACGTGTCTGACAACGCGGAATGGACGGCCTGACAACAAGCCCGGTACTACTTTCCGACTAACGTCCCCTTCATCGCGGGATTTACACAGTCTGTCTCTTTCGACAATGGCAGTGTTGCTGGCTGTAGTCCCAGTTCATCGTTTACGCCGTAGTAGGTATTCAGGAAGGAGTACACCGGGTCCAGGAAGATCTTGATGCGGGTGGTACCTATATTTTCCATCAGTTCATCGCCACCGTCATAGGCGACTTTCCTGGTGATCCTGTTTTCACCGGTTTCCTGTACGGGTATCTGGCCCAGCCAGAAGCGCGCCCAGGTCGCTGCATCAATATCGTGTGCGTAGAAAGTGGGTTCGACGACAGTATAGCCGTCCTCGAACTCGAACAGCTTGCGGCCGTATTCATGCTGTATGCCCAGGTACAGGTGGTCGTGCCTGCGGGTCAGCCAGTACTCCTCGATAACAAAACCGTTACTCGTATAAATTTCCAGCGTCTCTGTCGCCGACAGGCTGCAAGTCACCGGTACATGATTGGGATGGGTACGGTTGTCCTTGATATCGCGCAGCATGCTCATGGCTTCCAGGGCCGAGAGCGCATACATGTCATCGTCAGGGGTGGGTTGCTGGGTGGTGGCGCAGGCAGACAGCAATAAATACACGCCGGGCATTATCACCCGGGAGAATACCTGCCAGTAAGGTTGTTCCTGTAAAGCTGATTGATGCATAGCTACACCTCGCCTTACCTTGTTAATACAAATCTCGTACCATTAATCATAGCGGTAATTAGCCATGATATCTGTACTACTTTCTGGCGGTATCACCTTCACACGAAATCACCGCGCGCATGTAAAATCAGCAATTTATGGGTAGTAGCTAAAGCCCTGAGTACACGTGGGCCGCTAGCACTATGATTTGTTAAGCAAGCCGGAAAAACCTGATTTCTGTCCTGTCTGTTACCTCAACGAGACAGTTTCCGATTAAAAAAGTGGGGTCAGATCAAACTTTTCGGACCATCACTCCACGAGACTAAACACACCCTCTGCAACATGCCGGTAGCCAGCCGGTGTAAACATGTCCGCTTCGGCTGTAATCTCTGGCGCCCGGCATATCGGCCTGTCTGCATCCAACGGGTTCGCGGCCATCCAGTCCTGCTGAAACCTGTCTGCCTCACCGGCAAAAAAACCCTGCTGGTAATCCGCCTTGCCAAACACGATCCAGCGTTGCCTGTCCGTACCCCCATAGCCATCCGCAAACCCGGCCTGGTAATCGCTGCAAGCTGTTAGGCACAGGACGCCAGACAACATGATTAACCGGAAGATATTGTTCATAGTACAAGTATAGTTTATGCCCCCGTTCGACATGCGAATAACCCGACTGGTATTTAACAATCCACGCCATTAAGCTTTACGCATGAATTCTGAAGACATACTGACGTTCTGGTTCAACGAGATCGATACAAAATGCTGGTGGACCAAAGACGACGAACTGGACCGGCAAATCGCCAGGCGTTTTGGCGCGATACACGACATGGCGATCAGCGGCGAACTGTTTGAATGGCGGCTGACCCCGCGCGGTTCGCTGGCGGAGGTGATCATCCTCGACCAGTTCTCACGCAACATGTATCGCGATACGGCAAGGGCCTTTGCCTACGATGGCATGGCACTGGTACTGGCGCAGGAAGCCATCACGGCCGAGTTCGACCGTGAACTGACCGCCGTGGAAAACAGTTTCCTGTTCATGCCGTTCATGCACAGTGAATCACCGACGATTCACGAGCTGGCCGTGGCACTGTATGAAAAGAACGGCATCCAGAACAATCTCGATTTCGAGTTGAAGCACAAGGCCATCATCGATCGCTTTGGTCGTTACCCGCATCGCAACGAGATACTGGGACGTGAATCAACCCCGGAAGAGATCGAGTTCCTGGAACAACCCGGTTCGGGTTTCTAACCAAATACATTCCGGTTATTTCCGGACTGTACAGCAGGGTACCTGCTTGCCTCTATCAAGACGGGCACAGGTCAACACGTCTTGCTTTACCTGAACCTGGATCAGCTTTTTGCTGCCGACGGCTTATCTTTCCGGTATCAGGAACAAGGTTGATCCTGATCATAGTCGTGAGTTTGTTGTTTTGAAATAATAACAAACCGGGTTTTTGTTGGTCAGTAAGGACAGGTGAAGTAATGCTGTTCAGATAGTGGCCAGCCGGCGGCATAAGTAATCCATGTTACATATTGATTGCTTCACGCCACTTGCTGGAAATTTAGCCACGGACATGGGTGATGCCAGCTGTGTTGGAAAACGTATTTTTACAAATCGCTGCGATACTGGGCCTGACCGTTGTCTGCGGGGCGCTGGCCCAGCTGTTACGCCAGCCACTAATCGTGGCCTTTATCGCTGTTGGCATCCTGCTGGGCCCCTCGGTCCTGGGGATGGTCGAGCACAGTAGCGAAATCGAGTTATTCGCCCGGCTGGGCATTTCACTCTTACTGTTCGTGGTTGGGCTCAAGCTCGACCTGCATATCATCCGCACGGTTGGCCCCGTGGCACTGGTCACGGGTCTCGGCCAGGTAGTTTTCACATCCGTCGTCGGATACCTGATAGCCCTGCTACTGGGCATGTCACACGTCACCGCAATATATGTTGCTGTAGCACTCACTTTTTCCAGCACCATCATTATCGTCAAGCTACTGTCGGACAAGCGTGAAGTAGATTCCCTGCATGGTCGCATCGCTGTTGGCTTTTTGATCGTGCAGGATATCGTGGTCGTGCTGGTAATGATCGGCCTGACCGCCTTTGGCCAGGCAGCTGGTGAAATCAACATGGGCTGGGAGATCCTGAAAGTGGTACTAAATGGCCTGGTGATGCTGCTTACCGTGGCCTTGTTGATGCGCTATGTACTGCCAAGGCTGCTGTTTAGACTGGCTCATTCGTCGGAGCTTTTAATGCTGTTCGCCATTGCCTGGGCAGTGCTCGGCGCCGTTGCCGGAGAAACCCTTGGTTTCAGCAGGGAAGTTGGTGCCTTTCTTGCCGGGGTGTCAATTGCGTCTACGCCCTATCGTGAACAGGTGGCGGCGCGACTGGTCAGCCTGCGTGATTTCCTGCTGTTGTTTTTCTTCATTGAACTGGGGGCGACACTGGACCTTGGCACCCTGGGCGATCAAGTCGGTGCCGCTATGGTCTTCTCCCTGTTTGTCCTGGTTGGTAATCCCCTGATTGTAATGATCATCATGGGTTATATGGGCTACCGCAAGCGCACCGGGTTTCTTGCTGGCCTGACGGTAGCGCAGATCAGTGAGTTCTCGCTAATACTTGCAGCGCTGGGTCTCAGCCTGGGCCACCTGCAACAGGAAACCGTCGGACTGATTACCCTTGTTGGGCTGATCACGATCAGTGCATCCACATACATGATTCTCTATTCTCATGTTATATATGAGCGACTCTCACCCTGGCTTACCATCTTTGAACGCAGGGTAACGCATCGCGAACCGGATGCGCCGTTGAAGACTGATGAAGATGTTGAAGTGTTACTGATCGGTCTCGGCCGTTATGGTGCTGTTCTTGCCGAGAACCTGCGGCAACGCGGATGTCGACTACTGGTGATGGACTTCGATCCAACCACCGTACATCAGCATGTACGAAGCGGTTTCAAGGTTCACTATGGCGACGCGGAAGATCCTGAATTTCTTGCGACTTTACCACTGGGCCGGGTGAGATGGGTGGTAAGTACTGTGCGAGATCCAGGAATTAATCGTATGCTGCTACATGGCCTGCGCCAACAGAACTATCGTGGCAAGGTTGCCATAGCCAGTTCCAGCCACAGGGATGCGGAACGGTTTCGGCAAGCAGGCGTGGACCTTGTGCTGATTCCTTACGAGGATGCGGCAAAGGAGGCTGCCGATCGATTAATGCCTGCAAAACCCGAGAGTGAACCAGCCGGACCAGGAGAGCAAAATGGAAAGATTTAACAACATCCTTTATGTGTTTGAACAATTTGCTGAACAAAGCAGCAACATTGCCAGAGCGATATCACTTGCACAAAACAACCAGGCACGGCTAACGTTTATTGACGTGGTAACGGATGAGTTAACCGGTCACGCAATGCCATCGGGAGACTCTATTCCGGAAGATAAACTATCGGCATTGGCCACCGATCGAAGACAAAAGCTGGAGGCGTTGCTCGAACCCTACAAGGAAGAACTGGAATTCAATATTGAGATCCTTATTGGTACAAAATTTCTGCAAGTGATTCGTACCGTACTACGCAATAATTACGATCTGGTTATTAAGCCTGCCGAGGACCCGGACTGGATGGATCGATTATTCAGCAGTGAAGATATGCATCTGCTGCGTAAGTGTCCGTGCCCGGTCTGGCTTATGAAGCCGCAGGAGAAACCCAACTATAAGTGTATCGCTGCCGCTGTTGATTTTGTTCCCGGTACTGATGACCCTGACGAACAAACGCTAAACAAGCAGATTCTTGGACTTGCCAGTTCACTTGCCATTTCCGATTTTGCAGAATTGCATATCTTGCATGCCTGGGAGGCGCCCGGGGCTGGCTTATTACGTTTATGGGCAGACGATCCAGACAACGCAGTGAAGAACCTTGTTGAGATTGAGCGTAAATCTCACGCGACTGGCATGGAGTCACTCATGCGCAAATTGCATAAACAGATTGGTACGAAATCCTACGAGTACCTTTCTCCCCGCGTTCACTTAACGAAGGGCTCCGCTCGCAAGGTCATACCCGAACTGGTAAAAGATCTGAAGGTCGACTTGCTCGTGATGGGTACCGTAGTACGCACCGGCATTCCCGGTTTTATAATCGGAAACACGGCAGAAACGATATTCGACCAGCTGCACTGCTCGGTCCTGGCTGTTAAACCACCGGGTTTCATCTCACCAGTGGAACAGGGTTAAGCCTGGTTACCCGTCTTCCTGGCATAAAGTGAATTGTCGCAGCAGACCAATACCGGTCATTCCTTGTAACAGGGCTTGATCCAGATCAACACACGATTACACGTGTTACTTGTATGATTTATTTGCCGCTGTGGAAAGCCGGTCATGATTCAACCGGGACAACAGCAGGCAACAACAGGGCGAACTTGAAACCCGGGCCACAGTCTTCTTTTCTTATAGTGACAGACAGTCTTAAACGCTTATCAATCTTTACAGCGAGGTAGTAATCCATGACCGCAAAAATGAAAGCAGCACAATTCATTGAACCCGGACGCATCGTTCTTGATGACAAGCCAATCCCGGAGATAGGCCCTAATGATGCACTGGTGCGGATTACCACGACCACGATTTGCGGTACGGACATCCATATTCTCAAGGGTGAATACCCGGTTGAACCAGGCCTGACCATCGGCCATGAGCCGGTAGGCGTGATTGAGAAACTGGGTTCCAATGTCAGTGGTTACAGTGAGGGACAGCGTGTGATCGCTGGCGCGATATGTCCCAGCGGTTATTCCAATGCCTGCCTGGACGGACTGCACTCGCAGGATGGCCAGAGCAATGCACATGGCCTTAAGCCCCTGGGAGGCTGGCGCTTCGGTAACACAATTGACGGTACACAGGCCGAGTTCGTTTGCGTACCTGATGCCATGGCCAACCTTGCACCGGTACCGGATGCACTCAGCGATGAGCAGGTATTAATGTGCCCGGATATCATGTCGACCGGTTTCGCGGGTGCCGAAGCAGCAAATATTCGTATTGGCGATACTGTTGCCGTATTTGCGCAGGGCCCAATCGGATTATGCGCAACGGCGGGCGCTCGTTTACGTGGCGCATCGATGATCATCGCCGTTGAACAGGTACCGGAACGCATGGAAGTAGCACGTCACCTGGGTGCCGATGTCGTGATCGATTTCAGCAAGACCGATCCTGTAGAAGAGATATTGCGGCTTACCGGTGGCCGGGGTGTGGATTCGGCTATTGAAGCATTGGGCTTGCAGTCCACGTTCGAGGCCTGCCTCAGGGTATTAAAGCCCGGTGGCACACTATCCAGCCTGGGCGTGTATTCCGAGGATCTGAAGCTGCCACTGGATGCCTTTCTCGCTGGACTGGGTGATCATCACATCGTCACCTCGTTATGTCCGGGCGGTAAAGAGCGCATGCGCAGGTTGATGAATGTCATTGAAACAGGGCGCATCGACCTCAAGTCACTGGTCACACATCGCTTCAAACTTGACGACATCGAGGAAGCTTACGAGCTGTTCGGGCATCAACGAGACGGTGTTCTGAAAGTAGCTATTACTCCCTGAGTTTAAACGGCCCGCTATGGGTTGTTAATGGATGAAGCGGTGAACTGAAAGCACAGCTCTTCACGACCATTTGTTGCTTATCTATGGATGTGAGGGCTATTTTTACTATAATTACCCTTTCTTTCTTATCCTAACGGTAACAATTCAATGGCGGGTGGTTGGTCAAAAGACGGCGCGGTACAGGATCAAATTGATGCCAGTATCAAGGATGCCATCGAGCAGGCAAAGAGTCGCATGCCAAAAGGCGAAAGCCTGATGCATTGCGAGGAATGTGATGCCGAAATCCCGGAGAAACGCCGCGAGGCCATTCCCGGTGTACGCCTGTGCGTACAGTGCCAATCGGAGCTGGACGAACAGAATAAAAAAGACCTGTCACTGTTCAACCGCCGTGGCAGTAAAGACAGCCAGCTGCGCTAACTCCTTATTCTGATTATGCAACCTGATAAACGTAACCATTTCGTTGTTCTGTCTCGTTACAACAGCTGGATGAATCAAAAAATTTATGCTGCCTGTGATAACCTTGACGATGCAACTCGCAAGAAAGACATGGGCGCTTTTTTTGGTTCACTACACCGTACACTGGACCATCTCCTTTACGGTGATACGGCCTGGCTTGAACGCTTGCGTGATAACCGGTTCACACCGCGGGATATTAGCAAGACAATGTATGAAGACTGGGAAGAACTGAAGGCCGCACGATTCAATATGGATAATGAAATCGAGAACTGGATTGACCAGCTGGATCTTTCCACGCTGGACGAGGATTTCAGTTTTACCAGCAACGTGGATAACAAGACCCGCGTACTTCCGCGACGCGTTCTGGTGCAGCACTTGTTCAACCATCAGACCCATCACCGGGGCCAGGTGACAACCTTGCTTAGCCAGTTGGGTATAGACATCGGCCCCACTGACCTGCCGTTTATGCCCGGGTTTACTGCATGAACCTGGGACTGGATTTCAGGTTTTTCCTGAACCGTATCAAGGAGAAACTCTGGGTCCGTCCGCTCGTGATCTGCCTGGTTTCGGTTATGGTCGCGTTCCTTGCCGGCAAGGCCGATGATATCGGGATCGCGGCCAACCTGCCGGAGATAAGCTACGAGTCTGTGCGCGAACTGCTCTCCATTCTGAGTTCCAGCATGCTGGTTATCGCGGTATTCGCGGTCGGGTCAATGATTTCCGCCTACACCTCGGCCAGTAACTCGGCCACCCCAAGGGCATTTAACGTGATCCTCGCCGATGACGTATCGCAGAATGCCCTGTCAACTTTCATAGGTGCCTTTATCTATGGCAACGTAGCCCTGGTGGCCTTGCTGAATGGCTACTATGAACGGGCAGGCCGCTTTACGCTGTTCGTGTTAACGGTGATCGTATTTGCCTTTGTGATCGTCAGCTTCGTCAGGTGGGTAGACCGGATCGCGCGACTGGGGCGTCTTGGCAATACCGTCGACAAGATTGAAAAGACTACTGCAAACGCACTCTCCATGCATGCCCGCCATCCAACACTGGACTGCCAGGAATATTCAGGTGATGCAAGCGGGGAACCGTTTTTCAGTAACAAGCTTGGCTATGTACAACGCGTCAATGTTTCAACATTGCAGGAAATTGCCAGCCAAGGCGAGGCGAAGATCTATGTCAGCACATTGCCAGGCATCTTTGTTTTACCGGACAAGCCATTGCTACACGTAGATGCAGGTAACGCGACCGAACTACTGGAGAAATACGGTGAACGCTTACAATCTGCGTTCACGATTGGTTCCGAGCGCACCTTCGACGAAGACCCGCGCTTTGGTTTATGTGTTTTGTCCGAGATCGCGAGCCGGGCACTGTCTCCGGCCGTGAACGACCCCGGCACCGCTTTCAGTATTATTGGCGTCATGGTACGACTCCTGGATAACTGGAGTCGTGAACGCGACAATAACGAACCCAGGATCACACGCGACGCGGTTTACATGAAGGCTGTCGCTATTGATGAAATGTTTTCCGATGCTTTTATCCCGATTACTCGGGACGGTGCCGGCATGATGGAAGTGCAGGTACATTTGCAAAAGGCATTGCGGGCTTTATCCCGGCACGAGCGAACCCGGGAGGCTGCCGTGAAGCATGCCAGGCTGGCACGACGCTACGCCGAGTCCGAGCTCAAACTGGATGAAGAAAAGGACTGGCTGCAAGCCGAGTGTGCCTGGCTGGAAAACCAGTCGTAATCTATCAAGCCAATATCAAGTAATATTGCCGGAGGTTCATCATCAGCATGCATGCCCGACACATTATTTTTCTACCATTGCTTACGGCACTGACAGCCTGTGCAGGTCAGTCAGCATCGCGCTGCGATGGACTGCCCCCCGATGAAAAAGAGGCCTGCATGGCCGAGATTTATGAGGCGATGGATGACTACAAGCGGCAACAGCAAAAGGAAAAAGTCGACAATCCGCGTTACTGAACGTACAGGAGCTTTGTCATGGCTAGCTGGTACATGGCGCAGCAGTAAACGCCCCCGCTTCACTATCTGTTCCCGTATTTAATTACGTGCAGTAGCGATTTCACATCATGCCGTGGTTGCTTGATAACAAGAGTGATCACGATTTCTTCCAGTGCAGCCAGGGCACAGATGATCGCGGAGATGCGGAATGGCCACCCGGGTCCGCCCAGGAACAACAGGAAACCGGATACTGTTGTGCAGACAGCCGCTATCTTTACCAGCCAGGTATGGTAGCTGGTTGTAATATGAAATCGTATTAAACCAACAATGGTCGGCATAATAATACTCATGACGATAGTGACCACGAATACCATTTCCTGCCTGATTATCTCTGGCCAAAGCAACGCGGCACCTGCGGCAAACGCGAGATAAACGAGAAAGTCCGCGATACTATCCAGTTTAGAACCCAGCTTTGAGACCTGGTGCAGTCGTCGTGCCAATGGCCCATCGATCGCATCGAGAAAAAATGCGAGACCCAGCACGAGCAGGAACTGGTTAGGTTGTTGCCAAACTGCCAGTATGAACGCCACTGGTGCACAGGCAATGCGTATCAAGCTCAGTTCATTGGGTAGCGTCCATTTCATGCGACATCTCCGGGCTGGAATTCAGCTGTTAACGGCAAATGATCGGACAGTCTTCCCCAGGGAGAACCGGAGAGACACTGGCAATCAGTCAGCTCCAGCCCACGATAGTAAATACGGTCAACCGGCAAAAAGGGCAGCACCGCTGGAAAACTCACGGCTTGTTTACCATGTAGATGCCGAAAAGCATCGACCAAACCCAGGTCCAATTGCAGCTGCCGGCCTATTTGCCCACGCCAATCATTAAAATCTCCAGCCAAAATCAGCGGCTCACTATCCGGTACATGCTCATGGATACGTTCGACAAGAACGTTAACCTGGCGGCGACGTTCATGGGCAAGCAAATCAAAATGGATGCATATGGCATGTAAGCGGTTAACCCCGGGTAGATCGATAATGCCGTGAAGTAAACTGCGACTGGCAAATCTTAGTGTTGAGACGTTGATGTTTTCCCACTGCACGAATGGAAACTTCGAAAGTATTGCATTGCCGTGATGACCTGCATCGTAAAGGGCGTTCTTGCCATAAGCATAATGTGGCCAGAGTTGATCGGCAAGAAATTCGAACTGGCTTTCGGCTGGCCAGCCGGTCAGTTTTGCAGCGTGGCGCTTATGTTCGCCCTGTATTTCCTGGAGAAAAACCAGGTCAACATCAGCAGCTTGTAGCTGTTCTCGCATTTGATGTAATACAAACTTGCGATTAGCGAAGCTAAACCCCTTGTGGATGTTATAGGTAATAACCTTCAGGTTAACAGCTGTCATATGCCAATAGTTAACCCACTACAATAAAAAATCAATGTATCGCGATTATAACCTGGTTCTCTTTCGCCATAGTGAATCACAAAACAAATAAATTTGATGTATATCTTCTCGATGTACTGTTGTTTATATAGAATTCAAAGCAAGTCAGGATGCAATCGCTTTCCTGTCTATTGATATCAACGCTTTTATAGGATCTTACTATGCAACACTGGTTCATCCTGGCCATTGCCATTGTCCTGGAGGTGGCAGGCACCACTTCACTGAAACTTTCCGATGGGCTTAGCAGGTTAATACCTACACTGTGCATGGCACTGTTCTACATTGCCTCGGTTGGTGCCCTGGCCCTTGCGGTAAAGAAAATAGAGGTGAGTATAGCCTACGCGGTTTGGGCCGGTGCCGGCACTGCACTCATTGCCCTGATAGGCATCCTTTACTTTAATGAAAGTGCAAACCTCGTTAAGGTGGTAAGTATTCTATTGATTATTACCGGTGTGGCAGGCCTTAACCTGAGTAGTATGAAATTGTAAAGCAGGATGATATGTCGACAACCAGCGAACCAGCCCTGAAATATGGTGAAACGGTAAAAACCTGGACCGCGACGCTGGATGGCCATGAATATCTGTTTCGTATGCAG
Organism: Gammaproteobacteria bacterium; assembly: GCA_965229565.1. Lineage (GTDB taxonomy): Bacteria > Pseudomonadota > Gammaproteobacteria > Eutrophobiales > Eutrophobiaceae > JANQNX01. Next base: position 582,219 of record OZ245888.1, on the reverse strand, counting down.
CGGCAGTTCTGGACAGGTGAACGAAGCTATTACGTAAATGATGAGCGTATAGCACATACAAAACCCGGCCTGGGTAATTCAGCGAGCTTTACAGACGACGTGACCCACCGGGTTGGATCCCACGACATTCGGTTTCGCTACCGCGCGGCAGGGCGCATCGCTTTTTATGAGTTATTTATTGATAATGAAAAAATAGAAGGAAAGGAAACCAGCGCGCTGCGCTTTCCACCCATGGTTGCCGTAATTCTCCTGATGCTGTTACTTGGTATCGCAGCACTATCAATGCTCGCTAACTAATGGATGAAACGATAATGAAAAAAATAGTGTCATTTTGCTTTTTATTATTATTGTTGATCAGTCCTATAACATATGGCCAGGCCATTGATTACGAAGTCAATGGTGAAACGTACGAGGGTTACTATCTCGCCGGACCAGCGAAGGCACCGCTGGTGTTACTCATTCACGACTGGGACGGCCTGACCGATTACGAAATAACGCGCTCGACCATGCTGAATAAACTCGGCTACAGCGTGTTTGCCGCTGACCTGTTTGGCAAGGGGGTTAGACCGACAGAGGTTAAAGACAAGCGCCAGCATACAGGCGAACTCTATAAAGACCGTGACAAGATGCGTGCCCTGATGACCGGTGCATTGACAACGGCAAAGCAGCAGGGAGCAAACGTGGATAACGCGGTCGCCATGGGTTATTGCTTTGGCGGCGCCGCGATACTGGAACTGGCACGAGCCGGTACAGCACTAAAGGGCTTTGCCTCTTTCCACGGCGGACTGGGTACACCCGAGGGGCAGGATTACAGCAAGGTAAGCGCTCCCATCATGATTTTCCACGGCACCGCCGATACCGCGATCACGATGACAGATTTTGCAACACTGGCTGAAGAACTGGAACAGGCGGGTGTAAAACACGAGATGATCAGCTATGGTGGGGCACCACATTCGTTCACACATTTTGGTTCCGAGCGTTATCGCAAGGATGCCGACGAACAGTCCTGGGCACGCTTCCTGGCATTCATGAAAAAAGTGCTTGGCCAGTAAACAAGCCCGTTAAAAAGTGGTTTCTATCTGTTCCTTTTCCTTGCGGGCAACCGGCATATCCAGCGTAATTCTCTCGACGATAATCGAGTCACGATAGGCGTGATTGTAAAGGGGTAAATCCAGTTTTACTGCAGCACGTTCACCACCGCGACCATCATTGTAGATAACCACGTCTTCACCGGGAACAACGCGGCCCTTGAACTCCATTGTGCCGTCAGGCAGCACGTACAAGGTCTTGTTATTATCCTCTGCAGAAACAACAGCTGTCCGCGTCGGCGCACAGGCCGCGAGGGTAGACGCGAATAGAACTATGATGGTTAATCTTTTTAAGTACATAATTACAAATCTCGTATATATATAATTATGATAATAATAATAGGCTCAAGTTGCTATCGATAATAACGATTGGTTCTCATTTTTCTACGAAAGCCATCCTAAACCATTACCAGTGAATGAATTAAGCGCATGAAAAAATTCAGCTTTCATCTCGACATGATCGTCGTGGTCTTCATCCTGTTCCTGATCTCCATTGGTGCCAATATTTATCAATGGCAGATTAATGACGAAATTCATCAATCAAACATCAGCAATAAACTGGGCATGACCGAAAAACATGTAGCGCTGATTAATACCGAGATTGCGCTCAGGGAGTGCCAGGACAAGCTGGCTGCGGACATTACGACCGACCAGGATCACGAATCCAGCTCCGGGTAATAACGAAAGATCCCTGCCTCGTTAAAAGGCAGGCGCCGGTTTGATTCCAGGTAAGACTTTATGTTCGGTCGCGCTGCAATTTCATCATGCAGGCTGACCAGGCGCGGGTATTGGTTTTCATACTTGTTCATCGTGGCAGGAAAAGCATAGCGCAAACCCGCCACCAGCTGGAACAGGGATAAATCCACGTAGCTGCATTTCCTGCCAACCGCATACTGCCCGGACTTGTCGTTGTTCTCGATAACGCTTTCAAAATAGCCCATGAATTTGGGCAGCCTTTCATCGACAAAATAACGGCTGCGGCGCGCGGCCTCCTGTTTTTGATCCTCGTAGTAAAGACTGACAGATACCGGATGGTGGGTATCATGGATTTCATTAACAAAATCCATGATGGTCAATTGCAGCTGGTGGGCCCATTGCTGCTTTTCAGAGGACTTTGATATCAGGCGCAACCTTGGAGCAAGAAATAATAAAATGTTGGCGGTCTGCGCGATCAATTGCTTGCCGGCCTTGAGGAATGGCGGGGCCAATGGCGGCGTCGCCGGGCTCTCATGCATGATCCGCTGCATAGCCTCGATCCCCTTGCCACGACCGGACAGTCGCGCCATATCGAGATATTCGGCCCCGGCGTCTTCCAGCGCCAGCCTGACAAACTCGCCCCGGCCCTGGATATCCGGCCAGTAATATAGCTTGTATCGCATACCTGCTCCCCGGCAGTGCCTGAATATGCTGCAGGTTATTTCTGACGGGAATCATCCTACTGGTAGACAGGGATTACAACAATGGCAGATCGGCCTCGGGGTCAGCAGAACGGTTTTGGTTGTGCTGCTTCAGCAGGTATTGGTGGATGTGTTCGCCGGTATTGATGTTGGCCTCGTTCAGACCCTGCAGCCCGAACAGGCGATTGAATTCAAGCAGGTAAGGATGACCCTCGACCATGGCGATGTCGAAACCGGCATAATCCAGGTTCAGCTTGCGGGCGACCTTCCTCGCCAACTCGATTGCGGCCAGCGGGATATTATGGACATCGATACTTCCACCGTGCGCGACGTTATTATGAAACTCGCCCTCGGCGGCAATTCGCCAATAGGCATAGACAATCCTGTCGCCGATCCAGATGATGCGCAGGTCACGGTCAATCATCAGCTGCTCCTGCACGTAAAGGATCTCGGTGAGCGCACAGTAGTTAAGCCAGTCAGACTGGTTATTGACCAGGAAAACCCCCTCTCCACGACAACTACGCGGGAGTTTCGCCACGAACGGAAACAGCATTTCCTCCAGCACCATTTCCCGGCTACTACTCGTGTTCGGGAGTATAAGTGTCAGCGGGACATTGGCCGGGACACAGCTTTGAAAGGCACGCGTCATCTCGATCTTGTTGAAACCCAGGAAATAACTGGAGACACCGGGGAAAATTTTCTTGCCCATCGCGAAGTAGAGCAGGCTGATATCAGCGTAATCCGGAAACAATAGTACGTCAGCCGCCTCGATAGCTGGCCGCTCTTTGAAAACGTGACTGGGCTTTATGTAATGAATGCCCGGACAGCCCAGGCTACGGAACGGGTCGAACGATACCAGACGCATAGACGACTACTTTTCCTTGAAAGATTTACTATCGCCCACACACCCGGCGCAAAGCTGGGGAGTGGATGAGCGCGGATAATATCCGCAAAGTTTCCGATCACAAAGAAAATTTATGCATGTCAGGGCTGGTCAAACAGGGGCGTACGGCCGACATAGCCCTCCAGCTTGCGCAGTTCATCGTCATCGTGGTCCAGCACCTGCATGGAACGCATGCCGGTAAATTGCCTGCTGGTCTCGTCGTAATTTAACTCATGTGCATCGTGGCGAGTGGTAATGAACTCCTTGCTCATGTCAGCCGTGCGTAGCACGGTGCTGCCATAACAGGTACAAAAGTAGGTCTTGAAAGGTTCGGCATTCAGGAAACAGGCCGTACCCCTGGTAGCGATCACGGCATTACTGGTAATAATGGAACGCTCACGCCCTTTTTCGAAAACGCTTAACATCCTGCCCGTTAACAATCGAAGTGAGTTGATAACCGGGTTCGCTACGTCGCCAACACGTACCGAGGTATGCGCCTTCAACATGAAGGCATCGCCATTGAAGCTAAACGTGATCAACCCATCATGTGCGGTGCTAACGAGGTCTCCGGCCTTGACCACGGATCCGGGCGTCGCGGGTTGCTTGTTGATATACACAGTACCGCTTAACTCATGAATATTCGCCGCGCGTGCCAGGCCCGGCAGCATTAATGTCAAACTTGCGCCTGCCGTTCCCTGTAAAAACTTCCTGCGTGATAAGCCAGCCTCTTGCATAATCCTGTTCCTGCTTCTGTATGTATTTGAGTTTCACTATATCAACCCGGCTGATGCTCATAGAGAGCGCACCTGGTGAAATGTTAATTTGATCAAGTTTTTACAGGATAAACTGCTCGTTTTGCGAGCTAATTCCATATAAACAAATAATGAATTATTAGTTTCGAGCCGGTTAAAGCGGCGATATGGGTTTCATGGCTGACACACGGAGATGGTAAACTCGGGAAAAAAACGGCATGGTTGCTATCTGTAAGGACATCAGGAAGCATGGCAAAGAAACAGAAGATACGCTTACAGCGCATCGAAGAAGCAGTACAAAGTGACATTGATCAACTGGTTCAGCTACTGAAAGAAAAGCCGGCCGGGGCCGAGTATATTCATCGTGTCCGGGTACATATCAAGCGTCTTCGCGCCTGGTTAAGGTTGCAGCGCGTCAAGATTGATGAATTCTACTGGAAGGACATGGATACGTACCTGCGCGATCATGCACTTTCACTGGGACAGGTGCGAGACAAGCAAATCACCAGTGAGAAGCTTCAAAAGTTTGCTACCCGCACAATCAGTGCTGACGAAGTGACTGCAATAAACAGGGTGTTAAGAAACTGCAAAGACCTGGAGGCGACAGCCACCATAGACTGGGGCGGATTAAAGCAAGGCCTGCTTGCAGACCTTTCCATGTACCGCGAATACTACATATGCGTGCATTCAATTAAAGAACTACGAACGGACCTGAAACGACAGTACAAACGAACGAGAAATTCTGCAAGAAACGCCTATGCCGAAACAGCCCGCTTTGAGGATCTGCATCGGTTAAGAAAGGATGTAAAAACACTGAACTACCAGGTTGGCTTCCTGAACAAAGGCTTCAACAATCGTGCAAAACCCGTAAAGAAAAAACTGGCTATGCTCGGTGAACTACTAGGTCATGTTCACGATATAGACGTCATACAACATTACATCAATCAAATCCCGGCCCGGCAGCTATACAAGGCCCAGCGGGCCTGCATGGCACGTATCCTCGAGCGCGAACTACAGCAGCTGTTGCTTGAATCACGGGCGCTGTATGACAGTACATTCTGCGATCCGGCAAAAGACTTCATCAGCTTTATTAAATAAAAGGCGGAAATACCGCTTTATGGTTAGCCCCACGGCCATCGCCGATGGTAAAGTAAGCGCAAGCACTGGCAGGTACAGCGTTATGTCAGAACCAAAGACAAGCAGAAAAAAAATAACAAGAGATACCCCGCAGGTTGATTCGATAGATTCTGCCGAGGAACAGATTGAATACATGATTGGACTTTGCAGCTATGGTTCAATCCTGCTCGCCACAAGCAGCAAGGGTGTCTGTGCAGTCTTCCTGGGCGATCATCCCGACGCCCTGTTTGTTGAATTGCGACAACAGTTTCCTGAAGCAGAGTTTATTGCCGGTGACGACAAGTTTGAACAGTTGCTCGTGGAAGTTATCAATTTTGTAGAGTCTCCCGACAAGGAACTGGACCTGGCACTGGATATACGCGGCTCGTCGTTCCAGCGAGCAGTCTGGGCTGCACTGATGGAAATACCCTACGGCGAAACCTGTACCTACACGGAACTGGCCATGCGTATCGGCTCACCGTCTGCGGTGCGCGCCGTGGCACAGGCCTGTGCCGCCAACAGGATCGCAGTTATCATCCCCTGCCACCGGGTCGTGCGGCTCGATGGCGACCTCTCCGGCTACCGCTGGGGCACCAAGCGCAAACAACGCCTGCTGGAAAAGGAACAGAACTAGTTCTTCAACTGGTAACCGGTTTTAAATACCCAGGCGATCACTACCAGGCAAAGCAGCATAAACAACATGATCATTGCCAGACTGATACCGATATGCACGTCAGCGATGCCATAGAAACTCCAGCGAAAACCACTGATGAGGTATACAACCGGGTTGAACAGGGTAATTTTCTGCCACAGATCCGGCAGCATGCTGATCGAGTAAAAGCTGCCTCCCAGGAAGGTTAACGGTGTAACGATCATCATGGGCACAATTTGCAAACGTTCAAAACTGTCAGCCCATATCCCCAGGATGAAACCAAACAGGCTGAAGCTCATCGCTGTCAGGAACAGGAAGAACAACATGTAAAAGGGGTGATCGATATCGTAATCCACGAACAGGCGTGCGGTTAACAATATCAACAAGCCAAGTATCAGCGACTTGGTGGTAGCCGCACCGACAAACCCGATCACGATCTCTAACGCGGATACCGGCGCCGATAATAACTCGTAAATCGTGCCGGTGAACTTGGGCATGTAGATCCCAAACGAGGCATTGGAGATACTTTCGTTCAACAGGGACAACATGATCAGGCCCGGGATAATAAACGCGCCGTAACTGACACCTTCAATATCACCCATGCGGGCACCGATGGCTGCACCGAAGACGATGAAGTAAAGCGAGGTCGACAATACCGGCGAGGCGATGCTTTGCATCAACGTCCGCCGTGTACGCATCATCTCAAAAAGATAAATGGCTTTTATCGCGTGCAGGTTCATTTGCGATTCCTGACAAGGTTAACAAAAATCTCTTCCAGTGAACTCTCGCTGGAGTTCAGATCCTTGAAATCAATATCGTACTGGTTTAGCTGCTTTAAAACGGTCGCGATACCGGTGTGTTCCTGCTGTGAATCGAATGTATAAACAAGCTCATTCCCGTCCTCGCTTAATTCCAGTGGATACACGGACAATGCAGCAGGAATACTGGCAAGCGGCTGTTGCAAGTGTAGTGTCAGTTGTTTCTTGCCCAGTTTCTTCATGAGTGCCCGCTTGTCATCTACCATGATGATCTCACCCTTGTTGATGACGCCAATACGATCGGCCATTTCCTCGGCCTCTTCGATGTAATGGGTGGTCAGGATAATAGTCACACCACTTTCTCGCAGTTCCCTGACCATGGCCCACATATCCTGGCGCAGCTCAACATCCACACCGGCGGTTGGCTCGTCCAGGAATAGTATCGAGGGTTCATGCGCCAGCGCCTTCGCGATCATCACGCGCCGCTTCATGCCTCCTGACAATGCCAATAATTTTGTGTCGCGCTTGTCCCACAGGGACAGGGTGCGCAACACTTTTTCAATATGCTCCGGCGCTGGTGGCTTGCCAAACAAACCGCGACTGAATGAAACCGTGCCCCACACCGTTTCAAACATATCGGTAGATATCTCCTGCGGCACCAGGCCTATCTCCGCACGGGCAGCACGGAAATCATCAATAATGTGGTGGCCGTTGACACGTACGGTTCCCGCGCCGGGGTTAACGATACCGCAGATGATACTGATCAGGGTGGTCTTGCCCGCGCCGTTGGGGCCCAGTAAGGCGAAGATTTCGCCCTTGTGAATATCGAGATTGATATTCTTCAGCGCGACAAAACCTGACTTGTAGGTCTTGTCGAGCGCCTGCACTGAAATGACCGGGTTGGTTGCTGTCACGTTAGTAATATTTAGAGCCTGGAAAATTCGGCTACCAAAGATAACAGCATTAACGGAAAATACCTATGCCGGAACAGTCACCGGACAGGCAACTTCGGTAAGAATTAATTAACTATTTGATTTAAGCAGGGACTGCACTTCTTCCAACCGTTTATCACGACCGCAACTGAAACGATAATACTTGTAGCGTACCGGGTTTTTCTCGTAATAATCCTGGTGGTATTCCTCGGCGACATAAAACTTACTGGCCGGTAGTATCGGCGTCACGATTTTATTTTTAGCAGTAAACTTTTCCTGTAAAGACTGTTTACTTGCCTCTGCTAATTCCTTTTGTTCGTCATCCAGGTAAAAGATGGCCGAAAGGTATTGCGGACCACGATCACAAAACTGTCCTGAATCGTTAAACGGATCGATATTCTTCCAGAATACGTCCAGCAGTGTTTTGTAACTGACCTTTGTTGAATCATAAGTGACCTGCAGTGCTTCGTAATGACCGGTGGTGCCGGTACTGGTTTGCTTGTAGGTCGGGTTTTCCGTGTGGCCGCCGGTATAGCCGGAGATCGTACTGATTACACCATCCAGTTTGTCGTAGGGTGGCTCCATGCACCAGAAGCAACCTCCGGCAAACACGGCTACCTTCGTTTCAGCGTGGGCCATGGCCGCTGATAGCGTTAATAATATAGCGAGAATACAGCGCAACACGTCAGGTTCTCAGCGCGGGTAGCGGTTTGTTTTCAGGAATGAACTCCAGGGCGAGGCCATTATTGCAGTAACGCAAACCGGTCGGCTCGGGACCATCTTCAAACACGTGCCCCTGGTGACCGCCACAACGCGCACAGTGGTACTCGGTACGCGGCCAAACCAGTTTCAAGTCCAGCTTGGTACCTATACGACCATCTATGGCCTGGTAAAAGCTGGGCCAACCTGTTCCGCTGTCATACTTGGTCTCGGATTCAAATAACGGCAGGTAACAGGCGGCGCAGACAAACGTACCCTTGTCCTTGATCTCATTTAAGGGACTGGAACCGGGAGGCTCTGTGCCTTCTTCAAACAGGATATCGTATTGTGCCGATGACAGCAGTGACTGCCACTCGTCATCTGACTTCTTTAGCGGTGATATCTTCAGGTTCTGGTCCACCGGATGTGCAAAAAGCTGCCGGTGCAGCAAGGATGCCGATGAAAGGCCAAGGGCCAATGAATATAAGAAATGTCTGCGTTGCATTGTTTACTCCGTAGAATAGTGACTTCATTTAAATGAATGAGTTCACCCACAAAAGTAGATGTAACCAGGCGGAAAAAGGTTACATGCGCTTGTAGAGGACATACTTACGCCCTGACAAACAAACTGTATTCAGCTGATCGGGAAACGAACCAGTTACGCAGATGGCATAATTTGAAAAATTAGTACCGGCGTTATAAAACGCTGGCAACAAGCGGGATGTAATGATCGATCAATAATGCCGCGAACAACAGCATCAGGTAAACGATGGAATAGGAAAAGGTTTTCATGGCAAGCCTGTCATCATGATCAAACTGCATGCGAATGGCGTAATACAGGAACATCGCGTTCAACAACGTTGAACAGACCAGGTAAAACGTACCGCACATCTGCACCAGGTAAGGTAACAGCGTGACGATGCTCATGATGATCGTGTACAGCAGGATATGCAGGCGGGTGTATTCGACACCGTGGGTCACGGGCAGCATCGGCACATCCACGGCCTTGTATTCCTCGCGGCGGTATATCGCCAATGCCCAGAAATGCGGCGGCGTCCACGCGAAAATAATCAGGAACAGCAGCAATGAATTTGGGTCCAGCGACCCGGTAACCGCGGTCCAGCCGAGCACCGGCGGAGCAGCGCCGGCGGCGCCGCCAATCACGATGTTTTGCGGGGTCGCCCGTTTCAGGAACATGGAATAAATGAACCCGTATCCGATTAGTGAAATGGCCGTTAGTGCAGCAGTGAGCGGATTCACCAGGAAGGCAAGGATGCCCATGGATATCGTGCCCAGGAACCAGGCAAAAATTATAGCGTTCACAATACTGACGTTGCCCTTGGGCAGTGGCCGCCGCATGGTGCGCGCCATGATGGTATCAATACGGTGATCGACCACGTGGTTTATCGCTGCCGCCGAGGCCGAGGCCAGGCCAATGCCTATGGTGCCCCAGATTAACGCATCCCATGGCGGCATGGTTGGCGCCGCGAGGAACATGCCCACCACTGCCGTAAACACTATCAGGGCGACGACATTCGGCTTGCACAGCGCGTAGTAGTCTTTCCAGCTGATGGCGATGGTTTCTGTAATGGAGCGGTTTTGCACGAAATCCCCTACTTGATGATGTTCTTGGTTACCGGCGTGCTCTGGTGCAACAGGGTAACAAGGGTCAACAATAATAACGCAGCTACCCCATTGTGTGCCACCGCAATATAGAGCGGCAAGTGCATGACTACGTTGGCGATCCCCAGTGACACCTGCAGAATCAGTACCAGCAGGATAGCCATACCCGTGTACTTGACCAAGCCCCCCTGGAACATGATGGCCCGGATAGCTACCGTGGCCAGTACCAGTATCGTGATGATGGCGCCAATGCGATGCATCATGTGTATCGCGGTTCGTGCCGGGCCATCAAGAACACCGCCCTCGTAGTCGATGCCGAGACCGCGCCAGAGTATAAATGCCTCTTTAAAATTCATCTCCGGCCAGACAACACCGTGACAGGTCGGGAAATCAGGGCAGGCAAGTGCCGCGTAATTGGTGCTGGTCCAGCCACCAAGGCTGATTTGCAGCGCCAGCACCAGCAGGCCAAGAATGGCCCAGGGTTTCATCTCCGGCACGGACACCCTGGCGGCAGCCTGTAATTGCCCTTGCTGGCGAAGACTGAGCCAGTACAACAGGCACAGGATAGTCATTCCGCCCAGCAGGTGAGACATCACCACCAGCGGTTTTAATAGTAGTGTTACGGTCCACATGCCGAGCAATGCCTGGAATATCACCAGTGCCAACAGACCGGTCGAGAGCCAACGGGTGTAGGCATCGCGCTGCCTGAACCAGGCGTAGAAACAGATAAACATTATGACAAGACCGAGGGCACCAGCAACGTAACGATGGGCCATTTCAATCCAGGCCTTGTCAGCCTTCAGCGGCCGTTCCGGCCACGCCTCGTTGGCAGCCAGCACCTTGTCTTCTTCTGCCGGCACAATCATCTGGCCGTAACAACCTGGCCAGTCCGGGCAACCCAGGCCCGCGTGCGAAAGCCGCGTATAGGCACCAACCGTGATTACGATTAGCGCCAGCACACAGGCAAAGCGGGAGATATATAGAATCGTTTTGTTCATATAAAGCTGTTAGCCAATCCTGGAGAACTTCAACAGTTTCTTCAAATCTTTCATTATGCCGCGCGGATTAATATCAGGCGGATAACTCATCATCAAGTTACCTAGCGGATCAATGATGTAAAGCCGCTGTGCCTCGATCGGCGAATCACTATTGCCTATTTCAAATTTGCGTAACAACAAATCCTTGTCCAGGCCAGGCTCCACGATTACACGCTGGCCGGCATATTCATTGAGTTCCGGCATCAGGCTTGCTGACTGTGCCTGCGTCATTAACAACACGCGCTGTACGCGCAAGGAATGCTTGTCCATGGCTATATGTATCTGTCGCATGCGATACAGGTTGTTCATGCATGCCTGTTCGCACACGTCTGTCACGTAAACGAGATTCCATTTGCCGTGTAGCTGGTATTCCCGGTTGGCAACCGGGTCCAGCAACTTGAGGTCATCAACAGGCCTTAGCGGTGTAACCAGGTCGCCATAGTTTGAATTGCCCTGTGCATCCAGCACTTCCTGCTGGCCAGTCAGCCAGTAAGAGAATGCAATCGGGCCTAAAAAGGCGACGACAATAACAATCAGGGTAAGCGTGTTTTTTTGTTTACTTTTCATTTGCGGTTTTTCTTTTGGTGTTCATTAGTACATAGATTACGAGCAGGGTTGCAGCAAAGGCAAACCATTGAAACGCGTAACCACGATGCTTTTGTTCATCCGAGCCGGGCTTCGCCCATTCTGTTTTGTAGCTATGTTTCGAACCAGGCCCAAGCCGCAGTATCAATGGCGCGAGTTTAACGCCCAGCAATTCCTCTAACTCGACGAGCTCAATTTTTTGTACCCGGTACACCCCGGGCTTTACCTGTTCCGGCGCGACTTCCGCCAGCAAGATACCGGTTCTAGGCTCTTTGTTCAGCTCGCCATGCAGCGTCACCGTGGTTTCCGTTGTTGTCAGTGCTGGCACCTCACTCCTTTGCGCCGGCGCCGGTACCCAGCCGCGGTTAACCAGTATCGTTTGTTCCGAACCTGCAAGCCGGAACGGCGTGTATACATAGTAGCCGACCTCGCTGCTTGAGACACGATTATCCAGCAGTACCTGCAGTGATTCATCAAACCGGCCCGTTGCCTCGACTCTTCGCCACAGCATGTCTTCGACATTTATGCCCGGTAATTCGGCAAGCCGCACCGGCGCCTGCTGCTGTCGCTCGGTAAAGGTTGAATACCGCAATGCCTTGTATTCAGCACGATCCAGCTGCCACAAGCCCAGCCGGACAAATAACGCAAAGAACACCAGCGCCAGCATGCTGGTTAAAATTCCTGGCTGGAAAGACCATTGTCCGAGCGATATGTTCATACAGTGCAATACTTTGGTTAACAGGCCCGTTATACTGAAGTAATAGACATTGATCAGATTATGGCCGTAATTTTATTTAAAGCATTTATCATCCTGTTACTGTTACTGATACTCGCCTCACTAGCTGCAGGTGTTATCTTCCTTGTAAAGGATGACTCGGACTCCAAGTCAACACGACTGGTAACATCGCTTACTGTCAGGGTTAGTCTATCAATCCTGTTATTTGTATTACTGTTTGTTGGTTATTATTTTGGCTTGATACAACCGCATGGACTGGGCCAGTAATTGCCCGACACCTAATAGAAAAGGCGCTGCGTAAGCAGCGCCTTTATTGTTTCCAACTGCTGGCTGACTATATCCAGTATACGAATATAAACAGTCCCAGCCAGACCACGTCAACAAAGTGCCAGTACCAGGCAACGCCTTCAAAAGCAAAATGATCCTTGGCCGTAAAGTGACCTTTCATGCAACGCAGGGTAATGATCAGGATCATGGTGGCACCCATTAACACGTGAAAACCGTGAAAGCCGGTCAACATGAAAAAGGTTGAGCCGTAAATGCCGGAAGACAATTTCAGGTCGAGATCCTTGTAGGCATGAACATATTCATAGGCCTGGAAATAAAGGAAGATGGCACCAAGAGCAACTGTAGCAATCATCCACAGGATCAGCGCCTTGCGTTTTTCTTTCTTCAGCGCCCAGTGTGCAAACGTGATAGTCGCACCAGACGTCAACAGGATCAGGGTATTGAGCGCCGGGATGTCCCAGGCCGGTATAACTTCCTTGATCGCGGTGAACTGTGAACTAATTGCACCGGTCATGTCCGGAGTGGTTAACAGAGGCCATACGGCCTGGAAATCAGGCCACAGGAATTCGTTGGTAGTAAACTTCGCACCTTCGCCGCCCAACCATGGCACAGATAACACGCGAGCATAAAACAGGGCGCCAAAAAAAGCCGCGAAGAACATGACTTCGGAAAAAATAAACCAGCTCATGCCCCAGCGAAAACTGACATCCACCTGGTGATTGTAGCTGCCCGCCAGGCTTTCCTTGATAACGTCTGAAAACCAGCCGTAAAACATGTAAATAACCGCGGCCAGTCCAATGTAAAGCACTACCGGCGTGACGCCATTCAATAACAGGCCTGCCCCGATGAAAGTGACGAATAACGCAACTGAACCCACGATCGGCCAACGGCTTGGATCAGGAATGAAATATGCACCATGTGAATCAGACATAATGAAGCCCCATCTTTAATCTAGTTATTAACTTTTTCTCTGTTTAAATATTGTCTACGCTTGAGCGTGATTTATTATTTTCTGCTACCTGCTTGGATTCCACTGTCTCAAAGAAGGTATAGGACAGTGTCATCATTTTTATCTTCTCGGGCAGGTCCGAGTCGACAATAAAACGTACCGGCATTTCTTTTCTTTCCCCCGGCGCGAGTGTTTGTTCAGTAAAACAAAAACACTCGGTCTTATTGAAATACAGCGATGCAGTGGTTGGTGCCACGCTTGGCACGGCGCGCCCTACCACTGTTCGATCCGATTTGTTCTCTGCGACAAACATGACTTCCGCCACCTCGCCTGGATGGACCTGCTTGTTCATGCTCAAGGCCTCAAACTCCCAGGGTATTTCGGCATTGATATTGGTATCAAACTGGACCGTTACCATACGGCTCATATCAACGTAACCCGAAGCCGCCTGTTCATTTGAGATTTGCCCTGTCTTGCCGTTGATACCAACAACCTCGCAAAACACATCGTAAAGCGGCACCAGCGCGTAGCCAAAACCAAACATCGCCACCGCGAACAAGGCGAGTTTTCTGGCTGTACGGTTTGCTGCCTGCTGCATGAACTATCTCCAGTAAAACAGAATAAAACCGACATAGACGCCGGCGGCAACAAGGCCCAGGATGATTCCCAGTCGCTTGTTCTTTGCCGCCAGATCCTTCTGTGCGTTATCGGTTTGTTCGCCGTTTTGACTCATCGTTGTCATGGCGCCCTATGAATGCGCCATTTCGTCGGTGACCTTTGGCGGCGTGGTGAAGCTGTGGAACGGCGGCGGCGAGGACAATGTCCACTCGAGACCGTGCGCACCTTCCCACACCTGGTCAGTGGCTTTTTCACCACCACGGACGCACTTGATAACAACCCAGACCAGGATCAGCTGACTCAGGCCAAAGGCAAAGCCGCCAATACTGATAATCTGGTTCCAGTCGGTAAACTGGGTATTGTAATCCGGGATACGTCGCGGCATACCGGCAAGGCCAATGAAGTGCATCGGGAAGAACAGTACGTTGACCGAGATCGTAGAGGTCCAGAAGTGCCACTTGCCGAGCGTTTCGTCATACATATGCCCGGTCCATTTCGGCAGCCAGTAGTAAACACCGGCGAAAATACCAAAGATAATTCCCGGCACGAGTACGTAATGAAAGTGTGCCACGATGAAGTAGGTGTCGTGGTACTGGAAGTCTACCGGGGTAATGCCCATCATCAGGCCGGAGAAACCACCGATTGAGAACATGAACAATACGCCAATAGAAAACAGCATTGGTGTTTCAAAGGTCATGGAACCACGCCACATGGTCGCCATCCAGTTGAAGATCTTGACACCGGTAGGCACCGCGATGGACATGGTGGCATACATAAAGAACAACTCACCGGTCAGCGGCATACCCACGGTAAACATGTGGTGCGCCCAGACGAAAAACGACAGGAACGCGATTGACGCCGTTGCATAGACCATGGACGCGTAACCGAACAGCGGTTTACGAGAAAAGGTCGGGATAATCTGCGAGATGATACCGAAGGACGGGAGTACCAGGATGTACACCTCAGGATGACCGAAGAACCAGAAAATGTGCTGGAACAGGACCGGGTCACCACCACCGGCGGCGTTAAAGAAGGCCGTGCCAAAATACTTATCAGTCAGCAGCATGGTCACTGCGCCTGCCAAAACCGGCATGGAAGCAATCAACAGGAATGCGGTAATAATCCAGGTCCAGACAAACAGCGGCAGACGCATGAAGGTCATGCCCGGTGCACGCATGTTAAACACGGTCGCAATGATATTAATCGCGCCCATGATGGACGAGATGCCAAGGAAGTGGACAGCAAAGATCAGGAACGGAAAGCCATCGCCAAGCTGTAATACCAGGGGCGGATACATGGTCCAGCCACCGGCCGGCGCACCACCAGGCATGAAGAAGGTTGCCAGCAACAGGGTAAACGCGAATGGCAGTATCCAGAAACTCATGTTGTTCATGCGTGGCATGGCCATGTCCGGCGCACCAATCATCATCGGGATCATCCAGTTGGCCAGGCCGACACCGGCAGGCATCACCGCCCCGAAGATCATAACGAGGGCATGCACGGTGGTCATGGAGTTGAAAAATTGCGGGTCTACAAACTGCAGACCTGGCGAGAACAACTCAAGCCTGATCACCATGGCCATGGCCCCGCCGACGAATAACATAATCAGGGCGAAAACCAGGTACATCGTGCCGATGTCTTTATGGTTAGTAGAAAACAGCCAGCGTCCTATGCCGGTTGGCTTGTGGTCGTGATGGTCGTCGTGGATGACTGCTTCACTCATGTGTCTATCCTCTTAAATAGCTAATCTTGTCTGTATCCAGAAATTTAATAATGGTTATTATCGTTGGGCTGCAATTTCTGCAGGTTGTACCGCGTCTTGTGCGGCATTGCCCCAGGAGTTACGAACGAAGGTCATTGCCGCAGCAATGTCGGCATCGTTTAACTGATCCTTGAACGGAGGCATCAGGTTCTTTCCATTCAGAACCTGGGATGCAAATGCTGTAGCCGGGCCGTTTACAACAGAGCTGCCGGCCAGTGACGGAAACATGCCGGGAACACCTTCTCCAGTAGCCATATGGCAAGCGCCACAGTTCTTGTTATAAACCTCTTCGCCCTTGGCAATAAGCTCGTCCTGCGCCCACTCGCGAACTGAATCAGCCGCGTCGGCCGCAGCCTCGCCCTTCATTTCCTGGACCCAGGCAGCGTATTCAGCCTTTGGCACGGCCTTCAACACAATAGGCATGAAGCCGTGATCCTTGCCACACAGCTCCGCGCACTGGCCGCGGTAGGTGCCGGCTTTCTCGATATAGGTCCAGTTATCGTTTATAAAGCCCGGGATTGCATCACGCTTCCAGCCCAGGTCAGGCACCCACCATGCGTGGTTAACATCGGCAGCGGTGGTCAGGATTCGAATCTTGGTATTAATAGGCACGACAACCGGGTTGTCGACCTCGAGCAGGTAGTTCTCGACATCTTCCGGCTTGACCGCAGCATTACGCTGACGGGCCTCGTTACTGTCCTGCGCCAGTGTACTGAAGAAACTGATGTCATCTTCCATGTAGTCATATTTCCACTTCCACTGGTAGCCGGTGACCTTGATCGTCATCTCGGCGTCACCGGTTTGTTCCATGAAGATAAGCGTTTTAGTCGCCGGCACGGCCATGGCAACCAGGATCAGGATGGGAATAATGGTCCAGGTGACTTCCGCGAATGTGCTGTGATGAAACTGGGCAGCAACTGCGCCTTTTGATTTTCTATGATGAAAAATTGACCAGCACATCACTGCAAACACGCCAATGCCGATGACGGTGACGATATAAAGGATCGTCATGTGAAGATCATAGACTTTTTGACTCGTAGGAGTGACGCCTTCGGTCAGATTCCAGGGCATACCTTCTGCAAAGGCCAAACCACAAAAGAGAGAAAGAGAAACTGTGACGAACCAGAGCACAGTTGATTTTGTTTTACGGACTGACATACAACTTTCCTCAGTTTAGTATTTATAATTGTAACTGCTCAGGATCGTAGCGCCTTGCGCAGTGTCAACGCCAACGCCTGACGTTCCTGTTCATTCAAAAAACTGCCTATCTCGATTTGCCTGCCGTGCGATCTCAACAACAGTCGGCTCGGATACCAGCTACTCCAGGACTTCTGCAACACAACCTGTAACCAGGCTCGATCAAACTCGAAACGCTGTTCAGGTTCGTCGTGACCAATCTCGACGGTAACAGCATCCTTGTCGATATTAATCACCTCGCGCCGCCCTCCCCGCCAGGCACTTACATACAAGGCGGTACCAAGCGCGAGCAATTCCAGGCCTGCGAATGGCAGTATCAACGTTAACCCTTGCATAAAAAAACCTACTGCAATCCCCAGGGAAAACGCAGCAATAATGCAAAAAAATACCAGTTGTTGTCGCCAGGGCATGGCCCTGTTTGGCATTACCAAAAAGCCAGTGGTTTCTTTTTTAGAATTATCCAGACTGATAATCATGCTGGTTATTTTTTGCTTGCGAGATAGGTTGCTACCTGCTTCAGCGAAGTATTATGCACAATTAAATGCAGCATGGCGACATTTTGTCACATATTACTGGGCCTGCAGCATTTTTTCATGTTTGGCCGGGAGTCGTCTAAAACAAATCCCGATTCAGCATAACAAGCGATCATGGCCTGCCGATGTAATGTTCAAGACAGCCTGATCGTGGCTGTTGCCGGTGCAGTGCGGGATTTCAGCCAGAAACGGGCAATTCAGGCCCTTTTCCAGGGTCGCCAGTGTTTCGTCACGGTAGAGGTAATCTTTTTCCAACGTGGACACGGCCCAGCCCGCGAGTTCCAGTCCGTCTTGACGGACCGCTTCTGCGGTAAGCAATGCGTGGTTGATACAGCCCAGCCTCAGCCCTACAACCAGGATGACCGGCAACTGCATTAGCCCGGCTATATATCCCAGCGTTTGTTCATGATTAATGGGCACGCGCCAACCGCCTACACCTTCCACAACCAGGCATTCGCTTTTTGCCCGCAGGGAATCGTATGCCGCCATAATCCGCGAAGTATCGATCGGTTTTTGCGCCTTGTCGGCGGCAATATGCGGTGCCACCGGTGGCTCATAGAGGAACGGGTTTACCTCGTCATATTCGAGCGGGCTGGCGCACGCCGCCAGGATCGCCGTGGCATCCTCATTGACCAGTCTGCCGCTACGTTCTTCCGCGCCCGAGGCTATGGGCTTCATGCCATTTACAAGAACACCATTTTCCTGCAGGAACCGCATAAGCAATACCGTAAACCAGGTCTTACCGACGCCGGTATCGGTGCCTGTGATAAAAAAACCCTTGCTCATTGCCCCTGGTTACCGCGTCGTTGTTTTAGCTGTTGTCGAAGCCCGTCCAGGGACACAACCTGCTCCTGCTGGTGACCGGTGTCACGTACAGTGGCGGATTTCCAGCAATGACCATAAATGGCCTCGTAGGTTGCTGGCAGCTTGCCATCGCTGCGGAATGATTCGTAATGTGCCAGCACCTGCTGTAGCCGCTGTTTCCCCGTTAGCGTGGTACGCTGACCCGTGTTGGCATTGCGAGCGCCAATTCCCTTCAGCTCCCGCATCAGCGTTGTTGCATCATCGTATAACAGCTTGATGTGTTCCACGCCCAGTACAGGCTCACTCAGTCCGCTGCGGATCAAGGCATCGCCAATATCGTGCATGTCGATAAAGGTGTTTACATGCACGTCGTCATCGACCCGGCGCCAGCATTCGCGCAACTCCTTCAAGGTGTCGGGACCGAGACTGGCAAAGATAAACAGGCCGCCAGGTTTAAGCAAACCGGCAAGCTCTGTGAAAACCTCATCCAGGTTACTGCACCATTGCAGCATAAGGCTGCTGAAGATCATGTCGAACTGTGCTGTTTGAAACGGAAGCCGGGAGGCGTCTGCACACACGAATTGTTGACCGGAAAAAAATCTCGGACTGTTTTGCCGGGACAATGCCAGCATGTCGTGCGAGAGGTCGACCTGCACGAGACTGGCCCGCTTGAATTGTTGCTTCAGCAAGCGAGCGCCGAAACCAGTGCCGGCACCCAGGTCCAGAACCCTGCGCGGGTTGATGTCGATCAGCTCAAACGATTCGAGCAGTCGCTCGGTAATGGTTCGCTGTAATACCGCGTAACGATCATAGTCGGCCGCGGCCTTGCCAAAAGACCGACGCACTCTCTGTGTGTTTAAACGATTATTCTCCGTACTCATACCAGCCCTTGCCTGAAGCGTGCAATTTCTCCGTTTATTTCGTCGGCACGGGAAACGAAGGGGGCGTGACCGCAACCGGGATACAGTCGCGTTTGCAGATGACTGTTGCTGGTTTTTTCAAACAGGCGTGGATTTACCAATGCATCGTTTTCGCCGGCACACATCAACACGGGAATCGACAGGCTCGCCAGTGCCTCGCGCAAGTCTCGCTGACCCAGCTCCCGCAATAATAGCGCCAGTGCATCTACATCAGCCGGGTTTGCCGCATACTTTTCCAGGCACCTCACCGTGTTTTTGTAATTGCTATCACCATACGCGGTCAATGCCATTACCTCGTCCAGGGTCCTCGCAGGATCCTGGCTGAAGGCCTGGCATAATTCCTGGTAGGCCTTGTTGTCGATACCAACATCCCACCCGGGCCTGTTAACCAGCAACGGTGTACTGGCCAGTAACACCAGGCCTTTTATCCTGCTCGTGCGCAGCGAAACCTCGATCGCGATCTGGCCGCCCATGGACCAGCCAACCAGCACGGTGTCACTGGTAATGGTATCGGTGATCGCATCGACGATGGCGTCATAGCCTGTATCCTGCACCAGCGAATACAGGCATGGACAAGCGTCCCCGGTCTGATCGATCAGCAGGTCAAAGACTTCGTTCCTGAAACCCCAGCCATGGAGGTAGATCGTGTTCAGCGCAGTAGTCATGTAACGAGTAAACCGTTAACGGCAGTGGCAAGTGCATTGATATGTTGCCTGGTGTGCGCCGCGCTCAGGCTAATCCTTAATCGCGCTGTACCATTTGGTACTGTAGGTGGCCTGATAGCCATGGCCAACACCCCTTGCTCACGCAACCTGTTACTGGCATTCAAGGCATGGTTAGATGCACCAATCACCAGGGGCTGAATATGTGTATCAGACGCCAATGCGGGCACCTGGCTTTTTAGTAAATCAATGTTGGTGCGCAACTGCTGTCGCAGATCACTCGCGTTCCTTACCAGTTCCAGTGTCTTAACCAGCGTCGCTGCCACCGCAGGCAACATTGCCGTCGTATAGATATACGTCCTCGCCTTTTGCAACAGAAGATCAATCAAACGGCTGTCACCGGATACAAACGCGCCGCTAATACCGAAGGCCTTGCCAAAGGTCCCTACCAACAGTGGCACCTGTTGTTGTGTCAGCGCCAGTGATTCAACCAGGCCTGCACCTTGCTGGCCGAGAGCGCCAATGCCATGCGCGTCATCGACAACCAGTAAAGCGTTATGCATTGCACACAGCTCGGCTATCTCCTGCAACCTTGCACAGTCACCATCCATGCTAAACACGCCGTCTGTCATAACGACGCGTTTTTTTTCATTGTGTTTTATCAGAAGCCTTTCCAGCGCCTGCATATCTGAATGTGGATACCTGGCCAGTTTTCCTGGTGAGAGTGTTGCGGCATCTATCAGTGATGCATGGTTAAGCTTGTCTTGTATCACCACGCTGTTCTTATCAATCAGTGTTGAAGCAATGGCTAGATTTGCCATGTAACCGGAAGGAAATAGCAGGGTTGCATCACGTTGCAACCAACCTGATAACGCCAGCTCCAGCTCGCGATGCGTTTCGTTATAGCCGACGATTAATTGTGACGCGCCCGCGCCAACACCGAGTACCTGTAGTGCGTCGATTAGCCAGTTTTTTATTCGAGCATCATTGGCCAACCCCAGGTAATCATTGCTACTGAAATTGATCAGTTGCCTGCCTGCAATCCTGATCTCGGGACCCTGCGCAGATTGTAACGGGTGACGTGAACGGTATAGATCCTTCTCCCGCAACTGCTGCAGTGCTTGCTCTACATCTTTGTAAACAGACACGGGACCAATCAGTGTTGCAAGGACTCGATACCTAATCGTTGCAGCAGAACCTGATCGTTTTCGAGTTGCGGATTATCCGTTGTCAGTAATTTTTCACCGTAGAAAACCGAATTGGCGCCAGCAAGAAAACACAGCGCCTGCATTTCATCGCTCATCTCGTTTCTGCCAGCAGACAAGCGTATGTAAGATGCCGGCATCATGATCCTGGCAGTGGCGATGACCCTGACAAAATCAATGCTATCAACCTTGTCTGTTTCATAAAGTGGCGTGCCTTCTACCTGCACCAGCATGTTGATGGGAACGCTTTCAGGGTGCTGTGGCTGATTCGCCAGCGTCATCAGCAGACCAGCACGATCAACATCATCTTCGCCCAGGCCTATGATCCCGCCACTGCAAACATGTATACCGGCCTTGCGCACGTTTTCCAGCGTCCGCAGCCGTTCATCGTAATCACGTGTACTGATGATCTCGGAATAATAATCAGGGGAAGTGTCAAGGTTATGGTTGTAATAATCCAGGCCGGCACTTTTCAGTTTCTCAGACTGTGTTTCGCTTAACATGCCAAGGGTGACACAGGTTTCCATGCCCAGTGCTTTCACGGCCTGCACCATTTCTATCACTTTATCCAGGTCACGATCTTTTGGTTGTCTCCAGGCCGCACCCATGCAAAAGCGAGTCGCGCCCTTTTCCCTGGCAATACCCGCCTGCTTGACCACGTCTGCTACCGCCGCCATTTTCTCTGCGTTGACGTCCGTCTGGTAATGCGCACTTTGCGGGCAGTAGGCACAGTCTTCCGGGCAACCTCCTGTCTTGATATTCATCAAGGTACTTAACTGCACCTGGTTGGCATCAAAATGTTTTCGGTGGGCCTGTTGGGCCGCAAAGACTAAATCATTAAATGGCGTTCGCAGCAGGTCCAGCACTTCCTGTCGCGTCCAGTCATGGCGTATTGGGAACATGGTGTCGTAAATCATCTATAATTTTGTTAATTGGATCCGGGTTATTGTAAACTTTTTATTTCTGTAAAGGTTAACTAATCTGCATGGACGCAGGATTTTTACCATCAGGGCCGTGCTTCTTTTGTCACGCTGACAGCACTACTTACATCTGCAACAGCTGTCAGCAAGACCTGTTTTTCACGACGCGAACTCGTTGCCCGGTTTGTGCACTGCCTTCTTCAACCGATCGCATCTGCGGTCGCTGCCTGTTGTCGCCACCCGCGTTTGACCTGAGCATTGTCTTAACAGATTACTGCTATCCGTTTGATCGATACCTGCAGGCACTGAAGTATCGGCATCGACCCGAACTGATGCGGCTTCCGGCTTCCAGCCTCGCATCCACCATCAGGCATGAAACCAGGGACCTGCCCGATGTGCTCATTCCAGTGCCACTGCATGCATCACGACAGCGCCAACGTGGCTATAACCAGGCCGATCTCCTGTCAAGACACCTGGGTCGCCAGCTTGGTATCAAGGTGATCAATAATGCGATAGTTCGCTGTCGTGCAACAGCAAGCCAGAGCGGCCTGAGCCATGTTCAGCGGCGCAGGAATATGCGCAATGCGTTCATCCAGAGAAACCCGCTCGGGGAAATACGAGTAGCCATATGCGATGACGTCATTACCACCGGTGCAACAGTGAACGAGCTTGCAAAAGTGCTGGTCGCTAACGGCTGTCCCGAGGTTCAGGTCTGGGCCCTGGCAAGAACGCCACCGTAATCAGGTGTCGAGGTTTTCCACCGCCAGGGCATTCAACTCGATGAATTCCCGGCGCGGCTCAACCTGGTCGCCCATCAGGGTAGTAAAGATCTGATCGGCCTTTATCACATCTTCAATTTTGACCTGTGCCAACGATCGGCTCTTTGAATCCATGGTGGTCTCCCAAAGCTGGTCAGGGTTCATTTCTCCCAGCCCCTTGTAACGCTGGATAGACAAGCCCTGCTCGGCTTCCTTCAGCAACCAGTCAAACGCCTGGGTAGCAGTAGTAATCGCTTGCTGTCGCTCACCGCGTTCAATTCTCGAGCCTTCTTCTATTTCCTGGCCTGCTTCCAACGCCGATAATTTCTTGTAATCACCGCTTGAGAAGAACTCGGGCATAAAGACATTACTGGATTCCACCCCGTGTACGAGCAGCGTTACCTTGGCACCGTAGGCCCCCTCACTACCCTGAAACATCTCAAACTGGTACTCGGTAATCTTGGAGCCGGTCTCGTTTAATTGGCCAACCAGCTCGCCAAACCAGTTCTTCATCACCGCGCCATCTTCGCAGTCTGCCTCGGTAATCACTGGCATATGGCGCATGGCATCAACGATAGACGAGTGGTAGCGCTTGCAGAGACGGGTATAGGCCAGGTTCATACTGATGTACTTATCGACCAGGTCGCGCAACTCATCGCCAACGACAGGTTGTGCGTCCGCGGACAGGAAAAGGCGGCTGTTTTCCAGCGCCATCTCCAGCAAATATGCCTGTCGCTCTACATCATCCTTGAGATAGCGCTCCTGCTTTCCTTTCTTTACCTTGTACAGCGGCGGCTCCGCAATATACACATGCCCTCGCTCAATCAGTTCCAGCATCTGCCTATAAAAGAAAGTGAGTAATAACGTACGTATGTGTGCGCCATCCACATCGGCATCGGTCATGATTATTATTCGATGGTAGCGCAGCTTGTCGGGGTCGAACTCTTCCTTGCCAATTCCACAGCCGAGCGCCGTGATCAGCGTCCCCACCTCGGCGGATGACAACATCTTGTCGAACCGGGCCTTCTCCACGTTCAGGATCTTTCCTTTCAACGGCAGAATGGCCTGGTTCTTTCGATCGCGGCCCTGCTTGGCCGAACCGCCGGCGGAATCACCCTCAACCAGGAACAGCTCGGACTTGGCCGGATCTTTTTCCTGGCAGTCTGCCAGCTTGCCTGGCAACCCGGCCACATCCAGCGCGGTCTTACGCCGGGTTAATTCCCGTGCCTTGCGGGCAGCCTCGCGGGCGCGGGCGGCCTCGATAATCTTGTCACAGATAGCCTTTGCCTCGGTGGGTCGCTCCAACAGGAAGTCCTGCAGTTTTTCCGACACACTGGATTCAACCACTGTTTTAACCTCGCTGGAGACCAGCTTGTCCTTGGTTTGTGATGAAAATTTCGGATCAGGCACTTTCACCGACAGTACGGCGGTAAGGCCTTCGCGAACGTCGTCCCCGGCCGTGGCAACCTTGGCCTTTGCGGCCAGGCCCTGTTTATCAATAAACTGGTTTAGGCTTCTTGTCAGTGCGGCACGAAAGCCTGACAAATGAGTGCCGCCGTCTTTCTGCGGGATATTGTTGGTAAAACAAAAGATATTTTCCTGGTAAGAGTCATTCCACTGCATGGCCAGCTGCACGGTGACCCCGTCCCTTTCGACGTCGATATTAATCACCGATTCATGCAGTGGTGTTTTATTCTTATTCAAATGCTGAACAAAGGCTGCAATACCACCCTTGTATTCGAAGCGATCGGTCTTGCCACTACGCTCGTCAATCAGCTCTATACAGACACCGGAGTTTAGAAACGAGAGTTCCCTGAGTCGTTTCGACAGGATGTCGTAATGAAACTCGATATTTTTGAAGATATTTTCACTGGGCATGAAGCGTACCTCGGTGCCCGTGGTCGTTGATGCTTCGCCTGTTTCCATGGGTGCAACCGGATCGCCGTTTTTGTAGGTCTGGCGATGAGTGTGCCCTTCACGGTTGATAATCAAGTCGAGCCGCTCTGACAAGGCATTTACGACGGAGACGCCCACCCCGTGCAATCCACCTGATACCTTGTAGGAGTTGTCGTCAAATTTACCGCCCGCGTGCAAGGTGGTCATAATTACCTCGGCAGCTGAGCGACCCTCCTCTTCATGCATGCCGACCGGGATGCCGCGGCCGTTATCCGAGACTGATACCGATTCGTCGGTATGGATGGTCACTTTGACATGATCGCAATACCCGGCCAGGGCCTCGTCAATACTGTTATCTACAACCTCGAACACCATGTGATGCAATCCGGTGCCATCATCGGTGTCTCCGATGTACATGCCTGGTCGCTTGCGAACCGCTTCCAGGCCTTTTAAAACCTTGATTTTAGATGAATCGTAATTGTTATCTTGGGACATAAACTACTCTCTGTTAACAAGCGGACATTCTAACACTACCCGGTCTTTTCGACCCGACCTTGTTTCACGTGGAACACAGCATCTTGTTCATTGCTGCGAGGCACCCAGTCGGGCAAGTCCAGCGACGAGACAAAGGTCTGGGTGTCGTTTGCAATCAATAACTGCATAATTTTCCGTGATGACTCGTTATCGAGCTCGGCATCAATATCATCGACCAGCACTATCGCGCCCACACCCCGCTGCTTGATAGCCTGTAATTGGGCAGATATCAGCGCGGCGCCGAACAGCTTGATTTGACCCCGGGATAGATGCCTGGCGACGTCAAGCCCTGCGTACTCGAAGCGAATATCGGCCCGGTGAGGACCACAACCGGTGAAGCCCCGTTGACTGTCTTCCGGTCGACTCTGTAACAGCTTTTCCCGTAATGCCTCGCCAGACAGGCTGTTCCTGTATTCGATTACTGCAGAATCATCCAGTAGCAACGGCAGGTAGTTATTATTCAGCGATCGCTGTAACTGCTCAATATAACTGCTTCTCAAGGCATCAATCCTGGCAGCCTCGACACTCATTATATTTTCCCAACCTTCCATCTCGGACTGCTTGAAACCGCGATGTACTTTTAACAAGGCATTTCTATGCCGCACGGCGCGGTGATAATTTTTCCAGGTTTCCAGGTAATCCTGTTCCACGTGGAACAGCGACCAATCCAGCCAGTGCCGCCGCTGTCTTGGTCCACCGTAAAAAAGCAGGTTGTGATCAGGAGCCAACAGGAACACCGGGAAGGATTTCGCCTGCTCCGAGGCGCTGTTTACATTAGTGCCGTTGAACCTCAAGCGCATTAATCCGTAACCTTTTTCTATCCCTATGCTGAATGGCTGCCCCTCGTTCCTGCCTTGCGCATGGACCGACAACACCTTGTCTCCGTGCGTGATAACACTGTTAATCCGGCTGCTGCGGAACGATTTCACCCGGGACAAAAGATAAATAGTTTCAAGCACAGAGGTCTTGCCGCTCGCGTTCGGGCCATAGAAATAATTTATCCTGCTTGCTGGCTCGATATTCAGTTCTTGCAGATTACGGACACAACTGGCCTTTAGTCGGCTAATCGACAGCATTACCTACAGGCGCATAGGCATAACGACGTACTGACAACTGGACTCGTCTTCCGGCAAGATCAGGCAGCTGCTATTCGGATCAAGAACGCTCAATCGGACTTTTTTGCTCTTGATGATAGACAGGGTGTCTAGCAGGTAAGACACGTTAAAACCGATCTCGATCTCGTCACCGCTGTAATCAACCTCCACCTCTTCCTCGGCCTCTTCCTGCTCCGGGTTGTGCGCCAGGGCCCGTAAACTATTTGCACTGAGTATTATCCTGACACCACGGTATTTCTCGTTTGACAGGATCGAGGCACGAGTCAGGCTATCCTTGAGCTGGTCGCGGCTAGCGGTTACCGCGTTGTTACTCAACTCTGGAATTACCCGCTGATACTCGGGGAAGCGACCATCAATTAACTTGCTGGTAAAACAATAGCCCTGCTTCTTGATACGGATATGGTTACCGGTAATTACTACCTCAACCTCCTCGTCGTTCTGGTCAAGCAATCGCATCAATTCCGTGATCCCCTTCCTGGGGACAATGATCTGGGTTTCCTCGGAAATCCCGGAAGTGACGGGTGCCTCATCCAGTGCCAGCCTGTGTCCGTCGGTGGCAACACAGCGCAGCTTCTCCTTCGAGATTTCCAGTAACAAGCCATTCAGGTAATAGCGCACATCTTGCTGCGCCATTGCGAACTGGGTGTTCTCAAGCAACGATTCAAGCACGCTCTGCTTGATAGAAAAACTGGCAACCGGGTCACTGATATCAATTACCGGGTATTCCTGGGCTGGCAGGGTCGCCAGGGTAAAACGACTCTTGCCCGATTTTATCAAGGCCTTGTCATTTTTAATCTCGAACTGGAGTTCTGATTCAGCGGGCAGGGCTTTACAGATATCAAACAGCTTTCGGGCCGGAAGCGTAATCTCTCCGGACACCTGCATATCGATCTCCAGGTTTACGATCAGCTCAACCTCCATGTCAGTCGCTGTTAACGTAAGCGCCTGGCCATCAAAGTTGAACAATAGATTAGAAAGTATTGGCAGTGTTTGTCGCCTGTCGACCACACCGCTCAGCATCTGCAATGCAGGTAATAACTTCTCCCTATCTATATTAAATTTCATATATATATACCTTATATTTATTACTATTAGTTATATATTTTCTGTTATGAACTCGAAATTAATATTTAAAATCAGTTGTTTACAGAATATTATGGTTTGTTAACAAGCTGTTAATTACTGACGAAAACCTGTTCCTCAAATGTGAATAACTTTTTGGTTATGCTATTTACTGTAGTTGTCCACAAGTCATGCTCAACTTGTCAGTGTATTAATCAGGTTGGTGAAATCTTCTTCCACACGGTGCTCCGTTTGCCTGAGTTCAGTGATCTTACGACATGCATGCAGCACTGTCGTATGGTCACGCCCGCCGAAGGCATCACCAATTTCCGGAAGACTATGATTGGTTAATTCTTTCGAGATTGCCATAGCTACCTGCCTGGGTCTGGCCACTGAGCGGTTGCGGCGTTTTGACAGCAAGTCTGCAACGCGGATCTTGTAATATTCTGCCGTGGTTTTCTGAATATTTTCTATGGTTACCTGCTTGTCCTGGATGATAAGCAGATCGCGTAGTGCGCTCTGGGTGAACTCCAGCGTAACCGCATTGCCGGTAAGGTTGGCGTTGGCGATTACCCGGTTCAGTGCCCCTTCCAGTTCACGGACATTGGAACGAAAACGCTTGGCGATAAAAAAGCTGACATCGTCGGGAATATCCTTTTGGGCTTGCAACGCTTTCTTGCGAATAATCGCAACCCGGGTTTCGAGTTCGGGCGGATCAATGGCGACAGTCAGACCCCAGCCAAACCTGGATTTAAGCCGCTCTTCCAGACCACTGACCTCTTTCGGGTAGCGATCACAGGTAAGCACGATCTGGTGTTGCCCTTCAAGCAACGCGTTAAAGGTGTGAAAGAATTCCTCCTGGGATCGTTCCTTGCCGGCAAAGAACTGTATGTCGTCAATTAACAGTGCATCAAGAGAACGGTAATGACGTTTGAATTCGTTAATTGCATTGTGTTGTAACGCCCTGACCATGTCTGCAACAAACCTTTCTGAATGCAGGTAGGCGATATTGGCGCTGGGTTTGTGTTCAAGTATGGCTGCACCGATGGCATGCATAAGGTGTGTCTTGCCCAGGCCCACACCGCCATAGATAAATAGCGGGTTGTAGGCACTCCCCGGGTTTTCCGCCACCTGGATTGAAGCCGCGCGGCCCAGCTGGTTGGATTTACCCTCGACAAAAGTATCAAAGGTGAAACTGCTGTTCAGGTTGCTTGAGTGTTTGACTGGTCGTGAGTTGGTTTCCCGTCTGAGCGTGGTAACCGGGGCTGGCTTGCTGGGTTGTTGTTCTTCCTGTCCCGCCTTGCTACCTATTTCAAGCTTGAGAACCAGTTCCTGCTCCAGTTCCTTCAGCATTTCCTCGATTTGACCCAGGTAGCGCTCGTTAATCCAGTCCAGCACAAAGCGATTAGGCGCCAGTAGGCGAATGCTTTGGTCATTTTCAACGGCGTGCAGCGGGCGGATCCATGTGTTGAATTGTTGCGGTGTCAGTTCGCCTTCAAGCCGCTCCAGACAACGCTTCCATGGGGATGTGCCCACAAGATAAAACCTCGTTGAAATACATTTAGAAGAGACCAGAGAGTGTATACCTGTTGAAAGTTATCCACAACTTGGTCCCGGCCGCTGTCACAGGCCAGTAATAATTGACATATTTACATTGTGAACAGTACCATATGCGCCCTTTTTACCAGCAAGATTGAAATCAGGCATTGCATATGAAACAGACTTACCAGCCAAGCAAATTGAAGCGCAAGAGAACCCATGGCTTTCGTGCCCGTATGCAAAGCCGATCCGGTCGGCTTGTCATCAAGGCCCGACGTAACAAGGGTAGAAAAAGACTGTCTGCCTGATCCCGGGGTGGTTTCTGATGCCAGCCGGTTTCGTCGTTGCAACAGACTAAACAAACCGGCTGAATTTCAAACATTGTTTGCATCCGGTAAACGCACCGGCAACAGAGAGCTGTTGTTCATCTCAAGGCAGAACAACACTGATCATGCCAGGCTGGGATTGGCAATATCCAAGAAAAATGTTCCGCTGGCTGTGAATAGAAACAGGTTAAAACGATTAATTCGTGAAAGCTTTCGCCTGCATCAACAACAATTAAAGGGAATGGATGTCGTGGTGCTGGCAAAAAAACAAATCAGTAATGCAAACGACCGGGCGTTATTCGGAGCCCTGGAAAAACACTGGAACAAACTGACATAATGAAAACAATCGCGCTCAATCTGATCAGGGTTTACCAGCGCTATTTAACTTTCTTTCTCCCGCCTTGTTGCCGCTACTTTCCGAGTTGCTCGACTTATGCATTCGAATCAATTGAACACCATGGTTTGATAAAAGGGGGCTGGCTGGCGACAAAACGCATCTGTCGCTGTCACCCGTTGCATAGCGGCGGTTATGATCCCGTGCCACACAAAGAAGCCTAGTCATTATGGAAACAACCCGGTTTATATTACTTATTGCCCTGGGCCTTGTGCTTACTATGCTTTGGCAGGCGTGGCAGGAGGACTATGGTGTTGCGGCCAATAACAACGAAGTAACCGTTAACGACACTGCAACAGTCGCGCGTGACGAGGCAGATGTACCTTCTCTTCCTGATGCAAATCAACAACAATCCTCCAGCTTAATGCCCGCCCTTGTTGCCGATAATGGGCAAGGTAAT
This sequence comes from Gammaproteobacteria bacterium, assembly GCA_965229565.1. Classification (GTDB taxonomy): domain Bacteria; phylum Pseudomonadota; class Gammaproteobacteria; order Eutrophobiales; family Eutrophobiaceae; genus JANQNX01. The sequence continues at coordinate 552,079 of OZ245888.1, read as the reverse complement.
CGACAAGGCGAAACGGTATCCGTCAAGACGGACGTGCTTGATATAGAGATCAATACCCGTGGTGCAACCATTGAACGACTGTACCTGCTTAATTACCCGGTTGATAAAGGTGACAAGGATAACCCGGTAAAACTCCTTAAAAATGAGTCAAACGAATTCTACTGGGTGCAGAGCGGCATCTTGTCCAGGGAGTCCGCAGCCAATCATAAAAGCCTGTTTCAATCAGAAAAGAATGAGTACGTACTAACAGGCGATAGTCTTGATGTGCGCTTTGAGTCAATAACTGAAGAAGGCCTCAGGGTCATCAAAACCTACACGTTTAAAAAAGGATCTTACCTGGCCGAGTTGCGACACGAGGTATTCAATGAAACCGGGCAGCCATGGACAGGTAGTGCTTATGCACAAATTAACCGAACCGATCCGGCACAGGCAGGCTCTCGTCTGCTTTATACGTACACAGGAGCAGTGTTGCACAGCCCTGATAAACGCTATGAAAAAATATCGTTTGATGACATACGCGACGAGAATATTACGGACGAGTTTAAAAATGGTTGGGTTGCCATGCTGCAACACTACTTTTTCACGGCTTTGCTGCCAAGCTCTCCCGAGGAAACGTATCGTTATTACACGCTTAACCCGGACAAGAAAAGTTATGTTATCGGTGCTGTAACCCCGGGAAAAACAGTGGCGGTCGGCAGTAGTGAAACCTTCCATCAACGAGTCTATTTCGGTCCAAAGCTACAAAAATCGTTAGACAAGATCGCTGATGGCCTGGAGTTGACTGTTGATTACGGCATCTTCTGGTTTATAGCAAAACCCTTGTACTGGGTTCTTGATCACTTGCATACCTATACCAACAATTGGGGCTGGTCGATCGTGCTGGTTACCCTGCTACTAAAGCTCGTATTTTACCGTTTGTCTGCAGCCGGCTATCGCTCCATGGCAAACATGCGCCGTGTACAGCCAAGGCTGGTTGCTATCAAGGAACGCTACAAGAACGATCGCGCACGCCTGAACCAGGCGATGATGGATATCTACAAGCAGGAAAAAATCAACCCGCTCGGTGGTTGTTTCCCAATCCTGATCCAGATACCGGTTTTTATATCACTATACTGGGTCTTGCTTGAATCAGTTGAACTCAGGCAAGCCCCGTTTGCACTCTGGCTTGATGACTTGTCATCTCCTGATCCGTTCTTTGTGTTGCCGTTGCTGATGGGTGTGACCATGTTCATTCAGCAAAAGCTGAATCCTGCACCCATGGATCCCGTGCAGGAGAAGGTCATGCAGATTTTGCCAATTGTCTTCACTGTCTTTTTTGCATTTTTTCCTTCCGGCCTGGTTTTATACTGGGTGGTCAATAATATTCTTTCCATTGCCCAACAATGGATGATCACCAGGAACCTGGAAAAGGCTGGCCTGAAGTAGTTTCTGTGCATGTCCACTGTTGAGACGATCGCGGCAATTTCAACGGCGCCCGGTCGGGCTGGCATTGGAGTGATCCGTATCTCTGGCCCAGGCGCCGCAGCGATAGCAAAAACAATAACAGGAAAAACCCCCGAGCCTGGTCATCATCTCTTTACCTCTTTCAAGGACGCCGGCGGCAACTTGATCGACAGGGGTCTCGTATTGTTTTTCCGGGCGCCACATTCCTACACGGGAGAAGATGTGGTCGAATTGCATGCGCATGGCAGTGATGTGGTATTGCGGCAATTGCTGGACGAGATCTTTAGCAATGGAGCCAGGCCTGCCAGGGCTGGTGAGTTTACCGAGCGCGCATTTCTTAATGACAAGATCGATCTGGTTCAGGCCGAGGCGGTCATGGATTTAATCGAGAGTATGACAAGCAAGGCTGCACGCAGCGCCATGCGTTCACTTGAGGGCGTTTTTTCAAAACAGGTTACCGTTATCCAGGATAAACTTGTCTCGGCAAAGGCCTTGCTTGAGGCGGCGCTGGACTTTCCGGATGAAGAAGATATTGAAATTGATATTCAGCCGGTAAAAGAGAATATTCAATCCGCACTCGAGCTGACAATAAAACTGACAAGCAGTGCCGAGGCAGGCGCGACGCTAAACAAGGGGTTAAACGTAGTCATCGCCGGCAAGCCCAACGTGGGCAAATCCAGTCTGCTGAATTATCTCGCCGGTAATGATGTTGCCATCGTTTCCGATATACCTGGTACGACCAGGGACAGGGTGCAACAGTCGATATTGCTTGATGGAATGGAGTTGCTACTGGTTGATACGGCGGGTATCAGGGATAGTGATGACAAGATTGAGGCGCAGGGCATTTTACGCGCCAGGGAAAGCATGGAAAAAGCGGATCTTGTGATTAGCGTATTTGAAGATGATGCTGACTATACCAGTCTTGAAGAATACCTGCCTGCGGGCGTGCATGTCATTCGAGTCCGAAACAAGATCGATATTAATCAGCCCAATGAACAGTTTATGCCTGAGGGGGTGATACCCGTATCAGTAAAAGACGAACTTGGCATGGATGATCTAATACACGCAATACGATCGATATTAAAACTGGATAGCAGTGAAGAAAACAGCGTGTCGGCACGACAGCGTCATGTAAAGGCTTTACAATCGGCAAGCTTAAATATTGAGCAGGCACTGGAAGGAATCAACAACAATGCCGGTTACGAGGTAATTGGTGAACAAATACGACAGGCCTTGTTGTCATTTGACCAGGTGCTGGGCCGTGTAACCGCGGATGATATCCTCGGCGTGATCTTTTCCCGGTTTTGTATTGGTAAATGACGCGCATACGCAATACACGGCATCAATATAGTTGTGCATCACAAGACTTGATGTACTTTATTTAACAGGAAATTATTAACAGTTTTGGGCATCAGTTAAAAAGTATTTGCTTGCTCGCGGTACATCGAAACCATCTGATAATAAAATATGAAAGTACTTACCGTCATTGGCACGCGTCCGGAAGCCATCAAGATGGCACCTGTCATCAAGGCCGTTCAACAGAGTAAAAAGCTTGATGGATTACTCTGTGTAACCGGCCAACATCGACAAATGCTGGATCAGGTTTTGCAAATCTTTGAGCTTGTGCCCGAATACGACCTGGATCTGATGCGTGGCAACCAGGACCTTTCTTCAACGTTTGCCAGGATAGTTCAAGAAGTAAGTAATATCTTGAACAAATCACAACCCGATGTAGTTATGGTGCATGGTGATACTGCGACGACATTGGCCAGTAGTCTGGCAGCCTATTTTCACCAGGTTCCGGTAGCCCATGTTGAAGCAGGCCTTAGAACCGGCAATATCTATGCGCCATGGCCCGAGGAGATTAATCGCAAGATGACCGCCTGTGTCAGCCGCTGGAATTTTGCGCCGACTGACATGGCAAGAGATAACCTGCTTAGAGAAAACGTCGACCCATCAACAATACATGTGGTAGGAAATACTGTTATTGATGCACTTTTACAGGTAGTTAACAAGATCGACGGGGATGCACAAATTAAACAATCGCTAATGGACAAGTTCGACTACCTGGATGGTTCCCGCCGGTTGTTGCTGATTACCGGGCATAGAAGGGAGAGTTTTGGTGAGGGGTTTAAGAATATTTGCGCAGCAATTAAACACCTGTCTAAACGTAAAGACCTTCAAATAGTTTATCCGGTTCACCTTAACCCGGCTGTCTACGAAGTGGTGCATGAAGAACTTTCCAGCCAGGACAACATACATTTAATAGAACCCGTAAATTACCTTGAAATGGCCTTTCTGATGCAGGCGTCTGAACTGTTGCTGACTGATTCCGGCGGAATACAGGAAGAAGCGCCAGCGCTGGGTAAGCCGGTGTTGGTCATGCGTGAGACGACGGAACGACCCGAAGCACTTGAAGCAGGGACCGCCCGTCTATGTGGAACAGACCAGAAAAATATTATCGACTCAGTCAGCGATCTACTGGATAACCCTGAAATCTACCAGGCCATGGCGCGATCTAACAACCCTTACGGTGATGGTCACAGCAGCAGCCGCATCGTTTCCATTCTCGAAGGTGAAAGCTGACGTTGAATATACTGATGCTCAGTTCCGAGTTTCCGCCCGTTGTCGGCGGAATCGCCAGCCATGTACATGAACTGTCAGCCACACTGGTAAAGCTGGGTCATAACGTCACCGTGGTTAGTCGACGTCGCGATAACGCACTCGCACATGAACAAATGGACGGCATAGAAGTTTACCGTCCGAACCTGATGGGTAATCGCCTGATTTACCAATGGCAGCTGCGCCGTTTTATTAAAAAGAAACTGGCAGTCAGTGGATTTGATGTTGTTCACGTCCATGGCATTCGGCCCCTGGTCAGCAGTAAAGGGCTCGACCTGCCGGTATGTTTTACCAATCACTCGTCCGGATTCCTTAACCGTCTTAATGCCACACAAAAAGACAAGAATTCTATTCGGGAACGAATGGCCCATTGTGCTGCCGTGATTGCGCCCAGCAGGGAACTGGTTGAGGCCACTAAAACTATTGGTTACCACGGACCGGTTAGCTACATATCCAATGCAGTTGATGCTGGCAAGTTTTGTCCCGGGCCAGGCGAGTTACGCCAGCGTTTAAAAATCCCGGATGAGGCCCTGTGTGTCGTTTTGTCCAGGAGATTAGTAGAAAAAAATGGTGTCCTCTACTTTGCCCGTGCCATAGCGGAGCTGGACCGGCCGGATTGTTACTTTATCGTTGCCGGCGATGGCAATCAGCGTGAACAGTTTGAAGCCGAGATTCGTGGCAAGCCCGTTTGGCCTCGTGTACGCATGCTGGGCCGGATACCAAACGATCAAATGGCTTCTGTCTACCGGGCCGGACAGTTATTGGTTCTGCCTTCGTTAATGGAGGCCACCAGTATATCCGGGCTTGAGGGTATGGCCTGCGGACTCGCTGTTCTTGGTACCAGGGTAGGCGGCATACCTGAAATCGTCGAAGAGGGCGTAACCGGTTACCTTGTACCTGCGGCTGATGCAACTGCATTGAGACAGGCGCTGGTAAAATGTCTCGACAGCAAAGACGTTCTGAAAGAGATGGGTCAGCGCGGACTGGAACGGGTCCAAAACGAATTCACCTGGGAAGTGGTTGCTGCAAAAACCCTCTCCGTGTACGAAACAGCTACCGGGATAACAGGGCCCCGGAATTAATTACCGAGAGCCGGTTTTGCTTCATGTTGCCTGTTCGCCGCCATAAAGATAACAGGAATGACAGCAAGGAAGACAATCCACCAGCTGCGCCACATCGGGAAACCAAACGAATATACCGTGACAGTTGTTATGAAAGCAGCTGAATAATAAGCGCGTAAAGGGGCCGGGGTTTTCGATATCCAGTTTATCAAGGCGTTCAGCCATAATAAAAATAATGCCAGGCCAATAGCGCCATATTCAAGCAGACACTGGATAAATACATTATGTGGATACATGAAGTCAGTTCGTTTTTGCCCATATTGAATCTTGGATGGCTCATTTAATTTGGGCAGGTTGAGTGATGCCGCCATCCCCCAACCCAATAAAGGCCGCTCGGCAATCAACTCAATACAACGATCCCAGATTTCAATTCGGTGCAGGTAAGAAGATTGTGCCAGTTGTTGTACAAGGAAGTTATCTGAATCAATTTTGTAGTTCTTGACAGGAAGCCTGTCGTAAACCACAGGTGAGGCAACAACAGCAATGATTATGGATGCTACGATAAACGGTTTAAAAATACCGGGGCTTAAACCAAACCTTACCAGGACATAAGCTGTCGCGCCGAGGATTCCTGCTACCCAGGCAGTATCAGAGTTACCATAAAAAACAAGGGCAACGAGCGCTATGACGCATAGTGTAGTTACAAGCACCCTGGTGTGGCGTTTCATATCCGTGCTATGTAACAGGGCTAATAACGGCCAAAGCAGGATTACGAGACAAATTACTGCCGGGTTTAAATAGGCAGAAACATGCTCCCCGCCTGCTCCACCAGTAAGCAGGTTCTTCAGTAGCCTGTCTTCACCCAATTGCCAGCCTGTCAGCGCTATTGATAGCAGGAAAGAAACTACCAGGCACCACCATGTATACTTCGTGTCCATGTATCTGCCCGGGTGCCCGCTTCCGAGTAATATGCAAGCCGGCAAAAGCAACAGCATGATCTTGATGATTCTTTCTATCGCTTCTTCCTGGCGATATGACCAAAACCCGGAAATAAAAATAAAGGAAATAAAAATAACGAAAAAAATAATGAGAGGTTGCTTTGTCACGCCAGGATGCACCTCTTTCCACGAGATAAAAAGCAATAGCAAAAAAAGCAACGGCACGAAGTTGGCAACATTTTTATAAGTTGTTGCCAGCAGGATGGGTGCGGCAAAAACAATGCAATAATAAAGAAACTGCTTGAACTGGTTCATAATCCTGCTCGACGTTTAATGCATCAGGTTTTTGAGTGAATACTTGAGCCTGAAAAACTGTTTGTTCCACTGGTGCTGAATAAACACGCCCAAACTCTTTCTGTTGGCAGCGCGCCTGGAGAAGATACGCTGATCCTGGACAGTCAGGCAATCATCATGATGCTGATCAATTATACTGGCAATGACGGCGAACAGGTTGAAGTCATATAGTACACGTTGGCGCGCCTGCTCGATGAAGCTGGCTCGTTTTTCATATTCATTACTGGCTATTGCCTGTTTTATTATTTTAATCGAAGGCTCGATAGCAAAAATATCAATCGGGATAAAGCTTTGCCCGGGAAAATAATCATCCAGGTTCGGGCAGCCATGATAAAACGGCAGGCACCCGCCAAGAAAAGCATCGGCTATCTTTTCAGTCCAATGGTGCTTGCTGACATGGTTTTCAATTGCAATGTGGTAGCGAAACGGATCAAGCGCCTCGGCCTTGTCATCCAGTCGCGTATGCCCGGCACCGAAGATTTCCATGCCGGCCAGTTCCTGCTTCAGGCGGGTCAGGAACCGGTAGCGTTGATACAGGGTGGTATGCCGTTGGCGTTTGTTAGACCAGACAACCGAGAGGTCCTGTTGCTTTGCCGTTTTCGGTCCCTGGGCGATTTCATTAAAACTGCGCAATTGTTTTTGTCCCATCCCGTAAAACCAGAGCAGTGCCGGTTGTGAATATATCCTTCCGGGGTGTGGCAACTCTTTCTCCGTCTGGCTCGTTAACACATGTGCAAACTGGTGAGTGTAGCTTTCGCCATAAACCTTGATAGGGTGCGGCTCCTGGGTAACAAGTAATGTGTGTTCCTTCGGGCATGATAGTTGTTCGCTGTAGTTTGAAAACCGTTCATTATTCATGGGCGGTGTGTCGTCATAAACTACAAGCCAATCATAGACGTCACAGCTCTTGTCAAAAACAAAACGGCATTGCCCCCAGTTCAGTTCTTCATCAGGAAACTGTCGATACCAGACTTTGTCAGGCAGTTTGCTGAGAAATTTTACCGTTATCATCTTGGTCATTCAGCTTTCCTTAGACCGGGAAAAACACTGCTGATAGAGTTGTAGCGTTTGTTTGAGCATGGCATCGAGTGTGAACGGGCATGGTTCGGGAAGCGGTGTCGGGTCTTGCATGTATGTTTCAATTTGGTCACACATGCTGTCTTGATCGTTAACCGGAACCTGCCCGAGGGGAAAACACTTCGCCAGAATCTCGCTGGCACCACCGTGATCGTATGCCAGCACGGGTTTGCCAAGAGCAATAGCCTCGATAATGGTGCGACCAAATGACTCTGGCTTCTTGCTCAAAGAGAGCACAAGGTCGGAGCAGGACATTATCTCTCGCAGATCCTCGCGATCGCCGAGAAAACTGACATGCTGCTGGATAGAAAGCGTTTCACTTTGTTGCTTCAGGCGATCAAGCAGTGCCTGCTTATGTGTCCCCGCGCCACCCACTATCAAGCCATGGATATTGTGACCGCGGTCAACAAGTGTTTTGACGATGAACAGGAAGTCATCCTGTCCCTTGAGTTCAGAAATTCGCCCGGGCAATGTAATGACAAATTTACCATTGAGTTCGGGATGTGCTGTTTGCCATTGTTGAGTCCATTCCATATCAGGCCTGAATGCCGGGAAGTAGCGTTCATCTGATATGCCCCGTGGAATCACCGTGATTCGGCGTTCTTCAACCCAGGGGTAGTTTTGCAGAATGTATTGCTTGATAAATTCCGATACGGCCACGATGTAATCCCCCCGCATCATGATGGCGCTGTACCTGCTGACCGAGTAGGCTCCATGGACGGAGGTGATTAAAACCGGTTTTTGATCTTGTGGTAATAGTTTGAGGGCTATGTAAACAACCCAGGCAGGCAGTCGCGATCGTACATCTATAATATCGACATGGTTCTTCAGCAGGAAGCGACGTAATGTGAGGGCATGAAAAAAAGTAACCGGGTTTTTCCTGCCAACGGCACAATGAACGTGTATGGCACCAAGCTGTTCGAGTTCCTCGACCATCCTGCCACCAGCCGAGATAACAATAGCCTTGTGACCGGCGTCAGTTAGCGCCCTTGCTACCTCGATCGTGCCGCGTTCCACGCCCCCGGATTCCAGCTCCGGCAATACCTGCAACACGGTCATTTTCATGGGGCGGAGAATCCTTTGCTAGCCAGAAGCCGCTGAAAGACCAGTTCAGCACAACGGGCAGACTCGTTAAGCTCGATATGTTTTAAGTGGTGAGTGGCCTGCAGCCACGATTCAAATTTCCCCAGATAACCGGCTTCATAGAGTTTATCCAATGAGCGGGTGACCTTGTCCTCTCTTTTTCTTGGTGTCGGAAATATATAGCTATTACCGCCGGCTGTTAATGCTTCGTAGATCATGGAGACACTATCTTCGGTGACCCAGCGACTGCCACAGGTTGTCAGCCTGTCAACGAGCCATGCCCGATCGGTCTGACGGTAAGATTGATATTCAAGCTGATCGTGTGTCAACTTTGAGAGGGCTGTAGCTGTCGCGACAGGTGTTCGCGGCGAATCCGTAATGGTCCAGTGTATTGAGTCGCTTTTGCTTGTCATTGTTTCTATCATGCTGAGCAGTTGCTCATTGTCCCAGCCATGTCGTTTTGATGGCCCGCCTATCATGATCAAGCCTTGATCCTGCACAAGTGTATTAGAAGGCTTGATCGAGTTCATTGCCCCGCGCGTTGTAACGATATTGTCAGCGGTTGTAACGGCATCGTGTTCCGGGACCAGGCACAGGTCGAACCAGCCTGATGGCAAAGAGGGTTTCATGATGACTACACTGGCAGCGCCGGTGCAGTGACAGGCCCACAGCATAGGCAGGTGGGTTGCGTGTCCCGCTCCAATGATGAGGTCAGGGGCGGGGGAATTTTTCAGATCCTGCCACTTGCCGGTAAATAAATTTATTAGCGGGGGACAATCAACCTCTGCTATTCGACAGGAATATTTATCCTTGAGCGCAAGGCAAAGGCCACTGCTTTGTGCATCGTGTCCGGCCTTGCCATCAGTCAATCGCCAGATGACGGGCTCATTGGAACGATTAGTCACTGTCCAGTATGAATTCGCAACCGCAGTATGGACATTTTTCCTTGCCGCTGTCTTCTATGGGTAAGTAGACCCGGGGATGCTGGTTCCAGAGGCTCATTTCCGGCAACGGACAGTGCAGTGGCAGGTCAGCATGCTTCACGTGAAAAACCGTTTGCTCACTGGTTGTTACATCGGCCTTTGTTTTTTCAGCATCTGCCATGGTTGTACCTATACATAACTAAGCCAGTTTGAATACTTGTCGATTTTACCCTGTACGCAGTCAAAGTATTGAGCCTGGAGTTTCTTTGTTAACGGTCCACGCGTGCCGGAGCCAATTAGCCTGCCATCAAGCTCACGAATCGGCGTGACTTCGGCCGCGGTGCCGGTAAAGAAAGCCTCATCGGCGATGTAAACTTCATCGCGCGTGATACGTTTCTCCCTGACCGTTAACCCGTGTTCCTGTGCGAACTGGATAATGGTCTCACGTGTGATGCCCTCGAGGGCAGAGGTAAGATCCGGTGTATATAAAACACCCTTGCGCACGATAAATATATTTTCGCCGCTGCCCTCGGCAACATAGCCCTCGTTGTCCAGTAACAGTGCCTCGTCATAGCCGGCACCCAGGGCTTCCTGTAATGCCAACATGGAGTTCATATAGTTGCCATTAGCCTTGGCCTTGCACATGGTAATGTTGACATGGTGTCTTGTGTAAGAAGAAGTCTTGATGCGGATGCCTTTTTCCAGGCCATCATTGCCAAGGTAGGAACCCCATGACCAGGCGGCTACCATGATATGTACCTTCAGGTTATCAGCACGCAGGCCCATGCCCTCCGAGCCATAAAAACACATCGGTCGAATATAGGCGCTTTCCAGGTTGTTTTTGGCAACGGTTTCGAGACAGGCCCGGTTAATGGTGTCCTTATCAAAGGGCAGCTTCATATTCAGTATATGGGCTGAATTAAATAGACGATCCGTGTGGTCGCCAAGGCGAAAAATAGCTGTGCCCTTGTCTGTCTGATAGGCGCGCACACCTTCAAAGACCCCCATTCCGTAATGCAGGGTGTGGGTTAGCACGTGTGTCCTGGCCTCGCGCCAGGGAACAAATTCGCCGTCCAGCCATATGAGGCCGTCGCGATCATCCATACTCATGATTTTACTTCCGATATGTTTGTGATTTTTCGCAGATTATTATTAGCAACCAGCTGTTAATGGTAATGCCAGCGGGGTATGCAATCAATAATACTTTCTCGGAACCCGCGCGGCCTGTTTCACTATCACAGGGCAGATCGATTATTCTTTAACAGCAGATACAAAAGGAACAGCAAATGAAAGAAGTGAACCCGCCAGAGGCATACGCACTATTGCAGCAGAACGACCAGGCAGTGCTGGTCGATGTCAGAAGTACCATGGAGTTTGAATATGTTGGTCATCCGCCGGAAGCTCTGCACGTGGCTATAAAGGAACCACCGGGCTGGGAAACCAGGGATGAATTTGTGAATGAACTTAAAAGCGCATTGCAGGAGCGCTTCAAGACCGACGTCGGGCTGGAACAAAGACCCTTACTGATGATGTGTCGCAGCGGAAAGCGCTCAGAACTTGCAGCGAACATGGCCGCCGAGGCCGGGTTTACGGATGTTTATAACATCATGGAAGGATTCGAGGGTGACAAGGATGCAAACGGTCATCGCAATACCATTAATGGCTGGCGCTTTCATCAACTACCATGGGAGCAGTCATGATAGCGATAGCGGTGTTATCTAGTCCGTAGTCTTTTCGGCGCCTGCTTTTTTCGACTGTATACGTCCCAGCAACAAACCGGCCTCAAACAATAACCAGATTGGCACGGCCAGCAGGATCTGCGAAATAACATCCGGTGGTGTTAACAGCATGCCGGCCACGAAAGCACCCAGTATCACGTAAGGTCGATTTGCAGCCAGTTTTTCAACGCTGATAAACCCGCCGCGTACCAGTACATAGGTCGCCACCGGTATCTCGAAGGAGACGCCGAAGGCAAAAAACAGCTTCAGGATAAAGTTAAGATAGTGGTTAATGTCAGTCATTACCTGCACACCTTCCGGCGCAGTCGCCGCAAGAAAGGCAAACAGCAATGGAAATACCACGAAATATGCGAACATCACGCCAACGTAAAACAGCAGGATGCTGCTTAACAGTAAGGGCACGGCCACGCGCTTTTCGTTGTCATATAGACCTGGGGTGATAAACGACCACACCTGGTAAAACACGTAGGGAATAGCAAGAAACACGGCAACAAACAGGGTCAGTTTAAACGGGGTCAAAAACGGCGAGGCAACCTCGGTGGCAATCATGCTGCTGCCGGCGGGCAGCTTTTCTATCATTGGCGCGGCAACAAACTGGTAAATATTATTCGCGAAGGGCAGTAATACCAGGAATAACACGACGACCACGACAACGGACTTAAGCAGGCAACTGCGTAGTTCAGTCAGGTGCTCAACCAGGGGTCTTTCCTGGTCGCCATTATTGGTTTCGGTCATGGCTGCCTGGGCTCGTCGTCTTTCCGGTCGCCCTGCTCGGAAAGCAAACGATCCGGTGCTTCGTGCATCAGCTTTTCAACCTTGTCGATACTTTTTTGCAGATCGCCATGTTCATCCAGGTTGAGCTCTTTCTCCAGCTCGCGGCGCGTGTTTTGAATAAAATGACGAACCTTGGCGACAAGGCGGCCGGTATCTCTCGCTACCTTGGGAAGTTGTTCGGGTCCAACGATGAGCAGGGCGATGACCGCAAGCGCGACCAGTTCCCAGAATCCTATGTCAAACACGGCGGTAAGGGTGGTTTAGCTAACCTTGCCTGGTTTCGTTCTTGTCGGATTCCACCTGGCCCTCGATGACCTGGCTGGAGGATTCTTCTGGCTTGTTGCTGTCAGCCAGCTTGTCCTTGTCATCATCATCCTGGATGGCTGATTTGAAACCCTTGACGGCACTGCCGACGTCACTGCCCAGTCCGCGCAGTTTCTTGGTGCCAAACAAGAGCGCAACAATAAGCAATAGAATTAATAATTCCGAGACGCCAAATCCCATTTTGATACTCCAAAAGCGTGTGAATTGCAGTCAATGATAATGTAACTGGCGCTATAACACGACAGCCAGCAATATCAGCTGCCCCGGTTTGCCTTTTCCTCGAGTCCTGACAGCCCGGACCGTCGTTCCAGTTCGGTGTAGATATCATCGATCGAAAGGTCGTGGTGCTTGAGTAACACCAGGACATGAAACAATAAATCAGCCGTTTCGTGTATTATACTGTCTTTTTCGCTGCTTTTAGAGGCAATAACCAGCTCGGTTGCCTCTTCGCCAATTTTTTTCAGGATCTTGTCCGGGTCGCCCTGTAACAGGCCGGCTGTATATGACTCGGCCGGGTCGGCAAGCTTACGCTGCTCCAGTACGTCACACAGTTTCTGCAAGGTGTCGTCATTCATGGTGTGTTGTCCGTGTCGGGTTGCTGATTACTTTTTATAAATGGTAGCCGGGTCTTCCAGCACCGGTTCAGTGGTTTGCCAGTCCTCGTCTTCCAGTTTCTGAAAAAAACAGTGAGCCCTGCCCGTATGACAGGCGATACCGCCCTCCTGCCGTACGCTGAGCAATAACGTGTCGTTATCACAATCCATGCGAATCGATTCAACCTGTTGAAAATGTCCCGAGCTCTCGCCCTTGGTCCATAGCTGCTGACGTGAGCGTGACCAGTAAACCGCCTTACCACTATCGTGGGTCTGTTGAAGTGCCTCGCGGTTCATCCAGGCGTGCATCAACACCTGCCCACTGGCCACGTCTTGCACCACGACAGGTACCAGCCCCTGCTCGTTCCAGTTTACCTTGTCTGTCCAGTTCGACATGGTTACAGCCTTACCTCGATATGTTTTGCAGCCATGACCTGCTTGGCCTCGTTGACGGTGTGTTCGCCGAAATGAAAGATACTGGCGGCCAGTACCGCATCGGCCTTGCCCTCGATGATGCCTTGGGCCAGGTGTTCCAGTTTGCCCACCCCGCCGGAGGCAATGACCGGGATACTCACGGCCTCGCTAACGGCACGGGTCAGGCCGATATCAAATCCATCACGCGTGCCATCACGGTCCATGCTGGTGAGCAGTATCTCGCCGGCACCGTAAGCTTCCATTTTCCTGGCCCATTCTATCGCGTCGAGGCCGGTCGGGTTGCGCCCACCATGAGTATAGACCTCCCATGTTGCCGGTGACTCCGCGGATTGCTTCGCGTCGATGGCAACAACAATACATTGTGAGCCAAACTTTTCTGCAGCACGCCTGACGAACTCGGGGTCTTTAACTGCGGCAGTGTTGATGCTGAGTTTATCGGCCCCGGCGTTCAGCATGCGCTGTATATCTTCCAGCGTGCGAATGCCGCCACCGACGGTCAAGGGAATAAATACCTGGCTGGCGACGGCTTCAACCACGTGCACCATGGTCTCCCTGTCATCGCTGCTGGCGGTAATGTCGAGAAAGGTGATTTCGTCTGCGCCCTGTTCGTCATAGCGACGTGCGACCTCGATGGGGTCGCCTGCATCCTTGATATCGACGAAACGGATGCCCTTGACTACCCGGCCGTTGTCTACGTCCAGGCAAGGGATGATGCGCTTGGCAAGGCCCATTATTCAGCCTTGTAGGTACAGGCCTTATCCGCGTATTTCTGGGCTTCCTCGAAGTCCAGCTTACCCTCGTAGATTGCGCGACCGGTAATAGCGCCGTAAATGCCCTCTTCGCCGGCCTCACACAGGGCCTTGATATCGTTCATGCTGCTGATGCCGCCAGAGGCTATGACCGGGATGGTGATGTTCTTGCAGATATTGACCGTGGCCTCGACGTTGACATTGGTAAGCATTCCGTCGCGGCCTATGTCGGTAAAGATGATGGCAGCGACGCCTTCTTCCTCGAAGCGCTCTGCCATGTCGGTTGCATCATGGTGGGACAATTTTGACCAGCCATTGGTAGCCAGCTTGCCATTCTTCGCATCCAGCCCGACGATGATATGACCCGGAAACTCCAGGCACACGTCAGACACAAAATGCGGCGTGGTCACTGCGCGGGTGCCGATAATGACATAGGAAACACCCACGTCGAGATACGCCTGGATCGTGTCCTCGTCGCGAATCCCGCCGCCAACCTGTATGGGCACACCGGGGTGTGCCTCGGCAATAGCATGGATGATGTCCGCGTTACCGGGCGTGCCTTTTACTGCCCCGTCCAGGTCAACAACGTGCAGGCGCCTCGCGCCTGCCTCAACCCAGCGATCGGCCATGGCCACAGGGTCATCCGAGTAAACGGTTGCATTGTCCATATTGCCCTGGCTCAGGCGGACACACTTGCCGTTCTTAATATCTATGGCGGGAATAATTAACATTCTGGTTTACTGAAGATGTAGTTGGAACTGGTTAGCGCGCAAACGCTATGAATGGAAATCCTGGTTAGTTTCGAATCGTAATTAGTTGATTAACTGAATTATATCGTTAAAGAAATTATAGGCTCAACTTGATTACAGAATAAAGTCATAAATTACACTATCTAATGCGCCTCGTCCCAGTTTTTACCCTGGCCGATGTCGACTTCGAGTGGTACATCCAGTCTGTTGTTACGCGTCATCAGCTCTTCGACCTGGTTGATAAAGTCTTTTGTCGCTGCATTCTTCACTTCAAACACCAGTTCGTCATGGACCTGCATGATCATTTTCGCATCGATTTTTGCCGTTTCCAGCCAGTTTGCGATCTCGATCATCGCCAGCTTAATGATGTCGGCAGCCGTGCCTTGCATGGGTGCGTTAATAGCCGTGCGTTCCGCATACTGGCGCCGCGCGGCATTGCGGGCGTTGATTTCAGGCAGGTACAGGCGCCGACCGTAAACCGTTTCCACGTAGCCGGCTTCTTTTGCCTTGTTACGCGTGGTTTCCATGAAGAGCTTCACGCCAGGATAGCGTTCAAAGTACAGGTTGACGTATTCCTGTGCCTCGCCCCGCTGTATTCCAAGCTGTTTGGCCAGGCCAAAGGCCGACATGCCATAGATGAGGCCGAAGTTGATGGCCTTGGCCGCCCGGCGCTGATCTGCCGTAACCTCGTCCAGTTTGGTTGAAAAAACCTCGGCAGCCGTGCTCCTGTGAATGTCCTGTCCTTGCGTGAAGGCCTCTACCAGCCCCCCGTCGCCGGACAGGTGCGCCATAATGCGTAGTTCTATCTGTGAATAGTCCGCGGCGACCAGCGTATAACCTTTGGGTGCAATAAAGGCCTGGCGAATTTTTCTGCCCTCGGCCGTTCGTATCGGGATGTTTTGTAAATTTGGTTCGGACGAAGACAAGCGCCCGGTTGCAGTGACGGCCTGGTGATAGGACGTGTGCAAACGCCCGGTTTGCTTGTTGACCATCTGCGGCAGTTTTTCATTGTAGGTTGAGCAAAGTTTACTGAGGCTGCGATAGTCCAGTATCAGTTTAGGCAAGGCGTAATCGGCAGCGAGGTCTTGCAATACCGACTCTGCCGTCGACGGTTGTCCCTTGGGTGTCTTCGCCAGTACCGGTAATTCCATCTTGTCATAAAGAATGGCCTGGATCTGTTTCGGCGAGCCTATGTTGAAACTCTCGCCCGCCATGTCATGCGCCTCGGCCTCGATTTCCTGCATACGCACCTTCATGTCATGCGCCTGCTCCAGCAACATGTGGTCATCGATAATGACCCCGTTTCTTTCAATGCCCGCCAGTACGCTGAGCAACGGTATTTCAATATCGCGGTAAACCTTCGCCAGGTTCGGGATGGTCTCCAGCTCGGTTGATAGGGCGCGATGCAGTTTCAGTACTATATCGGCATCTTCAGCGGCATACGGCGCGGCTGTTTCAACGCTGACCTCGTTAAACGGTATTTGCTTGGCGCCCTTGCCGGCCACGTCCTCGTAATGAATGGTTTCTATATTCAGGTATTTGAGGGCCAGTGAGTCCATGTCATGCCGGGTAGCCGTGCTATTTAGCACGTACGACTCGAGCATGGTGTCATGCTCGATCCCCCTGAGGCTGATGCCGTAATTGGCAAACACCTCGAGATCGTATTTCAGGTTTTGTCCGATCTTGGCCTTGTTCTCGTCTTCCAGGATGGGCTTCAGTTTTTCCAGCGTTGCCTCCAACGGCAACTGCTCTGGTGCGCCGGCATAATCGTGTGCCAGCGGCAGGTAGGCCGCCTCGTTTTCACTGACGGCAAACGAGATACCGACGATACGGGCAACCATGTAGTTGAGGCTGGTGGTCTCGGTGTCGACAGAGATCAGTTTTGCCTTGTCGAGTTTCTTTATCCATGCATCCAGCTGCTTGTTCGTGGTTATGGTCTGGTAGTCTTTTTCCGCTTCTTCTGCTTGTTCCCCGTTGTCTTCTGTCATGGCCGGCTCAGTGGCATCAAGCTGGGCCAGCCAGGTCTTGAAGCCCCAGTAACGAAATTGTTTGCGCAGGTCTTCCTCGTCTGCCTCTGCGAGTACCAGGTCTTCCGGTGTAAATTCCAGTTCAACATCGTATTTCAGCGTAACCAGTTCACGGGTTAATGGAATTTTGGGCAGGAACTCACGCAGGTTTTCACCGACCTTGCCCTTGATGTCATCGGCATGCTCGACGATGGCATCCAGCGAGCCATATTCTGTTAACCATTTGACCGCGGTCTTTGGGCCAACCTTGGGGACGCCGGGAATATTGTCGACGCTGTCGCCGACGAGTGTGAGGTAGTCGATGATACGCTCGGGCGGGATGCCGAATTTTTTTTCAACACCGGCGGGATCCAGGTACAGGCTGTTCATCGTGTTAATCAGATGGATCTTGTCGTTGACCATCTGTGCCAGGTCCTTGTCACCGGTGGATACGATCGTTTTTATATTGAGCTCGGCAGCCTGGCGCGAGAGTGTCGCGATCACGTCGTCGGCTTCTACCCTGTTAATGATAAGCAACGGGATGCCCATGGCACGGATGATGTCGTGCAGTGGTTGTATCTGGCAGGCAAGGTCATCCGGCATTGGCGGCCGGTTGGCCTTGTAGTCCTTGTACATTTCATTGCGGAAGGTGTCGCCCTTGGCATCAAACACGACCGCGAAGTAATCCGGGCCCCCCTCGGACAGGTGTTTCCTGATCATATTGATCACCCCATAGATGGCGCCAGTGGGCTCGCCGCTGGAATTGCTCAGGCCGCGCACGGCATGGTAAGCACGAAACAGGTAATAGGAGCCGTCTACCAGGACCAGGGTACGCTCAGTCATTGATATTTGAATTCAGTCATAGAAATGGCAACGCATTATGACAGTTTCGGTCAAAAAAAACCGCACCGAACGATTTTTCCCGGAGCTGTATAAAGTTCTCATTACAGAGGCTTCATCTGGCCGGGGCGTGGTGGTAAAGTGAGTAAAAATTGCCAGGATGGGACAATGAAAAACCTGTTAATTAGTTTGAGCTTATTACTGTTTTCTTTAAGCGGTTATGCCGGCAATACCAACCCGGGTGGTTTAGAGCCCGCGCCGGAGCCGCCCGATCTGCCGGAAGCAGTACAGAGCGGTGAAAGCATTGAACCGCAAGTCACGATCATCAGGAAGGATGACGCCGTGATAGAAGAGTATCGCGTCAACGGCCATCTCTACATGGTCAAGATAACGCCCACGGTGGGTCCTGCCTATTATCTCGTCGATGATAATGGTAACGGAGAACTGGACACGCGTCGCAGTTCACTGGACGACACCAATATTCCCCGCTGGGTCTTGCTACGCTGGTAGTCCTTTAGTCGTTGTGCCTGTTTCCGTTTTTACCTATGGCACCTTGCAGGTGCCGACCGTGATGACGGCGGTGACAGGCCAGTCATTTCCTTACCAACCCGCCCTGTTACCGGGATACCGTCGCTACCAGATCAAAAACCGGGTTTATCCAGCCATCGTCCCCGACGAGTCTGCATCAACACCCGGGGTACTTTACAACGACATTAATGATGAGGCGCTGGCCTTGCTGGACGAGTTTGAAGATGTGCTCTATGACCGTTTACAGGTGGTGGTTCAACAGGAAGGTAAACCGGTTAATGCCTATGCTTACGTGATAGCAGCAAAATATATGGATCGACTTGCCAGTCATGACTGGGATTTGTCGGAATTTGAGCGACAGCATCTCGATTATTACCTGCAGCGTATCGAACAGTTGTAACCATCTTTACTCGCGATGGTAAGGGTGATTGTCGAGGATAGACCAGGCGCGGTATACCTGTTCGACGAACAGGACTCTTACCAGTCCGTGCGGCAGTGTCAGTCCTGATAAAGACCAGGTCTCGTTTGCATCATTTTTTAATCTTTCTGATAGTCCGTCGGCACCACCGATAACAACGCTGACCGCTTGCTGATTATCTATCCAGGTTTCCAGTTTATTGGCCAGTCCCTTGCTGCTGACTGGTTGCCCGCCTTCATCAAGCACGATTAGCATGCTGTCCGGTTTAATGGCCTCAAGTATGCGTTGTTCTTCCTGTTGTTTGAAATTATCGACGCTGTTTTTGCGGGTTCGGTTGGCCGGGTTAATCTCAAGCACGGATAGCTGTACCTGTTTTGGCAGGCGTTTCAGGTATTCGCTACAGGCGGATTCGATCCAGTCGGGCATGCGTTTGCCAACCGCGATCAAATCGATTTGCATCGATCAGTTTCTCTCTACTTTCTTCTCGGTGTCGTGCCAGAGTTTTTCCAGTTGATAGTATTCGCGGGTATCCGGATGCATGACATGGACAATGACATCGCCCAGGTCGACCAGCGCCCACTCACCTTCTTTTTTGCCCTCTTCGCCAAGGCAGGGATAATCGTGGGCCTTCATGTCCTGGATCAGCCTTTCCGCGATGGCGCTGACCTGGCGGTTGGAACGGCCGCTGGCAATCACCATGTAATCGGCAATGCTGGTCAGGCCAGTTACATCAAATACATTGATATCTACTGCCTTCGCATCGTTCAGTGACTCGAGAATAATATCCATCTGTTCAGTTTTTTTCATGCAGCATCCCGGTAGAGATCGTTTTCTTGTATGTAGTTCAGTGTTGATTCATGTAGCCAGTTATCTGTTGGGCTATTGGTAGCCAATGCGTGCCGAATGGCCGTTGCAGAAATATTAACCGGCGGAAAGTCCATGAAATAGAACAAGCCGGCGGGTTTTGTTGCGAGTGCTGCTGCATCAGCAGCTGTATGATCGTTTATCGTTTCGTTTATATCAGTATTCCATGCGGTGGCAACGCCAGGCCGCTGCGCGATAACAACATGTGCCAGTTCGGGTATTTCCTGCCAGCGATACCAGCTATCGATTTTCTGAAATACGTCGGCGCCCATGATCAGGCATAGTGGCGTATCGCCCAGCTCCTTACGCAATGAAGCCAGCGTCCCGATCGTGTAAGACGGCTTGTCCTGTCGTAACTCCCGGTCGTCGATAACCAGTTGGGATTCATCGGCAATGGCAAGCTCAAGCATGGCCAGTCGGTCTTGAGCATTGGCAACAGGAGCAACACGGTGCGGGGGAATATTAACGGGAATCAATCGCACCTGTTGCAGGCCGAGTTGTAGGCAAGCTTCTCTGGCAAGCCTGGTGTGTCCTTTATGTATTGGGTCAAACGTGCCGCCAAGGATTCCTACAGGCCGCATGTTTTGCATTTCAATATCATTGATTTAATTATGGTAAGGATGGCGGCAATAATCAATTACAGATGTATTAATTGTGCCTGGCTTACGTGCGGATGTGACCGTCACCCAGGACAATGTATTTTTTCGAGGTCAAACCCTCCAGTCCAACCGGGCCACGCGCATGAAACTTGTCTGTGCTGATACCGATCTCGGCGCCGAGGCCGTATTCAAAGCCGTCGGCAAAGCGCGTGGAGGCGTTAACCATAACCGAGCTTGAATCTACCTCGCGCAAAAAGCGGTTCGCGTTGACCAGGTTCTCGGTCACGATCGCATCCGTGTGTTGCGATCCAAAACGGCTGATATGCGCTATGGCCTCATCGATATCGGCCACGATTTTAAGTGACAGGATCGGTGCCAGGTATTCAGTCGCGTAATCCTGTTCGGTTGCTGATTTTATGTCGCCAAGTAGTTTGGCCGATTCTTTACAACCACGTATTTCGACATTGGCTTCATCATAAAGAGGTTTCAGTCTATCCAGCACTTTGCTGGCAACATCGCGTGCGATCAACAATGACTCCATGGTGTTGCAGGTGCCATAGCGTTGCGTCTTGGCGTTAAAGGCTATACGCACGGCCTTGTCTATATCGGCGTGTTTGTCGATAAAGACATGACAGACACCATCAAGGTGCTTGATAACAGGCATCATGGCTTCCTTGCTGACACGCTCGATTAAACTCTTGCCGCCCCTGGGTACGATCACATCGATATACTCAGGCATGGTTAACAGTTCACCCACGGCGCTACGATCGGTAGTCGCGACGACCTGCACGGTATCCTCCGGCAGCCCGGCTTCTCGTAGCCCGGTGTGTATACAGTCTGCAATAGCCTGGTTTGAGTGTAATGCTTCCGAGCCGCCACGCAGGATAGCCGCGTTACCGGATTTAAGACAAAGCCCCGCTGCGTCGGCGGTGACGTTTGGCCGCGACTCGTAGATGATTCCCACCACGCCCAGTGGCACCTGCATTTGGCCAACACGGATGCCACTGGGTCTCGGTGCCATGTTGGTAATCGTACCTATTGGGTCGGTCAATGCGGCTATCTGTTGCAGACCCTCGGCCATGGCATCAAGTCTGTTGTCATTCAGGATCAGCCTGTCCAGTAATGCCGTGTCGAGATGGTTATCCCGCGCAGCTTGCAGGTCTCGCTCGTTGGCCTTGAACAGCTTGTCGCGTTGCTTGAGTATAGTTTCCGCAATTGCCTCCAGCGCCGTGTTTTTTTCAGCGGTACTGGCACGCGCGATCAGGCTCGCGGCCTTTCTGGCGCGTTGCCCAACGTCATGCATGTACTCTTTTATTTTCATGTTAAATAAGATGTATTAACTTCCGCGTCTGAATGCCGGCAATGGCCAGTAACAACAGCGCCAGCTGTTCCCAGGCGTATTCCTTGTTGGCGCTTTTCAGCGTCCGGTCTATGTGCGCGCAATAAGTTAACAGATGCTGCAGGGTTTTACATGTATGACGCTTCAAAACAGCCGAGACACCACGTTTTTTCTGTTCCCAGATACGATAACTGGCAAATAGTTTCTCCAGCTTGATGCCCTGTTCCTGTTCCGACGCAATAGAGCACGTTCGTCTGAATTCCCACATCAGTGCGCCAAACAATGCCAGCGGCTCGACGCCCTCCTTGCGTAAACCCGACAACATCAACAGCGTCCGATCGGCGTTGCCAAGGTAGGCGCTCTCAATCATGTCAAATACGTCATAGCGTGAGCTATCGGCAACGGCAGCGATGACATCGTCTGTATCGATATCATCCTTGTCGATGAGAAGCTGCAGTTTATCGATCTCTTGCCGGGCCGCCAGCAGGTTGCCCTCAACACGTTGTGCAATCAGTCGGGCCGCATCGGCGCTGATGCGCTTGTTGCTGGCCTGGAGTCGTGCCTGGATCCAGCCTGGTAACTGGGCCGGGACAACCGGCCAGACCTGGATCAACGCGCCGGCTTTTTCCACCGACTTTACCCACTTGTTGTTTTGTGCGGCCCGGTCCATTTTATCCGCGCTGATAATCAGCAGGTTATCCGCATTGCCGGCATCGATGTAGTCCTGGATGGCCTTGCCGCCTTCCTTGCCAGGTTTGGGTGAACCCATGCGCAGTTCAATGATGCGGCGGCTGGCGAACAACGACAGGTTGCCACTTGCCTGGTTGATCGAGTCCCAGTCAAAACCCTTGTCGACGTTGAACACGATACGTTCATCGTAGCCGTTTTCGCGCGCAGCCTGACGAATGGCATCAATGCACTCGAGTTTTTGCAGCGGTTCGTCACCGCTCACGAAATAAACCGGGGCAAACTCACCACGTTTTAGATGTGTGGTTAACTGCTCGGGTCGCAGGCGCATGGGTGCTTAATTACGGTTGCTTGTTACTGCCTGCAGGCGGCGTAATACCTGGCTTGATGTGCGAAACACGAGGTCGTCGCGTATCACTGACTCTTCCGAGGATTTGCCCAGTACCGCACCTTCATCAAAGGTATAGTCGCGCGACAGTGTAATACGCTCGTTACCCACCAGTTGTTCACCGCCAGGTTTACGCACATCCATGCCGGCACTGTAGGTGATCAGGTATTCTTCTACCTTGCCCGTCACAGCGGATACGCTGAGCACGGAACGTTCAAACCGCTCCTGGGTCAGGCCAAGCACGTAATCTGCTTGTTGCGGTGATTCGGCTATGGTCGCGCCCGCGCCCTGTAGTTGCAGCCGGACCTGCTCCAGTAGTTGCGAGGCGCCCTGGTTATTGAGGTAAATGCTTGATGACGTAAAGCCGGTCATCTGCGCGCCGCGTAACTGGAAGCCACAGCCAGCAGCCAGTGACAGCGTGAATGCCAGTAGCAGGCACAGTGGCAAGTGAAGATATTTTTTCATGCTGGAAAGCATACCACTTTATGCCACAACGATGTTCACCAGGCGACCTGGAACAATAATGATCTTGCGAACCTGTTTGCCCTCGATATTGCGGGCCACGTTTTCCTCGGCAGTTGCAGCGGCCTCGATGGCCTCCTTGGCTGCATCCTTGTCGACCATGATCTTGCCTCGTAGTTTGCCATTAACCTGTACCACGATTTCTATTTCGTTTTGCTCCAGCGCGGCCGGATCCGATACCGGCCATGCCGCATCAATCAGTGGCTCCGTGTGGCCCAGCTGTCGCCAGAGTGCGTCGGTTATGTGAGGGACAATGGGTGATAACAGTAATACGGCAGTTTCAATGCCCTCACGCATGAGCGCGTGGTCATTGTCATCGTTACTCTCGGCGCGTGACAATGCATTGATCATTTCCATCACGGCCGCGATAGCGGTATTGAATGTATAGCGCCTGCCGATATCGTCATTCACCTTGTCAATGGTGAGGTGAATCTTGCGGCGCAGCTCGCGTTGTGCGTCAGTTAAATTTCCTGTATCGAGGTCGGCCTGCTTGCCATCATTGATGTGGCTGCTTGCCATTTTCCATAACCGTTTCAGAAACCGGTATGCGCCTTCAACGCCAGCATCTGACCACTCCAGGCTTTGTTCCGGGGGTGACGCAAACATCGTGAATAGTCGTACCGTGTCAGCACCGTATTGGTCGATAAGCATCTGCGGGTCAACCGTGTTGCCCTTGGATTTTGACATCTTGGCCCCGTCCTTGAGTACCATGCCCTGGGTCAGCAGGTTGGTAAAAGGTTCGTCACTTTTCACCAACCCAAGATCGCGCATCAGCTTGTGAAAAAAGCGGGCATACAACAGGTGCAGGATCGCATGTTCAATACCACCAATATACTGGTCTACCGGTAACCAGTAATTGGCACGGTCATCGAGCATCGCTTCTGTATTATCAGGGCAGCAGTAGCGAGCAAAATACCAGGACGATTCAAAAAAGGTGTCAAAGGTATCGGTTTCCCGTTCCGCCATGCCGCTGCCGTCTGGTGCCTGCACATTAATAAACTCCGGCATGGACTTGATCGGTGAACTGATGCCTTCAAACGCCACATCCTCCGGTAGTATCACAGGCAGGTCTTCCTCGGGCACGGCGAGTGCCTCGCCACTCTTGCTATTAATAATCGGTATTGGACAACCCCAGTAGCGTTGCCGGGAGATGCCCCAGTCGCGTAAACGGTAATTGACCTTGCGCTTGCCGCACTGGTTAGCCTCGACAAAGTCGGCGATCGCGTTGAAGGCGTCTGCAGAGCTCAACCCGTCAAACTGCCCTGAATTTTTTAAAATGCCCTTATCGGTGAAGGCCGCTGTCGATATATCAAGGTCGCTGCCATCGGACGGGTAGATAACCGGCTTCAGGGGAATGTTGTATTTATTTGCGAATTCCCAGTCGCGTTGATCGTGTGCGGGTACGGCCATGACGGCCCCGGTGCCGTAACCCATTAATACAAAGTTGGCTACCCAGAGCGGTACGATATCGCCGCTGATGGGATGCTTGATATTAATGTTCAGCGGCATGCCTTTCTTTTCCATGGTCTCCATATCGACCTCGGAAGTGCCACCGCTTTTGCATTCTTCTATGAATGCATGCAGGTCCTTGTTGTTATCTGCCGCGGCCAATGCCAGTGGGTGTTCAGCGGCGACGGCCAGGTAGCTCACACCCATGATGGTATCCGGCCGAGTCGTATAAATGGTCAACGTGCTATCCGAATCAACTACCTTGAAATCGACCTCGATACCCTCGGAGCGGCCTATCCAGTTAGCCTGCATGGTGCGTACAGCATCGGGCCAACCCGGTAATTTCTCCAGGTCTTCCAGTAGTTCGTCAGCGTAGGCCGTGATCTTCAGGAACCATTGCGGGATTTCGCGCCGTTCAACAGTGGCGCCCGAGCGCCAGCCCTTGCCATCAATGACCTGTTCGTTGGCCAGCACAGTCTGGTCGACCGGATCCCAGTTGACCATGGCGGTTTTCTTGTAGACCAGGCCCTTTTCATAGAGCCGGGTGAAAAACCACTGTTCCCAGCGGTAGTAATCAGGGTCACAGGTGGCGAGTTCGCGGTCCCAGTCGTAAGCAAAGCCAAGCCGTTTTAGCTGGCCGCGCATGTAATCGATATTCTCGTAGGTCCACCTGGCAGGCGGTACGTTGTTCTTGATGGCTGCGCCCTCGGCCGGCAGGCCAAAAGCATCCCAGCCCATGGGCTGCAGGACATTCTTGCCCTGCATGCGTTGATAACGGCTGATGACGTCGCCAATGGTGTAGTTACGCACGTGCCCCATGTGCAGCTTGCCGCTGGGATAGGGGAACATGGAAAGACAGTAAAACTTTTCCCGTTCAGGATCCTCGGTGACCTTGAATGCCCCGCTGGACTCCCATTGTTGTTGTACGTCTTCTTCTATTTTCTCGGGATGATAGTCTTGTTCCATTTTTTACTTCGCATACGACTGACTGCGCAAGCATACATAGGGTCTTGGCAGGCGACAAGAACGCCCTGTAAGAAAACCATCAAGACAGAAAAAGAAATCCCGCCGTCGACATCCCTGTCTGCAGCGGGCAAACACCACCTTCCATAGTGGCAATAGAGCAGCCTCAGAGGAGGCCTGGCTATGAAGACTGGTTATTAACTGTCGGCGACAGTCAACATATTCCTGTGTTTATCCAGCGTACCCTGGCCGATTCCTTTTATATTCATCAGCTCATCAATGGATTTGAAGGGCCCGTTCTTTTCGCGGTATTCAATAATGGCATCGGCTTTCTTTTCGCCCACACCGGTGATGACCGTCATTAGCGTTTCCTTGTCAGCGGTGTTGATGTTGACCGTGTCGGCAGCAAGCAGGGTTAATGGAATAAAAAGAAAGAATGTACAGACGAGGTGTTTTAAAATTTTCATAACTTATCTCCTTGTTATATTTGCAGCAATCCGTTTGCTACGAAAGTGAAGGTTATTACAGCTGATTTCGAAAAGTAATTCCCCGGGAAGGGTATTTTTTAAAACATAATAGATACCCTTAATCGGTTACTACTAAAGTATAAAAAAACCCCGCCGAAGCGGGGTTTTGTATAACACTAAACACTGTTTAGCCTAGAAGTACCACTGGGCACGACCAATCAGGTAAGAGGCATCGTCAGCAGTTGAACCCGCGTCCAGTTCCGGTGCCAGTTCTGCATCAGCAGCGGCGTTGGAATCAAGTACCTGAACGTAGTTCAGTGAGAAACGGACGTTGTTTTCCGGGTACCAGTTCAGGCCGAGGGTCATGATATCTGCTTCAGATGAGACAACCGGACCAGCGCCTGCATTTTCAAAATCACCGCTGGTGTAGCGTAATGCAGCTTCCCAGGCTCCGTAACCACCTTTTGACATAGGATTTTTAACCTTGGTCTGGCTGTAAGAACCCTTCTTCCACTTGTAGTTACGTGATTCACCGGTGAAGTAGTAGCTACCATAGACATACCATGCATCAGCATCGATATTCGCAAGGCCAGAATTGCTATCTTCCAGTTCGTTCATAGCATATTCAGCCTGTAATGCCCAGGGACCATAGATACCAGCAGCTTCAACAATAAATGTTTGTGATGATTCATAGTCCGCTGCTTCGTTTTCAAGGATGTCGGCACCCGGATGTATTTCCGGTTCGCCATCGATGTTGAAACCGCCGCCGCCAGAGATCTCATCCATGGCAAAACCAAGGCCCAAATGAACCATTCTGTCTTTTTCATGTATCGGCGAGAATGTTAAACGACCAACAAAACCGGTACCGGTAGGTGCCTCGTCTTCGTTAGCAGTACCTATGTAGTAACCACCAGATGCAGTGAACATGTCGTTGAAATAACTACTTGCTACCACACCATACTGACGACCACCGCCAACATCAGCTGCGATACCGTTTACCAACTGCGAACGCTCGATGAAGGTGATGTACTTGGAGCTGGTCAGCTCTTCCAGGCTCAAAGGCATTTTCTGGTGACCAACGCTAACGGTAACCGGCTTGAAACCCGTGTAAGCGATGTATGCATCTCTAATACCACCCGTCGGAGCCTGAGCAGCCTGGTCGGCAAAGTCATACTGGAACTTGAATTTCCAGACATCCGCAAATTTACCGCTCAGATACATACGGGCACGACGAAATTCGGTGACCGGATTACCACCTTCGCCTGCGAAGTTAACATCACCCAAGCCAACCGTGGTGTCCGCCTGTAAACGACCACCAATGCGGAACTCGTTACCGTTGTCATCTTCAAACATCAACTTGCCCTTGGTTGTGATCTTGGGCAGGCTGTCTACTTTCTTTTCAACGTCGGCTTTCATGGCTTCGGTTTGTTCTTTATCGGCCTTTGCAGCGTTGGCCAGAACTTCATACTCAGCAGCTGATATGCTGCCCTTGTCTCTAAGTACTTTTAAAAGATCCATCATGGCTTCATTATTCGCCATGGCTGGAGTGGATACTGCCGCCATCGATCCGATCAAAACCGATGCAAGCAGAGTTTTAACTTGTGTCTTCTTAAACACGACTTATCTCCTTCCGTTAACTTAAGTTATAGGTTGCATCAAATTCCAGACACCCTCAGACGAGAGAGCCTCCCCAATTTGAAGTCCGGTTACAGTAGATTGTGTCTATTGCACTTAAATGAACGTAATGTGACGAATTGGTTACAGTGGTAAATTTGCTAAAGCGGTGTTGTATTTTTAAAACAAGACTATTTTGCAGTTATGCCAATGTGGAAAGTGGTTAAAAACCATGCAGTAAAGATTTAGGTTTTCTGTCATTAAGTTGTAATATCTTTACTATCTAATACACGCCACTATGGACGTAGAAGTGACCAAATTAAAAGACAAGATCCTTATCATTGAAGATGAGGAGGCAATCCGCGATATGCTTGGCTATGCCTTGATGAAAGAAGGCTACATCTGTAAAGAAGCCAATGATGTCGAACAGGCCCGAACCACCCTGGAAGGCGAGCGCCCCAACCTGATATTGCTGGACTGGATGTTGCCGGGCATGAGTGGCATTGACTATGCGCGTCGTCTACGTACCGTGCCTGAAACCCGCGATATACCAATCATCATGCTCACCGCCAAGGGTGAAGAGGCGGACAAGGTGCGCGGGCTGGAAACGGGCGCAGATGACTACATCACCAAGCCATTTTCCACCAAGGAGCTGATAGCCAGGGTCAAGGCGGTGTTGCGGCGATATTCAAACGCGGAACAGTCCGGTATAGTTGAAGTTGAAGGCCTGACGCTCGACCCGGAGACCTATCGTGTATCAGCCAACGATCAAATCATTGACATCAGTCCAACCGAATTCAAGCTACTGCACTTCTTTATCGGTCATCCGGAACGCGTTTACAGTCGTTCACAACTACTTGACCAGGTCTGGGGTGAAAACGTCTATGTCGAAGAGCGTACTGTCGACGTGCATATCAGGCGACTGCGCAAGACGCTGGAGCCATTTGGCTTCGACAAGTTCATCCAGACTGTACGCAGCGTGGGGTACCGTTTCTCTACACGCTAGGAAAGCCCCATGAGGGATGACGCATGGCGTTTTGCAGCGGCTTTTCTGGTTTGCTTCTTCGTGGGTGCCGTTACCGGTCAACATGCGATCGTATTTGCCGTGGGCCTCAGCCTGTTTATCTTCTGGCAATACAATGAACTGCTAAAATTACTCGCCTGGCTAAAAAAACGACATCAATCTCATGGCCCAGAACAGACCGGTATCATCGATGATATCTGTCGTGAAATTGATTACGCCAGGCTCCGTCACAGCTCTCGTGAAAAGAAACTCGGTAATTTCCTGAAGCGCTTTCAAAAAGCAACGGGCGCCTTGCCCGACGCCGTCATAGTGCTTGGCCTGAACGGGGAAATAGATTGGGCCAATAAAAAGGCAGAACAGTATTTTGGTATCAAGTGGCCCCAGGACTCCGGCTTACGGGCTGCCAACCTGATCCGCGTGCCTGAACTGGCCAGCCATTTAAAATCTGGCAAGAAGCGGATTGAGAAAGGTTTGCAGATGAGCTCGCCCGTGGACGGAAGTGTTCAGCTTGAAATCAGGATCAGTCCTTATGGTGACCGGCAGCAGCTCCTGGTTGCGAGAGATATTACCGGCATCAGTAAAGCTAACCAGATGCGAAAGGATTTTATTGCCAATGCCTCGCATGAATTGAGAACACCGTTAACCGTCATTTCCGGTTACCTGGAGAGTTTTGTTGACGACGAGGTTTGCCCCAGGGAGTGGAAGACCCATATACGCCAGATGCGGACGCAGGCCACGCGCATGCAAAACCTTATCGAGGATCTGCTGACACTATCCACTCTTGAAGCCAGTGAAGATGATAGTACGCAAGACGTGGTGCGTGTGCCGGATATGTTGAGCGGGATCTATAATGAGGCCAAAACCCTGAGCGGCGTAATGCAACACAATATAGAGCTGGAAGTTGAGCCTCGCCTTTATGTGTCCGGCAACCATGCCCAGCTGTATAGCGCTTTTTCCAATATTGTTTTTAATGCGATTCAGTACACACCCGAGCGCGGAAAGGTGTCGATCCGCTGGTACTCGGATGACAGAGGTGCCCATATGGAAGTGCGTGACAATGGCCTCGGTATTGCTGCCGAACACATTCCAAGATTAACCGAGCGCTTCTATCGAATTGACAAGGGCCGCTCCCGGGAAAAGGGTGGAACCGGCCTGGGTCTCGCTATCGTTAAACACGTAATAGCCAAGCATGGCGGCAACCTTGCGATTAACAGCAAGCCGGGAGAAGGTAGTGTGTTTCGTTGTAATTTACCGTTATCAAGAATTGTGCCGGCGGTGACTACATCAACGGTGCTTGATAAGGATGTTTCGAACTTTAGTTGAAACTGGCGCGCGCAGATTGTAATCAAACTGTCATATTTGCTTCACTACTTTGTCATTTCCAATCCAGATAATTTGCATCCGTTTTAAACAATTTAGTTGTAACTATCTCAGGGAGATATAAGAAATGACGATCAAGAGACTTTCCGCAATGATTATTGCTGTCTCTACTTTGCTGCCATTAAGCGCAATGGCTGAAGACAAGGTAGATGCAGGTCTGCCCGACTACGCCAAGGCCAGCGGCGTATCTGGAAACATCAGCAGTGTTGGCTCCGATACACTTGCCAACCTCATGACGCTTTGGGCTGAAGAATTCAAGAAACTGTATCCGAATGTGAACGTTC
The DNA here is from genome assembly GCA_965229565.1 of Gammaproteobacteria bacterium. Lineage (GTDB taxonomy): Bacteria > Pseudomonadota > Gammaproteobacteria > Eutrophobiales > Eutrophobiaceae > JANQNX01. The sequence goes on along the minus strand of OZ245888.1, from coordinate 521,843 downwards.
AGATCCAGGCCGCCGGCTCTTCAACTGCGCCACCAGCGCTGACCGAAGGCACATCCAACTTTGGCCCCATGAGCCGCAAGATGAAAGACGGTGAACTGGCTGCTTTCGAAAGCAAGTTTGGTTACAAGCCGACACCGGTGGGTGTTGCCATTGACGCACTGGCTGTATACGTCAACAAGGACAACCCGATTAAAGGCCTGACCATCCCACAGGTTGACGCCATGTTTTCTGCTACCCGCAAGTGCGGATATGCCAACGATATTACTACCTGGGGTGATGCCGGTCTGACTGGTGAATGGGCTAACCGGCCTGTCCAGCTGTATGGCCGTAACTCGGTATCTGGTACCTATGGCTATTTCAAGAAAAACGCGCTGTGTAAAGGCGATTTTAAAGATAGTGTCAACGAGCAGCCGGGTTCAGCCTCTGTGGTACAGGGTATCACCAAGTCTATCAACGGCCTTGGATATTCAGGCATTGGTTACAAGACCTCTGGTGTCAAGGCTGTTGCCTTGTCCAAAGAAGGTACTGATTATGTCGATGCCACCCCGGAAAACGCCTCTAATGGTTCTTACCCATTAGGTCGTTTCCTGTATGTCTATGTCAACAAGCATCCAAACAAGGGCCTTCCTCCTCTGGAATCAGAATTTATCAAGATGATAATGTCCAAAACGGGCCAGCTTGTTGTAGTGAAAGACGGTTATATTCCGCTGCCTGCGAAAGTAGCTGAAGAGCAACTGTCAAAAATCATGAACTAAATACTTTTTTCCTTTCTGATGAATACTCGTCAGCCCCGCTTTGCGGGGCTTTTTTTTATTTACAGGGACGTAATGTATCCCGGTTTTGCAGGAGCAAAAAACCGGGGAATGTCCAAGGATGGCCTTATGCCGTGGAGGACACGACTGCATGGATGCAGGAGGTAGAGCGAAGCAGGAGCCAGAGCCGAGGAAGTCCGGGACGACTACATGGACGTAGGAGGTAGAGAATGTCGGGACACCTGCATGGATGCAGGTGTTAGAGCGAAGCAGGAGCCAGAGCCGAGGAAGTCCGGGACGACTGCATGGATGCAGGAGGTAGAGCGAAGCAGGAGCCAGAGCCGAACATATTCTCGATCGGCGTGCATCAGGAATCTGATTCGTTTGCGGCGCGATACTCGACGCGGTGTGTCCTGGGGATATGCCTGATAACCGGGGGCCGCAGGATTTTCGCTCCGCAGCAAATTATTCTTACTTTAGTCATATAACTGTCATAAACCATCTCTAAACTGCGCTGTCATGAGCGAAACAGAAACAAGCGTTACGGAATCCGTACTGCCAGACTTCAATTCCACGAAAGCCAGATCGCATAGAAATATGCGTAATATCAAGGACGTATTGACCCGTTACCTGATGACGTTTGGCGGTGTTGGCGTCATCATCGCGATCGTTTTGATTGCCTTCTACCTGTTTTATGTCGTGTTGCCCATGTTCAAGGGTGCCGAGATGGAAGCAATCAGCAGTTATACAGTACCAGGCGGCGCCGACAAGAAAAGCCTGCACTATGCCATGGAGGAGCAACATGAAATCGGCTTAAGAGTAACGCAGCAGGGAGAAGTAATTTTCTTTACCGCGGCTTCCGGTGATATCAGGGATAGCTTCCAGTTACCTGTTCCGGCTGGAACAGAGATCACCTCGTTCTCCTACGGTGATTTACCACAGCAAATGCTGGCCGTTGGCCTCTCAAATGGCAGCGTGTTGATGTTTAAACACACCTATAAGGTCACCTACCCGGATAATGAACGCCTGATAACGCCTGGCCTGTTTTTCCCTTTTGGTGAAACACCTCTTGAAGTAATAGAAAGCGGCGCCCCCGTTGAATACCTGAGTATTCAACACGATGGAGAAAAAGCTACTATCGCGGCCAAGTCGAATGATGCCACTATACATCTGCTGCAAATTGTCAGGGAAGAGTCGTTCCTCAGTGATGAGGTCGAACTGGTTCGAAAAACAGGAGAAATCCTGCTGGATACGACCGAACTGGTATCGCTGCGTATAGATGTTGATCAGCGCGATCTGTATGCCGCCGATACCAGTGGCCACATCCATTTCTACGATATAACCAAGGTCGCAAAACCGACGCTGGTACAAAAAGTACAGGCCGTTTCCGGTAATAAACGGATCACTGCCATGGAATTCCTTGCCGGCGGTATTTCTATCCTCGTAGGCGACTCAACCGGACGAATTGCCCAGTGGTTTCCGGTCAGGGATGAGAACAATAACTATACGCTGCAAAAGGTGCGTGCATTTACTGACCAAACCAGCCCGATTGTATCCATAAAACCTGAATATTTCAGGAAGGCATTTCTGGCCATCGACGAGGCTGGTGATATTGCCATCTACCACACCACCGCACACAGGACCGTCTTTCACGAACAGCTTGAGCATGGCGCGCTTGAAATGGTAACCATTGCACCACGCGCCAACGCCGCCTTAACCAAGGCCGCTGACGGGAAATTACATTATTACCATGTTCATAATGAACATCCCGAGATTTCCTGGTCAGCTATCTGGGGCAAGGTCTGGTACGAAAGCCGCGCCGAGCCCGAATATATCTGGCAATCATCATCGGCCGATAGTGTCTTTGAGCCGAAGTTTAGCCTGGCGCCGCTGGCGTTTGGCACCTTGAAAGCCGCTTTCTATGCCATGCTGATCGCCATGCCGCTCGCGATCCTGGGTGCGATGTATACCGCCTATTTTATGGCACCAAAAATGCGCCAGGTCGTAAAGCCGACGATTGAGATCATGGAGGCCTTGCCAACCGTTATTCTCGGCTTCCTCGCTGGTCTCTGGCTGGCGCCCTTTGTCGAGAAACATTTGCCTGGCACGTTTATGCTGCTGCTGCTCGTACCACTGTCAGTCATTCTTGCCGCTGCCGCCTGGGAATTCCTGCCGGAAAAGCTCAAGCACCAGGTGCCGGAAGGCTGGGAGGCCGCGCTACTGGTCCCGGTTGTGATCATTTCCTCGATTATCGCGATCCAGTTAAGTGTGCCTGTAGAAAACACTTTTTTTGGCGGTAACATGCCGCTGTGGCTCAGCACCGAACTGGGTATCACCTACGACCAGCGCAACTCCATGGTGGTCGGCTTTGCCATGGGTTTTGCCGTGATTCCCACTATCTTTTCCATCAGCGAGGACGCGGTCTACAGTGTGCCCAAGCACCTGACCACGGGCTCACTGGCACTGGGTGCGACCTCGTGGCAGACCATGGTACGGGTGGTCCTGTTAACTGCCAGCCCAGGTATCTTTTCTGCCGTCATGATTGGGCTTGGTCGCGCCGTTGGTGAGACCATGATCGTCGTCATGGCCACCGGTAACACGGCCATCATGGACTGGAATATCTTCCAGGGTTTCCGTGCCCTGTCGGCCAATATTGCGGTTGAGATGCCGGAATCCGAGGTAGGGAGTACTCACTATCGTATATTATTCCTGGCTGGCCTGGTCCTGTTTATCGCGACATTCTGTTTTAACACGGTGGCTGAAGTGGTACGTCAGCGCCTGAGAAGAAAATACAGTTCACTATGATTATGAGTTCATCACTTAAAAACTGGTTCGCATCGGGTAAGCCCTATATCTGGTTAAACGCCGGGGCTGTTACTGTTTCCGTTACCATGGTTGTGGCATTGATTATCCTGATCGCCTCCAGGGGATTGGGGCACTTCTGGCCGGCTAATATTGCCGTGTTCGACTATTATCCTGAACCCGATGCCGCCCCTGTCACCCTGATGGGTGAGTATGTCGATGAAGAGACGGTGTCGCGTACCCGGGTCGGTAATATCTCTTATGATGTAGATCCTGTTACGCGCTATCTCATCAAGACCGGCAACCGAGATGTGTACGGACTTGATTTTCGATGGGTCCTGGGGGCAGGTATCAAAAACGAAAGGTATCCCGAAGACGCCACCATTATAGAGCGCCGGGAATGGGGTAACCTGCATGGCACCATTAAATCGATAGCGCTTGAAAATGAAACAGTCACCGATACTGAAAGACTATGGCCGGTCTTCAAGGAGACGGTTGATCGCAGTAACGAGATCTTTGCAGAGATACGACATATTGAAAAAAACCTGATTGGCGGTATCAACTACAAGATGGAGCGCCTGCGACTGAAAGAGCGCGGGCTGGAATTGAAAGGTGACAAGACCGAGGCAGCCGTGGCCGAACTCGATGCCGAGCGCCAGGCCTTACAGGATGAATACAACAGTTACACGGATCAGCTGGCCGCGCTATACGAAGAACTGGAGAAACCCACGTTTACCGTAACCCTCGCCGGCGGCAATGAGAAAAAATCCAGGTTTGCCACTGTAGTCAGGGCCTACCGCCCGAACAGCATGGGCGTCATGCAAAAACTGGGTTTTTATTTTGAAAAGTTGTGGGAATTTCTGTCTGATGAACCACGCGAAGCTAATACAGAAGGCGGTATTTTTCCTGCTATCTTCGGCACGGTGATGATGGTTATCATCATGTCAATCATGGTTACACCGTTTGGCGTGGTTGCAGCCGTGTACCTGCGCGAGTATGCCAAGCAGGGTCCTTTTACCCGACTGGTGCGCATTGCCGTGAATAACCTGGCTGGTGTGCCCTCGGTAGTCTACGGGGTGTTTGGCCTGGGTTTCTTTGTCTATTTCCTGGGGGGCAATATCGACCAGCTTTTCTACAAGGAGTCCCTGCCGGCACCGACATTTGGTACCCCGGGCCTGATGTGGGCCTCCCTGACGCTGGCCATCCTGACGGTGCCCGTGGTTATTGTAGCGACGGAAGAAGGCCTGTCACGTGTGCCCCGTGCCATACGTGAAGGCAGCCTGGCACTGGGTGCGACCAAGGCCGAAACCATGTGGCGTACTGTGCTTCCCATGACAGCCTCGGCCATGATTACCGGGCTGATCCTTGCTGTGGCCAGGGCCGCGGGCGAGGTAGCACCACTGATGCTGGTAGGCGTGGTGAAACTTGCACCGTCATTGCCGCTGGATCTCAATGCGCCGTTTTTACACCTGGACAGAAAATTCATGCATCTCGGTTTTCACATTTATGACGTCGGTTTTCAGAGTCCAAATGTTGAGGCAGCGAGGCCGCTGGTTTACGCAACGGCACTGTTACTGGTTATACTGATCATAGTGCTTAACCTGACTGCCATTCGTATTCGAAATAGTTTGAGGGAGAAATACCGTGCAGCAGAACAAGGCTAATATGCTAGAAGAAGATACTGGAGAAGAGGCAGTGAGCGAAAATACTGATTCGACACCGACACATGCGATGAATCTGGGTGGAATTGTCAGCGGAAGTGACAATAAGTCTGATCTTGCCGAAGAGAAAATCTGTATTGAGGTGAATAACTTTAATCTTTTCTATGGCCAGGACCAGGCCCTGCAAGATATCAACATGGTTATCCCCGAGAAAAAGGTTACGGCTTTTATCGGCCCCAGCGGCTGCGGCAAGTCAACCCTGCTGCGCTGTTTTAACCGTATGAATGACCTGATAGATACGGTCAGCGTGAATGGTGAAATCAAGATCGATGGTCAGGATATATTTGATAAGTCGATCAACGTGGCCGAATTGCGTCGCCGCGTTGGCATGGTATTCCAGAAACCAAACCCGTTTCCAAAATCAATTTACGAAAACGTAGCCTATGGGCTGCGTATCCAGGGTGTTAACGATCGCAGGACCCTCGATGCGGTTGTAGAGAAGTCTCTGAAAGGCGCAGCACTGTGGGATGAGGTCAAGGACCGCCTCGATGACCTGGCAATGGGTTTGTCCGGTGGACAGCAGCAACGATTGGTGATTGCCAGGGCGATTGCCATTGAACCTGAAATAATTTTGCTCGATGAACCTGCCTCGGCACTGGATCCCATATCCACACTCAAGATCGAGGAACTGATCTACGAGTTAAAAGAGAAATTCACGATCGTCATCGTGACACACAACATGCAACAGGCTGCCCGCGTTTCGGATTACACCGCTTACATGTATCTCGGCAAGCTGATCGAGTTCACTGATACCAGCACCTTGTTTACCAACCCCGCCGAAAAGATGACTGAAGATTATATTACCGGTCGTTATGGTTGATTCGTTCTGATGCTCATGGAGATAGTGCAATGAATACAAATTTCAAGAAACAACATATCTCGAAGCAGTTCGATGATGAGTTGCAGAACGTACTCGGTGAAGTGTTGGCCATGGGCGGGTTGGCTGAAGAGCAGTTGATAAACGCCCTCGATTCACTGCTTGAGGGTGATATCTCCCTGGCTACCGGGGTAATTGATACCGAGATAAAGGTGAATACCTACGAGGTGCAAATCGACCAGTCGTGCACACGTATTCTGGCAAGAAGACAGCCAGCGGCAACCGACCTGCGTTTGATCATGGCAATAACCAAGACCATCACCGACCTGGAACGCATAGGTGACGAGGCCCAGAAGATTGCCAAGCGCGGGCTTGACCTGACAGAAAAACATTCGGGCCCTAAAGCCTATTATATAAGCATCAAGGCCATGGGCACACTGGTAACCCACATGCTGCACGATGCACTGGATGCATTCGCGCGTATGGACTCCAAGAGTGCGTTGGCTGTGGCCAACAAGGAACCTGAATCAGATGATCAATACGCTGCTATCATGCGTGAATTGATTACCTATATGATGGAAGATGCCAGAAATATTTCCGGGGCACTGGACGCGGTCTGGGTGGTCAGGGCGCTGGAACGCATTGGCGACCATGCCCGCAATATCTGCGAATATATTATTTACCTTGTTGAAGGTGTTGATGTGCGTCACGTCAGTCTTGATAAGGTAGAACGCGAAATCGTCAATCAGGACGATTGATATGGCATGGCAGTAAGACTGCCACTACTTTTCTTTTCTGCTGTGCCTGATTAACGGCAGCAATGTCAGCGTTAGCCCCTTATAATGGAATAACCTATCTTCCGGGCACGGCAAAATTGAAACCAGTACTGTATGACAAAGAATCCTGAAACAGATGCGATAAACCTGAAGCTGCCGGAGCTCTATATCAACCGGGAGCTCAGCCTGCTTGAGTTTAATCGCAGGGTATTTGCCCAGGCCAAGGATGAGCGCACCCCGTTACTTGAGCGTCTGCGCTTTCTCTGCATTGCCAGCACCAACCTGGATGAGTTTTTTGAGATCCGTGTTGCCGGCCTGGCACAGCAGGTGAAATACGGCTCGGTACAGACCGGTGAAGACAACATGACGCCGGTAGAGGTGTTAAAAAAAATCAGCGAGATTGCACACGAGTTTGTGATCGAGCAATACGATATTCTGAATAACGTATTGATACCGGAACTGGCCAAGCAACACATTCTCATCTTACGTCGCGCACAATGGAAGCCAAAGCTGACCCGGTGGGTAAAGCGTTACTTTAACCGGGAATTATTACCCGTGCTGAGTCCAATTGGTCTCGACCCGGCCCATCCATTTCCCAGGGTGTTGAACAAGAACCTGTACTTTATCGTTTCGCTTGAGGGCAAGGATGCCTTTGGCCGTGATAGCGGCTTTGCCATCGTGCAGGCACCGCGCTCGCTGCCCCGTGTGATAGAGGTGCCCAAGGAGATGTCCGGGCGTACACATGATTTTATCCTGTTGTCGTCGGTGATCCATGCCAACGTCAGTGAACTGTTTCCCGGTATGGAAGTGAAGGGTTGCTACCAGTTCAAGGTGACCCGTAACAGTGACCTGTTTGTTGATGATGAAGAAGTGGATGACCTGTTACGTGCACTGGAGGGTGAACTGCCGAGTCGTCGCTATAATGATGCAGTCAGGCTTGAAGTCGCGGACAATTGCCCTGGCGAGATCAGCCAGTTTCTACTGGATCAATTCAAACTAACAGCAGACGCCCTGTACCAGGTCAACGGGCCGGTAAACCTGAACCGTCTGATGCAGATCATTGACCTGGTCGACAGGCCGGACCTGACCTACTCCGGTTTTACACCGGACTTGCCGCCGAGGTTGATTAAGACCACCAATATTTTCGATACGCTACATAACGGCGATATTTTGCTGCACCATCCTTTCCAGTCATTTGCGCCGGTGATCGATTTTCTGAAACAGGCGGCAAATGATCCGGACGTGTTATCGATCAAGCAAACCCTTTACCGGACCGGTGACGACTCGGCGGTGGTCAAGGCATTGATGGATGCCGCCAGGGCGGGCAAGGAAGTGACGGTGGTTATCGAACTACGTGCGCGTTTCGATGAAGAAGCCAATATCGAGCTGGCAAGTGATCTGCAGGAAGCAGGTGCGCATGTCGTGTATGGCGTGGTTGGATACAAGACGCATGCGAAGATGATCATGGTGGTGCGTAGAGAAGGACGCTCGTTACGTCGCTATGTGCACCTTGGCACGGGTAATTATCATGCCCGTACTGCGCGACTATATACAGACTACGGATTATTAACCGCCGACCAGGCAGTGGGCGAGGATGTAAACAAGTTATTTCACCAGATGACCGGGCTGGGTCGAGCGAGCAAACTAAAGAAGTTGTTGCAATCACCATTCACGCTGCACAAAACCATACTGTCATACATCAAGCAGGAAACGGATAATGCCAGCGCGGGCAAGGAAGCACGTATTATTGCCAAGATGAATGCGCTGGTGGACCCGGAGATCATCAGGGCTTTATACGAGGCTTCTATGGCAGGTGTAAAAATAGACCTGATTATCCGTGGCATTTGCTGCCTGCGACCCGGCATAAAAGGTATCTCGGACAATATACACGTACGTTCGATTATCGGTCGCTTTCTGGAACATACCCGTATTTATTATTTTCATAATGACGGTAAGCCCCGGTTGTATTGCGCCAGTGCGGACTGGATGCCGCGTAACCTGTTTCATCGTATCGAGGCCTGTTTTCCAATAGAGGAAAAACGGCCACGCGATCAGGTTATCAAGCTGGGGTTAATGAATTATCTTTCTGACAATACCCAGGCCTGGATCCTGCAGGCTGATGGTAACTATCGCCAGGCCAAGCCGGGCAGCAGTGCCAAGCCGCGTTCGGCCCAGCAAAGCCTGCTTGAGCACTTCTGCGGCTAATCAATATTTTCCTGGCTGCCGCCAGAAAATTTTAATTTATAATTTGTCACAGCAAGATAATTGATTTCATTATTCAGGTCGGCCTCTGTCAGCGGGTTACGGGCCAGCCAGTCTCCCTTGAAGTCGAGGCTGATGCTTTCTTTCTTTACCCCAATCGCCATGATCGATTCATTGACCAGCTCTCGCCCGCGGTTTAGCAACACTGCCAGGCGCAGGATGATCGACATTTGAATAAGCTTGTTACGGTGTTCCTCGTCGAGGACGGTAGTAAAGGTTTCCAGCGGGAACTTGCGTCGGTGCGCGCGTACCAACACGCTCAATATCTGTTGCTCCTGCCTGGAGAACCCGGGCATGTCCGAGTTGCCAAGAATATATTCGCCGTGTTTGTGGTACTGGCTATGCGCGATCGCGAGGCCTATCTCGTGCAGTCTCGCAGCCCAACGTAGCATTTTCAGATCGGTCTGCCGGTTGAGTTTCCAGTTTTGTTCCAGTGCATTAAATAATGTGATAACGGTTTGTTCCAGCCTGGCGGCCTGTTCTTCATCGACACTATATCGTTTCGATATTCGCGCAACGGTTTTTTCACGCACATCGTGATCGTGGCGTCGGCCAATCTGGTCATGCAATAGTCCCTCTCTCAGGGCGCCGTCAGAGTAGTGCATCTCGTTTATACCCAGTGCTTCAAAGATAGCACTGAGTACAATCACGCCACCGGTAAATACCGGCTTCCTGCCTGATGACAGACTGTTAAAGTCTATATTGTCGACATGACCAAATTCGATCAGTGTTTTTCTGAGGTTATACAAGGCCTCGGGCGTGATCGTATCCTTGCTCCAGCCGCGTTCGGTCACAACCCGCTGTATCGCCTTTATCGTTCCAGAGGCGCCAATGGCAATGTCCCAGCCATGTGTTTTGTATTCATCCGCGATATTACTCAACTCCTGCAAGGCAGAAATGTTTGCCTTGCGTATAAGCTTGCCATTGATCGTACCGTCGGCAAAAAACTGCTTGCTGATGCTGACACAACCCATGAACAGGCTTTCCGTGACATTCGCCTGGAAACCCTTGCCAATAATAAACTCGGTACTGCCACCACCGATATCAATCACCAGGCGGTAATCGGTTTCGTTAAACATGGTATTGGCCACACCCAGGTAAATAAGTCGCGCTTCTTCACGACCTGATATGATCTCGATACGGTGTCCCAGCGCGGCGTTGGCCCGGTGCATGAACTTCATTCCGTTACGGGCCAGCCTTAGGGTGTTGGTGCCAACCGCGCGGACGTTCTGAAGTGGAATGGTCTTGATACGCTGGCCAAACTTTTCCAGGCAAAGTATGGCCCTGTCCATCGCTTCATCGGATAAATTATTGTTTTCATCCAGGCCGCCAGCCAGGCGCACCATCTCTTTTAGCCTGTCAACGACAATGGCCCTGCCATCAACATAGTTTGCAACGATCATATGGAAGCTGTTGGAACCAAGATCGATGGCGGCGTAGGGTTCGAGTTCTTCAGACACGGAATGAGATTCTGATAGTCAGGGTCTTGGATGTAAGTGATTAAAAAATATTTATTATTTTGTGTCTGAAATTTAGCATACTTCGACTGATTTTAAATGTGAGAATCCTGACTGTATGAGCTTTTATCTTTATATTATGCGCCACGCGAAATCTGACTGGTCCACGGGTGAGCCGGATTTTGACCGACCCCTGAACAAGCGCGGGCAAAAAAACGCGGCCCGAATGGGACAGTGGCTGGCCAACAATAAACACGTTCCCGGGCAGGTCCTGTGTTCGTCTGCGGTACGGGCGAGGCAAACCCTGGACATAGTGTTGGAGTCGTTTCAATCATTTCCCGGTGAGTGCATCATCCACGATCGTGACCTCTACCTGGCAGACATGGATACCCTGTTGGCAAAAATCCTTTTATACCGGCATGCGGCCAACAGCCTGTTGCTGGTTGCGCATAACCCGGGGCTGGATTACCTGGTAGACATGCTTTCGAACAGTGGTCTGCCAAGGGCTGCGGATGGCAAGTTAATGACTACTGCTGCGCTGGCCCTGCTTAAATATAGTGACGCGGATTTTAATCCCGGTATCGATAAGCCTGAAACTATGAAATTGATTCGGCCAAGGGAACTGGACTAGCTCTTCACTTTTTCTGCGACAACGTAGGCAATCCAGCCTGCGTCTGCATCACCCTCTGTCTGGGCAATGAACTCACCGGTGCCCTCGCCGTCATCGTCGGCCTGTTCCCAGTAGATAGTCGCTTTAAAACCGGCCTCGGTTAACATTTCCTTTATCTCGGGCAAGGTCCATACGCGCCACTCGTAACTGAAGGCCTTCATCATCTTTGAGCCATCCTTGAACTTGAAATGGATATGGCATTTTGCGATACCTGATATCGGGTTGTAGCGAGCCTGCTCCCAGATATAGGTGAAGTTCTTGTACTTGGTCTTTTCTTTCAGTTCCTGGAATGACTCGTAACCGCCATATGCATCCAGGAAAAAGATACCGTCATCAACCAGCGAAGAGTGAATACGTTTGAAATACTGGATGGTGAGCTTGCGTTCCTTCAACAGCCAATAGCTGAAATTCATTGCCAGTACAATATCGGTGGGTTCGGTCTCAACAGTCATGACGTCACCGTTAATGACGTGTATGCGGCGTTGCTGGTCCGCTGACAGCTTGGCTATCTTGTTCTTTTTTCCCCATTCAAGCACCTCGGTATCAAGATCGACGCTATAGGCAATGTTTGTATTGCGTCTCCTGACCCATTCACAGGAAGTATTGGTGGTGCCACAGAAATCCTCGCGCAGCGTTTTGGCCTTGCGTTTGCGTAGTTGGCTGAAGGTATCATCGACAAAGTCAATTTCAGACTCCACACATTGCACGGCCTTTTCGTAATAGATATGCCTGTCTGCGACAGCGGCCATGCTCTGTTTTTTTGCAGGTTTTTTGTTCTTGGCGGCCATTGTTGTCTCGTTCATGTCTCCGTTCAGCCTTATTAATTGTTGTATGATGCTGGATTATAACGGAATGTTGTTGCAGCGTTTACATTAATCTTTTTTTATTACAATCAGGTTACTGACTATGAACTGGTGGGGGAAAATACTGGGCGGGGCATTCGGCATGATGATAGGTGGTCCTATCGGTGCCCTGCTTGGCGTTGTGCTTGGACACAATCTTGATAAGGGCGTGCAGGGTTCAGCCTCAAACGGGTTTGGCAAACAGGAACGCATCCAGACCCTGTTTTATACCACCACCTTTTCTGTCATGGGCCATGTATGCAAGGCCGATGGTCGTGTATCAGAAGACGAGATACAGCTGGCCCGGCAGGTTATGCAGCGCATGGAGATGAACCCGGAGCAGCGCAAGACCGCAATTAAATTATTCGAGGAAGGCAAGAAAGACGCGTTTCCATTGCAGGACATCATGCAACAGTTCAGGCGCGAAATCGGTTTTCGACCAAACCTGGTCAGGATGTTTATCGAGATACAGATCATGGCTGCCTATGCCGACGGTGAATTACACGGTGAAGAACGCAAGGTGTTGTTAACCGTATGCCAGATCCTGGGGGTGTCTAAACGTGATTTTGAGCACCTGTGCAACATGATTGGAGGCATGCATTCGCAATCAACAGGCAGGCAACAGCGCCCTGCCGGCTTGACCCTTAAGAAGGCCTTTGCCGTTCTTGACGTACCGGAGACAGCAAGCAAGACTGATATCAAGCGCGCCTATAGACGCCAGATCAGTCAGCACCACCCTGACAAACTGGTATCAAAAGGTTTGCCGGAAGAGATGATGAAGCTGGCCGCAGACAGGACCCATGAGATCAAGCAGGCCTACGAGTTTATCAAGGAGCAGAAAGGTTTTTAGTATGCAGGAGCAGGAAACCTGTTTCGGTCAAGGTTAAATTGAAGGTTTATTACTATGAAAATACAACTGATACTGGATAAGAAGGGTACTGATGTTCAAACGATTGCACTGGATGCCAGTCTGGTAGATATGGTGAAGAAAATGCTATCGAAACATATTGGTTCTTTGCTTGTTTTAAATGAGGACGGGAGTATTCATGGAATTGTCACGGAGCGAGACCTGTTAAGAACTATCGCAAGGAACCCGGACGGCTGGAATAGCCTTCACATTGGTGATGTGATGTCGACTGACGTATTGACTGCCGATATCGGTGACACACTCGAGCAAGTTATGGTTCGCATGACAAGCAATCGAATTCGTCATATTCCAATATTAAACGAGGGCAAGCTGGCCGGGGTATTATCAATGGGCGACATTGTTAATGCTGCCCTTGAACAAACAAGCTTTCAGAACGAACTATTAAAGCGCTATATCAGTAACTGGCCTGATGAGGAAGAGGCTGAGCCGTCGAAGCATTAGTGCTACTTGCCGCATTAACATTGTCACTGGAAATGACCAGGTTGTTGCTATTGGCAAAATCAATCAGGAAATCAAACGTCATCGGATCTTCTTGTTCAAGCACCGGGTCGATGACGAAGCTTTTGAATTTATTTCCCATCTTGATGTGCACCCGTGGATTAAACTTCAGGCGCCTGTCGTGACCATAACTGGCTAACGCGTAATACAGGCGTTCTGCCCAGTCGCTGGGACGAAACTTATTGCCCTCCCTGGTGACGCCTTGAATGACTATATTATTGTTTTTCATATAATATCTATTGTAATTCGTAAGGTATCTATTATTTAGTAAAACAAGTTTGAGCAGAACAGCGTATTAGGAAACACTCTATTTCCTAAAAAGCTATAATGGGAAGCAGCAGTATGGGCCCTGGCAGATGAAATGCCGCCCGGTTTCAGTCATGTGTATTAGCAACGCTGCTGATTATTGATTAACAATAAATTCTTAATAAAATTACTGAAGAGCAGCAGGTCATGAAAATAAAAGTCATCATCGATAAAAAAGGCAGTGAAATATACAGTATTTCTCCTGATGCAACGCTGGGCACAATGGCAGAGGAAATGAATCAGCGTCGTATTGGCTCATTACTGGTACTGGATGCCGATCAGAATATGTTAGGCATTGTTACAGAGCGCGATTTCCTGCGTAACGTGACGCGTCTACACGACAAGTGGGAAGACGTGCTTGTAAAAGACGTCATGACCTCAAAACTGATCACCACTACTATGAATGAAACGCTGGACCAGGTGATGGAAAAAATGAGCGAAAATCATATCCGTCATATTCCTGTACTGACTGACGAGGGCAAGGTTGCTGGTCTGCTATCCGTGGTCGATATCATACGCGCATTACATGAAGAAACTGCATACCAGAATAGCTTGTTAAAACGCTATATCCAGGACTGGCCGGAAAAAGACGAGGGTTAGATTTCGAGAGGTTTGTGGTCCTGGTCGGTTACTTCCAGGTTATTGCTCCTGGCAAAGTCGACAAGAAAGTCAAAAGTCATCGGCTCAGTATCTTCCAGCTGTGGGCTGATAACCACGCATTTAAATGTGTCTCCCTGTTTCAGGTTAACCATCGGGTTGAAGACCAGGCGTCGATTATGGTCATACGTGGCCAACGCATAGTACAGGCGCTCGGCCCAGTCGCTGGGGCGAAACTTGTTGCCGTCCCTGGTTACCCCACGAATTAATATTTTTTTAATCTCGACACTCATTTTGTAGTGTTAGTAACCCAGCGGCGGCGATATCGCACTGCAACATTATATATATAATAATGTTTAAATACTGTTTCAGATAAGGAAATACCCTCGCTAACAGGTATTTTCGTGTTGCCGTGTGAGTGAACGGGCCTAATCCCCGTTTAAACGATCCCTGTCATCGACTTCCCGGTACTCGCCTTCAATGATGGTGCAATTTTCGGTTTCCCTGACACTAACCCGTGTTGCAATAAAATGGGATAACAGGTTCGTGGCAAGGCGAGCCCGAATTGTTGGCACCAGGATGAGAAAACCCAGCACGTCGGTAAAGAACCCGGGGGTTAACAGCATGGCGCCGGCCACCAGCAAGATGACACCCTCGATTAATTCTGTGGCAGGCAGGTTGCCATCGTCGAGCTGGGTTTGCACCCGGGACAGGGTTGACAGTCCCTGCTGCCGGAACAGGCCCGCGCCGATAGCGGCGGTGACAATTACCAGCAGGATTGTCGGCCAGGCACCAATGACCTGGCCAATCTGGATCAGGATTGCAATCTCGACCAGGGGAACGATCAGGAATAGTAAAAACAGGATTTTAAACAAGCGAACTCCGTGTGCTGGATTGACGTGGCATTATTAATAATCTGTAGGCAAAATACGAATTTACAAGCCTGCTGTAAAAT
This sequence comes from Gammaproteobacteria bacterium, assembly GCA_965229565.1. Lineage (GTDB taxonomy): Bacteria > Pseudomonadota > Gammaproteobacteria > Eutrophobiales > Eutrophobiaceae > JANQNX01. Next base: position 506,460 of record OZ245888.1, on the reverse strand, counting down.
TCACTGTTACCAATGAGCGACGAACCGCATTATCTACTTGTATTGAGTACCTGTCCCGACCAGGGTTCAGCCAATCGCATTGCGCAAGCCGTGGTCACTGAAAAACGTGCCGCCTGTGTCAATATCGTGCCGGGCATTACTTCCTGTTTTTTCTGGGAAGGTAAAATGGATACAGAGGATGAGTTGTTGTTAGTCATGAAAACCACGGCCGAGAACTACCCGGCATTGGAAACGCTGATCAAGGAAGCGCACCCGTACGAACTTCCCGAGATTATCGCAGTCCCTATTCGTACCGGCCTCAGTGGCTACCTGGACTGGATTACATCCAATACTCAATAATAATGAACGCCTTAAAAGCCTGCCTGCTATTTGTACTCGTCTGCCTGTCATCACAGTTCGTCACCGCCGGTGGCCTTGGCGATAAGCTCGGCAACCTGTTTAACCGGGATGCCGGTAGCGACGAGATCCTGCACCCGGAAATTGCGTTCCAGTTTTTCCCTGAAGCTGCAGAGAACGGTGAGTTAATCGTTAGCTGGCAGATTGAACCTGGCTATTATCTCTATCGTGACAAGCTTGCTTTCAGCAGCAGCCACCCCGATGTGTCATTCGGTAATGTTGTTTTGCCGCCCGGTAAGGCCAAGGATGATCCGGTCTTTGGCGAGGTCCAGGTTTATTACAACGACAATGGTGTCTCCGTGCCGTTGTTGGCCGGTGCAGAGTTGCCAGCTGTGCTGGATATGGTCATTGCCTTCCAGGGGTGCAAGGAAGACTCGGTATGCTACCCGCCTACAGAAAAGCCCTATGCCGTACCCTTGAAGGCGACAACAACGGCTTTATTGCCAACACAACAGCCGTTACAGGTCTCGGAACAGGATGCAATCACGCGGGCGCTGAAAGATAAGGGCCTGCTGCTTAACCTGCTGTCTTTTTTCGGGTTTGGTTTCCTGCTCGCGTTAACTCCCTGCGTCTTTCCGATGATCCCGATACTCTCCGGTATCATCGTTGGCCAGGGCGATCGTATTACCCGCAAGCGGGCGTTTATGTTGTCACTTATCTACGTCCTGGCAATGGCCATAACCTATGCCTTGCTGGGAGTGCTGGCAGGCTTGTTCAGTATTAACCTGCAGGCAGCCGCACAGAACCCATGGGTGCTCGGATTGTTTAGCCTGGTGTTTGTCGTACTGGCCCTGTCGATGTTTGGCTTTTATCAATTGCAGTTACCGGCCAGCTGGCAGGCAAAATTAATGTCGGCGGACGTATCGCGGAATGGAACCTTGAAAGGCGCTGCGTTTATGGGCGTGCTATCGGCCGTCATTGTTGGGCCCTGCGTGGCCCCGCCCCTGGCCGGTGCGTTGCTTTATATCAGTCATACCGGCGATGCGTTGCTCGGTGGGCTGGCGCTATTCTCCATGGGGCTGGGTTTCGGTGTACCGTTGCTGGTGGTAGGCGCTACTTCCGGTGAATTACTACCACGTGCCGGGGCATGGATGGAAACCATCAAGCGCAGCTTCGGTGTCATCATGCTGGGCGTGGCCATCTGGTTCCTTGAAAGGATCATCCCGGACGGACCGGCGTTGTTATTATGGGCCATCTTGTTCGTGTCTACCGCTGTTTTCATGGGCGCGCTGGATCGCTTGCAGGGTGGAGTGAGCAGCTGGCAAAGATTGAACAAAGCCCTGGGCCTGGTGTTGCTAACCTATGGCCTGGTACTGGTTGTGGCCGCTGCAAATGGCAAGGGCACGGTATTAAAACCGTTCAAGTCATTCAGCTTCGGCGCACCTGTTGCCGAACAGGCATTGCCGTTTGAACTTGTCAGCGGCGTTGAAGGTTTGAACCAGGCCTTGCAGCAGGCAGTGGCGAATCAGCAGATCGTGATGCTCGATTTCTATGCTGACTGGTGTATTGCCTGTATCGAGCTGGAAGAATACACGTTTCCCGATCCCGCTGTGCATGATGCATTAAAATCAGTGAAGCTGTTACAGACTGATGTCACTGCCAATAGCGAACAGGACAAGGCATTGCTAGAGGCCTACGAGTTGTTTGGCCCACCCGCTATCCTGTTTTTTGATCGTGATGGTAAAGAGATACGCTCACACAGACTGGTTGGTTTTATCAAGGCAGATGACTTTCGTGCCCACGTAGAACAGGTTAAAAGCTTATGAAGCAGTGGCAGATCATTAGTGCCATGGTTGTGATTGCACTGGTGGCAGGTAGTGGTGGTTACCTGTTGCAACGACAAGCCGATACCGGTGATAGCGTGGCAAGCAAACCGCCCGTCATTACCAGTGAAGAGGTGAAGGGTCTGCCTTTGCCGGATCTGTCCCTGGCCGATATGGAAGGTGCACAGAGGCAATTCTCGGAGTGGAAAGGCAAGGTGATCGCGATAAATTTCTGGGCAACCTGGTGCCCGCCTTGCCGCGATGAAATACCACACTTTGTTGAATTGCAGACAGAGTATGGGTCAAAAGGCCTGCAGTTCATTGGCATTGCCCTGCACACCGCTGAAGAGATCACAGACTTTGTCAACGAATTCAATGTGAATTATCCTTCCCTGGTTGGGCGTGATGACGTGGTCAAGGCGGCGCGCCAGCTGGGCAACGATATTGGTGCATTGCCATATACGGTTATTGTCGACCGCGATGGTATTATCCAGTTTGTCCGCCGCGGCCCCCTGTCCATGGAAGAAGCGGAGCGCGTCATCACCTCGCTGTTGTAGTATTTTCAGGCCGATCACGGCATTCGTAATTTGCTCTAATTCCTGTTAAAGTTAGCGAACTTGCAGTTAAAATCGCTAAAAATACAATAAACAAGCTTTTTTGGGGAAATCCGTGAATGTCTTAGTCCTGAATGGGCCTAACCTTAATTTACTTGGCGAGCGGGAACCGGAGGTGTACGGGACCACAACGCTGGCCGATATTGATCATGCCCTGCAGGAGCTGGCCAGCCAACGCGGCCACACGCTGCAGAGTTTTCAGAGTAATGCCGAACATGAACTGGTTGACCAGATTCATGCAGCAAAAAAATCCGCCGTTGATTTTATCCTCTTCAATCCGGGTGCATTCACACATACCAGTATTGCATTGCGTGATGCGTTGCTGGGTACGCAGCTGCCCTTTATCGAGGTGCATCTTTCCAACGTTTTTTCCCGCGAGGACTTCAGGAAGCACTCTTATCTTTCTGACATCGCTGTTGCCGTCATAAGTGGTATGGGTGCCTACGGTTATCAATTGGCATTACTCGGTGCTGAAGAATATATAAACAAGTAACAAGGATCCAACAGTATGGATATCAGAAAAGTAAAAAAATTAATTGAGTTACTGGAAGAGTCTGGCATTGCCGAGATCGAAATACATGAAGGTGAGGAATCGGTTCGTATAAGCCGTGGTTCTACTGCCTCGTCTACCGCGCCTGCGGTTGGTCAATTGCCAGCGGCGGCACCGGTAACCGGTGATTCCTTCAAGGCTCATATGAATGTTGATGAGCATGCTTCAAAAGATAATTATGCCGAAAGCGGCCATGTGATTACTTCACCGATGGTGGGCGTTTTTTACTCGTCCCCAACACCGGATGAACCGCCGTTTGTAAGCAAGGGCCAGGAAGTTAAGAAGGGTGAAACCCTGTGTATTATCGAGGCAATGAAGATCATGAACCAGATTGAATCCGATGTTGCCGGCAAGGTTCTCAAAACTCTTGTAGAAAACGGTGAAGCCGTTGAATACGGTCAACCCTTGTTCGTTATTGAAGAAAACGAAAGTTAAACACTTTCGTTACTTCGCAAGTATCCCGCAAACAACAGGATTACCAACAAATGCTAGATAAGGTTGTTATTGCTAATCGTGGCGAAATAGCCCTCAGAATTCTTCGTGCTTGCAAGGAAATGGGAATCAAGACCGTTGCCATTTATTCGGAAGCCGATCGAGAACAAAAACATGTCTACCTTTCCGACGAGTCTGTATGTATTGGCCCGGCGGCTTCATCAGAAAGTTACCTTAATATTCCGTCAGTCATCAGTGCCGCCGAGGTAACTGATGCTGTAGCTATTCATCCCGGTTATGGCTTTTTATCCGAGAATGCCGATTTTGCCGAACGCGTTGAACAGAGCGGGTTCGTGTTTGTCGGGCCTAGACCGGAAACCATTCGCTTGATGGGTGACAAGGTGTCGGCCATCAATGCCATGAAGGAAGCGGGCATACCCTGTGTCCCGGGGTCGGACGGGCCTCTGGGCGATGACAACAAGGAATTAATGCGTATTGCCAAGAAAATCGGTTACCCGGTTATTATCAAGGCGGCCGGTGGTGGTGGTGGTCGTGGTATGCGCGTCGTACATAGCGAGGCCAGTTTACTCAAGTCTATCCAGCTAACACGCCATGAAGCAGGATCGGCATTTGGCAACGATATGGTCTACATGGAGAAATTTCTCGAGCATCCGCGCCATATCGAGATCCAGATCCTTGCTGATGAACACGGTAATGTCATTTACCTGGGTGAACGCGACTGCTCCATGCAGCGTCGCCATCAGAAAGTGATCGAGGAGGCACCCGCACCGGGGCTGGACCAGGCAACCCGTGAGCGTATTGGCCAGAAGTGTGTGGATGCATGCAAGGCCCTTTCATACCGAGGTGCAGGTACGTTTGAGTTTTTGTACGAGGACGGCGAATTTTATTTCATTGAAATGAATACACGTGTACAGGTTGAGCACCCGGTGACCGAAATGATTACCGGTGTGGATATTGTAAAAGAGCAACTGCTTGTTGCTTGCGGCAGGCCACTGTCTTACAAGCAAAGTGATATCCAGATACGCGGGCACGCAATTGAGTGCCGGATCAATGCCGAAGACCCGGAAACCTTTGTGCCCTCGCCGGGTACGATTGAACATTATCACCCACCGGGTGGCCCGGGCATTCGCGTGGATACGCATGTTTACCAGGGTTACAAAGTGCCGCCTTATTATGATTCCATGATTGGCAAGCTGATTGCACATGCTGAAACGCGTGAACTGGCACTGGCACGCCTGAACCAGGCCCTGCACGAGATTGTCATCGATGGCATCAAGACCAATATTCCCCTGCACCAGCAACTCGTGAATGATGCCGCCTTTGGTCGTGGTGGCACCGACATTCATTATCTGGAAAATAAGCTGGGCCTCAAGTAGTCACGCACAGCTGGTGCGGATGGTTTTCAACAAGGTTAAAAAAACCAACTCATGAGCTGGCTTCAGTTGGAACTGGAAACCGGGAAAGCCGAGGCCGAGATATTGTCAGGTTTACTGGAACAGCTGGGCGCCGTATCAGTTAGCCTGTCTGCGTCCAGTGACGATCCCGTGTTTGATCACCTGGATCAACAGCAACGCCAGTACTGGGATAAAACCCGAGTCAGTGCACTGCTGCACCCTGATACCGACCTGGATATCCTGCTGGTCTGCCTGCGTGATCGTATCGGTGCCGATAGAATCTTCAGCCACCAGATTGACCGCGTTCACGATAAGGACTGGATCGGTGAATTCAAGGCACAGCATGAACCGGTGTTGTTCGCTGACAGGATATGGATTGTTCCCAGCTGGTGCGACAGACCAGATTCAGACAAGCCCGGCCTGGTTCTCGATCCCGGTCTCGCCTTTGGCACCGGTGCACATCCTACCACTGCCATGTGTGTTAGCTGGCTGGCCAGCCACGATCTTGCAGACAAGGTCGTTATCGATTACGGCTGTGGTTCGGGCATACTGGCGATGGTTGCTGCACGCCTGGGCGCCAGGGAAGTATATGCCGTCGATATTGATGCACAGGCAGTACAGGCTGCTTCTGAAAATGCAAAACAGAATGCACTGGAGGACAAGATTCATATAGGTTTGCCGGATACGATGAAATTACCATGTGCCGATATACTGGTGGCCAATATCCTGGCAAACCCGTTGAAAGAGCTGGCGCCGGATTTCGCCGAGCTGACACAAAGTGGTGGTGATATTGTGCTATCGGGACTGTTACACATCCAGGCGGATGAATGTTTGGCGAGTTATTCCGGCTACTTTAATATGGATACTCCCGAGTTTGATTCAGAGTGGGCCTGCTTGCACGGTGTCCGTCACTAGCGATGACTAGAAATGTTTACTGTTTGTCCTGATTGCCTACGCCAGTTTCGCCTGTACGCAGAGCATATCGCGGCTGCGGCGGGACAGGTGCGCTGTGGTTTCTGCCAGTCACAGTTCAACGCGCTTGAACGTCTCTATGACCAACCCTTAACACTGGAACAACTGGCCAATATGGCAAACCGGGTACAGGCATCACCCGAAGAGCCCCAGTTCGAAATACCGCAGCATGAGCAGGATGATGTTACTCCCGTGAAAGACGAGCCGGCTTTGCAGGAAATAGAGTCGGCAGAGCCAGTCGCCGCTGAAGATCCGGATGAAACGCTTGCAGAACAACCGGAAACAGGTAGCAACCATCCTGCCGTTGTTGACAACGAGGAATATGACGCCGAGAAACAACAGAAAATTGTCGATGCTGAGGCCAGTAAAGCGAAACGGCCTGAAATCAGGTATGAGTTCGATGACGAGGCGCTTGATACAGCAGACACCGAAGACGATGCCGGTCGACGTATGAATACCTGGTGGTCCGCTGGTGTGCTAATGGTACTGTTACTGTTTGCGTTACAGCTGGCATGGTTTCAGCGAGATCGGCTGTTGCTCGATTACCCGGAACTGCGTCCGTATGTAACACAACTATGTGAAAAACTTGATTGCAGGGTTATACGTGAGCGTGATACCCGGGCAATCAGCCTCGTTAATCGTGATGTCAGGTTGCATCCAACCTACCAGGACACCTTGCTGGTCAATGCCACCATGCAAAATGAATTATCAATCAGGCAACCTTATCCACAGGTGCAGTTAACCCTGTTCGATACGGCCGGTGCCCTGATCGGTTATCGTGAATTTGAACCCACCGATTATCTTGATGCCAGCATAGATATTGATGAAGGTATGCCGGTTGATTCTCCGGTTCACTTTGTGCTGGAAGTGGCGGGGTCGTCCGAGGAGGCTGTCAGCTTCGAGTTCCGATTCCTGTAAAGTCGCTGATTTTACGGCCTAAAATATAGCGGCTTTACAAGTCCATGTATGCGGTTATCATACGGTTAACTATCCACGTTTCGCTGACTTAGGCGCAACGCTCTCATGTATATAGGGTCCCATAGCTTAAAAAACAGCCTGGTGCTTGCACCAATGGCAGGCGTCACTGACCAACCGTTTCGGCAACTCTGCCGGGAACTTGGCGCAGGTCTTGTCGTGTCGGAAATGGTGACATCCAATCCCGCGCTATATCACACTCGTAAAACACAACTACGTTTGTGTCACACCGGTGAGCCCGAGCCTCGCAGTGTACAGATTGCCGGTGCTGACCCTGAGCAAATGGCCGCGGCTGCAAGATTCAACGTGCAGCATGGCGCACAGATCATCGACATTAACATGGGTTGCCCGGCCAAAAAGGTTTGCAACGTGGCCGCCGGCTCGGCACTGCTCAGGGATGAGAGACTGGTTGCAGATATCCTGCATGGCGTGGTCACTGCAGTTGACGTGCCGGTGACACTGAAGATAAGGACAGGCTGGGACAGGAACAATCGTAATGCCCTGACTATTGCTCGAATCGCCGAGCAAAATGGAATCCAGGCCCTGACCGTGCACGGCCGTACCCGCGCCTGTGCCTTCAGGGGCGAGGCCGAACACGAGACCGCTGGCATCATCAAAGCGCAAGTCGACATTCCTGTCATCGCTAATGGTGATATCACGACGCCGGAGCGGGCGAAGTGGATAATGGATACCTACCATGTTGATGGAGTCATGATCGGTCGCGCTGCGCAGGGCAATCCCTGGATCTTTCAACAGATTGATCATTACCTGAAGACGGGCAATCGATTGCCTGTACCTTCATTACAGGAAGTGGGCCAGGTATTAACCCGACACCTGCGGCAGTTGCATACCTTCTACGGTGAATACCAGGGTGTGCGTATCGCCCGTAAACACATCGGTTGGTATTGTAAGCAACATGCCGAGGCCGGTGCCTTTCGTGCCGCCATCAACCAGGTCGAGTCAGCGGCAGAGCAAATCGACATGACGCAATCATTTTTTGAGCAGCAGCAGGAGCAGGCTGCATGATCAAGGCCAAGACCCGCAAGCAGACACCCTCCGACCGCAAGGAATCATCAGAGAAATGTCTCTCCGACAGTGTGCGCAAGGCCATGGAAGACTATTTTGACGATCTCGACGGACATGAAGCCGGCGCTCTCTACGAGTTATTCATGCAACAGGTGGAGAAACCATTCTTTGATGTCGTCATGCAACACAGCAGGGGCAACATTACCCATGCCGCAAAGATACTGGGTATGAATCGCGTTACCCTGCGTAACCGTCTCAAAAAATACCAGATCGATTAATTCTTAAAATAAAATTACCAGTTGTACAGCCGAGGAAGCTAGTTGTTATGTCCAAGATAAAACGCGCACTGGTCAGTGTGTCGGATAAATCCGGAATCGTTGAATTATGCCAGGGCCTGCAGGCGCTTGGCGTGGAAATCCTGTCTACGGGTGGAACGGCAAAGTTGCTTGCCGATAACGATGTCAAGGTAACCGAGGTCTCTGATCATACCGGCTTTCCGGAGATGATGGATGGACGTGTGAAGACATTGCACCCGGTGATTCATGGTGGTTTGCTCGGTCGTCGTGGCACCGATAATGACGTCATGCAAAAGCACGGCATTGATGCTATCGACCTTGTGGTAGTAAACCTGTATCCATTCGAGCAAACGGTAAGCAAGCCTGATTGTAGTTTTGATGATGCCATCGAAAATATTGATATTGGCGGGCCTGCCATGCTGCGTTCGGCAGCCAAGAACCACGCCTCGGTAACGGTCATCGTAGATACACAGGATTACGAGATGGTGCTAAACGAGATGAAACAACACGACAATGTTGTCTCCGATGGCACACGTTTCAGGTTGGCACAAAAGGTGTTTGCCCACACGGCCGCCTATGATGCCAATGTCTCCAATTACCTGGGTGGGCTTACGGAAGATAAAGAGCCGCTCGATTATCCGTTGACCTACTCCGTACAGTTTCGAAAAAAGCAGGGACTGCGCTATGGCGAAAACCCGCATCAGACCGCCGCGTTTTACTCAGAGCCAACGCCGCCAGCCGGTACGCTTGCGAACGCAACACAGTTGCAGGGTAAGGAACTCTCCTATAACAACATAGCCGATACCGATGCTGCACTGGAATGTGTGTTGTCATTCCCGGAGACGGCCTGCGTTATCGTAAAACATGCCAACCCATGCGGGGTTGCATTGGGCGCCAGTCCGCTGGAGGCCTACGAGCGGGCCTATGCTACCGACCCGACCTCGGCCTTTGGTGGCATTATTGCATTCAATAAAAAACTCGATGTTGATTCGGCAACGGCAATCATTGATAAGCAATTTGTTGAAGTCATCATCGCCCCGGAAATCGACCCGGCCTGTATCCCGGTAATAGCAAAGAAAGCCGGCGTGCGTTTGCTCGAAGTGGGTTATCGCAAGACACAACTGCAGCAGCTTAACCTCAAGCGGGTCAGCGGTGGATTGCTGGTGCAGGATAATGACCTGGGTTTGATAACAAGAAAGGATCTCAAGGTAGTCAGCAAGCTGACTCCGACTGAAGAACAATTTAACGACATGCTGTTTGCCTGGCACGTGGTCAAGTACGTCAAGTCCAACGCGATTGTCTATGCGCATAACGCGCAGACGATCGGTATCGGTGCCGGCCAGATGAGCCGTGTCTACAGTGCCCGGATTGCGGCTATCAAGGCCGGGGATGAAAACCTGCAGGTTGCCGGCTCGGTCATGGCCTCGGATGCCTTCTTTCCATTCCGCGATGGTATTGATTCAGCCGCGGCAGTGGGCATCAAGGCAGTGATACAGCCGGGTGGGTCCATGCGTGATGAAGAAGTGATCGCCGCGGCCGACGAGCATGGTATTGCGATGGTCTTCACTAATATGCGCCACTTCTTGCACTAGCGGATATTTTTTTGCTGCTTCTTTGTTGCAATTGTTGCTGCGCTACTCATTTATGTATTTATAAACTCCGTTGCTCGCTCCCAAATGCGCCTCGAATTAACAAAAAATCTAAAACGCTAGTAAACATAGTTTAAATTTTTAACGAGTTGAAAAGTAAAAAATGAAAGTGCTTATTGTAGGTGGTGGTGGTCGTGAACATGCGCTGGCATGGAAGGCGGCACAGGGTCAGCAGGTAGAGAAGGTCTATGTTGCTCCCGGTAATGCCGGTACCGCGATGGAGCCCAAACTCGAGAACGTGGCCATAGCCGCGGAAGACATCGATGCCTTGCTTGAGTTCGCCGGTAAGGAGAAGATTGACCTGACGATCGTTGGCCCCGAGGCGCCGCTGGTAGCTGGCATCGTCGATCATTTCATGGATGCCGGGCTAGCTATATTTGGTCCCCGCTCAGCGGCGGCCGTGCTCGAGGGTTCCAAGTCTTTCAGCAAGGACTTTTTAAAACGTTTTGACATCCCTACGGCGGAGTACCAGAACTTCACAGAGGTGGATGCCGCTGTTAAGTATATACAGTCCGGGGAATTCCCGGTTGTTATCAAGGCCGATGGTCTCGCAGCGGGTAAGGGTGTGGTCATAGCCCAGGACGAGCAGGAAGCCATCGCAACTATTCACGACATGCTGGCCGGTAACAAGTTTGGTGAGGCAGGTCATCGTATTGTAATCGAGGAATTCCTTGAGGGCGAAGAAGCCAGCTTTATCGTCATGGCCGACGGTGAGCATGTTTTACCGCTGGCAAGTTCCCAGGACCACAAGGCACGTGATGAAGGTGACCAGGGCCCCAATACCGGTGGTATGGGCGCTTACTCACCGGCACCGGTCGTTGATGCAGATATGCACGACCGCATCATGAAAGAAGTGATCATGCCGACTATCAAGGGTATGGCCGAGGAAAAGCGCACCTATACGGGTTTTCTCTACGCCGGTGTCATGATTACCAAAGACGGTAAGCCAAAGGTGCTGGAGTTCAATTGTCGCTTTGGTGACCCCGAAACGCAGCCGATCATGATGCGACTGCAAAGTGACCTGGTGGCGCTGTGCCTGGCTGCGACACGGGGTGAGCTGGATCAATTCGAGGCCGAATGGGATGAACGATCCGCACTGGGTGTCGTCACTGCTTCCGCTGGCTACCCGGCCAGTTCCAGTAAAGGCGATGTGATTTCCGGTCTAAATAACAAGTTTGACGATGGTGTAAAGGTCTTCCATGCCGGCACGGCAGAACAGGATGATGCGACCGTCACTGCCGGTGGTCGTGTCTTATGCGTAACCGCGCTTGGTGATAGTGTTACCGATGCCCAGGCCAGGGCCTATGAAGCACTGGCTGGCATATCCTATGACGGCATGATTTATCGAAAGGACATTGGTTATCGCGCCGTAGCGCGAGAACAGGAATAGATTCCTGGCAGTATTTATTTCCCTGGGCCCTTCCCTATCTTGTCGAGTTCTTTCTGTAGTGAGAGCTTGTCCAGTTTCTCGATAGGCAGACTGGTAAATATCCTGATGCGTGCACTCAATTCCTGGAAAGCATTACGAAACAGTCTTCGCTGTTGCTCTGCATCCAGTTCCGGTTGATCAGGATCCTCAATACCCCAGTGTGCGGTCATGGGTTGGCCCGGCCAAACAGGACAGACTTCATTTGCCGCTCTGTCACAGACGGTAAAAACGAAATCGAGGACCGGTGCATTGTCGCCGCTGAATTCTTCCCAGCTTTTACTGCGAAAATCGGCAGTTTTAAAATTGTTTTTCTGCAATAACTCTATCGCGTAAGGATTCACCTTGCCTTTTGGCATGCTGCCGGCACTGAATGACCTGAATCTGCCCATACCCAGTCTTTGCAGTACGGCCTCGGCCATAATACTGCGTGCCGAATTCCCGGTGCATAGAAACAGGACATTGAATATTTTTTCAGACATTGTTTACCTCATTGTTCAAATACATGATAATATATTCGTTTTAACATATATATGTCCAACCATATATTATGAAGAATGATATGTCGCCGGAAATATTACTGAAGCTATTATCTGACCAGACGCGTCTTCGCTGTATGTTGTTATTACTTCAGCAAGGAGAATTATGTGTCTGTGAACTGACCTATGCCCTGGGTTTGAGTCAGCCGAAGATCTCCCGTCATCTTGCAACCCTGCGTGACGCAAACGTCGTCAATGATCGCCGTGCCGGTCAATGGATTTATTACAGCGTCAGTACTGAGCTGCCCGCCTGGGCAGCAGATTTGCTGGAGTCAATACAGGCAGGGTGCAGCAAACAAGCGCAGTACCAGCGGGACTTGAAAATTCTGAAAAAGATGCCGAACCGACCCGCCAACCAGGTTTGTGCCTGAGACGAATCCAGGCTATGAGTAAACAAAATACTATGGGTATCTTTGAGCGTTACCTGACGGTATGGGTAGGCTTGTGTATCGTGTTCGGCATCCTGCTTGGACAACTGGCGCCGGGATTTGCAAGAACGCTCGATGGTATGAGCATCAATATCAATGGCGCGCCGGTGGTGTCGGTGCCGATCGCCATTTGCCTGTTTTTCATGATGTACCCTATCATGGTCAAGATCGATTTTGCCGCTGTCGTCAAGGCCGGAAAAAATGTAAAACCTGTTGCCCTCACCCTGGTTATCAACTGGGCTGTAAAACCATTCACGATGTATTTGATCGCCTACCTGTTTCTTGGCGTGTTATTTAAATCCCTGATCGGCACTGACGCTATCGACTATGTAAAGTTGCCGTTTGGACTGGACCTGCCAGTCGGTGCCAGTTACGGCGCCGGTACCGTGGTGTTGCAGGACGGGATCAAGATGCTGGCCGTACCACTATGGCGCAGCTACCTGGCGGGCTGCATTCTACTGGGAATAGCGCCGTGTACTGCCATGGTACTGGTCTGGGGTTACCTGGCAAAAGGCAATGATGGCCATACCCTGGTCATGGTGGCGGTCAACTCACTGGTGATGTTGGTATTGTTTGGGTTAATCGGTGGTTTTTTACTGGGTGTGGGGCAATTACCGGTGCCCTGGCAGGCGTTGTTGTTATCGATCAGCATCTATGTCGCATTGCCGCTGGTAGCAGGTTATTACTCGCGCAAATGGATCATCTCGCACAAGGGTGAACAATGGTTCAAGGACAAGTTCCTGCACGTGTTGACGCCGGTAACCATCTTCGCCTTATTGTTAACACTCGTATTGCTGTTTTCATTCAAGGGCGATGTCATCATTGCCAATCCGCTGACGATTTTGTGGATTGCGATCCCGCTTTTCATCCAGACACTGCTGATCTTCGCTATTACCTACTGGCTCGCGAAACAGCTTGGCCTTTCCTACGAGAATGCTGCGCCCAGTGCGATGATCGGGGCATCCAATCACTTCGAGGTTGCCATCGCCACGGCGGTGATGCTGTTTGGCCTGTCTTCGGGCGCCGCACTGGCGACCGTGGTCGGCGTACTGATCGAGGTCCCGCTGATGCTGGGACTGGTGGCATTTTGCCAGAAAACACGGCATTGGTTTTCCTGAGACCAGGCCCAAATTAGCTTGTCACGCTAATACAGGGGCGTATACTCGCGCGCCACAGGCTATTCGATTGGCAGCATTCGGAATTAGCGCCAATTGAACTACCCACAGGAATCTCTATGTCATCATCTGCTTTACCCGCATTCAGCGATCTATCCTTATCTGCTCCCGTCCTGAAGGCATTACAAAAAGTCGGTTATGAAGTCCCGTCGTCGATACAGGCGGCCATCATCCCGTATGTGCTGCAGGGTCGAGATGTCATTGGCCAGGCCCAGACCGGTACTGGCAAAACGGCAGCATTTGCACTGCCAATACTTTCAAAGATTGATTTATCAATACAGACACCACAGATACTCGTGCTAGCGCCAACGCGTGAACTGGCCATACAGGTTGCCGAGGCGTTTCAACGTTACGCCTCTGAAATGAAAGGCTTTCACGTTTTACCTATCTACGGTGGCCAGGAATACGGTATTCAACTGCGCCAGTTAAAGCGCGGTGCCCATGTTGTCGTGGGTACCCCGGGCCGCGTCATGGATCATATGCGTCGTGGTACCTTGAAACTGAATGCGCTGAGTTGCCTGGTACTGGATGAGGCCGATGAAATGCTGCGCATGGGATTTATCGATGACGTCGAATGGATCCTGGAGCAGTTACCGGCGAAACGGCAGATCGCATTATTCTCTGCGACCATGCCGGCCCCGATAAGAAAGATCTCAAAAAGATATTTGAACGACCCGGAGCAGATCACGGTACAGGCAAAAAGCATTACTGCTGAAACAATTCAGCAGCGTTACCTGTTTGTAAACGGCCGCGACAAGCTCTCCGCCCTGACCAGCCTGCTGGAAGCCATGCAGTTCAATGCCATTATTGTTTTTGTCAGGACCAAGATAGAGACACTGGAACTCACAGAGAAACTGTCTGCCAGGGGTTATGCCTGTAGTGCATTAAACGGTGATATTACCCAGCGCATTCGTGAGGCCACGATCAAACGATTCAAGAAAGGCGAACTGGATATCCTGGTAGCGACGGATGTGGCAGCGCGTGGACTGGATGTCGAGCGAGTCAGCCATGTAATCAACTATGACATACCCAATGACCCCGAGGCCTATACACATCGTATTGGCCGTACCGGGCGCGCGGGACGTAGCGGTGAGAGTATCCTGTTTGTTACGCAACGGGAAAAACACCTGCTACGCACAATAGAAAAGGTGACCGGCAAAGACATCGAGCGCATGCAGATGCCAAGTACCGAAACCATAAACAGGGAACGCATCCAGCGTTTCAAGCAACAGATGGGTGAAGCACTCTCCAGTCCGGACATGGATCTGTTTCGAAAGATCATCGAGGACTTTCGCAAAGAAATGAATGTGCCTACGCTGGATCTTGCTGCCGCATTGGCCGCGATGGCGCAGGGACAACAGCGTTTCCTGCTAGCCGACAAACCACAACACAGGTCAGAAAAACCGGCGCGAAACCAGGGCAAAGACAGGCCAGGGAAAGACAGGCAGGGCAGAGACAGACCGGGTAAGGGTAAACCGGCCAATGACAGGCCGGCTGATGATATGGAGCGTTTTCGACTGGAAGTAGGCACTAAACATGGCATCACTGCCGCGAATATTGTCGGTGCCATTGCCAACGAGGCTGGGCTTGAGGGCCAGTATATTCAAAACCTGCGCATCAACGAACACTATTCAATCGTGGACCTGCCTTCGGAAATGCCGCGCGCTATCTTTCGTGATCTGCAGAAGACCCGGGTAGGTGGTCAGCAACTCAATATCAGTCGTCTTGATGATGACATGCCGCAAAAACCAAAGTCCGACAATCACAAGAACAGAAAGCCGTCCACGAAGAAACGCAAACCGAAGTCTGCCGCTGGAAAAAATCGCCGACGTAAACCTAAATCTGCCAGTTAATAAAGTTTTTTAACAAGGCCAGGCCGTCGTGCTGGCTTTTTTCAGGGTGAAACTGGGTGGCAAACAGGTTATCCCGCGCGGCCACCGAGGTATAACGACAGATATAGTCGGTTTCTCCGGCGATATCAGATTCACTCTCGGGCTGAACGTAGTAGCTGTGCACAAAGTAAAAGCGGCTACCGTCCTCGATGCCGTTCCAGAGTACATGTGGTTGTGTCTGAAATACCTGGTTCCAGCCCATCGACGGGATCTTGAATAACACGCCGTTACCATCTTTTACATTGGACTCGAAGCGCAACACCTTGCCGGGAATAATGCCCAGTCCTGCAATACCACCGTCCTCGTCACTGTGATCCATCAGCGACTGCAGGCCGAGACAAATACCCAGGAACGGTTTGTTCCGGATACACTCGCGAATCACATCATCCAGTTCCTGTTGCTGCAGGCTCTGCATGCACTGGCCAATGGCACCCTGGCCTGGAAAGACCACGCGGTCAGCAGCGAGAATGGTGGCGGCATCATTACTGATTACAACCTGGTCGTTACGGTTGCTGACTGTTTCCAGTGCCTTGGCGACCGAACGTAGATTACTGCTGCCGTAATCGAGAACAACGACGCGGGACATGATTGCTGCTTAAAGTGATCCCTTCGTGGATGGAATACTGCCTTCCTGGCGCGGGTCGATCTCGACGGCAACACGCAGCGCGCGTCCAAATGCCTTGAAGATGGTTTCCGCGATATGGTGTGCGTTGCGCCCACGAATATTGTCGATGTGCACCGTCAACATGGCGTGGTTTACCAGGCCCTGGAAAAACTCGTAGAACAGGTCCACATCAAATTCGCCAATGCGCGCGCGCGGATACTCGGCGTGATATTCAAGTCCGGGTCGACCGGAACAGTCGATGACAACACGTGACAGGGCTTCATCCAGTGGGACATAGGCATGGGCGTAGCGACGAATCCCCTTTTTATCACCCAGTGCCTTGGTCAAGGCCTGGCCGAGTGTAATGCCCACATCTTCAACGGTGTGGTGCGCGTCGATTTCCAGGTCACCCTTGGCCTTGATGGTGAGATCAAACATGCCGTGGCGTGCAATCTGGTCCAGCATATGTTCGAGGAACGGTATGCCTATGGAAAGATCGGATTTGCCACTGCCATCAAGGTTAATTGAAACCTCAATCTGTGTTTCTTTGGTGTCGCGATTAACGCTCACGCTACGCTTAGTCATTGCATCTACCCTGCTAAAATACGCGTGATAGGATACCCTTAAGCGTAATGATTACCAACACAGAACGATAAAAATGATTGAGATAGAAAAGGTTAAGCAGTATTTACTGGGATTGCAGGATCGGATCTGCGATGCCCTGACTGATATGGACCAAGGGCTTCAGAAAACCGAGGACGAGTGGGAGCGCCCCGGTGGTGGTGGTGGTCGTAGCCGCGTCATGCGCAATGGCAACATCTTTGAACAAGGGGGTATCAATTTTTCTCACGTCCATGGTGACAGCCTGCCACCCTCGGCCACGGCGCACAGACCTGAATTGGCGGGACGTTCTTTCGAAGCCCTGGGTGATTCCCTGGTTTTTCATCCATTAAACCCGTATGTACCTACCACGCATATGAATATCCGCTTCTTTGCCGCAGAAAAGGAAGGCGAAGAACCGATCTGGTGGTTTGGCGGCGGGTTTGACCTCACTCCCTATTATGGCTTCACGGAAGATGCAAAGCACTGGCATGAAACGGCGCAGCAGGCCTGTGCCGGGTTTGGTGATGACGTGTATGCAAGGTACAAAAAGTGGTGTGACGAGTATTTTTATCTCAAGCACCGACAGGAACCGCGAGGAATTGGCGGACTTTTTTTCGACGATCTTAATGAATGGGGTTTTGAAAAGTGTTTCCGCTTTATGCAAAGCGTGGGCGATCATTTTCTCAAGGCCTATATGCCGATCGTCGAGAAACGCAAGGATACCAGGTACGGTGACCGTGAACGGCAGTTCCAGCTGTATCGACGTGGACGCTACGTGGAATTTAACCTTGTCTACGATCGCGGTACCTTGTTTGGCCTGCAGTCTGGTGGTCGCACGGAATCTATCCTGATGTCCCTGCCGCCGCAGGTGCGCTGGGAGTACAACTGGCAACCGGAACGCGGCAGCAAGGAAGCCGAGTTGTACGAGGTATTCCTGAAACCCCGTGACTGGATTACTGCATGAACCAGGAATTAACTGCGCAGCTGGCCAGTGTTGCCGTCATTATCATCTTCCTGGCGCTGAGCTATTTCTATCGAACCCGCTTGAAACACAACCTGTTGCATGGATATGACAGGCTGCTTGGGATAGGAGTGATTGCGTTGTCCATCCTGTTGGCGCTGTACCTGTTGAATTAAACCTGCAGCCAGAAAGTAACAGGCCCATCATTGACCAGGCTGACCTGCATGTCAGCACCAAATACACCGCTCTCCGTGTTGTTATAGTTCTGCCTTGCATGATCAACCAGGTATTCAAACAGCTGTTTACCCTGTTCGGGGCTGGCGCCGTTGGAAAAGCCCGGGCGCAACCCCTTGCGGGTGTCGGCTACGAGCGTGAATTGCGGTACCAGTAACAGGCCTCCGGCAATATCTGTAAGTGACAGGTTCATTTTACCGGAAGAGTCAGGGAACACACGATAGCGGATAAGTTTTTCGAACAGTCGTTGCGCGTGCTGTTGGCTATCCTGCTGTTCAATACCGACCAGGACCAGCAAACCTGAATCAATTTCGGCAACCTTCTTGTTGCCAATCGAAACAGATGCGCCTTTTACGCGTTGCAATAATCCAATCATGGAGTCTTGCAGCGTTGGGTAGGGAGACTAGATAATTTTTAGAAAATCGAGAATATTGACCGTGAAGATCGCGACAGCTGCAACCAGAACAACCCAGTCCATATTCCTGCGCGCGAGGAAGCCGGTAAAGTGTAATATCAGCACTACGACTGACAACGCATAAACGATGTAAAACAGCATTGCTAAGCCCCTATATTGCCAGTTCAATCATTGTTGTTGCTATTGTAAGCCAATAATCTGTAATTACGCCAATAAAGTCCAGTAAATTATTGTAAATGCTTGCAATTAAAACGTTTCAATGCCGTTTTTACCGGCCATCAGGACGATATCGGCCGGACGCCGTGCAAATAGCCCGTTGGTAACAACACCCACGATCTGGTTGAGTTTCCCCTCCAGTTCCGGCGGATTATCAATCTTGAGGTTATGCACATCGAGGATAATGTTGCCATTGTCGGTGGTAAATCCGTCTCGAAGCACCGGCTTGCCGCCGAGCTTGGCGATTTGTCTCGCGACATAGCTTTGCGCCATTGGAATCACTTCTACCGGAAGCGGAAATTCGCCCAGCATCGGTACCAGCTTACTGTCATCGATGATGCAAACGAATTTTTTACTGGCTGCTGCCACGATCTTTTCGCGTGTCAACGCCCCGCCACCGCCCTTGATCAGGTAGCGATGACGCGTGGACTCGTCGGCACCATCAACGTAAACAGGTATCTCGATAACGCTGTTTAACGATACGACCGGGATGCCATGTTCTTTCAGGAGCTTTTCGCTGGCCTCGGAGCTGGACACGGCACCTTCAATGCGACCCTTGATAGCGGCCAGTTCCTCGATAAAGAAATTGACGGTGCTGCCGGTACCGACACCAACAATGGTGTCGTCTTCTATAAACTTGATGGCAGCCCGGGCTACTTCCTTTTTTCTTTCGTCCTGCGACATTGCGTTACCTCATACAAGTAATGTTCGCGCTATAGTTAAATGTTATCTTATGCCGATGTTTGATGAATACAAGAAGTTGATCGACGATGCAAGTCACCGGGTCTACGACGTGGCCAAGCGCACCGATCTCGATTTTGCGCCACAATTAACCGAGCGGTTGCATAACCAGATATGGTTAAAACGTGAAGACCAGCAGCCGGTTTTTTCCTATAAGCTGCGCGGTGCCTACAACATGATGGCAGCGCTGACCCCGGAAGAGATTGGGCCAGGCGTCATTGCGGCCTCTGCCGGCAACCATGCCCAGGGTGTAGCGCTGGCGGCCATGTATATGAAGGTCAAGGCGATCATCGTCATGCCTAAAACGACACCGGAGATAAAGATTGCGGCAGTCAAACGCATGCAGGGCGAGGTCATATTACACGGCAATAATTACGATGATGCCTACCAGCACGCATTAAAATTATCCAAAGAAAAAAATATGCATTACGTGCCACCTTATGACCATCCGCTGGTGATCGCAGGGCAGGCAACCGTGGGTGTTGAATTAATGGAGCAGCTCAGTACCAGGCCTGATTATATCTTTGTGCCGGTTGGCGGCGGTGGCCTGATTGCCGGTATCGCTGCCTATGTGAAGGACAAGTACCCGGATATCCGGATTATTGGCGTTGAGCCTGATGAGGCACCGTGCATGCATCATGCGCTGGAGGCAGGTGAACGTGTGATCCTGGAACAGATAGGCATTTTCGCCGATGGCGCCGCGGTAAAGCAGGCTGGCGAGGAAAACTATCGTATTTGCAAGGAACTGGTTGATGAAGTGCTGATGGTCAGTATCGATGAGATCTGTGCAGCGGTAAAAGATATCTTTGAAGACACACGTTCTATACCAGAACCGGCTGGCGCATTGGCATTGGCCGGCCTGAAACAATATGTATCTCGTGAAAAGCTGACCGATAAGCAGATGGTTGCTATTTTCAGTGGTGCCAATGTCAATTTTGATCGTTTGCGCCATATTGCCGAACTATCGGCACTGGGTGAACACCGTGAGGCGTTGATAGCGATACAAATACCGGAACGACCCGGCAGCTTCAGGCGGCTTTGTCATGACCTGGGCGCGAGGCTCATCACCGAGTTTAATTATCGCTACGCGGATGATAATGATGCACAGGTCTTTGCGGGTGTGCAGTTAAAACACGGGGTGGAAGAAAAGGAAAAGCTGTTGGCGCATTTAAAGGACAAGGGCTACCTTGTGACCGATCTCAGCAGTGATGTCATTGCCAAGATGCACATTCGCTACATGGTGGGTGGTCATGCGCCGCAGGCAGACAACGAGGTAATCTATCGCTTCGAGTTTCCCGAACGTTCGGGCGCATTACTGCATTTCCTGACACAGCTTGGCGAAAGCTGGAACATCAGTCTGTTTCATTACCGCAATCATGGTGCGGCCTATGGACGGGTACTCATGGGTTTCCAGGTGAAACATGAGGAACAACAGGAATTCCAGAAGTTCCTCGATAAGCTGGATATGCCGTACTGGGCGGAAAAGGATAATCCTGCGTATAAGTTGTTTTTGAGTTAAGAGTCTTTGTTTGATTTTTCTTTTCGCCTGCTGGCGTGATTCTTTCAGCATGGATTTCGCCTTTGAGCGGCGAGTACCTTTTCTTTGCGTGGTCAAAGAAAAGGTACCAAAAGAAAGACCACCCCAGGTGATTTGTCGCTGCGCTCCATCCTCGTCACAACTTTATTTTCCAAGGCACGCATCCAGAGGACTCCTGTCCTCACGATGCTTTCGCAACATCCATGTTGCTCAGCCTTGACATAAACCCGTTCCTCGGCAAATCACAAGGGGATATAGAGATTCATCATTCGCCGTGCGGCCCAGCCGAGGCGACCAATAACGCTAGCGAAAAAATGACAGGACGTCATTTTTAGCGCATTCATTCATGGACGAATGTATGCGCGACGCGTCAGCGTTAGAGGTTGACGAGGGAAGCTGCAGGCCTGGGCAGCAGGCAAAGGTTCTTTTGCTGACTTTTCTTTGAAGAAAAGTCAGTCGCCGTTAAAGGCGAAATCCATGCTAAAAGAAATTCGCCGCTCAAAGGCGAAACCAATGCTAAAAAAACGATCCGCTAAAAGGCGAAATCCATGCTGAAAGAAAATCGCCGCTCAATGCGAAACCAAGAAAAAAGAAAACACGAGAAATCCATTTCATTGATAGCATTTGCTATCACAACAATCGCTACGCCATAATCCGGCGCTTTTCATCAACACGCTTATCTATGTGGTTTAAAAATCTTCGTATCTATCGCTTCACTCAGGACATCGATCTGTCAGCCGACACCTTGCAGGCAGCACTGGCTGAACAGGCGTTTAAACCCTGTGCCAGCATGGACTTCTCACGCATTGGCTGGGTTTCTCCCCTGGGTCGCGACAGCGACATGCTGGTCCATGCGGTCGCCGGTTTCAGTATGCTTTGTGCCCGTAAACAGGAAAAAATATTGCCGCCTGCTGCCGTGAATGAACTGGTAGAGGAGAAGGTGGCAGATTTTGAATCGGCCCAGGCACGCAAGATGTATCGTAAGGAAAAGCGCACGTTGAAAGAAGACGTGGTGCACACATTGTTGCCACGTGCATTAACGCGTTCGTCGTTAACGTACGCCTATATCGATGAAAAGCAGAAGCTGTTGATCATCGATACGGCCAGCAGCAGTCGCGCCGAGGAGTTCATGGAACACCTGCGCGCATCGCTGGGCAGTTTGCCGGTAGTGCCACTGAGCTGTCATGGTGATGCGGCGAATATCATGACGCACTGGTTGAAAGACGGTTTGCCCAAACACTTTACGCTGGATGACGAGTGTGAATTGCAGAACCCGCGCGATAGTAAAAATATCGTGCGCTGTAAAAACCAGGAACTGGAGAGTGCCGAGATCGCCAGTCACCTGAAGGCGGGAAAGCGGGTCGTGCAACTTGCGCTACTGTGGCGCGATGCCATACGCTTCATTTTAAAAGAGGACCTTACCATCAAGCGCGTGCGCTTTGAGGAAATCGTGCAGGAACAGGCAGACTCGGAAGACGCAGATCGCATTACCCGGTTCGACCAGGATTTTGCTGTTATGAGTATGCAGTTGCACCAGCTTATCAAGGAACTGCTTACAGAATTCGGCGGCGTCGAAAAATCAGATAAATAATGATGAAGGTTTACCTGGCATCACGTTCACCCCGTCGTCGCGAGCTACTGGCACAGATAGGCGTTGAGTTCGAACTGGTTGATGTCGAAATCGATGAAAACTGGAATGGTACAGAAAAGGCCGAGGACTATGTTTGCCGCATTGCCAGGGAAAAGGCCGAGGCAGGAAGTACCATGGTTACTAATGAGTTCCCCCTGCTGGCAGCAGATACGGCGGTCGTGCTGGACGGCGATATCCTTGGCAAGGCCGAGAGCCCGGCAATGGCCGCCGATATGCTGACACGCCTCTCAGGCAAATCACACCGCGTGCTGTCGGCTGTTACGGTCATAAAAAATGGCACAAGAACAATGATGAATGAAAGTATTGTCACGTTTCGTTTACTCAAACCCTCGGAGATCGAAAACTATGTTGAATCCGGGGAGCCCATTGGCAAGGCCGGTGGCTATGCCATACAGGGTTACGCGGCCGTCTTTATCGAGCAACTACAGGGAAGTTATAGCGGCGTGATGGGCCTGCCGCTGTATGAGACCTATGAATTGCTGCTAAACCCGCCCAGGTAACTGCGTACGCAGTAGCCATAATAATGGTCGACGATGTAGTAGTAGATTGCTGACCAGTCCGGTCTCTGTTCGGCGTCTGTTGGCCACACCAGTTTCCGGTTGACCCAGTGGTCATGAAAATGTCCGGCACAGAATTCCAGCATCTGGTCATTAATCGTCTGTTTAACTCCTTCCATCTGTTCCGCCGTGAAAAAATCATGCATTACCTCGGTATAAGCCAGTTCGAGGTTCGGCTTGTTATCGATTTCATACTTTTCACGATCGATGTTTTTGGCAAATGCATCACCCAGTTGCTCGATACGTTGCGCCTGCGCGTCCGCCTCCTGCATCACACGGGCGCGTTCACAGCTGGATTCCATACCGGCACTACACTGCCGCTGGTGATATTCCAGGATGGATTCGGCCGTCACTAGCGAGGCACTGGCCAGCAATATTACTGCCAGCGAGGTCTTGATGTATTGTGCTACTGTCATATAACTACCCTCTGTTCTCTGGAATTTATTCACGACTTCGGGGCATTACGCCTGTGGTAAAACCCCCGATTCTGTCCCGGTTTTCTACGCTTGGCTTTACAGTTCGGGCCGAACTCGGTATAAAACTCGCGGGGAATAATTATAACGAGTAAACGACGCGCCCCTCCAAATTAATGAATTAATCAAGAGGAATTCAGGATATGTCCAATGCATTTCTGCCCATTGGGTTGGGTATCTTTGGCCTGCTAGCGGCTATTTTCGTATTTGCCATGGTGAAAAAATCGCCTGCCGGTGAAGGTCGGGTCAAGGAGATTTCTGACGAAATACACCTGGGCGCCATGGTCTTCATGAAGGCCGAATACTCGCGCCTGGCTATCTTCTGCATCATTTGTATTGTTGCCATCGCTGTTTCTGACCTGGGTATTAATACTGCCCTGGCCTTCCTGCTGGGTGCGGTATGTTCCGGCGTTGCGGGTTACTGGGGTATGTATACCGCCACGCACGCTAACGTCCGTACTGCCATCGCCGCCAACCAGAAAGGCGCGGCTGCTGCACTGGACGTGGCCTTCTTTGGTGGCTCCATTATGGGACTGACCGTCGCTGCCATGGGCCTGCTTGGCATCGGTATCCTGTATTATTTCTTTGCCGGTGATACTCATACCGTGCATGCCATTGAGGGTTTTGCCATGGGTGCATCCTCGGTGGCGCTGTTTTCACGTGTCGGTGGCGGTATCTTTACCAAGAGTGCCGACGTCGGCGCGGACCTGGTTGGTAAAGTCGAGGCCGGAATTCCGGAAGATGACCCGCGTAACCCGGGTGTTATTGCTGACAACGTGGGTGATAACGTCGGAGACGTCGCCGGTATGGGTTCCGATATCTTCGAGTCCTATTGTAATTCCATGATCGCGACCCTTGCCCTGGCCACTACCATGGCGGCAACAGAGGTCTTTGACCTGGCACCGGGAGGCGGTGCTGATGTCTTGATGTTCATGCCGCTGGCATTGGCATCGGCCGGCCTGATCTGCTCCATGCTGGGCATCTATTCCGTAAAGCTATTTTCAAACCAGAGTCCTGAAACGGCACTTCGAATCGGTACCATGGGTTCATCCGTCCTGTTCATTATTGCTGCCTACATCCTGATCAGTTTCCTGGGTGGGTCGGTTAATATCTGGGTGGCCGTGCTGACAGGTGCCGTGGGCGGCATCGTGGTCGGTCTCGTGACCGAGTACTACACCGGGGGTGCACCGGTACGCAAGATCGCGCGGGACGGTGAAACCGGTCCGGCCACCGTTATGATCAGCGGCCTGGCAACGGGCATGCAATCCGTGGCGATTCCAATCGTGACGATCTGTGCCATTATTTTTATTGCCAGCCATTTTGCGGGTCTTTACGGCGTGGGTATTGCTGCCGTGGGAATGTTGAGCACGGTCGGCATTACCATGGCAATCGATGCCTATGGTCCGGTGGCTGATAATGCCGGTGGTATTGCAGAGATGGCCGAAATGGGGCCAGAGACGCGCAAAATTACCGATTCTCTGGACGAGGTGGGTAATACCACGGCTGCCATTGGTAAGGGCTTTGCTATCAGTGCTGCGGCCCTGGCAGCCCTGGCATTGATCAGTGCCTACATTGAAAAGGTCTCACTGCACCATGAGAACTTTATCCTGCAGATCAATGATCCGCTGGTACTGGCTGGCATGTTCCTGGGCGCAATTTTCCCGTTCCTGGTCAGTTCCATGACCATGACCGCGGTTGGTGACGCGGCGTTCGACATGATTAAAGAGATACGTCGCCAGTTCAAGGAGATCCCGGGCCTGATGGAAGGCACCGGCAAACCGGATACCGCACGCTGCGTGGAAATTGCTACCAAGGCGGCACTGAAACGCATGATTCTGCCTGGATCACTGGCCGTACTGGCGCCGGTGGTTGTCGGGTTCGTGCTTGGTCCGAAGGCACTGGGAGGTATGCTCGGCGGCGCACTTATCTGTTGTGTGACCATGGCTTTGATGATGGCCAACGCCGGTGGTGCCTGGGATAACGCCAAGAAATACGTGGAGCAGGGTAACCTCGGCGGCAAGGGTTCCGATGTGCACAAGGCGTGCGTTGTCGGTGATACTGTGGGTGACCCGTTGAAAGATACCTCGGGCCCATCGATGAACATCCTGATTAATGTGATGGCTATCGTGAGCCTGGTGATAGCCCCATTACTTGTTTAACGATAATGCTGTTTTAAACAATAAGGCCGCACTTGTTGCGGCTTTATTGTTTCTACTCGATGTAAAATTATTTAATGTCTCACAACACCGGTTTTGCACCCATAGCCCGCAAGGATGCCCATATACTGATACTGGGTTCCATGCCCAGCGAAAAATCCTTGCAGCAACAGCAATACTACGCGCACCCGCGTAATGCGTTTTGGCCAATTATCTGCAGGTTATTCAACGCTCCTTTGGATTTGAGTTACTCGCAAAAACAGCAATTACTGATGGAGAACCGAATCGCGCTATGGGATGTGCTGCAGAGTTGTTTCCGTTCGGGCAGTCTGGATTCTGCTATTGATCCGACCACTGCCAACTGCAACGATTTCAAATCGTTTTTGCAACAGTACCCACAAATTGAACATGTGTTTTTTAATGGAGCAAAGGCAGAACAGCTGTTCAGGTGCCAAGTTTTAAAAGAACTGGATGCACAATACCTGTCTTATCAACGCCTGCCCTCGACCAGTCCTGCCAATGCGGCGTTGTCGATGGAGAAAAAGCTGGCTAAATGGAAGGAGGCATTAGTTCTTAAGCAACAGTCATAGTCACTATGCCTTATCCAAAGCCTGTTTGACATCAGCAATGATGTCGTCGATATGTTCTATCCCCACAGAAATCCGTACCAGATCCCTGGTAACACCGGCGGTTGCGAGTTCGTCATCATTTAACTGGCGATGTGTTGTCGACGCAGGATGACAGGCAAGTGACTTTGCATCACCGATATTGACAAGTCGGAGTATCATCTGCAGCGAGTCTATAAACCGGCTGCCGGCCTCAAGGCCACCTTCGATACCAAAACTCAAAATGCCCGACGCCTTGCCGCCCGTAATTTTTTTGCAAGTGTCATAAAAGGGGCTGTCGGGCAAAGCCGCGTAATTCACCCATTTCACCTTTTCATGTTTCTTCAAAAAGCCGGCGAGTTGTTCTGCATTTTCACAATGCCGTTGCATGCGCAAGCCCAGTGTCTCCAGGCCCTGCAATATGAGGAAGGAATTCATTGGTGAGATCGCTGCACCTGTATTTCTCAGCGGCACCACCCGGCACCGGCCTATGTAGGCTGCTGCCTCAAGTGCTTCGGTATAAATTACGCCATGATAGGAAGGGTCTGGTTCATTCAGCATGGGAAACCGGTCCTTGTTGGCTACCCAGTCAAATTTGCCGGAATCTACAATCATTCCACCAATGGACGTTCCATGACCACCGATGTATTTAGTCAAGGAATGCACGACGATGTCTGCCCCCAGTTCGAATGGACGGCACAGGTAAGGCGTAGCAACGGTATTATCTACGATTAACGGCACGCCATGCTGGTGTGCGATCTCTGCCAGTCGGGCTATATCAACAACATTACCCGCGGGATTACCAATGGATTCGCAAAATACGGCCTTGGTGTTTGCATCGATTGCCTGATCAAACGCGTCAAAATCATCATGTGAGATCATGCGGACCTCAATGCCCTGTTTTGGCAATGTGTGTGCAAACAGATTGTAGGTGCCACCATACAACTGGCTGGTGCTGACGATATTGTCGCCGCTTTCACATATGCACTGAATAGCGTAGGTGATGGCCGCCATACCAGAAGCCAGTGCCAATCCTGCTATTCCACCCTCCATTTCTGCAACCCGTTGCTCCAGCACGGCCGTGGTCGGGTTCATGATGCGTGTATAGATATTTCCTTCTACCTTGAGATCAAACAGGTCTGCGCCATGCTGTGTATTGTCAAAAGTATAGGAAGTGGTTTGATAAATAGGTACGGCCGCTGCCCTGGTCGTAGTTTCGGCGCTATAGCCTTGATGTAGTGCAATGGTTTCAAGATTCATATGATTAAGACCCTTTGACGTTTTCGTTCCTATTTGAGCTTAAATTCAGAGTTTATTACTTTCTTTACCGGTTTGTTTTTCAGCGTTACATACTTCGGCAAACCATTTTCATAAGGCGGGTAATCTTCGCCCTCAATCAGCGGTAACAGGTAACGGCGACAGGCATCTGTAATACCGAAGCCATCGTCGGTGATAAAATCCGCTGGCATCATCTTCTCCACGTTGGCCACGTCTTCCAGTTTTGCTTTACCAATTTCCCACACATAAGGTGAGTCAGATTTCCGGTCAATCGTGGGCATGACGGCGTTGTCCCCCGCCAGTGCCATCTCTACCGCTGCCTTGCCGAGCGCATAGGCCTGGTCCACGTCGGTCTTCGAGGCGATATGCCGGGCCGCACGTTGCAGGTAATCTGCCACGGCCCAGTGAAACTTGTAACCCAGCGCGTCTTTTACCATGTTGGCCACAACCGGGGCAGCACCGCCAAGCTGGGCATGGCCAAAGGCATCGCGGGTACCCTGCTCGGCCAGGAACTTACCATCCGGCCAATGTGCACCTTCAGAAACCACGATGGAGCAATACTCGTGCTTCTCGACCATTGCCTTCACCTTCGTGATAAATGCTTCCTGGTTGAATTCCACTTCCGGAAACAGGATGACGATAGGGATATCGTTGTTGGCATCGGCAGCAAGACCTCCCGCGGCTGCAATCCAGCCGGCATGTCTACCCATGACCTCGATCACGAAGACCTTGGTCGACGTGCGCGCCATAGAGCACACATCGAACGAGGCCTCTCGTACTGACGTGGCGATATACTTGGCAACCGAGCCGAAACCGGGGCAGACATCAGTGATGGGCAGGTCATTATCCACTGTCTTCGGTACATGGATCGCCTGTATTGGGAAACCCATTTTTTCAGATAGTTGCGAAACCTTGTGACAGGTGTCGGCCGAATCCCCTCCACCGTTGTAAAAAAAGTAGCCAATATTGTGGGCCTTGAAGATTTCCATCAGGCGTTCGTATTCTGCCTTGCTCTCTTCCAGGCCTTTCAACTTGTAGCGACAGGAACCAAATGCGCCCGCGGGTGTATGGCGTAACGCGGCGATATCGGCAGCACTTTCCTGGCTGGTATCGATCAGGTCCTCGGTCAGGGCGCCGATGATGCCGTTGCGGCCGGCATAGACGTTGGCAATCCGGTCGGAATGCTGTCTGGCCGTTTCTATGACGCCACAGGCACTGGCGTTGATGACGGCGGTGACACCACCGGATTGTGCGTAAAATGCGTTTTTGGCCGCTGCCATGTTGTATGCTCCTGAATTAGAGAGAAAGTTATGAAACTGATCGGTTAATAAGCCGGTCTTACTTGTATGCTAAACTGGCAAAAAATATAACCGGCCGCTGCTGGATCATTGCAGCATATCAATCATGCTTCGCACTATTATCAAAACACATTCGGCTAAATACAAGTTCACGCTTATCGCTGCCTTGTTCCCCTTGCTGGTCTTTGCCGGTGCCTCGGATCTGCCGGATTTCGCGGACTCGGCCGGTAGCGTTATTTCACCCGAGTACGAGCGCCGCCTGGGACAGATGTTTTTAAAGCAAGTCCGCTACTATTCGGATATTAACCGCGATCCCGAGGTGGAATCCTATATACAATCGATCGGCTACCAGCTGGTTTCGCATAGCGACAATACACAGCAGCCCTTCAAGTTTTTTGTCGTCAACAACCCGGTTATCAACGCGTTTGCCGGCCCTGGCGGCATGATTGGCATCCATACCGGTGTGATACTGAACTCAGACAGCGAAAGTGAGCTTGCTGCCGTAATGGCCCATGAAATTGCCCATGTTACCCAGCGTCACCTTGCGCGCATGTTTGAACAGCATGATAAATATAGTATCCCCAGTGCTGCTGCCATGGTGGGCGCCATCCTGTTGGCCATTGTGAACCCCCAGGCAGGTGCTGCTGCGCTAAGTGGTGTTGCAGGTTTAAACCTCCAGAGCCAGATCAATTTTACCCGTGCCAATGAAGAGGAGGCCGATCGTATCGGTATGCAGTTACTGGCGCGTTCCGGCCACGACCCACGCGCCATGCCCGCGTTCTTTGAGAAACTGCAGCAGGTATCACGCTACTCGCAGGTTAATGCCCCCGAATTTCTGCGCACTCACCCGCTGACTACTTCACGTATCGCCGACACCATGGCCCGTGCCGAGAGCTACCCACGCGAGGTGTATGACGATTCATTAACCTATCAGCTGGTAAAGAATAAGCTGACTGCATACGCCTACAAGAACCCTGCTGATGCGATTAACGAATTGAACCTGCGCCTGAACAGCCCCGGGCTCTCCGAAAAGGACAAGTTATCTGTTCGTTATGGACTGGGCCACGCCTACCTGAGAAACAATGATTATGTCCAGGCAAGGGTGCAGTCAGATATTTTGTTGAAAGCGGACGCCGACAGTTCCTCGTACATGTTGCTGGCGGCAAAGATTCATGTAGAACAGTCGAACTATGAACAGGCGCTCGCTATTTATGAGAGGGCATATAAATTATACCCTGACTACAAGCCGGTACTGGTTGCCTACAGTCGCGCCCTGCTGGATGTAAAGAAAGGTGAAAAGGCGCGCGAGTTGTTAAAGGAATACGAACGTTTTTACCCGCATGACTTGAACACTTATGCCTTGCTAGGACAGGCCGAGGCCATGCTTGGTAATGAAATTGAAACAGCGATTATCCAGGCGGATTATTATTTCCATGCCGGCGAAACCAAGCTTGCAATTGATAAATTAAAATTTATTCAACAACAGTATCGGCTTGACTATTATCAGGAAGAACGCGTTAAGGCGAAAATGACAGAACTGAAGTACGAACTCGAACTGGAAAAGGCCATTAATATATAAATGCTAAGACGTGATCTCGTTAAGCTTTTGTTGGGTAGTGGTGCCGTCGCTATCAGTGGGTTACTGAAACCGGTCAAGGCATGGGCTATCTGGAACGATGCCGCATTTGGTGCCCAGAACCAGGAAGCCGCACTGGATGCCTACTATCCAGGTGCTACTATCAAGGCCAGTGACAGGATTTCAATTGGTGTGCGCCAGGAAATAGAGAATGGTGCCGTGGTACCCATCAAGATCAACAGTGACTTGCCAGACATAAAGTCCATTGCGATATTCGTTGAGAAAAACCCGAATCCACTTATTGCTAATTTTGATCTATCTCCTCGTACAAGCGGTTTTGTTTCAACACGCATGAAAATGGATCAGTCATCCGAGATCATGGTTGTGGTTGTGTCAGGAGACCAGGTCTATAGCAACAAGACCTATGTCACAGTGCATGAGGGAGGTTGTGCCTGATGTCGACAATTCGGGTGAGGACAAGGTTAAAAGAAGGTGTCACTACAGTGCGTGCCATCATTCGTCACCCCATGGAAACCGGGTTTCGGGTTGACCAGGAGACACAGGAAGTTGTGCCGGCTCATTACATCAAGCTGGTGACCGTCAAGCATAATGGTGAGACCGTACTGTCTTGCGACTGGAGCCGTGCCGTGTCAAAAAACCCTTACCTGTCGTTTGAATTTACCGGTGCTATAGCGGGTGACAAGCTTGAACTGGCCTGGCTTGATACCGAGGGCGAGACAGACTACGCGGAAACCATCATTGAATAGAGGCAAACACTGAATGCCGGCAGTGTTCGTTTTCCTGGTTTTTATTGTATTGGCCTACCTGGCAGGTGCAGTATTGGCCTATCCATTATTCCTGGCACTGGACCCCTTCCTCGAACTTGAATACCGCAAGTACCTGACCTATGCCACGTTGTTGAATGGCATACTTGTCAGCGTAATCTATCTAAGAACCTATTCACTGTTATCTTTCAAGGCGTTTGGTTTCTCCGGCAGTCGTGGCGATTTTATCAAGGTGCTTCTGCGCGCCAGTGCCTATGGAATTTTAATTATCCTGCTGATCGAGCTGATACTTTATTCACTCGGTATCCATGAACTGGATTCGCGTCGCAGTTATACGCTGGACGAATTTGTCATTCGTTTGCTGAAGGCCGTGATTACAGGGTTGCTCATCAGCCTGCTGGAAGAAGCGATATTTCGTGGAGGCCTGTTTGCCGGGTTGCATAAAAAAGCCGGTGTGACAGTCGCCGTAGTATTGTCATCCCTGCTTTATTCTGCCGTACATTTCATACGCTACGGCCAGGTTCCGCAAGGTATGGAGATTGGCTGGACCACCGGACTGCAGATGTTGCCGGATGCGTTCAGACGTTTTTATGAGTGGTCCATCGCGGATTACTTCCTGACCCTGTTTGCGTTCGGCGTATTGCTCTCATTGTTACGCTTGCGACACGGCACGCTGGCGGCCTGCATCGGGTTGCATGCCGGTGTGGTGATGGCAATCAAGGTCAGCGACTATTACGGTCAGCGTACCTACAGCAGTCAGTTCGAGTATCTCGTTAGCCAGTATAACTCGACCTTTGGCTGGATCAGTTTCGGCGTCATGCTTGCCTGTATCAGTTTTTATTACCTGCGTTATAGCAGGCAGGTAAAACCCTAGCTGGAGGCAGCGAGATCTTCACGTGGTGCCCGGTTGGCCTCCAGTAGCTCGGACAGGCACAGGCTGTAGATGCCTACGGCGTCCCTGGGTTGAATATCTTCATCCTTGTTTTTGGCTATCAGACCGGCAGCAAGTATTGCCGCGATAATATGATCTTCGTTCATCTCGGCTCCTGTTTCTGATTTAACTATGTATCAATAGTATAAACACGATGGCGCCGAAATTCAGCGTCTCTACTTGATGACGTCGGGATGGAACAGTACCTTGCCATTAACGCGAAAGCTGCGTATCAATTCCTGGCCTTCCGGCCCGCGAATGAAATCCACGTATTTTTGCGCCATGCCTACCTGTGTATGCGGGTGTTTTTCAGGGTTTACAATGATGACGTGGTAGGGATTGTACAGGGCGGCGTCGTTCTCAAACACAACATCAAGTTCCAGTTTATCCATAAAGGCCAGGTAAGTGCCGCGATCGGTCAGGGCGTATGCGCTCTTGTCACTGGCTATCCTGAGTACCACGCCCATGCCCTGGCCTACCGACATATACCAGTCGCCATCAGGATTGGCATCAACCCGCTGCCATAACCGCATTTCCTTTTTATGCGTACCGGAATCGTCACCGCGGGAAACAAAGCCGTGTTTGCCGTCTACAAGTTTTTGCATCGCTTCTTCGAGATCGTAAGCCTGTTTTAATCCGGCCGGATCAGATGCTGGCCCAACAATGATAAAATCGTTATGCATGACCGGAAGGCGTTCTATACCGTAACCGGCTTCGACAAACTTTATCTCTGCAGCAGGCGCATGCACCATAAGGACATCAACATCGCCGTTCTCGGCGAGGCGTAATGCCTTGCCCGTGCCAACAGAAATAACATCTACCTTGATGTTGTATTTCTGTTCGAATGCCGGATGCAGTACATGCAGCAGCCCGGAATTATCAGTGCTGGTAGTAGTTGCCAACCTGAGCCTTTCTGTTTCTGCCTGCACATTGCTGGCACAGATTATTAGAAGCAGGTTTAATAATATAAGTACGATATTACGCATAGTATCTTTCTCGTTTTTGCTGATTAAAATTCGATTTGGCCTCGTAACTGAAATGCCTCGGGTTCATCGCCGTCTGATGGGCCGCCTTCGACGTCCAGAACCTTGACGTAATTTGCCGTCATACGTGTATTGTTCGTCGGGAACCAGTTCATCCCCAGTGTCAGGTTCCGGGCATCACCACCAGAGATGTCTGAATCATTAAGATCAACACTGCTGAAACGTACTGCCAGTTGCCAGGCGCCAAGGCCGCCTTTGCCCAGTACTGAACCGGGTTTAATTTTTCCATAGCTGCCCTTGCTACCGCTGTAGTTACGGTGATCATCGGTGATAAACCAGCTGCCTTCCAGGTAATAACCGGAAAAATCCAGGTCGGCTCCCGCACCATCCCGACCGATGTCAACGAGATAGTACTCTCCCTGAACAGAGGCCGGGCCGAACGTGTAAGCTGCTTCCATTACAGTTCTTGTATTATGGTCAGCATTAAAGGAGCCGGTATTGATTTCACGCGTGTTCGTTACGTGTGATTCAGGTCGATCGCTGAATGAAAGTGCATCAATGGTGCCGCTGTCACGATAAGACGCTGAAACACCCAGGTGCAAGTGTTGTCTTTCTTGCAGTACAGGTGCATAAGTGAGGCGTCCTGTTACGGCATAGCCTTCATCAGCCGTGCCACTTGCACCATCAATACCCTCGCCAAAAAGGCCTATGTTGGAACTCCAGTTATTGCCATTGCGACCTACATTAAAGCCAATGGCTCTTCCCGGCGTAAACACGTGGGGCAAGCCGCGCTCGGTAAACGTGACATACTTGGAGCTGGTCATGTTTTGCAGGCTGAATGCCTGTTTAAAATGCCCAAACGTAAACTGCCAGGGCGAATAGCCGGAATAGCGAATGTAGGCATCGGCAATACCGCTGTTCCCGGTGCTGACAAAGTCATACTGGAGTTTGTATTGCCAGAACTTCCACATCGTTCCTTGTGCAAACAGACGAGCACGTCGCATCTCTGTACCATCGTTATGGTCAAGCACATCTTCACTGTAAGTTGCTGCATCGGCTTGTATCCTGCCACCAACCCGAAAACTGAAGTCACCGTTTTTATCCTTTACCTCGAATTTTTCCTTTACAGTGATCACCGGTTGATTACTGGTGGCTGCTGCAACTTCCTTCTTAACCAGTTCTTTGACTGCTTCCTTGTCGGTTTGAGCAACTTGTCGCTGTTCGGGTTGCGAGGCGACGTTGATTATCATGTCGTAGATGTCGCTGTTGATCGTTCCATTTTCTTCCAGGGCCTTAAGCAACTCCATTAATGCTGCATTGGTATTGGCTTGTGCAAGCGGGGATACGAGTAAAGCCGCTATAAAAACACAGGTGAATTTGTACATGGTTTTTTCCTTTCTTAATATATGTAATAAATTGCATAATTATTGTTTCTATGAATTTAAATTATGCTATTTTTGTTTTTTTAAAAATATGAAGTGAAATATATATGAAGCTGGCCTTTGCAATTAACTGGCAGTTTGCCGATGGCGCTGGTGCGATCGATCCCCGGCTTTTGCAATTGCTGGTGAAGATAGATCAACATGGTTCATTGCAGAAAGCAGCTGAGGAAGTTGGTGTTTCCTATCGTACGGCCTGGCAGATCATCGAGCACTGGAATGCTCAATTCAGTATGCCGCTTTGTACCAAGAACCGGGGGCGTGGGACGCGCCTGACACAACTGGGCGAAAAGCTGGTCAGCACGAAACAAAAAATTGATGCGGCCTTCTCCAGGTCATTGCAGCAGTCTGCGGATGCCCTGAATGAAGATATCGCTCAGCTATCCAGCCCTGGCAAGAAGCAGACAGGTCTGATTGCTTACACGAGCCATGATCTTGCTGTGCAGGGCTTTGCAGCGCTCTGTGAAGATTCCAAAGACATTGCGGTTGAGTTTGTTTCACGCGGTAGTCTCGATGCGCTAAAGCAATTATATGCTTCAGAACTGGTCATTGCCGGCTTCCATTTCCCGGATGGTCCCATTGCACAAGAAGTGGCCGCTGACTACAGGCCGCTGCTTGATGACAGGCGCTTTGGTTATATACACCTGGCACAGCGTCAACAGGGCTTGATGTTTCGGTCATCTCAAAAGAAACATATCCGTGGTATTGCTGATTTAACACGCCGTTCATTGACGTTTATCAATCGGCAGAAAGGATCCGGTACCCGCACGATTTTTGATCATTTGCTGCAGATAAATGATCTAAACCCTCGAGATATCAATGGTTACAAGTGTGAGGAATTTACCCATACGGCGGTGGCGGCCATGGTCTCAAGTAACCATGCTGATGTCGGTTTCGGGCTGAAGGCAGCTGCAGTCGAGTTTGATCTGCAATTTCTACCCTTGCTGGAAGAGAGCTACATCCTTGCTTACCATAAATTGTTGCCAGCAACAGCCCAGAATGAACTAAGACGTCTGCTAAAACATAACAATTTGAAAAAACAGATTGCCAGGTTGCCCGGCTACAGTTCCGCGGCGACCGGCAAGACGATCCACGCTGATAAACTGCTGACATTTCCTTAAGAAGGACTGTTGCCAGATTTAGAATTTTCCCGCTAGCCGGACTTTTCGACATCAAGTGAGCAGGACACGCGTTTCACGATCCATTCACATGCTGCACCATAAACTTGGAGTACGATAAAATGTTTAAAGAGTACAACCATGCTTCACTTCCCCAGGTTCTCGCCAACCGACCTAAAGTTACTGATGACGCAACATGGTTACCGTGCCACCCACAAGACCATGGATGTTTATGAGGTGGTAAGCCAGGATGGCATCACCCGCGCCATCTTTTTCAAGAATCGTGACGGATACGGTGCCTGTGATGCAAACGGTGTGGAAATCATTTCCGCCCGGAATGGACTCCAGGACGTGTTCCGCAGCCGTTTAGTTAAAAAGCCAGGATCCGGCACACGAATTAGTAAACGCTTGTAGTTAACAACTGTAGGGAATGGTGGGCCGTGGGCGATTCGAACGCCCGACCAATGGATTAAAAATCCACTGCTCTACCAGCTGAGCTAACGGCCCGTAGCGGAATAATGGCATGGAAAGAATAAACCTGCCCCATAACAAAGGCGGCGATAATACCCAAGATTTGTCTTTGGGTAAAATTTATCGGCAAATTCACAAGTAAAGCTTGATTTTGATCCTGGACGCCCCTATTTTTCGCGCGGTATAAACTCCTGGAGCTAGATGCGTGCCTATTTACGAATATAAATGCGAGCAGTGTGGCGAACAGATTGAAAAGTTACAGAAGATCAGTGACCCTCCCGCGAAGACCTGCCCGGCCTGCGGTAAGGACACTTTGAAAAAGATGGTATCTGCAGCTGCTTTCAAGCTGAAGGGAACAGGCTGGTATGAAACTGATTTTAAAAATAAAAAACCGAAGTCGGGAGATAAGACCGACACAGATAAAAAGTCTGCCGGGGATAAATCAGATAGCAGCAAGTCTGAAAAAAGTACAGAAACGAAGACTGACAGTACTAAATCGGGAAACAAGGCTGCCAGTTCCGAGTAGAATGACCCGCTATGGGGACCCTGCGTAAATATATCATTGCCGGGCTGTTGGTCTGGTTACCGCTGGCCGCCACGGTCGCGATTATCAAGCTGGTCATCGACCTGCTTGACCGTCTAATCCTGTTGTTACCGCCCGACTACCAGCCGGCCAACGTGCTCGGTTTCTCGGTGCCGGGTTACGGTATCGTGCTTGCCATCGCTATCCTGCTTTTGACGGGTATGCTTGCCTCCAACCTGTTCGGGCGCCGCCTGTTCGATGTGTGGGAATCGATTCTCAACCGGCTGCCGCTGGTGCGCACCATATATAATAGTGTGAAACAGATTTCGAGCACCCTGCTCGACTCCCAGGGCAAGTCATTTCGCAAGGTGGTGGCGCTGGAATATCCGCGTAAGGGCCTGTGGAGTATTGGTTTCCTGACCAATGAAGACATCCGTCATGACCTTGATCCAATAGACAACGACAACATGACCGGCGTGTTTGTGCCGACAACACCGAACCCGACTTCCGGTTTTATCCTGATGGTGCCAAGGAAAGAAATCGTGGAGCTGGATATGACGATCGAGGAAGGCTTCAAATTTATCATCTCCATGGGTGTCATCATCCCGGATGGCCCGTTAAAGACCAAATTAACCAGTAATAAAGTTGCGCAAAACGCGGCTGGCTCGTAAGATTCCGCCCTTTGTTTTAATCCCTGACGGAAACACCATCAATGCGCAGCCACTATTGCGGAGAATTAAACAGTACCCATATTGACCAGGAAGTTTCGCTTTGTGGCTGGGTGCATCGTCGTCGTGACCATGGCGGCGTGATATTTATCGATCTGCGCGACCGTGAGGGTATTGCCCAGATCGTCTTCGATCCGGATCGGCCCGAGCCGTTCCAGATCGCTGACTCGGTTCGTAACGAATATGTTATCCGCATCAGCGGCAAGGTACGCAGCCGCCCCGAGGGCACCGTCAATCCCGATATGGCCACCGGTGAAATCGAGGTCCTTGGCTATACCATTGAAATATTGAACAAGGCCAACACGCCTCCTTTCCAGCTTGACGACGACCATGTTCATGATGACGTTAAATTAAAATATCGCTATGTCGACCTGCGTCGACCGCAAATGCAGCAAAACCTGAGGATGCGTTCGAACGTGGTCAAGCAGATGCGGGACTTTCTCGACAGCCGCGGCTTTCTTGATATTGAAACCCCGATGCTGACCAAGGCCACGCCCGAGGGCGCGCGCGACTACCTGGTGCCCAGTCGCACTCACCCCGGCAATTTCTTCGCCCTGCCGCAGTCGCCACAGTTGTTCAAGCAATTGTTGATGATGTCGGGGCTGGACCGTTATTACCAGATAGTCCGCTGCTTCCGCGATGAAGACCTGCGTGCAGACCGCCAGCCGGAATTTACCCAGCTTGATATCGAGGTTTCTTTCATGGACGAGGCCGGTATCACCGGCCTGATGGAAGAGATGATCCGCAAGCTGTTCAAGCAGACCCTGGACGTGGATCTGCCGTCCCCGTTCCCGCGTATGACTTATGCCGATGCCATGTATGAATATGGCAGTGACAGACCCGATCTGAGAAACCCTTTGAAACTGGTTGATGTCAGTGACCTGATGCAGGAAGTCGAATTCAAGGTCTTCTCCGCCCCGGCGAAAATGGAAAATGGTCGTGTCGCGGCATTGCCGGTACCTGGTGGCAGCAGGCTATCGCGCAAGGAGATCGATGATTACACTGCCTATGTTGGCCAGTTTGGAGCCAAGGGCCTTGCCTATATCAAGGTCAATGACGCGACCAGCGGGCGAGAAGGATTGCAGTCGCCCATATTGAAATTCCTGCCTGACGAAGTGATTGCCGAGATCATGCAGCGTACCGGCGCCCAGGCCGGCGACCTGGTTTTCTTCGGTGCTGACAAGACCAGCGTAGTCAACGATGCGCTAGGCGCCTTGCGCAACCGGGTTGCACAAGACCTCGACTTGCTACAAGGCGAATGGCAGCCATTGTGGGTGATCGATTTTCCGATGTTCGAGTACAACGACGACGAGAAGCGCTGGGAATCCCTGCACCATCCGTTCACGGCCCCGAACACCAGCGATATTGAGAAAATCAAGCAGGACCCCGGCAAGACACTGTCGCGTGCCTATGACCTGGTCATGAACGGTATTGAACTGGGCGGAGGCTCGATTCGTATCCATGATACGGAGATGCAGTCGGCCGTACTGGAACTGCTGGGTATCAATGAAGAAGAAGCCCGGCAGAAGTTTGGTTTCCTGCTCGATGCGCTGACCTACGGTTGCCCTCCGCACGGTGGTATCGCTTTTGGCCTTGACCGTATCGTCATGTTGATGGCTAACGCGACCACGATCCGTGATGTCATCGCTTTTCCAAAGACGCAATCTGCCAGTTGCCTGCTTACCGCTGCCCCCGCAGCGGCAGGCGCCAGGCAGCTGCGCGAGCTGGGCATCAAACTGGCAAAATCCAACAAGCCAGACTAGGAATTCAGCCGCTCTGGCTTGTCTAACAGGGTAATCTCCGATTTACTTAATCTCATGACTGCAGACGCATTACTGGAACGGTCCTACGAATTGCCCCGGGATCAGATTCCGCCCACGGTGACGGAAGAGATCAACGAGGCTGAACGTGCGCGCCTGACGGACAGGATCACGCAGCTGTTAAAGCAGCAGAACGCCGTTATCGTGGCGCATTACTACACCGATCCGGATTGCCAGGTGCTGGCCGATGCCACCGGTGGTTACGTCTCCGATTCGCTGGATATGGCGCGTTTCGGTAACGAGTCTGACGCCGATACCCTGGTCGTTTGCGGGGTTAAATTCATGGGCGAGACAGCCAAGATACTGAACCCGGAAAAGCGGGTGTTGATGCCGGACCTGGAGGCCAATTGTTCATTGGATATCGGTTGCCCCATTGATGACTTTGCTAAATTTTGCGATGCCCACCCGGATCGCGAGGTTGTTGTTTATGCCAATACCAGCGCCGCGGTCAAGGCCCGGGCCGACTGGATGGTGACTTCCGGCAGTGCCGTTGACGTGGTGCGCCACCTGCATGAGCAGGGAAAAAAGATCGTCTGGGCCCCGGACAAGTATCTCGGTGATTACGTCAAGCAGGAAACCGGCGCCGACATGCTGATCTGGCAAGGCGCCTGTATCGTACACGAGGAATTCAAGTCGCAGGAACTGGCGGCCCTGCGTGCTGAACATCCCGACGCGAAAGTACTGGTGCACCCCGAGTCTCCGGCAGGCGTGGTCGAGCAGGCCGACTACGTCGGCTCAACCACGGGCCTGATCAAGGCAGTGGCCAGCATGGATGCCAGGGAATTTATCGTCGCCACTGACCGCGGTATTTTTCACAAGATGCAACAGGCCGCGCCGGACAAGGTGCTGATCGAGGCACCGACTGCCGGTAGAAGTGCCACCTGTATCAGCTGTGCCCATTGTCCGTGGATGGCCATGAACGGCCTGCGCAAGGTTGCCCATGTGCTGGAGACTGGCAATAATGAGATCCATGTCGACCCGGATGTCATTCAGAAGGCAAAAGTGTCGATTCAGCGCCTGCTCGATTTCACCAGCGACAAGTCTTCCTTGCTGTTGGCAGGAGACGCCTGATCGGTTGTAAGGACAAGGACATCGTTTTTATCCATGGTCTGTGGATGAACGGTTACGACATGTCCCTGTTAATGCATCGTTTCGACAATGCCGGTTATCGTACCCATCGCTTTCACTATCCTTCTCGCTGCAGCGTGGCAGAAAATGCAGCTCGACTTACAGACTATCTGCAACACTTCGAACTAAATCCACCACACCTTGTGTGCCATAGCCTGGGTGGCCTTGTGGCCAGGCAATACCTCAACAGGGAAAATGCAATCAATATTGGCAGCGTCGTTATGCTCGGAACGCCAAACCAGACCAGCCGCGCCGCGGCTACCCTGAAGAACTGGCCGGGCGGGCAATGGCTGCTGGGTAACAGCCTGCATCATGGACTACTGGGTCCGTTGCCGGAATGGAATGAGGCAATACCTCTTGGTGTGATTGCCGGTGATCTACGCCTTGGTATGGGCATGATCATCCCCGGAATTCCGGAGCCAAATGATGGGACGATTGCAGTCGAGGAAACGCGGCTGGAGGGTATGCAGGATCATATTGTGGTACATGCCAGTCACTTCGGACTGTTGCTGGCGGAGAGTGCGTGGTTACAAAGTCGGCAGTTTATTGAACAGGGATGCTTCCAGCACAGCGATTAGCCACATTGTTGGGCAATGTGGGGTGGAATGCTAGAATACGCCGCAAATTCATTCGTGATACAGGAACACAAGTCAGAGCATGGCCGGGCATAGTAAGTGGGCAAACATCAAGCATCGCAAGGGTCGGGAAGATGCCAGGCGGGGCAAGTTATTTACCAAGTTAATCCGTGAAATTACCGTGGCCGCGAGGATGGGTGGCGGCGATCCTTCTTCCAACCCGAGATTGCGGGCAGCTATTGATAATGCCCTGTCCAACAACATGACCAAGGACACTATCGAACGTGCCGTAACGCGCGGCGCCGGTGGTGGCGAAGGCGAAAACGTGGAAGAGGTTCGCTATGAAGGTTATGGACCGGGCGGTGTTGCAGTGATGGTCGACTGTATGACCGATAATCGTAACCGCACCGTGGCCGAGGTACGACACGCCTTTAGCAAGTTTGGTGGCAACCTCGGTACTGATGGTTCCGTGGCTTACCTGTTTGACAAGGTGGGCCTGTTGTCTTACCCAAGTGGCACCAGCGAGGACAAACTGATGGAAGCGGCACTGGAAGCAGGTGTAGAAGACATCATTACCAATGAGGATGGATCGATCGATGTGATCACCGAGCCTGATAACTTCATGGACGTGAAAGAAGCCCTGCTTGCTGCTAAACAAAAACCGGAGAGCGCCGAGATTACCATGCGTGCGCAGACCTCCAGTGCGCTGGACCTTGATGGTGCGCAGACCATGTTGAAACTACTGGATATGCTGGAAGACCTGGACGATGTACAAAAGGTTTATTCCAACGCCGATATTGCCGATGACATACTCGAGCAGTTGAACTAATCCATGATCCGAATCTTGGGAATTGATCCAGGCTCGATTAACACCGGTTTCGGCATCGTTGACACCGAAGGCAACCATTCAAGACAAATCGATCACGGCGTCATCAAGATCAAGGGCGAGACGCTGGCGGAAAAACTCAAGATGATCCACGAGGGCATAACTGCCGTCATTAACGAATTTAAGCCACAGGAAGTCTCCATAGAAAAAGTATTCATGGATAAGAATGCCGATTCCGCACTGAAACTGGGCCAGGCAAGAGGTGTTGCCATCGCGGCCTGTGCGATCCGTGACCTGCCCGTTTATGAATATACGGCCAACCAGGTAAAGCAGGCCACCGTGGGCAAGGGGCATGCCTCCAAGCAGCAGGTACAGCATATGATCAAGGTATTGCTCTGCCTGTCAGATTCGCCCCCTGCCGACGCCGCCGATGCCCTCGCCATTGCCCTTTGCCATGCCCATTCCAGGGAAGGCCTGCTGCGTATGCAAGGTGTGAGTGGTATGCGCTACGGGAGGCTGCAATGAAGGCCGCTTTGAAAATGCACTTTTTCCGCGATAGCTTCGTCAGCTCTGTGCTCGAATCCTCATGTATTCTTTCATACACTTCGGTTCTCGGCTTTGGCTTCCTGCGTCGCTCTATCTCCTGCATCCATGCATTCGTCCGCGCAGGCTTCCTCGCTCTCACGAAAAAATTACTATTTTCCGAAGCGCCCTTGGGGACGGTTACATGATTGGATACCTGCGAGGTGTAATCGTAAAGCGGCAGCCGCCATTACTGTTGATCGATGTACAGGGCGTGGGTTACGAGGTGGAAGCCCCGATGACCACCTTCTATGCCCTGTCCGAGACCGAGGTCGAGATTGAACTATTTACCCACCTCGTCGTGCGAGACGATGCCCATTTACTATTCGGTTTTGCAACTGAAAACGAACGCCACTTGTTTCGCACACTGATCAAGGTTAACGGTGTCGGCGCGCGTATGGCATTGACGATCTTGTCAGGTATCGAGGCCGATGAATTTGCCGCCTGTGTCCAGGCTGATGACGTTGCGAGGCTGACCAAGCTACCCGGTGTTGGCAAGAAAACAGCTGAAAGACTGATCGTGGAAATGCGTGACAGGCTGGATGATCTGCCAGCCATTGTGAAAAGTGGCACCGGGCAACGCCCGGCCGTAACGGCAAACGATCCTGTTAACGATGCCGTCAGTGCCTTGATCGGATTGGGATATAAACCCCCGGAAGCGAGTCGCTTTGTATTGGCAGTCGCTGTTGACGGTATGAGCAGCGAGGAGTTGATCCGTGAGGCGCTGAAGAACTCGGTCAAGCAATAGTCAGGATAAATTGTCACCGGATTGCCAGATTGCTGTCAGCAGTTTGCCTCAATGACTGTGTTACAGTAAGCGCATCATAGACTGGCGCAAACCCGTAATAAAAGGGAAAATAGACACCCGACATGGTTGAACCAAACGCAGTAATTTCACCGCAGGGATCTGCCGAAGACGCGCTTGCCGACAATACCCTGCGTCCCAAACTCCTGAAAGATTACCTGGGACAAACGTCTGTCCACGAGCAGATGGAGATCTTTATTGGTGCTGCCCGACAGCGTGCCGAGTCGCTGGACCATGTACTGATATTTGGCCCGCCCGGGCTCGGCAAGACTACCCTCGCCCACATCATCGCTAATGAAATGAGTGTCAACATGCGTCAGACCTCAGGGCCGGTACTGGAACGTCCCGGCGACCTGGCCGCGTTACTGACCAACCTGGAACCACACGACGTGCTGTTTATCGACGAGATTCACCGGCTTAGTCCTGTCGTCGAGGAAGTGCTGTACCCGGCCATGGAAGACTACCAGATAGATATTATGATTGGCGAAGGGCCCGCGGCACGGGCAATCAAGCTTGATGTGCCGCCATTCACACTGGTGGGTGCCACCACCCGCGCGGGTTTGTTGACCTCGCCGTTACGTGACCGCTTTGGCATCGTGCAGCGCCTGGAGTTTTACTCGCCGCAGGAACTGGGGGAAATTGTGAAACGTTCGTCCGGCATACTGGAGGTGGAAATAGACAATACCGGGGCCGGTGAGATCGCGGCCCGTTCGCGCGGTACACCACGTATTGCCAACCGCCTGTTACGCCGCGTGCGTGATTTCGCGCAGGTAAAGGGTGACGGCAAGGTAACCGGTGACATCGCATCCCGGGCGCTGGATATGCTGAACGTGGATGCACACGGTTTCGATATGATGGATAGAAAGTTATTGCTCGCCATCCTGCAAAAGTTTGATGGTGGGCCGGTTGGTATCGATAGCCTGGCTGCTGCAATAGGCGAGGAGCGCGATACTATCGAGGATGTGCTCGAACCGTACTTGATTCAGCAAGGGTTTATGATGCGCACCTCGCGCGGACGCGTGGCAACAAAGACTGCATGGCAACATTTCGGCCTGGAAGCGCCAGCCGAAACTCCGCAGAGTACCGATCTTTTTTCCGATAGCGAAGACTGACAACTGCTTCCTGAAACATGTCGGCTGAATTTGAATGGAATGTGCGTGTCTACTATGAAGATACCGATGCTGCCGGCGTGGTCTTTTATGCCAATTACCTGCGTTACATGGAGCGCGCACGTACCGAATGGCTAAGGA
Source organism: Gammaproteobacteria bacterium (assembly GCA_965229565.1). GTDB lineage: Bacteria > Pseudomonadota > Gammaproteobacteria > Eutrophobiales > Eutrophobiaceae > JANQNX01. The sequence goes on along the minus strand of OZ245888.1, from coordinate 462,043 downwards.
ATATTGGTTTTGAACACCACAAACTGCATGAAGAATTTGGTGTGTTGTTCGCAGTAAAAAAATTAACAATCGATTACATTATGCCAGCACGACTGGATGAATTGTTGACGATTACATCCAGGTTTCTCAGTCATCGCGGTGCCAGCATTACGTTTGCACAACAAATAAAAAATGAGAATAACGAATTACTTAGTCAGGCCGAGGTCAAAGTGGCATGTCTCAATGCTGAAACACTGCGACCTTCTGCAATGCCTGATGCCTTGTTGACGGAGTTACTTGATGTCCACTGATCATTCCTTTCTAGATTTAATCCTGAATGCCAGTTTGCTGGTGCAATTCGTCATGCTGATACTGGTGCTTGCCTCTGTCATCTCGTGGACCATGATCTTTAACAAGCGCAAGTTTCTGCAGTACGCGATCAAGGAGGCCACCAGGTTTGAAAACCAGTTCTGGTCGGTAGAGGACCTGAGCCCTCTCTATACACGTATCACCAAGGGTCGCTACGAGCCCACCGGTATGGAAAAGATCTTTGAGGCAGGCTTTAAGGAATTCGTACGCCTGCGCAAGCAGGAACATATTGAAGCCGAGGTCGTACTGGATGCAGCCCAGCGCAGCATGCGCATCGCCATGAACAAGGAGATGGATCAGTTGGAGACAAACCTTTCATTCCTGGCCACAGTGGGTTCAACCAGTCCTTATATTGGTCTGTTTGGCACCGTGTGGGGCATCATGAACAGTTTCCAGGCGCTGGGTAATGTGCAGCAGGCGACCATCGCGATGGTCGCCCCCGGCATCAGCGAGGCACTGATTGCTACGGCCATGGGCCTGTTTGCCGCCATACCAGCAGTGATTGCCTACAACCGTTTTTCCTACGATGTAGAGCGATTGATCAATCGGTACGACAATTTCATGGAAGAGTTTGCATCAATACTACACCGCCATGCACATTCCTGAAAAAACAAATACCGGGTTTGAATAAATGAGGCAAAGGATACGCAAGCGACCGATGTCCGAGATCAACGTCGTGCCCTATATCGACGTGATGCTGGTTTTACTCATTATATTCATGGTGACTGCCCCCCTGTTAACCCAGGGCGTGAAGGTGGAATTACCCCAGGCGCCCTCAGCACCGTTAGAACAAAGTGAAAAGGAACCGGTAATCGTGAACGTCGACAAGGCGGGAAACTTTTTTATCAATTATGGTGATGACCAGGATAAACCTGTTGCAGCTGACGTCCTGGTGAATCGTGTCAGTGCGCTGCTGAAATATCAACCCGAAATACCGGTACTGGTTGGTGGCGACAATAATGTGCCCTATGGCCAGGTTGTACGAGTGATGACGTTGTTACAGCAGGCGGGTGTGCCTTCGGTCGGTATGATTACCGAGCCGCCTGAACAATAAACTCATGCAGTTGGGATTGTTTACGACCATCAGGTCATTGTTGCAGGCGCTCGCGCTGCATGCCGTTGTGGCCATGTTGCTGGTGTTCAGTTTTGAGTTTACCCCGGCACCGAAACCACCGCCAAAGGTCAACCTGGTGAAGGCCGTATCGGTCGATAAGCAACAGGTAGAGAAGGAACTGCAGCGCCTGGCTGACCAGGAACAGGCAAAAAAAGATGCTGAACTTAAGAAGCAACAGGAGCTGGAACGCAAGGCTGAGGAAGCCAGGCAACAGCGGGAAGCGGAAGAACGCAAGCTGGCAGAGATAAAACAGAAGAAAGAGCAGGAAATAAAGAAACAGAAAGAGGCAGAAGAAAAACGTAAGCAACTGGAAAAGGAGAAGCAGGAGCTGGAAAAACAAAAGCAGCTTGAGCTCGAGAAAAAGCAGAAAGCTGAACAAGAAAGAAAACGCGCAGAGGCGGAAAAGAAAAAACTGGAAGAAGAAAAAAAGCGTAAAGAAGAAGAGGCGCGCAAGGCCGAGGAAGAACGTAAGCGTAAAGAAGAAGCTCGCAAAGCCGAGGAAGAGCGTAAGCGTAAAGAGGAAGAGGAACGTAAACAACGTGAGGCTGAAGAAGCCTTGCAGGCAGAGCTGGAAGCTGAGCAGCGTGCCTTGCAGGAAAAACAGGACCTGACCGAGATACAAAAATACTCGGCGCTTATTGCCCGCGCCATTGAAAGCAGGTTTAACAAGCTGGGGCTGCCTGATGGTCTTTCCTGCGAAATACTTATCCGGTTGCTGGAGGGCGGCAAGGTGGCCGAAGCATCAATTGCAAAATCGAGTGGTAACGAACTGTTCGATAAACGCGCAGAGACCGCGGTATATTCGGCTTCACCATTACCGGTACCATATGAACCACGCGTATTTAACCAGATGCGAACTATACAGATTACATTTAGACCAAAGAGTTAATATGAAAAAAGTTTTAATAAACCTGTTAGTGATAGTCGGCATGACGGTATCTGTTGCAACCCGTGCCGATGAACCGTTGCGTATTGTCATCGAAGACGGGATTGAAAATGCCCTGCCGATTGCCATCGTTCCATTTGGCTGGTCGCAGGCCTCCAGTGTGGCGCCGCTGGATTTGTCGGCGATAATCAGCCAGGATCTGTCACGCAGTGGCCGCTTTGATGTCATGCCAGAGCAGGACTTGCCGCAGAGGCCAACCAGTTATGACTCAATCAATTTTGGTGACTGGCGTAAACTGGGCATGGAAAACATTTTGATTGGAAACATGGCCCTTACCGCTGGCGGTGACTACGATATCAGCTTCAGGTTGGTGGACGTGTATCGGCAGCAACAGATCGCCGGCTTTCGCATCCCTGCCAGGCCTAACATGCTGCGTCGTGTTGCGCACCAGATTAGTGACATTATCTTTGAAAAACTGACTGGTATTCCCGGTGCATTCGATACACGCGTCGCTTATGTCACGGTCAGGAAACAGGCTAACGGCAAATTGTATTCACTACAGATAGCCGATGCCGATGGTGCCAATGCACAGATACTGCTCGAATCTTCGGAGCCGCTGTTGTCCCCGGCATGGTCCCCCGACGGACGGCGCATTGCCTACGTGTCATTTGAGGGCAAGAACTCGGCAATCTATGTGCAGGACGTGGTTTCCGGTCGGCGCGACAAGCTGGCAGGTTTCCCGGGTATCAACAGTGCACCTGCTTTCTCGCCAGACGGGCAGAACCTGGCCATGACGCTTTCCAAAGATGGGAATACTGAAATCTATATTATGAACCTGGCCTCCAGGCAGCTGCGTCGGATGACTCGCAACCCGGCGATCGATACCGAGCCGACCTGGTCTCCGGATGGAAAAAAACTCGCCTTTACCTCTGATCGTGGCGGCGCGCCACAGATCTACGAGATAGGGATCAATGGTGGTGAACCACAGCGTCTTACCTTTCAGGGTAGTTATAACGCACGTGCTGATTATTCCCCCGACGGTCGTCAGATTGCCCTGGTGCATGGCAATTCCGGCAGTTATCGAATTGGTTTACTCAATATCGCCACCGGTTATATCGATATCCTGACCACGGCACGGCTGGATGAATCGCCCAGTTTTGCGCCTAACGGCGGCATGATTATCTATGCCACCCAGGGCAGCGATGGCGGTCGGCTGGCGGCGGTGTCAACCGATGGCACTATTCAGCAACGTCTCGGTGATGAGGCCGTTGAGGTTCGGGAACCAGCCTGGGGACCATTTTTAAAGTGATAGTTGTTTACTGTTTCCATACGCCAGGAGCAGCTCGCATGCTCTACAGTAAGGTCGCGGAGTGTTATGCTTCGCCTTCCAGGCGTTCGGACTTTTTATGTTAAGGAGAAAAACCATGTACGTCCGCTTATTATGTGTTATCGGGTTGTCGGCATTGTTGTTTGGTTGTAGTTCCGACCAGGTTAAAGATGAACAGCAGGTTGAAGTCGAGGACCTGAGTAGCTCGGCCGGTGCAGGTGGTAGTGGTTCAGATGGTTACGATAGCGGTGCACAGGCTTACGGAACCGATGCCACATCCGGGTCAACCTTTAGTCAACTGGATGACCCGACCAGCCAGTTGTCTGTGCGCATTATCTATTTTGAATACGACAGCAGTTCGGTAAAGGAAGAGTTTCGCCCTGTTGTCGAGGCGCATGCCATGTACCTGAGCCAGAACCCGGGCACGACCGTCACACTTGAAGGTCATGCTGATGAACGAGGCTCACGTGAATATAACCTGGCACTGGGTGAACGCCGTGCACAATCGATCAAGCAACAAATGCTGTTACTTGGTGCCAGTGCCGATCAGATTCGACTGGTCAGCTATGGCGAAGAGCGTCCGGCGATTGATGGGCACGATGAGTATTCCTGGCAACAGAATCGTCGGGTAGAAATACTGTATTAAACGGATACTATGTACTATCTGATTGTACTTTTTTCCCTGCTGTTGGCTGCCCCGGTTTTTGCCGAGGAGACACAGCCAGCAGCAGAGGTTGATGCACAGATGTCTGGCTATGAACCCATCACACAGGACATCAGCGGGCGCCTTGACCGGCTCGAAAAATACCTGAATAACTCTGCATTGCTGGACATGCTGGATGTTCTGGAACAGTTAAAACTTGAAGTCAATGAACTGCGTGGCCAGGTTGAGATACAGACCTATAACATCGAGCAGTTGCAACAGAAACAACGCGATCTCTATACCGATGTCGACAGTCGCCTGCAGCGCATGGAAAAAAACGGCTATAACAACGACACTGCCAGCCTGCCGTCAGAGTCGGGTGTTGATAAACCTGTTGAACAGCAGCCTGGTAACAGCGCAGCAGAAAAACCACCGACAGTAGCCGTAAACAACAAGGCACCCTCCAGCCAAGATGCCGTTGATTCAGTCAAGGCACAGGCTGATTACCAGCGTGCTTTCCGGTTGTTAAAGGAGTCAAACTACGAGCAGGCCCTGACTGCTTTCAAGCAGTATTTAACAGATCACCCCGGATCCAGTTATTCTGACAACGCACAGTACTGGCTGGGCGAAACCAATTTCGTGATGCAGAAATACGATAGCGCAATTAATGAATACCAGGTCCTGCTGAACTCATACCCGGACAGTCAGAAGGCCTCGCAGGCAATGCTGAAGATTGGTTACAGCTATGCCGAACTGGGTAATAACAGTGATGCTGAAAAAACATTAAATGAGGTCAAATCACAATATCCGGGTACAACCGCGGCCAGGCTTGCAACCGACAGGTTACGCAAGATCCTGAGCCAGAAAGACAGTAATACCTGATATGGCCACGCCGCCCTCGCCTGATATGCTTGCGCAATCACAAACGCAAACAGAGCTGCGCATCAACGAGATTTTTCTATCATTGCAGGGTGAATCAGCCAAGGTTGGCCTGCCTACTATTTTTATTCGTCTTACCGGTTGCCCATTACGCTGTCGTTATTGTGATACGGCGTATGCTTTTCATGACGGTGAAAAACAGAGCATCGATAGCATAATTAAAAACATAAGCCAGTATCGTACCCGCCATGTTTGTGTGACCGGTGGTGAGCCCCTGGCGCAGCGTCAATGTCATGACTTGCTGACCAGGCTCTGTGATGAAGGTTACGAGGTATCACTGGAGACCAGTGGCGCGATCGATCTCTCCGGCGTGGATCCACGTGTTATGAAGGTAATGGACATCAAGACCCCGGCATCCACGGAAGAAGATAAAAATCGCTACGAAAACCTTGAATCCCTTAACGATAGCGATCAGATCAAGTTTGTTGTTTGTAATCGTAACGACTACGACTGGGTTAAAGCGAAAATAAAGGAGTATCGCCTTGTCGATATCTGCGAAGTGTTGTTGTCTCCGGAACATGATTCACTTAATCCAACCGACCTGGCCGACTGGATACTGGAAGATAAACTGAATGTTCGATTGCAGGTTCAACTCCATAAATATCTTTGGGGAAACAATCCCGGCCACTAAAAATGGCTATTTTTATCGCTAGCTTTGTTGTCGCGCTGTTTGCGATGCTCATTTATGATTTATAAATTCCGCTACTCAAAAGCGCTCCGCCGTGCCAGCAATAAAACTACTTCGTTTTTTAGTATGCTAATAAACAGTATTGTAAATAATGGTGCAAGAAACCAAGTATAAAAATTATTAGAATGTAACCATGACTACAAATAAGAAAGCGATTGTCCTTGTTTCCGGTGGCCTGGATTCAACTACGGTACTGGCCATTGCCCGGGACCAGGGTTTTGAATGTTATGCCTTGAGTTTTGATTATGGCCAGCGCCATGTTGTTGAACTGATCGCGGCGAAATCCATTGCTGCCAGTTACCAGGTAGCCGAACACAGGGTTATACAACTGGACCTGGGTCAGCTAGGCGGTTCGGCGTTAACAGACAGGAGTATTGACATTCCCAATGCCCCTTCCGAGGGAATCCCGATTACCTACGTTCCTGCACGTAATACCCTGTTTCTCTCGTATGCGCTGGCGTGGGCGGAAGTCATCAAGGCTGACGATATATTTATCGGCGTGAACGCGGTTGATTATTCAGGTTACCCGGACTGCCGCCCGGAATATATCCTCGCCTTCCAGCAGATGGCCAATGTCGCAACCAAGGTTGGCGTAGAAGGCGCCAAATTGACTATCCATACGCCGCTGATCGAGTTGAGCAAGGCCGGCATCATTCATGAAGGTCACAGGCTTGGAGTTGATTATGCCCAAACCGTTTCGTGCTACCAGGCAGATGCCGACGGCCGCGCCTGTGGTGTCTGTGATTCCTGTCGTTTCAGGAAAGAAGGTTTTATTGCCGCCAAAATTGACGACCCTACTCGATATCAATAAAACAGCTAATAGAATAATTGATACGGGTCTTTTCCATGTTGTCACAGATCGGTGATCGTCAGGTAGCTTAACTTGCATCAATATGACGTTATTATTATCGGAGGTGGAGCTGCAGGTTTGTTGTGCGCAATCACAGCCGGTAATCGAAGTCGTAGAGTGCTGGTTATTGAGGGCAGTAACAAGATAGGCAAAAAAATACTGATGTCTGGTGGGGGCAGATGTAATTTTACCAATCTGAATATTACGCCTGAAAACTATCTGTCCCGTAACCCGCATTTTTGCAAATCAGCGCTGAGCAGGTATACGCAATGGAACTTTATTCAATTAGTTGAAAAACACGGTATCGACTATCAGGAAAAAAAGCATGGGCAATTATTCTGCAAGGGATCGTCAAAAGAGATACTCGCCATGTTGCAAGAAGAATGTGATCGAGTCGGAGTCACCATATTGACCGAATGCCAGGTTAATAACACTATAAAAAGTGAAACAGAAGAACAGCAATATCAAATTAAAACCAATAAAGGCACGTTTAGGGCAGAGAGCCTGGTTATTGCCTCCGGTGGCTTGTCTATTCCTAAAATGGGCGCGAGCGGTTTTGGTTATAAAATCGCTGAACAATTTGGCATTAACATCATTCCCATAAGTCCCGCATTAGTCCCCTTTACCCTGACTGATAAACTCAAAGACAAGTGCAAACAACTCAGCGGCATTTCACATACTGTTTCTATTACTTCAACCAGGCAGTCATTCATCGAAGATATGTTGTTTACGCATCGTGGCTTAAGTGGCCCGGCCGTATTGCAAGTATCCAGTTACTGGCAACCGGGGGAAGCAATTGAGATTAATTTTTTCCCCGGGCAGGACCTTTATCAGTTCTTATTGGAAAACAAGAATTCTCACCCAAAGATATTGCTCAGAAGTTGCCTGGGTCAATTCATGGTTAAGAAGCTGGTGATTTTGCTGGAAGAATTATTCTGGCTACATGTTGCGGATAAACCCTTATCAGAGATATCTAATAATGATTTAAAAGATATCGCTAGCAATTTACAACACTGGCAGTTCAAACCGTCTGGCACAGAAGGTTATCGCACGGCAGAAGTTACCATGGGCGGTGTGGATACGAATGCATTGTCGTCCAGGACAATGGAGAGCAATGTCCATAGAGGATTGTATTTTATCGGCGAGGTCGTTGACGTGACCGGACACCTGGGCGGGTTTAACTTTCAATGGGCGTGGTCTTCCGGTTATGCAGCAGGACTCGTGGTATAGCACTTCAATTAACGTGAGAAAATGGAGTAGTAGAGGGTTGTAAGCTGAATCTGTGGCGTCATTTTTGTTTGCATGAACGGATCCGAACATACACTTATTTCAGGATTAATTGATCCAGCACAAGCACAGCGGTCCTTTATTTACTATGCTGATAGTACGATAACTCGCACACGGGTGTTGATATGACAATGGTACAGATAGAAATGCTGTTGCTGTGGATGACGTTGATCAATTTCGGCTTATTGCTGTTTTCTACCGTGATTGTCATCGTATTTAGGGGTGCAATCTATCGGATGCATTCGAGCATGTTTGGCGTAGATGAAAAGCAGGTTGCCCAGGTCGTTTATACTTATATGGCCAATTTAAAGGTGCTGGTTATTGTGTTTAACCTGGTTCCACTACTTGCATTTTACCTGTTGGACTAGCTTGTAAATGGCTTAAGAGACAAGCCGGACGATGCTAACTAGTTAATGCGCGTTGACGCAGGGGCAAGATAGCCATCGGCGGAAGCGATACGCAGTGACTCCGTCAGGCGGATGTAGTTAAAGTAGCGTGTGCGTATTTCACGCACGTAGACGACTGTTTGACCGCAACGACAGCGGCGCCTTGTTTCACCCTCGCGCTTGTAGGGTTCAGCCATCTTCATCATGGCCAGTTCGACATTATTAAACCAGCGGTTTGCGTCCAGTCCCATTTCGGTCGCAAGCTGCCTCGCGTATTTAACGCGACCATAGCCGGCATTATAGGACGCGAGCGTGAACCACATGCGATCCTCCAGCGCCAAACCTTTCTCAAATTTACCGCGCAGGTAATCAAGATAGCGAATGCCGGCATTGATACTGGTTTCAGGGTGTTCCGTATCGCTGACACCCATAAGTTCCGCTGTTGTAGGAATCAACTGCATAAGGCCCTCTGCGCCCACATCAGATTCTGCTGAGGGATTAAAACGACTTTCCTGGAACATCAGCGCCGTAATCAAGCGCCAGTCAAAACCGTATTCGTTGGCATATTTCTGAATCTTGGCATCAAACGGCGACAGTGATGAAATACGTGATGTGTTGTATTCACTTGCCTTGGGCAGGGTTTCTCTCTCGAAATATCGTGCGTGTAGAACATTGTAATGTTCGCCTCGATAGCTATTTTCGATATAGTTGTTCAGGCTGCGTAGTAACACTGTGTTATTGGCGCGCACGGCCCAGCGGTGTCCGATTGGTTCAGACAGGTTGAATACAGAGGTAACCCCGATAGTATTCGAAAAACGATTCTTGTATTGGTGATTACCAATCACTGTCAGGTCATACATGCCAAGTGCGACCATTAACAAGGTCCCTTCCATGTTAATACCGGATTCTGCCCTGACCAGTTCAAAATCAGCGCCCTGCTCCTGCAATTCCAGCATATAGTCCCAGTAAGGACTGTCAGCCGGCAAGGTAACACGTCGACCATCCAGTTCGCGCATATCGAGTACGGCTGCATCACTGTCACGACCTATCAGTACCGGGTTTCCATAACTGTACGGGGCGGTAAACCCGATACGTTTATCTGTTTGCATCAGGCCAGCTGGTAAGGATGCAGCAATGATATCGCCCTTCCCTTCGCGCAATAAGCGAAACATCTCTGCCCGTGTTCTGGCGACGATGACATCTACCCTGAGTCGTTCCTGTTCCGCAAAGTGTTTGATTAGTTCATATTCAAAGCCATACAGGTTACCGTTGTGCAGGTAATAGTGTGACGGATTGGAACTGGTAATGACGCGCAGGATGCCTCGTTCCCTGATGCCGGACATATCATCGAAATAGACTGATGTGACGTCATGGGTTACATGTTGTTGGCCGAGGTATGTATTCAGTTTCGTTTTAAGCAGGTTCGAGTCCGAAGGTATTGCCCAGGCCATGCTGCGATTACTGGTCAGGCTGAAATCGGCTATTAAATCCTGGTGGTAAGGCAGATAGCTTTTTAGAAAAAGGCTGTCTGCAACGGCCAGGTCATATTCGCCGCTGCTAACCCGTTGCATGACATCAAGGTAGGTCATGTCAGCTGGTATTTCTTCCAGAACAAAGCCCGGTAATTTTTCGTCAAGAACGCTCAGGACCGACCATGCATCAGAATGACTGTATGCCGCTACCTGCCTGCCTGCCAGGTCTTCAAGCTTGGATATGCGACCGCTGTTGGCGCGCTGTACGATTTGTAGCGAGGCATTGGTCCAGGTGAAGGTAAAATCCAGTTGCCTGTCCATACCTGTGCTGAACTTGTTGTGTTGACCAATAATGATGTCGCCCTTGTCGGCCAGTAACCCGGGTAGCAGGTTCCATTCATTGTCAACGTATACCCATTTCACATCCAGGTCATGGCTGCTGGCGAATTGCTCGAGCAATTCTTTCTCAATATTACTGACACTGCAGCCATTGGAATTTTTTACCAGTAAGACGCGCAGGAAACCTCGTTTGCTGATCGCGTCCATGTGGCTGTCACTGTTCAACTCGTAGAGACCTTGCTCCAGCTGCGCCGGGTCCGGGCTCTGGCAGTAATCATTGACGTGTTCAGTATTAGGCTGGGTCTGGGCGAGGACGATCGACGGTAACAGCATGGACAGAAATGTCATGCCGAACAGAACGAGTCGGGTTGTGTACAAGCCTTTTGTCTTCATAAGTAACAGACCCACCAAAACCAGACTCCGCTGTTTTGTGACCGGCATCATAGCTTGGTAAGGGGAAATTAGCTATATATAGCGGTTAGATTTTAAAAAAACGCTATATATAGGATTTAGTACGAATAGTTGCGCAAACTTTATCACACGTGATATTGCACTGCAACAATTGAAGGATTTATGTTCCGGACATCCTGCCAGGCCCTGTATTGAGGCTGATTGTAATGCCGGCAAGGGCATGGCTAGTTAGTATTTACTACGCGCCAGATAAAGCCTTGTTAACCTCTGCCAGGCGATCGGGCGTGCCGATGTCGTTCCAGTAGCCTGTATATAGCTGGCCGTTAATACGGCCCTGTGCGGCCGCTTCATAGAGGATGGGGGCCAGTTTACGGTGTCCGGGCGTCAGCCCTGCAAACAGCCTGGGCTGGTAGACACCGATGCCGCTGAAAGTGAACCTGGTTTCCCCGCTTAAACCAAGCTTGTCCGCTTGCAAGGAAAAATCGCCGTCTGGATGATGCGGCGGGTTATTGACAAGCACGAGATGCGCATCTGAATCCAGTGTTTCTGGGAGGTCACGGTAATCAAACTCGGTGTAGATATCAGCATTGGTCACGACAAAGGGTTGTTGCTGAAAGAAGTCCAGTACCTTGATGATTCCTCCCGCTGTTTCCAGCGGTTCGTTACCCTCGTTGGAGTAGGTAATGTTGACGTCAAACCTGCTGCCGTCACCCAGGTAGTCACATATCTGGTTGCCGAGGCCGGCAACGTTAATGACGAACTCGGCGATACCGGCCCGGCGCAGTGCCTCGAGCTGATGCTGGATAAGGGGTTTTTTGCCAACTTCAAGTAGCGGTTTCGGAACCCTGTCAGTAAGTGGTCGCATGCGTTCGCCGCGGCCGGCTGCCAGTATCATTGCCCGCATAATTTCTGCTCCAGGCCTGGTAGTACGCGTTTATCGAGTAAGTTGACCAGGTTGACCAGCTCCGGGTAATCGTCGCCAAGCTCGGTAATGTAGGCGAGGGTGCGCGGGATGTCTTTAAGGAAGCCGACTTTGCCATCACGCAGGTACAGTCTTGCAAAAATTCCACCCACCTTCAGTTCACGTTGCACGCCCATCAGGTCAAACCAGCGCTTGAACAGGGCTGGCTCAGGCCTCTTGCCCTGGTCGGCATGTGCCAGCTGTTCCAGGTAATAGTCAATCCAATGTTGTCGTTGCTCCGGGGGCCAGTTGATATAACTATCCTTTAATAACGATACCAGGTCATAACTGAGTGGGCCGACGACCGCATCCTGATAATCAACAATTCCGGGCGGATTATCGCCATCAAGCATCAGGTTGCGTGAATGATAGTCCCTGTGCACAAAGACCTGTGGTTGCTGTATGGCATTGTCGACCAGTAAGGCAAATATCTCTGCCAGTGCCTGCTGTTCTTCATTGCTCAGTTTGATATCGAGATACCTGCACAACAGCCAGTCCGGGAATAAATTCATCTCGTTTACCAGTAATGTCTTATCATATGCTGGCAGTCCATTGGTGCAGGCAGAAAGTTGAAACCTGACGAGCGAGTCTATAGCAGCTTTATATAATTTGTCGGCGGCGGTACTGTCTAGACGGGAAAGATATTGTTCATTGCCAAGATCGCTGAGCAACAGGAACCCTTGCTGTAAATCCTGTTCATGTATTATCGGGACATTGACGTCGCAGGCCAGTAATCGGCCGGTAATATCAATAAAAGGATTGCAGTCCTCCTGTTCCGGTGGTGCATCCATGAGTATGTAACTACTGTCCGGTAACGACACACGATGATAGGAGCGGAAGCTGGCATCTTCCGAGGCAGGGGTAAGCCTGAACGAATCCGTCTCAAGTATTGTCTTTAACCATTCAGCTCGTGCTTGTTGACGCTGGGACATAGAAATTGGGTAAGAAGATTAACAATAGTAGTTCATTGTATGGCCGGTCGGTTTTTCAGCCTAGCCCGATTCTGGCATCATTAATTAATTTGATAATAGTTTAAAGGATTTAGCGGCAGATGTTGCTTTCTTGTTTGTTTATTATTTTTGGCCTGGCACTACTGGTTTATGGTGCCGATGTATTTGTAGAAGGCGCTGCGAGTATTGCCCGCATACTGGGAATGTCATCGTTGATGATTGGTCTTACCGTCGTCGGTTTTGCCACCTCGGCACCAGAGATGATTGTTGGCTCAATCGCCGCCTGGAATGAAAAGTCTGCGATTGCCATCGGTAATGCACTTGGTTCCAATATCACCAATATCAGCCTGGTGTTGGCAGTCAGTATCCTGTTAATTCCAATTACTGTTCAGTCCAGGACGCTTAGAAGCGAGTTTGCACTGCTGTTCGCCTCTATATTTATCGCCTTGTTCCTGTTGCTTGATGGCAGCATGGATCGACTGGATGGGTTTGTGTTACTGGTTTGCCTGGTGATATCAATGGGCTGGATAGTCTGGATAGCCAAACACGTGTCGAAACGTGATCCACTGTTAAAGGAGTACGAGGGCGAGTTCACCGAGCCGGAATCTGCCGGCAAGGCGAGTTTCAAACTGGTGGTCGGTCTTACCATGTTATTGATCGGCGCTGATCTGCTGGTGCGAGGTGCTGTTGATATTGCCGCTCACTTCGGTGTTTCTGACCTGGTGATCGGCTTGACAATTGTTGCAATTGGCACAAGTTTGCCGGAACTGGCGGCATCCATTGCCAGCCTCAAGAAAAAAGAGGCGGATATCGCTATCGGTAATATCATCGGTTCGAATATGTTTAATATGTTGGCAGTACTTGGTATCCCGGCGCTTATACATCCTGACAAGTTTGAAGACGCAGTATTGTATCGCGACTTCCCGGTTATGATTGGCCTTACGGTGCTGCTGGCGCTGATGCTATTCGCCACGAAGAAGAATAAGCTGCTGCGAATTGAAGGTGCGCTATTATTAGCATGCTTTTTTGGTTATCAATATGTATTGTACGTACAAAGCGTTCCTGGCGCTTGAGCAGAGAAAGTCATGAAAGAACCCAGCCATGAAAAATTGATCGCGCTCGGCAAGGCTGTCATTGATACCGAGGGGCAGGCCGTTGCCGCACTGCGCAAACGCATGGATAAGAATTTTGTTGAGGCCTGCCGGATTATCCTGCAGTGCGAGGGCAGGGTCGTGGTTATTGGCATGGGTAAATCCGGTCACATAGGCAACAAGATTGCGGCGACACTCGCGAGTACCGGGACCCCCGCGTTTTTCGTGCACCCGGGAGAGGCCAGTCATGGCGACCTGGGTATGATAACCGCGCAGGATGTGGTGCTGGTGCTTTCCAATTCTGGTGAGACCGATGAAGTTATCGCCCTGTTACCGGTTATAAAACGATTAAATACGCCCATGATTACGCTGACCGGTAATTCCGAATCAACACTGGCCCAGGCAGCCAATGTCAATATAGATGTCAGTGTTGACAAGGAAGCCTGTCCTCTTGGCCTTGCCCCGACATCGAGTACTACTGCCACCCTGGTAATGGGCGATGCGATAGCCATTGCACTACTTGATGCGCGTGGTTTCAGTGAGAATGATTTTGCCCTGTCGCATCCTGGCGGCAGTCTTGGTCGACGCCTGTTATTACATGTCAGCGATATCATGCATACTGGTGATGAGATACCCCGGGTATATGAAGACGCAAGCTTTCGCGACACGCTACTGGAAATGAGTGAAAAAGGACTTGGCGTTACTACTATCATGGACAAACACGATAATGTGCTGGGTATTTTTACTGATGGAGATGTCAGACGAGCACTGGATGCGGATATTGATATTAAAACCTGTCGCATTACCGACGTCATGACTCCGCATGGTAAAACCATACGCCGGGAAGAACTGGCTGCCTCGGCATTGTCGCTAATGGAGACACAGCGTATCAATGCGCTGTTGGTTGTTGATGAAAATGAAAAACTGGTAGGAATACTGAATATGCATGATCTGTTGCGGGCGCGTGTCGTATGAGCCAACTGGATCATGATGCTTACATGCAGAAGGCAGCCAGCATTAAGCTGGCCGTGTTTGATGTCGATGGTGTATTAACCAACGGCCAGTTAATACTTGGCGAGAGTGGCAACGAGTACAAGTGTTTTCATGTTCGTGACGGCCATGGTCTGGTTATGCTGCTGGAGAGCGGATGCCAGATCGCGGTCATTACTGCGCGAACCTCGAATATCGTCGCTGAACGAATGGCACAGCTGGGTATCAAATATGTATACCAGGGTGAAAAAGACAAGGGTGCGCGACTGCTGAGTCTGCTTGAGGAACTGTCTTTGACTCCCGACATGGTGGCTTATGTTGGTGATGATGTTATCGATCTGCCGGCCATGGGTCGTGTTGGTTTGGCCATCGCGGTCAACGATGCGCATCCTTTCGTGCGAGAACATGCACACTGGGTAACAGAAAACCGTGGCGGCCAGGGTGCGGTGCGAGAAGTATGTGAAACGATCATGCGGGCACAGGGAAGTTTTGACACGAAAATGCAGTCGTACCTGGTGACAGAGTAATTTGCTCGCCGAGATGACTGGCGAATATGATGTTTTTAAACAGGCGTAGACTGGCAGTGATACTGGCGATTGCAGCCGGAGTAAGTTACTGGGTACTTCGCTCAATCACCGAGGAAGAAGAGGTCGCGCTGCGGGACCTGGCACAGTATCCTGACTACTACATGGAAAATTTTACCACACTGACAATGAACCTGGATGGCTTGCCTAAAAACCGGATTACTGCTGAATACATGGCCCACTATCCGGACGATGATACGACCGAGTTACACCAGCCACGAATGGAAATATTCCAGGAATCCAAGCCACCTATCAATGTACGTTCTGATAAGGGCTGGGTCACGTCCAATAATGAAGTGATCCTGTTATCCGGGAACGTGTACCTGCATCAGAATGACGCGGCAGGCAATCTTGAACTGGAAGTTATTGCTGACGACGCCAGGGTACTGGTTAAGGAAGACTATGCCGAGACGGATAATTCGGCGACACTGATTAGAAAACGCATGGTTACCAATTCGGTAGGGATGCGAGCCTACATGGCAGAACAACGACTTGAGTTTCTTAGCAATGTACACACTACTATCGAGCCAAAAAATGCAGAATAAATTACTGCTTGTCTTATCGTTATTGTGTTTCAGTCAAATTTCACTGGCACTGTCTACTGACAAACAACAGGATATAGAGATTGAAGCCGATAGCGCCGAGATGGATGATGTAAAAGGGATATCGATCTATCGCGGTGATGTGATTGTCGTGCAGGGGAGCATACGCATGACGGGAGATATCATGACCGTTTATTTTGATGATAATGATGATATGGAACTGGTCGTCATGGAAGGCAAGCCTGCAACCTACAGGCAGTTGCCTGACGACAGTGAAGTATATGACGAAGCCGAGTCGCTACGTATGGAGTATTATGCACTAAAGGATTATGTGATTCTTATTGATGAGGCACTGGTGACGCAGGAGGGGATGCGACTCAGCGGTGACCGTATTGAATATGACACGATAACTAACCAGGCAAAGGCCCAAAGCAGAACCACAACAACAATAGATGACAAGGATGCAAAACCGAAGGAAGGCGAACGCGTCAAATTAATTATCAAGAAAAAGAAAGAGGAAGAGTAACAACCCGATTCGCTTTACCCTTAGCCGGATGAACTGGTCAAGCGTTGCCTGCGCGGGTTGAACCACAGACGAATGCTATGAGTACCTTGTCCGCACGCCAATTATCCAAGAGCTATCGCTCCAGGAAAGTCGTTACCGATGTCAGCGTAAACGTGACCAGTGGGGAAGTAGTTGGCCTGCTAGGTCCCAATGGTGCCGGAAAGACGACCAGTTTCTATATGATTGTGGGACTGGTGCAGTCAGATGCTGGCGAGATTTATATCGACGACCGTGAGATCAGTAGCCTGAGCATGGATCAACGTTCGCACCTTGGCCTCGGCTACCTGCCGCAGGAGGCATCGGTTTTCAAAAAGCTCACTGTCGCAGAAAATATCATGGCCATCCTGGAGATGCGTCTGCCGGATCAGCCGGAAGAGGCCGAGCAGCGACTGGAATACCTGCTTCAGGAGTTTCATATTACCCACCTGCGCGACAACCTGGGCATGAGCCTGTCCGGCGGCGAACGTCGGCGGCTTGAGATTGCGCGAGCACTTGCCTCGGAGCCCCGCTTTTTACTGCTGGATGAACCTTTTGCCGGTATCGATCCGATTTCAATCAATGATATTCAGCATTTAATTCATCGGCTTTCTGAACACGGCATCGGAATTCTCATAACCGATCATAACGTCAGGGAAACACTGGGCACCTGTGACCGTGCCTACATAGTCAGTGAGGGACGTATCCTTGCAGAAGGCTCACCGGAGCAAATACTGAGCAATTCACAGGTACGGGAAGTGTATCTTGGTGACCAGTTTCAGATTTGATTCACTCTAAACAGTTTTATTCAAATGAATGAAATTTAAGTTAAACTTGTATATATGAAACCTTCATTACAACTCAAGATTGGACAAAGCCTGACCATGACGCCGCAGTTGCAGCAGGCGATACGGCTGTTGCAGTTGTCCAGCGTTGAGTTGCAGGCCGAGATCCAGGATGCACTGGAATCCAACATGATGCTGGAAATGGAGGAAAACGAAGCCGAGCGCGAGCGAGCTAATGGCGAAGCTCCCCAGGAAATGTCGCAACAGGCCAAGGAAAGCCAGGAAGATGCCTCATCAGATAATTCCATGGAACGTGAAACCATGCCCGATGACCTTCCGGTCGACAGTGCCTGGGATGACGTATATGACGGTAGTGTCAGTTACCGCAAGGCCAGCAGCGATTCTGCCGGTTATGATGGTTTCGAAAACCAGGATACCAGTGAGAAGACATTGCGCGATCACCTGGCGTGGCAGTTAAACCTGACTCCCACATCCGATACCGACAAGATAATTGCGATGGCCATCATCGACTCGCTGGACGACGATGGCTACCTGACAGATTCCCTTGAAGACATCCTGTCGTCCGTGAAGGACAAGGATGACGCGGATGAAGATGACATTGGTATCGAGGAAGTGCAGGCGGTATTGCACATGATACAGACCATGGACCCGCCTGGTGTGGGTTCCAGGGACATCAAGGAATGCCTGAGTATCCAGCTTCGACACTGTGACCCTGAAACGCCGTGCCTGGCCGAGGCGCAAATGCTGGTTGATAATTACCTGGACCTGCTGGCTGCACATGACTACAACCAGTTGATGCGCAAGATGAAGCTTGACCGGGAAGGGCTGACTGAAGTGGTCAACCTGATTCAGTCGATGAATCCGCGTCCGGGCGGCTCGGTGAGTGAAACCCGAACCGAGTACGTGATCCCGGATGTCTATGTGCGCAAGCATAAAGGTGTCTGGAAGGTTGAGTTGAATACCGAGGCCATGCCCAGCCTGCGTATTAATTCGACTTATGCAAACATGATCAAGCGTGCTGACAACAGCGCTGATAATGCGTCGTTAAAGTCCCACCTGCAGGAGGCACGCTGGTTTATCAAAAGCCTGAGAAGCCGGAGCGAGACCTTGTTGCGTGTAACTACCTGCATTGTGGAACGCCAGCGCGCATTCCTGGAATACGGTGAAGAAGCAATGAAACCACTGGTTTTGCATGATGTTGCCGAGGCACTGGGTATGCATGAATCAACAATATCACGTGTTACAACCAGGAAGTACATGCACACGCCTCGCGGTATCTTTGAGCTTAAATATTTTTTCTCCAGCCACGTCAGTACCAATTATGGCGGTGCTGCATCGTCAACCGCGATCAGGGCACTGATAAAAAAATTAATCAGTGCAGAAACACCCAATAAACCTTTAAGTGATAGCAAGATTGCCGCGATACTGGATGAACAGGGCATTAACGTGGCCCGGCGCACTGTAGCCAAGTATCGCGAGGCGATGTCTATACCCCCATCCAATGAAAGAAAGCGCCTGTCTTGAAAATTACAATGAAAATACTGCAAGGAGTGGACTATGCAAATCAGTGTTACCGGTCACCATGTGGAAATTACAGACTCACTGAAATCGTATGTAGATAGTAAGTTTGCCCGCCTGGAAAGGCATTTTGAGCATATCACCAATATTCATGTCATTCTGACAGTTGAAAAAGAACGACAAAAAGCTGAAGCTACGGTACATGTTAATCGAGGCAACCTGTTTGCAGATGATGAACAGGAAGACATGTATGCGGCTATCGATGGCCTGGTAGATAAACTCGACCGACAGCTTAAAAAGCACAAGGAAAAGTTAACTGACCATCACCGCAGCGAGGGTCGTCATCGCGATCAAGAAGCAGAATAATTTTTTTTTAATTTAAGTAGTAAGGTTTGTATGGAAATTTCAGATTTTCTGTCCCTGAACTGTGTCATTCGCGACACTGACTGTCATAGCAAGAAAGATGCCCTGGACAGGTTGGCGAAAACCATTGCCGATTCGGATAGCGCAACCTCCCAATCCGAGGTATACGATTGCCTGCTGGCAAGGGAGCGGCTCGGCAGTACCGGGCTTGGCAAGGGTATCGCTATTCCTCACGGTCGCTTGCAGCAGGGCAAGAAAACACTGGCAGCATTCCTGCGCCTGCAAAATGCAGTGGACTATGATGCAAGTGACAAGCAACCGGTTGACCTGTTGTTTGCCCTGATAGTGCCAGAGGAAGCAACTGATGAACATTTACAAATCCTGGCCAAACTGGCAGAAATGTTCAGCCAGGACTCGGTCGTGACGAACCTCAGGAAGGCAACTACACCGGAAGAGTTATATTCTATCCTGACGGAATAGACCATGGTCGGCATAACCAACCAGTTAAGTATCGAGGACCTTTATAATATACATAAAGACAAGCTCGATCTGGAATGGATTGCCGGACAACAGGGTGCCAGGCACGCCATCATGCGTGAAGAAGAACCGGCTACATCCAGTAAAAGCCGTGGCAAGAAAAAAACCGGCACAAAGAAGCGACGTACATCCGGACGCGAACCGAAAAGCCTGTCCCTGGTCGGGCACCTCAACCTGATACACCCTCATCAAATCCAGATCATAGGGGAAGTTGAGGTACGTTACCTGGAAAGCCTGCGCAATATCTCCATGCAGGATGCGGTCATACAGCTTTATAAAAGCAAACCATCGTGCGTAATAGTTGCTGACGGTCTGGAACCGCCTACATTACTAAAGCGAAAAAGTAACGAGCATAGTATCCCTTTATTTACCTCGCCCATGAATAGCGACAAGTTATCAGACGTGTTGCACTATTTCCTGACCAACCTGTTCGCCGATATGCTGACCCTGCATGGCGTGTACATGGAAGTAATGGCAATTGGCGTATTAATTACCGGGCCCAGCGGAATTGGCAAAAGCGAGCTTGCTCTTGAACTGATTTCCCGTGGACATAGATTGATTGCAGACGATGCACCGCTGTTCTCCAAGGTGGCACCGGATATTATTAACGGCACCTGTCCGCAAACATTACAGGATTTCCTCGAGGTGAGGGGGTTGGGCATTATCAATGTACGTGAGCTCTTTGGTGATAGCGCAATAAAAAAGAACAAGTACCTGCGCCTAATCGTAAACCTGCAACCAATGGACAAGAATAACCTGCTTGCGCTGGATCGACTTGAGGGCAGTTACAGTACGCGCAATGTGCTCGAACTGGAGGTCGCGGAAATCACCTTGCCAGTGGCGCCCGGCAGAAACCTGGCCATCATGATGGAATGTGCTGCACGTAATCATATCCTGCGCGAGGGCGGATATAACGCATCCGAGGTGTTTGCCAAACGTCAACAAAGCCTTATTGACGCTGGCGATTAGTGCCATGAATGACAGCGCCAGACGCCTTATCATTGTGACCGGCCTGTCCGGGGCTGGTAAGACTATCGTGCTGCATACGCTTGAAGATCTATCTTTTTACACTGTTGATAATCTGCCTATCAGCTTGTTACATACTTTTCTGGAACAAATCTCTGATCATGACAGCAAGCTTCCAAAAAAGGTGGCCGTCGGAATCGATGCGCGCAACAGCCTCGATGATTTGTCAGGACTTGGCGATATCATCAGAAAGTACAACAAGCACAGCGTTGATATTGAACTGGTGTTCATGGACGCGAGCAATGATGTCCTGACCAAGCGCTACAGTGAGACCCGGCGTAAACACCCGCTGACGACCAACTCCCGGTCACTTGATGATGCCATCAAGCGCGAACGGGAAATCATGACCACATTCTCCGATTCCGCTGATTTCAGGATCGATACCAGTCGTATGCTGCTGCATGAGCTACGTGATGTTGTCAGGGACAGGCTGGCACGCCAGGAGGTACGCACTATGTCGCTGCAGATCATGTCATTTGGTTTCAAGCACGGTACACCAACCGATGCTGACTTCGTGTTTGATCTGCGCTGCTTGCCCAATCCACACTGGGAGAAGGAACTACGCCCTTTTTCCGGCAAGGACAAGCCGGTCATCGACTTTCTGTCACAACAGGAGAGCGTTGGCAAGATGCTGCAAGACCTGGCCGCATTTTTTTATTACTGGATACCAAGGTTTGAAGAAGAAAATCGTAGTTATCTCAGCATTGCTCTTGGTTGTACCGGGGGCCACCATCGTTCTGTTTATCTTGCTGAACAGCTAGCAGCCAAACTGAAAGAATTAGATAAACAGGTCATTATCAGACATAGGGATGTTTAGCGAATGAGTGTTGGTATTTTAATAATTTCACATAATGGTATTGGTGCCTCGGTTTACGGTACTGCAAATTTTATGATCAAGGACAGTCCACTGGAGATAAAATTATTGTCTGCCAGTCGTGAAAGTGATCCCGATGAATTACTTGAAACAGCGATCAGTTTATTGAAAGAGCTTGATTCTGGTGATGGGATACTTGTGTTAACGGACCTGATTGGCTCGACGCCAAGCAATATTGCCCGTAAGTTGTTTGAACACGCCAGGGTCAATATTGTGACTGGCCTTAACCTTTCAATGATGATCCGCGTATTAAACTACCCGGAACTGGATTTACAGCAACTGGCCGATAAGGCTTACAGCGGAGCAATAGACGGGGTTAGCATAGACAGGGGATAAACAATACATGCAGGCAAAAACAATAATAATTATTAACAAGCTGGGGTTACATGCGCGTGCAGCTGCCAAGTTTGTGCAAACGGCATCTGCATTCCAGTCAGAAATTACCGTTACCAGTAGCAATCGCGAGGTAAGCGGCAAAAGCATCATGGGCATCATGATGCTGGCAGCAGGAAAGGGTAAGGAGATTAGTATTACCACCATAGGCAAGGATGAGAAAGAAGCGATGAACGCACTGACAGAGTTAATCGAAAATCGTTTTGGTGAAGACGAATGACATTTTCCTTACAAGGCGTTAGTGTCTCCCGCGGTATCGCCATTGGTCATGTGCATATTCTACAAAGCGATCAGCTGGAGGTGCGTGAATACAATATTCGTAAAACACGCATTGAGGAAGAGATAAGTAGACTGAATGACGCGATAGCTGATGCGCGTCAGCAATTAAGGGCTGTTCGTGATCATATCCCGGTATCAACATCGGTTGATATTTCTGCCTTTATCGATACGCATCTGTTGATGCTGGAAGACGTCGCCCTGACCGAGGAACCAAAGCGAATCATAAAGGAGCGTCAATGCAACGCCGAATGGGCACTCAAGTTACAGCGCGATGCGCTGGTTAATGTCTTTGAAGAAATGGCGGATGCCTACCTTAGTACCCGTCGTGATGATGTCGATCACGTCGTCAACCGTATCCTGCGCGTGTTACTGAATCAAAAGCCGCTGGTACATGAAACAGCGAACGACAACCTCAAGGACAAGGTAATCCTGGCAGAGGATTTAACACCGGCCGACACCGTTATGATGCAGCATAATGGCATTATCGCCTTTGCAACCGAATATGGCGGCCCAACTTCGCACACAGCCATCCTGGCTCGCAGCCTCGGCATTCCCGCCATTGTTGGTTTACATAATGCCCGTCGTTTCATCCAGAATGATGATCTGGTCATTGTTGATGGTACCAATGGCGTTCTGCTTGCTGACCCCGATGACAATGTGCAGACCTATTTTGAGAAAAGACAGCGAGAAGACAAGCGCTACTACACCTCATTAGGCAGGTTAAAAAATACAGACACCGAAACCAGTGATGGCGTGCTGGTAAACCTGCAGGCCAATATCGAACTGCCCAGCGATTTCGAAACGGTTCGTCACGTTGGCGCCAGGGGTGTCGGGCTTTATCGTACCGAGTTTCTTTACATGAACAGGGACTCGGCCCCTGACGAGGAAGAACATTATCAAACCTATATCAATGTCATGGATACACTGGGCGGGCTGCCCTTAACGATCAGGACGCTCGACCTTGGCGGTGACAAGCAAGTGGATGGCATTGGCAGGCAATACGGTGCCCAGCGCGCCAATCCGGCACTGGGTCTCAGGGCGGTACGTCTTTGCCTGAAAGAACCGGGTTTGTTCGTGCCACAGCTGCGCGCCATCATCCGGGCCTCGGCCCATGGACCGGTTCGTATCATGATCCCGATGCTAACCAATACCCAAGAGATGCAGCAGGTATTGTCGATGATGGACAAGATCAAAAACGATCTGGATGAAAAAGGTATTGGTTATGACCACGAACTCCAGGTTGGCGGCATGATCGAGGTGCCGGCTGCTGCCGTGTGTGCCGATGCGTTTGCCAGGCAGCTGGATTTCCTGTCAATCGGGACCAACGACCTGATCCAGTACACCATGGCCATAGACCGTGTAAACGAAGAGGTCAATTATCTTTATGATCCACTGCATCCGGCAGTATTAAGACTGATAGAAATGACAATTACAGCAGGTAAAAAAGCCAAAATCCCGGTGGCCATGTGCGGTGAAATGGCCGGTGATCCGGTTTGCACCCGCTTGTTACTCGGGCTGGGACTACGGGAATTCAGCGTGCATCCGGCCAACCTGCTGGAGATAAAAAAGATCATTATCGATAGTGATAGCAAGGAAGCGACGCGCGTGGCGAAAAGTGCCCTGCGTGCGAAAAATGGTGCCGAGGTACATGACATGCTCAGGAAATTCTTCCCCGATAGCGACTGACGCTGCATTTAAACGCGCTACTGTTCCAAACAAGCCTGGCTGTGTAACAATAAACAGTCGCTAGTATTCATTGCCAACACTGATAGACTGCTGTTCGTCCAGGGCAGAAAATTATCATGAGCGAAACAACAGAACAGGAACAAGAAAAAACCGCGCTTGATTCTCTTCACGAGGCACTTGATCAACAGGACGAGTCTCTTGCCCGTTCAGTTGTTGATTCCCTGCATCCCTCCGAAATAGCTGACGTTATCGAAGGCCTGCCCAAGCAGCAGCGCTACGAAGTCTGGAAGATGATCGATTCCGAGATCGAGGGCGACGTCTTGTCGCATACCCAGGACGTAGTGCGTGCAGAACTCATGGAGCAGATGCTGCCACACGAGGTGGCAACGGCAACCCAGGACCTGGATACCGACGATGTTGCCGATATCCTCCAGGACCTGCCGGAACCGGTGGCCGAATCTATCCTGCTGGCCATGGATGAACAGCATCGTCACCGCCTGGCTTCGGTTATGACCTACCCGGAAGACACTGCCGGCGGCCTGATGAACCTGGATGTGACATCGGTGCGTGCCGACGTCACGCTGGATGTGGTAGCACGCTATTTACGGCGCATGGGGGAAATACCGGAAGATACCGATAACATTATGGTTGTCGACCGCGATAACCATTACCTCGGTGTCCTGCACCTGACAGACGTGCTGATCAGGGATGAACGCACAACCGTTGGTGAATGGCTGGAAGAAACACCGTCGCTGAAGGCCGATGTGTCTACCTCGGAAGTTGCCAGGCTGTTTGAACAGCGTGACCTTGTTTCTGCTGCCGTGATCGATGAAGAGGGGCACCTGCTCGGCCGTATCACCATCGACGACGTGGTTGATGTCATTCAGAGTGCTGCCGACCAAACCGTGCGCAGTATGGCCGGCCTCGGTAGCGAGGATGATATGTTTTCGTCCGTACTGTCCAGTACCCGCAGTCGCGCTGTCTGGTTGGGTATTAACCTGATGACGGTCTTTCTGGGCTCATGGGTAATCGGGCGTTTTGAGGACACAATCGAGCAACTGGTTGCGCTTGCGGTTTTGCTACCGGTAGTTGCGGGTATGGGTGGAATTGCCGGCAGTCAGACATTGACGATAGCCATACGCGGTATTGCCCAGGGCCAACTGGTGAAAAGAAATATCAAGCCGTTGTTATTAAAAGAGCTGTCGGTAGGGCTGCTAAACGGCCTCATCTGGTCTTGTGTCGTCGGCATCATCGTTTACCTTTGGTTTGAGGAGGCCGCGCTGGGAATTATTATTGCCCTGGCCATGCTCATTAACCTGATTATTGCCGCACTGGCGGGCGCAACTATTCCCTTCGTGCTGAAGTCATTTGGTGTTGATCCGGCGATTGCCGGCGGAGTGGTTTTGACTACGGTAACCGACGTAGTCGGTTTCATGACCTTTCTTGGTCTGGCGACCCTGTTCCTGTTAACCTGATTTCTTACTCAAGTCCCAGGATATAGTCCCACTCTTTTTTGCTGACGGGCATGATCGAGAGGCGGTTGCCTTTCTGTAATAATTTCATTTTTTGCAATGGCTTGTGTTCCCGTAACTCGGTCAGAGTGATCGTGCGCCCGAGTTTGCGCTTGTATTTAACGTCAACATAAAACCAGCGCGGATTGTCCGGATCACTTTTCGGGTCGAAGTGCTTGTCATCAGGATCGAACGCGGTGTGATCAGGGTAACCCTCTTTGGCCACGGTCATGATGCCCACGATACCGGGCTCTTCACAGTTTGAGTGGTAAAAGAAAACCAGGTCTCCCTTTTTCATTTCATCACGCATCATGTTGCGCGCCTGGTAATTTCTAACGCCGTCCCAGGGCTCTGTTTTTTTCGGTCGATTTTTTAAGTCATCAATACTGAACTCGGATGGCTCAGATTTCATTAACCAGTATTTCATTTGTATAAGGGTCTTGTTCTGGAACAATTTAAGAGTAGGAGGGTATCAACCGCAATGCCGTCACATACATTGAACTTGAACCAGAGGTTCAGGTGGGTACCCTAGGAAACAGCGTATCAGGCTTTCCTCGTGGAAGGACGTGCACAACAACACTGTTTTCGGATTCCCTGGTTCATATCTTATAGGCTCAAGTTACCACGAGAATGATAACGTGCACCGCAGAAGATACCCAAGCTTTGAAACTGGTTAGCCGCTATGAGAGATAGGGTCCTCGATATCGAGTTGTGCTTCTCTCACCAGGGCGTCGTTAATCTTGCCCTGTAAACGTTTTAGCGTGCTATCTATTTTTGAAGTATAGACCTGATTTTTTTGTTTGTAAGCCAGAAGTTCATGGGTCATATTCAATGCTGTCATGACGGCTATACGCTCGGTACCAATAACGTTGCCGCTGCGCTTCATTTCCTGCATTTGTTTATTCAGCATGTCGACAGCTATGCGCAGCTGGTCGCGCTCCTCATCTGTACAGCTGATCAGGTATTCCTTGTCGAGTATGTTTACCTTGACGGGTGATGCTTGATCACTCATGGGCGGGTTTCCATTGCTCGGAGTCGACTGATCATTGACTCGATGCGGGTTCTGGCCTGCTCGGTTTTTTCAATTAGTATCGCCCGTTCGTTAACCAGGCTTTCCTGCTGGTTACGCAGAGCCGAGTTTTCTGACTTGAGTTGATCCACTGTCTTGATCAGTTCATCAACACGGGTTTCAAGTACGCTGAGGTCAGTTGTTTCCAGGTCTTCGTTTGTCATTTTTGCAGTCCGTTAAAGCGTTTGCCGACATTTGGTTAATACAAACTGATTTAACATCGAAGTCAGCAATATAGAATGCGAGCATAGATGGGTCAACCTAAGATCTTCAGACCCCGAGTCGGAAGCGACGACTTTTGTCATTTGTTGTATCATTTTCCTGACAAAACACCAATCTGGCAGGATATACCGGTTCGGTTTTTAAACAAGGCGACCCTATCCTGTTAAACCGGTGCCAGGATAAGCAAGATGAAATACTTCAGGAAGGGTTACCTCGCGAGAACGATATGGCAATGGATTTCGATGAATTAAATAACGGGTTGATCGACATGCAGACCGGAACCCGGGCTGCGGAATGCCACGGTTTTATCAGCGGTTATGTCTGCGCCAGTAATGACAACCGTACAGTGGTATTACGTGACCACCTGGTGAGTGGGCTGGAGAATGGTCAACAGCTTGAACAGGCCTATGCCTTGCTGGATCTGATTGCAGCCGACGTGGTGAACAGGTTACAAACTACTGAAATCAACTTTCAGCCACTACTACCCCCCGACAGTGAGGACATCAGTGTTCGGGCGCAGGCGCTGTCAGAGTGGTGTGCCGGTTTCGTATCGGGTCTTGGCGTCGGTGGACTGGGAGAAAAGCCCTCGCAAAACTCTGTCTGTGATGAATTTATCAAGGACCTGGTGTCTATATCCCGGATGGAAACGGATCCCGAAGAAGACGAGGAATCTGAACAGTCACTGTTTGAACTGGTGGAATATATTCGAGTTGGTGTATTGATGCTATACCAGGAATGGTATCCCGATACAGAAGTTGTAAAACGCCCTGGGGTATTACATTGAAAGATATCAAGGAATTTAAACGTCGGCGTAAACGCCTGATGGACATGATCGGGTCAGACAGTATCGCCATACTGCCGACCGCGGCCGTACGCATTCGCAACCGCGATGTAGAGTTTCCGTTCCGGGCCGACAGCGATTTTTACTACCTGACGGGTTACTCTGAACCAGAGGCAGTTGCCGTGCTGATCCCGGATCGTGCCGATGGTGAATTTATCCTGTTCTGCCGCGAGCGTGATGCCCAAATGGAGACCTGGCACGGGCGCCGGGCCGGGTTGGAAGGCGCTTGCTCGATATACGGAGCTGACGATGCCTTCCCCATTGAAGATCTCGATGAAATACTGCCCGGTTTGATAGAAGGACACGACCGAATATTTTACAACATGGGTAATGATCAAGCCTTTGATCACCGTGTCCTGAACTGGGTTAACCAGATCCGGGGCAAATCGCGTGCCGGTATTCATGCCCCGGAAGAATTCATATCGCTGAATCATTTTCTGCACGACATGCGCCTGTACAAGAGCCGACAGGAAATAAATCTGATGCGTCGTGCGGCCAAAATAGCTGCAGCCGGACATCGGCGCGCGATGCAGGTTTGTGAGCCGGGCATGTATGAGTATCAGATCGAGGCAGAATTAAACTATACCTTCATGCGGCAGGGAGCACGTTCGCCTGCGTATCCCTCGATCGTCGGTGGTGGTGCCAATGGTTGTATCCTGCATTACACGGAGAACAAGGATCCCTTGCAGGATGGAGACCTGTTGTTGATTGATGCCGGTGCCGAGTATGAAAGCTATGCCAGCGATATCACCCGCACCTTTCCGGTCAACGGCGAATTCAGCAAGGCCCAGCGCGACGTCTATGATGTGGTTCTGGCAGCACAGTATGCGGCCATCGAGAAGGCAAAGCCTGGAAATCACTGGAATGACCCGCACGAGATCGCAGTGAAAGTACTGACCGAAGGTATGCTTGAACTGGGAATTCTGAAGGGCAGTTTAAACGAATTGCTAGAAGACCAGGCATACAGTAAATATTATATGCATCGAACCGGTCACTGGCTGGGTATGGATGTCCATGACGTCGGTGACTATAAACTGGATGATGAATGGCGCATGCTGGAGCCGGGCATGGTATTGACCATAGAACCCGGCATGTACTTACCTGCCGAGACGCGTGGGCTGGCCAAAAAATGGTGGAACATCGGCATTCGAATCGAGGACGACGTATTGATCACAAAGGACGGCAACGAGGTGCTTAGTAAAGACGTGCCCAAGGATGCGGATGACATCATGGAGTTGATGGCCAGAGCAGCCTGATGGCAGGTTCACTGGATTACGATATTGTCATTGCCGGTGCCGGCATGGTCGGCGCCAGCCTGGCCATAGCCCTTGCGCCGACCGGGCTGCGTATTGCCATCATTGAGTCTGTCAGTCCGCGTAATACAGACGAGAGCAGTTTTGATGACAGGGGAATTACCCTGGCACCATCTTCGCGGCGTATCTTTGAACGGCTTGGCGTCTGGCAACAGCTACAATCCGAGTGTTACCCGATTAAAAACATTCACGTCTCTGAACAGGGACGATTCGGGTTTGCACGTTTGCGTGCCAACGAGGTCGGCTGCGAGGAACTCGGTTATGTTGTGCTGGCACGCGCATTGGGCCAGGCGCTGCTGGCTGACCTGCAACTGCACGATAATATTGAACTGGTTTGTCCCGCTGAGCTGAAACAATTTGAACGCGACGGCAAAATCATGCAGGTAACCTGGCAACAGCAGGGTGAACTGCGACACGTACGGGCAGGCTTGTTAGTGGGTGCGGACGGCAGTCATTCACTGGTGCGGCGACTGGCAGGAATTAACGTTCAACAAAAGGATTTCGAACAGACTGCAATCGTTGCCAATATTACCACGCAAAAATCCAACCAGGCGACGGCGTATGAGCGTTTCACACCGCATGGTCCGATTGCCCTGTTACCCATTGGCGAAAATCGATCGGTACTGGTTTATGTCGTCGACCGAAACAAGGCTCATACGTGTATGACCATGCCCGAAGCCGAATTTGTCCAACAGGTGCAGCAGGAACTGGGTCGCCGTCTCGGCAGGATAGAGCAACTGGGCAAACGGCGATCCTACCCGTTGTTATTTCAACAGGCTCAAACACAGTACCAGCCGCAATTGTTATTGCTCGGTAACTCGGTACACACATTGCACCCTAATGCGGCACAGGGTTTCAATCTCGGGCTACGCGATGTCGCTGGTCTGGTCGATGCGGTGCATGATGGCCTGCAACAAGGTATGGTTGTGAATGATGTCAGGATTCTTGAGCAGTACACAGCAAGCCGGGAAGCGGATCAAAAACGCGTGATTCGTTTTACCAATGGTCTTGCCAGTACCTTTTACAATAACTGGCCCTTGCTGGTATCTGCACGAAACAGTCTCATGCTGCTGGTAGATATCGTACCGGCTTTAAAACAGCAGATCGTGACAACCGCCATGGGCAAGAGCGGGCAACAGCCCAGGTTGGTCAGGGGTAACGCCTGATGGACGGTGCCGATCCAAAACTCGATGCTGACGTTGTCATCGTCGGTGCCGGCATTATCGGTAGTGCCTGCGCCTGTCTATTGGCACAGGCCGGGCTGCGCGTCGTGGTGCTGGAGTCTGGCATGCGCCAGCTGAATTCCCTGAAGAATAATGACCCGCGCATTTTTGCTATCAGCATTGCCTCCAGGCGGATCCTGGAACGGGCCGGGGCATGGCGGCGATTGCCGGACGAGGAAGTTGGGCCCTACCGAGAGATGCATGTCTGGGATGAACAGGGACTGGGTGAGATACGTTTCGACAGTGCCCAGGTTTGTGAGCCAACACTGGGTTATATCATACCGTACCGGGCAATTGCCGATGCCCTGCAGGAAAGGATGCTGGAAATGGACAACATACGTTGCCTTTGGTCTGTCACACCTTCGGCTATCAGGACTGAACCTCGTAACATCTCCGTGACCACCGGTGACGGGCTCCAGTTCAGGGCAAGACTACTGATTGCTGCCGATGGTAGTAATTCCGGCGTACGCAAGCTGGCAAACATTAATTACCTGAAACATGACTATGGACAATCGGCACTGGCCTGCACGGTGACAACAGAACTCCCTCACAAGCAGGTCGCGCGCCAGCGTTTTTTACGCCGCGGTCCGCTGGCGTTTTTACCCATGGCGAATGCGTACCAGTCGGCGATAGTCTGGTCCAGTAGCCCGGAGCATGTGCAACGTCTATTGGCACATGATGATACAGCCTTTCACTTTGAACTTGCGGAATCGTTTGCGAACGAGTTGGGAAGCATCACGTCCAGTGGTGAACGCGTGGTGTTCCCGCTCAGCCGTGCCCAGGCAGAACACTACACCAGGCCGCGCCTGGCACTGATCGGGGACAGTGCGCATACCATTCACCCGCTGGCCGGACTCGGTGCAAACCTGGGTTTGCTGGATATGGCAACTCTGGTCGAGGTGGTGCTTGAAGCCCATGCTCGCGGACGTGATTTTGGCCGCCATCCGGTTTTGCGGCGCTATGAACGCTGGCGCAAGGGGGAAAACCGCAACATGCTTTACCTGATGGATGCGTTCAAGCTGTTATTTGAAAACCGGAATCCGTCACTGGCCTGGCTCAGGAATGCCGGGCTGGATATCGTTGACGGTTTGCCCATGGTCAAACAGGCAATCATGAAGCGCGCCATGGGGCTGCAGTGGTCCTTGCCGACCCTGCTGGGATAGCGTAATTACCGGAATAGTCTGTATTTTGTAAGGCTCGAAACAGCGGCCGTTCTCCGCTACACTTCGCTACTTTGTTCCTCACCGGAATTGTTTTGTTTGCCAGGAATGCCGTTACATGTCTGAAAATTCAAAGCCTGAACCGAGTAACTTTATTCGTCATATCATCAATGACGACCTCAAGCAGGGTAAAAACAATGGCCGGGTACATACGCGTTTCCCGCCAGAGCCCAACGGTTATTTACATATAGGCCATGCAAAATCGATCTGCCTGAATTTTGGCCTGGCCGAGGAATATGCCGGTGCCAGGTGTAATCTTCGCTTTGATGATACCAATCCTGAAAAAGAAGACATCGAGTACGCCGAGGCTATAGAAAAAGACATACGCTGGCTTGGCTTTGACTGGGAAGACCGGCTTTTCTTTGCCTCTGATTACTACGACAAACTTTACGAGTGTGCACAACAACTCATTCGCGACAGCAAGGCCTATGTCGATCACCTTGATGCAGAAAAGATACGAGAATATCGAGGCACTCTGACAGAACCGGGTAAAGACAGTCCGTATCGCTATCGCAGCGTTGAAGAAAACCTGGCGCTGTTCGAAAAAATGCGGGCGGGAGAATTTAAAGAAGGTGAATGTATCCTGCGCGCCAAGATAGATATGGCCGCGCCGAACATGAACAT
The DNA here is from genome assembly GCA_965229565.1 of Gammaproteobacteria bacterium. Lineage (GTDB taxonomy): Bacteria > Pseudomonadota > Gammaproteobacteria > Eutrophobiales > Eutrophobiaceae > JANQNX01. Next base: position 430,189 of record OZ245888.1, on the reverse strand, counting down.
GCGCGACCCTGCCATTTACCGCATCAGATACATGTCGCATTATCGCATGGGCGATAAGTGGTGTATTTATCCGATGTACGATTTTGCACATTGTATCTCTGATGCACTTGAAGGGATTACCCACTCATTGTGCACACTAGAGTTTGAAGATCATCGCCCTTTATATGACTGGTACCTGGACCAGCTTGATATTGGTTGCCATCCGCAACAGATTGAGTTTGCCCGTCTGAACCTCAGTTATACCGTTACCAGTAAACGCAAACTGAATGAACTGGTAAAAGGCAACTATGTGTCTGGCTGGGACGATCCGAGAATGCCAACGATAATCGGCATGCGCAGACGCGGATATTCACCAGCTGCGTTGCGGGATTTTTGCGAGCGGATCGGACTGACCAAGAACGACACCGTGATCGATATGGGTGTTCTGGAGAACAGCGTGCGCGAAGACCTGGATAAAACCACGCGGCGTGTGCTGGGTGTATTGAACCCGTTAAAGGTTGTGATTGAAAACTACCCCGAGGGACAAACCGAGCAGCTTGCAGCACCGTACCATCCCAACGATCCGTCTATGGGTGAACGTGAGTTGCCTTTCTCCCGGGTCATCTACATTGAACAGGATGACTTCATGGAAGATCCACCAAAAAAATTCTTTCGCCTCGGGCCGGGCCGCGAGGTGCGGCTGCGTTATGCCTACTTCATTACCTGTACAGACATGATCAAAAACGATGCCGGTGAAGTGATTGAATTACGTTGTACCTACGACCCGGAAACGAAAGGCGGCAATGCTCCCGATGGCCGCAAGGTAAAGGGTACGATTCACTGGGTCTCGGCCGAGCACGCACTGGAAGCCGAGGTGCGCCTGTTTGACCGGTTGTTTAACGAACCGGCGCCCGATAGTGGCAAGCGCGAGGGCGACTGGAAAGACTGTCTGAACCCGGATTCAAAGCAGGTCATTACCGATGCCAGGCTGGAACCTTCCCTGTTACAGGCAGAAAAAGAAGAACGTTTTCAGTTCGAACGACTTGGTTATTTCTGCGTGGACAACAGGGACAGCGTGGATGGCAAACCGGTTTTTAACAGGACCGTGACACTGCGCGACTCCTGGGCTAAAGAGAAGAATCGTTAGCTACTGTTCTGCTGGTTAAAGATTTCCTCCATTTCCAGCTGTATCATTTCCTCAATATCGGCTTGTTCTTTAGGCGGCAGGGTTCCCTTGTCTTCCCTGAACAGGTAATCATTCAGTTCGAAATCCTTCAACATCATCTTGGTGTGGAACAGGTTTTCCTGGTAAATATTAACGTCGATCATCTTGTACAGTTCCAGCGTATCTTCATCTATAAAGTTCTGGATAGAGTTTATCTCGTGATCGATGTAATGCTTGGTGCCACTGGTATCACGGGTAAAGCCACGCACACGGTAATCGAGGATCACAATGTCGGACTCGAAGCTCTGGATAAGAAAGTTCAGTGCCTTTAGCGGTGAAATCATGCCACAGGTACTGACATCTATATCAGCCCGAAAGGTACAAATTCCACCGGTCGGGTGCGTCTCGGGATAGGTGTGCACGGTAAGGTGACTCTTGTCGAGATGCGCGACCAGGGTTTCCGGGGTGGGTCCGGGTGATTCGCTGTTGGTTACACCCTCAAGGGCCGGCACTTCCTCGGAGATAAGCAGGGTCACGCTGGCGCCCAGCGGGTCGTAATCCTGCTTGGCCACATTCAGTATATTTGCGCCAATGATGCTGGCCACGTCTTCCAGGATTTGTGTCAGCCTGTCGGAGTTGTATTCCTCGTCGATATAATCCACGTACTCCTGTATGCCTGTCTTGGTACGGGCATAACAGACATCGTAGATGTTGAAACTCAATGTCTTGGTTAGGTTGTTAAACCCGAACAGGCGAAGCTTGTCCTGTTTTTTAGTCATCTGTTAATTCCCTGTCTGACTGAGTTTGCGACTTTATAACAGGCTGGAAAAACAGACAATAGCCCCGGCCAGATGAGTATGGGAGAATATGTATTTAATAAATAATTAATATTCGCATGACTGCAGTTCCAGACGCCGTATACCAGACCGATATCCATAGCCTGACAAAAATCAACCAGGGTAAGGTCAGGGATATCTATGATATCGACGATGAGCACATGCTGATCGTCACGACAGACCGCCTTTCCGCATTTGATGTCATCCTGCCTGATCCAGTGCCTGGAAAGGGTATTGTCCTTACAGAAGTCTCCAATTTCTGGTTTCATCGTTTCAGCCAACGCATCCCCAACCACCTGACCGATATCAGCCTGCAGGAGGTCATTAATGATGCTAACGAACTGGCGCAATTGCAGGGTCGCTCTATCGTGGTCAAAAAACTGAGGCCGCTACCGGTAGAGGCCGTGGCCAGGGGCTACCTCATTGGCTCCGGCTGGAAGGATTACCAGGCAACAGGGTCGATATGCGGGATTAATCTGCCGGCCGGTCTGCAGCAGGCAGAGCAATTGCCGGAGCCAATCTTTACCCCGGCTACAAAGGCCGCAGTGGGAGATCATGACGAGAATATTGACTTTTCGTCGACCGAGGAACTTGTAGGCACAGAACTGGCGGAACAAATCCGGGAAATCACGCTGGGCATTTACCAGGATGCCGTTGAATATGCCCGATCCCGCGGTATTATAATCGCTGATACCAAGCTGGAATTTGGCCTTGATAAGAATGATCAACTGGTTCTGATTGACGAGGTACTGACACCGGATTCGTCCCGTTTCTGGCCAGCCGATTCCTATCGAGTGGGCATCAGCCCGCCAAGTTTTGACAAGCAGTACGTGCGAGATTACCTGGAGACCCTGGACTGGAATAAAAAGGCCCCTGGTCCAAGGCTGCCTGAAGAAGTCATCAGGAACACTGCTGCCAAATATAATGAAGCAAGAGATCGTTTATTGAAATAATTTATCCGAGGTTAACCATGCAAGAAATAAAAAAGCTTATCAGTGGATACGAGAAGTTTCATCAACAATACTTTGTCGAAAACCCGGATCTTTATAACCAGCTGTTCCAGGGACAGTCGCCCAAGTTCCTGATTATTTCCTGCTGTGACTCGCGGGTACATCCTGCACAAATTATGAGTACAGAACCGGGTGATATTTTTGTGGTTCGTAATGTCGCTAACCTGGTGCCAATCAATGAGGATGACGGTAAATCACACGGCACCAGTGCCGCTATGGAATTCGCTATCATGCACTTGCAGGTCAGGCACGTGATTATCATGGGCCATAGCCAGTGCGGTGGCATCAAGGCCCTGATGGAGGGTGAACACGGCAGCAGTGATTACGGGTTTATCGATCCCTGGATGCGTAATGCCGCCAGTGCAAGGGAGCAGGTGCTCAAGGATCATGGTGATAAGCCATTCGACGAACAATGTATGCATTGCGAACGGGCAGCCATAGGAGTATCACTGCAGAACATAATGACTTTCCCATGGGTAAAAGAGCGTGTAGAGGCTGGTAACCTGTTCGTGCATGGCTGGCATTTCGATATTGGCAGCGGCAGCCTGCTTGGCAAGGAAGGTGACTCTTTTAAACCGGTGAGTGAACTGTCGATTGCAAAATAGTCAAAACTGGAGGCGGTTATGAAAACACTATTCGCATGCTTGCTGGTCATCTCTCTCTCCGCCTGTTCTGGAGAAGGTGAAGATGGCGGTACCGTATCAGGTGAACATGTCTGGAAATCCCAGACCGATAGCCTGGACAAGGCGCGAGCCGTGGAGGGCATGTTGCAGCAGGACGCCGCCGATAAAAGCAGGATGATTGACGAACCAGGACAATGAAAACATACGAGGTAACCATGCGTATTAACTTCCTAGCTCTTTTTCTAGGCCTGATGGCGATAACACCGCTCTATGCCGACGATCACATGACGCCGGCACCCGAAAGTGCCAAAGTGTATTTTATCGAGCCGGCTGACGGCGCAACCGTGACCGGTCCATTTACGGTCAAGTTTGGCTTAAGTGGTATGGGTGTCGCGCCTGCCGGTGTCGCCAGGGAAAATACCGGCCACCATCATTTACTAATCAACGTTGACGAGTTTGATACGACGAAACCCTTGCCTGCCAGTGATCAGTATCGGCATTTTGGCGGCGGGCAAACAGAAACAGAGCTGACACTGGAACCAGGTACCTATACCCTGCAGCTGGTACTAGGCAACCATTTGCACATTCCCCATTACCCTCCCGTAATATCGGACAAGATAAGTATCACGGTTAAGTAGAACTGCGGCTACGACATCATCTTGATGAGTTGCAGTCGAGCATCATGATCCTCGACTGCAGCCATGGCCGTATTGAAAGCCAGCACGTTTTTATCATGCTCTTTAAGTAATTTTTCCAGTTGCAGGTTCTCGGCGATACCGGGCGCACCGCCATTCTTGTATTTAACGTCGAGCTCCTGCAAAAATCCAAAGTAACGATCCTTGCTTTTACTCATATCCTGGAATGCCTGGTAGGCAACCCTTGCCTCTTCGCTTAGTTCAGTAGCTTCAGTAGTCATGTACTTAAAGTGATAGATTCTGGTTCAAGACGCGGCGCGAGCTTTTTGAGACGCGGAGTTTATAAATTCATAAATGAGCATCTCAAAAAGCCGAGCAACAAAGTATTGGGACAGAAGATGCGCTTTAATCAGGCGGCGCTTTCCATTTTGTCGGAGTACTCACCCATACAAGCCAGGCTGTTACATTTTTCACGGTGAAGTAACGCCTGGGTTGCGGCCTCGACATTCTCCGGTTTCCCGGCCCACGCGCTGAGACAGGGCTCCTGCAGGGCACGGCCATAGGAAAAACTCAGCGGCCACGGTAAATCAGGGTACGTCGCGTTCATTGCATTCAGGTGTGCAGTAGCCAGTTCGGCGCTTTGTCCACCCGACAGGAACACAATGCCGGGTAATGCGGCGGGCACGGTATTCAACAGACAACGTACGGTCATGTCGGCAACGGTCTGGACATCAGCCTGGACAGGGCATTTCTTACCGGAGATGACCATATTGGTTTTCAATATTGTATGTTCGAATGCCACATCCTGGTCATACAGCTCGGCAAACAGTGTTTTCAGCGTGAGTTCGGTGACCTCGTAACAGCGTTCGATGCTGTTATCTGCGTCCATTAATGTTTCCGGTTCCACCATGGGTACAATACCGGCTTCCTGGCAAAGTGCCGCGTAACGGGCCAGGGCATGGGCATTGGCCTTGATACAGGCCATGCTGGGAATGTTGTCGCCGATGGTGATCACAGCACGCCATTTCGCAAACTTCGCCCCCAGGGACTTATACTCGGCCAGGCGCTCACGCAAGCCGTCCAGTCCCTCGGTCACTTTTTCACCCGGATGACCAGCCATGTCCTTGGCGCCGGTATCGACCTTGATACCGGGCATGATGCCCTGGTCGATCATTGCCTTGGAAAAAGGGGTACCATCGCTACTTGCCTGGCGAATGGTTTCGTCGAACAGGATCATGCCGCTAATGTAGTCGCTACCGCCCGGCGCAGTGATCAACAGGTCGCGGTAGGCACGACGGCTTTCTTCGGTTGATTCAATATTGATCGTATCAAAACGTTTTTTGATGGTTGGCATACTCTCGTCGATGGCCAGTATGCCTTTGCCTTTTGCCACCATGGCCCTGGCGGTTGCATCAAGTTCTGCTGCGCTCATAACTTTGCCTCTCTAATTACAAATAATTTTTACTATTAATTAAATCATGTGTTCCAGTGCCTGACCGACCTGGACTATCTTCATATTGTTGGTACCACCACGGCGACCGCGCAGGTCACCCTTGGTGATAATAACGAAATCACCGTCCTGTACTGCGCCAAACTCCAGCAGGATTTCGATCATTTCCTTGTTGGCTTCCAGCGGATCGGTATGAGTGATATCAAATTTTATCGGGTACACTCCGCGATACAAGGCGACCCGGCGACGCGTTGATGTATGCCGGGTAAAAGCGAAGATCGGGATGCCGGAACTGATGCGTGACATCCATAAACAGGTACCACCTGTCTCGGTCAGCGTGCATATGGCCTTGGCACCAATGTGATTGGCTGCATACATGCTGGACATGGCTATGGCCTCGGCAATGCTGTCGAAGCGCTGGTTGATGCGGTGATCGGAAACACGCACGCTGCGCTGTTTCTCGGCCTCTTCACAGATTCGGGACATGGCCTCAACCGCCTTGTCCGGGTAATTGCCGATGCTGGTTTCACCTGAGAGCATGACGGCATCGGTGCCATCGATAACCGCGTTGGCTACGTCGAATACCTCGGCCCGGGTCGGTATCTTGTTGACGATCATGGATTCCATCATTTGCGTCGCTGTGATCACGGCGCGATCCATGTCGCGCGCCATCTTGGTCAGGCTTTTCTGTACGGGCGGTAGTGCGGCATCACCAATTTCCACACCAAGATCGCCGCGGGCAATCATGATGACATCAGATGCCTCGATGATCTCTTCAATATTATTGAGTGCTTCCGCGCGTTCAATCTTGGCAATGATCTGGGCGCCACAGTTGCAGTCATCCATCAACTTGCGTGCCTGGTGTATATCACCCGCATTACTCGGGAAGGAGATTGCCACGTAATCAACCTTGATAGAGGCAGCATGCTTGAGATCGGCCCCATCCTTTTCCGTTAAAGCGGCGGCGGACAGGCCGCCGCCTTGAAGGTTAATACCCTTGTTATTGCTTAGTTCACCACCGGTGATGACCTCGCAATCAATCACGTGTTTGCCCACGGATTTAACGTGCAATACGATGCGACCATCATCTATCAACAGGAAGTTGTCAGGTTTTACATCGTTGGGCAGATTTTTATAACTGATGCCAACCTGGGTTTCATCGCCGGCATCACTTTCGAGCTGGGTATCAATCTTGAATTTAGCGCCTTCACGCAGGATAACCTTGCCTTCCCTGAAGCGTTCAACACGAATCTTCGGTCCCTGCAGGTCTGCGATTACCGCTACAGCGTGTCTTTTCTTTAAAGACAGCTTGCGGATCTCTTTCATCCTGCGTTCGTGTTCAACGTGTGTCTGGTGAGAGTAATTCAGGCGAAATACATCAACGCCGGCATCCAGCAGTTTTTCCAGCATGCCGGGTTGATCCGTTGCAGGACCCAGTGTGGCAATAATCTTGGTTCTTCTCATTGAGATTGTTTGTTTGTTTCGGGACTCGGTCCATAACCTTTAACAAAGTATTGTTAAGGTTTGATTTCGTCTTGTTATAGTTCTCTTGCCTGTTCCATTGCTGCCCAGGCCCTGGCTGCTTCTTCCAGCAGTTCGATCGCCGGTAATTTCTTTCCCTCCAGGAATTCCAGGAAGGCCCCGCCGCCGGTTGAAATATAGGATATACACTCGGCCACGTTAAACTTCGAGATGGCAGCAATAGTATCGCCGCCACCGGCAATCGAGTAGGCCTCACTGTTCGCAATCGCGTTGGCCAGGCTTTTCGTGCCCTGACTGAACTGTTCGAACTCGAACACACCCAGCGGCCCGTTCCAGACAATGGTCCTGGCTCGTTCAATGTGGCTGATAAGTATTTCGCTGGTCTCGGGGCCAACATCCATGATCATGTCATCGGCTTCAACATCTGCAACCGGTTTGGTGACGGCTAGCGTGTCTTCGTCGAATTCCTTGCCACAAACAACATCAACAGGCAGCGGGATCTCACAACCCTGGGACCTGGCCTTGTCCATTAAACGCCTGGCAACATCGACCAGGTCGGGCTCATACAGCGACTTGCCAATCTCGTAACCCGCGGCCTTGAGGAAGGTATTCACGATGCCACCACCCACGATCAACTGGTCAACCTTTTCTGACAGGCTTTCAAGGATGGTGAGCTTGGTGGATACCTTGGCGCCACCGACAATGGCAACGACCGGTTTTGCCGGTTCGCGTAGTGCCTTCGTCAGCGCCTTCAATTCATTTATCAGTAACGGCCCGGCTGCAGCAACAGCTGCATACTTGGCCACGCCGTGGGTAGACGCCTGGGCACGGTGAGCGGTCGCGAAGGCATCGTTAATATAAACCTGGCACATCTGCGCCATTTTTCGCGACAGGGCCTCGTCGTCCTCGGTTTCACCTTTTTCGAATCGCGCGTTCTCACACAGCACGACGTTGTGATCGCCCATGTCAAAATTGTTAACCCAATCCTTGATAAGCGGAACATTGTAACCAAGCAGTTCGCTCAGGCGTTTTGCGACCGGTGCCATGGAAAATTTATCGTCGTACTCACCGGCCTTGGGTCTGCCCAGGTGCGACACAAGGATGATGCGCGCCCCGGCTTCAAGCAGTTGCTGGATCGTGGGCAGGGTGGCACGAATGCGCGTGTCATCTGCCACTTCACCGTTCTTGAGTGGAACGTTGTAATCTTCCCTGACCAGCACGGTTTTACCGGTCAGGTCGAGGTCAGCAATTTTTACAAGGACAGACATCTAATTTATGCGTTCATTAATGCGAGTGTCGTATCCAGCATCCTGTTGGAAAAACCCCATTCATTGTCATACCAGGCAACAACTTTAACAAGTTTGCCGTCGATAACTTTTGTCAGTGAGCCATCGAAAGTTGATGAAGCGGGATCATGATTGAAATCGATGGATACCAGTGGTGCGTCAGTGTAGGCCAGCACGCCTTTCAATTTGCCCGCAGCGGCGTCCTTCATTAATTTTGTAATTTCATCGACACTGGTGTCGCGTGCGGCGGTAAAACTGAGGTCGACCATGGATACGTTAATCGTTGGTACGCGCACGGCAAAACCGTCCAGTTTGCCATTAAGCTCCGGCAGTACCAGGCCAACAGCCGCAGCAGCGCCAGTTTTGGTAGGTATCATCGACATCGTCGCCGAACGCGCACGACGCAGATCGGAATGATAGACATCGGTTAAAACCTGGTCGTTGGTATAGGAATGTACTGTCGTCATGACACCGGCGACGACACCGATGTGCTCATGTAACACCTTAACCACCGGTGCCAGGCAGTTGGTGGTACAGGATGCATTCGAGATTACGGTATGTGATGACTGCAGGACATCATGGTTTACACCATAGACGACCGTAGCATCGACATCACTACCACCCGGTGCAGAGATAATAACTTTCCTGGCACCGCCTTGCAGGTGCGCAGAAGCCTTGGCCTTACTGGCAAAAAAACCGGTTGATTCGTGTACCACGTCAACACCAAGTTCACCCCAGGGTAACTTGGCAGGATCACGTTCTGATAAGACGCGAACCTTGTTGCCATTCACAATCATATAGTCACCTTCTACTGAAACGGTGCCCGGAAACTTGCCGTGCGCGGTATCATACTGGGTCAGGTGGGCATTGGTATTGGCGTCTCCCAGGTCGTTGATCGCAACGATTTCGATTTCATCTGTTCGATTCGATTCATACAGGGCGCGCAGGATATTGCGTCCGATTCGCCCATAGCCATTGATACCAACTTTGATTGTCATTGTCTTAACTCCGCTATCTTGTATTAATTTATTATCAGTTGCTGGCCAGATATTCTCTGGCAATCTTGATCAGGTTCGATTCAGTTAATCCCAGGTATTCAAACACGTCTGCCGCCGGTGCCGATTCGCCAAAGCGATCAACGCCCAGCTCGCGTCCATCCAGTCCGGTGTATTTTTTCCAGAATGAAGTAACGCCCGCCTCAACAGATATTCTTTTGCGACAGCTGTCCGGCAATACCGATTGTCGGTAATCCGCGGGCTGCTGGTCGAACATGTCAGTTGAAGGCATGGAAACAACACGTATTGCCTTACCGTCTTCGCCCAGTTGCCTGGCTGCATTAACAGCCAGCTCTACTTCTGAACCAGTCGCGATGATTATCAAGTCCGGATTGTCGCTTCCGGCAATAAGGACGTAACCGCCTCGTCGGATATTACTGATTTGGTCTGCGTCTCTTTCGATATGCGCGAGGTTCTGCCTGGAAAATAACAGGCTAGTTGGACCTTCAGTGCGTTCTAGGGCCGCCTGCCAGGCGACCGCAGATTCTACCGCATCGCAGGGACGCCACAAAGACATATTCGGAATCAAGCGCAGCGTTGCTGCCTGTTCAACGGCCTGGTGGGTGGGGCCATCTTCACCTAGCCCAATTGAATCATGAGTAAACACAAATATATTGCGCTGTTTCATCAATGCCGCCATGCGCAGCGCGTTGCGGGCATACTCGGAAAAGATCAGGAAGGTGCCGGCATACGGGATCAGGCCACCGTGTAATGCAATACCGTTGTTGATCGCCGCCATAGCAAACTCCCGGACTCCATAAGAGATGTAGTTTGCATCGCGCTGTTTTTTATCCATCACTACCGAGCCCGACCAGTTGGTCAGGTTGGATCCGGTGAGGTCCGCAGAGCCACCGATCATTTCCGGCAAGTGTGCGGCAAAGGCCTCAATCGCATTTTGTGATGCCTTGCGCGAGGCAATCGATGCGGCCTTGTCATCTGTCTGCTTGATAAAATCGGTGACGACCTGATGCCAATTATCAACCAGCTTGCCGGCCATGCGGCGCTGGTATTCGCTGGCAAGTTCGGGGTGTGCCTTGGCGTATTCATCAAATTGCTGTTGCCATTCCTGTTCAAGGCGGGCGCCACGTTCTTTTGCATCCCAGGCCGAGTAATATTCCTGCGGTATCTCGAAAGGTGCATGTGTCCAGCCAATTTTTTCGCGAGTCAGTGCTACCTCATCGTCTCCCAGTGGGGCCCCATGGCTGGATTCCTTGCCGGCCTTGTTGGGCGATCCCCAACCGATGATCGTGTTACAACATAAGAGGCTGGGTTTGTCCGCGCTCTTTCTGGCCTGTTCCAGTGCCTGTTTCACCTGTCCGGAATCATGTCCGTCCACGTCGCGAATCACGTGCCAGCCATAGGCCTCAAACCTGGCCGCGACATCTTCCGTGAACCAGCCGGAAACGTCGCCATCAATAGAAATCTGGTTACTGTCATAGATCGCGATCAGCTTGTTCAGCCCCAGCGTGCCGGCCAGTGAGCAGGCCTCGTGCGAGATGCCTTCCATCAGGCAGCCATCACCAACGGTGACATAAGTATAGTGATCAACGATATTAAACTTATCGCGGTTGAAGTGTGCCGCCAGTACCGTTTCCGCGATGGCCATGCCTACCGCGTTGGCAAGCCCCTGTCCCAGCGGTCCGGTTGTGGTCTCCACTCCGGGGGTGTAGCCGTATTCCGGGTGACCGGGTGTCTTTGAATGAAGCTGGCGGAAGTTTTTCAATTCCTCCATGGGCAGGTCGTAGCCTGACAAATGCAGCAGCGAATACACCAGCATGGACCCATGGCCGTTACTCATGATAAAGCGATCACGATTATCCCAGTTAGGGTTGACCGGATTATGTCTCAGAAAATCATTCCACAGGACCTCGGCAATTTCCGCCATGCCCATGGGTGCACCCGGGTGTCCGGATTTTGCGCGTTGAACCGCGTCCATACTTAATGCGCGAATTGCATTGGCAAGTTCATGCCTGGATAACATGCTGTTCCCCCCAATACAGCCTTGCGGCTGATTGTGTCTAAGTTATTGGTTCTAGAGAAATCCGGTTGCGTCAGGCGCGGCACGGCAGTTATTTCTCGCGCCGGCGTTTTTCGCCTGCCTGGACTGGATGAGATTGACAGGAAACACCGGAAAATAAAGCGCGACATTGTCGCTTACCTGCCCATTTCGGGCAAGCCAGAAGATAGTTTTCAGCGGGAAAAGTCGCCCAGGCCGGCTATTTTGTTAAGTGCTGGTCCTGGTTGTCGCTGCGCCATTTGATAGAACAGCCCATGCTGGGTATTTGTGTCACCGGTCCCTTTCCCGTTTCAGCGATAAGACGCATGGCCTCGACCAGGTCGCGCCGGGTGGTGGCATCGGCCTTGTTCTTACCGCTGGCGTCCAGTCGACCACGGTATTGCAATTCCAGGTCCTTGTTGTAGCCAAAGAAATCAGGTGTGCAAATAGCGCCATACTGCCTGGCAACCTGTTGCGTTTCATCGAACAGGTAGGGAAACGGGTAACCATATTTCTCTGCCACCTGTTTCATGTTCTCCACCGAGTCTTCCGGGTAATCATCCGGGTCGTTTGACATGATCGCGACACTCCCAATACCCAGGGCTTGCAGCGTATGCATATCTGCCACCAGGCGTTCCTGTATGGATTTGACGTAGGGACAGTGATTGCAGATGAACATGACCAGGGTACCACTGTTGCCACGGCAATCTGCCAGCGTCCAATGCTTTCCGTCGTAATCCGGCAGGTTAAAATCTATAGCTGGCAGGCCAAATTCGCATACCGGTGTGTGCAGTAAAACCATGGTTTTTCCTGTGAATATTAAACTTGTTTCTATCTTACTGATCTAAATTAAATTCGTCGAAAACGTGCGATTGTAACGAGAAGACGTTATCATCCGCGCCGTTTTGAACCAAAAATAATGGACTTTGCATGAATAAAAACTTTCTATTTACTTCTGAATCCGTATCTGAGGGCCACCCGGACAAGGTAGCTGATCAGGTCTCTGACGCAGTGGTTGACGCTATTTTCAGCCAGGATAAGGCCGCACGCATTGCCTGCGAAACCATGGTCAACACCGGTATGGTGGTGTTGTCTGGCGAAATCACCACAAGCGCACAACTTGACTATCCCACCATTGTCCGCGATACGGTCCGTGAAATTGGTTATACCTCGTCGGCAATGGGTTTCGACGCCGACAGTTGCGCCGTTCTTGTCTCCATGGACAAGCAGTCGGCTGATATTGCGCAGGGCGTGAACGAAGGAGAGGGTATTGACCTGAACCAGGGTGCTGGTGACCAGGGCCTGATGTTCGGTTATGCCTGCGACGAGACAGATGTACTGATGCCGTTGCCTATCACCTATGCGCACAGGCTGGTCAAGAAACAGTCCGAGGTCAGGAAAAGCGGCGAGCTTGGCTGGTTGCGCCCTGACGCCAAATCCCAGGTGACGGTTGTCTACGAGGATGGCAAGCCAAAATCTGTTGAGACCGTGGTACTTTCTACCCAGCACGACCCCGATGTCGAATACAAGGACCTCGAGGAAGCCGTGATCGAATCAATCATCAAACCCACCCTGCCGGCAGAATTGATCACCGACAAAACCCGTTACCTGGTGAATCCTACCGGGCGTTTTGTAATTGGTGGTCCCGTCGGTGACTGCGGACTTACCGGCAGAAAAATCATAGTCGATACCTATGGCGGCATGGCTCGTCATGGTGGTGGCGCCTTCTCCGGCAAGGACCCGTCCAAGGTTGACCGTTCTGCTGCCTACGCGGCACGTTATGTAGCCAAGAACATCGTGGCTGCCGGACTGGCCAGCAAGTGCGAGATACAGGTGTCTTACGCGATTGGTGTGGCTGAACCCACCTCGATCAGTGTTGACACGTTTGGTACTGGCAAGGTGGAAGAAAGCAAGCTGATCGCGGCCATTCGCGATATTTTCGACCTGCGCCCGAAAGGCATCATCATGATGCTGGACCTGCTGCAACCCCGCTACAAGAACACGGCAGCTTATGGTCACTTTGGCCGGGAAGATCTTGATTTGCCTTGGGAAAAGACAGACAAGGCTGATGAGCTGAAGTCCGCCCTTGGTTAGGAACTAACCAGGTCAGATCGACACTAAACAGTTACATCTTTTGAAATAGAGGGCCGCGAGTACTATACTTGCCGCCCTCAACAGTCGCGAGGAGCGTTGCAACGGGATAATCCCGCTAGGCTCGTGACTGAATACAATTACCAACGGCGCTCGCTTAAATTGTTTGCTAAAGGAGAAACAAAATGAGCGTAGCAGCATCAGATATTAAGCAAGATTTTCACGTAGCCGACCTGTCCCTGGCTAGCTGGGGACACAAGGAAATACGTATCGCCGAATCGGAAATGCCCGGCCTGGTACAGATTCGCGAAGAGCTCGCAAAAGACCAGCCACTGAAGGGAGCGCGTATTGCCGGTTCCCTGCATATGACGATTCAAACAGCAGTACTGATTGAAACCCTGCGTGCCCTGGGGGCAGAAGTTCGCTGGGTATCATGTAACATCTATTCAACCCAGGACCATGCCGCGGCAGCGATCGCTGACCAGGGCATTCCGGTTTTTGCCTACAAAGGTGAAACACTGGAAGAATACTGGGACTTTACCCATCGCCTGATGACCTGGTCTGATGGCGGATCACCGAACATGATCCTTGACGATGGTGGTGATGCCACCATGTTATTGATGCTGGGCACCAAGGCGGAGAAAGACCTTTCTGTATTGGATAATCCCAAGTCCGCTGAAGAGAAGTGCCTGTTTGCAGCTATCAAGGAAAAGCTGAAATCAGACAAGGATTTCTACTCGCGCACGTTGAAGAACATCCAGGGTGTGACCGAGGAAACCACGACAGGTGTGCAGCGTTTGTACCAGATGGTTAAGCGCGGCGAACTGCCTTTCCCTGCCATTAACGTTAATGATTCAGTGACCAAGTCGAAATTCGATAACCTGTACGGTTGTCGTGAGTCACTGGTAGATGGCATCAAGCGTGCCACTGACGTCATGGTTGCCGGTAAGATTGCCCTTGTTCTGGGTTACGGTGACGTTGGCAAGGGCAGCGCGCAATCACTGCGTGGACTTGGCGCTACTGTCTGGATCACGGAAGTTGATCCGATTTGTGCCTTGCAGGCAGCGATGGAAGGTTATCGTGTTGTTAGACTTGAAGACGTTGTCGACCAGGTTGATATCTTTGTTACCGCAACAGGTAACTTCAACATCATTCGCCATGAGCACCTCGTCAATATGAAGAACGAGGCCATTGTTTGTAACATCGGCCACTTTGATAACGAGATTGATGTTGCCAGCCTTGAGCAGTACGAGTGGGAAGAAATCAAGCCACAGGTTGATCACGTCATATTCCCTGACGGCAAGCGCATCATCCTGCTGGCACAGGGCCGCTTGATAAACCTTGGTTGTGGTACCGGTCACCCGAGTTTCGTGATGTCTGCATCATTTACCAACCAGGTAATGGCGCAGATCGAGCTGTTTACACGCGGTGACAACTACAAGAATGAAGTTTACGTCCTGCCCAAGCACCTGGATGAAAAGGTTGCCCGACTGCACCTTGAGCGTATCGGTGCGAAGTTGACCACCCTGACCCAGGAACAGGCGGACTACATCAATGTAGAGGTGGAAGGTCCTTACAAACCTGAGCATTACCGTTACTAAGATATCTGATTGTACGAGGACGTGGCATGAGCCACGTCCTCAAGCATATTTCGATTTTGCCCGCACTGGTTGCCGGTTAAAATAGAAAATGTCAGGTATATACAATTAGTCTCACCTTGGTGCAGGGAATCAGATGAAATCACAAAAGAAATATAAATCCAGTTTCAGCTTCGAGTTCTTTCCTCCTAGAACGCCGGAGGCAGCGGGCAAGTTGCAAACTACCCAGGCTGAACTGGCCAAGCTAAATCCTGATTACTATTCAGTGACATTTGGTGCAGGCGGCAGTACCCGGGATCGTACCTTTGGCACGGTGCTGGATATTCGCGATAAGACCGGTATCGAAGCAGCACCACATCTGTCATGTATGGGTGCCATGATCGATGAGATCCAGGAAATACTGAATAAATACAAGGAAAATGACATCAAGCGTATTGTCGCACTACGCGGCGATTTGCCGTCTGGTTCAGTTGGCTACGGTCAGCTACGCTATGCCAACGAACTGGTTGAGTACATCCGGGAAGAGACGGGTGACCACTTCCACATTGAGGTGGCAGCCTACCCGGAATTCCATCCGCAGGCGCCAAACCCATCCGCTGACCTGAAGAATTTCAAACAGAAGGTTGATGCCGGGGCCAATGGGGCCATTACCCAGTACTTTTATAATCCCTATGCCTATTACCGGTTTATCGACAGCTGTGAAAAACTGGATATAGACATCCCTATCGTCGCCGGTGTCATGCCTATCATCAACTGTACCCAGTTGCGTCGCTTTTCAGATGCCTGTGGTGCCGAGATTCCACGCTGGATATTGCAACGGTTACAGGAATTTGGTGATGACCGGATTTCTATCCGTAAATTCGGTGTCGATGTGACTACTGAACTATGTGCTGAACTGCTGGAACAGGGCGCACCGGGTCTGCATTTCTATACCATGAACCAGTCCGAGGCCTGTGTTCAAATCTGGAAAAATCTCGGTATAGATCAAAGACATAATTCAAAACAGGCGGAAACCGGCTGATTTATTTCCCCGCCAGGCGGGACGTTCTTCTGCTAGATTAAAGTATTAAATCCCTAAACTGCTTGCTGTAGACCATTTATGGTTGTATGTTTGCAAGTGAAAGTTATTAGGAATCAATACTTTGTCAAGCAAAGCTCAAGATTTAAGCGCGATAGAGAGTTGCGAAAAACCGCTGCTCCTGTTTGTCGATGACGATCCTATCATCGTCGATTCGCTTTCGGCTGTGCTGGAAAATGATTTCGACCTCGTTACTGCTGATTCCCGCAAGCAAACCAAGCGCCTGTTGCGCAATGTTGCCACCAAGCCATCTCTGGCGTTGATTGACCTGGGTTTACCACCAAAGCCACATTCCCCGGAAGAAGGATTCAAGCTGGTTGAAGAGCTGATGGCCCTCAATGATTCATTCAAGATCCTGATCCTTTCCGGTCAAAACGACGAAAAAAATATCCACCACGCGCTGACACTTGGCGCAGTGGACTTTATACCCAAGCCTTGCGATATGTCGCTGTTAAAAGCGCGTTTGCAGCACCAGATGATGATGTTACAGGCCGAGAACAGGGAAAAGGCGGAACAGCAAAGTAATGAAAGTAATCTTATCGGTGAGAGTAACGCGGTCAGAACCCTGAGGGATTTGATCCATCAGTTCGCTGATACGCCTTTCCCGGTTCTGGTCGAGGGCGAGTCCGGTACCGGCAAGGAACTGGTAGCCGAGGAACTGCACAAAACCAGTACTCGCGCGAATGAGTCATTCATCACTATCAACTGCGCTGCTTTTTCTCCTGAGCTACTGGAGGCCCAGCTGTTTGGGCATGCCCGCGGCGCTTATACCGGCGCCACTTCAGACCGTGCCGGCTTCTTTGAAGCCACGGATAACGGCACCCTGTTTCTTGATGAGATTGGTGAGTTGCCCCTGGGATTGCAGTCGAAGTTACTGCGTGTACTCGAGAATGGAGAATTTTACCGGCTTGGCGAAACCAGGCCACGTCAATCGCGTGCACGTGTGATTGCAGCAACAAACCGTGATCTGAAAGAGGCGGTGCGTGATGGTACCTTCCGCAAGGATCTTTACCACCGACTTTCAGTACTTACAATCGGGGTCCCGCCACTTAGAGAACGACAGCAGGATGCACTGTTGTTGCTGGACAGTTTCCGCAAGATTTATACGGAAGGCACGCCCGGTTTCGAAATCGATGAAGCGGCACGGGAATTGCTGCTGGAATATGCATTTCCGGGAAACATTCGCGAGTTGCGTAATATCGTGATCCGCCTTTCTGCCAAGTACATCGGCAAGACTGTAAGCCGTGAAGACCTGATGCATGAACTCGAAACAGAAGACGGTCTCGATGATACTGACTCGATCATTTCCGACGATCAGCTTAACCAGGAACTTGGGATGCAGGGTTTTGATCTTGACGACAGGCTCAACCAGTGGGAGAGCCGCTATGTTAACCAGGCATTGAAGATGAGTGATGGCAATCTCAGTAAGGCTGCAAAACTGCTTGGCATAAATCGCACGACACTTTACAGCCGACTGGAAAGACTAAATATAAAAAGTACTACGGGATCCGAGTAGAGACACACCATGTATTATGAGTATTTTGGTTTAAAGCAACCGCCTTTCAAGATTACACCGGATACCAGCCTGTTTTTCCCTGGCGGCGATCGTGGCGCAATACTGGATGCGCTCATTTATGCCATCGTCAGTGGAGAAGGTATAGTCAAGCTCGTTGGCGAGGTTGGTAGCGGCAAGACCACGCTGTGCCGCATGCTGGAAAAGGAGCTACCGGATAATATCGAGATCGTCTATCTCGCCAACCCCAGCCTCTCGCCCGATAATATTCTTCACGCCATCGCGTTTGAACTTGGCCTGCATGTAAATGCAAACGAAAGCCGGCTACAGGTCATGAACGAATTACAGAATTATTTGCTGGAAAGACATGCCGAGAACAAGCAGGTTGTCGTGTTCGTCGAGGAAGCACAGAGCATGCCCATTGCAACCCTCGAGGAGATTCGCCTGTTGAGCAACCTGGAGACCGCGAATAGCAAATTGTTACAGATTGTGATCTTTGGCCAGCCGGAACTG
This sequence comes from Gammaproteobacteria bacterium, assembly GCA_965229565.1. Taxonomy (GTDB): domain Bacteria; phylum Pseudomonadota; class Gammaproteobacteria; order Eutrophobiales; family Eutrophobiaceae; genus JANQNX01. The sequence goes on along the minus strand of OZ245888.1, from coordinate 411,879 downwards.
GATTCAATGATAGCGCGCTAGGAAATTCGCCAGCTGAAGGAACGTATCACTTACAGTTTTTACCTTAGTCCGTTAAAACCGCATGAAATCCGGGAATACATAAACAGCCGATTAAGGGCCTGTGGTTATCGCTCGGTAGAGCTGTTCAACGACAGGGCAATAAAGGCAATTGCCAATTACTCGAAGGGACTGTTACGCCGCATCAATATCCTGGCAGATAAATCATTACTGGCAACATACGCTGCGAACCTGAATACCGTTACTGCGAAGCAGGTTGAACTTGCTGCCAATGAGACAGAGTTTCATTCTGGCGCAAAGGGCCGGCAGTATAATTGGTCACTGATATTTGGCAGCCTGTTAATCCTGATAGCCGTGATGGTCGCTATTCCTTACCTGCTGGCGACAGGTAAAACATCGGAAAACAGGGCAGAGATAGAAACTGTTGTGCAGGATAGCTCGAGTCAGCCTGATGTCAGCACCCCGGTGCAACCGAACACGGCCAAACCATTGGCCAGCCATAGTGTTAAAGCGATCCCGGAGGAGGAACAGGTGCCGGCTGAATGGCAGCAGCTGGATCAGGAAGTGTATGTCTACCGGGAAGAAACGGATTCGATAATCGATACAGTATGGCAGCAGCTGGACCACGAAGTTAATGTTTACCAGGATCAACCGGGTGCCATAACCAATTCGGTAACCGATGCAGAAAAGGTAGTGCCCGGCCAGATTGAAGCTGAACCAATGGCAAACGTAAATAGCGATAGTGAACATGGCCAGGATGAAAACAGGCTGTTACAGCAGCTTACCAAACTGCCGCCGGAAGTATTGATGAATGACGAAACAGTGGCAACAGATATGACTTGCAAACTCTGTAGTACAATTATTTACCGGCCACTAAAGCAAGACAGTAAACTTTAGACGGCCCTGCTGGAAGGGTAAAAAAATGATTCAAACAAGTCTGGTTAAGACGGGAGTCAATAGAATGAACAAAAGTATCGTCCTGTTTTCGCTGGCAGTGCTGGTTACTGCCTGCGCGCAAATAGAACCGGAACCATTTGAACCATCTGCGGGACATATTGAGCCAACAGAAAAGCCTGCTACCGAGTCTGCCAGGCCTGAGCTGGTTGAAAGCGTTCCCGTTTTACCGGAACCCGGTGAACCCAAGCCGCAGGAACGTTATACCGTCGTGGTCAACGAGGTGCCCGTAAAAGAGTTGCTGTTTGCCCTGGCCAGGGATGCTCGTATTAATGTTGATATTCACCCGGCTATCAATGGCAGCGTGACTATCAATGCGGTTGAACAAACACTACCGCAGATTCTGAAACGTATCAGCAAGCAGGTCGACATGCATTACGAGTATGATGGCGACAACCTGTATATCAGCCAGGATACCCCGTTTCTTCGAACCTACAAGGTTGATTACGTAAACCTGTCACGTGATACCAACAGCACCAGCGAGGTATCCACACAGATTACGTCGACCAGCACCGGCAATACGGCAGAGGGTAGTAGTGGTGGTGGCGGCGGCGGCAATACTTCCACGACAAGTGTAGCAACCGAATCGAATCATCGTTTCTGGCAACGACTGGTTACTAACGTCTCGCGCATACTTAACGAGGAAACTACCACAGGCAGTGCCGCCGGTAGAGGCGAGGTTCAGGCCACTGCGAATGTGATCCCTAACCCGGAGTCGGGCCTGCTCACTGTGCGCGCATCTAATAGTCAACATGAACAGGTGCAGGCTTTTATCGACCAGGTATTGGCCAATGCCAAGAGACAGGTGTTGGTACAGACTACGATCGTCGAAGTTGAGCTCAGCGAACGCTACCAGGCCGGTATTGATTGGTCTTATCTCAACCAGGGAGGAATCGAGTTTCTTTCTACGACACTTGCAGGTGCCCCTGTGACCGGCGCACTCTCATCGTTTTTAATTCAAACAAATGATGCCGACACTGATGAAACGCTGAATGCTACCGTGAGTCTGCTGGATGAATTTGGTGACACGAATATCCTGTCCAGTCCACAGATTATGGTACTGAATAATCAGACAGCTGTACTAAAAGTGGTAGAAAATATCGTCTATTTTGAAGTAGACGCCGAGACCACTCCTGGCACCAACGGTGGTCAGGCCGTGACCACGGTCGACACGACAGCGCGTACCGTGCCAGTGGGCATAGTTATGACTGTCACGCCGCAGATAGATGATACGGGCAATATTACTATGACTGTACGGCCAACAGTTTCAAGATTTGTCAGAGATGTACTGGATCCCAATCCGGAACTAGCCAGGGTTGGTGCCGAGAACTTTGTACCACAAATAGCAGTCAGGGAAATGGAGTCAGTGTTGCGCATGTCGAATGGTCAAATCGGCGTACTGGGTGGGTTGATGACAGATTCGAACAAGGATAATGATGCAGGGCTGCCCGGTGCAAAGGATGTCAGTTTCCTTGGTAACCTGTTCAAGACCAAAAGTGCAGAATATGAAAAGACGGAACTCGTGATCTTTATCAAGCCGATCGTTATTAATAATCCCAGTATCGACAGTGATTTAAAGCAATATCGTGAATACCTGTCGCGCGAATATCAGAATAATGTGTCTGGCGTGCAGGAGGATAGCACCTTGTGAGCCTGCTGATGGACGCCTTGAAAAAGGCGGAAGAAGAAAAAAAACGTGCCGCGAAGCAACTGCAGGAAGTTGAGGAGTCCCCGCGTACTGAAGACAAGCGTGGCGAGGAGAAAACCACGGGAAAAGCCCAGTCGTCTGATCAAAATACGTCAAACGACCGTGAAAAAAAACCTGCCTCTGATCACCTTGAATTGACCCTCGCACCGCTGGAAAGGAATGAGGTCAGCGAAACAGACGAACGCAGACTGACCGAGGAAGAAGAGAAGGCACTGGATTCTACCCACGAGGAACTGGAAGTCTCGCGCGAGTTTATCGATGAAGCAAAACAGAAACAGAGAGATCTGGACAAGGATTTTTCAGAAGAGTTAACAATCGAAGGTTTGCCTGCAGAAAAAGTCAGGGACGAGTCGCTGGAAGCAACCATTGAAGCACCCAGGGAAGAGATGCACCTTGATGACAGTGCCATCATCGAGGGCTTAATGACAAATGATGAGCCTGCCGCGCCGTCATTCGACGATACCTTCCACGGTGTTGTATTCGATGATGATGAGGGCAGCAATTACGAGGAAACCTTGCCCGGTGTCACTGCTGAACAACTGTCCAGGGACCTCGGTGGCGGTGCCTACCAGCCTACGCCTGTGGCAGCAAAAACCGTGTTTAATGCCGGTCGCGCCAACAAGAAAAAGAATTCTTTCAAGTGGGGCATCTTTAGCGTACTTGTTATATTGGCAGTGGGTTCTTTTGCCATTTTCTACTATTTTTCCATTACCCCCGTTGCCAGAAAAATGCCGCCACCGGATGTTGCCCGGGGGATTGAATCCACTCCTGCGGCAATACCAAGAATACCACCGGTTAGTAGCGACAGCGTTAGCGGTACGCTTATTGCCCGTGAAAGCGCCGTTGGTGATGTGGCTGAAACAGAAATTGAGACAGTAGAACCGGCACTTGTAGAAACCGAGACTGCGACCGTTGTAGCAAATGTCGAGGGTAGTGAAGCTGCCGATGTTGAAATGACTGATTCAGGAACCGAGGCAGTCGATGCGATGGCTGATGTTCAGGTGCAGCCGGAACCGGAAGCTACCGCTGCTACGTTGCCCCCGGCTGAAGAGCCCGTTGCTGATGTGACGGAGCAGGAACCAGTTGAGCAAACGCCTGTTGCAACACAGCTACCGGAATATATCGAGCTTGACCAGCAGAGTATGCGTATCAGCAAGGAGTCCAGGGACGATACTGAAGCGGTGTTGGTCAGGCAGGGCTTTGATGCATTTCAGCGTGGAGACTATGGCATGGCCAGATCGCTTTACCAGGATGCGCTGAGCATCGATGCAGATAATCGCGATGCGCACCTTGGCCTGGCTGCTATTGCAATCAAGTTTAATGACTTGCAGGAGGCCTTTACGCACTACAAATCTATACTAAACGTAAATCCCGACGATGCCATGGCCATGTCAGCATTGCAGTCGATGAATAAAAACGTTGACCCTGTGAAAGCCGAGACAGCAATCAAGTTGTTGCTACAGAAAGAGGCTGATAATCCATACTTGTATTTTAACCTGGGTAATATCTTTGCCAGGCAACAGCGCTGGCCGGAAGCGCAACAGGCATTTTTTGATGCCTTCAGGCTGGATGACAGCAACGCGGCATATGCAATGAACCTTGCAGTAAGCCTGGATTACATGGAGCAGTATGCTGCGGCTATCCGCTATTACAAGTCTGCATTGGAACTGGCGCTTGCTGGTGATGCGAGCCTGGACGCTGGCAAAATTCAGCAGCGTATCAATTCCCTGACCAGCGTTGTCCAGAACTAACAGTGACCGGCGCACATAAAAAACACCTCCGCCTAGGTGAGATCCTGGTCGACAAGGGCGTTACAACGCCTGACCAGATCGACATTGCACTTACCGAGCAAAAGCGAAGCAAGGAACATCTTGGCAAGATCCTGGTAAGACTCGGTTTCGCGACCGAGGCCATTATCCGTGACGTGATTGGCGGTGTTATCGGGCAAGAGAGTGTTGACCTGACCAAGGCTGTCGCAGACAGCGAGGCCGTTTCCATGATCCCCAAGGACATGGCGCGCCGCTTGCGGGTCATCCCGCTAACTTACAACTCCATGACGCGCGAGTTGTCTATTGCCATGGCAGATATCTTCAACGTCGTGGCGCTGGACCAGATCAATACCCATCTTGGTGGTAATGCTGAAGTCATACCCGTACTGGCCGGTGAAGCCGAAATTGAAAAGGCCATTGACCAGTTCTACGGATTTGAGCTGTCAGTGGATGGAATTCTGCACGAAATAGAAACCGGCGAGATTGACTACCAGAGCCTGGATGCCGAAACAGACGAATACAGTCAGCCTGTTGTACGCCTGGTAAACGCGCTGCTCGCCGACGCGGTTAAACGCAATGCATCTGATATTCACTTTGAACCGGAAGAAGGTTTCCTGCGCTTTCGCTATCGAATCGATGGTGTGTTGAGGCAGATCCGCAGCCTGCATAAAAACTACTGGTCTGCGATCGCGGTACGCGTCAAGGTCATGGCCGGTATGGATATCGCTGAAACACGGGCCCCGCAGGACGGTCGTATCTCCCTGTCGTTATCCGGGCGCAAGGTAGATTTTCGTGTTTCCACCTTACCCACCGTACATGGCGAAAATATCGTACTGCGTGTACTCGATAGACAAAAAGGTATTGTTTCTTTCGAGCAACTGGGCCTGAAAGATGATGCCCTGAATACATTGAAGCTCATGGTGGCCAGGCCCGAGGGAATAATTCTTGTTACCGGCCCAACCGGCAGTGGTAAAACTACCACGCTGTATTCTATTCTCAGCTATCTAAATACCGAGTCGGTCAATATCATGACACTGGAAGACCCGGTGGAATACCCGACCACGATGATTCGACAAACCTCGGCCAACGAAACCTCGCGTCTTGATTTTGCCAATGGTATTCGATCATTGATGAGGCAGGACCCGGATATCATCCTGGTGGGTGAGATACGAGACGAGGATACTGCCAGTATGGCCTTTCGTGCAGCCATGACAGGTCACCAGGTGTTCTCAACCCTGCATACCAACTCGGCACTGGGATCGATTCCGAGGTTGCTGGATATTGGGGTCAAACCTGATGTCATCGCCGGCAACATCATTGGCATTGTTGCCCAGCGGCTGGTCCGAAGTCTGTGTAATAATTGTAAGGAACCGTATGCACTGGGGGATCTCGAACGTAACTTGCTTGGTTTGAAAGTGACCGACAAGCAAAAGGAAATATACCGGGCCAAGGGTTGTGATAAATGCGACAAGCTTGGCTACAAGGGACGAATTGCGTTACAGGAAGTGCTGCACTTTGACTCTGACATCGACGATCTAATTGCACGTCGTGGCACGCAGCGGGATTTTCTGCGCATGGCATTGTCGAAAGGCTTTCGACCCCTGGCTGATATCGGTGCCAGCCGGGTGCTGGATGGTTCAACCAGCCTGGAAGAAATGTCACGCGTTGTTGACCTGACGGCACGTTTGAAGACCAAGTAAAACAGCATGGATTTTTACCAATACAAGGCAATTGACGAAACTGGCCGTATCCATAATGGCCAGGTTGATGCCGTTAACGAGGCCGACCTTGAAATGCGCCTGCGCAACATGGGTCTGGACCTGGTTAACTACCGCGAATTGAAATCCGGCGGCAAGGGCGTATCCGCGTCCGGGGTCAAACGTCGTGATCTCATTACTTTCTGCTTTCATCTTGAACAAACCTCGCGCGCCGGTGTGCCTATTATGGATAGCCTGCAGGATCTGCGTGACAGTTCCGACAACCCGCGCCTTGCCGAGATACTCAATGCCATGATCGAGGAAATCGAGGGTGGTAAAACACTGTCGCAGGCAATGCAGCAGTTCGAACGCGTATTTGGCAATGTCTTTGTCAGTCTTGTCAGGGCCGGTGAACAATCGGGTGAAATCAGCCAGGTGTTCACGAAGCTGGGCGAGAATCTGAAATGGCAGGACGAGATGGCATCGCAGACCAAGAAACTGTTGATGTACCCGATATTTGTCGGCTCTGTCGTAGGTGCGGTCGTTATTTTCCTTATGACCTACCTGGTGCCGGAGTTACTAAAATTTGTCAAAACCATGGGCCAGGAACTGCCTATGCATACCAAGGCCCTGATCGTGGTATCCAACGTATTTGTTGATTACTGGTACCTGGTATTGTTGTCACCGGTGGTGCTAGTGCTGGGAATCTATATCGGTATCAAGACCAGTCCTGACTTTCATTACAAGTATGATGAAATGAAGTTACGCATCCCGGTGCTAGGTCCAATCCTGAAGAAAATAATCTTGACACGCCTGGCCAGCTTTTTTGCCATTATGTATACCTCGGGCATTACCATTATTGACTGTATCAGAACTGGCGAGGATATTGCCGGTAACAAGGCTGTGGCCGCCGCGATGAACAAGGTGGGCCAGCAGATTGCAGATGGAAAAACACTTAGTGACAGTTTTGCCGCAACTACACTTTTCCCACCACTGGTACTGCGCATGATCCGCGTAGGAGAAAATACCGGTGCCTTGCAGGATGCGTTACTGAATATCAGTTATTTTTATAACCGTGATGTAAAGGAATCCATTGAACGATTACAGGCCATGATTGAACCTACCATGACCATCGTGCTTGGCGGCATTATTGCCTGGGTTATGTTTTCCGTACTCGGACCAATTTATGATCTCATTACTAAAGTCAAAATCTGATTTTTTTAATACGCGTGCGATTTTCATCAGTGCCGACAAGGTATCTGTGCATCACCTTGTGCGTAATGAATTATCGAGTTCCTACCTGTTTGACGTCGACAATGAAGGTCGCGCGAACTTCAAGCGCTACCTGGTCGAGGCAGAAAATACACCAGCGTATGTTCTGATCGACATCATCGAGGAAGAATTTCGCCAGGATACGATCCCGCACGTTTTTGGTTCTGACCGGGATGCGTTGATTAAGCGCAAACAGGGCCGCTTGTTTCGTGATGCAAAGTACCAGTATGCCCATTTGCAAGGTCGCGAAGAGGATGGGCGCCGCGACGACAAGTACCTGTTTACGGCCCTGACCAATAATGAAATCCTGGAGCCGTGGTTGAGTATGCTGGATGAGAACAAGGTGCCGGTAAAAGGCATTTTGTCATTACCCCAGTTGTTACAATCGTATATACAGACCATACCAAATATATCTGACCACGCATTGATTGTGTCAATGCAAAGTATCAGTGGCCTCAGGCAGACGTTCTTTCTGAAAAAGCAACTCAAGATTAGTCGCCTGTCCAAGTTGCCAAGGTTTGGTACCGAGCCTTACGCACCCAAGATCGCTTCCGAGATAGACAAGATTCAGCGCTACCTGAACAGTTTGAGACTGGTGCCTTCAGACAAGAACCTGGACGTCTATGTGCTGGCCGACAAGAAAACCCTGGATGAATTTGAAAAGCAATCGCCACTAGCGACGAATGTGAATTACCGGCATCTCAATGTGCAGGAGCTTGCTGCTGCTGCCGGGTTGAAAATAGAGCAGTCGATACCTTTCGCTGAACAGTTATTTATCAGCCACCTGTTAAAGAGCTCCCCGCCAAACTATTACGCCTCGAACAGGAACATACGTTACGCCAAGATGCGGCGCCTGCGCGTCGCCATGAATGTGTGCAGTATCCTGTTGCTTGTGATCAGTCTCGCCTACAGTGGTTACGGACTGATGGGGGCACTGCTGTTTAAACAGCAGGCTGAAGACTCCAGGATCAAGGCCGATTTCTACCAGGCCCGTTACCGGATGGCCAAGGAACGTTTACCCGCGACACCGGTAGACTCATACAAGATCAAAACCGCAGTCGATGCCGCGGATATACTCTACGATTACAAGTCCAGTCCCTACAGCATGATGAGCATTGTCGGACAGACTATGGAGCTGTTTCCGGCAATACAGCTGGATGATATCAGCTGGCAATTCAGTATCAGCCCCGAGCCAACCAACGAGGATGCTTCCGGAAACCGGTCACAGAGGCAGGATATTGTTGTTGCAGATACCACTAATGAGGAGTTTAAATACTACCAGGTATCCAGGATCAGGGCACACATATCGCCATTTGATGGCGATTATCGTAAGGCCATTGCCCTGGTGAACAGCTTTGCTGAAACATTACGTGAACAGCAAGGAGTGTTTGATGTGACGATTACATCTTTTCCGCTTGATATCAGTTCATCGGCAACCTTGCAGGGCACGGCTGAAGTAACCGACAGGGAAGCACTGTTTTCCCTGCAGACAGTAGTAGGTATTAATTGATGGCAAAACCGACGGATAAAAAGAAGCCGATACATAAACAAAGTGATACAGACTGGAGTGTATTGAGAACACCGCTGATCCTGCTTTTTGCCTGCATTCTGGTCAGTGGTTCAATGATTGCCGGCAGCTACTATTTCAACACCGCGATGGAAAAGGAATACAAGCTGCAAAAGACCCAGTTTCAGACAATCAGCCGGCGCTATCTAGACATCGACCAGGAAGAAAAATTGTTGCTCGATTACTATCCAAGATTTGTAAAGCTATACAACGACGGCATTATCGGCCGGGAACGGCGGCTGGACTGGATTGAGGCACTGCGTCAGTCAGGCGAAAAGGTGGATATACCCAAGTTGAGTTATGCTATTGAATCACAGAGCGAGTACCTGCCTGCCTATTCCATCAATTACAACGGCTTCAAGCTATACAGTAGTCGCATGGAACTCAAGCTGGGTTTATTACACGAAGGCGATATGTTCAACCTGCTTAATGCGCTCAATAACAACGCTAAGGGGCTGTATACCGTCAGTCAATGCAGTTTTAAAAAGCGAGAAAACCAGATCAGGTTTGAGAGAGACCACGTCAATATAGATACCGCCTGTACGCTGCAGTGGATTACCATCAATCTGCCGGATGGCAAGGACATCGAGATTTTATGATGAATATCAGGTTTACAGGCATGCTTGCATTACTGGTGGGGCTGGTGCTGCCGCCCGCCGTCCCGGCTGATTCTCTTGGACGTATATTTACCAGTGAACAGGATCGAAACCGACTGGATTACATCAGAAAACAGAAGCCGCTGGTTGAAAAGAAAATGACAGATACCGAGGAAGTTGACGAGGTGTTTGAGGAAGAACAGGCGGAGGAAGAAATCGTTATCCGTGACACGTTAAATCTTAAAGGTTTTGTCAGGCGTAGTGACGGTAAAAACAGTGCGTGGATAAACGAAGGCAATACCTACGAGGGCGACCTGGATACTATTTATATCAAGGTCAGGCCAGAGGATATTGGCGATGATAAGGTGACAATCAATATGCCGGACAATGAAACCAGGGTCAGGTTGAAAGTCGGTGAGGCATACGATCCTGATAGCAAACAGGTTCTAAAAATCAGGAATAACTAGCTACTCCGTGTCTACCGGGGTTCCTTTCTTTTCGAGTACCGCTTTATGAAGAGTTCAGGCTGCAGCATAAGAAAACAGTTTGGGCAAACGTTGCTGGCCTTCGTACTCGTCATGATTATCGGCTCGTCCTACCTGCTGGTCAGGGCATTTAATACCAATACCCCCAAGCTGGTTGCAACTGAGCAAGCTGCTTACAAATTAAAGCTCGCCAAGCAGGCACTGATTGGCTATGCCGTCACCTACCCTGATAATGTCAATCCTGAAGAAGGTCCAGGTTATTTACTCTGCCCGGATACGAACGGTGATGGATTGGCTGAAACAAATTGTTCAGGTGCTGCAATAGGTCGTTTTCCCTGGAAAACACTGGAACTGACCGATGTCTATGATGCCAGCGGTCAGACAATATGGTATGCACTATCAGAGAATTATCGTTATGGCCCCAACAAGCGTATACCGCTAAATAGTGAAACTCCTGGCACACTAACGGTAGATGGAGTTGGTGATTATGTTGCTATCCTGTTCGCTCCTGGCGCGCCGGTAACAGGACAGACGCGTACGCTTGGCTCGAATAATGTCAGTGATTTCCTGGATGGTGAAAATAATGACGGAGACACGGATTTTGTCACGACCCTTCCCAGTCCAAATGTGAAGCAGTTAGATGGTGTTTATGATACCAATGGTAACCTGGTATTTAATGACCGGTTGTTAACTATCAGCCGGGATGAACTGATGCAGGCGGTAGAAAAACGCGTGCTGGGTGAATTCAGCCAGATCCTGTCGAATTACTTTGCTTCCTACAATGCCTATCCCTGGCTGACCAGCTTTGCTGATCCAAAATCACTGGTTCGACAGATACAGGGGCAGGCCGATAGTGGCAGTACTGCAACTGTACTGATTGATAGTACACAGGACTTTCAGCAACTTAACGTCAGGATAAACGACATTGTTTATAACACCACCGACGGCTCTATAGGACTGGTAGCGAGTAACCCGACTCAAGCAGATCGCATCACAGTGACGGCTCTCTACCAGGGAGCAGAGAATGATTTTGATGAGAATGATGACTACATCATTATCAGCCGGGACAGGAATACACCATATGTCGGTGTTGCCTCCGGCGGCAGTGTGGGCCTGGTACTGGAAGACGTCACCAAAGATTTCGCCGAACTGGCCATTGCCCCTGGAGATGTCCTGGAAAACCTGACCGATGGTTCCAGCGGTATTATCGATGATATTTCAGGTAACACTATTACTGTTTCCTCGTTGACCGGTGGTGCAACCAATCAGTTTAGCAACCTTGATGATTACATGATTCGTTCCAACTACGGTAGTCATAGTGGCGCTTCCGGGACATTGACACTTCAGGATAGTAACAAGGACTTTGTTACAATGGGGGTTGCAGCCAATGACCTTGTCTGGAACCTGACCGATGATTCCATGGGGCGGGTAGCCAGTGTGACCAACACGACTCTTACTATTGATGAGCTGCTGTTTGGCACAGACAATGATTTTGATACCAACGACCTCTACATGATTGCCCGTCACGATGCCACAACCAATATCCGTGAGGGGTTGTTGTCGTTTCATGAGGTCGGTGTACCTTTCCAAACTGGTTTCCAGCTTGACTGGGCGATCACAGCAGCGTTTGCCGATATCAATGCACCCGATGCAGAACTACTGCAAAATTATATACAAGGCTACATGGCTACCGGCACACAGACATTTAACGACTTAACCGGCACGTGTATTTGGTCGTTGGAATCTATGGCCGACTGTTACGGCAGTTTTCAGGAGGATTTTATTATTGATGGACGAATGACTTCTGGTAATAACACAAGTGTAATCACAGATAGCGGGGCTTCTTTTATTACGAATGGTATATCCAGAGGAGATCTTGCTATGGCTATCGATGATGAAGATACATCGACTTCAATTACAGGTACTGCCGACACAGGAAGTTCAGGCACATTGCTTGTAGATAATAATGCAGATTTTTCATCCTTAAGACCATATTTATATGTCATTCACAATGATGATCAACCTGGGCGAGTGCAAGGGCTTGTTAGCAGAATCATTGATAATACGACGCTTGAAATTACTAACTATGACGGACAGGATACTACCGATATCAATTTTACTGATGGAGATGATTATGCTATTTATCCTACAGCCAGATTTGTTATCGAATCGGTAACTAGCCAGACACAACTTGTTACTGACAACTACGTATCTGCAACAAACCCTGATTTCGATAATAATGAGGCATATCAGATTATTTCTGCATTAAGTAATAAAAACGGTACAGTAGATTTTCGATTCTACGATTCTGGTACAGGGATGGAATGGTTACTTGATTTCGATGGTGATTTTGTCTCAGCGGGAATAGAAACAGGCGATATAATTGAGAACCATGCTGGTGCATTTGGAGAGATACAGACAGTAACTCCCTTTGTAATAATAACAAGACTTTATGGCGGGACATCCCAAAATTTTGCCAATGGAGCTGCATATACAGCTTACTATGATTATGTAGCTTCACGTGAGCATGTATTTAATCCCAAATTCAGGGATAACGCTTATGTCCCACCAGCTCCGGCCTCTGAAATAAGAACCCGGGACGTTTGCTATGCATATACAGACTCAAACTGTACTACCGCTGGTAATTCAAGTTTCAGTGGCTACGGCATTCAACCATTATTGACAGTACATGACAGACAGATAATTGGATCACCGGTAATCTCCGCCACATTTACACCAGGCGCAAGTAGTTCGGGTAGCCTTAAAGTTTCTGACATAAAGTACAGCCTGGCCGAAACCAGTGGTGACATTCCCGGCTGGCTAATTCAGAACGATTGGCACAAGTTAATCTATGTTGCCTATAGCAGTGGTGATGCACCGGGGGCGGCCAGTGTCTGTTCGCCGGGTACAAACTGCCTGGAAATCGATATCACATGGCGTGCATCTACTACTACACAAAACGATAAAAGGGCCTTGCTTTTGTCTGCAGGAGGGGAGACTGATACCTTGCGTGACGCGAACTGCAACGTACTGGGGACGGCAGTTGCACAGGATAGAACAACCGGCATTATTAACAGTTATTTTGAACTGGATAATTGCGATGCCGGTGACGATGTCTTTACGCTGGATAGAGATGCGAGTAACTTCAATGATCAGGTAAGGGTAATGGCCACGGCACCATAGAAATAATGAAACAGAACAAGCAATCTCAACAACAGGGTTTTACACTGATCGAACTGGCAATCGTGCTGTTCGTAGTCGGCCTGTTGCTTGGTGGTTTCCTGGCACCATTGGCGAACAAGATCGAGTTTGAAAACCGGGTTGAAACCCAGCTGGCGCTGGAAGAAATCAAGGATATCCTGCTTGGCTTTGCCATGGAGTCCGGCTATTTGCCCTGTCCGGATACCGACAATGATGGTGTGGAAGACCTGGTAACGGCTGTTAGTGGTGCTCCTGGTCTAACCTGTGCAAGTGAGACAGGTAGATTGCCATCAATAACGTTAGGCGTGAACGGCGAAGATGCGTGGGATAATCCCTACATTTACCGGGTAGATGATGAATTTGCTGATCGTTCAGATCCACCGAATACTGACGGTAAATCTTCGGACAGTTGCGCCCCCACAGCCAATATCTCTTTTTCCCTGTGCTCGTTAGGTAACATTACCGTGCTGGATGGAAATGCGGGAAATACAATTGCCAATAATATCCCCGTACTTATAGTTTCGGAGGGAAAAAACTTTACCGAGACACCCTCCACGGATGAAGCTGAAAACGTTGATGGCGATGCCGTATTTGTTCAACGTAATTACAGTGCAAATGATACGAATGCTTTTGACGATATCATTGTCTGGATATCACCCCATATCCTGAGGAACAGGATGGTAGAAGCAGGTATTTTACCCTGACGTTTTAGCCATTGCTTAATTCAAAGCAGACACGACCAGGTTCGTTATGTAATAACTTGAGCTTGTAGTTGAACAATAGCGCATGCCTGGAAGCCTGGTATAAACCAATGCCAAGGCCGTTATCAGAATGTACCGGGTTTTTTAACAAATCACGGCTGATACTGTCGTCTATCCTGGCACCGGAATCACACACCGACAGGTTGATATTGTCATACACACAAACCAGTGTCACGCTGACCCTGACATTGGTACCGCTCAGCATCTTGTTATGAGCGTTCTCCAGCAGGTTATCGGTGACACTGTCAAACAGATCCAGTGGAATCAGGGGATCACCCTGCATGTCATCATGGAACTTTATCCCTATCGAATGGTGTCTGCGTTTTAATTCACGCCACCAGTCTTTCAGGTACACTTCTTCCTTGCTGGGCTCTGTCGGGGATTGCAGTTTATCGAGAGCCATTTGCAGGCGTTGTGTCAGGTTGGGTAACTGCTTTCTCAGGATTTGTTGCGATGATTGCGTACCACTGTTATCGGCATCATCGCCAATCAAGCTGGTGATAGCCTGCAGGCTTTGCAGCAGGTTTTTTATGTCGTGTGTAATACGAGCGCCGGTCTCGTAGATAGCCTTTAAGTGTGCCTGCCTGGTAAGTTCTTCTTCGCGCAGTTTATTGCTGTAAAAATCATTCAATAATTTAATCAACAGATCACAATGTAGTTTTAATGCCATCCCGGCATTGTTGTAAATATAAATATTGCAGGCAAAGTGACTGGTTTTGAGTGGTACATGATACTCGGACTTTGTCCCGGCCTGGTATTCGCGGTTGTCCAGGCTCCATGAAACCCCGGAAATCCAGCTGAAATTTACCATAGCAGTCATTGCTTCCTGCAGGAATTCATCTGCGCTTAAATCCTTATCATTTAGCATGGATAATTCAGAAAGCCATTGCTCAAGCGGGGTGCCGATATTCAGCATATAGCTGGACCAGAGCTGTAATACGCCACTGAACTCTGAGCGACTGGTCAACAACCAGCTAATGCAGATGATCAATATCCCGATTACCAGGGTTGTCTGAGTTAGTGCGATAAAATAAGTGGATTTGCCAAGGAACATGGTCAGCACACTCCCCAATGCAACCAGTGCAGTTAACATAGCGGTGGTAATTGCATGGATGAAGTCGACCGATTTCTGGCCTGTCGGCTTGCTGGAACCGGGAAATAAAAGAATTACGGCCGCCAGGGCTGGTAACAGCACGATTAGCCATTGACCTTGTGGAATGTTGATACCGGCAATTTTGGGTACGCAGGCAAATAACAATTGCATAACAAGAAATGACAATGCAATCATGAGTGAGATTCTTTCGTTCTTGTCAAAAGCGACGCGTCCACTGATAAAGCCAATCAGTATGATCAGCCATGCAAATAACAGCCAGTAATTTAACCAGTAGGTGAAGGTCAGGGTGAAGATAAAAAACAGCAGTGTGTTATCAATACTGAGTCGCTCATCACCACGCCAGACTGGCTGCCAAATAAGAAACATGCCCAGGTGGCTGAGCATCAGGGATTTTGAGATGAGGCTGGTAAAGTCATACCAGATAGCAACATGCAGCAGGATCAGCATTACAAAGAGAATGAAGGCTTCTCTTTTGTAGAAGATACTATTTCCGGTTTTTTCCATAAATGAATGCTGTTAGCGCGTTTTTTGCTATATTAGCCTAGTATGAACAGTCAACAAAGAATCGTTTATGACCATGCATAGAAGCGCGTTCACGATAGCCCGGTTTTTATTGCTCGAGGCAATGCGTGACCGTTTTACGTTGCTGATAATGACCGGGCTTGTGCTTGCCAGTCTAGCGGCAATATTTGCAGGTGCACTTGCCATCACTGAAAGTGCCGCAATGCAAACAGCACTCCTTGCATTCACGCTAAGGCTGTTTGCAGTATTTACGCTCAGCCTGTTTATTATCAGCAGTATGCTGCGTGAATTTAATGACAAGGGCTTTGAACTAATCCTGTCCCATCCGGTTAACCGTGCTACCTATTTCTTCGGAAAATTTACAGGGTATGCGGTTATTGCCTTGCTTGTTACGTTATGTGTATCAGCCTGTATACAGTTTTTTATTACCGGTAATTACCTGCTAATGTGGACACTCTCGCTCTATTGTGAACTACTGATCGTGGTCAGTCTTAGCCTGTTATGTTTATTTACATTAAATAATGTTACCCAGGCATTTACTGTTGTCGCCGGTTTTTACCTGTTGGCACGTTCCATACAAACTATACAACTGATCAGTGGGGCACCGATCCTGGATCAGCAAGCTATCAGTCATCAATTCATGGAAGCGGTGATTGGTCTCTTGGCATACGTTATTCCCGATTTGCAACGTTTCACTCAAACAGAGTGGCTTCTTTATGGTGTCTCCGATAGCGGCGATATTTATACCGTTGTCATGCAAACGTTTATATATGTGATTTTATTGTCAGCGGCGGGATTGTTTGACCTGTATCGCAAGGAGTTATAAACGATGATGCGTTCCTTGTTGACGGCAACCCGCCCCGTCAATGATGTGCCTCGGGTTATCTGGCTACTATTGCTTTTATCCCTTATCGGGCAGTGCCTGTTTCATTATTTTCAGGCTGATCTTGAGGCCACGAAAAAACCCCTGTCATCACCACCAGACAGTGAAATTATCAGCCTGGTTGGGCTAAGTGACAGGTTAACCAGTGCCCGGTTGACCATGCTGTGGTTGCAGGCGTTTGATAACCAGCCCGGGATAAGCCTATCCCTGAAAGAACTTGATTATGCGCGTGTCATCGAGTGGCTGGATGTCATACTGCAACTGGATTCACACATGCAATACCCGTTACTGGCAGCGGCAAGGTTTTACGCGGAAGTGCCGGACTCCGGTCGCCAACGCCAAATGCTACGCTTTATACAAGACAAGTTTTTGCAACAGCCTGATGTGCGTTGGTCATCCATGGCACACGCGGTTTATATTGCCAAGCACAGGCTGGGTGATATGGAGTTGGCTCGTCACTATGCCCGGTTATTGCGCCTGCACGCGACTGCTGCGCACGTTCCATACTGGGCAAAGCAGATGGAATTTTTCGTCCTGGAAGACATGGGTGAACTGGAGGCGGCACGAATCCTGATCGGCGGCCTGCTGGATAGTGGCGAACTCGATGATCCGCAACAGCAGCGTTTCCTGGCCGAGCGCCTGCAACAACTGGAACAACGCATACAGTCGCAGTAATGGTTTTACCAGGTTGTCGAGATATCGACAAAGTTGTTGACAAATCAGCAAATATGACTAGAAAATACTTTAAGTACATTCATATAGTATAATAAATACAATAACTTATAATTATGGCACGATGCCTGCATTACATTCGTAATTGTTCGAATTTACGTAGCGGAGTTAGTCATGGTTAATACAAAACAGAAAGGCTTTACACTGGTTGAAATCGCAATTGTACTCGTGATTATCGGTCTCCTGCTGGGCGGGATCCTGAAGGGCCAGGAATTGATAAACAGCGCGCGTGTTCGCAACCTCGCGGATCAGAACTCGGGCACACAGGCTGCCTATTATGGCTTTATTGACCGTTATCGTGCGGTCCCTGGCGATATGACCGCTGCCAATGCCTGTAACGCCATTGGTGCAAGCAACCTGCCTAGCACGGCCAACTGTACCGGTACCCCGGCAATAGGCGGTAATGGTAATGGATCGCTGGATGCAGAAGACTATCCAGAAGCAGCAGCCCTGTGGGCACAACTGGCTGGTGCCGGTTTTATCCAGGGTTCATTCACTGGTATTGCAGCCGACGATGCTGCTTACGTGGCTGCAACCGTGGCCCCGGTAAACGCGTTCAATGGGCGTGTCATGTTAACCCGTAGTGATAGCTATGCCGTTGAAACAGGCACACCAAGTGCGCGCCTGGCTTTCGTATTTGGCAACCAGATCCCGGTCAGTATTCTGCGAGAACTGGATGTAAAGATCGATGATTCACAACCGGCAACGGGTGTCCTGAGACATACCGATGTGACGGGTGGAACCACCGTGTTTAATACCACCGCTGCATGCGTTACTGCTGGTACCCCGGATATCTGGAATATTGACGGTGCCGAACAAAGTTGTAATGCGATGTTTATCTACTAGGCATCCCACGCATCGAGAAGCCCGCTAACGCGGGCTTTTTTTATACATGAACGGTTTATCAGCCCTCACCATCCAGGAACTTGAACACAGCTACCAGAACAAGGTGGTACTCAACCGTATTTCATGCACGATTAATAGTGGTGAATATGTCGGGCTGGTAGGTATCAATGGTGCCGGAAAGTCTACCCTTATCAAATCGGTGCTTGATTTTGTTGCCATTAAACAGGGTAGTATCGAAATCTATGGTAAATCTCATAGAATGCCGACCGCACGGGAAAAGCTTTCTTTTCTGCCGGAACAATTCAAACCACCTTACTACCTGAAAGGAAAAGATTTCCTGCAATACATGGCTGAACTGCATACTGTGCCCATTACCAGGCAGGACATGGAGGCTATGCTGACATTACTGGACCTGGAATTGTCTGCACTTGATAAACCGGTGCGGCAGTATTCCAAGGGGATGGCACAAAAACTGGGGCTTGCTGCCTGCTTTTTGAGCAAGCGCCCCCTGCTATTGCTGGATGAACCCATGAGCGGACTGGACCCAAAGGCCAGGTCCTATTTAAAAAAATATTTGCTTTCCCTGCGGCAGGATGACCAAACTCTTTTTTTCAGCACACATTTATTGAGTGATATTGAAGACCTCTGTGACAGGCTGATAATCCTGCACCAGGGTGAGATCAGGTTTGATGGATCACCGGCAGACTGTTGTGACTACTATCAACAGCCGACGCTGAAAGCCGCTTACATGCAGTGTATTGAATGAGGCCTGACCAGAAATGATTTTTTTGACATTGACATGCGAAATGACGAACAAGATACTAGTTTTATTGGTTTCAGCATAAAGACAAGATAATGCCAAGAATTCTCTTCCTGTCGATTTTATTGTTATTCAGTCCTCATAGCCTGGCTCGCATGTATCAGTGGGTAGAGACTGATTCCGGTACTACGCAATTATCCGGTAAACCCCCTTCCTGGTATCGCAGCGGAGAAACTGGTCCAAGGGTGCTTGTCTTTGAAAAGGGCAGACTTGTCGATGATACCGATATCAAGCTTTCGCGTGAGGCGCAGCGTGAATTGCGCAAACGTGCCTTTATCATGGCCGAAGAAGATCGACTTGCGGCAAAAGAAAAATTGACACGTTCCAGGGAATTGAAAGATAACTACATCACAGAAGAAGAGGAAATTCCGCTGCCTGCTGTTGTGGGAGACGAAGTATCTGCTGATTCCGTACTCGAGGAGCTTGAACAAAACAAGAAAGCAATGAGTGAAGAAGAGCAGGCGCAGGAGCAGAAAATGATGGAGCAAATGCGCGAGATGGTTGAAGAATGGGAAGATAACCAGGCCGCGCAAAACAGGCCGAACGATACCTAGCCTGTAAAGATTGACTTTAACAAACCCCAGAAGCCCGTGCTCTGATTTTTCAGTAATGAATCAAGTAGTAGAAGGGATTGATTATTTGGATCAATTTGTAATCCGCGATCCACGTACATTCGTGTTTTCTCTGTCTCATCATTAGCCAGGGCGCGCTCCGCCATGTCCGCATATCTTTCCGCAATACTGAGTATGCCCTTGTAGGCGACAACATTGTCCGGTTGCAGTTTGAGAAGCTTGGCAAAGTAATAATAGGCATTGTCCCTTGGAGGTGCATCCAGCCGGGAGTCATTCAGACTCTGTGTTCCCAGCCACTCCAGCGCCCTCACAATGTCATCTGTTACCGGCTCATCCTGAATATCAGTATTTTCTGTGACAGGTTGCTGCTGCAATTCAACTTTATCCTGTGAAGTATCTGCTGGAATTTGTTCTGCTGTTACGGTTGGCGGCATGCTCACGGCGGCGGCGACTGGCTCATCAAACTTGACGCTGGTGCCTCGCTTTATAGTGATTTCCACGAACTGCAGGCTGAAGAAAAATGCTGACGACAGCACCAGCAGGATTATCAGGACAACCATTGTGGTCTTCTTGCTGTAGACACCGGGTGTAACCACGCTGGTTTCCTGTGCCTTTCTCTTGTTGGCCAGCATCTTCTCCATTTCATGCACTACTTCGTCGGCAGATGCGAATCTGTCATCCTGGTTCTTGGCCATCATTTTGTTGAGTACTGGTTGATACTCGGCAAGTGATTCAGGCAAGGTCGGAACCGGGGCTGTCCTGTGTTGCATCACGATATCAATGACAGAGCGCGAGTGATAAGGCTTATATCCTGTTAACATCTCGTAGAAGATACATCCAAGACTGTATATATCACTGCGACCGTCTACGTTCTCGCCCTCTGCCTGTTCCGGGCTGACGTAGTTGGGGCTTCCCATGAAGACATGTGTCGCGGTCAGGTTATTGTCTATATCGGTCTGCTTTGCAATGCCGAAATCAGAGAGCAGGGGGGTATTATCGTTTCTGAACAATATATTCCCCGGTTTAACATCACGATGAATAATATTATGTGAATGCGCACTCGCAAGTGCGGATGCTATCTTGGCAATGATTTCGAGTGTTTTTTCTGGTCTGAAGCTCGACTCGAGGCGGGCTTTTAAATCACCGCCCTCAACGTATTCCATGGAAATATAAATATCATCACCCGCCGTGCCAATATCGTAAATGGTAACAATGTTCGGATGATGCAATGCGGCAATGATGCGGCCTTCATCAAGAAACCTCTGGACCAGGTCTGATGATTGCCCACGCCTAGCATGATCAAGCACCTTTAAAACCACTGAACGACCCAGAGATTCCTGCGTAGCAAGATACACTGTAGCCATCCCGCCTTTGCCAATCTCTTTTTCTATTCGATAGCCGGGAATTTCCATTGCGTTAGGAGCGGTAATTTTCTTATTCTCAAATAAGCCGATATGAGGTCAATATTATATTTGTTTTTACTGATATTTGTCCGTCGGCAAACGTGAATTACCAGGTACAAGCGAAAGTCTAGCTTATAAATTCGCGAAAACATAACGAATTCATATATTAAACTGCGTGAATTGCGATATTGCTTGCGCTTGACAACACTACCGGATTGCAAGCATGGCGGCTAGCGGGCATGATGAATGTTATGGCATTGAGAATTATCTTGTTAAAATAAACTTGGCTTGCTGTAGGTAGCGGTAAGCGACATAAGAATAGCAAATATCACGGTGTAAAAATGACAGAACAACTGGAAGCGATTGAAGAGAGGCGTAGCGAAAGTCAGCAGTTAATTGAGCACATGCTCAAGGAAAGAAA
Organism: Gammaproteobacteria bacterium; assembly: GCA_965229565.1. Classification (GTDB taxonomy): domain Bacteria; phylum Pseudomonadota; class Gammaproteobacteria; order Eutrophobiales; family Eutrophobiaceae; genus JANQNX01. Next base: position 390,538 of record OZ245888.1, on the reverse strand, counting down.
TGAACTGTTTTCATTGCTGTTGAAAGTCTCTTCGGAGAGCTCATCCGAAGAACCATTTAACTCGAAGTCGGACCTGGAAGAATTTGTACAGTTACTGGTGGATTATATCGCCGCTGCACACTTTGGTTTATATCAACGTATAGCCGAGGGTAAGGAACGGCGCAAGGCCGTGTCCGAGCTAGCAGTCAAGATCTATCCCAGGATTGAACAAACGACGGAAACCGCGTTGGCGTTTGATGAAAAATACAGTTCCGAGAATGATGGTAACGATCTATCCGATTTAAAGTCTGATCTGTCCAGGCTTTGCGAAGAGCTTTCCACGCGTATCGAACTGGAAGATCAGCTAATTGATACCATGATTGGCAAGGACTCTAGTTAGCCGCGTCCAGTTTGCTTTTTATGAAGTCCGAATGGGCGACGTATAACAGATCTGCTACTTTGCGAATGTAATACTCTTCATACTTGTCCAGAACGTTGTCAGCGTAGGCGATTCGCCACAGGTTTTTTACGACCGCTACGCGATCTTCCATCGGCAGCTTGTCGTTTAATAGACTCGTAAACTCATACAGGGAAACCGAGTGATCTACTTCCTTTTCGGCCGCCTCGATTAACTCCTGTATGGTTTGGTCATCAAGGTCAAAGCCCGTTGTCATTTGTTTCTTTATTTCATCACGTTCCCTGTCATCTATATGATCGTCCGCGAGGCTAATCTCGATCATGAGTACGGCAGTTGCGAGTTCCAACGATTTATTGTTTTTGTTATCGTCCGGGCTGTTAGCTAACAGCCCTTCAAAATATTCCTTGATTGTATTTATCATACTTAATTATTAATCTGGTTCTGGGAGTAACGCCCATCGATAAAGTTATCAAAATAGAGATTTACCAGTGGGTGTTTGATTGGGAAAAGTTCTTCACAACTTTCCAGGTTTTGCTCGGCCACGTAGGTCTCGTGTGTTGCTTTATCGACAAGCACGCGATACCAGGGTTCATTTTTCGGGGGGCTGGATTTTGCAACGGCCCGGTACCATTCCTCAGTACCGTTAAATACAGGGTCAACGTCGTAAATAACGCCCCGGTAATCAAACAGTCTGTGGTGAATGATTTGCCCGATATTAAATTTTGCCTGTTTCATTCAACTGTATAGCAAGTAGTATAATCACCTCTATGATAACAGAAGCACACTTTCACGATAACTGAAGCCATGGCAGACGGACTGAAACAACGCGATTTGTCCGTTGTATGGCACCCATGCACGCAGATGAAGGACCATGAGACCCTGCCACTGATACCCGTGCGCAGGGGGAAGGGTGTTTACCTGGAGGACTTTGACGGCAATCGCTATATCGATTCCATGAGTTCCTGGTGGGTCAACCTGTTTGGGCATGCCAACCCGCGCATCAATGCCGCCATCCACGCACAGCTTGAGGAGCTGGAACATGTCATCCTTGCCGGATTTACCCATGAGCCTGTCGTTACATTATCGGAGCGGCTCAGGGAGCTTTCGCCGCCGGGACTGAGTCGTTGCTTTTATGCTGACAATGGTTCGTCGGCCATCGAGGTCGCGCTGAAGATGAGTTACCACTACTGGTTGAACAGTGGTAAACCGAAGAAGAAACGCTTTATCACGCTAGATAACAGTTACCATGGTGAAACACTAGGTGCACTGGCGGTCGGTAATGTCGCGCTGTACAAGGACACCTACGGTCCTTTGATGATGGAAACCATCGTGGCCCCCAGCCCGGACTGCTATCATCGCTCCCCCGATGACGATTGGGAAACCCACTCACGCAAGATGTTCCAGCACATGGAGGCCTTGCTGGCGCAGCATGCTGATGAAGTCGCCGCGGTGATCGTGGAACCCCTGGTACAGTGTGCGGGAAACATGCGTATGTATCACCCGGTGTACCTGTCTTTGTTGCGCGAAGCCTGTGACAAATACCAGGTACATTTGATCGCTGATGAAATTGCAGTTGGATTTGGGCGCACGGGGACGTTATTTGCCTGTGAACAGGCCAACATCACCCCCGACTTTATGTGCTTGTCAAAGGGGATAACCGCCGGTTACCTGCCGCTATCGGTCACCTTGACCACGGAAGACGTGTACGCTGCCTTTTATGATGAATACGATAAGATGAGAGCCTTTCTGCACTCGCATAGCTATACGGGCAACCCGATTGCCTGTGCAGTCGCCAACGCCTCGCTCGATATCTTTCGTGATGACAATGTCATAGAGAATAACAAGGCCCTGGCTACATACATGTGGGACTACAGCCAACCACTGGCCGAACATCCCCATGTTGCTGAAGTACGACAGCATGGCATGATCCTCGCTATTGAGATGGTCAAGGACAAGCAGGCACGCGAGCCCTATCCCTGGCAGGAACGACGTGGAATCAAAGTCTATCAACATGCCCTGACACGGGGCGTGCTACTAAGACCGCTGGGTAACGTCATATACCTGATGCCACCGTATGTAATTACCCGTGAACAAATCGCCACGGTACTGGACGTGGCGGCTGAAGGCATTGACATCGCCTGCGGGGAATAAGCATGCGTATCACCCGCCTGTATACACAACAGGTCCTGCGGCAGGGAACAACATTACAGTTAGCGCCGGAGCAGGCACATTATCTAGCTAATGTGTTGCGTGCCCAAAGTGGTGATAGTGTTCGTCTGTTTAATGATGGTGATGAAGAGTATGAGGCGAGGCTGATTAAGCTCTCAAAAAAACAGGCCGAGCTGGAACTCCTGTCCGTGATTCCCGGGAAACGTGAATCTCCGCTACAACTTAACGTCGCGATAGGCATCGCGCGCGGTGCGCACATGGATCTTGCGATACAAAAGGCGGTTGAACTGGGTGTTACATGTATCATTCCATTGATAACAGAGTACAGTAACGTCAAGATTAAACCGGACCGGATACAGAACAAGATGACGCACTGGTCCAACATTATTATCAGCGCGACCGAGCAGTGTGGTCGAACGCGCCTGGCGAAAATTGCGCAGCCAATCAGGCTGGATGAATTCCTCATTGGCGAGGCTGAAGGCCAACGCCTGTTGTTTCACCCGGAAGCCGAGACAACAATTGCAGAGCTGGATGGAAAGCCCGACAATGTGACGCTATTGATTGGTCCGGAAGGTGGGTTCAGCGAAGACGAGGTAACCCTGGCAATTCAGCATGGTTGTCAGACCCTGTACCTTGGCCCACGTGTACTTCGCGCAGAAACGGCGGTGGTGGCAGCCGTGGCATGTTGCCAGGGTAAATGGGGAGATTTATTTTCCCTCCCGGACAAATGAAACAGTACCCTATTTATATCCAGTCGAGACATCCTATGCCCGAAAATACCGTACCACACCTGACTACAGCCCTTTCCGGTCCTTTCCAGAAGCTTGAAAGCGCTGTACTGGAGAACCAGGTGGCGATTGAATCCTGGTTTCGTACGGCCTGGCGAGATTTATGTGCGCCGTTCTATGCCTCGGTAGACTTGCGTAACGCCGGTTACAAGATTGCTCCAATCGATACCAACCTGTTCCCGGCCGGTTTTAATAACCTGAATCCGGCCTTTGAGTCACTGAGTATTCACGCCGTGCAAATGGCTATCGAACATTTGCAAAGGCCCATAGACAAGATCCTGATTGTTCCCGAGAACCATACACGCAACCTGTTTTACCTGGAAAACGTGTATCGCCTGAAAACCATCATCGAAAAGGCCGGTTTTGAAACTCGCATAGGCAGTCTACTGCAAGACATCGATGCGCCCATGACGATTGAATTGCCATCAACAAACAGCCTGACGCTGGAACGGATCAACAGGAATGGTGATCGTATTGGTGTGGACGGTTTTGATCCTGACATGATCCTGCTGAACAATGACCTGGCTGCCGGCAAGCCGGAAATACTTGAGAACCTGGACCAGGTCGTATCACCACCCACCAAACTGGGTTGGTCAACACGCCTCAAGTCCACCCACTTCAGTTTTTACCAGCAGATTGCCCAGGACATGGCCGGCGTGATTGGTCTCGATCCGTGGCTAATCGATCCCATGTTCAGGAACTGTGGTGAAGTTGATTTCATGAAGCGTGAAGGCATTGACTGTTTATCCAGGAACGTGGAAGCACTGTTGACCGAGATACAAAAGAAATACGACGAGCACGGTGTTGATAGTAAACCCTTCGTCATGGTTAAAGCAGATGCGGGTACCTACGGCATGGGTGTCATGACAGTGAACAGTGTTGAGGACGTCACCGAGTTAAACCGCAAGGAACGCACCAAGATGTCCAAGACCAAGGAAGGCCAAAAGGTGACACAGGTAATAATCCAGGAAGGCGTGTATACACACGAGACATGGGGTGCAAACAATACCGTTGCCGAGCCGGTTGTTTACATGATCGATCATCAGGTGGTTGGCGGCTTTTACCGTGTGCACGAAAAACGTTCCACCAGTCAGAACCTCAATGCGCCCGGTATGCGCTTTGAACCACTGGCGTTTGAAGACTGCTGTATCTCCCCGGAACCCGGCGAGGCGCCGGACTGCCACCAAAACCGGTTTTACACTTACGGTGTGATCGCCAGGATGGCGTTACTGGCCGCCGCCAGAGAAATCAAGGCCGTTAACGGTTGCCCAAACGGTTAACTATCTCGCGCACGCTGGCCAGGTGGCGCCGGCTAATTTGCAATTCTTCCTGCATTTCCTGCAGCTTGATGTAGTGCTGGTTGTCTTCATTTTTTCCCAATCCCTGGATGCGTTTCCTGGCGACCAGTGCGTTGCGGTGAATGCGGACGAAAGCATCCGGAAATTCATCTTCCAGGTTCACCAGCGGTTCATCCAGTAATATCTCTCCTCCCGGCCAGGCCGCGGTGACATACTTTTGATCGGCCTTGAGATAATAAATACGCTCAACCGGTATCAGTTCAAGTACACCATTTACAATAGCACTGACATGCGTGCGCTTACTGTTTTCACTGATGGTTTCCGTGAGTTTATTCAGGCGAGTGCGCTGCAGTACCCGGGCACGTTCCAGTGCAATCTGCAGGCGTTCCTTGCGTATGGGTTTTAACAGGTAGTCGACGGCGTTGGCATCAAAGGCACTGAGCGCATGGTCCTGGTAGGCAGTGGTAAAAACTATAGCCGGCTGGTTGTCCAGTTTCAGAACATGGCGAGCGACCTCCAGACCATCCATGCGCGGCATGCGTATATCCAGCAAGACGATGTCCGGCCTGAATTTACCAATTTGTTGCAAAGCCTCCACCCCATCCGCGGCCGCGTGAAGTGTGGCTGACGGCTGCAATTCGGCTACCAGTTGTTGCATGCGCTCGCGCGCCAGCGGTTCATCATCAACGATCAGTATCTGCATAGGTCTGATAGGGTAGTGTGACTGTTACCTTGTATTGTTGTGGTTCACTGTCGATGCGCAACTCGCAATTGTCCCCAAACATGTTCAGCAGGCGCTGGCGGATATTCTCCTGGGCCAGTCGATTGCCATGGTGCAAGTCCGGGCTATTTTCATCGGGCAAGGGATTTACAATCATGATACGTAACGTGTCCTCAATCTGTTCGCCGCTGATAGTAATCGTACCGCCTTCGATCATTCGTTCAATCCCGTGATAGATGCTGTTTTCCAGCAGAGGCTGCAGGCACAGCGGCGGGATTAACGCGTTGCCAGGGACAGCATCGACCTGCCACTCCACTTGCAGGCGTTCACCCAGTCGCAGGCTTTCAATGCGTAGATACAGCTCGCAGAGTTTCCATTCTTCGCTGATCGGGTATAGCCGGGTGGGTTCCAGCAGGCTGGCACGAAACAGTTCTGCCAGGTCTTCGACTGCTGCCTCGGCTTTGGCCGGTTCGGTGCGTGTCAGGCTGGCAATACTGTTCATGCAATTGAACAGGAAGTGCGGTCGGATACGTGATTGCAATGCCTGCAAACGCGATTCGGCAACCACCTCGATGTTTTGTCGCCATTCATGCTGGATGTAAAGATAGCGCAGCACCAGCCCGCCGATAATGGCCGTGATGGTCAGTGATCGGAATACGAACAACAGGTGCGTTGTGGTTAAAGGGTCCGGGTAATCCGGGTTCTTGAATACGATCCACCAGGCCAGCTCGGTGATGATCAGGGCGACCAGTAATATAATGAAATAACTGGCACTCACCGATTTCAGGATAGACAGGCGGTTGAGCTGGCTTCGAAACAGGCACAGCAGGCCAACGCAGCTTAGCGCGATCCACTGGATAAATAGAGAATTCATGGCGAGGTTATACATAAACTGTTGGCCAGCCAGAATATTGTTAATAGACAGCACAATGGCGAGGATTTCGGCGCTGAACAACACCACGAACACCACGCGCGCATTACAGAAGTCAGGCAGGAAATTCGAACTCTGGTCAGTATCTGTCGTGGTCATGGGAAAAGCGCGCGGTTTACCGGCAGCATACGTTATACTGTGCGCCAAATAAACGAAGTACGACGTCAATGAGTAAGGATAACAAGCAAAAACCCTGGGGCGGGCGCTTTACGGCACCGACAGATGCATTTGTCGAACAATTCACGCAGTCCGTCTCCTACGATCAGCGATTGGCCCATTATGACATCATGGGCTCGATTGCTCACGTGCGCATGCTGGCCAGAGTCAAGGTGCTCAGTAGTGACGAAAGTGACCAGATCGTGGCAGGACTGAACGCTATCAGGCAACGTATCGATAATGGTGAGTTTGAATGGTCAACCGCGCTGGAAGATGTGCACATGAATATCGAGACTGCACTGGTCAGTGATATTGGCGAGGTGGGGAAGAAATTACACACTGGCCGCTCACGAAATGACCAGGTGGCTACCGACATCCGTTTGTACTGCCGTGCGGAAGTGGATGATATCAACGAGCGACTCACCGCTGTTCTGAAGGCATTACACGCCCTGGCCTCGCAACATGTCGATACGATTATGCCCGGCTTTACGCACCTGCAGTCGGCACAGCCGGTGACGTTCGGACATCATCTCCTGGCGTGGGCAGAGATGTTATTACGCGACCGTGCAAGATTTCAGGATTGTCGTCGTCGCCTGAATGTATTGCCACTTGGTGCTGCTGCACTGGCCGGCACCAGTTACCCGATCGACCGCGAGTACGTGGCCGAACAGCTCGGTTTCGACGGGGTGACGCAGAACTCGCTGGATTCCGTCAGTGACCGTGACTTTGTCATCGAGCTGGCCGCGGCCTCTAGCCTGGTCATGATGCACCTGTCGCGATTTTCCGAGGAATTGATTATCTGGATGTCGCAGGCCTCCGGGTTCATCGATATTGGTGATGCCTGGTGTACCGGTTCGTCCATCATGCCACAAAAGAAAAACCCGGATATCCCGGAACTGGTGCGTGGCAAGACGGGCCGCGTGTATGGCGATTTAATGGCCCTGTTGACACTGATGAAGGCGCAACCGCTGGCCTATAACCGTGACAACCAGGAAGACAAGGAAGCCCTGTTTGATGCACTGGATACGGTCAAGATGTGCCTGCTGGCCTACACTGGCATGGTGCCGACGATCACGGTAAACAAGAAGGCCATGTACGAAGCGGCAGCCAAGGGCTACGCCACGGCGACAGACCTGGCTGACTACCTTGTCGTGAACGGGTTGCCATTTCGTGATGCGCATGAGGCCGTGGGCAAGATCGTGCATTACGCCATTGAGAAAGGTAAACCGCTGGCCGACCTGGAACTGGCCGAACTTCAACAGTTCAGCGATGTCATCAAGGATAATGTGTTCACGGTTCTGGAGCTCGAGGGCTCGGTCGCGGCCAGGAATCATGTGGGCGGTACCGCACCGGCACAGGTGAAAGCGGCGCTGTCTCGACTCGAAAAAAGTATATAAAGGAATCTGGTCCGATGAAATTTTTAAAAAAGCTTGCCATTGGTCTGGCTATTGTTTTCTTCCTGGTAACTGGTCTCGCGATCGTGGCCGTGGCCACCTTTGACCCCAACGATTACAAGGACAGCATTACTGAAAAGGTCAGGGAAGAAACTGGCCGCGAGCTACAGATTGATGGTGACATCACGCTGACGGTTTATCCCTGGCTTGGCATCGAATTAAACGGTATCACGCTCAGTAATGCCGCCGGGTTTGGCGACAAGCCCTTCCTTAAAACCAGCCTGGTCAAGGCCCGCGCCAAGCTATTGCCGCTGCTGCGTAAGCAACTGGAGATGGATACGCTGGTATTGCACGGCGCGACTATCAATCTTGCTCGCAATGAAAAGGGCATCACGAACTGGGCAGACCTGGTCAAACCGACCGGGGAAAAACCGGAAAAATCAGATAGTGCCCTGCCGGTTGCTGCATTAGTAGTGGGCGGTATCGATATCAAGGACGCCAATGTCTTCTGGGAAGACAAACAGGAGGACCTCACGGCCCAGGTGACTGACGTGGCCATATCTACCGGTGAACTGGTGCTGGGTCAGCCCATCGATATCAAGGCCGGCCTGAATGCCGGCGCTTCCAAACCTGCGCTATCGTCACGCATCGATTTTAACGGCACCCTCGGCTATGACGATGGCGGTAATGTACTGACGCTGAAACCCATGTTGCTAGAATCAACCGTCAAGGGTAACTCCGTTCCGGGTGGCGAGACGGCCATTAGACTGACGTCAGAAATACAGGTCGACATGGATGCAAACATTGCCCGTATCAGTGCACTGGATCTCTATGCATTTGATACTGTTTTGAAGGGGCAGGTCGAGGTTGCTGATTACCAATCGGGACAGCCCGCGGTGACAGGAGAACTGGATATACAGGGTAAGAACCTGCCGCAATTGTTCAAGATATTCGAGATCGAACCGTTGGCGAGCCAGTTGGCAGGTATTGAACCCAAAAATTTCAATGTGAAAACGGCGTTTGATGCCGACCTCAAACGTGACGACATCAACATCAGTGATCTATCGCTGGATGTACTGGGTAACAAGGTCAATGCTAACGTTATCGCGCGTAACATCAAATCCAAAACACCGGCCGCCAAGGGTTCGATAAAGGCCAGTGGTGACAACCTGCCCATCCTCATTTCACTGGCCTCGCAGTTAAAAGGGGACAGCAAGGAAAAAGTAGCGGCCTTGTCGAAAGAATTGCAATCGGCACCCGGGTCGTTTGCCATTGAGACTGACTTTGATCTCGACCTGCAGGCCGGCAGCGTGGCGTTGCCAACACTGTCCGTCAATGCACTGGGTACGACAACGGCAGGCACGCTAAGTGGCGAGAAGCTGCAATCGAGTTCACCTGCCCTGAAAGGTGGTATCAATATCAGTGGTGATGATTTGCCGACACTGGTCCGAATTGCCGCCGCCTTTAGCGGGGAAGGCAAGCAAGACCTGGGCGAGTTGAACAAGCAGCTACAATCGGTGCCTGCTGCATTCAGTGTCGATACCCGTTTTGGGTCCAATGCCGGTGCTATCGAAGTCAGTCAATTGGCTATCAAGGCTTTGGGCCTGAGTAGTAATGGCACACTGAGTATCAGTAACTTCCTGTCTGACAAACCGGCGGTAAGGGGCAAGCTGAACGCCAGTGGCCCGGACCTGCCGTTGCTGTTACTGGTCGCTGGTAGCGTGCAGGGCAAGGACAGTGGCCTCGCTTCCCTGGCTAAGGATCTTGGCAGTATAAAAGACAAGCAATTTACCCTGGATGCCGAGTTTGATGCTGATACGAAGTCTGAACAAGTATTGTTGCCAAGGCTGGCTTTTAACGCGCTGGGTATTCGACTCAATGCCAACCTGTCGGCAAAAAACGACCAGGTTGATGGTAACGTGACCGTTGCCAGTGATGAGGCAAAGCTGTTACTGACCGCGTTAAAACAGCCGGACCTGGCGCAGGTATTAAATTCATTTAATCTCACGACAGGAATCAGCGGCAGCGCCGAGCGTGTCAAGCTGGACCCGCTCTCCCTGAGTGCCGAGTTCGCTGGCAAGCAAATCCCTAACTCGCCCGTGTCACTCAAGGTTGATGCCGCATCCGATATCGACATGAAGAATGAAGTCCTCACGATTAACAGCCTGAAAGTAAACGGGCTTGGGCTCAATGTCAGTGGCCAGTTGACTGCCAGGCAATTCAAGACGGAGCCTACATTCAGCGGCAAGCTGGATATTGCCCCGTTCGATCTGCGCCAGTTGCTGGTATCGCTGAACCAGGATGTGCCTGACACAGCGGATCCAAAAGTATTAAAACAGGTTGCGGTCTCGTCCGGTTTTGCCGGCAGTAGCAACAGCATTGAACTGAATGGTCTGAAGGCGCAGCTGGATGATTCAAACTTGCAGGGTGACATCAAGCTGATCAGTATGTCGCCACTTAACCTCGAGTTTGGGCTTGGTATTGACCAGTTAAACCTGGATCGTTACCTGCCGCCCAAGCCCAAGGAACAGCAGCAGAAACAGGCAGCCACCCCCGAAACGGCTGCCGCTGCCGCTGCCACGGAAATACCGGTTGAAACGCTGCGTGCACTACGCATAAAGGGTGACTTTGTCATGGGGCAATTCGTGGTATCAAATGCCCGACTGAGCGACCTTGAACTCAGCGTGCGCGCGGACAAGGGGGATATCAAGCTGGCACCGATCAAGGCTAACCTGTATGGCGGTTCCTATAGTGGCAATATTTCGCTGGATGCGACGGGCAAGGAACCCCGCCTGAAAACCGATACCACGCTGACCGGTGTTCAAACCGGACCATTGGTCAAGGACGTGGCCGATTCGGAAGATATTTCAGGTGAGGCAAATATCATGTTGTCGTTGAATACCTCCGGCAAGGACACCAACGTGATGAAACAACGTTTGTCCGGTATTGGTGAATTGAAGTTTTTTGACGGCATCTTTCAAGGCGTGGATATCAACAGTGTCCTGCAACAGGTCGAGATCATGTACGAGTCCAAGCGCTTCGGTAACGTCAAGACGGAAGGCGAAACGAAATTCAAATCACTGACGGCAACCATGGATATCAAGAACGGTGTCGTTAACAACAACGACATGTTGATGCTGGCTAACGGGTTCAAGGTGAAAGGTGAAGGCATGATGGTGAACCTGAACGATGAAACCTGGAAGTACAATATGACTGTACTGGTCGACCCGGCAAGTGCCACCAGGGGCGAGGAGCGTTACAACATTGGCGGTTGGGACCTGTTGATCAAATGCCGCGGCAGGATTATCGACAAGGCATGCCGTCCGGATCTCGAATCCATGATCAATGCCTTATTCAAGGACACGCTGAAGAACAAGCTGGGTGACATGCTCGGCCTTCCATCTGGCAAGAAAGCCGAACCAGCGCCGACACCACAGAATGTCACACCGGAGGAGCAGACCACGGAGCAACCCGCAGAGCCTGCACCCGCCGAGCAACAGCAACAACAAAAGCCGGTCAAGCCAGAAGACTTGATTAAAGAAGAACTGGGCAAAGGCCTGAAGAAGCTGTTTGATTTCTAGCGTGACGGGTAAACCGCTTAACCCGTTTGCCGAGGCGTTACTGGACTGGTACCGGCAACATGGTCGCAAGGATTTGCCCTGGCAGCAGCAGCGTACGCCTTACCGCGTTTGGGTTTCAGAGATCATGCTGCAGCAAACGCAGGTAACTACTGTGATCCCTTACTACCAGCGTTTTATGCAAGCCTTCCCCGAAGTTACTGATCTTGCCAATGCCTCCATCGATGAAGTTTTGCACCTGTGGACCGGGCTTGGCTACTACGCCCGTGCACGGAACCTCCACAAGACTGCAATCACCGTAAGTACAGAATATGCTGGCCAGTTTCCCGATGAACTTGAAGCGCTGGTAGCGTTGCCTGGTATCGGTCGTTCCACCGCGGGAGCCATACTCGCGTTAGCAAGTGGCCAACGCCAGCCAATACTGGATGGTAATGTAAAACGGGTGTTGTGCCGCTATCATGCGGTTCATGGATGGCCCGGTAAAAAATCCGTGGAAAACAGGCTGTGGGAAATGGCTGAAACTTACACGCCGGACAGGCAGGTAGCGGATTACACGCAGGCCATTATGGACCTCGGTGCAACCGTCTGTACCCGAAGTCAGCCACGTTGTGATGTTTGTCCGTTACAGCAGGATTGCCAGGCTAATTGTGAACAATCACAACACCGGTACCCGGAAACCAAACCGCGTAAGGTTAATCCAGTGCGCGAAACCATATTCGCCATTATCGAAAACGAGAAGGGCGAGGTATTGTTGCAACAGCGGCCACCGGCAGGTATCTGGGGCGGGCTCTGGTGTTTCCCGGAAATTGACCCGGGACTCAACCCGAGCCAGGCCCTCAGCCAACAGTATGGCTTGTCTGTGTTAGCATTAGCCGAGAGAGCGATGGTCAAGCACACATTTAGTCATTTTCAATTAAACATACAGCCCATACACATGACTATTGAAGGTGGGCAGCAACTGCTAAACGATAGCAGCAGTCTGTCCTGGGTGCAGCCGGGGGCAGGACAAAAACTGGGCCTGCCCGCGCCGGTAGTCACCATCATGAATAAACTTAGAAGCAAGGAGATTTGAACATGAGTCGTACAGTCAAGTGCGCGAAACTGGACAAAGAAGCAGAGGGTCTTGAGCGCATGCCCTACCCGGGTGAACTTGGGCAACGCATTTTCGATAATGTCTCAAAAGAGGCATGGCAAATGTGGCTGCAACATCAGACCATGCTCATCAACGAGTACCGCCTGACACCCATCGAGCCCAAGGCCAGGAAATTCCTCGAGGAAGAGATGGAAAAATTCTTTTTTGGCGGCGGATCTGACAAGCCAAAGGAGTTTGTACCGCCAGAGGAATAGTCAACTTGACGAAACCCCCGCAGACCGGTTTAATACGCGCTTCGCGATAACCAGTACTTAATAAATTCAATAAGTTATCGGGGAAGCCCTTCCAGTATATTTTTAATATATGGCCAGGCGGCGTGGCCGGGAAGCGGTACAGTATGTGGGATTGAAAATACCGATTTTCAGTCCTCAATGTAGAAAGATTTAGTCATTTCAAATAATGGCCAGGTAGCTCAGTCGGTAGAGCAGGGGACTGAAAATCCCTGTGTCGGCAGTTCGATTCTGTCCCTGGCCACCATTTCTCTTATTTCTCTAGAATTTATTCAGAGAGGTTGTATTTTGCTTCTCGATATAAGTGCTAAGCAATAACTTAATTCGTACAGCGCTATGCAGCTGCAGTTGCTAATCAAGTTTTTGAATTGGCGTATTTATCTGATGCTAGAATTTATAGTTATTTTCAGACTATCATTAAAGAGTTTATTTATGTTGTCGCTAATAAAATCATGAGTGAAATTTCATTTATAGGTTACTTGCCAATGCTATTAGGTGTCTGTGGTATTGGCTATGCATTGTTAGTTATCCGGAGGAAAGCCTCAAGAGTCGAAGAGTGGCCTGGAGTTCAGGGTAAAATAGTCTTGTCAGAGGTTAAAACCTGTGTCAGTAAACAAGGCGGCTTCAGTGATAACGTAAGCAAATTTAAAAACTTCGAGGCTAGTGTTAAATATACCTACGAGGTCGATGGCCGAAGATTTGTTGGTAGTGAGATCAATCCAGGCGGACAATTAGCTACTTATATGTCAGAGCGCGCCCAGTCCAAGGCTGCTACTTATCATAAAGGTGCTGAAGTTCTAGTATTTTATAACCCAGATAACCCACAAGAAGCTTACTTGGAAAAAAATGAGGAAACTTCTCTACTCGTAATTGGTGCAAGTTCGGTATTTATCGTAGTTGGTTTGATGTTTCTGATTTTGGCGTAAAGGTTTATAGTCTTTGTTGATAGAATAAGTTTCGTTTTTCGGTGACAAATTTCTATGGATCCATATGCAAAATATGCTTTTTTGCTGACAAAGCATCGGGTTCTGTACATATGTCAGGAACTCATCGGTAGTACCTGCGAGGAATGAAAAGCAGGTGCTGAAATACGCTCAGAATCTTTAACTTTCCTGACCTGATCTTCAATCGTTTCGTGGACTGAAATCCCTGTGTCGGCAGTTCGATTCTGTACCTGGCCACCATTTAACTCGGTTGCTTAGAACTTACACTACGATCCTATATGCGGCATTAGGCACTGATAGCCAGGATTGTAGAGAGATTATCGATTACTGTTGGGATAGCTTGGTAAGCTTTCTCGATAGATTCTTTGTGCCTATGGTCACCGAATTCCTGGTATTCGACGCGTATTTCATATGTTTCATCTACACCAAGGTATTTGCTAATTGTTTCAAGGTGAGGCCCTAAGTGATTCATTTTCTGTCTCACCCCACCATTTCCAAACCCGAACTCGCCGCATGATGTGAGTAATACAAGGGTCTTTCCTGAAAGAATAGGTTCTAGAGGATAGTCACCACGACTTAAGTCAAAGCTGAAGGTTTTGTTAACCCTGATAACCTGGTCAACCCAGGCTTTCAATGCTGCGGGCATACCATAGTTGTACATTGGCGTTGATATGACTATTACACTTGCTTTAGATAATTCATCAATAAATAGATCAGATTGCGATAGTAATGAAGTCTGCTCCTCTGTTCGTTCATCGTCTGGAGTAAAAGCAGCAGCTATCCAACTTTCACAAATAAAATCAGGCGGCGTGCTGCCAACATCTCTATAGATAAATTCGTCCTCTGTATTTTTTGAGATCCACTGGTTCTTGAACTCGGCTCCTAAAGATCTTGTAATAGATCGAGACTTACGCGCACTTGCATCTATGTGTAATAAAGTTGCCATGATATTTACCTTTTTGTTGAGTTGATAATCGTTAAGGTGAATTGCAATAGACGTCACCGGTTAATTATTTCGTAATAAACATTGTGTCTGGGTAATAATTGGATAGAACGCAAACTATAGATATCTAAAAACATGTTTATTTATATCTAACCACAAGCAAGATGCCGCTTAGAATTGCCGTACTAATAAGCACCATGCTTAGCGTCAGCATTTCATCAAAAAATAACATTCCTCCAAAGCTGGCTATTACGGGCACCGTTAACTGTACACTTGCCGCTGTTGTTGCAGTCAAGTATGGCAGTGCCGTATACCAAATAATGTATCCCAATCCAGAAGCCAACGTGCCTGATAGAAATGCAAACATAAATCCTGGCGTATCAAATTGACTGTTATGTACAAATAAAAAGTAAAAGACGGTAGCTATGAGTGCAGCTCTATTGAAATTTCCCGCAGTGTCATGAGTTGGCTCTTGGCTGTTCCTGCCAAGAATTGTATAAATACTCCAGCTAGCACCTGCTGATAGCATTAATAACGCTGGTATTAATGGTGGGTTTTCAAAACCAGGTAGTAATAATGCCAATACACCTGCTATAGAAATGCCTATACCGGCTATTTGAATATGCTTAAATCGTTCACCACGTAATAAAGCATAACCAAGCATAGTTAGTTGAACAGCACCAAAGCCTAGTACTGCGCCTGTGGCTGTAGTCAAATCAACAAAGGCGTATGAAAAACATGTGGCATATATAAACAGTGCTATAGAAGAATGCCAGTTACCATATTTGAGATTGATGATTGCTTGTGGTCTTGTCAGTAGGGCTAGAAATATGGCGCCTGAGACGAGTCGTATCAACGTAAAGCTCGCGGCGTCAATATTGGTATATTGAAATGCGGCCCGACTTAGCAATGCATTACCAGCAAAGGCAAGCATTGCTATTATAGTCAGGCCGATTCCACTGACAGAATATTGTACGATTTTAACTTGCACAATTACCTGGCTAAATGCCATTAGCTTCAGAAATTGTCAGATAATGTATCGATGGCCATACAGATTTGGCTTTAGCCAACACACTATCCTTATCTTTTTCATACATGCCAAAAACGGCAGCATTCAGAAACAAGTACAATTTGCCATCTACGATATCAGCATAGCGTGGACTTCCGTCGAGTTTCTTGCCAAGTGACACACCTAATGCACAGAAGCCACCGTATTGAGGCTTGTATTTATCAGGATCAGAAGCAAATTCTTCTAGTGCCTCTTTAGATTTAAAATAATAGGCTACGTTGTCATCGACGTATGTATACCTGGCTTCTCCAGGGACAATACCAAGTCCATTGTGGTATGCGAAAACATCATTACCTCGAAATGCGACACCTTGCCCATCTACGGTTGTGCCTTTTGAGACATTATATTCATCAGCTGCATAAACCGATGAAATTAAACCTGTTGACGACATCAATGTTGCAATTGCGATATATTTACCTAGTTGTTTCATGTTTATTACCTCGTTGAGTTTGTGCCTTAAAAAGGCGTTGTAAATGTTGTATTGCATGTAATCGGACCGTTATAGATCCAGTTCAGACAATCCTGGATGACCTTCAGGTCTTGGGCCAAGCGGCCAATGAAAGAGACGTTCAGCTTCATCAATTGTTAAATCGTTTATAGAAGCTCGTCTTACTGCCATAAGCCCATTTTCTGAAAACTCCCAGTTTTCATTTCCATATGAGCGAAACCACTGACCTTTATCGTTAGTCCATTCATATGCAAATCGGACAGCTATACGCTCATTGGTGTATGCCCATAGCTCTTTTATTAATCTGTATTCATGTTCTTTATTCCATTTAGTAGTGAGAAAGGTTTCTATTTCCTTTCTTCCTGTCAGGAACTGTGCCCTATTACGCCACTTACTATCTGGGGTATACGCTTGTGCCACTTTACGTGGGTCGCGGCTATTCCAGGCATCTTCAGCCAGTCGCACTTTTTGAATAGCCGTGTCTCTTGTAAAAGGAGGTAAAGGTGGTCGGTTCATAATGCATTCCTCATGTTAATTATTAAAAGGGCGTGCCATTGACCAATGAAGTAGGGGAGAGGAGGGCTTTGATCAATGACACGCAGTAAGATTGATTAATCTGATTGATACGCATTTTTTATAGCAGCAACTGTAGATCTTGTGTCTGCTACATGGCTTGCAATCATTCGGAAATTTATTAATGCAGCCTGGTAACCATCGTACCCAGGTACCTGAGCGGCGGCAGTAGCGTCGGTAACGACCATAACTTCGAAACCTTCCTCTATTAACGCGCGCATGTGGGATTCAGTACATAAATTCGCAGACATCCCGGCCAGAATGACTTTATCTATTCCTTGCTTTCGCATTTGTAAAACAAGATCGTTCGATTCGGGTCCGTATACCTTATGCGGACTAGTAACGATTGTTTCGCCATCGTTGATATATTCCTTATATTGCTCTAGCCAATCAGCACCGGAATTCCTGAAATTCTCCGTAGACAATGGATCCTTTCGGTTAAACATTCCTATCTTATGCATCAAGGTTTCCAATGCACCTTCGAATCGCCATTTGTGATCATGCGGGTAGTAATAGTGTGGAGAGATAAAAACCGGCATTCCGGTTTCTTTAGCTGATGCAAACAGTTTGTCGATATTTTCAACAGTGCCATTAGCTTCTATATTTTTTCCAACCACGCCCCAGGTAACTCCCTCTGGACTAAGAAAGTCATTTTGTGGGTCAGTTACTACCAGGGCAGTCCTGTCTTTGACAATTTCAAACCCAGGATCGGGTAAGCCACTATCGTCTGCAGCTACATCAGTAAAAAGCATTACTACAATCAGCGCGGTAATTGCCACTGGATTTAAATAATGACTACGATTGTCTATTGCAGTAGCAAAGTGTATAAGCTCATTCATAATTCTTCTCCTTTATAATCTCTAGAATTGATCAGTAGATGTTTATGCAACCTGTTTAACGTCGGTTGGTGTCCACGCGAAAGGTTTGAAGGCATCATCGAGTTCTGTTTCTGCAATGTTATTTGTATAATTGGACATAACCTTTAACGATGTCCCTAATATGACTTCCAAAAGATTTTGCTTTGTATAGCCAGCGTCAAAGAACGCATCAATATCATCCTGGTCAGGCCATCCTCGTTTCGTGTTTATTACCATTGCGAATTGTCGAAGAGCTTCAAGCCTGGAATCTGCAATTGGAGTTCCTGAGCGGAGAGACTGAATAACGTCTTCTGGAACCCCACCCATTTTGGACATTGCAGTATGTGCAGACATGCAGTACGTACACCCATTTAAGCGATTGTTTGTCATGAGCACGATTTGACGCTCAGTCTCACTAAAACTCGACTTATCAAATATGCCGGCAAGAGACAGGTAGCCTTCAAGTAATACCGGTGCCTCAGCCATAGTGCCTAGTAAATTTGGAATAAAGCCGAAAGCTCGCTTGGCACCTGTTAGCAATTGCCTGGATTCTGCTGGCGCTGATTCAGTGGTGTGTGTAACAAAAGTAGTCATAATTTTTCTCCGATAACGTTAATAACAGTGGTCCTAAAAAATCATTAAGCTTTACCGATCGGTTAAGCTATGGACTAATCTTTACCGATCGGTAAAGCTTTGTCAATAAGAATATGAAAAAAATATTTAGATTAAATGCTAAAAAAACGGTATATTGTTGTAATTAAATGAATAATTTCGCAATAAAATATATTGTTTTAGAAGAAAAATGGTTTACCGTTCGGTTCAGGTAGATGTGAGATATGAGAACAAATAAAAGAGATGAACTAGTACAGAAGGCACTTAAGGTGTTCTATAGAAACGGTTTTCACGCCACAGGCATGGATATGCTGGCATCTGAAACAGGCGTATCCAAGCCTTCTATCTACAACCATTTTCGAACCAAAGAGGATTTGATTCTGGCTGTATTACGTTTGCGGGATGAAAATTTTAGAAACTGGTTATATCGCAGAATGGAAGAACTTGCAGACACACCAAAAGGACAATTGATAGCAATGTTTGATGCTTTAGGTGAATGGTTCGATGAAGCAGACTATAAAGGATGTATGTTTATTAAGGCATCCTCCGAGTATCAAGAAGCGAGTAACCCAATACATAAACAATCAGCTGAACATAAGCGCATGCTTGAAAAACATGTCACAGAGTTAGCAGAAAAAGCAGAGTTGTCGAATCCTGCTTTTGTAGCAAGACAGTTACTGCTGTTAAAAGAAGGAGCAATTGTAACAGCTCATTTAGGGCATACTGAGGACCCGGCAAAAGACGCTAAAGACACAGCTATAGAACTGATAAGATTAAACAGTAATGATGATAAATAAGCCAAGTTTACCTGGCTAGCCGGAATGAATTTCGGCACTCGATTTCAATAACTCCATGAGCAATATCCCCTTTTTTTATCACGCAGCACTACAATTCGGGTAAATTTAGTGATCGTGCCGGCCGGGTCCATAAAGAGCCAGCAGGGAGGGTAGAAAAATAATCAGATTCCTGGACTTACCTGGCCTCAGGCCCAGTCAAGCACAGGAATGAAAACCCATGTGTCAGCGCAACGAAAACCGCCCTTGATTTTCCGCCCTCTGGCTACCATTCTTACCTTTCAGGCTTGATGTAATGCCGATAAATGGCATTTAATGAGAGGCGGTAATCCTTGTATTACCAAGCAGATTCGGACAACTAGTGGATTAAGTACATAAACAACTGTGTATATCACTATTATGAACCAGGCTATTTATACTGTGTATAAAAATATAAACATCAATTTCTGTTTTTTCCTGTTATTCACGTTTTCTCAAGCAGTTTGTTCTGAAGCTCATGATGTTCCATTGGAAGACTTAAATGGAAATCATCATTCTCTGGATAAATATGTCGGAAAAGGTAAATGGGTTATCGTCAATATATGGGCAACTGCTTGTCCATATTGTCGTGATGAACTATTTGATCTTACCGACTTTCACGATCGTCATAATAAGCAGGCAGCAATGGTTATTGGATTAACGTTAGATTATCCGAGTTTTGGTTACCCTGATAAAGATGAACTTGTTAATTACGCTATGGAATACTTCATAGACTATCCACTACTAATGGTGGATCAAAAACTTGCAAGTAAAGTTATTGGCAAGCCGGTTGATATGATTCCTCTCACTTTCTTTTATAATCCAGAAGGGAAACTGGTACATCGAATTAATGGAGTTGTGACCGAAAAAATGCTGGAACAAGTGATTGCTAATCCAGATACATCCTATTCACTGCAGTGGGCGGAGCAGGTACCTCCTGAATATAGACCCGAGTAACTTCCTGATCTGGCTTATAGCGATAGAGTAATTTATTAAGTTATATGGGGTTATGAATCATTACATAAAACCCCTGTGTCAGCAGCTATGAAAGACTCACCCTAAGGCTGTTCAAATCCGTTCCATGCGGGTTGCAGAGTCTGTGCCTGGCAACCATCGCTCACTACATCAGTCCCCGTTTTGTACCAGTCAACAAGTTGCTTTGGAGTTACAGTTTCGGCTGAGTTTTCCGGGTTAATTGCGACCACTCAGCTTCGTATTGTCATCTTTGCATATCCCGGTTTCGCTCAGCGGCGGTGACGGAATTGATGCCGGTGGAAAGTATTCCAGGGCCAGCTCGATTAAATTCTGCTAGACGAATTCCCAAGAACGCGAATGACGAGTTCGATACTAACTTGCAGTTTTTATTCCCTTGTCGCTTATTAATCGAGTCATGAGCGGGTAGTGAGTCAATGCACTGGTCACTGACAAACCGGGTATTTTCCCTGTGTCTATACATAAGTAACTGTTTTTATTGTTGTTATAATATTATTTATAAACTTCCAGTGGCACATCGCAGGAAGCTACAGTAATATTTCGGGCAACAGTGAATCAGCATCGATAAAAATAACACTGTTTATTAGTGGTTCCTGGATTATGAGATTTGTACTGTGTGACCTTACATTTCCCGTAGGAAATGTAGCGTGGTTGCGCTTTATGATTAGTGTCCTGTTAGGTACTGGATACAAGAACGATGGCTCTTTCATCTACGGGAAATTACACCCATGCTGGCACCAGATACCCAGGCGGCAGTTGAGGCAAAATTATCCGGTGAATCTTTACCGGTATTACCAGCCAACACGACGCGCCTTTTAAGAAACCTGACCGATGAAGAGATAGACAATGCCAGTCTGACACGGACAATAGAGCTGTTCCCGTCTATCTCGGGCAGGTTGGTCGCGTTGGCGAATTCAGCCTGGTCATCGCCTGTAGATGAAATTACCTCGCTGGAGCGGGCCTGCGCCCGTCTTGGACTGGCAGTGGTCAAGAGCACCAGCCTCGCCATGGCTATCGCCTCACCCTTTGATAAAAACAAGTGTCCCGAATTTGACACTGCCCGTTTCTGGACTCGTGCTTTCCTGACAGCCGAGTTAGCCACACATTTGTATCAGTTCATGCCCGAAATGCTGCGTCATGATCTATCAACACTGCGTACCGCCGGCCTGATACATAACCTTGGCCTGCTATTACTGGCCGACAAATTCCCTGACATCGTTGGTCATGCCATCAGGCAAAAAGAGGCCGGTGAGTTTGAAACACTTCAGGATGCAATGTTATCCAGGCTTGGTTTTGATTATACCCATGCCGGCCATTACCTTGCGATTAGCTGGTCTTTACCGCCGGTACTGGGCAAGGTGCTGGCTTCCTATCCCGAATCCGATTTTAATGGCCTTTACTGGGAAGAGGTCAATGCGATTGGTGTGGCCAACTCCATTGCATATGACATACAGCACCAGCAGCAGCGTACACTGGATGATGAGCGTTTGCTCAAGCTTGGCATCAGTATTGATAATATCCAGCAGCTTTATGCCCGGTTTGAACTCGAGAAGGAAAAAATGGAGAAGCTGGTTTCCGAATTGTTCAGTTGACCGGTATTGTAAAAAATCTGTAGTTCTTTCCGGTGCAAAACTGGATCATGTGAGTAGTTAGGCGAATAATAATAAGCCAACGAATGTGGCAACGTAGTTTGCCACCGTGAAGGACCAGAACAAATAAAACCATGCTGGGCGGGAAACGGTGAGTCAATTTATTACTGGGGAAATGATTGCCTGTCACGAATGTGACCATCTTCATTATTACGAGGCGATTCCGGTTGGTGCGCGTGCCAGCTGCCAGTTCTGTGGAAACCTGTTATATCGCCACGTTGCGGATTCGGTAGACAAGACCCTAGCCCTTTACCTGACCGCGCTGATACTTTTTCTTATTGCCAATACGTTTCCCTTCTTGTCACTGGAACTCGGTGGCAGACAGGTGGATAACGTACTGGTCTCCAGCGGATGGGCGATGTACCAGTACGGTATGGGCGAACTGGGACTGCTTATTTTCTTCACCAGTATCCTGTTTCCATTCCTGGTGATTTGCGCAATGTTGTACCTGCTGCTTGCTATCAAGTTAGAAAAATTTCCCCCGTTTGCCGGTCAGGTCTATCGTCTTGTTAATGCGTTGATGCCATGGAGCCTGGTTGGCGTATTCCTGCTTGGCACGTTGATCGCGATTGTAAAATTACAGGACATTGCCAACGTGATATTTGGTCCGGCAATGTTCGCCCTTGCTTTATTGTTACTTATCTATACTTCGGCCCGTGCCAGTTTTGATCCGGCACTGCTATGGAGACTAAGCAAGGTCAAAAGCGTAGATCGTATTGCTGAACTGGACGAGGGTAGCGTGCTTGTCAATTGTCATACCTGTGGATACCTGTGTGACGAATCACACGCTTTTACGCATTGTCCGCGTTGTTCATCACCCATTCATCATCGAAAGAACAATAGTCTCGAGCGTACCTGGGCACTGCTGCTGGCATCGGCAGTCCTGTTTATACCGGCCAACCTGTACCCGGTAATGACGCTTATCCGGTTTGGCCTGGGTGAACCGAGCACGATACTCGGTGGTGTTATGAAGCTGATTGAAGGCGGTATGTGGGGCCTTGCCATGATCGTGTTTGTTGCAAGTATCGTTGTTCCTATGCTGAAACTTTGCATACTTGCCTATCTTTGTCTCAGTGTACAAATGCGGTCAACCTGGCGTCCGCGTGATCGAACAGCCTTGTACCGGGTGACCGAGGTTGTGGGTGCCTGGTCCATGGTGGACATTTATTTGGTCGGCCTGTTGTCAGCCCTGGTCAGTCTTGGCACCCTGTCAACAGTACGCCCGGGGATAGGCGCTATATTTTTTGCTGCTGTAGTTATAATGACCATGTTTGCGGCACAAAGCTTTGATCCCCGATTGATATGGGATAATGTGCGTAAAAAAGAACAACAAGCATAATACCTATGGAAGCCGCCAGCCCAAAAGTCAATAAGCGAGCAGGACCATCTGTAGTCTGGATTATCCCGCTCGTCACACTGCTTGTTGGTGGCTGGCTCATCGTCAAAACATTATCCGAACAGGGTCCTCAGGTCACTATCAGTTTCAAGACTGCAGAGGGTATAGAGGCAGGCAAGACACGCATTAAATACAAAAATGTTGATATTGGCGTGGTTGAACAAATTCGCTTTAGCGATGACTTTTCAGAAGTCATTCTTACTGCCCAGTTTGAAAATGGAACAGAACATTTTCTAAAAAGAAATAGCCGCTTCTGGGTAGTGAAACCACAATTGTCGCTTCGCGGTGCCAGCGGTCTTGGTACCTTGATCTCGGGTGCCTATATTGAAATTGAACCAGGACCAGGCGCAAAACAAAGACACTTTATCGGTCTTGAAAAGCAACCCGTTGTTACTGCCGAAGAGCAGGGTAAAAAGATCGTGCTGCTTACCCAGCGCCTGCGCTCGATTGATACGGGATCACCGGTTTACTACCAGGGCCTGGAAGCAGGTGAAGTGCTTGGTTATGAACTGGCTAATGACAGTAGCAATATTTATATCTATGCCTTTATCAAGGCACCCTTCCATGAACTTATCAGGGGAAATACCAGGTTCTGGAACGCCAGCGGTGTCGATGTATCTTTTGGTGCCGAGGGATTCCAGGTACAAACAGAGTCATTGCGTTCAATCATGTATGGCGGGATTGCATTCGAAACGCCCGCCACCCTGGAGCCGGCATCGACAGACATAGACAACCTGGTTTTTACCCTGCATGAAAACTACGCCAGTATCTCCGAGATTGAATACAGCAGGAAGATCAAGTTCATGATCTTTTTTAATTCCTCGGTAAGAGGACTGAGTAAAAATGCACCCGTTGAATTCAAGGGTATCAAGGTCGGCAAGGTGCTGGATGTTCACCTGGAATTTGATCCTGACAATACCTCGTTCCGAATACCGGTATTGATAGAGATCGAGCCGCAGCGAATCGTGGCTCGTGGTGATGAGATGATAGAGACCACGGCAGAAACACTGGACAAGCTGGTGGAAAAGGGATTGCGTGCGCGCCTACAAACGGCCAGCCTGATTACGCAAGCCTTGTATGTTGAACTGGGCATGCATCCCGGTACGCCTGTGAAGCTGAGTGGTGAGGATATTCCCTACCCGGAATTACCTGCACTGGAATCAGGCGGGTTCGAGGCTATTACCCAATCGGCTGAATCGCTACTGGCCAAGTTAAATACAATAGATGTAAAGAGTATTACGGATGCCTTGCTCGAGACTATTCAATCTGCTGATAACACACTGGACAATACCAATGCCCTGATTACTACACCGGGTCTTGCGTTGGCCGTAGAAGATATGCACTCGGCAATGCAGTCGTTAAAGAAAATATTGAGATCGGTTGAAGACTCCAACGTCGACCAGGTAGTCAGTTCCAGCCAGCTGGTGCTCGATAACCTGAATACGACTCTCGACAATACTGCCAGGCTACTTGAACCCAATTCACCAATGCAATACAACCTGATCAAGATGACAGGTGAACTGGAAGAAATGGCACGCTCGGTTCGTTCACTGGTTGAGACATTGGAGCGTCATCCGCAGGCCTTGATATTTGGCAAAGAACAGGAAGAGGGGCAATAGTATGCGCTTATTAACTTATACACTTACCGTGTTACTGCTGGTATCGGCCTTACTGTCAGGCTGTGCTGGTAGCAAGACGAGTGCAACGCGTTACTATCTGATCGATCCGGTCGATTATGCAGAAGCGCTCAATACTCGAACACTGCTCAGGATAGAGGTAATTGATCTGCATATACCCCAGTACCTTGAACGATTTCATATTGCATACCGGGCCAGTGAAAACCGACTGGCTTTTTCCGAAAGTCACCAGTGGGGCGAAAACCTGCGCAAGAACCTGCTACGCACGTTGGCCGGTAATTTGTCTGAACTGCTGGCGACGAATGATGTTGGCACACCGCTCAATCGTTCGGCATCCAGTCCTGATTACAGATTGCAGGTTTACATTGAGAAGTTTGAACGTGATGTCGATAACCAGGTGAAGTTATCGGCACGCTGGCAGTTATCCATAGCCGGTGAAAACGAACCGGTTGGCGTGTTCTCGACCGACCTGGTCGATAGTACGGTACTGGTCAGCACTGACTATGAAGCAATGGTGGCAGGTATGCGCGGGCTTTATGGTCAGCTATGTCAACAAATTGCAGAAACAATCATTGCGCAGGAACAATGAAACAGGATCAATGAATATACCGTCAACAAGACAGTTGCTTGTTCAAGTTGGCAGCTTGTTGCTGCTGTTAACGGGGATGTCTGTCGATGTCTTTGCGAACAATGACACGCTGAGTGGCCAACAGTTGATGAACAAGGTGTATGAGCGGCATCAACAGTTTCCTTACGTATACGAGGAACAATCCATGGTGCTGGAGGACAGCAAGGGCAAAAGAGATACGCGGCGTGCCAAGCGCTATACCAGGCTCGGTTCCGATGGCAGCGTCAAGTTCCTGTTGTTGTTTGAGTATCCTGAGGATATCCGCGGGGTGGCGGTGCTGGCAGAGAGAGACGCGCAGGGCCGGATAGACAAGCGACTGTACTTGCCAGCGCTGGGTGAGACGATGCTTGATAGTGCCGGTGATGCCACGTCTACCAATTTCCTGGGTACGGATTTCACCGTGGAATGCCTGACCGGCGAGGATCTCTCCACGTACCGTTACCAGCGCCAGGAAGACCAGGTACTAGATGGCATCGCGTATCATGTCGTTGATGTGTTTCCACTTGAAAAGAGGACAACAAACGCACTCAGGCGACATTACATACGCAAGGACAATCTCTACATTACCCTGACCCGGCACTTTGATCGTCAGGGGCGCGTGTCGCGCGTTCAAAGTCATCATGACCTTAGGGCGGTAGATGGTGATATGTGGCGCGCAGACATGATCCTGATGGTGGACAAGAAGGAACAGCACCAGTCGTTAATCAAGATTTCAAAAAGGATTTTTTCCAGTGATTACGTGCCGCCGGAAGTATTCACCGAAAGCTGGCTGTACGAGAACTATCCCTACAAGGAACCAGCCGATGAAGATGACTACGAGGCTATCTCGTTATTAAGAGAGGCCATGACCCAATGATTACCAACCTTTACCTGATTGGTTATCACAAGCGCGTTCCCGTGCTGCTATTTCTGCTGGTCATCACGCTGATAAGTATGGTTGGCATGCAACGACTGCAGATCGATACTACGCTGGACAGCCTGATTCCAGATAGTGCCCCGGCGCGAATGGTTTACCAGAAGGTCATGGGTGAATTCGGTACCGACAACAAGACCATCATATATATCAGGGATGACGCATTGTGGTCGCCGGAAAAACTGGCATTACTTGAAAAGTTGCATGAAGACCTGCAGGACATACAAGGTGTCTCGCGGGTAGAAAGCCTGTTTACCTTGCATACAGTACGTGGGCAGGAAGGTAGAATTATTTCGCAGCCGTTGTTACGCGAGGCACCGGCTACTCAGGAAGAAGCGGATATTGCCAGGCAGAATGCCCTGGCCAATCCGCTGTATATCGGCAATTTCTTTTCCCGGGAAGGCAATGTTACCGCCATGCTCGCATCTATTGCCGAAAATCCTGAAGGCGAGGACCTTGATGCAAACCTGAATGCTGCATTCGAAACGACACTGGCGCAGTACCGGCCAGAATTTGAGCGCCTGGTCCAGGTTGGGCCCTCGCGTATCAACGCAGAATTAAAACAGAGTCTTTATGACGATTTTATTTTGCTAGGTCCGCTATCCGCGGCCATCCTGGTGATTTCGATCCTGTTATTCATGCGTAGCTGGTTGTCGGCCATCATTCCATTGCTGACGTCACTGCTGACAATCATCTGGACATTCGGTTTGCTTGGCTGGATCGGCATACCATTGAATATACTGAGCGCGATGATCCCGTCACTGATTATTGTCATCGGCTCTACCGAGGACACGCATATGATGGCGGCCTACCTGCGTGGACTGGATGCCCAGGAAACCAACAGGAATCGCAAGGATGCCGTGACGTATATGGCCAAACATATTGGCCTGCCACTGATCCTGACCGTATTTACGACGACCCTGGGTTTTGCCAGTAACCTGTTTTCCGACATTGCGCTGATCCAGCATTTTTCTATCGCGGCCAGTGCCGCCATGTTAATCAACGGATTTATAACAGTACTGCTAATGCCCTTGATGTTGTCATTGTTTGGCAAAACCGAGAACGATACACCGGTAAAGAGTGTGGAAACCAACAGCATTCCGGATCGCATCATGCGCATGTTTCGCTATTCGCAGTCGCGCTTTCCAATCTCGACACTGGTATTTACTGCACTGCTCTGCCTGTTTTTTATTCACCAGGCCACACAACTTTATGTAACCAATGATCCGCTGTCCTACTTTCCCGAGGACAGACCTTTGATCAAGGATACGTTGGCGATCCACCAGGACCTTGCCGGTGTCAGGCTATTCTTTATCACGCTTGAATCCGACGAGGAGAATGCGTTTCTAAAACCGGACAATATTCAGAAGCTGGATTACATCCAGGACTTTCTTGATAAGCAGGGTGTTTATGACCGCAGTGTTTCTATTGCTGATCACCTGAAATTCATTAACCGGGAGTTTCATGGTGGTTCCGTAGTTGATTATTCGTTACCTAAAACGCGCAAGCTGGTCGCACAATACCTGTTATTCTTTCATCGCAGCGATCTCGACAGTTATCTTAGCCATGATTTAGGAACGGCAAATATTGTTGTACGTCACAACATAAGTGATTCACATACGTTGAATCAGCATATCGAGGAACTGAAAAAGGTTATCGACGACCTGGTAGGCCCGGAAATACAGCATTTTATTGTCGGCGAAAACCTGATGATCAATCATGCGGCAGATAGCCTCATGACGGCACAGGTAAAGGCATTGGCCCTGTTGCTATTATTGATATTCCTGATCATGTCAGTGATGTTTACTTCACTGAAAGGCGGTTTTATTGCGCTGGTGCCGGCAGTCATTCCCATAGCCCTGATGTATGGCGTGATGGGGCTGCTCGATATCCCGTTGAACCCGGGAACGGCTATGGTCGCAGTCATCGCCATTGGTATTGCTGTCGACGGTACGATTCATTTGCTGGCGCGTTACAACGAGCTATGTCGCTATACCTCTGACTTTGTGGGTGCTGTCCATACTGCAGTGCGAGAAGAGGCCACACCACTTATCATTTCCAGCATTGCGCTGGCATTTGGTTTTGGCATCCTGATTTTTTCCAATTTCACCATCATTGCCCAGTTCGGTGCCCTGGCGGCTGCCACCATGCTGTTCTCGATCTTTGCCAATCTGCTGATTACACCCATCATCATGCAGCGAATACGCCTGGTAGGGTTGTATCAAATCTACGCCATGCCGATTAACTGTGAAGTCCTGGTCGGTAGTCCGCTGTTTCGAAACATGAACGAGTACCAGCGGCGCAAGGCGGTACTTATCTCCGAATTCCAGGAGTTTAAACAGGGGGATGTACTGGTTCAGCAGGATACCCAGGGTCGTGATATGTACCTGATCCTGTCGGGCAAGGCCGAGGTCGTGCACGATGATGGAAAGGAAAGTCTCAAGTTGGCCGAACTGCTCCCGGGACAGACATTTGGTGAAATAGGGTATATCAGGAAGGCTCTCCGCACGGCCAACGTAGTGGCAGTGGAGGACGTGACTGCATTGCGGTTTAACTATGAGCGCATGCAGAAAGACCTGAAATACTTCCCCAATATTGTTGCCAAACTCAATTTTAATATCAGCTACATACTTGGCGAGAGACTGGCCGATATGGTCGAAAAAAGCCACCATTAAAAAAAATTGAAAATCGATGAAATTTTTCTTGTCTCCCGAGGAAAATTTTTCTATAAATGCGATTTTTAGCCTCAGGGTGATGGTATGGCGAAGGCAGATGATTTTGATGATGACGATGTTGATTCTGTTGAGGACGATGTTAGTTATGAAGAAACGTCTGAACCAACCGAGAAATTAATATCGTTAAAGCGAAGATGGCGTGATATAGAAATTGAGCGTGAACTTCGTATGCTGGAACGAGAGCTGGGTGAAAAGCTCGACAGGAATATTTTCGAATAACTCCCGAGGCCAGGCAAGATGTCATCTGTGCCTGGCAATTGCTCTATATTTACCTTTCTGACTGCCGCCAGGTTCGCGGTCTGCATTTACTACCCTAAAAACCCCCTGAACATTTTCCTGTCTGTGTTACAGTCATATTCACAAAATCAGATTATTAACTATGCACAAAATTGGTTGGAAAGAATGGGTATGCCTGCCTGAGCTGGGCCTGAAATCGGTCAAGGCCAAGATAGATACCGGTGCCAGGACCTCGGCATTACATACCTTTGAGATAGAGCCGAAGACAAGGCGTGGACGGGATTATATTCGCTTTCGCATACACCCCTTGCAGCATAATAATGAACTGGTGGTGGAGCACGAAGCGCTGATCAAGGACAGGCGTATTGTGAGGGATTCAGGTGGTCACGAGGAGGAACGCTACGTGATTGAAACCCCGCTGCAGATCGGCGACTTGCAGTTCCCCATCGAACTCACGCTTACCAATCGCGAGGATATGCTGTTCAGAATGTTACTTGGAAGAACGGCACTTAAGGCCGGCAAGCTAATGGTAAATCCAGCCGCAACCTACCTTTCTGGTAAAAGGTTTAAGCCAGCAAGAAAACCAAGGTAGAAACCTTTTAGGAGAATTGAAAATGAAAATTGCAGTTTTATCAAGAAACAGAAACCTGTACTCTACGAAAAGACTTATTGAAGCGGCAGAATCTCGGGGCCACGATGTGCAGGTACTTGACGTCTTACGCTGTTACATGAACATCACTTCGTCTGCCCCCAGCATTCACTATAAGGGTGAAGAACTGGGTAGCTTTGATGCCGTTATCCCAAGAATAGGCGCTTCAGTGACTTTTTACGGTACGGCTGTATTGCGACAATTCGAAATGATGGGCGTATATCCATTGAATGAATCAGTTGCGATTTCTCGTTCCCGTGACAAGTTGAGATCCTTACAGTTATTATCCAGAAAAGGTGTCGGACTTCCCGTCAGCGGTTTTGCCAACAAGCCGGATGATATTAATGACTTGATTAAGATGGTAGGCGGCGCGCCGCTGGTCATTAAATTATTACAGGGCACACAGGGGATAGGTGTCGTACTGGCCGAAACAAAAAGCGCAGCCAAAAGTGTAATTGAGTCTTTCCTCGGACTAAAAGCCAGTGTCCTGGTGCAACAGTTTATTAAAGAAGCAGGTGGCGCGGATATCCGCTGTTTTGTAGTGGGAGAGAAAGTGATTGCGGCCATGAAGCGCCAGGGTGCGGAGGGTGAATTCCGATCCAATATTCACCGTGGCGGTTCTGCTTCCTTGGTAACTATTTCAGCTGAAGAGAGAAAAACTGCGTTGAAAGCAGCCAATACAATGGGGCTGAATGTCTGTGGTGTGGACATACTGCGATCAGAAACAGGTCCGGTTGTGATGGAGGTTAATTCCTCGCCAGGACTGGAAGGCATAGAGAATGCCACCAACAAGGACATTGCCGGAAGCATAATTCAGTTCATGGAAAAAAATGCAAAAAAAGGAAAGACCGGGACTAAAGGCGGAGGAAAATAATTGCGCGAACCTATCATCATTGGCGATGTTGTTATCAAGGCAGGACAGAAAAAAATCTTTGATCTGCCATTGCCTGCCTTGTATACCCATACCGAAATTGGCCTGCCTGTTCATGTAATACATAGCAAGATTGATGGTCCGGTCATGTTCATCTCGGCCGCGTTACACGGTGACGAGATAAACGGTGTCGAGATAATTCGACGCGTGCTTAAATCACGCTCGCTTGGAAGGCTGAAAGGGACACTCATTGCCGTACCCGTTGTGAACCTGTTCGGTTTTATCAGTCAGACCCGGTATCTCCCGGACAGGCGTGACCTTAACCGCTCTTTCCCGGGTTCAGAGAAAGGCTCTATGGCCGCGCGCCTGGCAAACATCTTCCTGAAAGAGATCGTGCAGAAATGTACCCACGGCATCGACCTGCATACTGCCGCAGTGCATCGGGATAACCTGCCACAGGTGCGTGCTTACCTGAAGGACAAGGAAACGGAACGCATGGCGATGGCGTTTTACGCTCCGGTGATACTTAATACGAACCTTGTAGAAGGATCCCTGCGCCAGTCCGTCAATAAAATGAAGATCCCGGTACTTGTGTATGAGGCCGGTGAAGCCTTGCGTTTTCACGAAGGTTCTATACGTGCTGGCGTAAAAGGCATTATCTCGGTCATGCGCGAGATAGGCATGTTACCCAAACTAAAGAAAGCAGCATCGACTTATACGCCGATGGTGGCTAAATCCAGTATCTGGGTCAGGGCACCCAAGAGCGGTATCCTTCGCTCCATGGTCAGCCTGGGAACAACGGTGAAAAAGAATGACATACTCGGGATTGTTTCAGATCCATTTGGCGAAGTTGAGGAACAGGTATTTTCAGCAGTGGACGGTATCATTATCGGGCGCACAAACATACCGCTGGTCAATGAAGGAGAGGCACTATTTCATATAGCAACATTCAGGCAGGTAGATAAGGTTGCGGACAGGATAGAAGAATTCAACAGTGAGATTGACCCGGCCACGGATAATCGTAAACCCTCTGAACCACCCATCGCATGATATCAGGCAGGATACTTTTTTATGGAACTTGATTACCTGGTGAAATTTGTTGAAATCACGTTGATCGTGGTTGCCGGTTACTTCGCTAATTACTTTACACAACGAACACTGTTCAGCCTGCAACGCAATGGCAAACTTGATGGGCCCATGCTCTTTCCCCTACTGGGTATTATCAAGTGGTTTATTGTGGTCCTGGTTGTTTTACTCGTGTTGTATCAACTGGGGATATCACTGACGGTCATCCTGACTTCCGTATCTGGGATCCTGATGCTGGTGGCCATAGGTTTTGTTGCCGTCTGGAGTGTGCTCAGCAATGTGTCCTGTTCATTCCTGCTTCTGGTTTTTCCTCCGTTCAAGTTTGGTGACACGATAGAGATCAAGGAAGCAGAAAAGGAGTTTGGGATGAAAGGCAAGGTGATCGGCCTAAACCTTTTCTATACGACGTTGGCGGCCAGTGATTCTATCAATGGTGATACCCTGATACGGGTACCAAACAACCTGTTCTTTCAACGCGTGATCATCTGCCATTCAGGTGAAAAAACAGAAGATCTTAAAGTATCCATCAGGGAAGATTTTCTGCATGACACCGACAAGGTGTAGCACCAGGGCCTGTTTTTACAGGTATTGCTGCCAGTTAAATCCCGGGTCAGCAATCACCAGGAATGGCGGGTTAAGCAATGACTCCTTGGTGTTGTAACGTAGCCGGTTAAAACCGGTATCTACCACGATTCCACCCGCCTCTTCCACGATGCACTGGGCCGCCGCAGTGTCCCATTCCGAGGTGGGACCAAAACGTGGGTAGATGTCGGCCTTGCCCTCGGCGACCAGGCAGAACTTCATGGAGCTGCCGATAGACAGTACTTCCGGATCATCGAGACTGGCAATAAATTCCTTCAGGCGTTCATTGCCATGTGAGCGGCTGCCGGCCACGGTTATAGTTTCGTCGGAGGTCTTTGCTACCTGGATAGATACGGAATTGCCCTGGCTATCGTGTTTTCTGGCACCGCTACCGAGCGACGCAGAGTAGCCCTCGGCGGTCACCGGAATATAAATAACTCCGAGGATGGACCGATCACTCTCTATCAATGCGATATTGACGGTAAACTCTCCGTTGCGCTTGATGAATTCACGCGTTCCATCCAGGGGGTCCACCAGCCAGTACTGTTGCCAGCTTTTTCGTTCCTCGTATGGAATACTGGCAGATTCTTCGGAAAGAATAGGTGTTTCCGGGGTCAATGCCTTGAGCCTGTGGCAAATATGTTTATGTGCGGCCATATCGGCCGCCGTTAACGGCGAGTTGTCCTCCTTGTTCTTGACGGTAAAGTCGGTGTTGTAGACTTCCAGGATTTTTTCACCGGCCTCGGCCGCGATCCGTAGTATTTCCGGAACCAGGCTGGCAAGTTGATCATGTTGTATAAGCGGCATGGCTTTGGATAGTGTATGCTTCTGCAAACTGTTTCACTTTAGTTTACCTTTCTTATTGTTGACATGACACCCGAGTTTGACTGGCAGCAAATTGATACTGTTCTGTTGGATATGGACGGTACCTTGCTGGATTTATATTTTGATAATTACTTTTGGCAGGTATACCTGCCACAACACTGGGCCGAATTGAACGGCATGGATCCCGCACTGGCCAGTCAACAATTAAAAACATGGTATGAACAGGAGGCAGGCACTCTCCCATGGTACTGTCTCGATTTCTGGACTGAACGCCTGAAGTTCGATGTGTTTGCCCTGAAGGCGGACGTGGAACATCTCATACAAAAACGACCACACGCCGATACGTTTCTGCAACGATTAAAAGAGAGTGATTACCGGGTCATCATGGTAACCAACTCGCATGAAAAATTGATCGAAATGAAGATGAACAAAACCGGTATTGATGTGTTCTTTGATGCAATTGTCAGTTCGCATCGACTCGGGTTTGCCAAGGAAGAGCAGGCCTTCTGGCAGCGACTGCAGGATGAGATAGGTTTTTCAAACCAGAGTACGCTACTGGTCGACGATAACCTGACCGTTTTGCGAGCCGCACGACAGTTCGGGATTGCAAATCTTCTGGCTATCGCCAGTCCCGACAGCCAGGCCGGGTTGCAGGACACGCAGGAATTCACTGCCGTGCATTGCTTTTCTGACCTCGAGTTTTAAACCAGGCAATAACAGAAGTCCCTGACGTTGTGATGCAGTCGCGTACCGCGCGCCTCATAGCGTGTATGGGTTCGCCATGCCGGACGTGGCGCAAAGCCGGCATTGGTTGCGAGGTTATAAAACGCGGGACTGTTGCTGAACACTGCTTCTATATGCTCGGCATAATCCTCCCAGTCTGTAGCGATATGCAGGCGACCATTCCGGGCCAGTATCTTCTGCAACAGGCCAAGTAGTTCGGCATTGATAAGCCTTCTCTTATGATGCCTTTTCTTTGGCCACGGATCCGGGAAAAAGATAAAGACCTGGCTGACGGAGCCGGCCGGAATCAGCTTGCCAAGTACCGGGATGACGTCGTGATTGATAACACGAATATTGCTTATGTGTTGATTACCCATCTCGTTCAGCAGGTGGCCAACACCGGGACGGTGCACCTCGATGGCAAGGTAATTATTGTCGGGATGCTGCAGGGCATGTTGCAGGGTACTGTCACCTGTGCCAACGCCAATATCCACTACCAGCGGTGCCCGACGCCCGAATAACGTATTGATATCCAGTATCTCACCGGAAAAATCTATACCGTATCGTGGCCAGTACTGATCCAGCGCCCGGCTCTGCGCGCGCGTCAACCTGCCTTCACGTCGTACGAAGCTGCGTATTGAACGATGCTGGTATTCAGCCTTGTCCAAGGCGGTCAGAAGAATTTGCCATCCAGCGGAGATGAGGCGCTGGCATAGGCCCGCCTCGGCATGCGCCCGGCCAGGAAGGCCTCGCGTCCTGCCTGTATGGCCTTGTTCATGGCACTTGCCATCAATACCGGGTTATCGGCTTCGGCGATAGCGGTGTTCATTAATACCCCGTCACATCCCAGCTCCATGGCGATGGCGGCGTCCGAGGCAGTACCAACACCGGCATCGACAATGATTGGAACGCCGGCATTTTCAATTATGGTGCGAATAGTAAACGGGTTGCGGATACCCAGCCCTGAGCCTATAGGCGCGGCCAGCGGCATGACGGCGACGCAGCCGATTTCTTCCAGGCGCCTGGCCTGTATCGGGTCATCGGTGCAATAGACCATGACCTTGAATCCATCCTTGACCAGCACTTCGGCGGCCTTCATCGTCGCGGGCATGTCCGGGTACAGGGTCTTTTCATCGCCGAGCACTTCGAGTTTTACCAGGTCATGACCATCAAGTAACTCACGCGCCAGCCGGCAGGTACGTATTGCCGATTCAGCGTCATAACAACCGGCGGTATTTGGCAAGAGGGTGTATTTGTCAGGTGAAATGACGTCCAGAAGGTTGGGTTCGTCCTTATGCTGGCCGATATTGGTTCGACGAATAGCGACGGTGACGATCTCGGCACCGCTGGCAGCGATGGCCTGCCCGGTTTCTTCCATGTCCTTGTATTTGCCGGTGCCAACCAGCAGGCGAGAACCATATTCGGTACCGGCAATCTGCAGTTTATCTGCCCTGGAAGCAGACATATATTTAACCTCCGCCTATAGCCTGAACGACTTCTATACGATCGCCGGCGTGTAACACTGCGTTTTGATACTCACCGCGGGGGACAATGGTTTCATTCAACTCGACGGCGTATTTACCGGTCAGCTCAAGCCGCGTGACCAGTTCAGCAACCGTCGCCTCATCTTCAACAGTATGTATTTCACCGTTTAGTACTACTTGCATAAGGGATCAATATCCGGGAACTACAGTTTAATCGAGATCAATTTCCATGCCTTCACGGGCAATATGGCATCTTAGTGAAGCTTTTCTCTGTTCGATTATTTTTAGTGATTCTTCGTAGATTTTTTCAATTGCATTATCGTCGTTATAGGGATCGTGATGATACAGGTAAAGATCTTTTACCTTCGCATCAATGGCGCTATTAACCACGTCGACGTAACATGAGTGACCCCAGCCACGCTTGGTCTCATAATCTTCCGGCGTGTATTGTGCATCGTGAATCAGGATGTCAGCATCCTTGATATTGGTCAGTTCGTATTCATACTCTTCACGGTTCATGGCCTCGAACATTTCCTGTTCTTCTTCATTGAACTCGGTCAGTTTCAATTTAATCGACTTGTCCAGGAACTGGCACTCGTTGTCCGAGATGTAAACAATCTTCTTGTTTGCCGCCTTGATGGTATAGCCGTAGGTAATCCCCGGGTGATGCACGCTGTGATGCTTGACCTCAATAGGACCCTCGGTAATCTTCTTGGCAGCAGGGTCGATATACTCGATTTTTGCCATCCAGGTTTCTGTTCCTACCGGGAAGTAGGGGGCCTGCATCTGGGAATCCAGGTTCTGCTTTATTTCCTGCACCGACTCACCTGGCCCGTAAAAACGTATGTTCCAGTCGGGTATAAACGCGGGCACAAAAAAAGGCAGGCCACAGATATGATCCCAGTGATAATGGGTCAATATCAACGTCATATTCTTGATATCTTTCTGGGCAGCAAGCTTGTTGCCCAGCGGGATGATGCCGGTACCGGCATCACAGACAAGCAGATTGTTATCGACGTTTATCTCCACGCACGAGGTGTTGCCACCTACTTTCAGGTGTGAACTAAAAGGCGCAGCATAGGAACCCCGTACGCCCCAGAAGCGGAGATAAGATTTAGACATGTCTTATATTGTACTGAATTCAGTACGGATGATCTTTATTTATGTACTTGAGGATTATATCGGTAATGGAGACCAAAGGCATGGGTTTGGTAATAAATTCAAGTGCGCCGAGCTCGTTGGCCACGGTGCGATCCTGCGCGTAGTCCTTGGAAGTGATCATGATAACCAACGTATCACGATGTAAAGGCAGCTTGCGCAATTCCTGCAGGAAAGTGAGGCCATCTTTCTCGGGCATGATGATATCCAGGAACAGGATCTGGGGTTTGTTCTCCTTGAGAAATTCCATGGACGCGTCAGCGGAGCTGAACGTATGCAGATCAAGCGCAAGGTTTTCGGTTGCTCGTTTGAACAACTTTAAAACCGTGGTGTTATCGTCAACAACAACGACTGATGGCATGTGTGAGTCCATCTTCAGTGATCGCCCCTATCGCTCATACTTCGCCTGTGAATATTGCACTGAAACCGAGTTAACCTTTTGATTTATATATTTATTATTGCCTTTAACGCTACATTCCCTGCAAAAAAGCTAATTTCTAACGTTTTCATCAGCTTAGCGGTTAACAGAAATTAAATACTACACGAAAATGACCCCGCCGCCACGTTCTTTGCGGCTATATATGCAATGATTAAACCATAAGTAAATCAGGTTTTTGAGAGAATCGTTTAATATAAGGCTGAGGGCCATATTCGACAGTCGTTTAGAATGATTTTAAACGGCTAAAACTGCCAAATAATGGCATGTTACTGCCGTAGAATGTCAGTGGGACTAGATATCTTCCATTTTCAGTTTCAGCAGCATGAAATCGAGGTCGTTGGCGAGCAGGCGATCCTTGGCCTGCTGTAGCTGGCTTGAATTCTTGTAGGGACCAATCCTGACCCGGTGCCTGACATCCTGACCGTTGATAACGACACGCTGAATATCTGCGGTCACTCCCATCAACGCCAGCCGTGCCTTGATTTCATCAGCCGCCTGGAATTCCTTGAATGAACCTACCTGCAACACGTACATGATCGGCTGCTGTTGTTGTGTTACCTGTTCTTCCGTTTCTTCTTCAACGGATTCCCATTCCGAGATATTGACCTCCTTGTTGGGGAGGATTTTATAGAAATCAAACTGTGGTTCCGGCAGCTGTGCCACCTTGTCGTCGGCATTGCTATCGGCCAAATCGGTAACCGGGGTCTCGTTCTCGGCCAGTAACACGTTATGGGTTACGACTCGCTCACCGTGTTGCTGGAAGTAGATAATGACAGCGACAAACAGTCCAAGCGCTAGTCCAGTCAGGAATGATAATCCATGGCCAAAGCGGCTGACCAACGGTTCTGGTTTTTTCTGTTTATGATTCTTGTAATCTCTCGACATTACATCATCTCGGGCGCTGACACGCCCAGTATAGACAACCCGTTTTGTAATACCTGTTTTGTGGCGTCAACCAGAGCCAGCCGCGCATTACGTATCTGCTCATCTTCAACCAGAAACTGGTTAGCATTGTAGTAGCCGTGGAATTCATTTGCCAAATCGCGCAGGTAATAGGCCAGCTGGTGCGGTTCGTAGGCGTTTGCCGCCAGCACGATAACCTCCGGGAAACGTGCCAGCGTGGCCAGCAGTTTCAATTCGTGTGGTTCGGTTAACGCGGTGAGTTGTGTCAGTGCTTCCGTGCGTGAATAGCTGAAGCCTTTTTCATCCAGCTGTCTAAACACGCTACAAATTCGGGCGTGGGCATATTGAATGTAATACACCGGGTTGTCATTGGATTGTGACTTGGCCAGCTCCAGGTCAAAGTCCAGGTGCTGTTCACTTTTACGCAGTATATAAAAGAAGCGTGCGGCGTCTTTGCCAACCTCGTTTTGCAACTGGTTCAGCGTAATGAATTCACCCGAGCGGGTCGACATTTGCAGTTTTTCGGTACCACGGTAAAGCGTGGCAAATTGGACAAGCAAAACTTCAAGGCAGGAATCGTCGTGACCGAGTGCCTGTAACGAGGCCTTTACCCTGGGGATATAGCCATGATGGTCCGCGCCCCAGATATTGATGATTTTGTTAAAACCACGTTCAAACTTGTCCATGTGATAGGCAACATCGGATGCAAAATAGGTTGCCTGGCCGTTGTCACGTACCAACACCCGGTCTTTTTCATCGCCAAAGCGACTGGATGCAAACCATTTTGCCCCATCTTTTTCATACACCACACCGGCTTCTACAAGCCGTGCCAGGCACTGGGTTACCTGGTCAGATTCCACCAGGCCACGTTCAGAGTACCAGTTATCGAAGCTGACGCCGAATTCACGCAAGTCATCGTTTATAGTTTTAAGTATGGCTTCCAGGCCGGCATTGAATACGATGTTGTAATTATCATTGCCAAGACATGACTTGCAGTGCGCTATAAGCCTGTCAATCTTGCGCTCGGTATCCGCTTCAGCCATTAATCCGGAAATTGCATCAACACCTTTAAGAAACTGCTCCTGGTATTGTTCGTGTAGCTTGCTGGCAATATCACGTATGTAATCACCACGATAGGCATTGTCCGGGAATGGAATATTGTCTTCGGTTAATTGCAGGTAGCGGAACCAGACACTGACGGCGAGGATGTCCATCTGGCGACCGGCATCGTTGATATAGTATTCGCAGGTAACGTCAAATCCGGCTTTCTTCAACAGGCTGGCGACAGTCGCGCCATAGGCAGCACCACGACCGTGACCAATATGTAACGGGCCGGTGGGGTTGGCAGAAACAAACTCCAGCAGCACCTTGGTATCCTGGCCAACGTCGGATTCGCCGTAGTGTTCGCCCTGCTCGAAGATCTCGCCCACCACGGCATAGTAGGCGTCGTTACTGAGAAAAAAATTGATAAAACCGGGTCCGGCTATGTCGGTTTTTTCTATAAATTGAGCAGCAGGCAGCTGCTCAATAATCTGTTCGGCCAGTTGTCTCGGGTTCATGCCAACGCGCTTGGCCAGTGTCATTGCCACGTTCGTGGCAAGGTCACCATGGGCAGGGTCGCGTGTATTTTCCACCTGGATTGTCTCGGCCTCGGGCACGGCCACGTCCTTGCCGGACAGGACCGATGCAAGCGCTTGAACAACCAGGTGTTGAATTTTATCTTTCAAGATAGCGTCTCAAAAAGTCGGCTATTCTAGTGTTTTTGACGGGGCAGTAGAAGTGCTCTTCACCTGGTGACGGTAAGACCCAGGCTTTCCCAGTCCTGCATGCCACCGCGATACCACTTAAGTTTGTGGGGAGGATAACCGAAACGCAGAAGGGTCTTGATGTTGGTGGGAGACTGTCCGCACCACATACCATTACAAAACAGGACCAGGGTCTTGGCATTGGTAAAGTCCCATAGGCCCTCGAGACTGATGGCGCCAAAGCGCTGCTCCAGGATTTCGGCAATACTGAATGGATCAGCACCAGCCCCCGGCTTTAACTCTGTCCAGGGGATATTAACGCTACCCGGTATGGTGCCTTTCTTGACCCAGTCCGGTGTTCGCGAATCAATGACAAGTACGCTGTTATCACCGTTGCTGACCTGCTGCAGGTACTCGATCATCTCCAGTTCGCCAATGGTCTCGACACCCTTCGCCAGCCGTGCCGGCTGTATGCAAAATGGTGGGCATTTTCGCGAGGTCAACGCATAGGCAGGGTTAATAGTGTTGCCAGCATCCTGGTTTCTTTCTATGCGTACCGGCTTGCCATTATGCATGACATCGACAAACACAATGTCTTCGCTGATTGCTACTGCTGGTATATCATCATCTGCATAACAACGTACGTTGCTGACTGTTAATACCAGCAGAGTAAAAATGTTAGTAATGAGTATTGTCCGGTTCATGCCATGTCCATCGGGTCAACATCAAGAGACCAGCGTATTTTTTTAGACAGCTTCATCGCCTCAAGTTGCACTAACCATTCATCAATATGATTATGTAACTGTTTTCTATCTTCTGCCTGCACAATCAGTTGCCACCGGTAGCGGCCACTTCTTTTTTCAAACAGTGCCGGTAGTGGCCCAAACACGGATAGCGACATCCCTGATATCCGTTTCAGTTCGTCGGCAGCCTTGTTCAAAAAATGTCGACAATCATCGGCATTATGCGCCTCTGCATTTAATAAGACCATATAGGTATAGGGTGGTAGCCATGCTTGTTGCCTCTCCTGTAGCAGCGTTTGCGCATACCGTGCATAGCCATTACTGA
This sequence comes from Gammaproteobacteria bacterium, assembly GCA_965229565.1. Classification (GTDB taxonomy): domain Bacteria; phylum Pseudomonadota; class Gammaproteobacteria; order Eutrophobiales; family Eutrophobiaceae; genus JANQNX01. Next base: position 349,744 of record OZ245888.1, on the reverse strand, counting down.
TCAGTTGCTGAAACAGCGTGTGCTCCGGGTTGTGTGTTTGTACCAGCACAGTGCCGGGTTTATCACCACGCCCACTGCGACCACTGACTTGCATGAAGAGCTGTGCCAGTCGTTCACTAGCCCTGAAATCTGTTGAAAATAGGCCGCGGTCTGCATCAACAATGGCGGTTAGGGTTACCCCGGGAAAGTGATGTCCCTTGGCCAGCATTTGCGTACCGATCAGGATATCAATGTTACGATTTCTGATCTGCTCAAGCAGATCAGTTATGGCGTGTTTTTTACGTGTGGTGTCACGGTCAATCCTTGCTATACGCTGGTCGGGGAACTGCTCTGCCAGTAGTTCCTCTATGCGCTCGGTCCCATGCCCTACCAGGATCAGTTCAGCGTGACATTCAGGACACGCAGTCATACTACGTTGCTGCTTTTCACAGTGGTGGCAAACCAGCTTGTTACTGGACTTGTGATAAGTAAATGGCAGGTCACAGCTTTTGCAACTGGCCTTCCAGCCGCAGGTATGACAATACAGGTTGTTGGCATAACCGCGTCGATTCAAAAACAGCAGTACCTGGTTCTTCGCGGCAAGGTGTCGCTGCATTTCATCGACCAGTACTTGCGACAGGGGGCCGTGCATTTTTTTACCACGTATATCGATCAGCTTGTATTCGGGCAGCTTGGCGTCACCGGCGCGCGCACTTAATACCAGGCGCTCATGTTTTTTCCGTTCAATATTACATAGTGATTCCAGTGAGGGTGTAGCCGAACCAAGCACCACAGGTACCTGCTCCTGTTGTGAACGGACTATCATGATGTCCTTGGCCGAATAGCGAAAGCCATCCTGCTGCTTGTACGACAGGTCATGCTCCTCGTCAGCAATGAACAGGCCCGGTTTTGCCAATGGTGTCCATACTGCCGAACGTGTGCCCAGTATAATTTGGGCCCGGTTTTGCTTTGCAGCCAGCCAGTCACGTGCCCGTTCCCGGTCTGACAGGCCAGAATGCTGGACAGCGATATGGCAATCGAATCGTTCCTGGAAACGACGGATTATCTGGGGCGTGAGCCCTATCTCGGGTAGCAGTACCAGGCTTTGCAATCCTTGTTCCAGCGCTGCGGTAATGGCGGCCATGTAGACCTCGGTTTTGCCACTACCGGTCAAGCCATCCAGTACAAATACCTGGTGTTGGCCAATGGCTGCAATAATGCGTGCCGTTGCCTCGCGCTGCTCGGTGTTCAGCTTCTTTATGTCATCAGCAAGCGTACGTGTTTGGCTATTGTCTGTTGCGACCACTTGCTCAACCAGGCCTTTTTCCACCAGCTTGTCGAGTACCGGCCTGATACCGGGAAATGCGGCTAGCAATGCCGTGTCTGTGACAGGTAGTTCATGCTTGCCAAGATGCTTGATGATCTGTTGTTGCCTGGGAGCGCGTTTCAGTTCTGCCGTGTCCAGGCGTCGACCAATGTCAGTTAGTCTCCAGGCGAATTCCTGTAGCTTCTCCAGGGTTTGACCCTGTCTGACCCAGGCCGGTACCGCATTGAAAAACACCTCCCCCGGTGGATGATGATAGTAACGACTGGCCCAGTTAATAAGTTTCAGTTGTTGCTGATCGATAACAGGCTCTGTATCGACAAGCCGGTGTATGCGTTTCAGCTTTGAATACGGGAAATCACTGCCGGTTGCGATCTCCATGATCAAACCGATCATTTCCTTTTTTTTACCAAACGGTACCGCTACGCGCATACCGGGTAGCAGTCGGGATTCGTCAATATAACGGGCGGGAAGATAATCAAACAGCCGCCGCAATGGAGTCGGCACTGCGACACGCAGGATGGTTTTATCAGCCTTCATCCGGTAACGCTATCATTGCCATGTTTGCTATCAAGCATTTTAACGAGTTGCTGTGGCTTGACGCGGCGCATGGGTTTGCCATTAACCGGATCCAGGGGTGTTTGTTTTCTGAAAGAGTGGGGGAGCACCAGCGCGGCGATCTCAAAGTCACCGGCCAGGAACCTGTAGGTTGGAAAATAAACGGGGCTTTTCTTTTGATACTGTAATCGGCGTTCGCAAATACTGAAGGGTATTTGCCTGTTGTCCAGATACAGGCCAACATCTTCAGCCGTATCAGCAAACACGTGCAGGAGTATCTCCGAGTGTCGGTTAGCCGTACCGTTTACCACGGGGCCGACCAGTAATGGTTGATAGTCTTCAAAGAACTGCATGGCCTTGAGTGCGGTTTCTCTCATTCGTTGCAGGTTCTCGGGTTGTTGCTGGTCAAACAGCGCCTGGTATTCCACCAATGCCGACTCAATTTCAATATTGCTGGGCAGGATACTGTTATCGTTAATGCCCATGTTACTTGCCGCTTTTTGCTTTGCGTACAGGTAATCGTCCTGGCCGCTGCTGGCAATTATCTTTGCGGCTTCCTGCGCAATTTCATGCCGGATTCTTTTGTTCATGGTGTTCGATCAGAATAGTTGTTCTGGCACCGTATCATTACCAGGGTCTTGCAGGAACACATCAGGCTGGTCAGGTTCCTCGGTCTCGACCGGCACATTCTCGGGCCTGAATACCTCAAATATGGCATCAGGATTTGAGGTATTTGCCAGTTTGCCGGTTTCCGGATCGATGCGTACATTCACCAGGCCCTTGGGCATTTCCATGGTGGCCTCGGGCATACCGTCCAGTGCCTCGCGCATATAATCAATCCACATGGGCAGGGCAGCGCGGGCCCCGGTTTCGTTACTGCCGAGCGGCGTAAACTTGTCAAAGCCAACCCAGCAAATGGTAACCACGTTGGCATTAAACCCTGAAAACCAGGCATCGTGTTGATCGTTAGTCGTACCGGTTTTGCCCGACAGGTCACTACGACCAAGCTGCAGCGCGCGGCGCCCGGTACCGTAGCGGATCACGTCCCGGGTGATGGAATTCATAATGTATATATTACCGGCCTCTACCACGCGTGGGGCATGGGCAGGTTCCTGCCCCGGCACTTCTATTTCTTCCCCCATGCCTGCCATCATTTCATCCGTTGCCGGTTCAGTTTCAGGTGCAACGGGTATGTTCTCCGGTTCTACTAGCTCTGTCAGACCGGTATCCTCTGCCGGTTCTTCTTCTATACAGTCGTGGCAAACTGACAATGGTATATGTTCAGAAATGATTTCATCTTCATAGGTTTTTATCTGCTTTATAAAGTACGGTTCAACCAGGTAGCCCCCGTTGGCAAACACACTGTAACCACGGGCCAGTTCCCAGGGTGTGATCTCGGCACTGCCCAGTGCCAGTGACAGGTTGGGAGAAAGCCTGCTTGTATCAAAACCGAATCTGGCGATATGTTCCAGCGCAAAAGGAACACCAATGGAATGTAATAATCGTATTGAGACCAGGTTACGGGACTTGATCAGTGCCTCGCGTAAACGCGTTGGTCCATAACTCTTGCGACTATAGTTCTCTGGTCGCCATTCATCCTCAATGCCAGGATCATCGAAAACAATCGGGGCATCATTAATGATAGTAGCGGCAGTATTACCTGCGGCCAGGGCGGCACTGTAGATAAAAGGTTTAAAGCCGGACCCGGGTTGTCGTTTGGCCTGTGTAGCCCGGTTAAATTTATTACGGTAAAAATCAAAACCGCCTACCAGTGCCAGCAGTGCGCCATCATTCGGGTCCAGTGATACGATTGCACCCTCAACTTCAGGTATCTGTGTCAGGCGCCAGTTACCTTCCTCTGTTTCCTGTAACCGGACAACGTCGCCCTTGCTTACGATCTCACCGGCAGTCCTGGGTTCACCGCCACGCCTGTTTTCACTGATATATTTTCTGGCCCACTGTAACTGTGCCCAGGCAATCTCGACCGTGCCGATGCCACTGATATAGGCACTAACAGATTTTTCCTGGACATTGGTGACCAGCGCAGGATAAAGACCTGCAATGACCGGGAAGCTTTCCAGTAGTTCGTTGATCTGGTCTTCGGTCAGTGTTTCATCCAGGTTTACCCGGTGTTCCGGGCCTCGGTAGCCATGCCGCTGATCGTAATCCAGCAATGCTTTCCTGACGGCCTGGTTAGCTGCATTCTGATTCCTGTCCCTGATCGTCGTAGAAACTATCAAGCCATTGTTATAGGCATCTTCTCCCTGGAGTGCGATCAGGTCCTGGCGCACCATTTCAGCAACAAATGGGGCTTCCACATCAACGCGGGCAGTATGTAGCGATGCGCTCACCGGTGCTTCATAGGCCTGCTTGTATTCTTCCTCGCTGATAAATTCCAGCGTTAACATTCGCTGTAGCACGTAGTTACGCCTGTTGATCGCGCGTTCCGGGTTACTGATAGGGTTGGTTGTTGAGGGTGCCTTTGGCAGGCCGGCAATCATTGCTACCTGTGCCAGGCTGAGCGAGTTTACATCTGTACCATAATAAACATAGGCTGCCGCCGCGATTCCATAGGCACGTTGGCCGAGATATATCTTGTTCAGGTATAACTCGAGAATAGTGTCTTTACTGAGTTCCCGCTCAATCTTCAAGGCCAGAAAGATCTCGTTTAACTTGCGCAAGTATGTTTTTTCCCGGCTCAGGAAAAAATTACGCGCTACCTGCATGGTGATGGTACTGCCACCCTGCTTCTTGCTTCCGGTTTTCATCAATGAGTAGGCCGCCCTTGCGAGTCCCTGCCAGTCAACACCCGGGTGTGAGTAAAAGCGATCGTCCTCGGCAGCAAGAAAGGCCTCGATGAGTTTCGGGTTCACTTCATTAATGGTTATCGGTGTGCGTCGCTTCTCGCCAAATTCAGCTATCAGGGAATGGTCTGCACTGTAAACACGCAGGGGAACCTGCATCCTTACATCCTTAAGGGTCTCGATATTTGGCAGCCTTGGGACAACATATAACGAAACTGTGACGACAATCACGATGCCCAGGACCATTAATGCCAGGAGAGAATTGAAGAGAAACCGCAACATCTAGTGTAGATAATATATTAATTACTCAATATGTACCGTATTTTTTAGTTATTTGTAAATTTGAAGCTTTTACATTAAATGTGCTTAAAAACTAATTGTTTTTTAACTTTCTGTTGGCTATAGTAGCCAAAGTAAGTTAATGCTTTGTTACACATATGGTTTATAACTAATGGTCCTGAAAGGAAAAACCTGTGTTTTCGATTAAGAAAAAATCAGCGCCAATTCTGGGTATCGATATTAGCGCAACTGCAATAAAGTTGCTCGAACTTAGCCGCAGCGGTAACAAGTATCGTGTAGAAAGTTACGCTGTTGAAGCCCTCCCACCAAATTCCGTTTCAGAGAAAAACATCAACGAAATAGAAATCGTTGGCGAAGCCGTTGCCAAGGCCGTTAAAAAATCCGGAACCAAAACAAAAAATGCCGCCGTAGCTGTTGCGGGGTCTTCAGTTATTACCAAGATTATTACCATGCCAGCCGGGTTATCGGATGATGACATGGAAAACCAGATCCAGGTTGAAGCAGATCAATATATTCCTTTCCCGCTTGATGAAGTTGCCATGGATTTCGAAGTGATCGGTCCTTCTGAAGAAAGCCCGGATCGTGTCGATGTATTACTTGCTGCATCTCGCAGCGAGATCGTTGATAACGTGGTAGCTGCAATCAACCTTGGTGGATTGACGGCCAAGGTTGTCGATATTGAGTCGTTTGCAATTGAAAATGCCATCAGTCTTATAGCAGATAGTTTTCCAGACGATGCCTCGACCGAGGTTATCGCTGTTGCCGACGTAGGTTCTAACGTGACCACCTTCAGTGTTGTTGAAAATATGAAAACCATCTACTCACGTGAAGAATCTTTCGGTGGCGCTCAGCTGACCGAGGAAATCCAGCGTCGTTATGGTTTGTCATTTGAAGAAGCCGGGCTGGCCAAGCGCCAGGGCGGGTTGCCGGATAATTATGGACCGGAAGTACTTGAACCTTTCAAGGAAAATATGGCATCGCAGATAAGTCGTGCCGTACAGTTTTTTTATTCATCAAGCCAGATTGGCAATATCGATCATTTAATTCTTGCCGGCGGTTGCGCTTCAATTGAAGGCGTTGCCGAGATTGTTCAGGAGAAACTGGATATCAATACCGTGATCGCCAATCCTTTTGCAAACATGGCTGTGGCATCAAAAATACCCACTAACTCACTAACTAATGATGCACCGGCGATGATGATTGCCTGTGGTCTTGCGTTACGAGGAGATGGCTAATGTCCAGAATTAACCTGTTGCCCTGGCGTGAGGCACGCAGAAAAGAACTGTTAACCCAGTTCATCGTCTCGGTTGTTGTGGTAGCTGCTCTTGCTGGTGCTGTCTGGGGCGGTGTGCATTATTACTATGTGCAATTGATAGATTTTCAGAATCAACGCCTGACATTTCTTGATGACAAGATAAAGGTGCTGGACAAAAAGATTGCCGAGATTAAAGAGCTAAGCAAGCAAAAAGAAAGACTGTTATCAAGAATGAGAGCGATTGAACAACTGCAAAGTAACCGTCCGCTGATTGTGCGATTGTTCGATGAAATTATTTATGCCATGCCCGAAGGAATGACGCTGACTGAAGTTAAACAGAAGGGTAAGGACATTACCATCTCGGGATTAGCTCAATCCAATGCCAGGGTATCTTCTTTCATGCGCAGTATCGAAAATTCAGAGTGGATAAAAAACCCGAATTTGAAAGTGATCAGGGAAAGTGGCACTAAAGAAACACCGAATCCGATCAATTCTTTTGAATTGACATTCAAACAGGTTGTACCGACAGCTGATGGAGAGGAATCATGAGTTTTGCAGACGACCTAAAAAACCTTGATCCTAACAATCCAGGTGCCTGGCCACTTGCTGTCCAGATGCTGGTCTTGGCCGCTGTTTTTGTATTGCTTTTATTTGCAGGTTGGAAATTCGATATCACCAAGCAGCGGGAAGAACTTGCGACCTTGCAATCCCAGGAATCCCAGAAGATTACTACCCTGGAGAAAAAACAGAAACAGGCAGCGAACCTGCCGGCCTTGAAAGAACAAATGAAAGAAATGGAACAATCGTTTGGTGATATGGTGCGTCAATTACCGAACAAGACTGAAGTTGCAGGATTACTGATTGATGTCTCCCAGACCGGCCTGGCTTCCGGACTAGAATTCAAGCTATTTGAACCTAAAGCTGAGTCCAGGAAAGAGTTTTATTCTGAATTGCCTATTAACATTTCAGTTACCGGCTCTTATCACCAGTTTGGCGAGTTCATCAGTGGTGTAGCCGCATTACCCCGAATTGTAACTACCCATGAAATATCTATCGAGGGTAGCAAGGGTAAAGACCCGAAAGCGTTAGTGATGAAGGCTATTGCAAAAACCTACAGGGCACTGGAAGAGTAATCTCATGAATATGTTTTCAGATAAATTCAGGTCTTTGGTAGTTATGGGCTGCCTGGCCGCCGTGTTTCCAATGACGGGTTGTGTATCAAAAGACATGAGCGATCTGGAAGTCAAGGTTGACGAGATTATGGCGCGACCGGGCGGGCGTATTGAGCCATTACCGGAAATTAAGCCATACGAGGCCTATGCCTACAAGTCAGGCCAGGAAGGTGGCAAGGATCCGTTTGAACCCTTCTTTGATTTACCTGAACCAGAAGTTGATGAAGGTCTTGCCGGCGATGGACTGACACCGGAGATGGAAAGGGAAATCATGAACCGTAATCGCGAAGAGCTCGAGCAGTTCGAACTTGATAGCTTGAGAATGGTGGGCACGCTGGAAGACCAGGAAGATAACTGGGGTATTGTCCTGGCGCCTGATGGTGTTGTTCACCGGGTCAAGGTGGGTAACTACCTGGGAGCCAATATTGGCAAGATCACAAATATCTTTGAAGACAAGATTGAATTACGTGAAATAGTACAAAACAGTTTTGGAAGATGGGAAGAAAGGGAGGCAGCACTTGCTCTTGTTGAAGAGTAATCTGAATCAGTGGGGTAATGACGATGATTTCCAGACACAGACACAATTTTAAAACCAAGGGCTATGCGATCATGAATACGCAAATGAAGAAATTTCTTACATTGTTCATAATGATGACAGGATTAAGTCTCGCATCATTAAGTGCGCATGCCGTTTCACTTGATGATGTCAGCTTCTCATCATTGCCTGGTGACAGGGTCCAGATCAAACTGTCTATGTCCGAGCCGTTGTCAGCTGACCCATTGAATTTCACCATAGATAACCCTGCGCGTATTGCCCTTGATTTTCCCGGCGTGAATCTGAACATGCCATCCAAATCAAAAAATATTGGTATTGGTATGGCCAATAGTCTGAATGCAGTTGAAGCATCAGGCAGAACCCGCGTTGTAATTAACCTGACTAGCCCGGTTTCCTATAATGTCGATCTTGAGGGAAGTACAGTTCTGGTAACTCTTGAAAGTGGTGTCGGCAGTAGTGTCAGTCCGGCTATGCAAATGACCAGTTCATCGGCAACCAGTGGTTCGATTGAAAATATTGATTTTCGTCGTGGAACACAAGGCGAAGGCCGGATACTTGTCGAATTGTCCAATTCCTCCATACCAATCGATATGGGTGTTGAATCAGGCAAGATAGTTATTAAATATATTGATACGAGATTACCTTCCGGCCTTGACAGGAAGCTGGACGTTATTGATTTCGCCACACCTGTTAAGCAAATTGATACGCGTGCCGAGGGTAATAATGTACGCATGGTTATTGATACTGTGAATGACGATTATGATCACCTGGCTTATCAATCTGACAAGACCTATACCATTGAATTCAAACCTTTAAGCAAGGAACAACTTGAACAACAGAAAAAAGATCAGTTTGGTTATACCGGTGAGCGCCTGTCCCTGAATTTTCAGAACATTGAAGTACGGGCCGTGTTACAGCTTATTGCTGATTTTACAGGGCTTAACATGGTAACCAGTGATTCAGTTAGCGGTAATGTCACGTTAAGACTGAAGAACGTTCCCTGGGATCAGGCACTGGATATCATTCTCAAATCACGCGGTTTGTCAAAGCGCGAGGCCGGCAATGTCATCATGGTTGCACCGGCAGAAGAAATAGCTGCACGGGAAAGACTCGAGCTTGAAGCCGAACGCCAGATTGAAGAACTCGCACCATTGCGTACCGAATTTATTACGATTAACTATGCCGATGCCAGTGACCTGGTAAGCCTGATTCAGCAGGATGCAAACAACCTGATGTCCGAGCGTGGTACCGTATCTATCGATGAACGTACCAACACACTTATTATCCAGGATGTATCAACCAGCCTTGAAGCCATCAGGGGACTGATCGCCGAGCTCGATGTACCGGTTAGGCAGGTATTGATTGAGTCACGCATCGTCAATGCTGATGAATCGTTTGCCAAGGATATCGGTGTCAGGTTTGGTTACAGTAAAAATACCAGGAAAGGTGGAAGCCTGGCTCGTGATACCGCGGGCGGTAGCCTGGAAAGTAATGATGCACCTTTTGCTGTCGTTGGCGGTGGTAATGCCGGTAACGTGAGCTATGATACTTTGACAGCTTTTAATGACGGTACCAATGAAAACCTGATTGTAGACTTGCCTGCTGTTCCTACTGATGCAGCCTCACTGGCGCTGGCTGTGGGTAAGCTTGGTTCATACCTGCTGCAGCTTGAACTATCTGCCCTGATTGCCGAAGGTCGAGGTGAAGACATCGCCAGTCCGCGCGTAATTACAGCCAACCAGACAGAAGCAGTGATAGAGTCGGGTGTTCAGATACCTTACCAGGAAGCCTCTTCGAGTGGTGCAACCTCTGTTAACTTCCAGGATGCGGTACTTAGCTTGCGTGTGACCCCACAAATTACGCCAGACGATACCATTATCATGGATCTTCAGGTTACGCAGGATACTGTCAGCGCGACTACCGTACTGGGTGTGCCTGCTATTAATACACGTAACGTAGCAACACAGGTACTGGTTGAAAATGGAGAGACGGTTGTACTGGGCGGTGTTTATACCTCATCTGACAGAAAGTCAGTTGACCGCGTTCCATTCTTTGGTGACCTGCCATACCTTGGATGGTTGTTCAAGCGAACAGCAATTGATAGCAGTAAGAGTGAACTGTTGATCTTCATCACTCCGAAGATTATTAAAGATAGTTTTGCGTTAAACTAATAATAATAAAGCTTTAACTATTCAAGGGATGTAACCCATTGGGTTTCATCCCTTTTTTGTATACAAAGCTTTAACAATTTACACATACCGTGAAAAACAAGAAAAATATAATTTTTATTGGACCAATGGGCGCAGGAAAAACAACCATCGGTCGTCTTGTTGCCAAGCGCCTGGACAAAGACTTCTATGACTCGGACCATGAGATAGAATCAAGAACCGGCGCGGATATTCCATGGATATTCGAGATAGAGGGCGAGGAAGGATTCCGCAAGCGAGAAACAACAATCATCACCGAATTATGTGAGCTTGAAAATATCGTATTATCTACAGGTGGCGGCGTGATCTTGAGCCAGGATAACTGCAAACAACTGAAGGATAACGGAATTGTTATCTACCTGAAATCATCAGCAGAAAAACTGTTAAAAAGAATTCAGACAGACAAACGTCGACCGTTATTACAGACTGACGACAAGCTTGGTCGCATCAGGGATATCCTGAAAGAAAGAGAGCCGATGTATGAGAGCCTGGCAGACGAGATTATCATGACGGATCGCCAGACCGTAAACCAGATAGTCAAACAAATCCTGAACAAAATAAAAAAATATGAAAACGATTGAAGTACAACTTGGTGAACGCAGTTATCCTATCTATATAGGCAATGACCTGCTCAAGGATGCGTCTTTGATTAACAATCATCTGAATACCAGCCAGGTAATGGTGGTAACAAACGAGGTCATCGCCCCATTGTATCTCGAAAGTTTAACGGCAGGACTCAATGCCAGGGACATCGAGACTCTGATTCTGCCTGATGGCGAACAAACAAAATCTCTGCAATACCTGGATACGATCATTACCCGTCTGATGGAAAAGAAATACAGCCGTACCTGTGTATTGATTGCGCTTGGTGGAGGTGTAGTAGGCGATTTAACCGGGTTTGCCGCCGCATGCTATCAACGCGGTGTGCGTTTTATACAAATACCGACCACGTTGCTTGCACAGGTAGACTCATCCGTAGGCGGTAAGACCGCGGTTAATCACCCGCTGGGAAAAAATATGATCGGTGCGTTCTACCAGCCAACTGCGGTAATTGCCGATACCGGCATGCTTGCTTCATTACCGGAGCGGGAGTTATCGGCTGGTCTCGCGGAAGTCATTAAGTATGGATTAATCAGGGATCTGGCTTTCTACCAATGGTTACAGAAGAATATGGATAAACTGATGGATCGGGACGAGCAGGCAATGGCATATGCGATTGAGCAATCCTGTTTAAACAAGGCGGAAGTTGTTAGTGCAGATGAAAGGGAATCCGGTATACGCGCAATTCTGAACCTGGGACATACATTCGGGCACGCTATTGAGACTGCACTCTCTTATAGCGAGTGGCTACATGGTGAGGCCGTTGGTTGTGGCATGTTGATGGCAGCGGATTTATCCTGTCGCCAGGGCTACCTTGAAGAACAACATGTCCGGGAGATCAGGGAACTACTGCTGGCCGCAAAATTGCCGGTCAGGATTCACAGCAAGGTAACGCTGGAGCAAATGCTGAAAAACATGAAAGTCGATAAAAAGGCCAGGGACGGTGTACTGTACCTGGTATTGCTTGAAGCCATAGGCAAGGCGATTGTTACCGCGGACTATGATGCTGATGCCCTTTCTGAAACCATTCAACATTACCTCGCATGAGCACACCCACGCTTGTTGATATATTGGCAAGCTATGCGGCCAGACAGGAGCACAGTTCTGGTCGTAACTATCCTGATGATAATGCAAGTTTCAGGAATGAATACCAGCGTGATCGTGATCGTGTGATTCATTCGGCTGCTTTCAGGCGCCTGGAATACAAGACCCAGGTATTCGTTAACCATGAAGGAGACATGTTCAGAACCCGCTTAACGCATTCTATCGAAGTTGCCCAGATAGGCCGTACCATTGCCAGGGCACTACAGGTTAACGAGGATCTGACCGAGGCCATTTGCCTGGCGCATGATCTGGGTCACACCCCGTTCGGACATGCCGGACAAGATGAGTTAAACCGGTGTATGAAAGAGTTTGGTGGCTTCGAGCATAATCTGCAATCGTTGCGAATTGTCGACCACCTGGAAAAGCGTTACGCGGCATTTCCGGGACTGAACCTGATGTTTGAAACCCGGGAAGGTATTCTGAAACATTGTTCCCGCAATAACGCCGAAGCGCTGGGAGAGCTGGGTAAACGATTTCTTAATAATGAAAAACCCGGGTTGGAGGCACAGATAGCGAATATCGCCGATGAGGTTGCGTACAATAATCACGATGTGGATGACGGTCTGCGTGCAGGCCTGTTGTCAATTGACCAGTTGCGGGAGTGTGAGTTGTTCGAGCGCCATTTCCAGGTGGCCAGCGCACAATGGAATGACCTGGATGAACGCCTGTTAAGACACGAGATCATAAGAAAAATGATCAACACACTGGTGAGTGATCTGATATTGACCAGCAAGGCGCATATAGACAGTGTGGCACCAGAGTCGATCCAGGATGTAAGACAATGCGGAAAGCAGCTTATTGCAATGAGTGAAGAGACAAAATCAGCCCATCAAAAACTCAAGAGTTTCCTCAGAACCAACCTGTATCAGCATGAACGTGTACAGAGCATGGCGCAACAAGCGAAAAAAACCGTATCGTTTTTATTCGATAGCTTCATGAATGATCATTCATTGTTAAATGAAGAATCAAGATTGTTAATAAATGAAATCAAGCAGACAGGGGATGACAACCAGGTTGCGAGGGTGATAGCGGACTATATTGCCGGCATGACAGATCGTTTTGCCTTCGCTGAGCAGGAACGAATTAGTGCCTGAAACTGTTAAATAAAACGGCTTTAAGCGACAATATACAAGTAGTTGTCACATATGGCGGACATGATGCAACAAGAAGCGAAGTTCTACTATAAAACTCCAGAGTTGACGCATCGCTATGAACTGATACAGCACCTGCTTGAGTATAGTAATCACCTGATCCTTGTTCAGGGAGAAAAGGATACAGGAAAAACCTCCTTGTATAACCAGCTGACAACACCGGACGAATCCAGCCTCGTCATGATTAAACTGTCTGCATCAGCGCATACCAGTCAAAGCGACATCCTGAATGCGATGGTAGCTGATATGACTGCCACCTCCGACACTTTCGATCCCTGGGGCAGTAGTATCGAGGATTTCCATAACTGGCTGGGCCGCTGTCACAGCAAACAACAGATCCCGGCGCTGTTGATCGACGATGTGGACCTGCTCGATGATGAATTAATAGATTTTATTTTTTCTGAACTAAGCGTTCCCAGGGATGAAACATCGTTACATGTCTGTTTGTTTTGTGAGCCTTCATTCCTTGAACTGGCCAGGAAAAAGGGCCTGGACGAAAATGAATCACAGAGTCTTCATATTATCGAAATGCCACACCTTAATGAAAAGCAGACGGCACAATATTTAAATCATAAGTACCCGGACAGCGAAAGCGACCTTTCCATTTTTGATGAAAAAACTGTCAAGCAAATTCATCGTATTTCACATGGTATGCCAGGCAGGATCAATGTACTTGCCGAGCAATACCTGAACGACCCTGCCAAGGAAGTACCGGAAGAGAGCAGTAAAACACCTGAACCAACAGAAACTAAAAATAGTTATAACCGCGCTATTATCGTTGTAGTTGTATTACTGTTGCTGTTATCTGTTGGTGTAGCCTATTTGCTTAACAGGACCGATGAGCCGACTACCAGTGAGATAGCTGTTGATCTGCCGCAACAACAGGTTCCGGCACAGGACACGGCATTGTCATCGACCGGGCAAGAGCAGACCTTGGAACAGGCTGATACAACTTCAACAATGCCAGCTGCTGTAACGTCGCCTGTCACGGTCAACGAGACCGGAATGGAAGAGACTACCGGGCAGCAAAATACGATCGAAATACTCGAACCCGCTGGCGAGGCACCAGCACAGCAAGACCAGCCTGTAACAGCGCCAGCTTCTGAACTGGCACAACAGTCGGAACAAGAACTGGATGCACTGGAAGACATTGAAATCGATACCGGACTCGTGGCAACACGGGATGAGACAGCAACGAGTGAAACGGTTAGTAGTGCCGGAGAAAACGAAAGCGTGGAAACGGAAGTAACCAGTTTGCCTGTCTCAACAGACCTGTTAATCACTGGTGTGGATGCAAACACGGAAGCAGAAGCAAATACGTCGTCAGTGCAGGAACAATCCACTCCCGCGAGAACGCCTGCTGAATCCACGACAGCTGCCGAGACGGAGAATGAAGCCGGGGTGGGTACAAACAGCCGTGATATCAGCTGGCTTCTACAACAGCCTCCAAACAACTACGTGTTGCAATTGATCGGGGCGCATGAAGTGCAAACAGTGGATGCCTACCTGCGCAGCATACCGGCCCTGGCGGGTGAAGCGATCAGGTTTACCACGACGAATAATGACAAACCCTGGCACGTGGTGGTGTACGGACTCTACGATAACAGGCAACAGGCGGTGGCCGCGATTGAAGCACTTCCCGAGCTGGCACAGGCTACATCGCCATGGCCACGCCCGGTTAAAAGTATTAAGGAATTAGTGCTGCAATAACAAGTTTCGCCGAAAATCGTTGATATGCTTCTATATGTGGCAAAATAGCTCTAAAATCTACTAAAATCGCTTTAAATTAAAACCTTCCTGGATGTGGACAGTCATGCTTTTTAACATGTTGCACCGTGACATAGTTTGAGTGCTTTATTATAATTTCCAGCCCTTTCGCCCAAGCAGGAAAGGGCATAGAACAACACATCAGGAAGACCCAGGATGTATTCCCCGGCCTAGCAGACGATTGGGGCGTCGCTATGCCTGCTTTGTACAATCAAACTAGTAGAGAATTCGAAATATGACGAAGATGCCAGAGCAACCCGGCCTGTATGAGCCTTCAACCGAACACGATTCCTGTGGTGTCGGTTTTGTAGTCAACATAAAGGGGGTCAAATCCCACGCTATCGTTGATAACGCCCTGGTCATTCTTAAAAACCTTCTGCACCGCGGTGCCTGTGGCTGTGAGGAAAACACCGGCGATGGGGTTGGTCTCTTAATCCAGAAACCGGATAAATTCTTCCAGCGGGTTTGCAAGGAAACCGGTATCGAGCTGCCCGATACAAATAGTTACGGTGCCGGCATGGTATTTCTACCAACCGATCCCGAACAGTCCAAACATTGTCAGCAAGCCTTCGAGCGCATTATTAACGAAGAAGGCCAACAGTTTCTTGGCTGGCGTGATGTTCCTACTGATGATTCCTCACTAGGACCCTCGGCGAAAAAAGATGAACCAACGTTCAAACAAATATTTATAGGCAAGAGCGATGAACTCGATGCCCCGGCCTTTGACCGTAAGCTGTACGTGATCCGCAAGCGTATCGAGAACGAGATCTGGAATTCAGACCTGTCGCAGCAAAACCTGTTTTATATTCCCTCGCTGTCTTACCGTACCTTTGTATATAAAGGTATGTTAACCGGTGAACAGATTGAGCCCATGTTCCCCGAACTTGCGGACCCTGATGTCGAATCGGCGATGGCGCTGGTACACCAGCGCTTTTCCACCAATACCTTTCCCGAGTGGCGCCTCGCGCACCCGTTCCGCTACGTCGCGCACAATGGTGAGATCAATACCGCCCGCGGTAATGCCAACTGGATGCGCGCACGCGAAGCTTTATGCGAATCTGAATTGTTTGGTGATGACCTGCAAAAGATATTCCCGGTTGTTATAGAAGGCGGCAGTGACTCTGCCACGTTTGATAACGTCATGGAATTCCTGCACATGTGTGGCCGTCCGTTACCACACGCGGTACTGATGATGATCCCCGAGGCCTGGGCCGGGCATGACACAATGGACCCTGTCCGCAAGGCGTTTTATGAATATCACGCTTGCCTGATGGAGCCCTGGGACGGACCGGCTTCAATCGCATTTACCGATGGTGAGGTGATCGGCGCGGTACTTGACCGTAACGGCCTGCGTCCATCACGTTATTACGTCACCAAGGATGACATGGTTATCATGGCCTCCGAGGTAGGTGTGCTCGAAGTGCCACCGGAAAACGTAATCATTAAAGAACGCCTGCATCCCGGCCGTATCTTCATGGTCGATACCAAGGAAGGCCGCATCATTGATGATGAAGAAATCAAGAGCAAGTTCGTCAACGAGCATCCTTATGGTGACTGGTTGAAGGAAAACATGATTTCGATTGATAACCTGCCGCAGGCCAGGTCAACGCATGGCACAGATGCCAAAACGTTGCTGCAGCGACAGCAGGCCTTTGGTTATACCCATGAAGACCTGCGTATCCTGATGGCGCCAATGGCGAGAGACGGCCAGGAGCCAACCGGTTCCATGGGTACCGACGCGGCACTGGCAGTGCTATCCAATCGCTCCAGGTTACTGTATGACTACTTCAAACAACTGTTTGCACAGGTTACCAACCCGCCACTGGATGGTATCCGCGAGGAACTGGTAACACAGGTCAGTTCGGTGATTGGCCCGGAAAAGAACCCGTTAAAACCGGGCCCGGAACACTGTCGCCAGATCAAGTTAAATTCGCCGGTCATTACCAATGAACAACTTGCCCGTATACGGGACATGGACATGCCCGGTTTCAGATCTATCGTGCTGGATATTACTTACCCGGTAGCGGAAGGCGGCAAGGGACTGGAGAAAGCCATCGATCGACTCTGTGCCGAGGCAGATAAAGCACTGGCCGATGGCTACACGTATTTTATTCTTTCTGATCGCAATATCGATGAACACAATGCTCCAATACCGGCATTGCTGGCCGTCTCCGGTGTACATAATTACCTTGTCCGTGAGGGCACGCGTTCGCAGATAAGCATGGTGCTTGAATCAGGTGAACCACGCGAAGTACACCACTTTGCCGTATTGCTTGGTTACGGTGTTGGTTGTGTCAATCCTTACCTTGCCTTTGAATCACTGGGCGACCTGATTGGTAAGGGCCATATACCGCAGATGGAACATGAAAAAGCGGTACAGAATTTTATCAAGGCTGTGAACAAGGGACTCATCAAGACCATGTCCAAGATGGGTATCTCTACAGTGCAGTCCTATCGCGGCGCACAGATCTTCGAGGCCATTGGCCTGGAGAAAGCATTTATAGACAAGTACTTTACCTGGACCGCATCACGAATCGGCGGTATCGGTATTGATATCGTGGCGAAAGAAAACAGCCTGCGTCATCACAATGCCTTCCCCGATCGACCGGTGAAACGACCTGACCTGGAGTGGGGCGGTGAGTACCAGTGGCGACGTGATGGTGAATACCACCTGTTCAATCCGGATACCGTTTTCAAATTGCAACACGCAACCAAATCCGGACAGTACAAGATATTCAAGGAATACACCTCGCTGGTAGATAACCAGAGTGAACACCTGGCAACGTTGCGTGGCTTGTTTGAATTCAAGAAGGCATCAAAAGCGATACCAATCGAAGAAGTCGAACCAATAGAAAATATCATGAAGCGTTTTTCAACCGGTGCCATGTCCTACGGCTCTATCAGCCGACAGGCACACGAGACACTCGCTATCGCCATGAACAGAATCGGCGGCAAGTCGAATACCGGCGAAGGTGGTGAAGACCCGGATCGTTTTACCCCGGATGCCAACGGTGACCTGCGCCGCAGTGCGATCAAGCAGGTTGCTTCCGGTCGTTTCGGTGTGACCAGTGAATACCTGGTTAATGCCGATGATATCCAGATCAAGATGGCACAGGGTGCAAAACCGGGCGAGGGTGGTCAGCTACCCGGACCCAAGGTTTACCCGTGGATTGCCAAGGTGCGTCATTCCACGGCCGGTGTCGGGCTTATCTCGCCGCCGCCACATCATGATATTTATTCCATCGAGGATCTGGCGCAGCTCATACACGATTTAAAAAATGCCAACCCCGATGCCCGCATTCACGTCAAACTGGTTGCCGAGGTTGGTGTGGGTACGGTTGCTGCCGGTGTGGCCAAGGCACACTCCGATGTAGTACTGATATCCGGTTACGATGGTGGTACCGGTGCTTCGCCGATCAGTTCATTGAAACATGCCGGCCTGCCCTGGGAACTGGGCCTGGCCGAAACACAGCAGGTGTTGATCGAAAACGGTCTGCGTGACCGTATCGTGGTGCAGACTGATGGTCAGTTGAAGACCGGTCGTGACGTGGTCATTGCCGCGTTGCTGGGTGCCGAGGAATTCGGATTCTCTACGGCACCGTTGGTCGTCATGGGTTGTATCATGATGCGCGTCTGCCACCTTAATACCTGCCCGGTTGGTGTAGCGACACAGAATCCTGAACTCACGAAGAAGTTTGCCGGCCAGCCCGAGTTCGTAGAAAACTTTTTCAAATACATTGCGGAAGAAGTACGCGAATACATGGCTGAACTTGGTTTCCGTACTGTTGATGAAATGATTGGCCAGGTCGACAGGCTTAACACGCGCAAGGCGCTTGATCACTGGAAGGCGCAGGGACTGGATTACAGCAAGATACTTTATAAAGCGACCCCGCGTCCCGGTGATGAGATTCACTGTGTAAAGAAACAGGATCATGGCCTGGATAAATCACTGGATGTGACCACTATCGTACCGCTTTGCAAGGATGCACTGGAAAACAAGAAGCCGGTGGACATCATCCTGCCTATCGTGAATACCAACCGTACGGTGGGAACCATACTGGGTCATCATATTACCAAGCGTTACGGTGCCGAGGGCCTGCCGGAAGACACCATCAAGATTCATTTCAACGGTTCGTCTGGTATGAGTTTCGGTGCCTTCCTGCCCAGGGGCGTGACATTAACGCTGGAAGGCGATGCCAATGACTATATCGGTAAGGGCCTGTCGGGCGGCAAGATTATTGCCTACCCACCGCGCCATGCGCCATTCGTGCCCGAGGAAAACATCCTGGTAGGTAACGTTGTGCTTTACGGTGCCACCATGGGCGAGGCCTATTTCCGTGGTATCGCAGGTGAACGTTTCTGCGTACGTAACAGCGGTGTGTCTACTGTCGTTGAAGGCGTGGGAGACCACGGCTGTGAATACATGACGGGTGGCCGTGTTGTGATTATCGGCAATACCGGTCGTAATTTTGCCGCCGGTATGTCGGGCGGTATAGCCTACGTACTGGATGAGAAAGGTGATTTCGGTATTCGCTGTAACCAGGCCATGGTCGATCTCGATGGCATGGAAGACGATGAAGATGTTGCAACAGTTAAGAAGTTGTTAACCAATCACGTTCAATACACGCAGAGCACCGTCGCCAAACGTATTCTTGACGACTGGGACAACTATGTCAGTAAGTTTGTAAAGGTCATGCCGAAAGACTACAAGCGTGTACTAAAAGCAATCAAGGTAGCACGCGAGACCGGTGCAAACGAAGACGAAGCTATTATGGAGGCCGCCCATGGGTAAGGTTACCGGGTTTATGGAACATGGACGGGTCAAGCAGCCTTACCGTCCGGTTGAAGAACGAGTCAAAGATTACCACCAGGTCATGGAACCATGGCCGGTAGCACCGCTGAAGGAACAGGCTGCGCGCTGCATGGATTGCGGCATTCCGTTCTGTCACCAGGGTTGTCCTCTGGGTAATTTGATCCCGGACTGGAATGACCTGGTCTACCGTGACCAGTGGAACGCGGCCATCCAGCGCCTGCATGCCACCAATAACTTCCCTGAATTTACCGGTACGCTGTGCCCGGCCCCGTGTGAGGGTTCCTGTGTGTTGGGGATTAATGATGACCCGGTGACTATCAAGGCAGTCGAGATATCAATCATCGATAAGGCCTGGGAAAACGGCTGGGTAAAACCAATGCCGGCGGAAAAGAAGACCGGTAAATCTGTTGCAATTATTGGTTCCGGGCCAGCAGGCCTGGCCGCTGCACAACAACTCGCCCGTGCCGGACATGACGTCACCGTGTTTGAACGCGATGACCGTATTGGCGGTCTGTTACGTTACGGTATCCCCGAGTTCAAGATGGAAAAACGCGTGCTGGATCGACGCCTGGAACAAATGGAAGCCGAGGGTGTGAAATTCAAAACCAAGGCCAATGTCGGTGAAAATATTTCCGTCGATGACCTGAAAAAAGATTTTGATGCCATTGTATTAACCGGTGGCGCCTGTGATAGACGCGACCTGCCCGCGGAAGGCCGGGAATTAAAAGGTATTTACCAGGCAATGGAATACCTGCCTATGCAGAACCGCCTGTGCGAGGGTGATGCCAAACCGGACAATTTCATCAGTGCCGAGGGCAAGCATGTTGTCATTATTGGCGGTGGTGATACCGGTGCCGATTGCCTGGGGACGGCCAACCGTCAGGGTGCCAAATCCGTACATCAGCTTGAGATCATGCCCAAGCCACCGACAACCCGGGCAGAAGATAATCCCTGGCCGGAATGGCCGCGCATCTTCCGCACTGCCTCCGCGCATGAAGAAGGTGTTGATCGTGTTTACTCGGTTTCCACCAAGAAGTTCATCGATGATGGCAATGGCAATGTGAAGGCATTGCAGCTGGTTGACGTGGAACTGAAAAACGTCGATGGTCGCATGAGTTTTCAGGAAGTGCCGGGCAGTGAAAAGGAAATACCTGCCGACCTGGTATTGCTGGCGATGGGTTTTCTTGGTCCAGAGAAACCGGGTATGCTGGAACAACTGGGTTGTGAACTGGATGCACGCGGTAATGTTGTTGCCGATCCAAAGACCTGGATGACCAGTGTGGATGGTGTGTTTGCAGCTGGTGATATGCGTCGCGGTCAAAGCCTGATCGTCTGGGCCATTGCCGAGGGCCGCAGTGCTGCCGCCGGTGTGGATACTTATTTAATGGGTGAAACGGACCTGCCGGCACCCGTATAGATTTACAATAATAATAAAGCCATTACAAACTCCCGCTTGCGGGAGTTTTTTTTGCCTGTTGATTACTGCTTAGCTGGTGACGTTTATTCATTTATACTTAATGCAATGAGCATTAACCTGCAAGCCTTGCTGGCTATCCTGCCCATCCTCGCTGCGGGTATTATGCTTGTGGGCTTCCGGGTGCCGGCCAGGCTGGCGATGCCATTTGTCTTTATACTTACCGCGCTCATCGCCAGTGTTGCCTGGCAGATGCCTGCTGCCGGTATCCTCGCCTCGACAATACAGGGCTTGTTCATTACGTTTGATATCCTGTTTATTATCTTCGCTGCCATCCTGTTGTTGAATACATTGAAGCATTCCGGTGCGGTGTACGTCATTCGGCAGGGGTTCTCGGATATCTCCAGCGATCGGCGAGTACAGGTGATCATTATCTGCTGGTTGTTTGGCAGCTTTATCGAGGGTGCATCGGGTTTTGGTACACCCGCCGCGATTGTTGCCCCTTTGCTGGTTGCCCTTGGCTTTCCGGCCATGACGGCGGTGATGCTTGGCATGATGGTGCAAAGTACACCGGTAACGTTTGGTGCCGTGGGTACGCCGATACTGATTGGTGTACGTGGTGGTCTTGAAGACGCAAGCGTGCTGGGCGACCCGGGAATGCAAGCCTTTATCCAGCAGGTCACGGTCAATGCTGCGCTCTTGCACGCCATCGTGGGTACCTTGATGCCAACGCTCATGGTAATGATGATGACGCGCTTCTTTGGCGAAAACCGTTCATGGAAAGAAGGGCTATCCATCTTTCCCTTCGCCTTGTTTGGTGGCCTGGCCTTTACCGTGCCGTATTTCCTTACCGGGTACTTCCTCGGACCGGCGTTTCCGTCATTGCTGGGCGCATTGATTGGTGTGGGACTGGTATTGCTGGCAGTGCGTTTCCGTTTCCTGTTGCCGGACGATCACTGGGACTTCCCGGAGCGAGATAGCTGGCCAGCAACCTGGCTGGGAAAATTGACCGCGAGAGAAGAGGCGCCGGAACGCGTCATGTCAGTGTACCGTGCCTGGTCACCGTATTTACTGCTGGCACTATTACTGGTGCTGACGCGGCTACCTGGGCTCGGTATTGGCGATAGTTTAAAGCTGGTTAAGCTTGGCTGGGACAACATACTTGGTACAACGATAGCCGCGGCGACTACACCACTTTACCTGCCTGCCTTCATGTTGTTAGTGGTATCACTGTTCACGATCCTGTTACATAGCATGCCGGTAAAAAAATATACGCAAGCCTTGAATGAATCGACAATGACCTTGTTGAGTGCGGGATTCGTGTTGGTGTTTACGATACCGATGGTCCGGATCTATATCAATTCCGGGATGAATGAACTGGAAATAGCGAGTATGCCCATCGCATTGGCACAGTGGGTATCGATACATGTTGGTGAGGTATGGCCATTATTCGCACCGATGATTGGTGCACTGGGTGCCTTCATCGCCGGCAGCAATACCGTAAGTAACCTGATGTTTACCCAGTTCCAGTTTTCTGTTGCGGAGACATTGGGTATGTCCACGGCACTGATCGTGGCCTTGCAGGCGGTTGGTGCAGCCGCGGGCAACATGATTGCGATACATAACGTTGTAGCCGCATCAGCCACGGTAGGTTTACTGGGGCAAGAGGGAGCGACTCTAAGACGGACATTGTTACCGCTGCTCTATTACCTGTCTGCGCTCGGCATGCTAGGCTTAATCATGGTTCATTTGCTCAAGCTATAACAGTCACCAACATGAAATATAATCCGCGCTTACCGTCTGTTGCCGATATGGAAGCCAGGGCAAGACAACGCATTCCTCGCTTTGCCTGGGAATACCTTTCTTCCGGAATTGGCCATGAACATGGCTTGAGGCGAAACCGATCAGACCTGGATAATGTTTTACTATGGCCGCGCTACCTGGCGGATGTGGGCAAGGTTGATCCGGGTTGTAAGCTGTTTGGCCAGCAATACGATCTCGGTATCGGTATTGCCCCGGTCGGGCTTGCCAACATGATGTGGCCTGGAGCAGAAACTCATCTTGCCCGGGCTGCACAACAGGCAAATATACCTTATATATTAAGTACCATGGGTACGACGCCTCTCGAAGAGATCGCGAGCCACGCACCCGATGTTGGTTGGTTTCAACTTTATGTACCGCGTGACCGCGATGTAATGCAGGACCTGGTACAACGCGTGCAGCGATCCGGTTTCAAGGTGCTGGTTGTTACCGTTGATATACCGGTTGGTGCCAAACGCGACAAGGAGCTCAAGAACGGCTTGATACTGCCGTTTCGGTTTAGCCCGTCGATAGTAAGCCAGGTCATGTTGAAACCGACATGGTTACTAAACACGCTACGACAAGGCGTACCTCGTTTTATCAATCTCGCTCCTTATGGTGACTTGCACGATGTTAAACACCTTGGTGAATTCCTGACGCGTTTCTTTATGCCCGGAGTCACCATGGAACGTATCAGGGAGATTCGACAATTGTGGTCAGGGCCGTTGGTCATCAAGGGCCTGCTGCGTTCAGAAGACATTGAAGAATGTCGTGCAGCCGGCGTTGATGGCGTGGTGGTTTCCAATCATGGTGGTCGCCAGCTTGATGCTGCGCCATCAAGCGTAGCGGCACTGGCTAAACTACATGTTTCTACTACCGATCAATTTCCAGTCCTGCTTGATAGCGGCGTGCGTTCCGGGCTGGATATCGTTCGTGCCAGGGCACTGGGTGCCAGTTTTACCCTTAGCGGTCGTTCCTTTCTATATGCCGTGGCGGCGGCAGGAAAAGAAGGAGCCGGGCAGGTGATAGAAATCTTCCGTGACGAGATTACCCGCAGTTTGCAACAGTTGGGTTGCACTCGTTTTGAAGCCATGAATGGTGATTGGTTAAATTAGTACAGCGTTACAGGCAACAACCATGCACTGTTTTGGATTACCCGTGTATCGAATTTTAGCAAGCGCTGCCGACCCTCAGCTGACCGGATTCTGCATGGAATACAAGCTCTTAAACACGGTTTAGAGCGTTATTTTCTGCACCAATTCAATGCGGTAAGTATTTCATTTTCATGACATTCTTCACAATTTAAAGGTTGCTTTTTTTTTCGAGAGGGTATTAAATTTGTTGCAGTGCAATATTGCCGTGTTGTGGAGTGCCGTATGGCTCCTGAAAATTTCAAGTATCTCAATCTCGCATTACAAGGCGACGGTTCTCATGGTGCCTTCACCTGGGGTGTCTTGCATCGTTTACTGGAAGATGAACGATTACGAATAGAAGGTATTTCCAGCGTTAGCTCCGGCGCCATGAACGCGTGCGTCATGGTTTCTGGCTATCTTAACGGTGGCCGCGCAGCGGCGCAGGCAAACCTGGCCGTTTTCTGGAAAGAGGTCGCCGACCAGTACAGCAAGATGTTTGCCTCGGACATTGCTTCTCTCTGGCAAAAGGCAGTCGGTTTCGATCACTCGGGTCAGCTTGATACCTATATGACACTGACCAGGGAGTTTTCGCCATACCAGTTAAATCCCTTTAACCTGAATCCGTTACGTGATGTATTGAACAGTATCGTGGATTTTGAAAGGCTGCGTGCCGATCACTCAATCCGTTTACATATTGGTGCGACCCAGGTACGGACCGGTAAGATGCGTTTGTTCAGCAACGCCGAGTTAACAGCCGACGTATTACTCGCCTCTGCCTGTATTCCGACGTTACACCAGGCGATTGAAATCGATAACGAACCCTACTGGGATGGCGGCTACTCCGGTAATCCACCGCTATATCCATTGGTGTTTGAATCCTCGCACCCGGATGTCCTGCTTGTATTACTACAGCCCCTGGTTCGAGACTCACTGCCGAAGACGGCCGAGGAAATTCGCAAGCGTGCGCATGAGTTATCCTTTACCAATACGTTCCTCAGGGAAATGCGTGCCATCATGATGTCCAAGCAGAAGATAAAACTTAACTGGTTACGTTCTGGTGAACTGGAACGCAGGTTAAACCGGTTAAATCTTCACCTGATTGAAGATAGCCATCATAACTCGCGCGATACCCATAGCCGCTTAAATGCCAATGACGTGTTCCTGGATGACCTGTTCAAGTATGGAAAACGGGCCACGGCGAAATGGTTGAATAAACATTACAAGGATGTTGGTCAACGCTCCAGTATGGATATGGTACAGCTATTCAGCTAGCGGCAAGTCAAGCCCGGGTAGACAGAACTCTTGTTTTTGTCGATAGTCTTAAACTTTGTCCCTCTCTCGAAAGCAGAAATGCAAATAAAGAATACACAGTTTAGTTATGGGCTGGTTGCCATCCTCATGCACTGGAGCATGGCACCATTGATTGTGGGCTTGTATGTCCTTGGTATATACATGGTGGAGCTGGATTATTATGACAGTTGGTATAATGCGGCGCCCTGGTGGCACAAGGCCCTGGGCATGATCGTTCTGGCCATGCTTTTATTACGCATTGGCTGGACAATATGTAATCGACGGCCGTCAGATTTGCCTGGTTACCATAAACTCGAAATGGTGATAGCGCGGTTGACGCACGTAGCGCTATATATACTGATGCTGCTGGTATGTATTAGTGGCTACTTTATTACTACCGCCAAGGGAGCCGGAATAGATATATTTGGCTGGTTTACATTCCCGGCACTGGGGCGACTCGAAACTCAACAGGCCGAGTTAGCGGGTGAAGTACATGCCCTGTCTTCCTATTTATTAGGCCTGTTGTTCGCATTACATATGGTGGCATCTTTCAAACACCATTATTCAGACAAGGATGCAACATTGAAAAGAATTATTAACCCTGCATTTAAAGGAGATTAACATTGAAAAAAATTGGATTATTACTGCTTGGTTTAACCCTGTTTTCATCCAGTGCCTTTGCGGATGACTATGTCATCGATAAAAAAGGCATGCATGCCTTTATCCAGTTCAGGATTTCGCATCTTGGATTTAGCTGGTTATACGGTCGCTTTAATGATTTTGGTGGCGAGTTTACCTATAACAAGGAAGATCCGTCATCATCAAGCGTGGTCGTGACTATTGACCCTGCCAGTGTCGATACTAATCATGCCGAACGTGATAAGCACGTACGTAGTGAAGATTTCCTGTACGTGGATAAATACCCGGAAGCAAAATTTGTCAGTACATCTTTCAGCATGAATGAAGACGGGACAGGCACGTTGACTGGTGACTTCACCCTGCGTGGTGTCACCAAACCCGTGACAATTGCTTTAAACAAGGTTGGTGAGGGCGCTGATCCCTGGGGTGGTTACCGCGTTGGTTTCGAGGGCAAGACAAGTATTGCGCTCGCCGATTATGGTATTCCCAAAGACCTGGGCCCGACAGCAAAGGAAGTAGAACTGACCCTGTCCATCGAGGGCGTGAAACAATAGTGACCGTCAGGGTTTGAAGTCGTTGTTTTCTTCATCATCGACGACTTCACCCTCGATGATATCGCCTTTGTCTTCCAGTTGTTTGTCTTGCCTGATAGTGGCCAGGATAATGGCAACCAGGCCAAGGATGAGCTCATCGATAAACGGGATGAAGTCAGGGATAAGGAGATTAAAGGCAAACAGGAAGGTCGTTACCAGGAACAGGTTCCTGAATTTCAGTCGGTTGGCAAATTGCAGAAATTTTTCAATCGGATTGATAATGGTCACTCCTTGACGCATGCACATATAATAGCGTCTGGTTGAAAGTAGACATAATGGCTCTATATTAACATTCACGGCTGGGTGGCAGAATATCCTATGCGGCGGTCCGCAAGACCGTAGATGTTGGTTTGAATCCAACCCCAGCCTCCATTTCCTGCATGTGCTTTTGAGCTGTTGCGCTTTATCGATGCAGGCATGCACCATGATCATGTGTTTTCAGGTTAATTACCCTTCACGTTAAAACCCTGCTGATTGTAATCATTTGAATTTAATCAGCTTTATATTTTCCGCCTTTATCCTGATGTTGGCATCGGGCTTGCTGAGTACCACGCAGGCATGTACTCGAGGGCTACGATCGTAGCTTGCCTGTCTTTATTCATCAGATTCGGAGAAAAGAAGTATGAAAACAATCAAATACTTGGCTTTTTTATTAACACTTTGTTTTTCCTTCACGTCGTTCACGATAATGGCAGAGGAAGCACCAGCCGAGGAACCGGTTGTTGAATCACCGGCTGAACCAGAGGTCCCGGCAGAAGAACCGGAAAGCTAGGTCAAGAACCAGGACAGGGTTACGGCCCTGTCCTGCAACCAGTTACAGATAAAATTTTATTTCTAAACTTGATAACGCCTCATCTGTCTATATGTATTAACTATGAGCTACGAACCTACAATTCCTTGCCCTGTTTGCAAGGCCCCCATTCACGTCAGGCAGGTACAACTGCCGAGTGGTAATATTGCTCGCATATTCGCCGAGCCCCTGACTATTAGTGATAATTACATCGATTTCCACGAACACCAGTCCGGCGATTCGAAGGTATCCACGACACACTGACCTTTAGTTGCCAGGTTACATCGGCATTCTGATCAGTCTCTTACTGTATTAAACTGGCCGCATGTCAGCGGTAGAACTCATTGAAATATTTAACGCGCAATCGGGCGTGATTAGCTGTGTTGGTGCCGGTGGCAAAAAAACCACCATGTTTCGCCTGGCAGAGGCACATACTGGCAGGGTAGGGATTACGGCCACGGCCCATATCGAGTTCTTTCCAAAGACCCTCGACGCCAGCTGTTATATCGGTGATGAAGATGCCCTGTTACAGGCAATATCTGTCGATAAGGATTCCAGGGTGATGGCCTTTGCCAGGCCTTCCAGCCGATTTGGTCGCAGGGCAGGTATAAGCCCGGACGCGGTAGCCCGTTTCAAGGCGGCCGGTAATTTTGATCTGATGGTGATCAAGGCCGATGGTGCCCGTAGTCGTTTTATCAAGGCGCCGGCACCGCACGAACCGGTGTTGTCACCGAGTACGGACACGATCATTCCTGTTCTATCAGCAAAGGTGATTGGACAACCCTTATGCAAGGAGATTGTTCACCGCGTGGAACTGTTTTCCGAACTCGTCGGCCTGGAGGAAAATGGAGAAATAACCCCGGAACATGTAGCACGATTACTTAGTTCCGGGCAGGGTTCACTGAAGGATGTTGGCAAGGCCACGGTGATACCGTTAATCAACATGGTCGATGATAAACAATTGCAGGAAGTTGCTACCAGGGCTGCCGAGTTGGCACTGGATATGACAGACCGGTTTGACCGGGTTGTGCTGGCGGCAATGAAAAAAGACGATCCCATTGTCAGGGTTATAGAACGCTAGCGACTGGATCACTAATTGAACAAGCCTTTACTGTTAACTAAGGAGGTTATGATGTTTCCATGGATGAACCCCTGGCTATACGCCTTTAAAGCACCCTGGAGTGGGGATGTAGATCAAACTATTAGCCCGGTTACGAGTTGGTTTTCACCGGAAGTGGAGTTTAACTTTGCTGGTAACAAGGCGATTGAGACCAAAGTGGTGAGTGAAGTAGCAAGTTATGGCAAGCAGCTCGGGTTGTTAACTGAAGCAGTACTGGAGTTATCCAGGGGTAAACCCGGTGCTGCGGTTACCAGACTGGAAGACATGGCACTGGATATTGAGCGAGTCAAGCAGCTTCATCAGGACGAACTTTCCAGGACTGCCCATGCGGTCCTGAGTGAACTTGAGAAAACAGATCCGAAACGATTGCAGGAATTGATCAAGGATTATTCTGCATAACCTTGCTGAGGTCAGCCGGTATGATATCCAGCGAAATATCCCATGCAACCGGCATGTAAAAGACAATAAACAGCGTGATAAGTATCAGCCCGATCACGTTCATCCATATCCCCGTTCGGGTCATCTGCGTTATGGTGAAATAGCGACTGCTATAGGCAATCGCGTTTGGTGGTGTAGCAACAGGCAACATAAACGCGCAAGAAGCAGCCAGGGCAACAGCGGCCATAAGGCAATAAGGATGAATGGATACGGCGAGGGCCAACGCCACCACCACGGGCAGGAACATGGAGGCCGTGGCCGTGTTGGAAGTAATCTCGGTCAGGATAATAACAACGGCTATCGTTGCAAGCAGAAGCCAGATGAAATTGAATTCCTGAAGACCTTGCAATTGCAATGCAATCGTTCCTGTCAGTCCACTATCGATGAATCCGCTGGCCAGCGCAAAGCCACCACCGAACAGTATCAGTATGTCCCAGGGAATCTTGCTGGCTGTATTCCAGTCAAGCAGGAATTCGCCTTTGCCGGCCGGAATAATGAACAGTAACAGCGCGCCGGCCATGGCAATGGTAGAGTCGGTAATATAGGCAAACGCCTCCAGTTCGAAAATGCCACGGCCAATCCATAATAGTGCTACTGATATAAAAACCAGAAGCACTGATAGTTCCTGCCGTGACATGGCACCAAGTTGTTGCAGTTCATCCAGTATGGCCTGTTTACCACCGGGCAGGGTTTTGATTTCACTGCGAAAGGCAAACCGGGTCAGGTACAACCAGCAAGCGAGTAACAAGGTGACTGACAGGGGCAGCGCGAACAACATCCATTTGCCAAAACTAATCGAGGTGGAAAACTGCTCCTCGATGATGCCTGCCATGATGGCATTTGGCGGTGTACCTATCAGCGTGGCGATGCCACCTATTGATGCAGCGTAGGCAATACTCAGCATCAGCGCGATGCCAAACTGAAAGTGCTGGGGCCGCGTGTCAATATTTAATTCAGGGTTGTCCTCGATTTCGTTGCTGACCTGTTTCAAAACGGCCATGCCGATAGTAATCATCATCATGGTCGCTGCAGTATTGCTGATCCACATTGACAATCCTGCTGTGGCGATCATGAAGCCAAGAATGATGCGGTCAGGTTCGATGCCGACCAATTTTATAGTATGTAACGCGATGCGCTTGTGCAGGTTCCATTTCTCGATAGTCACGGCAATAAGAAAGCCGCCCAGGAACAGGTAGATCAGGTGATGTGCATAAGACTTTGTTACCTCGCTGCCAGGCATAACACCCAGCAACGGAAAAAGGAATATGGGCATTAAGGCCGTGGCGGCAATTGGGATGGCCTCGCTTATCCACCAACTGGCCATGAGCAAGGCGACGGCCAGCACGTGCCTGGCAGGTGTCGGCAGGGCTTCCGTGTCAGGAGCGATCAGGGTCAGTATGAACAGGCAAAGGCCGGTAATCAGGCCAATGGTTTGTTTTCGTTGCATAGCCATTAACTACTTGAATGTATAGATGAATGAAAACTGTATGCGATCGATATGTCCATCCTGATCATCATATTGTTGCCGATAGCCATGTAGCCATTCAATACCCACTGTGCTGTTTACATCAGGGCTCCAGATAAGGTTCAGCGTTGACGAGGCCAGGACCTTGTTGATGTTATTACCGGTAATGTCGGTATTGATATTCGCGTAGCCTGCGCCGATAACCAGTGATGACCGGAGCTTGCCGGTCCACCAGTGCTGGTAGGCAACATGGCCGGAGACGGCCTCACTCAGGTCCAGGTCACCATTTACTGAAACGGACGCATCATCAAACGCGTTATACGAGAGATACCGCCCCAGTGCGTTACCACCTGACACGGCAAACCTCAGGTTGTCCTGCCCACTGATAAATATTCTTCCGGCTACACTCACGGCACCGCCCCAGCTTTTATCGTTTGAGCCAGTTAATGACCTGCCGTTGGTATGCAGTTGCCTGGCCATGGCAGCGAAAGAGAGCTGACCCCAGTTTTCAACAAAGCTGATCCTGGCGACGAGATCCGGCAGTTGATCATCATTGACCTGATAACGGTTGCCCGAGCTGCTTACGAACGTTGATTCACCGTGTTCAAGTGATACTGCCACTTCGGCAAAATTCAGTTCCTGGCGATATCTTAATAGCATCTGTCGAATTGCATGAATGCCAACCGGGCCGTTGGCATCGTTGATCTCGGGATAGGCAGACATGTTTACAAAGTTGGTATAGGTTTTACCTAGTGTCCAGCCACCATAGTTTGTATAAAGGTGTCTTAAGCGAGGGCTATTGGTAACGTGAGAGATACCTGCTACATCCCGTTTGGTATCAAAAAAATCAAACTCGATATAACCAGACATAACATCACTTGCCATTGGCAATGTAACAGTCGACCATATACGGCTCTCCCGCAAATTAAAATCGGTATCACCTTGCGTGTCACTCAGCGGAATACTGCGTGGTGTAAAAGCCAGGTCAGACTTGCTTTTGCGACTGGTACTAACGCTGTTGTTATTGTAAATGGTATCCACTTTGATACGTCCACCAAACTTGATCTGTATACCATTATCGTGATCGGCATGGACCGCCGGGGTACTGCCCAGTAACAAGCATATTAGAAAACAATACTTATGACGGATTGCCCACACCGGCTTCATTACCAGGCGCGAAATAGTTTATGACAGGTGTTACAGGTTTCCTGTAAACGGATATAGGCCGTCTCGATATCATGTTCATGACCATTGACATCAGCGGCACTGAGTTGCCTGGCCACGTCGTTGAGTTCGTTTGCCATACTCTTGAACATTGCCTGTTGTTCCTCACTGAGCTTCTTCAGTGAATCAATCAGGGAGATGTCACCGGCCGTTCTTGACAGGGATTCGGTTTCTTCAACCAGCAGTGAAAGCTGCTGGCGACGTAGTCGCTGTAATTCAAGCTGGGTATGTTCACGTTCAAACAACAGCACATTCAGCTTACGCATGATGTGACGCACTTCAGTGCTGTGAATTTCGGTCAGCAGGGCGTGACTGCTGTCCTCATCGCCGTATGCCAACTGTGTGACAGTGACAAGCAGTAGCAGCGAGATGATACGCATCAGTGTCATTTCAAAATCACATTTTTATCCATGCTGGCTTCATTATAAATGACAGGGAGGGCGGGGACTTGATCTGAAGCAAATAGAGTGAAAACGGTGAGATCAGGCAAAATTCTGTTGTATCTCTTCGAAATCGGCATCGATTACATGCACATTGGAATAGCCCATTACCTGCAGTGTATAGGCCGACAGGGAGGCACGGCCACCAGCACCGCAGTGCACAAGAATCGGCACGTCGGCCGTTTCACAAACCTTGCCTACCTGCATCTCCAGTAACCCCCTGGGAATATTTATCGACATCGACAGGCTGGCCTTTTCTGCCTCGTGCGGTTCACGCACATCGAGAATGACTGTATTCCCGTTCTTGTCATAGAATTCCCTTGCCTCGGTCGGGTTTTTGCAACTGCATTGCAGTTTAGCGGCAGCAATCAGATCACTTACTGGTATCAACATAATTGTTCTCTAGTCTGGCACAGTGTTCAGGAGCCATGCTGACTGAACGCTGTCGTTAACAGGTTGACTTGTTAAGCTGTAACAAGGCATTGAAATTCAGAATACACGCCGGTAAAAATCAAACCCTTTCTGTACCAGTTCATGTAAACTGCATGTAATAGTAGCTGAAGTGTTAATGGTGAGGCTACTAAACATATTTATTCCAAATAAAAACAAAAAGTTATTTCAGATGTCCACGCAACTTAAAAACGACAGATTCCTTAGAGCATTATTGCGCCAACCTGTAGACATGACGCCTGTCTGGATGATGCGACAGGCAGGCAGGTATCTCCCCGAATATCGTGCGACACGCGAAAAGGCAGGTGACTTTATTACCCTGTGCCAGACCCCGGAACTGGCCTGCGAGGTAACCTTGCAACCACTGGACCGCTATCCTCTGGATGCGGCTATCCTGTTTTCAGATATCCTTACCGTTCCTGATGCCATGGGACTGGAGTTGGAGTTAATCGAGTCGGTTGGTCCTCGTTTCAGGAAGCCAATATCTTCACCGGATGATATAAAGAAATTGCCCATGCCCGATCCTGAACAGGACCTGGGGTACGTCATGGATGCAGTTCGCCTTATCAGGAAAGAGTTAAATGGCAGGGTGCCACTGATCGGATTCGCCGGCAGCCCATGGACATTGGCGACTTACATGGTTGAAGGCGGTTCGTCCAAAGATTTCGCCAAAATAAAAACGTTACTTTATTCAGAACCGGATTCCTGTCACAAGCTCCTCGGGCACGTTGCCGATGCGGTTGCATCTTATTTGAATGCACAAATCCATGCCGGTGCCCAGGCGATTATGATATTCGATACCTGGGGCGGTGTATTAACAGGTGCTGCCTACCATGATTTTTCATTGGCCTATATGAAACGTATTCAGGATCAGCTGGATCGCGAGTATGAAGGTACGACCATTCCGATTATCATGTTCAGTAAGGGGGCAGGCTTATGGATAGAAGACATTGCTGCCACTGGCTGTAATGCGGTGGGCATCGATTGGGCACAGGACCTGGGCAAGGTGCGCAGCCTGATTGGTGACAGGGTTGCACTGCAGGGAAACATGGATCCGGCCATTCTACGCGCACCGGCCGACAGGATCAGGCAGGAAGTAAGGGACATACTCGCCAGTTATGGTAAAGGTAGCGGGCATGTATTTAATCTGGGACATGGAATTACACCCGACATCGACCCCGAGCATGCAGGTGTGTTTATTAATGCAGTGCATGAACTGAGTGCGTCGTATCACCAGGACTAGATCGTTTGTATGCTAGGCCGCAGCATAAAACTGGCAGGTAAAGGTTTTTGTATCGGTTCGGCAGATGTCGTCCCGGGTGTTAGTGGTGGCACCATGGCATTTATCCTGGGAATCTACCCGCAATTAATCAATGCCATAAAATCTTTCGACACCAGCTGGTTGCGTTCAATTGTTAAACTGGATATGGCTGGTATCAAGCGGCCACATTTTTCCTTTCTCATCCCGGTCGGCATTGGCGTGGTTTGCGCGCTGTTGTTCTTCACGCGGGTTATATCATTACCGGGCCTGATTCGGACCGATCCGGAAATTATCTACGGCCTGTTTTTTGGACTGATACTGGGTTCGATCTTTTTTCTCTACCGGCATCTCGATAAACCGCTGCGAGCGGAGCACATGTTTTTTGTCCTGCTCGGCATCGGTTTTGGGGTCTTTGTAGTGACCCTGGTTCCGGCTTCCACGCCGGATGATTCGTGGTTTATTTTTCTGTGCGGTGCTATTGCTATCTCGGCCATGATATTGCCCGGTATTTCCGGTTCCTTCATCCTGTTGATGATGAAAAAATATGCCTACATCTTCGATGCCATCGGTAATTTCGAGATGGCTATCATCCTGCCTTTTCTGGCCGGGATCGTCGTAGGCATTGTCCTGTTCAGCCGTTTTCTTTCGTATCTGCTATCACATTTTTACAGGCAGACCATACTGTTTATTGGCGGGCTGTTGCTTGCGTCTCTCTATGTTATATGGCCATTCCAGGAGCGCGTTTACGCCGTTATCAGGGACAAGGAAAGGTTGATGAGCTCCACGCCATATATTCCGGAGGCTTTCACCAGCCAGGCAGGCTACGCATTACTCATGGTGGTGATTGGCCTGGGGCTGGTAATATTACTGGAACTGCTGGCAGAGAAATGAAAAAGCTGCCGGCCCTGATGGCTTGATATACTTTAAGACAGAGGGAGTCTGATGCCATTATCTGAAATCATCCTGGTATTGATGGGCCTGTTAACGGTCGCGATGATTGCGGCGGTGATCTGTCGCAATATCCCTGTCCCTTATACCGTGTTTCTCGTCATCCTGGGTCTCGTACTCGGCGCCTTTGCACGCCAGAAACCCGAGTTCGAACTACTCATGAATTTCCAGCTGACGCCGGATCTCGTACTTTTTATATTTTTACCGGCCCTGATCTTCGAGTCCGCGATCAAACTCGACGCCCGGTTGTTATTGAAGGATATTGCACCAGTGCTGGTGCTGGCTATTCCGGCACTGTTAATTTCAGCCGCAATTATTGGCGTTGGGCTTTGGTTGTTGCAGGATTTCAATATCATTTATGCGCTCCTGTTTGGCGCCTTGATTTCTGCGACCGACCCGGTTGCCGTGATCGCGTTATTCAAGGAACTCGGCGCACCACAGCGACTCGCAACCCTTGTCGAGGGTGAGTCACTGTTGAACGACGCCACGGCCATTGTCATTTTTAATATCCTGCTGGGCCTGGCCGTGAGTACCGAGTTTGGAGTGGCCGATATCAATTATGCCGTGCTGGAATTCTTTCGCGTATTCTTTGGCGGTTTGTTAGTGGGTGTTGTGATTGGCCTGGTGCTGAGTGAGTTGTTGTATCGCCTGCGCGCTGGTATCAGCGCTTACCTCATCATGTCAATTGTGTTGGCCTACAGCAGTTTTGCAATTGCCGAGCATATATTGCACGTATCCGGCGTGATGGCCGTAGTTGCTGCCGCTGTGGCGCTTGGTATTTTTGGCGTGAGTCGAATTCCCCAGAATGAACGTGAAACAGTAGACGAAACCTGGGACGTGATCTCGCTTATCTGCAATTCGCTATTGTTTTTACTGGTTGGCCTTTCGGTCGACGTATCCAGGATTATTAATCACCTCGACAGCATTGCCATTGCTATCGTCCTGGTACTTTTGGCTCGCGCAGCCGGAGTTTATACCATGGTTCCGGCAACGACCCGACTGTTTTCGTTACCGAAAATATCACGCGGCGAGCAACATATTATGTGGTGGGGCGGACTCAAGGGCGGCCTGGCTATAGCCATCGTGTTATCGATTCCGGTTGATATGCCCGGTCGTGAAAGCCTGATTTATATCACGCTGGGTGTTGTGCTGTTTTCATTACTGGTTAACGCATCGACGATAAGACCATTAATGCACAAGCTCGGTTTCGATCGTTTTGATGGCGATGAAATTGCAGAGCTCAAACACGGTCTAAGCCAGTCACAACAGTATGCCGAAAACATACTTGATTCCTTTTACTCGGCAAAACTGATTTCCAGGAGCACGCAGGAGTTAATACAAAAAAAGACCAAACAGATATTTCACACCGGCGTGGAAAAATATGATGCAGACATTGAACTTCGCCAGGTACAGATAACGGCACTGCGTATGGAGATGCAGGAGTTAAAACATCTTTATGATATTGGTTTCCTTCAGTATTACACTTACCTGAGTATTAAAAACACACTGCAACACGATCGCGACATTATATTTGCTAAAGACACGGATACTAAATCCGGGAAAGACAAGGTGAATATTTTTCTGCGCATGGAAACAGCTTTTATCAAGCAGTTCAGGGAGATCGACTGGGCAGCAAACCTGTTGGCCCGTTACCAGTATCTGCGTTTCGCCCAGAGTCTGCAGCGCGATATTGCCGGCATACTCATATGTGAAAAAGTCTTACAACAGCTCGAACAAATGGATGATTTCAAGCCGGAGCTGAAACAAAGTGTTGTCGACCGATACAGGAAACGTTCCGAGCGCCGTATGCAGCGTTTGCACAGCATTGCAGAAAACTTTCCCGATTTTTACCTGCGTTATGAAACGCGCTTATTTGCCAAGGTGGCACTGGTTGCCGCTGAGTTCTTTATCGAGGAAGCGCATCACAACGGTGAAATAGGTTCCAAGGTTTTTACCAACATTGAACGGCGTATTCGAAAAGCGATTGATGGCCTGCAGGGTATTTCTGATCCAGCACCGAAATTGCGACCACACGATCTTATTGGGATGGTGCCTTTATTATCAGGACTGTCTACTGATGTGTTGCAACGTCTTTCCGATTCGGCCAAGTCAGTCACCTACCTGGCAGGCGACCAGGTCATAGGCCAGGGAGAGCGGGGTGACTCGCTATACATTATTACCCGCGGCATGGTGAACGTGTACAGGGATGGGCATGAAGATGAACCCCTGGCACAACTAAGGGATGGTGATTTTTTTGGTGAAATGGCCTTGCTGGAATTACAGGTAAGAACTGCCAACGTCAAGGCCGCTCAACCCACCACGCTACTGCGACTGAAT
Organism: Gammaproteobacteria bacterium; assembly: GCA_965229565.1. GTDB lineage: Bacteria > Pseudomonadota > Gammaproteobacteria > Eutrophobiales > Eutrophobiaceae > JANQNX01. The sequence continues at coordinate 312,812 of OZ245888.1, read as the reverse complement.
CGTAACGAAGTATTATCACTGGCCGAGCAGGAGCCTGAATTAAAGGTCAGGCTGGAACAGGCGAGTGTGGCCAGAAAACACACGGCTACGGACGATCCGCAGGCTTCCTGAAGCGACTGGACAGCAGTAGTAATAATGCCAGGCCACATATTACCAGTACCGTACTATTCCCCCAGCGACTGAACAGGGTTGCACCCTGGTAACGCTGGACCGTGCCGACCAGGGCATGCGGTTCAAACTGCGGTGACTGCGCGATTACCTTGCCGCGGTGATCAATAATGGCAGAGATGCCGGTATTGGTTGCACGTAACAGGTAACGCCGGTTTTCCATTGCCCGCATTCGCGCAATCTGCAAGTGTTGATGCGGTGCCAGCGAATCACCAAACCACGCATCGTTACTTACGTTAATTAAAATTTCCGCCTCCGGCATGCTTTTTCGTATTTGTGTGCCGTAGGCGTCTTCATAACAAATACTCATTCCCAGCATGGCCTTGTCCGTTGCAATGACCTTCATGTTTTCATCGCCGGCCGAAAAATCAGACATGGGGATTTGCAAAAACTGCAGCACATTACCGAGCAAACTCCTCAATGGCAGGTACTCTCCAAATGGCACCAGCTGATGTTTATGATAAAAGCGGTGCTGATCATCCATCAGCAGGATGCTGTTGTAGTAATTCCGTGTTTCCTGGTCCTGGTAGGCAAGGCCGCTCATGAATATGGCATCGCTATCAGCCCTGTCCTGTGTGATACGTTGTAAAAAATCGCCTGCAGTGTGATACAGCGACGGGATGGCGGTCTCCGGCCACAATACCAGGTCGCTGTTCCAGTATGGTTGTGTCAGTTCGCTGTAGATTTCCAAGGTAGCCAGTCGCTGATCCCGCTGCCATTTTATTTCCTGTGGAATAGCGCCCTGGACCAGTACCACATCAAGTTCCTCGCCCAGCGCTTCCGCCCAGGTCGATTCTTTTAATACAACTGCGCTGATTAGCAGTACCGCGGCCGTGCCCAGTGCCAGGAGTTTTTCTGTAAGCCTGCCACTGATGACCAGTACGATAGCTGCGCCCATTAATGCGACAACCAGGCCCACACCGTAATCCCCGACCAGCGGTGCGAAGGCCGCCAGTACGCTATCGGTCTGGCTGGTGCCTGTATTAAGCCACGGGAAGCCGGTTAGAAACCAACCGCGACACCATTCACCACTGATCCACAGGAACGCATAGGCATAGATCGCCTTGCTGTTGAAAAAGCGATTTCCCAGCGAGATAAAGACGGCGGGAAACAATGCCAGCACGGCTACAAGAAGGTAGGTGAAAAATAACGCCCCGGCGAGGTTCATACCACCAAACAGGTTGATACTGATATGTAACCAGTAGACACCTACCCCGAAATAACCAAACCCGAACAGGTAAGCCCGGATAAAGGCTCTTTTCGCGGTAGATTTATGACAAAGGTAAAAAAGCAGGGCCAGGCAGATGAAGGCAAGTATGTAATAGCCGAATGGGGCAAAGGCCAGGGGTACAACAGCCCCTGCCAGCAGCGCGGTAAGATGGGCAGGCATGGCGTTATTGTTGTTAAGGATCATCCGTCAAGCCGCCCGGGATTCCAGTTACTCCGGATCTACTTCTTCAGGTAAGGTTTCACCCTGCTCCAGCCTGGAAAACAGTAATACATGTACGCGTCGCTTGTCGGCACGTAATACCTTGATATTGAAACCGGCGACTTCAATGGATTCACCGCGTTTCGGCAGGTGTCCAAACGCGTTAATGATATAGCCGCCAATGGTGTCGTGATCTTCGTCAGGGATATCCGCATCAAAGTAGCGGTTAAAATCCTCGATCGATGTCAGTGCCTGTACTGTATAGCGATCACTGTCATGTGGTTTGATTGTTTCGTCTTCGTCCTCGTAATCGTGTTCATCCTCGATTTCGCCCACGATTTCCTCGATCACGTCCTCGATAGTAATAAGGCCCGCGACGCCCGAGTATTCATCTATGACTATGGCCATGTGATTGCGGCTCATCCGGAATTCACGCAGTAGTACATTCAGTCGTTTACTCTCGGGAATAAACACCGTGGAGCGCATCAGGTCCTTGATATCGAACTCTTCCTCCGGGTTGGCAAAGTAATTCAACAGGTCCTTTGCCAGCAGAATGCCGATGATCTCGTCCGTGGTATCCCCTACCACGGGAAAGCGCGAGTGGCCGGATTCAATTACCGTGGACAGGATGTCTTCCGGTTCTGCATCATCTCGGATCACCATCATCTGTACGCGCGGTATCATGACGTCGCGAACCTGCAATTCAGATACATGTATGGCACCCTCGATCATGATCAGGGCATCGTGATCGAGTAACTTGTGCTGTTCAGATTTTCGCAGTATCTCGATCAGCGCGTTACGGTCAGCCGGCTCATTGGTCAGGAAGGCATTGACCTTCTTCAGCCATTTCTTGATTCTGCTTTTTTCTTTACTCATGATTCGAGTTCAGTCTCATAGGGATTAGGATAACCAATTTTATCTAGCAGGGTAATTTCCATCTGTTCCATTTCCCCCGCCTCGTCGTCGTTCTCATGATCATAACCTCGCAAGTGCAGGATACCGTGCACAACAAGATGCGCCCAGTGTGCATCAGTTGGCTTGCCCTGTTCGCTGGCTTCACGCTCAACGACGGGTGCACAAATAACAACATCGCCCAGTAATTCCATGTCTCCTTCCAGCGTTTCACCTATGGGGAAAGACAATACGTTGGTGGCATAGTCCTTGTTACGCCAGGTGTTGTTGAGCATGCGACCTTCTTCTTCATCCACGATGCGCAGTGTCAGTTCCGTTGATTTGTCCACGTTGCAGAGCGCCAGCTTTGCCCATTGCTGCAACTGTTTTTCGGTCGGCACTGTGCTGTTACCGGATATATTCTGAATGATGATGTTTACGTCCATGTACAAGTACGGTCACGATTTCTCGTGTTTCTCATAGGCATTTAGTATCCGGGCCACCAGGGGGTGGCGCACGACATCGCGCGATTTGAAAAATGTAAAACTGATTTCTTTCTCATCCTGCAAAATATCAATGACGTGACGTAATCCTGATTGCTTTCCCGGGGGCAGATCAATCTGGGTAATGTCACCGGTGATAACGGCAGTCGAGTTAAAGCCAATACGGGTCAGGAACATTTTCATTTGTTCAATGGTCGTGTTCTGTGCCTCGTCCAGGATGATAAAAGAATCATTTAATGTGCGGCCACGCATAAAGGCCAGCGGTGCAACCTCGATGACGTTACGTTCGATCAGCTTGGCTACTTTCTCGAAACCTAGCATTTCATACAGCGCGTCGTAGAGTGGTCGTAGATAAGGATCAACCTTTTGCACAAGGTCACCGGGTAGAAAGCCCAGTTTTTCTCCTGCTTCCACTGCCGGGCGCACCAGGACCAGGCGGCGGGCCTGGTCCTGTTCCATCGCGGCCACGGCACAGGCCACCGCGAGGTAGGTCTTGCCGGTACCGGCCGGGCCGATACCAAAACTGATATCGTGTTGCTGGATATTCAATAGGTAGGCGCGCTGGTTCGGGCTGCGACCGCGTATCAGACCACGCCTGGTCTTGATACTGACATCCTCGGCAATATCTTCTTCCAGTTCTTCTTCCAGGTTCAAAGATTGCAGGAACAGGTGCACCGATTCCGATGATAGTGCTTCCTGGGCCGTGATCGAGTACATGTCATTTAATACCTGCGTGGTAAGGTCTATTGACTTTGGTGTGCCACTAATATGGAAGTTATTGCCGCGATTATTGATCTCCACGCCCATGAAGCGTTCAATCTGGCGCAGGTGTTTGTCCAGCGGTCCGCACAGGTTTGACAAGCGCTCGTTATCGAACGGCTCAAGCAGGAAATCGTCGGAGGTGGTTGTGTTTATGGCGTGCAAGCGTCTTAGAGGTTGGCAGCTTTGGATAACGTTTCTGGTTCGGGCAACACACCGCGCAACGAATTTGGCAGTGCTTCGGTAATTTCAATATCGATAAAATTGCCGATCAGGGAGTCAGGTCCCTTGAAGTTGACCACGCGATTGTTTTCCGTGCGGCCGCTCAGTTCTTCCGGATCTTTTCTGGAGTAGCCGTCCACCAGGATTTTTTGCGTGCTACCCACCATGGCGGCACTGATCTCGGCAGCCTTCTGGCTGATACGTGTCTGCAGGATAGCGAGCCGCTGTTTCTTTACTTCCATGGGTGTGTCATCGGGCAGACTGGCAGCCGGTGTTCCCGGCCGTGCGCTGTAGATAAAACTGAACGAATGATCAAAACCGATATCCTTGATCAGGTTCATGGTGTCCTCGAAATCGCGGTCGGTTTCGCCCGGAAAGCCTATGATGAAATCCGATGACATACTCAGGTCAGGGCGTATCGCACGCAGTTTCTTGATCTTGTTTTTGTATTCAAGCCGGGTATGGCCACGTTTCATCATCGCCAGCACGCGGTCGGATCCACTCTGTATTGGCAGGTGCAGGTGGCTAACCAGCTCCGGAACCTTGCCATAGACTTCTATCAGGCTGTCGGAAAATTCAAGCGGGTGTGAGGTAGTAAAACGAATGCGATCGATGCCTTCTATCGCTGCCACGTATTCAATCAGTAATGCCAGGTCGGCAACCCGGCCATCATGCATGATGCCGCGGTAGGCATTCACGTTCTGGCCCAGCAGGTTGACCTCGCGCACGCCCTGTTCAGCCAGTTCGACAACCTCGGTAATGACATCATCGAAGGGACGACTCACTTCCTCACCTCGGGTATAGGGAACCACGCAGAAACTGCAGTACTTGCTGCAGCCTTCCATGATGGAGACGAATGCGGTGGGTCCATCTGCGCTCGGGGCGGGCAGGTTGTCAAACTTCTCGATTTCAGGAAACGAGATATCAACGATAGGTTGTTTCTTCGCCATGATACTGGCGTACATCTCCGGCAGGCGATGCAGTGTTTGCGGTCCGAATACGATATCAACAAAGGGGGCACGCTTGAGAATGGCGTCACCTTCCTGGCTGGCAACACAGCCACCCACGCCGATCACGAGGTCTGGCCTGGCCTGCTTGAAGCGGCGCCAGCGGCCAAGGTCGGAAAATACCTTTTCCTGCGCCTTTTCCCGGATCGAGCAGGTATTCAGCAGGATCAGGTCGGCGTCAGCGGGGTCGTCCGTGGTGATCATGTTATGGGCATGCTTGAGTGTATCTACCATCCGGTCCGAGTCGTACTCGTTCATCTGGCAGCCCATGGTTTTGACGTAGAGTTTACGTTGCATCCGGGTGTTGTATCGTGAAAAGGGTGGCTAAATTACACTTTATATAGGCCGATTTCCAGCCAAATATAGCCTAAACCCTTTAAAAACAGGGCGTTTGCTGCCGTGTCAGGCTTTTTCGCGATATTTCGCCAACTCGGCCTCCAACTGCTTCAACCTGGCCTTCAGGTCGTCACGTTCGCGCCCTACCGTGGCCGTTTCGGCCAGGGCCTCAAATGCGGAGTTTTCGGCACGCTCGGCGCGTTCTATCAGTTCATAGCGTTGCCGGCTGAGTTCCTGCTCGCGCCGGCTAGGACCCATGAAAAATCGCATAAAGCGGGCCACTCCCTCCGTAGGCGACTCATCATGGCTGGCAGAGTAACGGTCACTATCGGTGCCGGCCTCGAACTGGCTGAACTCGGGCCGGGAAATAAACTCCTCCAGCTGTGAGCGGATAGTCATCGCGAAGGACTGTAGTGAGGCATCCACGGCCTCGTGCTTAAGCATGGTGTCAATCAAGGATATGAATTTACGTGCTTCCTGATAGCCGTTAATATCTGTTTCGAATTCAATTTTCATCTGGGTGTGGAAGTAACCATTCTCGATAAAAGCATAATTACTATCCAGATCAAGTCAAGCAGCGCGCCCTGGTTAAAACGAACCTTTCATGTCCTCGAAGCCATTATTACTTCTAGCATTACTATTCAATAGCGTTCTGCTATCGGCAGAAACCTTGCCGGTACTACGGCTGGCGATTACACATACCACCGATAACTCAGGTTTAATGGCGCGTATCAACCCTGTCTTTGAAAGCCATACGGGCATCAAGGTGAATACCATCACGGCCGGAAGTGGTCATGCGCTACGCCTCGGTCGTGAAGGCGATGTCGATGTATTGCTAACGCATTCTCCTGATGCCGAGAAACGGTTCATCAACGAGGGATACGGCCTGAAACGATACCCGGTCATGCACAATGATTTTGTCATTGTTGGACCATCAAGCGATCCGGCCGGTATTGTTACAGCCGACACGGCAGAAACGGCCATGGCCATGATCGCAAATAACAAGGTAACGTTTATCAGCCGTGATGATGATTCCGGCACACACCGCGCAGAACTTGCCCTGTGGCAGGGTGCTGGCCTTACACCTGGCGGTGACGGGTATATCAGGGCCGGCATAGGGATGGGACAGGCACTGATGCTGGCCAGTGACAAGGGCGGTTATACGCTTTCAGATCGTGGCACCTTCCTGGCTTACAGTGACCGCATCAATCTAGGAATATTATTTGAATCACGAACAGCACTGCGCAATTCTTATCACGTGTTTGCCGTGAACCCGGACAGACACCCTGATACCCAGCATGAACTGGCACAGAAATATATCGAGTTTATCACCGGACCGATTGCACAGAATGTTATTAACGACTACCGGATAGACGGCAGCCGGCTGTTCCACCCGGCCAGCATGGATACCAGTTTCGCTGAAACGCTACAGGCGCAGAGCCCGCGCGGAAACTTTTTTATCGATGCGCTGGCATCGTCATTCAATCTGATTGCAGCCCTTGATAGTGAACTCTATTTTGTTGTCTGGACGTCGCTCAAGGTATCTCTGCTGGCCGTATTACTTGCTTCCGTCATCAGTATCCCTCTCGGTATTGTTGTCGCGCTTAACACGTTCAGGGGAAAACATTTCCTGCTTGCGTGTTTGAATACACTGATGGCGTTGCCTACGGTTGTTGTTGGCTTGTTGATGTATGGTTTGTTGAACCGGCAAGGACTGCTTGGTGAATATGGCTTGCTGTATACCCCGATGGCGATTGTTATCGGTCAATGCGTACTTATTATCCCGGTAGTATGGAACCTTTCTATTGCCGCAGTTAACGCTGCCGATCCGAGACTGGCAAAAACCTGTTCATCACTGGGTGCGAATTTTATTCAGCGCTGCCTGATCTACATGAGTGAAGTCCGTTTTGCCCTGATTGCTGCCGTGGTAACCGGTTTTGGCCGCGCCATTGGTGAAGTCGGTATAGCCATGATGCTTGGCGGCAATATCGCCGGTTTTACCCGTACCATGACAACAGCCATTGCGCTGGAAACCAGCAAGGGTGAATTTGAATTTGCCCTGGCGCTGGGTTTCATGTTGTTACTGGTGGCTTTTATTGTGAACGCAGTCCTGCAGCGGTTCCAGTTGAGAACGAAATGACCGATTTGTATCAGTTCGAAGATGTCTGTTTTGAATATGGCCAGGCGTTCAGGCTTGGTCAGATTAACCTGACCGTTGAGCAAGGTAGCTTTATTGCCTTTGTCGGCCCGAACGGTTCCGGTAAAAGCACACTGCTAAATCTTTTTGCCATGCTGGAACTGCCGACGCAGGGGAAACTCGGTTACCGTGGCAAGGTGCTCACTAAAATGAACGTGGCAGATTTGAAAAAGCAGGTTGGTTACGTACAACAAAACCCCTACCTGTTACGCGGTACGGTACAGAAAAACATTGAACTGGGTTTGAAATTGCAACACGTGGATAAATCGGAGCGATTGAAACGCGTTGCTGAAGTGATGGATCTGATGCAAATCAGTTCGTATGAACAGCGCAATGTCAGGGATCTTTCAGGTGGTGAGGCACAAAAGGTGGCGATATCGCGTGCGCTGGTGCTGGAGCCCGAGGTACTGATCCTGGACGAGCCCTTCACGTTTCTCGATAAGAACTCTATCAAGGAACTCGAAACACTTTTGGCACGGCTGCATAAGGAATATGGCAAGACCATCATCCTGACAACCCATAACCAGATCCAGGCGCAATTATTATCGGAAAGTCTATACAGCGTAGTACAGGGCAAGGTCTTTGCCTCCGGGTTTGTGAACCTGTATTCCGGCAAGGTGCTCGATGATAATCGGTTCGATACCGGCAAGATCATCGTAAACCTGTCCGAGGCATCGCCAGGTGTTGAACAAATCGCGATTGATCCAAAACAGGTTGTGCTATCCAGGGACAAGCTCGATTCAAGCATGCAGAACAGCTTTTCCGGTAGTATCCGTTCCATGGTAGAGGAAGATGGACACATCAAGGTCATTATCCATGCCGGTGAAGAATTTCATGTCATTATTACCCATCAAGCCTTGCAGGAACTGGGATTGTTTGTTGGCCAGGATATCTGGCTCAGCTTCAAGAGTTCATCCATTATTATCTGCTAGTCATTGTAATAATTCTGGAGGTTGCCGCTGCTATACTGTGTGAACTTTCCACAGCGGGAGACACAGTATGGCAATACCGGTCAAGAACGTAAGGGGGATCGGCCCGAAAACGGTCGAGTACCTGGCAACAAAAAAAATCACAACCGTTGAACAATTGCTGAGTAGCAAGGTTGAAGTACTGGCTAGTGCTCCTGGCATTGGTGTTGTTCGTGCCGAGGCAGCAATGAAAGAGGCCGCCAGGCTATCAGGCAATACGCCCGCTACCGGTACGACTAAAACTGTTAGCAGTTCAAAACAGCAACAGGACAAAAAGGAAAAGAAAAAGAAGGACAAGGGCAAGAAAGACAAGAAGAAGGATAAAAAGAAAAACAGGAAAGATAAAAAAACAAGAAAAAACGACAAGAAAAAAGATAAGAAGAATAAAAAGTAGTAGGCTTTAGTGATGAATCGTAGCATCACGAACTGTCTTCTTTCTCTCTTACTGGTGCTGGGCGCTTGTACCAAGCCCCTGGATCCCAAGGTACATTTTGACAAGGGTAATTATGCCGAGGCCTATCAATTGTGGCTGGCACAGGCGGAGCAGGGTGATGTCGTCGCCAAAAACTACATCGGGATCCTGTATTACCTGGGCCTGGGAACACCGCGGGACTATCGTAAGGCCAGGCACTGGTTCGAGCAGGCAGCAAACCAGGGATATGCGGATGCGCAGTATAATCTCGGCTCCATGTATGAGAATGGCGAATTCTTTGATATCGATTACATGAAGGCCTACATGTGGCTATTCGCCGCACACAAAAATGGAAATACTCACGCGGCGAACCGGATGTGGGGAATTACCGGTGACCATAAGCTGTTTGGTAACCAGGTCGCGCGCGCCGAGAAACTGGCCGAACCTTACATCAACAGGAAGTCAGACCAGCAAACTACAGTGCAGAACGAATCAATTCCCTGAACTCTTCAGAATCCGGTTGCGCGCGACTGCCAAAATGGCGCAGGACTTTTCCATTTTTATCGACAAGGTACTTGTTGAAGTTCCAGCCCGGTGCCTCGGACTGTTCGGCCAGTGCCTTGAAGATGGGATGAGCATCGTTCCCACGCACGGACACGGTGGACAGCATGGTGAAGGTCACGCCATAATTCATGTAGCAAACCTCGGCCACGCCGGCCTCGTTCCCGAGTTCCTGGTTGAAGGAATCGCTCGGGAAACCCAGTACCAGCAGACCCTCATCCTCGAACTCCCTGTGTAGTGCCTCCAGTCCCTCGAACTGTGGGGTAAATCCGCATTTGCTGGCCGTATTGACGATCAGCATGGTTTTTTCGCCAAAATCCCTGCAAATATTGACGGTTTTATCCGAGTGTAATAGCCGTAGCTCGGTATCCAGGTAGTCCGGGCAGGCCGCCAGGGCAGTGCCGCCCAGTACAAAATTCAGGCTGATTATCAATATCAGTTTACGCATGGTATTTAATTGCCTCAGATATATGTTCATGTTCTCTAGATTGCGAACCCTTGGTATTAGTTCCTGTCTGGCATTGACCATAGATAGCGATTTTGCGCGGGTCAATATAAGTCTGGATTTTCAAAGCAAAAATTATTAATCTATCGTCTTTGTACTGAACAGCAAAATAACAACAACAAGCGCTTTTTCCAGTAACACGACGTTTTTCCAAACAAAAAACAAGAATTCAGGTAGAAACACTATGAGAATCTTTACGTCTATTATTACGCTTTTGCTGGCATTCACAGCCATGCCTGTCCTGGCCGAGGGCGATGCTAGTGAAGGTCGAAAACTGGCCGAAACATGCCTGGGCTGTCACGCGGGCAAAGTTACCAATGCTTCCCCCATGTACCATGTACCCAAGCTGGGCGGTCAGCACCCGGACTATATCATCGCGGCGTTAAAGGCCTACAAGGCAGGCCAGCGTTGGCACCCAACCATGCAGGCGAATGCAGCCGATCTAAGCGAGGCCGATATGGCCAATATCGCCAGTTATATATCGAGCATTCAGTAAGAGGAGATGAGCATGAAACACAATTTATTTATTGCCAGCGCAACTGCCCTGTTATTGACATTGGCTAACCCGGTCCTGGCTGCAGGTGATGCCGCGGCGGGTAAGGAGAAATCCTCAGTATGTGCTGCCTGCCACGGCGCTGATGGTAACAGCACAATTCCTATGAACCCGATTTTAGCTGGCCAGTATGCCGACTATCTCGTGCGCGCCCTGAAGGATTACAAGTCCGGTGACCGCCAAAACGCCATCATGAATGGTATCGCTGCGGGCCTCTCGGAAGAAGACATGGAAGACCTGGCGGCCTATTTCTCTTCTCAAAGTGGATTGGAGAACCTGCCGAAACCCTGATGCCAATCAGTTTCACTACATAAACAGGCCCGCAAATGCGGGTCTTTTTTTTTGTCCATTACAATGCCCGGGATTATTCCCGCTTCCTGAACAAGGTCTTCAGAATGCTGTCATTCATACAGCTTAATAAACATTGGAGTCTAAAATGGATTCACTGGAATTGCTGGTCTTGCTTCTGCCCATGGCGTTGGGCGCATACATGTTGCTCAGTGAAGTAACACCACCGGGTGACAAGTGATCACGGGATAGAAAAGAAAATGAAATATAAAAACAGGTTTTATAATATCTTGCTTATCGTGACGAGCTGCTTGTCTACGCAAATATTCGCAGCTGAAATTTCAGGCTATCGAGACACGAATGAACGTGTCATTGATAATAAGGGTATTGAATTACTGTTCTTCAAAAAGATGACTGATGCAAACATGGAGCATTTTTCCGTAAGAAACACCACGTCAAAAGCGGTTAGCAATATTACAGGCAATATCATATACCGTGACATGTATGGCAATCAGATTACATCACAGCCGTTTGTGATTAACGAGATATTGGCACCTGGTGAGGCTGAACTGACATCCATCTCAAGTTTTGATCAAAACCATGAATACAGTTTTCACATGAATTTTGATCCGCGTGGACTGCCACCCGGGGTGAAGCCGTTTATGGCCGAGCTCGCTGATATTTCATACAAGGTTATTAACGAATAAAACCAGGCCCTAATCACTATAAATAGAGAAACTTCCAGCTAAATCGCATTTTTCAATCTTGTCACGCGTCAGACAAATTCATGGGGCGTTCATATCAAATGTTGTAGAAATATTGTCAAAACCAGGGCTGTAGAACCTTTCTATTACGTCTGGAAATTAAATCAATTACAAATATACAATAATATCAACAACCTAAAATTTCGCTTTAACACCCGTCTGCTTCTAAACTATTAATATGTCCTGCCAATTCCCGGGGAGGGGAGATGGAGCAGACTGATTTTTACCAGACCGCTATCGACAGCCTGTCCAGGTTACAGGAGCAATGCCCCTTCGGCCTGTGGATGTTTACCAGGGCCACTCCCTCCGAAGACCAGTGGATAGCCCTTGTCACCAAGGATACCAAGTACGGTGTAAACGATGGTGATGTGTTCACCTGGTCTGATTCCTTTTGCGCAAGAATGGTCGAATCCAACGGCCCAAGGCTGGTTGCCGATGTTGGTGAAGTGGCCGAGTATCTTGATGCCCCTATTGCCAAGCGACTTGATATTTCGGCTTACGTCGGGATCCCCTTGCATACAACTGACGGTGAATTATTTGGCACGTTATGCGGTATCGATAACGTAAAAAAAGACGCAGACGTTTTAGACAAAAACAGTACCCTGTTTGAAATCATGGCCGCGTTGTTGATGCGCTTGTATGAACAGGAAATGGAACTCAGCCAGATAAAACGTGCCTATGAAAAATTAAGCCTGATATCACAGACCGACTACCTGACCAAGGTAATGAACTATCGTGGCTGGAAATCCATGTTGCAAGCAGAAGAAACACGTAGTAAACGCTATGGCACCCCGTGCGCAATAGCTATCGTCGATATGAACAACCTCAAAATAATTAATGACAAGCATGGTCATGAAGTAGGTGATCGTTTGATCATTAAACTCTCACGGGTACTCGAACAGTCGATACGTGAAACTGACGTGATAGCTCGTATTGGTGGTGATGAGTTTGGTATTTTTATATACAACTCCAAACCGGCTGAGACAAAAAAACTGATAAAACGGATTAAAGACGATTTACTTGCCAACGAGATTAGCGCTGCAGTTGGCTTTAGTCAGCTTAATTCAAGCAAGGATTTCCAGTGGATGCTAAACAAGGCTGATAACAACATGTACTCAGCCAAGCGCAGAATGAAAAAATATAACTAGAACAATACCCGTCACTTTCAGGAAGAGGAATGCGTAATGACGGACAGTAATGGCCGGGTAGCCAATAACCCTGAATCGCTATACCGGTGTTTATATTACAGCAGGGCACGCAGGCCTTTATCCGATTCTCAATTGACCGAGCTGGAGCAGCTATGCCTCGAGAAGAACACCCGGCATCACGTGACCGGCTACCTGGTTTATTATGAAGAGTGTTTTGTGCAGTACATTGAGGGTAGCCACAGGGCTATACTCACCCTTATGGACAACATTGCCAGGGATGACAGGCATGACATCAAGGTCCGCCTTGAGGAGTACATGGACACTGGCAGGTTGTTTCCAAGATGGCACATGAGATTTTTTACCCGGCTGACTGATTCCGATATGGAGGGTGTGCTATTTGTGCACCTGGCCACGATGAGCGAATTCAGGCACGACCAGGAATCAGAGCGGGTAGCCTGGAACCTTGTGGATATTATGCAACAAATCGCCCGTGTCGCTAACGGTAGCTGGCATAAACCCGGTTCCTCGCCCGGCGGCCTGTCATAAGCCTCTCGGCGCATGGTGGCGGGTAACAGCAGCAAAATAAAGATAGTATTTGACACAAATCTGATGTAATGTGTGAACATTAGCGCAATTTTATTGATTTCCGGTAGTTCCTCGCAATGTATTGCAACGTCCTTCCCGAGTATGTTTTTCATTATTAAGTTTGCTAATACATTTTTTTATTAATTATAGAGGTAACCGAAATGGCTACAGGTACAGTAAAATGGTTTAACGATAGTAAAGGATATGGCTTTATATCTCCTGCTGATGGCAGCAAAGACGTATTCGTTCATCACAGTTCAATCTCAGGCGATGGCTTCAAGTCACTGACCGAGGGTGCAACTGTCAGTTTTGATATCGAACAGGGACAAAAAGGGCCGAGTGCCGTTAATGTAACCCCTCAGTAAATCATTTCAGAAAGTTGTCCAGAAAAACCCTGCTGTAGCAGGGTTTTTTGTCTATGAAGTTTATTTAGTTCGCGATTATAGTTTTAGCAGGGTGCGCATGTTCTCGACTAAAAGATAATCTGCCCTGTACAGGATATTAATAATGAAACAAAACAAGATTTATGTTGGCAATCTACTCTCATCAGTCACCCAGTCTGATATCGAATCCGAATTTTCAAAATACGGGGCCCTTGAAGATATTCAATTAATAACCGATCGCATGACCGGCGTTTCGAAAGGGTTTGCTTTTTTAACATTCGAGAAACAGGTAGCTGCCGAAACCGCGTTGGAAATGAATGGTAAATCATTCAGCGGACGTAATCTGGTTGTTAACATGGCGAAAGAGAAAACAAAAACCTTCAAGCGTAAAAGATATTGATTATATCAATGCTATGGGTCATCCAGCCTAAACACAACTCATGAAATAAAGGAGCCCTATGCAACATAAACCAAGCACGTCTAAAGATTCGAAAATTTCGTTTCCAAAACTGGAATCATGGAATCCCATGCACAACGTTGCGACCATCGCAGTCGACGTAGATAAAACAAGAGTTTTATGTCGAATCTCAAGAGATGTCCTGAGGTTATTTTGCGCTGATAAAACGGTGGACCCAATGAACATCCTGAAAGACCATCGCTCTGTATTCGAGGACAAGGCCCTGAAGCTGATTCAGAACAAGTCTTACGAGAAGGATGGATCTCTGGAAATCAGAGAAGCAGATATCAAGTAATTAGTGGTAATGCCTGGCGAACCCCCTTGCTAGGAATATAAGTGATGCAAGGATGCATGGCTAACAATCCCCGGCATACGGAGCCTGGCAAACTTCGTTTGCATGATAATGTGAAATACACAGGGCTATTTCATTAGCCAGCAATATCATTCAATCCTTCCCCGGTTTTCTTCCTGAAAAAAACCAAATAAGCGGGAAATTTTCCCGGGAAAAACTCCTTTTCTTTCATTTTAAGACAGGAGATTTTCCTGTCTTGCCTGTCAACCAATGTCCCAGCTGTTTGGTTGTGCGTACTATCCCGCTTACTTATCAACGCACAACAAAATAAACATAAAGTATCAGAAGGGGTTGGGAATGAAGAAAACTTATAGTTATTCCAGATTAATAATTCATATCTTTTTAATCAGTGTTTGTTCACTTGCATCTATATCTACCCGGGCCGACACGGATAATGTTATCCAGAAACTGCCCTCGATTAGTGTCGACGCAATTCTTCCCGATGACTTGAGGTATACGCCAGGGGCGGCCAGCAGTCTTTATGCAGAAGAAATAGAGCGGCTGCGACCCTATACCATCCATGATGCCCTCGATTTTACGCCAGGCGTCAAGACCATCGATGATGACGTGCTGTCACGTCGTTCCGGTATCGGTGTCCGTGGAGCACCATCACGCCGTTCCAGGAAAACACTCCTGATGGAAGACGGTACACCTATCAATGCTTCTACCTACCTGGACCAGAGCGGGCATTACACGCCACCGATGGATCGCCTGGAAAGTGTTGATGTGCTGAAGGGTGCCGGGCATGTACTTTACGGCCCGTTGAACAACCACGGTATCGTGAATTTCAGGAACAAGCGTCCAACGCTGACGTCACAAACCGACATTGATATCTCCGGTGGTCAGAATGACACGTTGAAGGCGCACATCATGCATCGAAATACGGTAGGGTCAGTTGGTTACGTGTTGTCTTATACCGGGTTAAACGCGGATGGTGTGTTTGATACAGAAAATACGCGGTTTGATGATTTTTACGGTGCTTTGACCTGGGATATTAATAATCGCCACAGGGTTGACATGTCTTTCCTCTACTATCGTGAGCGCAGTGATGGCTACGATGAAAGTAACCTGTTACCGGCGGAATATGCCCGTAATCCGTTTACCAAGGCCAACAGGCTGGTAAGGTTCGGCGGTAATACCACGGCAACGGGTTGGGGCCAGGAGTTCAACAATTTCTCAGTGGAATATTTCAAGACCGACCTGCAACACGATTTTCAAATCAATGAACGCCTGTCCATGTCCAGCCGCCTGTTTGTCACGGACATGGAAAGACCCAGGTTTACGGTTGACCCTGAAGATATTGAGTTTGATCCCAACTCGCCAGTGCTGGATTTCGATGCCGGTGGTGGCACACCATTTATCTCCGGTGTGCAGGGCGAGATGGTAGGACGTGAACGACTGTATCGTACTTTTGGTATCGAAAGCAGGATGGAGCTGACCGACGTCAAACTGTTCGACCTCGACCATACATTCCAGTGGGGCCTGCGTTTTGAACGACACCTGGCTGATGATCGCAGGAGACAAGGTGGTGTTGGCGAGGTACTGGATATAGATAACCGTGGTGCAGTATCCCGGGATGTTGAGTTACAGGCATGGGCCTCCTCGTTCTTTGTCCAGGATGCGATCAGCTTTTCAGACTGGGTAGTGACACCCGGGGTCAGGTTTGAATACTACGAGCAGAAGCGACACCGTGAGCCATTTATTGATGGTTCAGGTGCGGTCCAGGACCTGGGTAATATCGAACGCAACACACACCAGGCCTTGATACTGCCGAGTATTAGCCTGCTCTACAGCGGTTTTGACCAGACCCAGGTGTTTGCCAATGTGGGGCGCGGCTATACCCCTGGTTTTGCCAGGACGGCTGAAGAAGATGATTTCCCGCTGGAAGCCGAGACCGGTATCAACTCCCAACTGGGCCTGCGTACTACGGCGATGCAAGGCGTGACGTTTGAGACGGCCGCATTCTACAACATCATTACTGACACCATCGTGCAACAGCCCTTTACGACCGATTTTCAGAATGTCTTTATCAATTCTGCCGACTCCGAGTCATACGGTATCGATATCGGTCTACGTGTTGATTCCAATGCCTATACCAATTCGCCCTACAACTGGTATGGCATGCTGGCGTACAACTACACCCGGGCCGAATTCACCGAAGGCCAGATTGATGGCAACCGTGTCCCTGAAATCCCGTTGCACACGGGCAGTTTCACACTTGGCTTGCAGCACGATAATGGCTGGGACGTGAGTGCAACGGTGAGTCACTTTGGCAGCTTCTTTACCGATGTTGCCAATACAAGGGCGCTGACGGTGGCAGACGAGGATGGTGAAATACTTGCCGCCGGTGATGACCTCGAGATCAGGGAGCCCGTTGTACTGGGCGAAGTATCCAGTCATACATTGCTATCGGCACGGGCCAGCTATACGCCCAGGACTATGGATAACGTGACGTTCTGGGTTCAGGGAAGAAACCTGACTGATAAGTTATACATTACTGACCTTGCCAACGGTATTCGCCCGGGCGCGGAAAGGACGATTGTCGGCGGTTTCAGTCTGCAATTTTGATTTGACCCTCTGAAGATAAAAAGGTCGGATTATCCCCCACGGATAACCGACCATTTTTAAAGGCTGCTCTTATGCAGCCTTTTTTTTGCACTTGAAATAAATGCAAAAATCCAAACTATTCAATGTTCAATTGAATTCAATGCCATTCAATCATGGCATGCGTATTACCCATGCAGGTGAAACACCTTGTTCATGATTTTCCATTGTCCATCTGTTTTAAGTAGTGTGAACATGTCCGTAAATTTAAGCCCCGTCCAGTTGTCGGCCTCCAACCTGGCGGTAGCGATTGTTCCTTCAATGTCGATAGAAGCTATGTTCGTTTCTATCTCCGTCGCCGGACCATTCTCATCATTCCAGTCATACAATTTCTGTATGGGTCCGGCAAACAGGTCAGGACCGATATAACCGAATATCGTCGCGTCATCGTGAAAGGCGGGTTTCATCAGGTCACCTTTGCCATCACGGGCTCCATCTATGTAATGCTGTATCGTTTTTTCAATCATTTCTTTATCGCTCATTAGCCAGCTCCCGGTTAACAAAGTGAATTGTTGATCAATGATAGTACGAAGTAGATGCTCGAAAGAAGAAGATTGGTGGCTATGGCTGGACTTGAACCAGCGACATCAGCATTATGAATGCTGCGCTCTAACCAACTGAGCTACATAGCCATGGTTTGAATTGTTGCTACTCATCATTCCCGTTTTCTCTAACCGTGGTCTGTAAGTTCAGCCGTCCAGGCTTCACTAACAGACACGGCCTCGGGCGTCCTGCCCTCGGCGTTCGCTCAGCTGCGAAAGATTCACTTTCGGTCTTCACTCACCTGAGCTACATAGCCGTTGTTTGATAATCACTTTCCGCTGGGCCTTTACAGAATAATACGGGATGTTGCGGAAGGAGCCGAATTCTCTTGCCTTCGGGGCAGGTTGTCAAGGATTGGCGGGTATCTACCGCGTACCAAAAATGACCATGGTCTTGCCGGCAACGGATATCAGGTGATCTTCCTCCAGGCTCTTTAATACCCTGCCTACCATTTCCCGTGAACAGCCGACGATACGGCCCAGTTCCTGGCGGGTAATCCGGATCTGCATACCGTCCGGGTGGGTCATGGCATCCGGTTCCTTGCACAGGTCCAGTAGTGTCCTGGCCACGCGGCCTTTTACATCGGTGAAGGCCAGGTCGCTGACCTTGCGGCTGGTCTTGCGCAGGCGGATGGCCAGTTGCGAGGCAATATTGAATAACAGGTCCGGGAACAGGCCGTGCAGGCCTTTGAGCTTCTCGTAGCTGATACGTGCAATCTCGGACTTGGTCTTGGCCCTGACAAAGGCGGTACGATGCTGTTCGGGATCAAACAGGCCAAGCTCACCAAAGAATTCTCCTGCATTCAGGTAGGCCAATACGATCTCATGTCCCTTGTGGTCTTCCACCATGACGGTGACCGATCCTTTCACGATAAAATACAGGTCGTTCGATGGGTCACCTTCCTTGATGATGAGCTGCTTGGCATTGTATGTCTTCATGTGGCAATGCTCGAGAAAAGCCGCAATGATCGGGTCTTTCTCCTGCGAAAAGGCTGCCATATCCATCCCCTGTTTATAAACTCTGCTGGTGTATATAAACTATGTTACTCTTTTTCCAGAAAATCAACTGCTTGGAGTATTAAATTGGAAGTTAAGGTTAGCTGGGCCGGCGGTGCGGCCTTTGTCGGGGAATCCGCTGGTGGACACAAGATTGTCATGGATGGACCACCCGAGGGTGGGGGACGCAACCTGGGTCCCAGGCCCATGGAAATGCTCCTGATAGGTACCGGTGCCTGTAGCAGTTATGATGTTGTTTCTATTCTAAAAAAATCTCGCCAGCCGGTGAGGGATTGCGCGGTTGTCGTCAGTGCCGAGCGGGCAGAATCGGAGCCCAGGGTATTTACGAAGATCCACCTGCACTTCATCGTCTCGGGCGACGGTTTGAAAGATAAACAGGTCGAGCGGGCAGTCAGCCTGTCAGCGGAAAAGTACTGCTCTGCGTCAATCATGCTCGGCGCCACGGCCGAAGTAAGTCATGATTACGAAATTCGCGTGGTCGAGGAGACCTGAGCGTAGTCGTTGCTTTTGAGCTGATCGGTCAGGTCTTTTAACAGGCTGTTTTCATCCTTTCCCTTTTCCCAGGTAGCCACGGCAAGCACCGTGGGTATCTTGTGCTGGTTTTCAGGCAGTTTGAATCGATTAATTTGAAACTTGATCTTGCGTGCCAGCTTGTGTGCCGACTCCTCGTTGGTTTCCGGCAGGATAAGCAGGAAGTCAGTCATGTTCCAGTGACCCACATCGTCTACCCAGCGCAATTTATCGCGCAGGATCTTGCTGATAGCGTAATTGATACTCTCGTGGTTGGCGCTGGTTTCCGGGCTAATGCGCAGCATGATCAGGGATAACGGGTTCAGGTAGCGGCGGCTGCGGGAAACGTGCAGTGATAGCTTCTTGAGTATGCCATGACGGGTGTAAAGCCCCGTTTGATCATCAACCTGTTCAAAACCGAATTGAATCTGCTCATCGGCCACGTTATTGAATTTCACCAGGCAGCCTATCTCTGCCACGTCCTGGAACTCCCTGTTCAGTCGCCGGCAAATGTAATTGAAGTTAAACAAGCCGGCGTTTTGTGGGCCCGTCATGTGATGGCGTGCAATATGCTCCGTCAAGGGAAAGATATTATTACCAGGCAGCTCTGATCGCATGTGGCCTATCAACTGCCTTGCTTCCAGGCCCGTCTGTTCGCACATTGTTTTATTGACCCAGATAATGCGGTCTTCCCTGTTAACCAGGAAGATGCCAACCGGCAGCAGGTGTAACAGGCTGAGCAGGTTATCGGTGTCCATTGATGGTAATTGAATCACGTACCTAGAATCCAAATCGTTAGTAGTGGCTATGTTCTGGGTAACGACTGGAAAGGCGGAAACTTTAGGTGGACACCTGCCTTACAAACACGATTGTAGCGCCCGTTCCGTACATCCCGTGCCGTTCATTCGAGCTATTGCAGCTAGCGGGTGTCGTCGTCACCAGTCTTCATGATCATGGCGACAGGGCCGGTCACAATCTTGTGAAACAGTGCGGACTGGCGATTGGTATCAGTTTTGCGGTAAATATGTTTCAGGTGGGTGCGCACGGTAGATACGCTAACGTGCAGTTCCCTGGCGGTTGCCTCAACATCCGGATCGTCCATTAGCTTGGATACCACCCGGGCTTCCGCGGGGGTCAGGTTATATACCTGGTTTAACACTTCTTCCAGGTTGGGTTTTTTCTTTTTGGGTTTTTTGCGCGCCTTGTCCAGTGCGAAACGCACGGTGGTTTTCAAATCAGTATCCCGTAGTGGTTTATTGATAAAACCGGACGGGTTGCTCATTTGTGCCCGTTGCAATGTTTCTTCATCATTGTGGGCGGTCACGTAGATGACGGGGATGTCCATCTTTGTCATGATGACTTCAGCGCAGTCGATGCCATCCAGACCGGAACCAAGATGGATATCCATCAATACGAGGTCGGGTTTAATCTTCCTGGCCTTTTCGATTGCCTCGGTTCCGTTACAAGCGATGTCGGTGACGGTAAAGCCAAAATTTTCCAGGTAAAGCTGCATGACACTGGCGGTCGTGTAGTCGTCATCAACGACCAGTATCTTTTCGTCTGACATTGAGCCTCCGTAAATAAACTTAGGCATTTTAATAATTTATATTTATATCAAGGCATTATATAACGCTGTTGGGGCAAACACTTTACCCAAAAGAGGGTATATTTCTTCCTTGATTTTATACCTTATCGGAACAAAAAAACGGTTTGCTCCGACCGTGGGCAGGACCAGTTCCTGCTATCTAGATAGGTTTAGGATTTACTGCGCGCCGGATCAAGAAGGTGTAGACCTCTCCGGTAAGTGAGGACTCGACCAGTTCATGCGAGGTTCGGGCACAATAGGCCTCGAAATCGACCTGGGAGTGTGGATCGGTGGCCTCAACCTTCAGGCATTCCCCGGGCGACATCTTGTTAAGCAATACCTTGGTCTTGAGGATAGGCAAGGGGCAATTCAGCCCCTTGGCATCCAGGTATTCGTCGTGTGTTAATTTTGTGGCGTGTTCGGTCAAAATACGGGGCTGCATCAAGTTAATTAATGAGCCCCGATCTTATTAGAATCCAGCGTCAAACCCAACCATAACCGAAGTGCCCATGACGGGGCTTCGATCCTTGATAAACGAGGTATGCAGACGACCGTCCTCGTCCAGCAGGTTATTGGCGCGGGCAAAGACCGATAGTCGTCGTTCACCATCGTTAATTACCCTGTAATCTGCGCTCAAGTTTAGCAAGGCATAGCCACCCGTGTCGGATTCAAGGTTGCCGTTGTCGTTTTGTGCCAGGAACTGTGTCCATTCAATGCCGGCGGACAGGTTGTCCCTGGTGTAATCCAGTCCGGCACCGAAGCGGGCGGGAGATATACGTTCCAGGTTATTGCCGTTGGTAAGCTGTCCCTTCACGTAGTCAGCAAATAACCTGGCATCAATGATCCCCTCGGCTCCTGAATACAGGTTTAAGCCGGTTTCAAACTCAAAGCCATAGAACACGGCATCATCCTGTTCATAGCGAACCAGCAGGAATTCACCGCCGGGGTTACCATCTTCATCGACTTCATCGGCGATACCGTCCGCGTTTGTGTCCTGCCCCTGCAGGAAAATAAAGTCTTCGATGTAATTCACAAACAAGTTGACGTTCCACTGCAGGCGGCCCTGCTCCTTGTAAAAGGATAGATCCAGGCTGTTGACCGTTTCCTCGCCAAGCGTGTCTTGACCAATCTCAAAAGTGCCGGTGGCGAGGTGCGGGCCATTGGAAAACAGTTCTTCAGCAGACGGACCACGCTGGCTACGACCAACATTCAAGCCAATGGCTACGGATTCAATGAAATGCCAGTGCAGCCCGGATGACAGGCTATAGGCATTATGCGTAACCTCGCCAACGTTCACGCTGTCATGTTCCTGATGTTCTAAACGGGCACCGATTTCCAGGTGCAGATCATCATTAAGATCGGTCTCCTCGAGAATGAAAACAGCTGCATATTTTCTGTCCGTCTTTGGCAGGAACGCCTCGTCACCACGGGCATTCACGTTGCGGTAGCCGAACTGGCTACCGATTGTGCCGTTAAAAATGCCAATGCGTTTATGCTGCAACTCAACCCGGCCTTCCAGTTGCTCATTGTCAAAAACCGTTCCCGGTTCTGCCACACCTTCAAATTCCGTATGCGTATAGTCATTGTAGGCAAGTTGCAAAGATAAAGACGAAATACCCTCAAATGGATTATCAACTCGACTGGACAGGGAAATTTTGTCCTGTACTGTTTCAATGAATGGTAATTCATCGGGATCATCGGGATTAAACGGAATGCCATGGGTACTGTCAAAACGTCCATAAGAGATGCCAACAAAGCCCCAGTCATCAATATAACTGGTGCCAAGATTGACATTCATAGCATCATAAAAACTGTTAAGAACTGTTCCATTAGCTGCCTCGTAATCGTTGGCATCACGATGTGACGCATCAAGATGAAAAGCCATTTTCTCCAGGCCACCATCCAGCTGCATGGATAGCAGGCCTTCATTGGAGTTGCTGTTATAACTGGCGTAATAATCACTATCGAATTTGGTTGGCATCACCTGGGGAATACGGTTATTCACCACGTTGACCAATCCACCGGAGGCCTCGCTGCCATAGAGCAGTGTCACAGGCCCGCGAAATATCTCTATTTGCTCGGCCTGTATCGGGTCAATACTTACTACGTGATCCACGCTGATGGTGGATACGTCCATTGCACTCAGGCCATTCTCCAGTAACTTGACGCGTGGTCCTCCAAGGCCACGAATGATTGGTCGACTCGCCAACGGGCTGTAGCGGTTGGTGGTTACCCCCGGGATGTTTGACAATGTTTCTCCGATTGTCGAACTTTGTTTTTGCTTAAGTTCCTGTTCACTGAGGACTGTAATGGGTTGCGCAACATGCTCGATACTTTGTAAGCCTATGGGGCGCGCCGTAACTGTCAGTTCATCCAGTTCACTGGTTGTCTCTGCCTTTACATTAGCGGTAACGATGAACAGGCAGGCAATACGTAATAGTTTTACGTTCATGAAATTTTCTCCTGATAATAATAAATGCTCGCGGTTCGCGAGTTAGAAACGTGGTTTTATTACCGGGAGAGGGGTGGTCCCTTGTTACCTGGACTGGTTCTGTAGGTGGGTTGATACGTGTATGCGTTGCTGACAGCTTGTTCGTGCGTGGCAATGTCGGCAACTACTGTTTCGGGCGCAGGGATAATGCCGTGCTTGCCGGCCAGGTGATGGACACAAAGCTCACAATCGGGTGCGGCATTGTGTTTGCTATCATGCTCGTAGGCATGAACGGTTATCGCGAACTGCGATAACAGCAACAATAGCAGCAGTATCCTGTGTACGATTCTTCTCATGGCTTGGTTATATCGGCAATATAATGTAACATTATAACATTACACTATTGCAAGCAAGCCTGCCTACCATGAAAAACAAGGTCATCACACCGTTTCAACCCAGTCGCCATCAGCACAAGAAATGCCAGCAGACGGCGATAGAGGCCGCACGGGAACATTGTGCCGCTGCTGGCCTGCGCTTAACGCCATTAAGGCAGCAGGTGCTGGCGCTGGTCTGGGAGAACCACGAACCGGTCAAGGCCTACGATATTCTCGATAAACTGAAACAGGAACGCAGCAGTTCGGCACCGCCCACGGTTTACCGGGCGTTGGAGTTCCTGCAGGAACAGGGGCTGGTACACAAGATTGAATCACTCAATGCCTATGTAGGTTGCGGCAGCCCGGCCGAGTCACATCGGAGCAGCCAGTTCCTGATCTGTAAGCTGTGCGGTTGTGTAGCAGAACTGGATGATGCCGATATCAAGCAGTTATTAAAAACCAAGGCGGAAAAAGTCGGGTTTGATATTGCCAGAGAGACAGTCGAGATCACTGGTTACTGCTCAAACTGCAGTAAGCGCCAGCAAGCCGGTTAAGGTGGTAGCAGATGAAACGCTATGCCCTGCTTTGCCTGTTGTTGTTGTCCGGCCACGTGTATGCCGGGACAAAACCCCTGGTCTTTGTCAGTATCCTGCCGCAGAAATTTTTTGTCGAACAGGTTAGCCAGGGACTGGTCGAGGTAGAGGTGATGGTTGGCCCCGGGCAGAATCCAACCACCTATGAACCGACACCGAGGAAAATCTCTGCCCTGGCCCGGGCAGACATCTACTTTACAATCGGTGTACCGTTTGAGAACGCCTGGTTAAACCGCATCAGACGTAATTATCCGCAAATGAAAGTGGTGCAATGTTGTGATGACATCATCGATATGTCGGCCTTGCATGCCGATGCCGGGCATGCGGAGCACCAGGCCGATGACCCGCATGTCTGGACCAGCCCAAACAACGTCATCGCAATAGCCAGGCGCATCGGACAGGAATTATCCATGCTGGATAGTCATAATACTGATCGTTATCAGCAGGCAACCGCCAGTTTCATTCAACGATTGTCAGAACTGGATCAGCAGATCGGGAAGCTCACCCGGGACCTGAGCAAGCGCAAACTCATTGTGTCACATCCGGCATGGAGTTTTTATGCGGCCGAGTATGGTTTTGAGCAGATCTCGATTGAGCAAAATGGCAAGGACATACAGGCCTCGTCATTAAGAAACCTGATCAGGCAGGCACAGCAGGACAATATCAAGGCGGTGTTTACCCAGCCACAGTTCAACGACAAGGCGGCACGTATTATTGCCACTGAACTTGGTGGCAAGGTCTATAGCCTCGATCCTCTTGCCTACGATTATATTGAAAACATGTTAGTTACTACCCGGTTAATCGTGGATGGCCTGGCAGATGAATAAGATTGTCATTGATATTGAAGACGTGAGCTACAGCTATGGCAGCGTGCCAGTGCTAGAGAATGTCTCGCTACAGGTTTACGAGGATGAATTTATCGGGATAATCGGGCCCAACGCCAGTGGTAAAAGTACACTGCTGAAACTGATACTGGGGTTACTGCAACCTGATAGTGGCACAATTAAAATAAAGCATAGTGAGCAGACAAACCTGTCGGGTTTGATTGGCTATGTTCCCCAGCACATTACATTTTCACGTGATTTTCCCATTACCGTGCAGGAAGTCGTCATGCTGGGTCATGTCACCAACCATTCACGTTTATACGGTTATTCGAAAAAGGAGCGTGATTCAGCCATGCACGCCATGCAGGTGCTGGAACTTGAAGACCTGATGTACAGACAGGTGGGTAGCCTGTCCGGTGGGCAGTTGCAACGTGTGTTGATTGCGCGTGCACTGGTATGTGAGCCGGAAGTATTGATACTCGATGAGCCGACAGCAAATATCGATATCCGTGCCGAGGAAGATATCTTTGCCCTGTTAAAAAATTACAGCGAGCATATGACGATCATAGTGGTCTCGCATGACATTGCCTTTATATCTGCTTACGTCGATCGTGTTGCCTGTTTAAACCGTACACTGGTTTGCCACAGCACCGAGTCGATTAGCGGCAAGATGATCGAAGAGTTATATCAAGCCCCGGTTAAAATGATCGACCATCATCATCACTGATATGGAATTCTTCTCGGCACTGTTTGAATATCGCTTTTTACAACACGCCGTGTTGGCCTGTTTGCTGGCCAGTATCGGCTGCGGTGTGATTGGCAGTTTCGTGGTTGTAAAACGCATCAGCTTTCTGACCGGGGGTATTGCCCATTCTGTACTTGCCGGCATGGGCATCGCGTACTTCCTGTCGGCGTCACCATTGCTCGGTGCCATCTTGTCGGCGTTACTGGCAGGGTTACTGATAGGCTGGATCAGTCTCAGGCACCATGAACAAGAGGATGTCCTGATTGCCGCTTTCTGGTCATGCGGTATGGCAATTGGCATCCTGTTCCTGTCACAGACACCGGGCTATAACGTGGACCTGATGAGTTACCTGTTTGGCAATATCCTGCTGATTACAGGGGCAGACCTGGTCCTGATGCTGGTGCTGGACTTGCTGGTGATCGCTATCAGTTTCGTGTTTTACAAGCAGCTTCTGGCCAGTGTGTTTGACGAGGAATTTGCCCGCCTGCGTGGCATTAACACCCGTTTTTTCTATCTCTTGTTATTGTGCCTGATCTCATTATCGGTAGTCTTACTGATACAACTGGTAGGTGTAATCATGGTGATTGCGTTACTCACCTTGCCGGCTGCCATTGCCAACCAGTACGTGGCTTCCTTGCATAAAATGTTTGCACTGGCCACGCTGATCTGCCTGGTATTGAGTCTTACTGGTCTGGCTATAGCCTACACACCTGATTTGCCGACAGGCTCGGTTATTGTGTTATTGACCTGTGTGACGTATTTCGCGTCGATAATGTTGAAACCTGCCGGCAAGGGCTGATTTTCTCAGGCCTTACGTCTCTTGCTGGCTGCGTCAGCCAGCCTTTGTAGCAACACGGTCGTATCATCCCAGCCAAGACAGGCATCAGTAATGCTCTGGCCATAAACCAGTTTTTCTCCCGGCTTTACATCCTGTCGTCCTTCAACCAGGTGACTCTCCAGCATGACCCCGATAATGCGTTTATCACCGCCTTCAACCTGGGATGCAACGGACTCACCCACATCAATCTGTGCCTGGTGTTGCTTGCGGCTGTTGGCATGGCTGAGGTCGATCATGATATTGGCCGGTAATCCAGCTGCCTCCAGTTCCTCGGCCACCTTGTTCACGCTTTCGGCATCATAGTTGGGTTCCTTGCCACCGCGTAAAATAATATGACAGTCAGGATTGCCCTCGGTGGTAAAAATAGCGGCATTGCCTTCCATTCGCATGGACAGGAAATTATGCGGACGGGTAGCAGCACCAATGGCATCGACGGCAATCCTGGTGGTTCCCATGGTGCCGTTTTTAAATCCTACTGGACAGGAGAGACCGGAGGCGAGCTCCCTGTGTACCTGGCTTTCCGTCGTGCGTGCGCCAATAGCACCCCATGCGATAAGGTCAGTAATATATTGCGGCGTAATCAAATCAAGATATTCGGTTGCAGCAGCCACACCCATCTCGTTGAGGTCAAGCAGTAGCTTCCGCGCCATACGGATACCCTTGTTAATCTGGAAACTGTTATCAAGATCAGGATCGTTGATTAAACCTTTCCAACCAACAGTGGTGCGAGGTTTTTCAAAATACACGCGCATGATGATCAACAAATCATCGGCATACTTGTCAATCAGTGGTTTGAGCCCGGCCGCGTATTCCTTTGCTGCATCCACGTCGTGAATAGAGCAGGGGCCGGTAATGACGATCAGGCGATCGTCTGTACCCGCCAATACATTATGAATAGCTTCCCTTGCCTGGGCGGTATTTTTTGCCGCGGCCTGGCTCAGCGGGATTTCTTCGCACACCTCTATCGGTGACGTGACGGCCTTTATCGATTCGATCCTGAGATCGGATGTAATGTATTCCATAGTATTGTTACAGCTTATGTTTGGTTATTAGATTCTAGCCAGGTGGCCAGTTGAAGCCTCGTCCCGCGAGGATATGAATATGTAGATGAAAAACGGTCTGGCCCACTGCCTCGCCATTGTTAACAACCAGGCGAAAGGCATCGCCATGACCTTCATTTTTAGCTATTTCGCCTGCTTTGAGTAACAGGTGTCCCAGCAGTGACTGGTCATCAGTATTCGCATCAATAACCCTGGGTACAGGCTTTTTCGGCACTACCAGTATGTGAACCGGGGCCTGAGGATTGATATCACGGAAGGCAAGGCACAAATCATCCTCGTAGACGATATCTGCCGGTATTTCACGGTTAATGATTTTTGTAAATAGAGTGTCTGACACGATGTGTAACCACGTAATTCCTGAAAGAGGCTGGATTATAGCGCCTCCATCGCTGGAATAAAGGGGCTACGCGGAATTTATCGTGTGTGAAGACGACTAGTAAGGCAGGCTGTCGGTCAGGGCCTGAATATGGCTCATCTCGGTATTGAATAACACCTGCTGGTAATCCTGTTCCATGACGAAGAAGTCATTGTTGGCCGACGCTGGTTTGTAATAATTCACACTCAACGGATACTGGATTGTGCCGTAGTGTGCCAGACGTATGTCGAATTTCTCGATTAACTGCTGCTCATTATCGTAGGTTCTTGCTCGATCAAGTGCGAACAGGATGTTTGATGACACCAGCTCGGGTTCGTCGAGATGTACGATGTGGCCACTGTTTCTTGCGATAAAGTGATAGGACTGGGTACTGATATTCTCAAGGTCGTTCTGTAACCAGGTCCACTGTTGCTCACGTCGATCACCCATCTCTGTATTTGGCCAGACCCGCTTACCCCGGGTAATAATCACAAGCGGAAATTCGAATGCCTTGAACTCTTCATGTTGCATTATCTGGCGTGCGCTGTATTCCATATTGTCCAGTTCATCGATGACCGTCATGCGGGACTTCATGGACATCATGAGCATGTATGCCTGCATACGGTTTTGTTCCGGAAAATTAGGAGCGATAACGGGGCGTATCATCCTGACACGCTTATACATAGGTTTGGGTTCTTTATTATCTGTACCCAGTTTCACATGTTTGAATTCTTCTGTATTGAATTGCTCCGGATGTGACGCGTCAACCAGTACCATGCCAACTACCTCGTCCGGGTAAAGAGAGGCGAAATAGCGAATGTTATAGCCACCGAATGAATGCCCGACAAGTACATAGGGGCCGGCTACATTGGCTGCATCAAGCAACTTGCGCAGTTCGAATGTAATTTGAGCAGAGGTCCTTGGTAACGGGCCAGGATCACTGAATCCATAACCGGCACGGTCATAACTGCAAATACGCGTGTGCTCGGCGAGATTGTTCTGAATATTTATCCATTCAAGTGAAAAACCACCGGCGCCCGAATCAATGACAATAGTTGGCGAACCTTCACCCATGCAATGCATGTGCAGGCGATGAGTCCCTATGTCATAGAGTTCACCAGGATAGGTTTTATCTGCGGCAGCGGCGACGGAGACCAAGGCTGTAAGAAGCAAAAGCATCAAGAGCGGGTTTAACCACCCTGGATGTCCTAATTCACAAATTTTTGACTTGCTTCTGTACATCATTGCCTCCTGGACTTCTTGGTTGGGAGGTCGATGCGACCTCCCATAAGAGGAGTGTCATGAGTAATATCGGCGTTCTTGCACAAAAACTTGATGAACTGTGACGCTTCATCTCGTTTCCTGAGTCAGGCACAAAACCTTAATACTCGTAACAAGTATTGCTCTGCAATAGCTATGCCACAGCTGCTAAATATCTCCTCCTCACGCAATAATATCCTTTTTAAACAGTAAGATAAGTCTTTCAGGGGGTGTTTTATGGGGTGTGAGGAGAGCGGCGATGCTGTACCTTTTGTGCGCTGCAGCATCATATTGGTGCACTATAGGCATCGTCTCGATCCTCAAAATGGTGCTAAATGAGATTTATGCACGGCTGAATCATTACCTTTAAGTAAAGACGCTTTTATGACAAATGTGAACCATTTTTTTATGAAAGGTGAATAGGTACTCTTAAAAAGAGGTCATACTGTAAATATTAAAGAGAAATTATATATGTCATTACGTTATCAATTACTTGTCCTGGTCAGTGCTGTTGCATTATTAACAGCATGTCAACATAAGGCCTCTCCGGAAACAATTGCTACCACGTTCTGGAAGGCCGCAGTAAATAACAACAGTCTGATAATGAAACGACTCACGAGTGCAAACACCTACACTCAGCAAGATGATTTTGCCCTGTTACACAAGACTACAAATTTTAAGCTGGGCAAGATAGTGATTGATGCTAACCGGGCCGAAATCGAAACTACACTTTATTTTGATGAACCCGACAAACCGGTTGCGCTGACAACATACCTGCTCAAGGAAGAAGATAAATGGCTGATTGACTATCAACGTAGCGTGGCTTTTTTGAATATGAACAGGGAGATGACCGAAATCATGGATGATATTGAAGATCTGGCCAGACAATTTGCCGACCAGGTTGAGGGTTCGGTTGAGCAGTTCAGGCAAAAAGCTTTACCCGAGATTCGTTCGAAAATAGATAAGGCAGAACAACAGCTCAAGAAAAAACTCCCGGAGTTAAAGCAGCAGGTAGATCAATTCCTTGATGAACTGGAGCGCTCGATTGAAAAGTCCATGCCCAGGGAAGCACCGGAAACCACACGTACCTGATCTCGTTATTAGTGTTATCTTTACACCAACTGCTGATTTAATTACCCTGTGATAATTCCATATGACTCATAACGGGGAGAGTCGACATGTTAAAGCCTGTTAGCCTGTTTTTTTCACTACTCGTTTTGTCAACACATAGTCTCGCTATTGAACCGGAGTTGCAGCAGCAGGGCATGTTCTATTTTAACGTGAGTTTCGATGCTGGAACTAATACCAAAGCCAAACATCATTTCGGTTTCAGGATTGATCAAGGTATGGTAAAGCCCGGTGAATCAATGATGTTGTCAGCACTTGTCAAAAGACCAGCAGCACTGGATATTCAGTATACCAGGCAGGGTATACAGGCATTCAATGTACATGGAATAAATTATCTTGATGAAGTGCTGGTCGCGAGAGGTGCTGAGGCAGGTTCGGAAGACACTTCAACCGTTGCAAAGGAGACCGAAGTGACACCAGCTGAGGAAACTGTCGAGGCAGAGCCTGTTGAGGAGACGGTCACTGCCGAGGCGACACCCAGAAGAGAACTGAATATTCCATTTGGTGTGGTGTTGGGCCTGGGAATTGGTCTGATTGCGATCGCGGGCTCTGGAAACTAGGCTATTTACGGAGAGATAGTTTCCTGCACAGCACGTAAAAAACCGGTGTAAATAACAGCCCGAACAGGGTCACACCAACCATTCCGCTAAACACCGCCGTTCCCAACGCACGCCGCATCTCTGCCCCGGCACCGGTAGCAAAGGCCATGGGTACCACGCCCAGGATAAATGCAAATGATGTCATCAGGATGGGGCGCAGTCGTAGCCGGGCGGCCTCGATTGCCGCCTGCCAGCGGTCACGTCCCTGTTTTTCAAGATGACTGGCAAATTCGACAATCAAGATAGCATTCTTGGATGCCAATCCTACCAGCACGACAAACCCGATCTGGGTCAAGATGTTGTTGTCCATCCCGGCAATACTGATGCCAACAATTGATGAAAGTAAGCACATTGGGACAATCAGGATGATCGCCAACGGTAATGTCCAGCTCTCATACTGTGCCGCGAGTAGCAGGAATACAAAGACGACTGCCAGCATGAATGCCAGCGCCGCGGTATTGCCGGTTTGTTTTTCCTGGTAAGCGATCTCGGTCCATTCGTAACCGATACCATCGGGTAGAACCTGTTGCGCCAGCATTTCCATGGTGGCAATGGCCTCACCGGTACTGGTTCCTGCCGTCCGGTCACCAATTAACGCAGCCGAAGGGTACAGGTTATAGCGTGCCACGCGGGCAGGACCGGCAACATCGCGAACATTTGCAACAGAGCCAATTGGCACCATCTCGCCTGATTCATTTGGTACCCGGATACGTAATACATCATCAGCGGTGAGTCGATAAGGTGCATCGGCCTGGGCCGTTACGCGAAAGGTACGGCCCAGGTAGTTAAAGTCATTAACGAATACGGAACCAAAATAAATCTCCAGTGCTGAAAACACATTATCGATAGGGACAGACAGACGTCGCGCTTTTTCCCTGTCGATATCAAGGTACAACTGTGGGGTACCGTTACTGAAGAAAGTAAAAACCGAGGTTGTTTCCGGTGCCTGGTTGGCTGCGCCGGCGAGCGCCCAGCTTGACTGCTCCAGTACATCGAGTCCGCGACCGCGGCGATCCTGCACCATCATACGAAAACCGCCAGCATTACCTATACCACGTACCGGCGGCGGCGGTATAACGACAATAAAGGCATCCTTTATTGCTGAAAGCTCCGTGCGTAACTCGTTGAGAATACCGTCATAGGTAATGCCCCTGGCCCGTCTCGTTTCGAAATCATCCAGCGGAGTAAAGATCACGCCACCATTGGAAGCGTTCGTAAAGGTGGCACCATCGAAGCCGCTAAAACCGGCAGTATTTTTTATTCCATCAATCTCAAGGATGAGGTTCGTGGCCTGCTGGACTATATTATTTGTCCGCTCCAGCGAGGACCCGGGTGGTAATTGTATCGATACGATAAAGTAGCCCTGATCCTGTGGTGGTATGAAACCCGTCGGTACTGTATCAAAGAAATATTTTGCCACGCCCATCAGCCCGGCATAAATGATCAGCATGACCAGACCAATGCGTACCAGCTTGCCAATCAATTGGCCATAGAGATCGGAGAAACGTTCCAGACCGGCATTGAAACTGCAAAAGAAAAATTTCAGTGGATGAAGCAGGGCATTTTTGGGTTTGTTACACGGTTCATTCTCATTGTGCTTCATGAAGATAGCTGCCATCGCCGGGCTTAATGTCAGTGAGACCAGCACCGAGATCATGGTGGCCACGGCAATGGTAATGCCGAATTGCTGGTAGAATTTTCCGGAAATGCCTTCAAGGAAAGTCGTTGGCAGGAAAACGGCCACCAGTACCAGTCCCATGGCGATCAGGGCAGAGCCCACCTCGTTCATGGTTTTCCTGGCGGCTTCTTTCGGTGACAAGCCGTCCTTGATATTACGTTCCATGTTCTCAACCACGACGATGGCGTCGTCTACTACGATACCGATAGCCAGCACCAGTCCGAACAGCGTGAGATTGTTAAGCGAAAACCCGAAGGCCTGCATAACGGCAAAGGTACCTATCAGTGACACAGGTATGGCTACGATAGGAATGACGGCTGCGCGCCAGGTTTGTAAGAACAGCACGATGACAATGACGACCAATATAATGGCCTCGTAAATCGTCAAGATGACAGCGTCAATTGACTGTGCAATAAATTCTGTCGGATTGTAGATAATGTCGTATTGAAGGCCTGGTGGAAAATCCTGCGCCAGGACTTCCATTTCCTTAATGATTTGGTCGGCAGTTTCCAATGCGTTACTTCCAGGTCTTTGAAAGACGGGTAATGCAACGGCCGGATCTTTATCGAGGAAACCACGCATTACGTAATCCTGGGCGCCCAGTTCGACCCGACCTACATCCTTGAGCCTGACGATGCGGCCATCCGCTCCCGCCTTGACGATGATGTTTTCAAACTGTTCTGGCTCGATAAGCCGCCCCTGAGTCTGGATACTCAGTTCAAACGCATGTTGATCGGGTTGTGGCATCTGGTTCAGGGTGCCGCTGGCAACCTGGACGTTCTGTGAGCGCAAGGCATTGACGACGTCGGCAGGGCTGATATCCAGTGACTGGATAAGATCAGGATCCAGCCACACGCGCATTGCATATTCAGAGGCACCAAATAAACGAATATCTCCCACACCCTCGATTCGCTGTAACCGGTCGCGAATGTTCAATACAGCGTAGTTACCAAGATAGGTTTGATCATAGGTGTCGTCAGGTGAGAACAGATGTATCACCAGCATTAAATCGGGTGAATTTTTCCTGGTGGTGATACCGAGTCGACGTACTTCTTCCGGCAGGCGTGGTTCAGCTATAGATACACGGTTTTGTACGAGTACCTGTGCTTCATCCAGATCGGTGCCCAGTTCAAAGGTGATGGTTAACGACATGCGGCCATCGGCGGTCGATTGCGACAGCATATACAGCATGCCCTCGACACCATTGATCTCCTGCTCGATTGGCGTGGCCACCGTTTCGGCTACGGTAATGGCATCTGCACCCGGATAGCTGGCCTGTACCTGGATCGTAGGCGGGGCCACCTGCGGATATTGTTCAATAGGCAGGCTGACATACGCCAGCGCGCCTACCAGGATAGTAATCAGGGAGATAACCGTGGCAAAGATCGGCCGGTCAATAAAGAAGTGGGCAAATTTCATCGCGGCAGGTATCGCTTACAAAGTGACGGAGTTGGGTGTCACAGCTTGTTCAGGCATACGTATGCGCTGAATACCGCTGACAACCACTCTTGCGTCTTCGTCGAGGCCGGATTTGACGACAAAGAAGCCGTCATCGAGCCGGGTACCGGTTTCAATATAGGCGCGTTGAGCCTTGTTATCCTTGTCGACAACGAATACAAATTTGCGCGACTGATCGGTGTTGATGGCTTTCTCGGGCACCAGTAGCGCTTCGTACTCGCCGCTGCCGATGAGTTTGGCCCGACCAAATAAGCCGGGATAAATAACAGCACCGGGATTAGGTACCAGGGCCCGGCCCTGAATGGTGCCGGTTCCCGGGTCGACGATATTATCGACAAAATCCATGCGGCCTTCATGCACATATTCCTCTTCATCGGGTAACTTGATGAAAATAGGGTTGGCCGTGGTGTCTGAACCTGGTCGCGTGCCGGAGCGGTCCATCCTGACATATTTCATCAGCTGAATCTGGCTGGCCTCGAAATAGAAATGTATCGGGTCAACAGAGACGATACGTGTTAAGACAGTTTCATTTTCCCTGACCAGGTTGCCAACATTGATAAAATCACGACTGACCTTGCCGTCAATCGGTGCGGTGACTTCGGTAAATTCCAGTGCCAGTCTGGCTTCATTGACGTTTGCACGCGCCACGCGCAATTCCTCTGCGCGACGGTCAAAGTCTTCCCTGGCCAGAACATTGGTTTTGCTTAGTTTCTCTGCACGGGCGTATTCCTTTTCGGCCAGTGCCAGCTGTGCCTGGACGCGCTCCAGTTCATATTGAAAACGACGTTTATCAATAACAAATAAAACCTCTCCCTGTTTAACGAATTGGCCATCTTTGAAACGAACTTCTTTCAAATGGCCGGTAACGCGGGCACGAACCTCAACAGTTTCCACTGCCTCGAAGCGACCGGTGTACTCGTCCCAGTCGGTGATCATGCGTTTTACCGGCGTGGCGACGTCAACCTCGGGCGGTGTCTCTGCCGGGGCTGCTTCCTGGGGTTCCTGGGTGCAGGCACTGAGCAAAGTCACTGCCGCGCTGAAAATAGTCAATCGTAGAAAGTGTAAACCTAGAGGCATGGATACATCCTGTAGTGCAATTTATGCGGCTACTTTATCACATGCTTATGACAATTTTAGTAGGCCCACAAGAAAATAACCCGTGCCGATGATTAACTCATCGGGAGTATGCTGTGACCCGTATAGCTTGGAAGAGTTATGCCCGGTGCGGCAGGAACAGCCCGGCAAAACGTATCTTTACCTGGTGGTAATCTCGATTACGGTACAGGTGCCGCTCAGGATCATGCCGATATCCGTATGATAGAAATAGGGTTTTTGCGGTGAATCGGCATAGGCCTGGTTATCACGGATCTCTAGCAGTGCATAGTTGCCGCTATCAGCAAAGTGAGTAAAGACCCGGAAAGGGGTATCGGGTCGTTCGCTGTTAATAATTTGAGGTTTATATTCTGCATTGGCATTACTGAGACGTTGCTTCAGCGCCGTGGTATTTAGTATACGGCCGGTGTCTCTATCCACGGTAAATTCGCGGTTCATGTAATTTGCTGACCAGCCGTGCCGTACGAAATAGCCATTCTGGTTCATCTCACTCACGTTTTTTATCACGCAGTTATACTGTGTAGCCTGTGCCAGTCCGGGCAAAGTAATCAGGATCAGTAATGCACTGTGAATATAAAGGTGACTGGTTATAAATCTCATGTTCTATTCCCTCTTTTCTTATTGTCTTCATTTTAAATGGCAGCATAAATATGCATTAGTTCAAAATTTGAAAAAATGACTAACCGGCAGTCAAAAGTTTGCATATAATTAACAAAGACTTGCCGGCTAATTCCAGGTTCACTATTGATTTTCCGGCAGCTATCACGGTCCCGGCGTTGCGGAATGCAGAGATTGGATGTAATGGATAAAGACATTAACAGAAGGCAGTTATTGAAAGGAATGGGCCTGGTTGCCATGGGTGCCGGTGTTAGTCGTTCCGGCTTTGCCTGGTCGATTCTGCCGTCATTGAATGAAACTACCCTGAAAAACAATGACGATGATGGCGCTATCCGTGATTACCTGCAAAAAATTCGAAATTTTGATCAAAACCACCAGGAAGATATCTGGATAGATCGTGCCCAGTATCCTGTGTTTGAATCTGTCGTACAGCGGCTGCGTCGTCTGCAAAGACTCGTGGGCTACGGTAATTTTAATATTCTCAGTTTAACTGACGGCCTCAGGCATGCGAGTAATTTTCCTGATGTCGGCGAATTTACCCGCGATGAACTGGCCTTCCTGGAAAGTATCTTTTATGCCGAGGGTCGCCAGTACGGTTTCCTAGGACAAAAGCCACTTAAGGACATTACTGATAGCGTCAGGGAAGGCGATGTATTCAAGGTGCCTTACAGCGGACATTATCTTTACAAGGAACGTTCGCTTGATCTTTATGAAGTGATTAAAAAAGAACTGGGAGACCAGGTAGTGCTAACCTCCGGCGTACGCGGTGTCATGAAGCAATTCCTGTTATTTCTTAATAAAGCACACCGTCATGATGGCAACCTGTCACTGGCTTCCAGGTCATTGGCTCCACCTGGATACTCTTTCCATGGCAACGGGGATTTTGATGTTGGTCAGAAAGGCTATGGTGAATACAACTTTACCGAGCGCTTTACCGAGACCGAGGTTTACAAACGGTTATCGGAGATGGGGTACTTGCAATTGCGCTACCCGGAAGACAACCAGCTGGGTGTGCGTTATGAACCCTGGCACATCAAGTTAAAGGCATAGCTTAATCTACCAGATACAAACGTGCCTAGCTGGCGGTTTGAAAGCACATAATTCCCCAGGACAGGTAGCCTTTCTTGCCTGCTTCAATCCAGTGGGTCAGCCCCTGAGCCATACGTTCAATGTATTCAGCAGAGACGTGTTCCTGCAGTTCTTCACGTCGTGAAATCAATTCCTGTCGAACGCGGGTGTAATGATTAACTAACTGCGGCGTCATGTCTGTAACGCTAAGCTCTTCCCAGTTCAGGTCTTTCGCGACACTTCTATAGAATGCAAACGAACCCAGGGACTCAAGGTGAATCCTGTCCAGTACCGGTTGCAGGACACCTTCTGGACAGTCATCTGCCTGCATCGGGTCGGTGAAGATAAATTGACCACCCGGCTTTAAAACGCGGTCTACTTCTTCTAATACCTGGCCTCGTTTGCCGGAATGCAGTATCGAATCCTGTGACCAGGCGATATCCATTGAATTGTCGGCAAAGTCGAGATTTTCGAAACTGCCATCGATGACGTCTATCTTGTCAGCCAGGCCGCTTTTCTTTGATATCTCGCGATTACGCACATTCTGTGCTTCACTCAGGTTGACGCAACTGACATGACAGCCGTATTTCTGGCTGAGCCAGCGCGCGGCGCCGCCGTAGCCGGCACCAAGGTCAACTACGCGTGAATCCGGCGTGAAACTGCTATCCAGGGTGTTCGCCATGGTCGCAACTGTTCGCTCTGATGCGGTACCGATACTTTCCTTGTCATCCTTGTAGATGCCAACATGGATATCTTCTCCTCCCCAGATGTGGAAGTAGAAATTATCAGCATCGTCGCTGTTGTAATATTCCTGCGCGGTTTTAACTACGCCTGTATAAGAAGTACTCATGATTTTTTTGTGTTTGTCGGTACGTATTTTTTGGACGCAACGTGCACGTAGAAGTCCGGATTTGTATTTTGATAGGTTTCCTGGAAGTCACCGTAGGTGACTACGCTTTGAAAACCGACTTCTTTCAATAAACGGTGTGTATACGCCTTTCTAAGTGGAAACATATTCAGGTGGAATACATCGCCATCCTTGAATTCATAGCGAAATCGCGCCAGTGTTTCGTCTACATGTTCCGGCTTGGCAACTACTTCATCACCACAGTAGTAAAAGTCATGTGAAGGCTCTAAATCGGTGTCGATTAAAGCGTCATAGTTCCTTTGGTCAAGTATGAGGATGCCATCATGGCGAAGGGTGGCATAAAATTCGGCGAGGGTTTTGCGACGATCATTTTCATTGTGTAGATGCGTGAATGAATTGCCCAGGCAAATAACTGCATCATAAAGGTCGTGCACACTCTTGTTCAACCAGCGCCAGTCTGCATGGACCGTGCGAAGTATCTCGCCTCTTTTACGCGCATTATCAAATGCCTTGGCCAGCATGGTTGGGCTGCCATCTGCACTTGTGACTTCAAATCCTGCTTTGATGAGGCGTACCGAGTGGTAGCCTGTTCCAGTCGCAACATCGAGAATTTTCTTTACGCCGTGCTTGTTAAGCAAGTCGATAAAGAATGTACCTTCACTTTCAGCCCTTCCATCCCAATCAATGAGTTCGTCCCACTTGTTGACGAAGGGCATGATGTATTCATCGACATATTTGTCGGATTCTCTGACTTTTATCGGATCTCTACCGTAATCTTGTTCTTGTTTTGTTTGCATATTGTTAATTAATAATAAGTTGTCGGTTAATCTGCATTCGATGCAGAACGCCAATTTATTATTATTGTTTTGACGATGTCTTAGCGACTTGAAAATTGAGTATGTGTTACATGATGGAAATATTTAATCTGAAAATATTTCAGTAAACATACATATGAAATAAATAACAAATGACTTGTTATTGAAAATACATAATAGCATTTTACGATTATAAATAACAGGTTATAGCGCTAATTGGGCTAAGTCTTTGACTTTTATACAGTGGTTGGTATTTGTTCACATACATATTATGTATTACAAAATTATTAAATCCCTGCTTAACAACAATACAGTGTGCTCATGCAGAAAAGCATGGACGGATCTGTTGATAGCAAGCACTTTTATTGTAAGACAGACCGAGGGATGCACCAGGGATGGTTACTATCTTTGAATTGACTGACAATGGAAGTGGTGGGCCCGGAAGGGCGAAGCTAAAACCGAAAGTCCTGTGGACTTTCGCAGTTTAGCGAGCGCCTGTCACGGAAGACAGGCCGGGGGATGCATCAGGGATGGTTACTATCTTTGAATTGACTGACAATGGAAGTGGTGGGCCCGGAAGGACTCGAACCTTCGACCAATGGATTATGAGTCCACTGCTCTAACCAACTGAGCTACAGGCCCTTTGAAATTTTTGCGAATAGTAGGGGATTGTCAGGGTTGATGCCAGACTGCATTCCTCGAAATTAATCGAGGAATGTCTTCAACTGATCCGAGCGCGACGGGTGGCGCAACTTTCTCAGTGCCTTGGCCTCTATCTGACGAATGCGCTCACGGGTTACGTCGAATTGTTTGCCGACTTCTTCCAGTGTGTGATCGGTATTCATATCTATACCAAAACGCATTCTTAATACCTTTGCTTCCCTCGGGGTCAAGCCTTCCAGTGCCTCGCGCGTGGTACGACGCAGGCCTTCAAAGCTGGCCGAATCACTTGGTGCCAGGATATTCAGGTCCTCGATGAAGTCGCCAAGGTGTGAATCTTCGTCATCACCGATTGGCGTTTCCATTGAGATGGGCTCCTTGGCAATCTTGAGAACCTTGCGTACTTTTTCTTCCGGCATTTCCATGCGCTCCGCCAGTTCTTCCGGCGTTGGTTCACGACCCATTTCCTGAAGTATCTGGCGCGAAATACGGTTCAGCTTGTTGATGGTTTCGATCATATGTACCGGGATACGAATGGTTCGTGCCTGGTCAGCAATCGAGCGTGTAATAGCCTGGCGAATCCACCATGTAGCATAGGTAGAAAACTTGTAACCGCGGCGGTATTCAAATTTGTCCACGGCTTTCATTAACCCAATGTTGCCTTCCTGGATCAGGTCGAGAAACAGCAGGCCGCGATTGGTGTATTTTTTTGCGATAGAAATAACCAGTCGCAGGTTGGCCTCAACCATTTCTTTCTTTGCACGTCGGGCCTTGGCCTCACCAATCGAAATCTTGCGGTTAATCTCCTTGATCTCGGCAATATTCAATAATGCGTCATCAAATATTGCTGCCAGTTTTTCCTGGATCTTGACGATATCATCCTCGTGTTCCTTGAGTTTCTCAGTGTAGGGATCCTTGCTCTTCAGGACACTCTTGATCCATTTGAAATTTGTTTCGTTGCCGGGGAAGGAACTGATAAATTCCTTGCGCGGCATCTTTGCTTCCTTGACACAGATTTCCATGATCGTGCGTTCCGTGTAGCGAATGCGATCGATAAGATCGCGCAGGTTATCCGTAAGCAGGTCAATAAATTTTGGTGTCAGGCGCAGTTCCAGGAAACACTGTGCCAGTTCTTCTTCATGCACCCTGGTTTTCGGGTTGTCTTTTCCGTAACGTTTTACTGCCTTGATAAACTTGGTATGCAGTTTACGCAGCCTGTCGATGTGGTCTTGTACATCTTCAGCGGTCAGTGCCGCTTCTTCTTCGTCAGCGCTATCGTCATCATCGTCGCTGTCGTCATCATCGTCGCTGTCGTCGTCGTTATTATTGTTATTCTCGGTTGGATTATTCACCGGGATGCCCGAGTCCGGGTACTCTTCCATGTCGTTGAAACCGATGATGACCTCGCTTAATTTCATTTCTTCCTTAAGTACCAGGTCGAAGGCTTGCAGTACGGTCATTACAGTACCGGGATAGCTGGACAGGGCACCGAGCACCTGTTGCAGGCCGTCCTCGATACGCTTGGCAATCTTGATTTCGCCCTCACGAGTAAGCAGGTCGACTGTGCCCATCTCACGCATGTACATCCTGACCGGGTCAGTGGTACGGCCAAACTCATTTTCCAGGCTGGCCAGGGCCGCCGCCGCCTCGGCCGCGGCGTCTTCATCCGGACCCTCGGTGTTATCGGTGATCTGGTCGACGTCGTCAGGCGGGGTTTCATGGACCTTGATACCCATGTCATTGATCATATTGATGATATCTTCGATCTGTTCCGGTTCGACGATGTCATCAGGTAAGTGATCGTTCACTTCGTGATAAGTCAAGAAGCCCTGCTCTTTACCCTTGGCGATAAGTACTTTTAGCTGGGATTTTTCGTCTTCTTGCAGGATTTGTTCAACTGGTTCCATAGATGCTTTGGCTCAAAAATTGCTTAAAAAATAGGTGAAAATATCGGTTTTCGCGACCCGGGCGGTGTCGATAACTGGTTGTTTAATAACAAATATTTTGCCGGGCTAAAACGGTCAAATGTAGCACATGATCCGGGATTTCGCCAGATTAATTACGCCTTTGAATCAGCCTCCGGCTCTGATCGTTGCATGTCACGATAGCGCTGTTTCTCTTCCTCGCTCAGTTCTGACGGTCTGTTCTTGAGTTTAAATAGCTCAAATTCACGAATGTTTGTCTTGATGAGACGGTCGATGGCCTCCAGGAATTCAGCGTCGGTGACGCCAATCTCGGTCACGGTCTCCGCTTCTCCCGCCAGCTCCCGCAGGCGTTGTTCAAAACGGGTATCGCGCCAGTGCTCCAGTATCGATGCAGTCGTTATATGGGGCCGCTCCCTGATAAATTCAATCAGTTCGACCAGGAATGTAATCCCGGGAGAGGTGAAAACGGCAAGGTTGGCCGTACTTTCCAGTTCCTTTGCCAGTTCAGGCTGGTGAAGCAGGGCGCGTACCAGCCAGCGAACCTTTTCTACCCCCTTGTTGGATTGTGCAGGCTTTATCCTGTTGCGGGCCGGCTGACGCCGGTCCGGTCTTTGCTCCAGCTGGTCTTCCAATACCCTGGCGTCGTAATGGGTTAGTGTAGCCAGTTCCTGTACGAGTATATTTTTTAGTGCGCCGTTCGGTAACAGGCCAAGCAAGGGCAACGCTTTTTCTATCATCAGTGCACAACCTTCCGGGGTGGCAAGATCGACGCCCTGGCGAAGGCTACGAAACAGGAACTCGGACAGTGGTTGTTGCAAACTCGAGTCCTCGAAGGCCGCCTTGCCCTTTTCACGTACAAAGCTATCCGGGTCCTCGCCATCGGGTAAAAAGGTGAAATAAACCTGGCGGCCTTCCTTCAACATCGGTAGCGCATTTTCCAGTGCCCGCCAGGCTGCCTTTTTACCAGCCTCGTCCCCGTCGAAACAAAACACCAGTTTGCCGCTATGGCGAAACAGTTTGTCGATATGCTCCGTGGTGGCGGCCGTACCCAGGCTGGCCACTGCATTATTAATACCGTGTTGTGCAAGGGCAATGACGTCCATGTAACCCTCGACCACGTAAACGCAGTCGGTGTCTTTCAGTTCCTTGCGTGCCTGGTAAAGGCCATAAAGTTCATGGCCCTTTTGAAAGATGGGTGTCTCGGGTGAATTCAGGTACTTGGGCTTGGCATCTGCTTCCAGCACCCGGCCACCGAACCCGATTACCCGTCCGCGCTGGTCTCGAATTGGGAACATCAGGCGATCACGAAAACGGTCGTAAAAGCCACCATTGTCTTTTTCGATGATGGCCCCTGTTTTTTGAAGGCGCTTTATTCCCGCATCCGAACGGCCCAGTTCCGATATCAGGTTGTCCCAGCCTGGCGGGGCAAAACCCAGCTCATAGCGGGCGGCAATCTCGCCGCTGATGCCACGACCCTTGAGGTAATCGATGACCCGGCTGGCCTCGGGATGCTGACGTAGTTGTTTCAGGTAGAACTTGTTGACCAGTTCCATCAGTTCATAGAGTTCACTGGTATCGGGATTGACGCGGCTGTTAATGGCTTCTTTCGGGATTTCCATGCCGGCGCGCGAGGCCAGTTCCTCGACGGCCTCTACGAAACCCATATTCATGTATTCCATCAGGAAACCGATCGCCGACCCGTTCGCACCACAACCGAAGCAGTGATAAAACTGTTTTTGCTGACTGACGGTGAAAGAGGGTGTCTTCTCGTCGTGAAACGGGCAACAGGCCTGGTGGTTTTTGCCTGCTCTTTTTAACGGTACATAGCCATCGATGACATCGACGATGTCGGTCCTGGCCAGCAGGTCATCGATAAATTGTTGTGGAATGAGTCCCGCCATGACAGGAGAGTATAAACAGCACCGGCAAAAAGGCGAGGGCTAGTGCGCAGGCGCACGGGTTGCCGGCAAGGTGATTACTGGTTGAGACGGGCCTTGATCATGCCACTCACTTGTGACATGTCGGCGCGGCCCTGTAGTTCGCCTTTCAGCTTGCCCATGACCTTGCCCATGTCTTTCATGGATTCGGCCCCGGTGTCAGCGATGGCGGTTTCAATCATCTCTTTGATTTCGGCCTCGGAGAGTTGGGCCGGGAGATAGGTTTCTATAATATCCAGTTCATACTGTTCCTTTTCTACCAGGTCATCACGATTGGCCTGGCTGAACTGTTCAATGGAATCGCGGTGTTGCTTGGCCATCTTGTCGAGTATCGCGATGGCCTGCTGGTCATCGAGCTCGATACGTTCGTCGACTTCTTTCTGCTTGAAGGCAGCCTGGATCAGCCTTAGTGCACCCAGCTTTTCCTTGTCTTTGCTGCGCATGGCAGCCTTGACGTCGTCGCTAATTCTGGATTTGATATCAGCCATGGCTGATGCTTACGGCCGGGCTTAGTAAGGACGGGTGCGACGTAGAATATTTCTGGAGGCCTGCTTTTGCGCGCGTTTAACCGCGGCAGCAGCTTTGCGCTTACGCACCTGGGTCGGTTTCTCGTAGAATTCACGCTTGTGTGTATCCGCCAGAACGCCCGCCTTTTCACAGGCACGCTTGAAGCGTCGCATTGCAATGTCAAATGGTTCGTTGTCTCTAACCTTAACTGAAGGCATAGTGTAATTAGTCCTTGTTTTCTTTACGCGTAGGTGAAAAGGCGGTCATTTTAGTGACTATCAATCAAAATGCAATCCAACAATCACTGTTTTTACAGGAATAACTAACAAATATGCGTGTTTTG
Organism: Gammaproteobacteria bacterium; assembly: GCA_965229565.1. Lineage (GTDB taxonomy): Bacteria > Pseudomonadota > Gammaproteobacteria > Eutrophobiales > Eutrophobiaceae > JANQNX01. The sequence continues at coordinate 268,868 of OZ245888.1, read as the reverse complement.
GGTATTGAGACATCCTGCGATGAGACCGGCATTGCCATTTATGACGGCACCCAGGGCCTGCTGGCACACCAGCTATTCAGCCAGGTAGACCTGCACAAGCAGTATGGGGGGGTAGTGCCGGAGCTGGCCTCGCGTGACCATGTTCGGCGTATACTGCCGTTGGTTCGAGCCTGCCTGGAGCAGGCAGACTGTGAATTATCGAGTATTGACGCCGTTGCCTACACGGCCGGGCCCGGGCTGATGGGGGCATTGCTGGTCGGCACGGCGGTTGGTCGCAGCCTTGCCTATGCCCTGTCTGTTCCTGCCATAGGTGTGCATCACATGGAGGCACACCTGCTGGCACCGCTGCTGGAGCAGGACGTACCGTCGTTTCCGTTCCTGGCACTGCTGGTTTCCGGGGGCCATACCCAGCTGGTAGAAGTGAAAGCCATCGGTGAATACAGTCTGCTGGGAGAGTCGGTGGATGATGCCGCCGGTGAGGCCTTTGACAAGACGGCAAAACTCCTCGGCTTACCCTACCCGGGTGGCCCGGCGATATCGGCACTGGCAGAGAAAGGTAATAGTCAGCGGTTTCGCTTTCCTCGACCGATGACAGACAGGCCCGGGCTGGATTTCAGTTTCAGTGGTCTCAAGACCTTTGCACTGAATACGTTTAATACAGAGCCGGGGGATGAGCAGACGAGAGCGGATATTGCACGCGCGTTTGTTGACGCCGTGGTCGATACCTTCATTATAAAGTGTCGTCGCGCGGTCGAGATGACTGGACTGAACCAGCTTGTTGTCGCCGGTGGCGTCAGCGCCAACAAGCAACTGCGTGCCGGGCTGGTGGAGTTAATGTCGGATATCAATGGCCGGGTTTATTTCCCGCGGCCGGAATTCTGTACGGACAATGGCGCCATGATTGCTTACTGTGGTTTCCTGCGCCTGCAGCAAGGACAAACCGAGGACCTGAATTTCCAGGCCCGCGCGCGCTGGTCTATGCTGGATCTCTAGACTTCGGTTTTCCTATCTTGCCTTCGCTACCGTTGAGCAGGTTTCGGATATTTGAGCGATGGCGCCAGAACAACAGAACGACCATGATCGCATGGCAAATAATGAAGGGCAGTTCCTGTAGTACATACCATGTGTAGGCCGGTGACGTCAGCGCCGCTACCAGTGCCGCCAGCGATGAATAGCGAAACAGCGCGGCAACCAACAGCCAGGTCAGTACGAACCCTGTCCCGATCAGCCAGTGGCTGGCAAACAGCACGCCGATCAGCGTGGCGACTCCCTTGCCACCCTTGAAGGCAAAAAACACCGGGAACAGGTGTCCGGCAAATGCCAGTAGCCCACAACCGGCCACTACCCATGCCGGTTGTCCAAGCAACTTCGCCAACAGGACCGGTATCACGCCTTTCAACACATCGCCTGCCAGAGTCATTATGGCCGCACGCTTGCCGTGCAGGCGCAATACATTGGTCGCACCTGGATTACCGGAACCACCCGCACGTGGATCAGACAGGCCCAGCATCCTGCAGACCAGTATGGCTGAGGCAATCGAGCCCAGCAGGTAAGACAGGATCAGCAGTAGGGTGGCATGCAGCATGCGCGTATTGGAATCGCTCTACTCATTCAGGTCAAGCATAGACAGAATTTTTTCGGCAGCCTTGGCTGGATCATGCATAATAATCAGAAATTTCTGGCAGTAACAATAACACGATGGATATTATCTACCTGCGCGACCTGCGAATTGACACGGTGATCGGCATTTATGACTGGGAACGCCGTATGAAGCAAACAGTGATCCTGGATATAGAGATGGGCACGGATATACGGGCCGCTGCCAATAGCGACAACATAGAAGACACGCTCAACTACAAGGACGTTGCCAAACGCATCATGAGTTTTGTTGGTGACAGTGAATTTGAACTGGTGGAGACGCTCGCAGAAAAAGTGACCGATATCATCCTGTCTGAATTCAATACACACTGGGTAAAACTGACACTTAACAAGAAAGGCGCAGTACGTGGCGTGCGCGATGTGGGTGTCATCATTGAACGGGGCAATAAACAATCATAATGGTCAGGGTCTACGTTGGCGTCGGAAGTAATGTCGAACGCGAGAACAATATTCGTGGTGGACTGCATGCCCTCGCTGAGAGATTTGGCAAACTGGAACTGTCACCGATATACCAGAATACCGCAGTGGGTTTCGAGGGCGACGATTTTTACAATCTGGTTGCAGCATTTATTACCCATAAGGAAATTGATGAAGTCGCCGCCGAGTTAAAAGAGATTGAATATGATTTCGGTCGTCGCCGTAATGAGACACGTTTTTCACCACGCACACTCGATATCGATCTGCTCATGTATGGTGACACCGTAGATAGCAGTCATGATGTGCCGCGCGAGGACATTACCAAATACGCTTTCGTACTAAAGCCCTTGTTTGATATGGAGCCCGACCTGGTGCACCCACAAACAGGTAAAACCATTGCTGAACTCTGGCAGGAATTTCCCGGTGAAGATGCTGAACTGCAGGAAGTGCGGCTGGAGAACGCATGATCAATCTCGTTTGTTTCGGTGATTCCATCACTGAAGAAGCTGAACATCCACTGCAGGATCGCTGGACGACACTACTGCAGGAAAAGCTGGACGATGTGAAACCCGGTGCATTTCAGGTGCATAACCTTGGCATTAGTGGCAACACAACAGCACAGGGACATGACCGTTTTTTCGATGATGTCCTGCCACTGTTACCGGGTGTTTTACTTATCGAGTTTGGACTGAATGACGCCAATGTTTATGCCCATACCGATGTGCCGCGTGTGAGCCTGGTCGAGTTTGAACGCAATCTCAGGGAATTTCATCGACTGGCTGTCAGTAACGATAGCGTGCCGGTATATATTCTTAATCATCTTATTGGCAACGTTGATGACGAGCAGGGTAATGGCATCAGTTTCAACGATAATTTCGCCCCCTATAACGACATGATACAGACCCTGGCTACTGAGTTCGGTTGCCACCTGATCAATCTGCCAGAGAAGATGCGGCAGCAGGATATTGACCTGTCAGAGTTTGTCACGGATGACCAGATTCATCTCACGAAGGCTGGCAACCAGTACTACGCGGAGATGATCTACGCCGGGTTGAGTGAAATCAGTTTAAATTAGTTTTCAGGCAGGTATGCTACATATACAGCATGTTTTTCTTAACGACGGGAGTTACGTGACAATGAACCGAAAGAATATCTCCACACTATTGCTTATTACCCTGGTTTGCATGTTGACGGCCTGTCAGAACGTAAAAGAAAAAAAGAAAGCGGCTAATCTTGAAGAATCTGTTACCTCTTACGAGGTTGCACTACGCTGGGCTGAACATGAGTCAGCATATAGTTACCATGTTTCCCCGGACGGCACGCGGCCCGCAGTCGACCTCGACGGGTTAAAAGAGATTAGTGTGACCGGCATAGAAGTGTTTGAGAAGTTAGTTAATGAAACCAAGGACGAAGCTATCATCAGGATGGAGGTTAAATATTATTTTAAAGACCAGGGTACGGTACGTACACTTAAACTGGAACAACTATGGTGGTATAGCGAAGAAAACGAGCAGTGGTTTATCAAGAGCGACTTCCCGCCTTTCTAGTTTAGCCGGAGTACAGGCTGCGGCCGCCATCAACATTAAACACCTGGCCAGTGATGTAATCGGCATCACGTATCAGGAACAGCGCCGTCTTTGCAATATCTTCCAGTTCCCCGATCCTGTTTAGCGGGATTTGCTTCATTATCTGCTGTTTGTCTTCGGCACTGATATTTTCCGGCCAGGCGATGGCGCCCGGCGAAATCGCATTTACACGAATACCCGGGGCGAGTTCCTTGGCCAGTGACTGTGTCAGCGTAACCAGACCTGACTTTGATACAGAATAGATGGAGTGTCGCGCCAGCGGTCTTATCGCATGTATGTCGGTCAGATTGATAATACAACCCTTGTCTTTTCGCAAAGCGGGTGCAGCCAGTTTTGACAGGAACAGTGGGGCCTTGAGGTTGGTGTCAATCAGGTTATGCCAGTCTGCATCGTTGAACTCGCTAACCGGAGTCGGGTAAAACGCCGAGGCATTATTGATAAGTACATCCAGTCTGCCCTTGAAGCCGATGGCCGTTTCCATGATTGCTTCATAATATCCGTGATGTTGCAGATCTCCCTGTATGGTAATGGCCGAGTCATGTCGCTTGCTGTTTAAATCGCGCACCAGTTCATTCGCTTCTTTGGCGGAACGATGGTAGTGCACAATTACATTCATGCCGGCTTCATGAAGAAATCTCGCCAACGTGGCGCCAATTCTTTTGGCTGCACCGGTGATTAAAACAGTCTTGTCGTACATGGCTGCAAGGTAGTTGATTGATTCAGGAAACAGAATACCATGTAGTTGTCATGACTCAATTGAATAATGTCACGCCATTTCCGCAACCCGATCCCGAAGCACTGACGATCAGTGACAGGTTATGCGAGCTGATAAAACAGCGAATCGTACAGCATGGTAACAGTCTGTCATTTGATGAATATATGTCACTTGCCCTTTATGAACCGGGACTGGGTTATTACAGTGCCGGTAGTTGCAAGTTTGGCGAAGCAGGTGATTTTGTTACTGCGCCGGAGATTTCCCCGGTTTTTTCCCGCTGTGTTGCCAGGCAGTGTGAAGAAATAATAGCCAGGCTGGAACAACCTGTCGTCGTCGAACTCGGTGCCGGCTCAGGTGTAATGGCCAGCGATGTATTGCAAGAACTGCAGGCTCGAAACTGTTTGCCCGAGGCATACTGGATACTCGAGACTTCTGCCGATCTGCGTGAGCGCCAGCAAACACTGTTAAAAGAGCGCGTGCCCGAAGCCTTTGAGCGAGTACGCTGGCTGGATACATTACCCGCTGAACCCTTTAACGGTATCATGCTGGCGAATGAAGTCGTCGATGCGTTGCCAATCAAACGCTTTAAAAAGACAGCACAGGGTTTCGCTGAAATGGGAGTCGGTGCAAATGACGGAGACCTTGACTGGCTGGTTATGCCAGCAGGGGCTGACCTGGTTGAGAAGCTTCAGCAGGTAGAAGAAAAAACAGGCAGGTTATTTGCCGATGGCTATATTTCTGAACTTAATACGGGTCTGCAGGCATGGTTGGCAGCCGTAGCCGAGAAACTTGCCAGTGGTGTCATGCTGGTATTTGATTATGGTTATCCCAGGCACGAGTATTATCACCCGGACAGGAGTGATGGCACGCTACTCTGTTACTATCGTCATCGTGTCCATAACGATCCATTCTTGCTGCCCGGTTTACAGGACATTACGGCTTCTGTTGATTTTACCGACCTGGCAGAGGCAGCCATCGCCTCGGGGTTAGATGTGAAAGGCTATACTACCCAGGCCTATTTTTTAATGGCAACAGGCCTGCAGGAATTCACCGCGGATATGACAGGTACAGATTCCAGGCAGCAAGCAATCACCGCGCAGCAAATCAGGACACTGACCATGCCGGGTGAGATGGGTGAACGAATCAAGGTCATGGCGCTTACCCGCCAGTATAATCATGCCCTGAAAGGTTTTTCTGTGATGGACCAACGCGCCAGGTTATAGAACGGAAAATACACATGGACTTAATACAGATTATTGTTCTTGCCATCGTACAGGGCATTACGGAGTTTTTGCCTGTGTCCAGTTCGGCACACCTGATACTTGTACCCATGTTAACCGCGTGGCAGGACCAGGGCCTGGCAATTGATGTTGCTGCACACCTGGGTAGCCTGTTTGCTGTCGTGTTTTATTTCCGTACGGATGTTTTTCGGTTGGGACAGGCCGGTCTGCATTCCTGCAAGGCGAGGGGTATCCATAGCAGTGATGAACGTTTGTTCTGGATACTTGCGATTGCAACATTACCCGTGCTGGTGATTGGCTTGCTGGCACATGACCTGGTAGCCCTGTATCTAAGACATCCTCTGATCATAGCCGCTGCCTCTATCGGTTTCGGCTTGCTATTACTCTATGCAGACATGCGGGGCAGGACGACCCTGGACACGGCACAGCTGCACTGGAAGCATGCTATTTTTATCGGCCTTGCCCAGGCGTTGGCGCTTGTCCCGGGTACGTCACGGTCTGGCATTACCATGACTGCTGGTCTGCTACTGGGACTGGACAGGAAGACATCGGCACGACTGTCATTCCTGTTGGCCATACCTGTCATTTTTTGTGCTGGAGGTTATGAACTGGTCAAACTGTTGCAGGGAGATATCGGCCTCGACATAGTTAATTTCTTGCTGACCGCGGTACTATCGGCATTGAGTGCGCTGCTGGCCATTCATTATTTTCTGCGCTTCCTGGACAGGATTGGCATGTTGCCATTCGTGATCTACCGGGTATTACTTGGCGTCGTCCTGATCGTATTGTTTATCTAGTTTTCCTTTTTATCCTGGCTGATAAATTATCAGGATTTACTGTTTTTTAGCTGCGCAATTTTTTTAATTCTCTGCTGTGTAATTTCTCTACCCAACGCCTTGCCTTCAAATCCCTGTTGTTGCAGCGATTGACTGTCAACTTCGTTGGCCGCTGCTAAAGCCTGCCTGAAAAAATCGGACTGCGGATAGTCATTATCTTCAAGCCCAGCGCGGCCACGGGCGTCTGCCTCGCAGGCAAGGAGAAAATCGTCCAACCTTTCCGGGCGACGGAAGGCATCAAGCTGTTCCAGTTTTTTCAGCACGGTTTCCGGTTTCATCTGCTGGATGCGATGGCAGTCGAGGTGATACCTGGCTACCATCCGGGCCAGTTCGCGGTACTTGTTCGGTATGCGGAAGCGGTCGCAGACTTTATCTACCAGTTTTGCCCCGCGGGCCTCGTGACCATGATGGTTGGGCCACTCTGACTCGGGAGTTGTACCCTTACCAAGATCGTGCATTAAAGTAGCAAATCGAACGACGGGCTCATCGGTCAGGCGAGCCGCCTGGTTCAGGCACATGATGGTATGCAAACCGCTGTCTATTTCCGGGTGATACTTTGCCGGCTGCGGGATACCGAACAGTCTTTCCAGTTCGGGAAACAATACAGCCAGTGCCTGGCACGCTCTTAACACCAGGATATATCTACCGGGGTACCGACCAGCGAGTGCCTTCTCGGTTTCGGTCCAGACTCGCTCCTGCACCAGTGCCTCGAGTTCGCCGCTACTGCTCATCTGCTTTAACAGGTCCATGGTTTCAGGCGCGACCTTGAAACCCAGTGTTGCGGCAAAGCGGGCGACGCGCAACACCCGTAACGGGTCCTCGTTAAAGGCGGGCGATACATGACGTAACTGTTTTGACCTGATATCTGCCGAGCCGTTATAGGGATCGATAAGGTTACCCGCCTCGTCTTCAGCCATCGCGTTGATACTTAAGTCACGTCGCTGCAAGTCCTCTTCCAGAGTGACATCCGGATCGGTATGAAAACTAAAACCCTTGTAACCCTTGCCGGACTTTCGCTCTGTTCGTGCAAGCGCATACTCTTCTTTTGTATCGGGGTGCAGAAATACCGGAAAATCCTTGCCTACCGGTTTATAGCCGAGCTCCAGCATCTGCCCAGGTGTGGCACCAACCACAACCCAGTCCCGATCCTTTACCGGGAGTCCAAGTAATTTATCGCGAACGGCGCCGCCAACAAGATAGATCTGCATAGCTTTCATGAGGGAAATAGCCGTATCTTGCCCTTGATAGCAAGTAACAACAAGTGGGTGGAGACTATGCCTGCCTAGCTGCGGCGGGCTTCGCTACGAAACTCGGTGTAGCGTGAACGGTAACCTTGTTTCCTGAGATAGCCGGGGACGATGCTTTCAATACTACGCGCTTCAATACCGAAACGGGCAAGGTCGTCATTGCTACAGACACTGTCAGCCTTGCTTGAGAGATAGTTATCGGTTGAAAAGGGCTTGCCCGGGACATAATCAAAGACAGCGGCCTGCACTCGCGACAGAAAATTGTTCAGTGGAATGATCTTGCGCTTCAACTCGAGTACGTCAGCCGTGTATTGAACAAGTTGTTCCAGGCTATAAGTCTTTGGTCCGCATAGCTGGTAGCGCTGGCCGTAACTCTCGGGCCGGGTCAGACTGAGAGCCATCATCTCGACGACATCCAGTACGTATACCGGGGCAAACTTGCTGCTATGGCATGCCAGTGGAAATACCAAAGGTGTGAGCCTGAGCAGTTTGGCAAAACGGTTAAAGAAACTGTCGCTGCGACCGAAGATGACTGATGGACGAAAACTGGTGACTTTGATGCCGTTACTATTATTGTGTAAAAGGTCTTCAGCCATGCCCTTGCTGCGCAGGTAATGACTGGCACCCTTGTCGGCATCGGCGTTAAGCGCGCTCATTTGTAATATGCGCTTTATGCCATTACTGGCACAGGCATTCAGCATTTTTTCAGCGATTTCCACGTGCGCCTTGTGAAAACCCTTACCGCTGTTGCCACGTTCATTCAGGATACCGACCAGGTTGATCACTGCGTCGCAGCCAGCCAGTTCGTCGTTTAGTTGACCCTGATCGTAGATGTCTGCCTCAATGAGTTGCAGGCCGGGGAGCAGGATGAGTTCATCACGATTGTATTCGCGGTTTCGCGTTAACACCTTGACCTCGTAACCGAGCTCGGACAAACGGTTACAAAGTGAACGACCTACGAAACCGGTACCGCCAAGTACCGCAATGTGTTTAATCAGCATGCCCGTGGTATGAAATCTTTAGAGCTGTACAGCTGAGGTTAGCAAGAAATCCGTCGTTCGGCGAGGTGATCAAAGCCATGCGCTCACCGATAGGTTTGATCTGGCTGTTCAGGCGCCAGTCATAGATGTTGGCATAGGTTAGCACGCGACTCACGTACTTCCTGGTTTCATTAAATGGTATCTGTTCTATCCAGATATCCGGTTCGGTACAGCCCTTTGCCGGTAGCCATTTATCAACACGATGTGGGCCAGCATTATAGGCAGCTGTTGCCAGTACCATGTTGCCATCGAAGCGCTTCAGCATTTGTTGCATGTAGGCTGTGCCAATCGGGATGTTGGTTTCCGCCTGCTTTAACTTGGCCGGGCTAAAATTTTTCAGGCCAATCATTTTAGCGGTCATGCTGCCTGTCCGCGGCATCACCTGCATCAGGCCAAGTGCACCGGCGGGAGATCGTACGTCTTCTATAAAAGCACTTTCTGCCCGGACCAGGCCATAAACCCAGCTTCGATCGATATCCCGCTTTTGTGCGTATTCATCCAGCAGCCGGTCAAAGGTCACCGGGAAACGCAGCACCAGGTCATCGTATGCTTTCGCACGACCCATGGTAAATATTGCGCGATCATACCAGCCCCATTGCGTGGCGAGTTTCGAGGCCATTTGCATTTGATAACTGGTCATTTGCTTGAGTGCGTGGTACCACTCGCGGCGGGCAGGGTAGTTCTGTCCAAGCATGTATAGTTCATAGGCACGCTGGATCCCGGGTAACTCCGACACGCGCTGCAATTCCTGCTCGTTTGCAGGCAGCGGGTAATGGTTCATGTTGTAATCAAGGTCCAGCTTGTCGGCGGCGAGAAAGCCATAGTAGTTTCTTTCTTTCGCCAGCTCCCGGTAGATGGTCTCGGCCAGTGCCGCATCGCCGGTATTTTCAAGTGACCGTGCATGCCAGTAAAGCCAGCGTTCACGCACTTCATCATCAGCCGGTTGATCACTTGTCCAGCGTCTGAGCAAGGGCCAATCCTTGTTTGCCAGTGCGGTCCTGAGACGATAATGGAAAACATTATCATCGACGTGAATACTGTCTATATCATCGAGTAACTGCTGTGCCAGCGGGCTTTTGTTTTTAGCCGCGCGTACCGCCAGTACCCGTTTCAGTTCTGCCACTTCACCTGGAAGAAATGAATACTGCGACTGCAATGTATTAAAACGCGTGACCGCATGACTGATATTTTGCCGCGCCAGGCGCATGATGCCATGCATGATGATTTCACGGCCGGTTTCGTCATCGGCCAGCCCCGGTTTGGCCGTATGCTTGTATGGGTTGTGGTGGATATTGATCCATTTTTTTGCGAGTGCCTGGTGCTCGTCGTCGAGGCGGCTACTTAGATAGGTCACCAGCCTGACCTGGTTTTGTTGCATTGCCAGGCGTATGCGTTCCCAGACCACGTCATTTGTCACCATGCCGCTGTCATACAGTAATTCAAATGGTTTATCACACTGTGGCGGCAAGGATTTGCCGTTTAGCCAGGTACTGCGGATGTCTTCCAGCAGGTAGTGTTCGTTATCGGTTTTCATGCGCGCTTGCAGGTAATAGCAGCGCAGTTTGTCATCAGACTGGCTCACGTAGTTATCAATAAAGGTTTGCCAGTGGCCGCGGCGCACCAGGAGTTTTAACCACGAACTTCGCAGGCTTTCAGACATGGGTAAATCATCATGGCGACTGAAGAAATCAATCATCTCGTCGTCAGAAACCTTCCACAGGTGCCTGCGCAGGTATTCATAGCGCAAGTAGGAATAAAGGGGATAATCTTTCAGACCATTGGCAATCTTGCCAAAGGTTTTTAATTGTTTGTTTTCCAATGCCTTGATAGCGGCAAGGTAGTTACGGCGTTGTTCATCGATGGGTTTTGCCATTAATGGCGTGGATATGAACAGGCCCAGCAACAGGATAGCCAGCAGTTTTTGCCAGGCTATAGCCCGGTTGGCGAAGCTTCCGAAAGCAGAAACTGTTGGTCGAATTAAGATATTGCCCATGATTTTGTGCGTTTTTTCTTACCTGTCGAATTTTGCTTATTTACCGTTAGTTTAGCAATATATTTCTTGAATATACTTTAACATAGACAGTATGAATATCATTGCAGACAATGTGCCATGATTGCCGAGTTAAGTCCGTTAATTATTTTTTACTACGCGATCGGTGGTGTCTTTGCCGGGCTGGTAGGGGGCTTGCTTGGCCTCGGCGGTGGCATCATCGTTGTGCCGCTACTGCATTTCCTGTTTAACCTGCAGGGGTTTCCTGGCGCCAGCCTGATGCAGGTAGCGGTGACTACCTCCCTGGCCACGGTCATAGTTACCTCGCTCGCCGCCACGCGAATACACCATCAAAAGCGGGCGGTGTTGTGGCCGCTGGTGTTGCGCCTGGCGCCGGGTATTGTTATTGGCGCAGGATTGGGGGCCTTGCTGGCCGATGCCGTCAGCAGTGATGTGTTACGTATCGCGTTCGGGGTTTTTGAAATCCTGGTTGCCATACAGATCGCAGTGGATTTCAAGCCAGCCGCAAAATTTGGTTTGCCTGCCACACAGGGACTGGTCTTATCCGGTGGTGGCATTGGCTTTTTGTCGACCCTGCTGGGTATCGGTGGCGGAACATTGACGGTGCCCTACCTGTTATTTTGCCGTGTCCCCATGCATAACGCGGTGGCGGTCTCATCTGCCTGTGGCCTGCCTATTGCAGTGGCGGGTATGACTGCCATGATCATCAGTGGCCTGGATAATCCTGAACTGCCAGTACACAGTATCGGTTACCTGTATTGGCCAGGTGCATTGATCATCATCGCGATGACGGTATTTTGTGCGCCACTGGGTGCACGCCTCGCACATCGACTGCCAGTGTTGACCCTGAAACGTTGTTTCTCCGTGGTATTGCTGCTTGTTGGACTAAAGATGTTATTCCCGGTCTGAGACCATGTCGGCTACAGTCATTCCCATGTTCAGGAAAGGGGAATTTGAATCAGCCCCGACGATCAGGCAGAAGCCGACAGGCCCTGCTGACGAGGAACAGCAAAAACTCTTCTGTGCATTTTGTCATTTCCATATTACCGACAGCTCGGAGGCGATCACCGAGGCTGGAAAACATACGCATACTTTTTCTAATCCGGCCGGATTTATCTACACTGTGAATTGCTTTGCATCTGCCCCGGGTTGCAAGGATGTCGGGCAACCGACCGCCGAGCATAGCTGGTTTAACGGTTATAAATGGCAGCTGGCACTATGCCGTTCCTGTCAGAACCACCTGGGCTGGCACTTTGTTAATTCAGGCTCTTTTTATGCCCTGATCCAGGGAAGGTTAACCAGCCTGTCCTGATTTATTGCTACGGCAACTTGCAATACGGACAGGCTTCATAAGAAGATCATGGTTAAATAATCAACCATTCAAACCGTGTAAACATGACATCAAAACTTCTATTGTTAATTTGTATACTGATCGCCTTTCCGGTTTTGATGATCCTGATCGCGTTGCTGAAGAACGATTTACCGTGGGGTGATCCACCGGGATTCGGCACAAGATTGGCCACCTATCTCAATACCAACATCGCAGAAACCACGATTGATTCGGTGTTTCCCGAGTTAATCCCGCGTCGTTATGCGCTGGATAAGGATGTTCTGAAAAAACTGATTGTCGAATCGACGGAAAAGCTGGGCTGGGACATTGTCGAACCCTTCGACCAGCATAATAAACTGCATGCGCTGGTTGCGACTCCACTGTTCGGTTTCAAGGATGATGTGCATATCAAGCTTGAACCTGGTGCAGGTGGAACGGTACTTGTTTCCGTGCGATCCGCATCGCGCACGGGTAAGGGCGATCTCGGAACCAACACGCGGCATATCCTGGATTTATTCGAAACGCTGGATAGCGTGATTACACTGGCTGCCAAACAGTAGTATGGCCTATGAGCAACACACGCTAGGCGTCAACACCCGCGGTCGCGGTACCTATGAAATTACCCGTGAGGTACAGGAACTGGTGGCGGCAACGTCAATACAGACAGGTCTATGCCACCTGTTTATTCAGCATACCAGTGCCTCTATTATGCTCTGTGAAAACGCAGACCCGGACGTGCGTGTCGATCTTGAAACGTTTATGCAATCGATCACGCCCGATGGTGCCCCCATGTTCTGTCACACGACCGAGGGACCGGACGATATGCCGGCCCATGTCAGGACATTGCTTACCAACGTCAGTTTGACTCTGCCAGTTAGTGCTTCCCGTTGTCTACTGGGTACCTGGCAGGGAATCTACCTGTGGGAACACCGCACGGCCCCGCATGGCAGGAAAGTCATTATTACCGTGCAGGGAGAGTAATCATGGTCAGGGCAATATGGAACGGGGCCGTACTGGCCGAGAGTGATGAAACCGAACAGGTAGAAGGTAATTATTATTTTCCACCCCAGGCCATTCAAAAGGAATATTTCACTGGTAGTGATAAGACGACGCACTGTCATTGGAAAGGCGACGCCCGTTATTACAACGTTACGGTTGATGGCAAGCTAAATGAAAATGCGGCATGGTATTACCCTGATCCAAAACAGGAGGCGGCGCAGATAAAGGATTACGTTGCCTTCTGGAAAGGCGTTAAGGTCAGCTAGTTGTTCTGACCTGTTGCAGCTTGGCAGCGCGTTGTTCAGTCGTAAGTAAATCCTTTTGCACGGCTTCCATATCACGAGCGATATCAAACTCGGGCCAGCCCTGGCTATGCAAGGCAACAATATCGGCGAGCACGTTAATATGTTCCGTGCCGTTGTTTAATGCAGGGATATAATCGAACTTCTGACCACCGGCCTCCAGGAAGAAATCCCGGTTTTGTAATCTTATTTCTTCCAGTGTCTCGAGACAGTCAGCAGAAAAACCGGGACAAATAACATGCACGCTTTTTACTCCGCTACTTCCCAGTTCTTTCAGGGTGAAATCGGTATATGGTTGCAACCATTCACGTGGCCCAAAGCGTGACTGGAAGGTTGTAATCCAGTCGTCCTGGTCAAGCTCGAGTTTTTCCGCCACCAGCCTTGCTGTTTTATGACACTCACAGTGATACGGGTCACCGGCGAGAAAATAATCCTTTGGCAGGCCGTGAAATGAAAACAACAACTTGTCCGGTTTCCCATGTGCCTGCCAGTGTTGTTGAATACTGTTGGCCAGGGCCTCGATGTAACCGGGATGATCATGGTAATGGTTAATCATGCGCAACTCCGGGACCCAGCGACACTGTCTGAAGTAATCGGCAACGGCATCAAACGTAGAGGCTGTTGTTGCAGCTGAATATTGTGGATACAGCGGAAACAACAGGATGCGTCGCGCATTGGCCGCCCGGAGTTTTTCCAGCGCCGAGGCGATGGACGGGTTGCCATAGCGCATGGCCACTTCTACTCTTACTGGCCCGGAAACCCGTTTCTGCAATTCGGCCTGCAAGGCCTGTTGTTGTTGCAGGCTGATGGTCAGCAGTGGCGAGCCCTCGCTTGTCCAGACTTCCTGGTAGGCCTTGGCCGAACGTGGTGGGCGAATTCGCAGGATGACACCGTGCAGGATAAACCACCAGATCCACTTCGGTGTTTCTATCACTCGCGGATCAGACAAGAACTCTGCCAGGTAGCGGCGCAGTGCCGGTACGGTGGCCGCATCCGGTGTGCCCAGGTTTGTGATCAGGACACCTGTGCATGGCAACGAGTCGTGTTTATAGTCAGGCGTGTTAAGGTATTTCATAGACGTACTTATATAGGAGTCGGATGTGTTTGTAAAAAATATCGAGGATTGCCCGGCATTTACAGCCAATGATGGTTGCCAGATCCGTGAGTGGTTACATCCGGAAAAAGACGCGGTTGACTTACCCTACTCGGTGGCAATGGCAGTCGTTGCTGTTGGACAACAGAGTTATAAACATGTGCTCGACCAGGCGGAGGTCTACCTGATTAGCCAGGGCACGGGAATAATGCATATAGACGAGGAAGAACAGGTTGTCGGGCAGGGTGACAGCGTGTTCATCCCCGCAAAATGCGTGCAGTGGATTGAAAATACCGGCGATGTGCCACTGCAATTCCTGGCGCTGGTCAGTCCACCCTGGAATGAGGCTGATGATAAGCGGCTGGATTAGCGTAGATTAAAAATTCTGCACCCGGTCCTGGCCAGTAACTGCAACACCAGGGAGACAGCGACACGGTAGAAGTATTATAGATAGTGTATTGCTAGTAATTTTTTTCGGACTGTTTCTCTAGTAATACCTTGCGATATTCATCATGCACATTCCTGCAGCGTTCACCCAGTTCAGAGTTTTCATCAATGTTATCAACATAGAAACGAATCAATGAACGGATAGGTCCTTCCACGTAGGTATATTCGACATAACCATCGGCGGCTTTTGTAATTCTTTTCAGGTATTTCAGTAGAAACCACTCGGTTGAATAGGGTTCAATATCATCATGTGTAATTGCCTTGATGTGATTGAGAACGTGAAGCCGAAAATCACTGAAAAAGACTTTTTTCATGGATTTGCCAGGTAAATAAATCTAGATGCATCTTAGCTGATCATCGTTGAATATCCCAGTCTTCACAGAGGCTGTATGCTTGTAGACAGCGCGATTGTTGCTAAAGGTGTTAAAATTCATATGCAATGGTGTGTTATTGGTAAACAAAAGGAACGTTAATGATCCATTTTGTTGTAGGTA
Source organism: Gammaproteobacteria bacterium (assembly GCA_965229565.1). Lineage (GTDB taxonomy): Bacteria > Pseudomonadota > Gammaproteobacteria > Eutrophobiales > Eutrophobiaceae > JANQNX01. The sequence goes on along the minus strand of OZ245888.1, from coordinate 253,451 downwards.
CTCGGGCGCAGATATTCAAGATGGCGCCTGTCATGCTTGAGTGCCAGAAGCGAGGGCTTGAATGGCGATGGATATATGTTGCGCAGCATAAAGAGACCATTAAGCAAACGATTGATACCTTCGGTTTGCCGAATCCTGATTTCACGGTCGTGAATAGAGAGACTGAAGCCGATACGCCGGGTAAATACGGTTTATGGATGATGCAGGCTTTCTGGCAGCTGCTTAGAACGCGTCGTATTCTTGCTGGTTATACTGGTAAAAAACATATCGTGCTGACTCATGGCGATACGACGTCTACGGTTTGGGGTGCGCTATTGGGGCGTCTGGGGAGATGTCATGTAATGCATGTCGAGTCAGGTCTGCGAAGTTTTAATATATTTGAACCGTTTCCTGAAGAACTTAATCGCCTGTTTACATTTCGTCTGGCTACTGTCTTTGCTACTCCAGGCGATTGGGCTGCCAATAATGTGCGCAAGTATCATGGCATCAAGCTCAACACAAGACAAAACACGCAGGCAGACACCATCGCGTTTGGTATTAAAAACATTCACAAGATCAACCTGGATTTGCCCGCAGGTAAATACGTTGTTGTAACTATCCACCGTTATGAAAATGTTTTTAACAAGAAGAGACTCGGGTTTATTGTTGCCGAGCTTGAGAAGATTGCGGAGCAGTTCAAGGTATTGTTTGTGTGTCACCCGGTAACACAAATCCAGTTAACAAAGTTTGGTTACGATAATTTTTTCAAAAGAAATAAAAATATCGAGATCTATCAGCGCATGGAATACCTGCCATTTGTAAAGTTAATCACTCATGCCGAGTTTGTTATTACTGATGGTGGAGGGGCACAGGAAGAACTATATCAACTGGGAGTGCCTACTCTCTTGTTCAGGAATGCGACAGAGCGCCAGGAGGGTATCAATGAAACAGCCGTGATATCAAAGCTCGATCCTGAAATCATCAAAGACTTCGTCCAGAATTACTTCCAATATCGCAAAGAACCCAGGGTCCTGAAAGACTCACCATCACAAATAATAGTGGACTTTCTTGAAGATCAAGGATTCAGTAGTACAACGGGGCAGGACTAGATATCCCGCCCCTGTTACTAATCTCCATCACTATTAATGGCCTTGCAAGGCCACCTGGCTAAGGTTGGCTTTTCTCCAGTGCGGCAATACGTTCAGCCAACGGTGGATGACTCATGAACAGCTTCTGGAAATTGATCTTTTTCTCTCCTGTAATACCGAATGCGGCCATTTCATCCGGCAGGTCGCTGCTATTTGTTGACTGTTGCAATCGACGCAGCGCTGAAATCATTTTTTCGCGACCTGCCAGCTTTGCACCACCGGCGTCAGCACGGTATTCACGGTAACGTGAAAACCACATCACGATGGTACTGGCGAGTATCGACAGGATCATTTGTACAAAAATTACACCGATCCAGTAGCCGGGACCATAACCACGTTCAACCTTGAATACGATCTTGTCGATCAGATGCCCGATAACACGGGAGAAGAAAATAACGAAGGTATTTACCACGCCCTGGACCAGCGTGAGGGTCACCATGTCGCCATTGGCCACATGACTAACCTCGTGACCAAGCACGGCCTCGACCTCGTCCTGGTTCATATTCTGGAGCAGGCCGGTACTGACGGCGACCAGTGCATTATTCCTGTTCATCCCTGTCGCAAAGGCATTGGGCGCGGCTGAATCAAAGATACCGACTTCCGGCATGCCTATGCCAGCCTCGCGTGCCTGTTTTTCAACAGTACTGACCAGCCACTGCTCCTGTGCATTGGCAGGTGATTCTATGATCTTTACGCGCATGGATCGCTTTGCCATCCACTTGGATATGGCCAGCGAAATTAGTGAACCACCCATACCCAGGACACCCGAGAAGATAATCAAGGCATTCAGGTTTAACTGCCCGGATTCCTGCAACATGCTGTCCACTCCAAGCAGGCGCAAGGTAATGCTCAGCACGAGCATGATGGCAATGTTGGTACCAAGAAACAGTAAGAGCCTTAACATTGTTGTAAATACTCCAGTAAAAAACCGTTATTAATATGGTAATGCCGCAATGTATTTCAAGTTTCAGGCACGGCGTAAAACACGCATAGGCGATGCCGTCAACACGCTGCGCGTACCATACAGGCCGGTGCCTATCACGATTATACTGCATGCAATTGGGCCCGCTACCCATATCCACGGGTTAACAATTACATCGATCTTGAAAACGTATTCGGCCAGCGCCATTTCAATGGCCGAGGCCGCCAGTGCCGACAGCAAACCTGTGACCAGTCCCAGGAATAAAAATTCAGCAAAAAGTCCTGTCACAATTTGCTTCCGGTTCGCACCCAGTGCCCGCATCAACGCGGACTCGTGCATGCGTTCATCATGGGTGCTCTGGAGGGCAGCAAACAATACCGTGATCCCTGTCAGCAGGGTAAAGATAAAAACAAACTCGATGGTGTTCACTACGTGCTCCATGATGGTCCTTACCTGCTTAAGGATGGCATCGACATCAAACACGGTAATACTGGGAAACTCACGGATCAGTTCGATGAACATATTGCGTTGACTTGTCGGCATATAAAAACTACTGATAAATGTACCCGGGTAGTCTTTTAATGCCTCCGGGTTACTAACAACAAAGAAATTGACATTAAATGAATCCCATTCAACCCAGCGCAGGTTGTGGACCACGCCGCTTATTTCCTGCCCGCCTATCAGGTACGTCAGCGTATCGCCCAGCTGGATGCCCAGCGTTTCCGCGATGCCCTGTTCAACGGAAAAGTAATTGCCAGTCCGGTCTGTTGGCCACCATTCACCACTGACAAGCTTGTTATCAGGCTGCATCTCGTCCAGGTAGGAAAGGTTAAAGTTTCTTGTTGCCAGCCGTTGTGCTCGTGGCTCGTCATAGTTTTCTTCCTTGACGGGATCATCATTAATACTTACCAGCCTGCCGCGAATCATCGGGTACAGTCCGATGTCATCCTTGATATGCTGTTGCAGGTACTGGCTAATGGCATCAACCTGGTCAGGCTGGATATTGATCAAGAAGTAGTTGGGTGTATTTTCCGGCAAGCGGTTTTGCCAGTTTGCCAGCAGGTCAGTACGTACCAGTGTCAGCAGTAACATCACGGTAATACCGATACCGATGCCGACGACCTGCACCATGCTTTGTTGCGATCTTCGTATCACGTTCGCCAGACCATAGCGCGCGGCGAGTTTTAAACGCGGTTGCAGTCTTCGTAACCAGGTGATGAGTAGCTTTGCGGTAAGGCCAAGCACAATAGCCGTCAGGAACAAGCCGCCCAGTGTGTACAGTGTTAGCTTGATATTACCTGACTGCCACGGACTGAGTGCGACCAGTGCACCAATGGCGATAACATAGACAAGGTAATTATTCATCGGTAACGGTGCCAGGTCGCGACGCAACACGCGTAACGGAGAAACCCTGCGCAATCGCAGCAACTGTGGCAGGGCAAATGCCAGTACGGTTACCAGGCTGGCCAGCAAACCGTTGAGTACCGGCCTGAATGACGGTGGTGGCAGTGCACGTTCCATGATACCTGCCATTAACTGGTGCAATACTTCCTGGGCCGCAAACCCGATACCGCAACCCAGCAGGCCGGCAATCAATGCCAGCAGTATTAATTGGTACAAATAGATCCGGATGATCTGATCCTGTTGCATGCCCATGCAACGCAGTACTGCACAGTTATCAAAATGCCGTGTGGCATAGCGATGCGCGGTCATGGCGATCGCCATACCGGCTAGGGCAATACTGACCAGGGCTGCCAGTCCCAGGAACTGTTCGGCCCGTTCCAGCGCGCTACGTATTTCCGGCCGGGCATCTTTAATTCCACGAACTCGCACGTCGTTACTGGTCGTGATCGTGTTACGGTATTGCTCAACCAGTTTGCCTTCACCGCCCAGCAAGAGTCGATAGCTGACCCGGCTACCGGGCAGGATTAACCCGGATTCGGCGAGGTCCTCGCGGTTGAACAGGAGTCTGGGAGCAATATTGAACAGGTCGCCACCACGGTCCGGTTCATAGGTGAGCACTTTTGTGAACCTGAGTGATAGTGCACCCAAGTTTACTGTATCACCTGGCTCTACCTGCAAGGCCTGGCTCAGGCGGCTGTCCAGCCATGCCTCACCGGCAGCCGGTATTGAATCAGCCTGGTATTCCGCTTCGAATAACTGGTCGCTGATGCGCAGTTCGCCCCGTATCGGATACTGTGGGTCCACGGCCTTGACCTCGGCCAGTTCCATGCGGTCGCCTACGACGACGACGCTGCGAAAACTTTCATTGCGTGACCAGGTCAGGCCCATATCTGCGGCGGTGTCGACATAGGTATCCGGTATCGCGTTGGCTGAACTTAATACCAGGTCGGCAGCAAGTAACTCGGTCGCCTGTAGTTCTGTCGCGCGACTGACACGATCAGTAAAGAAGCTGACCGACGTGAGACAGGCCACGGCGATCAGTACAGCGGCACCTATCAGGCGTAACTCGCCGGACTTCCAGTCACGTTTGAATGCGGTCAGTGCAAACTTCAGGGTATTCATTTCGATTCTTCTGTCAGACGTCCGCCGGCCATTACTACCTGCCGGTCACAGTGTTCCGCAATGGACGGGTCGTGTGTCACCATGATCAGTGTGGTGCCATTTTTCCGGTTCAGATCAAACAGGAGTTCGATAATTCGTTTGGCCGTTTTCTGATCCAGGTTGCCCGTTGGTTCATCGGCAAACAGGATAGAGGGTTGGCCACTAAAGGCACGTGCAATCGCTACGCGCTGCTGCTCGCCGCCGGATAACTGGTTGGGGTAATGGTGTATTCTTTCTGCCAGTCCCACCTGTTCCAGTTTTTCCCTGGCCATGTTGTCTGCATCTTTTCTACCTAGCAGTTCCAGTGGCAACGATGTATTTTCCAGTGCAGTCAGACCCGGTAAAAGGTGAAACGATTGAAAGATGAAACCGACCAGGCGGCTACGTATGCGGGCACGACCATCTTCGTCCAGCCTGGTCAGGTCATGCGAATCAAGAACCACGCGGCCACTGGTCGGCATGTCCAGGCCAGCCAGCAGTCCAAGCAAGGTTGATTTGCCGGAGCCTGACACGCCAACGATAGCCAAACTTTCTCCCTGTTTGACGGACAAATTAACATCATCAAGGATTGTTAAGGTGCCTTCCGGGCTGCTGACTTGCTTTCCAAGCTGTTCTGCTTGCACAATGATTGAAGAGGAATTGGTCATGTTTTACCGCGTATTATTTGTTATTTGTTTAACTGTTTTTGTCCTGCCTCTCCATGCGAGAGAGAGAACATTATTAATCCTGGGTGATAGTCTGAGTGCTGCCTATGGTATCCCTGTCAGTGACGGCTGGGTCTCGTTACTTGAACAGCGATTGCAGCAACAAGGTTATGCTTTTAACGTTGTCAATGCCAGCATCAGCGGCGAGACCACGATCGGGGTGCTGACCCGGCTTGAAAACATACTTGATACACATAAACCTGTTCTGACTGTCGTTGAATTGGGTGGTAACGATGGTCTGCGCGGATTCCAGTTTGCTGAAATCGAGCAAAACCTGTCAGTTATTGTGAATCGTTTGAAAAACAATAACAGTGAGGTGCTGCTGGTACCCATGCAGTTACCACCTAACTATGGACAGGCCTACAACCAAAAGTTTCAACAGGTCTATGTACGTATAGCCGATCAATACGATGTTCCTCTTTCGCGTTTCATCCTGGAAGATATCGCGCTGGATAAGGATCTGATGCAGGAAGATGGAATTCATCCGGTTGCCCGGGCACAGCCTGCCATGCTGGACAATATCTGGCCCTCGCTTGAAAGTCTGATTACCGACGAGCTGGTGTTACAGTGAAGTATTGTTGCTACTGCAGCGCCGAATTGATCTATGAAATTCCGGCCAATGACAATCGTCATCGCTACATCTGCGTCAGTTGTAATATTGTTCACTATCAAAACCCGAAAGTCGTAGCCGGCTGCCTGCCGGTCTGGGAAGACAGGATATTACTATGCAAGCGCGCCATCGAACCTCGGTATGCTTACTGGACTTTGCCTGCCGGTTTCATGGAACTGGGTGAAACTACCGTGGAGGCAGCTGTCAGGGAAACTGTAGAAGAGGCGAATGCACGGGTCGAAGTTGAAAGTCTTTATGCCGTGTTTAACCTTCCCCATGTTGACCAGGTGTACATGATGTTCAAGTCCAGGTTGCTGGATACAGATTTTTATCCCGGAGAAGAAAGTCTCGCGGTGGAATTGTTCAAAGAAGATGAGATTCCCTGGGATGAACTGGCTTTTCGGACTATCAGTGAAACGCTCAGGTATTACTTCGAGGATCGCAGGTCGGGTTGCTTTCGCCAACACACTGGCGATGTGACCAAGATAGAGGGAGAGTACGGATTTCGTCCGGGGCCGATGGAGTCCTGAAGTTGGCTGTTACTCGGCCGGTATCCAGCGACCAAAACTGCATTCATAACATTTGCCGTCACTACTTATCTTGTCACCGGTCTGAAACTCGACATCATTCCAGTAACACTTGGCATCCATATCACTCATTTGAACGGTCTCGTCATCACCGTCCGGCCCCAAGATTTCCGAGGTATTTTTACTGCTGTCGGGTGCTTCTACCGTTGTTATATCCGCCATTATTGCTCTCCCATCGACGTTTTTCCTGACAATGGTAATGCCTGACCGGAATTTCTGCCAGTCATGAGCGGGAATTTATTTCGCCTAGCGTAGCTGCGCCAGCTTGCTGATGGACTCCAGGATTTGCTGGCTGGAATGATTGGCGCAATCAAAACGGGTAGCGTCATCAACATCGTCGTTTTCTGCACAGCAAAGACAAATCAGGCCAGCTTGATTCAGTATTGCCGCCGCCGCGTTGATATCAATATCCAGTTCAGATGGTTGTAGAATGGCGCAGGCATGGCCCATGTCAAACAGGTGTCGTTCTACTTCCTGTGCTGTGGCATGGTTATTTTCGCCAGATAACCAAACGGTCAAAGGTTGCTGGCCGAAACGGGCCAGGCGTTCGCCCGGTGTAACGGGCTGGAACTCGGTATTTTTGGAGATGCCGATGATCATGCCGGCACCCACAGTCACGTTGGTGATACGATCAATGACGATAAATGCACCGGTATGCTTGCATAGCGAATAGGCATCAAACACACCGGGCGCATTGAGTGTAACTTCGCAATGGCCAATCTCGTTTAAGTGCAGCGACTCGGCCCCGGATTCTTCCATTGAATTCACATCAATACGGTGGTGTATACGTGAAACTGAACCCGTTACAGACTTGGTCCCCAGTTTCATGTAGTACTGTTTGCCAGGTTGCATTACTTCCTCGGTCATCCAGACAATCTTTGCATCGAAGCGGTTGCCAACCAGTGGTAGATCATCACTGCGCACGATCATATCGCCGCGGCTCACGTCGATTTCATCGGTCAGTGTCAGGGTGACGGCCATGGGCGGAAAGGCTTCATCGAGTTCACCCTCGTAAGTCACGATGGACTCGACGTTGCTTTGTTTGCCGGAGGGTAACACGGTGATGTTATCGCCTTTCCTGATAATACCGGCAGCAATGGTGCCGCAATAGCCGCGGAAATCCAGGTTAGGACGATTCACGTACTGTACCGGGAATCGCACATTGCTCAGGTTCTTGTCATACCCGATCTCGACCGTTTCCAGTATTTGCATCAAGGGCCGGTCGCTATACCAGGTCATGTGCTCACTGGGGTTAACGACGTTGTCGCCTTTCAAGGCAGAGATGGGAATAAAGTGCAGGTCGATACGATCAAGCTTGGCGACGAAATCCAGGTAGTCTTGCCGGATGTTGTTAAACACGGCCTCGTCATAGTCAACCAGGTCCATCTTGTTAACGGCAACAATGATGTGCTTGATACCCAGCATGGAGGAAATAATGGTGTGGCGTCTTGTCTGTGTTTGTACACCGTAGCGGGCATCGATCAATATCACTGCCAGGTCGCAGGTTGACGCACCGGTAGCCATGTTGCGGGTGTATTGCTCATGACCGGGCGTATCGGCAATGATAAATTTTCGCTTGGCAGTAGAGAAATAGCGGTAGGCGACATCAATAGTAATACCCTGTTCTCTTTCTGCCTGCAGACCGTCAACCAGCAGTGCCAGGTCAACATCGTCGCCGGTGGTGCCCACCTTGGCGCTGTCTGTCGTAATGGCGGCCAGTTGATCTTCATAGATCATCTTGGAATCATGTAGCAGGCGGCCAATGAGTGTGCTCTTGCCATCGTCAACACTGCCGCAGGTAAGCATGCGCAGCAGTTCTTTCTTCTCGTGTTGCTCGAGATAGGCGTTGATATCGGTACTGATCAGTTCGGACTGGTGCGACATGCTAGAAATACCCCTCGCGCTTCTTTTCCTCCATGGAGCCGGCCTGGTCATAATCGATAACACGGCCCTGGCGCTCGGAGGTCTTGGTCAGCAACATTTCCTGGATAATCTCCGGTAACGTCGTGGCCTCGGATTCCACCGCGCCGGTAAGCGGGTAACAACCCAGCGTACGAAAGCGCACCATCTTTTCTTCTACGACTTCATCAGGTTCGAGCGGCATACGATCATCATCCACCATGATGTAGACCCCGTCGCGTTTGACGACCGGGCGTTTCGCGGCGTAGTAGAGCGGCACGATAGGGATCTGTTCCAGGTGTATGTATTGCCAGATATCGAGTTCGGTCCAGTTAGACAGAGGGAATACTCGGATACTTTCACCCCTGTCGATACGGCCGTTGTAGATATTCCATAGTTCCGGGCGTTGGTTCTTTGGGTCCCAGCGGTGGTGCTTGTCGCGGAACGAATAAACACGTTCCTTGGCACGGGATTTTTCCTCGTCGCGGCGGGCACCACCGAAAGCGGCGTCGAATTTGTACTTGTCCAGGGCTTGTTTCAGCGCCTGGGTTTTCATGATGTCAGTATGTTTCTTGCTGCCGTAGGTAAACGGGTTGACGCCAGCCTTCACGCCTTCCTGGTTGGTGTGTACCAGCAGTTCCAGCCCGAGTTCTTTCGCGAGGTTGTCACGAAACTTGATCATATCGCGGAATTTCCAGGTGGTGTCGACATGTAACAGCGGGAACGGGGGCTTGCCTGGATGAAATGCCTTCAGTGCCAGTTGCAGCATCACGGCTGAATCCTTGCCGATCGAATACAGCATGACCGGTTTTTCAAATTCGGCCACCACCTCGCGGATTATATGGATACTCTCCGCCTCGAGTTGTTTCAGGTGTGTCAGCTTGTATTCAGTCATATCTATACAGGTTTTTTTAAATTTATGTATGGCAGGGTGCGCCCCTCGAAAGGCGCGGCATTATAGCAGAAGGCTCATGAGCGACCAGAAATAGATAGCTATTTGTATATTCCGCTGCAGCATAAGACCGGGCGCCTGCAATAGCCCGGCACTTGAAAACCGGGTGCCTGTCCCCATAAAACAGTTGACATAAATACGAATTTGACTATATTGGCACTCACAAATAGAGAGTGCTAACAAATCAAGTTAGTTTATTATAAATCAACAGGTTAGGAATTTAGGAGGACTACTTCAATGAACATCCGACCGTTACATGATCGTGTGATTGTTAAACGCCTGGAAGAAGAAAAAACTTCTCCGGGTGGCATCGTTATTCCTGATTCAGCTGCCGAAAAGCCTATCCAGGGTGAAGTCATTGCTGTTGGAAATGGCAAGCAACTGGACAGTGGCGAACTGCGCGCGCTGGATATCAAGAAGGGTGACAAGGTTCTGTTTGGCAAGTATTCAGGTACCGAAGTCAAGGTCAGTGGTGACGATTATCTCGTCCTGCGCGAAGACGACATCATGGGCGTCATCGAATAAATCACCTTTCATTAATCAATAGAATTCTTTTGGAGGACAAATATCATGGCTGCTAAAGAAGTAAAATTTTCGGATGATGCTCGCGCACACATGGCGCGCGGCGTAAACATCCTGGCCAATGCAGTAAAACAGACGCTCGGTCCTAAAGGCCGTAACGTTATTCTGGAAAAGAGTTTCGGTGCACCGACCGTCACCAAAGACGGTGTCTCGGTTGCCAAGGAAATCGAACTCGAAGATAAATTTGAAAACATGGGCGCACAGATGGTGAAGGAAGTTGCTTCCAAGACTTCTGATGTTGCCGGCGACGGTACCACCACCGCCACGGTACTGGCCCAGGCCATCGTTCGTGAAGGTCAAAAGGCCGTTACCGCTGGTACCAACCCGATGGATATCAAGCGCGGTATCGACAAGGCAGTGACTGCTGCTGTTGAAGAACTGAAAAACCTGTCCAAGCCCTGTGAAGACAGCAAGGCCATTGCCCAGGTAGGTACTATCTCTGCCAACTCTGACAGCGACATCGGCAACATCATCGCTGATGCAATGGAAAAAGTAGGTAAGGAAGGCGTCATAACCGTTGAAGAAGGTTCCGGTCTGGAAAATGAACTGGATGTTGTTGAAGGTATGCAGTTCGACCGTGGTTACCTGTCTCCTTATTTCATCAATGAGCAGCAGACCATGAGTGTTGACCTGGAAGATCCTTACATTCTGCTGCACGACAAGAAGATCTCAAACGTACGCGAACTTCTGCCTGTACTGGAAGGTGTTGCCAAGGCGGGTAAGCCATTGCTGATCATTGCCGAAGATATTGAAGGTGAAGCATTGGCGACGCTGGTTGTGAACAACATGCGCGGTATCGTCAAGGTTGCTGCCGTTAAGGCCCCTGGTTTTGGTGATCGTCGCAAGGCCATGCTGGAAGACATTGCTGTCCTGACCAATGGTACGGTTATTTCTGAAGAAGTCGGCCTGAGCCTGGAGAAGGCTACGGTTGATGACCTGGGTCAAGCCAAGCGCATCCAGGTTACCAAGGAAAACACCACCATTATCGATGGTGCTGGCAAGACCTCCGACATTGAAGGTCGTGTTACACAGATTCGTCAGCAGATCGAAGATTCTACTTCTGACTACGACCGTGAAAAACTGCAGGAACGTGTTGCCAAGCTGGCAGGCGGTGTTGCGGTGATCAAGGTCGGTGCTGCTACCGAAGTTGAAATGAAGGAAAAGAAAGCCCGCGTCGAAGACGCGTTGCATTCAACCCGTGCTGCGGTTGAAGAAGGCGTTGTTCCTGGCGGTGGTACTGCCTTGCTGCGTACTCTGGACAAGGTATCCAAGCTGAAGGGTGACAACCACGACCAGCAGATCGGTATCGATATCCTGAAGCGTGCAATTGAAGAGCCGCTGCGCCAGATCGTGACCAATGCCGGTGAAGAAGCCTCTGTCATCTTGAACGCTGTTAAGGAAGGCAAGGGTAACTACGGTTACAACGCCGCCAGTGGTGAATTTGGTGACATGATCGAAATGGGTATTCTTGACCCAACCAAGGTAACCCGTTCTGCGCTGCAGAACGCCGCTTCTGTTGCCAGCCTGCTGCTGACCACTGAAGCCATGGTTGCTGAAATTCCTAAGGAAGAGCACAGCCATGGTGCTGGTATGCCTGACATGGGTGGCATGGGCGGTATGGGCGGCATGATGTAATCATCAGCTACCCATACAGTAGTTTAAAAAACCCGCCGCAAGGCGGGTTTTTTTATCTCCATGGATATACTTGTCAATAATTGCATCTTGCATTTTCGATATTTCCGCAGTCCCTGACAGCCATTATTTTTCTATAGCAATTCCTGCTGAATACTTCGCATTATCAGCCACTTGTCGAGAGTGCTAACTTCCATTGCAACAATTTTATCTGCTATGTTGCTAAAGAATAAAAACAAGAATACCGATAAACCAGTTATAGAGAAGAGGGTGGATGAGGTTTTTAAATCATAGTAACTGGAGGTAACGCCATGACGCAGGAAGTAGATAACGTCAACTTAATTACCGCTATGAACATGAATGAGTATTTTAACGATGCCATTCAGACCGCTGTAGCTCATCAGCACCTGTCCCGCAACGATGACACGATCGTGTACATCGTCAATATGCTTAGCCATTTTTCACTATCCGATAATATCTACGATGGTGACGAATCAGAAGGCCGTTCTGTTAAACCCCTGGCTTTTATTTACAAGGATGCCGTCGAAGCCAACTCCGATGAAGAACGGATCCAGTGCCTGCGAAAGCTGGGTGATGTTGCCCTGTTCATAGCAGGGTTTTATTCTGAAAGCCTGAATCGCAGTATGGTAGGCATCAATTATTTCGCTTCAATGGGAGGCAATGCCTACAGTTCACTGGCGGATAATGTTCAACGCTCGGCCTATTACAAGGCATTCGGCGAAGTGTTTTCAGACCTGGCCGAACATTTCATGGCCTATGTCGATGTGTTGATGGAAGTTCGCGACAGCACCGAGGTCAAACAGCCCAGTAGTATATTGTGCCTGTATGAAAGCTGGCTAAGTACCGGCAGTGACTATGCGAGAAAGCGTTTACAGGAAAATGGTATCCTGACTTTCCCTGTCGGCCAACAAACGCACTGAGTGCATGGAGCGAAAGATGTCGCTCGATTACTTCCAGGAACAACTGCAGGGCATTTACGAAATAAATGTGAAGCAGCGCGCACACGATTTCCTGTTAACAGACGAGATTATTGCCAACCAGCTATCCGGTGCTGGTAATACCTGTTCTTCCCGAGAACGGCTATTGATAGCCGAGTGCGATCAAGGTCTGGATATTTCCCTTTATATTTCTGCCGAGGTCATGCAAATGCTGGATGAATGTCATCCAACAGATTTACTGCGTACGGGAAATTACGCCGAGTTCTGCCTGATACTGGAGGGCGTCAGTCACTTTCTCTACTTGCTCTGGAATGCCAGCCATGATCGACAGGTAACGCTATTCGAGATGGAACTGCAGGCAGAGATAGACAAGTTTGTGCTGTTAGCCTCCATGGATCAGCAGCATCGTGAGCATATCCTGGATTCAGGCCATATTGGCAGCTGGTTGTTTGAAGGTCATGCGTATGATGACTGGCTGAATGCCGATGAACTATTGCGTTATGAGCGCGCCAACTATTTTGCCGGTAAGTACTGCAAGGGTTTGCAGCAACAGTTCCGTGTGGCCGACATGAACCAGGGGTTATTAAATGAATTACGTCGCTTTTATCGCTATGGAAGAGAAGAGAAATTGCGTTATATCAATAAGCTGAATTAATTAGTGCTGAGTAGAGTGTCATTTCGAGTGTAGCGAGAAATCTTTTTCAGCTCCTATGTTCAGATTTCTCCCTTTGGTCGAAATGACAGATATGTACAGTAGCCACGCTACTAGCGTTTCATGGCGTCGAAGAAATCCGCATTCGTCTTCGTGCCTTTCAATCGTTCCAGCAGGAATTCCATCGCTGCCAGTTCTTCCATCGGGTGCAGTAACTTGCGCAGGATCCACATTTTCTGTAGTTCGCTTTCGTTGGTCAACAGCTCTTCACGGCGCGTACCGGAACGATTGATATTGATGGCTGGATAAATACGCTTTTCAGCGATGGTTCTATCCAGGTGCAATTCCATGTTGCCGGTGCCCTTGAACTCCTCGTAGATCACGTCATCCATTCGTGAACCGGTATCGACCAGGGCCGTTGCAATAATGGTAAGGCTGCCACCTTCCTCGATATTACGTGCTGCGCCAAAGAATCGTTTTGGACGTTGCAGTGCGTTGGCATCAACACCACCTGTTAATACCTTACCGGATGCCGGTACTACGGTGTTATAGGCGCGTGCCAGTCGGGTGATGGAATCAAGCAGAATGACTACATCTTTTTTGTGTTCAACCAGGCGCTTGGCGCGTTCGATCACCATTTCAGCTACCTGGACATGGCGACTGGCTGGTTCATCAAAGGTACTTGAAATTACCTCACCACGAACAGAACGTGTCATCTCGGTCACTTCTTCTGGACGTTCATCAATGAGTAAAACGATTAAATGAACTTCGGGATGATTGTGAGCCAGGGACTGGGCGATGCTTTGCAGAATCATGGTCTTGCCGGCCTTGGGCGGTGACACAATCAGGCCGCGTTGTCCCTTACCAATAGGTGACGCGAGATCGATAATTCGTGGCGTCAGGTCCTCGGTACTGCCATTACCAATCTCCAGCGTTAAACGGTCATGTGCGAAAAGTGGCGTGAGGTTTTCAAACAGGATCTTGTTTTTTGCCTTGTCAGGTGATTCAAAGTTGATCTCGCTTATCTTGAGCAGTGCGAAGTAGCGTTCACCATCCTTCGGTGGTCGAATTTTTCCGGCAACGTTGTCACCTGTTCGCAGGTTGAATCGGCGAATCTGGCTCGGCGACACATAGATGTCATCCGGTCCGGCCAGGTAGGAACTACCGGCAGAGCGCAAGAAGCCAAAGCCATCCTGCAGGATTTCAAGTACGCCATCACCATAGATGTCTTCGCCTTTTTTTGCCTGGGCTTTCAGGATTTCGAAGATGACATCTTGTTTGCGAGAGCGGGCTACATTGTCGAGGCCAAGGTCGGCGGAGAGAGAGACGAGTTCGGAAGCGGGTTTTTGCTTGAGTTCAGTTAGGTTCATAGGCATTGGCTACTACACTACATGTGATTGAAACAGTTTGTTTTGGAATCAACAGGCGGATTGCTGCTGCTGATTGAGGTTCTTGTTCTAGATAAAAAGGGGGTTAGATTCTTCTGAAAAGCAGTTGCTTTTTTGTAAAATTAGCACGCGTTCTGTAATTCGTCCAGTTATATTTTGCAGTTTAAGCCTAGATATTGCTGTCTATAAAAGCTTCCAGTTGTGATTTGGAGGCAGCGCCGACCTTGGTTGCTATCGCATCACCATCCTTGAACAGGATAAGGGTCGGGATGCCGCGCACACCGTAACTGGTTGGTGTGTTTTGATTATCATCAATATTTAGCTTGGCGACAGTCAATTTGTCCTTGTATTGTTCAGCCAGTTCGTCGAGGATAGGCGCGATCATTTTGCATGGCCCACACCATTCGGCCCAGAAATCCAGTATTACGGGTTGTTCCGATTTTAGAACATCATCTTCAAAACTGGCATCAGTTACGTGAACTATATTGTCGCTCATTGAATCCTTGGTCTCATGTAAGAAATTGATGATGACATTTCATCGAAATTAATCGGCAAATGCAAGCAAGAGTTGGTAAGACACAAATCCACTAATATAAACATGAGTAAAAATACGACAGAAATGCCTGAATTCAGTGCATTTGCACTCGACCAGAATCTGCTCAGGGTGCTTGATGATATCGGCTTTCAACAATGCACGCCGATCCAGGCAGCGTGCCTGCCGCTGGCATTACAGGGCAAGGATATTGCAGGCCAGGCGCAGACTGGCACGGGAAAAACGGCGGCCTTTTTACTGGCGGCTTTTCATCATCTGCTGAAAAATAAACCACCCAACAAGGAAACGACGTTGCGAGCGCTGGTGATCGCGCCCACGCGTGAACTCGCCATACAGATCCACAAGGATGCAGAGGTATTCAACCGCTATTGCAACCTCAAAACTGCCCTGGTTTATGGCGGCGTCGACTATGAGAAACAAAGGGCCTCGCTGGCCGACGGTGTCGACATCCTGATAGGCACCCCCGGGCGTTTGATCGATTATTTCAAGCAAAAGGTATTCAAGTTCAAGGACGTCGAAATTGTCATTCTTGATGAAGCTGACCGCATGTTCGACCTCGGTTTTATCAGTGATATTCGTTTCATGCTGAGGCGCATGCCGAAGCCGGAACAAAGGATGAATATGCTGTTCTCGGCGACACTGTCTCATCGGGTCATGGAACTGGCCTACGAGCATATGAACAGCCCGGAGTTGATCAAGATTAACCCGGAGCAGGTAACAGCAGACAAGGTATCGCAAGTCCTTTATCACGTGGCGAACGAGGAAAAGATTCCCCTGCTGATCGGGATGTTAAAGAAAATTGATCCAACCCGGACAATCGTATTCGTCAACACGAAGCGTGCCGCAGAAAAAGTATGGTCCTACCTGGAAGGTAACGAAATACACGCCGCCATCCTGTCGGGAGATGTCCCGCAAAAGAAACGCCAGCGCCTGTTCAATGAATTCTCAACCGGTGATTTGAAAGTACTGGTGGCGACCGACCTGGCCGCGCGCGGCCTGCATATCCCGGAGGTCAGCCACGTATTTAATTACGATCTGCCGCAAAATGCCGAAGATTACGTGCACCGTATAGGACGCACGGCACGGGCAGGGGCCAGCGGCGATGCGGTCAGTTTTGGTTGCGAGGAATTTATCTATTCACTGATGGATATCGAGGCATTGATCGGTTACCCGTTGCCAGTGAAATCAATCACAGAAGATCTTCTTATCGAACCTGCGCCGCCGGTAAAGCGCCTCCATCACAAACAGCAGGGCCATAAGAAAAAAAGCAAGGGTGGAAGTTCGCGTCCGCGCCGCCCGAGTCGGCGCCAGGAAAGAACCTAGGTCAGTCGCTGTTTTATCCACGCGCCGATGGCCTTGATCTCCTCGAGGCAAACCGCGTGCTCCATCGTATACTCGTTAAACTCCACGTTATATCCGGCGGCCTCCAGTGCTTTGGACGAATTTCGGCCCTGATCGACCGTAATGACGGGGTCGTACAGGCCATGTCCCATGAATATGGGCGTAGCCTTGTTGGCTGCACTGGCTTCGTCTTCCAGTTTTTGAGGTAACGGCAGATAAGTCGACAGGGCCATGATTCCTGCCAGTGACTGCTCGAAGCGAAGCCCGCAGTGTAATGCGATAGCGCCGCCTTGCGAGAAACCGGCCAGGATAATCCGGTCGGCATTGATTCCGTTCTCGATCTCGTGCGTGATGTATTGCTCGACAAGTATCGACGAGTTCACGATAGTTTTTTCATCCTCGAATTCACGCAGGTTGGCAGAACGCACGTCATACCAGGCACGCATGGTCATGCCACCATTAATCGTCACCGGCATCATGGGCGCGTTGGGGAAAACAAAACGGATACCGGCATCGGCGGCAAGGCCGAGTTCCGGAACGATGGGTTCAAAATCATAACCGTCAGCGCCCAGGCCGTGCAGCCAGATAATGCTGGCAGTGTGCGTACCCTTTGCCTCAACGACAACGGCATCGTGTTTAAATGACATCGGCTTTTCCTGTTATGCGTGTGAATGACGAGCGGCTATGCTACCAAATTTTCAAGCTGTCGTTCCTGCGATAGACAGAATTTGCTATTCTCTGGAAAAAATGGCGACCTGCCGGGACTTGAACATGAACAACTCAATCTGGAAGTTAATGACAACGGGCATCTTGTTACTGCTGTTGACCGGTATCAGTGCCTGTGGCCAGAAAGGAGATTTGTATTTACCTCCGGAAGAGGTTAGCCAGCAACAGCCCGCGGAAATTTCCCACGTTTAACAGTCATGTCAGGGTTTAATTTTATCGACGGCGTTCTGCATGCCGAGGGAGTCCCGTTGACTGACATAGCGAGTCAATACGGTACGCCGGCCTATGTTTACTCGCGCAGTATGATCGAATCGCACTGGTCCGAATTTGATTCCGCGCTGGGACAGCAGCCACACCTGGTTTGTTACGCGGTTAAGGCCAATTCAAATCTCGGTGTATTAAATACACTGGCCAGACTTGGTTCGGGTTTCGACATCGTGTCTATTGGTGAATTGCATCGTGTCCTGAAGGCCGGGGGCGATCCTGCCAGGGTGGTTTTCTCCGGTGTCGGCAAGCGCGAGGACGAGATGGCATTTGCACTGGAGCAAGGCATTAAGTGTTTTAACGTGGAATCGGCCAGCGAGTTAATCAGGCTGGATTCAGTTGCAACGCGTACCGGTAAAAAGGCACCGGTATCATTGCGTGTCAATCCGGATGTCGATGCCAAGACGCATCCCTATATTTCAACCGGCCTGAAAGAAAACAAGTTTGGCATTGCCTTTGAAAATGCCATGCAACTGTACCAGCAGGCCGCCAGGATGGATTCCATTGATGTGGTTGGTATCGATTGTCACATTGGTTCCCAGATTACCGACCTGAGTCCATTCAGGGATGCATTAAAAAGAGTGCTGGCGTTGGTCGATTCTTTACACGAGGCTGGCATTACTTTGCATCATATCGATATCGGTGGCGGTCTTGGTATTAACTACCAGGACGAAGAACCACCATCGCGTGCAGATTATGTGAACACGATCCTGTCGACCCTGCAGGGGTATAAACTGGAATTATTGATGGAGCCGGGCCGGAGCATCGTGGGCAATGCGGGCGTAATGTTGACCCGGGTCGAGTACCTTAATAACACGCCATACCATAATTTTGCCGTGGTCGATGCAGCCATGAATGACCTTGTACGACCGGCATTGTACGGCGGCTGGCATGACATCAAGCGTGTACAGCAGGAGTCTAGTGCCGAAGAGATACTCTACGACGTAGTTGGACCTGTTTGTGAGACCGGTGATTTCCTGGGCAAGGATCGTAAACTGTGTTTACAACAGGGTGACTTGCTGGCGGTGTTTTCCGCCGGTGCCTATGGATTTACCATGGCTTCTAACTACAATTCACGTCCCCGTGCATGTGAGCTACTGGTATATGGACAAAACGTGAACATAGTCAGGCGAAGAGAATCAATAGAAGACTTGATGCTGGGTGAAGTCACGCCTGAATAGAACAGTCCTTAATTAACCGGTAGTTCGCCGCAATCCCCGGATTCCAGCAACTGTTGAGTATATTCCGCGGATATCTGCTTCTTGTTCTTTTTATATTCATTCATGTCGTAATTCTGTGCAATCTTGTCGCTGATACACTCGCATTGTGATCGGTACTGTTCTGATAATTGTTGCAGCTGTTGATCGAAGTCGGGTGGTAATTTACCGTCCGTAAGATTATTTTCCTGGCGGTATTCTATCGTCGCGCGAAACTTGAGTGCTATCAGGCAACTCTTCGATAGTATCGTCACCTCCTGTTCTGTCCAGCCCGGCTTGTATTCATTTGCGTCCACTGGCAAGGCAACCAGCAGTAATAAGAGTATTAAGCCCTTCATTTGTAAACTCCCTGTGATAATGCTGGCCATGTGCTACAAGTATACGCATTTAATTATAAATTTTTTTTTTCAATTTTTTGTCAACCAAACGGTAGGTCGTGCGTTAATCCCCCTGTAAACCGAATAAATCCGTTTGGAGAAAACCATGAAAAACAAGAAATTGAGTAAAACCGGCTTTATTGCCACCGCACTGGCCCTGAGCCTGTTAGCCGCCCCCGCGATGGCAGATGAGACTGATGAAAAGCGGGCCAATTGGCGTGAGCATGTACAGAAGTTTGACCGTGATGGCGATGGCCAGCTTAACAATGCCGAGCGTCAGGCCCTGAAAGAATCACGTCGGGCAAAGATGCTTGAAAAGTTTGATACAGATGGCGATGGCCAGCTTAACAATGCCGAACGTCAGGTCCTGAAAGAATCACGTCGGGCAAAGATGCTTGAAAAGTTTGATACAGATGGCGATGGCCAGCTTAACGATGCCGAGCGTCAGGCCCTGAAAGAATCACGTCGGGAAAAGATGCTTGAAAAATTCGATATAGATGGGGATGGTCAACTCAATGACAGGGAAAAACAGGCTGCCCGCACGGCCTATGGCAAATACCGTGATAAACGCGAGGATGTTCGAGACCGACGTGAAGATATCCGTGACCAGCGTGAAGATCGACGGGATAGCGCCCGGGAGTTTGAACCCGGTACACCCCAGGCTCGCTGGGACCGCAGAGAAGATTTTCGCGACCGACGTGAAGATATCTATGATCGCAGGGAAGATGCTCGCGACAGACGCGAAGATATCCGTGACCCGGTACCGCGCGTTGCCGGTAACCAGTAATGAGTTGATAATGTCAGTCTGTTTTACTTTTACATTTTTATATCAGGAGATCGACACTGGACCAGCAACGGGAACTGGATGTTTTTCTGGCCAGTGTCGAACGCCGGGCATATCGCATGGCAGAATTAGCCACGGGTAACAAGGATGAGGCCCTGGATATCCTGCAGGACGCCATGTTCAAACTGGTAGAGCGCTATGCGGAAAAGCCGGCGGAAGAATGGGGGCCATTGTTTACAACGATACTGCAGAGCCGGATCAAGGACTGGTATCGTCGGCAACAGGTCAGGAAGGGGATACTGGGCTGGTTCGGTACCACGCATAGTGACACAGACCTGATTCAACAGGCAGAAGACAAACAGGGACGTTCACCGGAACAGCATCTGGTTGCACGGCAACGAACGGATGTACTGGAACAGGCATTGCGGGCATTACCAGTAAGACAACAGCAAGTATTCCTGTTACGTAACTGGGAAGGGTTAAGCGTTGATGCAACTGCCAGGGCAATGAAAATTTCTACCGGTAGTGTTAAAACTCACTACTCACGGGCATTGCAAAGTTTAAGGACACGACTTGGTAAATACTGGGAGCAGGAATGATGAGTGTTGATGACAAGCTGGAAAAAAATATCCGGGTTGAACTTGATAAATCTGCTGATGATATCAATGCTGCCACGTTGTCACGTATCCGCCAGGTACGTGCCCGTGCCATCGCACGAACCGATGCGAGAGTGACAAACTGGTTTGGTGTTATGTCCGGTGCACTGGCAACGACTTGCGTGATGTTATTCGCCGTGATGATTATGCTTAACAATGAACCTGTTGAAACGCCTTTGCCGGCAGAAGACCTGGAGATGATTTCTTCACTGGATGAACTGGACCTCTATCAGGATCTTGAGTTTTACCAGTGGCTCGAAACTTATGAAAGTTAGGTATTATCTTTTTTGCCTGCTGCTGACTATTTCCATGCATGCCGTTGCCGTGGAAGGAATAACATGGGAGAGCCTGGATAATGATCAGCAGTCCCTGTTACATGATTTAAAGGATGACTGGGACAACTTGTCGCCTGAACGACAACAGCGTCTGAGCAACGGCGCACAACGCTGGGGCTCAATGAGCGAGGAACAAAGGCTGCAGGCGCGCGAGAAAATGCGTCGCTGGCAACAGCTCGATCCACAACAGAAAGAAGAGATTCGCAAACGCCATGAGCAATTTAAAAACCTGACGCCGGAACAAAGACGCGAGTTACGACAGCGTAAGCAATGGTATAACAACCTGCCGGAAGAGAAACGCGAGGCATTACGTGAGCGATTCAGGAACATGACGCCGGAAGAACGGCAGGCCTTTCGGGGAAAGATACAACAGAGACGAGAGCAATTCCGGGAACGTATGCAAAGTATGTCACCGGAGCAGCGCAAGGACTTACGTGAACGTATGCAGGGAATGAACCCGCAACAACGTCGAGAATTTATACAGCAGCAATTTCCTGGTTCCGAGCGACCCCTCAAGGGGCTGGAACAACAGCAGCGATCAGAGGTTCTTGAAGCTCAGTGACACGCTGAACCAGTGGATGCTGACATCGACGTTGCCGCCATTGTACTTGGCACCACCGACCAGTTGGCTATTGTTAATGTTGATATCGGTCGGCAAGTCCCAGGCGTAACCGACATCGATCAGGTAATCAGTGGTATCAAAACCGGCACCAAGAGCCAGCGTGTTTTCCATGATGGCTGAACTCATGGGTGTTGCGGTCGTAGCTGGTACCGGGTTCTCACCATAGCTGTAACCAAAGCGCAGGGTAGTGCTGCTCGAATACTTGTACTCAGTACCAAAATGAAATACGAAACTGTCGTCCCAGTTCAGCGGGGTCGTATCATCAATTCTATTACTGCCAAGCACGCCGTTTAATGCAGCATTACTGCCGTTGGTCAAGTGCAGTGGCAGCTTTTCAAAGGCATTACTCCAGTCTATCCAATCCAGCTGGAAGCCAACGCGTAGTCCTGGTTGTACCTGCCAGTTGATACCGGCCTGTATGATTTGTGGTAATTCGGTCTCTACTTCGGCATCGTAGGAATAAAAACCCAATCCAAGTGGCAGTGTTCCCTTGATATCTCCCTCGGTATCGAAACTGGAAGGTGTGGTGTAACTCAGGCTCAATAGCACGGAGTTGGTTGCCTGGTAATTCAGACTGAAGACACCATTTACTCCAAAGCCATCTGTCTCCAGGTCGGCCGTGACCTTGGCGCCGCCACCCAGTGTGGATAATACCGGGTGACTCTGGAAGGTATACGGTGATTTCAGTCGATTACGGTTGTAAAGCAAACCGATGCTGGCGCCAACCGATAAACGATCATTGACCTGGTAGCCTGCCCCCACTGCTGAGCGTACGACGATATATGATGATTTATGCCGGGTGTTACCAAAGCTCGTGCCATTGCCGTCCGCCGGATCCAGGAAATCCCAGCCGGCATCCAGTGTCGAGATCGGAACGACTGACAGCCCCATGGTAATCCCGTTATTCAATTCACGCGTATAGGCAAACTCCGGGATAAAGCCCGGAGAGGAATCGGCATTGACGCTGGAGCCACCATTGCTGTACTCGGCATCAAGCGTGGCCACGGTACCACTAAGCACCAGGTTGCCACCCTTGAGTTTTGTCAGTGCTGCAGGGTTACTATTCATGGCACTGAGGCCGTTATCTGCAAAGACCAGGTCGCTACCAGCAAGACCAATCGATTTGCTGCCAATGCCGTTGCGTAAAACGCCGTTGGCCAGTGCTTGTGGGATAAGAAAAATGGTGATCAAGATCACCAGGAAGTTCGCAACAGCTTTCATCTAACAACTATCTGTAGTGGTTATTTTATTCCTGTTAAATAATAGGTTTTCATAATACCAAGCCCTTTTATCGACATTTCGCCCCTCGACTTGAACTCGAATTCGTCCTTCAGGATTTCATAGACCGCATGAGATACATGAATTCTACCTGGTTCACCATGCGACTCCAGGCGGCTGGCAGTATTGACCGCATCTCCCCAGATATCGTAACTGAATTTTTTCGTTCCGATCACCCCGGCAATGACTGACCCGGTATGAAAGCCTATGCGTACGTTCAGCTGCTGTTCGAGTATATAGTGGTGACTGGTCGACTCGATCATGTCCAGTGCCATCCTGGCCACGGCCTCGGTGTGGTTGCTCATGGGCTTGGGCACACCTCCCGCAACCATGTAGGCATCACCAATGGTTTTGATTTTTTCCAGGCCATGTTTATCAGCCAATGAATCAAACATGGTGAAGATTTCATTCAAGCGGTCAACCAGGGTAGTGGAATCAACCTTGTTTGCAATCTCGGTAAAGCCAACGATGTCAGCGAACAGGATCGTGACACTGTCAAACTCCTCGGCAGTAAAACTTGGGTTGTCTTTAAGCTTTGCCGCTATCTCTTCGGGCAGGATATTCAGTAGCAGGCTTTCCGAGCGCCGATGCTCGTTCTCAAGTTGCAGTTCGGCATACTGGATTTCCTTGTAAAAAAGCGCAAAGAACAACATCACCAGCAGGAAAACCGTCAGCGATATCATGATGTAAAACACCACCAGGGTTATCGCATCGAGGATGATCGGGCTGAAATCCGGTGTAAAGTACACGTATTCAAAAATATACAGGGAAAGAGAGAAAACTATCATGCCGATAAGCAGGGTTTTCGTCTCATTCGAATACAGAAAGAAAATGAAACTTATCATCATTATGTGCAGCAAATGCATTCCTGAGGCCGTACTCATGAAATAAGTCAGAAAAAAGATCTGGATGTTCGGTGAGATGGCAATGATCAATTTGCCCAGGTGTGGCCTGCCATACTGATTGAACAACATGACAGTAAAATTTACAGACGACCCAATGATGTTCACCAGGATGACGGGTTTGAGCCTTTCATAATCGTAGGCCACATAAAACAGGTTATACAACTGCGGAATAATGGTGCCCATGAAAGACACCTGGTTTGCGAGGGTGATTTGTCGCGATTTCCTGTAGTCGCGGCTGCTCAGGTCAACACCTATATGGGAGATAAAGACCCAGAAGTCACGAGCCTTATAAAAAAGCAGGTGAAAAAGATTATTTAATGGCTGATTCATGAACGCTACTCAGAAAAAACATTGTAACTTCATATTTGATCCTGTTTCCCATTTAACTGGTCGGATAATGGCTTAATAGATTCCGGGCTAGCTTGAGAGCCTTACAACTTTTCCGCAAGTAAACCACCGACCCACATCGCAATAATGAAAGGCACGGCCTCGTGCCAGTTTATCGCCAATGCTGAAACGGCCGGTCCCGGGCAGTATCCCGCCAATCCCCAGCCCATCCCGAATAGTGCTGCGCCACCAAGCAAGCGTGGATCAGGCCGGGCCTTTGTTGGTAAATCAAACGCTTCTGCGCAAACAGGCCTTTTTCTATTCAGTATAAACATATAGGCCGGAAACGATACCAGCAATGCGCCAGCCATGACGAAGGCCAGGCTGGGGTCCCAGTTGCCGGCTATATCCAGAAAGGCGATGACCTTCTCCGGGTTAACCATCTGCGACACGTTGAGGCCAACCCCGAACAGTATGCCTGTGCCCAATGCAGTCACTTGCTGTTTCATAGCAGGTTAAAGAAATGGCGAACCAGCCAGGTAGCCAGGAAACCGGTGAGCATGAAGACCAGCGTTGCCAGCACCGAGCGCAATGAACGCCGGCTGATACCGCAGATCCCGTGGCCACTGGTGCAGCCACTACCCAGCCGGGTACCAAAGCCGACCAGTAGTCCGGCAAGTAACAACATTGGCATGGGAAACCCCTGCCTGGCGCTGACTGCGGTGTCAGGTAGCGCGTTGTATAGCAAGCTGCCCAGCACCAGGCCAAGCAGGAACAACCATTGCCAGGGCTGGGCCTGGCTACGCAGGCCGCCATGGAATATGCCGCTGATTCCGGCGATGCGGCCGTTGAGTAACAGTAAGAGGCTGGCAGCAAGTCCTATCAGCATGCCGCCAATAAGTGCACTAACCGGCGTAAATGTCGTTACCATGCGAGTTTTTCCAGTATTCGAACGCCTGTAGCCGGCGCCGGATGTCGTGTTTTATATCTACATCAATATATTAGATACAGGCAGCCAAGCAACAGCAGTTCGAACAGAAATGCGATGGCGAGATACCTTCTTAAAATGAATTGTCGTCCAGATTCAGTAAACAGATCAAAACCGTAGTTAAATAATGCAAGCAGGCCGGCGATTAAGGCAAGGATGGAAAGCGTTTCAAGCGGCTGATCAGAGCGCAGGAATTTCAGCGAATTGTTATGGGCAATCTCGTCCCAGAACACGATCACGATGACCATTTCAATAATACCCAGGCAGCCCAATAACAGAAACAGGTCGATGAAGCCGACTTTAAGCAGTGGCGTTTGTTGCATATTCTTAAGGGTTACCAGTTGTGATAGTAACCGGGCTAATCACGAGGCTTCCTGTTGTTTTGTACAAGCTGCCGGGCCAGTTTTTTTACCTGCGAATCGTAGAGCGCCAGCTCGCCCCCGGTCTTGACTGCCATCAGGGAAATTCGTGCCAGCAGTATCAGTAGCAGCAACTGCACGACCCAGGCAATAAAATAGGAAACTCGAATATTGTTCTTGCCATCAGTCATGGCAGAGGTCTTGGCTTGAGCAATACTTGAATTCGGTTCCAGTTCGTCTCCCATTAATGTCTGCTTTAATGGTGCCAGGCTTTTATCAATGTTGGATCCATTCTCTATGGCAACAGCAACACGTTCGATATTGCCCGGATCCTTGTACAGTGCCAGTGCTTCATTAAATACCTGGATTGCGATCCAGAGTCCGATGAACAGCAGGATCAGTCCACACAGGCGGACAATGATACTCAGGATAGTGTCTGTTGCTTCGCTGAATGATTGCATATGCGTGTCATCGGTCGTGTCCGATTTGTCTCCGTTTTGATTAGCGAATTTGTATTGACTCATGTTCAGTAATTTTCTTGTCCAGTTTATCCTTGACGGACATCAACATTGTAGCCTGTAATCGGGCATTATATGAACCAGCTCTCAACTTTATGACGACAGGCAGACCGTGTTCGTTAATTACCTGTTAAAGCGATTGTTAAGTGCGCTCCTGGTCTTGTTCGGGGTCGTGACGCTGGTTTTTCTTCTTATACATATTGTGCCGGGTGACCCGATCGAGGTCATGCTGGGCGAATCAGCTCAACCCGCCGACCGACAGGCCTTGAGACAAGCGCTGGGACTGGACCTGCCCCTTTACCAGCAGTGGTGGCAGTATTTGCACGGTGTTATTCAACTTGATCTTGGTGAATCACTACACTCAAGACAGTCGGTCAGCGAGCTACTTGGCGAGCGTGTACCTGCAACGTTACAGCTCAGCATAGCCAGCCTGTTAATTGCAATCATGATTGCCTTACCGTTGGGTATCATGGCCGCGGTCTACAAGGACTCGATATGGGATCGCTTTGCCATGGCTTCCGCCATGCTGGGTGTATCGGTTCCCAATTTCGTCATGGGGCCGGTATTGATACTGATCTTCGCGCTGGGCCTTGGCTGGTTCCCGGTTAGTGGTAAAGAAAACTGGTTATCGCTGGTGCTGCCGGCATTAACGCTTGGTTCCGCACTGGCGGCAATACTGTCGCGCATGGTCAGGGCCTCGATGCTTGAAGTCCTGCAGGAGGAATATATCCGCGCTGCGCGGGCGAGGGGACTGACCGAAGGCCAGGTACTCGTTCGGCACGCCTTGCGTAACGCGGCCCTGCCGGTCATTACGGTACTGGGTATGCAATTCGGCGCGTTACTGGCTGGAGCAGTCATCACGGAAACCATCTTTTCATGGCCGGGCATAGGGCAGTTACTGATTGAATCTATCCAGAAGCGCGATTACCCGGTGGTGCAGGCTTGTGTCCTGTTGATCAGTGCCACCTATGTCATCGTTAACCTGGTAACCGACCTCCTGTACGTTGTTATCGATCCCCGGATCAGGCTCGAATGATGCGCACGTTATTGTCAATACCATTCCTGATCCTGCTGGTCTGGCTTGTGCTGGCATTATCTGCTGGCCTGTTGCCACTGCACCCGGACCAGATTGCACTGGAAAAAATATTACAGCCGCCGGGCGTATCGCACTGGCTTGGTTACGATGACCTTGGCCGCAATATTGGCGATCGTTTGATCATGGGGGCACGAACTTCGATAACGGTCGCATTCACGGTAGTCATCCTGTCTTTTGTTATTGGTACGGCACTGGGTATGCTCGGTGCCTGGTGCGGCGGCATATGGGACAAATGCCTGGTGATGATTATTGATTTGTTCATTGCATTCCCCGGCATATTGCTTGCCATTGCACTGGCCGGGTTGCTCGGGCCGGGTCTGATGAACGCGGTCATCGCCTTGTCCATCGTCAGCTGGGTTGGCTTTGCGCGCCTGGCCCGTGTGCAAACCCTCACGGTCAAACAGCGCGATCATGTGCTTGCAGCAAGGGCACTTGGCACACCCGTGATATGGATCGTGCTAAGACATGTATTACCGCTGATCATGGCGCCACTTATCATAGAGGCGACATTTGCCCTGGCGGGCGTAGTTATTGCCGAGGCGGGGCTTTCATTTCTTGGTCTTGGCGTGCAGCCACCGTCGGCGTCGTGGGGAAGTATGATTCGTGATGGCACTACCTATATGCTGGTAGCGCCACATATGGTGTTGGCGCCCGGTTTTGCTATTCTGTCGCTGGTGGTGTGCATCAACATGATTGGTGACCGCCTGCGTGATTACATGGATATCCGGGATATAAAAGAGACGTAAAGTTTTATGACCAAGAAACTGGCACTGGGCCCGGTCATGGTAGACCTGCATGGCCACGAAATGGAGGCAGAAGAGCGTGATATGCTGCTGCATCCGCTGGTAGGTGGCGTCATTCTCTTTTCAAGAAACTACGCGTCCGCGGGGCAGGTCGCGGCACTGACCCGGATGATTCATGAATTACGCCAGCCCCACCTGTTAATCGCGGTCGACCATGAAGGTGGACGCGTGCAACGTTTTCGTGATGGTTTCAGTAACCTGCCTGCCTGTGCGGCCATTGGTCAGGCGGGTACAAATGCAAAATCGAATCAGCTTGCCGAAGAGGCCGGCTGGCTGATGGCGGCCGAGCTGCTTGCCGTTGGTGTCGATCTAAGTTTTGCGCCGGTACTGGATATTGGTGGCAATATCAGCGAGGTCATTGGCGATCGTGCCTTCCATACCGATCCCGAACGTATCTTCCAGCTCGCACACGCCTACATGAAAGGTATGAAACAGGCCGGCATGGCCGCGGTAGGCAAGCATTTTCCCGGACACGGTTCCGTTGCGGAAGATTCGCATATAGCTGTGCCCAGGGACGATCGCGATTTCCAGGATATCAATATGAAAGACCTGGTCCCGTTTGAACGAATGATCGAGGCCGGGTTACCTGCATTGATGCCGGCCCATGTCATCTATTCAAAGGTGGACAAATTGCCTGCCGGCTTTTCACCCATATGGTTAAAACAAATCTTGCGCAAGCAGCTCAAGTTTCAAGGCACGATCTTCAGCGACGATTTGAGTATGGCCGGTGCCGAGGTTATCGGTGGCTACCCGGAACGGGCCGAGGCCGCCATGCAGGCCGGTTGCGACATGGTGCTTGCCTGTAATAATCGGGCAGGGGCTGTTGAAATACTGGATAATGCGGCAATCGAAAGTTCGGCTGAATCCCGTTCACGCTTGATACGCATGCACGGACATTTCAGGCAAAACCTTGCACAATTACAGCAAACTGAACTGTGGCAACAAAGAACGCAACGAATATGTAGCCTGGAAAAAGAACCGGAGCTACACCTTGGTGATGATGAAACGATCTAGACTGTTATGCCTGGCGCTGTTACTTGGCGTTGTTAATCTCGCGCTGGCAGAAGACTTTATATCCAACCAGTGTGAACCGCTGGTAGAAACCGGCGCACAGCGACAGGACATTCCATTTGACCAGGGACTGTTATGGCGTGTCAGCAGGAACGGTGCCGAACTGGGACACATCTTCGGTACTATTCATATCTCGGATACAGAAGTTACGACATTGCCCACTCCTGTGGAACAGGCACTTCACTCGGCAGAACAATTCGCGATGGAGGCCTTGCCTGAGGCAGACCAGATGCTGTTGCTATCACAGATGATGTTTTTCATGGACGGGCGGCGATTGAACGACTTCGTTGATCCGGGTATCTATACCAGGACCGTCGAGATACTCGCAGATTACAAGATGGGGCCCGACGCGGTATCGGTGATGAAGCCCTGGGCTGCCTTTCTCATGATGAATTACCCGCCGGATACCGGTGAAGCACTGGACCTTGTGTTATTGTCGATTGCCCGGGATAACAACGCAGAATTGAACGGACTGGAATCGCTGGCGCAACAGGGGGAAATATTCAACCAGATGGCACTGCCGCAACAGGTACAGTTACTGGTTGATAGCGTTTGTCATTATGACGTGGTGAAAGCCGACTTTATCACTATGAAAGAACTATACCTGCAGCGTGACCTGGGTGGACTGCATCATCACGTTAATCGTTATGAAAGTATGGGTGAAAAGGTCTACCAGGATTTGATGCAGCGTTTGATTGTCGATCGCAATCATGCGATGGTTGAACGCATGCAGGGTATTTTTGACAAGGGCAAATCATTTATTGCCATAGGTGCCTTGCACCTTGGTGGCAAGGACGGGGTGTTGTCCTTGCTGGAAGCACAAGGCTTCGAAATATCTTCTGTATTTTAAATTGGCTTCGTTATGAATTTTGATGACATTCTAAATACGCTCAACGCTTATTTTAAAAAGGAAACCTGGATCGTGCAGGTTTTTATCATTGTTTTTATTACCGCGCTGTTTAACTGGATTGCGAAAAAGTTTATGGGCAAGTTGCTGAAGACTTTCAGTAACACGCGTACAGCCTGGGATTATGCACTTGTTGGTTCTGCACAAAAACCAATCAGTATCCTGATCTGGTTGATTGGTTTGTGTTTTGCCATGGATATCATGCAGAAAAAGACCGATGCCGCCATCTTCGAGGCCGTGGACCCGGTTCGTTCTGTTGGTGTGATCGTGATCATTGCCTGGTTCCTGGTACGATTTATCTCGAATGCTGAAAGCATTATTTATGAACGCAAGATAGATTCGGATCCGAATTTTGACCGCACGACAGCTGACGCCATCGCCAAGCTGTTACGTGTATCAGTGATTATTACCAGTGGTCTCGTTATCCTGCAGACACTGGGGTACAGCATTTCCGGCGTACTTGCATTCGGCGGCATAGGTGGTATTGCCGTTGGTTTTGCGGCGCGCGATATGCTGGCCAATTTTTTTGGCGGGCTTACTGTTTACCTGGACCGACCTTTTTCTGTCGGTGACTGGGTTCGTTCACCGGATAAAGACATCGAGGGTGTCGTCGAAAACATCGGCTGGCGCGTAACCACGATTCGCACTTTCGATAAACGTCCCTTGTATGTACCCAACGCGACGTTTACCAGCATCTCGGTACAAAACCCCTCGCGCATGACCAATCGCCGAATCAACGAGGTCATTGGTATTCGCTATGATGACGCAGCCAAGATGCGCGTCATAGTCGAAGATGTGAAGAAGATGCTGGATGAGCACGAGGATATCGACCATGACCTGATCGTAATGGTGAACTTCGATGAGTTTGCTGCCTCGTCACTTAACTTCTTCATCTATTGCCTGACCAAGACCACGGTCTGGGCGGAATATCACGCGGTGAAACAGGATGTCATGTTGAAGATCATCGACATCATCGACGCGCACGGTGCCGAGTGTGCCTTTCCCACTCGTACATTGCATATCCCGGAAAACGTGACTATAAACGACCAGCCCCGGTAGCATACATTTCCCGGCACCTGCTGCATTCTACTTGCGTCGTTCCTGATTGCTTGTAACCTAGCGCCATGGAATATCACTTCACAAAAATGCAGGGTATCGGCAACGATTTTGTTGTTTTCGATACCTTCAGCCAGCCGTTGACCCTGAGCCGGGAACTGGTACGCCGCATCGCCAACCGCCAGTACGGGATTGGTTGCGACCAGGTGTTATTGCTTGAACCGGCACAGGACAGGGCCGATGTGCGCTATCGTATTTTCAATGCCGATGGTGGTGAAGTGATGCAGTGTGGTAACGGTGCACGCTGCGCAGCGATTTATTTACGTGCCAAAGGACTGGTTAACAAGCGCACTATTACCGCCCAGACCGGGGCAGGACAGCTTATCCTTCAGGTTGAGGATGATGACAGCGTCACGGTGAACATGGGTATCCCGGAGTTTGAACCCGCAAAAATACCCTTGCAGGCCCTCGAGCGTGAGGATAGCTATTTCTTGAAGCTGGACGATCAGCGTATCGAGTTTGGCGCTGTGTCCATGGGTAATCCGCATGCCGTTATCCAGATTGAAGATGTCGATGAGGCACCCGTGCAGACGCTGGGACTGCAAGTTCAGGCCAGCGGGCTTTTCCCGGAGGGCGTGAATGTCGGGTTTATCGAGATAATCAACCGACAGGCATTTAAATTACGCGTGTATGAGCGCGGTGCCGGCGAGACACTTGCCTGTGGCAGTGGTGCCTGTGCTGCCATGGTAATAGCTTGCCAGCAGGGGTACTTGGAAGGGACAATAGATGCAGAATTGCAAGGTGGCCACCTGACATTAACATGGGCGGGAGAGGGCGAACCCGTTTATATGAGTGGACCGGCAGACATCGTATTTGAGGGGACTATAGATATATGAATGCACCTGACGAGAAGAAAGAGGAAAACACGGGTATCACTGATGACATGCTGCTCGAGTACCTGCAGCGTAATCCCGATTTCTTTACCAAGCATCCGTCTGCGCTTGCCGAGTTGCAGATCCCCCATGACCATGGTGGCGCGGTCTCACTGGTAGAACGCCAGGTTTCTGTATTGCGGGAGCAGAATCAGCAAACTCGCAAGCGCTTGCACGAGTTGATCGAGATTGCGCGCCAGAACGAGGAACTTGCCCGACGCATGCACAAACTGGCGCTGACATTGATGGATGCCGGCGATCCGAAAGAAGTCTTCAGCACTATTTACGATAATCTGAAAAAGAATTTTCATGCCGACCGTGCCGTGGTGCGACTGTTTGCCGATCCGGCCTTTGTTGATAGTTTCCCTACCGACGAGTTTACCGGCAAGGACGCATCTGAACGTAGCTTGTTTAAAGGTATCATCGACAAACGCATGCCATTGAGTGGACGCATGAAGCATCAACAGCAGGTTTTCCTGTTTGGTGATGATGGTGATGAGATTGCTTCATCAGTACTGGTGCCGCTGCATGGCGAGGGTTGGGGCGGCATACTGGCGATAGGCAGTTTTGATGCGGAGCGTTTTCAACCGGGTATGGGTGTTGAATTATTGGCCAACCTCGGCGAGGTACTGAGTTTTATCCTCAAACCCTGGATAAAGGAAAGCTGAACGCAACCAGTTATCTATCGTGAACGCGGCAGCACAGGAACAGTTCGAGAGTTTTCTAAAGCACCTTCATCATCTGTCGCGGCATTCCAGCCAGGCCTACCAGCGCGATATCAAGCATCTTCAAAAGTATTGCGAGCAACAGCAGATTAATGACTGGGCACAACTTGATGGGCGAATGGTGCGCGGCTTTGTGGCCTGGCGTCACCGCCAGGGGATTGGCGGGCGTTCACTGCAACGGAACCTGTCAGCAATACGTGCCTTCTATCGATATTTATTGAAACAGGGCAAGGTAAAAAACAATCCTGCCGAGGGCATTGCTGCGCCCAGGACAGAAAAAAAATTACCCAAGGTGCTGGATGTAGACCAGGCCCAGCAACTGGTCGAGATCAAGGAAGACGATCCGCTGTCCTTACGCGACAGGGCCATGCTGGAGCTGATTTATTCTTCAGGCTTGCGCCTGGCAGAATTGACCGGGCTGGATATCCATCATATAGACATCGGCGATCGACTGGTGACCGTTACCGGTAAGGGCAACAAGACCCGTACTTTACCCATTGGACAACATGCCCTGACTGCCATCAAGGCGTGGTTACAGGCGAGGAAAGCGCTTGTGGCCGACGATGAAACCGCCCTGTTTGTCAGCCAGCGGGGCAAACGTATCAGCAGTCGCGCCGTACAATTGCGCTTGAAACAATGGGCAATCAAGCAGGGATTACCTAATCACGTTCACCCCCACATGCTGCGACATTCCTTTGCCAGCCACTTGCTGGAATCCAGTGGTGACTTGCGTGCGGTACAGGAATTGCTCGGTCACGCCGATATCAGTACAACCCAGGTCTATACACACCTTGATTTTCAGCACCTGGCGCAGGTATACGATAAAACTCACCCCCGGGCACAGAAAAAGACCACGGATAAGTCTGACTAGCCCTTGTCCCGGGTCATTTTGGCCCCATGTATTTAAGTATCTGGCAAGGCTCAGGTACAATTCGCTTCCCCCAAATCAATAGCAGCACTGGAGAAAACCTTGGAACAATACCGCGGTACAACCATCTTATCGGTACGCAGGGATGAAAATGTCGTCATTGGTGGTGATGGCCAGGTGTCACTGGGCGATACCGTGATGAAGGGCAACGCCCGCAAGGTTAGGCGCCTTTATAATGAACAAATACTGGCTGGCTTTGCCGGTGGCACCGCCGATGCCTTTACGTTATTCGAGCGTTTTGAAGCAAAGTTGCAGAAACACCAGGGCAACCTCATGCGTTCTGCTGTCGAGCTGGCCAAGGACTGGCGTACTGATCGTATGTTAAGAAGACTGGAAGCCATGCTGTGCGTGGCAGATAAGACAACTTCGTTAATTATTTCCGGTAACGGTGATGTGATCGAGCCAGAGGATAACATCATGGCGATTGGTTCCGGTGGCCACTATGCCAAGTCAGCCGCGCTGGCCCTGCTGGAGAATACGGATCTTGATGCGCGTCAGATCGTGGAAAAGGGACTCAACATTGCTGCGAATATTTGTATCTATACCAACTCAAATCTAACAATCGAAGAACTCAAATAACGCGGCTGAATTTCATGCTGCCGTTTGTATTAATTACCTAACCCTTATCAATAGCTTTATGACTACGTTAACCCCGCAATCAATCGTGACCGAGTTGAATAAACATATCATCGGCCAGGAAGATGCCAAGCGCGCCGTCGCGATCGCGTTGAGAAATCGCTGGCGCCGTGCACAGGTGGATGAATCAGTCCGCAACGAGATTACACCCAAGAATATTTTAATGATTGGGCCTACCGGTGTTGGTAAAACCGAGATAGCGCGACGCCTGGCCAAGCTGGCGCAGGCGCCGTTTATCAAAATAGAGGCAACCAAGTTTACCGAGGTTGGTTACGTGGGCAGGGATGTGGAATCCATTGTTCGCGACCTGGCCGATGTGGCTATTAAACAAACCAGGGAAATGGAACTGGAGAAAGTACGTGACAAGGCCCATGATGCCGCCCTCGAGCGCGTGCTGGATATCCTGTTGCCACCGGCCAGGATGGCTGGCGAAGAGACCGATCATTCATCGGTTAATTCTACAAGAACCAAGTTCAGGCAAATGATACTGGAGGGGAAATTCGATGATAAGGAAGTGGAGGTCGAATTAAAGGCTCCGAATATCGGCGTTGAAATCATGGCGCCGCCGGGTATGGAAGAAATGACAAACCAGTTGCAGGGCATGTTCCAGAACATGGGCAATGGCAAGAAACAAAGCCGTAAACTAAAGGTGAAAGACGCACTGAAACTGCTTGCCGATGAGGAAGCGGCGAAGTTGATTAATGAAGACGATATCAAGGCACTGGCTATCGAAAACGTCGAGCAAAACGGGATAGTCTTTCTCGACGAGCTCGACAAGGTGACGCGGCGGTCAGAAACCAGCGGGCCGGATGTTTCACGTGAGGGTGTGCAGCGCGACCTGTTACCGCTGGTTGAAGGCTGCACGGTATCGACCAAGCACGGCATGATCAAAACGGATCATATCCTTTTTATTGCTTCCGGTGCTTTCCACCTGGCCAAGCCATCCGACCTGATACCGGAACTACAGGGACGCTTGCCCATTCGGGTCGAATTAAGCGCGTTGGGCACGGACGATTTTATACGTATTCTCACCGAGCCCGATGCATCGCTAACCGAACAGTACACGCTGTTGCTGGCGACCGAGGGTGTGAAACTCGAATTTACTGATGATGGTATTCGCCGGATCGCCGAGATTGCCTGGCAGGTCAACGAGTCGACTGAGAACATCGGTGCACGTCGATTACATACGGTAATGGAGCGTTTGCTGGAGACCCTGTCTTACGATGCGACCGAGCGCCAGGGAGACACCGTGGCTATAGATGCCGACTACGTAAATGATCACCTGAATGAACTGGTCGAGGACGAAGACCTGAGTCGCTATATACTGTAAACAGATATAATCAATAAGAACAATGACTGGCGACGCACCACAACCCGTTTCTATTAAACTGCATACGCAATCCAGGCTGCTTGAGCTCGACTACGATGATGGCAGTCACTTTGAGTTGCCATGTGAGTACCTGCGTGTTTTTTCACCATCTGCGGATGTGAAAGGGCATGGACCAGGACAGGAAGTGCTGCAACTGGGCAAAGAGCAGGTCAACATTGAAAACATTGAGCCAGTTGGTAACTATGCCATTAAACTGGTCTTCGATGATGGACATAACACCGGGCTTTATACCTGGTCCTATCTGTATGAACTTGGTGCAGACCAGGCGGAGAACTGGGCAGCGTACCTGGAGCGGTTAAAACAGGCAGGACATGAGCGCAAGCATGACTGATCAGCAAACAACCGATTTTGGTTTTCAAAAAGTCAGCAGCGATGAAAAGACACGCCGGGTACGACAGGTGTTTACCTCCGTGGCCGCTGAGTATGACTTGATGAATGACCTGATGTCACTGGGTGTGCACCGCTTATGGAAACGCCATGCCGTGCACCTCTGCTCGATTAAAAAAAATGACCAGGTACTGGATCTGGCAGGCGGTACGGGTGATGTCGCTGCCCTGGTTAAACCTCGACTGGGCCAGGATGGTAGCCTGACTATTTGTGATATCAATGCCGATATGCTGCAACACGGTCGCGACCGTTTCATCAATACGGGTATGACCGATGGCATCAACTACGTTCAGGCCAATGCGGAATGCCTGCCATTTGCAGATAACAATTTTGACTGCATCACGATTGCCTTTGGCCTGAGAAATGTAACAGACAAGGGCAAGGCATTGCGCTCCATGTACAGCAAGCTTAAATATGGTTCTCGTATCATGGTGCTGGAATTCTCCAGGATAGCCATACCCGTACTTGCAAAGCTATATGATCAATATTCTTTCAAGCTGATTCCACGTATCGGTAAACTTGTCGCCAACGACGAGGAAAGCTACCAGTACCTGGTTGAGTCCATTCGTATGCACCCGGACCAGGACAGTCTGAAGACGATGATGGAAGCGGCCGGGTTTGAAAAGGTCTCGTATCTGAACCTGTCCGGCGGTATCGTGGCGATTCATCGTGGATACAAGCTATGAATAATCCCTCGGAAAAAAATGAATTCAACTGGGTACCGCACCTTGAAAGAATAGTGAATCATGCCCTGGCGCTTGACGAGGAAACACAAGAGGCACTGACAGGGCTTGCTGGCAAGGTCATCGGTTTCCATTTTATTAACACCTCACTGACGTTGTATCTCATACCCACTGCACAGGGACTGACCATACAGCGAGAACTGGACACAAAACCACACGTCATGATTAAGGGTACGCCGCTTAATTTCATGACCATGATGGCCTCGGGTAAAGACAGGAGCGGTGTGCTGCCGGCGAATATGGAACTCATTGGAGATATTGGTCTAGCCCAGCGTTTCCAGCAGATCATGCAGAACATGGAGCTGGACCTGGAAGAACCTTTATCCAGGTGGGTAGGTGACACGGCCGCGTTTCAGATCGGTAAATTCATGCGAAATACACGACAATTCGCCCTGAACACAGGCAAGACACTGGCACTGGATGCCAGTGAATACCTTCGCTTTGAGAGCGACGTATTACCGGACGACTTGATGGTGAAAGAGTTTTGCCAGGATGTAGCGACCTTGCGCGAGGATACCGACCGGTTGGCCAACAGGCTGCAAAAACTTGCATCAAGGCTTAACAGTAACAGGCAATCCGATTAGCCATGGACCAGTTTCTGCGCATACTCAGCATCCAGCGCGTACTAATCAAGTACGGGCTGGATGAATTTATCTTTGCTACCCACCTGTTTCGACCTATCCGCTTTGTTTATTTTATTTTTCCCTGGAACTGGTTTGGCAGGAAACGTGGGCCGCGCGCCGAACGTATGCGCAAAATGCTGGAAGAACTGGGTCCGATTTATGTCAAGCTTGGCCAGATTTTATCGACGCGACGCGATTTATTGCCGGCCGATATCGCTAATGAATTCGCCAAGCTGCAAGATAACGTGGCGCCCTTCCCGGGGACTGTTGCGAAGACAATCATTGAAAAGGCCTACAACAAGAAAATCGAAGATGTCTTTATCGAATTTGATGAAAAACCATTGGCATCGGCATCGGTCGCGCAGGTACATCGTGCCGTACTCAAGGACGGACGCGAATTTATTATCAAGGTAATACGACCGGATATTGAGCGCGTCATTCGCCGTGACCTGTCTTTGTTGAAAATGCTGGCCGAGAAGGGCGAAAAATACTATCACAAGGGACGTGCATTACGCTTTACCGGGGTAGTTAAAGAGTTTGAGACCACCTTGCTAAATGAACTCGACCTGCAAAGGGAAGCCGCAAACGCCTCGCAGTTACGACGCAACTTTATCGATGAACCGCTTTACTATGTCCCGGAAGTTAGCTGGGAACTGACGAAAAGAAACGTACTGGCGATTGAACGTGTGTCAGGCCTCAATGTTAATAACATAGATGCCTTGAAGCAGGCCGGTGTCGATATGAAATG
Source organism: Gammaproteobacteria bacterium (assembly GCA_965229565.1). Lineage (GTDB taxonomy): Bacteria > Pseudomonadota > Gammaproteobacteria > Eutrophobiales > Eutrophobiaceae > JANQNX01. The sequence goes on along the minus strand of OZ245888.1, from coordinate 215,577 downwards.
GCTGGCCGAGTTCGGTGTGAAGGTATTTTTTACCCAGGTGTTTCGGGACAATTTTTTCCATGCAGACATGCATCCCGGGAATATATTCGTGATGCCCGCTAAAGACGGTGAACCAACGCGAGTCAACGTCATCGACTTTGGTATCGTTTGTTCATTAACCGAGTTCGATCAGCGTTATCTCGCCGATAATTTCCTGGCCTTCCTGAACCGGGATTATCATCGCGTGGCTGCGTTGCATATCGAGTCTGGCTGGGTACCAAGGGGGACACGGCTGGATGAACTGGAGTCTTCCATACGGTCTGTTTGCGAACCGCTGCTTGACAGGCCCATGAATGAAATCTCTTTTGGTGAATTACTGCAGCGACTGTTACAGATAGCGCGCAGTTTCAATGTTGAGATCATGCCGCAGCTGGTCATGTTGCAAAAGACGATTATCAATATCGAGGGCATTGGCCGCCAACTCTATCCCGAGCTGGATCTCTGGAAGACTGCGCGACCGGAGCTAGAACGCTGGATGGAACAGCGTATTGGCTTACGTGGTGTCATCAAGGGCGCAAAACTTAATATTCCCAAGTTGATTGATCGCCTGCCAGATTTGCCAAACCGGGCTATTGATGTGCTGGACCGTCTCTATGAAGGCAAGATAGAGATGGAAAATAAATCACAGGAAATCCATGAATTGCGCCAGGAGATGGCCACCTATAACCGGCGCACGGTACTGGCCGTAGTAGGCTCAGGTTTCCTGTTGAGTTCAGCCATTATTTACGCGCTTGATAATACCAAGCACGGTGAATTCCTGTCGGTCCCCATTGTGTCCTGGCTACTCGGGTTTTCCGGGATGTTACTGCTCTACCTTTCCTGGCAAAACAAGTAAAAGGGGATTCAAAAGGCACTTTTGACGCGCCTATTTCGTCGTGCGCGTGCTCCAATCCTCATGTATTTTCTATACATTCCGGTTGTCCGCGCGCGAACTTCTCATAGCCACGCCAAAATCACTCTTTTTAATCTCCCTTTTGCGGAATCACTTTGACAGCAAAAAGTGCTGGGTTTACCTGGCTTTTCATATTACATTTCGGCCTCAAAATTTTTCACTAATCCTGCAATGAGGAACCATGCATGTCAGATAAAATTATTATGAAAACCGGTGAAGCCACGGTGTTCGCCGCAGAAGGCCAGTTTACCGATGCGATGCCGGAAATTGTGATTGGCGACATTAATGGCCCCGTGGGTAATGCCTTCGCCAACCTGATGGGGCAGACCGAGGGACATACCCGCATGTTTGCTATCCGTGCCTGCAACCAGCAGGTTAAACCCGCTACCCTTATTGTCCCCAAGGTCACGATAAAGTCGACCGCTTACGTCAATTTACTGGGCGGCCCGGTACAGTCAGCCATAGCCGATGCCATGCTGGACTCCGTTATTGATGGTGTGATACCAAAGGACCAGGCCAATAACCTGTGCTGTATCGCGATGGTCTGGATTGCACCGGAATGCGTGACCGACAAGAACCTGGATCGTAAGGATCTTTATCGTTGTAACTACGAGGCCATGAAACTGGCAGTCAAACGTGCGATGAATGATGAGCCGACGATCGATCAATTAATCGAGAATCGAAACAAGATTCATCATGAGATGTATAACCCGGAGACCGGGGAATCGATCTGGTAGTAAATAAATGCCCGCTTCTGCGGGCATTTTTTAATTCTACTGCTTAGATTAGCTTTATGCATTGGTTTAGACTTAAGCAGCCCGTTTCTTTCAGCATGGATTTCGCCTTTAACGGCGAGTACCTTTTCTTTGCGTGGTCAAAGAAAAGGTACCAAAAGAAAGATCACCCCATGTGATTTTTCGCTGCGCTCCATCCTCGTCACAACTTTATTTTCCAAGGCACGCATCCAGAGGACTCCTGTCCTCACGATGCTTTCGCAACATCCCTGTTGCTCAGCCTTGGCATAAAGCCGTTCCTCGGCAAATCACAAGGGGATATAGAGGTTCATCATCCGCCGTGCGGCCCAGCCGAGGAGACCACTAGCGCTAGCGAAAAAATGACAGGACGTCATTTTTAGCGCATTCATTCATGGACGAATGTATGCGCGGCGCGTCAGCGTTAGAGGTTGACGAGGGAAGCTGCAGGCCTGGGCAGCAGGCAAAAGTTTTCTTGGGTACTTCTTTATGAAAAGAAGTACCTCGCCATAAAGGCGAAAGTAATCTTTAAGATTTAGTAAAATGCGAATAAGACACTCGCCGTTCAAAGGCGAAACCGATGTTGAAAAAAATCGTTGCTCAAAGCAAATAGAGAAACTTAACGAACCAATCCTTTTTCAACTTCATCCCTTTTATCTTTACCCACTAATTGCTCAATGAGCGTCAATGCAAAATCCATCGCTGTCCCGGGTCCCCGCGAGGTGATGACCTTGCCGGCAGTCACGACGGCCTCGCCAGTGATTTCAGTATCGGTGTCAGATTCAAGGATGCCTGGATAGGCCGTTGCCTGTTTGCCTTTTAACAGGCCAGCGCTGGCCAGTACCTTTGGTGCCGCGCAAATGGCGGCCGTGAACTTCTCACTGTTGGCCATCTTGACCAGCATGTCGCGAATGCGGGGATCTTTATCGAGATAATCGGCACCCGGTAAGCCGCCGGGTAATACCACCATGTCGAATTCTTCGGTCAGCGCGGTATCAAGATCGGTGTCGGGGATGAGTACGGTCTTGCGGCTGGCTGTAACCGGGTTGTTATCCAGTCCGGCTGTAATAACGGTTATTTCTGCACGTCGCAGCAGGTCAATAATGGTAACGGCTTCCAGCTCTTCACAACCCTGCGCGAGTGGTATCAGTACTCTTTTGGGCATATTGTCTGTCACTGTGTTTTCTTGCATATAACGTTCTCAAACCAACAAGGTTAACACCATATTGCTCCACGTCGACAAGCATCTCGGCGAGGACCTCGATTGTTTCCGGGTGTGGATGGCCGATAGCCAAAGCCGACCCCTTGCGCTTGGCTGTCTCCACCAGTTCCATGAATTTCTCTCTTACATAACCACGTGTTTGTACATGATCGAGGAATACATCGCGGGTCAGGTAGGGCAGGTTATTGTCCCTGGCTACGTGGGCAGCGACACTCTTGTTACTGGTCATGCTATCGATAAATAGATAACCATTCAGCTTTAACGTTTCCATCAGCCATTGCATATGATCGCTATGCCGTGTCAGCAAACTGCCCATGTGGTTATTCAGACCAATGATATTGGGTACACGGCGCAGGTTCGTTTCCAGGATTTCTATAAACTCATCACGCTGCATGTTGACTGTCAGTCCGCCCGGGCCAATGTCCTTGTTGCTATCAATGGCCTGCATCGGCTGATGCAACAACATCTCGCGTCCCTGTTCAATGGCAAGCCGGGAAATGCGATCAGTATTGGGGCCGTGGGGAAGAATTGAAAAGGCGACAGGGCCGGGAAGTTCCAGTACGCGTTGATCATCGTGGTAACGATATCCCAGGTCGTCGATGATGATAGTGATGGTTGGTGAGATATTATCTTCGGCGTATGACGGAAGACTCAACCAGCTGCTTAAGATGAAAAGACATAACAAACACTTCTGAGCTACTACTCCCAGCAGCTTTTGAGACATATTAACCTACCTTTTTAAGATGAATGGCTAAGCCTTTAAGTACGTTTAATGCCTCATAAAGCTGGTAGTCAGATTCCACCAGTGACGGTCCATCTTGCTGATCATTGTCTTGATCAGTCTTGTTATTATTGTCTTTGTTCTGGTCTTCTTCTTTACCGTTGGTCAGGTGTCCACTCAAATCAGATTCCTTGATGATACCTGTCCGGGTGTCAATTTTACTCTGGAATCTCACAGGTTCAATGATTATATCCGGTTCAATCCCTGCAGCCTGGATGGAACGCCCCGATGGCGTGTAATAACGGGCCGTGGTCAATTTCAATGCGGCCGCATCATTCATTGGCAAAATTGTTTGAACAGAACCTTTCCCAAACGTCTTTTCACCCATGATGATTGCACGATCGTGATCCTGTAATGCGCCGGCAACAATTTCCGACGCCGATGCCGAGCCACCATTCACCAGCACGATGATGGGTGCATTGCTCAACATGTCGGAGGGCTTTGCAGTAAATTTCAATTGCGAATCCTTGATACGGCCTTCTGTATAAACGATCAAACCACTGTCGAGAAACAGATCAGAAACGCCCACGGCTGCATTCAATATGCCGCCGGGATTATTGCGCAGGTCCAGGATCAGGCCTATCAGGTCTTTTTTGTTTTCCTGTTGCAGTTCCACGATCTTTTTGCGCAGGTCTTCTGCCGTATGTGACTGGAAGTTTGATACGCGTACATAGCCGTAACCGGGTTCCAGCATGCGACCCTTGACGCTCTTTACGGTGATTACGTCACGAATGATAGAGATATCAAGCGGTTTCTCCTCGCCCTCGCGCACGACTGTCAGGATCAACTCGCTTCCCGGTTTGCCACGCATCAGGGTCACAGCCTCGTTCAGACTCATTCCTTTAACAGATTTACCGCCCAGACGAATAATCAGGTCACCGGCCTGGATGCCGGCCCTGGATGCAGGTGTGTCATCGATCGGAGAGATAACCTTGACGAAGCCGTCTTCCATACCCACCTCGATACCCAGACCACCAAACTCGCCGGTAGTCCCTTCCTGTAATGCCTTGTACTCATCTTCATCCAGGTAGGCCGAGTGCGGGTCCAGTCCTTCAAGCATGCCCCTGATTGCATTCTCAATCAGCTGGCGGTCATCTACTGTTTCGACATAATCATTCTTCACCTTGGCAAAAACCTCGGTAAAGGTACGCAATTCATCAAGTGGCAGTGTATCCGCTTCGTTGGCCTCCTCGGTATTGGCGAAACTGGCATTCAGCATCAATGCCAGCATGAAAGTGACCAGGAAGAGTGATGACTTGTACATTCTTTGCTCCATTAAGCATCTCGACGTTTAAATAGGACTGGGTGAATCGACACTTGTTCATGCTAGATGAGTGTGACTAGCATACTCGGGCAGGCTTGTTCATGACAAGTATGCCCACCATGCGGGCACCGGCAGGCTAGTCTGTTAACCCCGGCACCAGAGCGCGGGATCGAGTGGTTCTGCGCCTTTTCTGATTTCAAAGTACAGCGCGGTATTCGCCTGGCCACCACTATCGCCGACAGTGGCGATGGTCTCGCCGGCCAGCACCCAGTCGCCGGTATTCTTCAACAGGTTTTGATTGTGGCCATAGAGACTCATGTAGCCATTGCCGTGATCCAGGATCATTAGCAGGCCAAGGTTACGAAACCAGTCAGCAAAAACAACTTTACCGGTACTGATTGCCGACACTTCCGTACCGGATTCGGCGTCTATCAGCACTCCCTGCCATCTCAGGTTGCCACCTTTTTTCATGCTACCGAATTTTTCAACAAGTCGACCGGCGACCGGCCATTTCAGGGCACCCCTGAGAGTGTTAAACGGTGGCATATCTTCATAAATTTCAACAGTAACGGCCTGCTCCTGTTTAAGCTCGGAAAGCAGGCTGCCGAGCTGCTTTTCGTTTTCCTGCAGGGTATGTAACTCTACATCCTGGTCCTCGATATAGGCCTGCAGGCGCTCAATAATATCGCGTCGTGATGCACGATAACGATGAAACTCACCGAGCTTGTCCTCGTGTTGTCGGCGCAGGGTATCCAGCTTTTGTGTTTCAGCCCGGATGGAATGTCTTATATTGGTAATTTCTTTCAGTGTCTCCTGCACCAGGTTGATCTTTCGTGTGCGTACGCGGTTGTGATAATCATAGTAGGCCAGCGCGCGACCGACCCGGGCTGGATCTTCCTGGTTTAATAACAATTTGATGTAGTCGTTGCGTCCAATCTGGTAGGCGGCACGGATCTGTCCGACCAGTTGCTGTCTTTCTTTGGCCAATGCCTCTTCATGTACTTGCTGTTCAAACTGCAATGCTTCGAGTTCGTTATTCTTTTGTTTGATCTGTGATTTGATATCTTGCAATCGGGTCAGCGTTTGTGCCGAAGTGACCTCGTTGTCGCGAAGTTCCTTGCGTAATTTTTCCGACTCCGTACGAGCATCCTGGATGCGTGTTTCCACATCCTTGATCTGGTTGCGTAGCTGCTGCAGTCTGACCTCGTCGTCTTCGGTCGTTTCTGCAAAACCAGGCGGCATGACGAGTAACGCGACAGGCAATAACAGGAGTCCGGCTTTGCAGAAGGGGATGCGCATATCGACGTTATTCTCCCACCGCGGTCTGTGTCTCCTCCCCAGACAGCGATATTAATGAGTAACCGGTCATTTCCGGGGGTTGTGGAATACCCATGATCGTGAGCATAGTGGGGGAAATGTCTGACAGTGACCCGGTCCCCGGTTTGAAAACGGCGTTTCGACCAATATAAATCAGCGGCACCAGGTTGCTGGTATGCGCAGTATGAGCCTGTGATTTGATCTTTTCCGTGGTGTAGGCGCGCAACTGTTCAGCGTTGCCGTGGTCAGCGGTAATGAGCATTTCGCCACCCACTGCCCTCGTGGCCTGAACAATACTGCCCAGGCAACGATCGATGGTCTCTATTGCCTTTACTGTTGCAGGAAAGTTTCCGGTATGCCCGACCATATCGGCATTGGCGAAGTTACATACGATCATGTCATATTTGCGACTATTGATGGCTTCAATCAGGTTCTCGGTGATCTCTGCGGCACTCATCTCAGGTACTTCATCATAGGTGTGGACATGCGGCGAGGGTACCAGGATACGATCCTCTCCTTCGAACACCGTTTCCTCGCCACCGTTGTAGAAGAAGGTAACGTGCGCATACTTTTCTGTTTCGGCAATGCGCAATTGTTTCAGGCCAAAACCCGAAATGTACTCGCCCATGACGTTCTTCAGTTTTACCGGCGGAAACGCTACCGGGAATTCATAATTGGCCTTGTAGGAAGTCAGGCTGACGAACGCGGCCAGCTCCGGGAAGTGTTCCCTTTCAAATGCCTGGAAGGCGGGCTTGGTAAAGGCCCGAGCCAGTTGGCGGGCACGGTCTGCCCGATAATTGGCAAACACCATGACATCACCGCCCTTGACGATGATCGGACGTTGGTTTGGTTTAACGATGGCGGTGGGTTTCACAAATTCGTCGCTTTCGCCGCGGGCATAGGCCTTGTCCAATGCGATAAAGGGATCGACCGAGGTAAATTCTGCCTTGCCCTGGCTGATCAGGTCATAGGCAAGTTTGGTCCTTTCCCAGCGCTTGTTGCGATCCATCGCGTAGTAGCGACCAATGACGGAAGCAAATTCGCCAATACCGAGTTCGCGCATTTTCAACTGTGCGTGGTGCAGGGATTCCATGGCGGATTTCGGTGGCGTATCGCGACCATCAAGAAACGCGTGCAGGTAAAGTTCTTTTGCACCGCACTGAGCCGCCAATTCCATCAGGGCAAAGATATGGTCTTCATGGCTGTGCACACCACCCGGTGACAGCAGTCCAAGCAGGTGAATGGCACGTTTGTTATCCACGGCCAGTTTGAACGCCTGCTTTAGCGTGGCGTTGTCGTAAAAGCTCTCGTCACGGATGGCCTTGGTAATCCGGGTGAACTCCTGGTCCACGACCCGGCCTGAGCCGATATTCATGTGACCTACCTCGGAATTGCCCATCTGCTCGGCCGGCAGGCCAACATCTATACCGGAGGCGCTGATCAGGGTATGTGGATAGGTGCTCCAGATCTTTTCCCAGTTCGGCTTATTGGCAGTATAAATAGCGTTATAATCGGTGTTATCGGTATGGCCCCAGCCATCGAGGATCATCAGGATTGTCGGTCTATGCGTGACTTGCATGAGGGAATGTTGAGTCTGCTAGTAAAGTCGTCTGCCAGAATCGGTTAAGTCAGGGTGAATATCAGCTATTTCAAGTAATTGCCGCTTCGAGCTGCGCGAATATTAGCATGAATCATTGCCATACTTCACCTGAATAATAGTGTGTTCTAAATACGTCTCCACGGTTTTTTCAGGGACGGATATCACGTATTATGCGTGCCTCGATAAACCTCAGTCGGTAAGATTTAAGCATGGAAAGGTTCCCGGAATTCGTCGCTAATCATTTATTTCTGTTTTCGTTGTTGGTCGCCATCCTGATGTTACTGGCCTGGAACCTGTTTGGCGATTCGCTCAGCGGGGTCAAAATGTTGTTACCTGCTGACGTGACCCGTTTAATCAACAAGGAAGACGCGGTCGTGATTGATATCCGCAACGAATCGGATTTTGAAAAAGGACATATTATTAATGCCATGAACATCCCGTTTGCAGAGTTGCCGAACAAACTGGAAAAACTCAAGGCATACAAACAGAGGGATATCATCTTCTGCTGTGCCAGTGGATCCGTTGCCCCCAAGGAAGCGAGAAAAATGCTGAACGAGGGGTTTGAAAAGGTTTCCTGCCTTAAGGGTGGGTTGCTGGCGTGGCAAAATGCCAGCCTTCCCTTGACCAAGGGAAAGAGTTAACTAGCTAAATAAATAGGGAAGACTATGGCTGAAAAAGAAGCAGCGCAGGTACCACAGGATGCACAGTTTCAACTGCAAAAAATCTATGTAAAAGATGTGTCATTTGAAACACCGAATACACCGGGTATTTTCAAGGTCGAGTGGAAACCATCGGTCGATCTGCATTTAACCAATGAGGCAAAAAAGATCGAAGAATCGCTGTACGATGTGATGTTGTCAGTGACCGTCACAGTCAAACTGGGCGAAGACACAGCTTACCTGGCCGAGGTAAACCAGGCTGGTGTATTTTACCTCAACAATATTCCTGCTGACATGCTGGATCGGATGCTGGGCATTGCCTGTCCGAATATCCTGTTCCCCTATGTGCGTGAAACCGTATCCGATATCGTGCTGCGCGGAGGGTTTCCACAATTGTTGTTAGCGCCGGTAAATTTTGAAGCACTGTATGCGCAGCAGAAAAATGCTGCACAACCAAAACCGGAACAAACCACCCACTAATCAACGGTTATGACCAACAAACCGATACTGGTTCTTGGTGCAGGTTCCTGGGGAACGGCCCTGGCGCTTGTGCTGGCGCGGAATAACCATGATGTTTATCTTTGGGACATCAACCAGGAACTCGTACAACAGCTAAAGCATGCGCGTGTAAACCAGCGTTACATTCCTGATGTCACGTTGCCTGACAATATCTACCCGGTTGAGACCCTGGATTCAGTACCAGGCGAAACCGAATTGTTTGTCATGGCGACGCCCTGTTTTGCGTTAAGGGATAGCCTCGCGTTGTTATCCGATTTTAAAAGTAAAAGGATCTGCCTGGCCTGCAAGGGTTTTGAAAGCGGAACGCAGAAACTGAATCATGTTGTTGTTCAGGAAGTGCTGGATGATTGTGATATCGGTGTACTGACCGGCCCAACGTTTGCGAAAGAAGTAGCAGGGAATTCGCCAACGGCAGTAACGATTGCTGCCAAAGATCTCGAGACGGCACAACAATTTGCCGATTATTTCCACGATGATTATTTCCGGGTCTATACCCACAACGATATGGTTGGTGCGCAGGTGGGTGGCGCGGTCAAAAACGTCATGGCCATTGCCGCCGGTATTGCGGATGGTCTGGGTTTTGGCTCTAATACGCGCGCAGCATTAATCACCCGTGGCCTCTATGAAATCACCCAGCTTGGTATGGCACTGGGCGCCAACCAGGAAACCTTCAGGGGCCTGTCCGGCCTCGGTGATCTTGTATTAACCTGTACCGACGACCAGTCACGTAATCGCAGACTGGGTTTATTGCTGGCCCAGGGACTGAGCATTGACGAGGCCAGTGAAAAAATAGGCCAGGCCATCGAGGGTATCAAGACGGCATTCGAGGTGACAGAATTGGCAAAGACACACAAGATCGAAATGCCCATCACCGAGCAGGTCAATAATCTACTGCAACAAAAATGCACACCCAGAGAGGCCGTGCAAAACCTTCTCGCCCGTGAGCAAAAGTCCGAGGTCTAGGCTTGCAGATTTGCATAAAGTCAACTAATGCTCAAAAAATCGTAGAAATATTTTCTTTTTAGCGACTAATCAAGGCGTTAACGACAAAATATCTCTATAATTCTCTTTTAAAGAGCCAGAAAAAATTTCTATGTAATGCTGTTTCTGCCATATAACTTCTTGTGTGGCCGTACTAAGGCCAGGCGTGTATCAAACACCTTCACAGGTGTTGCCGTTTTGTTGATGCTGTGTTGCATCAGTTTCCAGTCACTAGCAGCCATTTCATTCCGTGCGGCAACATCCAGCGCTACTCCCGATGGCTTAACTGTTCCAATTACTTTCGTAGGAGCAGGCACGGTAGCAACAGCTAATAGCGGCAACGTGACGCCAGGTCTGCCAGCTGGCACGCAGGTAGACGATGTTCTGATCGCCGTTATTGAGTCACGCGATGCCAGTGCCACGCCAACAATGACGGGATGGACGCAAATCAGCACGGGCAGCAGCGGAGGCGACCATCGTGCAAGCCTGTTTTGGCGTCGCGCAACAGGTGGAGATCCGACCACGGTGTCCAATGCAGGTAATGATGGCATCGGCGCGCGAATTATTGCTTTTAGAGGTGTTGTTCCTACAGGTAGTCCATTTGATACCGGCAATAGCTTTACGCTTTCCGGCAATGACAATGATATCGAGGCAGGCGCGATAACAACCTCGTCAAGCAACACCATGCTGGTTTTTACTGCCCATGCGAATAATGATTTCAATTCAATTGGTACACCTGCCGGTAGCGCTCCCTGGACTCAGGCGTTTTTTACCGAATACAACCCTCCCGGTGGGGGTGATGATCTGGCAATTGCTGCTTATTATGGATTACGTGGGGCGGCTGGTACTCAGGCCGCAGTACAGGCCAGTGCCACCGGTGGCAATGCAGTCAGTCATGGCGCCCAGTTGGCCTTGCGGCCTGCCCCCGTTATTACAATTAATGTGCCTCCAGGCACCACCACGGATGATGTAATGGTTGCAGTCATCGCCTATCGTGACAATACGGCGGTAACCATTACACCTCCGGCAGGCTGGGTATCCCAAAGCCGGATCGCTCAGGGAGCGGGGAATGCCAATGTTCAGGAAGTGTTTACCCGTATTGCGACAGGCGCTGAGCCGGCAAGTTACACCTGGACATTTTCCGGGGCCATCACGGGCGCGGCCGGTGGTATTGCCAGTTACTCTGGTGTTGATACCAGTGCCGCAGTTGATGTTATTGGCGGCAACGTGACAGCTAACGGCACGAGTCATACGGCAAATAGTGTCAGCACGACGGTTGCCGATACCATGGTGATTAGTAGCCATAGTTACTCTTCGGCAGAAACATGGACACCGCCGGCCGGAATGACTGAGCGTGTCGATGTAGCTTCACTTACAACGCCTAACGCAGCCGGCATATCACTCGAGATCAACGATGTTATTCAGGCCGGTGCCGGTGCGACAGGCAACAAGACCGCCACGGCAGCAGGTAGTGCCGATACCGGTGTGGCGCATATTATTGCGTTAACACCGGTAGTGACCAGTGCCTGTACCTTTGGTGCTGGTTTAACAAGTGGATTTCCCGGCGATTACTTCAACAATATGACGCTAACGGCGCCGGCTACCGGCACTCGAATTGATGGCCCGGTTGATTTTAACTGGGCGAACGGCGGACCTGGCGTCGCCGGGATCGGGACAGATAATTTTTCTGTTCGCTGGGACGGTTTGTTGAGGATTACCACTACAGACACGTATCGCTTTCAAACTGTGTCTGACGATGGAGTCAGGCTATATGTTGATAATGTGCTGGTTATTGATAACTGGACCGACCATGCCTCGACCACTGATACGAGTGCTAATGTCGCACTGACGGCGGGTGAAATATACGATATACGCTTGGAGTATTATGAAAATGGTGGTCAGGCAGAGATTCGCCTGCGCTGGGGCGATGCGTCAAACGGTTTTACCTATACACCTATTCCCGCCGGCCCAGCCCCTGTATTTGATGAAGGCCTCTATTATTGCGATACAACCGCCGCCCCCCTGGCCGAGTGGCGCATGGATGAAACGAGCTGGAACGGAACAACCGGGGAGGTGGTTGATGAAACCGGTAGCTATGACGGAGCCGCGGTAAATGGGGCGCAAACTGACAACACGTCACCTGCTATAGCCGGTTCGCCGGGCACCTGCGGCTATGGCACATTCGATGGTGTTGATGACTACGTAAATGTGCCTAATCTTTCCGACATACTTAATGACACCGCCAGTCTGACCTTCTGGATGAATACAACCCAGGTTGGTAATGATTTGGCCTGGCAGGCGCCTGGTGTTACCGGGGTCGAGGAGTCAGGAGGAGCAGATGATATTTTCTGGGGCTGGCTTGATGCCTCAGGCAATATTGGTATTTCTGTGGCCAACGATTTCACCACCAAGTCAAACGTGTCGGTGAATGACGGAACCTGGCACCATGTTGTATTAACCCGCGATGCTTCTACCGACGCCTATAAAATCTACATAGACGGTGTTCTGAATACGAGTGGCACGCTTCCTTCTGGTGGAACTATTGGTAATGCCTTTTCAAGTATTGGCCGTATTGAAGACACCGGTGGGTCGCCTGAGTATTTTGATGGTCTGCTGGACGAGGTACGCGTTTACGGCTCGGTGTTAAGCGATGCCGAAGTGACGCAAATATTTAACGATACACATGATTGTGTGGCGGGAATCTATATTGAAGCCAACCAGGTGACGCTGAACGACACGACGACGACACCGACATTTACCCCGGTGAGTTTTCTGCAGACTTACCCGACTCCGCCGCTGGTGTTTGTATTGCCCACTAATGAAAATACCGATCCGGCAGCGATACGAATACGTAACGTCACGACCACCGGGTTTGAAATGGCGCAGGTCGAACCGGAGCCGCAGGATGGCCGTTCGGTGCCAATGACGGTGGATTACATCGCCATGACGGAGGGCGTATTTACCTTGCCGGACGGCCGCACTATTGAAGCCGGTACACATACGACCCAGACCGTGCAGCATGGCAGTGGTGTGCCGGGCGGGGAAGGCTGGGATACCGTTAATTACAACAATACGTTTGCTAACCCATCCGTATTGTTGCAAATCCAGGGGTTCGCCAATGAGTACAACAACCCACCAACCACGACCTCGCGCCCGTGGTTAACGGCATCCATTCAGAACGTCGGCAACACGTCTTTTGAAACTGCGCTGGAGCGAAGTGAAGTCAACGATGGTAATCCGGCAACGATCAATACGGATGAGACCATTGCCTACCTGGCCATAGATGGCAACGTGCAGGGCAGCTTTACCGCACAGGGCACGACCATACTCTATGAGACCATAGTATCGGCAGACAATATTCAAGGCTGGGATAATGAGAATTGCGCGGGTGGTGCAGGACGAACGGTGCCGTTCGTGAATACGTATAGTGCCACGCCGTTGGCGATTGGTCACACACGTCGTCATGACGGTGGTGACGGCGGCTGGATCAGGCGCTGCAGTATCGATGCGACACAGATCGGCCTTGCCTATGAAGAAGATATTTTTCGCGATACCGAGCGCAACCATACGACGGAGCAGGCCAGCGTGCTCGTCTTTTCCGAGGCGTTCTGCTACCCAACCTGTGTTGGTAATGTTATCGATCACTACGACATCGATTTTGGTGCCGGCAGCGGCATTACCTGTTTACCGGTCGACGTCACTATCACGGCCAAGGACAGTTCCAATGCGACTGTGAATCATACGTCGGCAACGACGATCGATTTTGTTACCAGTACCGGTCGCGGTACCTGGAGCAGCACACCTTCGGCGGGCACCGGTACCGTCACGCCTGGTACCCCGGGCAATGGCGATGCCAGTTACGAGTTCCCGGCGGGTGAGGCCAGTGTGACCATACCCTTGAATTACCCGGACCTGGCAGGTGCCAACTCGGAAACGTTCAGCATCAACATCACGTCCGCGATTACGGAAACCAGTGGTACGGCACCGGGTGATACCGACCCGGGTGATGGCACGGATGATCCGACCATCGATTTCTTCCTTACCGGGATCATTTACAACAACGTGACCGATGGCAACAACACGATCCCGACCCAGATTTCCGGCAAGCCATCGAATACCGGTTTCAACAGTAAAACGCTTAACCTGCAGGTAGTGAGGGCGACGGATGACGATCCTTCGGTGTGTACTTCAATATTCGGTCCGGGCGATGTGGTGGGTATCGAACTGGGCGCGGAATGCAAGAATCCGAGTACCTGCGCCGGACGCGAGCTTAATATCAGCAATGCAGCGACACCGAGTCAGTATATCGATACCAGTGATGACGACGGCGACAGCGATAATGCCGACAGTGTTGCTTCATATGAATTGGTCAACCTTGAATTCGGTGTCAATGCTGCCGCCGAGATCGTGCTGAACTACCCGGATGCAGGTCAGCTTGAACTACACGCACGTTATGAACTGTTACTGGACGATGGTACGCCGTCCGGCGAGTATGCCACCGGTATTAGTAATAATTTTATCGTGCGGCCGTTTGGTTTTACGGTTACCGATATTAATGCAGGAGTCGCCAATCCAGGCGGGGTAACTTCTACCGGAGGCATCTTCACGACAGCCGGCTCAGGTTTCTCGGCCAATGTCGGCGCTTACCTGTGGCAAGCCGCTGACGATGACGGCGTACCGTTCGGGACAGCTGATGATGGTATACCGGACTTTCAAATTGTCTCTGGCGTTTTAATTGAAGGTGTGGATATTACCGACAACAATGACCTGGGTTTTGGCGCATTGGCACCTAATTTCGCCTGGGATGGCGCACTGGCTCCTTTCCTGTACTTACCAACTGGCGGCGCTACCGGTACGCTCAATAACGGGACTTTTGTACAGGGAGATTTTACGAATGGGCAGGTGCCATTGCCCGATTTGGAATATACCGAGGTCGGCTCCATGTCACTGGTGTTGACCATTAATGGTTACCTCGGTGACGGCACTCTTAACTTTTTCGGGTTAAGCGCATTCAATGGACAAAGCGGCGAAACTGTTCTTGGCAGTTCCAACTATGGTGCTGTTGGCAGGTTCATTCCCTGGCGATTTGATGTTTCGGCCAACACGCCGGATTTTGCCGATAGTTGTACCGGCTTTACCTACCAGGAACAGACTTTTTATTACAACACGGCGCCCGAGTTGACTCTGACCGCTTATGCCGAGACAGGAAACACAACACTCAATTACGGCGGTGGTAATACGGCTCCCAATGGATTTGTAAAATTTACAAGTAGCCCGGCTCTGGCAAGAGGCTATGCGGATGGTCATGCGGCACCACCACCACCGAATGCAAGCCTGTCTTCCCTTGTTGGCGGATCGATCGCCCTGGGCGGCGAGACCGATTTCGACGGCGTGATTACATTGACATTAGCAAGCGGGGCGGGAGGTGATGCCTTCATGTATCAGAAAGATATCGCGGAAGCGCCTTTCAATGCCGACGTGGATGTTTCCTTCCTGGCAGCGGGGCTAACTGATAGTGACGGTGTTTGCTATGACAGCGCCGTGAGTCCGGGGCGTTGTAATAGCGCTATCGCGCCTGTCGATACAGCCGATGGGTATGCCATCACCGACATTGGCAATACGGAATTACGTTTTGGTCGCCTGAATATCGGCACTGCCGCTGGATCAGAATTACTGCCCGTCACCGTGCCATTTCAAACTGAATATTTCGACGGCACCAACTTTATCGTGAATGCGCTTGATGGCTGTACATCCATTGGAGCAACAGATTTGAGCCTGGATAGCGCGGTGCAAACCGCCGAGATTGATGGAACTATCGATATCTCGGATGCCACCGGTTGCGGCAATGGCTTGGCCACCGCCACGGTAACAAACGACCCGTTTGCTGCCGGCATTGGTGAGTTAGTATTTACTCTGGCATCGCCGGCGGCAGGTTGCACGGGCTATATTGATATCTCTCCACAAAGCCTATCGCCCTGGTTGCAATATGACTGGGACGATACTGACAACAACGAGGACGGCCCTTACGATGATGATCCGCACGGGCGAGCAGAATTCGGGATCTTTGAAGGACCTGCTGAATACATCTACATCCGCGAACCTTGGTAAAGCATTAAAATATGTAGCTAAATACAAGATATTGTGTTGAATAACCCTATATCTTGTAGGAAAATTAGCATGCGGATACGTGCAATTTTAATTTAAGTATTTGTTTACTGTAGTTTATTTATAAGTATCAATATATTATATAGTTAAATTAAAGTAATTTATTAAATTTACAGCACGACCGCCACACGATAAGCGTCAGGAATTGTGTCCTGATAAGCAGTTTTAAGGTGACAGGGGTCTTAACTTGCTGGGTTTTTTCAAGCGTAAGCTGAAAAAAGGCATACATGTAGCGGTCTATTCCGACGATAGCTCCGTCTCCGTTGCACAGGTACGTCGTGAGAATGACCTGCCGCCGACCCTCGAATTCTGCGACGTGCAGGATGCACAGAATATTTCTATACGAGATGCTGTGCTGTCCAAGCTGACCAAAACTCATAACCTGGATCAGTATCAGTGCCTAAGCCTGATGCAGCTTGGTGATTACCATTTATTACTGGTGGAAGCGCCGGATGTGGAGCCCGATGAAGTCAAGGCAGCAATTCGATTTCGCATCAAGGAGCTCATTGATTTTGACCTGAAAGAGGCCGTGGTCGATGTCTTTGAAGCGCCTGTGGGCCGCTCGGCGAGCAGAGCCAATATGGTATATGCGGTTGTAGCCCGTTCAAAAAGGATAAAGGCGCTGATCTCTCAATTGAAAAGCGCGGGTTTAAACCTGGAGACTATCGATATACCGGAGCTTGCGTTGCGTAACATTGCCGCCATGTTGCCTGAAGACGTTGCCGGCGTAGCACTGGTTTACATTGATGAGAATCAAGGCTTAATCACTATCACTCGGCAGGATGAATTGTACTTGTCCCGAACGATCGCTGGCGGTCACAGCATGCTGCCCGAGGCCGTGTTGTCGGTCGTCGATGATGAAGATTGCCGAAGATGGCTGGACAACATCGTGATCGAGGTACAACGCTCCATGGACTACTATGAGAGCCATTTTGGACAACCACAGGTTTCGGCCCTGGTACTTTCTCCACTTGACCACGAAGTGCCCGGTATGATCGAGTACCTGGAGGAGCAATTGCAGATTCCTGCGCGCTTTCTCGACATACAGGAATTGATAGATGTCAGTGAGCCTCTATCAAGATATACACAATCGCGATGCCTGTTGGCACTGGGTACCGCGCTTCGACAAGAGGCGCAGGTTACATGAAACAGAACATCAACCTGTACCAACCGGAACTCAGGGAACAGAAGATCGTATTCTCGGCTGCTTCCATGTTGCTCTTTACCGGTCTGTTCTTACTGCTTTTTGCTGCCGCAAGCGGGTACCAACTATATCAAGTTCAGCCCTATGAGAAGCAAATATCAAAGCTGGAAGCAGAGCTAATGCAATTACAACAACAAGTAACTGCACTAGAAGCAAGCCAGGCGAAAGACAAAAGCAAATTACTGGAAAATGAAATTGCCCGCATAACCCGGGAGATAGAAAGACAGGAACGCATCAAGGAGACTCTTTCCAGTCGCTCATTTGGCAATGATTCCGGCTTTTCGGATTATCTCGCATCGTTCGCGCGTGGACATGTTGAAGGCACATGGCTGACAAAAGTTACCATTAAAGCCGGTGGCTCTTTGCTGGGGCTGGCTGGCAAAACGTTGTCTTCTGAACTTGTTCCATTGTATCTGCAGAATCTGGCATCCGAGGAAGCCTTGCGAGGTGCATCATTTAACGTGTTGGAGATTGCGCGTGTTGAAAGCAAGGATGGCGGCAGTGAAATTAACTTTCTAATCAGTACGAATTAATTTTATGGAAAAAATCAGGCAAATCATGACCAGGATCAATGAGCGCAGTGTTCGTGAACGCGCAATCATTTTTTTGGGCTTGATCGCGATTTTATTCAGTGTCTGGGATTCAACAGTGAATACCCCGCTCGTCAACAAGCAAAAGGCGATGATAAGTGAACTAAATAACAAGAATGCCGAAAGACTGGTATTGAACACGCGTTTGCAGGAACTGATAGTCAAAAGCAAGGCTGATCCGGATGCCGAAAACCGGGCACGCCTGCAGTCACTTAAAGAAAAACTGGTGTCTCTGGAAACTGAACTGGAAGCATCAACCCGCAACCTGGTTAAGCCGGAGCAAATGCCGAGATTGTTGGAGAATGTACTAAACCAGACAGAGGGGTTAACCCTGCACAACCTGAAAAGTCTGGGAGTTTCATCATTGATTGAACAACCTGGAGACACTGATAATCCGGCGCCGGCTACACAGCAACCCGGCGCAACTACTATCGCAAGCGCATACAAGCATGGTTTACGAATCGAATTTGGAGGGGATTACTTTTCCACGATGGAATACCTGGAAAAACTGGAGCAGCTGGAGTGGGGTTTCTTTTGGGATAACTTTACATTGAACGTGGAAAACTATCCTGATACCCGGGCTGCTATCGAAATTTTTACACTGAGTCTTTCCAGGGAATGGATAGGCGTATGATCAGAATGCTTCAAATTCAATTCATAACCAGCGGCATCGCACTGCTTTGTTGTTCCATGTCAGCAATTGCTGTAGCAGAACTACCGGATCCAACAAGACCAGCCTACTGGTCTCAAAAGTCAGCCCCCGTATTTGTTGAACAAACACCACAGCCAGGTAAAAAAATTGAGTGGCGGGTCACTGCTATCCGTATCGCACCTGACGATAGAACTGCCATTGTAAACGGCAAACTGGTGCGTACCGGGGATAGCGTCAACACCGCAATAGTTCGAGAAATTAAACATTCCGCAGTTGTTATTGAGGACGATCAAAAACAATTGATATTGCGCCTATTATCTTCGCAAACAATGAAGAATATTTCGAAACAGGAAAAAAGCGATCTCAAACAATAAGCATGATCAATAATTACAATAAAAAAAGATTTTGTTTAAACAGCATGGCAACGGTGTTGTTGTCAATGCTGGTGTTGCTTGCTGGTTGTCAACAGCAGGTACGTCAGGACGTGGTAGAGAATATGGAGGAAACTGTTACTAAATCAGTTGAACAAAACAGGACTCAGGCTGCTGTACCCGAAGATATCGCTGCCAGCCTGATACCCACCATAGCTCTTGATATATCCGATGTGCCGGAAATGGAGGATTCAGAGAGATTTGATATCTCGGTTAACGGCGTGCCTGCGGACCAGTTTTTTCTGAGCCTGGTTGATGGCACAAAATACAACATGGTTATTCATCCGGAAGTCACCGGCAACGTGACGCTCAACTTGCGCAATGTAACGATACCGGAAGTATTAGAGGCGGCCCGTGACGTGTATGGTTTTGAGTTTGTCAGTACGTCTTATGGTTTCCAGGTCCTGCCGGGGCGGCTTAGAGCACGAATTTATCAGATCAATTATCTAAACGTTGAAAGAAGTGGTAGTTCACAGACATTGGTCAGCTCCGGTTCGTTAACGCAGGGCGGGACATCTTCCGACGGCACACGTTCGACCAGTGGCGGCGTGGTTGGCACAGAAATCAGGACGGAGCAAAACCTGAGTTCATTCTGGACTGAATTACAGAGTTCGGTAGAGGCGATAGTTGGGACAGGAGAAGGTCGCAGCGTGGTTGTTAATCCACAGTCAGGCGTGGTCGTTGTGCGCGCACTACCAAATGAATTGCGAGAAGTTGAATCTTACCTGCAGGCAACGCAGTTGATCGTTCAACGCCAGGTAATACTGGAAGCCAAAATACTGGAAGTGCGACTGAACGATCGGTTTCAATCCGGCATTAACTGGGGAGCGTTGTTGAAGCCGGGTAGTAATTCCATAACGGGGGCAAACATTGGCGGCGGTTCAGTACTGGTTGACGAGAGTGGTGTAAGCGGAATAGCAGGTAACACGGGTAATCTCGACCCTTCCAATCTATCCGCTATCGCTGGCGCTGGCGCAGCAGCATTTGGTGGTGTATTTACCCTTGCCCTGGACTTTGGCGACTTTACGGGTTTTATCGAATTGCTACAGACGCAGGGAAATGTACAGGTGCTATCCAGCCCTCGCGTAGCGACACTTAATAACCAAAAAGCTATTATCAAGGTCGGCAGTGACGAGTTTTTTGTAACGGATATTTCTTCCACCCAGTCGACCACATCTACAGCGACAACCTTCAACCCGAGTATAGAATTAACACCGTTCTTTTCCGGCATTGCGTTGGATGTTACTCCGCAAATCAGCCAGGCGGGTGATGTGACGCTGCATGTGCATCCTTCTATCAGCGAAGTAATTGACCAGCAAAAAACTGTCACCGTAGGTAACGTGGCACAACAGATACCTTTGGCGTTAAGTACGGTGCGAGAATCAGACAGTATTGTGCGTGCGAGAAGCGGCCAGGTCGTCGTGATTGGTGGTTTGATGCAGGAATCCACCAATGATCAGGATGCTGGCACTCCCGGCCTGAAAGAATTGCCATTTGTGGGAAACCTGTTCAAACATAAGAAGCAAGAATCAGTAAAAAGTGAACTTGTGATTCTGTTAAAGCCCATCGTTGTTGAGAGTGATGAAGACTGGAATAACGATATGGAGCAATCGCGGGACAATATCAGAAAACTGCGTGAACACATGAACAAGCCAGGTAGTAACAATTTTTTGAAAAAACTCTTTTCAGAATCAGAAAATCAAACGAGTGAGTAAAGCCTATGTATTTAAAACACTTTAAGTTGAAAGAATTGCCTTTCAACATAACTTCTGACACGAGTTTCTTTATGAACCGGGCAGGCTACCAGGATGCGCTGAATGTGCTGACCGTGGCACTACGTAGCGGGGAGGGGTTTGTCAAGGTAACTGGTGAGGTGGGCGTAGGAAAAACCATTCTTTGCAAAACACTCATGAAAAATGTAAGTAAGGATTTTGTAACGGCATATATTCATAATCCGTTTATAAAGGCGGACAGTCTGTTTTTTACTATTGCTGATGCACTATCAGTTCAGTACGAAGAAGGAATTTCCCAGCATAAACTGCTAACGTTATTAACGCGGGCGTTGCTGAACACACATCGCAAGGGAAAGAAGGTTGTTGTTTGCCTGGATGAAGTACAAGCGATGCCGGTTCAGACGCTGGAATCGTTACGATTACTAACGAATCTTGAAACAGAAAAGAGAAAGTTATTGCAAGTGGTTCTTTTCGGACAACCGGAACTTGATAACCTGCTAAGTCAACCATCCGTAAGACAACTCAAGCAACGAATCACATTTACATACCAATTACAGCCCTTAAACAAGGTAGCAACGTGTTCCTATATTAAACATCGTTTGCAAATAGCAGGTTGTGAAGAAAACCTGTTTAATCATCGTGCCTGCGATGCGATTCACAAATATAGTCAGGGTATTCCACGATTAATCAATGTGCTTTGTCATAAAGGTTTGATGTGTGCTTATGGTGAAGGCAAACGGGTAGTGACACATAAGCATATTAAACTTGCCTACCATGACATGGAACAGGGAGGAGAAGATAAAGAATCATGGTTAAATCATTACTTCCCTGGCTTTTCTCGTTGGATACTTGGCAGCTAGTAAAAAGCCATGAGCCTGATAAATAAATTACTTAACGACCTTGAAACCAGGCAGGCGTATAAAAACGAGGATCAGGATAATATATTAAACGGGCTAAGTTCTTCGCACGAATTTACATCGGATGAGACTGACTTTTCATGGATATTGCCGATAATAAAACTTTCCGTGTTAGTTTTTCTACTGACATTCGGAGCTTATCAAGTTCATATGCACTTGCCATATGTAAATTCCTCTGTTGCGAATAGTTTCGTAGCAAGTATTTCAGAGACTGGTGTTAACGAGAGAAAATCCGGGAATTTAAATATCGAGTTATTTCAGCTGGATTCAGATCTGGATTTTGTGCAAATGCAAGACCATGTGTTGCCTTTGCCAGAAAATAGTTTGAACGCGATTGAATTTGAAAAAAACGCCGAGGGTATCGAATTATTACTCTCCCTGACCAAAGCAACAGCATACCATGTTTATACTCTGGAAGAACCGACACGAGTCGTCATAGAACTGGATCAATCAGCACTTTCTTTTCCGTTAGAACAACTTGAACCGGCAGATCCGTTTTATAAAATGAGAGCGGAGCAGCTCGATGGTAATAAACTCAGGCTGACGCTTGAATCGGAAGCTGAGCTGGATATCAATACGATCAGCAGTAACAGGGCCGATGACTCGCATAAACTGGTTGTGTCAATGTGGCACGAAAAATCAGTTGCCCCGGAATTAAAACCACGAAATCGTGGCAGTCAGAAAGACGCACTACTATCTTTTGACGATGCCGATGATTCCACTGGCAGTACGGTATACAAGGGCGATGTGGTAAAGACGCCGGTCACAAAGACGCACAATTCTATCGCTGATGAAATATTTTCCCAGGCCTATGAGGATTATAGAAAGCAGCGTTATCCTGAAAGCATTACGCAACTCCAGGCACTATTGGCAATTGATGCCACGCATGTTAAGGCACGTTCTACGCTTGCCTTGATTTACTATCAGCAAGGTGATGTTTTATCAGCCATGGAGGTGCTAAATACAGGATTGATTCAAAAGCCGGATCAGACAGAGTGGTTGACACTCACCGCTAAAATTTATC
The DNA here is from genome assembly GCA_965229565.1 of Gammaproteobacteria bacterium. Classification (GTDB taxonomy): domain Bacteria; phylum Pseudomonadota; class Gammaproteobacteria; order Eutrophobiales; family Eutrophobiaceae; genus JANQNX01. Next base: position 192,835 of record OZ245888.1, on the reverse strand, counting down.
TACAGGAAGGAAAACTTGTAGAAGCAGCGAGGCAGCTGGACATGTATTCTCCATCCATGTCCAGTCATACTGATTATTACGCGATAAAGGCTGCGGTACAGCAAAGACTGGGAAACCACGAAATTGCAGCCCGACTTTATCGCGACCTGCTACAATTAAAAGAAGTAAATGCCGCGTGGTGGATGGGGCTTGGCATTTCACTGGAAGCCCTGGATCGGTATAGCGACGCGCTATTTGCCTATCAACAGGCTATGAACAAGCAAACCCTTGCTGGACAACCAAGGGAATTTGTACAAGAGCGGTTTAATAACTTGACTGCAATGATGAATGATAAATCCTCGTAAAAAATTACGCCTTGGCGATCTGTTGCTGGAAAGCAAATTGATTTCCGATGAACAACTGCAGCAGGCATTAACGAAGCAACAAACCAGCGGCCAAAAACTCGGGCGTGTATTAATAGATGATGGTTATATTACTGAAGAGGCGATGTTAAATGCCTTATCGCAGCAGTTAAAGATTCCTTTCATTGACCTGGGTCATTACAAATTCAAGCCTGATATTGTCAAATTAATTCCCGAGATACAGGCACGAAGGTTTCGAGCTATTGCATTAAGTCAGGACAAGCAGGGCATCCTCGTCGGTATGTCAGACCCGACCAACATCTTTGCATTTGATGAGTTATCCAGGATTTTAAAAGTACCGATCAGGCTTGCAGTAGTCAGGGAAGATGAACTGCTCAAGACTATTGATACAGTATATCGAAAGACCGAGCAAATCAGTGGCTTTGCCGAGGAACTAAGTGAAGAATTAGCGGAAGGTGATATCGATCTCGGTGCCCTTTTGGAAGATGCCGATGTTGCCGAAGCACCCGTGGTCAAACTGTTGATGTCACTGTTTGAAGACGCGATACAGATTAAGGCCTCGGATATACACATAGAGCCGGATGAAAACGTATTAAGAATACGACAGCGTGTTGACGGCGTATTGCAGGAACATACGATGGATGAAACCCGCATCGCATCGGCCCTCGTACTCAGGTTGAAGTTAATGGCAGGGCTGGATATATCCGAAAAGCGATTGCCACAAGATGGCCGCTTTAGTCTACGCGTTAAAGATCACAATATCGATGTCCGCTTGTCCACTATGCCGGTGCAATTTGGTGAATCAGTAGTAATGCGCTTGCTTGATCAGAGTGCAGGCACACTGGATCTTGCAAAACTGGGTATGCCTGCCCCATTACTGGAACGTTTTGATAAGCTGATTCATCGACCCCACGGCATGATACTTGTCACCGGACCTACTGGCAGTGGTAAAACTACGACGCTGTATGCTGCTCTTCAGACACTCAATGTACCGGAAAAGAAGATTATTACGGTAGAAGATCCGGTGGAATACAAGCTGTCACGTATCAACCAGGTTCAGGTAAACAGTGATATAGGTCGTACCTTTGCCGCCGTGCTTCGCTCTGCTTTACGGCAGGATCCGGACATCGTGTTAATCGGTGAAATGCGAGACGAGGAAACCGCCGAGATTGCTCTCAGGGCCGCCATGACCGGCCACCTCGTTCTATCTACATTACACACCAATGATGCAGTTAGCACCGTGAATCGCTTGATGGATATGGGCATTAAAAGCTATCTCCTTGCCTCTGCCCTCCAGGCGATACTGGCGCAGCGATTGGTCCGAAGGGTATGCGATGGTTGCTCCCAGCCGGCAGAGTTGACCGACCAGCAGCAGGGATGGCTAAAAAGTTTTGTCGATGAAGACAAGTTTAACGTCACCTTCAAAAATGGCATCGGTTGTGCACATTGTAGCTATACCGGGTATACGGGCCGTATCGGCGTTTACGAACTACTGGAGATGGACAAGAAACTCGCCAACATCCTCGGGCATGGAGACAGTGCCCAGTTCATAAAGGCGGCGCGAAATTCAAGACATTTCCGCCCACTGAATATGGTCGCATTACAGTACGCTGTTGAGGGAATTACAAGTATGGATGAGGTGATTCGAATCTCTGCTGACATTGACAGCGTCACTGATAATGAAATTCTTCAAGCTCACGAGGAGCAGGGCGCCTGATGCCATTATTCAGTTACAAGGGCCGAAATAGCAGCGGCAGCCTGGTGACAGGAGAAATGGATGCAGGTTCGTTGGATGCTGTTGCAAGTCAGTTATTTAATACTGGTATCACACCGATTGATATTAAGGAGCGAAGCCAGTCTTTCAACGGCAGTCATTCGATTAACAGTCTTCTCAACAAGAACAGGATGCCTGGCCTGGATGATTTGATTTTGTTCAGCAGGCAGATGTTTACCCTGATGAAGGCTGGCGTGCCGATGACTAAAGCAATTGTGGGTCTTATCCAGTCATCCAGAAATCAAAAGATGATCGATGCTTTAAGAGATATACTTTCGCATCTTGAGTCCGGCAGAGAACTGTCTGGCTCCATGGCAAGACACCCTTACATATTTTCACAACTTTATCTCAGCATGGTACGCGTGGGAGAAGAGAGCGGCAGGTTGGAAGAATCTTTTTTTCGCATTTCTGAATATCTTGCCAGGGAAAAAGATACTCGTGAACGAATCAAGGCAGCCTTGCGTTACCCGACTTTTGTTATTGTTGCCATTGCTATCGCCATCGCCATCATTAACATCTGGGTCATTCCCGTATTTGCGGGTATATTTGAAAATGCGGGTGTTGCTTTACCATGGCAAACACGGTTCCTGATGGCTACTTCGAATTTTTTTGTCACTTTCTGGCCATATATGCTGGCCGGACTGGTGATTTCAATAGTTGGAATCCGCTACTATGTGAAAACCGATGACGGCCGTTTATTATGGGACAGGTACAAGCTAAAAATTCCGCTTGCCGGTGACATTATTTATCGTGCGACATTGGCGCGTTTTGCCCGTTCATTCTCTATGGGGCTAAAATCCGGTGTACCGTTGATACAGGCTATGACCGTAGTGTCACGTTCAGTTGATAATGAATACATCAGTGAAAAAATTCTTGGCATGCGCAATGGCATCGAACGAGGTGAATCCTTGACAAGGACAGCAAGCATGACCCGTATGTTTACACCTTTGGTATTACAGATGCTGTCGGTAGGTGAGGAAACCGGGCAGGTTGATGACATGATGGTAGAGGTTGCCGATTATTACGATCGCGAGGTTGATTACGATATCAAAAACCTGAGTTCGGCTATTGAGCCTATCATGATTATCGCTATCGGTGTCATGGTGCTGATACTGGCACTTGGCGTTTTCCTGCCAATGTGGGATCTATCCAGTGCTGTCAGATAATGTACATTGCAGGACGATGGTCAAACAGGAATCTATCACGCCTGGAATTGGTGGTAGCAATTTTTGCGATCAGTGTTTTTTTCGCGGTTTTCTCAGTTTACATGCTGAAAGTCTTTGCGAAAGTAGAGAGGGTAGCAGTGAATACCACAGTAAATAACATCAACGTGGTGCTTACCAGCAAGCTTGTCGAAGCAATTGTCAAAAATGATTACTCGGATATAGAGACCGTACTGGATCAAAATCCTTATTTACTTATAGGTGGAAAACAGGTTGCAGATCTTAAAGACGAATCCGCAATAAACTTTTCTGCGAGAACAAATGTATACGCCGGCGCAATCGACTCAGACAGGCTGGACAATGTTGTCAAAGGCAATTGGTATTACGACCCGGTAAAGAAGCATTTAATATATATGATCAAGAATACGGAAATGTTCGATTCAACCCTCGAGGGCCCTGAACGAATACATTTTCGTATTGAGATCGAATTTGAAGATTTGAATAATAATGCTACCTATGAATCGCATGTCGATAAATTAATCGGAGCAAGCTTAAAACCTGTAACTTCTTACACGTGGACTAATTAACTATGAATAGTGAAATTGTGCTTTGGTTAAGCTCTGCGATTTTCTGGTTGGGTATCCTGGTTGTATTGCTTGGCATTCTGATGATTTTAATACCTGCCAAGGTCCATTTATTCGGTCAGAAAATGAATGTGTGGGTATCCACTGATAGTGCATTCGAAAAAGCAGAACAACCACACTACCTTGAGCGATTTTTCTATCGTTACCATCATGTAATAGGCCTTTTTGTCATTGCTGGCGCTGGATTTTGTTTATATACATTCCTGGTGGGGCAGGAGTTGCAAGTCTTGATGTCAAAGATGCCAGCTCTCAACGCCAACCAGATTGTATCTGAATGGTTCTACGAGAGTATTTATTATTTTTTAATTCTTGCTAATGCCGTTTGTTTTGTGCTGGGTATTTTTATATTGGTAAGACCCAGCACTTTAAAAGGGCTTGAGGCAATTTCTAATAAATGGATCAGTAACAAGGCGATAGCAGACCGCCTGAATAGCAAGCAGGAAATCCCGGAGCATGTACTGCCCGGCAATATGCGACTATTTGGTATTTTTGTCGTCGTCGGGGGTATGTATATGGTCGTGACGATGGCAAAAATCATTTAAATAACAATGGGTTAAATATATCAGTTAAAATTGAATATATTGATCCTACGGGTTATAGTCTTGTAACCGTCAACGCGGTTGCAAGCACGGAGTTATAAAGACAGGAAGTCACCGTTAAATAGCTACTGGATTTTGGGAGAAATCGTCGGTTTCCTGCGGGAAACAGTTAGACAACAGTAGTAAAAAGAGGCTGCGGCCTCACTGGAGCTTGAAATGAAAAATGTAAAGGCAATGAAGCAAAAGGGTTTTACCCTGATAGAACTGGTTGTGGTAATCGTCATACTTGGCATCCTTGCGGCGACCGCGGTCCCTCGTTTTGTAAACCTGAGTGATGATGCCAACCAGGCTGCTGCCCAGGGTATATTAGGTAGCATCTATTCGGCAGCCACACTTTTTATCGCAAATAACAGCGGCGCGACACCCACTTTTGCCGAAATCATGGACAACCTGGACTGCGCCGTGGGCAGTAATACCGTTACAGTAGACGTTACTGCAAACGGTACCCCTGGTGGTGACACCACATGTTCTGATACCAATGATGCTGCGTGTAACGCGGGTGGCCTGACTTCTACCATCACGGTTGATTTCAACGGCCAACAACAAACCGGCACTATCTCATCAGGATTATGCAGTGGTTAACATTGACTGAATCCTTATTGATCAAATCGAGGGCCATCTGGCCCTCTTTTTTTGTCCTCGTATCGCTGGCCTTCGCCTTAGCCGTTTCCATTCTTAATGGTTATGTCTTCTGGTTTATTGCGCTGGGTTTTCTGTTACTGGTTGCTATCTATTGCAGCACAGAACCATTCAAACTGCATGTTTTGTCATTAGCGCTAGCGGCTTTTGTAGTACTGTTGTACCTGAATTACCTGTTTATCAGGCCTGTTGGTAATGCCGAGGCGCTCTATCTTCCCTCGTTCCTGTTGCTGGGATTTCTATTAACACACCTCTCTTGTGGGAAGCTGGTGGCTTCAATATCAAGATTGATCATATTGATGACCTGCGGCCTGGCACTGTGGGGTCTACTGCAGTATTTTCTAGACTGGGGATATATCATTAAGTTAGGCAACCGGGCCAATGCCGTTTTCTATACGCCTAACAGTTTTGCAGCGGCAATCAATATTGTGCTCTTGCCGACGATAGCCTTGTATGCTGCTGGAAAAAAACACAATGTTTTATTTTACTGCGTTCTACTCCTGTTCTTTGCCTTACTGGCAACCGGAAGCAGGGGTGGCTACGTAGCATTCGCCACGAGCATTGTCGGGATATCTGTACTGGGACGATTGGTTGGCTTACAGTTAAATACTCGTAACGTGAAGAAACTTGCCGGGGGTATGATTCTGGTGTTCGTTGTCTTCAATGTCACTGACTACTTTGATCTTCATGTTACAGGAAAGAGCCATAAACTGGGTCGTGACTACAGTATTTCGGAAAACATTGAAGAACTGGCACGAAGCAGGGGTGTGGTGTCGAGTCTTTCACATAGGTTCATGTTATACGATATAGCATGGCAGGAAATCAAAAAAAATCCGCTGACAGGCAAAGGATTTCATACTTTTCGTTACTACCAGTTACGTGATCAGAGCGGAGACGCAATTGGTAATGCCACGCGCTTTGTACATAACGATTATCTGCAATTATGGTTTGAAGTCGGCATCCTGGGCCTGGTCCTGTTCTGTGCATTCCCCCTGATAATACTGCTGTCCATGCTGAAGTATCACTCACGATTAGCCACAGATGAAAAGGCGGGTTTGCTGGCAATCATGGGCGGTCTGCTAACCTTTCATGTGCATGCCCTGGTAGATTTTCTTATCTATGTTCCTTACCTGTTATTGATCTATGGTTTACTACTTGGCCTGGCACAACGAGTAATCTGCAAACAGGATGAACGCTGCATCTCGATTGGCATGCACAACCCCTACATCGGTAAAAGAACAATAAGGTTGCTGGTATTAATCCTGTTGTTATATCTCTGGTCACTTCCCGCCATTGCGCAACTTGCCTACGATGAAGCGATTGAACGAACGCGTAAGCTCGATATTGAAGGGGCAATCCCGATGTACGAAATGGCACGTCGATTGGCGCCTTACGAGACGGGTTATTACTGGTTTGAGGGTACCATATGGATGAACGCGGCACGTTCCGGAAATTACAAGGAATCGGCTGCGCTGGCAGACAGATTATTCAAGCGGGGCATGCTCAATCCCTTTGATGTTCGTAACAGCCTTGCCCGCGCTGAGTTACACAGGGAATTCGGGTATTTGCTTGAACAAAAAGCAGCCTTAACTGAAATAGAAAAATGGAATGAACAGGCCTTATACTGGCGTCCAAATGATCCCCTGGCACGATCAGAATACCTGAAAACGTTAATGGCAATGGGTAAATATCAACAGGTAAGTAATTTGCTTGAAGAGTATCTCAGGGAAATGCCTGACAATGATAACCTGCTACAATTTAAGTCAGATCTTGAAAAGTTATATTGAAGTCAGAAAGTGAGAGCAATTAGTTTAAAACATGGATTTACCCTGATCGAGCTGGTCGTGACTATCATCGTGCTCGGTATTATTGCAGCTTATGTTGTGCCAAGGCTGAACTTATTGTCTATCCAGAATCAAGGCTACTTTGATCTGGCCAAGTCTACTATTCGTTACGGGCAAAAAAGGGCTATTGCGACAGGCTGTATTGTGAATATTAATATCAACACAGCGGCCTGTAACCTGTCCTGGGTAGGATGTGCCGGTAATTCATCTATTACCAACCCCGCTACAAATAACAATAATTTCTGTCTTGATAGCACCCCGGAAGGGAGCGTGAGTAATGGTGTGTTTCGATTCGACCCTATAGGGAGGCCAATGAACACGGGTAACACGGTACTTGTCTCAGCCCAGGATATAAGCGTTGGCACAAGAACGATTCGCGTTGAGGCCCAGACAGGATTTGTGCATGAACCTTAATATATTCTTGAAAAAGCAATTTGGTTTTACGTTGATAGAACTGGTGGTGGCCATCGTGGTGTTGAGTATAGGGGCTACCGCTTTCCTGACACTCATTAACCAGGCTACAAGGAAAAGTATTGATCCGGTCATTATTCAACAGGCCAATGCTATTGCGCAGTCCTACCTTGAAGAAATCATACTGAACCCTTTTTGTGATCCTGATTTGTCAAATGATTGTCCGGCTTTTTGCAGTGCCAGTGCCGGCAATGCCTGCACGGTGTGTACGGCCGCCGAAGCCAATCGAAGCCTGTATGATGACGTATGTGACTATAGCAACCTGAACGATTCTGCCGGTGCAGTGGATAGAAACCTGAATCCGATAAGTGGTCTTGGAGATTACAATATCACTGTTACCGTTGAAGATGGCAGTGTTTCCGGGCCTGCCATACTGAACACATTATCTTCATCAAGTAATGAGGTGCTCAGGGTTGATGTTAATGTGACACACGATAATATCCCGACACTGGATTACACCCTGTCGGGATACCGGGTGAACTATTAATGAGTATATTCCGCCTCCGCGCTAATTATGGCTTTACCCTTTTAGAGATGATTGTTGTCATAGTTATACTGGGTATTCTTTCGTCTGTTCTGTTTGTTGTATTGCAGGGCCCGGTTCGGGCACTGGTTGATGTGCAGCGTCGCACCAGCCTGGTTGATATCGCTGAAACTGCATTGCAGCGTATGACCAGGGAGATAAGACTGGCATTACCAAATAGCATCGTCATAACTGGTTCAACGCAACTGGAAATGCTCAGAACACTGGATGGCGCCCGCTATCGAAACAAGGGGGCAGGGCGCCTCAAGTTTAACAAGGTATCCGATACCTTCGATTATTTTGGCGTTATGAATAACCTGGGCAGTATCGACGTTACCGGTGCAGGTGGAAATCCGCAGGATGATTGTTTTAATGATGTTATCGATTGCATGGTGGTATTCAATACCGGCCAGGCCGGTGCTAATGCCTATGCCGGGGATAACATTGCCGGAGTAACCGGGGTGACAGCCAGTCAGGTAACTTTTGACCTGACTGGCACTCTCGGTGTGACCCGATTCCCGAATCCGTCGCCGCGACAACGGTTCTACATCGTGGATACGCCGGTGGCGTTTATTTGTGCCGGGGGTGAGATCAACCGTTATTACTCATATGACTTCGTCAACGGCTCTCCCACAGATGGCACTGTCAATTTATTGATTGATAGTCTTCAGACTTGTGATTTTAGCTACGATGCAGGGTCATCGACTCGTGCTGCCCTCGTGACAATCAGCCTGGAAGTTACCGATCCGGTATTAAACGAGAGTGTTTTCCTTCTTCAGCAGGCGCATGTAGATAATCAACCATGATTACCAGACAAGTAAAAAGGCAGCTCGGCTTAAGTGCTATTACGGCACTGGTACTTATTGTATTGCTTGCTTTGATTGGCGCTTACCTGGCGACGTTTTTATCCGTATCGGCTGTGAATACAGCTTCCTCATCCAGGGAAATCCAGGCCTGGTTTGCAGCCAGGAGTGGACTGGAGTGGACCATTCACACTGCACTTAACCAGTCCTGTACATGTGGCACCGATTGTTGTTCTGCATCGACGTTTCCGATAGGAAGTGGAAGTGCAGTCAGCCTGACACAACAGGGAGTGAGTGGCTATGAATTCTATTTGAACAGCTGTACCGACTCACCAGTTTCAGAAGCTGGTAGCAGCTATTGCGTTTATGCTATTGACTTAACAGCACGGACTGGCACAGAAGGCGAGATCAATTATGCTCTCAGAAATCTCTCTGTATCGTTTACAGACAGGAATGCCCCCTGACTAGTTGAAATCCAGCTGCCGCCAGGCCTCATATACGATAATGCTGGCCGCATTTGACAGGTTCAGACTACGACTGTTAGCGAGCATGGGGATCCTGAGTACATTCTCTTGCGGGAATTGCTCCAGGATGTCGGCGGGTAAACCCCGTGTTTCCGGGCCAAAGATAAAACTGTCACCATCCTGAAATCTGGTCATCGTGTAATTTTGACTGCCCTTGGTCGATATCGCATAAAGTTGACCATCACCACGTTGCTCCAGGTAGTCCTGATAGCTGTCATAGTGATGTACAATAGACCAGTCGATATAATCAAGTCCTGCCCGGCGCAGGCTTTTTTCGTCCATCGAGAAGCCCAGCGGATGGACCAGATGTAAATGCGAGCCGGTATTGACACAGAGTCGGATGATATTGCCCGTATTGGGCGGTATCTCCGGTTCGAATAGCACGATATGAAACATAACGAGATTGTATAGCGCCAGATGACAAACGCCAGCAACAACATTACCTTGAGTGACAAAGACAAGCAGCGGCTTGCCCTGGATTTCTGTGGTGTGCCGTTTGCCACGCCGCTGGTGTTATTGTCAGGCTGCGTGGGTTTTGGCGAGGAGTACACCCGCATCAATGGTTTCTCGAACAGGGATGTGGGTGCCATCTGTCTGAAGGGCACGACACTGGAACCAAGACTGGGTAATAACCCGCATCGTGTTTATGAGACCTACATGGGCATGTTGAATGCAATTGGTCTGCAGAACCCGGGTTCCAAAGTGGTGGTAGATGAATACCTGCCTAACCTCGATTTCAGTGAGACCCGTTTTATCGCCAACCTGTCGGGCTCAACGGTCGAGGAATACGCCGAAGTAACGCGTATTTTCGATGACTCACCGATAGACGCGATGGAGATCAACATCTCCTGTCCTAATGTAAAAGAAGGCGGCGTGGCCTTTGGTAATGATCCCGATATGTCGGCGCGTGTCGTCGAAGTCTGTCGTAAGGAAACCAGTAAGCCTATCATAACCAAGTTGTCACCCAACCAGACAGATATCGCCGAGAATGCGCGCCGTTGTATCGAAGCCGGCACTGACGGTTTTGCCGTAATCAACACATTGATGGGGATGGCAATCGATATTGAATCGCGCAAGCCGGTTATTGGTAACAACCAGGGCGGCTTATCAGGACCTGCGATCAAACCTATCGCACTGCTAAAGGTGCACCAGGTTTACCAGGTAGCCAAACAGCATAACGTCCCCATTATTGGTCAGGGTGGCATTACCAACATCAATGATGCGATCGAGTTCCTGGTAGCCGGCGCATCGGCAATAGGAATTGGTACCGCGTTGTTCTATGAACCCCTGATTTGTCCAAGGCTGAACAAGGGGATCGTGGATTATCTCGATAAACATGGATTGAACCATGTCTCTGACCTGATCGGATCGCTGCAACTGAATTAGGACGTTCGCTACTTCTGCAGGCGCTTGAGAAAAACCCTCATTTCCTTTACGGCCTGAATATCGCCGTTTTTCTCGGCAACCTGGATACCTTTTTCATATGCCGCAATCGCGGCTTGCGTATCACCGCTGTCTTTAAGCGTTTTAGCATAGAGTTTCCAGGCAGCAGAATAGTCGGGATTTAATTCCACGGCCCTGGTGAGATGGTCAAGAGCTTTAACATGATTACCTGCTTGTGCATACTCGTTGCCAAGGCTGTACCTGAGCAGGGCGTTGTCGTTCCCGTCGGCAAGCATTTTTTCAAAAGTATCAATCTTGCTCATGAGTTTATGCTGGTTTTTGCGCCACCAGTGCGGCCTGGTTTCTTAACCCAACTTCTATGTTGCCGATACTTCCTTCTTCATGATAGGCACGCACAATCCAGTCCTGGAAAAATCGCAATAACTCGTTTTGTTCCAGCAGGTAATCAGGGTTGTCCGGCCCAACGTTGCCTGACTTGTCCTTGATAAAGGTCTGGTAATAGATCAATCCTCCTGTCCTGATGGCCTGTTTTAATGCGGGTATTAATTTCCTGTCCAGAAAGCGGCTGACGACAATCACGTCAAAGCTGTCCGGGGTGGGAGGGCGTTCGCTGATATCCCTTGTTTCGGTAAGAATGGTCAATCCTTCCCGGTTGGCAAGCGTTTGTACCTGTTTAATGACTTCGTCTGAGATATCCCACGCGGTTGTTTCAAGACCATTGCTGGCCAGCAGGAATGCGTTTCCGGCCCGCCCACAGGCGAGGTCGAGTGCCTTGGCAGAGACAGGCAATAAATGCTGGTATGCAAGCAAGACCCCGGCTGCCTCCGGGAAAGCGGCATTGACCGAACGATAACGGTCATTCCATTTTTCCCTGCTGGACATCATCGACGCCAGAAGGTGGGAGTCAGGATTACGAGTAGCGTAAAGATCTCGAGGCGTCCCAGTAACATGGCAAAACAGAGTATCCATTTCGCCGGGTCACTGATATTCCCGTAGTGCAGGCTGACTTCACCGAGTCCGGGACCGAGATTATTCATGCAGGCCGCCAATGCAGAAAAGGCCGTGACCTGATCCATCTGGGTCGTCATCAGTGCCAACAGCAAGAATGCAAAGACAGCGATATAGGTCGCAAAAAATCCCCATACGGCTTCAATAATACGTTCATTGATGGGTTTATTGCCGATCTTGATGATGAACAAGGCATTAGGGTGGACCAGTCGCTTGATTTCTCGTATGCCCTGTTTAAACAGTAGCAGGATGCGGATGACCTTGATGCCACCACCGGTGGAGCCGGCGCAGGCGCCGACGAAACTGGAAAAAAGAAGCAGCAATGGCATGAAACCTGGCCAGGCCTGGTACTCGGTCGTGGTGAAACCGGTTGTGGTCGCGATCGAAACGGTCTGAAATATGGTGTCTTCCAGTGCCTTCAGAAGATTGTCGTAATCGCCAACAATAACGTGATAGAAGGCGATGACAAAACATATGATTAACAGGATAGATAAATAGGCTTTGACTTCGTCATCCTGGGCATAGTGCCGAACAGACAGGTTCTTCCAGGAAATAAAATGCAGACTGAAATTGATACCGGCAACAAGCATGAACAATACTGCTATGGCCTCGATAACAGGGCTTTGAAAATAGCCCATGCTGGCATCGTGTGTTGAAAAACCGCCGATGGAAACAGTGGAAAAACTGTGGGAAATAGCGTCGAATATTGTCATGCCCGCCATCCAGTAGGCAACCGCGCAGGCGATTGTTAATGTCAAATAGATATACCAGAGTGCCTTGGCTGTTTCGGTAATTCTGGGAGTCAATTTTGTGTCTTTCACCGGCCCGGGTGTTTCTGCTCGATATAGCTGCATGCCACCAATGCCGAGCATAGGCAGAATGGCAACAGCAAGTACGATGATGCCCATGCCGCCCAACCACTGCAGTTGCTGTCGATAAAACAATATCGATTTCGGCAGGTAATCAATGCCAACCAGAATGGTTGCCCCGGTTGTGGTTAACCCGGAAATGGATTCGAACACGGCATCCGTGATCGTCAGGTTTGGCATGTTCGCCAGTACAAGTGGAACGCTACCGGCCAGTCCCAGTCCGGCCCAGAACATGACAACCACGATAAAACCATCTCGCAGTCGTAACTCTTTCTTGATATTCCGGACCGGAAACCAGAGTATGAGTCCAACACTCAGGATGAGTGCGAAGGCAGTGGCGAACGGCAGAAACGTATCATCTGAATAGATAAGGGAGACGATGATTGGCGGCAGCATGGTGATACTGAATAAAGACAACAGTATGCCAAGAACGCGTTGTATGACTGCCAGTTGCATGACGAGATTTCTACACTGGTTATAGAAAAGTAATACCGACCTGGAACAGGGATTCCACCTCGGCAACATGTTTTTTGTTGGCAACAACCAGGATGACATGATCCTCGGCTTCGATAACAGTTTGTCCCTTGGCGATAATTACTTCATCACCCCTGACAATGGCGCCTATGGTAGTGCCCTCGGGTAAATCCAGTTCCGCAATTTTCTTACCGACCACCTTGGAAGACAATTTGTCTCCATGGGCAATGGCTTCAATGGATTCTGCCGCTCCGCGGCGCAACGAATGAACAACCACCACATCGCCCTTGCGCACGTGTGTTAGCAGGCTGCCGATAGTCGCCTGTTGTGGTGAAATTGCGATATCTATGGCATTGCTTTGCACAAGGTCAACGTAGGCTGCCCGGTTAATCAGGGCCATTACTTTTCTGGCGCCAAGTCTCTTGGCCAGCATGGATGAAATAATATTAGCCTCATCAGCATTGGTTAAAGCACAGAAAACATCAGTATGTTCAATATTTTCCTCAAGCAGCATTTCTTCATCAGCGGCATCACCGTTCAGCACGATCGTGTTTTCCAGTTCTTCGGATGCATACTTGGCCTTGATCGGATCAAGTTCAATCAGTTTAATCTTGTATGATGATTCCAGTAGCTTGGACAGCCTGAGCCCGATATTACCACCGCCTGCAATCACGATACTTTTATAGGGTTTTTCCTTTTGCCTGATACTTTGTAGCAGGCTTCTTATCGACTGGGTGGAACTGATAAAAAAGACCTCGTCCTCGGCTTTAATGACAGTGTTGCCGTCGGGAATGAGGGGCTGTCCATTCCTGAAAATTAAAACAATGCGATAATCAATGTTATCGAGCTCGTGTTTGAGATTGGCAACAGAGTGATTAACCAGCTTGCCATCATAGGATGCGCGGACAGCAACAATCTGTGCCTTGCCATTGGCAAAGTCCACGACCTGTAAAGAACCCGGGTGTGCTATGAGGCGTTCAATATACTCTGTTACCAGTTTCTCGGGACTGATCAGTACATCAACAGGCAATGCCTCCTGGGCAAACAGGGATGCATTCATCAGGTATTCATTTTCACGAATACGCGCAATCTTGGTGGGGGTGTGATACAGCGTGTAGGCAACCTGGCAGGCAATCATATTGACCTCATCACTGTTAGTTACTGCGAGTATCATATCTGCGTCCTTGGCGCCGGCTTTCTCCAGTACTGAGGGGTGGCAGGCGACGCCGGTGACTGTACGCAGGTCAAAACGCTCACTCACCAGTTGCAGTGAAGCCGGGTTATTGTCAACCAGGGTGATGTCATTGTCTTCATTGACGAGATTGGCGGCAACAGAAATGCCAACCTGGCCGGCCCCGAGGATAATGATCTTCATTTCAATTCAATTCCCAGCATTTTCAGTTTCCTGTAAAGATGTGTTCTTTCAACACCGACAGCATTGGCCACCTTGCTGACACTACCGCCAGCTTTTTCCAACTGGTATTCAAGATAGGCCTTTTCAAAGTTTTCTCTTGCTTCACGTAATGGTAAATCAAAATTAAAATGATCGTTTGGAAAAGTGTGGCTGTTAGCCTCGATTACCCCAAGGCTGGATTCGACCTCATCTACTTCTATGATTTCATCGGTCCCCATGATTAAAAGCCGTTGTACCAGGTTTTTTAATTCCCGCACGTTCCCTGGCCAGGCATAGCTACGTAACCGGTTCTGTGCAGCAACACTAAAGTGTCTATATGGTAACCCCTCGGCTTCTATAAAGTAGTTTACATAAAATTCAAGGATTGCAGGGATATCTTCATAATGATCGCGTAATGGCGGGATAGTTAGTGGCAGTACGTTCAGCAGGTAATACAGGTCATCTCGAAATTCACCATCGTTAACCTGCTTTTCCAGGTTGTAGCGGGTGGCAGCCACTATACGCACATCCAGATCTACAGCAGAAGAATCTCCAATATGCGTGTATTTTTTTGTTTCCAGTACATTGTATAGTTGCGATTGCAGGCCATGCTCGAGCTCTGCCACGTCTTTTATGAAAAGTGTACCTCCCAGCGCCATGTCAAAATACCCTTGCTGTATTTGATTACTGGTTTGCATGCCAAATAACTCTGTTTCAGCATGTTCCTTGCTCAGTGAAGTAACGCTCACGGTTACGAATGGCCCATCTGAACGATGGCTTTGTGAGTGCAGATAGCGAGCATACAGTTCCTTGTCGGTTCCTGATTCACCAAGCACCAGTACCGCTGTATCATGATTGGCTATCCTGCCAATCTGGGTTCTAAGCGCATTAATTTTTTTGCTGTTACCAATGGGTTCAAGTTTATTAAAGGTGGCTCGCTGTAGTTGCAGGTTTTCCTGTTGCAGGCTGGTGGTTTGCAGTGCATGTTTAATTGTTAGCAGCAGCTTGGCAATAGAAAGCGGTTTTTCTATAAAGTCATAAGCGCCACAGCGTGTTGCCTCCACGGCTGTTTCGACATTACCATGACCGGACATCATAATAATGGCAGAGTCTATACGCTCTTTCTCTTTCCATTCCCTTAGCAAGGTTATGCCATCTATGTCCGGCATCCATATGTCAAGCAGGATAAGATCGGGCGGGGTTTCCTGGCATGAAGTGCGCGCCTCGGTTGCATTTTCTGCAGTGGCAACATTGAAGCCCTCATCTTCCAGTATTTCCTGCACCAGGCTACGGATGTCTGGCTCGTCATCCACGACTAGTATATTTCGCTTGATCATGAGATCTGTCTGTACTGTTTTAATTCTGTTTGCATTTGATGTGTCGGCAACCTGACGACAGCACAGGCTCCCGGCTCATTCTCGTTGTTTTCAAGCCATACCTGGCCTTGATGTTCTTCGATAATCTTTTTAACAATTGACAGGCCCAGTCCAGTTCCCTTTTGCTTGGAAGTAACATACGGATCAAAAAGGTTTTTGGCAATGGCAGGTTCAATACCGGGACCACTATCCTTGATTCTGATTTCTACCAGCTGGTTGGAATTTTCGTTTATGGAATCAACGCTTATAGTTAAGTTCTTGTCATTGCCAATCGTGTTGGCATCTACTGCGTTTCGGATAAGGTTATTAAATACCTGCCTCAACTTCTTCTCATCACCGTGAATCAATGGCAGGTTATCCGCAAAATCAGTTTTTATACAGTTACTAAAATCGAGGTTGCCAAATAAATCCACGACTTCCTCAATAAGACCGACAATGTCTAGATTGTCCGGAGTAAACTCAGGCGCACGGGCGTAATCAGAAAAGTTATTAACCATTTCTTTCATGGTTTCGACCTGCTGTATGATCGTATTGGTCATCCTGTCCAGCGTATCGGCATCGGCTGCATCCATGTTGGGCAGGTATTTATGCCTTAGCCTTTCGGCAGCCAGCTGTATGGGTGTCAATGGGTTCTTGATCTCGTGGGTTAGTCTTCTTGCCATTTCACTATAAGCCGCGTCTCTTTGGCCCTTGACCAATGCCGTAATTTCATCGAATACAATCACGTGTCCGGCGGTTAAAGCGTCGCGAGTTGTTAATGTTGCGCCACTGATAATAATGATCTGGTCACCTGTCTTATCCTGAATGGTTATTTGTTCCCGCCAGTCATCTATATGTTCTTCTATGTTGTTAGATATGCATTCAAAAAATGGTGCAAGTTTCGGGTATTTCTCGGCCAGCAATGTAATATCGGCTTCTACCAGGCTGTCATCACCAACCTGGAGAATAAGCGCCGCACTTTCATTTATTTTTTCAAGTTGGCGTTGCTCATTAATTACCATTACCCCCGAAGATAACCTTGATAATACAGTTTCAAGATAGCTGCGCTGTTCTTCTGCTTCCAGTTGACTGTGTTTCGCATTATTTCGTGCCTGCTCAATCTTGTCCGTCATGTCATTGAAAGAAGAAACCAGATAGCCGAGTTCATCATTACCAGGAACCGGCAGGCGCGTACTGAAATTACCGTCTGCAACGGCACGCGTACCCTCGGCCAGGTTCTTGATTGGCGCAGACAGGTTGCTGGCATAATAAAAAGCAGCCCAGACGGCACTGAAAATACTGAATAACAGAACCAGTGTCAGGACGATGATGAAGCTGATCTTTAACTGGTCCCGGAGATAGGACAGTTCCTTATACTTTATATAGGAGGTTTGTACGCTTTCCGTTAACTGGTTGATTCTTTCAGAGATAGGAAACAGGGCCTGCAGGATTCGGGGCTGCGCGTCAATGCCGGGAGAGGGCACGTTGGTTACGATTCTTATCAGCAAATCGGAGTCCTTGATGACATCAAGCCCGATATAGTTATTACCCTGTTGTAATTGCAGAATGATACTGTCACCCGGCAAATCGGGGACAAGGCCGCTGGTGCTACTGGAACTGGAGGCGATGATCGCACCGCGAGTATTTAATAATGTCAGTTCCTTTGCACCCATTTGTTCACGGTAGCGGTCTATTTCAAACGGCAGCACGGCATCATTGAAACTGCTAAGTTCCGAGGAAGTCTGTTCCGTTGTCTTAAGTAATTCACGCATGCGAATATCGAGGGCAAGACGGCTGAGTTGTAATGAATCATCCAGCGCTTGCTCGACACGAAGATCGAACCAACTGTCTATCCCACGATGTAAAAAATCAAGAGAGAAATAGTAAACTACCAATACCGGGGTAACTGACAGAAAGGCAAAAAACACGACCATGCGTGTTGTCATCTTCGAGCCGATGACCTTGTTTTTTTTCTGACGCAGCAGGCGACGAAAATTAATCGCAATCAGTACGACCAGCAGTAATAAGCCAATAGCATTGAAAACAAAAAGTATTGAATAATACTTGTCAAATAACTGCGAGTTTTGTAACGACTGACTTAGCAGTACCAGTGCCGCGAGCATGAAAACGAACAGGCTCAACCCGACATAAGTAATAATTTTTTCGCCGCGTTTCATTCCTGTATCAACCACTCATGCCAGTCGCTGTTTATATCCCAGCTATCAGAGAAGTATACCTGGGGACGCATAGGTGCAGGCAGGCTGTCGAGATCCAGGTACATTCTTATCCTGCCCTTGTACTGATTCTCTGCAGACAAGGTTTGCTTGCTGACGAGTTTAATATTTGAGAACTTGCCAATATTCATTAGCGCGGCAGACAGGCTGTCGTAGTAGGCACGCAAACCGGTTTTCAGGTTTACAGTGAGATAGTCTTCGGTCAGTGGCTGGTGTGAGAGCTGGTAGATATAGTTCATTGATTGAATGGTTTTATCCGGATACCAGTCCCTTATCATGCGAACCTCAAGATCGGTATTTATCTGTAAAGGTATGCCGTGTTTCAATGCCTTAAGTACTTCTTCGCTTAGTTCCAGCGCAAAAGTGGCATCCAGTAAATAGTCATTATCCTGTTCATAGCTGTCAAACGAGCTCAACTTGATCGTCGTCGCCAGGCATTCGACTGAAATCGACATCATTAATATCAGGTACATTGTTTTTAGTCGTTTCATGTTCACAACCCGGCCTGTTTTTTTATAACCGCATAAAAAAAGCCATCCATTCCATCCGCGCCCGTCAGTATTTGCGTGCCGAATCCCGTGTCCAACCCCCAGGAGGCCTTAATTGGCAGCAATTTACCAGCAGTCTGTGATGTCAGGAATGCCCTTATTGTATCGCTATTTTCCAGCTTCAACACGGAACAAGTGGCATACAGAAGCAGACCACCGGGCTTTAGTACTGACCAGGCACATTCCAGCAGTTGCTTTTGGAGCAGGTTGACTTCATCAACCTGTTTTTCAGTTCTAAGCAGTTTAATGTCACTATGCCTGCGAATAACGCCACTCGCAGAACAAGGCGCATCAAGCAGGATGCGATCAAATTCCTTTCCATCCCACCAGTTGTTCAGGTCCAGCATGTCGCTGATTCTGATGCTGGCTGTTAACTGCAGGCGTTCAAAGTTTTCCCGGATTTTATCTGCCCTGCCGGGTTCTTTTTCCACCAGCACCAGTTCATTCAATCCCGATTCCGTCTCCAGTATTGCTGCGCTTTTACCACCAGGAGCGGCGCAGGCATCGAGTACTGTCTGTCCCGGTTCAAGCTGTAGCAGGTGGCTGGCAAGCTGTGCTGCCAGGTCCTGAACAGAGACCAGTCCTTCAAAAAAACCGGGTAATTGTTCGACAGGGCAAGGCCGAATCAGTCGAATACCTGCCTGCGAATAGGCACAGGGCTCGGCGTTAATATCTGCCTGTTGCAGTGTCAGAAGATAGGTATCGCGATCAGTCTTTAATCTGTTAACCCGAAGATACATCGGGGGCTTGTTGTTATTGGCTTCAACCAGATCCAGGTAGTGTTCTGGCCAGTCCTGTTGCAAGCGATTGATCAACCATTGTGGATGGGAACTGCTCACCTGTAATGATTTTTCGAGGTGCGATTCCAGGTTATCTGCCTCGCGTTGATAGCGACGCAAAACTGCATTGACCAGACCCTTGGCTGAAACTTTTTTTAACTGATTACAAACTGCCACTGTTTCTGATACGACGGCATAGGCTGGTGTTTGCATGAATTTGAGTTGGTACAATCCTCCAAGCAACAGGTATTTTATGTCGCTGTCTTTCTTCCTAACCGGCTTATCCAGCAATAGCCCGAGCAGGTAATCCAGTTGTAAATACCAGCGCAACGTGCCATAGCAGAGTTCCTGTATCCACGCTTTTTCCTGGCCAGCATCGGCAAAGCCCTTATCCTCGGCTAGCGCCCTGGCGAGTTGTTGATGATCCTCTACAACTCTTTTTATGATGCGAGTGGCGATAAGGCGAGCTGACACAATGACTTTTCAGGGCGTCGTAAAAAAATCGGGATGGCCATTCAGAAAATCACGGGCAAGCATTTTTTTCTTGCCCGGAAGTTGTAACTGTTCGATCGATAACACGCCGTCAGCGGTTATCACATCGATGCTGTCTTTCGTATCCTTGACCACGGTTCCTGCGTCACCTTGCTGATGAGGTTTTATATGCGCGCGCCAAATTCGCATGGGGATCCCCTTGAGTTCAGTGTAGGCGACCGGAAACGGATTGAACGCACGTATTTTTCTATCGATAGTAATAGCAGGTTGTTTCCAGTCTATTGCTGCCTCGGCCTTGCTGATCTTGCTGGCGTAACAGGCATTGGCATCTTCCTGTGGTAAATGATTCACTGTGCCAGAGGCGATATCGTTTAGTACTTCATGAATATGGTCGGTGCTTAACTGTACCAGCCGATCATGCAAGGACTCGGCAGTATCATCTGGATGAATCGGGCATTCCTGTTGAAGAAGAATTGGCCCTGTGTCCAGGCCTTGTTCCATTTGCATAATACTGATACCGCTAATGGAATCGCCAGCCTCAATCGCGCGTTGTATTGGTGCTGCTCCCCGCCAGCGCGGCAATAAAGAAGTATGAATATTGATACAACCAAGTCTTGGCGCTGCCAGAATGTCTGACTTGAGCAAGATGCCATAGGCCACAACCAGCATCAGGTCCACTCCCGCTAGCATGTCTGGATCCAGGTCAGTAGCCCTGGCTGGTTGTTCGATCGGGATGCCATATTGCAGGGCGCAGGCTTTGACCTCGCTGGCTTTGAGTTGTCGGCCGCGGCCGGCCGGACGATCGGGTTGCGTCAGGACCAACGCCACGTCATGCTCGTTTCTGCTCAGGATCGACTCCAGTACGCAGCGCGCGATTTCAGGCGTGCCGGCAAAAGCGAGTCGTAACCGGGTTGATGTCACAAGACGTTCTGTTGCAGTTTGTCCTGCTTGGCCAGCTTTTTCTTGAGTCTTTGCCGTTTCAGTGGTGACAGGTAGTCGATAAAGAGTTTGCCGTCTAGATGGTCGATTTCATGCTGTACACAAACAGCCAACAGACCATCGGTCTCGCTTTCCACGGTCTCGTTTTCCAGGGTCTGGTAACGATATTTAATATGTTCGGCACGCTCAACGACTTCAAAATAATCTGGCACGGAAAGACAACCCTCGCGCATGCTTTCAACACCATCCTTTTCCAGTATTTCAGGGTTGACCAGGAACAGTGGCTCGGTCTTTGACTCGGACAGGTCGATGACAACAATACGCTTCTGGATATTAACCTGTGTTGCAGCCAGGCCAATGCCGCCCTCGGCATACATTGTTTCCAGCATATTGTGAGCAATTTCCTTGATTCCACCATCAATGTCTGAGACTGGTAATGCCTTGTTCCTCAGGCGCTCATCGGGGAAATGAAGTACTTCCAGTTTTGCCATGCGTCAGGGTCTCCGCGTAACAGTTTCGATACTACTTAGTATATAGAAAAATCAATAAGTTGCAGTAATACAACAAGAAGATGGTTTACCTACTAACATTTTGCTAGACTTTTTGCTAATCTACATTAAGGAAATCATGTAAGGTAGCAGGCATGTTGAATAAAATTCTGATTTCAATCTTGTTTTCAGTTTTTACACTTGGCGTCAGCGCGGATGTGATCAAGGTCAACCCGGATCATCCCGATAAATATGTCGTCGTCAAGGGTGACACGTTGTGGGATATCTCGGCCCGTTTCCTGGAACAGCCCTGGCGCTGGCCGGAGATTTGGAAAGTTAATCCCCAGATTGAAAATCCCCACCTGATATACCCGGGTGATGTCGTATCCTTATATTATGTTGATGGCCAGCCGGTCCTTGGCGTCAATCGAGAGGAAGTTGCGTCTGCTGAGGGTCGCAATGTCAAACTGTCACCACAAATTCGTTCTACCGAGCATGCTGAAGCCATTCACAGTATCCCGATCGATGCTATCCAGCCGTTTCTAAAACGCCCGTTGGTACTGGACGATAATGAAATGGAGTACTGGCCTTATGTCGTATCCAGCTACGATCAACATTTGATCGCAACCACCGGCAACACGATTTATGTACGTGGCATCACCGATGAAGATGCAGAACGTTCCTACTCTATTTATCGCAAGGGTAAGCCTTACCTGGATCCATCGTCAGATGATAATAAAAGGAGCGTCCTTGGTTACGAGGCTATTTATGTAGGTGACGCAGTGCTGGAAGAAAGCGGTGATCCTGCCTCATTGCTGGTAACCGGCGTTGATCGCGAAATTCTGGTGGGCGACCGCCTGGTACCGCAGTCTGATGAAGATATCAGTGCCGAATTTATTCCCCGGCCTGTTGGTACCGATATCGACGGCAAGATCCTGTCAGTGGTTGATGGTGTATCACAAATCGGTCAGTTCCAGATCATCGTCCTGAACCTTGGAAACGAGCAGGGCGTTGAACCGGGTAATGTCATTGGAATCTACCAGAGCGGAAAGACCGTGAAAGACAAGATTGGCCCAAACCTGGTAAAAAATGAAAAAGACAAAATGGCAGAAATGGAAGCCTATGAAAACTCTAACCCGAGTGACGTGCAACGTACGTTGAAAAAAATTACCGGGGTCCCTGGTGCAATAGCTGAAAAATTTGATAATGCGTTTCCACACTTCGCCAACAAACAGGTCAAAACTGAAGATGTGAAATTGCCTGAAGAGTATGTTGGTGTTGCCATGATATTCCGTACCTTTAACAAGGTCAGCTATGCACTGGTCATGGAAACCCAGGGCGCAGTGCATGTCATGGATACTGTAAAAAATATGTAATACTATTTTCAGGTCACAGGATGCGACCGGTTACATAATACGCTCAGGAGCGAGATTAATGATATGGATATCAACAGTTCGCACAGGGATTGGCTAGCCCTGTCAATGGTCCAGGGACTGGGACCAGTCAAATGCCAACAACTTCTAGAAAGATTTTCCAGCCCGAATCAAATCTTTAACGCTAGCGTAGAGTCTCTGCAGCAGGCGGGTTTGTGTAATGAAAGCATCGATGCGTTATATCATCCCGATCAGCGTATGCTGGATAAATGTGAAAACTGGCTCCAAAATTCCGAACACCATTTAATCACGCTTGATGACGAAGATTACCCTGCATTACTAAGGAGTATTTCGGCACCTCCTCCAGTACTTTTTGCAGTGGGTAACAGACAAGCATTACAGGCTGTCCAGTTTTCAATAATTGGCAGTCGAAATCCAACTAACAGCGGTCGCGAGCTCGCCCAGGATTTTGCCCGCGAATTAAGTCATGCAGGCTTTTCTATTTGCAGCGGGCTCGCACTTGGAATCGATTATCATGGACACCTCGGCAGCCTGGATGCCTCGGGAATAACTATTGCCGTACTCGGCAATGGGCCTGACATTATTTATCCAGCTCGGCACAGGAAACTCGCAAATCAAATCAGAGATAAAGGCTTGCTACTTACTGAATTTTTTCCGGGTACCAGTCCAACACCGGGTAATTTTCCAAGACGAAACAGGATTATCAGTGGACTAAGTACGGGTGTACTGGTGGTGGAGGCAGCCAGAAAAAGTGGTTCTTTAATCACAGCGCACTACGCGCTTGAACAGGGCAGGGAAGTCTTTGCTATCCCCGGTTCTATCCATTCGCCTCTCGCGCGGGGAACGCACTATTTAATCAAGCAGGGTGCCAAGCTTGTTGAGAATATTGAAGATATCCTGGAAGAACTGGGTCCGATTGTAGGCTGGGCACTGGAGTCAACAATTACTGGAAAAACAACTTCAGTAACGAATGCTGATCTTGAACCAGAGTATGCAGACCTGCTTGAACATATGGGATTTGAGGTTGTCAGTATTGATGAACTGGTCAAATCTTCAGGATTGACGGCGGATGCAGTTTCCTCCATGCTGTTGATGATGGAGCTTAATGGATTGGTTGAATCAAGGCATGGAGGCCGCTATAGTCGCCGCACATAGAGATAGGAGTTTATGAAAGAATCAGTTCTAGATGTCTTAATTTACCTTTTCGATAACTACGTCGAGGAAGAACTCGAAATTTCTCCGGACCAGGAAGGTCTCAAGTCCCAACTCATTCAAGCAGGTTTTGCCGACACGCAGGTCAACAAGGCAATTGACTGGCTGGAGTGTCTGGCGTTGAGAAAAGATGAGATGGAAACGGACGTTCTATGTTCGCGTTCAATCAGGGTATTCAATGATATAGAAAACGAAAAACTTGATGTTGAGTGTAAAGGTTTTCTATTATTCCTGGAGCAGTCAGGTGTTATAGACTCTGACGACAGGGAACTGGTTATTGATCGGGTCATGGCTCTGGAAACTGACTATATAGAACTGCAACAGCTTAAATGGGTTGTTTTGATGGTGTTGTTCAATAGGCCTGGAAAAGAAGCCGCATTCACCTGGATGGAAGATATCCTGATGGACGACATTAACGCGGTTGTTCATTAATACTGTTTTAATTCTAGTTATTTTAATCACATCAATTATTATTGCTTGTCATGAGTTCTGTAGTTGTTGTCGAATCACCAGCCAAATCTAAAACCCTGGAACGCTACCTGGGTAAAGATTACAAGGTACTTGCCTCTTACGGGCATGTCAGGGACTTGCGTGCCAAATCCGGCGCGGTCGATCCCGACAATGGCTTTAGCATGCAATACGAGCCCATCGAAAAAAACAGCAAGCACGTTGATGCAATAGCCAAGGCCCTCAAGAAAGCAGATACACTTTATCTCGCTACTGACCCGGATCGTGAAGGTGAAGCAATATCCTGGCACCTTTATGAGTTATTGAAAGATAAAGGCGCCCTGAAAGATAAAAACGTCCATCGCGTTGTTTTTCACGAGGTAACCAAGTCGGCCATACAGGATGCTATTCAAAATCCCCGCGAACTTGCTGCAAATCTAATTGATGCACAACAGGCCCGCCGCGCACTTGATTACCTGGTGGGTTTCAACCTTTCACCATTGTTATGGAAAAAGGTGCAGCCCGGCCTTTCTGCCGGACGCGTACAATCTCCCGCACTACGCATGATTGTTGAACGCGAGCAGGAAATTGACGAATTTAAACCACGCGAATACTGGACGATAGAAGCCGATCTGGAATTTGATAGGAACACATTCCTTGGCAAGTTGAATCAGTTTGAAGGTGAGAAACTTAAACAGTTTTCCATCACCAATGAAAAACGAGCGGGCACGGTAAAAGACACGTTGAATTCCGCCGCCGCCGGAACCCTGGTGGTCAGCAGTGTCACCAAGAAGCAGCGTAAACGTCAGCCAGCCGCGCCATTCATTACTTCTACCATGCAGCAGGAAGCCGCCAGAAAACTGGGGTTTACTGCACAGCGCACCATGCGCACCGCGCAGCAACTCTACGAGGGAATTGATATTGGCGATGGTGCAGAAGGTTTAATCACATACATGCGTACGGATTCGGTGACGCTGGCAAAAGAAGCCATTACTGAAATGCGTGGATTCATCGAAGAGCGCTATGGAAAAAAGGCATTGCCGTCTCAGCCTCGCGAGTTCAAGACCAAGTCAAAGAACGCGCAGGAAGCACATGAGGCCATTCGTCCCACTTCAGTAACGCGAGTACCTGCTGATATCAAGAAGCATCTGACTGCCGAGCAGTTCAAACTCTACGAATTGATCTGGAAACGCGCCATGGCGTCACAGATGAAACATGCCACGATCGATACCGTTGCCGTGGACATGGGCTGTGGTGAAGGGAATAATTTCAGGGCCAACGGTTCCAGTATTGCCGATCCCGGTTTCATGGAAGTCTACCTGGAAGGTAAGGATGATGAGAAAGCTTCAGACGATGAAGAGAAACTATTGCCGCAGCTAAAAGAAGGCGACAAGGTTACCTTGAAAGAAATTCGAAACGAGCAGCATTTTACCGAGCCGCCACCGCGCTACTCGGAGGCAAGCCTGGTCAAGTCGCTGGAAGAACATGATATTGGTCGACCTTCTACCTATGCCAGTATTATATCCACGCTTCTCAACAGGGAATATGTGGAACTGGAAAGCAAGCGCTTCTACCCGACAGACAAGGGCAAGATCGTCAACAATTTTCTGACCAGCCATTTTACCGATTACGTCGATTATGATTTCACTGCCAGGCTGGAAGATGAACTGGATGCGGTCTCGCGCGGTGAAAAAGACTGGGTTCCCTTGATGAAGGATTTCTGGATGCCATTCATAGAACAGGTTCAGGATAAGGAAGAAAATGTGTCGCGGGCCGAGGTTGCCCAGGCGCGCGTGCTGGGCACTGATCCCAAGTCCGGAAAGGAAGTATCTGTACGTATTGGACGCTATGGCCCTTACGCGCAGATCGGTACCAAGGATGATGAGGACAAACCGAAATTTGCCGGTCTCAGGCCCGGGCAGAAACTGGATACGATCGAGCTGGAAGAAGCGCTGGAACTATTCAAACTGCCCCGCAACCTGGGGGAAACTGAAGAAGGCGAGGAAGTTGCCGCCAGTGTCGGTCGTTTTGGCCCCTATATCCGCTATGGCAGTAAATTCGTCTCCCTGAAGAAAGAAGACGATCCCTACACCGTTACGCTGGAACGCGCACTGGAACTCATCGCCGAGAAGAAAAAAGCCGATGCTGAAAAGCAAATACGGATATTCGAGGATGATGGTATATCAGTACTGAATGGTCGTTATGGCCCCTACGTGACTGACGGTAAGAAGAATGCCAAGATTCCCAAGGATACCGAGCCGAAGAGCCTGAGCCTTGAGGACTGCAAGGAATTGCTCGCGGCCGCACCCGCCAGGGGACGTCGCGCCAAGAAAAAACGCGCGCGTAAAGCTGGTTAACACGGGCGGCTGCAATGGAGCAGCAAATGGCAACATCTCATCTGCAAGCAGCGATTGATGCCATCCAGGCAGGTAAGGTCATCGCTTACCCGACTGAATCCGTATTTGGACTCGGCTGTTTGCCCCTCAACCAGTCTGCTGTCATGGAAATCCTTGAGCTCAAGCAACGATCTGTAACGAAAGGCCTGATTTGCGTCGCCTACAGCATCGAACAACTTGATGAATTTGTAGATTTTTCAATGGTTTCTGATATGCAAGCAGTGACTGACAGCTGGCCCGGACCGTGTACATGGCTGGTTCCGGCACGCAGCTCAACACCAGCCTGGCTGACGGGCGACCATACTACTCTCGCAGTCAGGATCAGTGCTTACCCGGTAGTCAGAAAATTATGCGAAAAAGTTGGTCCTTTGGTCTCGACTAGTGCCAATCCTCAGGGTATGCTGCCGGCCAATTCTGACCAGCAGGTTCGAGCGTATTTTGGTAGTAAGCTCGGTTACATTTATCCGGCCGAGCTGCCAACTGGTAATAAACCGACGGAAATCAGGGACGCACTATCTGGAAAAGTCGTAAGAAATTCCTAAATGAGTTCAACGCTTTATTGACAGTAGTCGATGATTATCTCAAAATGGCCGGCTTGAATTTTGGAGGGGTACCCAAGCGGTCAACGGGGGCAGACTGTAAATCTGTTGGCTCAGCCTTCGTAGGTTCGAATCCTACCCCCTCCACCAGTTTCAGCTTGGCAGAATTGTATAGCTTCTGGAAATGGAATCCGGTACCGATTAAGTTAAGTATACATTATATATAGCCCGCGGGCAGATTGATATAGAGGAGCAGGGTCAGTCATTTTTTGGCGGCAGCAGGGTGATCCAGGCGGGTGTAGTTCAATGGTAGAACGTCAGCCTTCCAAGCTGAACACGTGGGTTCGATTCCCATCACCCGCTCCATTTGAAAATATATAAATTCCATATTTATGGTGCTGTAGACGGTTTGAATTTCGCTCATATAGCTCAGTCGGTAGAGCACTTCCTTGGTAAGGAAGAGGTCACCGGTTCAAATCCGGTTATGAGCTCCATTTATTTTTTTGATTGCTAAAACTATTTCATTGAGGAGTTGCTTCAATGTCCAAGGAAAAATTTGAACGTAAGAAGCCGCACGTCAACGTGGGAACGATAGGCCATGTGGACCATGGTAAGACGACTTTAACGGCGGCGATCACAAAGACGATGTCGGAGAAGTTCGGTGGTGAATCGAAGGCGTATGACCAGATTGACAACGCCCCGGAAGAGCGCGAGCGCGGAATCACGATCGCGACGGCGCACGTGGAGTATGAAAGCGAAGGTCGTCACTACGCGCACGTGGACTGCCCGGGACACGCGGACTACGTGAAGAACATGATTACGGGTGCGGCGCAGATGGACGGCGCCATCCTGGTATGTAGCGCGGCGGACGGTCCGATGCCGCAGACGCGTGAGCATATTCTGCTGGCGCGCCAGGTGGGTGTACCGAAGATCGTGGTGTATTTGAACAAGGCCGACCAGGTGGATGACGCTGAATTGCTGGAACTGGTTGAGATGGAAGTGCGCGAGCTGCTGGACAGTTATGAATTCCCGGGTGACGACACGCCGGTGATTACCGGCTCTGCGCTGAAAGCGATAGAAGGCGACACGTCAGACATCGGTATTCCGTCGATTGAGAAACTGGTTGCGGCGATGGATGAATATATTCCGATCCCGGAACGCCCGGTGGACCAGCCGTTCTTGATGCCGATTGAAGACGTATTCAGTATCTCGGGTCGCGGTACGGTGGTAACGGGACGTGTTGAGCGCGGGATTGTGAAGGTTGGCGAAGAAATCGAGATTGTGGGCATTAAGGACACGCAGAAGACGACGTGTACCGGTGTAGAGATGTTCCGTAAGTTACTGGACGAAGGCCAGGCGGGAGACAACGTGGGCGTGTTGCTGCGCGGTACCAAACGTGAAGACGTGGAGCGCGGCCAGGTGTTATGTAAGCCGGGCACGATTACGCCGCACACGCACTTTGAAGCAGAAGTGTATGTATTGAGTAAGGATGAAGGAGGCCGTCATACGCCGTTCTTCAACAACTACCGACCGCAGTTTTACTTCCGTACGACGGACGTGACGGGGGCGGTGGAATTACCGGAAGGGACCGAGATGGTGATGCCGGGCGACAACGTGAAGATCACGGTAAAACTGATCAACCCGATTGCGATGGAAGAGGGTCTGCGCTTTGCGATACGCGAAGGCGGCCGTACTGTTGGGGCCGGTGTGGTCTCGAAAATTATTGAGTGATTCTGCTCGATATTCCTGAAAATTGTTGAACTAAGGATTAGGCCAGTAGCTCAATTGGCAGAGCGACGGTCTCCAAAACCGTAGGTTGGGGGTTCGATTCCCTCCTGGCCTGCCATTTTGACCTGGACCTGGATCTGAAAGTGATTGGAAAAATATGAGTTCGAATGTAGAAACGGCGGGTGACATGCTGGACACGGTAAAACTGGGATTAGCTCTAATCATTGCCATCGCGGCACTGGTTGGTTTTTATTTTTATGCGGATCAGTCACTGCTATATCGAGTTGTTGGATTACTAGCGGCAGCTGGCGTCAGTGTTGCCATAGCCTTGCAGACTGAAAAAGGCCGCCAAATATGGGGTTATTTTCACGACGCCCAGATCGAAGTTCGCAAGGTTGTCTGGCCGACTCGTCAGGAAACCATGCAAACCACGCTGATCGTAATCCTGATGGTCATCCTTGTTGCCATTATCCTGTGGCTGCTGGACATGTTCCTGGGCTGGTCTATCGGCACACTGATGGGTCACAGGGGTTGATATGACGCAGCGCTGGTATGTAGTTCACGCTTACTCGGGTTTTGAAAACCAGGTAATGCGATCACTGAAAGAGCGAATCGAACGTAGTGGCCTGGATGATAAGTTCGGCGAAATACTGGTTCCCACCGAGGAAGTGGTGGAGATGCGCGATGGCAAAAAGCGAAAAAGCGATCGCAAGTTCTTTCCAGGCTATGTCCTGGTAAAGATGGAAATGGACGATGACACCTGGCATCTCGTTAAAGATGCACCCAAGGTGCTTGGCTTTATTGGTGGTACCAGTGACAGACCGGCGCCAATCAGTGACAAGGAAGCCAATGCTATCCTGCAGCGGGTGGAAGAAGGCGTCGACAAGCCAAGGCCAAAAGTGTTGTTCGAGCCTGGCGAAGTAGTCAGGGTGAAAGATGGCCCATTCACTGATTTTAATGGTGTTGTTGAAGAAGTGAATTACGAGAAGAGTCGACTGCGTGTATCGGTATTGATATTCGGTCGCTCCACGCCGGTAGAACTTGAATTCGGCCAGGTAGAGAAAGAGTAACGCAGAGTGAATGGTAACTAGTGATTAGTTATTGGTTGTAATACCAGTCACTAATTACGAATTACAAATTATAGTTAAACGGGGAGCCGCGAGGCGCTTGTACCCAAGGAGTAAGACAATTGGCTAAGAAAATAGATACCTATATTAAGTTACAGGTACCTGCCGGGCAGGCTAACCCGAGTCCGCCTGTTGGTCCAGCATTGGGTCAACACGGTCTGAATATCATGGAATTCTGTAAGGCCTTCAATGCTCAGACGCAAGATATCGAGCAAGGTATGCCGGTTCCGGTCGTTATTACCGTCTTTAGCGATAAGAGTTTTACTTTTGAAAGTAAAACCACGCCTGCTGCAATACTGTTGAAAAAGGCTGCTGGAATCAAAAGCGGTAGCGGTACGCCGAACAGCAACAAAGTCGGCAAGGTAACCCGTGCCCAGTTGGAAGAAATTGCCAAGACCAAGGAACCGGATTTAACTGCTGCTGATCTGGATGCAGCGGTACGAACGATTGCCGGTACAGCTCGTAGCATGGGCATTGAAACGGAGGGCGTGTAATCATGGCGAAGTTATCCAAACGAGTTCAGGCCTACCGTGAAAAAGTCGAGCCCGGAAAAATTTATCCCATCAAGGATGCTTTCGGCATTCTGAAAGAAGTTTCTTCGGTTAAATTTGATGAATCCGTTGAAGTCGCCGTTAACCTTGGTGTTGATGCGCGCAAGTCCGATCAACAGGTCAGGGGTTCCACGGTTTTACCTAAAGGCACCGGCAAGACTGTGCGAGTTGCCGTATTTGCGCAGGGTGCACAGGCCGAGGCCGCCAAGGCTGCAGGTGCCGATGTGGTCGGTTTTGAAGACCTGGCCGAATCCATGCAGAAGGGCGATATTGATTTTGGTGTAGTGATAGCCACACCCGATGCCATGCCAATCGTTGGCAAACTGGGCAAGGTGCTTGGTCCCCGTGGTCTGATGCCGAATCCGAAAGTGGGTACTGTAACTGCCGACGTCAAACAAGCAGTTGAAAATGCCAAGGGCGGTCAGGTTCGTTACCGCACCGACAAGAACGGCATCATCCATTGTGCAATCGGCAAGGTTTCATTTGATGTCGATTCGCTGCTGGAAAACCTGAATTCACTGTTAAGTGATTTGAAAAAGGCCAAACCCAGCGCTGCCAAGGGTATTTACCTGAAAAAGATCAGTGTCTCGACCACGATGGGTCCTGGCGTACTGGTTGATCAGTCAAGTTTGGCTGAATAATAGTAATTGTTCTCAATTGCCACGGCGGTTGGGTAGAAAGACTTTGTGACTGGTGAGCAATCACCAGACGTCAAAGACCGCAGGTGACATGGGTTCCATGTCTTAATGTGTGCCGAAAGGTAACTACCTGCGCAGACGGTGTCATTAAGGTGCAGTTCGCTGCATAGGTCACCGTTGACCATGGTCCGGGTATTTCATCCGGACTGAAATGTAACTGGATACGCGCAAGTGTATCCAACAAAAAGGAGGCATAAAGTGGGTCTTAATCTGGATGCAAAAAAGGCAATTGTTGATGAAGTTGCCCATGTTGCAGCAGAGGCTCCTTCTGCAATCGCGGCCGAATACATCGGTCTAACGGTGGCTGACATGACTAAACTGCGTTGCGCAGCACGTGAAGCGGGTGTGTATCTGAAAGTGGTACGCAATACGCTGGCACGTCGAGCATTTGAGAATTCAAATTTTGAATGCATGCGAGACAGCTTGGTCGGGCCGTTGGTATATGCATTTTCCAATGATGAACCGGGAAGTGCTGCTCGTGTTATCCGCGATTTTTCCAAAGAAAATGACAAGCTGGTAGTAAAGCTGGTTGCGCTTGATGGTCAATTACTTGACCCATCAGAGCTTGGCCGTCTTGCCAGCATGCCATCGCAGGATGAGGCTCGCGCCATGTTACTCGGATTACTTTCCGCTCCTATGGGCAAATTTGTTCGCACTATCAACGAGGTACCGTCGAAATTCGCACGCGTCCTCGCTGCCAAGCGCGACCAGGCCGCCTAAGCGGATTAATCCTGTTCAAAGTTTAGTTTTATATTCGGAGGAATTTTAAAATGGCTGTATCTAAAGAAGAAATTAAAGAAGCACTGGGTCAAATGCCGGTTCTGGAACTGGTTGACCTTATCAAGGAACTGGAAGATGAGTGGGGTGTTTCTGCCGCTGCCCCGGTTGCTGTTGCTGCCGGTCCTGCTGCAGGCGGTGATGCCGCTGCTGCTGAAGAAAAGGACGAGTTTGATGTCGTCATGACCAGCTTCGGTGACAACAAGGTTGCCGTTATCAAGGCAGTCCGTGGCGTTACCGGTCTTGGTCTGAAAGAAGCCAAGGACATGGTTGAAGGTGCTCCATCAACCATCAAGGAAGGTGCAAACAAAGCTGACGCTGAAGACATCAAAAAGCAACTTGAAGAAGCAGGTGCTTCTGTCGAACTTAAATAATTTACATTGCATTTTGGTTCGAACGCGAAACCAGCAGGCAATGAATATTGCCTGCTGGCTTTGTGCGCCTTTTTTTCGGCGCCCCGGCATCTGTCGGGTACAAATGCCGGTTCATAACTGAACTGGCGATTAAATGAATGATTTACACAATGAGGAATTGTAATGGCCTATTCCTATACTGAGAAAAAACGTATCCGCAAGGATTTCAGTAAACGTCCAAATATACTGGATGTTCCCTACCTGGTAGCGACGCAAATTGAGTCTTTCGACCAGTTTCTGCAAGTCGGTGCCGAACCGGGAGATCGCACTGATGTCGGCTTGCAAGCGGCTTTTAAATCGGTTTTCCCTATAGAAAGTTTTTCCGGCAATGCCGCACTGGAATATGTTAGTTACAGTCTAGGCACACCTGTATTTGATGTGAAGGAATGTCAGTTGCGAGGATTAACCTTCGCTGCTTCCCTGCGCGTCAAGGTTCGACTCATTATCTATGATAAGGAAGCCGGCCTTAACAATAAGGTGGTTAAGGATATCAAGGAACAGGAAGTCTACATGGGCGAGATGCCATTAATGACCAAGACCGGTACCTTTGTAATCAATGGTACGGAGCGGGTCATTGTATCGCAGATGCACCGCTCTCCAGGCGTGTTCTTTGAACACGACAAGGGTAAAACACATTCCTCGGGCAAGTTGTTGTACTCGGCAAGGGTTATTCCCTACCGTGGTTCATGGCTGGACTTTGAATTTGATCCGAAGGACCAGGTTTATTGTCGTATTGACCGACGCCGCAAGATCCACGCAACCATCCTGCTGCGAGCGCTTGGTTACTCTACCGAGGAAATGCTGGGCCTGTTTTTTGATACTGATACTTTCCACCTGACATCCAAGGGCATTACCCTGGACCTGGTACCTGATCGCCTGCGTGGCGAAACCGCCTCGTTTGAAATCAAGGACAAGAAGGGCAAGGTCATTGTCGAAAATGAACGCAGGATTACCGCAAGGCATATCAGGGAAATGGATGATGCGGGTTTAACGAAATTGACCGTACCGGCGGAATACCTCATTGATAAGGTTATCGCCAAGGATATTGTGGACACTGACACCGGTGAAATCGAATTTGCGGCGAATACCGTAATTACCGAAGAAGTCCTGGAAAAACTGGTTGAAAAGAAGAAACTCGATCTGGAAACCATTTACACCAATGACCTGGATAATGGCCCCTACATCGCTGACACATTGCGCGATGATCCCAGCACCAACCAGCTCGAAGCCCAGGTCGAAATTTATCGCATGATGCGTCCCGGTGAACCGCCGACAAAAGATGCGGCTGAAAACCTGTTTAAAAATCTGTTCTTCAGCCCGGATCGCTATGACCTGTCTGCGGTTGGGCGCATGAAATTCAATCGACGTGTCGGCAGAAAAGAAGTTGAGGGTGATGGCGTACTTTCAAATGAAGACATTATTGACGTATTAAAAACACTGATTGATATACGTAATGGTAAAGGCACCATTGACGATATTGACCATCTAGGCAATCGCCGTATACGTAGCGTTGGTGAAATGGCTGAAAACCAGTTCCGTGTTGGCCTGGTACGCGTTGAACGTGCGGTCAAGGAACGTTTAAGCCTGGCTGAATCGGAAGGCCTGATGCCGCAGGAAATTATTAATGCCAAACCGGTATCAGCGGTCATCAAGGAGTTTTTTGGATCCAGCCAGCTGTCGCAGTTTATGGATCAGAATAACCCGCTGTCAGAGATCACGCACAAACGTCGTATCTCCGCGCTGGGCCCGGGTGGTTTGACCCGCGAACGTGCCGGCTTCGAGGTTCGCGACGTGCATCCGACCCATTACGGCCGTGTTTGCCCGATTGAAACTCCGGAAGGTCCAAACATCGGTTTGATAAACTCCCTGGCGGTATATGCCCGGACCAACCAGTACGGATTTCTTGAGACCCCGTACAGGAAAGTAAGCAATGGCAAGGTAACCAATGAAATTGAGTACCTGTCGGCTATCGAGGAAGGTGAATACATCATCGCCCAGGCCAGTGCTACATTGGATGACAAGGGTAACCTGACCGACGAACTGGTTTCTAGCCGACATAAAAATGAATTTACCATGTCGACCCCTGACAAGATCAACTACATGGACGTTTCACCAAGACAGATCGTGTCGGTGGCAGCAGCACTGATTCCCTTCCTTGAACACGATGACGCCAACCGCGCGTTGATGGGATCCAACATGCAACGTCAGGCCGTGCCCACACTGCGTACCGATAAACCGCTGGTAGGTACCGGTATTGAGCGCAGGGTCGCAATTGACTCCGGTGTGACCGTGGTTTCCGACCGTGGGGGTATCGTCGATTCGGTTGATGCCAGTCGCATCGTGGTCAGGGTAAACGATGATGAAGTCGTTCCTGGAGAGCCAGGAGTCGACATTTATAACCTGACCAAGTACACGCGTTCCAACCAGAACACCTGTATTAACCAGAAGCCTCTGGTAAAGCCGGGTGACCAGGTTGCAAGTGGTGATGTACTGGCGGATGGTCCGTCAACCGATATGGGTGAACTGGCACTGGGGCAAAACATGCTGGTCGCCTTTATGCCCTGGAATGGTTACAACTTCGAGGACTCCATACTGCTGTCCGAGAAACTGGTTAAGGAAGACCGCTATACCACGATTCATATCGAGGAACTGACCTGCGTTGCACGAGATACCAAGCTTGGATCCGAAGAAATTTCTTCTGATATACCAAACGTTAGTGAAAGCGCACTGAATAAACTGGACGAGTCGGGCATTGTTTACATCGGTGCCGAGGTCAACGTCGGTGACATCCTGGTGGGTAAGGTGACGCCCAAAGGCGAAACTCAGCTAACACCGGAAGAAAAGTTGCTGCGCGCCATCTTTGGTGAAAAAGCATCGGATGTAAAAGATACATCCCTGCGTGTCCCCTCGGGCATGAACGGTACTGTTATCGATGTGCAGGTCTTCACGCGTGATGGTGTTGAGAAAGATGCCCGCGCGCTGGAAATTGAAGAATCTGAATTGAACAGTGTTCGCAAGGACTTGAATGACCAGTGGCGAATCATGGAAGACGGTGTCTTTCAGCGTATTGAAAAACTGCTGCAGGGCAAACTTGCCGAAGGCGGTCCTTCCGGCCTGAAATCCGGTGACAAGATTACCAAGGATTACCTGGAAAACCTGTCCCGTGAAAAGTGGTTCGAAATTAGACTTAAGAATGAAGAGGCCAACCAGCAACTGGAAAGTGCGGCTAAACAGCTTGAAACCCTGAAAGAAGATTTTGACAATCGTTTCGAAGAGAAGCGCGCCAAGTTAACCTCGGGTGATGACCTTGCGCCTGGTGTTTTGAAAATGGTGAAGGTTTACCTGGCTGTTAAACGTCGTATCCAGCCTGGTGACAAGATGGCCGGCCGCCATGGTAACAAGGGCGTGATTTCCACCATCGTACCGGTAGAAGACATGCCGCACATGGAAGATGGAACCCCTGTTGACGTGGTGTTAAACCCGTTGGGCGTTCCTTCTCGTATGAACGTGGGACAGGTACTTGAAACCCATCTGGGCTGGGCCGCCAAGGGTGTTGGCCTGAAACTGGGCAAGATGTTGCAGCAACAGGCAGCTGTCGCCGAGGTGCGTCAGTTCCTTGATAAGGTTTACAACGCCAGTGGTAAGCAAGAAGACCTGGATTCCTTTTCCGACAAGGAAATACTGGAATTGGCCGACAACCTGAAGGGCGGTGTGCCTATGGCAACGCCGGTCTTTGATGGTGCTACCGAGGCCGAGATCAAAAACATGTTGAAATTGGCCGACTTGCCAGAAGATGGTCAGACCGTCTTGTACGATGGCCGTACCGGTGATGCCTTCGAACGCAAGGTTACCGTTGGATACATGTACATGCTCAAACTGAACCACCTTGTTGATGACAAGATGCATGCGCGTTCTACCGGTCCTTACAGTCTCGTGACCCAACAGCCATTGGGCGGTAAAGCCCAGTTTGGTGGCCAGCGCTTCGGTGAAATGGAAGTGTGGGCGCTGGAGGCCTATGGCGCTGCTTATACCCTGCAGGAAATGCTGACGGTGAAGTCGGACGATGTGAATGGACGTACCAAGATGTACAAGAACATCGTCGATGGTAACCACACCATGGAAGCAGGCATGCCGGAGTCCTTCAACGTGCTGTTGAAGGAAATTCGTTCGCTCGGTATCGACATCGAGCTGGAACAATAGAGCGAAGACTAACGACATGAATTTACATATTGACGGGAAGAGCCCGCAAAATCTCTCAGGAGGTAAACCTTGAAAGACTTACTCAAGCTTTTGAAGCAACAGGGACAGGTCGAGGAATTCGATGCGATATCAATCGGTCTGGCTTCACCAGAAAAAATCCGTTCCTGGTCCTATGGAGAAGTCAAAAAACCTGAAACCATAAACTATCGTACCTTCAAACCTGAGCGCGACGGTTTGTTCTGCGCCAAGATCTTCGGTCCGGTGAAGGATTACGAGTGTCTTTGTGGCAAGTACAAAAGATTGAAGCATCGTGGCGTTGTTTGTGAAAAGTGCGGTGTTGAAGTTACCTTGTCCAAGGTTCGACGTGAACGCATGGGTCACATCGACCTGGCCAGTCCGGTGGCACATATCTGGTACCTGAAGTCATTGCCTTCAAGAATGGGCTTGATGCTGGACATGACCCTGCGAGAGATAGAACGTGTGCTGTATTTCGAGGCCTATGCCGTTATCGATCCTGGTATGACTGAACTCGAACGTGGCCAGATGCTGACCGAGGAAAATTACCTCGAGGCCATCGAGCAATATGGTGATGAGTTTGAGGCCAAGATGGGCGCCGAGGCGATCCGTGAATTGCTGAAATCAATTGATATTGATGCTGAAGTTGCGGAATTACGCGAAGAGATCCCCAATACCAATTCAGAAACCAAGCTGCGCAAGCTGACCAAGCGATTGAAACTCCTGGAAGCATTCCAGAACTCGGGCAACAAGCCGGAGTGGATGGTAATGGAAGTATTGCCGGTACTGCCGCCGGAACTGCGTCCATTGGTACCGCTTGATGGCGGTCGCTTTGCCACCTCTGACCTGAACGACCTGTATCGCAGGGTTATCAACCGTAACAATCGTCTGAAACGACTGCTGGATTTAAATGCACCGGATATTATTGTCCGTAATGAAAAACGCATGTTGCAGGAATCAGTAGACGCACTGCTGGATAACGGTCGCCGAGGTCGCGCTATCACCGGTACCAACAAACTGCCGCTGAAGTCACTGGCAGACATGATCAAGGGCAAGCAGGGACGTTTTCGTCAGAACCTGCTGGGTAAACGTGTTGATTACTCTGGCCGTTCGGTCATCGTGGTTGGCCCGACTCTGCGCCTGCATCAATGTGGTATTCCGAAGAAGATGGCACTGGAACTGTTCAAGCCGTTCATCTTCAGCAAGCTGGAACGACGTGGATTGGCAACGACTATCAAGGCCGCCAAGAAACTGGTTGAGCGCGAAGGTCCGGAAGTCTGGGACGTGCTGGAAGAAGTTATCCGCGAACACCCGGTTATGTTAAACCGCGCACCGACTCTGCACCGTCTTGGTATCCAGGCCTTTGAACCGGTCCTGATTGAGGGCAAGGCTATCCAGTTACACCCACTGGTGTGTACCGCATTTAACGCTGACTTTGACGGTGACCAGATGGCGGTTCACGTACCGCTGTCAGTCGAGGCACAGTTGGAAGCCCGCACCCTGATGATGTCGACCAACAACATCCTGTCTCCCGCAAACGGTGATCCTATTATTGTTCCTACGCAGGACGTGGTGCTGGGTCTGTATTACCTGACCCGTGAAACTGTCGCTGCCAAAGGTACCGGCATGTGTTTTACCGATGTGGATGAGGTACACCGTGCCTATGAAACCGGTGCGCTGGACCTTCAGGCCAAGATCCAGGTCAGGATCAAGGAAGTCAGTTTTAACGAAGATGGTGACAAACTCCAAACCCTGAAGCGTTATGAAACGACTGCTGGTCGTGCCCTGTTATCACGCATCCTGCCTGACGGTATGCCGTTCGAAATGATTAACAAGGTCCTGACCAAGAAAACTATTTCACAACTGGTTAACATTTGTTATCGCAACCTTGATCTGAAAGATACAGTGATATTTTCCGACAGGCTGATGTATACCGGTTTTAAATACTCGACCCGTGCCGGTGTCTCGATTGGCGTGGAAGATATGGAAGTGCCGAAAGAAAAGAGCGAAATCATTTCCAAGGCCGAAGACCAGGTCAAGGATTTCGAAGAACAGTATGCCTCAGGTTTGATTACTGACGGTGAGCGTTACAACAAGGTAGTGGATATCTGGTCACATACCAACGACCAGGTGGCCAAGGCCATGATGGATAAGCTGGGTGTCGATATACGTATAGATAAAGACGGTAATGAGGTTAAGGAACCTTCATTCAACTCTATTTACATGATGGCCGATTCCGGTGCTCGAGGTTCTGCGGCACAGATCAGGCAGCTTGCCGGTATGCGTGGCCTCATGGCCAAGCCTGACGGCTCCATTATCGAAACGCCTATCACGGCTAACTTCCGTGAAGGGCTGGACGTATTGCAGTACTTTATCTCAACCCACGGTGCCCGTAAGGGTTTGGCCGATACGGCATTGAAGACCGCTAACTCGGGTTACCTGACGCGCCGACTGGTGGATGTCGCCCAGGACCTGGTGGTTACCGAGGTAGACTGCGGCACCGACCAGGGACTGGAAATGACACCGATCATCGATGGTGGTGACGTGATTGAGCCCTTGCGTGAACGTGTACTCGGTCGCGTGCTGGCTACCGATGCGACCAAGATGAATGGCGAGGTGGCGGTAGAGGCCGGCACCCTTCTGGACGAACACTATGTTGAAGTACTGGATGAAGTCGGTATCGACCAGGTCTATGTACGCTCAGCCATTACCTGTGAAACCCGGTATGGCATCTGCCGCAAGTGTTATGGCCGTGACCTGGGTCGTGGCCACCTGGTGAATATCGGTGAAGCGGTTGGTGTCATCGCCGCCCAGTCAATCGGTGAGCCCGGTACCCAGCTGACGATGCGTACCTTCCACATTGGTGGTGCAGCTTCCAGGGCAGCGGCAATCAGCAACATCCAGGTCAAGAATGGTGGCACGGTTCGTCTGCAGAATGTTAAAACCCTGGTGCAGGATACCGGCAACCGCGTTGTCGTTTCCCGCTCGGGCGAGGTCGCCATCCTTGATGATGTAGGCCGTGAGCGAGAACGTTACAAGGTGCCTTATGGCGCTGTGATTACCGCAGATGACGGTGAGTCAGTTGATTCCGGTCAACAGATTGCGAACTGGGACCCGCATACTCATCCGGTTATCTCGGAAGTAAGCGGTAAGGTTCAGTTCCAGGATATCGTCGAGGGCGTGACTGTGACCCGTACCACCGATGAGATAACCGGTCTGACCAATATCGCAATCATGGAGCCAAAACAGCGTGCGTCCAATTCCAAGGACATGCGTCCAACGGTGAAACTGGTCGATGAAAACGGTGAAGATCTCAATATCCCGGGCACCGATCAGCTGGCGCATTACATGTTGCCGCCAAAGGCGGTCATTAATGTCAATGATGGCAAGGGCGTGAATATTGGTGACGTAATTGCCAGGTTGCCACAGGAATCCGCCAAGACCCGTGACATTACCGGTGGTCTGCCACGTGTGGCTGACCTTTTCGAGGCGCGAAAGCCGAAAGAACCGGCTGTACTGGCTGAAATCTCCGGTACCGTCAGCTTCGGTAAGGAAACCAAGGGTAAACAACGTATCGTTATTACCGCCGATGATGAAGTGCACGAGGAACTGATTCCGAAGTGGCGCCATGTCAGTGTGTTCGAGGGTGAGCATGTTGAAAAAGGCGAGGCTATCGTTGATGGACCTCCAGCACCGCATGACATCCTGCGCCTGAAAGGCGTGGTGGCGTTAACCAATTACATTGCCAGTGAGATCCAGGACGTCTATCGACTGCAGGGTGTAAAGATCAACGATAAGCACATCGAGGTCATCGTGCGCCAGATGCTGCGTAAATCCGAGATTGTAGAATCTGGTGATACCGCGTTTCTCAAGGGCGAGCAGCTTGAACGCCCGCGTGTACTCGAGGAAAACGAAAAGGTCGAAGCCGAGGGCAAGAAACCTGCAGAATGGGTACCGATACTGCTGGGCATTACCAAGGCGTCGCTCTCAACCGAGTCTTTCATTTCTGCGGCCTCCTTCCAGGAGACCACCCGCGTACTGACCGAGGCCAGTGTCAACGGCAAACGCGACGATCTGCGCGGTCTGAAGGAAAATGTCATCGTGGGTCGCCTGATCCCGGCCGGTACCGGCCTGACTTATCACGCCGAGCGTGCAAGTCGGCAGGAACAGGATGCAATGGCAGAAGTAAGTGCTGAATTGAGCGAGATCGAGGATGTCGAAATTCCGTCATCTCCTGAAGATTCCGAGTCAGTCGAAGGGACCACCGGAAACTGAAAATAAGCCTTAAACTTCCTTGACATAGAAGACCGCAAGGACATAAAATCCACGCCTCTTGTCAGGTCGGGTTTCAACCCGGCCTGACATTTTATTATAAGTACAGTAAATACCTCTGAAATCAAGAAGATACAGAGGTTAATCATAACACCTCTGGGATATCCGAATTTAACAAATTCGCATGTCCGAACTGGTTTCAAGACATATTCGAACTTCGAATATTCACAGTCCGGACAGGTGAGGGGATGCTGTGCACTTTTGATATTGGAAAAGAAAAAATATTATGGCAACGATTAACCAACTAGTCAGGAAGCCGCGCAAGCGGCAGCGCGTCAAGAGCAACGTTCCAGCCCTGGAAGCATGCCCCCAGAAACGTGGTGTATGTACCCGTGTATATACCACCACGCCGAAGAAACCGAACTCCGCTTTACGTAAGGTAGCCCGTGTAAGATTAACCAATGGGCAGGAAGTGACCACTTACATCGGTGGTGAAGGACACAATCTTCAGGAACACTCGGTCATCCTGATCAGGGGCGGACGAGTCAAGGATTTACCTGGTGTGCGATACCACACGGTTCGCGGCACGCTGGATACCTCGGGTGTTGCCGACCGCAAACAGGGCCGTTCGAAGTACGGCGCAAAACGACCCAAGTCATAACCATATATATAAGTAGCAGGAATTCATCATGTCCCGAAGACGCGTAGCCGATAAAAGACAGATACTGCCTGATCCTAAATACAAGGATAAGGTACTGGCCAAGTTCATTAATATGATCATGCGCAGCGGCAAGAAGTCTGTTGCCGAGCAGATTGTGTATGGCGCATTGACAGAGATCAGTGGCAAGGGCAACCCTGAGCCATTGGAAGTATTTAACAAGGCCATGGAAAACGTGCGCCCGCTGGTGGAAGTGAAATCCCGCCGTGTCGGTGGCGCCACCTACCAAATTCCCGTTGAAATCCGTTCAGACCGTAGTGTCACGCTGGCCATGCGCTGGGTGGTTGATGCTGCCAAGAAGCGCGGTGAGAAAAACATGGGATTACGCCTTGCCGGCGAATTGATGGATGCCTCTGAAAGTCGTGGTTCAGCCATCAAGAAGCGTGAAGACGTGCATCGCATGGCAGAAGCCAACAAAGCGTTCTCGCATTACCGCTGGTAAGCCGGTCTCAGGATATATCATTATGGCCCGTGTCACTCCAATTGAGCGCTACCGAAATATCGGC
This sequence comes from Gammaproteobacteria bacterium, assembly GCA_965229565.1. Lineage (GTDB taxonomy): Bacteria > Pseudomonadota > Gammaproteobacteria > Eutrophobiales > Eutrophobiaceae > JANQNX01. The sequence continues at coordinate 150,513 of OZ245888.1, read as the reverse complement.
ATCATGGCGCACATCGACGCGGGTAAGACCACTACCACCGAGCGTATTCTTTTCTATACCGGTGTCTCGCACAAGATTGGCGAGGTGCATGATGGTGCCGCCGTCATGGACTGGATGGAACAGGAGCAGGAGCGAGGCATAACGATTACCTCGGCTGCGACAACCTGTTTCTGGCAGGGTACGGCCCAGCAGTTTCCCCAGCATCGCATCAATATTATTGACACTCCCGGACACGTTGATTTCACCATTGAGGTTGAGCGTTCGCTGCGCGTACTCGATGGCGCCTGCGCAGTATTTTGTGCGGTTGGTGGTGTTGAGCCCCAGTCCGAAACCGTCTGGCGCCAGGCCAACAAGTATCACGTGCCGCGTATGGCCTTCATTAACAAGATGGACCGTGCCGGTGCCGATTTTCTGCGCGTGGTTGAACAGATTAAAACCCGGCTTGCCAGTAAACCTGTGCCCGTACAGCTGCCTATCGGCGCTGAAGAAACCTTCAGGGGGGTCATCGACCTCGTCAAAATGAAGGCTATTTACTGGGAAGATGAAAACATGGGTATAAAGTTCGAGGAAAAGGACATACCCGAGGATTACCAGGAACTGGCGCAGAAGTGGCACGAGCTATTGGTTGAAAATGCCGCCGAGGCCTCGGAAGAATTGATGGAAGCGTACCTGGAAAACAGTGCTCTGACCGAAGAACAAATCAAGCAAGGTATTCGACTCCAGACCCTGGCCGTTGAAATTGTGCCGGTACTGTGTGGTTCTGCCTTCAAGAACAAAGGCGTGCAAACAATGCTGGATGCCGTCATCGATTACATGCCATCGCCGATAGATGTACCTCCTATTAAAGGGCATTTAGATGACAAGGATGAAACCATTGCTGAGCGCCATGCCGACGACAAGGAGCCCTTCTCGGCCCTGGCCTTCAAGATTGCGACTGACCCGTTTGTGGGTACCCTGACCTTCTTCCGCGTCTATTCTGGCAAGTTGTGTACCGGTGATACCGTTTATAACCCGATTAAAACCCGGAAAGAGCGCATCGGTCGCCTGTTGCAGATGCATGCCAACAGCCGTGAAGAAATAAAAGAAGTGCTGGCCGGTGATATAGCCGCCGCGGTGGGTATGAAAGATGTGACTACCGGCGAAACACTGTGCGACATCAATAACGTTATTACCCTTGAGAAGATGGAGTTTCCGGAGCCAGTAATTTCTGTTGCGGTAGAACCCAGAACCAAGGCCGACCAGGAAAAAATGGGTATGGCGTTGGGCAAGCTGGCCCAGGAAGATCCCTCTTTTCGTGTCCATACGGATGAGGAATCCGGCCAGACCATTATCTCCGGTATGGGTGAATTGCACCTCGAGATTATCGTTGACCGCCTGAAGCGCGAGTTCAAGGTTGAGGCCAATGTCGGTAAGCCCCAGGTCGCCTACCGCGAAACCATTCGCAGTACGCTGGAAAAGGCTGAAGGCAAATTTGTGCGCCAATCAGGGGGTCGTGGTCAGTATGGACACGTGGTCTTTAAGATAGAGCCGAAGTTGGCTGGTGAAGGCTTTGAGTTTGTAAACCAGATTGTCGGTGGCGCTGTCCCCAAGGAATATATTCCTGCTATTGAAAAAGGGGTACAGGAACAGATGGAGAACGGCATCATTGCTGGTTATCCGGTTGTCGACGTCAAGGTCACTTTATACGATGGTTCGTATCATGATGTTGACTCCAGCGAAATGGCGTTTAAAATCGCCGGCTCCATGGGATTCAGGGAGGGTGCCAGCAAGGCCAAACCGGTATTGCTCGAACCCATCATGAAGGTTGAAGTAGTGACCCCGGAAGAATACATGGGCACCGTTAATGGTGATTTGAATCGCCGTCGCGGTATTTTGCAGGGTGCAGAAGATTCTCCCTCCGGCAAGATTATTAAAGCAGAAGTTCCACTGAGCGAAATGTTCGGTTATGCGACCGACTTGCGCTCTGCTACGCAGGGTCGCGCGGTATATACAATGGAATTTTCAAAATATAACGAAGTGCCAGCAAGTATTGCTGAAACGATTACTAACAGAAACCAATAATTGTTTAAAACAAGTATTAAGAAGAGGTGATTAGCCGTGTCCAAGGAAAAATTTGAACGTAAGAAGCCGCACGTCAACGTGGGAACGATAGGCCATGTGGACCATGGTAAGACGACTTTAACGGCGGCGATCACAAAGACGATGTCGGAGAAGTTCGGTGGTGAATCGAAGGCGTATGACCAGATTGACAACGCCCCGGAAGAGCGCGAGCGCGGAATCACGATCGCGACGGCGCACGTGGAGTATGAAAGCGAAGGTCGTCACTACGCGCACGTGGACTGCCCGGGACACGCGGACTACGTGAAGAACATGATTACGGGTGCGGCGCAGATGGACGGCGCCATCCTGGTATGTAGCGCGGCGGACGGTCCGATGCCGCAGACGCGTGAGCATATTCTGCTGGCGCGCCAGGTGGGTGTACCGAAGATCGTGGTGTATTTGAACAAGGCCGACCAGGTGGATGACGCTGAATTGCTGGAACTGGTTGAGATGGAAGTGCGCGAGCTGCTGGACAGTTATGAATTCCCGGGTGACGACACGCCGGTGATTACCGGCTCTGCGCTGAAAGCGATAGAAGGCGACACGTCAGACATCGGTATTCCGTCGATTGAGAAACTGGTTGCGGCGATGGATGAATACATTCCGATCCCGGAACGCCCGGTGGACCAGCCGTTCTTGATGCCGATTGAAGACGTATTCAGTATCTCGGGTCGCGGTACGGTGGTAACGGGACGTGTTGAGCGCGGGATTGTGAAGGTTGGCGAAGAAATCGAGATTGTGGGCATTAAGGACACGCAGAAGACGACGTGTACCGGTGTAGAGATGTTCCGTAAGTTACTGGACGAAGGCCAGGCGGGAGACAACGTGGGCGTGTTGCTGCGCGGTACCAAACGTGAAGACGTGGAGCGCGGCCAGGTGTTATGTAAGCCGGGCACGATTACGCCGCACACGCACTTTGAAGCAGAAGTGTATGTATTGAGTAAGGATGAAGGAGGCCGTCATACGCCGTTCTTCAACAACTACCGGCCGCAGTTTTACTTCCGTACGACGGACGTGACGGGGGCGGTGGAATTACCGGAAGGGACCGAGATGGTGATGCCGGGCGACAACGTGAAGATCACGGTAAAACTGATCAACCCGATTGCGATGGAAGAGGGTCTGCGCTTTGCGATACGCGAAGGCGGCCGTACTGTTGGGGCCGGTGTGGTCTCGAAGATCATTGAGTAACTTCGATGGCAGCTAATCAAATAATCAGAATACGTCTAAAGGCTTTTGACCATCGCCTGATCGATCAATCTACCAAGGAGATTGTCGAAACGGCACGTCGAACCGGTGCCCAGATTAAAGGCCCGATTCCTTTACCGACGAAAAAAGAGCGTTTTACCGTTTTGATCTCGCCGCACGTCAACAAGGACGCGCGCGATCAATACGAGATACGCACCCATAAACGTTTGATGGATATTGTAAATCCGACGGACAAGACAGTTGATGCACTGATGAAGCTGGACCTGGCTGCCGGTGTCGATGTGCAAATCAAACTTAACTAATTTAGAAACTGGTTGAATTACGATGACGATTGGAATTGTAGGCAGAAAACGCGGAATGACACGGGTGTTCACTGAAGATGGTGATTCAGTGTCAGTTACCGTGGTTGAAGCTGCACCTAACCTGGTCGCTGGCTTGATGACTTCCGAGGCCAATGGTTACGACGCCTTGCAGGTGGCATGGGGCAAGAAGAAACCTTCTGCTTTAACCAAGTCCATGGCCGGTAATTTTGCCAAGGCTAACCTGGAAGCGGCTGAAGGTTTGCTTGAGTATCGTATCGATGCGGCTGAAGCAGAGCAGTATCCGGCTGGTACTGAAATCAAGGTTGATATGTTTGAAGCAGGTCAGAAAGTAGACGTGACCGGCACAACAATCGGTAAGGGTTTTGCCGGTGCCATCAAGCGTCATCATTTTGCCGGCCAGCGCAATTCACATGGTAACTCGCTGTCACACAGGGCGCCGGGTTCAATTGGCCAATGTCAGACCCCGGGTCGTGTTTTCAAGGGTAAGAAAATGGCCGGCCAGATGGGTAACAAGCAACGCACTATTCAGAACCTGGAAGTGGTTCGAGTCGATAGCGAAAGAAACCTGCTTTTAATTAAAGGCTCAGTGCCGACCTCAAAAGGCGGCAAGGTTGTCGTTAAACCTTCTATCAAGCAGCGTAACAAGGCATAACAGCGATGGAATTATCACTACAACAATCAGGCAAAAAGAAAGCAGCAAAGCTGGAAGTAGCTGACGCTGTGTTCTCGGCCGAATTTAACGAGCCGTTGGTACACCAGGTACTAACGACTTATATGGCCGGCTCTCGTGCTGGCACCAAGGCACAACGCAGTCGTTCAGAAGTGCGTGGCGGTGGCAAGAAGCCATGGCGCCAGAAAGGCACGGGTCGCGCCCGGGCAGGTACCATTCGCAGCCCATTATGGCGTAGCGGTGGTGTTACTTTCGCTGCAAAGCCGCGTGATTACAGTAAAAAACTGAACAAGAAAATGTACCGTGGCGCCATGCGTTCTATCTTCTCGGAACTGCTGCGCCAGGAACGCCTGATAGCGATTGATGAGTTTGATATTGATGAAGCCAAGACCAGGTTGGCACAGCAGAAGCTGGCAGAGCTTGGTCTTGAAGATGTATTGATTATCACGGACGAATTAACCGAGAAACTTTACCTGGGTATCAGAAACCTGCCCAGGGTTGATGTGATTGATACCGATGAAATTGATCCGTATTCACTGATAGGTTTTGAAAAAGTGCTGATCACCAAGGCAGCACTGGAAAAGGTAGAGGCCTGGCTGTCATGAATCAGGAAAAATTAATGAATGTATTGCTCGAGCCACGAGTGACTGAAAAGTCGACGATGGTCGGTGAAGCAAATAACCAGTACGTATTCAAGGTAGCAAAATCTGCTACCAAGCCTGAAATCAAGCAAGCAGTAGAATTGATGTTTGAAGGTGCAGAAGTTGAATCTGTGCAGGTTTCAAACGTAAAAGGTAAGCACAAAATGTTCGCGCGCATGCCGGGCAAGCGCGTTGATTGGAAGAAAGCCTATGTCAAATTAAAACCCGGTTTTGACATCGATTTCATGGGCGGTTAACAGGTAACGAATAATGGCATTAGTTAAACCAAAACCGACATCTAACGGTCGCCGCTCGATGATAAAAGTGGTGACGCCTGATTTACATAAAGGCAAGCCGCACGAGCCATTGCTGGAGAAGCAGGGCAGAGGTTCCGGTCGTAACAACAATGGTCGTATAACCGTTCGTCATCGTGGTGGTGGTGCCAAGCAGCGCTATCGCATTATTGATTTCAAACGTAATAAAGACGGTATTTCGGCCAGAGTAGAAAGAATTGAATACGATCCCAATCGTACCGCGCATATTGCGTTATTGCTTTATGCAGACGGTGAGCGACGTTACATCATAGCGCCCAAGGGTCTGCAGGCCGGTGATACGGTTGTGTCAGGCACCCAGGCAGGTATTAATGCCGGTAACAGCATGGAATTGCGCAATGTCCCATTGGGTACCACGGTTCACTGCGTTGAACTGAAGCCTGGTAAGGGTGCGCAGCTTGCTCGTAGCGCCGGTGCCGGTGTACAGCTGGTAGCCAAAGAAGGCCAACACGCGACACTGCGACTGCGGTCAGGTGAAATGCGCAAGGTCTTGTCAGATTGCCGCGCAACGATTGGTGAAGTGGGCAATGGTGAACATTCCCTGGAAGCATTGGGTAAGGCTGGTGCCAAGCGCTGGCGTGGTATTCGTCCTACCGTCCGCGGTGTCGCTATGAACCCGGTTGACCACCCACACGGTGGTGGTGAAGGCCGTACTTCTGGTGGTCGCCACCCGGTTAGTCCGTGGGGTGTGCCAACCAAGGGTTACAAGACGAGAAAGAACAAGCGAACGGATAGTTTGATCGTCCGCAAACGTAAGAACAAGAGAGGTTAATCGTGCCACGTTCCATTAGAAAAGGTCCTTTTGTTGACCACCACCTGTTGAAAAAGGTGGAAGTTGCCAGGGAAAGCAATGACAAGCGTCCAATCAAAACATGGTCGCGTCGTTCCATGATCATGCCTGACATGGTTGGCCTGACAATTGGTGTGCATAACGGTCGTGAACATATGCCGGTTTACATCTCGGAAAACATGGTAGGCCATAAACTGGGTGAGTTCGCCTTGACGCGTACTTTCCGTGGCCACCTTGCAGACAGAAAAACTAAATAAGAGCGAACTGGTATGGCTACTTCTGCAACATTGAAATTTACACATTTGTCACCGCAAAAACTGCGTCTGGTTGCTGACCAGGTGCGCGGTCTGCAGGTGGACAAGGCGATTAATCTTCTTGCATTCAGCAACAAGAAAGGTGCTGACATCCTGAAGAAAGTACTGGAGTCAGCGATTGCCAATGCCGAAAACAATGACGGTGCCGATATTGACGAATTGCGAGTCAGTGCGATTCAGGTAAATCAGGGACCCACGATGAAGCGTCTGAAACCGCGCGCGCGTGGTCGTGCAGACAGAATCTTGAAACGAACCAGTCACCTGACTGTGACGGTTGCGGAAAACGGAGAGTAATCAGGTATGGGTCAGAAAGTTAATCCAACAGGTATTCGTCTGGGCATTATCAAGGACTGGACTTCGACCTGGTATGCAGACAGCAAGGACTACGCCAATTACCTGCATGCTGATATCAAGGTCAGGGAGTATATCCGTAAGAAATTGACGAATGCATCGGTCAGCCGTATTCAGATCGAGCGTCCCGCCGGTAATGCACGTGTGATTATTCACACAGCACGCCCGGGCATAGTGATCGGCAAGAAAGGTGAAGATATTGAGCGTCTTCGCATGGAAATATCCCAGATGCTGGGAGTTCCTTCGCATGTGAGTGTTGAAGAAATACGCAAGCCGGAACTGGATGCTTACCTGGTAGCAGAAAGTGTTGCCCAGCAGATTGAGCGCCGAATCATGTTTCGTCGTGCCATGAAGCGAGCTGTTACCAATACCATGCGTCTTGGCGCACAGGGCATAAAGATCACCGTCAGTGGCCGTCTGAACGGTGCTGAAATTGCGCGTACCGAGTGGTATCGCGAGGGTCGGGTTCCATTGCATACATTGCGTGCTGATATTGATTACGGCACCGCAGAAGCACAAACAACTTACGGCATCATTGGTATCAAGGTCTGGATCTTTAAAGGCGAAGTCTTTGGTCATGAGCAACATGTTGAGGAAGATTCGGCAACTGAAGAAGCACAGGCTTAATTGAAAAAGTAATTACAGGACAGAGACGTGTTACAACCTAAACGAACAAAATTCAGAAAGCAGAGCAAACTGCGCAATCGCGGTCTTGCCCAGGTAGGCAACAAGGTCAGCTTTGGCGAGTATGGCCTGAAAGCTGTCGGTCGTGGACGTATAACTGCGCGTCAAATTGAGGCCGCTCGTCGAGCATTGACCAGAAAGGTCAAGCGTGGCGCGAAGGTATGGATTCGTATCTTCCCCGACAAGCCGGTTACCAAGAAGCCGTTGGAAGTCCGCCAGGGTAAAGGTAAGGGTAACGTTGAATACTGGGTTGCCCAGATTCAGCCGGGCCGCATGCTTTATGAAATGGAAGGTGTTCCGGAAGACCTGGCGCGTGAAGCATTTGAACTTGCCGCAGCCAAGCTACCTATCAAGACACAGTTTGTAGTCAGGACGGTACTGTAATGAAAGCATCAGAACTCAGAGACAAGACAGCAGAAGAATTGCAGACCATGTTGCTGGAAGAGTTGCGCACGCAGTTTAACCTGCGCATGCGCAAGGGTACCGGGCAACTGGATAAACCGAGTGAAATGAAAAAAACGCGCCGCAATATTGCGCGCATAAACACGCTTATTAATGAAAAGAAAATGTCAGCAGGTGACCAGGCATGAGCGAAGAAATGAAACCAGCCAAGACGGTTACCGGCACCGTAGTCAGTAACAAGATGGATAAAACCATCTCGGTACGGGTAGAGCGCACTGTGAAACACCCCTTGTATGGCAAGTACGTGCGTCGTTCGACCAAGTACATGGCTCATGACGAGAGTAATGAGTGTGGCGAGGGTGATGTGGTAATAATTGAATCTACACGCCCAATTTCAAAGAATAAGTCATGGCGCTTGCAGAAAGTTGTTAGCAAGGCCCTGGTCGTTTAGTGGGTTTAGGAGAGAGCACACATGATTCAGATGCAAACGATACTTGATGCAGCAGATAACAGCGGCGCACGCCGGGTGATGTGTGTGAAAGTATTGGGTGGCTCAAAGCGACGCTATGCCAATGTCGGTGATGTGATCAAGGTCAGCATCAAGGAAGCAATTCCACGTGGCAAGGTCAAGAAAGGTGAAGTCTATAACGCTGTTGTCGTTCGTACCCGTAAAGGTGTGCGACGCAAGGATGGGTCACTGATCCGCTTTGATGGCAATGCAGCGGTATTACTGAATAACCAGTTGCAGCCAATTGGTACCCGTATATTCGGCCCTGTTACACGCGAACTTCGCAGTGAGAAGTTCATGAAAATTGTCTCACTGGCGCCGGAGGTATTGTAATGAGCAAAATTCGTAAAGGTGACGAAGTCGTTGTCATCGCTGGCAAGGACAAAGGCAAGCGCGGTGTTGTTCTTTCGGTGGACGCACTGCTCGACAAGGTGACTGTAGAAAACGTCAACATGGTTAAGCGCCACACCAAGGGCAACCCGATGCAGGGTAGCCCGGGCGGCATCATTGAGAAAGAAAAGCCGGTTGATGTTTCCAACGTGGCAATCTGGAATTCAGTGACCAACAAGGCTGATCGTGTTGGTTTTCGCTTCCTGGAAGACGGACGGAAGGTTCGTTATTTCAAATCAAACAACGAAGTTGTAGACGTTTAAAGGCAAGGCAATGGCTAGATTACAGGAATATTACAAGAGCAAGGTGATACAGCAGTTAACTGAACAGTTCGGTTACAAGTCACCAATGCAGGTGCCAAAGATCACCAAGATCACACTTAACATGGGTCTGGGTGAAGCGGTAGCGGACAAGAAGATTGTCGAAAATGCAGTCGCGGATATGACCAAGATTGCTGGTCAGAAGCCTATCGTTACCAAGGCCAGAAAATCTGTTGCTAACTTCAAGGTGCGTGAGGGCTGGCCAATCGGTTGTAAGGTTACCCTGCGCCGTGAGCGCATGTATGAATTCCTGGATCGTCTGATCTCTGTTGCAATTCCTCGTATTCGCGACTTTCGTGGCTTGAACCCGAAATCGTTTGACGGTCGTGGTAATTACAACATGGGTGTAAAAGAACAGATTATTTTTCCGGAAATTGATTATGACAAGATAGACACGCTGCGCGGTATGGATATCACCATTACCACTACTGCAGAGACAGATGAAGAAGGTCGCGCTCTGCTGGCAGCGTTTAACTTACCATTAAGGTCATGAGGTTTAATTAATATGGCAAAGTCATGCATGGTAAATCGTGAAATCAAACGCTTGAAACTGGTTAACAAGTACGCCAGCAAGCGTGCAGAATTGAAGGCGATTATCAAGGACACGTCACGGGGCGAAGAAGAACGCAAGATAGCACGTGAAAAACTGAACAAGATGCCAAGGGATGCCAGTCCATCTCGCTTACGCAATCGTTGTAACCTGACCGGTAGACCGCATGGTTACTACCGTAAGTTCGGATTGGCTCGTAATAAACTGCGCGAGGCTGCCATGCGCGGAGACGTCCCAGGCCTGGTAAAAGCCAGCTGGTAATAACAGAGAGAGAATTAGCATGAGTATGCAAGACCCTATTTCAGATATGTTGACCCGTATTCGTAACTCACTGGAACGTGAGATGCGGGAAGTAACTATTCCCTCATCTAACGTGAAGGTCGCGATTGCCGAAATTCTGAAGCAGGAAGGTTATATCTCTGACTACCGTGTTACAGAAGAAAACAAGAAACTGTCCCTGGTAATCGAATTGAAATACTTCGAGGGTAAACCCGTTATTGAAATGATTAAGCGCGTCAGCAAGCCAAGCCTGCGACAATACAAATCTGCTAATGACCTGCCCAAGGTAATGGGTGGTTTGGGTGTTGCGATCATTTCCACGGCAAAGGGTGTAATGACTGATAAATCAGCACGTGAGCATGGCATTGGCGGTGAAGTGCTTTGTTTTGTGTCTTAAGCAAAGAGTGAATTGATATGTCAAGAATAGCGAATAATCCAGTTGCCATCCCTAGCGGGGTAGATGTGAATATTTCCGGCAACCTGATAACTGTCAAAGGCAGTAAAGGTGAGTTGTCACACAACATTCATCCGTTGGTGAGTGTGAAACAGGAAGAAAATGAATTGAAGACTACTGTTAAAAGTAACAGTAAGCAGGCAAAAGCATTGTCTGGAACAACACGTGCGTTGATACAGAACATTGTTACCGGCGTCAGCGAGGGCTTCGAGCGTAAGTTGGAAATTGTCGGTGTTGGTTATCGCGCCTCTGTTTCCGGCAAGAACCTGAACCTGAGTCTGGGTTTTTCGCATCCGGTTGCGTTTCCGATACCGGAAGGTATTTCAATTGAAACACCCAGCCAGACAGAAATTGTAATCAAGGGTGTGGATAAACAACAGGTAGGCCAACTTGCTGCCAACATTCGCGCCTATCGTGAGCCGGAACCCTACAAGGGTAAGGGCGTACGTTATGCGGATGAGCGAATCATTCGTAAGGAAGCCAAGAAGAGCTAATTGATATGAACAAGAAAATTGAAAGGTTACGTCGCGCCAAGAAAGCTCGCGGCAGAATACAGGATAAGAACGCTATCAGACTTTGCGTGCATAAAACGCCACGTCATGTCTATGCCCAGGTGATCGCGGCAAATGGTGCGGAAGTGTTGGCCAGTGCGTCTACTGTAGACAAAGAAATCAGGGGCCAACTGAAGAATGGTGGCAATGTTGAAGCAGCTGCCATTGTTGGTAAAACACTGGCGGAAAGAGCCAAGAAAGCCGGTATATCAAAAGTGGCTTTTGACCGTTCCGGCTTTAAATATCATGGTCGTATCAAGGCATTGGCCGACGCTGCGCGTGAACAAGGTATGGAATTCTAGGGATTATTATTATGGCTTTAGCAAATTCAATAACAGGTAATGAAGACCTGCAGGAAAAACTGGTTACCGTTAATCGCGTAGCCAAGGTTGTGAAAGGCGGACGTATTTTCGGCTTCGCCGCACTGACCGTTGTCGGCGATGGAAATGGTCGAGTCGGTGTCGGTCGTGGTAAATCACGTGAGGTGCCATTGGCCATCCAGAAGGCCATGGAAGACGCACGACGCAACATGGTAAAGGTGCCGTTGAATGAGGGTACCCTGCATTATCCTGTCACCGCCGAGTTTGGTGCGGCCAAGGTTTACATGCAGCCCGCATCAGAAGGTACCGGTATTATTGCTGGTGGCCCAATGCGTGCTGTTTTTGAAGTTGTTGGTATTCATAACGTGCTGGCCAAGTCCAACGGTACCACGAACCCGATCAACGTCGTGCGTGCAACTATTGAAGGCCTGCGCTCAATGAAATCTCCCGAACAGATAGCTGCCAAGCGCGGCAAAAAAGTCGAAGAAGTGGTGAGCTGAGATGGCAGGTAAATCCAAAATCAAGGTCACACTGACCAAGAGTACGAATCGTAGACAGGCCAAGCACAAGGCTTGTGTTACCGGTCTCGGTTTACGTCGTATTGGTCACTCAGTCACTGTTGATGATACTCCCGAAATCAGGGGAATGATTAACAAGGTTAGCTACATGCTTGCCGTTGAAGAGGTATAACACATGCGACTGAATACAATTAAGCCACATCCGGATTCAGTTTCGGCACCGAAACGTCGCGGTCGCGGTATCGGTTCTGGCCTGGGTAAAACCGGTGGTCGTGGTCACAAGGGACAAAAGTCCCGTTCCGGCGGCTTTACCAAGGTCGGGTTCGAAGGCGGCCAGATGCCTTTGCAGCGTCGCTTACCGAAGATTGGCTTTTCCTCGCGTGTTAGTAGAGTGACCGCCGAGATCCGCCTAAACGAACTCGCGAAGGCAAACGTCGAGGTGGTGGATATCACCGCGCTTAAACTGGCACGTTTGATTAACAAGAACATACAGCAGGTGAAAGTGATAGCTTCCGGAACCATCGATAAGGCGCTGACCGTTAAAGGTCTGCGTGTTACCAAGGGTGCCAGGGCTGCCATCGAAGCGGTTGGCGGGAAGATCGAAGAGTAATGTCTGTATCGAATCCAGCAATACCGGGCGGTTTATCCGGCCTGGGGCAGTTGAAAGAACTGCGCCAGCGACTGCTGTTTGTGTTGATCGCTTTGTTTGTATACAGAATCGCGACGCACATCCCGGTGCCGGGCATAAATCCGGTTGCGCTGGCAGAAATGTTTGACCAGCAAAGTGGCACTATCCTCGACATGTTCAACATGTTTTCAGGTGGTGCACTGGGACGATTCTCGGTCGTGGCGCTGGGAATCATGCCGTACATTTCGGCATCGATCATCATGCAGTTGCTGGCCGTGGTTGAGCCTAAATTGAAAGAGCTGCGCAAGGAAGGCGAGGCCGGCAGACGCAAGATCACGCAATACACACGTTACGGTACTGTGGTCCTGGCATTATTCCAGTCTTTTGGTGTGGCTATTGCGCTGGAAGGACAACAGGGCGTGGTTATGGACCCGGGTATCGGTTTTCGCGTGGTAGCGATTACTACACTGGTAACCGGCACAATGTTTCTTATGTGGCTGGGTGAACAGATTACCGAGCGTGGCGTTGGTAATGGCATCTCGATGATTATTTTTGCCGGAATCGTAGCCGGTTTGCCAGCGGCCATTGGCGGCACGTTGGAACTGACGCGCACAGGTGAAATGCACTTGCTGGCGGTCCTGGGGCTTTTTGCCCTGGCAATTGTTGTTACCGGCTTCGTGGTTTTTGTTGAGCGCGGACAGCGAAGAATTACGGTGAACTATGCCAAGCGCCAGGTGGGCAGAAAGGTGTATGGCGGACAAGCCAGTCATCTGCCTCTGAAGCTGAACATGGCGGGCGTGATTCCTCCCATATTTGCATCAAGCCTGATCCTGTTTCCGGCAACGATTGCTGGCTGGTTTGCCAACAGTGAAGGCATGGGCTGGTTGCAGGATATCGCGACAACATTGTCGCCGGGGCAACCGATTTATGTATTGTGCTATGCCGCAGGGATTATATTTTTCTGCTTTTTTTACACGGCAATGGTGTTCGATCCGCGTGAAACGGCAGACAACCTGAAAAAATCAGGGGCTTTTATTCCAGGTATGCGACCCGGTGAACAGACCGCGAACTACCTCGATAAGGTATTAACAAAACTGACACTGGCGGGTGCTGTTTATATTACTGCTGTCTGCCTGTTGCCGGAGTTCCTGATCGTTAAATTTAACGTGCCGTTTTATTTTGGTGGTACGTCGCTGTTGATTATCGTAGTAGTAGTGATGGATTTTATGTCACAGGTACAGTCGCACTTAATGTCGCATCAGTATGAAGGTTTGATGAAGAAAGCAAACCTGAAAGGACATGGTCGTCGCTGATCCGTACCTGTTTGGAGATAGAAAATGAAAGTTAGAGCATCAGTAAAAAAAATGTGTCGTAATTGCAGAATCATACGACGAAACAGAACTGTACGCGTAATTTGCAGTGACCCGCGTCACAAGCAGCGTCAGGGCTGATTATTAAAGATTTGGAGAGATAACTCATGGCTCGTATTGCAGGCGTAAATATACCGGACAACAAACATTTAAGCATCGCACTGACCTATATCTATGGTATTGGTCATACGCGTGCCAATCTGATTTGTAGCGCCACCGGACTGGAAGCAAACGTCAAGGTTAATCAATTGACCGAGGAAGAACTTGACAAGATCCGAACTGAGGTTGGCAGGTACAGCCTGGAAGGTGATCTGCGCCGTGAGATATCAATGAATATCAAACGTTTGATGGACCTGGGCACCAATCGTGGCATACGCCATCGTCGTGGTTTGCCGGTCAGAGGACAGCGAACCAGAACTAATGCTCGTACCCGTAAAGGGCCACGAAAAATGATTAAGAAATAATTAGCGGAAATTTAATATGGCCAAAGCATCCACAAAAACTCGCAAGCGTGTAAAGAAGACCGTCGTCGATGGCGTTGCTCACATTCACGCCTCTTTCAATAACACGATCATTACCATCACCGATCGTCAGGGAAATACGCTTTCCTGGGCAACCTCCGGTGGAAGTGGTTTTCGTGGTTCCAGAAAGAGCACGCCTTTTGCGGCACAGATTGCCTCACAAAAGGCTGGCGAAGTTGCTCGTGACTTTGGCATGCAAAATCTTGAAGTGTTTATCAAAGGTCCCGGTCCTGGTCGTGAATCTGCCGTCAGGGCACTTAATTCAATTGGCTTCAAGATAACCAATATTACAGACGTCACGCCGATTCCTCATAACGGGTGTCGCCCACCCAAAAAGCGTCGCGTTTAATTCAGGAGTTTTTATATGGCACGTTATCTAGGACCAAAATGTAAACTGAGTCGTCGCGAAGGCACTGACCTGCTGTTGAAAAGCCGTGCGCGCTCAATAGAATCCAAATGCCAGATCGATAAAACGCCTGGCATGCAGGGCACGCGACCAGGTCGTATGTCTGACTATGCGATACAGCTGCGTGAAAAACAGAAGCTGCGCCGTATTTATGGCGTACTTGAGAAGCAATTTCGACGCTATTACAAGGAGGCGGCACGACGCAAGGGTTCAACTGGTGAAAACCTGTTGCAGTTACTTGAATGCCGCCTGGACAACGTTGTATATCGTATGGGTTTTGGTTGTACGCGGAACGAGGCCAGACAGCTTGTCAGCCATCGTTCGGTCATGGTCAATGACCAGATTGTGAATATCCCTTCATACCAGGTGCAGCCTAGCGACAAGATTTCTATTCGCGAGAAAAGTAAGAAACAGTTGCGCATACAGGATGCGCTTAACGTTGCTGAGCAGTATGGACTTCCTGAATGGGTAGAAGTAAATACGAAGAGCATGGAAGGTGTTTTCAAGGCAGTGCCTGATCGTGCCGAATTACCTTCGGAAATTAACGAGCAGCTCGTAGTAGAACTTTACTCCAAGTAACAACGTGTGGAGGTTAAACACGCATGTCATCGACATTTAATGAATTATTGAAACCGCGAAGAGTTGATGTTGAGCCAATCAGCAGCACTTTCGCCAAAATCACGATAGAGCCCCTGGATCGCGGGTTTGGTCATACACTGGGTAACGCCTTACGTCGCGTGCTGTTGTCTTCCATGCCCGGCTGTGCTGTTGTCGAGGCGGAAATTGATAACGTGTTACATGAATATACAACGATTGATGGCGTACAGGAGGACGTTACCGACGTCCTGTTAAACCTTAAGGGATTGTCAATCATGATGCATTCCAAGGATGAAGCCAATCTGACCCTGAAGAAGAGTGGCCCTGGCCCTGTGTATGCCAGTGATATCGCGGTCGATCATGATATCGAGATTACCAACCCTGATCATGTAATTGCAAACCTGACCAAGGCTGGCGAATTAAGCATGACTATGACGGTTGCCCGGGGTCGTGGTTACAAACCTGTTGTCATTGGTGGTACTGATGAAGAACAGACTATTGGCAGATTGAAACTGGATGCGTCATTTAGCCCAATCAAGCGTGTTGCCTACGAAGTACAGAGCGCACGTGTTGAACAGCGTACAAACCTCGACAAGCTGGTACTGGAAATTGAAACCAATGGCACCATTGACCCGGAAGATGCAGTACGCCAGGCGGCAACGATTCTGCGTAGCCAGCTGGCCGTGTTTGTCGACCTTGAAGCCGAGGAGGCTATCGAGGCCGCTCAGAGCAATGAGCCGGAGATTGACCCAATCCTGCTGCGCCCGGTTGATGATCTTGAATTGACAGTACGTTCTGCAAACTGCCTCAAGGCAGAGAGCATTTACTACATTGGTGATTTGATCCAGCGTACCGAGGTTGAGCTTTTAAAAACGCCGAACCTGGGCAAGAAATCACTGACTGAAATCAAGGATGTGCTTGCATCCCGTGGCCTGGCACTGGGTATGCGCCTGGAGAACTGGCCGCCACCGGGACTGAACACAAACAGAGAAACAGCTTAAATATAAGAGAGAATTACCATGCGTCATCGTCAAAGTGGCCGAAAACTTAATCGGAACAGTTCGCATCGCAATGCCATGTTCAGAAACATGGCCGTATCGCTGATGGAACATGAAGTCATCAAGACTACCTTGCCCAAGGCCAAGGAACTACGTCGTGTTGCCGAACCATTGATTACAATGGCAAAGGCCGACAGTGTTGCCAAGCGTCGACTGGCTTTTTCACGCCTGCGTAACCGCGATATCGTTACCAAGCTGTTTGACGAGCTGGGCCCACGCTACAAGGACCGTCCCGGAGGTTACCTGCGTATCCTGAAATGCGGTGTTCGTACTGGTGACAAGGCACCCATGGCTATTGTTGAGCTGGTTGATCGCCCTGATGTGGAATCCACGGAAATGCAGGAAGACACAGCCGAGCAGGTATAGTTATTTAAAAAAGTACGATTCGAAAAACCGGGGCTTGCCCCGGTTTTTTTTGCCCTGCATCAAGCCCTTCGCCAGCACGTTATCTGTTGTTAATATAATCGCAATGATCGTGCTTTTCACAGACTACGGGTTTGAAGGTCCTTACCTAGGCCAGGTTGAAAGTCGGCTCGCGACAGAAGCGCCCGAACACAAAATCATTAACCTGATGGCCGATGCGCCCAGGAACAATCCCAGGGCCAGTGCCTATATACTGGCCTCTTTGGTTTCGCATATACCGGCAGGGGCCGTCGTGTTCGCCGTTGTGGATCCTGGCGTAGGTAGCGGACAAGACAAGCCGGTTGTATTTCAGACAAAATCACACTGGTTTGTTGGTCCGGACAACGGCTTGTTTGATCTTGTCCTGAGAAACGAGCAAGGCATCGGCAGTTGGGAAATTGACCAAATTACCGGTGCCATCGCAACGAGTTTTCATGGTCGCGATATTTATGCTCCAGCCTGTGCCAGTATTGCCAATACTGGATCGGTGCCTGGCACGCCACGGCAATGGATAGATACGAGACACTGGCCGGATGATTTGTACGAAATAATCTATCTCGATCACTTCGGCAATGCGATGACGGGAATTCGTGCCGGCAATGTTCAGGAATCATCGTTGCTGACAATTAATGGACAACATATTACTCACGCCGAAACGTTTGCTGCGGTGCAAACAGGGGAGTCCTTCTGGTATCACAATTCCAATGACCTCGTGGAAATTGCAGTCAACCAGGGCTCAGCCGCAATGCAGTTGTCTCTTTGCATAGGTAGCCCGGTTACCATCGTTTAGCACTTTCCAGAATTCACGTGCGCTGGCACGTACCATGCTTTAATTATTACAGTAGTGTGACAATTAATTAAAGGTTGACTAAGCTGTAGACAAGTCAGCTGACAACATGGAGAAACCGCATGGCAGAAGTAATCATGGCTTTACTGATGTGGATTGGCGTAAACAGCGAATATGAAGTCGATTTTCCGCAACCTATCGTGGTAATGACAACGCAGGGAAACATGTGTGAGCAGTTTGGTATCAATGATATGTTTCGCTGCGAAGTTTCGGGTTTAAAAGGTTTTTACAACGAGAAGGAAACTATCTACCTGGGAACGGATTTTGACCCGTCCAATAGTCATCATGTATCAAGGCTGTTACATGAACTGGTGCACTATGTGCAGTATAAGAATGGGATGGGCAAATCCCGATGCCGTGGTGAAATCGAGGTAGAAGCTTACGACCTGCAGGATAAATGGCGCAAGACCAAAGGACTGGAACCGATACTGGCAGACTTTAACCGTTTAATGTTACAGGCCAGTTGCTCCGCGTAGTACGAGTTGTTCTATTTAAAAAACCGGCCTGTCCTGGTTTTTTTATACAACGAAAGAAGCCAGGCCGTCCTTGAATGACCAGTCTATATCGTGATTTTCGGCGATGGTGATTAACACGTTCGCCGGATCGATACCCGGATTGGCCTGCAGGTTTTCTGTACATTTTTTGTAAAAAGCCTGCTTGGCCTTGTTGGAGCGACCGGCGCGCATGATCAGGAACATCATTACCCTGTCACCGGTCCTTTCCTGGTACTCAAGGCAATAATCCTCCACTTCGTGGATAATCTGGTAGCGGTCATCGTCCGGGAAATCCATTGTTTCTATAACGGCGGAATTGACGCCATTGGCAATGGCCTTAACGTACTCTCTTGGTTTCCCTTTTGGTATTGTTATATTAACGAGTGGCATAATCATATCCTCCTGCTTAAATAAGATGGCCTGGTCTTACTCTACTGTAATTTCTGGTGAATGGTCAGGGAGAACATAGCGCCGTCCCTGACCATACAGTTTTCAAAGTAATTATATTAGCTGGACATATTCCACAGATGCAGATACGTCTTCCAATCGCCGTTGTTATCCTGTTTAAGTACACTTACCAGGATGCCGCCGTAAACCGGTTTCTGACCTTCTGAACTTGGCCCATATGCCTGCCAACGGGCAACCTGCGTAATGACATTACCCTCCCTAAAGCTACTGATCGTGTCTATTGAGTGTTCGTGCAAGCCATTTTCAAAAAAGCCGGCAAACAGGTCATGTATAGCGGTTCGACCATGCAAGGTGGTGCCATTACCAGGAGACACAATGGCATCTTCCGCATACATTTCGGACAGGGCAACGGGATTGGCATTATTAAAATGCATATTCCATTTACTGTTTATCTGTTCAATGCTCGGTTGTGGACCTGCATTAGAATCAGCGAAGACAAATGCGGACGGAAATAAAAGACATATGGATAGCAATAAGTTACCCGTTCGTTTGCAAATTTGCATAATTAACTCCTTGTTAAATATAAGTGTAAAAACTTTGGAGTATCTATTATTAATGGACAACTGATAACTATCCAATATATTATTAGCATCATATGATAACAAAAAGGCATCATAACATACCTGATTTTCGCCAAATGCGTACGTTCCTGGCTGTTGCAGAAGCGATGAGTTTCAGGGGCGCGGCTGAAAAATTGCATATTGCACAACCGGCCCTGTCACGTCAGATAGCACAACTTGAAGAATCGATTGGTTGCGAATTGTTTGACCGGTCGAAACGCAGAATCCAGCTGACACGAGCAGGCCAATATCTTTACCAGGCCTTGCCCAAAGCGCTCGACCTGTTATATGACAAGCTGGAACTGACATATAAAGTAGCGATGGGCCAGCACGTCAAGTTGCGTTTCGGCTACTCAAGTGCCGCCATGTCCAGTTTTCTACCGGGCATTCTAAAAACATTGCATGAGACCATTAGCGGTTGCGAATTTAGCTTTTCAGAAAACACATCTGATGAACTTATCGGTGATGTGATCGCTGGTCGGTTGGATGCCGCGTTTATCCTTTATCGTCCTGACAATCCTTTACTACAAACCATACCTATTAAAGCTGACAGAACAGGACTCATTCTCCCGGAGCATCATCCATTAGCGAGAAAAAAAATAGTAGCATTGAAAAACCTGCGAGAAGAGACATTGATTCTGTTTCCACGCAAAACCAATCCGGTCATGTACGATGAGATTATTTTTTATTGCAAGCAGGCAGGGTTCAGTCCTCATGCCATTATAGAAACAGCACCACGCTCTACAGCGATTGGGCTTGTCGCAGCAGGGCAGGGGATTGCGACTATCGCAGATTCACTAAAGCACACTTGTGTGAGGGGGACAACATATCGGCCATTGCAAAAACCGGCGCCTATGATTAATTACAGTTGTATCGTCAGAAAAGATACAGCGGGCGTATGGCTTGATCACCTTGTGAACTATATCAATGAGCACTTGTTTGATGACAAAGTATAGAGCTGTTATCTGGACAGTTTATCCCTAAGCAACTCGTTGACCTGTTTCGGGTTGGCCTTGCCGCCGGACAATTTCATGACCTGTCCGACGAAATAACCAATCAGTTTGCCCTGTTTCTCAGCGGGGCTGTCCTGATATTGTTGAACCTGGTCCGGGCTATTGGCAATGACGTCATCGACAAACTTTTCAATGGCACCGGTATCGGTCACCTGTTTCAGTCCCTGCTTCTCGATGATTTCGTCGGCCGTACCTTCACCGTTCCACATGGCCTCGAATACCTGCTTGGCAATCTTCCCGGAAATCGTGTTGTCCTTGATACGCTTGACCAGACCGCCAAGCATGGATGCGGTAACGGGACTGTCTGTGATTGAGATACTGTCCTTGTTCAATGCGGCACTTAATTCGCCACCGATCCAGTTTGCACAGAGTTTTGCCTCGTTGGCGGATGCCTTGAGGCAGGCCTCAAAATAATCGGCCATTTCTTTCTGGCTGGTAAGTAACAGGCTGTCTTGTTCTGATAATTGAAACTGTTCAATAAAACGCTGTTTTTTTGCATCCGGCAATTCGGGTAGTGATGAACGTATCTCTTCCTTTAGTGCCTCATCGATGACCACAGGTAATAAATCCGGGTCCGGAAAATAGCGATAATCATTGGCTTCTTCCTTGCTGCGCATGGGTCTGGTTTCATTTTTTCCAGGGTCATACAAACGTGTTTCCTGGATGATGTTGCCGCCTTCCTCGAGAATATCGATCTGTCTTTCTACCTCGTAATTGATGGCCTGTTCGACGAAGCGAAACGAGTTGATGTTTTTCAATTCGGTACGGGTACCGAGTTTGTCTTCACCTTTAAGCCGTACAGAGACATTGGCATCACAACGAAAAGAACCTTCCTGCATGTTGCCATCGCAGATCTCCAGGTAGCGAACCAGCGAGTGAATCTTTTTCATGTAACTCACTGCCTCTTTCGCATTGCGCATGTCCGGTTCAGATACGATTTCGAGTAATGGAGTGCCGGCACGGTTCAGATCGATACCGGTCATGTTGGCAAAACCCTCGTGTACCGATTTACCGGCATCCTCCTCCAGGTGTGCACGTGTAATCCCTATCGTTTTTGTGCCGCCGTATTCCAGTGGAATATCGATGTGACCCTGGCTTACGATCGGTAACTCAAACTGGCTGATCTGATAGCCCTTGGGCAGGTCGGGATAAAAATAGTTTTTCCTGGCAAATATGGAAGTTTCCGGAATGCTGGCATCAATGGCAAGACCAAACCTGATGGCCATGCGTATGACTTCCTTGTTAATGACAGGTAATACGCCGGGCAGCCCAAGGTCTACCGCGCAGGCCTGCACGTTGGGGTCGGCACCGTATGCCGTTGCCGCGCCGGAAAAAATCTTGCTGGACGTGGCCAGTTGCGCGTGGATTTCAAGACCGATGACTGTTTCCCATTCCATGCTAGCTGTACTCCGTGGGCACTTGTTTGTGCCAGTCGGTCGCCTGTTGAAAACGGTGACCAATATTCAGTAATCGTGCCTCATCGAAATATTGACCGATCAATTGCAAACCTACTGGCAGGCCGTCACAGAATCCGGCGGGCAAGGAGAGGGCGGGCAGTCCGGCGAGGTTCACCGACACGGTGTAGATGTCCGACAGGTACATGCTGACCGGGTCATCCAGCTTCTCATTCAGTTTAAACGCGGGACTGGTCGCGGTCGGGCCGGCAATGACATCCACTTCCTCAAAGGCGCGGGTAAAATCATCACGAATGAGGTGTCTGATTTTTTGCGCCTGCAGGTAGTAGGCATCATAGTATCCTGCTGATAACACGTAGGTGCCTATCATAATGCGGCGTTTTACTTCCTTGCCAAACCCCTCACTACGGCTGCGACAATAGAGGTCAGACAGGTCTTTTGGATCCTCGCAGCGATAACCGAAGCGCACGCCATCGAAGCGGGACAGGTTGGAGGAACACTCTGCCGGGGCAACCACGTAGTAGGCCGGTATCGAAAGCTCTGTATTGGGTAAATCGATCTGCTGACATTTTGCTCCGAGCTTTTCCAGTTCCTTGATCGCTAGTTCAATCTGTCTGGCAACATTGCTGTCCAGTGCGTCATCAAAGTACTGTGTCGGTAGACCAATCTTCAGACCTTCAACCGATGTATCAAGGTTTGCCGTGTAATCATCAACCGGTTTATCCGCGGAAGTGGAATCACGTTCATCAAAACCAGCCATGACATTCATTAACAGTGCCGCATCTTCTGCGGTCTGTGTCATGGGGCCGCCCTGGTCGAGGCTGGAGGCAAACGCAATCATGCCGTAACGCGAGACCCGGCCATAAGTAGGTTTAAGCCCGGTAATACCGCATAACGCGGCAGGCTGCCTGATAGATCCACCCGTGTCTGTACCACTGGCTGCCGGGCATAGTCGGGCAGCGACGGCACTGGCAGAACCACCGGACGAACCGCCCGGAACACGCGCCTGGTCCCAGGGATTTTTTACCGGCCCATAAAAACTGGTTTCATTCGATGAACCCATGGCGAATTCATCCATGTTGGTTTTACCAAGCATAACCATGCCTTCTGCATTCATTTTCTCGATAACGGTTGCATTGTAAGGCGCAATGAAATTATCCAGCATTTTCGAACCGCAGGAAGTTTTAACTGACCGGGTACAAAAAATATCTTTTTGCGCAACGGGTATACCTGTAAGTTTCCCGGCCTGGTTGTTTGCCCGTCTTTTATCAGCTTCCCTTGCCTGGTTTAGTGCCTGCTCTTCAGTGATAGTAATAAAACAGTTCAGGCCATCATTGTACTGCTTGCAGCGTTCAAGATATCCCCTTGTTAATTCCTCACTACTTATCTGTTTTTGTTCCAGCGCAGCGGCGAGTTTTGCAATAGTTGAATGCAACATAGATTGGTTTGCTTGTCTTTTATTTACTCAATGACCCTGGGTACCAGGTAGTATCCATCTTCAGTTGCAGGTGCATGCTCTTGAAAATTTTCACGCTGGTTGGTTTCGGTTACCTTGTCTTCACGCAGTCGGGCCGCAATATCCAGCGGGTGTGCCAGTGGAGAAATGTGGTCTGTATTGACGTTATTCATCTGCTCAACCAGGTCCAGGATACCGGTCAATTCCTGACTGAAATTGTCAATATCCTGCTGTTCGATGTCGAGCCGTGCCAACCAGGCGATTTTCTCAATTTCTGATTTATCGAGGGACATAAAATAGCGCTTGTTATTTATTGAAAAAATAGGAAATCTATCATATTACTTAGCTTGCCCAAAGCCTCGCCCATTGATAAAGTGACGCTTTTATTTGCGGGTGATCTGGGCGAGGTTCAGTATCGCTTATGTGGCTACAAATGAAGAGCTTTGAGGAGTATAGCGTAGGACAGACGCGTCTTTTTCCTTCCATGAGTAAAATCTGTCTGGCCATTTCGTTATTTTTCTAAGTTATTGGTTTAATTAATGTTTAATCGAATTAGAGGTCTGTTTTCCAACGATCTTTCCATAGATCTGGGTACAGCTAACACGCTCATCTATGTGCGTGGCAAGGGGATCGTGCTGAATGAACCGTCCGTAGTGGCCATTCGTAAGGACGGTGACACCATCAATGCCAAATCCATCCGCGCCGTCGGTCACGAGGCCAAACGGATGCTCGGGCGAACGCCTGGCCACATTACTGCCATCCGGCCTCTGAAAGACGGCGTTATTGCCGATTTCACGGTGACCGAAAAGATGCTGCAGTATTTCATACATCATGCTCACGGTTCGACCCTGTTTAAGCCCAGTCCGCGGGTACTGGTTTGTGTCCCATGCGGTTCAACCCAGGTTGAACGGCGCGCGATTCGCGAATCTGCCAGCGGTGCCGGCGCAAGAACGGTACACTTGATCGAGGAGCCCATGGCGGCAGCTATCGGGGCCGGTATGCCGGTCAGCGACGCGCGGGGGTCCATGGTGCTGGATATTGGTGGTGGTACCACCGAGGTTGCCGTCATTTCACTTAACGGCATAGTTTATTCCGACTCGGTACGTATTGGCGGTGACCGCTTCGACGAAGCGATTATCAACTACGTTCGACGCAACTACGGTAGCCTGATTGGTGATGCCACTGCCGAGCGTATCAAGCACGAGATCGGCTGCGCCTATCCAGGCAATGAGATCAAGGAACTGGAAGTCAGGGGTCGTAACCTGGCCGAGGGTATCCCTCGCAGCTTTACCCTGAATAGCAATGAGATTCTCGAAGCCCTGCAGGAACCACTGGCAGGTATTGTTGGCGCTGTTAAAAATGCACTTGAAAAGACACCACCGGAACTGGGCTCAGATGTGGCAGAACGAGGACTGGTACTAACGGGCGGTGGCGCATTGTTACGCGACCTGGATCGATTGTTGATGGAGGAAACCGGTTTGCCGGTCATCGTGGCAGAGGATCCATTAACCTGCGTCGCCCGTGGTGGCGGACGTTACCTGGAAATGATTGACGAATTCGGTACTGACATACTGGCGGTGGAATAGCAATCACGACGGAGGAATACCATTAACACCCTGTTTCAAAGACGTGCTTCTGCGAACATACGTTTGGTGGTGTTTAGTATTCTGTCTGCAACCCTGATGGTTGTCGACTACCAGAAAGATTACCTCGCCGCCGTTCGTTCCACGCTTTCTGCCGTAGTCTATCCCTTGCAATACGTGGTTAACCTTCCCTTTGACGCAGCTGAATGGGTTACCGACTCCCTGGTTACGAGACAAAGCTTGATGGAGGAAAACCAGCGACTCAAGCAGGATCATCTGCTGTTCAGTTCAAGGCTGCAGCGTTATGAAATCCTCGAAGCGGAAAACCAGCGACTACGGGAACTGCTGG
The DNA here is from genome assembly GCA_965229565.1 of Gammaproteobacteria bacterium. GTDB lineage: Bacteria > Pseudomonadota > Gammaproteobacteria > Eutrophobiales > Eutrophobiaceae > JANQNX01. The sequence continues at coordinate 125,643 of OZ245888.1, read as the reverse complement.
AATCTTCTTTTCGATTAAACGACAAGGTACTGGTTGCCGAACTGATTGAAGTACACCTGCAGTCTTTCCGTCGCCAGGTAGTGATTAACAAGGGCAAACGGGAAGGCGCCTATGACGGTCAGCCCATTGTTGATGCCTCCGGAATCATGGGACAGATAGTGCATGTCGGCCCTTTTTCCAGCACTGTATTATTGATTACCGATCCCAATCACGCGTTACCGGTGCAGGTAAACCGTAATGGTTTACGCGCCATTGCTGTCGGAACCGGCCAGACAGACAAACTGGTGCTGGAACATCTGCCTAATAATGCTGACATCAAGGTCGGCGACCTCATCATTTCCTCGGGACTGGGCCGGCGTTTTCCATCAGGTTATCCGGTTGGACAGATCGAAAAGATCACTCTGGACCCGGGTGAGCCATTTGCCAAGGTAATGATTAATCCCAGTGCGCAGCTTAGTAAGAGCCGTGAAGTGCTTATGGTATGGCCTTATGAACATATCAATTCCATGGCCGAGGAAGTTGCCGAGGTGTCAAAAAGATGATCCTCGATAAACAGACCAAGCAGGGTAATGCAATTATAATTGCCAGCTTTGTTATCGCAATCATGCTGACCACCTTGCCTATACCGGACTGGGCAAATAACTGGCGTCCTGCATGGGTCCCCATCGTACTTATCTACTGGTGCATGGCAGTGCCGGAACGCGTTGGTATTGCCGTTGCCTTTGTACTGGGTTTATTGCTCGATGTGATGCACAGCAATGTGCTGGGCCAGAATGCCCTGGGACTGGTTATTATTGCCTATATTACATTGCGATCTTATCAACGCATGCGCGTTTTTCCGCTGGCGCAGCAGGCTGTCATCGTTTGTTTCTTTTTACTGCTATATGAGCTCATCATGCTCCTGATTACCAACTATATTGGTTCGCAGGCAGGCGGTTGGACTTACTGGATGCCAGCCATCACCAGTATGTTGATATGGCCCTGGCTGTTTATCATCCTCCGGGACATCCGCCGTAAATATCATATCTCCTGAAGGCAGCATTAATGGCCAAGGAGTTTAATCTAAAAGATAACGAGCATGAATCACAGCTCATTGCCGGGCGCGTCTATTTTGCCGGTGTAATCATACTGCTGCTGAGCCTGATGATAATTGGCCGGGTATTTTACCTGACCGTTATCGAGCATGATCATTTTACAACACTGGCTACTTCAAACCGGGTAAAGATTGCACCCATCCCGCCTATTCGTGGATTGATATACAGTCGCGATGGTGTGGTGCTCGCGGAAAACAAACCTTCTTTCAGTCTTGAATTTGTCCCGGAAAAAGTCAAGAACGTCGATGCAACAATCAAGGAGCTGAAAGAAATCATCGAAATTAATGACGATGATATTGCCCGTTTCAAGAAATCGCTTAAAAAACAACGCCGGTTTGAGAGTATCCCGCTACGTTTCAATCTGAACGAAGAAGAAGTCGCGTTATTCTCTGTAAACAGGCATCGCTTTGCCGGTGTTGATGTGGTGGCTGGCCTGAACCGCTATTATCCTTTTGCTGATAAAATGGTACACGCCATTGGTTACGTGGCACGTATAGACGAAGATGACATCAAGGGACTGGATGAATCCAACTACCTGGGTACAACTCATATTGGCAAGCTTGGTATAGAGAAGTCTTATGAATCAACCTTGCACGGTGAGGTCGGTTACCAGCAGGTAGAGGTCAATGCTCAGGGCCGCGTGATTCGGGTACTGGAACGTAGCGCACCTTACCCTGGAGAAAACCTTCATCTGACGATTGATGTATCGCTACAGAAAGTCGCGCTATCAGCACTGGAGAAACGTCGTGGTGCAATAGTGGCCATTGATCCACGCAATGGTGATGTACTTACCTTCGTCAGTTCTCCGGGATATGATCCGAACAAGTTTGTTAACGGTATCGATACCAAGTCCTACAAGGCACTGCTTGCTTCTACTGACAAGCCGTTGATTAACCGTGTTACCCAGGGCAAGTATCCACCGGGGTCAACAATCAAGCCGATGATGGGACTGCTGGGCCTGGATGCCGGTGTGCGTAACTTCACCCACGAGTCATGGTGTCCGGGCTGGTTTTCGTTAAAAGGGCACTCGCATCGTTACCGCGACTGGAAAAAAGAAGGACACGGCCATACCGATTTACACAAGGCCGTTACACAGTCCTGTGATGTTTATTTTTATATCCTCGCCTATGAACTTGGTATTGATCGCATCTATGAAGGCATGTCCCGCTTTGGTTTTGGCAAGCGTACCGGCATCGATATCGGGGGTGAGGCCACGGGACTGATGCCATCCAGGGCATGGAAGCGAGAGGCGCTGGGTCAGGCATGGTTTCCGGGTGAGACCCTGATCCTGGGTATTGGACAGGGCTATTCCCTGACGACACCCATGCAACTCGCCAAGGCAACGACTATCCTGGCCAATCGAGGCAAAGTAGTGACGCCGCGACTGGTGCGCAGTACCAGTGATGCAATTACCAATGATGCCACCATGCTGCCTGTAAAAACCGAAGAGCCTTTACAAATTCATAATGAGCAATACTGGGACTATATGATCCAGTCCATGCGTGATGTGGTGCATGGTCAGGGAGGAACTGCATGGCGCAGCGGGCTTAACGCACCGTACGAGTTTGCCGGTAAAACCGGAACTGCACAGGTGATTGGTATTGCCCAGGATAAGGAATACGAAGAGGAAGAAATCGCTGAGGAATTTCAGGACCATGCACTTTTTATCGCTTTTGCTCCCGTGGAGAAGCCGGAAATCGCCCTTGCCATTATCGTTGAAAATGGTGGTGGTGGTTCAAAAACGGCGGCACCCATTGCCAGGAAGATGCTTGATCACTTTATGCTGGAGCGTAACCTGTTAGGCAGCAAGGAATAGGATCATGGAAGAAAGAGGTCTGGCGCAACGCCTGCATGTCGATATCCCCTTGCTGCTGGGAATATTAATCCTGTGTGCTATTGGTCTCGTCGTGCTCTATAGCGCGGGTAACCAGAATATTGAACTGGTATACAGGCAAGGACTCAAACTAGGCATAGCTATCGTGGTTATGTTGCTGATTGCCCAGGTTCCACCGGCAGAGTTGGCGCGCTGGTCTGTGGGCCTGTACTTGTTAGGTATCATTCTGCTGGTTGCCGTGCTGTTTTACGGAGATATTGGTAAGGGCGCTCAACGCTGGCTTGATTTGAAAGTATTTCGATTTCAACCATCAGAATTGATGAAGGTCTCTGTGCCGATGCTGATTGCCTATTACCTCGCCGATAAATCATTACCGCCAGGAATAATCAGGATATTACTGGTTGGCATACTGATCCTCGTGCCGGGATTTCTGATTGCCAAGCAACCTGATCTGGGCACAGCGCTGCTGGTATGTGCCGCCGGTTTTTCAGTACTTTTTATCGCGGGTATCTCCTGGCGATTATTGATGTCCCTCGGCATACTTGCTACCGCGACGGCACCACTACTCTGGTATTTCATGCATGATTACCAGAAACGACGGGTACTCACGTTTTTGAACCCGGAGAATGATCCACTTGGTGCCGGTTATCATACAATCCAGGCAAAAATAGCAATTGGTTCCGGTGGTTTTTACGGGAAGGGCTGGTTGAATGGAACCCAGTCGCACCTTGAGTTTTTACCGGAGCGTTCAACTGACTTTATCTTTGCCGTGCTATGCGAGGAATTTGGGATGCTGGGTGTGTTGCTTCTGCTCAGTGTTTACCTGTTTATTATAGTTCGCTGTCTGTATATTGCTGTACATGCACAGCATACATTTGGACGCTTGCTGGCCAGTGGGCTGACGTTAACTTTTTTTGTTTATATTTTTGTCAACATGGGTATGGTGACCGGGCAGTTGCCGGTTGTTGGCGTGCCGTTACCGCTGATTAGTCATGGTGGTACATCCATGGTCACGCTGCTGGCAGGGTTTGGAATGTTAATGGCTATTCATACTCATCGACGCTTCATGTCATTCTGAAAATTATGAAAAATATCACGTTACTATTACTACTCGCTTTGTTTTTACCAGTCGTTGTACAGGCAAATGAGGGCATCAGTGTCAGCCAGAACATGTTCATCAAGAAAATGGTCGATGAACATAACTTTGATAATTCGGGTCTGAAGAAACTGTTTGATCAGGCCAGCGTGTCGCAAACTATCCTGGATGCCATTTCCAGGCCGGCAGAAAAAAAACTGCAATGGTTTGAATATAAGGATATCTTCCTGCGTGAAAACCGCATTCAGAAAGGTGTCGAGTTCTGGCAGGATAATTACCATACGCTGCTCAGGGCCGAGATAAAATTTGGCGTACCTGCCGAGATTATTGTTGCCATTATCGGTGTTGAAACCTTCTATGGTCGTATTACAGGTAAATACAGGGTAGTAGATGCACTCAATACGCTGGCATTTCACTATCCCAAGCGTGCCGATTTTTTCAGGAGTGAGTTCGAACATTTTCTGCTGTTATCACGCGAGCAGGGCTTTGATCCGTTATCCTTGACCGGTTCGTACGCCGGTGCCATGGGACTGCCGCAGTTTATTTCCAGCAGTTACCGTAACTATGCCATCGATTTTGATGGCGATGACGTGATCAATATCTGGGATAACCCGGTAGATGCCATTGGCAGTGTTGCAAACTATTTCGTGGCACACCGCTGGCAAAACGGAGAGCCGGTGATAGACAAGGTAGAGGTAGAGGGAGATGCTTACAAGCAGGCGCTGACCGCGGGGCTGGAACCCGACCTGGAGAGCAGCCGCCTGGAAGAACTTGGTATCCGGCCACGGTCGGACTACGGGGAACAAGAGAAGCTGAAGTTACTGGTTTTTGACCAGGAAGACGGTCCGGAATTGTGGTTGGCAAGACATAACTTTTACGTGATAACCCGTTATAATCACAGCCAGCTTTATGCCATGGCCGTTTATCAACTGGCCCAGGAAATTAAACAACGCATTAATCGAGTGGCTCAAAACCTGGAGTAACAATGACGAGACTGTTTTCCGGCTACGCACTACGCTTATATTCATCGCTTTTTATAATCATGTTTCTGACCAGTGGTTGTGGTCAGGTCAGTGTGAAACCATCATCCCGCGACTCGGCACCGTCACGAAATGTTGATGTCAGCCGAATACCGAATGCCGTACCCAAGAATGAACCCAAAAGCCGTTATGGCAACCCTGAATCCTACGTGGTGTTTGGTAAACGTTATTACGTCATGGAAAGCAGCAAGGGTTATGTCGAAAAAGGGATTGCCTCATGGTATGGCACCAAGTTTCATGGCAGGCGAACCTCCAGTGGAGAAACATACGATATGTATGCCATGACAGCCGCGCACAAAAGTCTGCCATTGCCTACCTATGTAAGGGTTACAAACCTGAACAATGGTAAACAAATTATCGTCAAGGTTAACGATCGTGGCCCTTTTCATGAAAACCGTATTATTGACCTGTCTTACGTGGCCGCGCAAAAACTGGACATCGTTCGTAATGGTACTGGACTGGTAGAAGTTGAGGCTTTGCAGCCCGGCCAACCTGCAGGGCCGACAATGGCAACGGGCGGGGCACCGGTCCTGACATCAACTGCGGCTGGCGGCAGCAACCCCGGGTTTTATATCCAGGTTGGTTCTTTCAGCGAATTGTTCAACGCCGAAAAAATGCGCAGAAAACTGGGCCCCATAGGTGAGAGTCTTGTTAATATAAGCCAGGCTGTGGTTTCCGGTAATACACTTTACCGGGTTCGCATCGGCCCACTTACCAACATCGACAAGGCTGACGAGATTGTTTCAAGCCTCGCCGCCTATGGCATCAACGACCATCATATAGTCTTAAACTAACGAGTTAATCATCCCTTATGTCTATGAAGTATTTTACATCTACTATTCTGTTTATTTATTTTGCGCTCGCTGCTCCGCTTCGGGCCGAACCCATGATAATCCCGGCGGCGCCAACGATTAATGCGTCATCCTACCTGGTAATGGATTTTGCCAGCGGCCACTTGCTGGTCGAGGAAAATATAGACAAGCGTTTACCCCCGGCCAGTTTGACCAAGATGATGACGACCTATGTCGTTGCCCATGAGCTGGAAAAAGGGAACCTGGATCTCAACGACGAAGTACTGGTTAGCGAAAAGGCCTGGCGAACCCAGGGCTCGAGAATGTTTATTGAAGTCGGTACCAAGGTGACCGTTGATGAACTGCTTAATGGTGTGATCATACAGTCAGGAAATGATGCCAGCGTTGCTCTGGCCGAACATGTCTCGGGCACAGAAGAGGTATTTGCTGATCTAATGACGCAACATGCCAAACGTCTCGGCATGAACAATACCAGCTTTACAAACAGTACTGGCTTACCTGATGAGAACCACTACACTACGGCTAGAGACCTCGCAATACTGGCCAGAGCCTACATAAATGACTTTCCCGAGATTTACCAGCGTAACAGTATCAAGGAATACACTTACAATGATATAAAGCAGCAAAACAGAAACAAGTTGTTATGGCGCGATAGCAGTGTTGACGGCATCAAGACCGGACATACTGAAGAGGCCGGATATTGTCTTGTGACTTCAGCAGAAAGAGACGGCATGCGTCTTATTTCGGTGGTCATGGGCTCGGAAGGTGCCAATGCACGCGCCAAGGCCAGCCAGGCGTTACTGAATTACAGCTATCGCTTTTATGAAACGCACAAGCTCTACATTGCCGGTGAGAAAGTCACCAGCGTGCCGGTCTGGAAGGCTGACGTGAAGACAATCAACCTTGGGGTCGGAGCAGATGTACACATTACAGTACCACGCGGTCAGTACGATAAACTGGAACCGGTGGTTGAAGTTAACTCGAACATCATAGCCCCGGTGGAAACAGGCCAGCAGAAAGGCATGCTTAATATCAAGCTTGAGAACGAGATAGTCGCCTCGGTACCATTGATGACACTGGAACAAATTCCGCAGGGCGGGCTGGTGAACAGGATCAAGGACGAGATCCGATTGATGCTGCAATAACATGTCACTGGTTTACCTGAACGGCAATTATGTCGAACTGGAACAGGCCCGGGTAAACGTGCTTGATCGCGGTTTTACCTTTGCTGACGCAGTGTACGAGGTCATACCTGTTTTCAACGGCTCAGTGTTCAGGTTCGAAGAGCATATCCAGAGGCTTGATAACAGCCTGCGCGAAATCTACATGGAAAACCCGTTGCAGCCCGGACAATGGCAGGAAATTTTCAAACGCCTCACTCAGGCAGTTGCTACTCCTGACCAATCAATTTACCTGCAGGTAACGCGCGGGGTTACTGAACGTGATCACGATATTGATCTGGCAGATACACCTACCGTGTTCGTAATGAGTCGACCACTACAGAAAAAAGATCTCGGCAGCGGTATCAAGGTTATTACGCATGATGATATACGCTGGTCTTATTGCCACATAAAGGCAACGACGTTATTGGCAAGCGTGTTATTACGACACAGGGCCAAGCAGCAAGGCGCCAAAGAAGCCATATTAATTCGTGAAGGCCACGTGACCGAAGGCGCGGCCAGTAATGTCTTTATCGTAAAAGATAATATTGTTTACACTTCGCCCAGCGATAACGAAGTATTACCCGGGATCACCAGGGCGCTCATACTTGAGCTTTTGCAATCTGGTGGCATTGAATTCAGGGAAGAAAAACTACCTGAGGCGATGCTTGCCACGGCAGATGAAATCTGGATTGCGAGCTCAACCTGGGAAATTGTCCCCGTTACCCAGCTGGATGATAAACCGGTTGGCGGCGGCCAGCCAGGGCCGGTCTGGCAGCAGGCACTGCAGCTTTATCAGGACTATAAAAAGGATTATTGTCAGTAGAATATGGAGATTTATAAAATCTTTACGATCGAGGCAGCGCATCGTCTACCGAATTTACCGGAAGACCACAAATGCAGTCGTCTACACGGTCATTCATTCCAAATCGAGGTCCACGTGCAGGGAGAAGTCGACGAAAAAACAGGTTGGGTAATGGACTTCGCTGATATCAGCCAGCTATTCAAGCCGTTGTTTGAACAACTGGATCATCGTTACCTGAATGAAATTTCCGGGCTTGAAAATCCTACCAGTGAAAACCTGGCCAAATGGGTCTGGGACAGGCTGAGGCCCGGGATTCCCATGCTGAAAGCCATTCATGTCAGGGAAACCTGTACTGCCGGCTGTATTTACTCCGGCGACTAAAGCGGTTCTCCTATGTCTTGATCCCGGTCCCCTTGTTCAACAGGTACAGGCAAACCGAAAACAGGAGAATAGTAAACACGGTCAATAGGGTGAACGCCATGCCAATGTTGATGTCGGTGACACCCAGCATGCCATAGCGAAATGCATTGACCATGTACAGTATGGGATTAAATGCCGACACGGTTTGCCAGAACTGCGGCAACATATCGATAGAGTAGAAAACGCCACCCAGGTAGATCAGTGGTGTTAATACAAATGTAGGTATAATGGATATGTCATCAAACTTCTTGGCAAAAATGGCATTAATCATCCCACCCAGTGAAAACAGCACAGATGTCATCAATACAACGGCAAATGTAATGCTGTAACTATGTACCCTCAGGTCGGTAAAAAACAGCGCGACCAGCGTGACGACAATACCTACCAGCATACCGCGAGCAATCCCTCCGGTGACATAACCAAGCAGTATAATAATTATTGGAATCGGTGCGACCAGCATTTCTTCAATATGGTTTTGAAACTTGGCGCCAAAAAATGAAGAAACAACGTTAGCATACGAATTGTTGATAATAGACATCATGATTATGCCAGGCGCAATATATTCTATGTAGTTCAATCCATCCATGCGGCCTATGCGTGGTCCGATAAGACTGCCGAATATAACAAAATAAAGTGTCATACTGATTGCAGGTGGCACCAGTGTCTGGACCCATATCCGCGTGAAACGGGAGATCTCCTTGTAGACAATCGTGTTAAAGGCAATAAGTACGCGTTGATTAAACATCATTGTTTTAACAGTTTCAGGAATAGTTCTTCGAGTCGGTTTGATTTATTGCGCATGCTGGATACATAGATCTGCTCTCGTGATAGTACTTCGAACAATTCGTTCAGGCTCTGGTCGCGGTTTATCTCCACCTCGATTGTTGAGTCATCCAGCTGCCTGGTATCAAATCCATCTATCGCAGGCAGGGTATCCATTGGCCGGGTCAAATCCAGGATGAATGTTTCCTGGTTAAGTTTTCCCAGGAGTTGTTTCATGGATGTATTTTCAATGATCTTTCCCTGGTCAATAATGGCGATGTTCTTGCAAAGAGATTCTGCCTCTTCCAGGTAGTGAGTAGTGAGTAAAATCGTAATGCCCGAGCGATTAATCTCTGTCAGGAATTGCCACATTGAGCGCCGCAGTTCCACGTCAACACCTGCGGTAGGTTCATCCAGGATCAGCATACGTGGTTCATGTATCAATGCCCTGGCGATCATCAGCCTGCGTTTCATGCCGCCGGACAGGTTTCTGGAACGCTCATTACGTTTTTCCCAGAGCCCGAGTTGACCCAGGTACTTTTCGGCACGTTGTATTGCGATGTCACGCTTGATGCCGTAGTAACCACCCTGGTTCAGTACAATTTCCAGGCAGGTTTCAAACTGGGAAAAATTGAGTTCCTGCGGGACTATACCAATAGAAGCCTTTGCTGCTTCCGTGTCGGTATCAATATCATGTCCGAAAATTCGTGCCTTGCCTGCTGTTTTATTGATGAGTCCACAGAGTATGCCGATGGTGGTCGACTTGCCCGCACCATTCGGACCAAGCAGGGCAAAGAAATCGCCCTCGTGAATTTTAAGGTCTATCCCGCATAACGCAGTAACGTTGTTTCGATAGGTTTTACTAAGTTGTTCTATTTCCAGAGCGGGCATAATTTTAAATATGTTGACCAATAGAGACTGGCTGAAATGCAATTCCAGCCAGTGTCGGCATTATAGAGGTAAAGACAGGCTGCTAAAACTGGCGAACAGTCCAGCCTGTTCGAGGTTCAGGGTTTGGCTTTTACCCTTTGTTTTGTCTGTGCCTGTCCACGTTTTAGCAGGTCCAGGGCTAGCGTGCTGTCCCGTTTGAGTACAAGTTTGAAATAGGGCTTGGGGACCTTCAGTAACCGGGTTTTATCATCGGTCCTGGCATACGCGTTTCGTTTACCAGAGGCGCCAGGCATCAGGCCTTGTTCACCAAAATACTCACCTGGTAATAACTTGGCCAGGATCGTTATCTTACCATCTTCATCCAGCACAAAAACTTCAACGTGTCCGTCAATGATAACAAACAATGAATCAGCCGCTTCGTTTTCCTTGATAACAAAATCACCGGGACCAACGGTGATGACCTCGGTCCAGTTGTGATAATTATCCAGTTCAGCTTCTGACAGGGATTTGAACAAGCGGAGCTTGCCAAGCATATCGCGTATGTCGTCCTTCTTTTTCTTGACTGCGGCAGGCACGGTAATGTCTTCGGATTCTTCAACACCGCCGACGTTGAGTTGGACGTGCTTTTTATCAATGCGGAATAATTTACTTGGATGCAATGCATAGACGCTTGCATTACGTCTGCCACTGCCATGTGGCAGCAAGGACTGCTCACCGAAAAAATCGCCTCTGCGCAGGGTGGCTATCGTGATGTCACGATTGGAGCCGCCACGAATGCTGACTTCTACTGTGCCGTCCAGTACCACGTACATGCAGTCGCCAATTTCCTCTTCGCGAATAATGCGTTGCTTGGCATTGTATTCCTCGTAGGAATTGTCCGGGGACTTGATGATCTGGGCGAGTTCCTCGTTGCTCAGTGCCGCAAATATCGGGATCTTGCTGAGCAATTCTGGTGTGACGGCTTCTGCACTCATTTGTTTACCTATAGTTCTCGTAATTATTGTAAATGAAGCTCGGTGTGTACGCTGCACCCGATACTTATATTAAAGAATAAGACAATAATTTAACAAGAAAAATCACTGACATATGTCAGCCATGTCACAAACCCGGTGAATTAATGGCTTAATCGCGCCAGTAATGTCAGACAATGACTTAACTATCAGTTAGTTAGCTGGACTTCCCGGTCTCTTCCCCGGACGAGTCCGGGCCTGAATCATTGCTGGCGGTCTTTTTCGAGGTCTTTTTCCGGCTACGCTTTTTCTTCGTCGTTGTTGTGGCAGTCTGGGTATCGGCTATATTGTTGTCGATGACCGGCCATGAGCTAAACGGATAGGGGCGGTCATCAGATTTAAACGTGATATAGCGCAGGATTTGACTGACATATTCAGCAAGGGAATCACTAAATGCCAGCAGTTCATCGTTGAACCTGGCCGTAAACAGACGCATCAGGAACTGGAATACAGCGATCAGTACGACCAGGAAAAATAGCAGGTAGTAAATGATTCCAAACAGTACCACGAACAAGCCGCGTGTCCATACATCCGGATTTTTAACATTTTCATTAATATTCATTTATTCTCTCCCGCTACTTTGTGTGATCAAGATTTTGTCATTTAAGAAGTTTGCGCCTGAACATCTAATTCGCTCAGGAAATAACTCTTGTCTATAGTGTTATGCAAAGAAGCAAGCTGCGTCTGTATCTTGTCTATATGATCGTGAAAACCTGACTTCGCCAGTTTTTCAATATTCGTATTGGAATTCAATCGTTGCAGGCTTAAAACTTCACGCAAGGCAGATTCATTATTTGGTAATTCCTGGAGGCATCTTACGCTTTCTGCCAGGCAGTAGCCTACAGAGCGGGGGAACTGTTCATTCTGTAGCAAGAATTTCAGTACTACAGAGCCACGTACTCGTGTACGGCAATGTTGTCGATACATCTGGTATGCCGTCATTGATTTCAGGACACTGACCCATTGAATATTATCAAAAGGTAAAAGATCGTTATCATGACTCTCCAGAAGGTTGGCTGAACGAACATCGATAATACGCGAGGTCATATCGGCACGCTCAATCGTTCGTCCCAGACGCAGAAAGGCATAGCCCTCATCATGCGTCATGGTAGAAGATAATAAACCGATAATCTGATGAATGTTGCCTATGATAGAATTCAGAAAAGCATAACGACCACGACGTCCTACTGCGGTCGACATATTATTTTTTATCTTGTGATATAAATCGTTTAACTGTTCCCATGCCTCGCGTGGAATAACATCACGTGTCGTTCTGACATTTTCCCTGGCACTGCTGATGCAGGACAGGAGGGAACTGGGATTATTGGTATCTGCGACGATAAAACGAATGACGCTTCTCTCATCATGGTTATCGTAATGCTCGTAAAAAATATCCTCGACACCGGTAATCAAAACGGTCGATTGCCAGCCGAACGGAATTTTTACTGGCAGATCCATTAACAGGTTTTCATTGACGTTAACAATTCTTGCCATATTCTCGGCACGTTCAAGGTGTCGAGACATCCAGTAAAGTTCTTCCGCAACTCGAGATAGCATGACTATTTCCTCGTATCCATATCCACGATCCAGGTATCTTTACTGCCACCGCCCTGTGATGAGTTGACTACAATAGAACCCTTGCGCAGGGCAACCCGGGTAAGCCCGCCATTGGTGACCTGGGTCTGTTGTCCGGATAGTATAAAAGGTCTGAGGTCGAGATGTCTTGGTTCCAGCTTATCACCTACCAGCGTGGGCGCGGTCGACAGGCTAATCATGGGTTGGGCCACATACTCACGTGGATTTTTCTTAATGACCTTGGCCATGGCTTCCCGTTCTTTTTTAGTAGCCTTGGGTCCAACCAGCATCCCGTAACCACCGGCCTCGTTCGCCGGTTTTACAACCAGCTTATCTAGATTTTTAAGAACATGCTGCAAGTCCTTGTCCCGATAACACAGGAAGGTTGGAACATTATTCAGTATCGGATCTTCATCAAGGTAGTACTTGATTATCTCCGGTACAAAGGCATAGATGACCTTGTCATCAGCGACCCCACAGCCGGGGGCATTAGCCAGCGTAACATTGCCCTTGGTCCAGGCACGCATTAGCCCGGGTACACCAAGCGTAGACTCCTTGTAGAACACCTCGGGGTCAAGAAACATATCATCTATGCGGCGATAAATGACATCAACTCTTTCCAGGCCACCAATCGTACGCATGTAAACAAAGTCATCATCTCCCACTACGAGGTCGCGACCCTCGACAAGTTCCACACCCATTTGCTGGGCAAGATAGGCATGCTCGAAATAGGCAGAGTTATAAACCCCCGGCGTCAATACCACTACTTCGGGAGTATCAATTGGTTTGGGTGCAGCAGATGCCAACGTATCAAACAGCTGTGATGGGTAATCGTCGACAGGTTGAATACTGTACATCTCGAACAGTTCGGGGAATATGCGCTTGGAGACAAGTCGGTTTTCCAGCATATATGAGACACCGGAGGGAACGCGCAGGTTGTCTTCCAGAACATAGTACTGGCCATCCTTGTCACGGATTACATCGCTACCGCAGATATGTGCCCATTTGCCAAGCGGAGGTTTAACACCCATGGACTGTTTTCTGAAATTCCTGGAACCAGTAATTAATGAGCTTGGTAAAATCTTGTCTTTCAGGATCTTTTGTTCATCATAAAGATCGCCGATAAAAAGGTTCAACGCATTAACGCGCTGCTTGAGTCCGGCTTCAAGCGGGTCCCATTCTTTCTTGGTGATGATCCTGGGAATGATATCGAACGGCCATATCGTCTCGACACGCCCCTGCTCGTTGTAAACGGTATAGGTCACACCCATTACCGTGATAGCCAGGTCCGATGCGGCCTTCAGTTCCTTTAGTTGTTCAGTAGAGAGTGATTTAAGAAACTTGCTAAGCTGTCGTGCATGCGCGCGTGGAACGCCGGATGCCGAGATTAACTCATCGTGGTAATCCTTGGAGCCGTATTCTTTCCAGTTAATCGTCATAAATGCCCGCCTTTAAAAAACGCGAGAAACTCCTTTTAAAATAGTTACATCGAGGTGAAAATCCTGATAAGTCAAATGAGTATAACGCGAATGCAGTACGATTTTAACCAACATAACACGTGAATAGCGTCGATCTCCCGCCCCGGCTGGATTTGATTCAATATTGTGCATGATTTTTCAATTTGGCAGCATGTTCTTCTATTATGAATACTGAAAGCTGTCCATCCGCTAGCGGGTGGATGTGTTATTCTCAAGGCAGGTAAGTAATTAATGAACCAGGAACCCGAAGAAAGTCTGCTTGAATTTCCATGTCAGTTCCCAATCAAGGTAATGGGGCTGGCGGGTAGAAATTTTGATTTGCTGGTAGTCGAACTGGTCAGGCGCCATGCCCCGGATTTGAGCGAGGGTGCAGTAAAGAGCCGCCTGAGCAGGGAGGGCAAGTATGTCTCTATCACGATCACGGTCAACGCGCAAAGCAGAGAACAACTGGATAATATCTATCTTGAACTGACTGGTCATGACAGGGTGCTAATGGCTTTATGACTATACTCGTTAAAGAACTCGGTACTGTTGCCTATGATGTGAGTTACGCTGCCATGCGTGACTTTAATGCGTCGCGCACAGCAGCGACTGAAGACGAGATATGGTTGCTCGAACATCCGCCGGTCTATACGTTGGGCCTGTCGGGCAAGCGTAACCATTTGATAAACACCGGCACCATCCCGGTCGTGGAAACTGACCGCGGTGGCCAGGTCACCTACCATGGCCCGGGCCAGCTGGTAGCCTATTTATTGATTGACCTGTCGCGTCGTCCCTATGCGGTAAAACGTTTTGTTACGCTAATTGAACAGGCAATTATTGATTACCTGCAGTCAATAGGCATTTCTGCTGAAAGAAAAGCGGGTGCACCGGGTGTTTACGTGACAGGAAAAAAGATAGCGGCACTGGGTGTGCGTGTGAAGAGGAAAGGCAGTTATCATGGATTGGCATTAAACGTTGATATGGACCTGTCGCCTTATCAAGGTATAAATCCCTGTGGCTATGCCGGCATGGAGTGTACCCGGATTAAAGATTTAATCGACACGATTAACATGCAGGAAGTATACAAATCATTGCCTGAATTCCTTCTACGCCAGCTCGACCTGTCACAATCAAGTTTCAGCGACGTAGCCTGATAACATTAAATACTGACATCATGTATCAAGAAGATAATTACAAGCAGCCGGACAAGGACAAGCGCGGCAAACTCAAGACCAATAAAAATCCGGACGCACCGGTTACCATCAGTATCGACCTGTTGCGTAAGCCAAAGTGGATCAAGGCGAAGGCACCGACTGATCAAAAAGTGCTCGGGCTGAAAAAGCTAATCCGTGAACACCGTTTACATACCGTATGCGAGGAGGCTTCCTGTCCCAACCTGGGCGAATGTTTTGGTCATGGTACAGCGACCTTTATGATCATGGGTGATATCTGTACCCGGCGTTGCCCCTTCTGTGATGTTGCCCATGGTAAGCCACAGGCACTGGATCCGTCAGAGCCGGAAAACCTGGCAGAAGCGGTCAGGCTGATGCAGTTGAAATACGTGGTAGTGACCTCGGTGGATCGTGATGATTTGCTGGACCGCGGAGCTGCCCACTTCGTAGCATGTATTGATGCCATCCGTCAGGCAAGTCCAACCACAAAGGTGGAAATACTGGTCCCGGATTTTCGCTCCAAGATCGATGTCGCTCTGGATATTCTCAGGCAGTCGCCCCCCGATGTCTTTAACCATAACCTTGAGTCTGTACCTCGCCTGTATAAAAAGGTGCGCCCCGGTGCCGACTACCAGGCATCGTTGTTGCTGATAAAAAAATTCAAACAATTGCATCCCGACATACCTTCCAAGTCCGGCTTGATGCTAGGACTTGGAGAAAGCATGGCAGAGGTAGAGCAGGTATTGCAGGATCTCAAGCAACATGACTGTGACATGGTGACCATAGGCCAGTACCTGCAGCCCAGTCGTTATCATTTGCCGGTGGAGCGCTTTGTACACCCGGATGAATTTGTCGAGATCGGTAATTATGCTACAAGCCTGGGTTTTAATAACGTGGCCAGCGCACCCATGGTCCGTTCTTCCTATCACGCTGATTTGCAGGCAGCAGGACAAAGTCTCGAAGTAACGGCGGAGTGAATCTAACCGTGATCGCGGTGATCAAATCGCTGCTGTTGCCGCCCACTCTAAATTTTTTCTTCATCCTGGCCGGTTACCTATTGCTCCGGAAGCTAAAATGGCTTGGTCAACTATTAATATTGACTGGTTTGTTAAGCCTGCTGTTACTGAGCCTGAGACCGGTATCCTATTTAATGATACAAGGCCTGGAGCGCTATCCGCCACTACCGGTTCCGGTTCAGTTACAGGACGAGAAGGCGATCGTGGTACTTGGTGCCGGGATCAATGAAAACTCGCCCGAGTTTGGACGTTCCACCGAGAGTGCGCGTGGCATACAACGTTTGCAGTATGCTGCCTTTTTATTCGAACAAACCGCGTTGCCCGTGTTGGTCAGTGGTGGCTATGTTCACAGTAACAAGGTAAGCGAGGCCGCGGTGATGTCACAGACCTTGCAAAACAGTTTTGACGTGGCGACCGTGTGGCAGGAACAGCAATCCGGGAATACGGCCGAAAATGCACTTTACTCTGCGGAGTTGTTACAAGGGCAGGGCGTCAGCACTATTTACCTGGTCACCCATGCGTGGCATATGCCGCGTGCGTTAATGATGTTTGAAGCACAGGGGATGGATGTCACGCCGGCACCAATTCAGGCTGCCACCAGGCCGGAGTATTGGTTACCGCGGACTTACCTGCCTTCCATGGATGCGTTGGTCGAAAGCCATTTGGCCTTGCATGAGTACCTGGGTTTACTCTGGTATCGTCTGCGTTACTAGTATTACTGCTCGCTGAGAAACAGCATTGGGTCAACGGTGGTATTGTTCAGGATCACACTCCAGTGAAGATGTGCCCCGGTCACGCGCCCGGTTAATCCCACTGCGCCAATAACATCGCCTGCATTAACTGGCGTGCCCTCTGTTACATCAATGCTGTCCATGTGGCAGTACATCGTTACCAGCCCCTGGCCGTGATCGATGAACACGGTATTGCCATTAAAAAAATAATTGCCGGTATTGATGATAACTCCGGCTGCAGGTGCCTTGATGGGTGTCCCTTTAGGGGCAGCAATATCCAGCCCGCTATGTGGTCGTCGAGGTTGCTCATTAAAAAAACGTTTCAAACCGAATGGACTGCTATAGGGCCCTTCGGTGGGCTTTATAAACTCGAGTGGAACCTGCTCGGCCTCGCGCCAGTGTGACTTGGCCGCTGCAATCAGTTTTTTTTCACCAAGAATTCGACGCATGTCTTCTTCATTTGGATTAACCTGGCGCTTGTTTTTTATTGTCAGGTATTGTGTCTCGTATTCCTTGTCTTTTATGTCAAAACTGATACGGGTATTCAAGTCTCCGCTGGCCACCTGTAGTTGATGCGTTCCCACCTCGGCTGACAGGGGAATACCGACCACGGCTTTCCAGTTACCGGGTTCTCCAACAATCATTACCTTGCGCTCGTAAAACGTCGCTTCCGGCTTGTTGTCAGTATTAATCGTGATAATCGCTACACCGCCTGGAACTGGCAGCTCTTTCGGAAGCGTCAGTGCATGAGCTTGTGCACCGATGAGTATTAACAATATGAACAGTAGTTTATTTTTTATGTATCGCATTGACAGTAGACTCGATTTCTTCTTTTGCAAGACGGATAGCTATCTGGTCGCCAGCCTTAATTTGTGAACCCTGTTTAATCAAGGCGCCACTCTGTTTGTCTGTGACGATGGCATAACCGCGTTCCAGTGTCGACAGGGGGCCAATCGTCTCCAGCTTCTGTTCCAGCATGGCCAGTGTTTGTCTGTGCGTGACCAGTTGCTGTTTAACGGCCCTGCCAAGGTTTTTCTGAATACTGGCCAGGGTCTGTTGTTGCTGTTTGATTTTATAGTACGGGTTTTGTTCATTGACGCGCGCACGAAGGTTACTCATCTTCAGTGTATTGGCTGACAATAATCGCTCCATGCAATGGCTCATCGACACAAGGTATTCCCGGGTACGCTGGCCAAGCTGTTGCAAGTGCTGACGGGGATGCGGGATCTGCCGCGACAGGTAATCCACATGTCGTTGCCATTGCATCAACCGGCTGTCCTGGTTTCTGATCAACTGGTCACGGTATCTTTCCAGCTGTTGTATAAGCCTGGCACTGTCGGGGCTAACTAATTCTGCCGCTACCGATGGGGTCGGGGCACGCTGGTCGGCAACGAAGTCAGCAATAGAAAAATCAATCTCATGACCAACGCCGGATACGATGGGTAATTCACACTCATAGATAGCGCGGGCGACAATTTCTTCATTGAATGACCACAGGTCTTCCAGTGAACCACCCCCGCGCGTCAGTATCAGGACATCGCAGTCCTTGCGTTGGTCGGCCGTTTGTATGGCGCGAGCAATCCTGTTACCGGCACCCTCTCCCTGAACGGGCACCGGGTAGACCACTACCTCCCCATAAGGATAGCGCCGCTTCAACACACTCAGGATGTCGCGTATGGCGGCACCGGTTGGTGAGGTGATAATTCCTATGCGTGCCGGGAATCGCGGTATTGGTTGCTTGTGCTCCTCGGCAAACAGGCCTTCGGCATCCAGTTTCTTTTTTAGTTGTTCGAAGGCCAGCTGCAGGGCGCCGTCACCAGCCGGTTGCAGGGATTCAATGATGAGCTGAAATTCGCCGCGGCCCTCGTACAGGCTGATATTGGCCTGGGCCAGTACCTCCATGCCATTTTCCGGTTGGAAGCGCAGTCCGCTTTGCCGGTTTTTAAACATGGCGCAGCGTACCTGGGCGCTACTGTCCTTGAGGGTGAAATAAATATGGCCGGAGCCGGGCCGGGCGAGGTTTGATATTTCACCCTGGACCCAAATGGCAGGAAAGACATCCTCAAGAACGTTTCGAACCTCCCGGTTCAAGCGGCTTATCGTGTAGATATCATGGGCGGCGGGAATGACTGCAGGCATGATTGAATGTTAAGCGAAAACAATGACTAAACAAAGTACCGTGCGGCTTGCTGTAATATCAGTTGCGTCTATAATGTGCGGCTCATTACGCAACACCTGGACGCAAGATGAAGATTGCCGAAGAAGCCCTGACGTTTGATGATGTTCTGCTGATACCGAACTACTCAGAGGTCTTGCCGCGCGAGGTATCCTTGCAAACCCAGCTCACGCGTTCAATCACGCTTAATATCCCGCTCTTGTCCGCTGCCATGGACACCGTCACCGAATCCCGCCTGGCCATCGCCATGGCCCAGGAAGGCGGCATGGGCATTATTCATAAAAATATGAGCGCGGAAATGCAGGCCAGGAATGTGCGCCAGGTGAAGAAATATGAAAGTGGCGTGATCAAGGAACCGCTGACCGTGGGGCCTTACACCAGCATCCAGGAAGTCATGGACCTGACCAGGGAAAAAGGTATCTCCGGGGTACCCGTGGTGGATGGCGACGAACTGGTGGGTATTGTTACCAGTCGCGATATGCGCTTCGAGAAGAAACCGGACGACCCGGTGCGCAACATCATGACACGCAAGGAAAAGCTGGTGACCGTCAGGGAAGATGCCAGCAAGGACGAGGTGCAGGAGTTGTTACACCAGCATCGCATAGAAAAAGTACTGGTAGTGAATGACAAGTTTCAGCTCGTGGGCCTGATTACCGTCAAGGACATGCAAAAGGCATCCGAATTTCCCAATGCCTGTCTCGATTCATCCGAACGTTTGCGCGTCGGTGCCGCGGTCGGTGTGGGCGAGGCTTCGATGGAAAGGGTAGCGCAACTGGTTGATGCGGGTGTGGATGTCATCGTTGTCGATACTGCGCACGGTCATTCAAAGGGCGTGCTGGATATGGTGAAAAACATCAAGGCCATGTACAAGGATACACAGGTCATCGGCGGCAATATCGCGACCGGTGACGCGGCATTGGCACTCGCGGATGCCGGCGCCGATGCAGTCAAGGTAGGTATCGGCCCGGGTTCCATTTGTACCACGCGCGTGGTTAGCGGTGTGGGTATGCCACAAATATCGGCCGTGATGAACGTGGCCGATGCATTGAAGCCCAGGGGCATACCATTGATATCGGACGGTGGCATACGCTACTCCGGCGATATTGCCAAGGCATTGGCTGCCGGCGCTAATTGCGCCATGTTGGGTGGCTTATTTGCAGGAACCGAGGAGGCACCCGGGGAGGTCGAACTGTACCAGGGTCGGTCCTATAAATCCTATCGCGGCATGGGTTCACTGGGTGCGATGTCGCAACAGCATGGTTCTTCCGATCGCTACTTTCAGGAAAACGACGAGATAGAAAAACTGGTGCCAGAAGGCATTGAAGGTCGGGTGCCGTACAAGGGCCCGCTGTCACAGATTATCCACCAGTTGAACGGGGGCATCCGCGCCGCCATGGGTTATACCGGCAGTTCCAGTCTCAAGGAACTGCGCGAGGGTTCCTCGTTTGTGCGGTTAACCAGTGCCGGTTACCGGGAAAGTCATGTCCACGATGTGACCATTACCAAAGAGCCGCCTAACTATCGCCCCTGATCAAATTTTCCGTTAGTTACCATGGCGTGAAACCGGCGGATACAACTTCAGTTAGAGGAATAGCATGACCACCGATATCCATGCCGAACGCGTCCTGATCCTGGATTTTGGTTCGCAATACACCCAGCTTATCGCTCGCCGCGTCCGTGAGGCCGGCGTTTACAGTGAGATTCATCCCTTCGACATGGATGAACAGGCAATACAGGACTTCAAGCCCAACGCCATCATCTTGTCCGGCGGTCCTGAATCGGTGACCGTGGTTAACGGCTTCCGTGCACCAGACCTTGTTTTTAACATGGGTTTACCCGTACTCGGTATTTGTTACGGCATGCAAACCATGGCCGAGCAACTGGGTGGCAAGGTGATCTCCTCCAACGTGCGTGAATTTGGCTATGCTAGGATACGCGCCCGCGGCCATTCCGAATTGTTGAAAGATATACAGGATGAAACCAATGCCGAAGGACATGGCCTGCTGGACGTCTGGATGAGTCACGGTGACAAGGTGGATAGTTTGCCTGAAGGCTTCAAGGTCATTGCCTCAACCGATAACGCGCCCATTGCCGGGATAGCGGATGAAGACCGAAAATTCTATGGTCTCCAGTTTCATCCCGAGGTTACCCATACTCACCAGGGGCAGGCCATACTACAGCGATTTCTGCATGAGATTGCCGGCTGTAATGCTCTCTGGACCACCGCCAATATTGTTGACGATGCGATCGCCAGGGTGAAACAACAGGTAGGTAACGACAAGGTATTACTGGCCCTGTCTGGCGGGGTTGATTCGTCCGTGGTGGCGGCACTGTTACACAAGGCAATCGGTGATCAGTTGATATGCGTCTTCGTTGATAACGGTCTGCTGCGTTTAAACGAGGGTGACCAGGTCATGGAAACCTTTGCCGAACACATGGGTATTAACGTCATTCGCGTTGATGCCGAGGATCGTTTCCTGACCGCGCTGGCCGGCGAGCAAGACCCGGAAGAAAAACGCAAGATTATCGGCCGCGAGTTTATCCATGTGTTCCAGGAACATGCGGAAGAGTTTGAAGGCATCAAATGGCTGGCACAGGGTACGATTTATCCCGACGTAATTGAGTCTGCCGGTGCCAAGACCGGCAAGGCCCATGTCATCAAGTCTCATCACAATGTCGGTGGCTTGCCTGACACCCTGCACATGGAGCTGGTAGAACCGTTACGTGAGTTATTCAAGGACGAGGTACGCAAGCTAGGTGTGGAACTCGGTTTGCCGCGTAGCATGGTCTATCGACATCCCTTTCCCGGGCCGGGACTGGGCGTACGCATACTGGGCGAGGTTAAAAAGGAATACGCTGACCTGTTACGCCTGGCCGATCATATTTTTATTGAAGAGTTGCGCGCGCACGATCTCTACGACGAAGTCAGCCAGGCATTCGTGGTGTTTCTGCCGGTACGCTCGGTGGGTGTCATGGGCGATGCGCGCAAGTACGACTACGTGGTCTCGCTTCGGGCCGTGGTCACGGTGGATTTCATGACGGCGCACTGGGCCGACCTGCCTTACGATTTTCTTGGCAAGGTATCCAGCCGTATTATCAACGAGGTCGACGGCATTTCCCGTGTCACCTACGATATCTCGGGTAAACCGCCTGCCACTATCGAGTGGGAATAAGTTAATAGGTCTATGCTGTAACATTTCTTGCATTCCCAACGATAGAAATACGTCTATTGTTACAGGGTTATGTACAGATTCAGCTCAATCTTTTTCCTGCTATTTCTCACCGGATGCAGTGAAATCACGGACATTAACATGCTGGAACAGCGTGATGGCCTCTACTATGCGATTGACAGCGATACGCCATTTACCGGTAGTATCGACAGTGATTACGCGAATTCCGACATCTACGGCAGATCCTATAACGGTGTTGTTCTCACGCGAGGAAAAATTATCAATGGTAAAAAAGAGGGCAACTGGTACGAGTGGTATTCACGCGGGAAACCCTTTTTTGCCGGCGAGTTTGTCAATGGTGTACAGGAAGGGTTGCATAACTGGTGGCATCCGAATGGCAAGATAAGTGACCAGGGCCCGTACCTGCACGGCAAGCGCCACGGAGTCTATAAATCATGGTACGAGAGCGGCAGTAAAAAGCTGATCCTGAATTATGAAGAGGACCGTCTGCATGGTGAGCAACTGCAGTGGGACCAGGACGGTAATCTCGCCATGCGCGAAGTCTATAACCAGGGCAAACTGCGTTGTCGACAGTTGTTTGATGCAGAAGATGGAGACACAGAGGAGACCGGTATTTGTAATTAATCCTGCAGGCAATAATTAAACCAGCTGTTTTTTTCTGGTAAGTTGTACCACGCTTGTCCAACAGGAGGACGATATCATGCTCATCATGGCCGCCGGCATGCTGCTTTTCTTTGGCAGTCATCTTGTTCCATTACTACCGGTTTCTTCAACATTGCAGGAAAAACTTGGTGTCAATAAGTACAAGGGTCTAATCGCACTACCTTCAATTATCGGCATCATATTGATCGTCATCGGTTACCGTCAGGCAAGTATCGAATTACTCTGGATTCCCGTTTCATACAGCAGGGAAATGGCACTGCACCTGATGCCAGTTGCATTTATTTTGCTTGCCGCGGCCCATATGAAAACCAACATCAGGCGCTTCATCAAGCACCCAATGCTTGCAGGCATATTGATATGGGCCGTACTCCACCTGCTTAACAATGGTGAAGTAAGGGCGGTCATCCTGTTTTCAGCCTTTGCCATCTATGCAGTACTCGACATGCTGTTAACTAAAAAAAGCAAGGCGGCTCAGCACTACCCGATCAAGAAGGACATTATCGTTGTAGTGGCCGGTACGTTTACCTATGTTGTGGTGTTGTTCGTACATGGCTGGGCCGGTGTGCCGCTGTTCTAAAAAGCCATGACCAATGATGAAAAATGGATGCAGCATGCACTGGCCCTTGCCCGGCATGCCGAGGCACTGGGCGAGGTCCCGGTTGGTGCGGTCATTGTGCTGGATGACAACATTATTGGCGAGGGCTGGAACCAGCCTATTTCCGGTCACGATCCTACCGCGCATGCAGAGATAGTGGCATTGCGCGCTGCCGGCAAGAACGTGAACAACTATCGTCTAACCGGTGCCGAGATGTATGTCACCCTGGAACCCTGTGCCATGTGTGCAGGTGCTATTGTTCATGCTCGAATTAAACGGCTCGTCTATGCGGTGAGTGATCCGCGCAGTGGCGCAGCAGGCAGCGTATTTAATATCCTGCAATCAGACGAGCTTAATCACAGAACCGGGATTACCACTAACGTTATGGAAGACGAGAGTAAGACACTTATTCAAGGGTTTTTCAGGAAGAAGAGAAACCAGGTTTAGTACCTGGGGTATTATCATGGTTTGAATAACTGAATATATGCCAAATCCAAACATTATTAATACGGTTGAACAATTGGCTGAAAACCTGACCAGGCTGTCAGCCGCGCTGGTAACAGCGGAATCCTGTACTGGCGGCGGCCTGGCGGAGCATCTGACCAGCATCGCCGGCAGTTCGGCATGGTTTGATCGCGGTTTCGTGACTTATTCAAATGAAGCCAAGGTGGAACTGCTGAACGTCTCCCGGGAAACACTCGAACAGTTCGGCGCTGTCAGCGAGCAAACTGCTGCAGAGATGGTGGCCGGTGCACTGGCCAACAGCCACGCGCAGTTTGGCGTGTCTGTTACCGGAATTGCCGGGCCTGATGGAGGGACAGATGACAAGCCGGTGGGTACGGTTTGTTTTGGCTGGTATGGTGCAACCGGTGAAATAAAAACAACGCGGGTGCAATTCAATGGTGATCGACAGCAGGTCAGGGAACAGGCCTGTTTACTTGCCTTGCAGGGTTTGATTGACATAACCAGCCAGGAACTTGAATGAAAACGGGCTCTGCCTATTCCTCACTTATGCAGCGGGTCCTGCAGGCATTACCCGGCATGACTGTGTATGAATTGACCACAGTCGACGGTGTGCAGCATGTACTTGGAAACGAGAAAGACATACAGCTCGATGCACCATTCGAAGTACCAACTAATAATAACCACAGCCTGTATCTTGCCATTGAAAATTTACCTGAAGTATTGCAGGGACTATTTACTGACTGTGATGACGTGATCTTGTCTCCCTTGCAACTACAACCCAGGGCTCACTACCTGCTTGCTGCCGCACCCGGTAAAAAAGTGATGGATAGTTATGAGCCGCAACTATTATTAAACCTGGTTGATGCACTGGTTGAAAATGATCGACTGGTAAAAATAAATGACAGGAAAGAAAAGAAATACCAGGACTATATCCGTGAAGTAAAAACCATCAAGGAAAAGCTGTTGCCATCTGAAGGTCATCGTATCGAGGGCCTGGACTATGCAACCTATTACCGTCCCAGTGTTGGCGGCGGCGGCGATTACTTCGATGTGATTGACCTGCGTCCATCTCGTAAACGCGCCGGGGTTGAAAATCCGCCATTGATCTGGGGAGTCGGGCTGATGGATGTCTCGGGCCATGGTCCAGGTGCCGCAGTAGAGGTCGCCATGGTCGATGCCATCCTGCGTACGTACGAGTACCAGGCCGGCTCCGGCCCCGGCGATGTGCTGAAATACGTCAACAAGTATTATTTCACGCGCGAATATCGCGGTGGCTTCAGTACCGGTATTCTTTGTAACTATGATGCATCGACAGATATTTTTTCCTACGCCTCTGCCGGTCATCTGCCAATATTGATCAAGCACCATGAAGGCCACGTCAGCGTACTGCAAAGTAAAACCGGCATACCGATTGGCATAGAACGCGACTATAGCTGGACTACGGAAACCACGCAGCTCGAGCAGGGCGATACCATTGTTTTATATACCGATGGTATTACCGAGGCCGAATCGATCTCCGGTGAACAGTTTGGTTTTGATCGTTTGAAATCGGTACTGGAACAAAGCCCGGCCGGCTCGGCAGAGTTGTTAATGTCAAACTTCATGGATACTTATCATCAGCACGTCAGTAATTCCAATGAACAGGATGACCAGACGCTGGTCATGGTTACCATTTCTTCCTGACAGTCATGTCGCGCCTGTTCTTTGCCTTGTGGCCGGATGATGAAACGCGTGACCAGCTTTACCAGGTTGCGACGCAGTTTCAAGATGAGCCTGTTCGACTGGTAGCAAAATCAAACCTGCACATGACACTCGCATTTCTCGGCGAGGTTTCCGAACATGTTCAAAAGGAAGTGACCAGGGATGCGGCATCAATAAAGGCTAAACAGTTTACGCTGACACTCACGCGCGTTGGCTGGTGGGAAAAACCCCGTATTGCCTGGCTTGGGCCGGAACAGCACCCGCCACAGTTGTTAGATCTTGTCGAAGCTATCGCTGTAATACTGAAACCGCATGGCATCAAGCCCGATAAACGTCGCTATAAACCACACGTGACCTTTGCCAGAAAGGTCAAACAAAACATCATTGCTAAAAATCGATTTTCTATCGATTGGCATATAAATCGTTTTGCACTGATCGTTTCCGAATCAGGGCCAGGTGGGGTGACGTACCGCGTTTTAAAGTCCTGGCTGTTTAGTTAAACGCCCAACTCGCAAACGGCTCGATCTCGTCGCGGTTCAATACCACCAGTTGATACTGTATCGGGTCACGCGAATGGTCTGCACTGGTATCGACGCTTAACTGTCGTAACAGGTAGCCGATCAGTGCCCGGCGAATGCGTATTTCAATGATCTCTTTTTCTGCCTTGTAGTCGATCAGCAGGCTAGCCTTCTGTTTCTGGCTCAGAGCTGGGTGGGGGCCAAGCTTCAATACCACGAATTCTATCCAGTCCTCGTCGTAGCGGGCACTGGATTCGGCCGCTTCCTCGAGACAGGTGGCCTCCACGAAACGTGACAGAACGAAATCCCGGAAATCAAAACTGTCCTCGTTGTAGGCACGTACGTGCCAGCGAAAACCGGTGTTCACCAGGGCATGTGGCTCAATAATCCTTTCAATATTTGAATTTTCAGATAGTGAGTGATAGCTGACTTTTAGCCTGTTGCTACCATGGATGGCCCGTGTAATCTGGCTCAGTACCTCCTGGCCGGGCAAACGGTTGGGCAACACCAGGTTTTCCGAGGCAACGCCAAATACCGGTTCATCCGGGTCAGGACTGCCAACCACGGTCAGGTTGGCTTCCAGCATGGGTAATACGGTGGTGGGCGACAGATCGGCGAATACGGCGCTGAAATCGGCCGTAGGAACGAAACCGAACACGCTGTGCTTGTAGTTCAGGTTGCCAGGGGCAATATCCCCGTAGTACTTGAGGTCCTTTGTCGCGGCCGCGTCGGAAATGGCAAAGGCCCGTGCCACGTCGCTGCGTGTGACCACACCTGTGTAGTAAGCCATTACTTCTATAAACTGCAGCCGCTGGCGGGTGGCCCACTTGATTTCATTCAACATGGTCAAAGTATACCGAAATGAAAATACCTCGATAGAATTTATTACATAGTAAAAAATATAAAGGTAATAAAAAATATTGACATCAAAAAAAGTATTGCCTATTCTATCGGCAACTGGTCGTTCGAGGGGGAACGACAGGCATCGATAAACTGGATAAGGAGATATTACGATGGCAACAGCAAAGGTAGATGACGACAAGAAACGTGCACTGAGTATGGCACTGGGCCAGATCGAAAAACAGTTCGGCAAGGGCTCGGTCATGAAAATGGGAGACCAGCCGGTTGCGGCAATTCCGACTGTCAGTACCGGTTCCCTGGGACTGGATATTGCGCTGGGCGCAGGCGGTTTACCGTATGGTCGTATCGTTGAAATATACGGTCCGGAATCCTCTGGTAAAACCACGCTGACCCTGTCGGCCATCGCCGAGGCACAGAAACAGGGTAAAACCTGCGCCTTTATCGATGCCGAGCATGCACTGGACCCTATCTATGCTGAAAAGCTGGGCGTGGATATTGATGAACTGCTGGTATCGCAACCGGACACGGGCGAACAGGCACTGGAAATCTGCGACATGCTGGTTCGCAGTGGCGCGGTAGAACTGGTCGTCATCGACTCGGTAGCGGCACTGGTACCCAAGGCAGAAATTGAAGGTGAAATGGGTGACTCGCACATGGGTCTGGCTGCACGCCTGATGTCACAGGCACTACGTAAACTGACCGGTAACATCAAGCGCGCCAATTGCTGCGTCATCTTTATTAACCAGATCCGTATGAAGATCGGTGTTATGTTTGGTAACCCGGAAACGACAACCGGTGGTAATGCACTGAAGTTTTATTCCAGTGTGCGACTCGACATTCGCCGTATCGGTGCCATCAAGAAGGGTGATGAAGTAGTAGGCAACGAGACCCGCGTCAAGGTCGTCAAGAACAAGATAGCACCCCCGTTCAAGCAGGCCGAGTTTGATATTCTTTACGGTGAGGGCATCTCCCGTCATGGTGAGATCATCGATCTCGGCGTGCAGTTGGGGCTGATCGACAAGGCCGGTGCCTGGTACAGCTACGGCGATGAGCGCATCGGCCAGGGCAAGGACAATGTACGAACCTACCTGAAAGAAAACCCGGAAATCGCGGATCAACTACAGGCAAAGATTCGCGCACAATTACTCCCCACCGTGTTACCGGTCACTGAAGAAGACGTGGCCGAGGACGCCCCGGATGAAGAGGTAGTAGCCTGATCACAGAACGCCAGGAAGTCTTGCAGAAAGCCTGCGACTTCCTGGCAAGACGTGAGCACAGCCGCAGGGAACTGCGGCAAAAGCTGTCTCGCAACTGTAAAGACGATGAATTAATCGAAGAGCTACTGGATAAACTCTCTGCAGAGGGGCTACAAAGCGATGCCCGCTTTGCAGAGAGTTTTGTGCAACAGCGTTACAACAAGGGACAGGGCCCACTCAAGATCAAACAGGAACTGAATCAGCGTGGTATAGACACCGGGCTGATAGCAGATTGTCTGAATGCCGATCAGCTGGACTGGCTGGCGTTGGCCGAGCAAACCAGGGTAAAAAAATTCGGCAGTGACGTTCCACGCGACTACCAAAATAAGGCAAAACAGTCGCGTTTCCTATATAGTCGCGGTTTTACATCGGAACAGATCAGTCTCGTCCTGAAAGAATGAAAAGCAGTAACGATATCCGCCAGTCATTTATCGATTTCTTTAAATCGAAAGGGCACACTGAGGTGCCCAGCAGTTCGCTCGTACCGAGTAACGACCCGACCCTTTTATTTACCAACGCCGGCATGGTGCAATTCAAGGACCTGTTTCTTGGCAGGGAGAAGCGTAACTACCAGCGGGCGGTGAGTTCGCAACGCTGTGTGCGTGCCGGTGGTAAGCATAACGACCTTGAAAACGTGGGTTACACTGCGCGTCACCATACCTTTTTTGAAATGCTCGGTAATTTCAGCTTCGGCGACTATTTCAAAAGAGAGGCAATCGGTTTTGCCTGGGAATACCTGACAGACGTATTGAAAATACCGGAAGAAAAACTCTGGGTCACGGTGTTCGAGGACGACGATGAAGCCGCTGATATCTGGTTAAAGGAAATCGGTGTATCGAAAGATCGTTTCAGTCGTTGCGGCGAAAAAGACAATTTCTGGTCCATGGGTGATACCGGCCCTTGTGGTCCGTGCAGTGAGATCTTTTATGACCATGGCGAAGACGTCCCTGGTGGTCCGCCCGGAAGCGCCGATGCCGAACTGGATCGTTATATCGAGATCTGGAACCTGGTTTTTACCCAGTTTGATCGTGGATCGGATGGTGAACTTAAACCTATCCCGCATCCCTCGGTGGATACCGGTATGGGTCTTGAACGCATTACCGCGGTTATGCAACACGTCCACAACAACTACGACATCGATCTGTTTCAGCATCTGATCAATGCAACGAAAGATCTTGCAGGCAATGATGAACTGGAATTGACATCCAGTCGTGTCGTTGCAGACCACATCCGTTCCTGTGCCTTCCTGATAACCGATGGTGTAATTCCCGCTAACGAGGGTCGTGGTTACGTGTTACGGCGTATCATTCGTCGTGCTATCCGTCATGGTAACAAGCTGGGATTCAAGGAGCCGTTCTTTCATAAACTGGTTGTGCCGCTGGAACAGGTGATGGGTGCCGCCTACCCGGAACTGGGTAAAGCCCTTCAACATATAGAGCGTGTGCTGCTGGCAGAAGAAGAGCGTTTTGCCGAGACACTGGAGCAGGGGCTGAAAGTACTGGACGAGGTCATCGCGGAACTTGGTAAAAATAAACAGATTGCCGGTGATGATGTATTTCGACTCTACGACACCTACGGTTTCCCGGTTGATCTCACTGCTGACATCGCCCGCGAACGCGGCTTAGGTGTCGACATGGATGGCTTTAACAAGGCCATGGCCGAACAGCGCAAACGGGCCCGTGCGGCCAGCAAGTTTGACGCGGGCATTATGGTCAGTGCCGACGACAACCTTGTTACCAACTTTACCGGCTATGAAAGAACACAGCAGAAGACCACTGTCACCGGACTCTACCAGGATGGCCGTAACGTACAGACCTTGAAGCAGGGTGATATCGGTGGCGTCATATTACTGGAAACACCTTTTTACGCGCAGTCGGGTGGCCAGGTAGGTGACCGCGGTGAGTTATTTGAAGGTGATGTCTTTTTCGAAGTTGAAGACACCAAGAAGCAGGGCAAGTCACATATTCATCTTGGTGTGTTACGTACCGGCGAGTTACATGTCGGCGATATCGTGAATGCCTCCGTTGATGCGTCGCGCCGTGAACACATCATGCGCAACCATTCTGCTACACACTTGTTGCACACGGCACTGCGCAAGGTACTTGGCGATCATGTGACTCAAAAGGGCTCGCTGGTTGCCGATGATCGCCTGCGTTTTGATTTTTCCCATAACGATCCATTAACCCGTGAAGAGATCGTGCAACTGGAACAAATGATCAATGCACAGATACTGGCCAACGAGGAAACGTTGGTACAGGTAATGCCACTGGAAAAAGCAAAAGAGTCCGGTGCCATGTCGCTGTTCGGTGAAAAGTATGACGATACGGTACGCGTACTCAGCATCGGTGGTGAATTTTCAAAAGAATTGTGTGGCGGCACGCACGTGGAGCGAGCCGGCGATATTGGTTTATTCAAGATTATCTCCGAGACCGGTATTGCCGCTGGTGTACGCCGGGTGGAAGCCGTTACCGGTATCGGTGCGCTGAACTGGGCTGAAAACGTGGAAGGCAAATTGCAACATGTCTCCGAGTTATTAAAGACAGATATCGATAGCGTCGATAGTCGTTTGTCACAGCAGGTCGACCGCATCCGGAAACTGGAAAAGGAACTGGAACAGTTGAAGGGTAAACTCGCCAGCAGTGCCGGTACCAACATGGCCGATGAAGCCGAGGTGATTGACGGTATCAAGGTGATAGCCAAGACACTGGATGGTGCCGATCCAAAAACGCTGCGTGATACCGTTGACCAACTCAAGAACAAGCTCGGTACGGCCGCGCTTATACTGGCCACAGTGAACGATTCCAAGGTGAGCCTGGTGGCCGGTGTGACCAAGGACAGTGTTGACCGTATCAAGGCTGGCGACCTGGTGAATTTCGTGGCCGAGCAGGTGGGTGGTCGCGGTGGTGGTCGCCCGGATATGGCCCAGGCCGGGGGTAATGATCCGACCGCACTGGAAGCCGCATTAAAACAGGTTCCCGACTGGATCCGGAGTCAGCTCTAAAATAATCTCGTCTTTTCGAAGCTACTAACGCTGTCATTTCGAGCGCTAGCCGAGAAATCCAGTCAACAAAAGGCCCCTCGCTAATGCCCGGGATGGCTTGTATAGCAAAGCCATACAAGCCACTTTTCTTTCCTAAAGCCGGTGAATCGGCTAGAATCCCGCGCTTTTTAACAGGATCGCTGCATGGCGCTTATAGTTCAAAAATATGGCGGTACGTCGGTAGGTACAATCGAGCGTATCCAGGCCGTTGCCGACAAGGTTATTAAGACCATTGGCCAGGGGCACCAGGTGGTGGTCGTGGTATCGGCCATGAGCGGCGAGACCGATCGGTTGCTGGGGCTGGCAAAAAGTATTTCCAACGAAATGCCCGCAAGGGAACTCGACGTCCTGTTATCGACCGGTGAACAGGTCACCATCGCGCTGCTCAGCATGGCGCTGTCTGAGAAAGGCCAGCCGGCCGTTTCATTTACCGGTGGCCAGGTCCATATCCGTACCGATAATGCGCATAGCAAGGCACGCATCCTTGATATCGAATCAGAACGTGTGCATAAACAACTGGATGCGGGCAAGGTCGTCGTGATCGCCGGGTTCCAGGGTATCGACGAGGAAGGCAATATCACCACGCTGGGTCGAGGTGGCTCAGATACCACGGCGGTGGCCATGGCAGCGGCACTGAATGCCGACGAATGCCGGATCTATACCGATGTAGACGGCGTTTACACCGCCGATCCCCGTATTGTCGAGGATGCCCAGCGCCTGCCCCGCATTACCTACGAGGAAATGCTGGAAATGGCCAGTCTAGGCTCCAAGGTACTGCAGATACGATCCGTAGAATTTGCCAGAAAATACAATGTAAATCTCCGCGTGCTCTCCAGTTTCAAGGACGGGCCGGGTACACTGATAACAGATGAGGATGAAAATATGGAAGCGGCACTGATTTCAGGCATTGCCCACAACCGTGACGAGGCCAAGCTGACTATTGTCGGCGTGCCCGATCAACCCGGTATTGCCTCGCAAATACTGGGCCCCATTGCCGATGCGAACATCGAGGTCGATATGATCGTGCAAAACGTCGGCGTGGATAACACCACCGACTTTACTTTCTCGGTGCACCGTAACGATTACGACCAGGCCATGAAGATCCTGAAAACTACGGCCGCGGACATCAAGGCCAAGGCCGTCACGGGTGATAACAAGATCGCCAAGATCTCGGTAGTGGGTGTTGGTATGCGCTCTCATGCCGGTATTGCCAGCAAAATGTTCAAGGCGCTGGCGGATGAAGGTATCAATATCCAGATGATTTCCACCTCCGAAATTAAGGTTTCTGTGGTTGTGGCCGAAAAATACCTAGAGCTGGGAGTTCGTACACTGCATGCGGCCTTTGGGCTGGAAAACGGCGCATTGGCAGAATAGATAACGGGGAGAGGATGCCGAGTGCAGCGGTCGTGCAAATAATAGGCGAGCACAACGCTACATGTGGCTATAATTAAGGAAAAGATATTATTAAGACTAAGGAAGCAACAGGAGAATTGAGATGTTGATATTGACCAGAAGAGTCGGTGAGTCGCTCATGATCGGTGACGAGGTCAACGTTACCGTACTGGGTATCAGAGGAAACCAGGTGAGAATTGGTGTGAACGCCCCCAAGGACGTCGCCGTACACCGCGAAGAAATCTACGACCGAATACAGAAAGAGCAATCTGACGACGTACCGTCAGAAGCTTCAGAGTAACAGTCCACCCCGGGACTTTACCCTGCCTCGCTGCAGGGTTATGCTTTTTATCTGATATTTCTGAGCATTTTGCTCGCTAAATCATTACAATACTCGCGGCGTTAAGCCGTGTTTTTTTCGGAGAGGAAGCTGTAATTGCTGACAAAATCGTCGGAAACGATTTTGAACAGTCCACGAAGTGGACTGGCCCGAAGGGCGAAGGGCAGGATGCCCGGAGTAGGGCGCGACAGGAGCGCCAGTGAAAAGAATTTATAAATCATAGTAGTTTATTAGGAGAGGTGGCCGAGTGGCTGAAGGCGCTCCCCTGCTAAGGGAGTATACGGTTTATCCCGTATCGAGGGTTCGAATCCCTCTCTCTCCGCCATCATTCAAATATTCATATTAATGATATGAATATTTGAATGATTCACGAAAGGTAGATGCGATAGCCGAGAAGAGGGTTTGACCGATTTGTCGGGAACAAATCGGAACAGCCGCAGGCTGGCCCGCAGGGCAAAATACAGGATGTATTTTGTAGTCCCTCTCTCTCCGCCATTTGACTAAATACGCAAGTCAGATATTATTCGCCGCTCAAATTTTGCAACGCGCCCGTAGCTCAGTTGGATAGAGTACCTGGCTACGAACTAGGGGGTCGGAGGTTCGAATCCTTCCGGGCGCGCCATATAAATAAACAGACCTGCCTTGTGCGGGTTTTTTTATTTATGGAGTTGCATGAATTTGACCCTCCGACAATAAACAAGTCGGTTCGACAAATCGTCAGGATAGACGATTTGGGCAGACGCTAGTCTGTACGCAGTGCGAGCGACAGGACGTCGCGAGTCAGTCCTTCCGGGCGCGCCATATAAATAAACCTGCCATGTGCAGGTTTTTTTATGGATTGTTTTCAGCAGGATGAAAGCGCAGTTCGACTAATTCTCGAATACACGATCTAACAATCATTTCTCAAGAACAATCTGTATCGTCCGATATAGAGGTGATGGCTGCAGTCAGGTATCTGTATGTCCAGAACGGTGAGATGCCTGGACAGGGCTTTTTATACTAGAATTTAATTTATCGACATGTTCGCGAAGACCAAACCAGTGACGCTAGAGGGAACAAGGATAGGCCGGTACGAGCTTAAGGACGTCATTGGCAGTGGCACCTTCGGAGACGTGTACAAGGCCTATGACCATGAGCTACAGCGATATGTCGCGATCAAGGTCCGTTCAACTGACCTGGTGAACAGGAAATTCAACAAGGAATCCATCATCCGCGAGGCCCGCATACACGCGCTGGCAGAACACTCCAATATTGTCCCCGTGTACGACATCCTGGATTATAAGAAATCGGTACTGATCGTTATGCGCCTGATCAGCGGTGGCGACCTGGATCAGATACTTGCCAATCAAAAAAAACCATTCAAGGTAAGCCAGGCGCTAAAGATCATGCAAAAGATACTGTGGGCAATGGAATATGCACACAACCTTGGTATTGTTCATCTCGACTTGAAGCCCGGCAATATCCGCATCAGTCTCAGTGGTGAAGTGTTGATTATGGATTTTGGTATTGCCAAATTTCTTGAAGAACAGTCTTTCCTTGAAGGTAAACCCAACGGTACACCGGGTTACATGTCACCGGAACATATCAATTGCCAGCACATGGATGCCCGTGCAGATATTTATTCGCTTGGGATCATCCTCTACAAGATGTTGACCGGCAGACATCCTTTTACAAAAGCCAGCACTGTCAGCGAGATGCTCAAAAGTCATCAGGAAACACCGGTTAATAAACCATCAAGCTTGGTCAAGGATATTCCCGAGAAAGTTGACAAGGTGGTACTGAAGGCACTGGAAAAGAATTCGCGTAAACGTTTCCATTCCTGTCGTGAGTTTGCACTGGCCCTGGAAAAAGCAATGGGTATCGATTGCAACATAGAAGATATGGATAAAGAATTGCGCTGGGATCATCGTGCCGCTGTGACACTCAAGGTAAGAATTCAATGTCAGCCTGATGAGGGTTTTATCTTTGCAGAGAAAGTGAATCTTTCCGTCAGCGGTGCCAACCTGCGTGTTACCTCTGACATCGAACTGGGGAGTAAACTTTTCCTGGAATTTTATATTCCATCTGATTCCGAGGATGATTACCTCAAGGTCACCACGAATGCGACAGTGTTATGGAAAGACCTCAACGAGGATCAGGACGATATCTCTATCGGTGTAAGTTTTCATGACCTTCAGGATATGGAACGCTACCGAATCAGTGTTTATGTTCGTAACCGCATCATGGCAGGGGATATCGATGAACTACCCACCGAGAGAACAATGACTTTCTCCTGAAATAGCGCCAAACGTGGCTAATACTTGCTATAAGGCTAACAAACCAGACATCGACAACTGTAATGCAGCTTGACTGCAGCATTTAGGCGCGATGCGCTCAATTTGGTGCATCTGCACTTGTTTAAATTAAATCTCTTAAAAACAACCCTTTAACCTTCTTTTGAAGTATCAGGGAGGTTTCCCCTGATTATCACAGCGTTATATAAATGAATTTATTAAGGTTTGCGGTTTAAATCAAACAGCTAAGTAAGATTTACTATTTTATTTAGATAAATGATTGAATATTAATAATATTACTCGCCTTGCAATTACAGCTTGAAGGTTTATACTTTGTGCATTGCAGCAAGGCCTCGATGTATTAGATGGACGCAAAAAATAAATTTGATAGCGATCAGCAGCTCGCTGAGCTCATGCATAAGATTGAGTTACTGATGTCTGATGTACAGGATGTCAGGCTCGCTAATGAATTGAGCAAATTGACACAGGTTCGCCTGGTCGATCTCCAGTATTCGGCCAAACTCGTGTTGGAACAGCTTGCCGAGCACCTGGAAAAAGAGGAAGAAAAAGAGGATTGCGCCTGACTTCTAGCTGTTTTTTGCTGCCAGCGATGACAGGAATGCATCGTAATTCTGGCAGAAATCATTCAACACCTCGTAATACGATAATGCACCTGTTTCAAACACGCTAAAGTTCCAGTTGCTATTATCTTTCAGTGTTTCCTTCCAGCAATAGTTCGTAAAGTCACCACGCACACCATGACTCATCCATACGGGAACAGACAAGTCCTCGTAAATGGCATTGATGTCCTGGCTGAATAGATAACCGGATAAAAAGTAAAAAGGTGCGAAGCGCGCACCGGGTTGTCGTGTCGTCTGCCATGAATACTCGTACATGGTTTCATCGATCTGTTTTGAGCCCCAGGTTTTTTGCAGGAAAAATCGAACGCTTTTCCTGCATGTAAGCAGGTTAAATAAAGCTCCACCGACAAAAGGTAGTTTCAGGAACTTGAGAAAACCTGGCATACCCCTGTTACTTAATTCTTCTCCCTTGTAGGGATACATTCTGCTGAAACCGGTCGGCGCTACCAGTGCCAGGCTACGAAAGCTTGAGGTGTTTTCATGCGCGGCCCGTGCCAGGAACTCGCAGGAAGTGGACACGGCCAAAGCATCAATATCTACGTCCCCATGAATTGTTTGTATTTCCGCTACGATGTTGTGAATGGCATCTGTCATCAGCCGTGGCGTGTAATCCCTGTCACTGCGCTCCGAAAAACCATAACCGGGCAAGTCCAGCGCATAGACCGGGCGCGTCTGTCGATATTGTTCGTACAGGGGGCGCACTTCATGGGCGCCGGCGGCCGCATTAATCGTATGTATTAACAGCAAAGGTGTGTTGTTGTCAGTATTTGCAGGCGCATCAGTATAGTAACTAATAATGCCCGCATTACTTTTTAGCTCCCGGCGTTGACCCGGCAGGGCGTGGTTAAGTGAGTCACTACTCATGAGAACATGGTATGGTCACCCGGTTTCTTCACCACGTGCCTGCCAATGTAACCGGTTGCACCGGTTACCAGGATTCTTTTAACTGGAATGTTCACTTCTGCCTGGAATGACACCAGCTAGATTCTCTATTCAGTCTGTTTATCGTTATTGGTTATTAATACTATACCTGTTTGAATGTTCTAATACGCTGACTACCAATGCAATAGCAGTGTATAAAATAATATCAAGTATTTTTTGTAGTCCATTATAAAGTTAAGTCAACTATAATAATAACAATTGACAGCAGGACAGTCCGGCGCATTGCTTCTGACCTGTACTCGTCAATAAATGTTGCGATTGTTATAACGCTTACAATAAAACCGAAAGAGAGGTGCCTGTGGGCTGTAAGCTGACATTCTGGGGTGCGGCCGAAACAGTTACCGGTTCAAGGTTTCTGCTGGAAAAAGACGACAAACGGATACTCATTGATTGTGGACTTTTCCAGGGGATAAAAAAGATTCGGATCAGGAACAGACAACCATTTCCTGTTGAGCCAGGCACTATCGATGCCATTGTGTTAACCCATGCTCACCTTGACCACAGTGGTTTTATACCGGCTCTTTGCAGAGAAGGCTTCAAAGGTAAAATTTACTGCACGCATGCGACGATGGATCTCTGCAGAATCCTGTTACCGGATGCAGGACATTTGCAAGAGGAAGAAGCGGATCGCGCCAACCGATACGGCTATACGAAACACCATCCAGCCCTGCCAATCTACACCGAAATGGATGCCTATCGTTCACTGGAACAATTTTTTCCAGTTGCCTATCACCAGTCCTTCGAACCAGTGCCAGGTATCAAGGTATCAATGACTAATGCCGGCCATATACTTGGTGCTGCCTGTGTCCATGTGCATGATGGTGAAAAGAGTATCCTGTTCAGCGGTGATGTAGGACGACCTGATGATGTAGTGATGCATGCGCCGGAGTCATTACCCAATGCAGATTTCCTGGTGATCGAATCAACCTATGGAAATCGCAGACACCCTGAAGCCGATCCATTTGAATTGCTGGAAAAAGTTATTAATAGCACGTTTGGCAAGGGTGGAGCCGTGTTGATACCCACCTTTGCTGTGGGTCGAGCACAAAGTCTGTTACACGTGATCACAAAATTGATTATTGAAAAAAGGATACCCAGGGTACCGATATACCTCGATAGCCCAATGGCGATTGATGCAACCGATATCTTTTTCCGCCACAAGGATTTACACAAACTCAGTGAAGATGAGTGTCATAAACTTGGCCAACTGGTGACTTTTACACCTGCTGTCGAGGAGTCGAAGGGAATCGAGTTTCAGTCAGTACCGAAGATAATCCTGTCCGCGAGCGGGATGTTGACTGGTGGCCGGGTTCTACATCATTTGAAAGTATACCTTGGTGATAATCGCAACACGATAATCTTTGTAGGCTATCAGGCAGAAGGAACTCGTGGTGCAAACATGCTGGCAGGCATGGACCGAATCAAGATCCACGGGGAGTATTACCCGGTACGGGCGAAACTGACATCAATAGATTGCCTGTCAGCACATGCCGATTACCAGGAGTTGACCGACTGGTTGGCAACCATGCCTGGGCGGCCTCGGATGACTTATATTGTTCATGGTGAGCCACAGAGCCAGGATGCATTTCGTAGCTATCTGGTTAATCAACTGGGATGGAATGTAGAAATCCCGGTGCATGGACAGTCTGTGGTAATTAAGTAGAAACCTGGAAGCCGTAATTTTGCCCAGATATGGATAACAAGAATAAAAATACCATGCGGGTAAAACGTATCGGTATTGATACCTACCGACAGGCAGTCATCTATATGCGTCACGATTGCCCAATTTGTCGAATCGAGGGCTTTGAAGCGTTTTCACGGATCAATGTGCGCATCAGGGAACGATCGATAATCGCGACCTTACATATAATCCGGGACTCTATCCTGCGTTCGGGGGAGTTAGGTTTGTCCGATGCGGCCTGGGAAATATTACATGCACAGGAAGATGACATTGCTTTTCTATCTCATCCCGAACCGATGCAGTCACTCTCCTATGTGCGTGCCAAGATCCATGGTCGCGCACTGGAACAATGGCAATTTGATGCCATCATTCAGGATATTGTCGCCAGAAATTTTGATGATATTCACCTGTCTGCATTCATTACGGCGTGTGCAGGTAACCGACTGAACATGGATGAAATTGTGTCGCTTACCCGCGCCATGATTAATGCCGGTACCCGCCTTTACTGGGACAGTGATATCGTGGTGGATAAACATTGTGTTGGTGGGCTACCTGGTAATCGCACGACTATCATCCTGGTACCTATCATTGCTGCCTTTGGACTGATTATGCCTAAAACCTCATCACGTGCCATCACTTCGCCGGCTGGCACGGCAGATACCATGGAGACGCTGGCACCGGTCAATCTCACTATTGAACAGATGCAACGTGTTGTATACCAGGAAAATGGCTGCATCGTCTGGGGCGGCGCCATGCAAATCAGTCCCGCAGATGACATTTTGATATCGGTCGAAAGACAGCTTGATATAGATAGTGAGGGGCAGTTGATCGCATCGGTGCTTTCTAAAAAATCTGCGGCAGGTTCCACGCATGTACTGATTGATGTTCCCGTGGGGGAGACAGCAAAGGTCCGTTCCATGAACCTGGCCAGACAACTAGCGGATACGCTGGTCGATATAGGCTCCGAAATTGATATGAATGTCCGCGTCAAGCTCACTGTGGGTGAGCAACCTGTTGGTCGTGGAATTGGACCAGCGCTGGAGGCAAGGGATGTGCTACAGGTTTTGCAAAACGATCCGGATGCGCCACAAGACCTTCGGGAAAAGGCATTGGTGCTAGCTGGTGAAATCCTGGAATTTTCGGGCAAAGTAGCCAGCGATGAAGGTTTTGTGATCGCCGAGAACATACTAAACAACGGTACAGCCTGGAATAAATTCCAGGCTATCTGCGAGGCACAGGGCGGTATGCGCACTTTGAAACTTGCAAGATTCCAGCATGAACATCTGGCCCGCCAGGCGGGAACTGTACAAAGTATCGACAACAGGCGGCTGGCACTCTGTGCCAAGCTCGCGGGTGCGCCATTGGCCGCAGCGGCCGGGATCGATCTTCATATAAGACAGGGACAATCAGTGGACAACAACCAGCCGCTATTTACACTCCATGCCGAATCCGCAGGGGAACTGGCCTATGCCCTCGACTATATCAACGCGCAGGAAGATATCATTGTTATCAACCCGAACTGAATTGTTATATCAATGACTGTCTTTGCATTTGCACAGCAGCAAGAACCTGCCCAGGCACTGGCTACAGAACTGGGAACGGCCTGCAGTATCGTTGAATGTCATCGTTTCCCGGATGGCGAGAGTTGTATTCAAATCGAACCAGAGCTGATTGCCGATTCTTGTGTTGTTTACGCTAGCCTGGTGCA
Organism: Gammaproteobacteria bacterium; assembly: GCA_965229565.1. Classification (GTDB taxonomy): domain Bacteria; phylum Pseudomonadota; class Gammaproteobacteria; order Eutrophobiales; family Eutrophobiaceae; genus JANQNX01. The sequence goes on along the minus strand of OZ245888.1, from coordinate 85,322 downwards.
ACCTGATAATATCACGCTGCCTCTTTTTTTTCTTGCACATACACTACGTGACTATGGAGTGCAGCACATCACACTCGTTGCGCCTTATCTTGCCTACATGCGGCAGGATAAGATTTTCAAAAGTGGGCAAGGTGTTACGGCCCGTTACTATGCCAGACTCTTATCATCCTGTTTTGATAAATTGGTTACTGTAGATCCTCATTTGCACCGAATCCACGATCTGGCTGATATATATTCTATTGAAACAAAACTGGTCAGGGCTGCACCTGCCGTCAGTAATTGGTTAAAAGCTAACGTTAGTTCGCCGGTCATTATAGGCCCCGACAGTGAAAGCGCACAGTGGGTTAAAAAGTTGGCAAAAAACAGTGGCGCACCATTTTTAGTTTTGGAAAAGACAAGGCGAGGCGACCGGGATGTGGAAGTGATTGTGCCGCAGGTTGAAAAATGGACAGACTGCACGCCAGTATTATTTGATGATATTATTTCTACCGGTAAAACTATGATAGAAACCATTAAGCATTTACTTGCGGCAGGGCTTTCAGCCCCGGTATGCATTGGAATCCACGCTGTATTTGCCGATGCTGCATGGCAGCAGATTAAACAGGCAGGTGCAGCCAGGGTCGTTACCTGTAACACTATTCCTCACGCTTCCAACTGCATTGACCTGAGTCAGGTTCTCGCCATTAATATTTAAGTGACATTTATTTAATGTTGACTAAAATAATTAAACAAAAACTTTAATAGTTCATAAGCAGAAATAGATGAAAGGTCTGGTTTATATAAGTAGGGCAACAAATCCTTTTTCAGAAGATGAATTGACACAATTGGCACAAACTGCCGCAGCCAGGAACAAAAATAACAATATTACCGGTTACCTTTCCTACGATAGCGAAGACCGCTTTATCCAGTACATCGAGAGTGAAGAGACGGATTTACAACAACTGTTTGATTCCATTTACCGGGATAACCGTCATCGAATCACACACTATATCCGGCATGATATCGAGCAAAGAAAATTCACAGGTTGGGGTATGCGCCTGATCATGGACCATGAATTCAAGGATATTCATGATTTGATGATTAACCACCTGTTTCATATTTCATCTGCCCCCAGCATGGTGACCTACAAAAGCAAGCTGATCTGGAGCACCGTAGATACACTGGCGGATGCCAGTCATGTCCAGCATTAAAATAAATGATGCTTTTTCCCCTATCATTTCTTTACTTGCTATTGATTTCCAAGTCAAATCGGGCGATATTTAATCTGTTAAATGACAGGAATATCAATGTTCGCACTAATTAGAAAAAGGCAACAAACCATGGCCATAGCAACCTTATCGTTGTTTATGGGCGCCTGGTTATTGTTATTGTGCCAGTCTTGTTTTGCGAATGATGAAGTCAATAGTGCAGCGCTGCATGATAAAGTTGTTGAATTGGAACACTGTCATGATGATTCGCAGCAAGCCGACCTGACACAGAATTACGAAACTGAAGAACATTGTACTGGCGTTTGTGATTGCGATGAAAGCACCATTCTGATGCACTCCAAGGAACAAAATAAAGAAAAGAACAGTTACAAGTTTTCCCCTGATATTGTTTATATTATTCATAAAAAATCCGGCTACACTTTCAATTTCTGCATAGAGCATGTTGTTCCAGACAGGTCGTCTGCGCTTGCTCAAAACTCACCTGTTTCTCTCTATAACAAACTCCTGATTTAAACACCACCCTCTTTATTATTGATCTGTATTCACAGATCAAAAGTTCGTCTTATTTTTAATAAACGAGGTGTGTGATGGGCCTATCCATACTAAATAAATTATTTCTGATTATTTTATCTGCCATTGTTTCTACGCAATTATTTGCAAATGAATTGACGTTGCAAGCAGCAGAAGAGTTTGCTCTTTCATCTGATTTGACCATCAAGAAGCTTGAAGTAACGGCTGAAAAATATGATGAATTAGCTGTTGCTGAAGGCCAATTGCCTGATCCCGTTATGAAGTTTGGCATGATGAATCTACCAATAAACAGTTTCGATCGAAGTCAGGAACCAATGACGCAGGTACAGGTTGGAATACAGCAGTCTTTTCCGCGTGGCGACACGTTAGAACTGCGGCAGGAAAAGACCGGGCATTATGCAGACATTGATGCCGCACGAGCAAGGTTACAGGCCCGCAATGTCTTGTTATCAGTACGCAGCAATTACCTGGATGTTTACCTTAGCCAGGAGACAGAAAAGTTATTACTCGAAAATCGTGATTTGTTCAGCCAGTTACTGGAAGTGACCGAAAGGCAATATGCAGTGGGGCGAGATAACCAGCATGATGTGCTGCGTGCACAACTTGAACTGTCATTGGTTGATGACCGCCTGGTAGAGGTTCAGGGCAAGCATGCCATGACACTGGCCGAGTTGAAACGTTGGCTCGGTAACAGTATTCAATTTGACAGGGTAAGCGACAACTTTCCCTTCTTAACGCCGATAAGAGATTTACAGCAACTGGTCCAGGAATTACCTCGACATCCCAGAATTCAAATTGAAGATGCCATGATTGCGGTTAACGAGAAGGATATTAATCTTGCTGAACAGCAATACAAGCCGGGTTGGATGCTTGATCTCACCTACGGTAACCGGTCAGGTAATAATCTGGATGGTAGTAGTAGGGATGACTTTGCCTCGGCCATGATCCTGGTCGATCTGCCTATCTTCACGAATAAAAGACAGGATAAACGCCTATCTGCGAGCAAGCTGGATCACGCGGCCTCACAGTTCGCGCGCAGCGATCGTTTACTGGAATTCAGACAGTCGTTGGAAAAGGAATATGCGAATTGGATACGTCTTGGTAAACGACTTGAATTATATGAAACAAGAGCAATGGTTGATGCCGAGCAAAATTCATCATCCACGTTAAAAGCGTATCAAAATGATCTAACTGACTTTACAACATTAATGCGTGCTCGATTAACTGAGTTAAATACACAACTAGATATGTTGAAGATTCGTGTTGATCGTGCCAAGTCACAAGCCAATCTATTGTATTACGTAAGAGAAACGATATGAAAAAAATAATTCAGATATTAATTCTGCTTGCCATCGGGATTTTAGTTGGCGCTTTCATTGAAAAGAAATTTGATACCTCGCAACTAGTGTTCAAGTTCAATATGGACATGAATCCGGATGGGCATACGGGGCATTCAAACTCTGAATCAAAAGAGAAGAAAATAATGTATTGGGTTGCTCCTATGAATCCAGGCTATCGTCGGGATGAACCTGGAAAGTCTCCAATGGGCATGGACCTTATTCCTGTTTATGAAGGCAGTGAAGAGAACATGGATGAGGAGACATCTGTAGTCAAAATAAGTCCAGAGGTGATCAATAATCTGGGCGTACGGTCAACCAGGGTTGAACTCGGACCTCTATGGAAAAGAATAAGTACGGTTGGTTATATTGATTACGACGAAACACGAATTAATCATATTCATACAAGAACAGAAGGTTGGATAGAAAAACTACAAGTTCGTGCTGAGGGAGAAGAGGTTAAACGTGGGCAACTTATATTTGAGCTTTATTCTCCACCATTGGTAAATGCACAGGAAGAATACTTACAGGCATTAGCGGGTGGCAATCGATCACTGGCAGAAGCATCGAAAGAGAAGCTTTCTGCATTGGGTATTTCAAAGTCTCAGATTGATAGATTGGAAAAAGAAAAAAGAGTTACCCAGAATATTCGTTTTTATGCGCCACAATCAGGTGTGTTAATAAATCTTGGTGTACGTGAAGGAATGTATATCAAACCGGAGACCCAGATATTAAGTATTGCCAATCTTGATACGATTTGGTTGTTAGCTGAAGTATTTGAACGACAAGCGAATTGGGTTGAAATAGGTCAAAGTGCAGAAGCTACATTACCTTCAATGCCGGGTGTTATCTGGAAAGGTGAAGTTGAATATATTTACCCTGATCTTGATCCTGTTACACGGACGTTACGCATTCGGTTACGTTTTGATAACTCCGAAGAAAAATTAATGCCGAATATGTACGCGCACGTTACTGTTTATGCTGGAGAAAAAAAGGAGGCATTAAGTATTCCACGTGAAGCCTTGATACGAGATGCTAAACAGCAACGAGTTATTAAAATGCTTGGTGATGGTCGTTTCCATGCGCAGGAAGTTGTAGCAGGTATTGAAAGTGGAGATAGGGTGGAAATTATTTCGGGATTAAACAAAGAAGATAATGTTGTTACCTCTTCACAATTTTTGATTGATTCCGAATCAAATCTCAAAGCCAGTCTGAGTCGAATGCAATCCGTTGAAGAACCCATGAGTAATAACTCAATGGAACAAATGGATATGGGCGAGGAATAAATCATGATAGAGCAGATCATAAAATGGTCAATCAATAATCGATTTTTAATTATACTTGCTACTGTCGTTGTCATGATTAGTGGCGTATATATCATTAAGCAGACGCCAGTAGATGCAATACCGGACCTTTCTGATGTGCAAGTCATAATAAAAACACCTTTTCCGGGGCAGGCGCCGCAGGTTGTTGAAGATCAGATTACCTACCCACTAACCACTGCAATGTTATCTGTTCCTTATGCTGTTACTGTCAGGGGATATTCTTTTTTTGGTGATTCATATGTCTACGTCATTTTTGAAGAAGGAACGGATTTATATTGGGCAAGATCCAGAGTACTTGAATACTTAAGTCAGGTGACGAGTAGATTACCTCCAGGTGCTAAGCCTGAACTTGGTCCTGATGCTACAGGAGTAGGTTGGGTCTATGAATATGCTTTGGTTGATCGAAAAGGGAATCATGACTTATCACAATTGCGATCATTGCAAGACTGGTTCCTGAAATATGAATTACAAACTGTTCCAGGTGTTGCTGAAGTTGCCACTATTGGTGGAATGGTCAAACAATACCAGGTAATTGTCGATCCTAATCAGTTACGTGCCTACGATATTCCCATTTCAACAATTAGCAATGCTATTAAAAAAGCCAATCAAGAAGCAGGGGCATCTGTTATTGAAATGGCAGAAGCTGAATATATGGTCAGGGTTACCGGTTATATTACCGGTCTTGAACAATTACGTAATATTCCGTTAGGTGTCAATGTCAGAGGAACGCCGATTTTACTCAAAGACGTAGCACAAGTACGAATCGGCCCACAGTTACGCCGTGGTATAGCTGAACTTAATGGTGAGGGAGAAGTAGTTGGTGGCGTTATCGTAATGCGCTGGGGTGAAAATGCTAAAAGAGTAATCGATTCCGTTAAAGAAAAGTTAAACGAGCTGAAAAAAGGATTGCCAGATGGCGTCGAAATTGTTGAAACCTACGATCGTTCCGGCTTAATTGAACGGGCAATTAAAACGTTAAAAGATGCATTGCTACAGGAACTACTTTTAGTGGTGTTGGTTTGTATCTTTTTTCTTCTACATTTTCGGTCCGCCTTGGTTGTTATTATTAGTCTCCCTCTTGGGATATTAATGGCATTTATCATTATGAATATTCAGGGAATCAATGCCAATATTATGTCTTTGGGAGGAATTGCTATTGCAATAGGCGTCATGGTTGACGCTGCAATCGTCATGATTGATAACGTTCATAAACATATTGAACGAAATAATGATGATGCTGATCATTGGAAAGTTATTATGAAGGCAACAACAGAAGTGGGACCGCCATTGTTCTTTTCCTTGCTCATAACCGGACTAAGTGTATTACCTATTTTTACACTACAGGCGCAGGAAGGCCGTATGTTTTCACCACTGGCATTTACCTGGGTTTATGCAATGATATCAGCAACCATTCTTGCTGTTACTGTCGTGCCTGTGTTACTGGGATATTTTGTAAAAGGCCGGGTCATATCCTCGGAAAAAAATCCTATAACCCGTTTATTAAATATTTTTTATGAGCCAATCATACGATTCGTGCTTCATTTCCCTATTTCAACAGTATTTGTTGCATTATTGATCATGGTTATCGGACTCTGGCCATTCACTCAGTTAGGTAGTGAGTTTATGCCGGATCTGGATGAAGGCGACTTGATGTATATGCCGACAACATTGCCTGCTATTTCCATTGGCAAGGCGCAGCAAATTATACAGCAGACGGATAAATTGATTCGTACTGTCCCGGAAGTTGATACCGTATTTGGAAAGATTGGCCGTGCTGAAACAGCAACTGACCCAGCTCCTCTAACAATGATTGAAACACTTATTCGTTTTAAACCTCGTAATGAATGGCGTGAGGGTATGACACTTGAAAAACTAAAAGCAGAGTTTAATGCTTTAGTAAAATTGCCTGGAATTACTAACGCATGGGTAATGCCAATTAAAACACGTATCGATATGTTAGCTACCGGTATAAAGACTCCTGTTGGTATAAAAATTGCCGGTACAGATCTTGAAGTTATTGAAGATATCGGCCGTCAGATTGAAAAAGCACTTAAAGATGTTCCAGGTACTGCTTCGGTTTATGCGGAGCGAGTTGCAGGCGGACGCTACCTTATTGTGGATATTAATAGGATTGATGCCGCTAGATTGGGGCTTAATATCAGTGATATTCAGGACATTGTTCGTACTGCAGTAGGCGGGATGAATGTTGCTGAAACAGTAGAGGGACTGGAGCGTTATCCAATAAATATCCGCTATCCACATGAACTTCGTGACTCACTGGAACAATTACGTTTATTGCCCGTAGTGACGCCATCTGGTGCGAGAGTCCCGTTAGAGGATGTAGCATCTGTAAATATAACAGATGGCCCACCAATGATAAAAAGCGAAAATGCGCGAATAAATGGCTGGATATTCGTTGATACAAAAGGTCGTGATTTGGGCAGTTACGTGAATGAAGCTCGAGAACATGTTGCAAAAAATGTGGATTTACCTTCAGGTTATTCTATAAGTTGGTCCGGACAATATGAATATATGCTAAGGGCAATGGAGCGGTTAACTATCGTTGTGCCAATTACCTTAGTCATTATATTTATTTTGCTTTATCTTAACTTTCAAAAATTAGGTGATGTATTTTTAATCATGGGCTTTTTGCCTTTTGCGCTTGGTGGGGGGGCATGGTTTTTATATCTCTTAAATTATAATTTATCTGTAGCTGTCGGCGTGGGTTTTATCGCATTAGCAGGTATCGCAGTTGAGTCTGGCGTTGTTATGCTTGAGTTTCTAAATAAATCTATTGATTCACCAGAAAAAAAGATTAGTAGAGAAAAGTTGATTAGCAATATTATCGATGCTGCAAGCCAACGTGTCAGACCTATCATGATGACAACATGTTCGACCGTTGCCGGCTTACTTCCAATCATGTTTATAAAAGGATCAGGCTCTGAAATTATGACGCGTGTCGCAGCACCCATGATCGGAGGGATGATAAGTGCGACAGCTTTAACATTGATCGTAATTCCAGTTGTTTATTTTGTATGGAAGAACTATGCGCTGAAATTTTGACTTGTAAATTTTCATTTAAAGTTATCAAAAAATAAATAACAGGTGAAATTATGAGGCTAAAAAAAGTGACTGCCGTGATCCGCAGCGAAATGCTCGCGCAGATTAAAACAAAACTTAAAGAATTGAATGTGCCACATATCACTACTGTTGGTGTGAGTGGTTACGAAAACCCACACAGATTATTTGAAATGCCAGACCTAATTACACATATACGTGTAGAAATAGTATCAGAAGAAGAAGGCATAAAAAAAATTACTGACTGTATTGTTACCAATGCATATGCGGGCACATATGATGATGGCTTCATATCAATTTCACCTGTTGATGATGTGATTAAGATTAATAATGACAGTATAAAAAATAAATAGCTTCTAGATATATAGAAACCAAACTATTTATGAATAATAAAATTAGAATAGATATAGACATGAGAAAATTTAAAAATAATATGGTAGTGGTTGAGACAGAGTTATGGGAATTATATAAAATCAAAGTCAGGCTTGACCTGTGTCTAAGACCTATGTTTTAGACTGATGAATTAATAGAGTAATTACGTGTATGAAACATTTTTGGTGTCGATGCTAATGAATTCAGAAGTGTATAGTAAAAAAATAAGTTTTTATCAGGTTAAGGAACTTGCTGATGCAGCCCATGTGACAACTGACGCGGTCCGATTTTATACAAAAAAGAGATTACTAAAGCCAGTACGAAATAAAACCAATAATTATCAGATGTACAGTCATGCAGATCTGATTCGCTTGAAATTTATAGGAAAAGCAAAAATATTGGGATATACGCTTAATGAAATTAAGCAGATTATTATAGCAAGTGAAAAAAGCGAAAGCCCTTGCCCATTGGTGAGGGATATAATTAAGAAAAGGATAGAAAAGAATAAAAATCAATTTAATGAAGCAATGGTATTACAAAAAAGAATGGAAAAAGCATTACGGCAATGGGAAAACATGGACGATTCTATTCCGGTTGGCGACTCCATATGTCATTTGATAGAGAGTATTACTTAGTTATACATGGTGCGAATTGGCGGCTTTTCTAGGAAATATTGCGTTTTTAATAGGCGTATTGATATTTTATGCAGGACATACTTTGACTTTAAATATCATCTTTCAGACGGACTGGAATATCCTTATTTTATTATTGGTGCCATGATAAAAGACATGGAACATATGCATGGACAGAATATTAATGAATAACGTTTAAATAAAGGAGAGATGATGAATCAATCAACTTCAACTGATAAAGTGATTGGCAATCATGGATTGTTTATTGTGCCAAACATGGGCAGCGATCATTGTGCCGGAATTATAAGCACGTCGTTAAAACGGTTAAATGGAATCAATTCCGTAAAAACAAACATTGCTAACCATCATGTTGAAGTTGACTTTGATAATAATGAGATATCTCTTGAGGCTGTAAAGTCTGCCATTATTAATGCAGGTTATGATGTTGCTGATGTTAAGAGTAAGGAAGTAGATACTAAAGATAGTGAGATAAGAATTATTGTTCCAGGTATGGGAAGTGATCATTGTGCCGGGCTGGTATCCAGTTCAATAGAACGTTTACCCGGCATTATCGGTATCAGTACAAATATTAGTAATCATCGTGTAACAGTCCGGTTTTTATCAAATGAAGTTGATGTATCTACAATTAAAGAAGCGATTGTTCATGCGGGTTATGATGTTGCTGCCGTAGATGAAATAAAAACTTCGAAATCTAATCAAGTCGATGAAGGTGAGATTGAAGAACGATACTTGAAACAGGCATGGCATCGACTTTGGATAGCAGGCGTTCCAACAACATTAATCATGATATTAATGGGGTTTGAAATGTTCTGGAAACCGATTCCCGCTTATCTCGCAATAATTTCTTTATTGGCTTTCCCTGTTGTTTTTCTCTATGGCGGTTGGTCTACCCATGTATCAGCCTGGCGCTCCCTAACCAATCGAACGGCTAATATGGATGTGTTGATCTCTATGGGAAGTTTGCCACCTTACTGTATTGGTTTGGTGGGTTTCTTTTATCCGATGACTTCATTTATCGAAATGGCTTCCACTATTATGACGTTTCATATGTTAGGGCGTTATCTTGAAACCCGCGCAAAGGGACGTGCCTCACAAGCCATAAAAAAATTACTTAAGATGGGTGCAAAGTCTGCAACCGTTATCAAAGACGGGGAAGAGGTTGATATCCCGATTTCAGAATTGATTGTAGGTGATCTGATGGTTGTACGTCCGGGTGCAAAAGTACCTACAGATGGAGAAATCATTGAAGGAAATAGCCATCTGGATGAATCATTGGCAACCGGCGAATCTTTTCCAGTCGAGAAAGGGGCCGGAGAACCGGTTATTGGGGCCACAATTAATAAAGAGGGAATGTTAAAGATACGGGCAACTAAAGTAGGTGCAGATACATTTCTTTCACAAGTCATAAAACTGGTTGAAGAAGCACAGGGTTCAAAAGTACCCATTCAAGAATTTGCCGATAAAGTTACTGCGAAATTTGTTCCGGCAGTTATTGTCATAAGCTCAGCCAGTTTCCTGATATGGCTGTTATTTGCTGATGCATTGAATCCCATATTGATATGGGGTGAATCATTTCTGCCCTGGGTCGATCCAGATTTAAGTCCCATTATGCTAGCCATATTGGCAGCTATATCTGTATTAGTAATCGCATGTCCCTGTGCATTGGGATTAGCAACACCAACAGCCATCATGGTGGGCTCAGGCTTGGGCGCAGAAAGAGGTGTATTAATTCGATCTGGTGAAGCCATTCAAACACTCAAAGATATTAAGGTTGTTGTACTTGATAAGACAGGGACTATTACTGAAGGTAAACCGGCATTAACGGACATTATAACTACAAGTAGTTTTGATGAAGACTCTGTATTAAAAGCAGCAGCTGCAATTGAAGCAGGATCGGAACATCCTTTAGGGCAAGCAATTGTGATCGGTGCAAAGGAGAAAGGATTATCTATTCCAACTGTGGAAAACTTTAAAGCATTAACGGCACGTGGTGTTCAGGGTGTAGTAGAGAATCAAAATGTACTAGTAGGCAATCGGCGCTTGTTACAAGAGTCAAGTATTTCACTTAACGGTTTAGAAAAAGACATGGTGCGACTCGAATCCGAAGGAAAGACTGCCATGCTTGTTGCCATCGACAATCAAGCAGCAGGCATTGTGGCCGTTGCAGATACGATTAAGGCTGATTCAAAAGAGGCCATAGCTGCTTTACACGTAATGGATATACGCGTGGTCATGATTACTGGTGACAATGAACGCACAGCAAAACATGTTGCAACACAAGTTAATATCGATGAAGTACTTGCCGGAGTTTTACCTCAAGGAAAAGTCGATGAGGTAAGAAATTTACAATCTAAATATGGCGAACAGGTTGCCATGGTAGGTGATGGTATTAATGATGCGCCAGCTTTAAAACAGGCCAATGTTGGAATAGCAATTGGTGCAGGTGCCGATGTCGCAATTGAAGCAGCTGATGTGACATTGGTTAAAGGTGAGTTAACCAAAGTAGTTGAGGCTATTCGTCTTTCGAAATCTACCTTTAACAAGATAGTGCAAAATCTTTTCTGGGCCTGGTTTTATAATCTTGCCGCCATTCCTATTGCCGCCATTGGTTTGTTACATCCCATGATCGGCGTTATTGCTATGACGACAAGTTCATTATCCGTTATTGGCAACTCCATCTTACTTAAACGGGCAAAGCTTGGTGTTGAGTAAATTTATATGAGGAAGAATTTTTAATGCTTTAAAACAGGTTAAGCATGAGGGTAACGTTATGGAAGGTTTAGGTTCATTTTTGTTATTCGCATTATTCTTTTACTTGATGATGCGTTTTGGTTGTGGTGCTCATATGGTTCATGGCTCTCACACTCACTCGCATAGTCAACCAAATCATGCTGATCCTGTTTGCGGCATGCATGTCGAACCTGATAAGGGCTATGGAAAAATATATGAGAGTCAGCTTTATCGATTTTGTTCAAAAAATTGTCTGGATAAATTTGATGATAATCCGGAACAATATCTCAACCTAAAGGAGGAAGACAAAGAAGTTCTGTGAAAAAAAGCATGTTTACTTTTTAATTAAAAGGAGAAAAGTAATGCGTAAATTAATATACATTTTGTTATTAATGGTAAGTTTCTCTGCAATGGCAGCTGAAAAGTTGTCATTAAAAGATGGTTCTTATTTGATTATTAATGATGATGAAACAATGAGGATGGAGGATAAAGACGGTAACTCTATTAAAATGAAAGATGGTGTTGCAATGGAGTTGGAAGATGGCACATTAATTATGATGAAAAACAAGAATGTATGGCGTCTGGATCCCAGACGACATCATCCGCCAATGGAACTGAAGGACGGTGGCAAGGTAATGATTGATGAGGGTAAAGTCTGGAGGCTTGACCCTAGAAAACATCATTAAATAAAAGTGTCTCGGATGTGTGTGATTAACAACATGCATGTTCGAGACACAATTTGTTAAATAAGGAATAGCCATATGAACAGAAGACTATCGCTATTGGCATTTGGTCATGCAACGAGTTTGTTATTGTTGTTTACTTTTTCAATCTGCGTTGCGTTTGATTTATTATTCCCTGAACATGCCATGTTTAAGGCATGGCAAGATCTTTTGCCAGGGTTTGAGTTTATTAACTGGAAAAGTTTTTTTATAGGGGCAATAGAAAGTTATGCCTATGGTTGGTACTTCGCTTTAATTTGGGTTCCGATTTATAACTACGTAGTTTCAAAAAATACCAAATCTGGTTCATGTTGACGCTAATAATATTTATTTATCGAGGATGCCATCATGAATGAACACGATACGCATGCCAAACAAATAAAAAAGCACAATTCTGTGATGTGGGTCTTTATGGGGTTTGTTGCTTATCTTTTAATCACTGAACATTGGGCGCATATAGTTCCATACTTACCCTATTTGATATTTTTACTTTGTCCATTAATGCATTTTTTCATGCATGGTAGTCATGGTCATAGCCATGGTTCGCATGATGACCATTCACTTCATAAGGAGGAATAATCATGGATCATGGAACTGCTTCAGACTATGGGCTTTGGTCATTAGTAATTATCAATTCGACCATATTTATTATTTTTGCGTTTAGTTTTGCTAAACCACAGACAAAAAGAGATTGGCGTTCATTTGGCATGTACTCGGCTTTCATTGTGGCATTGTTCACTGAAATGTATGGCTTTCCATTAACCATCTATTTATTGTCCGGGTGGCTTACACAAAATTATCCAGGTGTTGATTTCCTATCGCATGAGAATGGTCATTTATGGCATACCTTGTTGGGGCTAGGGGGTAATGCACATTTTGATATCCTGCATATTTTAAGTTACGTCTTTATCATTCTAGGATTTTGGTTACTTGCTTCATCGTGGAATGTTCTCTACAAATCTCAAAAGGATAGAACACTCGCTTGCAGTGGTACTTATTCCTATATTCGGCATCCGCAATACGTAGCCTTTATTATCATCATGTTTGGTTTTTTGTTGCAATGGCCTACATTGCCTACACTCATTATGTTTCCAATACTTGTATATATCTATATTCGTTTGGCTAAACGCGAAGAGGAAAACGCAATTTTAACTTTTGGCGATAAATACATAAATTATATGCAAGCTACACCTGCATTTTTACCCGATTGGACGCGATTTAAGGCAGAAACGTAATTAGTTTTTTGTAATCTAAGATTGAGTATATATAAACAAGTTTAAACAATAATGGTAAGAAAAAATATAATTTTCCAATTATTGAGGGACTATTTTCAGTAAAGGGCCTGTTAACGCTAGTGAGTTAATACCATGATATATAACAATGAAAATATTAAACATGAAACCGAATTATTTAACCAGGGAGTGACTGAGCGAAATCCTGCAGAGTATGAATTTCATCAGGCTGTTAGAGAGTTTACAGAGTCAGTCATGCCTTTCGCCATGAACAATGAACAATATGCTGATGGTCACATTCTCGAACGAATGACTGAGCCTGATAGAATTGTGATATTTCGAGTATGTTGGGAAAACGATGACGGACATATCTGTTGCAATCGTGCCTGGCGAGTTCAATTTAATAACGCCATTGGTCCTTATAAAGGCGGCCTTAGATTTCACCCGGGAGTTACACAAAGTATTCTAAAGTTCTTGGGGTTTGAGCAAGTTTATAAGAATGCGCTAACAGGACTTCCAATGGGTGGTGCTAAAGGTGGAAGTAATTTCGATCCCAAAGGTAAAAGTGAAAGAGAGGTAATGAGATTTTGCCAATCATTAATGACTGAATTATCTCGCCATATTGGAGAGGATACAGATGTTCCTGCTGGTGACATTGGTGTGGGAGCAAGAGAGATTAGCTTCTTGTTTGGACAGTATAAAAGGCTAAATAATCGTTTTGTCGGGACATTAACAGGTAAAGGTCTATCTTTTGGTGGAAGCTTAATTAGATCCGAGGCAACAGGGTATGGCGTTGTATATTTTACTAAACAGATGCTTACATATCATGATATGCGATTGGACGGGAAAAGTGCTGTCATTTCCGGCTCAGGAAATGTTGCCTTATTTTGTGCAGAAAAATTGATAGATGAAGGAGTAACAGTATTAACACTTTCTGACTCAAGCGGATTTATTCATGATCCTGATGGTATTGATGGTGAAAAGCTAAGCTGGGTTAGAGAGTTAAAGTTTGTCAAACGAGGTCGTATTAGAGAATATGTCAATAGATACGCTTCAGCAGAATATTTTCCTGATCAACGACCTTGGGTTATTAAATCTGACCTGGCTTTTCCTTGTGCTACTCAAAATGAATTAGACTTAAATCACGCTAGAGCCTTAATTGACAATGGAGTAATAGCCTTGGCAGAAGGCGCTAACATGCCAACAACATTAGAGGCTGTTAGGTTATTTCAAGATAATGAAGTTCTATTTGCTCCAGCAAAAGCAGCGAATGCTGGAGGAGTTGCCGTGTCCGGGCTTGAGCAAAGTCAGAATGCATTAAGACTTGCCTGGACTAGAGAAGAAGTTGATGAAAAATTAAAGCAAATTATGAAGCATATACATAGTCAATGTTTACAGTACGGGAATGGTGACGACGGAAAAATTAATTATGTTGATGGTGCCAATATCGCGGGCTTTGTAAAAGTTGCAGATGCAATGCTTGCTTATGGAATAGCGTAGGAGTCGTTCAGTTCATGTATCTACATTACTGTAAATTTAATCATATATGGAGGCACTATTAGTGACTAGACAATTTCCACAACCTTTATTACCCGCCGTTGACTTTGGCCGCCGCCGTTTTGTACAGGGTTTGGTCGCCGGAGGGGTTTTAGCCGCAGCACCCCCCTGGTTATTGGCCAGGGAAAAAGATGAAACATTGCTGGGTTCCGCCCCGGTATTGAGTGGGCAGGAAATCGATCTTGTCATTGCTGAAACGCCGGTCAACTATACTGGCGTGGCTCGTATGGCCACGACGATAAATGGTTCCATCCCGGCCCCCACGTTACGTTTACGCGAGGGCGATGACGTGACGATAAAGGTGACCAACCGCTTGCCGGTAAGCACCTCCATTCATTGGCACGGCATTTTACTGCCCTACCAGATGGACGGTGTACCCGGGATCAGCTTTGACGGCATCGCGCCAGGTGAGACTTTTATCTACCGTTTCACGCTCAGACAAAGTGGAACATACTGGTACCATAGCCATTCGGGTTTTCAGGAAATGACCGGCATGTATGGCGCGATGATCATTGAACCAAGGTCAGGCGAACGACATCGTGCCGATCAGGATTACGTAGTTCAGCTTTCCGACTGGACCGACGAAGATCCCATGCATGTTCTCAGCAAACTAAAAGTACAATCCGATACGTTTAATTTTAATCAGCTTACGCTTTTTGATTTTACCCGCGATGTCTCCGCGATGGGCTTGAAGGGAGCACTTGAAAAACGGCAGATGTGGAACCGGATGCGCATGAGTCCGACAGATCTGGCAGACCTTTCGGCAGCCACACTGACCTATCTCATGAACGGCACCACCCCGGCAGGAAACTGGACGGGCCTTTTCAAACGTGGTGATCGCGTCCGTCTGCGCTTTGTTAATGGTGCCGGTAACACCTTTTATGATGTTCGTATTCCCGGCTTGAAGCTGACTGTCGTCCAGGCCGACGGTCAGGATGTGGAGCCGGTAACGGTAGATGAGTTCCGTTTTGGCCCTGGCGAAACCTACGATGTGATGGTCGAGCCGAGAGACGATGTCTACACCATTTTTGCCCAGAGCATGGAACGAACCGGCTACGCTCGCGGTACCCTGGCCGTACAGCCGGGCCTGTCGGCACCGGTGCCGGAACCCGATGCGGTGGAATGGTTGACTATGAAGGATATGATGGGGGCCATGGATAATACGGGTATGGATCATTCCGGCAAGCATGGCGGTATGGCCATGGATCACAGCATGCATGATATGTCGCAAGCTGATGAAAGCTCACTGTCCAAGCCATCGCAAACCGTGCGTCACGCACGCACAGAATACGGTCCATCGGTAGACATGCGCGTAGAAACGCCACGCACCAATCTCGATGACCCGGGCATTGGTCTTCGTGACAACGGCCGCCGCGTACTAACGCTGGCGGATTTGAAATCCATCGACGCGGTTCTGGATGATCCTCGGTCGCCTGGCAGGGAACTTGAGCTGCATCTCACCGGGAATATGGAGCGCTACAGCTGGTCTTTCGATGGTCTGGAATTTGGGCAGAGTACACCTGTGTCCCTGCACCATAATGAGCGCGTCAGGATAATTCTGCAGAATGACACTATGATGACCCACCCCATGCATCTGCACGGAATGTGGAGCGAATTAGAAACTGATCAGGGAGAACTGCGGGTGCGGCGTCACACCATTCCAGTGCAACCGGCCCAGCGCATCAGCTTCCTGACGACACCCCACGATCTGGGCCGCTGGGCCTGGCACTGCCACCTGCTGTTTCATATGGATGCGGGCATGTTCCGCGAGGTGGTTGTGTCATGAATTTTAAAACAGGAACTTTGATAAGTCTGTTGCTGCTGACTTTTGGCCTAGTTCAGACTGATACTGCGTTGGCGCAAAAGGAGCATGGAAATATGCAAATGCAGGGAGGCAGCGCGCCCGAGGACGCTCGCGATCCCCATGACTATGCAGATGGCTACACCCTGACCGAGGGTCCCTATGCCCAACCCGGTGTCAGGCAACTCAAATTGGCCGATGAACATGCCTTCTGGGCCGTGCTCGGTGATCGCCTAGAATACAGCGAGAGCGATGGTAGCACACTGTATGATTTCCAGGGTTGGTATGGCACCACCTTTGACCGGTTTTACGTCAAGGCGGAAGGTGACATTGTCGATGACCGTCTGGAAAGCAGCCAGACTGAAGTATTCTGGTCGCATGCAGTGAATGCTTTTTTCGACACGCAGCTCGGCGTCCGTTTCGACCAGTATGATGAAGGCAAGAATCGCCGTTGGTTAGCACTAGGGATCCTGGGTCTCGCACCATACTGGTTTGAGTTGGATGTGACCGCCTACCTGGGCGAAAACGGGCGCACTGCAGTTAACCTGGAAGCCGAATATGAGCTGTTATTAACGCAAAGACTGATTTTGCAACCACGTACAGAACTGAACCTGTACGGGAAAGAAGATCGTGCCAACGGTCTGGGTGATGGTCTCACCGATCTTGAAATTGGGGTGCGTCTTCGCTACGAGTTCAGCCGCCAGTTTGCGCCCTATATCGGAGTAGAGTGGTCTTCTGCCTTCGGCGAAACGGCGGATTACCTGCGCGCTGCCGGAGAAAATGACAGTGACACACGCTTTGTTGCCGGTTTGCGATTCTGGTTTTAGAATTTAATTTACAGCATTTAGTCTTAACACATAATCCATTAACGTGAGGAATGTCAAATGAAACAGATTACTTTAACTACCCTTGTCATTATCCAGTCTCTGCTGTTTGCCGTAACCGCGCAGGCGCACGATCCCAAAGAGCATATGAAAGATGCACAAAAGCCAGACTGCGCCACCATGAAAAACATGGATGAAAGCAAGATGGACAAAAACGATCCCGTAATGCAGGCCATGATGCAGAAATGCAAGGAAAGCATGGATCATAAAGACATGAAGCATGATGGCATGGAGCATATGGACATGGATCACAAAGATATGATGCATAAAGGCATGGATCACAAAGACATGAAGCAAGAAGACATGGACCACAAGGACATGTAATGATGATGCGATCGATAATCCTGTACAACATCAGGCCGAGCATCCGAAGCATGGCAAGGATAATTTGTCTGTCGGGCACCGTTACCGATATTCAAGAGGAAATACCAATCATGGTGGTGTCACCAGGGCCCATACATCGCGGGGCAACATGTCCGTAAGCAAATTTATATCTTGTGGCAAATGCCTGCTGCTAGCAGCAGGCATTGCCATCTCCGGTGGGCTGGTATTAATTTATTCCGGTCTCTATCCCATGGGAGCCGACGTCCCACACAATTCAATGACCTACTGGGCGCTGGAAACCTTGCGCGAGCGTTCGATCGCACGGGCGGCAAGCGATATCGTTATTCCCGATAATCTGAACTTGCCTGATCGCCTTCTCAAAGGCGGTGCTGACTATAACGACATGTGCGTTGGTTGCCATCTGAAACCGGGTATGAAGCAAAGCGATTTTACATTAGGGCTTTATCCCTCACCGCCCAGGTTGACAATGGATGAACACGAGCACGGTTATGGCGGTCAGGATGGGGGGCAATACACCCTGCAGCGCCAGTTCTGGATCATCAAGCATGGTATCAAAGCCTCCGGCATGCCCGCCTGGGGGGCGGGGCACGACGACGAGCGTATCTGGAACATGGTCGCCTTCCTCAGACGCCTGCCAGAACTTTCACCAGCGCAATACCAGATACTCACCGCTCGTGGTGAAAATTCGGCAGAGCATGGACATTAGTAATATCAATAAAGCCTACTAGTTACTATACATATTGTTTTTACACGATATGGTTACATATGAACATGGTAAAAAAGTTAATACATACTTGCCAATCGTAGCGTCAACTTAGGAGAAACATAATGAAACATACTTTCATAGTAATAGGGTTTTTGACTCTTTTCACTGTGTCAGCTTTCTCAGCAGAAATGCATGATCACAATATGGATACAAAGAGTATGAATACTCAGATAGAAAAATCTCAAAGTACAGATTTACAAGTACAAATGGAAAAAATGACAGGGTTGATGGAACGCATCAAATCAGAACAAAATCCGGAAACGCGGGAACAACTGACGAAGGAGCATATGGCGACCATGCAACATGCAATGCAAATGATGAATGATAACATGAACAAAAATTTCCAGCCGAAATCAATGGATTCGGATAAGCGTATGGACATGATGAATCATAATATGGAAATGATGCAGCAAATGATGCAGCAAATGATGCAGCAAATGAAAGGTATGTCTGGTGGCATGGGTCATATGTAAATGTTGATGCAATTTTTGCAGTTGTTATCAAAGCGTATATCCACGTCATTGATTCGTGGTAGTTAATAAGCATGGAGTGCAATTTGAACGAGCTGATTTAGCTTGTTAACTGTAAATTAATGCTAAAAACTTAGTTACTTATTTTAATTAAATACTCGAATAGCATGTTCTATGGATAAACAACTACATAAGAAAGTGAGAGCTGTGAACATCTTTAGATTTTTCCATTCACGCAGCCGTGTCTCACTATCAATATTGCTTATGCTGCTTATATTCTCTGTAAGAATAACCCAGGCAGGGGTATCGCCTGAGGAGCATAATGCGCACCATCCCGGTCCTCCATCAATGTCACAACAGGACTCTGCCTCATCTTTACCGGGACCGGCAACAGCTCCGGGACCAATGGAAGCTATGGGAGAGATGATGCGCAATATGGGTGTGCCACCGCCTAAGGAAATTTACCCTTCACTCATGACACTGGCCGTTCTTACGCAGGAAAAACGAGAGGAGGTTGAATCTGCAGCTAATGAACGCATGGCAAGTGGAACTGAACTAATGACGGATGGACTAAACCGTCTTGCTGATTCCGTTGCTACCGATGATTATGAAACGATACAACAGGCGGTAGATCTATTGCATGAGGGCATGGCCCGTTTCGAGAGCGGCCTTGCAGCGCATCGTGCCCTTTCCGGCATCGATGATCCACAAGCAATAGCACTCGACTGGTTCCGGAGGGAAATGGAACTTCCCGGTCCGGTTTCTGTTCAGAAAGAGTCTGCAATCTTGGGAGTATCCTGGTTTCATTTCTGGATTATGTTCAGTTCGATTGTCTTCATTGCGGGTTTTCTGTGGATCTACTTTCTAAAGATGCGGCGAGCATCGCAACTCTTACACAACCTGACGGAGATAAACCGTGATGATGAACAAGGTATAAATTTTCGTCTTGCAGAGCAACCGGATAGTCAACCTGAAAAAATACTTACAGCAGTTCCCAGACATAGCGGCAAACGTTGGTCGGGACAGTTGCGTGTAGGCCGTATATTTCAGGAGACTGCCGACGTCAAGACTTTCCGACTCATGAACCCTGCTGGCGGCTTTCTGCCGTTTGATTTTCTTCCTGGTCAATTTATTACCGTTGCCGTTTCAAACAACGGATCTATTGACCGTCGAAGCTATACGATTGCCTCTTCTCCTACGCAAAGGGATTACATTGAAATTACGGTTAAACTAGCACCGGAAGGGCAGGTATCGGGACATCTGCATACGAAAGTACAAGAAGGGGATTTACTGGATCTTTCAGGTCCAAGTGGTTCCCTTGTTTTCACTGGCCGTGAATGTAAATGCATTTTGCTGATTGGCGGAGGAGTCGGGATTACTCCTCTTATGAGTGTATTGCGTTATCTTACGGATCGTAGTTGGGATGGCGATATTTTCCTTATTTATGGTTGCCGCAGCCCCGCCGACATCATATTCCGTGAAGAACTGGACTACCTGCAGCGCCGTCACGCTAATCTGCACGTCGTTATCACTGTGGGGCAAAGCGAGGGAACAGAATGGTCAGGACAAAAGGGGCATATTACCAAAGATCTGATTGTTGCAAGCGTGCCTGATCTGCCGACACGTTACATACACATTTGTGGTCCGGTACCCATGATGGAGGCTACAAAACAGCTGCTGGCTGATCTGGGTGTCCCGACTGATCGTATCAAGACTGAAGCCTTTGGCCCTGCTCTTGGTAAACAGGAGCGGACACCTAAAGCTGATCAGAATGTGAATCTGGAGGGTTTGGAAACAACAGCGGAAGAGTTGTCCACTGTGACTTTTACGGATTCGAACAAAGCCGGGCAACTATCTCCAGACAAGGTGGTGCTGGACGTAGCCGAAGATTTGGGAGTGGACATTGACTTCTCCTGCCGGTCGGGCGTGTGTGGTCTGTGTCGGGTGGAATTACTCGCTGGTAAAGTCAGCATGGCTGTTGAGGACGGCTTGCAACCGGGAGATAAGGAGAAAAACATTATTCTCGCATGCCAGGCTAAGGCATCCGGCGACATATTGGTGAAAGCATGAAGGAGCGCGAACCGATCATAGTCACAGCGCTAGTTTTGTTAATGCTGATCTTCTGGCTGGGATTCCTGTTTCATCAATCTCCGCGATTTGCCGGTAGTCTTTGGGGTGGCGTATTTGGTGTGACAGGTGCAGTGTTGATGCTGGTTCCATTGGTTTATCTTGTGGTGAAGCGCGTTAAGCTACTTAATCGCTGGGTTACACAGTTTGTTTCCATGCGAACCTTGCTGGCCTGGCATATTTACGCCGGGGTGCTGGGACCTATTCTAGTAATCATCCATTCAAGCCACAAATTCGATAGCACTCTGGGTATTGCACTTACGGGGATGACACTGGTGGTAGTGCTGAGCGGATTTGTAGGCCGTTACTTGTTGAAACGTTTTTCGCAAACTATCAGTGAAAAGAAAGAGATACTTACCGAACTGGAAATCAATTACCGTCAGGTCGCCTCTGAGTTGGCTACCAATCAGGGACAGGCTGCACTGGTACGTCCGTTTTCCGGTCTGTTCACACGCTGGATCGCCAACCGGATTTTGTTACGGGAAGACATTGGGCAAGGAAGTTTACCGCACTTGCGAGCACTCGCTCTAGCCGATGCTATGGCCGAGGTTGAGTATGCAATCAGGATGCATGAATGGTTCAAATCCGCATTCCAGTGGTGGCTCAGGTTTCATATCACCATTGCGTTTGTTCTTTACGGTCTTCTGGTTCTGCATATTTGGGGGGGCATACATTTCGGGCTGAGGTGGTTTACATGAAACTCTGGCCATATTTGCTGTGCTCGATAGTGATAGTCGGCATTCTCTTACTGTGGGCACAATATGGAAAGCCACATCCTGACGATACGATCACAGGTTGGCTGGACGCGAATACCTGGCAACGCATGGCCAGCCCCGGTCCCTTATCGGCAGGTCATACTTTTCTGGAGCATAACTGTGCCGCCTGCCATACTGCCGTTAAGGGACCGGAACCGCTTAACTGCATCACCTGCCATGCTAGCAACCAGACGTTACTGGGTAAGCAATCCACCGCTTTTCATGCAGAGATAGGCAATTGTCGTAGCTGTCATATCGAGCATCTGGATAGTGAACGGCGCCCGACGGAAATGAACCATGTGACGCTGGCAAGGATTGGTAGTAATGAGCTGTCGGTCGATAAAAAACTCCATCTGGAAAAGATGTCAGCACCACATGCACGTATATCAGTTCAGGAAACATGGTTAAACTGCGCTAGTTGTCATTCCAATGAAGACCCTCATCGTGACCTGTTTGGCACAGACTGTACTACATGCCATTCAACCATCACATGGACTATCCCCGAATTTCTCCATCCCAGTTCGAAGTCAACGGATTGCGCCCAATGTCATCAGGCACCGCCCAGCCATTACATGGAACATTTCAAGATGGTGTCAATGAAAGTAGCCGACGTGAAACATGCAGATGTCACTCAATGTTTTATCTGTCATAAAACCAACGACTGGAATGATATTCCTAAAATCGGTTGGTATAAGCATCATTAACATAAGGTGAATACATTATGGAAATATTACTGAATATAATGATATTGATTCTGGAAGGGGTTGGGGGCCTGTTCATTGTCGGAGCGGCCAGTTTGTCATTGTATGATCTAATACATACATGGTTGAATAAGGGGCTCAATAATGATGTCGAACCACTCCGTCTACAATTTTGTCAGCGATTGGTTTTTGCGCTGGAATTCCTTATAGCAGCAGATATCCTTGCTACAATACATACTCCCACCATAGAACACATTGCATTACTGGCATCGGTAATCCTGGTAAGGACCGTTTTGAGTTTAAGTATAAGCTATGAATTAAGACAAGGATTTTCTTCTGTAAATACCAAGGGAAATAACAAAAAAGATTAACCTTAACTTTTAAAACGGATCTTTTTTAAGTATGGCGCTAACGAAAACCGGACTATTTTTGTAGAAGCAGGTGAATTCAATATTACTTTAATAAACAAGGCTTGGAGTAATTGATATTGTCGAATAATTGCATGTTATACAAATTTACTTGAAGGCTGGAGTCTTCAAATTCTAACCAATGTTAATTTAAAAAGAGGATAGTTATTTGATATTAATGATGATTAATTTCCTAGTTGAAGCAAAACTATATTATTTTGGAGTGAAAAATGCAAGACAAGTACTATTTAAAACGCCGGAAGTTACTTAAGTTGATGGCTGCGACAGGGATGATGACCAGTTTAAATATGATGGTTCCTGTTTATGCAAAGACTTTTACTGGTTCCATTTTGCCAAACACTCGGTTAAAACCTCGGCCGGTAACGATGGGAATCTCAATTCGTAGCCAATAGAAGTGATGCAGACATTTTATTTGACAATCATGTCTAAACCCTTATTTTAAAGTATCTTATTTATATGAATAATCACGATAACCATTACAATAAGGACAGCCTTAGTCTTGTGGGTGCTGTATCCATGGGCACCGGTGTCATGATCGGTGCAGGAATATTTGCCTTAACGGGACAGGTAGCCGAACTTGCCAGAGAATGGTTCCCCCTGGCATTTCTTGCGGCGGCTGTGGTAGCAGGCTTTAGTGCCTATTCGTATGTAAAAATGGCCAATGCCTATCCCAGTGCAGGTGGCATCGCCATGTTCCTGGAAAAGGCCTATGGCAAGGGTGCTGTTACCGCTGTCTCTGCACTGTTGATGTATTTCTCCATGGTCATCAATGAGAGTCTTGTCGCGCGTACATTCGGCACCTATACGTTACAACTATTTGATACGGGAACTGACTCCTGGCTTGTGCCCGCGCTAGGCGTGGCGTTACTGGTATTTGCATTCCTGGTTAATATTCTTAGCAACAAGTTTATTCAAACGTTTTCTTTCTTTATGGCCTTCGTCAAGATTGGTGGGTTAGTGATCCTGGCTGCCGGAGGGTTATATGCATCAGGCTTCAGTTTTGATAGCATTTCAGTTACACCAGAAGACACGTCAGTAAGTGGCTTTCTGGGGGCTGTTGCTCTTGGCATTCTTGCCTACAAGGGATTTACCACGATTACGAATAGTGGCGGTGAGATAAAGGATCCGCATCGTAATGTAGGGCGTGCGATTATCATTTCTCTGGTCATCTGCGTGTGTCTTTACCTGCTTGTCTCGCTTGCCGTTGGTGGCAACTTGTCAATTGATGAAATTGTCAAGGCCAGGGATTATTCATTGGCCCAGGCTGCCCGTCCTGTGTTTGGAGACTACGGCCTCTGGTTTACAGTTGGATTTGCAATCATTGCGACGGTATCCGGAGTGATAGCAAGTGTATTTGCGGTCTCCAGGATGCTGGCCATGCTGACAGACATGAAACTGGTACCACACAGCCATTTTGGCATGCCTGGTAGCATCCAGAAACATACCCTGGTTTATACGGTAGTCATCGCCATCTTGCTTACTGTGTTTTTCGATCTGAGTCGTATTGCATCACTCGGAGCTATATTTTATATCATTATGGACATCGTCATACACTGGGGTGTGCTACGTTATCTTTATAAGGACATCAATGCGAACCCGGTAATTCTGGTCATCGCAATTGTGCTGGATGTAGTCGTACTTTGTGCATTCTTGATAGTCAAGGCGCAAACAGATGTATTAATTTTATGGGCAGCCATAATAGGGATGGCTCTGATAGTTACCGCCGAAAGGGTGTTTCTGAGGCTAAAGCACCTGGATAACGACACCCAGTCTTAACACTTGGGGTGAAGTATTTGATTGTAAAGAAATTGCGGTAATTCATTATCATTTCTTTTGAAAAATGTGTCCGTCCCGGGGATGACAGGTAGAAAATTTGATCTATGCTTATTGTGTAGAATATGACCAATACGCGGCAGTACAACACGGATTTTCGATCAAACTATTTGCAAGGGAACCGTGCAGAAAAGCATCAGGGCCAGCAAAGCCTGGCGCTGTGTCGGGATGTTTTGCGAATTCTATTTTCATCTTACCGTGGGCCTGTCGCGTTGCAGTTATGGGATGGGTTGCCTGTCATTGGTTCGCGGTATGCCAGCTGCACACTTATTTTCAAAAAGCAGTATCCGCTGCGCATTCTGATCCTGAATAAAGACTTGTCCAGGTTGGTGGTTGCCTACCTGCAAGGTGATGTAGAGGTCGAGGGTGATTTCGAGGATCTGTTTAGTCTGGTGGACTATTTACGTGATTGCTCAATACCATTGCTTGACCAGTTCAGGTTAATACTGGCCCTGGCACGTCTGTCCGGTCCTGCCAGGATCAGCGACGCCAACGAGCTGAAATCAGACAAGCGTTACAACAGTCGTGAAACGATTTCTCACCACTATGATGTGGGTAATGATTTCTATCGCCTGTTTCTCGATAAACAAATGGTTTATTCCTGTGCCTACTTCAGGGATGCAAAACAGACACTGGACGAGGCCCAAGGCGACAAACTGGAGCATATCTGCCGAAAGTTACGGTTGCAGCCCGGTATGCATGTCCTGGATATAGGCTGTGGCTGGGGAGGGCTCGCCATACACGCTGCCCAACGCTATGGAGTCAGTGTGCATGGTATCACGCTCAGTGAACAACAATATGATCTTGCACAGCAACGAATTACAAAGCTGGGGTTACAGGATGATATTCGTATTGAGTTGCGTGATTACAGGGAACTGGAACAGACAGCCAGTTATGACCGTATTGTAAGCGTTGGCATGTTTGAACATATAGGTACAAGAAACTTTGAATTGTATTTTGGTTTAATTAATCGCCTGCTAAAAGATAATGGCCTTTTTCTGAATCATGGTATTACTAATGACACTGGCTGGGATGATTCTCCCGAGCGTCGATTTATCAACGAGTATATTTTTCCTGACGGTGAACTGGCACGGATTAGTACCGTGCTGAAAGCAATGGAAAATTGCGGTTTTGAAATTGCCGATGTCGAGTCGTTACGACCACATTATGTAATGACCTTGAGAAGCTGGTTACAAGCATTAAATAACAACAAGGACCAGGCTGAACATCTTGCCGGTGAGGCGACGTATCGGCTCTGGCTGTTATATATGTCTGGCTCAGCCTATTACTTTAACAAGGGTGAAACCAATATTTACCAGGTATTGGCGTGTAAGGCGAAGCAGCCCTGGCCTTTACCATTAAGGCGTGACGACTTGTATTCCAATTCCTAAATCATCCTGGAGAAGCGCCTGGTCGAGGTTTCCTTGTTCATGTAACGGTCAAAAACCGAGCAGATATTACGAATAAAGAAACGACCGGCGGGTAATACCCTAATTTTCTCGGCATCAATGAATAACAATTCGTCATCAACCATGCCAGTAAGCCTGCATAACTCATCGTCGAAATAGCCACGAAAATCGATATGGAATAATTTCTCTATCTCGGTGAAGTAAACGTTGAAATGACAGATCAGTTGGGAGATAACCTCACGTCGTAATTCGTCATCAAAATCCAGCTGGTAACCCCTGAATACGGGAATACGCCCTTGCGTAATGGCCGCGTGATAGTCTTCAAGCGTGCGGTAATTCTGTGAATAGCTGTTGCCAATCTTGCTGATGGAAGTAACACCGAGACCAACAACATCACAGTTGGCATTGGTTGAATACCCCTGGAAGTTACGGTAGAGGTGTCCCTCGCGCTGCGCCACGGCCAGCTCATCATCCGGTTTGGCAAAATGGTCCATGCCGATATAGACATACCCGGCATCTGTTAACGTCCGAATTGCGCGCTCCAGTATTTGCAGCTTGGTTTCGGCATCTGGCAGTTCGTTTTCGTTTATCTGCTTTTGTACCTTGAACACGTGTGGTAAATGCGCGTAGTTGTAGATAGCAATCCGCTCGGGGGAGAGATTAATTACCTTGTCAATGGTATCGCTGAAAGTATCCACTGTTTGTCTGGGCAGGCCATAGATCAAATCCATATTCACGGAGTGAAAGCCATGTTTACGCGCCTCTTCAAAGGAAAACAGGGTTTGTTCATATGACTGGTTACGGTTTACGGCCTGTTGAACGGCTGGGTCGAAGTCCTGCACACCCAGGCTTAACCGGTTAAAGCCCAGCGTCCTGAGCAGGCCAATGCTTTCCGGTTTAATTTGGCGCGGATCGATCTCAATCGAGTACTCACCGCTATCGTCATTAAGCAACTTGAAGTGCTGCCATAGTTTCTGCATGAGAGTGATGGTTTGCTCATTTGAAATAAACGTCGGCGTACCTCCGCCCCAGTGCATTTGTTTAACCACGCGATCCTTATCAAACAGATTGCCCTGCATCGCAATTTCCCGGTGCAGGTCCTCCAGGTAAGGGCGGGCCCGTTCCCGGTTAGCAGTGATGATCTTGTTGCAGGCGCAGTAGTAGCAGACGGTATTACAGAAAGGCAAGTGAACATATAACGATAGCGGTCGCGGCACCAGTTCCTCGTTAGTACTTTCCGTTAGTCGCTGGTACTGGTCCATGCCAAATTGCTCATGGAATTCCAGCGCCGATGGGTAGGAGGTATAACGGGGCCCTGATAAATCGTAACGGCCGATTAATTCTCTGTTAAACATGCGGGTTTCCTGGTCTCACAGTTGAGTGTCTGTAATACTAGGCCAGCAGGGCTGTTGGCAGATTGATTCAGATCAAGTTTCTGGCTTGCAGGGCGGCAAACAGGGGCATTTTCGTCCAGCAGGATTGTGCTAGAATGGCGCCCAACTACACCGGGTTATACGCCGCGCCTGTAGCTCAACTGGATAGAGTATCGGGCTTCGAACCCGAGGGTTGGGGGTTCGAGTCCCTCCGGGCGCGCCATCCATAAGAAAGCCACCGCAAGGTGGTTTTTTTTATGGATTACTGTTGGTGGGACGAGAACGATGTTCGACAAATCGGTAGGATTGCCGATTTGGGCAAACGCAGTTTGCACGAAGTGCGAGCTGCAGGGATGTAGCGAGTCAATCCCTCCGGGCCGCCATTTATTATCTAGCTAATTACTATTATTTTCCGGGCCATATGAACTCTATGCGTATGCCACTTGGGTCATAGCACATCATATGCTTTGCTGGGCCATCTCTAAGAAGCTCCGGTGCAAATTCAATTTCAATATTACTGGATGATAATTTTTCATAAAGAATATCCAAAGCTTCTTCGTTACTTACTGTGAGCGCTAAATGGTGAAGTCCAACGTTAGATTTTCTGTTGAATGAATTGCCGGGCTGATCTTTTACAGCCCAAAGGGTAAGCATAATCTCTCCATCACTGACAAAAAAGGCCGGGTATTCGTCATTTCTACGTACTTCCTGCCAATTAAGTAGTGATATGAAGAACTCTGCACTTTCTTCAAGGTTCGATACGGTTAAGCCGATATGATGGGTGCCACTTGTAAGAGAATCTTTCATGTATTGTTATATATCTAATTTTGAAGCTTAATCATACTTACTGTAACTTATTGTAGCTAATATAAATAGAGTCTAGCGTTACAAGTTATTGTTTTATATTAGTTTTGATATGGTCGGCGCTGATTTCGAACATGGTTCGAGTTCCTCGGCCTTCAATCGCGTCAACTTAACAAAAGAAATGTTACGATCGGCAAGGTAATGATCAAGTTGGCAGAAACCTTACTCAATGATTTACTAATCTCGACTATAAGCGGAAATTATCTTGATAAAACAGATCAACATAATTGTATTATTATTTTTGATAGTGCTGACGGGGTGTAATAATGAAGTAGACCCGAAGCAGGCCTTTGACCAGGGCGACTATGCGACATCGTTCCGGTTGTGGAAAGAGCAAGCAAAGATGGGTGATAGCACGGCCCAGAATTATCTGGGTATTCAATACTACCTTGGTCTGGGTGTCCGGCGTGATATCAGGCAGGCATTGAAATGGTATGAATTATCGGCAAAATCCGGCAATCCCGAGGCGCAACGTAATCTCGGTGTCCTTTATGAATCTGGTGTATTGGGCAATCGTGACTTTGAGCAAGCCTATGTTTGGTTATACGCGGCTTATAAACAGGGCAACATGAATGCAGCGAAAACGCTGGACGCAATATCCGGACAGTTATCACCAGGGCGTATAAGAAAGCTAAAACCGATATCTATGAAATATGTGTTGAATAACATAGTCGATCCGGAGAACGATGATTTTTAACTTTGTATCTTTAGCTTAGATCGTTGCTGAAAAATTGGACAAACAGACAATAGCTTACGAATGAGATACCAGCAATAAACACTATGTAAGTTTGGAAGTATTATCTGCTAGCGACACATCACTCCTGGTTATTAAAGAGTTTTACCTTTACAAGCAACCCACCTATCTCGGCAGATGGTTCGAATTCAATCGTACCCTTATAAAACTGCACGATATCATGAACAATAGATAGTCCCAGTCCGTGACCCTGTATAGATTCGTCCAGGCGTTGGCCGCGCTGGCTTAGCAACTCGATCTGGTCGGCAGGAAAGCCCGGGCCATCGTCCTCAATGGTGAACTGGCCAGGCTGAGTGCCCAATGTGATTGTCACTGTTGATTTTGCCCATTTGCAGGCGTTGTCCGCGAGGTTGCCGAACAGTTCCAGCATATCTTCGCGGTCTGCGTTCCAACTGGTTTGTTGCTGGTTGACCAATACAATTTCCAGGTTCTGCTCTTTATATATTTGCTCCAGGGTTTCAACCAATGCTGGTAATTCCTTGCCCGGCAGAAAACGCTGCCCGGATTTGGCATCGCCAGCAAGCCTGGCACGATTCAGTTCACGTTCCAGCGTGACCTGGATCGATTCGATTTGTTTGTCCAGGGTAGTTAATAATTCAGTTTCGTTTTTTATTGCCGGATCATCTTTTATATTTTTTAAAAGGCTTAACGGCGTCTTTAGCGAATGCGCAAGATTACCCACGGCCGTACGGGTTTTTTGCAAACGGCGCGATAATAATTCAAGTAGCAGGTTGATTTCCTGAACCAGTGGTAACACTTCGTCAGGAACAGCCTCGGACAAATTGTCTGTATCTCCACGACTGACGCGCTCAAGGTTCAGGCGGGTCGTAGTTAGTGACTTTAATGCTCGATGCACGATCCACTGTTGTGACAATAACAGCAATAACAGCAGACATGACGACAATAGCAAGTATGCTGACTGCATTGTCTTGATGCCGCTATTCAGGGTTGTGATGTCTTCGGCCACGGTCACATTGATATCGGTATACAGCTTGTTGAAGCCCTTGGTTACCATCAGCAAGGGCTGTTCCAGCGGACCCCGGAGACGTTGCAGGGATGTAGCGCCAACACCAACAGTATTGATATCCAGAGACTGATCCCAGAGTGAGCGGGAGCGTAAAATCTCGTTGTTGGCCCTGATCACGTAATAGTGGCCGGTAAATGGTCCCTCGCTATACCTTCCTTCCGGTTCTCGGGCCAGCGTTATATTGCCTTGTTCGTTTATAACAATGTTGGCTAGCAGTACATCAATGTCATGTTCGATACGCGAAGTGATATAGGTTTCTGTAACGTACTTGATAAAATAACTGACCAGTGCCCACTGCAGTGCGAACACAACGATGAGTGCGATAACCAGTTCTATCCCAAGACGTGCCTTTAATGATTTCAATCCGTGTCCTTTAATATGTATCCCTGTCCGCGTCGTGTCTCGATCTTCCCAGGGCCTATCTTGCGTCGCAACCGATTGATGTAAACCTCGATAAGATTTTCATCTCCGGCAGAGTCGCTGGCCAGTACATGCTCTATCAGGCGCGATTTGGATAGGATCTTGTCCGGATGTTGCATCAGGTACGAGAGCATACGAAATTCAGTGGCGGTGAGATCGACGCTGCTGTTGTTGGCAAGCGTGAGTTGCTGTGTGTCTTCATCCAGTGTGAGGCCGGCTGCCGTTAACGTTGCCCCGGCACGCCCATTTCGGCGTCGTATCAAAGCCTGCAGGCGGGCTATGAGTTCCTCAACATGGAATGGTTTGCTTAGGTAATCATCGGCACCAGCCTTGAAGCCATCGACTTTTTCGTGCCAGGCACCACGTGCGGTCAGTATTAATACGGGAATGTCATTATTATCGTTGCGCCACTGTTGCAAGACTTCTATGCCGGGTTGGCCGGGCAAACCCAGGTCAAGAATGACCGCATCATAGGATTCAGTATCTGCCCTGAATTTACCATCGATGCCGTCATGGCTAACGTCTACCACGAATCCTGATTGAAGTAGCTTTTTTTGCAGATCATTGGCCAGTGCTACGTCATCTTCAACCAGCAATATTCGCATTAGTCGTCCTGCTCACGTTTAAGCACTTTGCCGGTTGCCGCGTCAACTTCCAGTTCCCAGACAATATTATTATCATCGACGAGTTCTATTTCGTAGACATACGTTTTGTCTTCTTTATCAAGTTCAACCTCGATGATCCGGCCCTCATAATTCTTTTGTACCAGTTGCAGGATGGATTCGAGCGGCATGATGTTACCAGAGTCTTTCAACTGCTTAATTTCATCGGCCGAGAAATCGGCTTCGGCAACGATTACCATCTGTTCCAGTTGTACAATATCAAACGGGGAGAGCCCTTTTTCACTCGTTGCTGCCATGCCGGGCTGAATAGCCATAAGTAGCAGGCCTCCAAGTATCAGTATTACATTTCTCATTTTCATCTCCAGCTTTTCAGGTATTGGCCCGGCAACCTGAGGTTACCGGGCTATAATACGACAATGAACTAGTCGTCCCAATCCTTGTATTTTGATAATTCCTCTCCAGTTCGGGCATCTACATCGATATCCCAGCCCTGGCCACTGGCATCGACAAGTTCCAGTTCGTAAACATCCCGGAACAGTTCGCGGTCCAGCTCGATTTCCGTGACCTGGCTGCCATCGTTTTCGTATTGACCGATGATCTTGTTAATCGGTAACAGTGGTTTTTTGGGGCTATTTCCGTTTACCTTCTGGATAAAGTCCTGTGGCGCCCGGGCGACTTCATGTAAATCGTCCGCACTTGAGACGCCAATCGTTATACCGCCCACGGTACCTAACGCGATACCCCCGGCAATTAACAGGTATTTACTGCTGTTTTTCATCATTTAATCTCCAATAAGTTGAAAGATGGGAGGAGTATAGGAAGGTAAGCTGAATTGAAGCTGAACATGAAAGGACTCACTATTCGCTTTCTAGTCGGGGTATGCCTGCCGCCGTATAAATCCCATTGACAGGTAAATTGGCCAGGCGTATAAATCTGCTGCCAATAATTGGAACTGCCAAGCAGTTTGTAAAGTGTCTAGACTGGTATAGAAGCCCTTCTTTCCAAGTAGCCTCCAAAAGCCCGCCGAAGCTGGATCCAGGTAATGGTTAGTGAAATTTACTGTTAACTGTTATTGAGGATTTACGTATGAAATCGTTAGAACTACTACTAATCCTGTGCCTGTCAGGCATGGTTTATTCTTCCCGTGCTGTTGCAGAGGAAGGCCAGGTTGTGGATATGACCTGCGAACAGGAAGCTGCAGAACTTGGTCTGGCTGGTGAAGAATATGATAACTTCA
Source organism: Gammaproteobacteria bacterium (assembly GCA_965229565.1). Classification (GTDB taxonomy): domain Bacteria; phylum Pseudomonadota; class Gammaproteobacteria; order Eutrophobiales; family Eutrophobiaceae; genus JANQNX01. Next base: position 52,760 of record OZ245888.1, on the reverse strand, counting down.
TCCTGGACTGTAATGCAGAGCTTGGTACGTCTTCAGAAGCTGAAGGCTCTGCTGAAGTAGTGATTACCGAGTAATCACAGGTTAAGGAAATAAAAAAACCCGCCATTGGCGGGTTTTTTTTACATGGTATACAGACGGTTGCATTGCGGTACACGGTAATGACCGTCCCTGGTCACGTTGTTTCTCACTTAAGCAGCTTCCTTTGAAGCCTCAATCATGACGCCTGCCAGCGTCATGTAGGTTTCCGTCCACGCCTGTTTCACATCCTCTGTAAAAGCGTCACCCAGCCCTTGCTCCAGGGTCCATAGTAATGCTTCTGCCACCTGGGCGTAGTGTTCATCTGTGACGCCATACCCAACATGGCGTTTACCCAAATCTTCAAGTGCTGGAATGATCTTTTCCACATCTTCGATGTTATCCACTGCGGTGTTGATCATTTGCATCAGTTTCTTACCCTGTGCTTCCATATCACCGGAAAACAGCGGTTTTACTTCAGGCGCGATCTCAAATAGCCGGGCATAGAACATGGCCGCAGCCTGGTCTGAAATGGGTAACACCATTTCCCAGGTGCCGCTAACCAGTTCAATTTGTTTCGGGGTCATTGCAATTCTCCTCGTCTCGTTTATTGGTGACTTTTTGCCAGTTCAACCATGTAATCCACGGCAGCTTTGACTTCTTCGTCACTGAGTTCCGGGTTACCGCCACGCTCGGGCATCATGCTGTCATCGGGTCCAAAGTATCCATCGATAGCATGCTGGTACAGGATGTCTTTACCCTTGGCGATGCGGTCTTCCCATTGGTCGTAGTGGAGGGGAATAGGTGCACCACCTATTCCCCAGCCGTGGCAGCCTTCACATGTTTCAATCCAGACTTTTTTGCCAAAAATCAGGTGATCGCTGTCAAAATCCCGATACCGGCTTTCGTCTGCGTGTACGAAAAAAGGCATCAGGCACAAAGTCATGGATAATGTGATGGCAGAACGCATTTCGTTAGCCCTTCAGAGGTATACGAATCACCACGCCGCCCATAACATCACCCAGTTTGAAATCACTCTTTGGTGTGTCCTTGTGTTCGTTATGACAGCTGACACAAACAGGCGCAACAGCGGGGTCGGCATACACGGCGGTGAAATACTGGGTGCCCCCGAGTTCTTCAACACCGTAGTAGTTTTCTCCCTTGTTCTCGCTAACATAGGCGAGGCCGGCCTTTTCTATTTCAGTGCGCGGGGCGTTCTGCTTGTTGATAGGCCATAGTGATTGCAGAGAATAGGTAAACTGGTCCGTTTTCTTGGCGACTTCTTCTGCACCGAAGCGGAACATCTGTGCCGGTAATACCAGGGCCTTGTCATCTTCAAAATGCTCGCTGGCCTTGATGACCTTGTCCTTCTTTACCAGTCTGTTCACAATCTTCTTGGTATAAACCGCCCGGTCAGTCGACATAACCAGGTGTAGCCAGTCGGCCAACTGCTTGGGCGTAAACGTCGGTGTATCGGCTATCTCCGACGATGCTGTGAATGGCAGGGCACAAGCTGCTACCAGTGTGGCCGTAATCATGACTTTTTTCAGTTTTAACATTTTACTTCTCCTGTAGTGCTGGTTTTTTTATGGGGTTGGTGAATTTTCGTCTTTAGCCTGCTCGCGTAGACGTCTCCTCTTTTCCTCTGCTTCTTTCATGCGGACTTCGGCCATGTCCATGCTTTCAATATGAACGCCTGGCTGCCCGTCGAAGTTGTTATGAATCAGTTTTTCATCGGCAAGGGCATCAATGCCAAAGCCCAGTCCATGGCAGTCCATGCATACCGGTCGCAGCATCTTTTCATTTGGTTGCAGTGTGTCGTTCTGGTTGTGTTGCACGATGCCCATGTAAAACATGCCGTCCATGAATTCCTTTTCTATTCGTGGCATATGACAGGTGGCACAGGTAACGCCACTGTGTTCGGGTAGTTCACCCGCCAGTTCCTGTTTCCAGAGTTTATGGTGTGGCGAATCGATATAGGCCAGGCTGTGTTCATCATCATGGCAACCCAGGCAGGCCTCTACCCGGGCCGTGGTGGTGTTATAGTCGTGTGCTTCATGGCAACTGTTACAACCCAGCTCCTTGTGTTGCACGTCTTTCTTCATCGGGAGACGTGCCAGGTCGGGTGTCATTGCTGTGAGTTCCTGTTTTAGTCTTTCGCTATCCAGGCGCATACCATGTTTGCCTGCCAGGAAGCCATCTACCTCGGGTCCATGGCAACTTGCACAAACCTTGTGATCGGGCGTGTCGGTCCATACCGTCTTTTCATTAATTGTTTGCTGGTGGCAGGCAGTACAGTTCACACCGGAGTTGGCATGCGTGGTGTCAAACCATTCGTATAGAATCTCGGCGTCGTATTCAATATTTAGTGGCGCATTCGCATCGACCAGTTTCAGGCGTTCGAGCGGATAATCCTTGATCGGATACTCGGGTAATACCGGTGCGAGTTCATCAAGGTTCAAGTCCGGCGGAAATTCCTGTTTATCGAGGATATCGGGCTGATGTAAATGCTTGATCAGGTAGTCTTCATACAGTGCCTGGTTGTCGTGGTAGTTATGACAACCGGCCGAAGCACAGGTGGTAAATGCCATACCTTCATGACTGGGGCGTTCCTCCGCGATTTTTTCATGACAGAGGTGGCAATAGTCAGGCGGCATGGTCACGCCCATTTCCAATGTAACTTCCGGGTTGTGTTCTATATGGCAGGTGACGCAATAGCGGGCATCCAGTATCGCAACACGTTCGGCATTACGTGGGTCGGTAAACTTGCTTTTTGGATGTTTGTCATCATTGTCTTTTAATGCCTTGCCATGACAATTCATGCAGGACTCCTGTATTGCTTCCTTGTCAGCAAACGATTTGCTATGGCAGGCTCCGCAGGCGAGTTCTATTTGATGATGACCGTGCGTGGTTTCACCAGGGAGAAAAATTGATTTATCTGCCGCCTTGTTATTAATCTTCATTACCAGGTATGTTGTAAATGCAAGCGTGAGTAAAAGCCATATCAACCATAGCCATAGATTTTTGTTTTTGAGCATTCAGTTTCAGGGTTCACTTAAAAGTAATAGGTTTTAAAAATATGAAAGCCGAGCAACACTGGAATTGGCCAGAACAGGAGTATGTGCAGCCAGGTTCCGATATTTCTTAACTGTCTTACTGTGCTTGCGGCCAGCTTATGTTCCATGGCAATCACGGAACCGATAATTGCGCCAACCAATAACAGCGACGTAAAACTCATCATCAGATAAAAATTCAGATTGTCGCCAAGGCGAAAACCGGTATGTATTAACAGGACAAAAATAGCGCTACCGCCGAGCAGGGCATGAAGCAGGCGCCAGATTGGAAAATCTCCCCATGAGATCCATTTGATTCGCTTGCGTAATGACAGGATTAATACCAGGACAGACATGGCCAGAAGTGTGAAACCGCTGATCTGCTTGAACAGGCTTTCGGTCCACAGCATGTCCCAGCGCCAGGATACCTGGACCGTATCGTTATAGGGTATGGCCGGGAGCAGGTAAGCGACGAAACACATAACAACTACAATCACGGAACCCTTCAATAATGGTTTCCAGCCGCGTGTCGGTTCAATCTCTTTCTGACCGAGCATATTAACCAGCAATGGTTTACAAGAACCGCAAACCGTGGAGGCCCCGGTTTTTTCAGCAAGTTGTGAAATCGTCCTGCAACCGCTATTGATTTCCTTGCTGAGCTGCCCACGAGATATGCCGTTACACGAACAAACCGTGGCCTCGGCAGGCCACTGGGTGACTTCCTGTAAAATATCGCTGTCCCATAGCTCACCAGTACTGGTAAAACGTCGCAGTTGCCACGGAAACAGTAACCTGCCTTTTTTGACATGTTCCTTGAGTTGAATCAGTTCCGACCATTCACCGATTGCTATAACGCCAAGTAACCGGCCGCGATACACATTAAGGCGACGATAGAAACCGTCCTTTTGATAGGTATAGGTCGAGTAGGTACGAACACTGTCATCGACATCACCCATACTGAACACAGGCTTGCCGACAACCTTGAGACTGGTAGCCAGAACCGTGCCTTTGTATTTCATGGGTTTACTGGCTATGTTCATGGCCGCGATCAGGGCCTGTTCATAACCGGGCGCAACAATGCCGTAAATTTGTCCCTGATGCTCACAACATTCACCGATTGCATATATATCAGGGTTGGATGTCTGCATCGCATCGTTGACCTTGATCCCTCTACCAAAGGCCAGGCCGGCCTGCTTCGCCAGTTCAATATTAGGAGTAATACCGGCAGATACTATTAATGTGTCACAGGTCAGTACCTTGCCTGAACGTAATTCAATGTGAGTAACACGATCTTCGCCGTGAACCTGTTTAACTGATTCCTGCAGGTAAACATCGATGCCCATAGATTCAACATGTTGCTTGAAAATGCCTGCTGCGGTTTCGTCCAATTGTCGAAACATGAGGAAACGGTTGTGTTCAATAACTGATACATGCGTGCTGTAACGTTGCATGGCCCGGGCGGCTTCAAGACCCAGTAAACCTCCTCCCAACACTACCGTGTGGCGACTGCTTGTGCGCCGGGCCATCAGGTGCTCGGTATCCTTTAGGTCCCGAAACTGGTAAACACCCCTCATGTTTATACCGGGAATTTCGGGCACGAATGCATTGGAACCGGTAGCAAGGATTAATTTTTCGTATTCCTGTGTTTGCCCGTGCTCATCTTCAACCAGTTTATTATCAGGATCGATACGCACGACGCGGCAGTTATAGCGTTTAATTAGCGATTGTGGTCCAGTATTCGAGTCTGGAATCAGGATATCCTGGTGGCTGATCTCTCCAGCCAGCAGTGAAGAAAGGCGAACCCGGTTATAGGGCATCCAGGGCTCTCCGCCATAGATAACTACCGGCTGATTGATGCCGTCGGCAAGCAAATCATTAAGAAAACGCATGCCCACCGGTCCCGTACCAACGATGACTATCGGCTTGTTACTTCTTGATAGTATTTTTTCAGCCAGATTTTTATCCAGCTTTAGGGCTGTATTCACTTAAATATCGTCCAAAAAAAACGCCGCTGGTTGATTGACAGTTCTATCAATCAACTAAGCGACGCCTTTGTCTCTTAGAAATTAAAGTCGCTGATGTGCAGCAACCGAAATTATTAATTCATATAGTTCCAACGTTAGAACGCTAAAGATAATTGCATGATGTATGCCATAATTTAATAGCAGTATAAGTTCTTGTTATTGTTGCTCTCATATTATTGACATGGTGTTCTAATAGAGAACTTGTGCACTCTTTTGATGAATCATTGCATCATTATTGAACAAATATTTTCTTTCTTGTGATCATAAACGTCAGTATCGATAATAAAATTCTTGTTAAGAACGAATAGTAAAAATCTTTTAGCAGCAGTGTATTTATTGTTCGAGCACTTAAATCGGGCAAATCAAACCTGTTTCGAACTAATGTTGTGCAATAGCGCTTGTCCGTTCACGCGCTGGATTAACAAAAACGTAATAAATTCAAACCCGTAATATGTTGGCCTGTTAATTGCACTAGTGCTTTCCATGTTTTGTGGTAACTGCATTTACGTTGTTACATTTGCAGTATCACGATTGATTACAATGGCGTAATCAGAAAGTAAAAGATTTACTAATCGGTAATGAAGCCACGCTCAGCTCGCTGACGTGGTTTTTTTTTGTTTCAAAAAAGTAGTACCAGAGGGAGAAAAGTAGTGAAAACTAATATTTATAAGCAATTGACGATATCTGGCGTCATCTTAATGGGGATGTCCGCTACGAGCATGAGCGTTCAGGCTGACGATGCATTGATGGAAGCATTGACCAGCGGCAAGGTGGACTTCAGTTTCCGGCCACGTTACGAATTTGTAGAAGATGACTCGAAGACTGACGATGGTGATGCGTTTACCGTACGGTCAACGCTGGGATATAAAACGGGCAGTTTTCATAATGTGTTTGGCTACATACAGTTTGAAAACACCACCGATGTTTTGAGTGATACCCAGTACAATGATACCCGTAATGGTCGTGGCACTTTGCCTACAATAGCTGATCCAAGTGGAACCGAAATCAACCAGGCATTCCTTGGTGGTACTTTCATGAATGATACGCTCGTGAAAGTTGGTCGCCAGATTATTACGCCCAGGGCCGCCCCGTTTCATCGTTTCCTGGGCACTGTCCTCTGGCGTCAAAACTGGCAGACCCAGGATTCGATTACCGTTACCAACACCTCGTTGCCTGATACCACGCTGTTGGCTGGTTATATCTGGAATAACAACACCATCTTCGGTACCGACCGTGATATGAGTGCCCCAATCCTGAATGCGCAATACAAAGGCCTGAAATATGTAAATCTCGAGGGTTATTACTACGATCTGGAATTTGATGATTTACCCGGGTTGTCTACAGAAACATATGGTCTCCGCGCTGACGGTGGTTTCCCGATATTTAAAGAGGGAACCAGGTTAATCTATACCGCCGAGTATGCCATGCAGGAAGAAGGTGGTAACTCGGCTGCGAGCTATGACGCGGATTATTACCTGTTTGAAGGTGGTTTTAAAACCAGGTTCGACGGGATGTTTATCAAATCGCTGATGGCCAAGGTCAGTTACGAGGTGCTTGAAAGTGCGGGTGATGGTGTCAATGCGTTCAAGACACCGCTGGCAACCGGTCACGCCTTCCAGGGTTGGGCTGATAATTTCCTCGCCACCCCGGCTGCTGGTATCGAAGACACTTACTTTACCGTTGTCGCGACCGGTGCTTACGATACCAAACTGATCGTTTCCTATCATATGCTTGAGGCGGAGAACGCCGGCTTTGATTATGGTGACGAACTGGATATCTGGTTTACCAAAAAATTTGCCAAGCACTATACCGTTGGTCTGAAATATGCAGGATACGATGCATCTTCGGATGTGGGTAACCCGAAATCGACTGATTTAAGTAAGTACTGGGCGTACTTTACCTTCAAGTACTAGGCAGTAATAAACCAGAAATCATAATCAGTTTGTTGTTGATTAATTACAGGATCCCCGGCCAAAAAGGCCGGGGGTCTTTTGTTTATTATGAAAGAGCAAAATTAGCTAAGAGCATTGAAAACACAATAATTAATATGGCTAGAGACAATAAACAACTCAACATTATGATCATTGATGAATTGCCTGAGCGCTCGATGGCGATGGAAAAATTGTTGACCAACCTGGGTCACAGGATTGTGGCCACCGCCTCTTCAGGGCATGACCTTCCGCAACTTGTCAGTCGTTACCAGCCAGACATTATCATTATCGATATGGATTCACCTGACCGCGATACCATCGAACATATGCACAGTATTAGTGCAGAGAGACCAAGACCGATCGTGATGTTCACCAATGATGATGACAGCGACACCATACAGAAAGCAGTGAAGGCTGGTGTGACGGCATACATCGTAGACGGGATGCATCCACAACGAGTAATGCCAATCCTGGAAACCGCGATGGCGCGCTTCAAGGAGTACCAATCAATCAGGGAAGAGTTGGAGAAAACAAAAAACACGCTGGAAGAACGCAAGTTGATCGAGAGGGCCAAGGGCATCGTCATGAAGCAGCAAAATTATGACGAGGAAACCGCGCATAAAACAATGCAAAAAATTGCCATGAGCAGGAACATGAAACTGGTTGACCTGGCTCGCAGCATTATTGCTGCGGCAGAACTGTTGAGAACGGGAAAATAATGATGACTGAAAAAAGCAAGCTACCTGTACCGGAAAAGCATGAATTAACACTGGGGTTTATTCCTCTTGTTGATTGCTGTGTGCTTGTAGCAGCCAGGGAACAGGGCTTCTTTAAAAAATACGGGCTGGAGGTGAGTCTTTCGCGCGAGGCCTCCTGGGCCAATATTCGTGACAAGGTATGCGTGGGCGCACTGGATGGCGCTCACATGCTGGCGGGCATGACCATCGCAACGACGTTGGGACTTGGTTTTAACAAGAAACCCATGGTGACATCGTTCAGTATGAACCTGAATGGAAACGCAATTACTGTATCAAAAGCGCTTTATGAAAGATTGCTGGAAAAAGACGCCAACATAGAAAATGATCCCAACCTTTCAGCAAAAGCATTGAAACAAATTCTGCAGGAGGACAGTGCGGCGGGAAAGCCTATGCTTAACTTTGCCATGGTTTACCCGTATTCAAATCATAATTATGAGATACGTTACTGGATGGCAGCCGCCGGGATTAACCCGGACAGGGACGTGGCACTAAAAGTCATTCCTCCTCAGTACATGGTGGATAACCTCAAGGACGGACTGATTGATGGTTTCTGCGTGGGTGAACCATGGAACAGTTGTGCCGTGAGTATGGGTGTTGGGAAACTGTTAACCAGTGGTTACCAGATATGGAATAATTCGCCGGAGAAGGTGTTCGGTGTTACAAGGGACTGGGCCGCGAAACACCCGAAAACACACCTTTGCCTGGTAATGGCCTTGATCGAGGCTGCGGCATGGATAGATAACGCTAATAATCGTGACAGTTTTGCCAATGTACTCGCAAGTGATGAGTACATTGGTATAGAACCCGATATTATTCGTGCATCGCTGGCGGGCAACTTTAATAACCATGCCGATGCTGAACCCAGGTCAATTCCTGATATGCATGTATTTCATCGCTACCAGGCCAATTTCCCCTGGTGTTCACATGCCACATGGATCATTAGCCAGATGTATCGCTGGGGGCAATTACAGGAAGTCATCGATATCAAGCAGATTGCAGAAGCAGTTTATCGGCCGGATGTGTATCGATTGGCCGCCAGTCGTCTTGGTCTGACTTACCCGTCTTTCAATTACAAGACCGAGGGTGAACAGGGCAGTGAATGGAAGCTGGATGATGACGACCTGGATTTCAAACTGGGTGCAGATAAATACATGGATAACATCGTCTTCGATCCGGACAATGTGGTGAGTTATCTCTCCGGGCACAAGGTCGAGAACTGCCTGGTCGAGTTGGCACAATTGGAAAAACTGAATCGATAGATGCGCTGAAATTGTGCACGATTGACACCGGTTTTATCTTTTTGGTGCACGAAATATCCTGCTTAATCGACTAAATATTCATGAAATGTTGATATACAATGGTTTTATACGAGCAGGCTTTTTGGCATAGCTCTTGCGATAACAATAATTAGAGATTTAAGTTGAGGCACCGTTAGCCTCACGTATATGTAAACTTTCACTGGTTTAAGTAAACGGGCAAAGGCGTCCATGGAACAGAGTATCGTTCCCTGGGCGTTTTTTTTTGCCTGTCTTTCAAGACCGGATTGTCACCTGGAGATAAGTAATGCGTAGTAAATACTGGAATACTGTAATTAGAAGCTTTCTTGCGGCGTCCCTGCTTCTTGCAGGCAACGCTCACGCTTTTGAAGATCTGGAGAAGGAAGACCTCAAGTTTGGTTTTATCAAACTGACGGATATGGCGCCGCTGGCGATCGCCTATGAAAAAGGTTATTTCGAGGACGAAGGTCTGTACGTCACTCTGGAACCCCAGGCCAACTGGAAGGTATTACTGGATCGAGTTATTGATGGTGAACTGGATGGCGCACACATGCTGGCCGGCCAGCCACTAGGCGCAACCATCGGTTTTGGTACCAAGGCTGACGTCATTACCGCGTTCAGTATGGACCTGAATGGAAACGGAATTACTGTCTCCAATGATATCTGGGAACAGATGAAACAATACGTACCTAAGGGTGAAGATGGTAAGCCGGTACATCCCATTAAGGCCGACTACCTGAAACCAGTAGTCGATGAGTACAAGGCCGAGGGTAAACCATTCAACATGGGTATGGTGTTCCCGGTGTCTACCCATAACTACGAATTACGTTACTGGCTTGCAGCCGGTGGCATCCACCCGGGGTATTACTCAAAGAATGATATTACCGGTCAGATCAGTGCCGATGCACTGTTGTCGGTAACACCACCGCCGCAGATGCCGGCAACCATGGAGGCTGGCACGATATACGGTTATTGCGTGGGCGAGCCCTGGAACCAGCAAGCCGTCTTCAAGGGGATCGGTGTGCCAGTCATTACCGACTACGAGATCTGGAAAAATAACCCGGAAAAAGTCTTCGGTGTCAGCGCGGAGTGGGCCGAGGCCAATCCGAATACCCACAAGGCTGTAGTCAAGGCATTAATACGCGCAGCGCAATGGCTGGATGCCAATAACGACGCCAATCGCGAGGAAGCAGTCGAGATCCTGTCTCGTTCTGAATACGTCGGCGCTGACTACGAGGTGATTGCCAACAGCATGACAGGCACCTTTGAATACGAGAAGGGTGATAAACGCTCACTTCCCGATTTCAACGTTTTCTATCGTTACTTTGCCACTTATCCGTTTTACAGCGATGCGATCTGGTATCTGACACAGATGCGTCGCTGGGGACAGATTACAGAATCCAGGCCGGATAGCTGGTATCACGAAGTCGCTAAGAAAGTTTACCGACCTGACATCTACCTGGCAGCGGCAAAGGAACTGGTTGAGGAAGGTTTGATTAAGAAAGAAGACATCCCGTGGGATACCGATGGTTACAAACCGGCACAAACCGAGTTCATCGATGAAATCACGTTTGATGGAAAGTTTCCCAATGATTACCTCAGTAAATTCCCGATTGGGTTGAAGGGAGATGAAACAGTTAACTAGTGAGCCCTCTGATAGGCCATTTGGTAGGCGCCTGTGAAAGCAGGCGCCGATCTTTATAAATATTGGAATAGATAAAGACTATGGAAACAAATACAGCACTAAAACAGGAACAGCCTGAAACATCGACAGATTCTCCAGCAAGCGGGGAAATAAAGGCTACAAACGAAGTTAAGCAGCAATCTGGCGTACCATTTTCTACTCGACTCGGTAATTTTTTTGAGATGGTTGGACTGAACTGGTTCGTGCCAGTAGTCAAGCTCTGTGCCGGTGAGGATCCGCAGGAACAGTTCAAGCAAATGTTATTAATGATTGGTGTGCCAGTGATCGCCTTTATCTTTTTCCTGATGATCTGGGACTGGTCTGCGGCCAGGGTTGAAACCAGCCTCGGTGCTATCCCCGGTCCGGCCGCGGTCTGGGAAGAGGCTGGAAACCTGGTGGATGATCATTACCGTGAACGCGAAAAAGAATCAGACTTTATTCAACGCCAGGTAGAGCGTAACGAGAAGAGACTGGCCAGTAACCCGGATGCCAATGTCAAGATTCGACCATACACGGGTCCGCCGACATACCTGGACCAGATTTTTACCAGCCTTTATACCGTATTTACCGGGTTCATACTTGCCACACTGGTTGCAGTACCACTTGGTATCGTCTGCGGCCTGAGCAATATTATTAATACTGCGTTAAATCCGTTAATACAAATCTTTAAACCGGTGTCGCCATTGGCCTGGCTACCCATTGTGACACTGGTCGTGAGCGCCACTTATGAGATAACCGATGATTCCTGGTTTGATAAGTCATTTTTAACCTCGGCGATTACCGTGACGCTGTGTTCTCTGTGGCCAACGCTGATCAATACCGCGGTTGGTGTGGCATCGATAGACAAGGACCTGATGAATGTGTCGAAGGTATTGAAGCTTAGCTGGATGAAGACTGTCACCAGGATTGTTTTACCAAGTGCCCTGCCGCTGATATTTACCGGTCTGCGTTTGTCACTGGGTGTGGGCTGGATGGTATTGATTGCGGCCGAAATGCTGGCGCAAAACCCGGGCCTCGGTAAATTTGTCTGGGATGAATTTCAGAATGGCAGTTCGCAATCGTTGGGCAAGATCATGGTGGCAGTATTCACTATTGGCTTTATTGGTTTCCTGCTCGATCGCGTTATGTTGACGCTGCAAAAGCTGTTTACGTTCGGCGAGAGCCGCTAGGGAGTTCAGTGATGTCATTTCTTAGCGTAAAAAACCTCCGCAAGTCCTATGGCAAGGGCAGTAAACAGACCCATGTCCTGAAGGATATTAATCTGGAAATTAATGAAGGTGAGTTTGTTGCCATAGTCGGATTTTCAGGTAGTGGCAAGACCACGCTCATTTCTGCAATTGCCGGTCTGATAAAAGCCGATGCCGGACAAATCTTCAAAAAAGACAAGCCGGTTAGCGGCCCCGGCCCTGACCGTGGAGTAGTCTTTCAGAATTACTCGCTAATGCCCTGGTTAACCGTGTATGGCAACGTTGCATTGTCAGTCGATGCTATCTATACCGATTGGTCCAGTGAACAACGCCGTGCCCACACCGAAAAATATATCGAGATGGTGGGTTTATCACACGCGGTCAATCGTCGTCCGGCCGAACTATCCGGTGGAATGCGTCAACGCGTAAACGTTGCACGGGCTCTCGCGGCGAGTCCGGATGTGTTGTTACTGGATGAACCGCTAAGTGCACTGGATGCGTTAACACGTGCCAAGTTGCAGGACGAGATCATTCGTATCTGGGAACAGGAGCAGAAGACCGTCATCCTGATCACCAACGATGTGGATGAAGGCCTGATCATGGCTGACCGTGTTATTCCCCTCAACCCGGGACCTAATGCCACGTTTGGTCCAGAGTTTATTGTTGACCTGGATAGACCACGCGATAGAACAGCCATGAACCATGATGAGCAATTCAAGCAACTGCGCAGTGAGATCACGCAGTACCTGATGCAGATTGGCATCGATGAAACCGCTGATGTAGACAACAACGTGATTCAGCTACCACCGGTCAAGCCAATTGATCGCAGTGGTGAAGGAAAGAAGAATAAAGTTCCCAATGCACTCAAGCCCTATATGAATAACCCGGGCGAGAGAAAGTACCTGGAATTTTTTAACGTCACCAAGGTTTACCCGACACCTAAAGGACCATTGACTGTAGTCGATGGCTTTAATCTTAATATGCAGAAGGGTGAGTTCGTTTCAATCATTGGTCACTCCGGCTGTGGTAAATCCACCGTTCTGTCCATGACAGCGGGACTGAATGACATTAGTGATGGCGGTATCGTACTCGACAAGCATGAGATTGATGGTGCCGGTCCGGACCGTGCCGTCGTATTCCAGGCACCTAGCCTGTTTCCATGGATGACAGCCGCAGAAAATGTGGCGCTAGGTGTGGAAAGCGTCTATCCACATGCTTCAAGAAAAGAGCGCAATGAAATTATCGAATATTACTTGACTCGAGTTGGTCTCGGCGACTCGTTACATAAAAAAGCAGCGGAATTATCCAATGGAATGAAACAGCGTGTCGGTATTGCCCGTGCTTTTGCTTTATCACCCAAGCTGCTGTTGCTGGATGAGCCCTTTGGCATGCTGGATTCACTGACGCGCTGGGAATTACAGGAAGTTTTAATGGAAGTCTGGGCGCGTACACAGGTCACTGCCATTGTTGTTACACACGATGTCGATGAAGCGATATTACTGGCAGACCGTGTGGTGATGATGACCAATGGTCCCAACGCAAAGGTGGGTAAGGTCCTGGATGTTGATCTGCCACGTCCACGCAGTCGAAAGGCACTGGTCTCACACCCGGACTATTACCGCTATCGAGAAGAACTCATAACCTTCCTCGCCGAATGCGATAACCACTGATACCTGGAAACAAATACGATGAGTAAGAAAAAAATAATCGTGATTGGTAATGGCATGGTGGGTCATTACTATGTCGAAAAATTACTTGAGCAAGAGCTCGACTACAGTATTACCGTGATTGGTGCCGAGCCCAGACCCGCCTATGACCGTGTGCACTTGTCTGAATACTTTGCCGGAAAAAAACCTGAAGATCTGGCACTGGCAACTCGAGAGTTCTACGAGGAAAACGGTGTCACTGCTGTTTTTGGTGATGCTGTTACGGAAATCGACCCGGATAAAAAAACGGTCTCTACCGGAAACGGCCGGAAGTACAGCTATGACAAACTGGTACTTGCTACCGGGTCCTATCCGTTTGTTCCTCCTGTGCCGGGACATGACCGGCCGCATTGTCTGACCTATCGAACCATTGATGACCTGGGAGATATCAAGGCCAGTGCACAAAGCAGCAAGGTCGGGGTCGTCGTCGGTGGTGGTCTGTTGGGCCTGGAATGTGCCAATGCCTTGTTGAACCTGGGACTTGAAACACACGTGGTGCAGATTTCTGAAGGCTTGATGAACGTACAGCTGGATGAAGGTGGAAGCCAGATGCTACAGAAAAAAATCGAGAAACTGGGTGTGAAGGTGCATACCAGTACCCTGACTGAAGCCATTGAGCAAGGTGATACGCATCGTTTGAAAATGTGTTTTGCAGATGGAAACGAACTTGAAACAGACATGATCGTATTCTCTGCCGGTATTCGTCCCAACGATCAACTGGCCGAACCGACAGGTTTGAAAAAAGGCGAACGTGGTGGCTTTGTTATTGATTACCATTGTCGAACCAGCAATAGCGATATCTTCGCGATCGGTGAATGTGCTTCCTGGGGAGGCCAGACACTGGGGCTCGTTGGCCCTGGATACCGCATGGCCGATGTAGCCATTAGCCAACTCACTGATGAAAAGGCTTCATTCCAGGGTGCAGATATGAGCACCAAGCTGAAATTACTTGGCGTTGAGGTCGGTTCCATCGGGGACTCATTGGGTAAATCGCCAAACAGCCTGCAATATATCTACAGCAATCCACGTGAGCAGGTATACAAGAGTATCGTTACAAGACCAGACGGTAAAAAATTACTGGGTGCTGTATTGGTCGGTGACACCTCGGAGTACGACAACCTGTTGCAGTACTATCTGAACGGTATCGAATTACCGACCGAACCGGAAACGTTAATACTACCCGCGACAGAAGGAAATGTGACGGCACTGGGCCCGGACCTGTTACCGGACACAGCCACGATTTGTTCCTGTCACAATGTCAGTAAGGGTTCGATCATAAGTTCAATCGAAAACGGCTGTTGTTCTGTGGCCGATGTTAAATCTGAAACAGCAGCCTCGACCGGCTGCGGTGGTTGTGCCGCTTTGCTGAAATCTGTCGTTGATCATGAAATGGAAAAACGTGGCATGGAAGTCAACCGTGATCTCTGTGAACATTTTCCATATACGAGGCAGGACCTGTACCTGATGGTTCGTGCCGGGCAGATAAAAAGTTTCGAGGAACTGATTCAAAAACATGGCAAGGGCAGGGGTTGCGATATATGCAAACCGGCAGTGGGTTCAATCCTGGCTTCATGCTGGAACAACTATGTACTCGAGGATTCACTGGCACAGTTGCAGGATACCAACGATCATTTCCTGGCCAATATGCAAAAAAACGGAACGTATTCGATTGTGCCCCGCGTTGCCGGTGGTGAGATTACAGCCGAAAAGCTAATCGTACTTGGCGAGGTAGCAAAAAAGTACGGACTCTATAGCAAGATCACCGGCGGTCAGCGTATAGACCTGTTTGGTGCACGTGTTGACCAGTTACCACATATCTGGGACGAGTTGATTGCCGCCGGCTTTGAATCCGGTCACGCCTATGCCAAGGCATTGAGAACGGTGAAGTCATGTGTTGGCAGTACCTGGTGTCGTTATGGTGTACAGGATAGCGTCAAGATGGCGATTGACCTGGAGAACCGCTACAAGGGGCTACGTGCACCGCATAAATTGAAAATGGCCGTATCCGGTTGCACCCGTGAATGTGCCGAGGCACAAAGCAAGGATGTTGGCGTTATTGCTACCGAGAATGGCTGGAACCTGTACGTGTGTGGTAACGGTGGCATGAAACCACGGCATGCGGATCTGTTTGCCTCCGATCTAGATGATGAAACGCTGGTCAAATATATCGACCGCTTTTATATGTTTTACATACGCACCGCCGATCGTCTACAGCGTACTGCCAGCTGGATGGATAACCTCGAAGGCGGGCTGGAGTATCTCAAATCGGTAATCATTGACGACAAGTTGGGTATCTGTGAAGAACTCGAAAAAGAAATGGAGAAGGTGATAGAAACCTACCAGTGTGAATGGAAGACCACCATCAAGGACCCGGTCAAGATGAAGCGTTTTCGCCATTTTGTTAACAGCGATAAAAAAGACAACAAGGTGGTGTTTGTGCAGGAACGAAACCAGATACGACCCGCTACTAAAGAAGAACAACAGGAACTTGCCGAGACCGCATAGGAATAAAGATGGACGCAGCGAAAGAGCTTGATGGTAATGAACAGGTGAACAACATAACCTGGCAACCAGTGTGTCCGTTCGAGGAACTGGTAGAACACGTTGGTGTTTGTGCTTTGCTTGGCAGAAACCAGGTGGCTGTTTTTAAATTCAATGGTGGCGAAATTTACGCCATCGATAACTACGACCCATTCAGTGATGCCAATGTATTATCGCGTGGTATCAGCGGTGATATTAAAGGGCAACCGGTTGTCGCCTCTCCAATATATAAACAGCACTTCAATCTTGAAACCGGTCAATGTCTGGAAGACGAATCGGTTACGCTCCCGACCTATAAAATACAGGTTATTGACGGGATCGTGCATATCGCAGAGTAGCTGCTATTTCATGACTGCTACCAGGAAAAACCTGCTCATTATTGGTAACGGTATGACCACGACTCGTTTCCTGGAACAGATGATCAAGCATGGTAAAGGTGGTTATGACATCTCGGTGTTTGGTGACGAACCTCACGCGGGTTATAACCGGATACTGCTATCGCCGTTACTGTCCGGTGAGCAACAACTCGAAGACATAATCACCCATCCGCAGGACTGGTATCGTGATAACGATATCAAGTTGTTTACACAGACCAGGATCAACGCCATTGATACTGCCGCAAAAACTGTTACCGACGCTAGCGGCAAAACCTACCCCTTCGATGCATTGGTAATTGCCATCGGTTCGCAGCCGTACTTGCCGGATCTGCCTGGCAATATGCTAGATGGCGTATTTACCTATCGCACGATCGATGATGTTAATGCCATGCAGGACCTGATACCCGGGGCAAGGCACGCCGTTGTAATTGGTGGCGGTTTGCTTGGCCTCGAAGTGGCCCATGGCTTAAACACGCAGGGACTGGATGTGACGGTCTGTCATCGCGGGCCTGTATTAATGGAGCGACAGCTGGACATCATCTCGTCGGGGTATCTACAAACGTCACTGGAAAGCAGGGGTATTGTCATTCGCACCGAAGCGAATACTGTCGGTCTTGCCGGCGATGGAAATGTTAACAAGGTAATTCTTGATGATGGTACGGAACTGGCAGCTGATATTGTCGTGTTTGCAGTTGGTATTCGACCCTCGATAGAACTGGCAATGGCAGCAGGCCTGGACTGCGATAAAGGTATTGTCGTTAACGACCAGATGCAAGGTTCTGTTCCTGGTATCGCTGCACTGGGTGAATGCGCGCAGCACCGCGGCCAGACGTATGGCCTGGTGGCACCGCTGTATGAACAGGCCGAGGTTTGTGCCCGTTACCTGTGTGGCGATAACAATGCCAGTTACCATGGTTCTGTATTAGCCACCAGTCTGAAAGTGACCGGAATCAAGCTGTTTTCGGCAGGGCAGTTCAATGAGGAAAAGGGCTGTCAGGTCATGCAGTTGAAAGACCCATATAATTTTCTCTACAGGAAACTGGTATTCAGGCAGCGACAACTGGTCGGCGCATTGCTGCTTGGTGATGTCACGGCTGCTTCCTGGTACAGGGATTTAATCGAAGCAGGCGAGGTGCTGGAACATATCAGTGAACAAATGATCTACGGGGAGCCTGGTGCATCTAAACAGGTAGTCGAACCGGTGCAAGACGCAATGGCAGATGCGAACCATGCCTGAAGCACAGGATACCTGCTCAGTTAAAACCACCTGTCCCTACTGTGGCGTCGGTTGTGGTGTCATCGCTACGAAAGACACTGGTAATAACGTCACTATCAAGGGTGACAGTAAACACCCGGCGAACCTGGGCAGGCTGTGTTCCAAGGGTTCAGCATTGGGTGAAACAGTTGACCTGGATAATCGCTTGCTCACGCCCGTGGTTGATAATCAGCAGGTGAGTTGGGACGAGGCACTCAATACCGTTGCACAAAGATTCAAGACCACGATAGAGCAACATGGTCCGGAGTCTGTTGCCTTTTACGTGTCCGGGCAGTTACTGACAGAAGATTATTATGTTGCCAACAAGTTAATGAAGGGCTTTATTGGCACCGCTAATATCGATACCAACTCACGTCTGTGTATGTCGTCAGCAGTGGCCGGGCACAAGCGAGCTTTCGGCACTGACACAGTTGGCCCCTGCTATGAAGACCTGGAACAGGCTGACGCCATTGCGATCATTGGTTCCAATTTTGCCTGGTGTCACCCGGTACTTTACCAGCGCATAGAGGCAGCACGAAAAAAGAACAAGACCAGGGTTATTGTCATCGATCCGAGACGCACGCACAGTTGTGACAGTGCGGACCTGCATCTCGCCATCAAGCCTGGGACAGACGGAATATTGTTTAATGGCTTGTTATCGTTCCTGATGAAAAACGATTGCCTGGATAAGTGCTTTATTGATCAGCACACAGAAGGTTTTGAGCAGGCAATTGACATGGCTATGAGCTCTGCCTCTGACATTGACATGGTTGCGCACCGTTGTGACCTGAACGTTAAAGACGTTACTGAATTTTATACCTTGTTTGCCAATACGGAGAAATTCATCAGTTTTTTTTCTATGGGTATCAACCAGTCCTCCAGCGGCGTTGACAAGGTTAATGCCATCATTAACACACATCTTGCTACCGGTCGCATCGGTCGACCTGGCATGGGGGCGTTCTCGATTACAGGACAACCAAACGCAATGGGTGGTCGTGAAGTTGGAGGGTTGGCATCAACACTGGCCGCACATATGGATTTTACCGACGCAGATATTTCCAGGGTGCAGCGTTTCTGGAACTCGCCGCTGATCGCCAGCAAAGAAGGGCTGAAAGCAGTCGATCTCTTTCATAATGTTCGTGAAGGCAAGATTAAGGCACTGTGGATCATGGCGACCAATCCCGCGGTAAGCATTCCCAATGCCGGTGCAGTGGACGAGGCAATGAAAAAATGCGATTTTGTTGTGGTCTCGGACTGTACCAGGCAAACCGACACCACCCGCTATGCCGATGTATTACTTCCCGCGCAGGCATGGGGAGAAAAATCCGGCACGGTAACCAACTCAGAGCGGCGTATATCCAGGCAGCGCAGTTTTCTGCCAGCGGCCGGTGACGCCATGCCGGACTGGTGGATCATATGCAAGGTAGCAGAACGGATGGGTTTTAAAGATGGCTTCGGGTTTAGCTCTGAAGCTGCAATATTTCGCGAACATGCGGCCCTGTCAGGATTTGAAAACGAGGGCCAGCGCGATTTTGATATTAGTGGCCTGGCTGATATTGATGATGTCGAGTATGAGTTATTGCCGCCCATGCAGTGGCCAATCAACCGTGATAACCCAAAAGGAACGCAGCGCCTGTTGCAGAACGGTCGTTTTTACACCATGAGTGGCAAGGCCAGGTTTGTCCCCGTACAGCCACGACTACCGGTAGAGACGACGGGTGTTCGTTTTCCACTCGTGTTGAATACCGGCAGGGTAAGGGATCAATGGCATACCATGACACGAACAGCCAAGTCACAGCGTTTGTCCCGTCATATACGTGAACCGTTTGTACAGTGCCATCCCAAAACAGCCAGGGCCCACGGCCTGGTGCATGGCCAGCTAACCCATATTGAAAGTAAGTGGGGCAGTGTTCTCGTGCGCACAGATATCACAGAACGGCAACGCAAGGGTGAGTTGTTTATTCCCCTGCACTGGAACGATCAATATTCTGCCCGGGCTCGTGTCGATGCGGTCGTTAATCCGCATGTCGACCCTATTTCAGGGCAGCCAGAATTTAAACATACGCCGGTAATGGCAAAACCGGTGTTGCATAGCTGGTTTGGGTTCATGCTGAGTCGCAAGGAATACAAGTTGGATTGTACTTACTGGACAAAGCTACGCGAGGCAGATAACTGGCGTTACGAATTTTCTGATAGCGAAGCACATGACCTGGCCTGGTTTAAAAAACATTTACTCAACGGACGTGACTACGAATGGGTAGAGTTTACCGACGAGATTAACGAGGTTAACCGCTATCTCTGGTTTGACGAATCAGGTCTACAGGGGTGTGTTTTTACCGCAGCAGAGTATGAAAAACTGCCGTCTCGGGAGTGGTTATCGACGCAGTTCACAGAGTTTGAATTGCCATGGAAACATCGCGTGCGCATGCTTGCTGGTGAAAATGACAGTAATAAAACAGACTGTGGTGAAGTCATTTGTTCCTGCTTTAACGTGGGTAAAAAAACCATCCTCGAATTTATCAGGAATTCCACCTCTGCCAATGTAGAAGAGATTGGCGAGCAACTCAGGGCTGGCACCAATTGTGGCAGCTGTCGGCCGGAATTGAAGTGCCTGATTAAAGAAGCCTAACCACTGTTCCCCCGTGTTACCTTCTTGCTGTAAATGGTTATCAGCAAGTCTTATTTCTTTTTGTTATCTGGTTCACTTAAAAAGATATGAGTTTATCGCTAAACTAGCTGTCGTATTAGATGTGTAACTTTTACTAGCGAGCAAACATGAAAATAGAAAAAATACGAAATTCGATTTTATTGGCTACCCTGGTTGCCATGGCTGGTTGTACTACCACCAATCCGAATACCGGGGAACAAGAGGCCAACCGCATGGGCACGGGTGCGTTGGTTGGTGCCGCTGCCGGTGCGATTGCCGGCGGATTGATCGGTGATAGTAAAAAGGCGGCCATTATTGGTGCCGGTGTCGGTGCACTGGGTGGCGCCGCAGTCGGCTCCTACATGGACAAGCAGGAACAAGCCTTGCGTGAAAACCTTGAGGGAACCGGTGTCGAGGTGGAACGCGACGGCGACAACATCAAGTTGAACATGCCATCGTCGATCACGTTTGATACCAACCAGTCGGTTATCAAGCCTGATTTTTACCCGATACTAAATGAAATCAGCGCCACCCTGGCTAACTATGAATCGACGATCGTTTATATTGCCGGCCATACCGACAGTACCGGAACCGATGAATATAACCAGCAGTTGTCCATGAGTCGTGCCAACAGTGTCAGTTATTACATGGTCAGAAACGGCGTGATACATGAACGTATCGTGACTACCGGCTATGGTGAGTCACTGCCTGTAGCTGATAACTCGACAGCTTCGGGCCGACAGGCCAATCGCCGGGTTGAAATTACGCTGCAGCCTTTGACAGAATAAACACATATTATGTTAGCGATAAAAAACCCGCCAATGGCGGGTTTTTTCGGTTAATAGACAAGTAACACGCGCGGTAAGAGTGGTTTATTGACTATCAGGATCTTCCTTATCATCGGTAGTTCCGGTCGTCGTCAAGTTATTATCTTCGGCGTGAAGGAAACGCTGCGCTACCGAGCAAGATACAACATCACCCAGCACGTTAATCGATGTACGACACATGTCGAGTATGCGGTCGACGCCAAGTAACAGGGCTACGCCTGCGGCAGGGACACCCACTCCTTCCAGCACCATACTCAAAATAACAATACCGGCTCCAGGAGTAGCAGGTGACCCTATTGATGCCGCAACGGCCATGGTAATGATAA
Source organism: Gammaproteobacteria bacterium (assembly GCA_965229565.1). Taxonomy (GTDB): domain Bacteria; phylum Pseudomonadota; class Gammaproteobacteria; order Eutrophobiales; family Eutrophobiaceae; genus JANQNX01. The sequence continues at coordinate 31,152 of OZ245888.1, read as the reverse complement.
ATACGTAACTGGTCAGGCTAAGATCAACCTGGAATACCTGGGCCAGGAATACGGTTGCTACGCCCTGGTACAGTGCCGTGCCTGTCATGTTGATCGTGGCACCAAGTGGTACAAGGAAGCGCGCGATCTCGGGACGTATCTTTAAATCATTTTCAGTCACCTGTAATGACAATGGCATCACGGCGGCCGAACTACTCGTGGAAAAAGCAAGCAAAAGTAGTTCCTTGAGCTTCAGAAAATAATCGCGCACCGGGATATCGGCAATAATTTTGATAATAACAGCATAGACTCCTGCCAGGCATAGCAGTCCGAGTAGTACGGTGATGACGTACATCAACATTCCCGTCAGAACATTAAGACCGAGATTGGCTACCAACTTGGTAATCAAGCCAAACACGGCCAGCGGTGCCAGTAACATGGCCCATGACACGATGCGGATGCTGACTTCCAGTAGTGCCCCGAGTAAATCAAGCAAAGGCTGTGCCTGCTTCTGTGGTATGGAAATCAAGGCAAATCCAAGTACTGCCGAAAACAGGATGACCTGTAACATCTCTCCCGAGACCATTGACGCCAGTGGATTGGTCGGCATAAGTGCCATTACTTTATCTGGCATCTCGTATAGTTTGGGGAACGTTGCAGTCCCGGCTCCGGCTTGAGCTATTTCCATGGTCTCTACCAACGCCGACTCACTAAGGTGTTTGCCAGGTTGTATCGTTTGCCCAAGACTTATGCCGATACTAGTAGCAATGACGGTCGTAAAAAGAATAAATACGAGGCCAATCAAACCGATCCTTTTCATGGCCTGGGGATTGTTATTGGAAGCGAGACCACGTACCACCGAGGCGATAACCAGTGGTACCACGATCATTTGTATTAACGCCAGGAACAACTGCCCGGGCAGCGCCAGCCATGAGGTGATTAGTTTGACCGTTTGTGCCTTAAACAGTCCAAGATCGGGCCCCAGCAGCAAGCCGAGTATAATACCTGCGGCCATGGCGATCAGTACTTTTGCCCACAGCCTTCCTTCTACCAGCCTGTCCAGCTGGTTGCTCATGTATTTAAAAGGTCGCAGGTAAAAAGAAGTTTGTTCAGCCATGGTATTTCTGAATGTACACAGAAATACATCGCCTGTTAAGGCGACGAGGCTTTATTTAGGCTTGCCTTTATTATGAATTATCAGGCTGGCTCCGTTTCTTTGTGTTTGCCGATATCGTGCAGTTGTTGTTGCAGGCTGAGTTTGTCCAGTTTATCCAGTGGCAGTGCTACCAGCAGTTTGATGCGACTATCCAGTTCCCAGTAGATTTTTTTCATCAACCGGATCTGTTCGGCTTCGGACAGATCAGGTCGATCGGGATCTTCAATGCCCCAGTGCGCAGTCATGGGTTGCCCCGGCCATGCCGGGCAGGTTTCGTTTGCGGCGTTATCACAAACCGTGATGACAAAGTCGAGATCTATTTCCGGGTTGTTCGCAAACTCATCCCAGCTCTTGCTACGAAAGCCGTCAAGCGGGTGATTATTTTCCTCGAGTATCTTTAACGCCAGCGGGTTTACCTGCCCGCGGGGCTGGCTACCGGCACTATAGGCGATGAAGTCGCCCAGTCCGTGGCGCTGCAGCAATGCCTCTGCGATGATGCTGCGGCAGGAGTTGCCGGTGCACAGGAAAAGCGTTTCAAATCGGCTGTTTTTCATAGTAATCCCCCGCAATTAAACCGTCATATACTAGGGATGAATTGTTTAAGAATTATGACCGAGCATTACGATTTAACGGGATTGGGACGGGATAAGGTTTATAATATGTGTTAATTTCTGTCTGTAATCTCATAAATTTATAAAGAAGTAAGGCCGGTGGAACCCTGGTTAGCGAACATGAGTAAATCTGAACACGTCATCGATTTTTCCAGGATCAAGGCCTCCTGCTCCAACTGCAACATGCAGGAGCTGTGTTTGCCGCGCGGGCTGAACCCGGACGACCTGCAACGGCTGGAGCATGTCGTCAAGGGATCCCGACCCCTGCACAAGGGTGAACATGTCTTCAGGACCAACGACGCTTTCAGCGCGTTTTATGCAATACGCAGCGGCTCGGTGAAGTCTTACATGATCGATGATAGCGGCGAGGAACAGGTAATTGGATTCTACTTCCCCGGCGAGATACTGGGTTTTGATGCCGTCGATAACAATATGCACTCCTGTTCGGTGGTCGCGATGGAAACGACGACTTATTGCTCATTGCCTTACAATAAACTGAACGAGATTAGCCAGCAGATTCCTGACCTGCAGAATCAGCTTTTTCGGTTACTAAGCCGCGAGTTCACCAAGGAAAACCAGATGCTGCTATCTATCAACCGTCGCCCCGCGGAAGAACGTATCGCAACGTTTCTTGTCAGTCTTTCCGGTCGCTTCAAGCGTATGGGCTATTCAGAGTGTGCGTTCAACCTGCCCATGTCGCGACAGGAGATAGGTAACTATCTCGGACTTACAATAGAAACAGTCAGTCGCTTTTTAAGTCGCTTTCAAAGTAATGGTTTGATTGATATCAATCGCAAGGAAATTCGAATTAACGATTTGCCCGCATTGCACGAGATCTGTGATGGCAATCGTTCGCTTCCTCCCAACAAAAATAATTCTGTTGCCTGACCTCCTCGCGGTTCTAGTTTCAAGGTAACGTATTATGTGGTTAAGTTCCCTGGTTGCCTTTAATCTCGGACTGATTAGCAGCCTGCATTGTATTGGCATGTGTGGCGGCATTATTACGCTGCTAATGCGACAGGCCACGAACGAAACCTCGGGCAAGAAACAGATCCTTGGTTACAGCCTGTTATACAACCTTGGCCGGATTAGCAGCTACACACTGGCCGGCCTGGCTGCCGGCCTGTTCGGTGCGGCGTTTATGCATACCCTGCAGGCAACCAACGCGCATTTTTACCTGCAACTATTTGCGGCCCTCATATTAATATTGATCGCGCTTAGCATCCTGGGCATTTCAGGCTTTAGCAGGCGGCTGGAGGGCATGGGCCAGGTACTGTGGCGAAAAATACAGGTACTTGGAAACCGGTTGACTCCCTTGAACAGCCCGGTCAAGGTCTGGCTGTTCGGTATGGTCTGGGGTTGGCTGCCGTGTGGCCTGGTTTACTCGGCCTTACTTTATAGCCTGACCACGGCTGACCCGGTGCAGGCGGCGGTGGCGATGTTTTGTTTTGGACTGGGTACCCTGCCCTCCATGTTGTCAGCAGGTTACCTGTTCGAGTATTTACAGCAGTTATCCCGGAGGCAGCAGTTACGCCGCTTATCGGCACTGTTGTTGATTATTGTTGCTATCAGTCTGCCGATCTCTTCCTGGTATTTTTCCAACCATCACCAGCACCAGCAGGATTCACACGCGCATCATCATTGATCGTCATTGCTATCCCTTGTTTTTTGGGTGTCGTCATCATCCATTAGTATCTGGTGCCCCTGTCTCTCAACATCATCATATTGGCCGGACTTTATCGACCAGTACAGCACGGCGGCTATCAGGAATATAAAGCCCAGCGAGATCAGGATTAAAATAAACAGGACTTCCATCAGTTCTTAACCAGTTTAGCGATCCGCGTTGCGTTAAGTACGACGACCAGGGAGCTGAGTGACATACCCAGTGCTGCCATCCACGGTGCCAGCCAGCCGGCGATGGCAAAGGGCAGGGCGACGAGGTTATAGCCTAAGGCCCAGCTGAAGTTAACGCGTATGGTACGCGTGGTCTTGCGGGCTATCAGCAACAATGTCTCAATCGTCTTTATATCCTGGCTCAGTAATAACACATCGGCATTTAACTTGGTCAGGTCGCTGGCCTCGGTCATCGCAATGGCTGCATCCGCCTGGGCAAAGGCCGGTGCATCATTGATGCCGTCGCCCACCACGCACACGCGATGTCCCTGCTGTTGCAACCTGGCCAGTTCTCTCAACTTTTCATCTGGCTTGAGTTCGGCCTGGTAGTTGTTTATCGCCAGGCTGTCGGCACACTGTTTGACTGCATCCTGGTGGTCACCACTCATGAGAAAGACCTGGTAGCCGGAGCGGGAAAGAAAATCGACCAGGTCCGCACTGTGCTGTCTTATCGTATCTTCGAAATAGAGGCTGGCAATAATGCCTGATTCGGTTGCCAGGAATATCCGGCGCAGGTCCATGTCTGTGTCGGGTAACGCGGTATGCTGTTCACTACAATTGGCGCGCACAAATTTTTCCGTGCCGATATACCAGTTCGTACCTTCGATGTTGCCGGCGATGCCTTGTCCCGGGTAGTTTTTAATGCCATGCACACTGGTCGGGCTGTCGGCATGACTGGCAGTCAGAATTGCCCTTGCCAGTGGGTGCTCTGAACCGGCCTCCAGCCTGCTAGCAACAACGAGAATATCTTCATGGCTATATTGTGATGCATAAATCTCGATACGCGCCAGTTTCAACTGGCCTGTAGTCAGCGTGCCGGTTTTATCAAACACGAAACAGTCGACCTTGTTCAGCGTTTCAAGCGCATTACGTTCCAGCAACGCCAGGCCTTTCTGTATCAGGCTACTGGCCGCAACGGACATCGCTGTTGGCATAGCCAGCGACAGCGCGCAGGGGCAACTGACGACCAGCACCGCGACAGTAATAGGCAGCCAGCGCTCCGGGTCATTGACATACCAGTACCCGGCCACTGCTGCGGCAATGGTAATGATGGCAATGATAAACACCGATACCAGCCTGTCCGCAAATTGAACAGTACGGGTTTTTTGTGAGCCGGCTGCCTCGATCATTCGTGTCACCCCGGACAGGAAAGTCTCTTCACCGATTTTTTTTACCTGTACGGTCAACGGTGATTCGATATTGACGCTACCACCGATCACATTCATACCGCCGTGCTTTTCCAGCGGCAGGCTCTCTCCTGAGAGGATGGATTCATCCACCGATGAATGCCCCTCGATAACCGTGCCATCCACCGGTATGACTTCACCGGGTTTGACCAGGATTCGTTCATCAATCGCAAGCTCGCCAATTGCAACAGGCTCGCCGATCCCGTCAGTATTTAAGCGCGTGGCATAGGCGGGCAGGACCGACAGGATATTGTCGAGATAGGCCACGGATTTTTTGCGCGACATGAATTCAAAGTAGCGGCCGGCCAATACGAAGAAGATAAACATGACGATGGAGTCATAATAGATATGTCCTTGCCCCTGTAGCGTTGCTGAAATACTGCCGCCCATGGCGATCAGCAGACCGAGCGACACGGGGATATCCATGCCGGGATGCCTGTTCCTGATATCGCGCCATGCGCCAATAAAGATCCTGCGCGCCGAGTACAGGAACACCGGCAATGTCAGGAACAGGCTTATCCAGGCGAAGAAGCGACGGTATATGTCCTCGATACCGGAGTAGTCACCAAAGTAGAGTGCGATAGCGATCATCATGACCTGCATACCGAACAGGCCGGCGATTCCCAGACCAATTAACCGGGACTTGCGCTCGTCGTCGTAATATTTTTCACGTTGCTGATGGTTGTAGGGCTGGCCCTTGTAACCTAGCTGCAGAATGGCAGCCAGGATATCACTCAGTTTCAGCCGGTTTTCATGCCAGCGCACACGGCAGCGCTGGGTCGTGAAGTTGACCTGTACCGTGTCAATGCCCGGTATACCTGCGAGGCGTGACTCGATCAGCCAGGTGCAGGCGGGGCAGCTAATGCCTTCAATAATCAGTGCCGCTTCACGCGTGTCGCTATTCAGTGTTTCTACGAAACCGGATTGCACCTGTGGCAGGTTAAACACGTCCAGCTTGCGTAATTCATCCGGGACCAGTTCTGTTGGCTTCTCGGCCAGTTCGGTACGGTGCTTGTAATAATCCTCCAGGCCCAGCGCGATGATCTGTTCTGCCACCGCCTTGCAGCCCGGGCAACACATTGAGCGCGGCTGGTTTTCGATTACCACGGACAGGTCAACCGTGTCCGGGACAGGTTCACCGCAGTGGAAACAGGTTGAGGCTCGCTGATTCATTTTTGTCCAAAAGGCTTGATCTGTTGCTGCAATGCAATATAATTTAACGTTGCAAACATTTTAACTTGACCAGCTTCGTAACTGGTTGAATTTAATAACTAATTCAAGGGTAATTGTCATGTCTGTTCTTTCTGCATCTCTATTGTCATTTATTGGTGTTTCCCTGGTCGTCTCTACTGTTTTATTGTCAACAGCCATTCTCAACAACCTGCGCTCCGGCGACACGGATGGTAACGCCGGGCTCTGAATATTTACTGACTTTACAATGAAAAAGCCGAACTAAGTTCGGCTTTTTTTATGCCTCTCACCTGGACTGCGCTGTTACCGCGCAAAGTATACGGTCCTGTCAAAAAAATAATGTTGCGATGCCGTATTAATTGATCTGGATCAAAATACAAGTTCTGCACGAATCGATAATGGCAGCACACACAAAAACAATAACGTGCAAATGACTATGAACCCATTATCAATATTACTCATCGTTATCCCGGCGCTGACCCTGGTCGTTGTCACCGTGCAGCTTATCAGGACAATGGCCGGCAATGTTCAGACTGGCAAGCTGGTTAGACAGGACCTCGCCGGTCAAATTGCCGATCTGCCGTTTGGTGACATGCTTGCGCTTGAGGGCGTGGACAAGCAGGTATTGTTGCATCGCGTACCGCTTATTGATCTGAAGCAGGACGTGGCCCGCTGCCGTTCCTGCAGTAAGACGCAACTATGTAACCAGGTACTGAACGTGGTGCCGGGCGATAGTCGCGCCGCCAATGAGCTCGAATTCTGCCCGAATATGGGCGCCATTCTTCAACACAAGCTTTCAATATAAATCAAGACAGAGGTTATTCGTTATGTTTAAGAATAATAAAACATTACTCACGACCGGCCTGGTTATTGCCTCAATATTTGCCGGGACTTTTTCCGGTAGTGCCATTGCTGCCGATGAAAAATGGAAAGTCCGTTTTCGCGGAATAGGTATCCTTCCTGATGATTCCAGCAATAACATTACACTGAACAACACGACCGGGCTGAATGCCGGTGTGGGTGTCGACGAAGCCTTTGTCCCGGAGCTGGATATTACCTACATGATCACGCCGCACTGGGGCGTGGAAGCCATCGCCGGTATCGCCAGGCATGACGTTTCTATCAACGGCAACGATGCAACCCTGACGGGTCTTGGCATTGGTGACGGCTTCGATATATTTGATACCTGGGTCTTACCACCTACGGTGACGCTGCAATACCATTTCCTGCCTGACAACAACATCCGCCCCTACGTGGGAGTTGGTGTCAATTACACGGCCACGCTGTTTGATGATGCCACCGATCAGCTGGAGGCAATCCTGGGGCCGGTCGACGTCTCTAGCAGTAACAGTTGGGGCTATGCACTGCAAGCCGGCGTGGACTACGATATTAACGAGAGCTGGTTTTTCAACGTGGATGTGAAATACATCGACATCAATACTACAGCCAAGCTGGGTTTCAACGGCGGTAACCTGGAAGTCGATCTGGACATCAACCCGTTTGTCGTAGGCGCAGGTGTGGGTTATCGTTTCTAATATTCGCTAATTATGAACTAAACTTGGTTTAGAACATATAATTCAGTAATAACTATATTTTTTTAAAAATTTAGGAGCTTTGGAATGTCTGAGAGTGTAGCCGCACCGGCCTCTTCGATTCTGGACGACAGTTCTACCTATAATTACAAGGTAGTGCGCCAGTTTGCCATCATGACAATCATCTGGGGCCTGGTTGGCATGACTGTCGGTGTCTTGCTGGCTGCGCAACTGGCCTGGCCAGCACTGAACTTTGATGTTCCTTACCTTACGTTCAGTCGCTTACGCCCCTTGCATACCAATGCGGTTATCTTCGCGTTCGGTGGTTGTGCGTTGTTTGCCACCTCGTACTACATCGTACAGCGGACCTCGCATGCGCGATTATTCAGTGACAAGCTGGCCGCGTTTACCTTCTGGGGTTGGCAGGCAGTGATTGTGCTGGCCGCGATTACGTTACCGCTGGGAATTACATCATCAAAGGAATATGCCGAGCTGGAATGGCCGATTGATATCCTGATTGCACTGGTCTGGGTTGCGTACGCAATCAATTTCTTTGGCACGCTGGTGATGCGCAAGGTCAAGCATATCTACGTGGCCAACTGGTTCTTCGCTGCCTTCATCATTACCGTTGCCGTACTGCACATAGTTAACAGCGCGGCGTTGCCTGTGAGCTTGACGAAATCATATTCTGCGTATGCTGGAGTACAGGATGCGATGGTGCAATGGTGGTACGGTCACAATGCGGTGGGCTTTTTCCTGACCGCGGGTTTTTTGGGCATGATGTATTACTTCGTACCCAAGCAGGCCAATCGACCTGTCTATTCCTATCGTTTATCTATCGTGCATTTCTGGGCCTTGACCTTTACCTACATCTGGGCCGGTCCTCATCACCTGCACTACACCGCACTGCCGGACTGGGCACAGTCACTGGGTATGGTGATGTCGGTTATCCTGTTGGCTCCCTCATGGGGTGGCATGATCAACGGGATCATGACGCTGTCGGGTGCCTGGCATAAATTACGTACCGATCCGGTTCTGCGCCTGTTGATCGTGTCGCTGTCGTTCTACGGTATGTCGACCTTTGAAGGGCCAATGATGGCTATCAAGACAGTGAATGCATTATCCCACTACACAGACTGGACTATTGGACACGTACATTCCGGCGCGTTGGGTTGGGTCGCCTTTATCAGCCTTGGTTCCATGTATTACCTGATCCCGCGTTTGTACGGTCGTGAAATCTACAGCGTGAAACTGATCGAGGTTCATTTCTGGGTTTCTACCATTGGTATCGTGCTTTACATCGTTGCAATGTGGGTGGCCGGTATCATGCAGGGCCTGATGTGGCGCGCAGTGAATGATGATGGCACATTGACTTACAGCTTTATCGAGTCAGTCGAAGCCATGCATCCGTTCTACATACTGCGATTTGTAGGTGGCCTGTTATTCCTGGTCGGTACAGCAGTGATGGCCTACAACATCTGGATGACCGTGAAAGGAAGCAAGCCGGTAACGGCGGCCATTCCACAACCGGTCGGCGCGCACTAGGAGGTGGATGATGGCTTTTAACCACTCAGTTATTGAAAAGAACATTGGCCTCATGATCATCCTGATCGTGCTCACTATCAGCGTGGGTGCCATCGTGCAAATCGTACCGCTGTTCTTCCAGCATTCCACTACCGAACCTGTTGAAGGCCTGGAGCCGTACTCACCACTGGAACTGGTTGGTCGCGATGTTTATGTACGCGAGGGTTGCTACGTGTGTCATTCGCAAATGATTCGACCGTTCCGCGCCGAGGTAGAGCGCTACGGGCACTATTCGCTGGCCAGCGAATTTGTTTATGACCGTCCTTTTCAATGGGGATCAAAACGCACTGGCCCGGATCTACATCGCGTTGGTGGTCGTTACAGTGATGAGTGGCATCGCGTTCATTTGATTAATCCGCGTGACGTCGTACCTGAATCGATCATGCCGGGTTATCCCTGGTTACAAACAGCAGAGCTTGACGACAGCGATATAAAGAAAAAGATGAAAGTATTACGCACGCTTGGTGCACCTTACACGGATGAACAGATAGAGAATGCACCGCAGGAACTCGAGGGTAAAACCGAGATGGATGCCATCATTGCCTACCTGCAGGATCTGGGCACATCAGTCAAGACGAGGCGCTAGTCATGGGTACGATTCTTTCAATCTGGACCGTGGCAGTATTTATTGTATTTATAGCGATAGTAATTTGGGTTATGTCAAAGAAAAAAGAAGACTTTGACGAACAAGCCAATATTCCTTTTAACGAGGATAAACAGCCGGGATCAATACCTGCTAGCAAGGAGGAAAACAATGGCTGATTTTACCAGCGACTTCTGGTCATGGTTTATTGCGGTAACAACCATCATCAGCATCATTTTTCTGTTTGTCATGGTATTCAAGCTTTCTACCGGAAAGAAACCGCTTGATAAGGACGGCAACGTCGAAACCATGGGGCATGTCTGGGATGAAAGTCTGGAAGAATATAACAACCCTTTGCCGCGATGGTGGCTATATATGTTCATTGGTACACTGGTTTGGGGTTGTGGTTATTTGCTGTTCTATCCTGGACTTGGAGCCTATGCAGGTATAGGTGACTGGAGTTCTACCGGGCAGTATGAAAAAGAAAAACAGCGTGCCGAAGAAAAATATGGCCCGATCTTCGAGCAATACCACAACATCGAAATGAAACAACTGGCCAGTAATGGCGATGCCATGGAAATAGGCGAGCGGCTCTATGCCAGTTACTGTACACAGTGTCACGGTTCCGATGCACGTGGTGCCCGGGGTTATCCAAACCTGCGTGATGACGACTGGCTTTACGGTGGTGAACCGGAAAATATTTACAAGTCTATCGTAGATGGTCGCCAGGGTGCGATGCCGGCCTGGGCTGATATTCTCAGCCGGGAAGAGATCTTCAATACAGTAAGTTATGTAGAACAGATGTCTGGCAGAACTGTCGATAGCAAGCACGCGGCACTCGGTAAACAGATCTACAACACCAACTGTGCGGTTTGCCATGGTCCGGAAGGTAAGGGCAAACCCATGTTTGGCGCACCAAACCTGACTGACGATATCTGGCTGTACGGCGGTTCGCAGAAAAAGATCACGGAATCGATAGTTGCAGGACGCAATGGCATCATGCCAGCACACAAGGAGTTCCTTGGTGAGGCCAAGATCCATATCCTGTCTGCTTATATATACAGTTTGTCTGGTGACACTAATTAAACCATGCAAGTAATCGCGGGTATCGGCAGAACTTCAACCTTTTACCGGGTTGCTGCCGTATTATGGCTTTCATTCCTGATGGCCGGTATCGCGACCGGTGCATTCTTCTCTTTGATCGATCCACTGGAATTGAAATACTGTGTCGATTTTCCGGAAGTTAGTCGCACTGCGGCCTATTCAATCGGATTCCTGCTGTTCTGGCTTTTGACTGCGTCTTCCAGTTTGCTGTCGGTATTTTTTCTCTATCCAACCCGGGACACAGAATCGCAATTTCATAACAGTGACTCCTCGCTTTAAGTTGTTGTTATGACCATGCAGGATTCTTCATCGTCAAGCACGGCGTCGGCCGCTGAAAAAGAGGCAGATCTCCTGTATGAAAAGCGCGAGAAGATCTATCCGCGCGCAGTACATGGCGTGTTTGCGCGCCTGCGTTCTTCAGCTGCCACGGCCATGCTTGGCTTGTATTTCGTGCAACCATGGATTGATCTGAATGGCCAGCAGATCGTGCTGTTTGACCTACCGGCGCGAAAATTTCACATATATGGACTGACTTTCTGGCCGCAGGACTTTTTGTTCCTGGCCTTTATACTCATATTGCTGGCATTCATGCTGTTCTTTTTTACTGCACTGGCTGGCCGTCTCTGGTGTGGTTATGCCTGTCCACAAACAGTCTGGACAGAGGTGTATCTTTGGGTTGAAAGAAAACTTGAGGGCACACCCAATCAACAACGCAAGCTGGATAAAAGTCCGTTGACAGTCAAGAAGGCGATGCTCAAGTCGAGCAAGCATTTCATCTGGGTGCTGATTGCGTTTATTACCGCGTTTACTTTCGTTGCTTATTTCAGCCCTGCGAAGGAACTGACACGCGACCTGTTAGTGTTTTCTCTTAACGGGTGGGAATTTTTCTGGATACTGTTCTTTACCGTGGCCACCTATGTTAATGCAGGCTGGATGCGAGAACAGGTCTGTAAATATATGTGTCCTTATGCGCGTTTCCAGAGTGCCATGTTTGATGATGAAACCCTTATCATTTCCTATGATGAGAAAAGAGGGGAGCCACGCGGCTCGCGGCGTTCCGATGTACATGTCGACTACAGCAAGCAGGAACTGGGTGACTGCATTAACTGTACGATGTGTGTGCAGGTATGTCCTACCGGTATTGATATACGTGATGGTCTGCAATATGAGTGCATTGGTTGCTCGGCATGTATAGATGTTTGTGATTCCGTGATGGAAAAGATGAGCTATCCCAAGGGGCTGATTCGCTATACAACGCAAAATGCCATGGAGGGTAAAAAGAGTCGCATTATACGTCCACGTATCGTGATTTATTTTTGTATTTTGTCGTTGCTCAGCGTGTTGTTCCTGTTCAGTATGTTGACCCGATCCGAGATCGATCTGAATATTATTCGTGATAGAAACCAGCTGTACAGGGAAACACAGGGGTTTATCGAAAATATCTATCGGCTGAAATTGATCAACATGGATGACAAGGCGCATGAGTTCGTTGTCACTGCCGATGGTATAGAAAACCTGGTACTGATGAAGGACAAGGAAGTAATCATTGTTGAACCCGGTTCGATGGCCGAATTACCGGTACGCCTGCGCGCTCGCGAAAGTAACCTCGATGGTCAGAGGACAGCAGTATATTTCACGTTGACGGCCAAGGATGCCGAAGATATGTCAATCAGGCAGGAAGCTGCATTTTTGGGGCCGTTACCATGAGTCATAATGAAACCGATCAGCAAGTAAGGCCCTGGCATAAGGAATACTATGTCTGGCTTGTTATTTTTTTCCCGTTACTGGCGGTGGTCGCTGGTATTTATACAATACATCTTGCGATTACATCGAGTGATGGTCTCGTTGTGGATGACTATTACAAGCAGGGTCTTGAAATCAATCGGACACTTGAACGCGATAAAAATGCCAACACGTATGATCTGATAGCCGATGTTCAGTTTGAAACGTCATTGCAGGAAGTCGTAATTACATTATCTGCTAATGAAAATTTTACTTACCCTGGAACGTTAGAGGCACGATTCCTTAACGCGACGCGAGCAGGGCTTGACCAGACTGTGAACATGATACTTACTGAACGTGGAACCTATCGGGGTCAGTTACCCGAACTCACGACAGGGAAATGGTATCTGCAACTGGAACAGGAAGACTGGCGTCTTGTGAAACAGCTCCAGTTTTAGCATATCTGAAACAGTTCGTTGTCCGCCCGCAAAGCAATTGAACCAACTCAACATTGGTAGACCTTTTGGCATGCCAACATCTAAATGACTCTCCTTTTCGGTACCATTTTTTGCTGTCGCGAATTAACGACAAAAATTTCATTTTCTTCTTATTACGTTCTAAAAAAATATTTTATTATTCATTTTATAAATATAAAGCAGACGCTTTAACAACGAGAGTAGGGATTATTCCCATGAAAAAGTGTGAACAGGTACACACTTTGTGACCAAAAATGCGATAGAGTGTTTTACGTATCACATTTCTACCAGGCACGTTTAATTTTTCTTATATTTTTAATGTGTTAGGAATAGATTTTGCGTTAATTAGTCATAATAAAAAGTATGGATTTTGAGATAAACAAATAACAATCAAGAAATAGACTAAATGCTCGGATTTATTACCAGAAAAATCAAACACTTAAAGCAGACTCGCCCCAAGCTGTATTATGCTGGTGCGCATGATGGCGTCGAAAACGCCAGGATGAGTGTCGCTGATTCCTTACAGGCGTTAGAACCTCGAATCATGTTCGACGCAGCGGGCGTGGCTACCGGTGCCGAGGTTGCGGCGGATGATGTAGCCGAACAGCAGGCAGATGAGGCCATTGAGCCGGCAAACCTGCAGCCTGCCGCTGCCAATGATGAAAATGCCACATCCCCGGACACCGATGCGCTGGCCGAAGCACTCTCGGGTTTTCAGCCGCCAGCCGGTCGTAATGAAATCGTATTTATCGATAAAAGTGTTGAGGATTACCAGACTTTACTCAGTGGCATCAATTCAGAAGCAGAGTTGATTTTTATTGATAGTAACTCTGATGGACTCGAACAGATTGCCAACAGCCTGCAGAATCGAACTGACATTGATGCTATCCATATCGTTTCTCATGGTGATGCAGGTGAATTGTACCTGGGTAACGCGGTATTGACGCAGTCATCCATGCAAGGTGAGCACGCAGATGAATTGAATTCCATAAAATCTTCACTAAGTGAATCAGCTGACATCCTGATCTACGGATGCAACTTTGCTGAAGGAGATGCAGGTAAGGCCGCGACCGATACGTTAGCAGCAATGACGGATGCCGATATTGCGGCATCAGACGACGTTACCGGCCACGCCTCCTTAGATGGTGATTGGGAGTTGGAATACAATGTGGGTAGCATTGAGACCGAATCCAATATTTTTGACAGCACTATTGACCAATGGGTTTACACACTTGCCATCTCTGCTGATCAAAATGCCAGTGATGCTGCTATGGCGTCGCAAATTTCCAATGCAATTGATGTCGTCGCTGCTTCCGAGTCCTCTACCGGTGATCCCAGGGCGACGGGCACATACGCCGAGAATGATTCCGGCCTGGGAATCGGTGACGGGATATTCCTGACAACGGGTAATGAAACCAGCATTCCTGGCAATGCCACGGCAAACGATCGTGACAATATTGATAATGCGGGTGATGACAACGACGCGAACCACCCGGAACTTGATGCTATTGCTAACCAAGATCTGAATGACGTTTCTACATTCAGTTACAATTTTGTTTCCAATGTAGACAAGTTGGCCGTCACCTACATCCTGGGCACAGAGGAAACTGCAGCTTATGCGCCAACATTTAATGATGTCTTTGCTGTCATCGTTACGGATTCCAATGGCACACAGGTCATCAGTGATGATGTTAATTCTCACTTTACAGCAAATGGTGGCGCCGGTGATTGGGCGACTCATACCGATATCGATCCGTCGATAGAATCCAATTTTCGTACGAATGCCATTACCCAAACCTTGAGTATCAATGGTGATGGAATTACGAATAACTCTGTTCAGTTTGCTATCGGTGATAATACTGACACACAATATGATTCAAGCGTCTTCGTCAGCTACTTTGGTGCTTCACTTACTATCGACCCGGATGGAGATGCGACACCCGGCAGTGGTGCTGCTGGTTATGCTTATTCGACCAGTTACGATGGAGGTAGTACGCCTGTTTCGGTAGTTGATGCCGCAAACATCAGTATTGTTAATCGCGATAGCTCGACAACCGTTCAAACTGCAGTTATTACATTAACTGATGCGCAAACGAATGACCTGCTTGATGCCTCTGCTGTCGACGGTTCAAAATTTACCATTGATACAAGTGTCGCCAATCAAATAACGTTAACTGCTATTGGCACACAATCTGAAGCAGAGTGGCAAACCGCCCTTGGGCAAATTCAGTTTAGTAACAGTGACACTTCCCCGGCGAGTCTTGCTGACCGAACTGTTACTGTCGTATTAAATGACGGTGAATCAAACAGTAATACGGCGGTGACAACTATTGCTGTTGCAGATACATCTGCACCTGCTGTTCCATCGGTAAATACCATTACAACCAATAATTCCCAGCCACTACTCAGCGGCACATTTGATTCCGCTGATTCGGATACATTTACTGTATCTGTAGATGGTCAAACCTATACGCTGGGTGTGGACGCTGCGCTAACCAATACAGGCGACAACTGGAGCCTCGATCTTGCCACGGCGGGTCAAACACTGGCCGATGGTGTATATGACGTCACGGCAGTATCAACCGATGTGCATGGCAATAGTTCAAGCGATGCCACGTTTACCGATGTCACCATTGATAGTTCGGTGTCAGGATCAGCTCCTGTTAATAATGTTCCGGGCGCACAGACGGTTAATGAAGACGCGGTATTAAGTTTCAATGGCGCGAGCACTATCAGTGTCATTGATGCTGATGGAAACCTGGCTTCGACAGCATTAAGCGTTGATAACGGTATATTAAATATTTCATTAATGGGTAGCGCGACAATAAGCTCTGGCGCAAATGGTTCATCGACTGTCACCATCAGCGGCAGCCAGTCAGATATTAATGCCACTCTCGCTACGCTGACTTATCAGGGCAATCTGAATTTTAATGGCGCTGATACGTTGACTGTGGTCTCTACGGATTCTACTGGCACGCCATTATCCGATACAGACATGGTATCGATCACGGTTTCACCGGTAAGTGATGCGCCAACCGTTACTGATAATACTGTGTCGACCTTTGAAGATACTACTTACACTTTTTCTTTAAGTGATTTCACTTCTGTCTTTACTGATGTAGACGGAGACTCGCTGGTTCATATCCAGATAACCAGCCTGGAGAGTGTGGGTACTCTGCAGTTATCAGGCGCTGATGTCACAGTTGGGCAGATTATTACTGCTGCGGAAATTTCGAACCTGACCTTCACCCCTAATCCAGGAGAAGGGGGTAATGGCTATGACAGTTTTGGTTTCCGAGCTTTTGACGGCAGCCAGTACAGTTCAGCCGAAAACATAACAAATGTTTTTACATCAACTTTTAATTCGAACAGTGATGGTTTTACCTATTCTGACAACCTTTTTGGCGGTTCAGCAAGTGGAAACGCAGCAGGGACTTATCAGGCTGCCGGTGGTGAAACAGGCGGCGGTATTCGTGTCACGGTCGGTGGTGGCCAGGGTGGCAATATCGCTTCTGGTGGCTGGACCAGAAATGTAACGCTTGCGACTGACAGCATCGTCGAGGTGACGGTGAGTTATCGTCTTACCTATGATGGCGATTTTGAACCCGGTGAAATTGGTGAGGCTGTGTTTGCAATCGATGGTGTTCGCTATGGTAATGGCACCGATAATGGAAACGGCGCCACTCTCGTTTCCTACTCAGACGGTAATGCGAACGATTCAGGCTGGATAACCGAAACGTTTCAGGTCGAGTTATCTGCGGGTACTCACTCGATCGAACTGGGTGCATTCAATAATCAATCGACCCAGGGCTCGGAAATTGTACGGGCTTATTTTGACAACGTAAGTGTTAATACAATTGATTACCCGGGCGCCGCCACAATGACTATCGATGTCGGAAGCATTGATGTAGATAACGACACGGGCAGTGTCACCGAAGACGGGCCCGGCACAACGGGCAATGTATTGAGCAATGACACAACCGTACCTGCAACAGTAACTGCCGGTGCAACTCTTAGTAATGACGCTGATCTTGATGATGCGGATGGAGGTCAGTGGGATGATGAAGTTGGTTCAGATAACTGGACACTGGGTAGTAATGTCTCGCATACAACAGCGACAACAAATTTTCCGGGAATAACAAATGCGTTTGTATTTTCTCCGGATGGCTCTGCAAATGATGGCGCAACCATGACGTCATTTCAAAATGTAGGCAGTAGCGACCCAACTCAAAATGATGCGAGTTTCGAGATTTGGTTTAAACCGAATGATTTCTCAACTGCAAACGAAGAGATTCTTTTCGAAACAGGTGCGACTACCGATGGCCTGGCTATTACACTGGACGGTGACACGATCAATTTTATCACTCGAGATAACGGCGGTCCTATCGTTGAGACGTCAGCCGATCTTGGCGCCCTCGGGATAGATGCCAGTGAGTTTATCCAGGTCGTTGGTGTCATTGATTACGCAGACACAGGCAATGAATTAAAGATCTATGTCAACGGCTCTTTTGTCAGCGATACTTCATTGGGCTCTTATGTGGACTGGGCAGGTGGCAACGGCTCTGGCCTGGGCACAGATCGGAATAATTCAGTTATCAGTAATGTCGGTGGAAGAACCACGACCGATTTCGATGGCCAGATAGCAAAATTTAATTTCTATGAAACAGCGTTAAGCACAAACGAAGTTGAAAATAATTTTAAGGCCATTGCAAATCATCTGTATGTGTCTGGTGCCGATTCGTCCAACGCAGGACAAACTCCAGTAGCAATAACAGAATTACCACCAGGTGGTACGGCGGTGCCTGGCACACATGATGCAACCATCCTTTCCGAGAAAGGTGCAACGGTAACCATTAGCCACGATGGTACCTACACTTACGATCATGGCGCGCTGTTTCAAGACCTGGGCGCTGGTGAAACGACAACAGACACGTTTACTTATTCAGTCACCGACGTACTGGGAAATACCGATACTGCCACAGTAACAATCACGATTACCGGTACTGACGATGCGCCTGTAATAACGGGTACTTTTTCAGGCGCGGTCAGCGAAGATGGCACTCTGATCGATTCCGGCACGCTCTCTATCTCTGATATTGATACCAGTGATAACCCTGTCAGCTTCGCTGATGTTCCCGGTGCTGCCGGTGATAATGGCTATGGCACATTTTCTCTTAGCTCGGGCAACTGGACCTACACACTGGATAATACCAATCCAACAGTACAGGCCCTGAACTATGGCGACACGTTAACCGATACTTATACCTTCATAGCGACTGATGGCTCTACTCAACAGGTGACTGTCACGATTAACGGTCATGATGATATTGATTTTTCAATCAGTTCTGATGTTGCGAGCATCAACGAAGATGCTGGCGAGTCTGTTACATATACAATCAATGTCGGTGGACAAATATCGGCAGGAAATACGGCCAGCATCGATATTAACGCAGGTGGATCTGCGACTAGCGGAACAGATTACACCAACTTTATTTCAGCAGTCAGCAGTGCCGCTTCTGCAACGCCAGGCGTTACATTTGACGGTGTTGACACCCTTACTTTTGATGAAAATTTTGTAGGTCCTGATTTCAATTTCACTATCACTGCAATTGATGATTCTTTGAATGAAGGTTCGGAGAACATCTCGGTTACTTTAAGTTCCGCATCTTCGCCGAACGGCGATACTACAATCAGCACGGCTTCAACCAGCACCACTATTACTGAAACTGTGCCGGTTGCCGCAAACGATGTTGATGCAGCAGTCGAAGAAGGAGCAGCGATTACTGGCAACCTGATTGCGAATGATACTCAGGGCAACCCGGCAGCAACAATCACTTCTGCCATTGATGCAACCAGTGATGCGATCACGATCGGTTCAGCATTTACAACCGATGGTGGTGGAACATTAACAATTAATTCTGATGGTAGTTACAGCTACTTACCGCCGGATGAAGTGCCTTCAGCAGGTATTACTGAAGTCTTTACGTATACATTAACCGATGCCGATGGCGACTCGGATAATGCAACCCTCACTATTAATGTAGCTGCTATTAACGACGCCCCGGTGAATACGGTCCCGGGTGCACAGACGGTAGCAGAAGACACTGCGTTAACCTTTAGTGGGGGCACAGCTATTAGTGTTACAGACATTGACGGCAACCTGGCATCGACACAACTGAGTGTTAACAATGGCGTACTGAGTATTACATTAAGCGGCAGCGCGAGCATCAGTGCCGGCGCCAATGGCAGTAGCACACTTACTATTAGTGGCAGCGAAGCTGATATTAACGCGACACTCGCGTCGTTAACCTACCAGGGTAACACTGACTTTAACGGTAGCGATACGCTCACCGTAATCTCGACAGACAGCGACGGTACACCATTAACTGATACTGACACAGTGGCGATTACGGTCAACGCGGTCGATGATGGCGGCGTCACGCCGACCACGGTGGGCATCACGACGAACGAGGACACCGACTTTACCGGCAGCTTGCCGACCAACGATCCGGACGGCCTGCCGGCGACGGGTGCCTTTGCCGAAACCACGGCCCCGAGTAACGGCACGCTGACCCTGGATGCGGACACCGGCGCCTACACCTACAGCCCGAACGCGGACTTTAATGGCACCGACACCTTTGTGGTGACGGTCACCGATGCGGACGGCGACACCTCCGACGTCACCGTCACGGTCACGGTCAACGCGGTCGATGATGGCGGCGTCACGCCGACCACGGTGGGCATCACGACGAACGAGGACACCGACTTTACCGGCAGCTTGCCGACCAACGATCCGGACGGCCTGCCGGCGACGGGTGCCTTTGCCGAAACCACGGCCCCGAGTAACGGCACGCTGACCCTGGATGCGGACACCGGCGCCTACACCTACAGCCCGAACGCGGACTTTAATGGCACCGACACCTTTGTGGTGACGGTCACCGATGCGGACGGCGACACCTCCGACGTCACCGTCACGGTCACGGTCAACGCGGTCGATGATGGCGGCGTCACGCCGACCACGGTGGGCATCACGACGAACGAGGACACCGACTTTACCGGCAGCTTGCCGACCAACGATCCGGACGGCCTGCCGGCGACGGGTGCCTTTGCCGAAACCACGGCCCCGAGTAACGGCACGCTGACCCTGGATGCGGACACCGGCGCCTACACCTACAGCCCGAACGCGGACTTTAATGGCACCGACACCTTTGTGGTGACGGTCACCGATGCGGACGGCGACACCTCCGACGTCACCGTCACGGTCACGGTCAACGCGGTCGATGATGGCGGCGTCACGCCGACCACGGTGGGCATCACGACGAACGAGGACACCGACTTTACCGGCAGCTTGCCGACCAACGATCCGGACGGCCTGCCGGCGACGGGTGCCTTTGCCGAAACCACGGCCCCGAGTAACGGCACGCTGACCCTGGATGCGGACACCGGCGCCTACACCTACAGCCCGAACGCGGACTTTAATGGCACCGACACCTTTGTGGTGACGGTCACCGATGCGGACGGCGACACCTCCGACGTCACCGTCACGGTCACGGTCAACGCGGTCGATGATGGCGGCGTCACGCCGACCACGGTGGGCATCACGACGAACGAGGACACCGACTTTACCGGCAGCTTGCCGACCAACGATCCGGACGGCCTGCCGGCGACGGGTGCCTTTGCCGAAACCACGGCCCCGAGTAACGGCACGCTGACCCTGGATGCGGACACCGGCGCCTACACCTACAGCCCGAACGCGGACTTTAATGGCACCGACACCTTTGTGGTGACGGTCACCGATGCGGACGGCGACACCTCCGACGTCACCGTCACGGTCACGGTCAACGCGGTCGATGATGGCGGCGTCACGCCGACCACGGTGGGCATCACGACGAACGAGGACACCGACTTTACCGGCAGCTTGCCGACCAACGATCCGGACGGCCTGCCGGCGACGGGTGCCTTTGCCGAAACCACGGCCCCGAGTAACGGCACGCTGACCCTGGATGCGGACACCGGCGCCTACACCTACAGCCCGAACGCGGACTTTAATGGCACCGACACCTTTGTGGTGACGGTCACCGATGCGGACGGCGACACCTCCGACGTCACCGTCACGGTCACGGTCAACGCGGTCGATGATGGCGGCGTCACGCCGACCACGGTGGGCATCACGACGAACGAGGACACCGACTTTACCGGCAGCTTGCCGACCAACGATCCGGACGGCCTGCCGGCGACGGGTGCCTTTGCCGAAACCACGGCCCCGAGTAACGGCACGCTGACCCTGGATGCGGACACCGGCGCCTACACCTACAGCCCGAACGCGGACTTTAATGGCACCGACACCTTTGTGGTGACGGTCACCGATGCGGACGGCGACACCTCCGACGTCACCGTCACGGTCACGGTCAACGCGGTCGATGATGGCGGCGTCACGCCGACCACGGTGGGCATCACGACGAACGAGGACACCGACTTTACCGGCAGCTTGCCGACCAACGATCCGGACGGCCTGCCGGCGACGGGTGCCTTTGCCGAAACCACGGCCCCGAGTAACGGCACGCTGACCCTGGATGCGGACACCGGCGCCTACACCTACAGCCCGAACGCGGACTTTAATGGCACCGACACCTTTGTGGTGACGGTCACCGATGCGGACGGCGACACCTCCGACGTCACCGTCACGGTCACGGTCAACGCGGTCGATGATGGCGGCGTCACGCCGACCACGGTGGGCATCACGACGAACGAGGACACCGACTTTACCGGCAGCTTGCCGACCAACGATCCGGACGGCCTGCCGGCGACGGGTGCCTTTGCCGAAACCACGGCCCCGAGTAACGGCACGCTGACCCTGGATGCGGACACCGGCGCCTACACCTACAGCCCGAACGCGGACTTTAATGGCACCGACACCTTTGTGGTGACGGTCACCGATGCGGACGGCGACACCTCCGACGTCACCGTCACGGTCACGGTCAACGCGGTCGATGATGGCGGCGTCACGCCGACCACGGTGGGCATCACGACGAACGAGGACACCGACTTTACCGGCAGCTTGCCGACCAACGATCCGGACGGCCTGCCGGCGACGGGTGCCTTTGCCGAAACCACGGCCCCGAGTAACGGCACGCTGACCCTGGATGCGGACACCGGCGCCTACACCTACAGCCCGAACGCGGACTTTAATGGCACCGACACCTTTGTGGTGACGGTCACCGATGCGGACGGCGACACCTCCGACGTCACCGTCACGGTCACGGTCAACGCGGTCGATGATGGCGGCGTCACGCCGACCACGGTGGGCATCACGACGAACGAGGACACCGACTTTACCGGCAGCTTGCCGACCAACGATCCGGACGGCCTGCCGGCGACGGGTGCCTTTGCCGAAACCACGGCCCCGAGTAACGGCACGCTGACCCTGGATGCGGACACCGGCGCCTACACCTACAGCCCGAACGCGGACTTTAATGGCACCGACACCTTTGTGGTGACGGTCACCGATGCGGACGGCGACACCTCCGACGTCACCGTCACGGTCACGGTCAACGCGGTCGATGATGGCGGCGTCACGCCGACCACGGTGGGCATCACGACGAACGAGGACACCGACTTTACCGGCAGCTTGCCGACCAACGATCCGGACGGCCTGCCGGCGACGGGTGCCTTTGCCGAAACCACGGCCCCGAGTAACGGCACGCTGACCCTGGATGCGGACACCGGCGCCTACACCTACAGCCCGAACGCGGACTTTAATGGCACCGACACCTTTGTGGTGACGGTCACCGATGCGGACGGCGACACCTCCGACGTCACCGTCACGGTCACGGTCAACGCGGTCGATGATGGCGGCGTCACGCCGACCACGGTGGGCATCACGACGAACGAGGACACCGACTTTACCGGCAGCTTGCCGACCAACGATCCGGACGGCCTGCCGGCGACGGGTGCCTTTGCCGAAACCACGGCCCCGAGTAACGGCACGCTGACCCTGGATGCGGACACCGGCGCCTACACCTACAGCCCGAACGCGGACTTTAATGGCACCGACACCTTTGTGGTGACGGTCACCGATGCGGACGGCGACACCTCCGACGTCACCGTCACGGTCACGGTCAACGCGGTCGATGATGGCGGCGTCACGCCGACCATTCGTCGTGATGCCCACCGTGGTCGGCGTGACGCCGCCATCATCGACCGCGTTGACCGTGACCGTGACGGTGACGTCGGAGGTGTCGCCGTCCGCATCGGTGACCGTCACCACAAAGGTGTCGGTGCCATTAAAGTCCGCGTTCGGGCTGTAGGTGTAGGCGCCGGTGTCCGCATCCAGGGTCAGCGTGCCGTTACTCGGGGCCGTGGTTTCGGCAAAGGCACCCGTCGCCGGCAGGCCGTCCGGATCGTTGGTCGGCAAGCTGCCGGTAAAGTCGGTGTCCTCGTTCGTCGTGATGCCCACCGTGGTCGGCGTGACGCCGCCATCATCGACCGCGTTGACCGTGACCGTGACGGTGACGTCGGAGGTGTCGCCGTCCGCATCGGTGACCGTCACCACAAAGGTGTCGGTGCCATTAAAGTCCGCGTTCGGGCTGTAGGTGTAGGCGCCGGTGTCCGCATCCAGGGTCAGCGTGCCGTTACTCGGGGCCGTGGTTTCGGCAAAGGCACCCGTCGCCGGCAGGCCGTCCGGATCGTTGGTCGGCAAGCTGCCGGTAAAGTCGGTGTCCTCGTTCGTCGTGATGCCCACCGTGGTCGGCGTGACGCCGCCATCATCGACCGCGTTGACCGTGACCGTGACGGTGACGTCGGAGGTGTCGCCGTCCGCATCGGTGACCGTCACCACAAAGGTGTCGGTGCCATTAAAGTCCGCGTTCGGGCTGTAGGTGTAGGCGCCGGTGTCCGCATCCAGGGTCAGCGTGCCGTTACTCGGGGCCGTGGTTTCGGCAAAGGCACCCGTCGCCGGCAGGCCGTCCGGATCGTTGGTCGGCAAGCTGCCGGTAAAGTCGGTGTCCTCGTTCGTCGTGATGCCCACCGTGGTCGGCGTGACGCCGCCATCATCGACCGCGTTGACCGTGACCGTGACGGTGACGTCGGAGGTGTCGCCGTCCGCATCGGTGACCGTCACCACAAAGGTGTCGGTGCCATTAAAGTCCGCGTTCGGGCTGTAGGTGTAGGCGCCGGTGTCCGCATCCAGGGTCAGCGTGCCGTTACTCGGGGCCGTGGTTTCGGCAAAGGCACCCGTCGCCGGCAGGCCGTCCGGATCGTTGGTCGGCAAGCTGCCGGTAAAGTCGGTGTCCTCGTTCGTCGTGATGCCCACCGTGGTCGGCGTGACGCCGCCATCATCGACCGCGTTGACCGTGACCGTGACGGTGACGTCGGAGGTGTCGCCGTCCGCATCGGTGACCGTCACCACAAAGGTGTCGGTGCCATTAAAGTCCGCGTTCGGGCTGTAGGTGTAGGCGCCGGTGTCCGCATCCAGGGTCAGCGTGCCGTTACTCGGGGCCGTGGTTTCGGCAAAGGCACCCGTCGCCGGCAGGCCGTCCGGATCGTTGGTCGGCAAGCTGCCGGTAAAGTCGGTGTCCTCGTTCGTCGTGATGCCCACCGTGGTCGGCGTGACGCCGCCATCATCGACCGCGTTGACCGTGACCGTGACGGTGACGTCGGAGGTGTCGCCGTCCGCATCGGTGACCGTCACCACAAAGGTGTCGGTGCCATTAAAGTCCGCGTTCGGGCTGTAGGTGTAGGCGCCGGTGTCCGCATCCAGGGTCAGCGTGCCGTTACTCGGGGCCGTGGTTTCGGCAAAGGCACCCGTCGCCGGCAGGCCGTCCGGATCGTTGGTCGGCAAGCTGCCGGTAAAGTCGGTGTCCTCGTTCGTCGTGATGCCCACCGTGGTCGGCGTGACGCCGCCATCATCGACCGCGTTGACCGTGACCGTGACGGTGACGTCGGAGGTGTCGCCGTCCGCATCGGTGACCGTCACCACAAAGGTGTCGGTGCCATTAAAGTCCGCGTTCGGGCTGTAGGTGTAGGCGCCGGTGTCCGCATCCAGGGTCAGCGTGCCGTTACTCGGGGCCGTGGTTTCGGCAAAGGCACCCGTCGCCGGCAGGCCGTCCGGATCGTTGGTCGGCAAGCTGCCGGTAAAGTCGGTGTCCTCGTTCGTCGTGATGCCCACCGTGGTCGGCGTGACGCCGCCATCATCGACCGCGTTGACCGTGACCGTGACGGTGACGTCGGAGGTGTCGCCGTCCGCATCGGTGACCGTCACCACAAAGGTGTCGGTGCCATTAAAGTCCGCGTTCGGGCTGTAGGTGTAGGCGCCGGTGTCCGCATCCAGGGTCAGCGTGCCGTTACTCGGGGCCGTGGTTTCGGCAAAGGCACCCGTCGCCGGCAGGCCGTCCGGATCGTTGGTCGGCAAGCTGCCGGTAAAGTCGGTGTCCTCGTTCGTCGTGATGCCCACCGTGGTCGGCGTGACGCCGCCATCATCGACCGCGTTGACCGTGACCGTGACGGTGACGTCGGAGGTGTCGCCGTCCGCATCGGTGACCGTCACCACAAAGGTGTCGGTGCCATTAAAGTCCGCGTTCGGGCTGTAGGTGTAGGCGCCGGTGTCCGCATCCAGGGTCAGCGTGCCGTTACTCGGGGCCGTGGTTTCGGCAAAGGCACCCGTCGCCGGCAGGCCGTCCGGATCGTTGGTCGGCAAGCTGCCGGTAAAGTCGGTGTCCTCGTTCGTCGTGATGCCCACCGTGGTCGGCGTGACGCCGCCATCATCGACCGCGTTGACCGTGACCGTGACGGTGACGTCGGAGGTGTCGCCGTCCGCATCGGTGACCGTCACCACAAAGGTGTCGGTGCCATTAAAGTCCGCGTTCGGGCTGTAGGTGTAGGCGCCGGTGTCCGCATCCAGGGTCAGCGTGCCGTTACTCGGGGCCGTGGTTTCGGCAAAGGCACCCGTCGCCGGCAGGCCGTCCGGATCGTTGGTCGGCAAGCTGCCGGTAAAGTCGGTGTCCTCGTTCGTCGTGATGCCCACCGTGGTCGGCGTGACGCCGCCATCATCGACCGCGTTGACCGTGACCGTGACGGTGACGTCGGAGGTGTCGCCGTCCGCATCGGTGACCGTCACCACAAAGGTGTCGGTGCCATTAAAGTCCGCGTTCGGGCTGTAGGTGTAGGCGCCGGTGTCCGCATCCAGGGTCAGCGTGCCGTTACTCGGGGCCGTGGTTTCGGCAAAGGCACCCGTCGCCGGCAGGCCGTCCGGATCGTTGGTCGGCAAGCTGCCGGTAAAGTCGGTGTCCTCGTTCGTCGTGATGCCCACCGTGGTCGGCGTGACGCCGCCATCATCGACCGCGTTGACCGTGACCGTGACGGTGACGTCGGAGGTGTCGCCGTCCGCATCGGTGACCGTCACCACAAAGGTGTCGGTGCCATTAAAGTCCGCGTTCGGGCTGTAGGTGTAGGCGCCGGTGTCCGCATCCAGGGTCAGCGTGCCGTTACTCGGGGCCGTGGTTTCGGCAAAGGCACCCGTCGCCGGCAGGCCGTCCGGATCGTTGGTCGGCAAGCTGCCGGTAAAGTCGGTGTCCTCGTTCGTCGTGATGCCCACCGTGGTCGGCGTGACGCCGCCATCATCGACCGCGTTGACCGTGACCGTGACGGTGACGTCGGAGGTGTCGCCGTCCGCATCGGTGACCGTCACCACAAAGGTGTCGGTGCCATTAAAGTCCGCGTTCGGGCTGTAGGTGTAGGCGCCGGTGTCCGCATCCAGGGTCAGCGTGCCGTTACTCGGGGCCGTGGTTTCGGCAAAGGCACCCGTCGCCGGCAGGCCGTCCGGATCGTTGGTCGGCAAGCTGCCGGTAAAGTCGGTGTCCTCGTTCGTCGTGATGCCCACCGTGGTCGGCGTGACGCCGCCATCATCGACCGCGTTGACCGTGACCGTGACGGTGACGTCGGAGGTGTCGCCGTCCGCATCGGTGACCGTCACCACAAAGGTGTCGGTGCCATTAAAGTCCGCGTTCGGGCTGTAGGTGTAGGCGCCGGTGTCCGCATCCAGGGTCAGCGTGCCGTTACTCGGGGCCGTGGTTTCGGCAAAGGCACCCGTCGCCGGCAGGCCGTCCGGATCGTTGGTCGGCAAGCTGCCGGTAAAGTCGGTGTCCTCGTTCGTCGTGATGCCCACCGTGGTCGGCGTGACGCCGCCATCATCGACCGCGTTGACCGTGACCGTGACGGTGACGTCGGAGGTGTCGCCGTCCGCATCGGTGACCGTCACCACAAAGGTGTCGGTGCCATTAAAGTCCGCGTTCGGGCTGTAGGTGTAGGCGCCGGTGTCCGCATCCAGGGTCAGCGTGCCGTTACTCGGGGCCGTGGTTTCGGCAAAGGCACCCGTCGCCGGCAGGCCGTCCGGATCGTTGGTCGGCAAGCTGCCGGTAAAGTCGGTGTCCTCGTTCGTCGTGATGCCCACCGTGGTCGGCGTGACGCCGCCATCATCGACCGCGTTGACCGTGACCGTGACGGTGACGTCGGAGGTGTCGCCGTCCGCATCGGTGACCGTCACCACAAAGGTGTCGGTGCCATTAAAGTCCGCGTTCGGGCTGTAGGTGTAGGCGCCGGTGTCCGCATCCAGGGTCAGCGTGCCGTTACTCGGGGCCGTGGTTTCGGCAAAGGCACCCGTCGCCGGCAGGCCGTCCGGATCGTTGGTCGGCAAGCTGCCGGTAAAGTCGGTGTCCTCGTTCGTCGTGATGCCCACCGTGGTCGGCGTGACGCCGCCATCATCGACCGCGTTGACCGTGACCGTGACGGTGACGTCGGAGGTGTCGCCGTCCGCATCGGTGACCGTCACCACAAAGGTGTCGGTGCCATTAAAGTCCGCGTTCGGGCTGTAGGTGTAGGCGCCGGTGTCCGCATCCAGGGTCAGCGTGCCGTTACTCGGGGCCGTGGTTTCGGCAAAGGCACCCGTCGCCGGCAGGCCGTCCGGATCGTTGGTCGGCAAGCTGCCGGTAAAGTCGGTGTCCTCGTTCGTCGTGATGCCCACCGTGGTCGGCGTGACGCCGCCATCATCGACCGCGTTGACCGTGACCGTGACGGTGACGTCGGAGGTGTCGCCGTCCGCATCGGTGACCGTCACCACAAAGGTGTCGGTGCCATTAAAGTCCGCGTTCGGGCTGTAGGTGTAGGCGCCGGTGTCCGCATCCAGGGTCAGCGTGCCGTTACTCGGGGCCGTGGTTTCGGCAAAGGCACCCGTCGCCGGCAGGCCGTCCGGATCGTTGGTCGGCAAGCTGCCGGTAAAGTCGGTGTCCTCGTTCGTCGTGATGCCCACCGTGGTCGGCGTGACGCCGCCATCATCGACCGCGTTGACCGTGACCGTGACGGTGACGTCGGAGGTGTCGCCGTCCGCATCGGTGACCGTCACCACAAAGGTGTCGGTGCCATTAAAGTCCGCGTTCGGGCTGTAGGTGTAGGCGCCGGTGTCCGCATCCAGGGTCAGCGTGCCGTTACTCGGGGCCGTGGTTTCGGCAAAGGCACCCGTCGCCGGCAGGCCGTCCGGATCGTTGGTCGGCAAGCTGCCGGTAAAGTCGGTGTCCTCGTTCGTCGTGATGCCCACCGTGGTCGGCGTGACGCCGCCATCATCGACCGCGTTGACCGTGACCGTGACGGTGACGTCGGAGGTGTCGCCGTCCGCATCGGTGACCGTCACCACAAAGGTGTCGGTGCCATTAAAGTCCGCGTTCGGGCTGTAGGTGTAGGCGCCGGTGTCCGCATCCAGGGTCAGCGTGCCGTTACTCGGGGCCGTGGTTTCGGCAAAGGCACCCGTCGCCGGCAGGCCGTCCGGATCGTTGGTCGGCAAGCTGCCGGTAAAGTCGGTGTCCTCGTTCGTCGTGATGCCCACCGTGGTCGGCGTGACGCCGCCATCATCGACCGCGTTGACCGTGACCGTGACGGTGACGTCGGAGGTGTCGCCGTCCGCATCGGTGACCGTCACCACAAAGGTGTCGGTGCCATTAAAGTCCGCGTTCGGGCTGTAGGTGTAGGCGCCGGTGTCCGCATCCAGGGTCAGCGTGCCGTTACTCGGGGCCGTGGTTTCGGCAAAGGCACCCGTCGCCGGCAGGCCGTCCGGATCGTTGGTCGGCAAGCTGCCGGTAAAGTCGGTGTCCTCGTTCGTCGTGATGCCCACCGTGGTCGGCGTGACGCCGCCATCATCGACCGCGTTGACCGTGACCGTGACGGTGACGTCGGAGGTGTCGCCGTCCGCATCGGTGACCGTCACCACAAAGGTGTCGGTGCCATTAAAGTCCGCGTTCGGGCTGTAGGTGTAGGCGCCGGTGTCCGCATCCAGGGTCAGCGTGCCGTTACTCGGGGCCGTGGTTTCGGCAAAGGCACCCGTCGCCGGCAGGCCGTCCGGATCGTTGGTCGGCAAGCTGCCGGTAAAGTCGGTGTCCTCGTTCGTCGTGATGCCCACCGTGGTCGGCGTGACGCCGCCATCATCGACCGCGTTGACCGTGACCGTGACGGTGACGTCGGAGGTGTCGCCGTCCGCATCGGTGACCGTCACCACAAAGGTGTCGGTGCCATTAAAGTCCGCGTTCGGGCTGTAGGTGTAGGCGCCGGTGTCCGCATCCAGGGTCAGCGTGCCGTTACTCGGGGCCGTGGTTTCGGCAAAGGCACCCGTCGCCGGCAGGCCGTCCGGATCGTTGGTCGGCAAGCTGCCGGTAAAGTCGGTGTCCTCGTTCGTCGTGATGCCCACCGTGGTCGGCGTGACGCCGCCATCATCGACCGCGTTGACCGTGACCGTGACGGTGACGTCGGAGGTGTCGCCGTCCGCATCGGTGACCGTCACCACAAAGGTGTCGGTGCCATTAAAGTCCGCGTTCGGGCTGTAGGTGTAGGCGCCGGTGTCCGCATCCAGGGTCAGCGTGCCGTTACTCGGGGCCGTGGTTTCGGCAAAGGCACCCGTCGCCGGCAGGCCGTCCGGATCGTTGGTCGGCAAGCTGCCGGTAAAGTCGGTGTCCTCGTTCGTCGTGATGCCCACCGTGGTCGGCGTGACGCCGCCATCATCGACCGCGTTGACCGTGACCGTGACGGTGACGTCGGAGGTGTCGCCGTCCGCATCGGTGACCGTCACCACAAAGGTGTCGGTGCCATTAAAGTCCGCGTTCGGGCTGTAGGTGTAGGCGCCGGTGTCCGCATCCAGGGTCAGCGTGCCGTTACTCGGGGCCGTGGTTTCGGCAAAGGCACCCGTCGCCGGCAGGCCGTCCGGATCGTTGGTCGGCAAGCTGCCGGTAAAGTCGGTGTCCTCGTTCGTCGTGATGCCCACCGTGGTCGGCGTGACGCCGCCATCATCGACCGCGTTGACCGTGACCGTGACGGTGACGTCGGAGGTGTCGCCGTCCGCATCGGTGACCGTCACCACAAAGGTGTCGGTGCCATTAAAGTCCGCGTTCGGGCTGTAGGTGTAGGCGCCGGTGTCCGCATCCAGGGTCAGCGTGCCGTTACTCGGGGCCGTGGTTTCGGCAAAGGCACCCGTCGCCGGCAGGCCGTCCGGATCGTTGGTCGGCAAGCTGCCGGTAAAGTCGGTGTCCTCGTTCGTCGTGATGCCCACCGTGGTCGGCGTGACGCCGCCATCATCGACCGCGTTGACCGTGACCGTGACGGTGACGTCGGAGGTGTCGCCGTCCGCATCGGTGACCGTCACCACAAAGGTGTCGGTGCCATTAAAGTCCGCGTTCGGGCTGTAGGTGTAGGCGCCGGTGTCCGCATCCAGGGTCAGCGTGCCGTTACTCGGGGCCGTGGTTTCGGCAAAGGCACCCGTCGCCGGCAGGCCGTCCGGATCGTTGGTCGGCAAGCTGCCGGTAAAGTCGGTGTCCTCGTTCGTCGTGATGCCCACCGTGGTCGGCGTGACGCCGCCATCATCGACCGCGTTGACCGTGACCGTGACGGTGACGTCGGAGGTGTCGCCGTCCGCATCGGTGACCGTCACCACAAAGGTGTCGGTGCCATTAAAGTCCGCGTTCGGGCTGTAGGTGTAGGCGCCGGTGTCCGCATCCAGGGTCAGCGTGCCGTTACTCGGGGCCGTGGTTTCGGCAAAGGCACCCGTCGCCGGCAGGCCGTCCGGATCGTTGGTCGGCAAGCTGCCGGTAAAGTCGGTGTCCTCG